>CAWAZS010000001.1:0-384865 GCA_963786625.1 uncultured beta proteobacterium
CGCGCCAGTGGCAAACGAAAGGATGGACCCATGAGCCCGGCGCACGAAGTGACGGCCACCGCAGCGAGGATTTCGCGTCGGGCCGAGTCGCTCGGCACGGAAAACGCCTTTGTCGTGCTGGCGGAGGTCAACGCGCTGGTCCGGCAGGGCAAGGACATCCTGTCGTTCTGCATCGGGCAGCCCGACTTCCCGACACCGACCAACATCCAGGTCGTCGGCATCTCGGCGATCAAAGGCGGGCCGCCACGGCTACACGCCTTCCGCCGGCATCGACGAGCTGCGCGCGGCGGCGGCGAAGGACCTCGGCGCGCGCCGCGGCCTCGAATTCCAGCCCGACGACGTCGTCGTCGGCGCCGGCGCCAAGCCGTTCATCGCCTACACGATCGCGTCGGTCACCGATTATGGCGTCGGCGACGAGGTGATCTACCCGGTGCCCGGGTTTCCGATCTACGAGTCGCAGATCCTCGCCAACGGCGCGGTGCCGGTGCCGATCTACCTGCGCGAGGCGCGCGATTTCGCCTTCGACCCGGCGGAGCTCGAAGCCAAGATCACGCCGCAGACCAAGCTCCTGATCCTCAACACGCCGCACAATCCGACCGGCGGGATGCTGCAGCCGGCGGATCTCGACGCGATTGCGACGATTCTTGCGCGGCACCCGCAGGTCTGGGTGTTCGCCGACGAGATCTACTCGCGCCTCGCCTATGCCGGCGCCTTCGACTCGCTGGCGAAGCGGCCGGGGATGCTGGAGCGCACGGTCGTCTGCGACGGGGCCTCGAAGACCTGGGCGATGACCGGCTGGCGAATCGGCTACGCGGCGAACCGGGCGCTCGCGCCGATCTTCACGCGCTGGATCACGAACACCGACTCCTGCGCTTCGCAGATCTCGCAGTGGGCGGCCGTCGAGGCGATCACCGGGCCGCAGAGCGCCGCGGAGGCGATGCGCGAGAGCTTCCTCGAGCGCCGCGACCTGATCGTCAGGCTGCTCAACACGGTTCCGGGGATCACCTGCAAGGTTCCCGGCGGCGCGTTCTACGCCTGGCCGAACGTCACCGAGGCCTGCCGGATCACCGGCTGCGCCGATTCCGAGACCTTCCGCAAGCGGCTGCTCACCGAGGCGGGGGTCGCGGTGCTGGCCGACATCCACTTCGGCCGGCGCGTTCCGGGCGACGGTCAGCATGTCCGCTTCTCGTACGCGGCGTCGCCCGAGGCGATCACCAGTGGCATCGAGCGCCTCGACGCCTTCGTCCGCCAGCATCTGAAGTAGAGGCTTCGGTGGCGAGCTCGCTCGGCGACAACCGCAGCGCGCGCGACGCCGTGCTCGCGCGCGTGCGCAAGGCGCTCGGCGCGACGGGCGACCGGGCCGCTGCGCGCGCCGAGGCGGACGCGTACATCGCGCTCCACGGACACGGTCCGCGGCCGGCGATGCCGCCCGATCTCGTCGACCGCTTCCTCCGGCGCGCGACCGACATGGAGAGCAGCGTCGAGCGCATCGCCGACCGCGGCGAGATTCCGGCGGCCGTCGCGCGCTACCTCGACGCGCTGGCGTTGCCGCCGGCGCTCGCCGCGCAGAAGTCGCATCGCGGCGTCTGCTGGCCGGAGCTCGGCGACCTCGACTGGACCGGCGCGGGGCTCGCGATCGACGTGCGGCCGACCGTCGGCGACGATCGCCTCGGCATCACGGGCGCGTTCTGCGCGATCGCGGAAACCGGCACGCTGGTCCTGCTATCGGGTGCCCACACGCCGACGGCGACCGCGCTGCTGGTCGACACGCACGTCGCGGTTCTGCGCGCCGACCGGATCGTCTCCGGCATGGAGGAGGCGTTCGCGCTGGTCCGGCAGGAGCGTGGCCGCCTGCCGCGCGCGGTCAACATGATCTCGGGTCCCTCGCGCACCGGCGACATCGAGCAGACGATCGTGCTGGGCGCGCACGGGCCGTTTCGCGTGCACATCGTCGTGCTCGGCTGAGTGTTATCGGGCCGCCGCCAAGGGCCACCGGCTTAGGTGTCCGTGACCGCCCTCCCGCGGGGACCCGCTGCGGCTTCGGTTGTCCATGCGCGCCTTTCCTCGCTGCATCACCCACGACCGAGGGCGCAGCCCACGCGCCTGGCGTCGCTCGACGCGCCGCTGCGACGTCGCGCTACGCCGCCATGTTCCGCGTTATCGTAAGAGATTTCTCGCGGCGCGTATCCTTGTACGTCAATCGACGCAACGAACCGGAGCAAAAGCGGGGATTTCGTCATCCTGCCACCAGGCAAACACCGGCGAACTATATAACGACAATTGCAGGCTGCCGTGCAAAAAACCCCGATTCGGAGACTCGGATCTTGACTAGAGTTCCGAGCGTTAAACATGAGCGTTGCGAGATTCGGCTGCTTGCGGCCATTTCCCGTCGTTCCTGCGCGACTCCGAAACCCAGCCGAAACCGGTCTTTCAAGCCGGCGGTCGGGGATGATCCTGAATGTTCATTACTGAATCACTTCGTCTGCACGCACAAGAAGCGACTTCGGAATCGTTAGACCAAGCGCATTCGCGGTTTTGAGGTTGATTGTCAGCGCGTACTTGGTGGGTGCCTGCACTGGCAGGTCAGCCGGCTTCTCGCCTTTGAGGATTCGATGGGCATAGGTGGCCGCGCGTGGGAAATTGTCGATCAGCTCAGCTCCGTAGGACAGTAGACCGCCGAGTACGGCAAAGAAACGATAAGCGTACACAGCAGGAACACGATAGCGAGCCGCTAGCGATGTGATCTGCACGCGATGAGCATCCGTGAAGCTGTCCGGCATCACGATAAGGGAACCATTCGGCTCCCGTGCCTGTGCGGCAAGAACGGATTCGAGTTCGGACGCGTCGTGAACAGGTACTGCGATCATCTCGAGGCCGAGGGATGCAGCGGCTGCTTTAAGTGGGCTCAGGTAAATGTCGCGATATGGCGTCGTTGCGGGATTGAACAAGCAGGCGACCCGGTTGATGCGCGGTGCGACCTCCTTGAGCAGGTCCAGCCACTTGCCGGCAATCTTCGGCTCCATCAGGGTGAAACCGGTGACGTTGCCGCCCGGCCGCGCCAAGCTCACGACGAAGCCGCTGCCCACCGGATCGGTAACCGTCGCGAAGACGATCGGTATGGTTCGCGTTTGTTGCAGCAGCGCGGTCGTGGTGGGTGTGGTGTGCGAAAGAATGAGGTCGGGCTGTAACGCAACGAGTTCTTTCGCAATTTGCCGCATCAACTGCGCGTCCGTGGGCGTCGCCCAACGAGCATCAATCCGAACGTTGCTGCCCTCCGTCCACCCGAGCTTGTGGAGTTCTTCGCGGAACGCCGCGATAAAGCGCTGTGCTTCCAAGTCGCTCTCGGGAAAGCCCATCAGCACACCTATCCGCCGCATCCGCTCTGGCTGCTGCGCCAAGGCAATCAGCGGGGCCGCCAGCATGCCAACGAAGACTTCGCCGATGAACGCCCGCCGATCGATAGCGCGGTAGGGATGCCCGTTACCGGGCACCCCCCGCACAGAACCGAACGTTTTCCGGAGCATCCCCCCCTCCCCAGTGGTGCTTAGAATCGTGCAGGGCACGCTACGCCGTTGCCCTCACAGGGTCAAGCAACGTGCTTGTCATCGCGTACTCTTGCGGTGATGCGCAATTCCGTAGGCGCGAACGCTTGAATGCGAGCCTTGCTGGACAGCCGTCATTCGCAGCGACGTCCGCTTCTGAGAAAGTCGGACGACCGGAAAGGGTCGCTTTGCGACGGTCGAGGAACGTCGCTGACCGGCCAGCTGCAGACGGTCAGTCCCGTCGTCCAATTTACCCGAAAGCCGCATTTCGCTATACCAGCGGGGCTAGGCGCACTGCGCATCCATTGGCACGCCCTGGTTCCCAGGCTCGGGTACGGCTTCCGTCGAACAATGTGCGCTCTTCTCAGCCAGTCGGATGGCGTCGGTCGATCATCAGCGGCAACGTGAAAGTAAATACCGCGCCTGCACCCAATTCGCTCGTGACCCAGATTTTCCCACCGTGAAGCTCGATGAATTTTCGCGAGATAGCGAGGCCGAGCCCGGTGCCTTCCACTTTCCGTGCCGCCGCGCCGACTTGCCGGAATTCCTCGAACACCGCCGACTGATCCTCAAGTGCAATACCCACACCGTTATCTGTCACGGAAATTTCCGCCGCGCCATCTTGCACGCTCGCCCGGACATCGATTTGCCCGCCCTTCGGCGTGAACTTCAAGGCGTTAGACAGGAGGTTCAGAAGAACTTGTTTCACCTTCCGCTCGTCCGCGCGGATCATGCCCAGGCGTTCATCGACATTGCGTAGCAGCGTAATCCCGTGCCGGTGTGCGCGCTCGCCTACGAGAGTCAGGGCGTTATCGATGGCACCCGATAGATCGAAATCGGCTGGTTCCAGTTCCATTCGCCCGGCCTCGATCTTCGACAGATCGAGGATATCGTTGATGAGGGACAGAAGGTGCCGTCCAGATTCCAGAATGTCGGTTAGGTATTCCGCCTGCTTGTCGTTGATCTCGCCGAACATCTTCTCCGCAAGGACTTCCGAGAAGCCGATGATCGCGTTGAGCGGCGTGCGCAGTTCGTGCGACATGTTGGCGAGAAATTCGCTCTTGTGTTGGCTCGCGATTTCAAGCTGCCGGCTCTTGGCCCCGATCTCGCGGAAGAGCCGCGCGTTCTGGATGGCCAGTGCCGATTGCGTGGCGAAGGTCTTCAGCAAGTCAATCACCGGCGGCGCGAACTCGCCGGCGATCTTCCGGTTGACGACCAACCCGCCGAGCAGGTGGTCCTCGCGAAGGAGCGGGACGGCCAGCAGCGATCGAAAGCCCAAGCGAACGATGGTGTCGCGGATCCGGCTCTGATAGACGTCTTCGTCCAGAATGTCGCGGATCTGCACCGGCTCGCCGGTCACCGCCAGTCGCCCAATTGCGCCCTCCCCCCTTCGTAGCGGAGCGGAGCGAAGCGCCGCCACGAGCTCATCAGGTAGCCCCTCCGTCGCGCGCATATAGAACACCTCGCGCGCCTCGTCGTATTCATAGATTCCGCCACCATCAACGCCGGCGAGCCGAGTGGCCCTCGACACAATCGTGGAGAGCACGGTGTCCAGGTCCAGCGTCGAACTGACGGCCTGTCCAACCTCGCTGAGTGCCTTCAGTTCTTCGACCGATCGCGTGAGCTGGGCGGTCCGCGCCCCCACCTCCGTGAACAGCCGCACGTTCTCGATGGCGATCGACGCTTGGTCAGCGAAGGCCTGCATGAGCGCGATTTGCCCATCGTTGAATGGTGCGACCTCCAGTCTGTAAATTACGATGACGCCAAACAACTGGGCGCCTTTGAGTATCGGGACCGCAAGCACCGTCCGAATCGGATCCACGCGTGCCGCACCCCACGTATATTCGGGGTCGGTCTGAACATCGACGATGTGCACCGTTCGCCGTTCGAGGGCAGCACGTGCGACACCACTATGTCGTCCAGGAACGATCGGGTTCCGCTCCGTGAATTCTCTCAGCTCCGGAGATGCGCCGTAGGCTGCCGTCATCCGGAGGACATCACCGTCCAGCCGGTAGACGAATGCCTTGTTGGCGGCGCACAGCCTGACAGCGCGCTCAGCCACCATATCGAACACCGGCTTCAGGTCGATTGTTGAGCGGCTGATCACCCTCAGCACCTCACTCATTGCGGCCTTCTGTTCTAGTGCATCGGTCAGGCGCTGCTCGAGTTCGCGGGTTCTCGAGTCCGCGCCATCTCGCCGCGCCGTCGCGCCTGTTGCCTCGGGTTCGACCCGGACCTTCGCGACCTTTGCGCCCCGACGCATCGCTACCCCCTTACCACTCCCAGACGCTACGACACCGCAGCGATCGACAGTAGGCTACGCTGCCGTGCCCTTTTGAGGAAGTGCGCGTGCGCAATGGGGGCGCCGTCCCCCAATGGGTGCCCCGAAAGGAGTGCGGAGTAAGAGCCCGGAATGCCGATCAGTGGGAATGACCAGTTTAGGGTGCCGCGTATGTCGGCTTGGGGTCGATTTCGCTCAATGGCTTGAACTGTCGAGATCGGCCAAAGGACTAAATCGCTCGCGCGGTAGGAAGCGAACTTCGTTCCGGCGGTGAGGTTGGGCGGGATCATGAATCTGCTTATGTTGAGTCGCGAGGCAAGCCGCCTCGGATCTCAACAGGAGCAGTCGAGATCTACGCTCGCGGGGAAACAATTCGTGCCCCACCGGCGTTGCGAGTCGCAGCATGAGCGCCGGCACCGGTTGCATCAACACTACGTCCGCTTTGCGTCGGCCACTGCCGATAGCGGACGGCTTTGCCTTACGCGGCCAGAACCGGACTTCCCGGCCTCTGCGGCATCACCGAATCCCGCCTCGGATCATCGCTATCTCGCATCGGCGCAAGGTCAGGCGCCAATCCAGCGGCCAGTCGGCGCCGTCAGGCCCACCCGCGACCCGTCCGGTCCCCATAGCCGCTTAGCTTCCCCGAACGGCAGCGGGGCATGCCGCGGTTTCCTCCCTCGAGGCTTGTGCGACGCCTGCCCGCGTCGCATCGTCATGTCCGCGCTCGCCTGCGCGTCACGGCAGGCAACGCACAACCCTTAACAACAGCGGCCTTACTGCACCACCGCTGAGAGCGGTCGTTCGATGGCACTGTCGAGTGATAGCGGACCGTCGAGCGTAGACTTGCTTGCAGGTGTGTCCGGGCGCAGGTAATTAGACAGCAAGTGCCACGCAGGCAGGTGTCGCTCGCCGCGAAGGCGACGCTGGTTGCGCCAACCGAATGATCCAATGAACAGACGCGACGCTATCGCCGCACTACTTGCTCTCGGCACAGCCGCCGGGCCGAGTGTTACGCGCGCTCAATCCAGGCCATCGGCCGAGAGCCGAACATTGGGCGTCTTGGCGCCTGCTTCTTCTTCCCAGGACGCGGAACGCTTTTTTCTTGGTGTGCTCCGTGCCCAGTTGAAGGCGCTAGGGTGGATCGAGGGACAGAATCTGGTCATCGAGGGTGCATTCGCCGACTACAAGGCCGAACGGTATCCTGCGCTGGCCGAGGAACTGGTACGCAAGCGTGTGGATGTCATCTGGGCGTTCACCGGACCGGCCGCGGTCGCTGCGGCGCGGGCGACCAAGACGATTCCGATTGTGTTCGCGGCGGTTCCCTGGCCCGTCGAAACGGGCCTCATCGACTCGTTTGCCCGACCGGGACGCAATGTCACAGGGGTGTCGAGCTACACCGGTTTGGAGGTATCCGCGAAGCGCCTCGAGTTTCTCAAGGAAATTGCGCCAACCGCGATTCGGCTTTCCTGGATTCTCGACTCGAGTATGGAGGTGACCCTCGATGGGGGTAGATTCGATATCCGCCCTCTACTCGACTCGGCCGCAAGAAAGCTGGGCTATGATGTCCGCTACCACTACGTTGCGAAAGACGAAGACTTTGGCCCTGCGTTCGCGGACATCCTCAACTTTCGTGCGCAGGCGCTAGCGTTGGCGGGCAGTCCCGCTACCTTTGCGGCGCGTGAGCGCATCGCCGCGTTTGCCTTGCAAAACCGGCTGCCGAGCGCCGCCGCGGCTTCTTGGTTCGTCGAGGCGGGCGGCCTGCTTTCCTACGATAATGCGGGTGTGGGTACCGCTTCAATCGTACGCGGTGTCGAGTACGTCGATCGCATATTCCGCGGCGCCCGTCCCGCTGACCTGGCGGTCGATCGACCGGGCAAGTACCAGTTGGTGATCAACCTCAAGACCGCCAAGGCCCTTGGTCTCGCGGTCCCGCAATCGGTGCTGCTCCGCGACCCCCGATTGATCGGATGATCGGCCACCCGATCGGCTGCTCGTCGCTGTCCGGCTTCATCTGCGAGCGTCCGCTTCTCTAGAGCGCGACGGGCGGCAACGGGTCGAACTGCGACGGTCGACGATCAAGCCGCTCGCGTTCAGACTCGACGGTCGCTGACCGGCTAGTTCCATACCGTCGCCCTCACATCTCAATTTGCCGGGAAGCAGCCGTTGACGAGGCGAGCGGCACCCGGCGATCCCGTGACTCCGCGGGGTACTCAGCGAACTTGCTTCATCCGCACGACCTCGTCACTGTGACCAATGGCCGCCGGCCCAGCGTGCCACCTACGCTCGAACCTCCACGCTCGACGAGGGGGGAGGCATCGTCGGCGCGTCCCGGGCCAGGGAACGCGCACCGGAGAGCTACCAGTCGCGCCAAGATGAGACGGAAGTTTTCCAAGGAGCCCTTTGCGGGGCGGCGCCGGCCGCGCGAAAACACATTCCGCGCGTTTCCGCACTTCGGCGAAGAACCCTATTTCTTGCGCTTGAGCAGTCGGGCCACGACGAGAACGGCTCCGCCCAGCCCCACGAGCTCCAGAACTCCCGGCTCCGGGACAGGGGAAATGGAAAACACGCCGAATGCCGTCGCCGGCATGGCCAGCAAAGCGAGCGCGGCAAGGAAAGTCTTCATGCGGTCTCCCTCGTGCGAGGATTGTCGGATCACTGCCTGGCAGGCAAGCAAGGAATCGGCCAATGGGATAAACAGTTGTTTTGACAGGAATCGCCCTCAGGGCGAAGAGTAGCGTGTAAAGCGCGTCGACAGAATCGCTGTCGCATATCATGCGCGGGGGCAGTGCCCGTGCACGTTCCCGGGCATCCGCGATGAATCGCGCTTCGGCGCGGGCCCGACGGCGGCGTCCCGCAAACCTGCAATCGTCCCGATTCCGCGCCAACGCTCGAATGCCCGAACAAGACCGCCCGCCTCGCGATGCGGATGCGCCCCGCGGCCAATGGCTCGGGACGCTGGAGACGTTCGGACTCGGCCTCCTCTACGTGACGGCGTTCTGGGGGCAGGCCGCGCGCCTGCTCCCCGCACCGTTCGACCGGTGGTATTCGCTGCCGTACCGGGCAGGCGGCGTCTGGTGGCACGACCACGTCGCAACCAGCCTCAGCCATGGCGAGCAGGCCGCGCTGTTCCAGTTCGCCGAAGCATTGGTGCTCGCCGTGCTGCTCCCCCTGTGGATCCTGCGCCGGAAGCGATGCACGCTCCGCGACGCGGGCGTTCGTGTACCGGGCCGGGCGGCCGTGCGGCCGAGCATCGCCGGCATTCTGCTCTCGTTGCCGATCGGGTTCTACTTGAGTCGGGTCGTGCCCGACCCCTGGGGCACTCCGCTCCAGGAGGGACTGGGATTGCTTACCGTGATACCCGAGCATTTCCTGATCTTCGGCGTCTTCGGTGCGTTGCTGTTGCGCGGTGGCCATGCGATTGGAGCCGGCGGCGAACGGCAGATGGGCGCGCACGAGGCTTTCGCGGTCGTGGCCACCGCCATGCTGTTCGGTCTCGTTCACGTCGGGGTGGAATATCCACCGGTGCTGATCGCCTCCTTCCCGCTGGGCCTGGTCAACGCTTATGTTACGGTGCGCACGGGATCGATCTGGCCCGCCGTGGGAGCGCATTGGATCATGAACGTCGTTCCGATGACCTGCGACATGCTGCGCGCATGAAACACGACACCAAGACGATCGACGCCTCGGGAGTTCGGTATCATCCCGACTCACCTTCGCCCGGTATGGCACGTCGAATGACGCGATGACGGCAGACTACCGGCCCGGCCTCGCCGGATTCCTCGCCATCGTCTTCGGGCTCTCCTGGCTTTGCTGGATTCCGGCCGCGTTGTCGGAGCAGGGCATCTCCGTATCGTGGGTGAGGTGGCTCGCGTATGCAGGCACGCTCGGTCCTGCCGTGGCGGGGGTCGCGCTCACCTATCTGACTAAGGATGCGCAAGGCCGGGACGACTACTGGGCACGCGTTGTGGATTTCTCCCGGATCCGCATCAGATGGTTGATGCCGATCCTATTCCTTTATCCGTTGGCGACAGGGCTTGCACTGCTTTGCGACAGCGTGGCGACCGGGGCCGACCCGAACCTCCAGACCGCACGACGCCTGCTCACTCAGCCGTCGTCATTGCCCATGTTCATGGTCTGGGTCCTGCTGCTCGGCCCACTGCCGGAAGAGCTCGGCTGGCGAGGGTACGCGCTCGACCAGTTGCAGCGCCGCTGGAGCGCACTCTCCTCGAGCGTCATCCTGGGGCTCATATGGGCCGTCTGGCACCTGCCGTTGTTCTTCGTCAAGGGTTCGTATCATCACAATCTGGGATTCGGTTCGTTGTCGTTCTGGTCATACGGCGTGATGGTCGTAGCGCTGTCGGTGCTCTTCACATGGATCTACAACAACAATTCCCGCAGCGTCCTGGCAGCGATACTGTTCCACTTTGTCTTGAACTTCACGGGATCGTTGCTCGACGGATCGCCCGTAGCGGAAGTCACGAGGACGATCCTTCTGGCCATCGCCGCCGGCATTGTGAGTTACCTGTGGTCGCCCGCGACCCTCAGCACCTATCGGCGGCGGATCATCGCCCCACCCGGTCCGTCGCACGATCGGGAAATCGGCGACGCAAGGTGACGGTTCGGACAGGTTCGCCGTTGCGGGCTCAACGTCCCGGCTGCAACGGTTCGCGTCCCGGCAATGCTGCGATCTTGCCGTAGTGTGCGCGCCAGAACTTCGGCGCGAAGCGCGGGGCGAAGGCGATCGACAGCGGCAAGCCCGCGAAGGGCAACCCCCGAAGCAGCGACAGCGCGGCGCCGTCCGGATGCGCGAGCTCGTGCAAATGGGCGGCGCTCGGCGGCACCCGAGAAGGATCCCTGTCCGGCTGGGGTGCGGCTCGCACCGGCGGCCAGGATTCGCCTTTCCCGAAGTTCGCGGCCGTCCAAGGATAGCGAAGCGGCTGCGGGAGCGCTGCCCCGTGCGCCCATGGCGCAGGCGCCGCCACGGTATAATTCACGTTTTTCCAGCTGCGGGCGCCCCCAATGAAGATCCTGGTTGCCGTAAAGCGCGTCGTCGACTACAACGTCAAGGTCCGGGTGAAGTCGGACGGCAGCGCGGTCGACACCGCGAACGTCAAGATGTCGATGAACCCGTTCGACGAAATCGCGGTCGAGGAGGCGGTCCGGCTGAAGGAGAAGGGCGTGGCGACGGAGATCGTCGCGGTCTCCTGCGGCCTTGCGTCCTGCCAGGAGACGCTGCGCACGGCACTCGCGCTCGGGGCGGACCGGGCGATCCTGGTGGAGACGGACGCCGATCTGCAGCCGCTGGCCGTGGCGAAGCTGCTGGCCGCGCTGGCGGCCAAGGAGCAACCCCGGCTCGTCCTTCTGGGCAAGCAGGCGATCGACGACGACGCCAACCAGACCGGGCAGATGCTCTCGGCGCTGCTCGGTTGGCCGCAGGCATCGTTTGCGTCGAAGCTGGACATCGCGGGCGACCGGGCGACCGTGAAGCGGGAAGTGGACGGCGGGCTCGAGACCGTCGAGATCGGCCTGCCGGCGGTGGTGACCGCCGACCTGCGCTTGAACGAGCCGCGCTACGCGACGTTGCCGAACATCATGAAGGCGAAGAAGAAGCCGCTGGAGACGATCAACCCGGCTGCGCTCGGAGTCGACGTCACGCCGCGGCTCACGGTGCTCAAGGTGGCGGAGCCGCCGAAGCGGCAGGGCGGCGGCAAGGTGGCGGACGTGGCCGAGCTCGTCGCCAAGCTGCGCAACGAAGCCAAGGTGATCTAGCTCATGACCACGCTCATCGTCGCCGACCACAATCACGCATCGCTGCAGGCTGCGGTGCTCAATACCGTCACCGCGGCACAGAGGATCGGTGGCGACGTCCACGTTCTCGTCGCCGGCAGCAATGCGCAAGCGGCCGCCCAGGCCGCCGCGCGGATTGCCGGCGTCGCCAAGGTGCTCCACGCCGACGCGCCGCACCTCGCGAGCCCCACCGCCGAGAACGTCTCGGCGACCGTCGTGGCGGTCGCCAGGGCCGGCGGCTACTCGCACATCCTCGCGCCCGCGACCGGCTTCGGAAAGAACGTCATGCCGCGTGTGGCGGCGCTGCTCGACGTCGCGCAGATCTCCGAAGTCACCGTCGTCGAGAGCCCCGACACCTTCGTGCGGCCGATCTACGCGGGCAGCGTGCTGGCGACCGTGCGCTCGTCGGATGCCGTCAAGGTCATCACGGTCCGCGCGACGGGCTTCGATGCCGCGGCCGCGGAGGGCGGCAGCGCCGGCGTCGAGACCGTCCAGGCGGCGCCGGACACCGGACTGTCGAAGGTGACCGGACAGGAGCTGTCGAAATCCGAGCGCCCCGAGCTCACCAGCGCGAGAGTCGTGATCTCCGGCGGGCGCGGCCTGGGCAGCGCGGAGAACTTCAAGCTGCTCGAGGCGCTCGCCGCCAAGCTGAACGCGGCGCTCGGCGCGTCGCGGGCCGCCGTCGACGCCGGCTACGTCCCGAACGACTATCAGGTCGGACAGACCGGCAAGATCGTCGCGCCGGACCTGTACATCGCCGTCGGCATCTCCGGCGCGATCCAGCACCTGGCGGGGATGAAGGACAGCAAGGTGATCGTCGCGATCAACAAGGATCCCGAAGCGCCGATCTTCCAGGTCGCCGACTACGGCCTCGTCGGCGACCTGTTCCAGATCATCCCGGACCTGACCAAGGCGCTGGGATGAGCGGACGGCCGTCCGAGCGCAGCCGAAGCATCCGTTGCGAGGATTGATCCCGCCATGACCACGTACCACGCGCCGCTCAACGAGATCCAGTTCGTGCTGACCGAGCTCGCGGGCCTCGACCAGGTCGCCGCGCTGCCCGGATACGAGGAGGCGACGCCGGATGTCGTCAACGCCATCCTCGAGGAGGCGGCGAAGTTCGCGACCAACGTGCTCGATCCGCTGAACGTGGTCGGCGATCGCGAGGGCTCCCGGCGGCTGGACGACGGCACGGTGAGAACGCCGGCCGGCTTCAAGGACGCCTATCGGCAATTCTGCGACAACGGCTGGAACGGGCTCATCAAGACGACGGAGTACGGCGGCCAGGGGCTGCCGCACCTGCTCGGCACCGCCGTCGAGGAGATGTGGCATTCGTCGAACCTCGCGTTCAATCTGTGCGCGATGCTGACCCAGGGCGCGATCGAGGCGATCGCGCTGCGGGGCTCGCAGGCGCTGAAGGACCGGTTCCTGCCGAACATGGTCGCCGGCGTCTGGACCGGCACGATGAACCTCACCGAGCCCCAGGCCGGATCGGACCTCGCGGCGGTCCGCACCCGCGCGGTTCCGCAGGGCGACGGCACGTACAAGCTCTACGGGCAGAAGATCTTCATCACCTACGGCGAGCACGACTACACCGCGAACATCATCCACCTGGTCCTCGCGCGCACGCCCGATGCGCCCGAAGGCGTCAAGGGCATCTCGCTGTTCGTCGTGCCCAAGGTCCTGGTGAACGACGACGGCAGCCTCGGCGCGCGCAACGACGTCCAATGCGTCTCGCTCGAGAACAAGCTCGGCATCCACGCGAGCCCGACCGCGGTGATGGCGTACGGCGACCATGGCGGCGCCGTCGGCTACCTCGTCGGCGAGGAGAACCGCGGCCTCGAATACATGTTCATCATGATGAATCTCGCGCGCTTCTCCGTGGGCCTGGAAGGCGTGGGAATCGCGGAGCGCGCCTACCAGCGGGCGGCGGCGTACGCCAAGGAGCGCGTGCAGGGCAGGCCGGTCGGCGCAGAGAACGCCGCCGCGCGGGCCGCGATCGTCGAGCATCCGGACATCCGACGCATGCTGATGACGATGCGTGCGCAGGTCGAGGCGATGCGCGCCGTCGCCTACGTGACGTCGGCGGCGATGGACAATGCGCACCGCCATCCCGATGCCGAGGCGCGGAAGCGCCATCAGGCGTTCGTCGATTTCATGATTCCGATCGTCAAGGGCTGCAGCACCGAGACCGCGCAGGAGGTCGCCTCGCTCGGAATCCAGGTTCACGGCGGGATGGGCTTCATCGAGGAGGCCGGCGCGGCCCAGCATTTCCGCGACGCGCGGATCACCACGATCTACGAAGGCACGACGGGCATCCAGGCCAACGATTTCATCGGCCGCAAGACCGCGCGCGACGGCGGCGCGACGGCGCGCGTCGTCGCCCGGGAAATCGAAACGGTCGCGGGCGAGCTCGCCGGTCACGCCAACGCCGACCTGGCCGCCATCGGTGCGCGGCTCGCCGAAGGCGTGCGCGCGGTGCGGACCGCGGCCGAATGGATCGTCGCAGCGAGCGCCGCGAATCCGCGCGCGGCGCACGCGGTGGCGGTGCCCTACCTCAGGCTGTGGGGGCTCGTCACCGGCGCGTGGCAGCTCGGCCGCGGCGCGCTCGTGGCGGCGAGGCACCTGTCCGATGGCGTCGGCGACGCGCGGTTCCTCACCGCCAAGATCGCCACGGCGCGCTTCTACGCCGAGGGCCTGCTGCCGCAGGCGACGGGACTTGCGAGCGTGGTCACCGAAAGCGGCAATTCGTCGCTGGCACTCGCGGCAGAGCAGTTCTAGGGTGAAACAGCCCCCGAAGCTCACTGCGTTCGCCTCCCCCCGAGGGGGCGCTCAGCGCCCTTCGGGCGGCCGCGCGGGCGCGAGATGCGATGAGCGACGAGCTGCGCCGCAGCTACGACGAAGTTCCGTACCAGAGTTACCCGTTCCCGCAGTCGCACCCTGACCGGCTCGCGACGATCGGCCGGCTCTTCGGGATGGAGCCGGCGCCCGTCGACCGGTGCCGCGTGCTGGAGGTCGGCTGCGCGTCGGGCGGCAACATCGTTCCCCTGGCGGCCAGCCTACCGGACAGCGAGTTCGTCGGGATCGACTTCTCGCCGGTCCAGATCGGGCAGGGCATCGCCGACGTCGAGGCGCTCGGGCTCGCGAACATCCGGCTGCTCCCGATGGACATCCTGGACTTTTCCGACGAGTACGGAAAGTTCGACTACGTCATCGCCCATGGCGTGTACTCGTGGGTTCCCGCGGCCGTGCGGGAGCGGCTGTTCGAGATCTGCGCGAAGCAGCTCGCGCCGGCCGGCATCGCCTACGTCAGCTACAACGCGCTGCCCGGATGGCGGATGCGCAGCGTGGTGCGGGACGCGATGACCTACCATACGCGGGAGATTGCCGATCCGGTCGCGCGGGTCGCCCAGGCACGCGCCGTGCTGGACTTCCTCGCCGAATCGGTCAAGGGCGCCGAATCCCCCTTCGGCAGCACGCTGCGTACCGACGCCGATTACCTGCGCAAGCAGGGCGACTACTACATTCTGCACGAACATCTGGAGGGGGTGAACGAGCCGGAGTACTTCCACCAGGTCATGGAGCGCGCGGCGAGGCACGGACTCGCCTACCTCGGCGAGGCCGATTTCGCGACGATGCTCACCGCCGATTTCGGCCCGCAGACCACGCAGGCGCTGGATCGCATCGCACCGGACGTGCTGCGGCGCGAGCAGCTGCTGGATTTCCTCCGTGCGCGGACTTTTCGCGAAACCCTGCTGGTGCGCGAAGGCGTCGCGCTGACGCGCCAGGTGCCGGTCGCGCACGTGATGAAGCTCCGCGTGGCGTCGAACGCGCGACCGCGGCGCGACAATCCGGACATCGGATCGAACGCCGTCGAGGAATTCCGGACGCCCGGCGGCAGCGGATTGAGCACGCCGACTCGAATCACCAAGGCCGCGATGCTGGTGCTCGCCGGCCATTGGCCGGCCGCGCTACCCTTCGGCGATCTGCACGCGAGGGCGCGCGCGCTCCTTCCGCCGCCGGATCCGGCGGCGGGCGACGAGCGCGCCCTGCTGGCCTCGGAGATCCTGCATTGCTACGGGGCACGCGTCGTCGAGCTGCACAGCACGCCGTCGCCTTTCGTGACCGAGGTGAGCGAGCGACCGGTGGGAAGCCCGGTGGCCAGGCTGCAGCTGCAGCGCGGGCTGCAGACGACGAACCTTCGGCACGAGCACGGCACGTTCAACGAAGACACCCGCCGCCTGTTCCTGCTGCTCGACGGCAAGCACACGCGAAAGGAGCTCGCCGCCATGCTCTGGCCCGGCGTGCCGGAAGCCCGCTCGATGCCCGAGCTGGATGCGGCACTCGCGCATCTGGCGCGCCTCGCACTGCTCGTTCGATGACGGAAGCGAGGCGGTTGCCACTGCGCGAAAGCCGGTGACGCCGCGTCGACCGGTGCCTTCTCACGGGTGGATGCGCCGAAGGACCCGCCGCGGCCCCCGGCTACTTCTTGCTAAGATAGGCGTCCAGCGCAACAACGCCCCGCGTACGGGCTCCCGGATTGGATCATGATCACGATGCTACCCCAGCTGTTGCAGGACACCGAAGTGCAGCGCCTCCTGGCCGCATTGGCGAAAGGTCGCTTCGTATCCGGCGAGACGTCGGCGGGCAATCTGGTCAAGGCGAGCAAGAACAACCTGCAGCTCGACAGGAACAGCGTTCCCGCCAACGACCTGGATTACGTGATCCTCGCGGCGCTGGAGCGCAACATGCTTTTCCACAGCATCGCCCTGGCGAGGCAACTCCGGCCATTCCTGTACAACCGCCACGATGTCGGCATGAGCTACGGCGAGCACGTCGACAATCCGCTCATGGGCAAGCCGGGGATGCGCACCGACATGTCGATGACGGTGTTCCTGAGCGACCCGGAGTCCTACGAAGGCGGCGAACTGTTCCTGCGCACGCCGTACGGCAACCAGACGGTCAAGGGCAAGGCCGGCGACGCCGTCGTCTATCCGACGACGCTGGTGCATCAGGTCAATCCGGTGACCCGGGGAACGCGCCTTGCCGCGGTGACCTGGATAGAGAGCCACGTGCGCGACGCGGCCTGTCGCGAGATCCTGCACGACCTGAACGTCGCGCACCGTGCCATCGCGGCGAAAGCGCCGGAAAGCGACGAAGCCCAGCTGCTCTCCAAGAGCTACACGAATCTGCTCAAGATGTGGGCCAACTGATTGGCGAGCGAGCCGTCGTCGGGAGCACGTGCAGCCGACGGCACCGCGGCGCCGCAGACCGGGTCCTCCGGCACTTCTGCTAGAACACGAACGGCGAGATCTGCGTCACGCGGCCGTTGGGCAGATTGACGGTGGCCGTGGTCGACGACGTGAATCGTACGGTGATGGCGCCGTCGTTGCCGGCAAGCGTGGGTTTGCCTGTGAACGCGCAGGAGATGCACTGGCCGCCGGTGTAGCGGTCGAGGGTGGCGGTGAACACGTTGTTCGTCACCGCGCCCGCGGCGAGATACCACTGGGCCGGCCCGCCTGCCTGGTAGCTGTAGATCGCCAGCACGAGGATGCCGTTGCTGTAGTCGAGGGCGTAGCCGGTGCCGTCCTCGTTCGGGTTCGCCCAGATCCCGGGTACCGGCGAGAACGCGGCCGCGGCGGGAGTGACCGACGCCGAATGTCCGACAAAATTGGTCGCTACATTCTGGATCACGCCCCCGGTGGCGTTCATGGCGTTCGTTCCGTCGGTCGGAAGCCCGGTGTAGGTGACCTGACTGACCCCCGCGAAATTGACCGTTCCGTTGGGAATCTGCAGAAAGCCATTCGGGACGACATAATCCGGCGTCACGAGACCAAGCGCGGCGAAGCCCTCGGTTGCGACGAGGACGCGCTTGTTTGACGTCTGCGGCGATGCGAGACCGTTGGGAAATACGTACGTCTTTTGCGGACCTGCGCCGGAGCTGGTGAGCGACTGGCCCGTCCACTGGTGCTCGAAGTTGGAGAAGGTCGTTTCGTGCAGCACGATGAACTGCACGGATCCGTCGGCATTCGAGTAGATCTGCTCGATCCGGAACAGGTGGAAAGCGGCCGACGCGACGGACGCCGCGGACAAGAACGCGATTGCGGCGAATAAGTGGAACCAGCGCTTCATGGTGACCTCCGGCAGGGCGACGATTGGGCGCGATCCCGATCCCGATCCCGGCACCGGTGCCCGGGCAAGGGATACCGCAGGTCGGGCGATGCAGCGAACAGCCTATTCCCGCCGTAGATTCCCTGTCAAGAGAACTCCTCTCATTCGCATTTGCGCCTAGACGACCTCGATCGTCTGCATCATCCCCATGTCCTCGTGCGCCAGCATGTGACAGTGCATCACGAAGGCTCCCCTGAAATCGCGAAAACGGGTGCGGAAGGTGACTGACGTCGGATTCGCCGGCGACCCCATCGGCGGCAGCGCAACCGTATCGGCCCAATACGGCTCGACCGCCTGGCCGTTGATCCGGACCACCTGAAACGGATTGATGTGCACGTGGAACGGATGCCGGATGTTGTTCATGTTGAACACGGTCCATTCCTCGACGCTTCCCAGTGCCACCGTCTGTTTCAGCGCGCGTTGCGACTGGTAGGGTATGAACTCGACGGGCGAGCCAGGGTGGGTCGACGCCTGACCGCCTGCGGCGCCGAGCGCGAAGACCTTGTCGGCAATCGTGGTGCCGGCCGTCTGATAGGTCCATTCGTACAATTCGCCGCCCGGATGCACGAGGCCGCTGGCCGGCGGACGGGTGATCGGGTCGCCATTCGGATTGAAGACCGTGCGCATCACGATGTGCCGCTGCAGGCCGCCGGCGCCGGCCAGCTCCTCGTCGGTGATCGGCGCGAGGCTCGCTGGAACCGGAAGCGGGCCCGCAGGCAACGCCATGGGCCGGGACTCATCGACGACGACGACCTCGGCGAGGATGTCTTCCGGCAGGATCGCTGCGGCCGTGCCCATTTGGAACCGCAGGGTGCGCAGATAATATGTGCCGGGGTCGCCGGCCCGCACCAGCACGCTCGCCCGGTTGCCGGGGGCGAGCACGAGACCATCCGGGTTGTCGGGCCGGATGGCGAGCAGGCTGCGGCGCGGACATCCGTCATGGCCGTAGACGTGCAGGGGGTGGCCGTCGAGGCTCAGATTGAGAAAATTGAAGATGCCGGCGTGGACGAAGCGCCAGTTCTGCACTTCGCCGCGCCGCATGACGAGGCGTGGCACTCGCACGCCGTTGATCAGAAAGGGCGGTTCGGTCGTCGGGTTGTCGGCAACCTGCGCGAACGACTCGAGCATCCCCGTCGCGTCCGTGATCGGGGCCTGAAACATGAACACCCGCTCGCTGGCTGCGGCGATTTCCGGAACGACGTCGATGTCCCCGCGGACGATCAACGCGCCGGCCATGCCGCTGGCCACCTGGATCGCACTCGAACCATGCAGGTGCGGGTGATACCAGTTCGCGCCAGGCGGGTGATCGGGGCCGATTCGATACTCGTGTTGCCGCGTCTCGCCGGGCTGGATTCCGAGCTGCGGGTCGTCCATCACGTAGTCGCCGTAGACACCGGGGGCGACAAGACCCGGCGCCACGTGCAGCCCGTGCGTGTGCAGATTGGTGCTGTTGGGGTAGCGCAGGTGCTTGGCCGGCTCCTCGCTCGCCGGATTCGGCGGCAGCAAATTGACGACCTTGATCCGGAGTCGATCCCCGACATTGACGCACAGCGTGGGGGCGGGAATGCTGTTGTGCATGCTGCGCAGCTTCACCGCCTTGCCGTCGAGCGTTGTCTCGACATAGGCCAGTGCCAACGTGACGTCCAGTTCGCCCTGGACCGAGGCCAGCGTCGGTGGCTCGACAAATGTCTCGTCGGGCATTACCACCGAGTACGAATCACCGTTGCGGCAGCCTTGGAGCGCCGCCGGCAGGACGAGCCCCGCACCGACCGCCCAGCCGAGTCGGATGAAACGGCGACGCGAACATCCTGCACTTGACTTCCTGCTCATCGCCGCCTCGTTGCGCTCACGCCATCAGCAGGGTCGGTTGTGTTTGCCGCCGGTCTGCCGTGCCCACCTGTCCGCCGGCATTGTTGCCCCAGCCGAGCAGCCCGTCGGAGGTCAACGCTGCAGCATGAGTCTCCCCGGCTGCGATGGCATCGCTCCTGGAAAGACGGGGCACCCGTGTCGGAACCCGGCGATCTTCGGTGTCGCCGAGCCCGAGTTGTCCCTGCGCGTTCCAGCCCCACGCATAGACCTGTCCGCTGCGGCCGAGCGCCAGCGAGAAGTGCATCCCGGCCGCAACGCTGCGTGTGCGTTCCGGCAAATCGACCCGGACGGGTACGGTCGAGAAGGCAGGACCCGGACGACCGAGCTGGCCATGGTGATTGCTGCCCCAGGCCAGCACGTCGCCGTTCGCGGTCACTGCCAGAGTATGGGTTGCACCGGCGGCGATCGACTCAATCCGCATTTGATGTGACAAACGCGTCGGTGCTGCGACGGCGCTCAGGTGACCCAGCCCAAGTTGGCCGGCGCCGTTGTTGCCCCAGGTATACATCTGGCCATCGTGGGTGAGGGCCAGCATGTATCCGGTGCCCAACGCCAGATCGCGCGCCGGAGGAACGCCCGTGACGGGTCCCGGCGTGGCGTTGGTGTGCGTCGTTGGCCTGCCCAGTGCTCCTTCACCGTTGATGCCCCAGGTGTGGATCCGTCCGGCGGTATCGATCGCGGCGAACATGAACTCGCGCGCGGCGACGCTGCGCGCGCCCGCGATCTCCGGGAGTATCCGGGGAACCGCCAGCGCTATGGGCAGGGACCCTCCGCCCAGGCCGGCCGCGTTGGCGCCCCAGACGACGACTTCCCCGCTGGTGGTGATGCCAAGACTGATGCCGTGGCCCGCTGCGACCTTCAGCAGGGGTCGCGCAAGATTGACTTCGACCGGGCTGGTGGGTGCCTGCCGCGTGCTGCAATACTCGGGCGTGCCCGACGGAATCCTGCCGCTGCCGTCGCCGCCCCAGCCGAACACCGCGCCCGAGGCGAGCAGTGCCAGCGTATGGTCGCGACCGCAGCTGATCGACGCAAAGGCGTAACGGTCGACGGCCGGCGTCGGCATGGCGGGCAGATGCGGTCGGGTGATGGTCGTCGGGGCGAGCGCGCACGCCCCGTGTCAGAACGATTCCAGCGACATCCGACGCAGCATCCCCCCGCCTTCCCGATGCGTTTTCCGCGACTCTACGATAATCTGGGGGCCATGGACAAGCGCGTTCGTCGCGGCGGGACGTGGATCCTGGCGCTAGGAATGGCAATCGCGCCGATCGCAACGCACGCCACGGCCGTCTTCGATGTCACCGAGCCGTGGGTCCGCGTCTCGCCGGATGCGCGCTCGGCGGAAGCCTACATGCAGCTCCGCAGCAGCGGAGGCGCCAAGCTCGTCGACGCACGCAGCGAGTTGACGGCGCGCGTCACGCTGCGTCCGCCCGGCGCGACACGCGCGAGCACGGCAGGGATCGATCTTCCGCCGGGCGCGACCGTGACGCTGGCGCCGGGCGGGTTCCGCATCGCCCTCGCGGGACTCGACCGGCCGCTGAAGCTCGGAGATCGCGTCGCGCTCGTGCTGACGATCGCGGACCTCGACGGCCGCCGGCAGGAGATCCCCGTCAACGCCGAAGTCCGCCGGCGCTCGCCGACCGACGATCACCGGCGTGCGCATCAGCACTGAATCGCGTCGGCTCAGGTTCGTGCCGGCGTGTTCGGAATCACGACGACGCCGTGGTTGGCGAGCGCTACGCCGACCGAGGCTCCGACGGCAAGCGGCCGGTCCACCGCGGTCGAGATGACGAAGAGCGCACCGATCGGCGTGTCGAGCGTGTACTCCATCAGCTGGCCGAGGTAGGACGCCTTCTGCACGGTCGCGGACAGCGGCGCGTCGTTCTCATGCCGGAGCTCGATGGCCTCCGGCCGTATGGCGACCTCGCATTCGCCGTCGGCGAGCCCCCGATGCGGGAGCGACAGCGTGACCGGGCCCAGCCGGACGTCGGCCCGCGTCGCGTCGCGGCGCGCGAGCACGCCGCGCACCCGGTTCGCGTCGCCCATGAAGCCGGCGACGAAGGCATCGCGCGGCTGCTCGTAGAGCTCGCGCGGCGCCCCCTCCTGCGCGATCACCGCCCGGTCCATCACGATGATGCGGTCGGAAACGGCCATCGCCTCCGACTGGTCGTGCGTGACGTAGACGACGGTCAGGTTGAGCCGCTGCTGCAGCTCGCGGATCTCCTCCCGCATCTGCCGGCGCAGCCGCGCGTCGAGGTTCGACAGCGGCTCGTCGAACAGCAGCACGGCCGGCTCGAGCACCAGCGCCCGCGCGACGGCGACGCGCTGCTGCTGGCCGCCGGAAAGCTCCGACGGCAGCCGCGAGTCGAGCCCGGTCAGGCCGACCGTCGCCAGCGCCGCCTGCGCGCGTTCGTCGGCCTCGGGCCTGGCCTTCCCCGACACGACGAGGCCGTAGCGCACGTTTTCCAGCACCGACATGTGCGGAAACAGCGCGTAGCTCTGGAACACCATCGAGACATCGCGCTCGGCGGCGGCGCGCGTGGTCACGTCCTCGCCGCCGATCAGGATCGAGCCGGAGGTCGGGAGCTCGAGCCCGGCGAGCATCCGCAGTATCGTCGTCTTGCCGCACCCGGACGGGCCGAGCAGCGTGACCAGCGTGCCCGGGCCGATCGTGAACGAGACGCCGTTGACGGCGACGACCTCGCCGTAGCGCTTGGTCACCTCGCGGAATTCGATCGACGCGGCCTTCATTCCGGACCCCCGATTCACGCGGCGCTGCCGCCGAACTCGCCGACGCCGGCGTGCACGGCCGCGCCGCGGCGGCCGAGCCGGCGCGTTCCGACGAGCCACTGGATCGCCGCGATCACCGCCAGCATCAGCACGATCAGCACCGAGCTGTAGGCGATCGCGACGCCGTAGTCGCCGTTGATCACGCGATTGATGATGTACGTCGTCGCCCATTCGTACTCGGCCGAGACGAGGAAGATCACCGCGCGACAGCGTGGTCATCGCGCGGACGAAGCTGTAGACCAGCGCCGCGACGACGGCCGGCTTGAGCAGCGGCAGCAGGATCCGGCGCAGCGTCGTGAACCCGCGCGCCCCGAGCGTCGTCGACGCCTCGTCGAGGCTCCGGTCGATCTGGCTCATCGCCGCGATACCCGCGCGGACGCCGACCGGCATGTTGCGGAAGACGTTGCAGACGACGAGGATCAGCGCGGTGCCGGTGATCTCGATCGGCGGGACGTTGAATGCGAGGATGTACGACACGCCGATCACGGTGCCGGGGATCGCGAACGACAGCATCGTTCCGAACTCGAACGCGTTGCGCCCGATGAACTTCTGCCGCGTGATCACGTAGGCGGCCAGGATGCCGATGCCGGCGGTGATCGGCGCGGCGATCGCCGACAGCCTGACCGTCGTCCAGAACGAGTTCCACGCGGCGCCGGCCCACAGCACGCCGTGCGCCGTCCATTCGATGCCGAACGCCTTCGCGTAGTGCCGCAGCGTGAGCGTGTAGTCGCGCCCCCAGGTCTCGACGAATCCGCCGGTGAGCGCCATCGCGTAGATCACGGCGGTGAGCAGCGCCCACGGCAGCGCGACGCAGTAGCACAGACGGCGGATGGCGGCGGGCAGCTCGGTCGGCAAACCGGCGTCGCCCTTGCCGGCGAGCGACGTGTATACCTTGCGGCCGAGCGCCCAGCGCTGCAGGTAGAAGGCGCCGAGTGCGAAGCCGAGCAGCAGGATGCCCAGCGTCGCGGCGCGCCCCTGGTCCAGCTGCGCGCCGACGACCGAGAAGAAGATCTCGGTGGACAGCACGCCGAAGTTGCCGCCGAGGAGGATGGGGTTGCCGAAATCGGCGATCGACTCGATGAAGCTGATCAGGAACGCGTTGGCGAGACCCGGGCGCATCAGCGGCAGCGAGACGTCGGCAAAGACCCGCCAGCGGTCGGCGCGCAGCGTCTGCGCCGCTTCCTCGAGGCTCGGGGACACGCCCTCGACGACGCCGATCAGCACCAGGAAGGCGATCGGAGTGAAGGCGAACACCTGCGCGAGCAGCACGCCGTGCATGCCGTAGATCCAGCGGCCCAGCTGCAGGCCGAACGCCCAGTCGAGGAACTGGTTGATGAGGCCCGAGCGGCCGAAGATCAGGATGAGCCCGAGCCCGATCACGAACGGCGGCGTGATGATCGGCAGCACGGTGAGGACGCGCAGCAGCTTCTTCTGCTTGAATCGGGTGCGGGTCGCGATCAGCGCGAAGGCGAGCCCCAACGCGGTGCAGCCGGTGGCGCACAGGAACGCGAGCAGCAGCGTGTTCCAGGCGACGCCGCAGCGCGTGGACGCGGTGACGCAGCCCAGTCCCCAGATCTTTTCGCGGAAGAGGCGCTCGGGCAGCGCCGCCAGCGAAAAGGCGCCGTCGCCGTCCTGCAGCGCCGAGACGAGGATCCTGAACACGGGAAAGAACGTGAAGACAACGATCAGCGCCGCCACGCCGACAACGCTGGCGGCGACGAAGGCGTCGCCCTTGAAGTGGCCGCGACCTGCGAGGCCCAGCGCGAAAAGCATGCCGAACGACGTGATGACGAGCAGCGCGCCGAGCCCCATCCCGTATTGCCCGCCGGAGAGCGGCGGCAGTATCGCGCCCAGCCATGCATAGGACCAGCCGGCCGGACCGATCGCGAAGCCTTGCACGAAACAGCCGACGAATCCGGTCGCGCCGATGCCGATCAGCGCGTTCGCCCGGACCTCCCGCGCGCGCCCGGGGCGCAGCAACGCCATACCGGCGGCGATGAGCAGGCCCGGCACGGCGAGCCACGCCTTCCCGTGGGCGAGGACCTGCAGCAGCGCCGGCGCGGCCTCCTTCTCGGCGATGCGCGGCACCCAGCCGAGCGCGAACACGCTATCGCCGAGCGCGTACCACGGGACGACGAGGAAGCCGACCGCACCGACGGTCAGCCAGATCAGGAGCCCACGGCGCGGATCCGTCATCGACCGTCAGCGCGCGGCGCGCCACACGCAGGCGTCGTCAGGCCGCGCGCGTCGCCGGAGGGTGGGGGCGCATGCCCGGCGGCGCGGGCGCCTCATCGCGCAGCCTGATTGATTTCCTTCTCCCAGCGCTCGAGCAGGCGCTTGCGCGTCTCGCTCGCGCCGTACTTGGCGAAGTCGTAGGGGATGACCTTGACGTCGGCGAGGTTCGGCACCATCGGAGGCAGCGGCACTGCCTTGTTGGTCGGAATCGCGTATTCCTTGACGTCGAGGCCGATCCTCTGCGCGTCGACGGAGAGCGCCCAATCGACGAACTTCCGCGCGTTGTCGAGGTTGCGCGCTCCCTTGATGATGGCCATCGAGCCCACCTCGTAGCCGACACCCTCGCAGGGAAGCACCGGCTTCACCGGGAACCCCGCGACGATCTCGTTGATCACACCGTGCAGCACCGTGCTGCCGACGAAGATCTCCCCCTGCTTGACGGCGGTCATCGGGCCGATGCCCGATCGTGCGTACGAGCTCACGTTCGCGTTCAGCGCCTTCATGAACCGAAAGGCCTCGTCCTCGCCGAACACCTGCACGAGCGAGGCGAGCATCAGGTAGGCGGTGCCCGACGAATTCGGATTGCCGAGCATCACCTCGTTCCTGTACACCGGGTCGAGCAGGTCCTTCCAGCAGCGGGGGACGGGCAGCCTCCGCTTCGCCTGCAGCTCGGTGTTGTAGCCGAGGGCGAGGATGCCGCCGTAGACGCCGGTCACGCGGTTCTGCGAGATCTCGGAGATCCGCCGTGCCCAGTCGTGGAGCTGGCCGAGGTTCGCCGACGCGTACGTCTCGAGCAACCCCTCCTCGGCGGCCTGCAGATACGAATCCGCCGCGCCTGCCCACCAGATGTCGCCCTTCGGATTCGCCTTCTCCGCCTTGACCTGCGCGAGCATCTCGCCGGTGGCCTTCTGCACGACGGCCACCTTGACGCCGGCCGCCCTCTCGAAGCCGACGGCCATGCCCTGACACCACGCCGTGTTCGGCGAGCTGCAGTACATGTTGAGCTGGCCCCAGGCGGGGAGGGCCGCGACGGCGGCGGTTGCCGCGACGAGGGCGACGAGCAGTCGGCGGATCATGGCGTGCTCCGGGTTGGTTGGCCGCGCCGCAATGCGGGCCATGCGATCGGTGCGAAAAGTAGGGTCAGCGACTTTCTGCAGGCGCGAGACGTGGCGGGTGGTACACCGAAAGTCGAGTCTGACCCTACTTTTCTCGCTCCCGCTGTCGCGAGTCGACCGCGGCGGGCGCGCGGGCGCGCTCACTTGGCGATCGAGCCGACGTCCTTGTCCCAGCGCTCGAGCAGTCGCTTGCGCTCGACCGACGAGCCGTACTTCGCGAAATCGTAGTTGATGAGCTTGATGTCGGCGACCTTCGGCGACAGCGGCGAAACCGCGGCGTTGACGTTGGACGGCAGCTGGAACTGCTTGGTCTGTGCGCCCAGGGCCTGCGCGTTGGCGGTGAGCGCCCAGTCGACGAATCGCTTCGCGTTGGCAAGGTTGCGGGCGCCTTTCACGATCGACAGCGAGCCGATCTCGTAGCCCGTTCCCTCGCAGGGCGCGACGCCGCGCACCGGAAAGCCGGCCTGCGCCTCGGTGACCGCGTCATGGATGAAGGACACGCTCGCCAGCGTCTCTCCGCGCGCGACCGCCTTGATCGGGGCGACGCCCGAGCGGGGATAATTGTTGATGTTCCGATGCAGCGCCTTCAGATACTTGAACGCCTCTTCCTCGCCGAAGACCTGGACCAGCGTCGCGATCGCCGTGTACGCGGTGCCGGAGGCATTCGGATTGGCCATCTGCACTTCGCCCGCGTACTCGGCCTTGATCAGGTCCCTCCAGCACGCCGGCGCCGCGATCTTCTTCTTCGCGAGGAGCTCCGTGTTGTACCCGATGCCGAGCACGCCGAGGTACATGCCGACCGTGCGGTACTTCGATTGCTCGGCCTGCTTCTGCGCCCAGGGCTGCAGCTGCGCCAGCATCGGCGACTTGTATTCCTCCAGCAGGCCCTGTTCCGCCGCCTGCAGGTGAGGGTCGCCGGTGCCGCCGAACCAGACGTCGAGCTTGGGGTTCGACTTCTCCGCCGCGATCTGGGCAAAGGACTCGCCGGAGCCCTTCAGCGTCATCGCGACCTTGATGCCCGTGTCCTTCTCGAACGCCACCGCGGCCGCGTTGCACCACTCGGCCTGGACCGGGCAGATGACATTGAGCTGATTCTGGGCGAGGGCAGAACCGGCCCAGGCCAGCATTGCGGCGATCGCGGCCGCAAAGCCGCGCTTGCGGATCGCAGACATGGGAACCCGTTCCTTTCTGGTCACGCGACCGCGATGTCGCGCGACAGGTAGACGTCCTGAATCGCGTTCAGGAGCTCGATGCCGTCCTTCATCGGCTTCTGGAACGCCTTGCGCCCCGAGATCAGGCCCATGCCGCCGGCACGCTTGTTGATCACGGCGGTGCGCACCGCATCGCGGAGGTCGTTCTCGCCCGACGCGCCGCCGGAATTGATGAGCCCGGACCGGCCCATGTAGCAGTTCGCCACCTGGTAGCGGGCGAGGTCGATCGGATGGTCGCTCGCGAGATCGCTGTACATGCGCTTGTCGTGCTTGCCGTACGGGGCCTCCTTGGTGTTGAGCGCGAGGAAGCCGCCGTTGTTCTCGGGCAGCTTCTGCTTGATGATGTCGGCCTCGATCGTCACGCCGAGGTGGTTCGCCTGTCCCGTGAGGTCGGCCGCCACGTGGTAATCCTTGTCCCGCTTGAAGGCCGGGTTGCGCAGGTAGCACCAAAGCACCGTGGCCATCCCCAGCTGATGCGCGATCTCGAACGCCTTGCTGACCTCGATGATCTGGCGGCCCGACTCGGCCGAGCCGTAGTAGACCGTGGCTCCCACCGCGACGGCGCCCATGTTCTTCGCCTGCTCGATGCTCGCGAAGAAGATCTGGTCGTACTTGTTCGGATAGGTGAGAAACTCGTTGTGATTGAACTTGAGCAGGAACGGGATCTTGTGCGCGTACTTGCGCGAGCACGCGCCGAGCACCCCCAGCGTCGAGGCCACGGCGTTGCATCCGCCTTCGATCGCCAGCCTAACGATGTTCTCTGGATCGAAGTAGAGGGGATTCTTCGCGAACGAAGCGCCGGCGCTGTGCTCGATGCCCTGGTCGACGGGGAGGATCGACAGGTAGCCCGTCCCCGCGAGCCGGCCGTGCCCGAACATCTGCTGGAGGCTGCGCATCACCGCCGGCGAGCGGTCGGAGGGCGCCACGACGCGATCGACGAAGTCGGGTCCCGGCAGGTGCAGCGATGCCGCCGGAATGCCTTTGCACACGTGCCGCAGCAGGCCGTCGGCCTCCGCGCCCAGCAGTCCAATGATGTCGGTCATGGTGGAGACTCCTCAAGAAAGGAACGTTTGCCGGGAGCGCTGCATTATCGCGCGGCGGGGCGTTGGCGACAACGAGGCAGCGCTGCCGCCCGGTCCCCGCCGCTGCTGCACTACCCGCGTTCGCGCAGACTCGCCTGCGCGGCGGCGAGGCGTGCAATGGGCACGCGGGGCGCCGAGCAGGAGACGTAGTCGAGGCCGATCTCGTGGCAGAACCGGATCGCGTCCGGCTGCCCGCCGTGCTCGCCGCAGATGCCGATCTCGAGGTCGTGCCGCGCACCGCGGCCCCAGTCGACGGCGAGCTTCATCAGCCGCCCGACGCCCTCGACGTCGAGCACCTCGAACGGGTTGTCGCGCAGGATGCCGGTCTCGTTGTACAGCGGCAGGAACTTGTTCTCGGCGTCCTCGCGCGAGAAGGAGAAGGTCGCCTGCGTCAGGTCGTTGGTGCCGAACGAGAAGAACTCGGCGACCTCGGCGAGCCGCGCGGCGCGCATGCACGCGCGCACCACCTCGATCATCGTGCCGAACTTGACGTGCAGCTTCACGCCGTAGCGCGCCTCGACGCCGGGCATCACGTTGTCCATCATGGTGCGCACCCGCTTCAGCTCCTCGACGGTGACCACCTGCGGAACCATGATCTCCGGACGCACGTCGACGCCGTCCCTGAGGCATTCGGCGGTGGCTTCGAGCACGGCGCGAATCTGCATCTCGTAGATCTCGGGGAAGCTGATCCCCAGGCGCACGCCGCGGTGGCCCAGCATCGGATTCACTTCGGTCAGCGTGTGCACCTTGCGCAGCATCGCCTCGCGCCGCGCGAGCGCAGCGTCGCCGCGGGTCGAGTCGCGGTACTGCTTGAGGCTGTCCTGCAGCTTGGCGAGGCCGTCGACGTATTCGCGCGGCAACTCGGGGTCGAGCAGCCGCAGCGTCTCCGGCAGCTCGGACACCGACCGCGCGGCCCGCTGCAGATTGCGCAGGTGGGCGATCTCGAACTCGAGCTGCGATACGGTCGGCAGGAACTCGTGCATCGGCGGGTCGAGCAGCCGCACGGTCACCGGGAGGCCCACCATCGCGACGAAGATGCCCTTGAAGTCCTCGCGCTGGATCGGCAGCAGCCGGTCGAGCGCGGAGCGCCGTTCCTCGGGGGTGTCGGCCAGGATCATCTCCTGCACGATGGGCAGGCGCTGCGGGTCGTTGAACATCCGCTCGGTCCGGCAGAGGCCGATGCCGGCGGCGCCGTAGCGGCGCGCGCGCTCGGCATCGCGCGGCGTGTCGGCGTTGGCCATCACCTTCAGGCGGGCCACGTCGTCGGCCCACGCCAGCAGCGTCGCCAATTCCTCGAAGAACTCGGCCTCGATCGTCGGGATCTCGCCGGCGTAGACGTTGCCGGTCGAGCCGTCGATCGTGACGACGTCGCCTTCGCGCAGCACGACGCCCCCGACCGTGGCGCGGCGTTCGCGGACGTCGATCACGATGGCGTCGCAGCCCGAGACGCAGGGCTTGCCCATTCCGCGCGCGACCACCGCCGCGTGCGAGGTCTTGCCGCCGCGGCTCGTGAGGATCGCCTGCGCCGCGAAGAAGCCGTGAATGTCCTCTGGCTTGGTCTCCTCGCGGACCAGCACGACCTTGTCGCCCTGCTTGCCGCGGTCTTCGGCCGTGTCCGCGTCGAAGACGATACTGCCCGATGCCGCGCCGGGGGAGGCGGGCAGACCCTGCGCGAGCGGTCGTGCCGCGTGCGCCGGGTCGAGCGTCGGCACGAGCAGCTGCTCGAGCAGCATCGGGTTGACGCGGGTGAGCGCGCGGTCCTTCGCGATGAGCCCTTCGGCGACCATCGCGACCGACGTCGTCACCATCGCCCGCGCATTCATCTTGCCGTTGCGGGTCTGCAGGCAGTAGAGCCGGCCGCGCTCGATCGTGAACTCGAAATCCTGGACTTCCTTGTAATGGGCCTCGAGCTTGTCGCGCAGCTCGAGGAGCTGCCGGTAGAGCCCGGGCATCTCCTGCGCCATCGCGGCGATCGGCTTGGGCGTGCGGATCCCCGCGACGACGTCCTCGCCCTGCGCGTTCACCAGGTACTCGCCGTAGATCGCGTTCTCGCCGGTGCCCGGATTGCGGGTGAAGCCCACGCCGGTGGCGGAATCGCTGCCCATGTTGCCGAACACCATCGTGCAGACGTTGACCGCCGTGCCGTTGGCCATCGCGGGCGTGATCCGGAACTGCCGCCGGTAATCCACGGCGCGCTTGCCGTTCCAGGACCGGAACACGGCTTCGATCGAGCGCTCGAGCTGCTCGTACGGATCCGCAGGAAGCGCCTGCCCGGTGCGCTCGCCGTAGACTGCCAGGAACGCCTGCGCGAGCTCCTGCAGGGCGTCCGCGGTCAGGTCCACGTCGTGCACGGCGCCGTGCTTCTGCTTGATCGCAGTCATCGCGGCGTCGAAAGCCTCGTCGGGAACGCCCATCGCGATCTTGCCGAAGAGCTGGATGAAGCGCCGGTACGCGTCCCACGCGAAGCGCTCGTTTCCCGTCTGGCGGATGACGCCCTGCAGCGTCGCCGCGTTGAGCCCGAGATTGAGGATCGTGTCCATCATCCCGGGCATGGACATCGCCGACCCGGAGCGCACCGAGACCAGCAGCGGCTCGCTCGCCGAGCCGAAGCGCTTGCCGGTCTTGCGCTCGAGCTCGGCGATCTGCGCGCGAACATCGTCCATCAGCGCGTCGGGCAGCCGCTGCTGCTCCAGATACGCCAGGCATGCCGCGGTGGTGATGACGAACCCCGGGGGCACGTTGAGCCCGATCTGGGTCATCGCGCACAGGTTGGCGCCCTTGCCACCGAGCAGCATGCGGTCGCTGCTGTCGCCTTCTTCGAACGTATAGATGAATTTGGGCTTGCTCATGGCTCCTCGGGGGTGGCGGTCTGCGATCAGTGCCTTGCTAATGCATTGCTGCGGCCGGTTTCCGGACGACGACCTCGCGCAGCTTGCCGGTCCTGCGATCGGCGAGCGGGCCGTGCGCGTCGAGGCCGACCTGCACGTTGGGCAGCGACTGCTGCACCAGGTAGCGGCGCAGCGCGCTCGCAGCCGCGTCCCACGCCGCCTGCCAGTCGCCATCGGCGCGGCGCTCGATGCGCAGGATCAGCCGGTCGGGCGCGCATTGCACGATCTGGAAGCGGCGCAGCTGCGCCGCTTCCTCGACGATCGTCGTGAGCGCAAGCGGCAGCAGCCGCACGACATTGCCATCCGGTGCGACCAGCGACACCACGTCGTCGTGCCTGCCCTCGACCTCGATCGCGGGCAGCGGGCTGCCGCACGCACATGGCTGCGGCTTGAGCACGATGCTGTCGCCGAGGTCGTAGCGGATGATCGGCTGGACGCGGTTGGCCAGGTTCGTGAGCAGCACGGTACGCGAGGGCTCGCCCGGCGGCGTCGGCCGATAGTCGTCGTCGACCGGCTCGAGGACGACCCAGTCGGCGTTGACGTGCAGCCAACCCTCGCGGCAACCGTAGGCGATGCTCATGCATTCCGATGCGCCGTACTCGTTGACGACGCGACAGCCGAAAGCGCGCTCGATCGCGGCACGCGTGCCGGGCAACAGGCATTCCCCGCCCGACCACAGGTTGACCGGATTGACCTTCAGCCGGCCTGCCCGGCGCTCCTCGGCCAGCAGCGCCAGCATCGTCGGATAGCTCGCGAGAAACGCCGGCTGAAAGGCGTTGAGCTCGGCAACGATCCGGGGCAGCGGGTCCAGGATCGAAAACCCGCGTGCGGCCATCCACGGGCTGCTCTGGCACAGCCGCTGCCACGAGGCGATGCTGGCGAAATGATCGCCGGTGGCGGCGACGAGGGCCGCCCGCCCGCCGCGCATGAACAGCGGCCAGGAGTGCTGGGCCGCGAAGCGCGCCGGATCGAGGTGCACGGCCATCAGCGCATCGAACGTCGCCAGGGCGTCGGCGTCCTGAATGTAGATGCCCGGTTCGCCCGTGCTGCCCGAGCTCTTCCAGACGACGTAGCGGCCGAGAAACCGCTCGCCGATCTGCTTGCGATCCGCGAGAAACGCCACGACGGCGGCCAGCCTGACTTCCGGCACCGTCACCCAGTCGTCGAAGCGCGCCATCAGCGCCGCCTTGGTCACGACCGGCAGCTCGGCCAGATCGAGCCGGCGGGGCGGGAGTCCGCGGTAGGCGTCGCGGTAGAAGGGCGAATGCTCGCGCGCGTGCCGGACCAGTGCGTCGAGACGGCTGCGGCTCGCCGCTTCGATCGCGGCGCGGCCCGCGCTGCGCGTCCACCAGATCTCGGAGACGCGCGAGAACCACGCCCAATAGGAGACCGACGCGCGAACCGGATCCCAGCGATGGGCGGGCAGGATGCCGGCCGTCGCCTTGCGCGGGTCGCCCGATTTCTTGTACACGGTCGGTCCTGATCGATGGATGAACCTGTGCCTACCGGCACGCGCTCCCGGTCGTCACCGCAGCCTGGCCTGCAGATAGGCGACGAAGTCGTTCAGCGTGACGAGCTTGGCGTAATCGGCTTCGGGCACGTCGACGCCGAACTTCTCGTGCAGGCGGACCAGGAAATTCAGGAAATCCATCGAATCCAGATCGACCTGATCGCGCAATGGCTCGTCGACCGCGAGCTCGCCGGGCGTGGCCTCCGGTGCAATGCTGCGCAGCACTGCGAACAGCGCGTCGCGAGTCGCTCTTTCGTCCATGATGTCCGTTCCACTGTCCTCGGCAAGGGTCGCTACAGCTTATCGGGCTCCTGCAGCAGCCGGGCAATCTCGTCGAGTAAGGCTGCGCCGCCGTGACCGTCGCTGACACGATGATCGGCGGATAGCGATGCGGTCACGACCGGAGCCGCGACCAGCGCGCCATTGTCCACCCAGGCGCGCTCGGTGACCTTGCCGAAACCGACCAGCGCAACCTGCGGCGGATAGATGATGCCCTGGACGAGCTCCACGCCGTGATCGCCCAGGTTGGTGACGGTGATCGTCGGATCGGACAGCTCCGAGCTCCTGAGGCTGAAGCTCCGGGCGCGCGCCACGAGATCGGTCAGCTGCACGCCGAGCTCGTCCAGGCTCCTGGTGTCGGCATCGCGGATCGCCGGCGCGATGAGTCCGCCCTGCCGTATGGAGATGGCCACGCCGACGTGGATGCCCCGTCCGGGCCGGAACGCGCCATCCTGAAAGTGGCCGTTGAGCTGCGGATGTCGGCGCAGCGCCAGCGCCACTGCCTTCAGCAGCAGCACTGCCAGCAGCATGCGCTGGGTGACCGGACGGGTCTCGTTGCGCGCCGCGAGCCAGCGGCTCGCCCGCGCGAGCGGGATGCTCGTGGCCAGGTAGTAGTGCGGGATCTCCCGCTTCGAGCGGGCCATCGCGGCGGCGATGGTTCTGCGCATCTCCGCCGCACGGTCCTTCGGCTGAGCGCGCAACGCGGCGGCCTTCTCCACATCCTCGAGGAGGATCGCCCCGTCCGGGCCCGACCCGGCGATGGCAGCGATGTCGATGCCGAGGGTCTGTGCGCGGCTGCGCGCCGCCGGCGAGATGCGCACGCGCGCTTCGGCGGCGGGAGACGGCGGCGCGGCCGCGGCGCCGACCGCCGGTCGGGGAGGGGGCGCGGCCGCGGTGGCGCGTTCAAGCTTGTCCGCGGCGGCGGACTCGGCGCTCTCCCCGGGCGCGAGGAGCCGGGCGATGACCGTTCCGACCGGCACCGTTTCGCCGGGCTCGAGCGCCAGCTCGTAGACGGTGCCCTCGTCCCAGATCTCGACGTCGATCGCCGCCTTGCTCGTGTCCACGACCGCGACGACGTCGCCCTTCTTCACGGCGTCGCCCGGTTTCACTTTCCACTGGACGAGCTTGCCCTCGTCCATGTCGGCGCCGAGGGAGGGGAGTTTGAACTCGATCATGGGTCGTCGTCCGCCCGGCCTGCCGGTGGCGCGGAGCGAAGATCGCGCCCGGCACCCGACTGCATTCGTGGCCGCCCGCTCATCTGGCTTGCGCGGACGTCGCGCTCTTGCCGACGATCTGCCGGACCGCGGCGACGACCTTCGGCGGTTGCGGGAGCGCGGCGTCCTCGAGATGCTTCGCGTAGGGCATCGGCACCTCCTCGCTGCACACGCGCGCGACCGGCGCATCGAGATCGTAGAAGGCCTGCTCCATGATGCGCGCGCTGATCTCCGCCGCCAGGCTTCCGCTGCGCCAGCCTTCGTCGACCAGCACGGCGCGGCGCGTCTTTCGCACCGATCCGACGATCGTCGCGTCGTCGAGGGGGCGCAGCACGCGCAGGTCGACGACCTCGGCGTCGATCCCCTCGCGGGCGAGCTCGCTCGCGGCGTCCAGCGCCTTGCCAACGGTTCCGCCGTAGGCGCAGATCGTAACGTCGCGACCCGCGCGCAGGATCTTCGCGGACTTGATGTCGGCGTTGCGCCAGTCCTCGCCGAGCTCGCCCTCGAGGTTGTAGAGGAGGGCGTGCTCGAACACGATCACCGGGTCGGGATCGGCGAGCGCCGGCCCGAGCATGCCGCGCGCATCGTCGATGGTCGCAGGCGCCACGACCTTGATGCCGGGCACGCAGGCGTACCAGTTCTCGAAGCTGTGCGAGTGCTGGGCCGCGAGCTGGCGGCCGGCCCCGGTTGCCATCCGGATCACCAGCGGAATGCTGAACTGCCCGCCGGACATGTGCCGGTACAGCGCCGCCGTGTTCACGATCTGGTCGAGCGCGAGCAGGCTGAAATTGACGGTCATCACTTCGACGATCGGGCGCATGCCGCCCAATGCGGCGCCGATGCCCGCGCCGACGAACGCGAGCTCCGACAGCGGCGTGTCGCGGATGCGCTCGGGCCCGAACTCGTCGAGGAATCCCTTGGACACCGCGTAGCTGCCGCCGTATTTGCCGACGTCCTCGCCCATCAGGAACACGCGGGGGTCGGCCGACAGCGCCTCGTGCAGCGCCTGCCGCATCGCCTCCCGGTAGCTGAGCTTCACGGGGCGCTCTCCGTATGGACGTCCCGGGCGAGGTCGGCGACGCTCTCCCAGGTTCCCGCTTCGGCGTAGGCGACCGCCGCCTCGACCTCGCGCATCGCCGCCGCGTCGAGGGCGAGAAATGCCTCCTCGGTCAACGTTCCGTCGGCCTTGAGCCGCTTCGTCAGATTGTGGATCGGGCCGCGCTGCTTCCACGCCTCGATCTCGGCCTTGTCGCGGTAGAGATCCGGATCGAACATGGAGTGGGCGCGATACCGGTAGGTCTGGAACTCGACGAAGAACGGGCCTTCGCCGCGCCGCACGCATTCCACGGCCCGCTGCGCCGCCTCGTACGCGGCGACGACGTCCATGCCGTCCGCCTTGAGCGTGGGCACCTTGAACGCGTCGGCCTTCGCGCAGAGATCGATCTGCGATTCGGAGCGCGAGAGCGCCGTGCCCATCGCGTAGAAGTTGTTCTCGCAGAAGAACACGACCGGGAGCCGCCACAATGCGGCCAGATTCATCGACTCGTGGAACGCGCCTTCGGCCACGGCGCCCTCGCCGAAGAACGCGGCCGTCACGCGACGGCGGCTCTGCATCCGGTCGGCGAGCGCGAGACCCACGGCCAGCGGCAGGCCGCCGCCGACGATGGCGTTGCCGCCGTAGAAGCGCGCGGCGGCGTCGAAGATGTGCATCGAGCCGCCGCGCCCGCGCGAGCAACCCTCGCGCTTGCCGTACATCTCGGCCATGATCGCGTTCGCCGAGATGCCGCGGACGAGCGCGTGCCCGTGCTCGCGATACGTGGCGACGATCGCGTCGTCCGGCTGCAGCGCATGGATCGCGCCGGTCGCCACCGCTTCCTCGCCGATGTACAGGTGCAGGAAGCCGCGGATCTTCTGCTTGCCGTAAAGATCCGCGCAGCGCTCCTCGAAGCGGCGGATGCGCACCATGTCGCGCAGCAATTCGAGTGCCAGCTCGCGCGCGATCGCCATTGCCGCCGGTGCCGGGCCGGTCATGCGCCCTCTCCGCGCGCGGGGCCGCCTTCAGGCGGCTTTCGCCGTCTCGCCATCCGGCGTCCGGCTGAAGCCGGACCCACGATGGATGGCGATCGCGGCCTCGCGGTCGCCGAGCCCGACACCGGGTGCATCATGCGTTGCCCTCCAGCGTGGACGTATCGCCCTCGGGCAAGCCGAGCTCGCGGGCCTTCAGCAGCCGGCGCATGATCTTGCCGCTGCGGGTGCGCGGCAGCGCCGGCAGGAACGCGATCTCCTTCGGCGCGACCGCGGCGCCCAGCCGCTTGCGCGCATGGCCCAGCAGCTCCATGCGCAGGTCCTCGCTTTCCGCGCGTCCGGCCTTGAGCGAGACGAAGGCCTTGACGATTTCGCCGACGACGGGATCCGGCTTGCCGATGACCCCCGCTTCGGCGACCGCGGGATGCTCCATCAGTGCGCTCTCGACCTCGAACGGGCCGATCAGATGACCGGCGGACTTGATCACGTCGTCGGCGCGGCCGACGAACCAGTAGTAGCCGTCCGCGTCGCGCTTCGCGAGATCGCCGGTCAGGTACCACCCGTCCACGAAGCACTTGCGGTAGCGCTCTTCCTGGTCGAGATAGCCGCGGAACATCGAGGGCCAGCCGGGGCGCAGCGCGAGCTCGCCTTCGACGTCGGCGGCCGTGATCTCCTCCGCGCCCCCGTCCTCGCGCCGGCGCACGATGCAGGCATCGACGCCGGGCAGCGGCTTCCCCATCGAGCCGGGCTTGATGTCCATGGCCGGCGTGTTGGCGATCATGATTCCGCCGGTCTCGGTCTGCCACCAGTTGTCGTGGATCGGCAGCCCGAGCACTTCCTTGCCCCACCAGACGGCTTCGGCGTTCAGCGGCTCGCCGACGCTCGCGACGAAGCGCAGGTCGGGGCGCCGGTACTTCCCGGCGATGTCGGCGCCGCCCTTGATCAGCATGCGGATCGCGGTGGGCGCCGTGTACCAGACGGTGACGCGCTGCTCCTGCAGCAGCCGGTACCACCGCTCGGCGTCGAACTCGGCCTCGTCGATCAGGCTCGTCACCCCGTGCAGCAGCGGCGCGATGATTCCGTACGACGTCCCGGTCACCCATCCCGGATCGGCGGTGCACCAGAAGATGTCGTCGGGATGCAGGTCGAGCGCGTATTTCCCGGTCGCGTAGTGCATCACCGCCGCGCCGTGCACGTGCAGCGCTCCCTTGGGGGTGCCGGTCGTGCCGCTGGTGAAATGCAGCAGCGCCGGGTCGTCCGCCGACGTTCGCTCCGGCACGCAGTCGTCGCCGACCTGTTCCATGAGACCGGCAAGATCGCGCGTGCCCGGCACGCCGGTCGCCCGAGCGCCGTCTCCGATCAGCAGCACGTGCTCGAGATGGGGCAGGGACCCGAGGATGCCGGCCACCTTGCGCCGGAACAGCGACTCGGTCGTCACCAGCACTCTGCCTTGGCCGAGGCCGAGGCGCGTGCGGATCGGTTCCGGGCCGAAGGCGGAGAACAACGGGGAAACCACGCTGCCGTTCTTCAGGGCGCCCAGCGCGCTCACGTAGAGCTCGGGCACGCGTCCGGCAAGGAGAAACAGCCGGTCACCCTTGGCCACGCCGAGCCGGCGCAGCACGTTGGTGAAGCGGTTCGTCGCGCGCGCGAGCTCCGCATAGGTCATCGTGCGCAGACGATCGTCGCGACCGACGAAGCGGAAGGCGACGCGATCGCGCACCGCCGTGGCGAGGTGCCGGTCGACCGCCTCGACGCCGATGTTCATCCCGGCCTCGCGCGTGCCCGCGAGCTCGCTCTTCACGGCAGCCCAGGAGAACCGGCGGCGCTCGCCCTCGTAGTCGGCGAGGTTCGGCGCGACCCGAAGGTCGGCGGGCGATTTGTGTATGACGGCGGGTCGCACGGAACGGTCCCGGATACCCGCGCGGTGCCTCGATGCGGCAACGCGCCTGTAACCTACACCCCGAAAATCACTCTAGGCTCACGCGCGGCGCGCGTGTTGATATCCATCAATCCGCCGCCGGGAAATCCTGTAACCGCGACGCCCGCGGAGCTCAGTGCAGTCCGGCGGGGCGGCCGGACCGTGCCCGGTGCGGGAGCGCGCGTGTGCGGTGCAGCAGTAACCAGATGCGCGGATCGGGGCAGGTGTTGACAGACGTCAATGAACCATCGAAGCTTCCGAGTAGTCTACAAGCGATAACAACAAAAAGCGGGGTCCGATCCCTTTCATCAGAGGAGATCATGATGCCTACGCCCACTGTCACGGCAACGCGGCGCCTCACCCGTAAGCCTCCCGCAACAGCGGCGCCGTCGGCCGGGAAGGCCAAGGCCGGCAATCTTGCCCGGCGCGTGGCACAGCCTGCGCCGCAGCCCGCAGTCGACGCCGATACGCGGCGGATGATGATCGCGGAGGCGGCGTATTACTTCGCCGAGAAGAGGGGTTTCGCGCCGGGTGGCGAGTTGCAGGATTGGCTCGAGGCGGAAACCCAGATCCAGGCACGGCTCGGCGGGTGAATGCTGTCGGGCCGCGGCCCCGAATTCCGGGAGCGCGCGCGCCGATGGAGTGCGCGGGTGCGCGTGTCTGATCGCCGGGCGGGTCCCGAGGACATGGCAACCGACGGCTGAATCGCGATGAACATCGTGGCCGAGCAGGATCTGCTCGAAGCTCTGATCCATGGCGGGCGGGCGCGGCGCGCGCCGGGTCCGCTCACCAAGAGCACGCTGGCGCTGATCCTCGCCGGGGGACGGGGCAGTCGTCTCGCGCAGCTGACCGACTGGCGCGCCAAGCCATCGATACCGTTCGGAGGGAAGTTCCGGATCATCGACTTCGCGCTGTCGAACTGCGTGAACTCGGGCATCCGCCGCGTCGGAATCTGCACGCAGTACAAGGCGCAGAGCCTCATCCGCCACGTGCAGCGCGGGTGGAGCTTTCTCGACGGCCGCTTCGACGAATTCGTCGAGCTCCTGCCGGCGCAGCAGCGGATCGAGGCGACGTGGTACCAGGGCACCGCGGACGCCGTGTACCAGAACCTCGACATCCTGCGCCGTCACGATCCGCAATACGTGCTGATCCTCGCCGGCGACCATGTCTACAAGATGGACTACGGCCGGATGCTCGAGGACCACGTCGACGCGCGCGCGCAGATGACCATCGCCTGCATCGACGTGCCCCTCGCCGATGCGCGCTCCCTCGGCGTGATGGCCGTGGCCGACGACGGGCGGGTCCTGGAGTTCCGGGAGAAGCCGGCGCAGCCCGCGCCGATGCCCGGGCGCGCCGACCGGGCGCTCGCGAGCATGGGAATCTACGTGTTCGACGCCGCGTTCCTCTACGACGTGCTGTTGACCGACGCCGACGATCCGCATTCCGGCCACGACTTCGGCAAGGACGTGATTCCGCGCCTGCTCGCGCGGGGTGTCCGCGCCCATGCGCATCATTTCGCCGAAAGCTGCGTGAACACGAGCGAGGGCATCCCCTACTGGCGCGATGTCGGCACGATCGACGCCTACTGGGAGGCCAACGTCGCGCTGACCCATGTCGTGCCCGAGCTCAATCTGTACGACCAGGACTGGCCGATCTGGACCTACCAGGAGCAACTGCCGCCGGCGAAGTTCGTGTTCGACGACGAGGGCCGGCGCGGCACGGCGATCGACTCGATCGTCGCCAGCGGCTGCATCATCAGCGGGTCGACCGTGCGCCGGTCGCTGCTGTTCTCGAACGTCCGCGTGCACGACTACTGCACGATCGAGGATTCGGTGGTCCTGCCCAACGTCGAGGTCGGCCGCCGGACCGTGCTGAAGCGGGCGGTGGTCGACAAGCACTGCCGGCTCCCGCCGGGATTCACTGCCGGTCTCGATCCCGAGCTGGATCGGCAGCGCTTCCACGTGACCGAGCGCGGGGTCACGTTGATCGTTCCGGAAATGCTCGGCCAGCAGGTTCACCACCTGCGCTGACGCAGCAGCGCGCGCGTCGGCCGGTCAAGGTGACGGCGAGGGACTGGCGGGCGTGTCGCCCGCGTGGCGTCCGGATCGCGCGGGCCCCAGATCGGCAGCGGCGTGCATCCCCGGCGCGGTCCGCCACAGCGCTTCGACGTCGACGGTGAGCCGGCGGCGCCAGTTCGGCCGCACGCGATCGGTGGCCGGAAGGTTGATGGCGGTCGTGGCGCCGGCGAGGTCGTCGGCCTGGATCAGCACCAGCGCCGACGCCGACGCGCCGACGAAGCGGTGGATCGCGGCGGTGATCGCAACGTCGTGCGGTGTCGCGGCGTCGACGCGCGCGCCCTGGGTGGCCCCGGCGCGATCCAGCGCATCGGCGAGCGCCGCCTTCGCCGTGCGCCGCTCGGCACGCTCCGATTCGGCGGCGTCCGCCGCCAGCAGTCCGAGCGACTGCTTCTCGTCGATGTCGGCGCCCGTCCACCAGCCGGCGATGGTCGGCAGGTCGTGCGTGGAGACGCACGCGGCGGCCTTCACCGGATAGCGGGAAGGGTCGACGAACCCGGCAGCGTCGCGCTCGAACCACAACACCCGGTAGGAAAGCACGTCGGCCGCCGCCAGCCGCTCACGCAGGCCATCCGGCACCGTGCCGAGATCCTCGCCGACCACCAGGCAGCGCGCGCGCTCGCTCTCCAGCGCAAGCACACCGAGGAGCGCAGCGAGCGGATAGTCGACGTAGGCGCCTTCGGCCGCCGTGGCGCCGTCCGGAATCCAGAACAGGCGCGTGAGCCCCATGACGTGATCGATCCGCAGCGCGCCCGCGTGACGCATGTTCGCCGCGACGAGATCGCGAAAGCCCGCGCACGCGGACGCCGCCATCGATTGCGGATTGGGCGGGGGAAGGCACCAGTTCTGGCCGGCGGGCGAAAACGGATCCGGCGGGGCGCCGACCGAGACGCCGCCAACGAAGCCGCCGGGATTCGCCCAGACCTCGGCGCCGTCCGGCGCGGCTCCGACCGCGAGATCGCGGAAGAAGCCGAGCGTGAGGCCGGCCGCCCGGGCATCGGCCGGCCGCCGCCGCCAGCTGGCGGTCGGCGAGCCATTGCAGGTACAGGGCGAAACGCAGCTTCGCGGGCGTCCCGGAGCGCGAACTCCGCGACCCCCCGGGCATCCGGCCCGCGCAGGTCCTCCGGCCATCGGTGCCACGGCTCGCAGGGATGCGCGGCGGCGATCGCCTCGAAGGTGGCGAACTGCCGCAGCGGCAGGCCGCCGTCGGCAACGAAGCGGTCGAACTCGGCGACGAGCGCATCGCCGCCGCCGCGCTGCTCGAATTGCGCGAAGCAGGCCTCGAGCACCGAACGCTTGAGCTCCCAGACGGAGGTGTAGTCGACGACCGGGCGCGCCGAGAGCTCCGCGATGCGCTCGCCGCTCTGCTCGAGTCGCGCACGGGCGCCGCTCGACGCCGCGAGATCGGGGACGCGCGCGATGTCGATATAGATCGGATCGAGAAAGCGCCGATCGGACGGGTGATAGGGGCTCGCGCGATCGCGCTCGGCCGGGAAGAGCGCGTGCAGCGGATTCACGCCGACGACGCTGCCGCCGGCGCGGGCCGTTGTTTCGCCCAGCAGCGCGAGGGTCGTGAAATCGCCGATGCCCTGATCGCCGTGCCGGCGCAGTGCGTAAAGATGCGCGGCGACGCCGAAACGGCGCGCGCCGGCACGGATATCCGGCGGAAGATAGCAGCGCTCGGGGGCCACGACGATCCGGCAGCGCGGGTCCGGTGCGTCGTCGAAGCCAAGCGTGTAGGTGCCGGCGGGGAGCGCCGGCAGCGTGATGATCCGCTGCGCGACCGGGCGCCCGTCGGCGGCCTTCACGACGTTCCCGGGAAGCTCGTCGAAGGCAAACGGCAGGATCTGCTCGCGTCCGTCCTCGTGCCGCAGGCGGAGCGCGGCGTGGTGGCGCCGCGCTCCGTCGACCGCCGCAAGGGTCACGTTCACGGGCGACCCTGCGCGCGCGACGACGAGCGGCGGCAGCGGCCGGCGCTCGCGCGCGTTGGCCAACGCGACCAGGTGGGCGCGCGCCTCGTCGGTGGATGTGGTGGCGAGGCCCATCGCCGTCAGCAGCGCGCGCTTGGTGTCGGGACCGACGACATGCCGCTCGCCGTTCATGTCCCACCATTCGCCCGCGACTCCGGCGGCTGCCGCCAGCCGGTCGAGCACCTCCGGCTCGACACCCCGATGCGGGCGCCGGGGCGCGATCGTTGCTGCTTCGGCGAGGACGACGACCGAGCGGGGCGCGACCACCGTGGGGTCGGCGCCGGTCGGCGACGAATTGGCCGACGCCGCGGCCCACCCGGAGTCCCGCGCGGTGTCGATGCGGTTGTGCCAGACGCAGCCCTCGCGCGGGTCCGGCCAGCGCACGGTGACCGGAACGTCTCCGGCGTTGAGCGCCACGGCGACTCGGTCGGCGCCGACGCCGCCCGCGCCGCTCTCGTAGAAGACGGCGACGACGGTGCGCGCGTCGTGGTTCGCCCAGTCGTCGCCGTTGAGCGCACGGCCATCCGGGTGCCGCCACTCGATGTCGGCGATGCCGCTTTCGTCCACTGGCGCGCCGATGAGCCAGCGATCGGCACGCAGCGCCGGGTGGCGCTTGCGCAGATCGACGAGCGCGGCGACGAACTCGGTGAGCGCCTGGTCGGCGTTCGCCCAGTCGATCCACGTCGACGCGTTGTCCTGCGCGTAGGCGTTGTTGTTGCCTCGCTGCGTGCGACCGAGCTCGTCGCCCATCGCGAGCATCGGCGTGCCGCGCGAGACCAGCAGCGTCGCGAGCAGGTTGCGCACGTCGCGGGCGCGCTTCTCGCGTATCGCGGTGTCGGTCGAGGGACCCTCGATGCCGTGGTTCCAGGAGAAATTGGCGTCGCTGCCGTCGCGGTTGCCCTCGCCATTCGGCTCGTTGTGCTTGATCGAATACGCGACGACGTCGGCGAGGGTGAAGCCGTCGTGCGCGGTGACGAAGTTGAGCGAGCGCGACGGCGGCCGCGAGCGGGCGGCGAAGATGTCGGCGGAGCCGGCGAGGCGCGTCGCGAAGTCGCCCCTGAGACCGGCGTCACCGCGCCAGAATCGCCGCGCGGTGTCGCGATAGCGGTCGTTCCACTCGCCCCAGCCCGCGGGAAACCCGCCGAGGCGGTGCCCCCCGGGCCCCACGTCCCACGGCTCGGCGATCAGCTTGAGCTCGCGCAGGACCGGGTCCTGGCTGATGGCCTGCAGCAGCGGGGCCGCGGGGTCGAACCCTTCGCTCGCGGCGGCCGAGCGTCGTCGCGAGGTCGAAGCGAAAGCCGTCGACGCCGGCAACCTCGGCGTAGTAGCGCAGGACGTCCATCGCGAGGCGGAGTGCCGGCGGCCGGTCCAGGGCGAGCGTGTTGCCACAGCCGGTGTCGTCGACGTAGCGCGCCCGGTCGTCGGGATGCGTCCGGTAGTAGCTCGCGTTGTCGAGGCCGCGCAGCGACAGCGTGGGTCCCCGCGCGTCGCCCTCGCCCGTGTGATTGAGCACCACATCGAGGACCACCTCGAGCCCCGCGGCGTGGAGAGCGGCAACGCAGGCGGCAAGCTCGGCGATGCCGCCCGGCGCGAGCCGGGGGTCGGGAACGAACAGCGCCGCCGGGTTGTAGCCCCAGTAATTGACGAGGCCGTGCTGCGCGAGATGGCGCTCGTCGATGGCGGCTGCGACGGGCATCAGCTCGACGGTCGTGACGCCGAGCCGCTGCAGGTGCGCGAGCGCGGCGGGGTGGGCGAGACCGGCGCAGGTACCGCGCAGGCCCTCGGGCACGCCCGGATGCGCCTGCGTGAATCCGCGTACGTGCAGCTCGTAGACGACGGTCTCGGACCATGCCACGCGCGGACGCCGCGCCGGCTCCGGCACGGGCGGGGGCGCGACGATCGCCTTCGGAACGAACGGCGCGCTGTCGGTCGCGTCGCGGTTGGCGCCGTCGGCGCTGGCGCCGAACATCGCCGGATGCAGCGCGAACCGGCGATCGAGCGCGCGCGCGTAGGGATCGACGAGCAGCTTCGCCGGATTGAAGCGGTGCCCGTTGCGCGGATCGTAGGGGCCGTGCACGCGCAGGCCGTAACGGACGCCGGCCGCGATGCCGGCAACGAAGCCGTGGAAGACGTCGCCGGTGCGCTCGGGCAGCGGGATGCGCTCCTGCTCCGTCGCGCCCGCGTCATCGAAGAGGCACACCTCGATCGCCGTCGCATGCGCCGAGAGGACGGCAACGTTGGCGCCGCCGTTCGCCAGCGTGACGCCGAGCGGCTCGGGGCTGCCGGGACCGATGCGGCGCATCAGAGCCTGCTCACGCCGCGCGGCGCGCGGCGAGCTCGCGGAAGAGCGCGGCGTACTGCTTGGCGGGGCGGGTCCAGCCGACGTCGGTTGCCATCGCGCGCGATTGCAGGCGCCGCCACAGTGGGCGGTTGCCCCGCAGCGCTGCCGCGCGGCCGATGGCGAATTCGAGATGCGCACGGGTCACCGGCGCGAACTGGATTCCCGTGCCGGTGCCCGCGGCCAGCGCCATCTCGTTCGCGTCGATCACCGTATCGGCGAGGCCGCCGACCCGCGCGACGACGGGAATCGCGCCATAGCGCAGCGCGCAGAGCTGGGTGAGGCCGCAGGGCTCGAAGCGCGACGGCACGAGCAGCGCGTCGACGGCTCCCTGGACGAGATGCGCGAGCCCTTCGTCGTAGCCGATCACGGCGGCGAGCCGACCCGGCTGCCTGGACGCGGCGGCGGCGAAGGCGTCTTCGAGCGGTTTCTCGCCGGAACCGAGGAGGGCGAGCTGCCCGCCGCCGGCGGTCACCGCCGGCAGCGCCGCGAGCAGCAGGTCCATGCCCTTCTGGTGCGTCAATCGGCTGACGACGCCGAAGAGCAGCGCCGTCGGCTCGACGTCGAGGCCGAAGCGGGCCTGCAGCGCCGCCTTGTTCGCCGCGCGCCGGGCGAGGCGCCTGGCGTCGAAGCGCGCGGCGAGATGCGCGTCGGTCGCCGGATTCCACACCGTGTCGTCGATGCCGTTCAGGATGCCCGTCAGCACGTCCGCGCGCTGGCGCAGGAGCCCGTCGAGGCCCATGCCGCCCTCGGGTGTGCGGATCTCCGCCGCATAGGTCGGCGACACCGTGGTGATCCGGTCGGCGAGCGCGAGGCCGGCCTTCAGATAGCCGATCGTCCCGTGATACTCGACGCCGTCGATCGCATAGGCGTGCGGGGGCAGCCCGATCGCCGCCAGCAGGGTGGGCGGGAACTGCCCCTGGAACGACGAGGTTGTGGACGGTCATCACCGTGCCCGGGCGCGGCGTGCCGGCGTAGTGGAGCAACGCCGGGGCGAGCCCGGCCTGCCAGTCGTGGGCGTGGAGGATGTCGGGCGCGAAGGCCGGAACGATGCCGCGGGCGATGGACGCCGCGCATTCGGCGAGGGCGGCGAAGCGCAGCGCGTTGTCGGGCCACGGCTTGCCGTCGGGGCCGAGGTAGGGATTGCCGGCCCGCGCGTAGAGGTGCGGGGCGTCGAGCACGAGCAGATCGAGGCCCGCGGTGTGCGCGGCGAGCAGGCGTGCCGGCCCGCCATGCAGGTGCGCGTAGTCGTGGACGGCCTCGGCCCCGCGCAGCGCGTCGATCACTCCCGGGTAGCCGGGGACCAGCGTGCGCGTCGCGATCCCCTCGCGCGCGAGCACCGGCGGGCAGCGCGGCGACGACGTCGGCGAGCCCGCCGGTCTTGACGAGCGGGTAGACCTCGGAGGCGACGGACAGGACGCGCACCCGCTTCACTGATCCAGCCGGTCGATCATCGGCTGCGTGACGAGGCAGATGCCCAGCGGGGTCCGGCGGAAGCGCGCCGCGTCGGCCTCGGGATCCTCGCCGACGACCAGTCCGGCGGGAATCCTGACGCCGGCGTCGACGATCACGTTGGTGAGCTGCGCGCCCCGCGCCGATCTCGACGTAGGGGAGGACGACCGCGTTCTCGACCCGCCCCCAGGAGTGGAGGTGGACGCCGGTGAACAGCAGCGAGTGCCGCAGCGTGGAGCCGGAAACGATGCAGCCGCCGGAGACGAGCGACGATATCCCGAGACCGCGCCGGCCGTCCTCGTCGTGCACGAACTTCGCCGGCGGCGTGATCTCCGCGTAGCTCCAGATCGGCCAGTTGCGATCGTAGAGGTCGAGCGCCGGCACGACGTCGGTCAGGTCGACGTTCGCTTCCCAGTACGCATCGACCGTCCCGACGTCGCGCCAGTAGACCTCGGCCTCGTCGCGCGAGCGCACGCAGGAGCGCGCAAAGCGATGCGCGACGGCCTTGCCGTGCCGGACCAGGTAGGGAATGATGTCGCGGCCGAAATCCCGCGTCGAATTCGGGTCGGCGGCGTCGCGCTTGAGCTGCTCGTTCAGGAACTCGCGCTGGAAGACGTAGATGCCCATGCTGGCCAGCGCCCAGCCGGGCCGGTCCGGCATTTCCGGCGGATGCTCGGGCTTCTCGACGAAGGACACGATGCGGTCCATGTCGTCGACGTGCATGATGCCGAAGCCCTTCGCCTCGGCGACCGGCACCTCGACGCAGCCCACGGTGACGTCCGCGCCGTCGTTGACGTGCTGGACGAGCATGCGCTCGTAGTCCATCTTGTAGATGTGGTCGCCGGCGAGGATGACGAGATACTCGGGGGCGTAGCCGTCGACGATGTCGATGTTCTGGAACACCGCGTCCGCCGTGCCTGCGTACCACTGATCCTCGGCGACGCGCTGGCTCGCCGGCAGGATGTCGAAGCTCTCGTTGCGCACCGGCTGCAGGAAGTTCCAGCCGCGCTGCAGGTGCCGGATCAGGCTGTGCGCCTTGTACTGGGTGGCCACGGCGATGCGCCGGATGCCCGAGTTCAGCGCATTCGACAGCGCGAAGTCGATGATCCGCGACTTGCCGCCGAAATAGACGGCGGGCTTCGCCCGCCGCTCGGTGAGCTCCATCAGCCGGCTGCCGCGCCCTCCCGCGAGCACATAGGCCATCGCCGAGCGTGACAGCGGGGTCGAATAGGTCACCTTGTCCATGGCATCGTCTCCGAGCGTCCGCACGACGACGAACGATCGCGCGGCATCACGCGCCCCCCTCGTGCACGAGCCAGAGGGTGCCGAGCGGCGGCAGCGTGATGTTCGCGAAGCATGGGTAGCCGTGGCTCTCGCCGTGGTGCGCGTCGACGCCACCGGCGTTGCCGCGATCGGATCCGCCGTATACCGCGGCATCGGTGTTGAGCATCTCGCGCCAGCGTCCCGGCAATGGCAGGCCGGTCCGATAACCCTCGCGCGGCACGGGAGTGAAGTTCGTGATCGACGACGACCGGCGGCGCGCCGTCGCCGCCGAAGCGCAGCCACGCGAACACCGAGCTGTCCCGGTCGTTGACCTCGATCCAGCGGAACCCTTCGCCTTCGCAGTCCCGTGCGTGCAGCGCCCGCTCGCGCGCGGCCGATGCGGTTGCAGTCGCGCACGAGCGCCTGCACGCCGCGGTGCCAGCCGACGTCGAGCAGCGACCAGTCGAGACCCGACTCGACGTCCCACTCCGCGGCCCTGCGCGAATTCCTGTCCCATGAACAGCAGCTTCTTGCCGGGATAGCCCCACATGAACGCGTAGTACGCCCGCAGTGTGGCGAACTGCTGCCACGCGTCGCCCGGCATCCGGGCGAGGAGCGAGCCCTTGCCGTGCACCACTTCGTCGTGCGAGAGCGGCAGCACGAAGTTCTCCGTGAACGCGTACATCAACCCGAAGGTCATCCAGTCGTGGTGCCAGCGGCGGTGCACCGGCTCCAGGCGGACGTACTCCAGCGTGTCGTGCATCCACCCCATGTTCCACTTGAAGCCGAAGCCGAGGCCCCCGGTGTAGGTCGGCCGCGACACCGCCGGCCAGGCGGTCGATTCCTCGGCGATCGTGATGGCCCCCGGATAGCCGGCCGTACACCGCTTCGTTCAGCTTGCGCAGGAAGTCGATGGCCTCGAGATTCTCGTTGCCGCCGTGGCGATTGGGCAGCCACTCGCCGGCCTTGCGCGAGTAGTCGAGATAGAGCATCGACGCGACGGCGTCGACGCGCAGGCCGTCGACGTGGTAGCGGTCGAGCCAGAACAGCGCGCTGGCGATCAGGTAGTTGGCGACCTCGTTGCGGCCGAAGTTGAAGACCGCGGTGCTCCAGTCCGGATGGAAGCCCAGGCGCGGGTCCGCGTGCTCGTACAGGGCCGTGCCGTCGAACTGCGCGAGTCCGTGCGGGTCGACGGGAAAATGGGCGGGGACCCAGTCGAGGATCACGCCCAGCCCGGCGCGATGGCAGCGGTCGACGAAGCGGGCGAACCCGGCGGGTTCCCCGTAGCGGCTCGTCGGCGCGAAGAGCCCGATCGGCTGGTAGCCCCAGGATGCGTCCAGCGGATGCTCGTTGACCGGCAGCAGCTCGAGGTGCGTGAAGCCCATGTCGGCGGCGTAGGGCACCAGCGCGTCGGCAAGCTCGTCGTAGCTGAGCCAGCGATTGCCCTCGCCGCGCCGCCATGACCCCAGGTGCACCTCGTAGACGGACATCGGCGCGCGCCGCGGATCGTGCCGCGCCCGGGCCGCCATCCACTCGCCGTCGGACCACGGGAAATTCTCGGTGTCGCAGACGATCGAGGCGGTCGACGGCCGCAGTTCCGCCTGGAAGCCGACCGGGTCCGCCTTGAGCGGCAGCAACGCGCCGTCGGCGCCGATGATCTCGTACTTGTAGATGGCCCCGGCGCGCAGGGCGGGGATGAAGATCTCCCAGACGCCGGTGCCGACGCGCTTGCGCATCACGTGGCAGCGCCCGTCCCACGCGTTGAAATCGCCGACGACCGAGACGCGCTGCGCGTTCGGCGCCCACACCGCGAAGTGCACGCCGGCCGCGCCCTCGTGGTCGATCGGATGCGCGCCGAGGCGATCGTAGAGCTTGACGTGCGTCCCCTCGCCGACGAGCCAGTCGTCGATCGGGCCGAGCACCGGCCCGTAGGCGTACGGGTCGTCGACGGTCCATTCGCCTTGCCGGTTCGCGGCGCGCAGGCGATACGGCGCTGCGCTGCGCGACGATGCCCTCGAAGAAGCCGGCGGCGTGACGGCGGGAGAGGCGGGCCAGCAGGCCGCCGTCGCGGGTCACCGCGTCGACGGTATCGGCGCCCGGGACGAACGCTCGCACGACGAGCCTGCCGTCCACCTCGTGCAGACCCAGCACCGCGAACGGATCGCCGTGGCGGCCTTCGACGATCGCGTCGATCGCGCCGGAGGGCAGGGCCCCGCCATCGCTAGTGCCTCAGTGCCCCGATGGCTCCGCGCCCCAGATGTCGCGCGCATAGTCCATGATCGCCCGATCCGCGGAGAACCAGCCCATCCGTGCCGTGTTGAGGATCGCCTTCCGGTACCACGCGCTGCGATCGAGCCAGAGCGCGTCCGCCGCGCGCTGCGTCGACCAGTAGGCGTCGAAATCGGCGGTGACCATGAAGTAGTCGTGATGCCGCAGGTTCTCGACCAGTCCGCGGTAGCGGCCGCGATCCTCCGGCGAGAACACGCCGGTCTCGACGGCGGCGAGCACTTCGGCGAGCGCCGGCGACGCGGCGATCGTCGCGCTGGCGTCGATGCCCGCGGCGCGCCGCTTGGCGACCTGGTCCGCGGTGAGGCCGAAGATCAGCAGGTTCTCCGCGCCCACGCGCTCGCGAATCTCGATGTTGGCGCCGTCGAGCGTCCCGATGGTAAGCGCGCCGTTGAGCGCGAGTTTCATGTTGCCGGTGCCCGAGGCTTCCATGCCCGCCGTCGAGATCTGCTCGGACACGTCGGCCGCCGGGATGATCGCCTCGGCGAGGCTCACGTTGTAGTTCGGCAGGAAGACGACCTTGAGCCGCCCGCGCACCACGGGGTCGCGATTGACGATGCGCGCGACGTCGCTGGCGAGCTTGATGATGAGCTTCGCCTGGTGGTAGCCCGCGGCGGCCTTGCCGGCGAAGATCTTGACCCGCGGCACCCACGACCGCGTCGGCTGCGCGCGCACCGCGTTGTACAGCGCGATCGTCTCGAGGATGTTCAGCAGCTGCCGCTTGTACTCGTGGATGCGCTTGATCTGCACGTCGAACAGCGCCTCCGGATCGATGCCGATCGCTGAGGCGCTCGGCAACGAGCCGCGCCAGCGCCACCTTGTTGCTGCGCCGCACCTCGTGGAAGCGCTCGCGGAACGACGGATCGTCGGCGAACGGCGCCAGCGCCTCGAGCCCGCTGACGTCGTCCAGGACCTGCGGTCCGATGGCGTCGACGATGAGCTCGGTCAGCCCCGGGTTCGCCTGGAACAGCCAGCGGCGGAACGTGATGCCGTTGGTCTTGTTGACGATGCGCTCCGGATGGATCGCGTGCAGATTGCGGAACACCGTCTGCCGCATCAGGTCCGTGTGCAGCGCCGACACGCCGTTGACGCGGCGCGACCCGAGGAACGCGAGGTGACCCATCCGGATCCGCCGGCTGTGGTTCTCCTCGATCAGCGAGATCGACGACAGGAAGGCGTCGTCGATCTCGCGTCCCGTCGAACGCTGGGCGTCGAGATGCAGCGCGTTGATGAGATAGACGATCTGCATGTGCCGCGGAAGCAGGTTCTCCATCAGCGACACCGGCCAGGTCTCCAGCGCCTCCGGCAGCAGCGTGTGGTTCGTGTAGTTGAACACCGACGTCGTGATGTTCCACGCCAGCTCCCAGGGCATGCTGTGGACGTCGATCAGCAGCCGCATCAGCTCGGGCACTGCGATGGCCGGGTGCGTGTCGTTCAACTGGATCGACACGTGGTCGGCGAGCGATGCGAGCTCGCCGTGCTGCGCCTTGTGCCGGCGCAGCAGGTCCTGCAGCGACGCGGACGCGAAGAAGTACTCCTGCCGCAGGCGCAGCTCGTGGCCGGCCGCCGTTTCGTCGCTGGGGTAGAGCACCCGCGAGATCGCTTCCAGCCGGACGCGGTCGGCGAGCGCCCCGACGTGGTCGCCGCGATTGAAGTCGTCCAGCCGCAACGGGTCCGTCGCGCGCGCCGACCACAGCCGCAGCGTATTGACGTGCCGTCCGCGCCAGCCGATGAGCGGGGTGTCGAACGCCACCGCATTGACGCTCTCGGCCGGCTCCCACACCGAGCGCGTCGCGCCGTCCTCGTCCGGCAGGGTGTCGACGGTGCCGCCGAAGCTCACCGTGTAGGTGACCTCCGGCCGCTCGAACTCCCACGGGTTGCCGGACGACAGCCAGTCCTCGGGGAGCTCGAGCTGCCAGCCGTCCTTCAACGCCTGCCGGAAGATTCCGTGGTCGTAGCGGATGCCGTAGCCGTGGGCGGGGATCCCCAGCGTCGCCATGCTCTCCATGTAGCACGCCGCGAGCCGGCCCAGGCCGCCGTTGCCGAGCGCGGCGTCGGGCTCGAGCTTGCGCAGCCGGTCGAGATCGACGCCGAGCTCGCGCAGCGCCACGCGCACGGTCGTCGGTGAGGCCGAGGTTGCCCAGCGCGTCGAACAGCAGGCGGCCGATCAGGAACTCGAGCGAGAAGTAGTACACCCGCTTCCGGCCGTCCCGATAGGTCCGGCGCGTGGCGTCCATCCAGCGGTCGACGACCCGGTCGCGCACGGCGAGCGCCGTCGCGACGAGCCAGTCGTGCTCCTGCGCGTGGCCGGGGTCCTTGCCCACCATGTAGGTGAGCTTGTCGAGTACCGCGTGACGGAATGCCGAAACGTCGTCGCTCGAGGGCGCACTCGCCGCCGGGCTGGTCTCGGCGGGCGCGACGGGAATGCTGTCGCTGGTCAGGAGACTCATGTGCCCTTCGCTGGTGCAGGGGGGGTCGCCGATGCCCCTCGCCGGGGACGGTCGGGGACGCGGAATGGTCTAGCCTTCATGTGTCTGCATCGCGCGGCACGGCCTCCGTGGTGACCGGGAAGGCCGCAATCCCGCGGGTCAAGCATAAAGTCTACCCTGCCGACACGCATTTTCGGATGAATCCACCGCGTTTTCATGCACGAAGCATGCCCGACTGCTCAATCCGGACACGGCGCCGGCCATCGAGCGATGGCTCGGACACCGGGCGCCGTAGCGCCGCGGGGAATCGCCCGGCGCGTGGCCGCGGTCGCATGACGCAGAGCTTGGCGTTTGCGCGCCGTCCCTTGTATCCGTCCGGGACACCGGGCGCTATGGCATATTGTGTCGTCGGCGCCGCGATCCGGCAGCGCTCGCCGGTCCTGCGCCGCCGATATCACTCTCGATGACTGATGAACGCTTGAGGCTCGGGGTCGATCTTGGCGGGACCAAGATCGAAATCATTGCGCTGGACGCGCGGGGCGCCGAGCGCCTGCGGCGGCGGGTCCCGACGCCGCAGGGCGACTACGGCGCGACGGTCGCCGCGATCGCCGGTCTCGTCCGCGATACGGAGCGTGAGCTGGGCGCCCGCGGCACGGTCGGCATCGGCACGCCGGGCTCGATGTCGCGTGCGACCGGGCTGTTGCGCGGCTGCAACTCGGTCTGCCTCAACGGCCAGCCGCTCCGACGCGATCTCGAGATTGCGCTGGCGCGCGAGGTGCGCCTCACGAACGACGCCAACTGCTTCGCGCTCTCGGAGGCTCGGGACGGCGCCGGGCGGGGCAGCGATGTCGTCTTCGGCGCGATCCTCGGCACGGGTGTCGGCGCGGGTATCGTGGTTCGCGGCCGTGTGCTCGACGGTCCCAATGCCATCGCCGGCGAATGGGGCCACAACCCGTTGCCCTGGCCGAACGACGACGAGCGTCCCGGCCCGCCGTGTTTCTGCGGGCGGTCCGGCTGCATCGAGACCTTCGTGTCCGGACCGGGCCTGGAGCGCGACTTTCTTCGCGCCACCGCCGAGCCGGCGAAGTCGCCCGACATCGTGGCCCGCGCGGCGACCGGCGACGCGGCATGCGCAGCCGCGCTGGCGCGCTACGAGGAGCGGCTCGCGCGGGCGCTCGCGCACGTGATCAACATTCTCGATCCCGACGTCGTCGTCCTGGGCGGCGGGATGTCGAATGTCGAGCGGCTCTACGCGAACGTGCCGCAGTTGTGGGGGCCATGGGTGTTCTCGGACCGCGTCGACACGCGGCTCGCCCGCAACGTCCACGGCGATTCGAGCGGCGTGCGCGGCGCGGCGTGGCTGTGGAGCGACGCCTAGCGCCAATGGGCATTGCCCGGCCCGCGAGGCCGGCGCGACAAACGGACGCACGCGGTGACCGAAAACGGGGGGCCGGTGTTTTTGCCTTCGCGCTTGATCGCCGTCAATGTCTCTCCTTGCAACGACTGCGCCACGGTCCAAAATTAATATTGGGGAAGGGCCTGAGGGTTCGGGTCCGGAACCAAGGTTGCAGCAGTCGGAAGGAGGGCACCATGACCAACCTCGTATCCTATGATCCTTTCCTCGATACGGGCATGGACGAGTTGTTCCGCGGATTTTTCAAGCCCGTGCGCATGGAAGGCGCCCGTACGCCGATCACGATCAAGATGGACGTGAGGGAGAGCAATGACGGCTACGTGGTCCACGCCGAAATGCCCGGCGTAAAGAAGGAGAACATCAACGTCGAAATCGAAGGCAACCAAGTCACGATCGGCGCCGAAGTCAAGCGCGAATGGGAGAAGAAGGAAGGCGAGAAGATGCTCCGCAGCGAGAGATACTACGGCAACATCTATCGCACCTTCACCCTTCCGCACGAGCTCGACGAGGCGAAGTGCGTGGCGAAGTACGACGGCGGTGTGCTCGAGTTGAAGCTCGTCAAGAAAGCGGGGGTCGCGGGCAAGAAGCTGCCCATCATGTAAGCCTTCGACCGGCGAAGGGTCGTTCGTCCTTCGCCGTTGTGCCTGGTTTGCGCAAGGGCCTCCCCGCGGAGGCCCTTTTCTTCGGGTGCGCGCCGACGCCAGGTAACGGCGCGCAACGCGGAATGTTGCATGTCGCGGAGGACGCCGAGACGACGGAGGTCGCGGTCGCCGAGTTCCTGCGCGCGCCGATGTCGTAGGCGCCGTTGCGGCGCCGGTCATGTCGTGTCAGTTGCCCCTGACCAGGCTGCATTCCTGGCCCGCAACCAAGCCGGTCCTCGCAGGGAACCTGCCCGGGTCGAACTTCGTTGCGCCGATGCCGGCGGCGTATTTCGTCAAGGCATTGTGTATCGTCGTGAAGTCCCGTTGCGCGTCCGTCTTTTCGCCCGCGCCAGCGGGCCCGGCAAGCGAAGCCGCGTATGCATCGGTCGCTTCATGCAGCACCTTGAGCGCGTCGTCCGGCCACGTGGCCAGGGTCATCGCCGCGCTGACCGGCTTGCCGTTGACCAGGCGCAGGCTGCCGTCGATGTTTCGCTGATTGATGCCCTTGTTGATGTCCAGTATCGCCTTGAGCTTCGTGCACTCGACCGATTCGGCGGCGTTGTAGGATTCGAGCAGCGAGTCCTTGGCCGCGCGCGCGATCGCCGCCTGCTGGGCCGCGTTGAGGCTGTTCCAGACGGTCTTGTCGATGTGGATCCACGAGATCAGGAACGGTTGATGCCACGACGGGTGATGCGCATAGCGCGCGCCGATCTGACCGATGTTCTGCGTGCAGTTGGGCTTGGTGCCGGGCGGGATCGGGTAGGGCAGCGCCGGACTGCAATCCAGACCACCGGCATCCGGGTTGCCGAGCGGCGCTGAAGCGGTCGCCTCCTTCACCGGGAAGAAGTCGGCGAAATCGTCATACGGGTTGACGTATTCGAAGCCCTGGATCGTGCCCCGTTGCATCGGCAGCAGCACCGACTGGCCTCCCACCGGCGGATAGAACGTCAGCGTCTTGGCCGGAATCGCGCCGCGTTTCACCAGCAGATCGCAGGCACGGTCCACGATGTCCTGTGGCGGCGCCAGGTAACGGATCCTCCAGCCCGACGTGCACAGGCCCGCGAGACCGATGCCATTTCCGTGGCTCAGGCATTCCGCGTCGTCCGCCGCGCAGTCCGGCTTGCCGATAGGTTTCGGAAAATAGCCCGAGCCCTGCATGGTGCTGCCCACGACCGGAAATACCCTTTGCGTTCCGCCACGGCTATCCAGTATCGATTGCACCAATGCAAGGCCGTTGCCGTTAAATCCTTCTATCCTGGCATCGTAGAGAAAGGCCACCATCTGCTCGAACCGCATGCCGAACGGCAGCGAGTTGTAGGCAAAGCCCCAGCTCGGTTCCGAGAAGAAAGGCTTGGGCGCGTTCGCGTTCGCGAACTGGATGCCCGCGCGCAGCGCGCTCACCTCGCGGCCCGTGCTCTGATTGCGCTGGAAAATGACCTTCTGTCCAGCGGGCAACGCGTCGGGTCCGACTTCGTCGGTGTACTCCTTGACCTTCTCGATGAAGATCTTCATCGCACCATATCCCGGGTTCCGGGGATCGGTGGAGGTGCCGCTGCCGCGCCCGATGGTGGGGGACTCGCTGTACTCGTTGTAGGGTATGGTGACATCCGCGATCGCGGGCGGACCGAAACAGGTGCCGCATACGGCGAGGGCGATCGCCGACAGGCGCTTGCATGACTTCATCTTTCGTCTCCTTTTCCAGGCAATCCGGTGTCGAAGAGTGACGACGACGAAGCCCAGCCGTCGGTCGTCGCCTGCAGCCGATACAATCGCGCCTCGCCGAATTGCTTGGCCAGCGGCATGGCGCCGATGTAGCTGCAACTGTAGCGCTCATCGTCCTCGGCGGCGAGCGACGCCGCGAACGCTTCGGTGACGAAGATGTGCCCGGGCCGCACGATCGGCTCGAGGCGGGCGGTCCGGTTCACGTGCGTTCCGTAGTAGGCGGGCTTGCCCATGACCGGGTCGAAGGTGCGCAGGACGGGGCCCGTGTGGAGTCCGATGCGCGCCGCGGTTTCGCGGGCCATGCCCATCGCCTGCCAGTCGACGGCCCCGAGCGCCTTCTGCAGGCGCACGGCGAACTCCGCCGCGTGGCTCGGCCGCTCGAAGACCAGGTACAGGCCGTCGCCGAGCGTATTGGCGTCGACGACCGGATGCTCGAGCGAGTCGAGTATCTTCTTCGACGTACCCAGGAACGCCTCGACGAAGCGCGGCGCGTACTGCTCCGGCAGCCGGGAAAAGCCGCTGACGTCGGCGAACAGCAGGCTCTTCAGGCTGCGCGCGGAAGCCGGCGCGGCGCCGTGCCCGGCCGTGGCGGTCGCGCCCGCGCTTGCATGGACTGGCGGAGCGTCGCCGCGCAGCGCCGCGAGATCGATGTTCTCGACGCGACCTCCCTTGCGCGACCAGGCCCGCGCCGTCGCGGCAGTGCCCCCGGCGAGCCCGCCCGACCCGGGGTCGCGCAGCGTCAACATCAGGGGCTGCGCCGCGAGTTCCTTCGCCCGCAGGAACGCCATGCCCTGGATCAGGTTCGCCGCATGCTCGAAGAGCACGTCGTCGCCGAGAAACGCCTCTTCGGTCGCCAGGGTCACCTGGCTCGCGCGGGCGAGCGCGCGCTCGAAGCGCGCGCGCCAGGCGTCCCCCGCGAAGGCGACGCTGGTCGCGAGGTAATCGGCCGGCGCGAACGGCAGCACGACATGGGTTTGCATTCCCGCGTCCTGCATCGCCTCCAGGAACAGGATGTCGGCGCCGCAGGCGGCCTGCGCATAGCCGATCGCGGGACCGAGGCTCGCCAGCCGTTCGCGCAGGACACGCGCCACCGTGGACTCGAGGCACGCCGGAAATCGCGGCGTCGTCCGGTTCGGGTGATCGATCATGTGCCCCGAGAACGCGATGACCTGCGGCGCAGCGACGACCTCGAGCAGGTCCTGCGCGGCAGGCGTGCCGATCATCCGAAGCTGCCGGCGCATCGCGGCGATGTCGCCATACCGGGTTCCGGCCAGGCGGCGGGCTTCCGCGTAGTGCCGGCGCGCCGCATCGACGTCGTCCAGGAGCAGCCGCGCTTCGCCGGCACTCGCCTGTTGCCAGTGGTCGCCGGTCGCGTCCATCGGCCCCATCGCGGCCAGCGCCTGCTGCGCGAGGGTGCGCGCGAGCGCCGGATCGCCGGCGAGCATCGCCATCGTGGCGGCGTTCACCGCGGGATAGGCCGAGCCGCCGATGGTGTATGCATGCCGATAGCAATCGATCGCCGCGCGCGCGAAGTCGCGCGCAGCGTCGGGCGCCTTGTCCCTGGCGAGCGCATAGCGCTCCTTGGCGATCCTCCCCGCCAGGCTCCACACCTCGGTCGCCAACGGGGTGCCGCCGAGGACATCGCGATCGATCTGCGCCAGCCATCGCTCGGCCTCGCCGGTCGCGCCCATGCGCGCCGACGCAAGCGCGCCGAGGTAATGGAGCTCGGGCGAATGCGGATCGCCCGACGCGGCCTGGCGCGCGAGGTCGAGGGCCTCCGTATTGCGACCGGCATCGAGCGCTCCGCGGATTTTCGAGACCATGTCGCTCAACGTGCCGCTCCTCCTCCTGCCGTCCGGCGGCGCGGCCCGGTCGCTCATCCGTCCCGATTGCGCAAGCGCGCGCCCCGGCTGGAGTTTACGCGCGTCGACCAGCCACGGCAGCGGGACCGTGCGCTGCCGCCAACCGGCTGCAATGCGCATTGTTTGCAAAAAACGGGAAATGGCCTAATCTTGGCGGCGCGCCGGTGCCCTTCAGCAGTACGATCTGCCGCCGGCATTCGCGGCGCGAGCGCATCGACGCCCACCGGATCGGACGCATGAAGCAGGGGAGACGGATTCGATGAGGGGCCAGGCTGCTTGGGTCGTCGCGGCGACCGCGGAGTCTCTGCGATGAGCAGCCTGCTGCAGATGCACGTGCCTCCGGCCAGGCTCGACGACGATGCCTGGGACGATCTGCTCGACTTCATCGAGGAGCGGCGCGTCATCCCCATCATCGGCCCCGAGCTGCTCAAGGTCGAGACCGAGACCGGGCCGCGGCTGCTTCTACGACTGGGTCGCCGAGAAGCTCGCCGGCAAGCTCAATGTCGACACGGCGCAGCTGCCGCAGCCCTACACGCTGAACGACGTCGTCTGCTGGTTCCTGTCGTCGCACGGCCGGCGCGAGGACACGTACACGCGGATGCGCGGCATCCTGCGCGACGCGACCTTCGCGCCGCCGCCGCGCGCTCACGCCAGCTCGCGCAGATCACCGACTTCGACCTCTTCGTCACCACGACCTTCGATTCGCTGCTCGAGCAGGCGATCAACGCCGAGCGCTTCCAGGGCGCGCAGTCCACCGAGGTCATCGGCTACTCGCCCAATCGCGTCGCCGACCTGCCGACCGAGCGCGAGCACCTCCAGCGCCCCGTCGTCTACCACCTGCTCGGCCGCGTGTCGGCGTCGCCGACGTACGTGATCTCCGACGAGGACACGCTGGAGTTCGTCTGCGCGCTGCAGAGCGAGCACCTGACGCCCGAGAAGCTCTTCCACGAGCTCGAGTACAACCACCTGCTGCTCATCGGCAGCAACTTCTCGAACTGGCTCGTGCGCCTGTTCCTGCGCATGGCCAAGCGCCGCCGCCTGTCCGACCCGCGCGACGTCGGCGAAGTGCTCGCCGACGACCACTCCGGCAGCGACGAGCGCCTGATGGCGTTCCTGCAGCAGGTGAGCCTGCGCACCCGCATCTACAGCGGCGCCGAGGGCTTCGTCGACGAGCTGCATCGCCGGTGGATGGCGCGGCGCAAGCCCGCCGACGTGATTCCGCTGGGCGCCGCGCCGCAGCGCTTCCTGCCGCCGGAGCGCGAGATGCCGGACAACGCGGTGTTCATCAGCTACGCGCGCGAGGACCTGCCGGCGGTGCAGAAGCTGAAGGCGGGCCTCGATGCCGCGGGCGTGACGACCTGGTTCGACCTCGAGCGGCTCGAAAGCGGCGACGACTACGACCGCAAGATCCAGCGCAACATCGCGCGCTGCTCGTTCTTCATTCCGGTCGTCTCGGCGACCACGCAGCGCCGGCTCGAGGGCTACTTCCGCCGCGAGTGGAGCTACGCGATCGACCGCGCGCGCAACATCGCCGACGGCGCGCGTGTTCATCCTGCCCGTCTGCATCGACGACACGAACGAGGGCGACGCGCAGGTGCCGGACAAGTTCAGGGCCGTGCACTTCACGCGGCTGCCCGGCGGCGAGGTCTCGCCGGCGTTCGCCGCGCGGATGCAGGATCTGCTCTCGGCCCGCCGTTCGTGAAGCAGCATCGCGTCCCGTTCGGTGAATCCGATGGAGAGTAGCGCGCAACAGATCGACGCCGCTCCTCCGGCCGCTGGCAGCGAGCGGCAGCCTGCCGCACACGCACCCTCCGACGCGGCCGTCGACGCCCAGCACCCGTGGCTCGGCCTCGCGTCGTTCACCGAGGAGACGCGGCAGTACTTCTACGGCCGCGAGGAGGAGGTCGCCGAGCTCGGCCGCCGCGTGCAGCGCAAGCTGCTGACGATCCTCTTCGGCCAATCGGGCCTCGGCAAGACGTCGATCCTGCGCGCGGGCATCGTCCCGCGGCTGCGGCCCGAAGGCTACTGCCCGGTGTACGTGCGCATCGACTACTCGCGCGACTCGCCGACGCCCGCCGAGCAGATCAAGGACGCGATCTTCCGCGCGACCCAGGCGGCCGGCGCGTGGACGCAGACGGGCGTCGCCGTTGCCGGCGAATCGCTGTGGGAGTTCCTGCACCACCGCGACGACGTGCTGCGCGACGCCTCCGGCAAGACGCTCGTCCCGCTGCTGATCTTCGACCAGTTCGAGGAGATCTTCACGCTCGCGCAGAGCGACGACTTCGGGCGGCAGCGCGCCGCGCAGTTCCTCGAGGATCTCGCCGACCTGGTCGAGAACCGCGCGCCCAAGGCGCTCGAAGCCAGGATGGACGCAGGACGATGCGGCCGCCGAGAAGTTCGACTTCGCGCGCGGCCGACTACCGGATCCTGATCGCGCTGCGCGAGGACTATCTCGCGCACCTGGAGGGATTGAAGGGCGCGATGCCCTCGATCACCCAGAACCGGATGCGCCTCGCGCGGATGACCGGCGCAGCAGGCGCTCGCCGCCGTGATGAAGCCGGGCGGCAGGCTCGTCTCCGAGGAAGTCGCCGCCGCCATCGTGCGCTTCATCGCCGGCGGCTCCGAGCTCGCCAATGCCGAGGTCGAGCCGTCGCTGCTCTCGCTCATCTGCCGCGAGCTCAACAACGCGCGCATCGCGCAGGGCCGCAGCCGAGATCTCCGCCGACCTGCTGGCCGGCTCGCGCGACACGATCCTCTCCGAGTTCTACGAGCGCGCGCTCGCCGATCAGCCCGCCGGCGTGCGCCAGGTCATCGAGGACAACCTGCTCACCGAGTCCGGCTTTCGCGAGAGCCTCGCCGAGGAGCGCGTGCAGAAGGCGTTCGCCGCGGCCGGCGCGCCCGCCGGCACGCTCGCCACGCTGGTCAACCGGCGGCTGCTGCGCATCGAGGAGCGGCTCGACGTGCGCCGCGTCGAGCTCACCCACGACGTGCTCTGCGGCGTCGTCAAGGCGAGCCGCGACCTGCGGCTCGAGCGCGAGGCGCGCGACGAGGCGGAGACGGAAGCTCGCCGCGCAGCGCGCGCGCGAGCTCGCCACGCGCAAGGCGCTGGTGCGCGCGCGGCAGATCGCCGCGGTGTGCGCGCGTGCTGGCGGTCGTCGCCGCCGGCAGCGCGGTCTTCGGCTACGTCGAGCATGAAGCGCGCGCAGGAGGCCGAAGCCGAAGGCGCAGCGACGCGCCTGATGGCCGAGAGCGCGCGCGGCGAGGCCGAGAAGCTCATCGTCTATCTGCTCGACGATTTCTATCTGGAGCTCGAGCCCGTCGGCCGGCTCGACATCGTCGGCGAGCTCGCGAAGCGCGCGCTCGACTATTACGGCGCGCTGCCGCCCGAGCTGCGCACGCACGCAGACCGAGCGCAATCGCGCGCTGGCGCTGGTGCGCTACGGCTCGGTGCTGCGCACCCAGTCGCGGCTGGAGGAGAGCGACAAGGCGCTTTCCGAAGCCGTCGCTGTCCTGGGCAAGATGCGACACGGAGGGCGACGAATCGGAGAGCACGGCCATCGGACTCGGGATGGGGTTGATGGGCAGGGCGCGCGTTCACGACAGCCTCAACAAGCGCACGGAAGCGCGCCAGTTCGCGGTTCAGGCCGTCGACGCATTGAAACCGCTGATGGCCGCGCCCGATCCGTCCGTGTCGCTGCGGCGGGCCTACGGATTGGCGATGATCTACTTCGGCTTCTCGCAATTGCGCAGCGACCAGGAAGAGACGGCGGTGAAGTCCCTCGAAGAGGCGCGCCAGGCCTACCGCAGCATCGACGGACTCCAGGTCGGCGATCTGCCGTCCGCGGCCGCATACGCCGAGGCCTCGGCCTGGCAGGTGCAGGCGCTGCAGGCGCTGGCTCGGCACGACGAGGCCCGGCGCGTGGGCGAGGACGCGGCAGCCGTCGCCGGGCGGGTGCTCGACAAGCGCCCGGGCCACATGGGCGCCATCCGCGCCCGCGCCCTGATCGTCGACTCGCTCGCGGGTCGGAGGCGGACAGTCTGCACTTCGGCAAGGCGGTGGATCTGGTCGACAGCGGGGCAGCGCGATTGGGAAGCGATCGTCAAGATCGATCCGAGCAACCAGATCGCGGTGAACAATCTCGTCAACGCCCGGATGACGTCGGCCTTCTACCAATTGAGGATGGGCCGGATCGCCGAGAACCTGCGGCAATACCGCAGCGGCGCTCGCCGTCGAGAAGCAGGCCAAGCCCTCGGCGATGATCGGCTCCACGCTGTCGATTCCCGCGCTCGGCGTGGTCATCGTCGAGGCCGATCTCGGCAATCGGCAGGCCGCCGAGGCGGCGCTCGTCGAATACGAGCGGCTCAACGAGATGGGCTTCCGCGACCTTCCGGCGGATTCCTTCGGCCGCGGCATGCTGCGCGAATTCGGCGCCTTCGGGCTTGCGACTCTGGCCCGTTACGCGATTCCCGTGGCGGCAGGGGACTACGCGACGGTGCGCGACAAGGCCCGGGCGTCGCTCCAGCGCAGCGAAGCGGTGAAGCCCGACGGATTCCCAGCAGGAGCTGGTCAAGCTCAGGGGGCTCGTGCGCACGTACGCGGTGCTGGCGGACGCCTCGTACAACCTGAAGGATTACGCGGCGGCGGAGCGCGAAGTCAAGCTGGCGATCGAGGCCCGGCGGAAGCTTGCCGAAGCTCACGCTGCAGGACGAGCTCGATGCGAGCGACGAGCTGATCCTCGCGGCGATGATCGCCGCGCGGCTGGAGCGGTATTCCGAGGCGCAGCAGATCGTCGAGCCCGTGCTGAAATTCCATCGCGGGCTCCTCGCCCGGGGCAACGACGACCTCAATCAGCGCGTCCAGCTGGCGCGCGCGCTCTATGCATCCGCTCTCGCGACGCCAGGGCAGAAGCGCGCTCAGCTGGCAGAGGCCGCGGCGCTCCTCGACGCGCTGCCGCCGATGATGCGGCAGCTCAGGAGCACCGCACTGGTTCGCGGCTGGATCGCCGAGGAGCAGAAGAGGGTCTGACGGCGCGATCGCGGTGGCGCGGCCGCGCGGCGGAGCGCTCCGGAATCGGGGATCGCTGAGCGCACCCGCACACCCACGGGCGTCCGCCTACATGTTCGCGTAGTTCGGCCCGCCGCCGCCCTCGGGCGTCACCCACCGGATGTTCTGCCGCGGATCCTTGATGTCGCAGGTCTTGCAGTGCACGCAGTTCGCCGCGTTGATCTGCAGACGCTTGCCGGCGCCGCTCTCCGCGTCGACGAACTCGTAGACGCCCGCCGGGCAATAGCGCTGCTCGGGCCCGGCGTAGAGCGCCAGATTGACGTCGACCGGCACCGACGCGTCGAGGAGCTGCAGATGCGCCGGCTGGTCCTCCTCGTGGCTCGTGCTCGACAGGAACACCGACGACAGCTTGTCGAAGGTCAGCACGTTGTCCGGCTTCGGGTAGTCGATCGGCTTGCACTCGGCGGCGGGCTTCAGCTTCTCGTGGTCGGCCTGCCGCCGATGCAGCGTCCACGGCGTCCTGCCGCGGAAGACGAGCTGGTCGATGCCCCAGAGCAGCGCGCCGGTCACGAGGCCGCGGTCGAGGTAGGGCTTGAAATTGCGCGCGCGGTGGAGCTCGTCGTGCAGCCACGACGACTCGAACGCCGCCGGATACGCGGCGAGCTCGTCGCGCTCGCGCCCGGCCGCCACGGCGTCGAACGCCGCCTCGCCCGCCAGCATCCCCGACTTGATCGCGGCGTGCGAGCCCTTGATGCGCGGCGCGTTCAGGAAGCCGGCGTCGCAGCCCGCGAGCGCGCCGCCGGGGAACGCCAGCTTCGGCAGCGACTGCAGGCCGCTCGCGTTGATCGCGCGCGCGCCGTAGGCGATGCGCTTGCCGCCTTCGAGGAACGCGCGCAGCAGCGGGTGCGTCTTGTAGCGCTGGAACTCCTGGAAGGGCTCGAGCCAGGGATTGGCGTAGCCCAGCCCGACGACCAGCCCGAGGGAAACCTGCCGGTCCTCCAGGTGATACATGAAGCCGCCGCCATAGGTCGCGTTGTCGAGGGGCCAGCCGGCGCTGTGCAACACGAGCCCGGGCACGTGCCTGGCCGCGTCGATCTCCCACAGCTCCTTGATGCCGATGCCCCAGGTCTGCGGATCGCGACCCTCGTCGAGCCGGTAGCGCTCGACCACCTGCTTGCCGAGATGGCCGCGCGCGCCTTCCGCGAACAGCGTGTATTTTCCAATGAGCTCGACGCCGGGCTGGAATCGGGCCGTCGGCTGCCCGTTCCTGCCGACGCCCATGTCGCCCGTCGCCACGCCGCGCACCGCACCCGCATCGTCGTAGAGGACCTCGGCGCCCGCGAAGCCGGCGAAGACCTCGACGCCGAGCGCCTCGGCCTGCTGGCCCAGCCAGCGCACGACGTTGGCGAGGCTCACGATGTAGCAGCCGTCGTTGATGAAGCAGTCCGGCAGCAGCCAGTGCGGGTTGTAGATCGCCTTCGACTTCGTGAGCAGGTAGAAGCGGTCCTCGGAGACCGGCGTGGCGAGCGGCGCGCCGCGCTCCTTCCAGTCGGGCACGAGCTCGGTTAGCGCGCGCGGATCCATGACCGCGCCGGAGAGGATGTGCGCCCCCAGCTCCGAGCCCTTCTCCAGCACGACGACGCTCACGTCCTTGCCGGCTTCCGCCGCGCGCTGCCTGATGCGGATCGCCGCGGCGAGCCCCGCCGGGCCGCCGCCGACGATCACGACGTCGTATTCCATCACTTCGCGTTGCGTCATCGGGACCCTCGCTGCGGCGCGCGCCGAAGGATCGAATTGTATAATGCGCGGGCCCCGCTCGATCTGCGCACGCGGGGCCTGCCGCCCGACCGCAACGACCGGATCCGCCGATGAGCCCCGTGGGGATGACGCTGCTGATGCTCGTCGCGTTCGCGGGATTCGGCTACCTCGCCCTGCGCAAGCTCCGCATCGTCGCGAGCCTCGCGCCCGAGGTGCGCTGGGACCATCCCGGCGCCCGGCTGATGGCCGTCGTCACCAATGGCTTCCTGCAGTCGCGGATGATTCGCCGGGACTGGAAGCCCGGGCTCATGCACGCGGTGATCTTCCTGGGCTTCATGGCGTTGCTCGCGCGCAAGCTGCAGCTGATCGTCATCGGCTACCACGAGCCCTTCGTCTATCCGGGGCTCGCCGGCGGATGGTTCGCGGCACTGAAGGACGGGGTCGAGATCGCGGTGCTGATCGCGCTCGCCTACGCCTTCTGGCGGCGCTACGTGGTCAGGCCCGTGCGGCTGGAAGCCAATCGCGAGGCGCTGCTGATCCTGTCGCTGATCCTCGCGATCATGATCACCGACCTGCTGTTCGACGGCTTCCGCTTCGCGCTCCTTGCCGGCGCCGACCCGGGGATCGCCCACGAGCGCGATTACGCGTTCGCCGGGCGGCGCATCGCCGAGGCGCTCGCCGGCCTTTCCCCCGCGGCGCTCGACGCCGGCTACCAGCTTGCCTATTGGACGCAGCTCGTCGTCGTCTTCGCGTTCCTCGTGATCCTGCCGCTGGGCGAGCACTTCCACATCGTGACGGCGCTGCCCGCGCTCTTCTTCCGGCGCGGCAGCCCGGCCAACACCGTGCCGTTCGTCGATCTGGAGAAGATGATGGCGGAGGACGCCGACGCCGAGGCGATGCGCGTCGGCGTGCGGACCGCGAAGGACCTCACCTGGAAGGAGGGCCTCGACGCGTTCACCTGCACCGAGTGCGGGCGCTGCAAGGACGCCTGCCCGACGTTCCTCACCGGCAAGCCGCTGTCGATGAAGTGGGTCAACGACAGCCTGAAGCAACACCTCGCTGGCGAAGCGCGACGCGATCGTCGGGGCCAAGTCCCCGGACGAGGCGCTGCCGCCGCTGGTCGGCGAGATCATCGGCGAGGACACGCTGTGGGCGTGCACGACCTGCGGCTACTGCGAAGCCGCGTGCCCGATCGAGCTCGAGCATCTGCCGCGCTTCTTCCGGATGCGCCAGCACCGGGTGCTGATGGACGGCGAGTTCCCGCACGAGCTGAAGGCCGTCTTCGAGGCCTACGAGTCGCAGAGCAACCCGTGGGGACTGCCGGCGGGCGCGCGGGGCGACTGGGCCGCGAGCCTCGGCGTCAGCGTCGTCGAAACGCCGGAGCAGGTGCGCGCGCTCGACTACCTCTATTACGTGGGCTCGGCGGAGTCGTACGACCCGCGCGGGCAGCGGGTCGCCCGCGCCTTCGTCGACATCCTGCAGCAGGCGGGCGTGCAGCTTCGGGATCCTCGGCGCGGCCGAGACGTCGACCGGCGAGTGCGTCCGCCGCGCGGGCAACGAGATGCTGTTCCAGCAGCTCGCGACGGCGCTCACGGCGACGCTGAACGGCCTCGGTGTCACGCGGATCGTCACCTGCGACCCGCACGCGTTCAATTCGCTGAAGAACGAGTATCCGGCGTTCGGCGGCCGCTGGGAGGTGGTCCACCACACCCAGCTGATCGCGCAGCTCGTCGCCGACGGGCGCATCCGGCTCGAGCCGAACGCCGAGCGCATCATCTATCATGAGCCCTGCTACCTCGGCCGCCACAACGGCGAGTACGAGGCGCCGCGGAGCATCGCTGCGCGGCGTCGCGCGCGACGCTCCGCTGGAGTTCGCCCTCGCCCGCGAGAAGTCGATGTGCTGCGGCGCCGGGGGCGCCCGGATGTGGATGGAGGAGTCGATCGGCAAGCGCATCAACGTCACCCGGGTCGAGCAGGCGCTGCCGCAGGCGCCGCGGGTCATTGCGACGGCGTGCCCGTATTGCGCGGTGATGATGGCCGACGGCGTGTCGGCGCTGGGCAAGGAGAGCGAGATCGCGGTGCGCGACATCGCGGAGCTCGTCGCGGCCGCGATGCGCCGCGGCGGCACGGCGCCGGGCGTGGCGACGCCTGCGAGCGCAGGGGCAACGACGGGAACCCGATGACGCACAAGCCGCGGATGCTCGTTCACACGTCGCGTCAGCCGATCCGCTGGGGCGACATGGACGCGCTCGGCCATGTCAACAACACCGTCTACTTCCGCTACCTCGAGCAGGCGCGGATCGAGTGGATCTACGGGCTGCATGCGGAGGGCGAGGCGTACGACCGGATCGGCCCGGTGATCGTGAACGCGAGCTGCACGTTCCTCGAGCCGCTCGTCTACCCCGGCGAGATCGAGGTCCGGATGTATCTGGGCGATCCGGGGCCGCACGAGCGTGGGCAGCTATTACGAGATCTGGATGAACGGCAGAAAATACGCGGACGGCGCCGCGAAGATGGTCTGGATCGAGCTCGCCAGCGGCCGCAGCGTGCCGCTGCCGGAGGCGGTCGCGGCGCCGCTGCGGGCGCTGGAACGAAGCCCGGCGGCATGATGGGGCGCGCTCCGACACCGCGCTCCGGACGCCACCGCAACGACGGAAGATCAAGATGACGACGACCGCACTGCTCTGGCAGCCGTCACCGGACCGCATCGCGCGCGCGAACATCACCGAGTTCGCCCGACGCGCCGCGGCGGCGACCGGGCGATCCATTCCCGATTATGCGTCACTCTGGCGCTGGTCGAACGACGAGCGCGAGGCGTTCTGGCGCGCGGTCTGGGATTACGCGGGCGTCGTCGGCTTCCGCGGCGAGCGCACGCTCCTCGACCCGACGCGGATGCCCGGCGCCACCTGGTTTCCCGACGCGCGCCTCAACTTCGCCGAGAATCTGCTCGCGCGGCGGGCGCCCGACGACGGCGGCGACGCGCTGGTCTTCCGCGGCGAGGACAGGCTCGTCCGGCGCGTCTCGCACGCCGAGCTGGTCTCCGGGGCGTCGCGGGTCGCGGCCGCGCTGAAGGCGCAGGGCGTGGCGGCGGGCGACCGGGTCGCGGCATATGTCGCGAACGTCCCCGAGGCGATCATCGCAATGCTCGGCGCGACGAGCCTGGGCGCGGTGTGGTCGTCGTGTTCGCCGGATTTCGGCGTGCAGGGCGTGCTCGATCGCTTCGGCCAGATCGAGCCGCGCGTGCTCTTCACCGTCGACGGGTACTGGTACAACGGCAAGGCGCTGCCCGTCGGCGACAAGGTGGCGCAGATCGCGGCGAAGCTGCCGAGTGTCGAGCAGGTGGTCGTGATCCCGTACCTGGAGGCGACGGGCGAGGGGTACCCGAGCACCACGGGGATCCGCGATGCCGTGGACTGGGAAGCGTACCTCGCTCCGCACCCCGCCGGCCCGATCGACTACGCGCGGCTGCCTTTCGACCATCCGCTCTACATCCTGTTTTCGTCGGGGACGACGGGGCAGCCGAAGTGCATCGTCCACGGCGCCGGCGGCACGCTGCTGCAGCACCTCAAGGAGCACCTGCTGCACGGCGACCTCAAGGCGGGCGACCGCCTGTTCTATTTCACGACCTGCGGGTGGATGATGTGGAACTGGCTCGCCTCGGGCCTCGCGGCCGGGGCGACGCTGCTGCTCTACGACGGGTCGCCGTTCATCGACCGCGGCAAGGTGCTGTGGGATTTCGCCGAGGCGGAGCGGATCACGCACTTCGGTACCTCGGCCAAGTACATCGACCACGCGAAGAAGATCGGGGTCGTGCCGTGCAAGGATTTCGGGCTCGCAGCGCTGCGGACGATGTTCTCGACGGGCAGTCCGCTCGCGCCGGAGAGCTTCGACTACGTCTACCAGTGCATCAAGGAAGATCTCTGCCTGTCGTCGATCGCCGGCGGCACCGACATCGTCTCCTGCTTCGCGCTCGGCTGCCCGACGCTGCCGGTGTGGCGCGGCGAGCTGCAGTGCCGGGGTCTGGGCATGCAGGTCGATGTCTACGACGACGCCGGCAAGCCGATCCCGGCCGGCAGCCAGACCAAGGGCGAGCTGGTCTGCACCGCGCCGTTCCCGTCGATGCCGGTGCGTTTCTGGAACGACCCGGGCGACGCCAAGTACCGCGCCACCTACTTCGAGCGCTTTCCGGGCGTGTGGTGCCACGGCGACTACGTCGAGCTGACCGAACGCGGCGGGGTGATCTTCCACGGACGCTCCGATGCGACGCTCAACCCCGGGGGCGTGCGCATCGGCACCGCCGAGATCTACCGCCAGGTCGAGCAGCTGCCCGAGGTCGTCGAGAGTCTCGTGATCGGCCAGGATTGGCCGCCCGGCGAAGTCGGCGACGTCCGGGTCGTCCTGTTCGTGCGACTGCAGGACGGCATGGTGCTCGATCAGGCGCTGATCGACCGGATCAAGCAGCACATCCGCGTCAACACGACGCCGCGGCACGTGCCGGCCAAGGTGCTGCAGGTCACCGACATCCCGCGCACCAAGAGCAACAAGATCGTCGAGCTCGCCGTCCGCGACATCGTGCACGGGCTCGAGGTGAAGAACATCGAGGCGCTGGCCAATCCGGAGGCGCTGGAGCAGTTCCGCGACCGCGATGAGTTGAAGTCGTGAGAGCGACGACCCGGAGATGAACATCATCGCCGTCCTTGCCGCGCTGGGCCTCGAGCAGTGGCGCGCGTTTCGCTGGCGCACCACGCTCGAGCAGCTGTTCGTTCGCTACGTGCGCGCCGTGGAGCGCAGGCTGAACGGCGGGACCGCGCAGCAGGGAATGATCGCGACGCTCGTCGCGCTGCTGCCGCCGGTGCTCGTTGCCGCGGGCGTGTTCGTCGCGCTGGCGGCGCTGCATCCGCTGCTGGGCCTCGCGTGGAACATCGCTGTGCTGTACCTGCTGATGGGCTTCCGCCGCTTCAGCCACGTCTTCACCGAAGTCCAGGAGGCGTTGCGCTCCGGCGATCTCAACCGGGCCCGGCGCGCGCTCGCCGCCTGGCGCGGCGGCGTGACCAGCGAGTTGTCCAGCGGCGAGATCGCAAGGCTCGCCATCGAGCGCGGCCTGATGGATTCGTACCGGCAGGTGTTCGCGACGCTGTTCTGGTTCACGGTGTTGCCGGGTCCGGCGGGCGCCGTGCTCTACCGCGCGGCGGCGCTCCTCGCGAACGAGTGGCGGGCCGATCCCGGCGGCACCGACACGACGCCGATCGCACAAGGACGGGCGATCTTCGGCGCGCCCGCGCGCGGCCTGCTCTGGCTGCTCGACTGGATTCCGGTGCGGCTCACCGCGCTGTCGTTCGCGATCGTCGGCGATTTCGAGGACGCCGCGTTCTGCTGGCGCACGCAGGCGAAGGCGTGGGCGACGCAGGAAGGCGGCGAGCATGCGGGCATCGTGCTCGCGAGCGGCGGCGGCGCGCTGGGCGTCACGCTCGGCGGTCCGCTGCCGGTGATCGGCGGCGAGCCGGACTTCCGGCCCGAGCTCGGCCTGGGCGAGGCGCCCGACGCCGACCTGCTGCCGAGCGCCGTCGGGCTCGTCTGGCGCGCGCTCGTGCTCTGGCTGCTGCTGATGCTGCTGCTCACCCTCGCGAACCTGGCGCCGTAGGGCGCGGCCTCGCTTCACCGCAACACCGTCGCGGATCGCGGCGCCGATGTCCCGACGTCGGTGCGGTGGCGGCGAGCGTTGCCGCCAGCGCCTCCCGCGACTACGGCTGGAACCGATAGCCGACGCCGGTCTCGGTCAGGATATGGCGGGGTTGCGTCGGGTCCGCCTCGAGCTTCTGCCGCAGGTGCGCGACGTAGATCCGCACATAGTGGTTGCTCTCGACGAAGCTCGGACCCCAGACCTCGCGAAGCAGATGGCGATGGGTGAGCACCTTGCCGGCGTTGCCGATCAGCAGCGTGAGCAGCCGGTATTCGATCGGCGTCAGATGCAGGATGCTGCCCGCCTTGCGGACCACCCGATTGGCCTGGTCGACCTCGACATCGTCGAACCGGAACACGGCGTCGGCCCCCGTCGCTGCCGGCGTCTGCCGGCGCAGCGTCGCGCGGACGCGCGCGAGCAGCTCGCCGACGCCGAAGGGCTTGGTCAGATAGTCGTCCGCGCCGGCATCCAGAGCCGCGATCTTGTCGGTCTCGTCGACCCGCGCCGACAGGACGATCACGGGGACGGACGACCAGCCACGGAACGCGTGGATGAATTCGATGCCGTTTCCGTCGGGAAGGCCGAGGTCGAGGATGACGAGGTCCGGCTTCCGGGTTCCCGCGTCGATCAGTCCCTGCTTCAGCGTGTCGGCCTCGACGACGTGCCAGCCCTCGGTCTCCAGCGCGGTGCGCACGAAGCGCCGGATCTGGCGTTCGTCCTCGACCAGCAGCGCGACCGGCGGCGTGGGCGTCATCCGGTCAGCCGCGCCTGCGCAATGCGCTCGCTCGGGGCTTTCCTCGCGCGGCGCGGCCGGGGGCGTGCCCAGCGGCAGCGTGAAGCAGAAGCGGGCGCCCCCCGTCGGATTGTTCTCGGCCCAGATCCGCCCGCGATGCGCCTCGACGATCGCGCGACTGATCGCGAGCCCGAGCCCGACGCCGGGCGTGGACGACTCGCGCGTTCCGCGGACGAACTTCTCGAAGATCGCCTCTTCCTGGCCTCGCGGCAGGCCGGGGCCGTTGTCGCTGACCGCAACCAGCAGAGCTTCGCCGGCGACTTCCGCGGTGAGCCGGATGATCGTCCCTTCCGGCGTGTACTTTCCGGCATTCTCGAGGATGTTGTAGAGGACCCGCTCGATGAGCGTGGCGTCGAGCTCGACCAGCGGCAGGTCCCGGCCGAGCTCGACTTCGACCCGACGGTTCGCGAGCGCCGAACGCGCCGACTCGAGCGCGCCGCCGACGACCTCCTCGAACGGCAGCCATTCGCCGGCGCAGCTTCACTTCGCCGCTCTCGATGCGCGCCATGTCGAGCAGGTTGTCGACCATGGCGCTCATCCGGCGGGCCTCTTCGGCAATGGCCTGCGTGGTTTCGAGTTGCGTCCCGGACGGTGCCGGCGTGGTCATCGCGAGCGACTCGGCCAGACCGACGAGCGCGGCGAGCGGCGTGCGCAGATCGTGCGACAGCGCGGAGAGCAGCGAGTTGCGAAGCCGCTCGGATTCCATCTGGATCAGCGCCTGCTGGGCCACCTCGACATAATGGACGCGCTCCAGCGCAATCGCGGCGAGCGCGGCAAACGTGTCGAGTTGCCGCTGCTGCTCGGGCACCAGCAGGAGCCGGGGACTCTCGGGCTTGATCGCGAGCACCCCGCGCGTGCGCATCGGTGCCCGCAACGGCAGGTACAGGAATGCGCTGCCCGCAAGCGTGTCGGTGCCCAGTCCCGCGGGCTGGGCCTTGTCGTACGCCCATTGCGCCGCACCGATGTCGACCGCGAGCGCGCCGCCCCCCTCGTTGCGCACGGCGACGCGCTCGTGGTCGTCGGGGACGAGCACGGCCACGTCCGCCCGGAATGTCCGGGCGATGACGCCGGCGGCGGTGTCGACCACCTGCTGGGTCTCGAGCAGGCTCGACAGGTCGCGGGCGAACTCGTAGAGCGAACGGGCGCGCTCCTCGCGATAGGAGGCGATCCGCGCCTGGTAGCGCAGGCCGGCGGTCATCTGCCCGATGATGAGGGCGACGGCAAGCATCACCGCGAACGTCAGCAGGTACTGCGCGTCGCTCACCGCGAACGACATTCGCGGCGGAACGCAGAAGAAATCGAATGCGGCGACGCTGACGAACGCTGCCAGGACGGCCGCCCCGCGGCCGAACCTGAGCGCGACCAGTACGACGGTCAGCAGGAACAGCATCACGATGTTGGCGAGGTCGAAGTACGGGAGCAGGACCGTGGCGACGATCGTCGTGAAGGCGCAGGCCGCGAGCGTCCAGACATAGCGAAGCCGCTTGACGTCGCGGCGCGGGTCTTCCGGCTCGGCGCGCGCGCTTGCTGCGGACCGGTCCGGTGTCGCCGCCGTGCCCCGGCCGATCTCGATCAGATCGACGTCGGGCGCGAGCCTGGCCACGCGCTGTGCCATGCCGCGGCTCCAGGGCCACTCGCGGCCGCGGGTGCTGCGTCCCAGGACGACCTTCGAGCAATTGTGCGACCGCGCGTATTCGACGACGAGCGCCGCGCTGTCCTCGCCGGACAGGATCGCCGTCTTCGCCCCCAGCTCCTGCGCGAGCTTGACCGTGCGCAGGATCCGCTCGCGCTCCGCCACCGGCAGCCGCTGCAGGGTCGGCGTCTCGACGTAGACCGCCGTCCATTCGACGCCCAGCTGCGTGGCGAGGCGTGCCGCGCTGCGCACGAGGTCCTCGCATGCCGGGCCGGTGACCGACGCAGCACAGCAGCGACGCTTCGGTCTTCCAGACGCGCTCGATCGCCTGGTCCGAGCGATAGGCCTGGACATCGTCCTCGACCCGGTCGGCGGTGCGGCGCAGCGCAAGCTCGCGCAGCGCCATCAGATTGCCCTTGCGGAAGAAATTGCGCGCCGCACGCTCGATCTGCTCGGGTACGTAGACCTTCCCGGCGGCCAGGCGCGCGAGCAGATCGTCGGCGGGAATGTCGACGAGCATCACCTCGTCGGCGTTGTCGAAGAACGTGTCCGGAACCGTCTCCCAGACGGTGATGCCGGTGATGCCGCCGACGACGTCGTTCAGGCTCTCGAGGTGCTGGACATTGAGCGTGGTGAAGACGTCGATGCCACTCGCCAGCAGCTCCTCGATGTCCTGCCACCGTTTCGGATGTCGCGATCCGGCGACGTTCGTGTGCGCCAGCTCGTCGACCAGGATCAGCGCCGGACGACGCCGGATCGCCGCATCGAGATCGAACTCGCGCAGCTTGCGGCCCTGGTAGTCGATCTCGGCGAGCGGCAGGATCTCGATGCCCTGCAGCAACGCCTCGGTTTCCTTGCGCCCGTGGGTCTCGACGACCCCGACAATGACATCCTTGCCCTCGCTGCGGAGCGCCCGGGCGGCGCCGAGCATCGCGTACGTCTTGCCGACCCCGGCCGATGCGCCGAAGTAGATGCGCAGGTGCCCGCGCCGTGCGGCGGCCTCCTGCGCCATGACCTGCGCGAGGAGCTGGTCGGGATCGGGACGCTCGTTCTGCATGCGTGCTCGTCAGGTCCGTGGGACTCAGTGTAGCAAGGGCTCGACGGTGCCGAACCGGGTCGTCGCCCATCCGGCCGAGATTGCGGCCGAAGCGGGGCAAGACCGCGACGTCCGCGGCGTCAACGTCCCGAGCGATCGAGCGCGAGGTTGAGCCTGAGCACGTTCACTCGCGGTTCGCCGAGGATCCCGAACGTGCGCCCGCCCGTGTTTTCGGCGACGAGCGCGCGAACCCGGTCCTCGGGCATTCCGCGCGCCTTCGCGACGCGATGCAGCTGGTACTCGGCGGCCGCGACGCTGATGTCCGGGTCGAGCCCGCTGCCCGACGCGGTGACGAGATCGACCGGGCACGGGCGCCTTGTTGTCGGGATCCGCGTCGCGCAGTGCCTTGATGCGGTCGCTGACCGCGTCGGCCAGCGCCGGGTTGCGCGGTCCCTGGTTGGAGCCGCTCGACGCGCCGGCGTTGTAGGGGTGCGGCGAGGTTGCCGACGGCCGGCTCCAGAAGTACTTGGGGTCGTCGAACGGCTGGCCGATCAGCGTCGATCCCAGCACCTTGCCGTCCCCCTGGATCAGGCTCCCGTTGGCCGCGCGCGGAAACGCGAGCTGGGCGATACCGGTGACGAGGTACGGATAGACGACGCCCGGTCAGCACCGACAGCACGACGAGCATCCGCAGTGCCGGAAGGAATTGTCCAAACATGATCGATCTCCTTGGCTCAGGCGAGGTTCACCGCGACCAGCAACATGTCGATCGCCTTGATGCCGACGAACGGCAGCAGGACGCCGCCGACGCCGTAGACCAGCATGTTCCGCCGCAGGATCGACGCCGCGCCGACCGGGCGATACTTGACGCCCTTCAGCGCGAGCGGGATCAGTGCCGGGATGATGAGGGCATTGAAGATCACCGCCGACAGGATCGCGCTCGCCGGCGTTGCCAGTCCCATGACGTTCAGCGCGCCGAGAACGGGATACGTGCTGGCGAACGCCGCCGGAATGATGGCGAAGTACTTGGCGACGTCGTTGGCGATCGAGAACGTCGTCAGCGCGCCGCGCGTCATCAGCAACTGCTTGCCGATCTCGACGATCTCGATCAGCTTGGTCGGATTCGAGTCGAGGTCGACCATGTTGCCGGCTTCCTTCGCCGCCTGGGTTCCGCTGTTCATCACGACCGCCACGTCGGCCTGCGCCAGCGCCGGGGCATCGTTGGTGCCGTCGCCGGTCATCGCGACGAGCTTGCCCTGCGCCTGCGTCTCGCGGATCAGCTTGAGCTTCGCTTCGGGCGTGGCCTCGGCGAGGAAATCGTCGACGCCGGCCTCGGCGGCGATCGACGCCGCCGTGAGCTTGTTGTCGCCGGTGATCATGATCGTCTTGATGCCCATCCTGCGCAGCTCCGCGAAGCGCTCCTTGATGTGCGTCTTGACGATGTCCTTCAATTCGATCACGCCGAGCACGTGCCGGCCTTCGGCGACCACGAGCGGCGTGGCGCCGCGCCGCGCGACCTCGTCGACCCGCGCCTTGAGTCTCCGCATCCAGTGCGCCGCCCTGGGCGCTATCCAGCCGCCGATCGCGTCGATCGCGCCCTTGCGCAGCTCGCGGCCGCGATAGGTGACGCCGCTCATCCGGGTCTGCGCCGAGAACGGGATGATCGTGAACTGGCCCGGCTCGAGCGGCGGCGGCACGATCCCGAACGCGCGCTTGACCAGCGCGACGATGCTCTTGCCTTCGGGCGTCTCGTCGCCCAGCGATGCGAGCAGCGTGGCCTCGGCGAGCTGTTGGGGCGTGACGCCGGAGACCGGGTGCAGGGACGAAGCCTGCCGGTTGCCGTGGGTGATCGTACCGGTCTTGTCGAGCAGCAGCACATCGCAATCGCCGGCGGCCTCGACGGCGCGGCCGGACGTGGCGATCACGTTGGCGCGCATCATCCGGCCCATGCCCGCGACGCCGATCGCGGACAGGAGGCCGCCGATCGTCGTCGGAATCAGGCACACGAGCAGCGCCACCAGCACCGTGATCGTGACCGGCGTGCCCGCCTTGGCGACGTCGACGCTGTACAGCGAGTACGGCAGCAGGGTCACGGTCGCGAGCAGGAAGACGAGCGTCATCGCCACGAGCAGGATGGTCAGCGCGATCTCGTTCGGCGTCTTCTGCCGCTTCGCGCCTTCGACCATGCCGATCATCCGGTCGAGGAACGCCTCGCCCGGATTGACGCTGATGCGGACGACGATCCAGTCCGACAGCACCAGCGTGCCGCCCGTCACCGTGTTGAAGTCGCTGCCCGCGGCGCGGATCACCGGCGCGCTTTCCCCGGTGATCGCGCTCTCGTTGATCGCGGCGACGCCCTCGATGACCTCGCCGTCGCCCGGGACGAGATCGCCTTGCTCGACCAGCACGAGGTCGCCCTTGCGCAACTTCGCGGACGGCGTCGGCGTCTGCGCGGCGTCGCGGTGCGGCTTGCGCGAGCTTCTTCGCGATCGTGTCCTTGCGCGCGCTCTTGAGCGAGGCCGCCTGCGCCTTGCTGCGGCCTTCGGCGATCGCCTCGGCGAAGTTCGCGAACAGCAGCGTGACCCAGAGCCAGAGCGTGACGGCGAGGATGAAACCGGCAGGCGCCTCCCCCTTTCCGGCGAGCGCCTGAATCCACAGGACGGTCGTCAGGATGCTGCCGATGTAGACGACGAACATCACGGGATTGCGCCACTGGTAGCGCGGCGTCAGGCGCCGGAAGCTGTCGACGAGTGCCGTCTTCATCGCGTCGCGGACCGACGAACCACGAGACTGCGGTCTGTTTGGCGGCGAGAGTTGTCATGTCGATTCCTCGAGGAGTCGCGCGCGCGGTCAGTGACCGGCGTAGATGAGCAGGTGTTCGACGACGGGGCCCAGCGCCAGCGCCGGCACGAAGGTCAGTGCGCCGACGGTGATCACGACGGCGAGCAGCACGAACACGAAGAGCGGCGTATGCGTCGGCAGCGTCCCGGCCGACGGCGGCACGCGCTTCGCGGCGGCGAGCGCCCCGGCGAGCGCCAGCACGGGAATCGCGAGCCAGTAGCGCGCGAACAGCATGCAGATGCCGAGTGCCGTGTTGTAGAACGGCGTGTTCGCGGAAAGCCCCGCGAACGCGCTGCCGTTGTTGTTGCCCGCCGACGAGAACGCGTAGAGGATTTCCGAGAAGCCGTGCTCGGCGGGATTCGCGACCCCGGCCTTGCCGGCGTCCACCATGACGGCGACCGCCGTTCCGCCGAGCACGAGCAGCGGCGGAATCAGGATCGCGATCGACGCCATCTTGATCTCGAAGGCGCCGATCTTCTTGCCGAGATACTCGGGCGTGCGGCCGATCATCAGGCCGGCGATGAACACGGCGACGATGGCGAACATGATCATCCCGTACAGCCCGGAGCCCACGCCCCCGTAGATCACCTCGCCCAGCTGCATCAGCCACATCGGGACCATCCCGGAGAGCGGCATGAACGAATCGTGCATCGCATTGACCGAGCCGTTCGACGCCGACGTCGTCGCGACGGCCCACAGCGCGGAGTTGGCGACGCCGAAGCGGACTTCCTTGCCTTCCATGTTGCCGCCGGGATTGGTCGCGGTTGCGACCTGATCGGCGCCCAGCGTGCCGAGGACCGGGTTGCCGGAGCCTTCGCCGACGTAGACGGCGACGAGCGAGCGGGACGAATACGAGCGTCATCGCGGCGAGCAGCGCCCAGCCCTGGCGCGTGTCGCCGATCATCTTGCCGAACGTGTAGCAGAGCGCCGCCCCGATCAGCAGGATCGACAGCACTTCGAGAAAGTTCGTGAGCGGCGTCGGATTCTCGAACGGATGCGCCGAATTGACGTTGTAGAAGCCGCCGCCGTTGGTGCCGAGCTGCTTGATCGCGATCTGCGACGCCGCGGGTCCCAGCGGAATCGTCTGCTCGGTCGCCGTCACCTTTTCGGTGATGGCGGCGCCCTTTTCGTCCTTCAGCGGTTGCCCATCGGGGCCCGACTTGGGCGCGTCGTAGGTCACCGGCTGGACGAGCGTCGCAGTCGCGGACTTGCCGAACGTCTGCGGGACGCCCTGGCTCACCAGCGCCAGCGAGAGGACGATCGCCAGCGGCAGCAGGATGTAGACGGTCGAGCGGACGAGGTCGGCCCAGAAGTTGCCGATGCCGCTCGCCTCCTTGCGCGCGAAGCCGCGGATCAGCGCGACGAGCACCGCCATCCCGGTCGCAGCGGAGACGAAATTCTGCACGGCGAGCCCGAGCATCTGCGTCAGGTAGCTCATCGTGGTCTCGCCGCCATAGCCCTGCCAGTTCGTGTTCGTGGCGAAGCTCATCGCCGTATTGAACGCCGAATCCGGGCTCACGCCTGCCATGTCCTGGGGATTGAGCGGCAGCCACTGCTGCAGCCGCTGCAGGCCGTAGACGGCCAGCGCCCCGAGAAGATTGAACCAGAGCATCGCCAGCGCGTATTCGATCCAGCCCATCTCGCGCGCGGGGTCGACGCCGGCGCCGCGGTAGATCAGCCGTTCGAGCGGCCCGCCGATCCTCTGCGCCCAGCATCGCGCGGCCTTCGTAGACCGCAGCCATGTAGGCGCCCAGCGGCTTGGCGAGCAGCAGCAGGACGACCACGTAGAGTCCCAATTGCAGCCAACCCGGCGGTGTTCATTCGAAGATCTCCGGCTTGAACAGTGCGACGATCAGATAGACGAAGATGACGAGTGCGGCCACGCCGCTGACCCAGTAGACCCAGTTCATGACCGGCCTCCCTTGCCCATCAGGCTCGCGCAGAATCGGATCAGTCCCGCCGACAGGGCGAAGAAGCCGACGATCAAGCCAACGAAAACGAAATCCATCGTGTTCTCCTTTTTTGGTGCGTCGCTCGACCCATCCGATGCACGGTACGCGTTCTGCCGGCCAGCGTATTGACTCCTGTCAAGCGCGGGGCTCGGCTGCGATTGCATCAAGCCGCGCGGCTCAGAATCCCTCCGAATCCGCATCCGCGGAAGCACCTGCGTCGATCCGCCGCGCAGTCCCGGGGTCCCGACGAATGCGCCGAAGGTCGGCAGGTCGATGGCGCCGATTCGTGCCCGAGTCGCGATTGTGCTTCGAAGCGCGGCGCCTCTCGCTACGGGCAGCCATCGCTGCCAGGATCACGAGCATGCAAAACGCGACGGCCAAAACCGACACCCGAATCAACATGCCGGTGTGAAATACATCCATGATGCTTCTCTCCTCATTGCAACGATGAAGGCAATGTACGGGACCGCAGATAAAAACGGCGTCCATTTGAAACGGCATCGTGTAAAGAACCCGTAAAGAACCTGGGAGGTGCTCGTGTTTGGCACGGAACCTGCGCGCGGTTCCACGGTCGGCAGGAGCTGACGTCGCCCGAGCGCCGGACATGAGGGGTGGCCCGCGGCGGAACCGAGGCGCTGTCGCGTCTTTACGAATTCTCTACGAGCCACGCACGAATCCTGACACAGCGTATATGCGCGACGCGCTAGCCTTGCAATATCAACTGGCAACCTTCGGGATTACGACCATGCTGAACTCGGAGTACACCTCGACACGCGTCGCGCCCCGGCGACAACCCGGCGCAGGCGAGCCGCGCAACGCGCTCGCGGCAATCCTGACCCCCGCGGACATCATTCTCGAGCTCGATGTCTCGACCAAGGCGCGCGCCTTGCAGGAGATCGCCCGCGTCGTCGGGGAGCGCAACGGACTGCGCGCCGTGGATGTGTACGCGAGCCTTGTCGAGCGTGAAAGGATCGGATCCACGGCGCTGGGCTGCGGCGTCGCCCTGCCGCATGCGCGGGTGAAGGGGCTTGCGCGCCCGGTTGCCGCATTCGCCCGCACGCGACTTGCGATACCCTTCGATGCCCCGGACCTCAAGCCGGTGACCGACGTGCTCGTCCTGCTCGTGCCGCGACAGGCCACGGATGAGCACCTGCTGCTGCTTGCGCAGGCTGCCGAGATGTTCTGTGACCACTCGTTTCGCGAGGAATTGGCCGCCTGCACGAGGGCCGACGAGGTTCACGCAGCCATCAACGAATGGCGGCCGGCTTGAACGACTCGACCCCGGAGGCGGCAAATGGATAAGGTGAAGCAGTGGCTGTGTCCGCAGGAAGTCGCGCTCGATCTCGACGTTCCCAGCCCTCGCGAGGCGCTGCGCGCCGTCGGCACGATCGTCGAACGCTCGCATGGATTGAGTGCGCCGCTGATCTTCCGGGCGCTGTGGCGCAGGGAGTTGGCGGCGTCCACCGCGGTGGGGAATGGCTTCGCCATTCCGCATGCGCGCATCACGGGGATCACCGAACCGGTGACCGTCTACGTGCGCCCGAAGGTTCCGTTGGACTTCGGCGCGTCGGACCTCAAACGGACGGTCGAGTTCTATGCCATTCTCGTTCCGGCCGACGGCGACAACGCCCGGCACCTGCAACTTCTGGCGCAGGTCGCGGAAGTGTTTGCGGATTGGAATTTCCGCGTCTGCCTCGCCGCGGCGTCATCCCCGCACGAAGTCCGGTCGGTCTTCTCGCAATGGATCGCCATGAGGCACGCCGATGCGGCGATCGCGTCACCCGGCCCGCGGCATGATGCCGGCGTGCTCGCGCACTGAACCGCACCCGACGCACCGCTGGCGCCAACCTGATCGTGGGACCGACGGGTTCCCGGGTGCAGCGCATCCGTCGCGGCGACGCTAGCGCCCCGGCGCCCGCGCGGCCTGGCTCTCGCCGACGAGACGCTGCAGCAGCGCGACGCGGTGCGCGGCGACCTTTCCCGCCTCGACCGCCTGCCATACCGCGCAGCCCGGCTCGCGATCGTGCCGGCAATCGCGGAACCGGCAATGACCCAGCAGCGGACGGATGTCGACGAACGCATCGGCGATCGCCTCCGGCGCGAGATGGGCGAGTCCGAACATCTTGAGCCCCGGCGAATCGACGATCCAGCCGCCGCCCTGGTCGGCGGACAGCAGGTACAGCGTCGACTGCGACGTCGTGTGACGACCGGTGGCCAGCGCCTCGGAAATCTCCGCGGTCTTCGCCTTCGCGTGCGGGGCGATGGCGTTCAGATATCGTCGACTTGCCCATGCCCGATTGGCCGACCAGCACCGTGCACTGGCCGCGCAGCAGGGGCAGCAGGGGCGCGACGTCGCGCTTCGCCGCCATCGGCACGACGGTGTAGCCGAGTGCGGCAAAGGGCTCGAGGCGCGCGAGAAGCGCGGCGAAGCCCGGCTTGTCGGACTTGTTCGCGACGAGCACGAAGCGGCAGCGCTGCGCCTCGGCGGCGACGATCCAGCGGTTGACGAGCTCCTCGTCGACCGCGAGGTCCGGTGCGACGACGCCGATCACCTGGGTGACGTTGGCCGCGATCAGCTTCTCGCGGAACGCGTCGGATCGGTAGAACAACGCGCTCCGCGGCAGCACCGCCTCGATCGACCCGCCGCCCGCCATGCGCGCGACGCGCACGCGGTCGCCGCAGGCCAGCGTCGTGCTTCGGCCTTTGAGCACGCATTCGAGCGTCTCGCCGCCGTCCAGCAGCACCGCATAGTGGCGCCGCCGGCTGGACGTGACGAGGCCGGTCTCCAGCGCTGCGCGATCGCCCGTTTGCAGCTGCGCTGCCCGCCTCACCGACCGAGGGCTTCCACTTTGGCGGCGCAGATGCAGTCGTTCAGCGTGACGCCGCCGGCGCTGTGCGTCGACCAGGCGACGACGCAGCGATCGTAGTGCACGCCGAGATCCGGGTGGTGATCCTCGCGCCGGGCGAGCGCGGCGACGGCGTTGACGAACGCGATCGTCCGGTCGTAGTCGGCGAAGCGGAAGGTCTTTTCGATCCGTTCGTCGACGCGACTCCACCCGGGCAGCTCCGCGAGCCGCCGGCCGAGCTCATCGGCCGTCAACCGGACTGCGCCCGGCCGACAGCGCATCGCAGCGAGCGTGCGCAGCGGATCGCGGCTGTCGGCGTCGGTCACGGGGCGAACTTGTAGAACTCGAGATTGAGGTAGGCGGCGATGTGCTCCTCCTCGTCGGGGAAGTAACCCTTGCCCAGATTCACGTTGCAGGTCTGCACCTGCGCGAGGAGCTGCGCGGGTGTCTTCACACGGCGATCCGGGCGCCGATACATCTGGTCCGGTTCGCCGGCGAACCGCTGCGCATGGCAGCCCACGCAATCGCGGTCGACGAGTGCTTTGCCGCTCCCGGCCTTGCCCGCCGCGAACGGCGCGGGCGGCGTCTGTGCCGTCGCGGCGCCGGGGCCGGCGAGCCATGCCGTGGTCAGGACGATCGATATCAGTCGCGGCATGGAAGGCCTCCCTTCGGCGAATGCGCATCACGCGGTCTCGAGCCGCGCGATGCGGACCGCCGCGGGCGGGTGCGAGTCGTGAAACGCCGAGTAGATCGGATCGGGCGTGAGCGTCGCAGCGTTGTCCTCGTAGAGCTTCACCAGCGCGCGCACGAGGCTGGCGGCCGAGGCATTGTTCGCGGCGAACGCGTCCGCCTCGAACTCGTGCCGGCGCGAGTAGAGCGAGGCGAGCGGCGCCAGCACGAAGGTGAATACCGGCAGCGCGAGGAAGAACAGGATCAGCGCCACCCCGGGCCGGTCCGGCGCGCTCGGCACGCCGAGCCCCTCGTAGAACCACGGCGATGCGGCGAGCCAGGCGAGCAGGGCGAGGAAGACCAGCGAGAACGCCGCCATCCAGAGCATGCGCTTGAGCACGTGCTTCAGCTTGAAGTGCCCGAGCTCGTGCGCGAGCACCGCCTCGATCTCGTCCGGCGCGAGCCGCTCGAGCAGGGTGTCGAAGAAGACGATCCGCTTGGCGCGTCCGAACCCGGTGAAAAAGGCGTTGCCGTGGCTCGACCGCCGCGAGCCGTCCATCACGAACAGTCCGCGGTTCGCGAACCCGCAGCGCGCGAGCAGCGCCTCGATCGCGTCGCGTGCCGAGCCCGCCGGCAGCGGCGAAAACTTGTTGAACAGCGGCGCGATCACGGTCGGGTAGAGCGCCAGCAGCAGGAACTGGAACGCGATCCACACGGCCCACGCCCAGATCCACCACAGCGGCCCGGCGGCACCCATCAGCCACAGCACGAGCGCGGTGAACGGAAGGCCCAGCACGGCGGCGATCAGCGATGCCCTTCGCGAGGTCGGCCGCCCAGAGCGCGCGCGTCGTCCGGTTGAAGCCGTATCGCGCCTCGATGCCGAAGGTCTGCACGTACGAGAACGGCAGGCCGACGAGACCGGACAGCACCGCAACCGCCACGATCAGCACGAGGTCGCGGGATAGCCCGCCGAGCGGCAGGACATCCGTCCACGCAACCAGCGCGGCGAGGGCGCCGCCCAGCGTCAGCGCAAGCAGCACCGCAGCCTCGACCAGCGCCTCGGCGATGCCGAGCCGCGTGCGCGCGGCCGTGTAGTCGGCGGCCTTGCGATGGGCGGCGAGGCCGACGCGGTCGGCGAACGCGGCAGGCACCGCGTCCCGGTGCGCCGTGACGTGGGCGATGTGCCGCCGGGCGAGCCAGATCCGCAGCGCGAGCGAAATCGCGAGCGCGGCGACGAAAGCGGCGGTGAAGGCGGATGCGGTCATGGCCGAGCCTGCGGCATAACCATTGGGTCGACACAAGTATGCGAGAATGCGCAATCCATTTTACGCGAATTCACGATGCCCCAAGACGCCAGCCGCCTGATCTGGATCGACATGGAAATGACCGGACTGAAGCCCGACACCGACCGGATCATCGAGGTGGCACTGGTCGTGACCGACGGCGATCTCAACACGGTCGCCGAAGCGCCGGTCTGGGTCGTGCGTCAGAGCGACGACGTGCTGGCGGGCATGGATTCCTGGAACCAGGGGACGCACGGCCGGTCGGGCCTGATCGACAAGGTGAAGGCGTCGACGCGGGACGAGGCCGCCGTCGAGGCCGAGGCGCTCGCGTTCCTGCGCCGAGCACGTGCCGGCCAAGGCATCTCCGATGTGCGGCAATTCGATCTGCCAGGACCGGCGCTTTCTGGCGCGCTGGATGCCGACGCTGGAGGATTATTTCCACTACCGCCATCTGGACGTCTCGACGCTGAAGGAGCTCGTGCGCCGCTGGAAACCCGATCTGATGAAAGGGATTCCCAAGGAAGGCAAGCACGAGGCGCTCGCCGACGTCTACGAGTCGATCGCCGAGCTCAAGTACTACCGCGAGCACTTCATCCGGTAATGGCGGTATGGGGTCAGTGTATGTTATCGGAATTGCCTTTGTTATCTGGCGAAACGGCGCCGTCGGATAACATACACTGACCCCATTACTCGCATTGCTCGAAGCTTCCGCAGCGTCGACGACGCGCAATGCTGGCGCGCCCGAAACCGCGCGGCGCGTCGCTCGGACAGGGCGCAGGGGATCCGGCGACTGCATGGTCGCGATTTGCGCGGAGGGCCGTCGGTGAGCGTCGTGCGTCTGCCCGTCAACTACTGCAGCGCCTGCGGCGCCGATCGGATCGAGTTGCGCATTCCGGACGGCGACACGCTGCCGCGCTTCGTCTGCGGGGCATGCGGCGCGATCCATTACCAGAACCCGAAGGTGGTCGTCGGCTGCCTGCCCGAATGGGAGGACCAGGTGCTGCTGTGCCGGCGTGCGATCGAGCCGCGACACGGGCTGTGGACGCTGCCCGCGGGCTTTCTCGAAAACGGCGAGACCATCGTCGCGGGCGCGCTCCGCGAGACGCTGGAGGAAGCGAACGCCCGCGTCGCGATCGGCGAGCTCTACACCGTGATCAGCCTGCCCCACATCAGCCAGATCTACATGGTGTTCCGGGCAAGCCTCGTCGATCTCGATTTCGGTCCCGGGCCGGAGAGCCTCGAAGTGCGTCTCTTCCGGGAAGAGGAGATTCCCTGGGAGGAAATGGCATTCCGCACGATCGGGCGCACGCTGCGCAACTATTTCGTCGATCGCAGGCTCGGCCTGTTTCCGACGCGGGTCAGCGCGCTCGAGCGCCGGCTGCCGCGGCCGGATCTGGGCGGCGCGGGCTGACGCCGGCCCCGCAGACTTTCGAGTAGAATTCCGGGGCATCAATGCGAAGGGCCCGGCGCCGACGGTGCCGGGCCCTTGGACACGACCCACGACCTATCTGGAGGACTGGATGCACACCCTGCGCACACCGTACGCAAGGCTCGCCGTCATCGCGGCCGCCGCCGCGGCATTCGGGCTCGCACTGCCCGCCGTCGCGCAACAGCAGAACCGGATCTCGATCACGACCGGCGGCACCGGGGGCGTCTATTACCCGATGGGCGGCGGCATGGCCAACATCCTGTCCAAGTACGTACCCGGCCTGCAGGCGACCGCCGAAGTGACCGGCGGCTCCGTCGACAACCTGAAGCTCGTCAATGCCGGCAAGTCCGAGGTCGCGTTCTCGATGGCCGATGCCGGCTGGGAAGCGTACCAGGGCATCGACAAGTTCAAGGACAACAAGGTCCCCGTCCGGACGCTGATGGTGCTCTATCCCAACAAGATGCACGTGGTGACGATCGAGGGCACCGGCATCGGCAAGCTGGCCGATCTCAAGGGCAAGCGGGTGTCGACGGGCTCCGCCGGCAGCGGCACCGAGATCATGGCGTTTCGCGTGCTCGAGGCCGCCGGCATCGACGGCAAGAAGGACATCAAGCAGGAGCGGCTCGGCGTCGCGGAGTCGGTCAACGCGATGAAGGATCGCAAGATCGATGCCTTCTTCTGGGTCGGAGGCCTGCCCACGGCCGCCGTCACCGATCTCGCGGCCACGCCGGGCATCAAGATCAAGCTGATCGACCACGACGAGGTCGTCGACGCGATGAACAAGAAATACGGGCCGCTCTACGTGAAGGGCGTCATCCCGGCCGGCACCTACGGCGGGCAGGACAAGCCCAATGCCGAGGTCGACGTCTGGAACATCCTCGTGGCCAGCGACAAGATGAGCGATGCGATGGCCTACAGCATCGTCAAGACGCTGTTCGAGAAGAAGCCCGAGCTGGTCGCCGTGCACAAGGAGGCGCAGAACATCGAGCTCAAGAGCCAGGCGCTGGGCACGCCGATCCCGTTCCATCCGGGCGCGAAGAAGTACTACGCGGAGCAGGGCATCAAGGTCAACTGACCGCAGCCCTCGCGCGGCATCCGGTCCCGGCGCGCGCAGCGATCGTGGCGCGCGCCGCCGGGGCGGCTCAGAGCGCGTCCATCACCCGCCGCAGCCGCTCCCGCACTTCGTTGGCGAGCGGCTCGACTTCGGGCCGGCCGACGAGCTCGAACATCGGCCGCGGATCCATGAACTCGACGTGGACCGCGCCGGTGGCATCCTCCCGCACGACGACGTTGCACGGCATGAGGAGCCCGATCGACGGTTCCGCGTCGAGCGCCTGGGCGGCGAACGGAGGATTGCAGGCTCCGAGGATCCGATAGGGCGGCATGTCGCGCCCGAGCTTCTTCTTCAGCGTCGCCGCGACGTCGATTTCCGTCAGCACGCCGAAGCCTTCCTTCGCGAGCTCCGCGGCGACCGACGCCAGCGCCGCCGCGAACGGCTGCGTCACGCGCTTCCCGAATCCGTAACGGTTCTGCATGGGATCACTCCATTGGCCAGAGTCGGTCAGGTTAGCATCGCGGCCCGGGGGGCTCCGTGACCTGCGTCACACGGCGCGCGAAACGCGGCCCCCGTGCTACGCTAGGCGCGTCGCAATGGGCAGGGAGCACCCGTGACGACGGAGCCCGAACGCCCGGCCGAGACACCGCCACCCGAGCCGCAGGTCAGCGAGGAACGGCTCCGGCAGGCCGAGCATTACATCGAGGAGGAGGAGGGCGCCACCAACCGCTATCGCGGCTGGCTCGCCCGCTTTGCGACCGTGCTGCTCGCCGGCATGTCGCTGTTCCATCTCTACGCGGCCGTCGAGATCGTCCCGGCGCAGGTCCTGCGTCCCGTGCATGTCGGGTGGACGCTGCTGCTCGTCTTCCTGCTCTTCCCGATCGCCGCCCGGTACCGCAACCGGCTGATGTGGTGGGACGTCGTCTGCGCTGCGCTCGGCGTGGCGACGATCGTCCATCTGCTCGCCGGCGGCGACGACGTCTGGGACCGCAACACGCTGCCGAGCCAGACCGACGTCTTCTTTGGCGTGATCTTCGTGCTGCTCGTGCTGGAGGCGGTGCGGCGCACGTCCGGCTGGATCATGCTGTTCGTGATCGGGGCGTTCCTCGCCTACGGCTTCCTCGGTCCGTGGCTGCCCGGGCAGTGGACGCACCGCGGCTACGACGTGGCCAGCCTGTCGGGGTTCATGTACCAGACGCTCGAAGGCATCTTCGGCACGGCGGTCGACGTGTCGTCGTCGCTCATCATCCTGTTCACCATCTACGGCGCCTTCCTGCAGCAATCGGGCGCGGGCAAGTTCTATCTGGACTGGAGCTTCGCGGCGATGGGCAGCCGGCACAGCGGCGCCGGGCGCACGGTGGTGCTGGCGTCGTTCCTGCTGGGCGGACCCTCGGGCTCGGGCGTGGCGACGACGGTGACGATCGGCTCGGTCGCCTACCCGATGCTGCAGCGGGCGGGCTACGGCGCAGAAGCTGCGGGCGGCCTGCTGGCGGCCGGGGGCCTGGGCGCGATCATCTCGCCCCCGGTGCTGGGCGCCGCCGCTTTCCTCATTGCCGAGTTCCTGAAGATCGGCTACCTCGACGTGCTGCTGATGGCGACGGTGCCCACGCTGCTGTACTACCTGTCGCTGTTCCTCATGGTCGAGTTCGACACCCGCAGGTTCGGAATGCCCGATGTGGCCACGGCCGTCGAGGGCCAGCTCGCGCTGCTGACCAAGCGCTACTGGTACCACTTCGTGTCGCTCATCGCGATCGTCGCATTCATGGTCTGGGGCTTCTCGCCGATGCTCGCGGTGTTCTGGGCGACGGTGGTCACGTTCGCGGTGTCGTTCCTGCGCCGCGATACGGCGATGGGGTGGCGCAAGGTCGTCGACGCGCTGCGCGACGGCTCGGGCCAGGTGCTGAACGTCGCTGCCACCTGCGCCGCCGCCGGGATCATCGTCGGCGTGGTCGCCAAGACCGGCCTCGGCCTCAAGTTCAGCGCGATCGTCATCGCCTACGCGGGAGGCAGCCTGTTCCTGACCGCGCTGTATACGGCGCTGATCGTGTGGGTCATCGGCCTCGCCGTTCCGGTGACGGCGAGCTACATCATCTGCGCGGTGATCGCCGCGCCGGCGCTGATCAAGCTCGGCGTGCCGGACTTCGCGGCGCACATGTTCATCTTCTACTACGCGGTGCTCTCCGAGGTGTCGCCGCCGACCGCGCTGTCGCCGTTCGCGGCAGCGGCGATCACCGGCGGCGACCCGTACCGGACGACGCTGCAGGCGTGGAAGTACACGCTGCCCGCGTTCGTGGTGCCGTTCGTCTTCGTCCTCGATCCATCCGGGGTCGGGCTGCTGCTCAAGCTGCCGAAGGACGGCTCGTGGCTGCACGTGGCCTGGATCGCGTTCACCGCCTGCGTCGGCATTGCCGCGCTGGCGGCCGGCGCGCAGGGGTGGCTGCTGCGCGCCTGCGGCCGGGTCGAGCGCTGGGTGCTCGTTGCCTGCGGCCTGCTGCTCGTCTACCCGGCGCCGGCGGCCGACGTGGCCGGTCTCGCCGGGGTCACCCTGATCGTCGCGCTGCAATGGTTTACGCGGCGGCGCGCCCGACCCGCCCGGGCAGGCGGGTGAACGGCGCCCGCTAGCGAATTCCGGTGGCGCTCCGGCGTCGCCCGGTGGTATATACGGCGCGACGGGTCGGAAAAAGCCCGGCGGTCGGACGGGGAGGCAGGGATGGCGGAAGGGACGACGGGCGACCAACTCGCGACGCTGCGCGAAATGCGCAGCCGCGCCGTGCTGGGCGGCGGCGAGCAACGGATCGCGCAGCAGCACGCGCGGGGCAGGCTGACCGCGCGCGAGCGGCTCGCGCTGCTCCTCGATCAGGATTCGTTCCAGGAGTTCGGCGCGCTCGCGACCCACAACGTCACCGAGTTCGGCCTCGACAAGCAGCGCTTTCCCGGCGACGGCATCGTCACGGGCTTCGGCAAGGTCAACGGCCGGCGCGTCGCGGTGTTCGCGCAGGACTTCACGGTGCTCGGCGGCTCGTTCTCGGAAGTCCAGTCGCACAAGATCTGCCGGATCCAGGATCTGGCGCTGCAGAGCGGCATCCCGCTGATCGGCCTCAACGACTCGGGCGGCGCGCGCATCCAGGAGGGCGTGCGCAGCCTTGCCGCGTACGGCGAGGTGTTCGTGCGCAACGTGATGGCCTCCGGCGTGATCCCGCAGATCTCGCTGATCCTCGGCCCCTGCGCGGGCGGCGCCGTGTATTCGCCGGCCCTGACCGACTTCGTGATCATGGCCTCGGACAGCTCGATGTTCCTGACCGGACCCGACGTGATCAGGACGGTGACCGGCGAGGACGTGACCGCCCAGTCGCTCGGCGGCGCGCACGTGCACGCGGGTCGCAGCGGCGTTGCGCATCTCGCGACCGACACCGAGATCGCCGGCGTCGACGCCGTCAAGCGGCTGCTCTCGTATCTGCCGCAGAACAACAACGAGGACCCCCCGCCCATCGTCCCCCATGACCCGCCCGATCGCATGGACGAGGCGCTCAACTCGATCATCCCGAGCGTGGAAAGCGAGCCGTACGACATCCGCGACGTGATCGCGATGGTTTTCGACGAGGGCAGCTTCATGGAGCTGCACCCCGAGTACGCGCCCAACGCGGTCGTGGGTTACGCGCGCCTCGACGGCAACTCGATCGGGATCGTGGCGAACCAGCCGGCGTACATGTCCGGCGCGCTCAACATCGACGCCTCGGACAAGATTTCGCGCTTCATCCGCATCTGCGATGCCTTCAACATCCCGCTCGTCACGTTCGTCGACTGTCCCGGGCTTCCTGCCCGGCGTCGACCAGGAGTACGGCGGGGTCATCCGTCACGGCGCGAAGATCATCTATGCCTACTGCGAGGCGACGGTGCCCAAGATCTCGCTGGTGACGCGGAAGGCGATGGGCGGCGCGTATGTGGCGATGTGCAGCAAGCAGATGCGCACCGACCTCGCCTTCGCCTGGCCGACCGCGCAGATCGCCGTGATGGGCGCCGAGCCGGCGGTGCGCGTGCTCTATCGCAACGACGTGCAGAACGCGCCGGACCCGGCGGCGCGCGAGCGCGAGCTGATCGCCTACTACCGCGATCAGTTCTTCAATCCGTACCGCGCCGCGGACGTGGGCCAGATCGACGAGGTCATCGAGCCCCGCGAGACGCGCCCGCGCCTCATCCGCGCGATGGAAGTGCTGCGCACGAAGGTGCAGGAGAACCCGCCCAAGAAGCACGGGCTGGGCCCGACCTAACGGCACGCCGGTCTCGATCGATCGCGGAGGCGCAATGGAGAATCTCGGCTGGGGCCTGCAGATCACCGTGCTCGGCATGGGTGCCGTGTTCGGCCTCCTGGCGCTGCTGTGGGGCGTGCTGACCCTCGTCATGCGCTTCGACCGCCCCGTGGCCGCGCCGGGTGCCGCGCCCTCCGACACGACCGCGACGACGGCACCGGGCGAAGCTGGCGATGACGCGCCCGCCGGGACGCCGCAACTCTCCGTGCATCGGGTCGACGGCATGGATGCGGACCTGATCGCCGCGATCGTCGTTGCGACGCTGGCGCACAGCGCCAGACGGCGGCAGGAGGCGGCCCCGGCGATGCGCAGCTACTTGCCGGGCAGCCTGCTCTACGCCTCGCGCTGGCTGGCGAGCGGGCGAATGCGGCAGAACACGAGGTGGGTGCGAGGGGGACGGTGATGCGGCGCTACATCGTCGACATCAGTGGCCGCGACCTTCGCGATCGACATCGAGGAGCTTGCCGCCGACCGGTTCAACGTCGTCGTCGACGGCGAGACCTACGAGGTGCAGCTTTCGGGCGACGAGGATCTGCCGGACGTAGCGGTCACGTCGCTGCCCGCGCCTGCGCGCAGCGGCGCCGCCGGCCAGGCGCCGGCGGAGTCGGCCGCGCCGCCCGTGCGCAAGGCCGCCACGCCGCGCGCGGCGGCGTCGCAACCTGCGGCGCGCAGGGCAACCGGCGGCGGCACCGGCACGCTCTCGGCGCCGATGCCCGGGGTCATTCTCGCTATCGCCGTGAAGCCCGGCGACACCGTGGCGCGCGGGCAGGAGGTCGCCGTGCTCGAGGCGATGAAGATGCAGAACAGCATCAAGTCGCCGCGCGCCGGCACGATTGCCGAGGTGTGCGTGGCCGCCGGCCAGGCCGTCGGCCACGGCGATGCGATCGTCCGGTTCGCGGAGGGCTAGGCGATGGTCGACGGCGATACGCTCGGACTCCTGATGCAGGGTGTGGCGAACGTCACGCCGCAATCGCTGATCATGATCGGCGTCGCCCTGGTGCTGCTCTACCTCGGCATCGCGCGCGACTACGAGCCGCTGCTGCTGGTGCCGATCGGCGCCGGCTGCATGCTCGCCAACCTGCCGCTGTCGCCGCTGATCGCCGAGGACGGCATGTTGCGCATCCTCTACAACATGGGGATCGGGAACGAGCTGTTTCCGCTGCTGATCTTCATCGGCATCGGCGCGCTCACCGACTTCGGCCCGCTGCTCGAGAACCCCCGCATGGTGCTGCTGGGAGCCGCCGGCCAGTTCGGCATCTTCCTGACCCTGATCCTCGCCCTCGCGCTCGGCTTCACGCACAAGGAGGCGGCGTCGATCGGAATCATCGGCGCGATCGACGGCCCCACGTCGATCTACGTGAGCGGCATCCTCGCCCCGCACCTGCTCGGACCGATCACCGTCGCCGCGTACAGCTACATGGCGCTGGTGCCGATCATCATGCCGCCGGTCATGCGCCTGCTCACCACCGAGAAGGAGCGGCGCATCCGCATGCCCTACAGCCAGCGCACGATCAGCCGGCGCACGCGCATCCTGTTCCCGATCATCGTCACCCTGCTGGTCGGCACGCTGGTGCCCTTCGCGACGCCGCTGATCGGCATGCTGATGCTCGGCAACCTGATGAAGGAATCGGGCGCCGTCGAGCGGCTGACCAAGGCGTCGTCGCAGGAGATCGCCAACGTGGTGACGCTGTTTCTGGGCCTTGCCATCGGCTCGACCATGGTCGGCAGCGAGTTCCTGAAGCCCAGCACGCTCGCGATTCTCGTGCTCGGCATCGTCGCGTTCGGCGTCGACACCGCGGCCGGCGTGCTGTTTGCGAAGCTCCTGAACCTGCTGTCGGGGGGGCGCATCAACCCGCTCGTGGGCGCGGCCGGGATCAGCGCCTTCCCGATGGCAGCGCGCGTCGTGCAGCGGATGGCGCACGAGGCGGATTTCGAGAACTACCTGCTGATGCACGCGATGGGCGCGAACGCCGCGGGACAGGTCGCGAGCGTGGTCGCCGGCGGCGTGCTGCTGGCGCTGATGGGGGCCGGCGGGCATTGAGGCCGTGCATGCGCCGATCGCCCGGGGCCGCCCACCGCGGTCGCGGGTGGCGCGCGGCAGACACTGCGGCGTCACGCGCAGCCCCGCGGCCAGCGCTCGGGTCAATCCGGCGCCACCGGCGCCGCGCGGGCGCGCCGGCTCGCGCGCAGCACGTAGATGCCGGACGCGACGACGAGCGCGATGCCGCTCCAGCCGAGCGCGTTGGGCGTCTCGCCCCAGACCACGAAGCCGGCGATGGTCGCGAACAGCAGCGCCGTGTACCGGAACGGCGCGACGAGCGACAGGTCGCCGCGCCGCGTGCTGACCACGATCAGGTAATAGGCGGTCGACAGAAAGACGGCCGCGACGGCGAGCAGCCCCAGCTCGAACGCGCCGTAAGGGCGCCAGCCTTCGATCAGCGACAGCGCGCCCGCGAGCAGCGTGACCGCAAGCGAATTCGACAGGGTGATCAGTATCGACGGAACGCGGGGCGGAACGCGCCGCGTCAGCAAATCGCGCACGGACAGCAGCACGGTCGCGAGCAGGCAGACCAGCGCGTACACATTGAAGCCCTCCGCCTGCGGCTGGATGATCAGCAGGACACCCAGGAAGCCGACGCCGACGGCGAGCCAGCGCGCCGGACCGAGCCGCTCGCCGATGAACATCGCCGCCAGCACGGTGATGAACAGCGGTGAGGTCATGTTGATCGCGGTGGCGTTGGCGAGCGGAAGGTGGAAGAGCGAGACGAGAAAGAGCACGGTCGCGACTGCATCGACGACGGCACGGACGGCCACCCACCCGCGCGCGGTCTCCCTGATCCGCCGGGTCGCGCCCATCGCCTGGGCCACGGCCAGCACCAGCACCGAGGCCACGACACCGCGGACGAAGATCAGCTGCGCGGCCGCCATCGTCTGGCTCGCGTACTTGACCAGCGCATCGTTGACGATGAAGCAGGCCATCGCGACGATCATGGCCAGAATGCCGACGCGGTTGGCGCTCGCGTGCGAGTCCTTCAAAACGGCAGCGCGATCCCGGGCTTGGCAGCGGCGAGCACGCGCCGGAACTCGGCCTTGATGCGCTCCAGCGCCGCTGCGTTGTCGGCCTCGAAGCGCAGCACGACGACCGGTGTGGTGTTGGATCCGCGCGCGAGCCCGAACCCGTCCGGATACTCGACGCGCAGTCCGTCGATGCGGACGACGTCGGTCGCGCCGGGGAATTCGGCGCTCTCGCCGAGCTTGGCGACCAGCGCATGGTGCTCGCCTTCGGCGCAGGCGACGTTGAGCTCGGGCGTCGACACCGCATCGGGCAGCGCGTCGAGCACCGCCGACGGGTTGGCGTCGCGCGACAGGATCTCCAGCAGCCGGGCGCCGGCATAGAGACCGTCGTCGAAGCCGTACCAGCGCTCCTTGAAGAAGGTGTGGCCGCTCATCTCGCCGGCGAGCGCCGCGCCGACTTCCTTCATCTTGCCCTTGATCAGCGAGTGCCCGGTCTTCCACAGCAGGGGCACCCCGCCGTGGCGGAGGATCCACGGCTTGAGATTGCGCGTCGACTTGACGTCGTAGATCACGGTCGCGCCGGGCACGCGCGCGAGCACGTCGGCGGCGAACAGCATCAGTTGCCGGTCGGGGTAGATGACGTGGCCGTCGCGCGTGACCACGCCCAGCCGGTCGCCGTCGCCGTCGAAGGCGAGGCCGAGCTCGTGCTGCCCGCGCGCGAGCACCGCGACCAGATCGGCGAGGTTCTCCGGCTTCGACGGATCGGGATGGTGGTTCGGAAAATTCCCGTCGACGTCGCAGAACATCTCGGTCACTTCGCAACCGAGACGCCGGAAAAGCGTCGGGGCGTAGGCCCCGGCGACGCCGTTGCCGCAGTCGACGGCGATCTTCATCGGGCGCGCCAGCTTGACGTCGCCGACGATGCGTTTCAGATACGCCGCCCCGATGTCGGCGCTGCGCCAGGTCCCGGCTCCCCGCGTGACCCGGCCGGCCTCGATGCGCTCGCGCAGCGCCTGGATCTCCGGCCCCGACAAGGTGTCGCCCGCGACGACCATCTTGAGCCCGTTGTAGTCGGGCGGATTGTGGCTGCCGGTCACCATCACGCTCGACTGCGTGCCGAGGTGGTGCGCGGCGAAATAGGTCATCGGCGTGGCGACCATGCCCGACATCGACGACGTTGGCGCCGGACGCCTGGATGCCCTCGGCCAGCGCGTCCGCCAGCTCGGGACCGGACAGGCGGCCGTCGCGGCCGACGACGAGCGTGTCGCGGCCGCGCTCCTGCGCGAGGGTGCCCAGCGCCTGACCGATCGCGCGGACGATCGGCGGCGTCAGCGTCTTGCCGACGATGCCGCGGATGTCGTAGGCCTTGAATATTTCCGGGGGAAGCGTCATGGGAGTCACGGAGCGGGTTGGTGGGATCCGGGCAGCGGCCGCTACCGGCCGTTTTCGAAGAAGTCTAGCAGGCGGCGCGGCAGCCACCCGAGGCTGCCGGGAAACGGCCCCGACAGAAAGCCCGCGTGGCCGCCCGCGTACGGCTGCTCGAGCACGACGTCGGGACTTGCTTCGGCGCGGCCGCGGCAGCGACTCGTCCGGAACGAACGGATCGTTCTTCGCGTTCAGCACCAGCGTCGGCACCGCGATGTGCGCGAGCCAGGGCTTCGACGACGCGCGCCGCCAGTAGTCGGGCGTGCCGGCGAACCCGTGCAACGGCGCGGTGACCGCGTCGTCGAACGCGTACATCGTCCGCGCGCGCCGGATCCTGCCTCGCGTCGAGCAGGCCGGGGTAGCGGCGCGCCATGGCGATGCTCTTCGGCTTCAGCGTCTGCAGGAAGTGCCGCGCATAGATGCGATTCGCGCCGCGGTCGATCGCATAGCCGGCAGCGGTCAGGTCCAGCGGCGTCGATATGGCCGCGGCCGCGCGCAGTACCGCATTGGCGGCACGGCCGTGGCGGCCGAGCCAATTGAGCAGCACCGAGCCTCCGACCGACACGCCCACGGCGTACAGCGCGGATTCGCGCCGGCACGCGCTCGCGGATCGCGGCGAGCATCGCGGCGAATTCCTCGTGGTCGCCGGAGTGGTACGCCCGGGGCCTGCGGTTCGGCTCGCCGCCGCAGCCGCGGAAGTGCGGGACCACGCCGCGCCAACCCTGTGCGGCGACGGCAGCCATCAGCGCCCGCGCGTAATGCGAGTCCGACCCGCCCTCGAGCCCATGCAGGAGTATGAGGAGCGGGGATTCCGGCGAGGAATCGGCCGGGTCGACCCAGTCGAAATCCCAGAAGTCGCCGTCGGGGGTATCCACGCGCTCGCGCCGATAGCGCGTCGCAATCCGCGGCAGCAGGTAGGGCCAGATCGTCTGCGCGTGGCCGCCCCGGAGCCAGCCGGGGCTGCGAAACGGCGACGCCGGCAGCGAAAGCGCCTGCGCCGCCACGGCGTCGACACCGGCGTCAGCCAAGCGCGGCCGCAAGAGGACAGACGGGGGCCGGCAGGAGGGCATTAACGTCGACTCCAGAACGGCTTCGCGTCGGCAAATCGCCGCCAGCTGCGGGCGAGATCCGGGTCGAGTGCCGCGGCCTGCGCGGCGACCCAGCCGCGAACTGCGCCTGCCGCGACGTCCGCCGCGGGCCCGCCCGTTTCGCTCGCGACGCGGAGCGCGGTGGCGGTGTCGTTGAGGCGACCGAGCACGTCCTGGAGCGCCGTCAGCGCCTTCAGGTACGGCTTGACCCGCTTGCGCGGAAAAGCGGCGAGAAGAACTCGGCGACATAGCGCAGGCGCTTTGCGGCGATGCGGACCGCATGCCGCTCCTCGGGCGAGCCGTGCGCCAGCGCGGCGGCGCGCGCGTGGAGCTTGCGATGCCGGCGCGTGAGCAGCGTTTGGGCGAATGCGTCGGCGGGAGCGCTCAGCACGTCGGTTTCCACGGCGCCGACGGCGGGAGGCTGCGTTCCGAACCGCGGCGTGGCGCAGAGCAGGCCGCCGGCCAGGAGCAGGCGGTGAAAGCGCGGCGAAGCGATCGCGTCGCGCGCTGCTGCCCGCGCAGCCCGGCCCCGTGCGAGCGCGCGTGCGCGCAAGCGCTTCAGCGCGGCGGCGGTCGTCGCGTCCCGCGCCAGCGCGGCAGTCAGCGGCGGCAGCGTCTCGCGGATGAACACGTCCCAGTCACGCGCCGTCCCGAGCACGCCGGCAAGCCACGTGACCTCGGTCACGATGAAATCGAGCGCGGCGGACCGCGCCAGGTGCGCGACCAGGGCCAGGCAGGAGCGCAGACGCCGCGTGCCGATCCGCATCTGATGCACCCACTCGGGGTCGTCGTCCTCGAGGAGACCTGCGGCATTGGCCGCAATCTGCTGCAGGCATTCGCGTACCAGCTGCGAAAGCACGTCGACGGTCGGCGCGTGCTCGGCAAACGCGATGCCGCGCGCCTTGGCCGGCGCCGTCACAAGATCGCGCTCACCGCGGCGCAACGCGTGGCCGCGGTCGGCCTTGCTGACGGCCATGACCGCGAGCGGGAGGTCGGCGGCCAGCGCGAGCGCGAGGCCGAACAGATTTGCCGCGGCGCCCGTCTCGAGCTCGATCTCGATCTCCGCGATGGGCACGCGGCGCATGCGGCCGTCGCGCGCCGCCCTGATCTCGCCGCGGTCGACGCAGAGCAGCGCGAGCGTGCCGTCGGGAAAGCGCAGCGGGACCGTCCGGCGCTCAAAATCCGTGGTGAAGCAGCGGGCGAGGCCGCGCTTTTCCGCAATTGCAATCAGCTTGCGCCAGGGCGTCGCGGCGAGCAGCGTCACGTCGAGCGCCGACCCCGGCAGCGGCCACTCGTACTCGGCCCGCGCCTGGAGGCCGCCTCCGCCGGCGACCTCCGGGGGCCCCTTGATCGTCTGCACCCAGCGCTTGCCGTCGCGTCGCGCGCGCAGCGCGATGCCTTCGGCCGCGAGCAGGCAATTGGGCGTGTCGTAGTAGACGCTCGCGAGGCGCGTCGTCCGCATCCGGGCGCGGCGCAGCGCCGTGACCGCCGGATGCCGAAGCAGCGCGGGCATGGCTGCCGGTTCGAGCGCCAGCTTGAGCTCGATTTCCGTGGACATGGCGGGGCCGGTCGACGTGGCGCGACGATCGGGCCACGCCAGCAACGTAGTTGGCCTAGGCGTCTTCGGCGCGCTTCAACCGCCGCGTGCGCACGGCGTCGGCGAGCGTCTTCAGAACCTCGACCGTCGTGTCCCAGCCGATGCAGGCGTCGGTGATCGACACTCCGTAGAGCAGCGCCCGGTCCGGCGACGAGATCCTGGCGCCCGGGGTTCAGGTGGCTTTCGAGCATCACGCCGAAGATGCGGTCGTCGCCGTCGGCGATCTGCGCGGCGACATCACGCGCGACGTCCGGCTGGCGCTCGTGGCGGCGCTGGCTGTTGGCGTGCGAGCAGTCGATCATCAGCTTCGCCGCGAGTCCGGCCGCGGCAAGCTCCTTGCACGTCGCGTCGACGCTCGTGGCATCGTAATTCGGCGCATTGCCGCCGCGCAGGATGATGTGACAGTCCTCGTTGCCGGCGGTGTGCACGATCGCCGAGTGACCGCCCTTGGTCACCGACAGGAAATGGTGGGGCGCCGATGCCGCCTTGATCGCGTCGACGGCGATCCGCACGTCGCCGTCGGTGCCGTTCTTGAACCCGACCGGACACGAGAGCCCCGACGCCAGCTCGCGGTGCACCTGGCTCTCGGTCGTGCGCGCCCCGATCGCGCCCCAGGCGATCAGGTCGGCGAGATACTGCGGCGTGATCATGTCCAGGTACTCGGTGCCGGCGGGAAGGTCCAGCTCGTTGACCTCCAGCAGAATGCGCCGCGCAAGCCGCAGCCCCTCGTTGATCCGGTAGCTGTCGTCCAGATGCGGATCGTTGATGAGCCCCTTCCAGCCGACCGTGGTGCGCGGCTTCTCGAAGTAGACGCGCATCACGACGTGCAGGTCGGCCGCGAGTTCGTGCCGCTGGGCGGAGAGCCGCGTTGCGTAATCGATCGCGGCGTCGTAATCGTGGATCGAGCAGGGTCCGACGACGACCAGCAGCCGGTCGTCGGCGCCATGAAGAATGCGGTGGATCGCCAGGCGCGCCTCGTAGGTGGTGGTGGCGGCGCGTTCCGACGCGGGGAACTCCCGGAGCAGGTGCGCCGGAGGCGCGAGCTCCATGATTTCCCGGATCCGGGTGTCGTCGATCGGCAGCCTGGCGGCCGGATGGGACAGCGAGGCGGCCCGGTTACGGTGGGCGGTCGAGGTGGGCACGATGCGGTTCCGAGGTGGATTCTGTAGCAAAAACATGAATTTACCGACCAAGCGCCGGCATAGGCCACATTGTGCCACGGCCCTTGTTGCATTGCATTAGGCCAAATTGAGACATCGTCCTTCCGGCGGTGGCCGAAATCGTTGCTTCGCGCGTTTGGGATGCCGTAGACTGCCCGTCAACCCGCCGGCCGCCTGGCCGGACACGGAAGAGCCCAAAGGACGGCCGCAAGGCTGCCGAAAGGCGAAGTCGGCATCACCCTTTTCCGGGAGACCCGCATGACGAAGCTGCTGACCCTGGCGATTCTCGGCGCCTTCGCGGTCGCCGGGACGCCCGGCGTTGGCTGCCGACCCGCCTGCCCCCAACGCGCAGCAGGAGCGGATGAAGGCCTGCAACGCGAAGGCAGGCGACAAGAAGGGCGACGAGCGCAAGGCGTTCATGAGCGACTGCCTGGCCGGCAAGGATGCGCCCGTCGCGCTGAACCCGCAGCAGGAACGGATGAAGGATTGCAACGCCAAGGCCGCGGGCAAGAAGGGCGACGAGCGCAAGGCATTCATGAGCGAATGCCTCTCCGCCAAGGACGCGCCGGCCAAGATGACGCAGCAGGACAAGATGAAAGCCTGCAATACGAAGGCGGGCGACAAGAAGGGCGATGAGCGCAAGGCGTTCATGAGCGAATGCCTGAAAGGTTGACGAGCGCGTAGCACCGAACACGGCCGGGTGACCTCCTGTCCATCCGGTCGCGACTGACGAGGCCCCACCGGGCAACCGGCTGGGGCCTTGTCTTGTCCGGGGCGCGACGAGCGGTCGCCGGCCGCCCCCGTCAAGGCGATTTGCGAACCAGCAGACCCTTGAGGTACTCGCCCTCGGGAAAGGCGAGCGCGACCGGATGGTCGGCGCTCGGCGCCGAAGCGGCCGACATCGCCGCGTCGGCGCCGGCGTCGAGCGCCGCGCCGGCGACGATCTTGCGGAACAGCTCGGCGTCGATGCCGCCCGAGCAGGAGAACGTCGCCAGCAGGCCGCCCGGGGCGCAGCAGCTTCAGCGCCCAGCAGGTTGACGTCCTTGTACGCGCGTGCCGCGCGCTCGGCGTGCGCCGCGGTCGGCGCGAACTTCGGCGGGTCGAGCGACGATCGAGGTCGAATGCGCGCGCCCGCGTCGCGCAGCTTGCGCAGCTCGGCGAACGCGTCGGCCTCGCGCCATTCGCGCGCGCTCGGCGTCGAGCGCCGGATTGAGCGCGAGATTCGCGCGCGCCAGGGCGAGCGCGTCGGCCGAGCTGTCGATCGACAGCGACGCGCGCCGCGCCGCCGGCCAGCGCCGCCAGCGTGAAGCCGCCCGTGTAGCAGAACACGTTGAGCACCTCGCGGCCGGCGGCGAGCGCGCGCACCGCGGCGCCGGTTGTCGCGCTGGTCGAGGTAGAAGCCGGTCTTCTGGCCGGCGACGACGTCGACGCGGTACGCGAAGCCCGTCCTCGACGAAGGTCGACCGGCGTCGGGCAGCGCGCCGCGCAGCGACGCCCGACGCGCGGCGGCGAGCCCTTCGAGCTCGCGCACGTCGGCGTCCGAGCGCTCGAAGACGCACGCCGCGCCGGTCGCCGCGGCCAGCGCGTCGACGATCGCGTCGCGCCAGCGCTCGCGCGCCGGCCGACGAGCAGCTGCACGACGACGATGTCGCCGTAGCGGTCGGCGACGACGCCGGGCAGGCCGTCCGATTCGCCGTGGACGAGCCGGCAGCCGTGTGCCGCGCGTCGAGCATCGCCGGCGCGCGCCGCGACCGCGCGCGCGACGCGCCGCGCGAAGAACGCGGCGTCGATCGTCGCGCGCGGATCGAAGCGTCCAGACGCGCGCGCGGATCTGCGACGCCGGCGAGTACGCGGCGCGGGCGAGGAACGCGCCGTCGGCGGCGACACCGTCGACGGTCGTCGCCCGACGCGGGCGCGCCGTCGACGCGCGTCGATCGCGCCGGAGAAGATCCAGGGATGGCGCAGCCGCAGCGACTTCTCGCGCCCGGGCTTGCAGCCGCAGCAGCGGCACGCGCCGCGGCGATCAGCCAAGCGCGACGCCGGCGAGGCGGCCGACCAGCGAAGGTGACGCCGCCGGCCAGCGCGCCGAGCGCCAGCATGCGCGCGCCCGAGCAGCAACGCGTTGCGTCCGGTGAACAGCGACAGCAGCGCGCCGACGCCGAACAGCGCGACCGCGGTGACGCCGATCGCCGATCGGCAGCGCGCGCGGCGCCGGGCGCGACGATGAACGGCGCGAGCGGCAGCAGCGCGCCGGCCGCGAAGGAAACGAACGACGAGATCGCCGCGCCCCACGGCGAGCCCAGCTCGTCGGGATTGAGTCCCAGCTCCTCGCGCGCCAGCGTGTCGAGCGCGTGCTCGGGGTCGGCGATCGATGCCTGCGCGGCCAGGCGCGCGCCTCGCTCGGCGGCAGCCCCTTCGCGGCGTAGATCAGCGCGAGCTCCTGCGCCTCGGCCTCGGGGTACTGCGTCGAGCTCGTCGCGCTCGAGGCCGATCTGGTACTCGAACAGCTCGCGCTGCGAGCGCACCGAGACGTATTCGCCGGCCGCCATCGCGAACGCGCCCGGCGCACATGCCCGCGACGCCGGTCAGCAGCACGACGCTGCGCGATCGGCGCTCGCGCCGGCGACGCCGAGGATCAGGCTCGCGTTCGACACGAGGCCGTCGTTGACGCCGAACACCGCCGCGCGCAGGTTGCCGCCGCCGCCGAGGCCGCGGTGGCGGTGCTCGATGCCGCGTGCCGGCGACGGGCGGCGCGTGCCCGGCGTCGCGCGGCGATCGACGCTGCCGTAGATCGACATGCCGCGGACCTTCATCGCGGCGAGCACGCCGCGCAGGCGCCGCGGTCCGAGCCAGCGCACCAGCGCGCGCGACGAGCCGCGTGCGCGCGTCCGGCACGATACGGTCCGCGGCGGCGGGTGGCCCCGCGCGGTGAGCTGCGCGCGCCAGATCGCCGCCTGCGCTTCGGCTTCGCCGGCGAGGCGGCGAAAGAGCTCGGCGCGCGTCGTGCCGCCTCGGCCTCGGCGCACGACGCGATAGAGGAACGCGGAGCGCTGCTCCTCGCGCCAGCTTTCGAGCGGATTCATCGGCGCGAGCCTGACGCGTGCCGCAGCGGCGAGCGCGGCGTCGATGCGCGCCATCACCTCCGGCGTCGAGCCTGCGGCACGACGTCGAGCGCCTTCATGTTCTCGGCGACCTGCGCCGGGCGGCTCGCGCCGGTGATGACCGTCGAGACGTTCGGGTTCTTGAGGCACCACGCGAGCGACATCTGCGCCAGCGTGCAGCCGAGGTCGCGCGGCGATCGGCGCGAGGCGCTGCGACCATCGCGAGCTTCGCCGGGTCGGTGAGCGCGCTCGGCGAGCCACTCGTAGCCCTTGAGCGTCGCCGCGCGAGTCCGGCGGGATGCCGTCGTTGTACTTGCCGGTCAGCAGGCCCGACGCGAGCGGGCTCCAGATCGTCGTGCCGAGGCCGATGTCGCGGTACAGCCGCGCGTACTCCTTCTCGACGCGGTCGCGATGCAGCAGGTTGTACTGCGGCTGCTCCATCACCGGCTTGTGCAGGTGATGCCGGTCGGCGATGTGCCACGCGGCGGCGATCTCGGCGGCGCGTCCACTCCGACGTGCCCCAGTAGCAGCGCCTTGCCCGCGGCGATCATGTCGTGCATCGCGCGGACCGTCTCCTCGATCGGCGTGTCGGGGTCGGCGCGGTGGCAGAAGACGAGGTCGACGTAGTCGAGCCCGAGGCGCGCGAGCGAGCCGTCGATCGCCTGCATCAGGTACTTGCGGTTGAGCGTGTTCTTCTCGTTGGGACCGTCGTGGAGGCCCCAGAAGAACTTGGTCGACACGATGTACGACGAGCGGCGCCAGCCCAGCTTGCGCGAGCACCTCGCCCATGATCGTCTCCGACTGGCCCTTGGCGTAGACCTCGGCGTTGTCGAAGAAGTTGACGCCGGCGTCGTAGGCGGCCGCCATGCACTCGCGCGCGACGTCGGTGCCCATCTGGTTGCCGTAGGTGACCCAGGAGCCGAACGACAGCTCGCTCACCTTGAGGCCGGAGGCGCCGAGCCGGCGATAGTTCATCGTCATGTCATCGTGCGGAATGGTTGCGGAGCGGGGAGGCGGAATCGACCGGCGCGATCGGGCGCGCGGCGTAGAATCGCGGTCGTCGCCATTGTACCCGGAAGGCCCTGCCGATGCCGCCATGCCAACGCGCGCCAGCGGCGCCGCCGCGACGCAGCGCTCGCGCGCCGCAAGCCGCCGCTGTCCGTCGAGACGCTGTGGGCATTGAAGCGCATCGGCACGCCGACGCTGTCGCCCGACGGCGCGATCGCCTGCGCCGCGGTGACGAGCTTCGACATGGACGGACAACGAGAGCCGCGACCGAGCTGTGGCTGTTCCCGACCGGCTTCGGCGCCAGGCGGCGCGTCCCGCGCGCGCTGACCGCCGGCGACAAGGACAGCGATCCGCAGTGGTCGCCGGACGGCACGCACGGATCGCGTTCACCGCGAAGCGCAAGGACGACGACGAGCCGCAGATCTACCTGATCGCGCCCGACGGCGGCGAGGCGCGGCGGCTGACCCGAGCTCGCGACCGGCTGCGCGTCGCTGCGGTGGTTCCCCGACGGCAAGCGCATCGCGTTCGTCTCGCTGGGTCTGGCCGGACCTCGCGACCGACGCGCAGCAGGCGAAGCGGCTGCAAGGCGCGCAAGGACGACAAGGTGAAGGCGCACGTCACCGAGCGCGCCGAGTACCGGTTCTGGGATCACTGGCTGACCGACGGCCGCGAGCCGCACGTGTTCGTCGTGCGACGTCGCGCACCGGACGCTGCCGCGACGCGCTCGCCGGGCACCGGGCTCGCGCTGCCGCCGTGGGATCCGTCGGCCGACGACTTCGACATCGCGCCGGACGGGCGCGAGATCGCGATCACCGCCGACCTCGCGCCCGAGCCGGCGATGATGAACCAGACCGACATCGTCGTCGTCGAGCTCGCCTCGCGGCGCAAGCGCGTGCTGACCGCGGCCACGAGCACCGCCGACGCGCACTCCGCGCTATTCGCCCGACGGCCGGCTCGATCGCGTTCCATTCGTACGACACCAAGCGCGCGTTCAACGACCAGGGCCACCTGTCGCTGCTCGACCGCGACGAGCGGCCGCATCCGCCGGCTGGCGCCGGCGTTCGACCGCGCGACGACGCAGTCGCCTGGACGGCCCGACAGCGCGGCGCTGCTGTTCTGCGTCGAGGACCGCGGCCGCGTCGGCCTCTGGCGGCTCACGCTCGACGCGGCGGAGCCGTCGCTGCGGGTCGCCGGGCGGCACCGTCGGCGGCTTCGCGCAGTCGGCGCGACGGCGGCGTGCTGGCGTTCGACCGCTCGAGCTACCTGCACCCGGCGGCGCTGTTCGCGGCGCGCGGCGACGGCAGCGGCGAGCGCCCGCTCGAGACGCTCAACCGCGCGCTGCTCGCGCGCCACGCGCTGGGCGAGGTGCGCGAGTTCACCGTCAAGGGCGGACGGCGGAGCCCGGTGCAGGTCTGGCTGATCCTGCCGCCGAACTTCGATCCGGCGAAGAACTGGCCGCTGATGCATTCGATCCACGGCGGGCCGCACGCCGCGCACCTCGACGGCTGGCACTACCGCTGGAACACGCAGGTGTTCGCCGGCGCGCGGCTACGTCGTCGCCGCCGTCAACTACCACGGCACGTCCGGCTTCGGGCAGAAGTGGCTGGAGACGATCACCGGCACGTACGGCGACGAAGGAGCTCGCCGACACGAGGCCGCGACCGATCACCTGCTGAAGCAGGGCTTCGTCGACCGCGCCCGGCTGGTCGCCACCGGCGGCAGCTACGGCGGCTTCATGGTCGCGTACATGAACGGGCACACCGACCGCTACCGGGCCTTCGTCTGCCACGCCGGCTGCTACGACTGGGTGCAGCATGATGGCGACCGACGGCTACCAGTTCTTCGCCGACGAGCTGGGCGCGTTCCACTGGGACGACGAGAAGCGCGTGCTGGCGCAGTCGCCGCATCATTACGTGAAGGCGGCGAAGACGCCGACGCTGGTGATCCACGGCGAGCTCGACTACCGCGTGCCGGGGACGCAGGGGCTGCAGTACTACAACACGCTGAAGGCGAAGGGCGTGCCGGCGCGGCTGGTCTACTTCCCCGACGAGAACCACTGGATCCTGAAGCCGCAGAACTCGCGGCTCTGGTACCGCGAGTTCTTCGACTGGGTGAAGCGCTACGCGACCGGGGACCGGTGCCGCGCCGCGCGGAAGGCCGCTAGACCGCCGTCGCCGGCGGCCCCGCGGTCTTGCGCTCCCACGCCTCCTGGCAGGGGATGCAGCGGCGCGCGGTCGGATAGGCCGACAGCCGCGCGGGCGCGATGACGATGCCGCAGTCGACGCATTCGCCGTAGCCGCCGTCGCGCAGGCGCGCCAGCGCCGCGTCGAGCTCCGCGAGTTCGCTCACCAGGTGCCGGACCTCGGCGATGTCCAGCTCGGCCAGCGCATCGGCGACCGCCCAGTCGTCGTTCTCCTCGAGGCGGTGCGCGAGCCCGACCACGCGCGTGTCGCCGCTGCCCTTGAGCTGCGCCTTCACCTCGACGCGCAGCTTCTCCCGACGCGCTTCCAGCTCGGTCTTCAGGCGGTCCCGCGTCGGCGGGCGTCAAGGAGGAATCGGTCATGGCGGCGGAAGGGGAAGTCGTTGGCGACGATCGCTATTATCCACCGTTGCGACCGTGGCTGGACCGGATCGCCGGAAGCTTGATCGGCGTCAAGCCTGCCGCGCGGCTGGACCGGGGACTACCGGATTCTCCGCTCCATGAACTCTTCCTGGATGTTGTCGCGGAAGAAGCTCCATGGCGAGGACGCCGAGACCAGCCGGCGATACGTATCGGCGGAAACGCCGGCGTACTCGAAGGTTCCCGAGGTGAGCTCGACGACGAGCGCGCGCCGCGCGGCGTCGTAGCCTGCGGCGCGCAGGCTGCCGCCGCTCAGGCGCTTCATCTCCATGCGGGCTCGCTCCCGTAAGGCAAGGCGGCGACCGAGGTCAATGCGGCGCTTTGCCCCACAGCTCCTTCAACCGCGCATCGCGTCCGCAGCCGGTGCGGTAATAGGAATATCTGACCGGGTTCTTGGTGTAGTAGTCCTGGTGATAATCCTCGGCCGGCCAGAACTCGGCCGCCGCCACGACCGGCGGTGACGATCGGCCCCTTGAACGGCTTGGAGGCCTCGAGCGCGGCCTTCGACGCCTCCGCGGCGCGCCGCTGCTCGTCGGTATGGACGAAGATCCCCGTCCGGTACTGGCTGCCGACGTCGCAGAACTGACGGTCCTTCACCGTCGGGTCGATGTTGTGCCAGAACACCTCGAGCAGCTTCTCGTAGGACACCCGCTTCGGGTCGTAGACCACCTGCACCGCTTCCGTGTGCCCGGTGTGCCCGGCGGAAACCTCCTCGTAGGTCGGGTACTTCTTCACGCCACCCGTGTACCCGGAGGTCGTCGCCAGCACGCCGTCCAGCTTGTCGAACGGTGGCTCCATGCACCAGAAGCAGCCGCCCGCGAACGTGGCGATGGCGCTGCCGGGCGGGGCGGCCGGCTGCTTGGCCGGCTGGGCGAGCGCTGCCGCCGCGGCGAACGCCGCGACGATCAGGGTGAGCTTGCGCAGCGCGTGCTGCAGCGTGAACGGGTCGACTGTCATCGGAATCCTCGCGGGCTCGAAACGGCCGGGTCCTCCGGCGGGTGACGTTGGTCGACGGGGCCGGGCGCCGCCTTACGCGGGAGACGCCTTGCCGATGCGGAATCCACGGTGCTGCGATCGACCTCCAGCCTCGCTCCGGCCGCCCCGCCCCGGGTGCTCGTGCCCGGCCCCGGGTACTCGCGGCCGGCCGGGTACTCGCGGCCGAGCACGACCCTCGGCGGAGACGATGCTGCCGGCGCGTTCGCGCCGCGATGCTACGATTATAGCGGACACACGGGGAGAGCCATGGTCATGCAGCGCTGGTCGATGCGCGATTCAATGCGGCGCGGACGCGGCCGTCGCGCGGCGGCCGCGGCTGCTCGCGTCGGCGCTGGTCGCGCTGCAGGGGCTGCCGATCCCCGCTGCGGCCGCCGATCCGGCGAAGACGCTGCGCGTCGCCTTCGCAATCGCCGAGACGAGCTTCGACCCGCAGTTCGCCTCCGATGCGGCGTCCGACAGCATCATCGACAACATCTACGACGCGATGCTCGGCTACGACTACCTCGCGCGCCCGGTGAAGCTCGTGCCGCGGACGCTCGAGGCCATGCCGACCGTGCAGGACAGCGGGGCGACGTACGTCTTCAAGCTGAAGAAGGGCATTTTCTTCACCCCCGACCCGGCGTTCAAGGGCAGGCCGCGCGAGCTCACCGCCGCGGACCAGGCGTACGCGATCAAGCGCCTGCTCGACCCCGCGGTGAAGAGCCCGTGGCTGTGGCTCGTCGAAGGCAAGATCGTCGGCGCCGACGCCGTGCGCGAGAAGGCGCAGCAGACGGGGAAATTCGACTACGACGCGCGCATTCCCGGACTGGAGGTCGTCGATCGCTACACGCTGCGCATCCGCCTGAAGCAGCCCGATCTGCGCTTCCTCTACGCCCTCGCCGTGCCCAACACCGCGGCCGTCGCGCGCGAGGTCGTCGAGGCCTACGGGCTCGATTTCGGCGCGCACCCGGTGGGCACCGGCGCCTACGTGCTCGGCGAGTACAAGCGGAGCGCGAAAATCGTGCTGGTGGCCAATCCCGCGTATCGCGAGACGACGTACGTGCCCGCGGGACCCGGTGCCGCCGGAATCGGCGCCGATCGCGGAGGCGCTCAAGGGCAGGAAGCTGCCGATCGTGGGCCGCATCGAAGTCGCGGTGATCGAGGAGGGCCAGGCCACATGGCTGGCGTTCGCCAACCGCGAGCTCGACCTGCTCGAGCGGCTGCCGTCGGATTTCGTCGAGAAGGCGCTCGCGAACGGCAAGCTGCAGCCGGACCTGGCGGCGAAGGGCATCCGGCACGAGGTGCTGCTGCGGCCGAACACGCGCTGGACCTATTTCAACATGGACGACCCGGTCGTCGGCGGGTACACGCCCGAGAAGATCGCGCTGCGCCGCGCGATCGGGATGGCCTACGACGCGAACGAGTTCATCCGCGTCATCCTCAAGGGCCGCGCGGTGCCGGCGACGAGCCCGATTCCGCCGGACATCGCCGGCCACGACCCGGGGCTGAAGACCACCGCACAGCTCCACGATCCGGCCGCGGCGCGGGCGCTGCTGGACCGGTTCGGCTACCGCGACCGCGACGGCGACGGCTACCGCGAAGCCCCGGACGGCAAGCCGCTGGCGCTCGAGCGCTGGTCGGCGCCGACCTCGCTGGCGCGGCAGGAGGACGAGCTGTGGAAGAAGAGCCTGGACGCGATCGGCCTCAGGATCGTGTTCAAGAAGGACCGTCTGCCGGAGCTGCGCAAGATGGCGCGGCAGGGCAAGATTCCGATGCGCGGCGACGGCTGGAACGCGGACTATCCGGACGCCGAGAATTTCATGCAGCTGCTCTACGGCCCGAACGCGGGGCAGGAAAACCAGGCGCGGTTCAGGCTTCCGGAGTACGACAAGCTCTACGACGCGGCGCGGCAGCTGCCCGACTCGCCGGAACGCACCGGCATGTTCAATCGGATGACCGAGCTCGTGGTCGCGTACGCGCCGTGGCGCCTGTCCGAGCACCGGATCGAGGACCACCTGCTCCAGCCGTGGATCCGGAACTACAAGCCGCACCCCATACGCTCGGAGGTCTGGCGATACGTCGACATCGACCCGGCGCGGCGCGCGAAGTGAGCGCTGCGGCTCGGGCGCCGGCGCTCACCGGCCCGCGCGGCGGCCCGCGGCTTCGAGGGCGCGCCTGACCATGACCGCGTCGTCCTCGTCGCCGCATCCCGCGGCGACCGCGTCGGCGAACAGCGCGCGCGCAAGCCGGGCGAACGGCGCGGCGACACCCAGCCGCTCCGCCACGGTCACGGCGATGCCCACGTCCTTGCAGAGCAGCGTCGCGGCGGCGCGCGCGGTGTAGTCGCCGTCGAGCGCGCGCGGCACGCGGTCGCCGAATATCCAGCTCGCGCCCGAGCTCGCCGCGACGACGTCGAACACCCGCCGCAGATCGAGGCCGGCGGCCTGCGCGAGCGCGAGGGCCTCCGCGCCGGCCGCGAGATTGGCCGCCGCGAGCAGATTGTTGACGATCTTGAACGTCGAGGCGTCGCCGGCGCGCGGACCGACTGCGAACAGCCGGCCCGTGATCCGCTCGAGGACGGGACGCACGCGCGCGCAGGCGTCGGCGTCGCCCGCGATCATCATCGTCATCGTTCCCGCGGCGGCTTTCGCGGGCCCGCCCGAGACGGGCGCGTCGAGCAGCGCGATGCCGCGCGCGGCGAGCCGTGGCGCGAGATCGCCGACGTACGCCGGATCCACCGTCGACGACACGAGCACCATGCGTGTGGTCGACGGCGCCGCCGTCACGCCATCGGCGCCGAACAGTACCGTCTCGACCTGCTCGGCGTCGACGACCAGAATGACGATGGCGTCGGCGGTCCGCGCGAGATCGGCGGCGGATGCGGTGGGCAAGGCGCCGTGGCGGACGGCGAGGTCCTGCGCTTCCGCGCGGATGTCGCGCGCCAGCGTGACGAACCCGGCGCGAACGAGGCTCTGCACCACGCCGCCGCCCATCGCGCCGGTGCCGATGACGCCGACGCGGCGCACGGGCGCATCCATCGGGACCCTACTTCGGAAGCTGGTAAGGCTCGCAACCCGCGAGCGGAGTCGCCGTGCCGTCGCGCACGAGTTGCAGGTCCATGCCCTTGCCGCGCAGCTCCAGGCTGCCGTTCGAGTAGCGGACGCCCGACGCGGCGGGGATCTGATACAGCGCGACGCGATCCCCGGCCGGCATCAGCAGCCGCGCCTCGCCGGTGTCGAAGCGGATCACGAGGCGCTCGCCGGCCAGCTGGCAGCTGATCGTGTTCTTCGCGGCCTCGACCTCGTCCTTGCTCGGGAGCTTGCGCAGGCGGCGAGCGTGAGCGCCGCGGCGACGGCGCCGACAGCCGCCGGGCGCGGCCAGCGCGAGAGGGAACGGGCGGACCACATGTCGAGACTCCGGCAATGCACGATTTCAGGATAGCATGCGCGGCGCCGGCGGTCCTGCGCCGGGCGCCATCGATTCAGCCCGCCGGCGGGAGCCTTGCGCGGACCCGGCGTATGCGCGAAGCGCACGGCGTTCGCGTACGAGAGCACCTCGACCAGGCGGCCCGAGCGAATCTCGTCCTGCGTCGCCTGCCACCAGCGCGGGTCGAGCAGGTCGGCGTGGAAGTGCATGAAGCACTCGCGGGTCCTCGGATCGGTCAGCAGGAACGTCGCGAACTCCTCGGGGAAGACGTCGTGCGGTCCCACCGGGTACCAGACGTCGTTCGACATGTCGTCCTACCCGGGAGGCGGCGGCGGAATCCGCCGGAAGTTGCAGTCGACGAGGTACTCGATCTCGTCGTAGTCGTAGAAGACGACGCGCCCGAAGCGCGTGACGCCGAAATTCTTGAACAGCAGGTCGCCGGCGAAGATGTTGACGGCGGCGAGCTCCTTCAGCGCGTCGCCGTACTCGCGCATCGCGTGCGTGCGCTGCGCGTCGTCGGCATGCTCGAGGTAGATGTTGAGCGGAATCATCCGCCGCTCGATGTACAGGTGCTTGACGACGATGTGGTCGCCGTCGAACTCGATCGCCTCCGGCACCAGTGCCTCGAGCTCGGCGATCAGCTCGTCGGAGAAGCGCTCGCGCGGGAAACGCGACGTCCGAGTACTCGAGGATGTCGGTCATGCGCCCGACGCGGTCGTGGTGCTTGACCAGCCAGTACTTCTGCTTGACCCTCTGCCGGTCGGTGTCCTTGGACGCGGCGATCCTGTCGCGGATCACCTTGAACACGTACGGATACGACGGCAGCGTGAACACCGTCATCACCAGGCCCTTGATGCCGGGCGCGATGATGAACTTGTCGCGCGAGTGCTTGAGGTGGTGCAGGAAGTCGCGGAAGAACAGGTTCTTGCCGGCCTTCTGCAGCCCGACCATCGTGTACAGCTCGGCGGCCGGTCTTGTCGGGCAGCATCGCGCGCAGGAAGTCGATGTACGCCGAGGGCACCTCCATGTCGACGAGGAAGTACGCGCGGTTGGCCGAGAACAGGACCGCGAGATCGGCGTCGTCCATCAGCAGCGCGTCGACGTACAGCCTGCCGTCGCCGTCGTGCTTGATCGGCACGACGAACGGGTAGCGTGTGGATGCCGTTGACGACGCGGCCGACGATGTAGGCGGTCTGGTTGCGGAAGAACGGCGAGGACAGCGACCTGGATCTGGTGGTTCGCCTCGAGCGCGAACGGCCGCGGGACGCGCCTGCGGAAGGCGGCGAGGATGTTGCGCAGGTCGCGGCCGAAATCGGCGAAGCGCCGCTCGAATCCGAAGTCGAGCACGATGTCGATCAGCGCGTGGCGCAGCCCCTGCTGCAGCGGGTAGTAGCTGCGGTACGACGGCGGGATCGGCGTCGATGTGCTCGGTCGAGATCGCCGGCCGCACGAAGATGAACCGATTGTGGAAATAGCCGCGGCGCAGGGTCTTCACCGACACCGAGTTGAAGAAGGTCTCCGCGCACTCCGGCTGCCGGTGGTCGATCAGCAGGCCGATGTAGTGGAGCTTCACCTGCTCCCACAGCGCGTCGCCGCCCGCGCCGTCGAGCCCGGCGAAGCGGTACTCGCGCTCGATCCGGTCGGCGGTCTCCTGCACGCGGCGATCGTAGAAGTCGATGCGGTCGCGCGCCACGTGCTGGATCGCCAGCCAGTTGCCCGCCTCGAAGTGCCGGCGCGCCGCGCGCGCGCATTCGCGGAACAGCGCGTAGTGCTTGTTGAATCCCTCGAGCAGGATGTGCGCGATCCCGCGCGCCTGCTCGGCGACGGGCTTCGCCTGGCCGATCGTGGCGGCGGAGGTGATCGGTGTGGCCATGGGTCGATGTTGCGCGCGCGTGGCGATGCCACGGATGATAACCCGAGACCGCAGCGGGCCCCGCAAGCAGGCCGCCGCAGGCCATCGGGGCTCTCGAAGCGCCGGGCCGCCGCCCCGGCGCGCGCCGGGCGGCGACAAGCGCCTGCCGCTAGGGACCCCGCGCGGCGAAGGTATTGCAGTTCCGCATGTCGCCCGATTCGAGGCCGATCCGGAACCAGCGCAGCCGCTGGTCCGCGGCGCCGTGCGTGAACGATTCGGGCACGACGTAGCCCTGCGTGCGCTTCTGGATCTGGTCGTCGCCCACGGCCGCCGCCGCACGAAAGCCTTCCTCGAGGTCGCCGACCTCGAGCTTGTTGCGCCGCTGCGCGAAGTGGCCCCAGACGCCGGCGTAGCAGTCCGCCTGCAGCTCGAGGCGCACCGACAGCGCGTTGCGCCCGCGCGCGTCCGTCCGCTGCATCTGCTGGTCGACCATCTTCATCGTGCCGGTCAGGTTCTGCACGTGGTGGCCGACTTCGTGGGCGATCACGTACGCCTGCGCGAAATCGCCCGGCGCGCCGAAGCGCCGCGAGAGCTCGCTGAAGAACGCCGTGTCCAGATAGAGCCGGCGGTCGGCCGAGCAGTAGAAGGGTCCGGACGCGGCCGACGCATGGCCGCACGCCGATTGCGTGGCGCGGCGGAACAGCACCAGCCGCGGCGGCTCGTAGCGCGCGCCCATCGTCTGGAACACGGCGCCCCACACGTCCTCGGTGTCGCCGAGAACGGCCGCGACGAAGTCCTTCGACGGATCCGGCGCCGGTCGCCGACGCGCGCGGCTGGCCGGGCGGCGGTGCCTGTTGCGGTCCGTACCCCGGGGCAGGCTGCGGCTCGGTCGCAGGCGGCGCCCCCGGGCCGCCGCTTTCGAGCGCCCCGATCATCTCCAGCGGATTGACGCCGAACAGGAGGCTCGCGATCACGATGACGATCAGCGCGCCGCCACCCAGCCGTGCGCCTCCGCCGAGCGGAGACCCGCCGCTCCCGGAACTCCCGTCGGTCCGGTCCTCGACGTTGCCGCTTCGCCGGAAATCGCCCCATCGCATGATCAACTCCCGAAGTGTCTGGCGCCCGACCCGCGTCGCCGGCTGCCGCGAACGATCGAGCGAACCTCCGAATCGGCGCTAGGGCCTGAGCGCCTTGTAGAGAAAGGGCAGGCTCACGTCCATCCGGTAGTCGACGTCCGAATGATTGTCGTCGAACTCCTCGTAGGTGTGCCGGATGCCGGCCTCGGCCAGGCGCAGCGACAGGATCCGCGTCCCGTAGTGGATGTGATACTGGTCGCGCCAGCCGCAGTCGATGTAGATGCCCTTGAGCGTTCGCAGGTTGGCCGCGTGCTTCGCGACCAGGCGGATCGGGTCGTGCTTCTGCCAGTTCCTCCAGCGCGCTTCGAGCCGCTCGCCGGTCTCGAGGTTGAACGGCAGCCGGAAGCCCAGCGGCGCCTTCGGGTCCGGGTCGTAGGTCGCCGCCATGCAGACGTTCATGATCGCATGCACCTCGGCGTGGGACAACTTCTCCCGCTTCCAGAGGGCAGCGAGAAAGCGCTGGACGCGCCCGTCGTCGAGGCCCTCGGCGAGGCCCTTGCGCGTCCGGGTCTCGGCGAGCGCGTCGTAGGCGCCCTCGACCCGCTTCGGCTCGCGGTACTTGGCGAGCTCGTTCAGCGTGTTCGGCCAGTCGTGGTGGTAGACGACGTCGAAATACGCGTCGCCCGAGTGGTCGGCGATCGCGCCCCAGTGCTTCGCGTATTTCATGCCGTGGATGATCGCCCCGTAGCCGCCGGAGGACTTGCCGAAGCAGCCGCGATGCTCGCGCGAGGCGAGCGTGCGGAACTCGCGGTCGACGAACGGGATGATCTCCCTGGTCAGGTAGTCGGCGTAGGCGCCGATCGCCGACGAGTTCACGTACTGGTTGCCGCCGAGCGAGGTGAAGCAGTCCGGGAACACGAAGATCGCGGGCCCCATCTTCCGCTCGTGGATGAGCCGCGCCGCACGCTCGGGCAGGTTGTCGCCGAACGGCTTCCAGCCGACGTGCGCCAATCCCGAGCCGGTGAAGCCGACCAGGTCGTACAGGACGGGCAGGCGACGGCCGCGCCCCTTCGTCGCGCCCTCGTCGTACTGCGGCGGCAGCCACACCGCGAGCTTGCGCACGTGCGGATCGCCCAGCGGATTGCCGGCGAGCACCCGCGAGTGGTGTTCCAGCACGACCACGCGTGCCGGAGGAGGGAAGGGTGCGCTTCTTGGCCATCGGCGGGTACTCCCGGTGATTCACGGCGGAGCGAGGTCCGGGGCCGTCCCGGCGACTCTCAAGGGTCCAGCAGCAGGGAGCCGCGGCAGCGCGGCGCGCCGCATCGGCACGCATAGGCCGCCCGCACCTTCCGCGTGATGCGGCCGTCGAACGACAGCCGGTAGTCGTAGGTGAGCTCCTCCCCCGCCGGAATCGTGCGCCGGGCCTCGATGTAGACCCGGCCGTCGTCGGCCTCGAAGGAGTCGCAGTTCGGCGCGCAGGAATGGTTGATCCAGCGCGCCGCGTTGCCGCGTCGGCCGCCGTCGATGACGCTGCCGTCGCTGGTCTCGAAGATGAACGTGTGATGCGGATTCGCGGGATCGCTGTCCGGGCGTGTCGTTGACGACTTCCCAGGTCGTGCGCTGGCCGCGGTATTCGACGATCAGCGCGCCCCGGCGGATCGTCGTCGCGGCAAAGACGCCCCGACCGTGGATGCCGGAGTTGCGGACGCAATACAGCCGTCGGGGCGTGGGTCGTTCCATTGTCGTCGGAGCCATGGTCGGGCGCGCGGCATGGCCGGCGCGCCGCAGCGTGATTCTACGTGATGCGGCCGGCCGGGCGACGCTGACTCGCAGGGCATTCGCCGCGCGGCGTCGGCCGATTGCCTGCCTACGGTCCGCTGCCGGAGCCGATCGCGACCAGCGCGTCGGCAAGCCGCCGATGCCGGGCGAGCAGGTCGTGGAAGCGGAACTCGTCGCCGCCCTTGGCCCGCATCAGGGCGACCAGCGCGCGCCTGTCCGCGGCCGGCCAGCGGTCGAGGGCCGGGATCAGCGCGAACAGGACGGCGAGCGCGCCGAACGCGCGGCGCTCGGTCGCCGGCCAGCGGTCGATCCGCGGTTCACCCAGGGCGCGGCTGACGATTCGCAGCGCCGAGCGCTCCGCCCGCGTGCGGTCGCCGTCGAAGCGGGCGCCGATCCAGGCAGTCACCGCCTCGCTCAGGGCGTTGGGCTCGCAATCCGGCGTCGGGTCCAGGCGCAGCTCGATGTCCGAGCCGGTGAAGCGGCGCAGCGCGGGCAGCGGCGTGCGATAGCCGGGATCGCGCTGCATCCGCGACCATTCTTCGGCCGCGAGCCGCGCCGGACGGTCCTCGACGGGCCGGAATCCCAGCCGGTAGTAGAACCAGAACGCCCCGGACTGCAAGCCCTCCCTGTTGGTGCCGCCGAACTGCGACGGCTCGGCGACGAAGCGCCCGATCCGGAAGCGCTGGCGATACACGCGCAGCACCTGGCCGAAGAGGAATGCCGACTCCCCGCCGCGGTAGGGCGCGAACACGTTGACGCCGATTCTGCAGGTTCCGAGAAACGGCCAGCCGCCGCCGTAGCCGACCGGGATGCCGTTCTTGAACACCATCATCCCGACGTGCGAGTCGATCGGGCTGCGCCGGTCGGGGCGCATCGTGTAGAGCGCGACCGCGACGCCGCGGCCGACTTCGAACATACGCGACGCCGTCGGCATCCGCGCGCGCGATCGCGTCGGTCTCGCGTCCGAGCGCCGCGAGCATGGCGCGGCCGGCATCGACGACGTGCTGGCGCTCGTCCGCGGACAGGCTCCGGGGTGCCGGCAGCGGCGCCGCGAGCAGCGTGCGCAGATCGACGTTGCGCAGGAGCCCGTCGCGGTGGAAGAACGTCCGCGCGGGCAGTCCCCGCACGAAGCTGCGCGACAGCATCGAGCCGCGCGGGCGAATCTCGATGAACGGACGGAGCGACTCGAACAGATGCTCGCGCAGCGCATCGCTGCAGGACAGGCGCTCGAGCGCATCGACGAGCCACGCGAGCCGCGTGCCGCGGCGACCCGCGCTCGCGCTGGCGACGAAATCGGCCGCCCCTTCGTCGGAGGCGGCCAGCTCGTATTCCATCGGCGAGAGAGCCTCGGCGAGAACGGTCTGCGGGGGCGCGCCGTCGTCACCGAACGAATCGATGTCCGCGTGCGCCGGAAAGCGCCGGACGAGCCAGCGCGCGATGTCCCAGCCGAAAGCGATGGTCACGGGCGTCCACGCCAGGCCGCTGTTGGCGAGCCTGGCGCGCGCCCGCGCCGGGCCGTCGTCGACGATCCGGCGTGCGGCGAGCGCGACGCGCTTCAGCTCCGCCCGCGTGGCCGCGCGCAGCGCGCGCGTCTCCGGATAGGCGAGCAGGCACAGCAGGCAATCGTGATACGCGACGAGCACCACGGGATCGGCGACATCGCGCGCCGCGCAGGCGGCGAGCGCGCGGGACTTGTCGACGGCGGGCCCGGCGCCGAAGCGCAGCGCCGCCGCGCGCAGGGCGTCGACCGCGTCGAGATCGAGGAGGCGGGACGTCATCGGGGACGCGCAAAGACCTCGGCGGCCGCGTGGGCGGCCGCCGCCTGCGGGCGCCGCGACAGGCGGCGGGGATCCCCTAGCGCCCCTTCGCGCTGGCCTTGGTCCGCGCCACGACGCGCGGCACGATCTTGGAGGGGGGCCGGCGCGCCTGCGGGAACTGCGTTTTCGGCCCGGTGTGCCCCTTGGGGTTCGGATAACTGCTGCCGCTCTTGCCCTTTGCCATCCTCGCCTCCTTGTTGTCGGCGGAGCATCCCGCCGCGGCCAATGCTACCTGTTTCCGCACCGCTGCGGCAGGGTGCCGGGCCCCGCAGCGCACGGGGGGTGCCATACCCGTGATTACCGTTGAGAATGATTCCCGTTAGAATAATTCGCAGGTCGGCCTTGTTTGCACGCTCGCCGATCCGGCATCACCAACGGGAGAAGTCTGTGGCCAGAGTCATCGGGATGGTATTGGCATGTGTTTCGTTGTGCGCCTCGTCGGCGCTCGCCCAGACGGCGGCTGCGCCGATCCGCGAGATCACGAGGATCGCCGGGGAGGTCTATCGTTTCCGCAACAATTTCCACTATTCGGTGTTCGCGGTCACGCCCGCCGGCATCATCGCGACCGACCCGATCAATGCCGACGCGGCGAAATGGCTGAAGGCCGAGCTGGCCCAGCGGTTCAAGGTTCCCGTCAGGTACGTGATCTACAGCCACGATCACGCCGATCACAGCTCGGGCGGCGAAGTGTTCGCGGACACGGCCGTGTTCGTCGCGCACGAGAACTGCAAGGCGGTGATGGTCGGCGAGAAGCGCCCGACGGCGATCCCGAACATCACCTTCGACGACCAGATGACCGTCGAGCTCGGCGGCACGACCGTCGAGCTCTCCTATGTCGGGCGCAACCACTCGAACAACTCGATCGTGATGCGCTTCCCCAGGGAGCGCATCCTGTATGCCGTCGATTTCATACCGGTCATGGCGATCGCCTTCCGCGATTTCCCCGATGCCTACATGCCAGACTGGATCGATTCGCTGAAGCGCGTCGAGACGATGGACTTCGACATCCTCGCTCCCGGCCACGGACCGCTCGGCAAGAAGGAGAACGTACGCGAGTTCCGGACCTATCTGACGGAGCTCTACGGCGGCGTCCTCGCCCAGGCGCGCGAGGGCAAGAAGCTCGACGAGGCGAAGCAGGTGGTGCGGCTTCCGAAATACGAGAACTGGGCCGGCTACAAGGAGACCTACGACCTCAACGTCGAAGGCATGTACCGGATGATCCAGGGCCAGCGCCGGCCGAACTAGCGACGCGAGCCGGGGAGCAGGGGCCCCGCGCAGCGGGGATGCGACCGGGGCGAGTCGGCGCACGAGGCCGACACGCGACCCCGCTCACGCAATCCGCACGAGGAGCCGAGGCGACGCGAGCCGGGGAGCAGGGGCCCGCGCAGCGGGGATGCGACCGGGGCGAGTCGGCGCACGAGGCCGACACGCGACTCCCGGCTCACGCAATTCGCACGAGGAGGCCGAGGCGACGCGAGCCGGGGAGCAGGGGCCCCGCGCAGCGGGGATGCGACCGGGGCGAGTCGGCGCACGAGGCCGACACGCGACCCCGCCTCACGCAATCCGCACGAGGAGGCCGAGGCCGAGACGGCTCGGCAGACTCACCCGGCCGCGGTCAGCACCAGCACGATCGGCGTCGTCACCGCGGCGAGCACCGTCGAGAGCACGAGGCTCGCGGCGATCGGCCCGCCCAGGGCGCCGAACTCGCGCGCCATCAGGTAGACGTTCGCGCCGACCGGCAGCGACGCGAGCATCACGACGGCCTGCGTCTCCAGCGGGGGAAGGGCCAGGAGCCGCGCGATCGCGTAGACCACGAGCGGTTGCAATGCGAGCTTGACCGCGCAGATCGCAACGCTTTCGCGCCAGCCTTCGCGGACCCGGAACTCGGCCAGTCCCATCCCCAGCGCGATCAGCGACAGCGGCACCGCCGCCTGCCCGATGAGGTCGAGCGTGCGATCCGCGATGTCCGGAAGCGGGATTCCCGCCCAGCCCCAGGCCGTGCCGGCCAGGATGCTCGCGACCACGGGATTGGTGACGACGTTCCTCAGGGTTTCCGCGAAGCCGGCAAGCGAGACGTGGCGGGTGCGCGCCCATTCGATCGACACCGTGACGAGTGTCCACAGGAGCAGAGAGTTGAACACCAGCACCAGCGAGACGACGGGCAGCGCCGCGTCGCCCAGCATGATCTTGGTGAGCGGAACCCCGAGCAGGAGGTTGTTGGCGAAGATCCCGCCGACCGCGAAGACCGACTGCGACACGCCGTCCATGCGGAACAGGCGGTACGCAAGCATCCGGCCCGCCACGAACACGATCAGGCAGCCGCCGAAGTAGGCGACAAGGAGCCGGGCATCCACCGGCGGCAGGCGCGAGAAATCGCTCATCAGCCGGAACAGCAGCGCCGGCACCGCGACCGCGAACACGAATCGGCTCAGCGCGTCCGAGACGCTGCCGGGCCAGCGGAGCCCGCGCACCAGCGCATAGCCCAGCGCGGCCAGCAGGAAGAGCGGCGAGGTGAGGGCGACGACGTGCCAGATCGCCTGCATCGCCCTGCGCGCCGCGTTAAGGCCGGTGGCCGGAAGTCAGCGTGCCGGCAGCGGCTAACGCCCGCGCCCGCCGAAGCGGTGGATGACCCGCGGCTTCGCCGGCGTGGCGCTGCCCGAGGGCCCGTGGCCGCGGGCGCCGGGTGCCGCCGCAGCGACGGCCGGCGCGGCACGCGGAGGGCGCGCCGGCGCTGCGCCGCCATGAGGCCTGCCGGCTCCCGGATGCGCGCGATTCTGCCCGTGCCCGCTCCTGCCGCCGGGCGCCTGCCGCGCCGCGCCCTGGGGTGCGCCGCCGCGCTGCTGGCCGCGCCCCTGCCGTTGCAGGATCGGCTGCGGCCGCGCGCGGGGATCCGGCTCGAATCCCGCGACGACCTGCCGCGGCAGCGTTCGCTTGATCAGCTTCTCGATGTCGCGCAGGAACTCGTGCTCGTCGACGCAGACGAGCGAGATCGCCTCGCCGGTGGCGCCCGCGCGCCCGGTGCGTCCGATCCGGTGCACGTAGTCGTGCGGCACGTTGGGGAGGTCGTAGTTGACCACGTGCGGCAGCTGGTCGATGTCGATGCCGCGAGCCGCGATGTCGGTGGCCACGAGCACCTGCAGGCTCGCATCCTTGAACTCGGCCAGTGCCCGGGTGCGCGCCCCCTGGCTCTTGTTGCCGTGGATGGCAAGCGCGGTGATGCCGTCGGCGTTGAGCTGCTCGGCGAGCTTGTTGGCGCCGTGCTTCGTGCGCGTGAACACCAGCACCTGGTACCAGTTCTGCGTCTTGATCAGATGCGCGAGCAGCTCGCGCTTGCGGTCGCGATCCACCGGATGCACGGTCTGCGTGATGATCTCGACCGTCGAGTTGCGGCGGGCGACCTCGATCAGCGCCGGCGCATTCAGCAGGTTGTCGGCGAGCTCCTTGATTTCGTCGGAGAACGTGGCCGAGAACAGCAGGTTCTGCCGCTTCCTCGGCAGCAGCGCGAGGATCCGCTTGATGTCGCGGATGAACCCCATGTCGAGCATCCGGTCGGCCTCGTCGAGGACGAGAATCTCGACCCGCGACAGATCGAGGTTGCCCTGCCCCTGATGGTCGAGCAGGCGGCCGGGCGTGGCGACGAGGATGTCGACGCCGCGTTTCAGCTGGGCGGTCTGCGCCCCGATGCCCACGCCGCCGTACATCACCATCGACGTCTGCTTTGCGTACTTGCCGTAGACGCGAATGCTCTCCTCGATCTGCGCCGCGAGCTCGCGGGTGGGGGCGAGGATCAGCGCGCGGATCGGCTTCCGCGCGGGCCGCAGCGCCTGCGCGGCGGTGGCCGGCGGCGACGCCAGCCGCTGCAGCATCGGGAGCACGAAGCCGGCAGTCTTGCCGGTGCCGGTCTGCGCGCCGGCGAGCAGGTCGCCGCCCGCGAGCACCGCGGGAATCGCCTGCAGCTGGATCGGCGTGGGTTGGGTGTAGCCGTGTTCGGTCACGGCGCGCACGAGCGCGTCGGACAGGCCGAGTGAGGCAAAGGACATGATGACTTTCGAAAAAACGATCGGCCTGTCGCCGCTAAGGGCGCCAGTCGCAGGCAAACGCGTGGGGGCAGAGCGTCGGAACTGACAGCGGCAGGGGGACTGGTCGAATTGCCGCGTGGACGCATTATAGCAGATGCCGGGCGCCCGACGGGCTCGGCGAGCCCTGCAACGTGGTCAGCGCGACCTCGACCGCGTGGTCCTTGTCGCCCAGCCAGACGTGCCCGTCCTGGATCGTGCACTGCAGCTCCATCGTGCGCCGGGCGAGCTTCGCCAGGTCCAGGCCGGTCGCCATGGGCACGCTCATCACGCGCAGATTCTGCGACCGCTCGAGCACGGCCCGGCTGCGACTCCACCACAGGTCCGCGCCGCGGCCATAGGCGCAGATGACCACCTCCTCCGCGCGGCCGCAGGCCTGGCGCACCCGCTTCGGATCCGGCTGGCCGACATCGATCCACAACCGAATTGCGCCGGTGAGGTCGCGTCGCCACAAATCGGGCTCGTCGTCGGTCGACAGCCCCCTGCCGAAGGCCAGGGCAGCGTCGGCATGCAACGCGAACGCCAGCACGCGCAGCATCAGCCGCTCGTCGGTTTCGGAGGGATGCCGGGCGATCGTCAGCGCATGGTCGGCGTAGTAGCCGCGCTCCATGTCGGCGACCTGCAGCGCCGCCTTGAAGATCGTGGACTTGAGCGCCATCGCGTCACTGCGCCGATGCTGCATCGAGCACGCGGATGCGCACGTCGCCCAGGCTAACCGCCTGGCCCGCGCGGATCTTGCATGTCTTGCGCAGCTCCACTGCGCCGTCGACCGAGACCAGACCGGCGGCAACCAGGGCCTTGCCGGCGCCGCCGCTCGCGCAGACGCCGGTCACCTTCAACAGGTTGTTGAGCTCGATGAACTCGCCGGTCAGGCGGAATTCGAGTTGAGGCATGGTCAGTGGTCCGGCGGAGTTCGGGGTTCGGGGGAAGTGCGGCGCCGCTGCCGGCCTTTTCCGCGCACACGGCGTTCTGCGAGACGATGAGATTACCAAGATCGCGAGCACGCTTGTCGCATGTTTGCGCAATGATTACAATCCTCCGGCCATTCGATCGCCGCCCCAGCGGGTCCGGAGTCTGGTGCAAGCGTCAGGGGGAGGTGCAATTTGCTGCGCGCCGTCGCTTCGGTAATTGTGCTGTTTGCATTCTGGGTGGTGTTGTCCGGCTATTACACGCCGTTTCTTCTTGGCGCAGGGATTGCCTCGGCGGTTGCGGTCGTGTGGTTCGCGCGGCGCATGAACGTCGTGGATCAGGAAAGCCTTCCGGCGCACCTCGCTCACCGCGCGCTCTGGTACTGGCCATGGTTGATGGGCGAGATCGCCAAGTCGGCGTGGGACGTCACGAAGCTCATCGTGCACCCGCGTCTCCCGATCGAACCCTCGCTCGTGCGGTTCCGGCCGAGTCAGCGGACGCATGTCGGACTGTGCAGCCATGCGAACTCCATCACGCTCACGCCCGGCACCATCACGGTGGACGTGAGCGCCGACGAGATCCTGGTGCATGCGCTGACGGCCGCGGGCGCGGAGGGCGTGTTGAGCGGCGCCATGGATCGGCAGGTCTCCCGCTTCGAGGGGCCGGTCTGATGTTCGCCGCCGCCGCCGTCGCGCTGCTGGTCACGATTGCCCTCGCGGTCGTACGGGCCGTGCTCGGACCGACGGTGTTCGATCGCGCGCAGGCGGCCAACACCGTCGGCACCGGAGCCGTGCTGCTGCTCGCGGTCATGGGCTTTCTCACGGGCCGTCCGGATTTTCTCGACCTCTCGATCACCTACGGCCTGCTCAACCTCGTCGGCACGATCGCCGTGCTCAAGTTCTTCCGGTACGGTGATCTCGGCGACGAGGGCGACGACGAGAGGGGCGCGTCGTGAGCGCCGCGTTGACCGTGGCGAGCTGGGCATTTCTCGTTGCCGGCGGAGCGTTCTGCGTGATCGGAGCGGTCGGCCTGCTGCGCATGCCCGACTTCTACACCCGCGTGCACGCGGCGAGCATCACGGATACGATCGGGTTCGGGCTGCTTCTTCTCGGCATGATGCTGCAGGCGGGCTTGTCGCTCGTCACGGCGAAGCTCGCGATCATCGGCCTGCTGATCTTCTTCGTCAGTCCCGCGGCAACGCATGCCCTCGTGAAGGCGGGGATGACGCGCGGCGTGAAGCCCCTGCTCGGCCCGCGACGGAGGGCGCCATCGAAGCCCTGATCGTCAATGCGCTGCTCGCGCTGATGGCAGTGGTCGCGCTGGCCATCGTCGTGCAACGCAACCTCTTTGCCGTCGTCGTGCTCGGCGGCGCGTACAGCTTTCTGATGGCGACCGTGCTGGTCGCCCTCGATGCCGTCGACGTCGCGATGACCGAGGCGTCGGTCGGGGCCGGCATTTCCACCGTGCTGTTGCTCGCGGCGCTGCACCTCTGCGGCGGACAGGAGGCGAAGCCCTTCCGGCGCCCGGCGCTGCCGCTGGTGGCGGCGGTCGTCATCGGCGGTCTGCTCGTGTACGGAACATTCGGGCTTCCCGCATTTTCCGACCCGGAGGCGCCGATCCATCGGCACGTCGTGCCACGCTACGTCAACGACGCGATCCGCGAAACCGGGGTGCCGAACGTCGTGACGGCTGTCCTGGCGAGCTATCGCGGCTACGATACGCTGGGCGAGACGACTGTCGTCTTCACGGCGGGGGTGGGGGTCGTGACTCTGTTGCGCCGGCGCAGGAAGCGCGGCGACGGTCAGGAGGCACCGCGATGAAGCACTATCTGGTGCTGCGCGTCGTCGCGAAGCTCATGATCCCGTTCATGCTGCTGTTCGCGCTGTATGTGCAGTTTCACGGCGACTACGGTCCGGGCGGCGGGTTTCAGGCAGGCGTGATCGTCGCCGCGACGATCATCTTCTACGCCATCATCTTCGGACTCCCGACGGCGAGAAAAGTCGTTCCGAGCACCGTGCTCGAGGTCATGATGGCCGCAGGCGTGCTGATCTACGCGGGTGTCGGCGTCGCCGGGCTGCTTCTCGGCGGAAACTATCTCGACTACTTCGTTCTCGACCGCGATCCGGTGCATGGGCAGGAGCGCGGCATCTTCTGGGTCGAGGCGGGCGTCGCGATCACCGTTTCCGGCGTCATGCTCAAGATCTTCTACATGTTCGCGGGCCGCCGCCGCGACGACGACGAGTGACTTTTCTCAGCCACTTCAGCTATTGGGTGACGATCTTCCTGCTGATTGCAGGACTCTACATCGTCATCGCGCGCGGCAACCTGGTCAAGAAACTGATCGGGCTCTCCATCTTCCAGACGTCGGTGTATCTGCTCTATATCGCCCCCGGCAAGCTGATCGGCGGTACGGCGCCGATCGTCAGCGAGAAGTTCACCCTGTATTCGAATCCGTTGCCGCACGTGCTGATTCTCACGGCGATCGTCGTGGGCATAGCCACGCTGGCGCTCGGCCTGGCGTTGGTCGTGCGCATTCACGAGGCCTACGGCAGCATCGAGGAGGATGAGATCGTCGCGCTCGACGCGGCTGCCGCGCCGGAAGACGCAGCGGCGTGACGAGCCCTCACTTGCTGGTCCTCGAGGTGGTAGTGCCGCTGATCGCGGCGCCGCTCATCGTGCTGCTGCGCCGCAGCGGGATCGCCTGGATGATCGCGGCCGCGGCGAGCGCGTTCATGCTGGTCGGCGCGATCATGCTGTTCGCCGAGGTCCAGCGGCACGGCGTCGTGTCGTACGCCATCGGCAGCTGGCCCCCGCCCTGGGGGATCGAGTACCGGCTCGACGCCGTCAACGCGTTTCTGCTGGTGCTGCTCGGCGCCGTCGCCGCGGTCATCGCGCCGTTCGCCTGGCGCAGCGTCGCCGCCGAGGTGCCGCGCGACCAGCACTACCTCTATTACGCCCTGTACTGTCTTTGCCTGGCCGGATTGGCCGGCATAACCGTCACCGGCGACGCATTCAACATCTTCGTCTTCCTGGAGGTCTCGTCCCTTTCGACCTACGTGCTCATCGCGTTCGGCTCGAACCGGCGCGCCCTGATGGCGTCCTACCAGTACCTGATCCTGGGCACCGTCGGCGCGACTTTCTTCGTGATCGGGATCGGCTTGCTGTACCTGGAGACGGGCACCCTCAATCTCGGCGATCTCGCGGTCCGCCTCGTCGACGTGCGCGGCAAGCGCTCCGTCCTGGCGGCGCTCGCGTTCATCACGGTGGGGGTCTCGCTCAAGCTCGCGCTCTTTCCGCTGCACATGTGGCTGCCGAACGCGTATGCCTACGCGCCGTCTGCCGTATCCGCGCTGCTCGCCGCCGTCGCGACCAAGGTCTCGGTGTACGTGCTGCTCCGCTTCTACTTCTCCGTGTTCGGCGTCGGCGCCGTCTTCGGCGCGCTTCCCATGGCGGACCTGTTGCTGGTGCTCGCGGTCGCCGCGATGTTCGTGGCCTCCGCCGCCGCCATCTGGCAGGACAATCTCAAGCACATGCTGGCGTACTCGAGTCTGGGGCAGATCGGCTACATCACGTTCGGCATCGGCCTCGCCACGCCGACCGGGCTCACGGCGGGCATCGTGCACCTGTTCAACCACGGCATTACCAAGGGCGCGTTGTTCATGCTCGCCGGGTGCGTTGCGATGCGCCTGGGCAGCGTGCGCTTCGATCGCATGGCCGGCATCGGCAAGACGATGCCCTGGACCTGTGCCGGTATCGTGGTCGGCGGCTTGAGCCTCATCGGCGTTCCGGCGACGGCGGGATTCGTGAGCAAGTGGTACCTGGTGCTCGCGGCCATCGAGGCGACGGGATGGTGGATCGCGGTTCTGCCGGTCGCGAGCTCGCTGCTCGCGGTGGCCTATGTCTGGCGATTCGTCGAGATCGCGTATTTTCGCGAGCCACCCGACGACGTCCGGGCATTGCGCGAGGCGCCGCTGCCGCTGCTCGTCCCGGCGTGGGTGCTGGTGGCCGCAGTGGTCTGGTTCGGCGTGGACAGCGCCTGGCCCGTCGCGGCCGCGTCGGGCGCCGCCGAAACGCTGTTCTGGGGACATCGATGAGCGCGCAGGCCGCCATTCTCGCCGCGCTCGTCGTCCCGTTGTGCGGAGCATTGCTGATCGTTCTGGCGCAGCGCGCACCGAATGTCCGCGAGGGGGTGACGCTGGCGACCGCCGCGCTGCTGTTCCTGGTCGTGCTGTCGCTGTTGCCCGCGGTCCTCGCCGGGGAACGCCCGGCGCTGCGCCTCCTGGACCTGCTTCCGGGTATTCCTCTGGCGTTCGAGGTCGAGCCGCTGGGCATGCTGTTCGGGCTCGTGGCGTCCGGGCTGTGGATCGTCAACTCGATGTATTCGATCGGATACATGCGCGCGAACCGCGAAGCCGGCCAGACGCGCTTCTACGCGTGCTTCGCGCTCGCGCTCGCGGCGACCGTCGCGATCGCCTTTGCCGCCAATCTCGTCACGCTCTTCCTCGCCTACGAGATGCTGACGCTCGTCACTTACCCTCTCGTGACGCACCACGGGACCCCGGAGGCGACGCGCGCCGGTCGCGTCTATCTCGGCGTGCTGCTCGGCACCTCGATCCTGCTGCTGTTCGTCGCGATGGTCGCAACATGGCACGTCGCGGGCACACTGGACTTCCGGGTCGGCGGCATTCTCGGCGGGCGGCTCGACAACGCGGTCCAGGGCTGTCTGCTCGCCGCCTACATGTTCGGCATCGGGAAGGCCGCGCTGATGCCGGTGCATCGGTGGCTCCCGGCGGCGATGGTCGCGCCGACGCCGGTGAGTGCGCTGCTGCATGCGGTGGCGGTGGTCAAGGCCGGCGTCTTCACCGTCGTGAAGGTGATCGTCTACGTCTTCGGCATCGAGTCGCTGGCAGGACTGACGAGCGTGGACTGGCTGCCGACCGTGGCCGGCTTCACCATCGTCGCCGCGTCGATCGTGGCGCTGCGCGCCGACAACCTCAAGCGCCGTCTCGCCTACTCGACGGTGAGCCAGCTCTCCTACGTCGTCCTTGCCGCATCGCTGCTGGTGCCGCTGTCGATCGTCGGCGCGGCGCTCCATATCGCCGCGCACGCCGTGGCGAAGATCACGCTGTTCTTCGCCGCTGGCGCGATCTACACGGCCGCGCACAAGACGGAGGTGAGCGAGCTCGACGGCATCGGACGCCGCATGCCGTGGACGATGGGCGCATTTGCCGTCGGCGCGATCAGCATGATCGGACTGCCGCCGACGGCGGGCTTCGTGAGCAAATGGTTCATCCTGTCCGGAGCGATGGCCGTGGACAACCGCGTCGCGGTCGGCGTGATCGTCGTGAGCACGCTCCTCAATGCCGGCTACTTCCTCCCGATCGTCTACCGCGCGTTCTTCCGCGCCGGAGACGGAGGGCATGGCGAGGCGCCGCTGCCGATGGTCGCGGCGCTCGTGATCACGGCCGCGCTGACGGTCCTCATGTTCTTCTTTGCCGACATGCCGCTCGCGCTGGCGCGTCAGCTGGTCCGGAGCTAGGATGAAACGACCCCCAATCTCGCCGCGCTCGCCGTCCCCCGAGGGGGCGGGTCAGTCCGTCGGGGCGGCCCTTCGGGACTAGGATGAAACGGCCCCCGAAGCTCACTGAGTTCGCCTCCCCCCAAGGGGGCGGGTCAGTGCCCTTCGGGCGGCCGTGCGGGCACTGACATGGAACCGCATTGGCTCGTCCGTCCAGCGACCATCCGGCTGCTGTGGCGCGCATTCATCGTGCTGCTGGCGCTGACGGTGATCGCGGGCTTCTTCACGAGCCATGGCGAGCATGGCGGGCCCGAGTCGTGGTTCGCATTCGGCGCGTGGTTCGGCTTCGGCGCCTGTGCGGTGCTGATCGCGGCGGCCAAGGTGCTCGCCGTGTTCCTGAAGCGGCCCGACACCTATTACGGCCACGAGCGGCGCGATGACTGAATTCCTGCACCCGGGTCTGCTCGTCATCGCTGCCGGCCTCGCGTCGGTGCCGCTGCGTGGCAGGGCGCGTGGCGCCGTCGTGCTCGGCGCCGCGGCTGCCGCGATCGCCATCACCCTCGCGCTGCCGGAGGGCGTGCTGTGGCGAACGCGCTTCCTCGGCCACGAGGTTCTGCCGTTTGCCGTCGATCGACTGTCGCGCCTTTTTGCCCTGATCTTCGCCGTCATGGCGTTCGGCGGGGGGCTGTTCGCGCTCAACCAGGTGAGCCGGCTGGAGGTGCCCGCCGCGATGATCTACGCGGGTGCGGCGATCGGCGTCACGCTCGCCGGCGACCTGCTGACGGTGTTCGCCTTCTGGGAGCTGATGGCGATCGGATCGACGGCCGTCATCTGGAGTGCCGGAACCGCATCCGCCTACCGCGCGAGCCTGCGCTATGCGGCGGTGCACCTCGCCGGCGGCGTGTTGCTGATGGCCGGCATTGCCGGACACGTGGCGGCGACGGGCTCGGTCGTGTTCGAGCGCCTCGCCCTCGATTCTCCGGCGCATTGGCTGATCCTCGCGGGTTTTCTCGTGAATGCGGGCGCCTGGCCCTTGTCCGCGTGGCTGCCGGATGCCTACCCCGAGGCGTCGTGGAGCGGCACCGTGTTCCTCTCCGCCTTCACGACCAAGGCGGCGGTGTACGTCCTGCTGCGCGGCTTCCCGGGCACCGAGCTGCTGATCTACGTCGGACTCTTCATGGTGTTCTACGGCATCGTCTATGCGTTGCTCGAGAACGACATGCGCCGCATACTGGCCTACAGCATCGTCAATCAGGTCGGGTTCATGGTCACCGGCATCGGCATCGGCACGGCGACGGCGCTCAACGGCGCGGCGTCGCATGCGTTCGCCCACATCCTCTACAAGGCGCTGCTGCTGATGTCCGCCGGCGCCGTTCTTCATGCGACGGGGCGGCGCAAGTGCTCCGACCTGGGAGGGCTGTTCCGCACGATGCCGCTGACGACCCTCTGCGGGACGATAGGCGCTCTCGCAATTTCGGGGTTCCCGCTTACGTCGGGCTTCGTCAGCAAGTCCATGATCGGCGACGCGGCGAGCGCCCAACAACTCACCGTCGTCTGGTATCTGCTCGCCGCCGCCTCCGCCGGCGTCTTCCTGCACGCCGGCATCAAGTACCCGTGGTTCGTGTTCTTCCAGAAGGACTCGGGTCTGCGGCCGGCCGACCCTCCGCTCAGCATGCGGCTGGCGATGCTGCTCTTCGCGGCCCTGTGCATCGGCCTCGGAGTCTGGTACGCGCCGCTGTATGCGCTGCTCCCGTTTCCCGTCGACTACGTTCCGTATACCGGCGCCCACGTCGTCGGGGTGCTGCAGCTTCTGCTGTTCTCGGGACTCGCGTTCTTCGTGATGCTGCCGGCGCTGCGGCGGACCTTGACGATCACGCTCGACACCGATTGGCTGTACCGGAAGCTCGGACCGGCGCTGGCGCGGGGCGCCGGCCGTGGAATCGCCGCCGCGGACGGCGCGCTGCGCAGGGCCGTTCGGGCGGCCGTTGCGAGAGTCCTCGACGCGGGCCGGCGTGCCGCCAGCGGCAATCGCGATCTCTCCCGTTCGAGCACCACGGGCGGGATGGTGCTCTGGGTTGCGGCGATGCTTGCCGCCTATCTCGCCGTGTATTACCTCTGATCGTCGAGCGCCGCCGGGGCGAGACGACTATCGACGACGTTTCGCAAGGAGTCATGCCGAATGGGACAGATGATCGAACTCGCCGCCGCCGACGGCTTCAGACTCTCGGCGTACCGCGCCGACCCGGTCGGCGGACCGCGCGGCGGTCTCGTCGTCGCGCAGGAGATCTTCGGGGTCAACGGCCACATCCGCAGCGTCTGCGACGGCTTCGCCGCCGACGGCTATGTCGCGATCGCGCCGGCGCTGTTCGATCGCTACGAGCGCGGCCTCGATATCGGCTACACGCCGGACGACATCGCGCGCGGCCGCGAGTTGAAGGGCAGGGCGCAGATCGACGCGGCGATGCAGGACGTCGCCGCGGCGCGCGATGCCGTCGCGAGCGCCGGCAAGGTCGCGGTGATCGGATACTGCTGGGGCGGCTTCGTCGCGTGGATGGCGGCGTCGCGCCTGGACGGCTTCGCCTGCGCGATTCCCTATTACGGCGGCGGCATGCTCGACGCGATCGGCGAGCGGCCCCGGTGCCCGGTGCTGGCGCACTTCGGCGAGCGCGATGCGATGATCCCCGTCGATGGCGTGCGCAAGCTCGCCGCCGCTCATCCGGACGCGCAGGTCCACGTCTACGCGGCCGATCACGGATTCAACTGCGATCAGCGGGCGTCCTTCGACGCGGCCGCGGCGAAGCTCGCGCGCGAGCGCACCATCGAGTTCCTGCGGCGCCACGTCGGCTGAGCGCGCGTCCGCCGGGATTCCGTCCCGGCAGGGATCGCCGTGCGCCGAGTCTCGCGGACTCGCCCGATCGCGCGCCGGGACATGAGCGCGCAGGGCCGCTCCCGAGCGCGAATCAGGCCCGAAGCGCGTAGCGCGGAGGGTAGTCCAGTGAGCGCGCAGGGCCGCTCCCGAGCGCGAATCAGGCCCGAAGCGCGTAGCGCGGAGGGTAGTCCGGTGAGCCGCCGTCAGCGGATCGTCCACTCGTTGCCGCAGTTGCGGCAGCGCACGTCGAGCGCGCAGCCTGCGGGGGCGTCCGGCGCTTCGTGCGAGGAGACGAGCGCGAACCTGGCGTACGCATTGCAGTTGCCGCAGACCGCCTTCTCGGCAAGGTATTCCGCGCGGAAGAGCAGCTGGTGGAATCGCCGCCACGCAAAGATGCAAAGCGCGCCGCCGGCCGCGCCGATCGCGACCAGCGCGAGCAGCGCCGCGGCCGTGGAGCGGAACTCGAGCATCTCGATGGCGAGCAACGTCATGATCAGGCTCAGCACGCCGGTGGTCAGGTACGCGAAGCTCTCGACGAGCTGGCGCTCGTACCACCGGCGGAACCCGTGCGCGCCGATCGCCACGGGGAGGCTCATCGCCGGGATTCCCGGACGTTGCGCGTCGGCCCGGCGGCCTTGCCGGCGCCGAGTGCCGGAGTGCGCGCCCGCATGGCGCTGGTCCCTCCGTTCATGCGGAGGAGCCGCCGATCAGGCGATCGGCGAGCCCGAGGGCGTCGTCGAGCGCAGCGCAGACCCAGTCGAGCTCGTCGCGCGTGACGACGAGCGGGGGGACGATCCACAGGCCGAACTTGTCCGACGGCACGTAGATGTCGCGCTCGCGGAACAGGAACTCGGAGACGTCCTTGACGATCGTGCGCTCGTACTTCTCGGTCGCGCGCCGCAGCGGCTCCTTCGTCGCGCGGTCGCGGACGAGCTCCATCGTCCAGAACAGTCCGAGACCACGCACGTCGCCGACGCAGGCGTGCTGGCCGGCGAGCGCGCGCAGCCTGCCGCCGAGATATTCGCCGAGCTCTCGGGTGCGCGCGAGCAGGCCGTCCTCGTGCAGCACGTCGATGCTGGCCAGCGCCGCGGCCGCGCCGAGCGCGTGGCCGGAGAAGCTCTGGCCGTGGCCGAAGATGTGGTCGTCGAACGTGCGCGCGACCTTCGCCGAGAAGATCGTCGCCGCCATCGGGCAATGGACGCCCAGCGCCTTGCCGAGCACGATGATGTCGGGCTCGATGCCGTAGTGCTCGAACGCGAACATCCGGCCGGTGCGCCCCATGCCGGTCATGGTCTCGTCGACGATCAGCAGGATGCCCCATTGGTCGCAGAGCGCGCGCAGCCCCTCGAGGTAGCCCGCGGGCGGCGGGATGATGCCGTTCGACCCGACGACCGTCTCGACCAGCATCGCCGCGACCTTGTTGTTGCCGCCTTCGTGCTCGATCAGGTAGTCGAGATAGCGCAGGTTGGCCTCGGTCGCCGCGCGGCCCTCGCCGAACGGCGAGCGGTACGCATCGGCATCCGGCGCGAACACGACGCCCGGCACGGTCAGCGGCTCCTGGAACCAGCGCCGCGGGTCGCCGCTCGCCGACGACGCGCCGGCGGTCGCGCCATGCCAGGAGCGGTAGCGCGAGATGATCTTGTACGGATACGGGTACTGCTGCGGGGCATCGGTACGCGCCGCGTGCTCGCCGAACGCCGCGACATAACGATGCTGCCGTGCCCCCTTGATCGCCGCCTCGATCGCGGCGGCGCCCGACTGGCAGAAGAACACGCGCTTGTCGGGGCTCCCCGGCGCGAGCTCCGCGAGGCGGCGCGCGAGCTTCGCCGTCGGCTCGGTCGCGAAGTCGTCGGTGACGTAGACGACCTTCTCCATCTGGGCGCGCATCGCCGCCAGGACCTTCGGGTGGCGAAACCCCAGGTTGATGCACTCGTGCGCGCTGCGCAGGTCGAAGATGCGCCGTCCGTCCGTCGTGTGGATCCAGCAGCCCTCGGTCTTCTCGACGGCGATCGGCGCGTAGTTCCGCTGCGCCGACCAGCATTGCATCAGATGCCTGGCCTGCAGCGCGGCGAACGTCTCGGACATCGTGATTGCTCCCCGGGGTTTGCGAACGCCCGCGACGACACCGAGCGGGCGAACGAGCTGCATCCGCGCCCGCGCGGCTTCAACCGGATCGTCAGGGACTGCTGGAGCGGTCCGGCGAGGCAGGCGCTGGGGTTGGGTTAGCCGCGCCCCACGAACGGCATCTTGGTCGCCATCACCGTCAGGAACTGGACGTTGGCGTCGAGCGGAAGGCTCGCCATGTAGAGCACGGAGCTGGCGACGTGCGCGACGTCCATCAGCGGCTCGATCGCGATCTCGCCGTTCGCCTGCGGCACGCCCTTCGCCATCCTCGCCGCCATCTCGGTCGCGGCGTTGCCTATGTCGATCTGCCCGCAGGCGATGTCGTACTTGCGGCCGTCGAGCGACGTCGACTTCGTGAGGCCCGTGATCGCGTGCTTGGTCGCCGTGTAGGGCGCGGAATTGGGCCGCGGCGCGTGCGCCGAGATCGAACCGTTGTTGATGATCCGGCCCCCGCGCGGCTGCTGGCTCTTCATGATCCGGATCGCCTCCTGGGTGCAGAGGAACACGCCCGTAAGGTTGATGTCGACGACGTTCTTCCACTGCTCGACGGTGAGGTCCTCGAGGTTGATCGGCGGTGCGCCGACGCCGGCGTTGTTGAACAGCACGTCGAGGCGACCGTAGGTCTGCTTGGTTCGCGCAAAGAGGGCGCCGACCGATTCCGGGTCGCTCACGTCGGTCGGCACCGCCAGCGCGGCTCCGCTCGCTGCAGCAGCCTCGGCGATCGCCTGTTCCAGCGGTTCGCGGCGGCGGCCGGCGAGGACCACGCGATAGCCGTTCTTCAGGAATGCGACGGCGACGGCCTTGCCGATGCCGGTGCCGGCGCCGGTGACGACGGCGACCTTCGGGGAGGAAGTCATGGGGTGGGCGGTCCTTGGCGTTGTGGTGGACGGCAGCCATTGTCGGCGGGAACCCTGCGCGCAGGCAAGCCGCGACCGCGGAACAATTGGCCGGCCATCCGGGGGCCGGACGCCCCGTCGGCGCCGGTCGCCGTCCGTCGCCCACGGCGCCGCGCTGCCGCTCCCTTCGTAGAATACCGCCTCTGCACGGGCGGCCCGCTGCCCCCGGCGGGCCGCCATTTCCACGACATGAGGATGCCACCGTGTTTGCACGATTGTTGATTGCCATGGTTGCGCTGCAGCTCGCTGTCGCTGCGCCAGCGCAGGAGAAGAAACGCATCGATAAGGCCGCGGATCTGCCGGTCTTTTCCTACAAGATCGACGGCAAGCTCGAAACGCTGATCCGCGACGAAACGAAATTCAGGGCATTCGCCGGGCAGCTCGGCCGCGATACCGAGGCCGTGCTGGCGCAGTACGACATCCGCGACAAGGCGAAGCTGCGCGAGTTGCTGACGCTGCGCGCCCGGCTCGACCTGCTCGACGGACGCTACGACGAGGCGCTGAAGGCCACGGCTGCCGTCCGCGAGCTCGAGGAGAAGCCGGCGAACAAGCTGCTGTCGGGAACGACCGTGCGCGCGATCGTCGAGGCCCGGCGCAGGGTCGGCGACACGACGTCGGAGGCGTACCGGCGCGAGGTGGCCCGGCTGGTCGCCGCCGAGCTCGCCGGCATGCCCTACGACGTGGTCCAGAACGAGGTCAAGGAAGGCAAGGCGGGTCTCGAGATCATGTCCGAGGCACTCGCCCTCGGCTACGTCAACAACGTCCTGCAGCCGACCGTCGACAAGGCGGGATCGGTGTCGTCGGACCTGGCCCCGATCATCGTCGGCGCCCGCTATCGATTGGCCGTCTTGCTGCCGCTCAAGCCGGGGCTGGTCGATGCCTACGCGGGCTACCTCGCCGCGCACAAGGTCGACAAGCCCGACATCTGGGCGGCCCGCGACGTCGTGCTGCCTCCGGGACGACGTTATGCGCCGGTCGTCGTCGCCGTCTGGGACAGTGGCGTGGACAGCGCGCTGTTCAAGGGGCGTGTCGCCAGCGATGCTGCGGGTCGCCCGGCGCTGATCGCCTTCGACCGGTATGCGAACCCGGCCGCCGGCGAGCTTGCGCCGGTTCCGGCCGAGCTGCGCGGCCGCCTGCCGCAGATGAAATCGCGGCTCAAGGGCTTCTCCGACCTGCAGTCGAACGTCGACAGCCCGGAAGCGAGCGAGCTCAAGCAGTTCCTGTCGAATCTTCAGCCGGACCAGTACAAGGGCGCCATCGAGGAGCTCAGTCTCGCCGGTCAGTACATCCACGGCACGCACGTCGCCGGCATCGCGGTCGCGGGGAACCCCTACGCGCGCCTGCTCAATGCGCGGATCGAGTTCAGCCACACGCTGCTGCCCGACCCCTGTCCCACCCGCGAGCTGGCGGAGAAGGACGCGCGCAATGCGCAGGCCACCGTCGATTTCCTCAGGAAGCACGGCGCGCGCGTCGTCAACATGAGCTGGGGCGGCAACGTGAAGGGGGTCGAGGAGGACCTGGAGAAGTGCGGTCTCGGCAAGACGGCCGAGGAGCGGGCAGCCACGGCGCGCGCGTACTTCGATATCGCGAAGGATGCGCTGACGCGGGCATTCGCGAGCGCGCCGGACGTCCTGTTCGTCACCGCCGCCGGGAACAGCGACCAGGACGCGACGTTCGTCGAGGACATCCCGGCCGGGATCGTGCTGCCGAACCTGCTCACCGTCGGTGCCGTCGACCGGGCCGGCGACGAGGCGTCGTTCACGAGCTATGGCCCGACGGTCGTCGCCCACGCCAACGGCTACCAGGTCGAAAGCGTGATCCCGGGCGGGGAGAAGCTTGCCGAATCCGGGACCTCGATGGCCTCGCCGCAGGTGGCGAACCTTGCCGCGAAAATGCTGACGGTGAATCCGAAGCTCAAGCCGACCGAGGTCATCGCGATCATCCGCGACACCGCGGAGCGCACCGCCGACGGCCGCCGAATGCTGATCAATCCGAAGCAGGCGGTCGCCGCAGCCGAGGCGAGACGGGGCTAGGACGCGCGCCCGGCCGGATCCGCTTCCGGACCCACCGCCGGCAATCCCGGCCTGGCGGCCCCGGCGGCGGCCGGCCCGGCCGGTGCCCCGCACTCGGCGGGGAGGGGGTTGCAATCGGGGCAGGAACCTGTGCTACTATGACGCTGTCATAGGACGGCGTGGGCGGGATGAGCGCGGCATACACTCCGGCGGCAGCGGCGAGACCATCGCTGAAATGCAGGATCTGCGGACGGGCGGCGACGCCCGGCAGCAAGTTGTGTGATGAGTGCAGTTCCGCCGTGAAGCGAGCGCGGCAGGTGCCCACGGTGATGTCCCAGTTCATGCCCTTGGCAATGTCGGGATACGGTTCAGCCTCCAACCGCGTCGTGGATCATCAGACGGTGCGCTTCCGCAACCGGCCGCCGCCCCCGGCGCCGGCGACGCCCATCAGTTGGCGCGCCATTGCCGCATTCGCCGGATTCATCGTCGCCGTCTGCGTGACCGCGTACTTCGCGGCGCGCGAGATCGAAGATGGCCCGGACCCGAGGGTGATGGCTGCGCCCATCGCCGAACGGGTCCCGCGCGCCGCGGCCTCTCCCACACTTCCAACGACACCGATGCCGGTCCAAGTCGACGAACCGGCACCTTCGGACGATCAGCACGCTGGGCAGCGCGCCCTGTCGGCGCAGCCGCCGACGAAGCCGTCGATCGGACGGTCGGCGGCGAAGGCGGGAGCAGCCGGAGATACAACGCCAACGATTCCTGCGGGGCTGTCGATGACGGCCGCCGATTCCAAAGCGGATTCCGATCCGTCGGTGGGCGCCGGGGCCCCCCTGCCACCGGCGCCCGCGGCGGTTCCGCAGGAACCCATCGTGCCCGATCGATGGCAGGCGATGCTCGAGGCGATCGCGCGCTGTCCGCGCGACAACTTCTTCACCGGCGTCGTCTGCGAACAGCGCGTGCGGCTCCGGTACTGCGAAGGCCACTGGGGCGAGTCGCCGCACTGCGGGAGCGGCTTCCGCTTCGACAGCGGGCGCTAGCGAGCAGCCACCGGGCCGCCCGCCCGCTCCGGCGGGAACGCCCGGGGCGCCGCTGCCATGCCCCGGGTTGTTCCGCCGCCCGACCCCGTCAGCCCTCGTACTTGAATGACAGTTGAACGCGGGCGCGGTAGGCGACGACCTTGCCGTCTTCGACCTTCATATCGAGCTTCGAGACCTCCGCGATCCGCAGGTCGCGCAGGGACCGGCTCGCCGCGGTCACGGCATTCTTGGCCGCATCTTCCCAGGAAACCTTGCTCGTGCCGATCACCTCGGTCACGCGGTACACGCCGTCGCTGGAAGCTTTTTTCGCCATGATCTTCTCTCCTCCTGTATTCAGTGGGGGTCCCTTGCATCAGCGATGCCTCGGGCCGTTTCGATGATACGCGGGCCTCGCGCGGCTGGCGAGCGTGCATCGCCCGGTACACCTGCGGCGCAGCGCAGCGGGCTTCGCGAATTGCTCCTGGGCCGTACACTTCACGCACGCGAGTGCGCGGCCTATCGTTCCGGGACCGCCGATTCCGCAAGGCCCGGACACTCGTCGAGGAGGCATCCGTGGCGATCTCCGATTTCCCCGCCATCCGCGTTGTCGCCATCGCCGCCGGGCTGCTGGCGCAGGTCGCGCCAACCGTGGACGCGGCGCCCGTCGAACCGGTCTATTTCGACGTGACGCGCGGTGCGCACCCGCACGATGTCGCGGCGGCGCCCGCGGCGGGCGGGCCCGTCTATTACACGGCGCAGGCGACCGGCCGGCTCGGCATCCTCGATCCGAAGACCGGCAAGTTCGAGGAGATACCGCTCGGACCGCGATCGGCGCCGCACGGGGTGATCGTGGGCCCCGACGGGGCACCGTGGATCACCGACAGCGGCCAGAACGCGATCGTGCGCGTCGACCCGAAGACCCGCGCCGTGCGCGTATGGCCGCTGGGGAGCGACGTCGAGTACGCCAATCTCAATACGCTGACCTTCGATCGCAAGGGTCGGGTCTGGTTTACCGGGCAGAGCGGCTATTACGGCCGCCTCGTTCCCGAGACGAGCGACATGAAGGTGTGGAAGGCGCCGGGCGGCCGCGGCCCCTACGGCATCGCGACGACTCCCGGCGGAGACGTCTACTATGCGTCGCTCGCCGGCAGCCACATCGCGCGCATCGACACCGAGACCGGCGTGGCGACCGTCATCGAGCCGCCGACGAAGGATCAGGGCGCGCGACGCGTCTGGTCGGACTCCCGCGGACGGATCTGGACGAGCTACTGGAACACCGGGCACGTCGGGATGTACGACCCGGCGTCGCGCAGTTGGCGCGAATGGAAGCTGCCCGGCAACCGGCCCCGCGCGTACTCGGTGTGGGTCGACAGCGAGGACAAGGTGTGGCTCACCGAATGGACGGCCAACGCGATCGTCAGGTTCGATCCGGCCACGGAGAAATTCGAGAGCTTTCCCTCGAACCGCAACGGCGCCACCGTGCGCCAGATGCTGGGCCGCGCAGGTGAGGCATGGGGCGCCGAGTCCGGGAACGATCGGCTGGTGATGGTGCCCGCGCGATGACGCAGGCGGCCAACCGTGCGAGCTTTGCCCTCGCCATGCTTGCGAGGACGTCCTCGTTCCCGCCGGACCGCGCTCAGGCGCGCAGCGCCGAGAGGGAAATGCGCAGCCCCGATTGCGCCTCGGACGCGATCCGGCGGATCTCGTCCGACGGCACGACGTAGCGGCCGACCTGATCTCCTTTCGCGCACGCCAGCATCGCGCGCGCGACGTCGGTGGCGTCGATCGGGCGCAATTTCGCCGGCAGCAGGAACGACAGCGGCCGCGCCAGCGCGAGGGCGGCACGCTCACCGGCCCTAAATTCCGCCCGCTCGCCGGCCAGGAGCGACGGGCGGAACGCGAAGACCGTCAGAAACGGAAGCTGCGCGAGCTCGGCCTCGAGCTCCCCCTTGGTTCGGTTGTAGAACACATGTGATTGGGGATTCGCGCCCATTGCCGACACGAACAGGCAGCGGGAGGCGCCCGCGGCCAATGCCATCCGGGCGATCGCGACCGGGTAGAGCAGGTCGACCTCGCGAAAGGCCTGCTCGGATCCGGCCTGCTTGATCGTCGTGCCGAGGCAGCAGTAGAAATCGTCGACCGGCGGCAGCGCGAAGCTCGCCAGCTGATCGAACGCGACGATGCCCTGCTGCAGCTTGGGATGGGGGGTGGCCAGCGGGCGGCGCGTCAGCGCGACGACTTCCGCGACGTCGCTGTCGTCGAGCAGCAACGAGAGCAGTTCGCGGCCCACGAGACCGGTTGCGCCGGCGAGGAGGGCGGTGCGGTGCATCCGGCCATTATGGCGGCTGGCGCGGCACGATGGCGATCGGAGCCGCCATACGGCAGCCGCCATCCGCCAATCGCGCGTCGTACGCGCCGGGACGCCGGTCCGGCCGGACCGGCGCCAGGATCCGGGCGTTGGCAGACTATGGGCGGTTTCGGGCGATCCACTCGTCGATCCGCTGCTCGAGCACGGTCAGCGGCAGCGAACCGTCGTCGATAAGCGCGTTGTGGAAGCGCCGGATGTCGAAGCGCTCGCCCAGCGCCGCCTTCGCCTTGGCGCGCAGCGACCTGATCCTGAGCTCGCCGACCTTGTAGCTCAGCGCCTGGCCCGGCCAGACGTAATAGCGGTCGACCTCCGCCGTCGCCATTCCCTCGCCGATACCCGCATTGTCGACCAGGTATCGGATGGCGCGTTCGCGACTCCAGCCGAAAGCGTGGATGCCGGTGTCGACGACGAGGCGGCTGGCGCGAAACATCTCGGAGGACAAGTACCCGAACTTGGAATAGGGGTCGCGGAAGAGCCCGAGATCCCCGCCCAGGCTCTCGGCATAGAGCGCCCAACCTTCGCTGTAAGCCGCGGTTCCGCCGTAGCGGCGGAATTTGGGCAACGCGAGCAGCTCCTGCGCGCGGGCGATCTGCAGGTGATGCCCCGGCACGCCCTCATGCAGGAACAGGGTCTCCATGCCGTACTTGGGACGGCGCGAAAGATTGTGGACGTTGACCTCGATGTAGCCGGCGCGCGTGCCGTCGGGCGTTCCGCCGATGTACCGTTCCGCATTGTCGCCTTCGGCGGCCTCCATCGCGCGCACGCCGTACGGCAGCCGCGGCAATTCGGCGAACAGCCGCGGCAGCTCGGGGTCGACGCGCTTCGCGATGTCGCGATAGCCGGCGAGCATGTCGCCGGCGCTGCGGTAATAGGACTTCGGGTCGGCCTTGATCGACGCGACGAATTCGGCGCGCGTTCCCTTGAATCCCGTCCGCGCGACCACGGCGTCCATCTCGGCACCGATGCGCGCAACCTCGGCGAGCCCCAGTTCGTGGATCTCGCGGGGCTTCATCTCCGTCGTCGTATTCGACGCGATCGCCGCTTCGTAGAATGCCGGCCATCCAGGTTGCGCTGCCGCGCCGGGACCCCTGCGGCAGGCAGCCAGGTACTCCGACACGTAGAAATCCCGCAGCGCGCGGTACGCCGGCATCACCTTCTCGTTCAGGACCGCGCGGCCCGCCGAGATCAGGCGCTCGCGCTCGGCGGGGGCGACATCGGCCGGTATGCGCGTGAACGGCCCGTACAGCGGATTCGCGGCGACGTCCGGGGTCAGCAGGCTGTCGATCTGCGCCGGCACTCGGGTAAGGACGACCTCCGGCGGCAGCCAGCCGCGCCCCATCGCGCGACGCAGGCCGCTGGCCGTCTGCTCCAGCAGCGTCGGGACCGCCCGAAGGCGCTCGAGGTAGTTGTCGTAGTCGCCGACGGTCGCGAAGCGGGTCACCAGAACGAGCGCAGGCAGTCCGCTGAATCCGATCTGCGGTCCTTCGAACTGGGTCATCGAGAGCCACGAGTCGGCGCCGGCCGCGGCCGGATCGGCGAACACTGCGTGGCCCCTGGCTTCATTGGCGAGCTCGGCCGCGAGCACGGCGTGGGACACCGCGTCCTGGCCGGAAAGCGCGCTGCGGTCGATGGCGGCGAGCCTCCGCGCGAGGTCGGCCTGGTAGGCCTTGCGCCGGGCGATGGCCGCGGCCGAGACGTCGGTCAGCCGGTCGTCGTAGCGATGATCGCCCACGTACGTCGCGTAGCCGGGGAACTCGCGCATCTGCCATTCCCAGTACTCGACGAAGAGCGCGGTGGCCTGTTCCGAGGCTGTCGGCGGCGCGGCAGTCGCGCTGCCGCAGAGCACGAAGCCTGCGATCAGGACGGCGCGACGCAGCATGCCCATGCTCGATTTCCCCCTCGTGTGCCGCGTACTCGGCCGTGGGCGACCGGGCGCCCGGCACGACCGTCGCACGCGTTCGCCCGGCGACGTCAGATCGCCAGCCGGCGCAGCGTTTCCGCGTCCTTGATCACCGCCCGCTGCCGCGCGGGCGGCGCCCCGTACAGCCCGGCCGGCGGGTTGCTCTCGAGCCGGGACAAGACCTGCGCGTCCGCACAGCGCGCGTCGAAGACGATCACGACCTCCTCGCCGGCGATGCGGCCCAGCGTGAAGCACGGCTGGCCGAGCTTGGCGTTGAGCGGTTTCAGCACGCCGTGGGCGACGAGATCGCCTGCCGTGGCGCTCCCGGCGAGCTGCAGCTCGTAAGCCCGCGCGGTCGCGTTCGGCTGGCGCGCCATCGCGAGCACCGCCGGCAGTCCGACGAGCTCGCGTCCGAGCGCGTCCTCCGGCGTGCTCTGCGGCATGCCTTCGACGACGAGCGCGACCCTGCGTCCGGAGACGGCGACGTGCTGCAGAAAGAAGTTGCGCGAGAACTCGTCGGCGACCTTCGCGCCGATCGCCTTCATCGCCTCCGCTTCGCTGGCCCAGCTGCCCAGCCCCTTCGGAAGCGTCGTGTTGAAGTAGATCTCCTCGCCGGTCTCGCGATCGATGCACTTCACCGTCCAGGACGCAAGCGCGTACTTGGCGATGACGATGCCCGAGGCCTCGAGGCGCGTCGCCAGCTTCCGGATCCGGACTTCGCCGTGCACGGCGAAGTTCGCGCCCTGCCGGGCCTCGGCGGCGCCGTCGCCGTCGTCGGACCAGGTGCGGAAGCCGAACGCCTTGATGCGCTCCTTCAGCAGGTTCTCGGCAACCGGCGAGGGCTGGGCGGGCGCGTTGGGCTGATCGGCATCGCGCGCGGTGATCCGCACGGAGATCCGGGGATCGCCGCCGGCGCGTATCAGCTCGATGCGCTCGTCCCGCGACATCTGATTGAGCGACTTCTGCAGCGCCCTGACGTTGACGACGGCCAGCGTCGTCATCGACATCAGGCCGTCCTTCCCCAGGCGCGGCGGGCTTTCCTCGACGACGGCCGCGATGTAGTTGCCGCTCTGCGCAAGGAACCGGCTGCTCAGGATGTCGTAGTTCCTGGCGAGCGAGGTCGGTTCGACCAGGAGTCCGAGCGCCTTGGCGACGAGCTGGCTCTTCGCATCGGCGCGCAGCTCGGTCTGCAGCAGGGTCTTGTCGTTGCCGTACCGCGGGTCCCTGGGGTCGATCAGCCCTTCCGCGGCAATGGTCATCATGCCGGGCTCGGTCTTCGCCGGAGGGCTGTCGGGCGAGGACGAGGGAACCGGCGCGACGGCTTGGGCAACGGCGGGCGCGGCGGTGGTCGCCGGTGGTGCGGGCGTCGCGCTGGCCGCTGGTGGTGCAGGCGTGACATTGGCCGCCGGCGGCGCCGGCGACTGCGCGAGTTGCGGCGATTCGGCCGACGGACGCAGGAAGGCCGTCCACAAACCGGCGCCGATGGCGAGGACGGCGATGCCGGCGACGATCGCGATCGCAGCCGTTTGCGACTTCCGGGCGGGCTGCGCGCCTGCGCTGGCGACGCCGGCGGGATTCGGCTGCATCATCGTCGCAGCGTTCGCCGTATCCGCAGTTGCCGGCCGGGTCGGGGCCGCAGGCGCGATCAGCGTCGGGTCTCCGGCCGCAGCGGTCTCGCCCTGCGCTGCGGCGCGGAGCGCGGCCGCGAACTCCTCGGCCGTCTGGAAGCGCTCGTCCGGGCGCTTGGCCAGCGCCTTGCGCACGACGGCATCCATCGCGCCCGGCATCTGCACGTTGAATCGCGACGGCGGCAGCGGATCCTCCGCGAGCACCTTCTGCATGGTCGCGGTCGACGACCCGCTGAAGGGCCGCTCGCCCGTGAGGAACTGGTACAGGATGACGCCGGCCGAGAAGAGGTCCGACCTGCCGTCCACGGGCAGACCCATGACCTGCTCCGGCGACATGTAGCTCGGCGTGCCGAGCACGGTGCCGACCTGGGTCATGTTCGACGATTCGATGTGGGCAATGCCGAAATCGGCGACCTTGACCCCGCCGCCGGGTAGCAGGATCACGTTCGACGGCTTGACGTCGCGATGGATGACGCCGAGACGATGCGAATAGCCGAGCGCATCCAGGATCTCTCCCATGATGCGCACGATGTCGGCGGTCACGAACCGATCGTTCGCCTGAAAGTAGTCCTTGAGCTCGCGGCCCTCGACGAATTCCATCGCGATGTACCAGGTGCCTGCGTCCTCGCCGAAATCGTAGATGGACACGATGTTGGGGTGGCTGAGCCGCCCGGCGGCCTGCGCCTCGCGGCGAAAGCGCGCGACCACCGTCCCGGCGCTCTCGCCCTCGAGATGGTCCGCGCGGATCGTCTTGAGCGCGACGCGCCGCTTGATCATGGGGTCGTAGCCCTCGTACACGACGCCCATGGCGCCGCGGCCGAGCTCGCGCCGGATCTCGTACTTGCCGAGGCTCGTCATCTCTGCCATCCGTCACTCCTGCCGAACGCTCCGGGGATCCCGGCGTCGCGCGCCACAAACGGCGACGCCGGCGGCGAGCCGGCGTCGTACGCTCCGCTCGTCAGGCGCTCACTTGTACTTGCTGTCGATTTCCCAGACGCTCTTCTGGACGAGACGCTGCACCATCGTGTCGAGCGACACGCCGCCCTGCTGCGAGCTGGAGATGCCCACCACCGACGTCGATTTCGCGCCGATCTCCATCTTCTCCTCGGTGTAACCGGTCGCGACCTGCTCGGTCGTCTCGGCATTGATGATCTTGTAGCGCATGCCGATGATCCACACACCGGTGGACTCGCTGGTCTGCACCGACCCCACGCCGACCGTCGCGGCCGCGCCGCCGCGCGAGCCCCAGGCGCCAAGCAGCCCCGCCATCGCGCCGATCGCGCGGCCGTCGAAGCCCTCCTGCGCGGCCGCGACCTGCTCGGCCTTGAGGACGTCGAACTTGACGACGTACTTGGTGCTCTTCAGCTTGCCCATGCCGAGGTACTTGCGCGCCGCGTTCGGGTCGCCGAGGTTGTACGCGAGCGTGAACTCGTTGAGGATCGGGCCGAGATTCGAGCGCTCGAGCACCTGGAAGTTGGCGCTCGTGAGCTCGATCTCGCCGAAATCCGCGATGTTGTTGGCGGTGTACTTCTGCAGAAAGGTCGCGTTGTTGCTCTTGATCTCGCCGGGAAGGACGATCAGCGCCGGGCCTTTCTTGCCGGCGTTCGCGTAGGTGACCGGCTGGTAGATCGCCTGATCGGCCGCGGCGTTCGCCTTCTGCGACGTCGAGCTCCCCGCTGTCGGCGACGGATTGCCCCACGTCGGCTGGGCGTTCGGAAGCGAGCTGCCCGCGAGCAGCGCCGCGGCGAGGGTGAGGCTGAGGAATCTGGCGGAAACGTGTTTTCTCATGGGGAGCTCCTTCGGGTTCGAAGAGCATGCAAAAGGCGTGCCGTCATTTCGCCGCCGGCCTCTTCGGGGAGTCGAGTCCGGCATTCCTGCAGTAGTCGGCGTAGAGCCTGGCGACGACCTCGTCCGCCTGCTCGTTCACCAGCGTCAGCGCCATCCGTGGGACGTCGGCGCCCGCGTAGGAGGCGGAGCTCGCATCGACATCGGAGATCGTGCGGCCGTTGGCGCCCGACAGCGTGAAGCCCATGCTGACCGAGACCTGGTTGACCGGCATGACGGGGTTCATCGTGGCCTGCGAGGAAATCAGCCCGCGGAGCACGAAGCTCGCGCCCAGGCGCTTCGCCGCCGACAGCGCCGCGTCCGGGTCGTTGCGAAAATACGCGTCGATCTCGGCCTGCGCGATCTGCTTCCTGATCTCCTCGGGGGTGTATGTCGCCAGCCCCAGCGCGCGCAGCCGCGCGTTGATCGCCTGGAAATGCGGGCCGTAATTCTGCTGCTCGGCCGCGATCATGCCGTTCGACTGCCGCTCGCCGATGATCAGCATGATCTTCCGGCCCTTGAGATCGGCCCGGCACGGCGTCGAGAGCTGCTGCGCGATCCGCTCCTGCCGCGCGCGCTCCTCGGCGGCCGTGGCGGCGTCGGGCTGCGAGAACTTGAAGCCCTGCGCGCCGGCCGCACCCGTCGCGAGCGCGATCAGCAAGGCGAGGAAGGCGTGGGCGTGGCTTGTTCGCATGGCGAAGCTGGTGCGGGGAGTCGCTCGCGGCGTCGGACCGCCGCGCGCAGGCTATTCTAACCGAGCCCGCGGCCGGGCCGTGAAAGCGACGAGGCGGACGCCGCGAGTGTCGATGTCCGGGACCGCGACGCTGCTGCGGGGGCGCTTGTCCGCGGTGGCTGCCTGTCGGCGGCGGGATCGCGACGAAGTGGAATGCGATCAGCCGGGCCTGCGCAATCGCGCGCTGCGCCGGCGCAGCCATTCGACGGCGACCATCAGCAGCAGCGAGATGGCGATCAGCATCGTCGCCGCCGCGGTGATGGTGAGGCTGATGTTGTCGTTGATGCCGGCGAACATCTGCCGCGGCAGCGTGCGCTGGCCGGGCCCGGCGATCAGCAGCGCGACGACGACCTCGTCGAACGACGCGGCGAACGCGAACACGGCGCCGGACGCCACGCCGGGAAGGATCAGCGGCAGCGTCACGCGGCGAAACGTCGTCACCGGCCGCGCGCCCAGGCTCGCCGCCGCGCGCAGCAGCGTGCGGTCGAACCCGGCGAGGGTGGCCAGCACCGTGACGACGACGAACGGCACCGCCAGCGTCGTGTGCGCGAGGATCAGCCCCGCGTAACCGTCGGTGAGGCCGAGCGGCGCGAACGCGAAGTAGACGCCGACCGCGACGATGATCACGGGGACGACCATCGGCGAGATGATGAGCGCGAGGATCAGCCCCTGGCCGGGAAAGCGCGCCCGCCACAGGCCGAGCGCCGCGAGCGTGCCGAGCAGCGTCGCCAGCAGCGTGGCCGACACGCCGACGATCAGGCTGTTCCACACCGATGGCAGCCAGAACGTCGACGTGAAGAAATCGTGGTACCAGCGCAGGCTGAAGCCGGGCAGCGGATAGAAGAAGAACGAGCCCGACGAGAACGACAGCGGAACGATGATCAGGATCGGGGCGACCAGGAAGACGAGGACGAGCGCCGTCAGCACCGCGAGCCCGCCGGCGGCGACACGTTGGCCGAGCGTCTCGGTGCCGTCGCGCATCAGGACCCTCGGTGCCCGCCCGGATGCCAGATGGCCCCTTCATGCTCGCGCGGGGCCGCCTTCAGGCGGCTTGGCTCGTCCGGCTGCAGCCGGACCCACGACCGGTGCAGGGTGCCTCGTCGGTGGCACCGAGCGCAGTGGGCGTCGCGATTGTGCATCCTAGCCGAGCCGCATCTTGTCGATGCCGACCATCCGGTCGTAGACGGCGTAGAGGGCGAGCGTGGCCGCCAGCAGCATGATCGACAGCGCCGCCGCCATCCCCCAGTTCACGGTCTTGCTGGCGTAGAAGGCGATGAAGTAGCTGATCATCTGATCCTCGGCGCCGCCGACCAGCGCCGGCGTGATGTAGTAGCCCAGCGCCTGGATGAAGACCATCAGGCAGCCGGCGCCCACGCCGGGGAGCGTCTGCGGCATGTAGACCCGGCGGAACGCGGTGAGCGGCGTCGCGCCCAGCGACGACGCGGCGCGCAGGTAGGACGGCGAGATGCCCTTCATCACCGCGTACAGCGGCAGCACCATGAACGGCAGCAGCACGTGCACCATCGCGACATAGACCGCGACGCGGTTGAAGATCATGCGCACCGGCTCGGTCACGAGCCCGAGCGACAGCAGCAGGTTGTTGAGGATGCCCTCGCGCTGCAGCAGCACGACCCAGGCGACCGTGCGCACCAGCAGCGACGTCCAGAAGGGGAGGAGGACGAGGAAGAGCAGCACCGCGGCGCGGCCCGGCGGCTGCCGCGAGATGAAATAGGCGACCGGGTAGCCCAGCAGCAGGCAGACGAGCGTCACGACGCCGGAGATCCACAGCGTGCGCGCCAGCACGTCGCGGAACACCGCCTGCTCGGGCACGGAAGCGGTGATCGCCTCGTGCGCGTCGCGCCGCAGGTCGAGCGCCGCCAGCAGGTAGAAGTCGGTGACCGGTCCCGCGGCCCTGCGGATCACCGCCCAGGTCTCGAGCGTCGTTCCACTTGGAGTCGATCGCGCCGAGGAATTCGCGCGGCGAGCCCGTGACCTCGCCACCGAGGCTCCGCCCCGTCGCGAAGAGCAGCGACCGGAAGCCCGCGACGTCGTAGTTGAGACGCGTGGCCGCGCTGGCGAGGGTGCCGGCCTCGCGCGCGGCCCGGATGTCCTCGATCAGCGCCGCGTAGGCCGCGTCGGACGGCAGCTCGCGGCCGTCCCAGCGCTGCAATTCCGCGGTCACGCGCGGCAGGATCTCGCCGACCTCGCGGTCGAAGATCGCCCGCCCGAGCATCGCGGCGATGGGCACGATGAACGTCGCGAGCAGGAAAAGAAAGAGCGGCAGCACGAGGACCGCCGCCCGCAGTTGCTCCCTGCGCCCGCTGCGCTTCAGCGACCGCCGCAGCGCGGCGGCGGCAACCGCGCCCGATGCCGTGATCGCGGCGGGCGGAGCCATCGCACTCGCATCCGGCCGGACGCGGCAGTCCTATTTCGCGACCCAGGCGTTGAAGCGCTGGTTCAGCTTGTCGAGGTTCTCCAGCCAGAACTTGTCGTTGAGGAACAGCGAGCCCTTGAAGTTCGCCGGCGCGGTCGGCAGGTTCGCGAGCGTCTTGGCGTCGATCATCGCCGTCGCAGCCTTGGTCGTGACGCCGTAGGCGATCTTGGTCGGCAGATTCTTCTGGTTGTTCGGGTCGTTGACGAAGGCCAGGTACTTCTCGGCATCGGCCTTGTTGGGCGAGCCCTTCATGATCACCCACGAGTCGACCGTGTAGAGATTGTTCGTCCAGACGATCTTGAAGTTCTTCTTGTCCTTGACGTTCGCGGCGTCGATGCGGCCGTTGTACGCGTCGGTCATCACCACTTCGCCCGAGGCGAGGAGCTGCGGCGGCTGCGCGCCCTTCTCCCACCAGACGAGGTTGGACTTCAGCTTGTCGAGCTTCGCGAATGCGCGGTCGACGCCGGCGGGCGTGGCGAGGGTCTTGTAGACGTCGCCCGGCGCGACCCCGTCGGCCAGCAGCGCGATTTCCAGCGTCGTCTTCGGGCCCTTGCGCAGCGCGCGCTTGCCCGGCCACTTCTGGGTGTTCCAGAAATCGGCCCAGCTCTTCGGCGCATCGCCCTTGATCTTGTCGCCGTCGTAGGCGAGGATGAAGCTGTAGACGATGGCGCCCACGCCGCAGTCGTGCACGGCGTCCGGCAGGTACTTGTCCTTGCCGCCGAGCTTCGCCCAGTCGAGCTTCTCGAACAGGCCCTCCTCGCAGCCGAGCAGCAGCTCCTCGGACTCGACCTGGACGACGTCCCAGTTGTTGTTGCCGCCCTTGATCTTCGTGCGCAGCGTGCCGACGCCGCCGTCCCAGTTCTCCTCGGCCATCTTGACGCCGGTCGCCATGAACGGCTTGAAGTAGACCTCGCGCTGCGCGTCCTGGTACGCGCCGCCCCACGACACGACCGTGAGATCGCGCGCGGCTGCGCCCGCGGAAAACGCGGCCGCCACGGCGGCCAGCACACCCAGCTTCAACGACAGGCTTCGCTTCATCGGATCCTCCTTGGGGTTAAACGGCTTCGTCCTCGCGCGCGAACGCCCGGCAATGCTCGGGCGCCCACGCCAGTTCGACCACCTCGCCGATCGCCGGCAGCCGGTGCGCCTCGTCGATCGGCCGCTTGATCGTGAAATCGTCGTTGCCCGGCAGCGCGACCCGCGCCCGGACGTGATCGCCGAGGTAGATGACTTCGCGCAGGGTGCCCGCGAGACGGCACCCGGCGGCTGCGGGAATTGTATGCCCCGCGGCGCCGATTTGCACCCGCTCCGGCCGCAGCGAGACCGTGACCCGGGCGCCGGCGGGCAGCGGCGCGGCGAGCGAGCCTTCGATGCAGGCATCGCCGGCGATGCGCACCGAGCAGCGGGTGCCGCTGATCGACTGCAGGCTGCCCTCGAAGCGATTGTTCTCGCCGATGAAGCGGGCGACGAAGGCATTGACCGGCGTCTCGTAGAGCTGCTCGGGGCCGTCGAGCTGCTGGATGCGCCCGCGATGGAACACCGCGATGCGGTCGGACATCGTGAGCGCCTCCGCCTGGTCGTGCGTCACGTAGACCATCGTCACGCCGAGCCGCTGGTGCAGGCGCCGGATCTCGAGCTGCATCTGCTCGCGCAGCTGCTTGTCGAGCGCGCCGAGCGGCTCGTCCATCAGCACGAGCTTCGGCTCGAACACCAGCGCGCGCGCGACGGCGATCCGCTGCTGCTGTCCGCCGGAGAGCTGCGCCGGCCGCCGCCCGCCGAATCCGGTGAGCTGAACCATGTCGAGGACGCGCTCCACGCGGCGCGCGATCTCGTCGCCGGCGATCCCGCGCACGGAGAGGGGAAAGCCGATGTTCTCGGCCACGGTCATGTGCGGAAACAGCGCGTAGTTCTGGAACACCATGCCGATCTGGCGCTTGTACGGCGGCAGGCGCGACAGCGGCTTGCCGTCGAGCAGGATCTCGCCGGAGGTCGGCGTCTCGAATCCGGCGAGCATCATCAGCGTCGTCGTCTTGCCGGACCCCGAGGGTCCGAGCAGCGTCAGGAACTCGCCGCGCTCGATGTCGAGGTTGAGGTCGTCGACGACGCGCGCGACGCCGTCATAGGTCTTCCCGATGCCGACGAAGCGGACGATGGGGTCAGACATGCTGCCCGCCGTTGATCGGGATCTCCGCGCCGGTGATGTAGGTCGCCTGCGTCGAGCAGAGGAACCAGACGAGGTCGGCGACCTCGTCGATCGTCCCCAGCCGGTGCATCGGGATGTCGCGCTCGACGATCTCCGGCGTTCCGGGCGACAGGATCGCCGTGTCGATCTCGCCGGGCGCGATCGCGTTGACGCGAACGCCCATTGGCGCGAGATCGAAAGCCATCTCCCGGGTCAGCGCGGCCAGCGCCGCCTTCGACGTCGCGTAGGCGGATCCGGCGAACCGGTGGACGCGCGAGCCGGCGATCGACGTGAGGTTGACGACCGCGCCGCGTCCCTGCGAGAGCTCCGCGGCGAAGCCGCGGGTCAGCAGCAGCGGCGCATAGAAGTTCGTGTTGTACATCGACTGCCAGGTGTCGATGTCCGTCGTCAGTGAATTGAGCCGGCTGCCGCCGGGACCCTTCGGCGATATCCCCGCATTGTTGACCAGCGCATGCAGCTCGCCGTCGTCGAGCATGCCGCGCATCAACTCGATGCAGCGCACGATGTTGTCCAGGTCCGAGAGGTCGAGCAGGATGTGCGTGCGCTCCCGGCTCCACGGGCACTGCCCCGGCGGCGGCGTGCGCGACACCGTGATGACGCGCCAGCCTTCGCGGTGAAAGCGGAGCGCCGTGGCGTGCCCGATGCCGCGGCTCGCGCCGGTGACGACGATCGTTTTCGGGCCCGCCATCGGTCACTGCCCGGTGGCGGGCGTGGCGCATCCGGCCTTCGAGCTCACACCAGACCCTTGTCTTTCACCATCGTCCAGGTGTCGTCGAGCGCCTTGGCGAAGCAGGCGACCATCTCGTCGATCTCGGCCTCGCTGATGATGAGCGGGGGGCTGAACGCGACGATGTCGCCGGGCATGTTGCGCAGGATCGCGCCGTGGTGCTGGGCGCGGCGCACCAGGTACGCGGCGACGCCGGCCTTGGGGTCGAAGCTCTGCTTGGTCGCCTTGTCCCGGACCAGTTCGACGGCGCCGATCAGGCCGATGCCGCGGGCCTCGCCGATCAGCGGGTGATCGGCGTAGCTGCGGATTCCCGCCTGCATCCGCGGACCGACGCGCCGCACCTGCGCGACGATGTCGCGCTCCTCGTAGATCTTCAGCGTTTCCAGCGCGACGGCCGCAGGCACCGGATGCGACGAGTAGGTGTAGCCATGGCCGAAGATGCCGAGCTTGTCGCTCTGCGCGAGCAGGATGTCGTAGAGCTTGCCGGACACGAGGTTGGCCGAGATGGGCACGTAGCCCGCCGACAGCGCCTTCGCCAGGGTCATGATGTCGGGCTGCAGATCGAAGGTCTGCGACCCGAACATGTTGCCGGTGCGGCCGAATCCGCAGATCACCTCGTCGACGACGAACAGGACGTCGTATTTCTTCAGGATCGGCTGCACGCGGTCGAAGTAGGTCGCCGGCGGGACGATCACGCCGCCTGCGCCCATCACCGGCTCGGCGAAGAACGCGGCGACGGTGTCGGGGCCCTCGCGCAGGATCATCTGCTCGAGGTTCGCGGCGAGCCGCGCGGCGAACGCCTCCTCGCTCTCGCCGGGCGCCGCGCCGCGGTAGTAGTGAGGGCAGTCGGTGTGCAGGATGCGCGCGATCGGAAGGTCGAAGTCGGTATGCGCGAAGGCGAGGCCGGTGAGGCTTCCGCTGGCGATGGTCACCCCGTGGTAGGCGCGCTGCCGCGAGATGATCTTCTTCTTCTGCGGGCGGCCGAGCGCGTTGTTGACGTACCAGGCGAGCTTGATCGCCGTATCGTTCGCCTCGGATCCGGAGTTCGCGAACAGCACCTTCGCCATGCCGGCGGGCGCCATGCCGATCAATCGCTCGGCGAGCTCGGTGCTGATCGCGGGCACCTTGCCGGCGAAGCTGTGATAGAAGGGGAGCTCGCACATCTGCCGATACGCCGCATCGGCCAGCCGGCGCTCGGAGAAGCCGAGCGACGCGCACCACAGCCCGGCCATGCCCTCGAGGTAGCGCTTGCCTTCGTCGTCGTAGACATAGACGCCTTCGCCGCGGGTGATGACCAGCGGCCCCTCGGTCTGGACCAGCCGCAGGTTGGTCGCGGGATGCAGGTGAAAGGAAAGGTCGCGGCGGGCGGCCGGAGTCGTCAGTGACATGGGGATTCCTCGGGATGACTGCGGAGGGTGCTGCCGGGTGTCGAAAGCCGATTGTTTGCGCTGCCGGTCCCCCCGTCAAGGGGCGCGCGGCGCGTGCATCGGCCGCATTCGGACGACGGGCGCACGCGGCTGCCGCGCGCTGGCGGGCGGGCGCGGGTGCGCCCCGCGGTGCGCAGGACGCCGAGTCAGGGCCGACATTGCGCGTCGAAGCGCTCGACCACGGCGCTGCCGATCGCGTCGTGACTGCTGCCGGCCACGCGGGCGCCGCCGACGACGTACACCGATTCCCCGAACAGCACCGCGCGCGCAAAGCTGCGCGCAGTCGGCATGTCGCCGATCGCTTCCCAGCGGCGTCCGTCGCGGGTCAGCCGCAGCACGCTCTTCAGGCTGGCGTTGCGCGCCTGCGCCTCGCCGCCGAACACGTGAATCGCGCCGCAGTACGTCACCGCGCCTGCGGTGCCTCGGGGCTCGATGCCTGGTCCGGACGTCCACGCATCCGCCACCGGGTCGTAGACATAGACGTCGCCGAAATCGGAACGGCCGCTGCGCCCCCCGATCGCATAGATCCGGCCTGCCCAGACGACGGCGGCGGGGCTCCCTTCCGCCCGGGGCAGCGGCGCGCGAGCCCGCCAGGTGTCCGTCTGCGGATCGTAGACGGAGTGATCGGCGATCGTCGACACCGCATTGCCGCCGCCCAGCACATGGATCTTCCCGTCGAGCACGACCGCCGCATGTCCTCCCCGCGGCGCGGGCAGCGGCGCCGCGTCGCGCCATCGGCGCGACTCGAGATCGTAGACGCGCACCTGCGCCGTCGGCACGTTGGTCGTCGTGTCGAAACCGCCGATCAGCACGATTTGGCCATCGACGAGCGCGGCGGCCGGCGCGTTCAGGCCCTCTCCAGGGAGCGCGCCCTCCGCTTCCCACCGCGCTCCGTCGAAGCGCTCGACCTCCAGCACGGGCCGTCCGCCGGTGCCCGTGCCGGCCAGCACATAGATGCGAGTGCCCGTGCTCACCACGGCGTGCGCTGCCCTGGCGTTGCGCATCGGTGGCGCGGCGCTCCATACGCCGTCCGCGACCGGCGCCGACACGCCGCGGGCCGGCCATCCGCCGCAAAGCGTCGCCGCCAGCAGCGGCAGCAGGCGTGCCGCGCGCAACGAGGTCATGCCGGGGCCGGTTCGCCGGGGGACATCGCGCGAACCGGCATCAGACAGCCGCGCGCCGGAGACGCGGCACGGCTGCCAGCAACGCGCGCGTGTACTCGTGCTGCGGCCGGTTGAGGATCTGCTCGGCGGGGCCGGCCTCGACGAGTCGTCCATCGCGCATCACGGCGATCTGGTGCGCGAGGTACTCGACGACGCCGAAGTTGTGCGTGATGAACAGGTAGGCGACGCCGAGCTCCCGCTGCAGCTCCTTCAGCAGGTTGAGGATCTGCGCCTGCACCGAGACGTCGAGGGCGGAGGTCGGCTCGTCGGCGACGATCAGCTTCGGCTCGACCGCCAGCGCGCGGGCGATGGCCAGGCGCTGGCGCTGGCCGCCGGAGAACTCGTGCGGGTAGCGGTCCAGCACCTCGCGGCGCAGGCCGACGCGCTCGAGCAGCGCAGCGACGCGCTCGGTGCGCTGCCGCGGCGCGATCTCCGGGCACAGCGATGCGACGCCCTCCTCGAGGATCTCGCTGACGCGCATCCGCGGATTGAGCGATGCAAAGGGATCCTGGAAGACGATCTGCGCCGCGCGTCGCGCCGTGCGCAACGCCTCGCCGCGCAACTCGTTCAGCGGCTGGCCGTTCAGCAGCGCCGATCCGCTGATCCGCGCCACGGTGCGCAGGAGCTGCAGTACGCCCTTGCCGACAGTGGTCTTGCCGCTGCCGGACTCGCCGACCAGCGCCAGCGTCGACGCGGCCGGGATGGCGAACGACACGCCGTCGACCGCCTTCACGTGGCCGACCGTGCGCTTCAGCAGCCCCTTGCGGATCGGGAACCAGACCCGATAGTCGCGCACTTCCAGTATCGCTTCGCCCGTCGGCGCATCGTCGGGAAGCGCCTCGTCCCCGCCCTGGACGCGCACGTCCGGCGTCCCCGCGCGCCGCGCCCTCGTACAGGACGCAGCGCACCGCGTGGTTCGGCCGGAACCCGACGAGCTGCGGCGGCGCGGCGCGGCAGCGCTCGGTCACGCTGCCGCAGCGGTCCGCGAAACGGCAACCGGTGAACGGCTGGTCGAGCGGCGGGACGGTGCCCGGAATCGACGCCAGCCGGCGGCCGCGCTTGCCGGTGTCGGGCAGCGCCTCGAACAGGTTGACCGCGTACGGATGCAGCGGGCGGTCGAGGAACTCCTTCACGTCGGCCACTTCGACGATCTGGCCCGCGTACATCAGCGCCACGCGGTGCGCCATCTGCGCGACGATCGCCAGATCGTGCGTGATCAGGAGCATCGCCATCCGGTGCGTGGCCTGCAGCTCCTTCAGGAGGTCGAGGATCTGCGCCTGGATCGTGACGTCGAGCGCGGTGGTCGGCTCGTCGGCGATGACGATGTCCGGCTCGGCCGCGAGCGCAATGGCGATCATCACGCGCTGCTTCTGCCCGCCGGAGAGCTGGAACGGATAGTCGCCGACGCGCCGCTCGGGCTCGGGAATGCCGACCCGCTGCAGCCACTCGACCGCCTTGCGCGAGCGCCGCGTCGCCGCGCAACGCGGTGTGCCGCTCGATCACCTCGGCGATCTGCCGGCCGACCGTCATCACCGGGTCGAGGCTCGTCGACGGCTCCTGGAAGATGATGCTGATGCGCCGTCCCGCGGATGTCGCGCATCCGCGCTTCGGGGAGCTGCGTGAGGTCGATGCCGTCGAGGTCGACCCGACCGCCGCTGACGCGCCCGTTGTCGGGCAACAGGCGCAGGATCGACAGCGCGGTCATCGACTTGCCGCACCCCGACTCCCCGACCAGCGCAAACGTCTCGCCGCGGTCGATCGCGAGCGTGACCGCATCGACCGCGCGCACCAGGCCATGGTCCGAATCGAGGTCGGTCGTGAGGTTCTCGGTCGCGAGCATCGGGTGCTTACAGGCCCTAGTCGGCGGCGGCCGCGGCGGACGCGGCGGCAGGGGCGGGCGCGGCGGCGGGCGCTGCCGGACGGCTGCGCCGGACCCGGAAGGCGCGCGCGCGCGGGTCGAACGCCTCGCGCACGGCGCTCGCGAAGAGCTGCATCGACAGCACCAGCGTCACCATGAAGGCGAACGCCGCCAGCAGGTTCCACCAGACCGCCGGGTCGCGCGAGAGCTCGGTGCGCGCGCTGTTGATCATCGTGCCGAAGCTGTTCGTCGTCGGGTCCACGCCGACGCCGACATACGAGAGCACCGCCTCGTACAGCACGAGGCCGGAGAAGTCGAGGACGGCGACGATCAGCACGACGTGCATCACGTTGGGCAGGATGTGGCGGCGCATGATGCCTGCGTCCGACACGCCGAAGGCGCGCGCCGCCTGCACGTAGTCGAGCTCGGTGAGCTTCAGCGTCTCCGCGCGGAGCAGCCGCGCGAGCGTCGCCCAGCCGGTGACGCCGAGGATCACCGAGAGCAGGAACAGCCGGAGGTCCGCGCGCTCCAGCCCGGTCTCGAACAGCTGCGGGTTCTTGTCGATGAACACCTGGATCATCAGCACGAACGCCGCGATCAGCAGCACCGACGGGATCGACGACAGCACCGTGTACAGGTACTGGATCGCGTCGTCGACGCGGCCCTTGTAGTAGCCGGCGAGGATGCCGAACACGATGGCGAAGGGCAGCGTGGCGAGCGTCGCCAGCGAGCCGATCACGATCGCCGTGCGTACCGACTTGATCGCCAGGAACAGCACGTCGTTGCCGGTCTGGTCGGTGCCGAACACGTGATAGTAGGGCCACAGCGCGGCGACCCACCCGGTGAACAGCGCGAGCGCCGACGCCGTCAGCAGCATCGGGCGCAGCGGCACCGCGGTGGCGCCGCCGCCGGATCGCCCGCAGCGACGCGCCGAGCCCTTCCCGCGAGGACCGCGCGCGCAGCGCGGCGACCAGCACCCAGAGCACGGCCGCGCCGAGCGCGCCGCCGGCGATCCCGATGCCCGAGCGCAGGGCGATGTCGCGCGCCCACTCGCGATCGACGTCCTGCAGGTGGGCGCCGCCGAACTTCAGGCGCGGATAGTCGCGAACGGTCTTGCCGTCGACCAGCATCGATTCCTTCGAATACTGATGCGTGCCCAGCGGCACCGAGTAGGTCTTCTCGCGGGAATCGCGCGGTCCGGTCAGCAGCTCGTCGAGGAGCGACAGCGTTCGCGTCGAATAGGCCGGCGCGGCATCGGCGGCCGCGCCCGGAGCCGGGGGCAGCAGCGGGCGAAAGTGGATCGAGTCGAGCACGGAGATCGCCAGGAACGCCGCCGAGCACGACGGCGGCGGACATCGCCGACGGGTCGCGGACCACCGTGCGCCACGTCTGGCGCAAGGTCGGCACCCGCAGCGCGTACCAGACGTAGAGCGCGATCACCGCCAGCAGCAGGTACAGGACGATGTCCGTGGCAAGGAAGACGAGCTTCGGCATGACGTGTCAGCGCCCGCCCGGCCGCCCGAAGGGCGCTGTGCTCCCCCCCGGGGGGCAGCGAACGAAGCGAGCGTGGGGGTCGTCCAACTTTAGCTCAGGCGGATGCGCGGATCGGCGACGGTGTACGAAATGTCCGTCAGGATCAGGCCGAGGATGTAGAGCGCGGAACCGACGAACACCATCGAGCGGACGACGGCGAAGTCCTGCGCGTTGATGGCGTCGATCGTGTAGCTGCCCAGGCCCGGGATGCCGAAGAACGATTCCATGATCAGCGCGCCGAGAAAGAGCAGCGGGAGCACCGCGACCGTGCTGGTCAGGATCGGCAGCATGGCGTTGCGCAGCACGTGGCGGAACAGCACGGCGGTCTCCGACAGGCCCTTTGCGCGCGCGGTACGCACGTAATCCTTGCCGATCTCCTCGAGGAACATGGTCCGGTAGAACAGCGCCTCGCCGCCCAGCCGCGACACGATGCCGATGATCACCGGCAGGGCGAGGAAGACGAAAGCGTCCCAGCCGCCCGAGAAGCCGGATATGGGCACCAGCTTCAGCACCCTGCTGAAGAAGAACTGGCCCATGAGGATGTAGAACAGCGCCGAGATCGACATCAGGAAGACGGCGAGCGCGAAGCCCCAGAACTCGAGGTAGGTGTTGCGGAAGAACACCATCAGCAGCGAGACCACGATGACGACGAAGATGCCGAGGATGAAGGTCGGAATCGCCAGCGCGATCGACGGCCATACCCGTTGCCGCAATTCGTAGCCGATGTCGCGGCCGCTGTCCGAGGCGCCGAAGTCGAGCGCGAAGAGCTGGACCGAGCGATCGAAGAAGATGGTGTCGGTCAGCTTGCCCGCGCCCGTTGCCGGAGCGTTCCAGAACAGCGGCTTGTTGTAGCCGCGCTCGACCTTCCATTTCTCGATCGCGTCCTGCGAGACGCGCTTGCCGCCGATGTTCATCCGCGCCATGTCGTCCGGCGTGTTCACCGTGAAGAACAGCATGAACGTGAAGATGTTGACGCCGATCAGGATGAGCACGCCGTAGCCGATGCGGCGGACGATGTAGCCGATCACGACCCGGCCCCCTCGTGCGCCAGCGTGCGGCCGGCCGTCTCGCGCTCGCGCCGGCGCCACGCGAACCACGCCGGGACGACGCCGGCAATCAGGACCACGGCGATCAGCGGGATCGGCCACCAGATCGGCGCGTTCCACTCGCGGATCTTGCGGGCGCGCAGCCCGGGATCGAGCCGCAGGTAGCCGATATGATTGCGGATGATCTGCGTCGGCTTGCCGTTGGTGATCCACTGGTGATAGGCCGCGGCCGACGTCGGGAAGTAGCCGAAGCTCCACACCGCGTCCTTCTGCGTGATCTCGATCATCCGATCGATCAGCTTCTGCTTTTCGGGCCCGTCGTCGAGGAATTTCATCTGCTCGAACAACCTGTCGAACTCCGGGTTCTGGTAGTTGTTGTTGTTCTCCCCGTTGCCGCCGGTCAAGGCCTTGGAGTTCGGGCCGTACAGCAGGAACAGGAAGTTCTCCGCGTCGGGGTAGTCGGCGAGCCAGCCCCAGAAGAAGATCTGGACCGAGCCCTTGCTGATCTTCTCCTGGAAGCGGTTGTAGTCGGTCGCGCGGACCTCGAGCTGGACGCCGATCTTCGCGAACTGCTTCACATACCATTCGAGCAGGGCCTTGTTGCCGGGCGTGGCCGAGCTCTGGTAGTCGAAATTGACCACCAGCGGCTTGCCGCTCCTGGCGTCGCGCCCGTCGGGGTAGCCCGCTTCGGCCAGGAGCTTCTTCGCCTCCTCGATCGGACGCCGAACGGGCTTTCCGTCGGGGCCCCGGGTGTAGACGACCGGATTGAATGCGGACGGTCCGTCGTCCCGATAGCCGAAGAGCGACGGCGGCAGCGGACCCTGCGCGGCGACGCCCTGACCGCGCTCGAAGATCGCGATGTGCTCTTCCCAGTCGATGGCGATCGACAGCGCCTGACGCAGCTTCCGGTTGCGCTCGGCCTGCTCGGGCGTGTCACCCTTGCCGACGACGGGGTCGAGCCAGTTGAAGCCGATGTACCAGTTGTTTGCCTCGATGGTGCTGGGCAGCTTGATGCCCTTCTCGCGGTACTCCCTTTCCTTTTCCTTGGAGTCGCCCATCGCGACGATCAATCCGGTGCCGTAGTCGAGGCGCTCGATCGCGGGCGAGTCGTAGTAGCCCTGAAGAAATTTCGCCTGCAGCGGCACCCCTTCCTTTTCGAGGTCGAAGACGACCTTGTCGATGAACGGGGTCATCTTCCCGCAATCGGCCAGGTAGCCCTTCTCCCCGTCGCCGGGCTCGCCCTCGCACGGGTACGCCTCGCCGCGGAAGTTGGGATTGCGCTCGAGCACGTGCCGCCGGTTCTCGACGTACTCGGTCAGCATGTACGGGCCGGTGCCGACGGGCCAGTAGTTGAGCGTCAGGTTCTTCTCGGCCATCCCCGGCTGCGAGTAGAACTTCTCGGCCTCCCAGGGGACCGGCGCGAAGAAGGTCATCGCCAGCCAGTACTTGAACTGCGGATACTTGCCCTGCACGCGGATGCGCAGCGTGTGCCGGTCGAGCGCTTCGGCGCCCGGGAACGAGTGCTCGCGGAAATCGAGGAACGGCAGGTCGCGGTCGGTCGGCGCGAGGTCCTTGCGCAGAATCTTGTCGGCCGCGACGATCCGCTCGCCGTACGCCTTCAGTCCGACGATGTAGTCGGCCATCGTCGAGAACGACGGCGACTTCACCCGCGGCGTCGCCAGCCGCCGGATCGCGTAGACGTAATCGTCGGCCGTGAGCTCGCGCGTGCCGGTCTGGCCGAAGTCCGTGATCTTGTGCTTGTCGGCGACGTCCGCCTGCCGCATCGCGTGATAGACGTAATCACCCTTGGCGTCCTTGGCGAAGGCGGGGTGGGGCGCGTACTTGATGCCCGGCTTGATCCGGACGTCGAACACGGTCTCGGCGACCAGGTCGCCGGGTGCGTCGTCGGCAAGCGGCTTGCCGTCCTTGCCCAGGTAGCGCGGGTGGGCGATCTCCTCGGCCGTGCGGCCCACGAGCTCGTACGGCCGCTTCAGATAGTGATAGCCGTAGAGCGGCTCGTACACCTGGTACGTATACGGCGTCTCGTCGTTGGAGTACGAGCTGACGGGGTCGAGATACTTCGGCGAGCGCTCGCGGAAGGGGGTGAACATCGTGTTCGACGTTTCCGAGCCGGGCGGATGCGGATTGTTCCAGACCTCGCTGCAGCCGGTCAGCACCGGTGTCGCCGCGAGCGCCAGCGTGCAGCTCATGGCGGCCAGCGCTGCGCGAAAGCTCATGCCTGTCATCCCTGGAGCATCCATCGGACCTCCTCCCGACTTGCGCACGGACCCTTGTCTGCCCCGGTGACGCAGACCGTGCGCGCCGCAACGGCGAACGGCGCATTCTATAGGGAGCGGGGCGTCGTGGCGTATCCCGCAGGGTGGCGCGGGCCCGACGCTCCGCCCGAGCGCGGAAAATCGTCGGTCACGGCGTAGAATAAGCGTTTCCGGACTCGTCCGTTGCGCCAATCCGGCGGGTCTGCCTCCGATTCTCCTGCTTCGCCCATGACGAACGACGCTTCGAATCTGGCGGTCCTTTTCGCCGACATCAGCGGCAGCACCCGGCTCTACGAGACGGTGGGCGACGCCAATGCGCTGGCAACGATCGGCCGCTGCCTGGCCCTCGTGCGGCTCGCCTGCGAAGGCTGCGGAGGGCGCGTGATCAAGACCATCGGCGACGAGGTGATGGCGGTCTTTCCCACCGCCGATCAGGCGACCGAGGCCGCTGCGGAAATGCAGGCACGGATCTCGGAATTGCCTCCCGTGGGACGCTCGCGCCTGGCGATCCGGGTCGGATTCCACTTCGGCCCCGCGATCGAGGTCGACGGCGACGTCTTCGGCGACTCCGTCAATGTCGCCGCGCGCATGGCGGGGCTCGCGAAGGGGGAGCAGGTCATCCTGTCGGCGCAGACGGCCGCGATGCTCGCGCCCGTCCTGCGGGCGCGCGTCCGGGAGATCGACTCGCTGACGGTGAAGGGCAAGTTGAGCGACATCGGGATCTTCGAGCTGCTCTGGCAGCCATCCGACACCGACCTCACGGCGTTGGCGACCCGCCCGGTCACCCCGCCCGCCCGCATCCGATTGCGCCATGGGGTGCGCGAGATCGTGCTGGGCGAGGCCAATCCCGTGGTCCGGCTGGGCCGCGATCCGCAAAACGACGTCGTAATCGCCGACCAGATGGCCTCGCGTCTGCACGCCCGAATCGAGCGCCGCCGGGACAAGTTCGTGCTGGTGGACCAGAGCTCGAACGGCACCTATGTCACGATCGAGGGCGAGCGCGAGATCCACGTCCGGCGGGAGGAGATCATCCTCCACGGACGCGGGCAGATCTGTTTCGGGCACGCGCACGCCGGCGATTCCGGTGAAGTGCTCGCGTTCTCCTGCACGGACTGAGCACCGCCCCTTGGTCAAATGTGCCGGGGGTCCAGCGCATCGCGCAGGCCGTCGCCGACCAGGTTGAACGACAGCACCAGCACGAAGATCGACACGCCCGGCCACACGGCCATCCACGGCGCGTTTTCGATGTAGTTCTTGGCCGTGTTGAGCATGCTGCCCCAGCTCGGCGCCGGCGGCTGCTGGCCCAGACCGAGGAACGAGAGGCTCGCCTCCGCGATCACCGCGGCGGCGATCGCGAGCGTGGCCTGGACGATGAGCGCCGGAACGAGGTTCGGCAGCACGTGGCCGAGCGCGACCCGCCACGGCGGATTGCCGATGGCGCGCGCGGCGAGGATGAATTCCTCGGCCTTGATCGCCAGCGTCTGCCCGCGCGTCAGGCGCACGAACACGGGGGTTGCCGAGACGCCGATGGCGATCATGGCGTTGGTGAGGCTCGGGCCCAGAAACGCCGCGAGGGCGATGGCGAGGATCAGGAACGGGCACGCGAGCATGGCATCGGTCAGCCGCGAGATCAGCATGTCGACCTTGCCGCCCGCGTAGCCCGCGAGCAGCCCGACCGGCACGCCGATCGACAGCGAGATCGCCACCGAGACCACGCCCGCGAGCAGCGACGCGCGCGCGCCCCAGATGACCCGCGCGAGCACGTCGCGTCCGATCTCGTCGGTGCCGAACCAGTGCGCGGCGCTCGGCGCCTTGCGGATCGCCGTCCAGCTGGTCGCCAGCGGGTCGTAGGGCGCGACGAGCGGGGCCAGCGCCGCCAGCGCGACGAAGAACGCGATGGCCGCCAGTCCGACCGCCGCGCCGCGCCGGCGCAGCAGACGCCGGAACGGGTGCGCGCGCGGCGCCGCGCGCGGGAGCAGAACCGGGGAGGGCGGGGCGTCGGCGATCGTCGCCATCAGTGCACGCGGATCTGCGGATTGACGATCACATAGGCGATGTCGGCGAGCAGGTTCAGCACGATGTACGCCGTCGCGGTGAACAGCACGACACCCTGCACCACGGCGTAGTCCCGGTTGAAGACCGCGTCGACGATCAGCTTGCCGAAGCCGGGAATCGTGAAGACCTGCTCGGTCAGCACGGCGCCCGAGAGCAGCGTGCCGAGCTCGAGCGCGCCCAGCGTGATCACCGGAATCAGCGCGTTGCGCAGCGCGTGCTTGAGGATGACGCTGCGCTCGGGCAGCCCCTTCGCCCGCGCCGTGCGCACGTAGTCGGACGAGAGCACCTGCAGCATGGCGCTGCGGGTGTGGCGCATCAGCACCGCGGCGATCGCGTTGCCGAGCACGAACGCCGGCATGATCAGCGCGGCCAGATTGCCCTTCCAGTCCTCGAACGGGCTGACGAAGCCCGACGCGGGCAGCCAGCCGAGCGTGACCGAGAAGAGCAGGATCAGCATGATGCCGAGCCAGAAGTTCGGCGTCGACAGGCCCCACAGCGCGATGCCGTTCGCCGCGTAGTCCCACGCGCTGTTGCGCCGCACCGCCGAGACGATGCCCGCCGGCACCCCGATCGCAAGCGCGATCAGGATCGCGAGGCCCGCGAGCTCCACCGTGACCGGAAGCTTCTCGAGGATCAGCGCCAGCACCGGCTTCTGCATGCGCAGCGACTCGCCGAGGTCGCCATGCAGGACGCCGTTGATCCAGTACAGGTAGCGCATCGGCAGCGGCTCGTCGAGGTGCAGCTTCTGGCGCAGGTACGCGACGACGTTCGGGTCGCGGTCTTCGCCGGCCAGCACGACCGCCGGGTCGCCGGGCAGCAGCTGCTGCAGCCCGAAGATCAGCATCGAGACGAAGATCAGCGTCGGGATGATCGTCGCGACGCGGCGGACGATGTAGGCGAACATTGCGCGGGGGTTGCGTTACGGCGCCGATGTGGCGGGAGGCGGCGGGCTTAGGATACGGCATGCGCCCGCCGCCTCCCGCCACATCGGCGCCGTTGGCTGCCGGACGCTACGGCCTTCGAGTCCGACATCCGCTCGCCAGTTCGCGTCGCACTGGCGCCGTGCCGAGACTGCGCAGCCTCGGGGCGAGGCATCCGCGCGTCGGCGGCTGGGGGCCATGCCCCGCCGCGCCGTCGAAGCAACCGGCCGGGCGCCGGCGGGCGCATGCCTCATCCTAAGCCCGCGGGCGCCCGGCCGGTTGCATCGAACGCATACGCCGAGCGAGCGGTGGATGCCTGCAGGCGCGTGCCTAGTTGAAGCTTCAGCCCCTGCACGCGCACCAGGCCGTCGGGGACCGTGCGCAGGCCGGACAGTTTCGCGGTGTACGCCCACAGCCAGTGGCGGTGGTACAGGTAGATGACCGGGCGGTCCTTGAGCGCGATCGCCGCCAGTTGCTCGAACAGCCTGCGCCGCTCGGCGAGATCGCGCGTCGTCCGCGACTTGTTCAGGATCTCGTCGACTTCCGGCTTGCAGTAGCCCGCGTAGTTGAGCGGCTGCTTGCAGGCGTCGAAGCTGAAGATGTTGCCGTCGGGATCGGCGCGTCCGCTCCATGCCAGCACATACGCGTCGTATTGGCCCTTGTCCGCGAGGTCGAGCGACGTCGCGAACTCGGTGGACTGGATCTTGACGTCGAATCCGGCCTCCTTGACCATCGCCTGCACGACCTGCGCGATCTTCTGCGCATCGGTCGTCGTCGGCGTCATCAGCGTGAAGCTCGGATTCGGCACTCCGGCTTCGCGCAGCAGCGCCTTCGCCCGCGCCAGATCGCGCTTCGGAATCGGCATGTTCTTCGCGTAATACGGGTTGTTCGGCGCGACCCACTGGTTCCCGACCGCCGCCTCGCCGTCCATCGCGACCTGAACGATCCCCTCGCGGTCCAGCGCCAGCTCGAACGCCTCGCGAACGCGCGGATCCCTGCCCAGCGGATTCTTCTGCGCGAGATCGCTCTTCCCGATGTTGATCGTGATGCCCTGGTAGCCGATCTCGGTGATCTTCGAGATCCGGAAGCGGGCGTCGGTCCTGAGCGCAGGTACGTCGGAGGCGGCGAGCCGCTCGATGAAGTCGAGCTGGCCGGACTTGAGGTTGGCCAGGCGCACCGTCGCATCGACGATCGGCAGATAGACGATACGGTCGACGTGGATCTCGCCCTTGTTCCAGTAGTTCGCGTACCGCTCGAGCACGATGCGGTCCTGCGCGACGCGCTCGACGAAGCGGAAGGGGCCCGAGCACACGGGATTCGCGCCGAACTTGTCGCCGGCCGCCTGCGCGGCCTTCGGGGAGACCATCATGCCCGCGCGGTCGGCGAGCTGGGCGAGCAGCGGCGAGAACGGCGCGGACAGGTTGAGCCGCACGGTGCCCGGATCCACGACGTCGACGCTCGCCACCAGGGCGAGCTCGCCGCGCCGATTGGAGCCGGCCATCGTCTTGTGCCGCTCGATGTTGTACTTCACCGCCGCCGCGTCGAGCTTCTCGCCGTCGTGGAAGGTCACGCCGGGCCGGATCTTCAGCGTCAGCGCCTTGCTGTCCGCCGACCACTCGTACGCGGTGGCGAGCTGCGGCACGATGCCGAGCTTCTCGTCGATGTCGAACAGCTTGTCGCAAAGCGCCGAGAAGACGATGCGCCCGACGAACGTCCGCGCGAGCGTCGGGTCCAGAACGTCGGGATCCTCGGCAAGGCCGATGCGCAGCGCCTGCGCCTGCGCGGTCGCCGCCAGCAAGGCGCCGAGTGCGAGCGTCAGCCCGCGGAACAGCATCCGGTTTGCAACAGACATGGCGTCACTCCTGAGGTCGCGTTGCAGCACCACCGGGACGGCGGGTGGCGCAGACCGGGGCGCGTTCGAATCGTCGCGACCCGTGAGCACGTTCCTTGACGTCCCTTGAAAGCGTCGTTTTTTAGCATAGCACGCGTCGCGGCGGCGCTCACGGCATTGCGGCCGGGCCCGCGCGCGCCGCCTGAAAGTGCTCGATGCGCGCCTCGATCACCGCGCGATCGGTGATGCCGACCGGATCGGCGCGCCGGGGCAGGCAGGCGACGAACGGCTGGAAGCGCTCGAGGCTCTTCAGGTACAGGCGCCGCAATTCGGCGATCGGCTCGGCGTGGTCGTCGACGCGCAGATCGAGCGCGGGATAGCTCTCCGTCGTGCAGACGATGAGGGCGGCCGCCTGCTTGCCGCGCTTGTCGCCGCCGGCAGCCTCGCCAGCCTCCATCGCCGCGATCAGGCGTTCTGCGAGCGGGGCCGCGCGGTTCGACTCGAACGCGGCGGCGGTGGCTTCCAGCACGTGCGGTCCCGCGAGCATGTTGCCGGCCAGGGAAAACCCGGATCCGGCGCGATGGCCGCACCAGTCGATGCACGCTGCGCCGGTGTGCGCGGCGATCCTGCCGTCGGTGTCGATAAGGTGCACCTGCCGGTGGTCGCGTCCCGCATCGGCGGCCGTCAACGCACGGACGATCTCCGCCGGATCGACACGCCGTCCCATCGCTTCCAGGGCGGGGCGCGCATAAAGCGGATTGACGAGCGCCTGCGTTGCCAGCGCGCCCACGCCGCTCTCGGCGTGGGGACACAGTGCTCCGACGGCGAAGAAGCGGCTTGCGACGGCAACCCCGAGGTCTCCGCTGACGTCGCGGGCGATGAGCGACCAGGTCATTCGAATTCCTTCAGCGCAGGAGGAGCGCCGTCCCGCTCACGATCAGCAGCGCGCCGACGCCCCGGCGGAATGCGCGCTGCTCGATGCGATCATGCACCCATTCACCGGCCAGCGTGCCGATGGCGACGGGCACCAGGGCGCCGACGACGAGAACGAGGTCCTCGGCGCGGAACACGCCGGTGGCGAAATAGCCGACGGAACGCACGATGGCAAGCAGCAGCAAGGTCGTCGACACGGTGACGCGGAACGCGCCCTTCGCGAGCCGCAGCGAGTCGAAGTAGGTGACGTAGAGCGGGCCGGCGAGCCCACCGAACAGCGTCGAGATCAACCCGCCGACCACGCCTATCGGATGCACCATCCACTGCGGCATCGCGGGCGCACGCCCGAGCAGGCGCTCGCCGAAGACGCTGTAGAGCGCGTAGGCGATGACGTAGGCGCCGAGATAGCGGGCGAGCAGGCCCTGGTCGGCCGTGCGGACCACCCAGAGGCCGAGCGGCACGCCGACGAGCGCTCCCGGAGCGAAGCTCAGCACGGGTTTCCACTGGATCTGGTGCCAATCGCGGATCGCCTGCCGCACCGACACCAGGAAGCCGACGGCAGTGATCAGCGGCGCAGTCGTCGTCATCGGCAGCACGAACGCCAGGAGCGGGGTCGCGACGATCCCGGATCCGAATCCGGCGACGCCGCGCACCGCGTACCCTGCCGCAAGCGCTCCGGCGCACCAGAGCGTCTCGAGCGGAGACAGCGGCCAGGACAACGTCGACGCCTGCCCGGCCGGACGTCAGGCGCCGGTGCGCGCGGTCGCGGGCGTGGCGTGGACCGGCCCGACGTACGCCGGCGCCGGCTGGGTGAAATACGCGTGCAGGATGTGATAGACCATCAGATAGTTCTTCTGCTGGAAGCTCGCATGCGAGACCCCCGCCAGCACGGAGAACTGCTTGTCGGGATGGGGCAGCCGCTTGAAGAATTCGATCAGATCGTCGATAGCCGCGATGCCGTCGTACTGGCCGCGCAGGACGATCGTCGGGACCGTGATCCCGGCGGGATCGACGACGGGCAGCTTCGAGCACATGTCGATGTAGGTGCCGTTCGGCATCGAGTCGTCGAGCGCGAGGATCGCGTCCGCGAAGGCATCGACGACGCGCTTCTCGGCGCACTCCGGATGATCGCGCTCGAAGATCGAGTACACGAATGCGCGGTCGATCGGCCGCCTCTTGCTCGCGAGGAACTGCGGCAGCTTCTTGCGCCGCTGCTCCAGCGTCGGCGCACCCTGGCCGGTCCAGACGAAGGCGTCGAGCGCCAGCCGCGCGACGCGATCGGGATGGCGCTGTGCGAACAGCGCCGCCCGCAGCGCACCCGAGGAGATCCCGTAGGCCATGAACGCGTGTATGCCGCGCGCTTCCGCGACATAGTCGGTCGCCGCCGCGAGATCGTCGGCGCCGTTGGCGATGTCGCAATAGATGTCGCGCGACTTGTCGGAGCGGCCGTAGCCTTCCATGTCGACGCACCAGCAGACGAAGCCGCGCCGCGCGAACCAGTCCATCACCGAGGAGTCCGGACGCCCGGGAACGGTCAGATCGAACGTCGGCTGCGAGGCCATCGACGAGCCGTGGACGAACAGCACCGCCGGCTTGCCGTCCGGGGAGCCGACGTACTTCTCCCAGAGGAAGAGGCGGACGTTGCCCTCGGGCGTCGCCTTGGTCGTCCAGTGCTCGACGCCGGTCACCGGCGCGTCGAGGCCGGCGCTACCGGTAGCTTGCGCGGTCATGGATTCCCCCTTCGTTTCAGCTCAGTCGATCTTCGCGCCGGTCTCGCGGATGACCTTCGCCCACTGGTCCTTCTCCGCGCGGAAGAACCGGCCGAACTCCGCAGGGGTCGAGCCCACGATCTCGATGCCGGCCGTGGCCATGTAGGCCTTCACCTCCGGCGTGGCGAGCACCGGCATCAGCTCGCGGTAGAGCCGGTCGATGATCGGCGCGGGCGTGCCCTTGGGTGCGAGCAACCCCATCCAGACATAGGCCTCGTAGCCGGGCACGCCGGACTCCATCACCGTCGGCACGTCCGGCAGCTGCGGCGAGCGGCGCGCGCCGGTCACCGCGAGCGCGCGGAGCTTGCCGGCCTTGATGTGGCCGACCATGCCGGCAGTCCCGGGTATGGACACCATCACCTGGCCCCCGAGCAGGTCGGTCGTCGCCTGGCCGCTCCCCTTGTAGGGAATGTGGTTCATCTTGAGGCCGGTCATCGACGCGAGCATCGCGGCGAACAGGTGCTGTCCGCTGCCGTTGCCGGACGACGCGTAGTCGACCTGACCGGGGCGCTCCTTCACATAGGCGACGAACTCCTGGAAGGTCTTCGGCGGAAAGGCGGGGTTGACGACCAGCACGCCGGGCTCGCGTCCGATCAGCGAGATCGGAACGAAGTCCTCGATCGGATCGAACGCAAGCTTGGTGTAGAGCGTCGCGCTGATCGCGACGGTCTGCGAGGCGAGCAGCAGGGTATAGCCGTCGGGCGCCGCCTTGGCGACGAGCTCGGAGCCGATCGTCGCGCCGGCACCGGGCTTGTTCTCGACGAAGACCTGCTGCCCCCAGCGCTTCGACAGCTCCTGCGCGATCAGCCGCATCGGCCCGTCGACGGCGCCGCCGGGCGAGAACGGGACGACGACCTTCACCGGGCGCGACGGGTAGTCCTGCGCCTGCGAGGGGGCACCGGCGAGCGCAAGCGCGGCGAATGTTGCGACGGCGAGCGTGCGGCCGCCGATCCTTTGCATGGACATCACCACCTCCGTTGCGTACGTTCAACGATCAAGTCTGCCAGCCCGGGCGAGGTCGCGTCCAGTCCAGTCCCGCCGGCCGCGGATTGCCTGCGCTGCCCGGTGATCCGCGTGAGGTTTCCGGAGAACCGCAGCGCGCCGGACATTGCGGGGCCGTCGACGCGGGCGCGCACGCTGCGCACGCCGCCGTCCGCGCCGACGAACGTGAAGCCGATGTGCTCGCCCTGGACGTACGCGCCGAGCAGCGGCTGCTTGCTCTCCCGGATCGTCAGCGTTCCGCCGATGCGCTGAAACTGCTGCACGAGGTCGAGCTCGCCCTCGAAAGGACCGCCATCCTCCCGCAGCGCCCAACGTCCCTCGACGCGGGCCGGGACGATCCAGAGGAACGCCTCGCTCCGATCGACGCGCAGCGCTTCGTCGGGCTCCCATTCGCCCATGTCCCACAGATGCGAGACGACGCGCGTTCCCGGCCGCATCGCGAGCAGGCGCGGGCGGAGCTGCTGGTTGAGATCGGGCAGCAGGTACAGCGTGACCACCGTCGCCCGCGAGAAGTCCTCCTTGAAGATGTCGCCCTCGACGATGGCGACCCGGTCCGCGACGCCCGCGCGTTCCGCATTGCGCCGCGCCAGCGCCGCGAGTTGAGCGTCGTACTCGATGCCCACCGCCTTTGCACCGAACTCCCTGGCCGCCGCGATGGGAATCCTGCCGTCGCCGGCGCCGAGGTCGTAGACGATGTCGTCCGGCGTCGTCTTCGCCGCGCGCAGCATGCGGCTCACCAGCGCGTCCGGTGTCGGCAGCCACATGACGTCCTTTCCGGGCTGGCGCAGCCGCGGACGGTAGAGCTCGTCGCCGACCGGAGGAAAGTCCTGGGCAGCGAGCGGCGCGGCCGCAGCGATCGCCAGCAGCCACGCCAGCAACGGGCGACGAATCGCGGTGGCGCCGCGACTCATCCCGGCTGCGCGGCCGCAGTCAGTCCGCGAACATCGGCCGCCGTGGCCAGCGCCGCACACCGCTCGATCAGGGTGGCGGCGCGCGCCGCGCCGAGCACCGGATCGACCAGGCCGTGAAACTTGGCCTCGAGGTCGGCGTCGCTCATCGGCCGCTCGAGGCTGCCGATCGCGTGGGGGACGAAGAGGTGCAGACTGCGGCCGTCCCGGGCGATCACCGTGACGTCGGCGGCCGCCTCGTCGATGGCCTCGTCGGCGTGCGCGCTGATCCGCTCGCGCAGCGCGATCACGTCGGCGCGCGTCACGACCTCGTCGGCGAACTCGGCCTCCCCGGCGCGACCGAAGATCAACCCCGCCGCGCAGGCGTGATAGACGCTGAACTTGCCCTCGAGCCCCCCGGCAGGCGCGCGCTTGCCGGTGAGCTCGAGCACCAGCGGATGCACCCGGAGCTCGACGCGCTCGATATCCGCGGCACGCAGCGCGTGGGTGTTGCGGAGCTGGACGCAGCCGTCGATGCTGGGGTGGATCACGATGCCGCAGGCGAAAGGCTTGTAGGTGTTGAACGAGATCTCGAAGCGTCTGCCCAGCGCATCCGTGATCTCGCTCCAGTCGCATTTGGTCGAGTATGTCTGCGCCAGGCCCCGCGGGGCCTCGAGCGCCCGGTTCGACGCCGTGTAGCCGTGCTTCGCCATCAGCGCCGACAGCAGGCCCGCGCGGGCCGCGCCGCCCACGTGGAACGGCTTGGTCATCGAGCCGAACTGCTCGCGCACGCCGATCGGCTGCGACGCCGCGATGCCCAGCGCCATCGTCGTCCGCTGCGCGTCGAGCGCGAGCAGGCGCGCGCAGGCTGCGGCGGCGCCGAGCATCCCGGTCGAGCCGGTGATGTGCCAGCCGCGGTCGTAGTGATCCGGGTAGATCATGTTGCCGACGCGGCAGGCGACGTCGATGCCGAGCACCAGGGCATCGACCAGCTGCCGCCCGCCGGCGCCGCCGTGCTCGGCGAGCGCCAGCGCCGCCGACGCGACGGGACCTGCCGGGTGGATGATCGTCCTGAGATGCGTGTCGTCGAAATCGAACGTGTGCGACGTGATGCCGTTGAGCAGCGCGGCGCTCGCGATGTCGACGCGCTCGCTGCGCCCGAGGATCGTCGCCTGCGGGGTCGGCGCGAGCTCGTGCACGGCGGCAAGCGCCGCTTCGACCGTCGGATGACGGGAAGCGCCGATGGCGCAGCCGACCCAGTTCAGCAGCGTTCGCCGCGCTTCCCGCTCGACAGCGGCATCCCAGCCTCCCGAGGGGTGCGTGGCGACGAACTCGGCCAGGATGCGCGTGACGGGAGGGGCGTCCGGCTGCGCGGTCACTCGGGTGTTGTGCGCCATTCGGGATTCCGGGTGAGTGCGTCGGGATGCCGCGCGCCGCGCATCAGTCGGTGATCGCGATGTTGCGCTCCTTGGCCAGACGCGACCACTTCGCGATGTCGTCGCGCATGTAGGCGCCGAACTGCTCGGGTGACATCGGCATCGGCTCGAGCGCCTCCCCCGACAGCCGCTCGCGCAGCTCGGGATTGTCGAGCAGCTTGTTGATCTCGTCGTTCAGGAGCTTCACGATCGCCGGCGGCAGATTCGCCGGGCCGACAATACCGTACCACTGCACGCCGTCGAACCCCTTGTAGCCCAGCTCCTCGAACGTCGGGACGTCGGGCAGCAGTCGATGGCGGCGGAGCCCGGTCACGGCGAGGGGCTTCATCTTGCCGGCCTTGATGTGCGGCAGCCCCGCGGCGAGTCCGGGGAACAGCGCCTGCGTCTGTCCGCCGAGGATGTCGGTGATCGCCGGACCGATGCCGCGATACGGGACGTGCACGACGTCGAGGTCGGCCGCGACCTTGAGCTGCTCCATCGCGAGGTGGGTGAGTGTGCCCGGACCCGCGGATCCGTACGAGAGCTTGCCGGGATTCGCCTTCACGTACTGGATGAATTCCCGCAGCGTATTGACCGGCACCGACGGCGGCACCACCAGGACGTTCGGGGTGCCGCCGACCATCGCGATCGGGGTGAAGTCCTTGATCGCATCGTACGGCAGCTTGCGCACCGCCGGATTGGTGCCGTGCGTGCCGACGTAGCCGACCATCAGCGTGTAGCCGTCGGGCGCGGCGCGCGCGGTCGCCTGCGAGCCGACGATCCCGCCGCCGCCGCTCTGGTTCTCGACGATGATCGACTGGCCGAGCACCCGTCCGAGACGGTCGGCGATCGTCCGGGCGACGAGGTCCACGCCGCCGCCGGGCTGCACCGGCGCGATGATCCTGATCGGCTTGTTCGGATACGGGGCTTGCGCGAGCAGCGGGCCGGCGAGCGCCAGGACAGCGAGCGCACCGGCGCACTTGAACAGCATACGTCGTTCACAGCTTGGCATCGGTTCTCCCCCTCGTTGGGCGCGTGCTGGACCGATTATCGCTCAAGAACCGGACGGGTCGATCATCGTCCGCAACGGGCGCACTGCCCACGAGCGTCCCGCGCTGCGGGCGCGGCTTGACATCGCGGCGGGACGGCGCGCATTGTGGAACTCGGGTGAGCGCGGGAAGCGCGGGGCGCGTGCCTCGTTCTGGCGTCGCTCCCAGCCGCCGCGGGGGCGCGTCGCGTGGACCGCGCCGAACTCGGCTGCGTTGGGTGGATGCGGGTTCGTCCGGCCAGGGGAGGGCATTCGATGTTCGATTCCCCGTTCGAGTTCTGCAAGCGGTGCCGCGAGTACGTCCTCCTCGACCAGACCCAGCGGGAATGCGCGCGCGAACACCGTTGTGCCGATGGTTCGGAATGCCCGCTGCGCCGATGCTTCACCGGCATCGAGTTCGCACGGGAACGGCGCGGCGCGACGCAGCCGGGGCCCGGGAAGCGGCACACCGCAGCGGCGCCGAGCCGGCCCGCCGTGCGCCGGCCGAAGACCTGACCCGATCCGCCCGCCCGGCGACCCTCGGCGCACCCGGTGCCGCGTGCTGCCGCGACCGCGTGCGCATCGTGCAGCGGTTGCTCAGACGCCGAAGGCAACCACCGGCACGCCGAACAGCACGCGGTGGAACGTCATCACCGCGAGCGCGACGACGGTGCCCCCGACGACCGCGATCACGTCGTGCTTGAACATCGGGTCGAAGGACTTGACGGCCCCTCTCCCTGTCGCGGAGGCGAGATCGACCAGCGCATAGGCGAGGAAGCCGCCGAAGAGCAGGGTTCCGGCGCGGTCGCCGTTGGCGAGCAGATGCACCAGCGACCAGACGAGGACGCCGAGCAGCATCGGGTGCCGCAAGCGGTGTCGCAAGTGGCCCCGCATGTTCGCCGCGGCGAGCAGGATGAACGACAGCGTCATCGCGTAAGGCGCGAGCGTCCGCGCGATCGGCAGCGGATCGAAGATCCGGACCCGATCGCCGGAGAGTGCATAGCCCGCGACGATCAGCGCGAGGCCCGCCGCCGATGCCAGCGAAAAGACGGCCCGGTATCGCCGGTCGCCCCACCTCGCGACCAATGCGAGCCGCGCCGGCGGCATCGCAGGCAGCAGGTGAACGCCGAGAAAGATGGCGAGTCCCGCGATCAGCAGCGTCATGACGAGCTCCCGGTGCTCGGTTGCGAGCCGTCATTGAGCCATAGCGAAGCCGCCTGCGGCAATAGCGGTTAGAATCGATTCGATCCGCACCGACAGAGGACGGCTCTCATGACCACGACTTCCGATCGAATCCGCGCGCGGCTGCTGGCCGCGGGCCAGCGCTTTCGCGCCAACGACAACATCGCCGCCTACATCGAGCCGGGCGAGATCGACGCGCTTACGCAGGAGGTCGCCGAGCGGGTCGCGGCGGTGCTGGAGAGCCTCGTCATCGACACGGAAAACGACCACAACACGCGGGAGACCGGACTGCGCGTCGCGCGCATGTACGTCGGCGAGGTGTTCGCGGGCAGGTATTCGCCGGCGCCGGACCTGACCGCGTTTCCGAACGTCACGTCGTACGACGAGCTGTACCTCGTCGGTCCCGTCACGATCCGCTCGACCTGCGCGCACCATCTGCAGAACATTCGCGGCAACTGCTGGATCGGCATCTACCCGGGCAAGAACGTCCTCGGGCTGTCGAAGTTCTACCGGCTGGCCGAATGGATCACGGCGCGGCCCCAGATCCAGGAGGAGATGACCATCCAGATCGCGGACCTCGTCGAAACGGAGACCGCGGCCGAAGGCGTCGCCGTCGTCGTCAAGGCCGAGCACATGTGCGTGACCCACCGCGGCGTCCGCGAGCATGCATCGGACATGACGACCTCCGTGCTGCGCGGCATACTCCGCGACAACCCGGACACGCGTGCCGAGTTCTTCCGCCTGCTGCAGGGAATGAAGGGCTTCAGCGCGTAGCGGGACGGGCGCCGGGCCGGCGCCGTCGCTGCTAGCGCTGCCTGGAGGTCGCGCCCGAAATCGCGGGCACGAGCAGGGGGCGCGGGAGCGGCGCGCTGCTCCCGGTGATTCCCGCGCTCGCCCAGGCGGTGCCGTGGTCCTCCGTCGGCCGCGCCGCAGCCCATTGCTCGCAGAGGGCGTTCCCCGCGGACTCCCAGCGCAACGTCCACGTGCCGGTCGCGCGCGCCACGAGGTGGCCCCATTCGCCCTTGGCCCCCGTCAATGCGAAGCCGTACTGCGCCTCGTCCGGCACGCCACAGAATTCGATCTGCGGGTCCCACTCGGCGAGATGGGCGCAGGCGATCGTCAGTGCCTCGTCGAGCCAGCGGGGCGCCGCATCGCGGAACTCGACCGAGCGCCGCGGCCCGTCGGGAAACAACTCGGCCAGTTCGTCCCAAGCTGCCTGAGCCGCCGAGGCCCAGTCGGGAAACCAATTGTCGCGCGGCTGGATGCGATGCCAGGCTTCGAGCTCGCTCGACGAGAGGACGCGGCCGTTGACCGCAGCCAGGCGCAGGGCGCTGGGGGGCTCGGAGCAGTAGAGGTTCTTGCGCAGCACGGCCCTGCCGCCGCCGTCGCAGCCTATCGTCAGATAGGTGTTCGTCTCCTGCTGCGGAAGGAACTCGTAGCCGAAGATCCCGTCGTCGACGATGGGCAGCAGGTCGAGCGCAAGATTCGCCGGCAGCAGGTGATGCGTCGCAGCTGCGATCAGGTGCGCACGAATGAGCGGAAGCAGATCCGCCGCCTGCGTCAGGCGCGGACAAAAACAATTGGGCATCACAGACCCCCTGCGGCGGCTGGCGCCGTGCCTGTGAGACAACTGCAACTTCGATATTTGATGCCCTTGCCCGGCGAAGCACCATCTTTTTTTACGGGCTCTCAAGATCGGGCCGTAACCGCTTGAAATTGAAGGCGACGCAGCTCGACCGACGCCCGCTCCCAGGCGCCCGGCGGCGACGACGGCAGCAGTCCCGGTATCCGCGCCCGCGAGATCGTCGTCGATTCTCGCTAGAATGTCGCGAATAGACGCGTCGACTGCCGCGGCGGAAGACAACTGCGGACGACTGCGGGCAACGGCGCGGCGGCCGTGCCGGTTCCCGCCCGCGCGGTCCGCACCCCGCCGACCACACTCCGGATCATTCCCATGCGAGTCTTCAATTTCAGCGCCGGACCCGCGGTGCTCCCCGAGGCCGTGCTGCGCAAGGCTGCCGCCGAAATGCTCGACTGGCACGGCAGCGGCATGTCGGTGATGGAGATGAGCCATCGCGGCAGGGAATTCATCGCGATCGCCAGCAAGGCCGAAGCGGATCTGCGCGCGCTCCTCGCCGTTCCGGCCGATTACAGTGTGCTCTTCCTGCAGGGCGGCGCGATCGCGGAGAACGCGATCGTCCCGATGAACCTGCTGGCCGGCAAGTCCTCGGCCGATTACGTCAACACCGGCGAATGGTCGAAGAAATCGATCAAGGAGGCGAAGAAGTACTGCGCGGTGAACGTCGCCGCATCCGCGGAGGACCGGAACTTCACGTACATCCCGGCCCGCGAGGGATGGAGACTCTCGCGCGACGCGGCGTATGTGCACGTCTGCACGAACGAGACGATCGGCGGCGTCGAGTACCACTGGACGCCGGACACCGGCGACGTGCCGCTGGTCGCCGACATGTCGTCGCACATCCTGTCGCGTGTCATCGACGTGTCGAAGTACGGCGTGATCTACGGGGGCGCGCAGAAGAACATCGGCCCCGCCGGGCTGACGCTGGTCATCGTCCGCGGCGACCTGCTCGACCGGGCGCTGCCGATCACGCCGTCGGCGTTCCACTGGAAGGAGCAGGCCGCGGCGGAGTCGATGCTCAACACGCCGCCCACCTATGCGATCTACATCGCGGGGCTGGTGTTCGAATGGCTGCTGGCACAGGGCGGGGTAGGCGCCATCGAGCGCAGGAATGTCGCCAAGGCGGCGCTGCTCTACGATTACCTCGACCGCACCGAGTTCTACCGGAACCCCGTGCGTCGCGAGGACCGGTCGCGGATGAACGTTCCATTCAGGCTCGCCGACGAGCGGCTCGACGAAGCCTTCCTGAAGGGCGCCGAGGAACGCGGGATGGTCCAGCTCAAGGGGCACCGGGCGGTCGGCGGCATGCGCGCGTCGATCTACAACGCGATGCCGATCGAGGGGGTGCAGGCGCTGGTCGACTATATGCAGGCATTCGAGCGCGAGCGCGGCTGATCGACGATGCCGAAGTATCAGATCCTCACGCTCAACCAGATCTCCAGCCACGGGCTGCACCGCTTTCCGGGCGCGCGCTACACGGTGGGCAAGGCCGTCGAGCAGCCCGATGCCATCCTGGTGCGCTCGCACGACATGCACTCGATGACGATCCCGGCGAGCGTCCGTGCCATCGGCCGTGCCGGCGCGGGGACCAACAACATTCCGGTTGCCGAGATGTCCAGGCGCGGCATCCCCGTGTTCAACGCGCCGGGCGCCAACGCCAACGCCGTCAAGGAGCTGGTGCTCGCCGCGCTGCTGCTTTCGGCGCGCAACCTGATCCCGGCGCTCGACTATGTCGGGGGGCTCGGGGCCGAGGGGCCGGAGCTCGACCGCCTCGTGGAGGACGGAAAGAAGCAGTTTGCGGGCATCGAGTTGCCGCACCGGTCCCTCGGCATCGTCGGCCTCGGCGCAATCGGCAGCCTCGTCGCCGACATCGCGATCAAGCTCGGCATGAAGGTCGTGGGCTTCGATCCGGAGATCACCGTCGACGCCGCCTGGCGCCTTCCGTCCAGCGTGCGCAAGGCGAACAGCATCGAGGAGCTGCTGAAGCATGCGGATTTCGTCACGCTCCACGTTCCCCTGCTCGCGATGACGCGGCACCTGATCGACGAGCGCCGGCTCGCGATCATGAGGCCGGGCGCGGTCCTGCTCAACTTCGCGCGCGATGCGCTGGTCGACGAGGACGCCGTCATCGCGGCGCTGCGCGCCGGCCGGCTCAAGCATTACCTGTGCGACTTTCCCAGCGCGAAGCTCATCCGCGAGCCGCGGGTCGTCGCGCTGCCGCACCTCGGGGCGTCGACCGAGGAAGCCGAGGAGAACTGCGCGGTGATGGTCGTGGACCAGGTACGCGAATACCTGGAGCATGGGACGATCGCCAATTCGGTCAATTTCCCCGGCGTGGAGATGCCCCGAGAGTCGCCGTATCGGGTGGCCATCGCCAATGCCAACGTTCCCAACATGCTGGGGCAGATTTCGACGACGATGGCGAATTTCGGGCTCAACATCCACAACATGGTGAACAAGTCGCGCGGCGAGATGGCCTATACGCTGGTCGACGTCGACAGTCCCGTGCAGGACGCCGTGATCGCGGCCATCTCAGCCATCGGCGGCGTGCTGTCCATACGCGCCATCCCGCAGGTTCCGGCGGGCTAGTCGCGGGTTACGAGGGTTCGCCGAGAGCCGACTCCGATGTCATCTTCCGCCATTCCGGCAGGACAGAAGGCCCGGATTCTGGCCGAGGCGCTGCCGTTCATCCGGGCGTTCCACGCGTCGACGCTGATCATCCGCTTCGGCGGCGGGGCGATGGCCGATCCGGCGCTCAAGGAAGGCTTCGCGCGCGACGTCGCCCTGCTGCAGCTGGTCGGCATGAAGCCGATCATCGTGCACGGCGGCGGCTGGCGGATCGATCAGCTGCTGCGGACGATGGGGATCGAGATCCGCAGGCACCGGGGAATGCGCGTCGTCGACGAGCCCACGCTCAACGTCATCGAGATGGCGCTGGGCGAGATCAATCAGGAGCTCGTCGGTCTCGTCAACCGGTTCGGCGCCAAGGCCGTGGGGCTCAACGGGCAGGACGGGCGCTTCATCCACGCGCGCCGGATGGTGCTCCCGCGCGAAGACGGGGCGGGCGAGCCTCCCGATCTCGGCCTGGTGGGCGACGTCGAGCGCATCGATCCGGACGTCGTCCACCTGCTCGTCTCGCGCGGCTTCATCCCGGTCATCATGCCGATCGGCGTCGGCGCCGACGGGACCGCGTACCACATCAACTCCGACATCGTCGCCGGGCAGCTCGCGCGGACGCTGCATGCCGAGAAGCTGATCCTGATGACCAACGTTCCCGGCGTCGTCGACCGGGACGGCAAGCTCGCGTTCGTGCTGACGGCGAGCGACGCCGACGCCCTGTTGCGGGACGGCGCGGTGCAGGAGGACATGCAGCCGCGCCTGAACGCGGCGCTGGCGGCGGTGCGGGAGGGCGTGCGCTCGGTCCACATCATCGACGGCGGCGTGCCCAACGCGCTGCTGCTCGAGGTGCTCACCAATTCCGGCGTCGGGACGGCGCTGCGCTCGGATGCCGGCCCGCATTTCCTGGCGGACAGCCGCAGCTATTTCGCGTCGGCGGTCGACGAATGACCGCCTGACGGGGAATGGCCACCTCGATCGAGATCAGCGAGAAGGCGGGGGTCCGGTATCTGCACTTCGGCTCGCGCTGGGTGCAGGGTGCGATGCGGGTGGCGCGGCCCTGGTCCCTCGAGCTCGAGTACACGCGGGACATGATGCTGGCGCTGCTCCTGCGCCCGGCGCCGGATTGGCCGCGCAGCGTGCTGCTGATCGGCCTGGGCGCCGCGTCGCTGACCAAGTTCCTCTACCGCAATCGGCCGCGGTCGGTGCTGACCGTCGTCGAGATCGAGGCGGCGGTCGTCAACGCCGCGGCGCAATTCTTCAAGCTGCCCGAGGATCCGCGGCGGCTGGCGATCGTCATCGCGGACGGCCACGACCACGTGGCCGCCACCGATCGGAAGTTCGATCTCGTCCTCGTCGACGGCTACGATGCGAAGAGCCGGGTCGGGATGCTGGACAGCCTGCCGTTCTACTGCAACTGCCGTGCGCGATTGAGCGATCGCGGCATGCTGGTGGCCAATTTCCTGAATGCCCGCCGCGGCCTCGCGGCGGGCCTCGAGCGGATGAGCAAGGCCTTCGCCGACCGCGCCATCGCGCTGCCGCACTGCGCAAGCGGCAATGTCATCGCGCTGGCGGCGACCGGCGAGCCGATCGACCTGTCCCTGGCCGATCTGGCGTCTGGCGCGCGGCGGCTGCAGCGCGACACGGGGCTCAATCTGCTGCCGACGCTGTCGCGCCTCGCCCGGACGCAGTTCGGAAACAGCGACCGCTTCCAGCTTTGACGGCGACGCGCCGCGAGCCGGCTCAGGCGGGCAGCCGCTCGTCGATCAATCCGCGCTGGGCCAGCATCGGCTCCACCCGCGGGTCGCGTCCCCGGAACAGGCGGAACGCCTCCGCCGGCTCGAGACGTTCCGCCCGAAGCGTAGACGTAGCGCCGCAGGCGCTCGGCGATCGCCGGGTCGAACGGGTCGCCGGCCTCGACGAATGCGTCGAAGCCGTCCGCATCGAGCACCTCGGCCCACATGTAGACATAGTAGCCGGCCGCGTAGGCCGAGCCTGCGAACAGGTGCCCGAAATGCGGGAGCCGGTGGCGCAGCACGATCTCGCGCGGCATGCCGATGCGCCCGAGCTCGGCCCGCTCGAATTCCGTGATGTCGACGCCGTCGGCGTTCGGCAATGCGTGCAGCGCCATGTCGACGAGCGCGCAGGCCGTGTATTCGACGGTCTCGAAGCCCCGATTGAAGCGGCGCACCTCCTTCAGCCGCCGACAGGACGTCGGCGGCGAAGCGGCTCCCCGTGGCGTAATGCACGCGCGTGCCGCGACAGGCACGGCCGGCTCGAATGCCCAGTGCTCGAAGATCTGCGACGGGAGCTCGACGAAATCGCGCAGCACCTGCGTTCCCGACAGGCGTTCGTAGGTCACCTGCGACAGCAGGCCATGCAGGCCGTGCCCGAATTCGTGGAACAGCGTACGCACGTCGTCCGCGGACAGCAGCGTCGGTTCGCCTGGCGGAGCCTTCGCGAAGTTGTTGTTGTTGACGACGACCGGCAGCGTCTCGCCGTCCACGCGCGACTGCCAGCGGTACGCGCTCATCCAGGCGCCGCCGCGCTTGGTCGGGCGCGCGTAGTTGTCGCTCAGGAACACGCCGACGAGTCGGTCGTCGCGGCCGCGGACTTCGAACACGCGGACGTCGGAGTGATAGGCGCGAACGTCGTCGCGCTCGACGAACGAGAGTCCGAACAGCCGGTGCGCGGTGTCGAACGCGGCTGCGAGCATCCGCTCGAGCGGAAAGTACGGCTTCAGCGCCGCGTCGTCGAGATCATAGCGCGCCTTGCGCACCTTCTCGGCGTAGTAGCGCCAGTCCCAGGGCTCGATCGCGTGGGTTGCGCCGCCGGCAATCGCCAACGCGCGCAGGGCGTCGCGCTCTGCCGCCGCGCGGGCTTTCGCCGGCTCCCAGACCCGGGCGAGGAGCCGGGAGACGGCATCCGGCGTCCGGGCCATGCGATCGATCAGCGCGTACTCGGCGTAGCTTTCGCAACCGTGCAGGCGCGCCTGCTCGTTGCGCAGCGCGAGGATCTCGCGTGCGAGCGGCCGGTTGTCGTGCTCGCCGTCGTTCTCGCCCCGGCGGATCCATGCGGTGAACGCCTTCTCGCGCAGATCGCGTCGGTCCGAGTACGTCAGAAACGGGACGATCAGCGAGCGCGACAGCGTGATCACCCACGCATTCGCCTCGCCGCGCTCCTGGGCCGCCTCGCGCGCAGCTGCCCGCAGGCCCTCCGGCAGTCCGGCGAGGTCGTCCTCGGTGCGCAGCACCAGCCGGTAGTTCGCCTCGTCGGCCAGGACGTTCTGGCTGAATCGCGTCGTGAGCTCGGCCAGACGCTCGACGATCGCGGCGTGCCGCGACCTGGCGGCGCCGGACAGCCTGGCGCCCTCGCGCACGAAATCGAGGTGCACGCGCTCGAGGAGCCGCAGCTGCTCGGGCGGAAGCGCGAGCTCGGCCCGCCGCCGGTGCAGCGCATCGATCCGGTCGAAGAGCCGCGCGTGCAGATAGACCGCGCTGTAATGGGCCGCCAGCCGCGGTGACATCTCGCGCTCGACGGCCTGCAGTGCGGCAGAGGTTTCGGACGCGGCCAGGTTGAAGAAGAGCTGCTCGATCCGGACGAGCTCGCGCCCGCTGCGATCGAACGCGACGAGCGTGTTGTCGAAGGTCGGCGCCTCCCTCCGTCCGGCGATCGCCTCGATTTCCGCAAGGTGCGTGTGCAGGGCGTGCTCGAACGCCGGCACGAAGTGCTCGGCCCGGACGTGCTCGAACGGCGGCAGGCCGTAGGGTGTGTGCCAGGGTTGCAGCAGCGGATTGCCGGTCGGGTCGCTCATGTCGGCAGATGGCTCGTTCGAAAAGGGGTGCCACGCACGTCGGCAAGGCAGCGGCCGTCGCGACCGGTTGCCGTGGAGGGACGAGCATTGGCGCGCGTGGCATTATCCGCCAAAAGACGAGGCGATCGACGTCCCATGAAACAGGCAGCGAGTCAGGACTTCGCCAGGTTTGTCCGCAGCATTGGTGTCAGGCAGGTGCGCCTCGCCTGCGGGCTCGTGCTGTTCGCGTACGTCCTGGTCCATTTCACCAATCACGCGCTCGGCAACGTTTCGCTCGCGGCCATGGAGGCGGGCCTCGAGTACCACGTGCTGCTGTGGCACAGCCTGATCGGGACGGTGCTCCTCTACACGGCGCTCGCCGTCCATGCGCTGCTCGGCCTCTGGGCGCTCTACGAACGTCGGCATTTTCGCTGGAAGCTCGTCGAAGGGACCCAGCTCGCGTTCGGCCTCGCGATCCCGTTCCTGCTCGCGGCGCACCTCGTCGGCCAACGTATCGCACTGGAGTTCTTCGGGATCGAGAAGGGCTATGCCCAGGCGTTCTACTCGCTCTGGGTGAGCGCGCCGGAGCAAGGCGTGCTGCAGGCCGTACTGCTGCTCGTGGTCTGGATCCACGGCTGCATCGGGCTCCATTTCTGGCTGCGCCTGAAGCGCTTCTACCGGCGCCTCGCCCCATGGCTGTTCGCCGCAGCGGTGTTGCTGCCTGCGCTCGCTCTTCTCGGGTACTACCAGGGCGGGCGGACGGTACGCGCGCTGAGCGCGCTCCCGGAGTGGCAGGCCGACAACCTCAATCCCGGGCAGATCGGAACGCCGGAGCAACGGGCGAGCCTGCTCTGGATCCGGTATCTGTTCCTCGGCGGATGGGCGGGCGCGGTCGGCGCCGTCTTCGTTGCGCGCGGCGTCCGCGCAGTCCTCGAGCGCCGCGGCGGGTCGATACGTCTCACCTATCCCGACGGCCGGACGGTGAGCGTTCCCCGCGGCCTGTCCGTGCTCGAATCGAGCCTGCGCTTCAACATTCCCCATGCGAGCGTGTGCGGCGGGCGCGGACGCTGCTCGACCTGCCGCATCCGCGTCGTCGGCGACTGGAAGGCGTTGCCGACGCCGTCCGCCCGCGAGAAGGCCGTGCTCGAACGCAAGGGTGTCGGCAGCGATCCGGCGATCCGGCTCGCCTGCCAGTTGCGTCCGCAGTCCGACCTCGCTTTCGTTCCGCTGCTGCCTCCGGGCGCCGGACCGTCGCACGCCCACGGGAAGACCCGTCTGCGCCCGGGCGAGGAGCGATACGTGGTCAGCATGTTCATCGACATGCGCGGTTCCACGCGGATGGGAGAGCGGCATCTGCCGTTCGATACCGTATTCATCATCAACCGCTTTCTCGGCGCCATTTCGCAGGGCGTCATCGACGGCGGTGGCGAGCCGAACCAGTTCCTCGGCGACGGACTTCTGGCCCTGTTCGGGCTCCACTCGAACGGCGCCACGGCATGCCGCGATGCGCTGCGCGCCACGGCGCTGATCGCGGCCAACGTCGACCGCCTCAATCGCCTTTTTGCGGACGACCTGACCGAGCCCATCGGCTTCGGGATCGGCATCCATGCCGGCGAGGCGATCGTCGGCGACGTCGGGTATCTCGATCACATGGTCTTCACCGCGCTGGGCGATGCGGTGAATGTCGCGGCGCGCCTCCAGGACATGACCAAGGATCTCGGTTGCGAGGTCGTCTTCTCGGACGAGGTGCGCGAGGCCGCGGGACTCGCGGCGGACGCGCTGCCCTCGGCGGCGGTGACCATCCGCGGGCGCGAGCAGCCGATGATCGTGCGCACGGCCCGGCGGGCCCGCATGCTCTCCGGGTTGCCGGGCGCCGGGGTCGTTGGCTGAGCGTCGCCCGCGCCGACCGATCGTCGCCGCTCGGCGCGGTGCGAACCTGCGCGGACCAACCCTGCGCGCGGCCGGATCCGCACCGGCGCCGTTCAGCCGCCCTGCGCGACGCTTTCGAGCATGCGCTCCCAGTCCTGGGTGAAGCCTTCGGTGTCGAAGAGCTCGAAACGCATGCGGTCGGCATCGAGATGCGCGCCCAGGTCCCGCAGCCGATGGCGGTCGGCTGCGAGCGCGCGCAGCAGGTTGCGGTAATCGTCGAAGGATTCGGTGATGAGCTCGGGCAGGCCCACCGCGTGCAGGAGGCTCGCGCCGACGCGACCGGCGAAGGTCGCGCCGCGGCAGGTCAGCAGCGGAACTCCCGCCCACAGCGCGTCGCTGCCCGTGGTGTGCGAACCGTACGGCAGCACGTCGAGCGCGAGGTCGGCCACCCGCAGCCGCGCGATATGGTCGTCCTGCTGCGCGCGGCCGGCGAACACCAGACGCTCGGGCGCGACGCCGAGGCGCCGCGCCTCGGCGCATAGATTGCGCCGCGCGATCTCGTCGGGCGCGAGCAGCCAGAGGACGGCCGACGGCTGCTCGCGCAGCGTTTCCATCCAGCACGCGAAGAACTTGCGCGAAAGCTTCTGCGTCTGGTTGAAGCAGACGAGCACCAGCGCCTCGTCGGGCAGGCCGAGCGCCGCGCGCTCCGGGCGCGGCGGAAGCGCGCGCTTGCGGTCGTTGACGAAGTAGCAGCGCGGCAGGCGCACGACGCGCTCCAGGTAATGCGCGTCGTCTCCCGGCGGCACGACGATCGCATCGGCGACGATCGCGTCGATGGCGCCGTACGCGAGGGTTCCCGGAAATCCCTTGTAGTGGATCTGCACCGGCGCCGGCCGTTGCGCAAACGTCCCGAGGCGCCCGCCCATCGTGTGGCCGTTGAGGTCGACCAGGACGTCGAGCCCGTCGGCCCGGATGCGTGCCGCCGCCTCGGCGTCCGCCATGCCACCCACATCGCACCAGTTCGTGAATGCGCGGCGCAGCCGTCTCCGGATCGGACTCCCGTCGTCGGCGCTGTTGTTGTACGCGAACACGTCGCAGCGCCCGCGCGCATGCAGTTCGAACATGCCGACGTTGAGGTGGGCGGTCGGGTGCTCGCGGAAATTGGACGACAGGTAGCCGACGCGCAGCCGCGTGCCGCGGCTGCCGATCGGCGTCGGCGCCGCGACGCCGGGCAGTACGCGCTCGGACCAGCGCCGGATGGCGCGCGCCTGCACCGCGGGCGAGTCGAAGGCATGGAGGGTGACGATCGGCGAGCACCGCGGATCGCCGCTCGGATCGTCGAGTTCCACGGCGAGCAGGCGCTCGACGTGACCCGCGCGTTCCCATGCGCAGGCGGTGCGCAACGCCGTGACGGCGTTCGCGAGTGCCGGCGTGAGCCGCGGATTCAGCGCCACGGCCCGTTCGAAGGCCTCGATCGCGGGCTCGAGCATCCCGAGCGCCAGGCAGGCGATGCCGAGATTGTCGTAAGTCTCGGCGCCTCGCGAGCCCGCGTCGATGGCCAACCGGAGGTGGCGCAGCGCATCTTCGGCGAGCCCCAGGTCGAGGCACACGGCGCCCAGCGTCAGCCGCGCGTCCGGGTTGTCGGGTCTTGCAGCGAGGGCTGCGAGCAGCGCGTCACGCGCCGCGGGGAGGGCGCCGGCAGACTTGAGCACGAGGCCGAGCAGGTGCAGGAGCGGGACGAAGCCCGGCGCACGCTCGAGCCCGCGCCGGCAGGCGGCCTCCGCTTCGCGCAGGCGACCGCGTCCCAGCGCAACCGTCGCGGCGATGTGCCAGGCTTGTGGCGCCCCGGCGGCGTGCTCGACACCGACCCGCGCGCAGGCTTCCGCATCGTCGAATCGGCGTTCGTCGAGCAGCGCGCGCGCAAGGCGCTCCAGCCCGGCGAGGGCGGGAAGCGCATCGGGCATGGCGGCCAACGCCTCGCCGTAAGCGCGGCAGGCGGCAGCGACGTCGCGCTCGTTCGCGTGGAGGGTCCCGAGCTCGAGCCAGATGTCTGCCGGCGGCAGGCCCATCGCCCGCGCGGACGCCAATGCGCGTTCCAGACCCTCGCGCGCCGCCGTCAGGTGGCCGTCCTCGCGATCCTGCTTTGCGATGCGCAGCAGCGCGCCGGGGTGGCCGGGTATCGCGACCAGGATCCGATCGTAGAGCGCGCGCGCCTCGGCGCGCTTCCCCTGCGCCTCGAGCGCGAAGGCGTTTGCGAAGACCTGCGGCAACGGAGTCTGCATCGCTGCGCCCGGGATCCGCTCAGGCACTCGGCGGAAGCTGCGCGCGGAGCTTCTTCGTCGCGGCGATCAGGCGCTCGAGCGTGCATTCGCGAAGGATCGCTTCCTTCGAATCGAGCAGGCGCCGCACCGACGACCAATCGCCCACTTCCCGCGTGCCGGTCAGCCGGTCGGGGTACTTGGCGTCGAATCGCGCGGCGTAACGATGCCACTCCGGACCGAAGCTTCCGCTGGAGGCATGGAGCACGGCGATGCTGGCGGTCGTGCCCACGCGAAATCCGGCGAGATGCGCCGCGTACGTGAAGTCCACGTCGTAGCCATGAAACCCGTCGAAGGTGATCTCGTCGAAGGGAACGCTCGCCCATACGGCGCGCTTGGCCGCGAAGAACATCCCGTCGAGCGCCTGGAGACCCGTCGATACGTCCGCGTCGACACCGAACACGGCCACTTCATACGGCTTCGGACCGGCCGCCGGGTGCGTGATCCAGCCGCGCAGGTGCGGTTGCCCGGCGGCGGTCCACAGCGCCCACAGCACTTTCGTCGTGCCGACGACGCCGATCACGTCGAGCGCGACGGCTGCCCGCTGCAGCGCACCCGGGAGATCGGGCGACAGGATCTCGACGTCGTCATGGCTGAAGACGAGGAGATCGCCGCGGGCCTGCCGCGCGCCCCGGTTGTAGCCTTCGGCCAGCGACTTCGCGTCGTGGATGCCGATGATCTCGTGCGGCGTGCCGGCCAGCAACGCAGCGAGATTCGCCGTCACGTCCGCGAACTTGCGCGCGTCGATGCTGCAGATGATGACCGAGATGGCGGGCGGCTGCACGACGGTGGCCGACATCACGCCGTCCGGCCGGCGATGACCGGGCGGCGGCCGGCGGCGCGCGCAGCGAGCGATTGAACGCCGCCGGATGCGGGCAGCGGCAGCCGGATCGATTTCCTGCATCGTCGACTACAATACCTCAACTCGCATGGTCCCGATGAATCCGCCGCGCAGCGGCGCGCACGCCGGGCCGCGAGCGTGCGCCCGGGAGAGCGCGTGGCATTGTTCCAAAGCCTGTGGGTCGGCGGCGCGCTGTCGCCGCTGGAGATCGCGTGCATCCGCTCGTTCCTCGCGCGCGGCCACGGCTTCCGGCTGTACTGCTACGACGACATTGCCAACGTGCCGGCGGGCTGCGAACGCGCGGATGCCCGCGATGTCCTGGCTGCGAGCGAAGTGTTCGCGTACCGGCACGGGCGGGAGCAGGGCAGCTACGCGGGCTTCGCCGACCTGTTCCGCTACAAGCTGCTGCGGGACCGCGGGGGGTGGTGGGTCGACACCGACGTGGTGTGTCTCGCGACCGACGTCCCGGAAGCCCGACATCGGTCTCGCTCCCGAGCAGCCCGGCCGCATCAACGGCGCGATCATGCGCTTTCCGGCGGGCCATCCGGCGATGCAGGCGGCCTACGACATGGCGCTGGCCGCCGGCAAGGACATCAGGTTTTGCGACACGGGCCCGGTGTGCGTGACCGCCGTCGTGGAGCGCTTCGCGCTCGCGCCGCTGCTCGCGGCGCAGCATGCGTATTACCCGCTGCACTGGTCCGAGTTCATGGCGGTAATCCTGCCCCAGCGCCGGGCGTTCGTCGGGGAGCGCCTTTCTGGCGCCATCTTTCTGCACCTGTGGAACGAGATGTTCCGGCGGACGAGCTACGACAAGGCGGTGCGTCCGCCCGCCGGCAGCTACCTGTACGACCTGTACGCCGAAGTGGGGATGCTCGGCGACTTCGCGTTCGAATACGTGGTCGTGTCCAACGAGCAGAACGCGATCCGCCTCGGCAAGCGCCCGCTCGCGCGGTGATCCGGCCGAACCCGCGACGGATCGGAGGGCGGGGCCCGACGCGCCGAATCGTCGTCAGAGGGCGATCGGCTGCCCGTGCGGCGTCCGGCGCGCGGCTTCGTCCCATTGCTGGCGACGCTGTTGCAGCAGCGCCTCGGTGACGATGCCCTTTTGCGCGACCATGCGCTCGAGCGCGGTGAGCCAGTGCCGGTAATAGTCCTCGCCGGTATCCGGGTCGCCGCGCCGCCGCACCTCGGCGATCACCTCGGAGAGCGCCTGCGCCCATTCCTTCCAGGTGAACGCGCCGCGCTCGTGCAGCGTCAGGGCCAGCGCAAAGGCGTGCGCTTCCCACGGCGCCTTGAACACGGGTCCTGCGTCGTCGGCGGGCAGCCCGGGCAATTCCGCGCTGCAGCATCGGCAGATTCCTCGCGAGGCTGGCGGGGTCGACCGGGCCCGCTTCGGAGGCGGCCACGTCAGCGCGCCTCCAGGTAGGGTTCCCAGCAGTCCACGTGAACCGCGGTCGCCGTGGTGTCGGGGCCCCACAGCTCGCTCGCGTCGAAGCGCACCGAATACAGCCACCGGGGCTGCTCGCCTTCGCCGCGCGCGTTGGCGTCGGGGAACACGTGCGTTCCGTGGACCCTGGCGATGACGCCGGACTTGCCGCGGCAGTATCGCGGCAGCCGCGTATGCGAGACAGGGTTGAGGACGCGCGCGCGCACCGCGTCACCGATCGCGAAGCGCGCCGGCGTCGCCGCCGGTCGCAAGGTCGCACTGCCAGCCGCAAGCGCGGGCGCGACGCTGTCGGCCGTCAGCACGCGCGCGATCGCGGCGGGCGCCTGCCGCATCCGCCCGTCGGCAATCTCCTCCGGCGCGACGAGTCCGCGCTCGATCATCAACCGGCCGAGCGCGGCGACCCAGATCCGGTAGTAGCTGCTGGCCAGATACTGCGCGGGCGGCAGGCTTTCGCGCGCGGCGCGCGTCTGGTCGAGATTCCACTGGCCGGTGGCCCCCATCGCCAGCGTCAACGCAAAGGCGCGGCGCTCCCACGGTGCGTGGAACCAGGGCTCCGCGGCCTCGGGCACGACCGGCCCGAAGCCCTGCATGCCGCCCATGTCGTGAACGCCGTTCATGATCGCTCCTGCGGCGCCCTGCTCCGGCGCCAGCGGCACGCCCGTGCCGATCATCGAATCCCGCGTGACCAAGGCGACCAGCTGCTCTTCGGTCCAGCCGTCGGTTCCCTCGGGCCGCCGCGGCAGCACGAGATAGCGGATCTCGGCCGTCGAATCCCAGACCTGCAGCTCGACATCGTCGGGCAGGCTCACGCCGAAATCCGCGAGCACGCCACGCGGATCGATGACGGCACGCGACCGGTACGGCGCGGACTTGTACCAGACGGGCGGCAGTCCGAGCACCGGCCATGGGTAGCAGGAGCAGAGCGTGCAGACGACCATGTTGTGCACGCGCGCCGTGTTCTCCAGCGCCACCATGTGCTCGCCCTGGCGGCCGGTGTAGCCGAGCGACGCGATGGCAGCGGTCGCGTCTTCGAGCAGCCACTTGCGGAAGCCGGGATCGGCCCACGCCCGGGCCACGACGCGGGCGCCGTTGTGCGGCCCGACCTTCGTCTCGTAGGTCTCGATCAGCAGATCGAGCGCCTGCGGATCGACGTATCCCTTCTCCGCGAGCAGCGACTCGAGGGCGCGCACGCGCAGGTCCATCTCGGACAGTTCGGACCCGTGATGATCGTGGTCGTGGTCATCCCCCTGGGCGGCGCCGCTTTGTTTGACGGGACGCGCGTCGCCGTCAGGGTGCGCGGACGGATGGCGATGGGGCGGCGTGTCGTGGGCCATGCAATCGACACTTTGGCACATTCGCCGGGCGCCGTCGCGGGCCCGGCGCGCGGACCCGGGCCTAGGCGGTCGGATCGGGCTTGCGGCGGGACCGCGCGCTGCTCGCGTCAACGGACGCCATGCTTTCGCGACCGCGCGCGGTGAGCCCGTTGATGCCCAGTGCGGCGATGGTCGCGCTCAGTGCGGTGATGGTCGTCGTGTCGCGCGCCAGCACGTCCAGCAGGTGACTGAAGAGCTGCGGGTTGCTCTGCTGGACGTAGCGAACGATGTCGTAGATCTGGCTCGACGTTGCGCGTGCCGCGTCCTCGAACGACACGGGTACCTCGGGCCACCGCGCCTGTGCGACGTACTTCGCAAACGCGCCACCCCCCACCACGGCGAGCGCGAGCGGCCCCACGGCGGCGAGCAGGCGGCCCAGCATTCGTGCCCGCAGGCGGACGTTCAGGCGATCGAAGGCGGCGGCAACGATGTGCGGCAGCGAGTTGACGCCGCCCGCGCCGGAGGAGCTCGCCGCCGATTCGCTGCCCAGGGGCACCAGGGGGACGGGCGGTTTCGGGGACTTGTTCACGCGGTATCTCCTTGAAAAATAGTGACTCGGTCGCGAGCCGTCGCTTAAGGAAGATTGCCGTGACGCACGTGCCCGCCGCCGGCAGTCGAGCCGGCCGGGGCGATGGGTTTCTATGCTTATGGCATAGTAACTCAATCGGACTTGCCGGCGCCCCCGAAAGTTCCGCGACCGGGGTCGGGCCGCCGATCTCGCCTGCCCGGCGTGCGCGATCGCCCTCGATCCTTCGAGCCAAATCCTTGATTTGGCACAAGTCAAAGGCAATCTGCGGCGACATAGACTCGCGTATCGCGGCGGGCGCGTCTCGGCCGCGATGGACCGACGAGGGCGAGCAGGATGCACGAGATCCGGATCCACGGGCGTGGCGGTCAAGGTGCCGTGCTGGCGGGCGCGATCCTTGCGACGGCCTTCGTGCAGGAGGGCAAGCACGTCGTGGCGGTGCCCTCGTTCGGCTTCGAGCGCCGCGGCGCCCCGGTCGCGAGCTTCCTGCGCGTCGACGACGCGCCGATCCGGCAGATGACCAACATCTACCGTCCCGACTGCATCCTGTGCATCGATCCGACGGTCGGCCGCGCGGTCAACGTGTTCGACGGCATCACCGAAAGCGCGGTGCTGGTCCAGGCGACGGCGCGGCCGCTCGCCGAGCTGAACGATCCCGGAGCGCATCGCCTGCGTCGGACTGTGCGACGCCGTGCAGCTCGCGCTCGCGATCTTCGGGCGGCCGATCACCAACACGATCATGCTCGGCGCGTTCGCACGGACCACCGGGCTCGTCTCGCTCGAAGCGCTGCGCTTCGCCGTCGAGCACTCGAGCTTCCGCGACGCCGGGCTGCGGCAGAATCTCGAAGGCCTCGCTGCCGGGTACGAGAACACGCAGGTCCACCGGCTGGAACGGAAGGCGGCCGCGTGAAGCCCCAGGCGTATCCGTTCTTCGACACGGCGGGCGTCCCCGACGATCTGTGCCCGATCGCGGTCAAGCCCAACCCGATGCTGCCCGGCGAGTGGCGCAGCATGAAGCCGATCGTCGACCGCGCGAAGTGCGTCAAGTGCGCCGTGTGCTGGCTGTATTGCCCGGTGCAGTGCGTGGTCGAGAAGCGGGCGTGGTTCGACATCGACTACGCGACCTGCAAGGGCTGCGGCATCTGCGCGCGCGAGTGTCCGCAGCGGGCGATCGCGATGGTGGAGGAGGCAGCCTGATGAGCGCCGCCGGGCCGTCCCAAGGCGCTCATTGCTCCCTCTCGGAGGGAAGGCGCGCAGCGCCAAGGGTGCACCAGTGAGCGCCGTGCTGGCCCCCGAAGCGAAGCAGCGCAACACGATCGTCTGCGACGGCAACGAGGCCGCGGCGTGGGCGGTGGCGCTCGCGCGCGTGGAGATGGTCGCCGTGTACCCGATCACGCCGCAGTCGTCGCTGGTCGAGTACCTGGCGAAGTTCGTCGCGGACGGGACGCTCGACGCCGAGATCGTCGACGCCGAAGGCGAGCACTCGGTGCTCTCCGTGCTGCAGGGCGCGGCGCTCGCCGGCGCGCGGACCTACACGGCGACCTGCGGCCCCGGGCTTGCCTTCATGTTCGAGCCCTATCTGCGCCAGCCGGGGCTGCGCCTGCCGATGGTGATGTCGATCGTCACCCGCGACACGCTGACCCCGCAGAGCGTCTGGGGCGGGCACCAGGACGCGATGTCGGTGCGCGAGGTCGGCTGGATCCAGATGTATTGCGAGACCGTGCAGGAAGTGCTCGACACGGTGATCATGGGCTACCGGATCGCCGAGCACCGCGACGTGATGCTGCCCGTCAACGTCTGCCACGACGGAAACTACCTGTCGTTCGGCGCCACGCGCGTCGAGCTGCCCGCGCAGAGCGACGTCGATGCGTTCCTCGCCCGGCCGAGCGTCAACTGGCACGCGGCGCTCGATCCGTCGCGGCCGATGGCGGTGGACCCGCTCACCGGCGGCGCCGGCGGGCCGGGACCGCGGACGTTCGTCAAGTACCGCAAGGGGCATTGCGCCGGGATGCAGAACGCGCTTTCGGTCATCGCCGAGGCGCACGCGGACTGGGAGCGGCACACCGGCAGGAAGCACGCCCCGCTGGTCGAACGCTACCGGATGGACGATGCCGAGCTGGCGATCGTGACCATCGGCTCGATGAGCGGCGCCGGCAAGGATGCCGTCGACGAGGCGCGCGCCCGCGGCGCGCCGGTCGGTCTCGTCAAGGTGAAGACGTACCGCCCGTTCCCCTCCGAGGCGATCGTCGGCGCGCTCGCGGGCGCGCGCGCCGTCGGCGTGGTCGACCGCTCGGTGTCCTTCGGCTGGAACTGCGGCCCCCTGTATCAGGACGTGGCGGGCGCGCTCGGGCGCGCGGGGACGCAGGTGCCGTCGATGAGCTTCATCGGCGGACTCGCCGGCGCCGACATCACCACCGAGCATTTCGGCCGGGTGATCGAGCGCGTGCGACAGCTCGCCGTGGACGGGCACTCCGCGCCCGACCGTGTGGATCAACGAGAATGACTGAAATGAACATCGTGGTTCCGGCTTCAGCCGGACGCGCCACGCCGCCTGAAGGCGGCCCCGCGGGCCGGCACTGAGGATGCAGCAGACCGACTACCTGATCATCGGCGCGAGCCACGCGGCGCTCTCGGCGCTGCACACGCTGCGCATGCACGACGCCGACGGCGCCGTCACGATGGTGACGCGCGACGCGAGCCTGCCGTACTCGCCGACCGTGCTGCCGTACGTCGTCTCGGGACGCTCCGCCGCCGAGCGCGTCTTCCTCCGGGACGAGGGCTACTTCCGCGAGCAGAAGGTGAATTACCTGCGCGGCGCGCAGGTCGAGACGGTCGCCGCCGACCGCAACACCGTGCGGCTCGCGGACGGCGCGGAGATCGGCTACGGCAAGCTGCTGGTCGCCTCCGGCGCGCGTCCGGTCGTTCCGCCGATCCCGGGCCTTGCCGGCGTGCGCTTCCACGTGCTCCGCACGCTCGACGACGCGCTCGCCTTGCGCGACGCGCTGCCGGCGACGCGCGACGCGGTCGTGCTCGGCGCCGGACTCATCGGCATGCACGCCGCGGAGAATCTCGCGAAAGCCGGTGCCCGCGTCACCATCGTCGAACGGGAGCCGCACGTGCTGCCGGGTTATTTCGACGCCGACGCGGCGGCGATCATCGCCAGGGCGTTCGCGGCCGAGGGCGTGCGGCTCTGCGCCGGAGCGCAGGCGGTGCGCGTGGAGCCCGCGGGGACCGCGACGGGGGGCTGCAAGCTGGTGCTGGACAGCGGGACCACGCTCGACTGCGACCTGCTGGTCGTCGGCGTCGGCGTCGCGCCGGTCACCGATTTCCTCGCGGGTTCCGGCGTCGACCTGGATCGCGGCGTGCTGGTCGACGACACGATGCGCTCGAGCGTCGCCGAACATCTGGGCGGCGGGCGACGTGGCGCAGGCGCGCGGCTTCTACGACGGCGCGAAGACCCTGAACGGCATCCTGCCCGACGCGGTGGAGCAGGGGCGCATCGCCGGAATGGCGATGGCCGGCGATCCCGGCATGCGCGCGTATCCCGGCGGCGTGCCGCTCAACACCTACACGTTCTTCGGCCAGGCACGCGGTGTCGGTGGGCGTGCACGGCGACGGCGTCGCCGGCGCGGAGATCGTCAAGACGGTCGACGCGGACCGCGGCCGCTACCTGAAGATCGTGCTCGCGGACAACCGGCTGCTCGGCATCTTCGGCATCGGCACGGCCTTCGATCCCGGCGTGATGTGGGAGCTGATCCTGCGTCGCACCGATCTGTCCGCGGTGCGCGAGCGCTTCCTGCGCTCGCCGCAGGACGCCGCGCGCGTGCTGATGTCGCGGACGTGGAGATAGCGGTGAGCGCCGCAGGCCTGGGGACACGTTCATGACCGCGTACGCGACGATCGCCTTCGACGCCGCGCGCTGCGACGGCTGCAACGCCTGCATGATCGCCTGTGCGCGGGCGAAGGCGGCATCGGAGGACATCGTCGACTCGCGCATCCAGATCGTCGCCAACGGCGGCGGCCACGAGCTCGCGCTGTGCCGCCAGTGCGGCGACCCGAAGTGCGTCGAGAACTGTCCGGCGGCGGCGCTCGCGAAGAACGACGGCACCGGCGTCATCGACTGGGACGCCACGAAGTGCGTCGACTGCCTGCTCTGCACGGCGGGCTGCGCCTACGGCGGCATCGTGTACAACGAGCGCGCCGGCAGCGTCGTCAAGTGCGATCTGTGCGGCGGCGATCCGGCCTGCGTGAAGGCCTGCGAATCCGGTGCGCTGCGCTACGTCACGACCGCGCGCATCTACAACGAGGTGGGCCAGCTCGAAGACCTCTTCGTGCCCGGGCTCGCCGGCTGCCAGGGCTGCAACACCGAGCTCGTCATGCGCCACACGCTGCGCCGCATCGGGCCCGACACCGTGCTGGCGACGCCGCCCGGCTGCATCCCCGGGATGGGCTCGGTCGGCTACAACGGCCTCACCGGGACCAAGGTGCCGGTGTTCCATCCGCTGCTCACCAACACGGCGTCGATGCTGGCCGGCGTCAAGCGCCGCTACCGGCGCATCGGGCGCGAGGTGAACGCGGTCGCGCTCGCCGGCGACGGCGGCGCCTCCGACGTCGGCTTCCAGTCGCTGTCCGGCGCGGCCGAGCGCGGCGAGCAGATCCTGTTCATCTGCGTGGACAACGAGGGCTACATGAACACCGGCATGCAGCGCTCGAGCTGCACGCCGTACGGCGCGTGGACGTCGACCACGCCGGTCGGCGAGCACGGCCACGGCAAGACGCAGGACGCGAAGAACCTGCCGGTGATCATGATGATGCACAACTGCGCGTACGTCGCCACCGCCTCGACCGGCATTCATGGAGGATCTCTACGCCAAGCTCGACCGCGCGATCGAGGCGTCGAAGCGCGGTTTCGCGTACCTGCACATCTATTCGCCGTGCACGACCGGATGGCGCTTCCCGTCGCGACGACAACATCGAGGTCGCGCGCAAGGCGGTCGAGACCAATTTCGTCGTGCTCTGGGAGTTCGATCCGGCCGGCGGCCTGCGGCTGACGCGCCCGGTCGACGATCCGCTGCCGCTCGCCGACTACCTCAAGGCGCAGGGCAAGTACCGGCATCTGTCGTCCGAGCAGGTCGCGCACATCGAGGCCGGGGTGGCCAGGCAGACCGCCTTCATCAAGGGCCTGGAACGCAGGGTTCCCGCCGAAGGCGCCGTCCTCCCGAACTGACGCCAGTTTGCGTCGCGGGGATCGGCCGGCAAGCCCATTCGGCGCCGCCCCGCGCCGGTCGGACGGATGTCGAAGGTTGCGCCGCCCGCTACAGAATCCGGTTGAACCACAGCAGCGAGAGCAGCGCCGACAGGAGCGCCACGCCCGCCGCGCCGGCGGCGAACAGCGCCGAGATCTCCATGTCCTTCTGCTCGAAGAAGAGCTTGCTGTTGAGGCTCGTGTAGATCTTCTTCAGATCGGTCGCGGTGCCCGCGTAGAAGTACTCGCCGTGCGTGATGTTGGCGATCTGCTTCAGCGACGCCTCGTCGAGCCGCACGCGCATCGACCAGCCCTCGGAGCCCAGGATCTCGCCGTTGGGCGTGCCGATGCCGACCGTGTAGACGCGAACGCCGCGATCGGCGGCCATCCGCGACGACTCGATCGGATCGGGGCCGGTCGTCGTCTGGCCGTCGGTCAGCACGATGATCGCCGCCGACGCAAAGGAGCCCGGGTCGACGGGCTTCGGCGCCGCCGCCTTGTCGCCCGCGCGCGACTTGTCGAGCGCCGCGGCCTTCGCCGCCTCGCGCCGCGGATTGGACGAGCGCAGGTCGAATTCGACGTCCGGGAAGATCATCTTGAGCGCGACCAGGATCCCGCTGCCCACCGCGGTGCCGCGCTGGAGCTGGAACCGGTCGATCGCGGCCAGGATCTCCTCGCGGCTGTGCGTCGGCGACTGCACGACCGACGCGGTGGCGGCGAACGAGACGACACCCACGCGCGTGGACTTCGGTTGCTCGGCAACGAACGCACGGGCGGCATCCTGCGCGGCGACGATGCGGCTGGGCTTGACGTCGGTCGCCCGCATGCTGCCGGACACGTCGATCGCGAGGATCACGGTTTCGTGCTGCGACGGCATGGTGACGACGGCTGCGGGCCGCGCGATCGCGATCAGCATCAGCGTCAGCGCGGCAAGGAAGAGGAGCGGCGGCACGTGGCGGCGGAAGCGCTGGCCCGCGCTCATCGCGTCCCTGATGAGCGTCAGGCTCGCATAGCGGACTGCGGCCTTCTTCTTCCGCCGCAGCAGCACGACGTACGCGGCGCGCCGCCAGCGGGATGAGCAGCAGCAGCCAGAGCATCTCGGGCCAGAGAAAGATCACGCGTGGACCCCGAGGTGCTGCGGCAACCCGCCGCCGGTGGCGAGCTGGCTGCGCCGCTTGCGCAGGTCGGCGAAGCGCAGGATCGCGTCGACGAGATCGTCGTTCGTCGAGAGCTCGAGCGCGTCGACGCCCGCGGTGCCGAATGCCGAGCGCAGGTCCGCCTCGCGCCGCTTCGCCGCCGCCTCGAAGCGCCGGCGGAAGCCCTGATCGTGCATGTCGACGAACAGCTGCTCGCCGGACTCGGCGTCCTGGACGACGAGCAGTCCGAGATCGGGCAGCTCCATCTCCATCGGATCGTAGAGGCGCACGGCGACCACGTCGTGGCGCTCGGCAAGGCGGGCGAGCGTGCGCTCCCAGCCCGGCGCGCTGATGAAGTCGGAAACGACGAACATCAGCGAGCGCCGCGGCGCGACGCGATAGGCCGCGTGCAGGAGCTCGTTCAGGTTCGTCGCCGCGGACTGTCCGCGCGGGGGCCGCGTCATCATCCTGTGCAGAATGTGCAGCACCTGGCGCCGGCCGCTGCGCGCCGGGATCACGGTGTCGACGGCGTTGCCGTAGAGCAGGGCGCCGACGCGGTTGCCGTGGCGGGTCAGGATGCGCGCCAGGACCGTCACGAACTCGACCGAGACCGCCTGCTTGTTGACGGCGAGGGATCCGAAATCGACCGATGCGCTCAGGTCGAGCAGGAACCACGCCGCGACCTCGCGCTCCTCGTTGTACTCCCGCACATACGGCGTCTGCAGGCGCGCGGTGACGTTCCAGTCGATGTGCCGGACGTCGTCCCCGTAGCCGTATTCACGCAGGTCGGCGAGGTCCAGGCCGTACCCGCGGAACAGCGTGCGGTAGTCGCCGTGCAGGACGCCGTCGAGGCGGCGGATCACCGTCCACTCGAGCCTCCTGAGGACCGCCTCAGGCGCCGGCGGGCGTCGCGTCGATTCGGACATGGGTGTCGAGCGGCTTCTCGGGCCGAGGCACGCGCTGCATGATCCGCTGGATCAGCGCGTCCGCCGTGAGCGCGTCGCTCAGCGCCTCGTACGAGAGGGAGAGGCGATGGCGGAGCACGTCGGGCGCGAGGTCCGAGACGTCCTCCGGCAGCACGTAGGCGCGGCCGCGGAGGAAGGCGAGCGCGCGTGCGCCCTCGATCAGGTGGATCGTCGCGCGCGGGCTCGCGCCGTAGGCGATGTAGCGCCCCATGTCCTTGATGCCGTAGCGTTCGGGATTGCGCGTGGCGGCGACCAGGCGCACCGCGTATTGCATCAGCGACGGATCCACGTAGCCGGTCCGGCATTCGCGCTGCAGCGCGGCGAGCTCGTCGGTGGTGGCTACCGCGGCGACGGCCTGCTCGGCGCCGGTCACGCGCTCGACGATGACGAACTCCTCCTCCTCGCTCGGATAGCCGACCAGCACCTTCATCATGAACCGGTCCACCTGCGCCTCGGGCAGCGGATACGTGCCCTCGGTCTCGATCGGATTCTGCGTGGCCATGACCAGGAAGGGCTCGGGGACGCGATGCGTCTCCCCGGCGATCGTGACCTGGCATTCCTGCATGACCTCGAGCAGCGCGCTCTGCACCTTGGCGGGCGCGCGGTTGATCTCGTCGGCGAGCAGCAGGTGCGTGAACACGGGACCCAGCGACGTGTTGAACTCGCCGGTCTTCTGGTTGTAGATACGCGTGCCGATGAGGTCCGCCGGCACCAGGTCCGGCGTGAACTGGATGCGCTTGAACGTGCCGCGTATGGTGCGCGCCAGCGTCTTCACGGTCAGCGTCTTGGCGAGCCCCGGTACGCCTTCGACCAGCAGATGCCCCTGCGCCAGGATGGCGACGAGGACGCGCTCGAGAAAGTGGTCCTGTCCGACGACGATCCTCTTCACTTCGTAGAGGATCCGCTCCATCAGCGGGGTGACGTCGGTGCGGCCGTCCGTGTTGTCGTTCATGCGTCCCTGCTCCGTGTCATGCGGCGTCAGAACGGCGGGATGCCGACGGCGGCCGCCGCGTTCTCGATCGGCACTGCGAAACCGATGCCGATGAAGACATGCTGTTCCGTCGGATTGAGGATCGCGGTGACGATCCCGACCACTTCGCCGTCGGTGGTGACGAGCGGCCCGCCGGAATTGCCGGGGTTGGCCGCAGCGTCGAACTGGATGAGGTTGGTCAACACGCGTTTGCCCTGCGGCGAGCGGTATTCGCGCTGCAGGCCCGAGACGACGCCGGCCGACACCGACGGGCCGATGCCGAACGGAAAGCCGACGGCGACGACCTCGTCGCCCGGAGCGAGGTCGCCGGTCGAGCGCAGGGTGGCCGCGACCAGATCGTCGGGGAGCTGCTTCGCCTGCAGGATGGCGAGATCGTGCTCGGGACGCATCCCGATGACGCTGGCCTCGGTCTCCAGGCCGTCGGCGAATTCCACCTGGACCCGGTCCGCGCCGGCGACGACGTGCACGTTGGTGAGAATGATCCCGGTGTCGACGATGACCACGCCGCTGCCGACGCCCTCGCTCTCGTAGCCGTCTTCCCGCTGGTCGTTCGACATGCCGCGCACGCGGACCACGGACCGGCGCACGGCCTCGTACGCCTTGGCGGCACGGGACGGCAGCTGCGCGGTCTCGAGCGTGTGGAGCACGGCCGCGTCGATGTCTTCCTGGGTGATTTCGCGCGCGGCCGGCCTGAGCGCCGCATGCCCCAGAACCAGTGCGAGGGCAAAGAGGCCGCCGGCGGCGAAGAGCAGGGGCCGCTGGTGGCGCGCCAGGTATTCGCGCCATCGCGCGCGACGGGGCGCGGGAGCCGCCGTCGCCGCGGGAGCTGCGCCGTCGGTCTTGCCTGCAGCGACGGCGCTCGAGCCCGCGCCGGGCGCGGCCGGCTCGGCCGCCTCGCGTGACCGGCCGGATCTGCTGTACAGCGTGACTTTCTTCATGTGCGGCCCACCCGATCCCCGCGATCGCCCCGCGCCGCTTAAAAGGTAACACGGAAATCGCGCGCGGATGCCGAATTCGGAAGCGGCCGCCGATGTCGGGATTCGCCATCCCCGAAACGTGGGTTACGATGTGCGAATCGGAGCCGATAGGACCGCCAATGACGACCCGCATCGCCCTGATCCATGCGTTGACCCTGTCCATCGCGCCGTCGGTCGAGGCATTCCGCACGTTGTGGCCCGAGGCCGAATGCGTCAACCTGCTCGACGACTCGCTGTCGATCGACCGCCAACGCGCCGGCGCGCTGACACCGGCGATCGCCGGCCGCATCGCGTCGCTCGCCAGCCACGCGCGCGCCTGTGGAGCACAGGGTATCCTCTACACGTGCTCGGCCTTCGGGGCGGCGATCGAAGCCGTCGCGTGCCTGAGCGCCATCCCGGTCCTGAAGCCGAACGAGGCGATGTTCGCCGAAGCGCTGTCGCTCGGAAAGCGCATCGGCATGCTGGCCACGTTCGAGCCGAGCGTCGCAAGCATGGAGGCCGAGTTCCAGGCCGAGGCCGAGGGCAGCGGGGCGACGATCACCTCGTTCTTCGTGCCGGATGCCATGGAAGCGCTCCGGCGCGGTGACGCGGCGGCGCACGACGCGCTGCTCGCGGAGGCCGCGCAGCGCCCGGAGGCCCGGGAGTTCGACGCGCTGATGCTCGCGCAGTTCTCGATGGCGCGGGCCCGCGACGCGGTCGCCGCCGTGGCGGCCTGTCCGGTGTTGACCAGTCCGCACAGCGCGGTCCTGCGGATCAAGGCGCGGGTCGCCGGAGCGGGATCGGGCGCGGTTCCCGCAGGCACCCACGGACGCTGAACCCGGCCGAATCGGCGGCGCGGCCCGGCCGGCGCGCCGTCGATCGCCGTCCGCGACGCCCTTGACTTCGGCGCGCTCGGGGGCGCCCAATGACGCCGTACGATGACCCTGCGGAGAGGAAGATGACGCTTCGATCGCTTCGTTCCATCGTTGCCAAGCAGCCGCCGGCCACGGCGGAAAAGTCGGTCACGGTTCTCGACGCGGCCCTCCTGATGAAGCGCGAAGGCAAGGGCGCGTTGCTGGTCGTCGACGGATCGCGACTCATCGGGATCTTCACCGAGCGCGATGCGCTGTTTCGCGTGATCGCGGCCCGCCGCGACCCGGTGACGACGCGCCTGGCCGACGTGATGACGCCGCAGCCGCAGACGATGCATCCGGACGAGCCCTTCGTGAAGGCGCTGCGGCTGATGCACCGGCACGGCTTCCGGCACCTGCCGGTCGTCGAGCACGGCCGCCCGCTCGGCGTCGTGTCCGCGCGCGATGCGCTCGACGAGGACCTGGACGAGCTGCGCGTGGATCTCGTGCACCGCGGCGACGAGCGGGACTAGGATGAAACAGCCCCCGAAGCTCACTTGCGGTTCGCCTCCCCCCGAGGGGGCGCTCAGCGCCCTTCGGGCGGCCGCGCGGGCGCTGAGATGTCTCGCGCCGCGCTCGGCGCATGGCCTGCGGCGGCGGTGGTCAGGCGGCGGGCGACTCCGCGGCGCTGACGCCGATCAGGCGCGACACGCGAACCGGAACGCCCGGGCGCTGGAACTGCTCGACGTCGTCCTGAATCTGCCGGTCCGCGATGGTCATGCGGGTCCGCAGGCGCACGTATTCCGCCCACGAACGGATGATGAAGCGCTCGACGAAGCGGCCGTCCTCGCCCAGGTCGCGGAAGACGTGCCAGTCGCTGGCGCCGTTGCGGCGCCGCGCCGGCTCGACCGCGTGGATCGCCTGCAGGAATGCCTCGCGCTGCTCCGGATCGATCCGGTATTCCACCTGAATCAGCACGGGTCCGTCGTCGGGCTGCGGTTGGACGGCAATGGCCAGGTCCGGCAGCTGCATGCCCGGCGTCACGTCCGCCTCGTCGCCCATCTCCACGCGGATCCGGCGGTTGAGCGCGAGCAGCAGCACCATGACGCCTGCCGATGCGGCGAGCGCGACGCGGATGCCGGACAGTGACGCGAGCCACCCCCAGATGGCGCTGCCCAGCGCCATGCTCGCCTGCACGGCGATGAGGTTCATCGCCAGGGCGCGGGCGCGCACCCACGCCGGCGCCGCGGTCTGCGTCCCGGCGGAGAGACTGGCGAGGACGCCGGTCCATGCGGCGCCGGCGCCGAGCGTGCCCACGAGCGCGACCGCCGTGATGTCCGCCGCGGCGATCACCAGCGTCGCCGCCGCCCATAGCAGGACGCCCGCGGTGACCACGGTGTTGAGCGACGTCCGATGCAGGGCGCGCGGAATGAGCAGCGCGCTGACGACGGCGCCGATGCCGAAGCCCGCCGACAGCATCCCGAAGCCGCCGGCACCGAGCCCGAGCTGATCGCGGGCGATGACGGGCAGCAGCGCCCAGAGCGCGCTCGCGCAGACGGTGAAGCTCAGGTTGTGGATGATCAGCGCCATCATCGGCCGCGAATGCCGCGCGTAGCGAAGGCCGCTCTGGATGCCGGAAAAGACGGTCTCCGGAATGCCCGGATGGGCGCGTACCGGGACCTTCCATCCGCGCATGGCAACGATCATGACGAGGAAGAACAGACGCGCTCGCCAGCATCGCGCTGCCCGACCCCAGCCACGCGGCGATCGCCCCGGCAAGCGCCGGACCGACGGCGCGGGCCACGTTGAACGCGACGGCGCCGAGCGCGACCGCGCGCGAGACGTCGAGCCGGGCGACCAGATCGTTGGTGCAGGCCTGCTGCGCGGGGAAGTAGAACGTGAATCCGGCTCCGATCAGGAACGTGAACGCCAGCAGAGCGGCCGGACCGATCATGCCGAGCAGCGCCGCGGTCCCGAGCGCCACGGTTGCAGCGACGAGCACGATCTGCGTGACCAGGATCACCCGGCGCCGGTCGACGATGTCGGCGAGCGCGCCGGCGACCAGGCCGAACAGCAGCGCGGGGGCGGTGCTCGCGGTCTGCACCAGCGCCACGTGGAGCGCGGACGGGGTCAGCGTCGCCATCAGCCACGCCGCCACGGTCGCCTGCATCGTGTAGCCCAGCGCCACGCCTGCCGAACCGAAATAGAACCGCCGGAACGGCGCGTGCCGGAGCGGAGAGACCCGGAGCCAATCAGAGATCAGCGATGCAGCGCGCGCGGACACCTGTTCATTCTATCGCGGCGGCGTTCACGCCTGCCCCGACCGCAGGTCGTACCTGGCCTCGTCGTCCTGGCCCAGCGCCTTCACCAGAACCGGCATTGCTGCGCGCAGCACCGATTCGAGATGCCACGGTGGATTGAAAACGAACACGCCGCTGCCGTGGAGGCCGAAGCCATCGGCAGCCGGCCTCGTCACCGTGAGCGAAACCTGCAGCCAGTCGTCGCGGGCAATGCGCCGCAGCTGGTCGGGCAGCTGTTCCGCTTCGCGGCGCTGCAGCAGCGGATACCAGATCGCATAGGTGCCGGTGGCAAAGCGCTCCAGCGCATCGCGCATCGCTGCGGACACCGCCCGGTAGTCGGAGACGTGCTCGTAGGAAGGGTCGATGAGCACCAGGCCGCGCCGCGACGGCGGCGGCAGGACGGCCCGCAACCCGGCAAAGCCGTCGCCGGCGACCACCCTCACGCGGCGGGCCGCGCCACGAAAGTACTCCTGCAGTGCCTTGCTCTCGTTCGTGTGCAGCTCGAACAGGCGGAGCCGGTCCTGGTCGCGGGTGAGCTGCAGGGCGAGCTGCGGCGAGCCGGGGTAGTTGCGCAACTGGCCATCGGGATTCACGACCCTCACCTGCTCCACGTAGTCGGCGAGCGGGGCCGGCAGATCGCTGCGCGACCACAGGCGGGCGATGCCGTTCGCGAACTCCGCTTTCCGCACCGCATAGCCGTGCTCGAGCGAATAGCACCCCGCGCCGGCATGGCTGTCGACGAAGAAGAGCGGCTTCTCCTTTCGGGTCAGCTGCCGCAGCAACTGCACGAGGACGAGATGCTTGAGCACGTCCGCATGGTTGCCGGCGTGGAAGCCGTGACGATAGCTCAGCACGTCAATTCGACTTCAGCCGTACCCGCATCACCTTCTTGTCGTACTCGGCCTCGGTCTGCGCCGTGATCTCGATGCCGCCGGCGGCGAAAACCCGTCCGCCGCTGCGGCGGCAGACATCGCGCTCGTACCGGCAGGGTCCCATCTCGGGATGCTTCCGGCACAGCTCGCCGACGCTGGGCGAAAGCTCGATCGGGGCCTCCCGGCGCGCCCCGCCCGATTCGGATACACACAGATAGAGCGCATCGGCGGGAACGACGATCGGCGGGGCGCCGGTCGGCGCTACAGGCGTCGCGGGCGACAGGCTCGCAACCCCGGGGGAACCCGGTTCGCCGGGCGGCCGCTGCGCGTCGTATGACCCGAGGGGCGCAGGGGACGCCGCACCGGGTGCCGGTTCCGGGGGCGGCGCGCAGGCCGAAAGAACCAGCGCCACCGCCAGCCCGACGCACGCGCGCCTCGGTGCGGCCGAGCCTCTGGACGCCGTGCTCTCAATCCGCACGGTCGCCCGTCGCCGGCGCGTCGCCATTCCCGACGCGCGTTTGCGCACCACGCCGCTCGGCACGCTCGACGATCGCGTTCGCGAGCCCGCCGAAGATCACCGCGTGCACCGGGGTCAGCGCGTGCCAGTACAGCAGCCCCGGCGCCCCCGCCGGGTGGAAGTACCCGGTCACCACGATCCGTGTCCGTCCATGGGCCTCGGGGCTCAGCTCGAAATCGAGCGCCGCCGCGCCCGGCAGTTTCATCTCGGCGAGCAGCGTCAGGCGCCGGCCGGGTTCGACCGCGATGACGCGCCAGAAGTCGATCTCGTCGCCGACGGCGACGTGGTCGGGATCGCGCCGGCCGCGGCGCAGGCCGACTCCGCCCGCGAGCTCGTCGGCGCAGCCGCGAATGCGCCAGAGCGCATTGAGAAAGTAGTACCCGTTCTCGCCGCCGATGGCCGTGACTTCCCGCCACACCGCATCCGCCGGAGCATGCGTCACCGCCGTGCCGCGCATCTGCTTCGCATAGAACGCGAAGTCCGGACGGTTCTGACGGAAAACCATCGAGCCTTCGGTCCACCGAGGTTGCGCCTCGGCGGCACGCTCCGCGGCGAGCGCGGCCTCGGCTGCCTCGCGATAGGTCTTGAGCTTGAGCGGAATCAGCGCCCGGATGGGGGCGTCGTCGGCGAGCACGTCCTCCTCGAGCCCCGCGATCAGCGCCCGGGCGATGTTCGTCGGCACCGCGGTCACGAAATTCAGCCAGTACGACGACAGTCCGGGAGTCAGCACCGGCACCGGCACGATCAGCGGCCGGCGACCGACGAGCTCGCCGAACTGGCGCATCAGCGCCTCATAGGTCAGCACTTCGGGACCACCGACGTCGTAGATCGCCCCGGCAGCCTCGGGAAGCTCCGGCAGTCGAACCAGGTACTCGAGGACGTCGTCGAGAGCGATCGGCTGCGAGCGCGAGCGCACCCAGCGCGGCGTCACCATCGCCGGCAGGTGGAAGACGAGGTCGCGTATCACTTCGAACGCGGCCGAGCCGGGACCGATGATGACGCCGGCGCGCACCTCGGTCACCGGCACGCTGCCTTCGCGCAGGATTGCCCCTGTTTCGCCGCGCGAGGCGAGATGCGCCGACGCCTTGCCCGACGGCTGCAGGCCACCCAGGTAGACGATGCGCCCGACCCCGGCCTCGGCGGCCGCGTCGCGGAAGTTCTCGGCGGCCGCGCGGTCGATGCGCGGAAAGTCGCTCCCGGCGGCCATCGAGTGCACCAGGTAGTAGGCGACCTCGATCCCGGCCAGGGCGGGCGCGAGCGTCGCAGGGGCGAGCGCGTCGGCCTGCACCAGTTCGACGCCGGGCCAGCCGCGCGCCTCCAGCGCCGCAGCGCCGGCGCGCCGCCGCGCGCACGGTCGCCCCGCGCGCGACGAGGCGCGGCACGAGGTTGGTGCCAACGTAGCCGCTGGCCCCGAACACCAGAACGTTCGTCATCCCGCGATTATCCAGCGAAAGCGCATCCGCGGCGCGCCGGCCGCGGATACGGCCGTGCGCGGCTGTCCGCGCCCGGTTCCCCGACCGGCGGCCGCATCGGCCGGCGCGGGTTTGCACTTGCCAAGTCAAGTCTTGGTGGTACAACATTGCCGCTCGCGGCGCGAGCGACGCCCGCCGCCCAGGGGAGTCATCCGATGGACTTCATTCTCATGCTGACGCGCAACGACCGCACCATCGACGATGCGGAGGGTGTCGTCGATGCCGCCTGCGACCTCGGCGTCCGGCACATCGGCTTCAAGGATGTCGGCGTCCCTTACGCGACCATGCAGGAGCTCGCGAGGCGGATCCGGGGGCGAGGCGGCATCTGCTACCTGGAGGTTGTAAGTACAACACCGGACGCCATGCTGCGGTCGCTGGAAGTCGGGCAGGCGCTGGGTGCCGACCGCATCCTCGGCGGCACGGATCTGCAGGCGGCGGCGCGCATCCTCGGCGACCTGTCCCGCTATTTTCCGTTTCCGGGGCGCCCGGTCGGCCATCCGACGCGCCTCGGCGGGTCGGCAGCACTGATCGCGGAGCATACGCGGGCGGCGCGGGCGATGGGTTGCGGCGGAGTGGATCTGCTCGCCTACCGCGCGACCGGGGCCGAACCCCTCGAGCTCGTGCGCGCGGCGCGCGCCGCCCTGTCCGGAGGCACGCTGATCGTCGCCGGCAGCGTGAACTCGCGGGATCGGATCCACGCGCTCGCGGCAGCCGGCGTCGATGCCTTCACCATCGGCTCGGCGGTGTTCGATGGCGCCTTCTCCCCGACCAAGGGATCGCTGCGCGGCCAGCTCCTCGACATCCTCGACGCCTGCCGCCACGCGCCCGGGATCGCCGCGTGACTGGTCAGCGTTCCGCGCTTCGTTGCAGCAGCGTGCCGTGATTGGACCGGACCCGCTCGAGCAACTGCTGCGCGGCGCGTGGCGCGATCCCGACCGGGGTTTGCCGATCGCCATGCCGCTGCGCGCCGTCGCGATCGAGCGCAGTTTGGCGGGCGTCGAGGCGGAGCTCGTCGCGCCGCTCGGGTTGGGCCGCAGCCTCGCGGTCGTCTCCGATACCACGACGCGCACGGTGCTGGGCGGGCGCGTCGAGCGCGCGCTCGCTCCGCTGGGCAGGATCCTGCCGGTGGTGCTGGAGCCGGCCCCTCATGCCGACGCGCACACCGCGGAACGGGTCCGCCGCGCCTGCCGCGGCGCCGACGCGCTCGTCGCCGTCGGCTCGGGGACCATCAACGACCTGTGCAAGCATGCGGCCGCGACGGACGGCAAGCCCTACGTGGTCTTCGCCACCGCGCCGTCGATGAACGGCTACGCGTCGATGAACGCCGCCATCACCGTCGACGGTCACAAGAAGTCGCTGCCGGCCGCGCCGCCGGCGGGGGTCTTCATGGACCTCGAGGTGCTGGCCGGCGCTCCGCCGCGAATGATACGGGCGGGCCTGGGCGATTCGCTCTGCCGGTCGACGGCACAGGCCGACTGGCTGCTGTCGCATCTGCTGCTCGGCACCGAATACCGGCGCGCTCCGTTCGCACTTCTCGAAGCCGACGAGCCCACGTTGCTGGAGGCGGCGGGATCGCTGCTTCAGGGGGATCTCGACGCGATGCGCGCGCTTGCGCGCACGCTGGTCCTGTCCGGACTCGGAATGACGCTGTGCGGCGGCAGCCATCCCGCGAGTCAGGGCGAGCACCTGATCAGTCACTATATCGACATGTTCGCGCCGGCCGGTCGCGCCGAGTACTTCCACGGCGAGCAGGTCGCGGTGGCAACGCTGACGATGGCCGAGATTCAGCACGACGTGCTCGAGGCCGGCCCGCCACGCCTGTCCGCGTCGTCGATCGGCTGCGCCGAGCTGCAGCGGCAGTTCGGCAGCGATATCGGCGCCTCGTGCTGGCGCGAATTCGAAGCGAAGGACGCGCTGCGGCGCGCGGCGCCCGATTTCGAGGAGCGAATTTCCGCCGGCTGGAGCGACGTGCGGGAGCGCGTGCGCCGCGTGACGATTCCTCCGGCGCGGATCGCAGCGGTGCTGGAGCGCGCCGGGTGCCCGACCACTCCCGCGCAGATCGGCCTGCTGCCCGACTTCTACGACGAGGCTGTCCGTCGGGCCCGGTTTCTGCGCGACCGCTACACGTTCCTCGATCTCGCCGACGACGCCGGTCGCCTGACCGTGCGAAGGCCCCGGTAGCGTGGCCATGGCCCGGCCCAGGCGCCGGCTCGCCCGGCAGGAACGCCACGCCGAGATACTGGCGCTGCTGCGGCGCGAGGGGACCGTGCGCATCGCGACGCTGGCGAAAGCGTTCGCCGTGACGACCGAAACGGCGCGCCGCGATCTCGATGAACTGGCGCTAGCCGGTGCGCTCAAGCGCACCTACGGCGGCGGCGCCGGCCGCTCGCCGACCGACGAGCCCGGCATCGGCGTGCGCAGCCGGGCGCGCGCGGAGGAGCGCGCCCGGATCGGAGCCGCCGCGGCCATGGGAGTCGAGGCCGGCGACGTGTTGATGATCGATTGCGGTTCGACTACCAGCCTGTTCGCGAACGCACTGGCGGCGCGCAATCTGCGCCTGACCGCATTGACGAACTGCCTCCCTGCGGCGCGGGCGCTGGCCACGAGCGCGCATTGCCGTGTGATCCTCTGTCCCGGGGATTTTGTCCTGCGCGAAGGAGGCACCTTCGGGTCCGACGCCGTCGATTTCATCCGCCGCTTCAAGGCGAACAAGGCTTACGTCGGCGCCGGTGGGTTGACCGCGGAGGGCGTGACGGACGCGGACTCGCTGAGCTGTGCGATCAAGCGCGCGATGATCGAGCGGGCGGACCGGACGACCCTGCTTATGGACAGCTCGAAATTCGAAGTCGTGCAGTTCGAACGGGTATGCGCGATCAACGACCTCGATACCCTGGTCTGCGAGGCAGCCCCGCCGAAGCGCCTGGCCGGCCCCCTGAGGGCGGCCGGAGTGCGCGTGGTCGTGGCAAGCGAATAGGGAGCCACGGCGCGACCGCGCGCAGCGCGGCGCTGGCAACGGTGCCGCGGGCGATCGGCGAAGGGCGACATCCTCATCGGGTTGCGAGCCGCCGGGAGGTTGGCAGATGATCCCCGCTGGGCGCAGAATCCGACGGGGACGAGGGCAAGCGCACTTACCCCGGGCTCTCAGGCAGATGGTCGCCGGTCGATGAACGAACGAGAGGGCGTGACAACGGTGTCTTTCACGGCAATGCGGTCGCTCGCCGCGATATCCGTCGTGGCGGCGGTGACGCTGGCAGGTTGCGCCAGCCAGCCGAGCGCACCCGCGGCCCCGGCACCTGCTGCGGTTCCCGTGGCCGAGGCCGCGCCTGCGCCTCCGGTGCCGGCCGCGCCGGCCGCTCCGGAATTGTCGCCCGCCCAAGCCAAGGCGCAGGCGCAAAAGCTCGCGCTGGAGGCGGTCGATCACCTGCAAAACGGCGACGAGGCCGGTGCGCGACAGGTCCTGGCGACGGCGCTCGGGCTGGATCCGGCGAACGACATCGCCCGCAAGATGCAGGAGCAGATCAACGCCGACGCGCAGAAGGAGCTCGGGACGGCCTTCTTCCGCTACACGGTCCAGCGCGACGACTCGCTGTCCAAGCTTGCCCAGCAATACCTGGGCGACCGACTCCGCTTCTACATTCTGGCCAAGTACAACGACATGGCCAATCCGAGCCGACTGGCCGCCGGGCAGGTGATCAAGATCCCCGGCAAGGCGCCGGCCGCACCGCCGGCATCGGCGCGCACACCCGCGGGAGCCGCGGAGAGTCCCGAACCGGCGCCTGGAACAGCCGCGGTCGCGCCCGCCGCCGACGGTGGCGGCGAGCTCGCCGCACTGATGCAGAAGGGCCGCCGATTGCAGGCGGGCGGCGACCTGCAGGGCGCCTATGCCGCGTTCAGCGAAGCGGTGTTGCGGGCGCCGGGCAACAGGGATGCGATCATCCAGCGCGATGCCGCAAGGGCTGCGCTCGTCCGCAGCTACGATCGCGAAGCAACGCAGGCGTTCCAGCGGCAGAACCTGGATCTCGCGATTGCACGATGGGATCGCGTCCTCGAGCTCGATCCGGGAAACCAGAAGGCCCGGCTCGAGCGTGAGCGCGCGATCGAGCTCAAGAAGCGGATGAGCGAGAAGTTCGGGACGACCAAGTAGCGCCCGTCCGCACCCCGCGCGCCGCGGCGTACGGCACCCGATTCACTGTGGGGGCCGCTCCCGTTCGATGCGCTTCAACCGCTCGTTCGCGACGCGGGCTTCCTGCAGGCGCGCATGCGCGTTCCGGTTCTGCGGGTCGTAGCGGAGGCTGGTTTCCCACAGCGCGATTGCCGACGCGATGTCGGTGCGGTACACGCGCATCCCGCGATCGTAGTACTCCGCCGAGAGCGCCTTGCGCAGCGACCGGGCGCGCGCGGTCCATTCGGGAACCGGCTTGCCGCGAAGGCTCGCCGCCTGCTCGCACAGCGTCAGCGCCTGTTCGCGCGCGCCTTTCTGCTCGGCCTCCACCGACCGCTCGTAGACGAGGTTCGCGATGCGCAGCCGTGCCGCCTCGTTGCGCGGATTCGCATCGACGAACGCGCGAAACTCGCGCAGGCCGCCCTCGAGATCGCCCGCCCGGAAGATCTCGATGCTTTGCTCGATCTCGTAGGAATCGCCGGCGTCGGACATCGTCGCGGCGGCGACCGCGGAGCGGCCCGTGCCGGCGGCGCCCGTCTGCGCAGCCCGGGCGGCACGATTGCTCTGAATGCGATTGAGCTTCTGCCGGTCGATCTCGCGCAGCGCCTTGCTTGCCTCGGCGTTCTCCGGGTCGAGCGCGAGCACCTTCAGCATGGCCGCCGCCGCACGCTCGGTGTCGCCCGTGCGCAACGCCGATCTCCCGGCCTGCAGGTGGTCGCCGACACCGCGGCGAATGGCCGCGCGCGTGGCCTCGAGCTCGAAGCGGGCGGCCTCGTCCCCGGGCGCGAGCAGCAGCACGATCTGCCACTCCCGCTCCGCGGCGGCATGGTCGCCGGCCCGGGCATGGCGACGCGCGAGCTCCCGGCGCTCGGCGAGCGCCGCGGCCGCGGCATCGTTCACGGGCTCCCTCGCGGCGGCGACGGCGGCAGGCTGCGCGGGCTGCAGCGGCGCCTCGGCGCAGGCCCCCAGCAGCATGAGCCCGCACCATGCCAGGCAGTGCCGACCGCGCATGCTCCGGCTCTATCGGCCCGACGTGCGGACGAAGGTGACCAGCTTCGCCTTGAAGCTGTCGAGGTCCTCGTTGCCGAAGACCATGCTCCTCCGAAGCATGTACGGATAGGCAAAGAACCCGTTGCCGCCAGGCGTGACCGTCATCCCGAGCGTCACACCCTTGCGCCCAAGGAGATCGACGACGATCTCGTTGACGTCGCCGTACGGGTAGGCATACGCGACGCTGGGGAGGGCGAGGCGCTCCTGGAGGACGTTGATCGGCGCGTCCACTTCGCTGCGCAGGCGGTCGCGATACTTCGCGTCGGTCTCGTCCGGCAATCGCAGCGTGAGGTTGCTATGGGTCTTCGAGTGCGGCTGGATGTCGATCAGCCCCGAGGCGATGAGCTCCTTCATCTGGGCGAAGCTGAGCGCGTCGCCGGCGCCGACGAAGTCGCTGTACAGGAACACCGTGGCGGGAAAACCATGCTTCTTCAGGATCGGAAACGCGATGTCGTAGGTTGCGCGGTAGCCGTCGTCGATGGTGATGACTACGGTCTTCTTCGGCAGAGGCTCCTTGCCCGCGAGGAATTCGGCGAGGCGCGCCAGCGGCAGGACGTGATAGCCGTTCTGGGCAAGGTAAGCCATCTGCGCGGAGAAGGCGGCGGGCGTCACCGTCAGCTTGGACGCGCGGCTGCCGAAGCGGTGATAGCAGAGCACGGGAACCGTCTGGTAACCGTCGACATGCACGCCGATCGGGTTGCGCGAGACCAGCGGGATCACCACCGACTGACCGAGCCTCGTCTCGGCGATCCCGTTGTATTCGGCGATCCGCCACGCCTTCCGCGAGTCGCCGAGGTACTGCTGCGCCAGCGTCGCCAGACTGTCTCCGGGGCCGGCGACCACGATCGCGAATTCGTCGTTGCGCGCGAGGAGCGCGCCGCTTTCGGCACGCGGCGCCGGCTCCGCCGCCGGGGGACGCGGCGCGGGAGCCGTGCAGGCGTGGACGGCGAGCGCCACGACGAGCCAGCCCAGAGCGCGCAGCACGCTAGCGCGGCGTCGAGGCGGTGCCGGGGGCGGGCGGTTCATGACGTTGCTCCAATGCGGCGGCCGTCCGGTCGAAATCGGCGTAGAGCTCGCCGAACTCGTCGTTGCGCGTTTCGGCGATGCGGTAGTCGTATCGCCCGTCCGCAAGCTCCTTCAGCGAATTGCGCAGAACCCGTATCGGACCGGACAGGCGCTGCGCGAGCAGGTAGGTGCCGCCGGCGACCGCCGCGCTGGTGACGAGCGTCAGGATCGCGAGCAGCACCAGCATCAGGTTCGCGACGTCGTTCAGCGGCGCCTCGTAGAGCCCGAGATGGATCTGGCCGATCTCCTTGGACTGGAACAGGATCGGTGCGGTGAAATCCAGGACCCCGCGGCGGTCGGCCAGTCGATAGCTCTGCACGGTGACCCCGGTGCCCGGCGCAGACACGGGCTTCGCGTCCGGCGGCGCGTACGTGGTATTGACCTGAGCCGCATCCTTGCTGCCGCGCACGATGCCCGCGTGATCGATCACCAGCAGGTAGGGGAAATCCTGCCGGCTGAGGGTCTCCTGGATGAATACGTCGATCGCGGCCCAGTCCTCGGACAGCAGCGGCACCGCCGTCTCGACGGCGACCATCTTGGCGAGCGATCCGCCGTAGCCCGTCATCTGGCCCAGCATCGCCGCATACTGGCGCTGGTAGAGAAGCGTCGCGCTGAAGGTCATCGTCACCGCGACCAGCGTGGCCATCGACAGCGCCCAGCGGATGGAGAGCGGAATGACGCGCCCCGAGCCCCTCTTGCGTGCGTCCTCGCTGAGTTCGCGCGCGACGTCGACCAGGGCGCGGGCAAACTCGTCGCCGGTCTGGAAGCGCTTCGCCGGCGCCTTCTTGAGCGCCCGCGCGATCACACGGCGCAGCGAGAGCGGCAGATCGGGGCGCAGCTTGTCGAGCGGGGTCGCCTCGGCATTGGTGATCTTGTAGGCGACGTTGATCAGCGAGTCGCCGTCGAAGGGCAGTGCGCCGGCCACGAGCTGGTACAGGACGACGCCGGCGGAAAAGAGGTCGGATCGGGCGTCGACCGCCATGCCGAGGACCTGCTCCGGCGACATGTAGTGCGGCGTTCCGATCACGTCGCCCATCTGCGTCTGCTGCGCCTGACGCTTCGTGTCGCTCTCCATGATCCGGCAGATCCCGAAGTCCGCGACCTTCACCGTCAGCGTATCCTGGACCAGCATGATGTTGCCCGGCTTGACGTCGCGGTGGACGATCCCCTTCTTGTGCGCGTAGTCGAGGGCGCGCGTGAGCTGGATGCCGATCTCGACGACCTCGTGCGTGGTGAACTGCTTGCCCTGCTTCAGCAGATCGGCGAGCGTCGGGCCGTCGACCCATTCCATCGCGATGTAGGGCTGCCGGTCCTCCTCGCCCACGTCGAAGACGGTGACGATGTTGGGGTGCGAGAGGATCCCGGCACCCTTGGCTTCGCGCAGGAACCGGCCGCGGTACTCGTCGTCGGCGAGGAGATCCGACTTCAGCGCCTTGATCGCCAGCGTGCGGTCGATCTTGGGATCGTAGGCCTTGTACACGCGGGCCATCGCTCCCTCGCCTGACATCGAGTCGATCTGGTAACGTCCGAGCTCTTCCATGAACTCCGATCTTCGGGATTACCCCGCTCGGTAGCGCGAACGGGCGCGCAGCGCCCCGCAACGAGTATGCCAGAACGCCGGTGTCGGCTCACGCCCGCGCCGGGCCACCGCGGGCCGGCGCCGCGCGGTCGCTGCACGGGGTCGGCGCTTCTACTTGCCCCAGCGCAGTGCCAGCGGGTCGAGTCCGCGGGCGAGCTCGAGCAGCCCCGCCTTCGTCGCCGGATGCAGTGCCTCCAGCGGGTGGCGCACGGCGTCGCTCGCGATGACGCCCCCGGCGGCCATGACGGTCTTCGTGGCGCGGAGACCGCACTGGCGGTTCTCGAAGTTGATCAGCGGAAGTATGCGGGCGTACGCGGTGGCGGCTTCGCTGCGCCGGCCCGCGCGGTGATGCTCGACGACGGGCTTGATCAGGTCGGGCAGCAGCGCGCTCGGCATCGTGCCGGTGGCGCCCGCATCGAGGTCGGCCATCAGCGTGATCGACTCCTCGCCGTCGAAGGGTCCGGCGATCGCGTCGCCTCCGGCTTCGATCAGGCTGCGCAGCTTCGCGGCGGCGCCCGGTACCTCGATCTTGAAATAGCCAACCCGCGGGACTTCGCGGGCGAGCCGGACCAGAAACGGCACCGACAGGCTGACCCCGCTCAACGGAGCGTCCTGGACCATGATCGGCAATCCCGCCGCGTCGGCGATCTGCGCGAAATGCTCGAGCATTCCCTTTTCGTCGGCGCGCAGCGTCGCGCCGTGGTAGGGCGGCATCAGCATCAGCATCGCGGCGCCCGCGGCCGCGGCAGCGCAGGAGCGCGCCACGGCAATCCGGGTGCTGAAATGGCTGCAGGTGACGATGATCGGTACGCGGCCGGCGACGTGCGACAGGCAGACGTCGACCAGCATGCTGCGCTCCTCGTCCGTCAGCAGGAACTGCTCCGAGTAGTTTGCGAGTATGCAGATGCCGTCGACACCCTGATCGATCATGCAGTCGAGAACGCGGCGCTGACCTTCGATGTCGATCTCTCCGGCATCGGTGAACGGCGTCGGCGCGATCGGGAAAACTCCCGCGCAGGGCCTGGCGTTGGAGTCAATCACGGGCTATCCCTCCGGTCAGGTTTGAATCGGGACGATTGGGGCATGTCTGCCATGTTAACCCGGCCCGCTCGCCTCGATGGATCCGCGTCGGCCACGCACGCATGGTCGGATTGCGCGCGGGCGGGTGCCGGTCGGCCGCCCGGTGCGCGGCGCCGCGCGCGCCGTCCTGCGCGCCGGCAATGTAAGCTAGCGGATAAGCGCCGACGAGACGCGAATCCGGACGGCCGGAGCACGATTGCTTCGCCGTCCAGGGACGGTCCAGCCGCCGCCGCGCCGAAGGAAGCATTGCATGAAATACAAGGACTACTACGCGATACTCGGGGTCGAGCGCGGCGCCGGCGAAGACGAGATCAAGAAAGCCTATCGCCGGCTGGCGCGCAAGTATCACCCCGACGTGTCGAAGGAGCCGGATGCCGACGCGCGCTTCAAGGAAATGGCGGAGGCCTATGCCACGCTCAAGGATCCCGAGAAGCGCGCCGCGTACGACCAGCTCGGGCGCCACGGGCCCGGAGAGGAGTTTCGTCCGCCGCCCGGCTGGTCGACGCAATTCGGCGATGCCGGTGCGATCTTCGAGGGCATGGATCTCGCCGACCTGTTCGCGGGTCTCGCCGGAGGTCATCGACGTGGTGCGCGGCCGGGCGCCGGCGCGATGCACGGCCAGGACTACGAGGTCACCGTTCCCATCACGCTGGAGGACGCCTGTCACGGTACGGAAGTGGGCATCGACCTCTCGACGGTGGAGTTCGACGAGCACGGGTCGCCGCACCGCGTCCCAAGGAGCGTGAAGGCGCGCATCCCCAAGGGCGCCACCGACGGGCAGGTCCTCCGCCTTCCGGGACAGGGAGGGAAGGGCATGCACGGGGGGAGGGACGGCGACGTGTATCTCAACATCGCGCTGCGACCGCATCGGCTGTATCGCGTGAGCGGGCACGACCTCTTTCTCGATCTGCCGGTAGCGCCGTGGGAGGCCGCGCTTGGTGCGAAGGTGCGCATTCCGACACTGGCCGGACCGGTCGATCTCACGGTGCCCGCGGGAACGCGCGCGGGCCAGCAACTGCGTCTGTCGGGACGCGGCTTGCCGATGCCGCAGGGCGGCGCGGGCGACCTGTACGCGATCGTCCAGTTCGCCATGCCGGCGGAACTGTCGGAGCGCGAGCGCACCCTGCTGCGGGAGCTGGCCGCCGCGTCATCGTTCAATCCCCGGCGGCATTTGGGGTAGGAGTACGTCCATGACGAGCGAACACGGCGTAGCGCTCTGGCCCGACGAGGACCGCCGCGTGGCCCTGCGCGACCTGGCGGAGCTTTCCGGCCTTTCCGAGGCCGAGGTGCTGGAGCTGGTGGAGTACGGCGCGCTCACGCCGGCGGACGACGCGACGGGCCAGTGGATGTTCGGCGTGCAGTCGATCACCATCGCCCGCACCGCCCACCGGCTGCGCGAAGACTTCGAGCTCGAGCCGCACGGCGTTTCCCTGCTGCTCGCCTACCTCGATCGCATCCGGGAGCTGGAGGCGCAGCTCCGCACGCTCAGGGCGCAGCTGCCACGGTGATCTCGGGTCGGGCAGTGCGCTGCGATTCGCGGGTCAGGCGGTCGCGCCGCGCGCGCATCGCCGTGCCGCTTTGCTTGCCTCTCGAATCGGCCTTGCCGATATTCCAGCCCGACAACGGGGATCACGAATGAACGACGTTCAGACTCAGAAGCCGGTCACGCTTGTCGAGCTCGGCAAGATGCGCACCGAGGGCAGAAAGATCGCCATGCTCACCGCCTATGACGCCAGCTTCGCGGCGCTGTGCGGTCGCGCGGGCGTCGACGTGATCCTGGTCGGCGATTCGCTCGGCAATGTGTTGCAGGGGCACAGGACGACGCTGCCGGTTACGCTCGAGCACATGGCGTATCACACCGAGTGTGTCGCGCGCGCACAGGGCCGCTCCGCGGTGGTGACCGACATGCCCTTCGGCAGCTATCAAGAGAGCCGCGAGCAGGCGATGCGCGCTGCCGCACGTCTGATGGCCGCCGGCGCGCAGGTGGTGAAGCTCGAAGGCGGCGAAATCATGGCCGACACGGTGCGATTCCTCGTCGATCGCGGAGTGCCCGTATGCGCGCACATAGGACTCACGCCCCAGTCGGTGCACCAGATCGGCGGCTATCGCGTACAGGGTCGCGGCGATCAGGAGGCCGCACGGCTGAAAGCCGACGCGCTGGCGCTGCAGCAGGCCGGCGCCGCGATGATGGTGATGGAAATGGTACCAGCCGCCCTGGCAGGGGACATCACCGCGCGCCTCACCTCGATGGCGACCATCGGCATCGGTGCCGGACCGGACTGCGACGGCCAGGTGCTGGTCCTGTACGACATGCTCGGGATCTTCCCCGGCAAGGTCGCACGATTCGTGCGCAACTTCATGAGCGGTGCCGCCTCCGTCGAGGACGCGGTGGCGCGGTACGTCAACGCCGTCAAGGATGGCAGTTTCCCCGGACCGGAGCATTGTTACTGAGCTTCCGATCTTCCCGCCGCCCGTTTTCGGCCAATTCGGCGGGCTGGCCAAAGGCTGCCGGCCGCCAGGCACGGGCCGACGCCGCCGGTCGAGATGGCGCCGCCGTCGCGCTCGCAACAGGTTGAGTTGGTTGAGTAATGCGGTCGGATTTGGCCCGTCCGACTCCGAGGGGAACGAGGCTTTACCCTCGCGCCTGGGTCCGGCGCGGCGAAGGGTCGTGGTCGGCGAGGCGATGAGTGATCTGGGATTCGCGGCGATAGGCTGGCTACCTCATCGGCAGCCATGTCTAAAGCAAGATAGCGTGGTATGGCTTTCGGCGCAGCCGGCGCGTAAGCGATCGGCCGCATTGCGATTATTGCCGGGCATTTCTTCCCGGGCCTATTGAGTTGGACCACTTCAATTCCAATCGAGCGCAGGGCCAACGTCTTGCCGCACCCGCCAAATTGACCGAAGTTAGGCGCAAGTTGAACCCCGATGCCGATGATTACATCCTTTATTGTGGCATCACCCCTTCCGCCACGCCGGTGGTCGGATGGATGAGGAAAGCCACGAATACCCGCTGTGTTTCCTGCTCCGCGGTAGGGCGGCGACCGACCTCCCCAAGTTTGCAGATCGACGCACGCTGGGCGTGCTCGATCTGGTCGACACGGCTAACCGAATGGCTGTCATTCTGTGCGTGCTGCGATCCGGGCGTTCCCTGCGTGGGCGTTGGGGTCTGAAAAAACCTCGGGAACTCGACCGCCGAGAGTCCCCAGATGGCCTTCTGGGCCACGTTTCGACCCACATGGGCTTCCAAGCGGTCTGTGTTTCGCGCTCCGACAACCTGAGGAAACCGATAGCGACAGGGAGACGACTAGCAATATCAATGAGGTCCGGTCGGGTAGAACATCCCGGACCTCCGTCCCCAGCGGAAATCCCGAAGTCGGGTGCCCGAGACCACAAGATGTACCGTACCATTAGGCTTAAGACCACAAGGCCCTGTAGTGGAAGTGACCTAATAATCCAGGGCCTAACGCTTGCCGACACAAACTCGTGCTGGATTCATTGCGATTTGTTTGCCACAATGCGTTACCCCGAAGTTCGCGTCCCTGTTTGCCGTCCTTCTCTTAGGGACGCACGGAGTGCACGATGACCGCAACGCCCGAATTCTGTTTCCTTCCGCAAACTCGGTTTCAGCAAGTCGAAACACGTTTCGACTTGGAGCACGGTGTCTACTGGGCGTTTATGAACCCGCAGGGGCGGCCGTGTTTCAATGTTGGGCTCCTTGAGGAACTTCGCGGCTACATCGATACGATTGTAGAAAACAATTGCCAGATGTCGCACAAGGGCGAGGTATACCGCATCAACTATGGTGTGCTCGCATCCAAACTTCCCGGAATATTCAATCTTGGCGGCGACCTCGTACTCTTCCGCTCGGCGATCGCGGCGCGTGATCGGGGCCAGTTGATCCGCTATGGCGAGAAATGCGTCGACAACCTGTATCCATGGCACCGCAATTGCGATCTGTCGATGACGACGTTCTCGCTCGTGCAAGGGGATGCACTTGGGGGCGGATTCGAGGCTGCTCTTTCGGCAACGGTTATTGTTGCTGAAGAGTCATCACGAATGGGTTTCCCGGAGATCTTGTTCAACCTTTTCCCGGGCATGGGTGCCTTCAGTTTCCTCTCCAGGAAGATCGGGCGCCGCGCCGCGGAGGAGATGATTACTAGTGGAACGATCTACAGCGCACGGCAGCTGTACGATATGGGCGTCGTCGATGTGATTACACCGGATGGGACGGGTGAAGCGGCGATCTATAGCTACATCCGCAAACACGCGAAGTCAGCCAATGGTCGCCGCGCGTTCGAGCGAGTGCGCACTGAGATCGCCCCGATTACGCGCAAGGAGTTGATGCAGGTCGTCGAGATTTGGGCGGACGCCGCCCTTCGCGTTCAGGATCGAGACCTGCGCATGATGGAACGTCTCGTTCGAGCGCAACAACGGACGGCTGAGATACCGGCAATCCATAATTCGCCGAACGTCGTACCGATGCGGATGACCGGCGCATCCAACTGAGACTACGCCACATACCAGCACGGCAAGTTACAGCAACGTGATGTTCAGATCGTCTCTACGACGATCCGGATTGTCGGTGTCGCTGTTCGTCTAGATGGGCTTCGAGCGCGCAGAGGACATCGTCTGCAGCGCGGCAAAGTTCCTCGGTCCACGATGCGGACTTGATCCGAAGAGTATCGTAGTTTGCTTCCTCGAAGCGCAGGGCGAGCGAAACCAACTGGATCGCCCCAACACTGCCGGCTCCACCCTTGAGTGCGTGTGCGGCATCTTTCACTTCCTCGTATCGACGTGCCGCAAGGGCATCGCCGATAGTCTTTACCAGCCGTTCGGCATCTGAACGAAAGCCGCGTATCAATCGCTCGACGAATGTGGGATCTGACGACAATCGTCCGAGATCTTCGAGAACTCCGGGATCGACGATCGGATTATCGACAACGGTCAGCACAGGACGCTCCTCGTTTCGCGGAATTGGTGCGATTGGCTGAAAGTTCATTGCCCTTGAGGCGAGGTGGCGTTCAATTGCCTCTAGCAGGCCCGCGGCGCGTATCGGCTTTGCAATGAACTCAGCAGTACCCGCGCGTTGGCACTCCGCGATAACTTCAGTTGTTACGTTCGCCGAAAGTATTAGGACTGGTATCGGATTTGGTGTCGAGAAACGGTACAGTTTCAGAGCTTCGAGACCGCTAACAACCGGCATCGAGAGGTCGAACAGCGCTACGTCGTAACTGCCGCGCTCGAGTGAGTCAAGCGCCGCTTCGCCATTGTTGACGATAGTTACGCGATGACCGCCGCTCTCAAGAATTAGTTGAGTTACGCGCTGGTTAGTTGGATTGTCTTCGGCGACAAGGATTCGCGCCCCGCGAATCTTGGTAACTGTGGCAGGCTGCTGCGCACCCAGTGCTGAGCTCGTGACCGACAATTTCCGTGTCGATGTCAGGTCCTCGGTGAGATCGATGCCGCTAGGTTCCGCATACCGCAGTGGCAATTCAAACCAAAAACAGCTTCCTTCACCTGGGGCACTCGTCAGCCCGATCTGTCCGCCCATAAGCACTACAAGTTGTCGGGCAATTGTCGTTCCGAGGCCGGTACCACCGTAAACACGTGTGATTGAATCGTCTGCCTGCGTGAATGGCTCGAAAATTGCAGTTTGCTTACTTGCCGGAATTCCAATGCCGGTGTCCTTCACCTCAAGTCGAACGCGTGCTTGAAGCGCATCCTGGTTAGCGATCGTCGCACGAAGCACGACGCCGCCGCGCTCGGTAAACTTCACGGCGTTTGCTAAGAGATTGATTAGAACTTGGCCGATGTGGTGACCGTCACCAAGGAACCAACGCGCTGCGTCAGGCGCGACTTCGATGTCGACCGTGAGTCCCTTGAGGCGTGCTTGGGGAAGCATCACCTTGACCGTACTTGTCACCAATTTTCCAAGATCAAACGGACGGCTCTCGATTTGGACTCGACCGGCTTCAATCTTTGCCATGTCGAGCACGTCTTCGATTTGTGAGAGCAAGAGGTTTGCCGATGCGCCGAGCGTTTCGACAATTTCGCGCTGCGAGTCATCGAGCTTGGTTTCGCGAAGGACATCTGCCATCGCGATTACCCCATTTAGTGGGGTTCGCATTTCATGGCTTACGTTTGCGACGAATCGGCCCTTTGCCTGATTGGCTTCGTCCGCGCGTCTCTTGGCCTCGGTAATGCGCTGGGCCAATACACCAACGTAAAATGGAAGCACCAGAATTGAGATTGCAATACCGACGCTTAGCGACATTTCTGCCCGCCAGAAGTCGCTCAGCATGATTACAAGCGCGAAACCGACAAGACTCATTACTTGGCATGCATGGAGGTACGCGCGACCGTAGCGGAATCCGTTGCCGAACGTGATGAACAGATAGACGCCAATGATAACGGCACCAGGTTCGCCGGTTTGGATGAGGCAGTAGGAGGTCACCCCATTGTCGGCGACCATGCCTAGATATCGGCGCGCAACTGAAATTCGATGAGAAGCGATTACTTGGGCGGTGAGTACAATCGAAAACAGGAAGAATCCGATTGCAACCCAAAGTACCTGTTCCTCTTCATCGGTGACTTGATCGTCCCGGTACATGTTGAAGATTAGGTACAGGAGGACGAGTCCTCCAATCGCGACTCGGAGCAGGGATTGCTCAAGTTCCGGCCGATGTGCGCGTGCCACCATGTCCGTCAACCCCACACGCGTTACCAGCCGCTTCGCCATCTCCCTGGCGTTCGACGCTAGTTGCGTTCGGAGTTGCTTAAGTTTCATCTTTGCGTACTTCCTTGCCGCTGCTCCAGCGTTGGTGTGCTATGAACCGAAGTGGCTGAGCTTCCGGCCCCGTGCATTCAACCGTCAGAGCCACTGATCTTGAGCTAAGTGCTCTAGACGGCTTCCCTTTTGCCGGCGCCGCTGTGGGCCTATGTCTGAGGCTCCGGTGATCAGAAGCGTTGCCCTCATTAACGTTGGGGCAGGTATCGCTAGTGGGTATTGCGACCGCTTGGCATTCCTCGCCGAAGGCGGAATGCCAACCCTCGCTTATGATTGCCGTGGAATTGGGAGGTCCCGTTCCGGCTCTCTTTGGGGCTTTCAGGCGTTCGTTGAGGAATGGGGGAGCAAAGATTGTGCCGCTGCACTCTAATGGCGTCGGGACCACTTTCCCGGGGCTACGCGGGCAGTGGTGGGGCGCAGCATCGGCGGTTTTGTGACGGGATTTGTCACAAACGGCGCATTAATTGATCGAGTACTCCTGATGGGCGCACATACCGACTATTGGCCAGACCACGCGGCCAATGCCCGCCCACTTATGTATTTCCTATGGCCTATCCTGATGCAATTAGTTACGCATGTCGTTGGCTAATGCCCGGGCCGCCGGTTGCATCTATTGGAAGATCTGCCTAGGGGTGTGGTTCGCGAATGGGCCGCACGCCAAAGACCGGAGTCTTGGTGGCAACTTCGGCGGGATGACGTTTCAATCGATTCCCAGCTGAGTGATGGACTATTGGTTCGGTTTTGCGGTATCCATGCAAACGCGCCTGCAATTCGATTCACTGACGATCCATGTGCGACCAAGGAGGCCACCAACAGGCTACTGGGAGTCTATGCAAATACGTCGTCCGTGCGACTTGTATTCAGTAGGATTGATGGCGATGGTCGGAAGATTGGGCATTTCGGATTCTTTCGATCCCGGTTCCGTGCCTCGAAATGGCCGCGGGTGCTCGCGGCCCTGGATGCGGTCGTCTAGCACCACCTATCGTGCGTCTGTCGCGTTGCGTTCACCACACAAGCCCACCGCAATCGATTGTGGATTGGCAGACCTACACCTCAATCTTTCAATTCGTTAAATATCCCTTCGATCTTCGTTCGATCCGCGAGAAATGCATCGACGCACTTCGGGTCGAAGTGCTTGCCTTTCTGCGACTTCACGAAGTCCAGTCCCTCGTCCAGTGGCCAGGCGTGCTTGTAGGGCCGCTCGCTGACCAGGGCGTCGAACACGTCAGCGACGGCGACGATGCGGGCGACGATCGGGATGTCGTCTCCATGCAGTCCGTTCGGATATCCGGTGCCGTCGTACTTCTCGTGATGTCCGAGCGCGATGATCGAGCCCATGCTCAGATATTTCGACGGGCTGCCCTTGAGGATGTCGTAGCCGATGCGAGGGTGGGTCCGCATGATCTCCAGTTGCTCGGGTGTCAGCGGCCCCTCCTTGATCAGCACGGAGTCGGGAATGCCGATCTTGCCGATGTCGTGCATCGGCGCGGCGACCTCGATCACGTGCACCGTTTCCGCGCCCAGGCCGAGGTGCTGGGCGATCACCCCGGAATAGCGGGCCATTCGCATGAGGTGGTTGCCTGTCGTCTTGTCGCGGAACTCGCCGGCCTTGGCGAGCTTCGACAGCGTTTCCAGCTCCCGTTCGTGGATCTCGGCAACCGACTTGTCGACCTGGTACTGCAGCACGCGGGCCTGATCCGACAGGACGATCTTGTGTCGCCGCAATTCGAGCAGGTTGGCGCAGCGGGCGCGCGTCTCGTGCTCGTCGAGCGGCTTGATGAGGAAGTCGGTGGCTCCGGCCTCGAGGGCCGTGTAGCGAATCTGGCGATCGTCGACGACCGTGATGACGACAATCGGGATGTCGACGCAGTGGGCAAGACCGCGGATCTGCTTCACGAGCTCGATACCGTCGAACTCCGGCAGCTTGAAATCGGTGAGGACCATGTCGACGCGGTTTTGCCGGGCATATTCCAGCGCGCGGCTCGGCGTGTCGAAGAGCTCCAGATTCAGTTTGGGGTCGATCTGACGAACGATCTCGGCGATCAGCAGCCGACTGCTGAAGAGATCATCGATGATGAGAACGGTGTTGCGCTGGGCCCGGGCAAGCGCGAGTTCCGAGATGACGCCGGTGCTTGGTGCGGAACGCGAATGCAGAGCCGACATGGATTCCCTTCCCTGGGGACGCAGCGCCTGAGCGGGGACGCGGCGCGTGACGCCTTGGCAAAGCAATAGTTATGCCGTGGCTGCCGGCGCGCCGGCCGCGGAGCCTGGACGGTGTCTGCCAGGAGCCGATCGGGAAGGTTGGGGGAGACTGCACAGCGTCCGGCCGGGCGCGCCGCGCTACGCATGAAACACAAAGGGTCGACCCGGTTTGACCGAGCCGACCCTTATCTTGTGGTCGGGGCGAGAAGATTCGAACTTCCGACCCCCTGCACCCCATGCAGGTGCGCTACCAGGCTGCGCTACGCCCCGACGTGAGCGAGGAATTATAGCCGCATCAACTATCGAGACCCAGCAATTGCCGTATTTCTTCCAGCGCCTGCCGTATTTCGGCCGTGTCGGGACCCTTGGCGGTGGCCTGGTCGGGGCGGGCTCGGGTGTCGGCGCCGCCGGAAATGCCGCCCGAGGCGACGAGCCAATCCCGACTTGGCGCGGCCGGGGGCGGGCGCGTCGATATCGGATTCGAGCCGATGCCGCGCACCGTTGATCGTGAATCCCTGTTCGTACAGGAGATCGCGGATGCGCCGGATCAGGAGAACTTCGTGGTGCTGGTAATAGCGTCGGTTGCCGCGGCGCTTGACCGGCTTGAGCTGCGTGAACTCCTGCTCCCAATAGCGAAGCACGTGCGGCTTGACCGCACAAAGGTCACTAACCTCGCCGATGGTGAAATACCGCTTGGCGGGGATCGGTGGCAGCTCGGCCTTAGCTCGGTTGTGGTCCGGCATGGTTCGCGACTTCGACCATGGCCTTCAGCTTCTGGCTCGCATGGAAGGTGACCACGCGCCGGGCGGTGATCGGGATCTCCTCCCCGGTTTTCGGGTTGCGCCCCGGGCGCTGCGGCTTCTCGCGCAACTGGAAGTTGCCGAAGCCCGACAACTTGACGCTGTCGCCGCGCTCGAGCGCAATGCGGATTTCCTCGAAGAAGTGCTCGACCATGTCCTTGGCCTCGCGCTTGTTCAGGCCCAGCTGCTCGAATAGCAGGTCGGCCAGTTCGGCTTTCGTGAGCGTCATCGGAGGTCCTACTGGCGCAGCGTGGCAGCGAATCGATCAACGAGAATCCGCAGGAGCCCCGCGACGGTCGCGTCGATCTCGGCGTCGGTCAAAGTACGTTCAGTATCCTGCATAAGCACAAGAATCGCAAGGCTTTTCTTGCCGGGATCGATTCCCGGCCCGCGATAGACGTCAAAAAGGCGAATTGCCTCGACCCGGGTCGATCGGCCCGCGTCGAGCGCCGCCAGGACGTCCTGTGCGGGCAGCCCGTCGTCCACGACGACCGCCAGATCGCGGCGCACGATCGGCAGCTTCGAGACCGCCTGTGCGGAGGGAAGTGCGTGGGCCAGCAGCGGCGCCAGATCCACTTCGAAAAGGATCGGGGAGCGCGGCAGCTCGAAGTGCTTGACGAGACGCGGATGCAGTTCGCCGACCCAGCCGATCGCGGCTGCGTCGACGAGGACGCGTGCGGCGCGCCCCGGGTGGAGGGCGGAATGCTGCGAGCGCTCGGTGGTCAGCCGCCTCGGTGCCACGAGGGCCTCGAGATCGCCCTTGACGTCGTACAGGTCGACCGGGCGCCTTGCCGCGCCCCATTGCTCGGGCAATGCGTCACCGTAGGCGAGCCCGCCCAGACGCAGCGGCTGCTGGCAACCGTCGCCGGCGCGCACGAAACAGCGGCCCGTCTCGAAGACCCGTACGCGGTCCTGTTTGCGCGCGAGGTTGGTGCGCAGGACCTCGAGCAGTCCCCCGGCGAGGGTCGTGCGCATCACATCGAGGTGGCTCGCGATCGGATTCAGCACGGCGATTGGCGCGTCCGACGCATCGCGTCCCGGAAAGAGCGCCGCCTCCCACGCCGAATTCACGAAGCCGAAGGTGATCGCCTCATGCCAATCGCGGCTCACGAGCCGCCGCTTGATGGCGAGCACAGGGCTCGCGGCCTCGGGATCGGGAAGCATCGACTGCAGGTGCGCGGAGGCGACTGCCGGAATCGCATCGTAGCCGTGCAGGCGCGCGATCTCTTCGACGAAGTCCTCCTCGATCGCAAGGTCGAAGCGGTACGTCGGCGGGGTGACGCGGAAATCCTCGCCGGCACGCTCGCAGGCGAAGCCCAGCCGCGCGAAGATCGCGGCGATGGCGTCGCGCGGCACCGCGACACCCAGGAGCCGCGCCACGCGTGCAGGCCGCACCAACACGGGCTCGCGCGGCGGCAATTCGCCCAGCGTGTCGTTCAAGGGGCCGGCCCGGCCGCCGCACAGGTCGAGAATCAGCTGGGTCGCTCGCTCGACGGCGCGCGCGCAGCCGTCGAAATCGACACCCCGTTCGAAACGGTAGCCGGCGTCGCTGGTGAAACCCAGCCGCCGCGATTTTCCCTGGACGACCGCCGGATTCCAGTACGCGCCCTCGAGCAGGACGTTTGCCGTCGTGTCGCCGATGCCCGAGTGCTCGCCGCCCATGATGCCGGCCAGCCCCAGCGGCTTCCGCTCGTCGGCGACGAGCAGCAGATCCGGCTCGAGATCGAGGACCTGTTCGTTCAGCAGCGCGAGCTTCTCCCCCGGCCGCGCGAACCGCACGACGATGGTCCCGTCCAGCAGGCGGTCGTCATACGCGTGGAGCGGCTGGCCGAGCTCGAGCATGACGTAATTGGTGACGTCGACGACGGCCGAGATCGACCGGATACCGCTGCGCTCGAGGCGCTCCCGAATCCACGCCGGCGTCGGTGCCCGCGCGTCGATGCCCTCGATGATTCGCGAAACGAAGCGCGGGCACGCGTCCGGATCCTCGACCTGCACCGGGCGCCGCAGCGCGCTCGTGACAGCTGCGGGAACGGCGGCGGGCGGCGTGAGAGCCGCGCCGGTCACCGCGGCGACCTCGCGCGCGATACCGAGGATCGACAGGCAGTCGGCGCGATTCGGCGTGAGCTTGAGCGTGATCAGCACGTCGTCGAGCGCGAGCGTTTCGCGCAGGTTCGCGCCGACGGGGGCATCGTCCGGGAGCGCGAGCAGTCCCGCGGCGTCATCGGCGATGCCGAGCTCCTTCGCCGAGCAGAGCATCCCGCTCGATTCGACGCCACGCATCGTCGCCCGGCCGATCGTCGTGCCGCCGGGGAGCACCGCGCCGATCGTCGCACAGGGGACCTTCATGCCGGCCGCCGCGTTCGGCGCGCCGCAGACGATCGTCAGCAGCTCGCCGGTGCCGACGTCGACGCGGCAGACCGAGAGCCGGTCCGCCTGCGGATGCCGGCCGACGCTCTCGATGCGCGCGACGACGACGCCGGAGAAGGGCGGCGCGGCAAGGGACGTCTCCTCGACCTCGAGTCCCGCCATCGTCAGCCGGTCGCAGAGCTCCGCCGAGCCGAGCGGCGGGTCGACCAGCGTGCGCAGCCAGCGTTCGGAGAATTTCATGCTCTGATCACCTCATCACCCGCTCGTGGGGCCGCCTTCAGGCGGTCCAGCGCGTCCGGCTGAAGCCGGACCCACGACCGGTGTGCATTGCCGGCGCACGCCGCGACATCGAACACAGGGGCCCTGGGGGAAGCAAAGGAAACGGCCAATGAACGTTTCATGTCACGCGAACTGCCGCAGGAAGCGCAGGTCGTTGGCAAAGAACTCGCGCACGTCGTTGACGCCGTAGCGCAGCATCGCGAGCCGGTCCGGGCCCATGCCGAAGGCGAAACCCTGCCAGCGCTCGGGATCGATGCCGACCGCGCGGAGCACGTTGGGATGAACCTGGCCCGCGCCGGAGATCTCGAGCCAGCCGTCGCCGAAGCTCATGTCGATCTCGGCGGAGGGCTCGGTAAACGGAAAGAACGACGGCCGGAAGCGAACCTTAAGGTCGTCGCGCTCGAAGAAATTGCGCAGGAACTCGGTGAACACGCCCTTCAGGTCCGCGAAGCTCACGTCCTCGGCGATCCACAGGCCCTCGACCTGGTGGAACATCGGCGAGTGCGTCGCGTCGCTGTCGACGCGGTACACGCGTCCCGGCGCGATGATCTTGATCGGCGGCGCGTGCGTTTCCATCCACCGGACCTGCACCGGCGAGGTGTGCGTGCGCAGGACGTGGCCGCCCTCGACGTAGAACGTGTCGTGCATCGAGCGCGCCGGGTGATTCTCGGGCGTGTTGAGCGCAGTGAAGTTGTGGAAGTCGTCCTCGATCTCCGGGCCGTCGGCGACCTCGAAGCCGAGCGAGCGGAACAGGGTTTCGATGCGCTCGATCGTCCGCGTGATCGGGTGCAGCCCGCCGGTGCCGCCGCCGCGTCCGGGCAACGACACGTCGAGCGCCTCGCCCGCGAGCTGCGCCGCGAGCCGTGATTCCGCGAGCGCCTCGCGCCGTGCGGCGAGCGCCGCCTCGAGCTTCAGCTTCGCCTCGTTGATCCGTGCGCCGGCGGCAGGTCGCTCGGCGGCCGGGAGCCGGCCGAGCGACTTCAGGAGCTCGGTGAGCGCGCCCGCCTTGCCGAGATACTTCGCCTTGCCGTTCTCCAGGGCAGCCGGGTCCGCGCAGGCGGCAAAATCGGCCAGCGCGGCGGCGACGATCTTCTCGAGTTCATCCATCGGTGTCCTGGACTACGGGGTCGTGGGTTCGCTGGGGGCGGACTGGCGGCGGCGAAAAAAAAGGGAGGCGGTGCGCGCCTCCCTCTTTCTTTCGCGGCTCGATCAGGCCAGAGAGGCTTTGGCCTGCTCCGCGATCTTCGTAAACGCAGCCTTGTCGTGCACGGCGAGATCGGCGAGCACCTTGCGGTCGATGTCGATCGACGCCTTCTTCAAGCCGTTCATGAACACGCTGTAGGTCATGCCGAGCTCGCGGGCCGCGGCATTGATCCGGGCGATCCACAGCGCGCGGAATTCGCGCTTCTTCACGCGGCGGTCGCGGTAGGCATACTGGCCCGCCTTCATGACCGCCTCCTTGGCGATCTTGTAGACGGCGTTGCGGCGGCCGCGATAACCCTTGGCCTGGGAAAGGACCTTCTTGTGCCGCGCCTTGGCGGTCACCCCACGCTTGACTCTTGGCATGGTCCGGTCCCCTTACGCGTACGGCAGCATGGCCTTGACGGAATCCGCGTTGGTGCTGTGGATGCCGGTCGTGCCGCGCAGGTGCCGCTTGTTCTTGGTCGTCTTCTTCGTGAGGATGTGGCGCTTGAACGCCATCGCGCGCTTCACGCTGCCGTTTCCGCGCACGCGGAAGCGCTTCTTCGCGCTGCTCTTGGTCTTCATCTTGGGCATGACTTCGTCCCTTATTTGCTGCCCACGGCGGTGCTCTCCGACGGAGAGGCTTGCTTACCGGCTTCGGGCTTGGTCGGGTGATGAACCTTCGGTGCCACCTTCTTCGGGGCCAGCAGCATCACCATCTGCCTTCCCTCGAGTCTCGGCCAGGACTCGACCACGCAGTGCGACTCGAGGTCGTTCCGGATCCGTTCCAGCAGGCGTATCCCGAACTCCTGATGCGCCATCTCGCGGCCACGGAAGCGGAGCGTGATCTTCGCCTTGTCGCCTTCGCCCAGGAACCGGATCAGGTTCCTCAGCTTGATCTGATAATCGCCTTCGTCCGTTCCAGGCCGGAACTTCACCTCCTTGACCTGGATCTGCTTGAGCTTGAGCCTCGCCTCGTGCTGCTTCTTGGCTTCCCGGTACTTGAATTTGCCGTAATCCATGATCCGGCAAACCGGGGGCTTGGCCGTCGGCGCGATCTCCACCAGATCGAGTTCCGCGGCCTCGGCCTTCGCCAAGGCCTCCGCCAGCGGCACGATACCGAGTTGCTCGCTGTCTTCACCTACCAAGCGGATTTCCGGGGCGTTGATTTCGCCGTTGATCCGCTGCGCTCTGTCCTGGGCTATCGCTGATTCTCCAAGTGAACAAAAGAGAGACCGTGCCTCCCACGCCGCGCCACGCTAGTGACGCGCCGCAACCTCCTCGCGGAGGCGCGCGAGCAAGGCATCCACGGGCATCGCCCCCAGATCCTCGCCGCCGCGGGTACGCACGGCCACCTGCATAGCCTGCATCTCCTTGTCGCCGACGATCAGTTGATACGGCAGCTTCTGCAGGCTATGTTCGCGAATTTTATAGGTTATTTTCTCGTTACGCAAATCGGCCAGCACCCGCAGTCCGGCCCCCCTGAGCCGGGATTCGAGTTCCCGGGCATAGCCCGACTGCCGGTCGGTAATGGTCAGGATCACCGCCTGCACGGGCGCCAGCCAAAGCGGAAGGGCCCCGGCGTAGTTCTCGATCAGGATTCCGATGAACCGCTCGAGCGACCCGACAATCGCGCGGTGCAGCATCACCGGGGTCTTGCGGGTGTCGTCGTGGGCGACGTACTCGGCGCCGAGCCGGCCCGGCATCTGGAAGTCGGTCTGGATGGTCCCGCACTGCCACGACCGGCCGATGGAATCCTTCAGGTGATACTCGACCTTGGGGCCGTAGAACGCCCCTTCCCCGGGAAGCTCGGTCCAGTCGGCGCCGCAGGCGCGCAGCGCGTCCCTCAGCGCTTTCTCGGCCCGATCCCAGGTTTCGTCGGAGCCCAGCCGCTTGTCCGGCCGCAGCGCGATCTTGATCGCGACGTCCGCGAAGCCGAAATCGCGGTAGACCGCGAGGGCCTGCCGGTTGAACGCGGTGACCTCGGGCTGGATCTGCTCCTCGGCGCAGAAGATGTGGCCGTCGTCCTGCGTGAAGCCGCGCACGCGCATGATCCCGTGCAGCGCCCCCGACGGCTCGTTGCGGTGGCAGGCGCCGAACTCCCCGTAGCGCAGCGGCAGCTCGCGATAGCTGCGCAGGTCGGCGTTGAAGATCTGCACGTGTCCGGGGCAGTTCATCGGCTTGATCGCGAAATCGCGCTTCTCCGACTCCGTGGTGAACATGTTCTCCTTGAAGTTCGCCCAGTGACCGGACTTCTCCCAGAGCGTCCGGTCCAGGATCTGCGGACACTTCACTTCCTGGTAGCCGTTGTCCTGGTAGACGCGGCGCATGTACTGCTCGACCTGCTGCCAGATCGTCCATCCCTTCGGATGCCAGAACACCATGCCCGGCGCCTCGTCCTGCAGGTGGAACAGGTCGAGCTGGCGGCCGAGGCGGCGGTGGTCGCGCTTCTCCGCCTCCTCGATCCGGACGAGGTAGGCGTCGAGGTCATCCTTTTTCGCCCACGCGGTGCCGTAGATCCGTTGCAGCATCTCGTTCTTCGAGTCCCCGCGCCAGTACGCGCCCGCGACCTTCATCAGCTTGAAGACCTTGAGCCGGCCGGTGGAAGGCACGTGCGGCCCGCGGCAGAGGTCGGTGAAGCGTCCCTCGGAGTACAGCGAGATCTCCTGATCCGCGGGGATCGACGCGATGATCTCGGCCTTGTAATGCTCGCCCAGCGACTTGAAGTAGGCGACGGCGGCGTCGCGCGACATCAGCTTGCGCACGACCGGCTCGTCCCTTTTCGCGAGCTCGACCATCTTCTTCTCGATCGCTTCGAGGTCTTCGGGCGTGAACGGGCGCTTGTACGAGAAGTCGTAGTAGAAGCCGTCCTCGATCACCGGACCGATCGTCACCTGGGCGTCGGGAAAGAGCTCCTTGACCGCATACGCGAGCAGGTGCGCCGTCGAGTGGCGCAGCACTTCCAGTCCGTCGGCGTCCTTGTCGGTGACGATGGCGAGCGCGGCGTCGCGATCGATCCGATGCGAGGTATCGACCAGCTTGCCGTCGACCCTGCCGGCCAGCGCGGCCTTCGCGAGGCCGGGGCCGATCGCGGCAGCCACTTCGGCGACGGTGACGGGTGCGGCGAAGGCCTTGACGGCGCCGTCGGGCAATGTGATTTTCGGCATGGCGGACTCCAGAAACGGAAAAGTGCGGACGAGCCGCACTTTTCCGACCGCAGACGACGTGCGAGCTCGCGTTCTCTAAGAGGGTTCCCTGCGCGTTCGCGGTGTCATAACCATGCCTTTCGGGCGTGCGGCGCAATGCGGTCCGTCGGAGATTCCTGGTAGGCGCGATTGGACTCGAACCAACGACCCCCACCATGTCAAGGTGGTGCTCTAACCAGCTGAGCTACGCGCCTGCGAGCGTCGAAGTATAGCGGAATCGCCAGGCCGGACCAAGATCGGCCCGGCGCGCGCGCGATTCGACGGACGGCCGGTCGCTTGCGGCCATTCGTCGGTCCGGGCGACGGTCGCGCCGCGGCCCTTTGCCCTTGCGCCGTCAACGGCCGACGACGAGCCACAGCACACCGAGGAGGATGGGCTGGTGGACCATGTAGACGGCGAGGCTGTGCCGCCCGAGCCATCGCAGCCATGCCGGCATTCGCGCGAACGGCGCAAGCGCGCGGTACGCATCGCGCGCGAGCGCATGACCCAGCCCGATCCCCACGAACACGATGCCAGCCCAGGGCGCGAGCGGCACGTAATCCTCGGTCGCGGGCTTGGCGGTCGTGAATCCGATCCAGGACAGCGGCCGCGCGTCGAACGTCGGATGCGACCACAGCACCCCGCCGGCGATGATCGCGCCGCCGATGACGAGCGCCAGGCCGGGACTCCGCACGGCCGGACGCGCCAGCACCGAGGCGACGGCAATGCAGTGGAGGATGCCGAAATAGATGAACGTACGCGGGAAGACGAGCCAGCTGCCGGCGCTGGCCGCGAGCGCGCAGGCCGCGATCACGCCGACGCGCTTCCAGTAACGCGCGGGTGAGGTCCCCGCACGATCGGCGAGGACGAGGCTCACGCCGACCAATGCCATGAACGTGCTGACGATGAGCGCGCGGAAGCCCAGCCAGAACGGATCGTGCTCGAAATCCGCTGCGATCACGCGGTAGACGCGAAGATCGAAGGCGAAGTGATAGACGAACATCAGGCACAGGGCGATGCCGCGCAGCGCATCGACGCCGGCGACGCGGTGGCGCGGCGGGGCGACGGGTTCCGCCCGGGCCGCCGTCCCGTCCGCGGTCGCGACGCGCGCGCGCCCGCGCCGGCGACTCATCGCAGGGGAATCCGCCATTCGACGCGCCAGCCGTCGTTGCCGGGGCTGCCGATGGCGGAGAGCACGCGCTCGAGGGTCGCATCCAGCGGATGGCGCGGGGCCAGTGCAAGCGAGAGCTGCACGGCATCGTTCGCGCGAAGCGCGAGCTCGCCACGCACGGCAACATCGCCGCCCTCGTTCGAAACCGGACCTGCGAGCCGGTCGCCGCTTGCGGTCAGGACAGCCCGCACGTCACCGAGATCGAGCGGAGCGACGCCGTCCGGGAGCATCAGCCGGGCGCCGCGCCAGTGCAACCGCGCATCGCCGCGGATGGCGGCGGGCGTCCACTCCACGTCCGCCGTCGTGATCCCGACGCTGCCGGCCACGGCCCATCCGGCGGCGGGCCCTGCCGCGGCGGCGACAAGCGTCGCCGGAACCGTTACATCGACATCGCGCAGTTGGACCCGCTCGGCGGCGAGCGCAATGTCCGCACGCGGCGAAGCGTCTGCCGCTCCATCCGGCGAAAGCAGATGCACGCGCAGTTCGCCGCGCAGCAGCGGCAAGGCATCGAGGCGCCACGCGACCGGCAGCCTCGTGCCGCCCGCGACGAGAACACCGCGGCCCCGCCAGGCCGTCCCTTCGGCGGCGGCGAGCCGGAGGGCCCCGCCCGTCAACTGCGCGACCCGCCCGTCCACGAGCGCGGCGGGCGCGAGCCAGACCGCCTCGATCGCCACGGCGACGGCGACCGCCGCGATCAGCAGAAGCCAGCGCCGCGGCGAAGCCATCGTCAGCGGTCGTCCGCCGGGAAATCGCACGCCGGATGCACTGACGGACCCGTTCGCGGGCACGCTCAGCGTGCCAGCGTGAGTTCGGCGCGCACCTGACCCGGCTCGACGCGCGCGGTCATTGTCAGGTCCACGGCGCGCAGCTGCGCATCGCGCTGCAGCGCTTCGAGGGCGACGATCAGCGCGTCGTAGCCGATTGCCGCGAACACGACCCGTGCCCGGCCCTCCTGCCACTCGAGCTGCGTCACGGCGGGACGCAGGTTCTGCTGCACGAGCACGCGCTCGAGGCCCGCGCGCGCGTCCGGGGCCGCGGGCGCCGCGGGACTGCGCGCGAGCCCGGCGATCTCCGCGGTCATGCGCCGCGCGGCGGCCAGCGCCGCGGCATCGCCGGCCTGCGCGGCGCGCATCGCCGCCGTGTCGCGCACGAGCGGCTGCCACAGTGCGATCCACGCCAGCGCGACGGCGACGAGGGCCGCGGTGGCGGCAACGATTCGCCGTTCGCCGCGCGACTTTCCCGCCAGCCAGCGCGCGACGGGGTCCGGCGCGCGAAGCATCCCGGAGAGTCGCGCCATCATGGCCCTCCGAAGCGCAGGCGGGCTCCGGTCGGCGACGTCGCAACGAGCACGGGCAGGCCCGCGTCCCGCATGCGCGCGTCGAGGTCGCGGATGATTGCAGCGTCCGCGCGTGCGAGGTCGAGGGTCCAGTGTCCGCTGCTGTAGGTGGCGCTCTTCACCGCACCCGGCGGGAGCGCGGCGAGTGCCGGGGCGGCCCGCGCAAGCAGCGGCAGCCCGTCGTCCGGCGCCGGCAGTCCGTTCGCGTGACGCAGTTCCGCATAACGCGAAGCGAGTGCGGCGCGGGCCGAAACGGGGTTCGCCGCGACGTCGGGTGCGATGCCCGCGGACCGGGCCAGCGTGGTCCATTCACGGGCCTCGCGCCATGCGCCGTATTTCAGCGCTGCCCATTCGCCGGTGGTGGCGGCGATGTGGAGCCCGAGCGCCGCGCCGGCAAGCCAAAGCGCCGGCGCAAAGATGCCGGCTGGAAATCGGTGCGGCGACGCGGATCCGGCGGACGCCGTGCCCGGCTGCAGATCGACGGCATCGGCAAACGCCGCGGCTGGAGCGGCGTGCCAGCGCCAGGGCGTGCCGTGAACGAAGGCGACGCCGGCCGCTCGTCGCCAGGCCGCGAGCGGGGGATCGGCGAACGCGCCATCGACGCGGACGTCGGCAGGCAGGCCAGCCTTGCGCCCGGCCTGCGCGAGCGCAAGCGCAAGCTCGGGCGGCAGTGCGCCATCGGGCGACGGTGCGCCAACGGGGAATGCGCTGCCGTCGGGAAGGCGCACGAAGCCGCTGTCGCCGCCTTCGGCTGCGCACCACCGCCAGCCGACGCGCGGAAGAGCGAGATCGGGTTCCGCGATGATCCGCGCGATGCCAGCCCGACTGGCGGCGATATCCGCGAGCAGCGCTCGCGCGATGATGACGACGCGCACCCGGCCATCCGGCCCCTGGCGGGACACCGCGAGCTGCTGCGCACCGGCCGGCCCCGCCAGTTGATCGTCGAGTGCAAAGCCGGCGGCGGCGGCGACGCGGGAGGCGTGCATCGGCGGCAGCGCGACGCTCGCGATGCGCACCTGCGTGGCGGCGACGACGAATTCCAGCCTGTCGGCAACCGGCCACGCCCCGGGCCGATCGACGCCCGTGCGCACGCAGACACCGGCGGCATCGAAGAGCGCCCACGTATCGGCGCGATTCGCGGACGGCGGCGCGGCGACGCAGGACGCGCAGCGTCGTCATCGGGCACCGGTGAAGAGCGCATGCATCGAGGTAGTTTACTCGACGGCAGTCAGCGCTCCCGTCACTCGACGACCTGCCATACGATTGCCGGCCAGGCGCTGCCGCTGCGGCGCAGGAGCGCGCGCGCACGGGCCCGCGTCGCGCCCTGCCTTGCCTCGACGGTCACGTAGAAGTAGCTGCTCCGCACGGAAAGGGCGCCGTCGTCGACGAGCACCGCGCCATCGGGCAGCCGCGCTCGGAACTCCGCGATCGTCGTGAACGGCTTCTGCGCCCGGCTGGCGACGAGCGCCGCGCCGCGCTCGCCACCGAGGTTGTCGACCACGGCCGCAAGGACCTCGAGCGGCGCGGTGTTCACGTTGAGCGCGGTGCCGGCGGGCAGCGCAGACAGGAACGGCGCGACTGCCGCGAGCGCCTGCGGCGCGGCGCCCCTGACGAGCGCCAGCTCCGCGACACGGAGTACGGGCGCGTTGGCCGCGAGGCCGGACGCCGGCTGGGCCGCGTAGTACGCATCCTCGGCGCCCCCTTCCCGAGCGATGCCGTCGGCGTCGATCCAATCGGCGATTGCATCCAGCGCCGCCGCCGGTCCGCCCCGTTGCGCGAAGAGTGCCGCGACGCGTGCGCGCTCCGGCTGCGCGGACGCCGCCGTGCTGCCCAGCGCGTTGATGTTGAGCCGGCTCTGCGCATCGACGATCGCCCCGCGGATCTCGCCGTTTTCGACGGGAATCGGGGGAAGCGACAGCGCCCACGGCTCGCCCAGGTGGTCGATGGCCGACCGGCGGGCGTCGTCGTCCAGGATCTGCCGCGCCCATTGCACGCCGGCCATCGCCAGCGCCTGCGCCTGCACCTGGTCGCGCCGGTGGAGCACGGAGCGCCCCCAGCGCTGCTGGTCGGCGAACACCGTCGCCGCGACCGCCGCGGCGAGCGCCGCGATCAGCATCGCGAGGATGACGGCGGCGCCGCGATTGCCGATCATCGCAAGGTCAGCCAGCGCTCGATGACGTCGCCGCCGGCCAGGGTCATCTCGACGCGTACGGCGCGCGGCAGGACGGGGTCGCCCAGCGCCGGCCAGCGATCGCGCCAGCCGCCGCGCGTATCGAGATAGGCGACCCGAAACCGTGCGATCCCATCGGCCAGGACGTAGGCTTCGGGCAGCGTCGTCGCGGGCTGGTCCAGTCGCGGCCAATACAGCACCTCCACGGCCCCATTGCGCAATCGATAGCCGATCCGCTGCCCGCCGCTGCCGGGGTCGATCGCGAATTCGGCACCGGCACGCGAGAATCGCAGTTCGGCATTGCCCTCGGCGTCGGAAGCGCCGAGCCACGCGGGTTCGGATCTCGCGCCGGTCCGGGCCTCGCGCGGGAGCGCGACGCGCATGTCCGCTTCCAGCCGCGCGAACATGCCGTCGAGGTTGCGCCAGTGCCGGGCTTCGGCCGCGAGCCGCGCCTCGCTGTCGGCGAGTGCCGAGAGCGCCCGGTAGCCGAGCACGGAGACGAGCGGCGAGGATCGCGAGCGCGATCAGCAGCTTCGATCAGCGTGAACCCGGTCCGATACGGCGTCATGGTTGCGCCGACTGGCCGAGATACCCGGCCAGCCGGGCGAGGATGTAGTCCGGCTGGCCGGGGTCGGCGACGACGATCTCGATCTTGCGGAACGCGGGATTGGGCGTTCCGGAGACCGTCTCGCGCCAGACGAATCGCGCGCCCGCCTGCACGGCTTCGCCGTCGCGCAATCCCGGCGCGGGCCACGGCGATGCGAGCTGCGCAGCGGCGAGCCGGTTCTGCGCGACCCAGAGGGCGAGCGTACGCTGCTTCAACAAGGTCGCGCCGTCCGCGGATTGCGCAACCGCGCGCATTCCCGCGGCCAGCGCCACGGCGAGAATGGCGAGCGCGACGAGGATCTCGACTAGCGTGAAGCCGCGCGAGCTGCGATCTGCACGCGGTTCAACGGATCGCCGGCAACGACCAGGGACCATGCGGGAGAGGCAAGCACGAGGGCGTAGGGCTCGTTGCGTCCGCTGGGACGGAACGGAAGAATGGCGTCGGCGGCGACCGGGGCGCCCGCATAGCTGGCCGGCGCAACCGTGAGCTCCGCCGGCAGCGCGCGCGGGACGAGCACGTCGTCGTCGGCAAGCGCGGCCCACCGGTTGTCGGCGCCGCGCCGCCAGAATCGGTACGAGCGGCCGTCGGCCGATACTCCCAGCGTTTCGCTGCTCCATTGCGCGAGCGCCGCGGCGTGCTCGAGCGCGCCGGCAAGGCGCGTTGCCTCGCGCTCGGCGGCACGGCGCTCGCCGTCGCCGCCGATATTGACGATTGCGATCGCCGACGCGATGCCGATCACGACCACGACGACCAGCATCTCGATCAGCGTGAAGCCGGAAGGCGATCCGGGGCTCCTCAGAGGTCCCACGATCCGATGTCCGCGTCGATGCCCGTTCCTCCGGGCTGGCCGTCGGCGCCGAGGCTGTAGACATCGATCTCGCCGCGCAGCCCCGGGTTCAGGTATTGGTACGGGTGGCCCCAGGGATCCTTCGGCAGGCGCTCGAGATAGCCGTTCGGCTTCCAGTTGGGCGGGGCCGGCGGCTGCGTCGGGCGCGCGATCAGCGCCGCGAGGCCCTGCTCGGCGGTCGGATAGCGCTGATTGTCGAGGCGGTAGAGCTTCAAACCCGCGAGGATCGCGGCGATGTCGCTCTTCGCAGCGACAGCGCGCGCCTCGTCGGGCCGCTCGAGCACGCGCGGGACGACGAGCGCGGCGAGGATGCCGAGGATCACGATGACGACCAGCACCTCGATCAGCGTGAAGCCGCCGGCGGCCGACGCGTCGCTCCGGGCAATCTGCATGCGCCGATTATAATCCTGCGTTCCCCGCGAACCGGTGCGTCGTTCGGCGGGGCCACTCTCGATCGCTCCGTGCCTCGAACGCTCCTCCTCGTTGCCCGCGCCGCGGCGTTCCTCGTGATCGTCGTTGCGATCGGCGCCGGCGCGCTGTGGTGGTGGATCCGCCAGCCGCTGCCGCTGCCGGTCTCGCCATTCGCCTTCGACGTGAAGTCGGGGGCGAGCCTCAAGTCCGTCGCGCGCGAGCTCGCGGCCGCCGGGGCGCTGCCCGCGGAGTTCCTGCTCGTCGCGCTGGCGCGCCTCGAGGGTGCGGATCGTGCGATCAAGGCGGGAAACTACGAGCTCGCACAGGGCACCACGCTGCGGCAGCTCCTCGACAAGCTCACGCAGGGCGATGTCACGCAAATCGGGCTCACCCTCGTCGAGGGCGCGACGTTTGCCGAGTTCGCTGTGGCGCTCAGGGCGAACCCTGCCGTCGCGAAGACCGTGCTCGACCTGCCGGCGGCGGAGCTTGCGCAGCGGATCGGCGTCCCGGGAACGAGCCCCGAGGGCTGGTTCTTCCCCGACACCTATTTCTTTGCCGCGGGCTCGTCCGACCTCGCACTGCTCGTCCGCGCCCATCGGCTGATGCGCTCGCGGCTCGACGCCGCGTGGGCGAAGCGCGCGGCGCGACCTGCCGCTGAAGGACCCTTACGAAATGCTGGTGCTCGCGTCGATCGTCGAAAAGGAAACCGGTCGCGCGGCCGACCGCCCGCCGATCGCCTCGGTGTTCGTCAACCGATTGCGGCTCGGCATGCGGCTGCAGTCCGATCCCACGGTGATCTACGGACTCGGCGCCCGATTCGACGGCGACCTGCGCAAGCGCGACCTCGAGGCCGATACGCCGTACAACACCTATTTGCGGGAGGGACTGCCGCCAACGCCGATCGCCCTGCCCGGACAGGGTGCGCTCGACGCGGTGGCGAATCCGCCGAAGACCGACTACCTGTACTTCGTTGCGCGCGGGGACGGCGCGAGTGAATTCTCGGCGAACCTCGCCGATCACAACCGCGCCGTGGCAAAATTCCAGCTCGGGCGCCGCTGACGGCGGCGATCCCGAGCTTCCGCGGTCTCGAACGTCAACCCTTTGCGCCCAGGTCCCGGCTTTCGATGACCCACGCTGTCGGCCGTTTCATCACGCTCGAAGGCATCGACGGGGCCGGCAAGAGCACGCACGCCGGCTGGATCGCCGAGCGGATCGAGGCCAGCGGTCGCGCGGTCGTCGCTACGCGCGAGCCCGGCGGCACCGCTCTCGGGGAGAAGCTGCGCGCGCTGCTGCTGGGCGAGCCGATGACCCACGACAGCGAGGCGCTGCTGATGTTCGCGGCGCGGCGCGAGCATCTGGAGACAGTGATCCGCCCGGCGCTTGCCCGGGGTGACTGGGTCGTGTGCGACCGGTTCACCGACGCGACATACGCGTATCAGGGCGGCGGGCACGGCGTGCCCTTCGCACGGATCGGCGAGCTCGAGCGCTGGATCCACGGCGACTGCCATCCCGACCTCACGTTCCTGTTCGACGTGCCGCCGGCCATTTCGCGCGCGCGACTGGAGCAGGCGCAGGTCGACGGCCGCAACCTCGACAAGTTCGAGCGCGAGGCGGGCGCGTTCTTCGAGCGGGTTCGCAGCGCCTATCTCGACCGTGCCGCCGCCGAGCCGCACCGGTTCCGGATCATCGACAGCACACGGCCCCTCGCCACGGTGCGCGGCGAGCTCGCGACGCACCTGACCGCACTGGAATCGACCTGATGGCGGACGAGCGCGACGGCGAAGCGGCGGGGCTCCCCTGGATGCCGCTGCTGCCATGGCAGCGCGAGGCGGCGCGCGCCGCTCTCGCGCAGCGCGCGAGCTGGCCGCACGCGCTGCTCCTGCATGGTCCCCGCGGCATCGGCAAGCACGCGCTCGCGCTCAATCTCGCGCAGGCGCTGCTGTGCGAATCACCCGCCGCCGACAATCTGGCCTGCGGCGCATGTCCGTCGTGCCGCTACGCGATCGCGGGTCAGCACCCGGACCTGATGCGGCTGGAGCTGTTGATCGTCGACCCCGAGGACGGCACGCTGAAGATGGTGGACGCGATCGGCATCGACCGCGTGCGCGCGCTCACCGACTTCGTGCAGCTCTCCAGCCACCGCCAGCGCGCCAAGGTCGCGGTCATCGCCCCTGCGGAGCGGATGAATGCCGCCGCCGCCAACGCGTTGCTGAAGACGCTCGAGGAGCCGCCGCCGGGGACCTATCTCGTGCTCGTCGCCGATCAGCCGGGACGTCTGCCGCCGACGATAATCTCACGTTGCCGACAGCTTGCAGCGCCGCTGCCCGCGCCCTCCGATGCCCGGGCATGGCTCGCCGCGCAGGGCGTCGAGGCGCCCGATCTCGCGCTGGCACAGGCCGCGGGAGCGCCGCTGGCGGCGCTCGCGCATGCCGATCCGGGTGTGCAGGCCGAGCGACGCGCATGGGTCGGCGCGCTCGTTGCCCCGGAGCGACTGTCGGTCCAGGCGCTCGCGGCGCGGATCGACGCCGGCGGCAAGGAGGAGCGCAAGGCGCGGCTCGCGCATGCGCTGGAATGGCTGATTGCCTGGACCGCGGACATTGCGCGCGTCGCGGCCGGCGGCAAGGCGCGGCAGAATCCCGACGCCGGGCCGGCGCTCGGCGACCTTGCGTCCCGGGTGGCGCCGCTTGCGCTGTTTCGCTATCATCGCTCGTTGCTGCGCCAACGCGCGATGCTCGCGCACCCGCTGCAACCGCGCCTCGTCGCCGAGGCGCTGCTGATCGACTATCGGGCGCTCTTCTGACGTATGGCCGACAACAAGCCGATGGGTTCCGCTGCGAGCGCCGCGATGGCCGCGGGTGTCGCCCGCCCCGGCGTGCTGTCGCTCAACATTCGCGAACGGGCTGCGCTGTACGCCGCGTACATGCCGTTTCTGAAGGGCGGCGGCATCTTCATCCCGACGTCGCGGCAGTACCAGCTCGGCGAGGAAGTGTTCATGCTGCTGTCGCTCATGGACGACCCGAACCGGATCGCCGTTCAGGGCAAGGTCGTCTGGATCACCCCCGAGGGTGTCCAGGGCAACCGGACGCAGGGGATAGGCGTCCAGTTCACCCAGGACGAGACCGGCGCGACTGCGCGCGCGACGATCGAGCAGATCCTGGGCGAGACGCTCGCCTCGACCCGTCCGACCCATACGATGTAGATCCCGGGCGTCGCGCCGGCGACGCCGGTGGTCCGCCGCCGCGGCGCGTGTCCGGCGGATCTTCGCCGACCGCTGCCCGACCCCGCCCGCGATGTTCGTCGACTCCCACTGTCATCTGGATTTTCCGGAGCTCGCTGCCGAGTTGCCGGCGTTGCTCGAGGCGATGGCGGCTGCGCGCGTCACGCACGCGCTCTGCATCTCGGTCAATCTTCCGGACTGGCCGGCCGTGCATGCGCTCGCGACCGGGCACGCCAATCTCTATGCGACGGTCGGCGTGCATCCCGATTACGAGGACACGCCCGAGCCCTCGGTGGCCGACCTCGTGGCGCTCGCGGAGCGCCCCAAGGTGGTCGCGATCGGCGAGACCGGCCTCGACTACTACCGGCTCGCGGGCGACCTCGACTGGCAGCGGGAGCGCTTCCGCGTTCACGTGCGCGCGGCGCGCCGGGCCGGCAAGCCGTTGGTCGTGCACACACGCGCCGCGGCCGGCGACACGATCGCGATCATGCGCGAGGAAGGCGCTCGCGACGCCGGCGGCGTCATGCACTGCTTCACGGAAACGTGGGAGGTTGCCCGGGCCGCGCTGGACCTCGGGTTCCACATCTCCCTCTCGGGCATCGTCACGTTCAAGAATGCCCACGAGCTGAAGGACGTGGCGCGGCGCGTTCCTCTCGACCGGCTGTTGATCGAGACCGACTCGCCATACCTCGCTCCGGTGCCGTACCGGGGCAAGCGCAACCAGCCGGCCTATGTGCCGCACGTCGCGGCCGAGATCGCGCAACTGCGGGGACTGCCGCTGGACGCGGTCGCGCGCGCCACGTCGGACAATTTCTTCCGCCTGTTCCGAATCGACCCGGGAACCGAAATCCATGCCCACTGACCCCGGCCGCTGGCCCCGTTTCGTCATGGCGGCGCTGCTCGCGGCGGGCCTCGCCGCGCCGACGCCCTTCGCACGCGCACAGTCCCCGACCGAGGACCTGTCCATCGCGGTTGCCAACGACCGGGTCACCGAGGTGAGGAACCTGCTCGCCCGCGGCGCCGACCCCAATGGCATCGATCGCGCCGGCGACACGCCGCTCATCGTTGCCGCGCGCTCCGACAGTCCGGCGTCGCTCGACGTCCTGCTGGCCGCACGCGCGGCGGTGAATGCGCGCAACCGGCACGGGGAGACGGCGCTGATGCTCGCGGCGCTGGGCGGCAAGATCGACATGGTCAAGAAGCTTCGGCTGCGCGGCGCCGACGTCAATCAGCCGGGCTGGACCGCGCTGATCTACGCGGCGACCGGCGGGCACGACGAGGTCGTCCGCTACCTGCTCGCGGAAGGGGCGGACATCAATGCCACGTCGCCCAACGGCACCACCGCGCTGATGATGGCGGTGCGCGAGGGCCGGGTGTCGACGACGGACTTGCTCATCGCGCGCGGCGCCAACGTCAACCATCGCAACGAGAACGGCGCGAGCGCCCTCGATTGGGCGAAGCGCGGCAGCGAGCGGCGCCTCGCCGAACAGTTGCGGCGCGCCGGGGCGCAGCGAAGATAGGGCTTTGCGGCGAGGCGGAGGCCGAAGCGTACCTCGTGGTACGGTGAGGCCGAGTACGAAGCATGGCGGCTTTCGCCGCGACTATCAAGCGAATTCGACTGCGGGTCCGAAGCGTCGCCGGAATCGGCGAGGACGCCACGGACGGCCGGAGGGCCTTCTTCGACGGCCGAGACGACCCGGGGAGGCGGGGCGGCGGCGGCTTCGCTGACGAGGGTGGGGATGAGCTCCGGAAGGACGCCGACCATCCTGCGCGCGCCATTGAACCGCTTTTGCCAGAAGCTCGAGTCGAGTGTCGCCACTTCGACCTCGCGCCCGCGGCGCGGCGCGTGGACGAAGCGGTTGTCGCCGAGATAGATGCCGACGTGCGAGAAGGCGAAGCGGCGGGTGTTGAAGAACACGAGGTCGCCCGGCTGCAGGTCGCGCGCCGCCACCTTCTCGCCGATCTGGCTCATGTCTCTCGCCGTCCGCGGCAGGGTCACGCCGGTCACCTGCTGGAACACATAGCGGACGAGCCCGCTGCAATCGAGTCCGGTCTCGGGCGTGTTGCCGCCCCACTTGTAGCGGATGCCGATCAGGTCGAGCGCGGCAGCGGTGAGGTCCTGCGCGGTGTCGAGGGCGCTTGCCGCCGCGTCCTTCACCGACGCGGTCGCGGTCGCGGCGAACGAGCGCGCGCCGACATTCTGAGCGAGGACGGGCGATGCGAAAACGGTGAGGCCGCCGGCAAGAAGGGCAAGGGCGAGCCGGCGGCAAAGCGGGTTGGAGGCGCGCACGGGCGGCATTGTCCTCGATTCGGCGACGCCCGGCAACCCACCGTATGGGGCCGGTACATAGGCACTGGTGGAAATGGTGGAGGAATCGTACCCGGCACGGCAGGCGCGGGACCCGGCCGCCGCGGACGGATTCAGCGGCGCTTCAGGGCTATTGCGCGCGCCCGCCGCGCCCGCGCGGCCTTCGGGTCGACGAGCAGCGGCCGGGTGAGCTCGACGCGGTCGCCGTCGGCGAGCGGCGCGTCTCCCCGGGCCCGGCGGCCGAAGATCGCGAACCCAAGCTCCCCGGGATCGAGTCCATGCTGGGCTAGCAGTCCGGACCGCTCGACGGCGTCGGCAACGGTTGCGCCCGGCGGGAGCTCGACGGGGACGACATCCTGGACCCGCGCGGTCGCCCAGACGACGGTGACGTTCACGGGCGCGTCACGTAGATCGCTTCGGCGCGGCGGACGAACGCATCGACGAACGTGTTCGCGATGTGGCTGAACACCGGGCCGACGACCCGCTCGAGGACGTGGGTCGTGAACTCGTAGGCGAGCTCGAACTCCACCTTGCAGGCATCGGGCGCGAGCGCGCGAAAGCGCCACTCGCCGTGCAGGTGCCGGAAAGGCCCGTCCCGCAGCGTGACGACGATCGATTCGCCGGCGCGATTGACGTTGTCGGTCGTGAAATGCGCGCGGACACCGTGGTAGTCGATGTCGATCCGGGCCGTCTTCCCGACTTCCGTCGTCGCGATTGCCCGGGCGCCGCCGCACCAGGGCAGGAACTGCGGATAGTGCTCGATCCGGTCGACGAGCTCGAACATCTCGCTCGCGGAGAACGGCACCAGCACCGACTTCCTCACGCTCCGCATGACCTCGTTGCTAGAATGAACGACGCCGCAGTGGGCGAAGCGGTTCGTGGCCTGGACGGAAACATGAGCATCGTCGAGAATAAAAAAGCGTACCACGACTATTTCATCGAGGAGAAATTCGAGGCCGGCCTTGCGCTCGAAGGCTGGGAGGTGAAGGCGGTGCGCGCGGGCCGCGCCCAGATCAAGGAAGCGTACGTCATCGTGAAGGATGGCGAGATCATGCTCATCGGCGCGCACATCACACCGCTGGTCTCTGCGTCGACGCACGTCGTTGCCGACCCGACGCGCACGCGCCGGCTGCTGCTCCATCGGAAGGAGATCAATCGCCTCGTCGGCCAGGTCGAGCGCGCCGGATACACGCTGGTGCCGCTCAACCTGCATTTCAGCAAGGGGCGGATCAAGCTCGACATGGGGCTCGCCAAGGGGAAGAAGCAGTACGACAAGCGCGCGACCATCAAGGAACGGGAGTGGAATCGCGAGCAGCAGCGGCTGCTGCGCAACCGGACCGGTAGCTCGCGGAGCGCGCGCAAGACGTGAACGCGCCCGCGCACCGGCCGCGCGCAGGAGCCGCGGGCCCGCGATCGCACGACACGCCAGGTGCCGGATCGACATTTCCGTGATTCGCGGCGCGCCGAGGAGGGCAGGATGACCGATCGCAGCATCGCCGGCGGCGACTCCCTCGCCGCCGGCCATCCGTTCGTGCGGGGGCTCGGCACCAACGCTGCGAATTTCGTGCCGTTGTCTCCGCTCTCCTTCCTGGAGCGCAGCGCGTACGTTTGGCCGGACAAGCTGGCGGTCCGGCACGGGCGGCTCCGCTATACCTACCGGGAGTTCGACGCACGCTGCCGGCGGCTCGCCTCCGCGCTCGCCCGGCGCGGCATCGCGCGCGGCGATACGGTGGCGGTGATGGCGCCCAATGTCCCGGCGATGCTCGAGGCGCACTACGCCGTTCCGGCGCTCGGCGCCGTCCTGAATGCGCTCAACTACCGGCTGGACGCGAGAACCGTCGCGTTCTGCCTGGAGCATGGCGAAGCGAAGGTCCTGCTCACCGACCCGGAATTCGCGCCGACGGTCCGCGCCGCGCTCCGCGAAGTGCAAACGCGATCTGCTGGTCGTCGACATCGACGACCCCGAGGCACCCTCCGGCGAGCGGCTGGGATCGCTCGGCTACGAGAGCCTGCTGGCGGACGGCGATCCGGCGTATGCGTGGCCCGGACCGCAGGGGGAATGGGATCCCCTGTCGCTGCTCTACACGTCGGGCACCACCGGCAATCCCAAGGGAGTGGTCTACCATCATCGCGGCGCGTACCTCAATGCCCTCGGCAACGCGCTGGCGTTCGGGCTCACCGCGCAGAGCGTCTACCTGTGGACGCTGCCGATGTTCCACTGCAACGGGTGGACCTTCACGTGGGCGGTCACGGCGGCGGGCGCGACGCACGTATGCCTGCGCCGCGTCGATCCGGCGCCGATCTTCAGGGCGATCGCCGACTGCGGCGTCACGCACCTGTGCGGCGCACCGGTCGTTCTCAACATGCTGGTGCACGCGCCGGACGACGCGAAGCTGCGGTTCGACCACCGCGTGGATGTCGCGACGGGCGGCGCGGCGCCGCCATCGGCGGTCATCGAGGCGATGGAAGGCATGGGCTTCAGCGTCACGCACCTGTACGGGCTGACCGAGACCTACGGTCCGGCGACGCTCTGCGTTGCGCAGGACGACTGGCCCGGGCTCCCGCTCGCCGACCGGGCGCGGCGCATGGCGCGGCAGGGCGTTCCCATGCCGACGCTGGCGGGGCTCGCCGTCGCCGACCCCGCAACGGGCGCCCCGGTGCCGCGCGACGGCAAGACGATCGGCGAGGTGCTGTTGCGCGGCAATACGGTCATGAGCGGCTACCTGAAGAACGAGCGGGCGACCGCCGCCGCGTTTGCCGGGGGCTGGCTGCACACCGGAGATCTCGCGGTCTGGCACCCCGACAACGCAATCGAGATCAAGGACCGCTCGAAGGACATCATCATCACCGGCGGCGAGAACGTGAGCTCGCTCGAGGTCGAGGAATGCCTGTACCGCCATCCGCGGGTCATGGAGGCTGCGGTGGTGGCGCAGCCCGACGACAAGTGGGGCGAGAGCGCCGTGCGCGTTCGTGACGCTGAAGCCGGACGCCGGCGCGGTGGCCGAGGCCGAGATCATCGCCTGGTGCCGCGAGCATCTCGCCCATTTCAAGGCGCCGAAGCGCGTGGTGTTCGGCCCGCTGCCGAAGACCTCGACGGGCAAGATCCAGAAGTTCGTGCTGAGGGATCGCGCAAAGGGCGTATCGGGCCCATCGGGGGGCGAGTGACGCGCCCGCGTGCCCCGGGGTGCCGTCAGCCCGGTGGCGCGCCGCGGTCGGCGATCAGCGCGCGCGCCGCCGTCACGCCGCTGCGGCACGCGGCTTCGAGGGTCGCGGGAAACTCGGCATCGGTGTAGTCGCCAGCGAGGTAGAGGCCGGGCGCGACGCGACCCGCGGCCGGGCGCGACAGCGCCGGGGTGCAGGCATAGGTGGCGCGCCGCTCGGCGATGACCCGCGACCAGGCGACCGGGGGCAGGCCCGGCTCCAGCCGGCGCAGCTGGGCCTCGACCTGCGCGGCGAGCGTGGCATGATCGAGTGCATCGTGGGGCCCGCCCGCGCTGATGACCACCGCGGCGAGGCTTTTCGTCCCGCTCGCGGTGGCCCCCGCGAGCGCGGCCGTGCGGTCGAACAGCCACTGACCGGGCGCGTCGTCGAGGCGAAGCAGCGGCACCGAGAACGGCACGGGGCCGGCGAAACCGACGTAGATGGTCGTGATCGACTCGTAGCGAAACGCATCGACCTGGGCGAGTGGCGCGCGCCAGACGTCGTCGCGGGCCGCCTCGACGCCGATCGCCGCCGCGAGCTGATGCGGTCCCACCGCGACGATGGCGGCGGAGTACGCTTCGGTGGCCGGACCGATGCCCAGCACCACGCCGGAGGCCCCGCGCGCGACCGAGCGCACGGCGACGCCTGGCCGCAGGCCGCCGCCGCGGTTCGCGACGAAACGTCCCGCAGCCTCGGGGAAGCACGCCGAGAGATCGACGGCAGGGACGAGGAAATCGCTGTGCCGCGCCGGGCCGGTGAACGCGGCGCGAAGGACGTTTGCGAACATCCGCGCCGAGGCGCGCTCGGGAGGCGTGTTGAGCGCCGCCAGGCACAGCGGTTCCCAGATCGCCGCGAACGCGCGCGACGGCATCTTTGCAAAGCATTGCGTCACGGACTGTCCCTCCGGAGCGCGAAAGCCCGCGCGCGCCAGGCGGCGGAAATCCGCGACCACGGCGAGGCGCTCGGTCCAGCCGAGACCCTGCGCCGACAGCAATCCGCCGAGGAGATTGAGCGGGGCCGGAGCGTTCCATGCGGCAAATCCGGACCGCCGGCGAGGTCGCCGCGCCGAAGGGGCGCAGCGTCAGCGGAAGTCGATGGAAAAGGGCCGCGGCGCGGTCCGCGCCGTGCACGCGCGTGAGGATCGCGAGTGCCTCCCCGTACGCGCCGACGAGCAGGTGCTGGCCGTTGTCGAGCGCGATGCCCCCGTGCGCCACCCGCCGCGCGCGACCCCCGAGCGTCTTCGCCTGCTCGAACAGCGTGACAGGGATGCCGGCGTCGGCCAGCGTCACCGCGGCCGCGCAGCCCGCCCATCCGCCGCCGACGACCGCGACCGGGGCGGACGGGTTGCGGGTCGGCGCGGCGTCATGCACGGCGCGCGGTCTTCCACGCGATCCAGAGCTTGCGCAGCGGCGTCAGCGCGATCCGCCGATCGAGCACGCGGCAGCCGTCGCGCTCGATCTCGTCGAGCAGCGCGCTGTAGATGGCGGCCATGATGAGGCCCGGTCGCTGTGCGCGCCGGTCCTCGGCCGGAAGCGCGCCGAGCGCGCGCGCGTACCAGCGGCGCGCGCGCGCGACCTGCTCGGTCATCAGCGCGACGAGCCCGTCGCCTGCCTCGCGCCGGAGCAACGCCGCCGCGGTGACGCCATGGCGCGCGAGCTCGTCCTGCGGAAGGTAGATGCGCCCGCGGCGCGCGTCCTCGCCGACGTCGCGAATGATGTTCGTGAGCTGGAATGCGATGCCGAGGTCGCGCGCGTAGCGCCGGGTCGCCGGATCCGAGTAGCCGAAGATCTCCGCCGACATGAGTCCCACCACGCCGGCGACGCAGTGGCAATAGCGCTCGAGCTCGGCGAAATCGAGGTAGCGGTTGCGCTCGAGGTCCATCGCCATCCCGTCGATCACGGTCTGGAAGTGCTCCTCCGGCAGGCGATAAGCCGACACGACCGGCTGCAGGGCGCGCGCGACGGGATGCTGCGGGGCGCCGGTGAACGTCGCGCCGATCTCCTGGCGCCACCATGCGAGCTTCGCGCGCGCGAGCTGCGGGTCGGAGACCTCGTCGACGACGTCGTCGACCTCGCGGCAGAACGCGTAGAGCGCGGTGATCGCGCGGCGCCGCTCCGGCGGCAGGAAGAGAAAGCTGTAATAGAAGCTCGTGCCGCTGCGTGCGGTCTTCTGCTGGCAGTATTCGTCCGGCGTCATGCCGCGGGCTCGGGCTGCGCGAGACGGTGGCGGCGCGGCGGAAACAGCGCGTTGCAGGCGACCGCAGCCCAGTCCGTGCGCGAGAGCCGCGGACGCTGGCGAAAGACGTCGCCGCCCGACGCATCGATCCGGTCGAGGATCCGGTGGCCGCCCGCCAGCACGCCCGACAGCTCGAGCCCGAGCCGCCACGGCAGCGCGCGCGTCAACGGACGGCCGGATTCGAGCAGCCGGCGCGCGCGCGCCGATTCGAAGGCGATGAGCGCGCGCCAGGCGCTGTCGCAGCGCGACTGCGCCACGTGCGTCTCGGTCACGCCGAAGCGCGCCAGATCCTCCTGCGGGAGATAGAGGCGCCCCCGGTGCCAATCCGGCGGCGACGTCCTGCCAGAAGTTGATCAGCTGCAGCGCGGTGCAGATCGCGTCGCTCGCGGCCAGATTGGCGGGCGACTCCGCACCATAGAGGCGGAGCAGGAGCCTGCCGATCGGATTGGCCGAGCGCCGGCAGTAATCGGCCAGGAGGTCCCAGGACGGGTAGCGCGTGGTCGAGACGTCCTGCCGGAATGCCGAAAGCAGATCGTGGAAGAGCGCGAGCGGCAGGTCGTGCCGGGCGATCGCGTCGGCGAGTGCCGGGAACGGGGGCTCGTCGGGCGGCGCACCCGCGGCAATGGCGTCCAGTGCCTGCCCATACCGATCGAGCGCGGCCAGCCGGCTCGCCGCCGGCAGGTCGCCCTCGTCGGCGAGGTCGTCGGCCGCGCGGGCAAAACGATAGATCGCGACGATCGCCGGCCGCAGGGCGCGGGGGACGAGCAGCGTGGCGACGGGAAAGTTTTCGTAATGGGCGACGGACACGCGGGATCGGGCACAATGGGCCGAAAACAATGCATTTCCGCGGAGAAAGCAGCGCCGCCGCGGGGCGTCGTGGTGGCGAGCAAACCCCCGTTCGGCTATACTCGCCCGTTTGGCGAAAGCGGCTGCGAAAGTGGCGGAATTGGTAGACGCACTGGATTTAGGTTCCAGCGGGGCAGCCCGTGGGGGTTCGAGTCCCCCCTTTCGCACCATCGATTCACATTAGCAAGGATTCGACGCGCATGCAAACCAGTCTGGAAACCCTCGGTCAGCTCGAGCGCCGGCTCACGATGTCGGTGCCGCTCGCGAAGATCGAGACCGAGGTCAGGCAGCGGCTCGCACGTCTGGCGAAGAACGCGAAGGTGCCTGGCTTCCGGCCCGGCAAGGTGCCGATGACGATGATCGCGAAGCAGTACGGTCCCGCAGGTGCGTTCCGAGGTCATCACCGATGCGCTGCGAGACCACGTTTGCCGATGCGGTCCGGGAGCAGAACCTGCGCATCGCCGGTTCGCCGCGGATCGAGCCGAAGAGCGATGCCTCGGCAACGGACCAGCTGGAGTTCTCCGCGGTGTTCGAGGTCTACCCGGAGGTGAAGCTCGGCGACCTTTCGAGCATCACCATCGAGCGCCCGGTGACGGTGGTGGGCGACGACGACGTCGGCAACACGATCGAGATGCTGCGCCGCCAGCGCGCGCGCTACGAGCACGTCGCCCGCCCGGTGGCGGCGAGCGACCGGGTCATCGTCGACTTCAGCGGCCGGATCGACGGCGTCGCGTTTCCGGGCGGCCAGGCGAGCGATTTCGCGATCGTCGTCGGCGAGGGACGGATGCTGCCCGAGTTCGACGCCGCGATCGCCGGGATGAGCGAGGGCGAAACCAAGACCTTCGGACTGACGTTCCCCGCCGACTACCACGGCCGTGAAGTCGCCGGCAAGCATGCCGAGTTCACCTTGACGGTAAAGAGCGTGTCCGCGGCGGTGCTGCCGGAGGTCGACGCCGATTTCGCCAAGGCGTTCGGCATTGCCAGCGGCAGCGTCGACGAGCTGCGCGCGGAGATCGCCGCCAATCTCCGGCTCGAGCTCAAGCGCAAGATCGAAGCGAAGATGAAGGAACAGGCGTTTGCCGCGCTGCGGCAGAGTGCGCAGCTGGCGCTGCCGAAATCGCTCGTCGAGGAGGAGACCCGGGCGCTGGCGCAGCGCATGGTCGCCGATCTGCGGCAGCAGGGGATGAAGCCGGAGGACATCAAGCTCACCCCGGAGATGTTCCGGGCGAGCGCGGAGGGTCGCGTTGCGCTCGGACTGGTCCTCGCGGAGGTCGTGCAGACGCATGGTCTCCAGGCGAAACCGGACCAGGTGAAGGCGCTGGTGCAGGAGGCCGCGCAGACGTACGAGCAACCCGAGGCCGTCGTGCGCTGGCACTACGAGAAGCCCGAGCGGCTCAGCGAGTTCGAGTCGTTGGCGGTCGAGCACAACGTCGTGGAGTGGGTGCTCGGCCGGGCCAAGGTCGCCGACAAGCCCACCGCGTTTGCCGACGTGATGGGGACGACGGGCAAGAAGGAAGCGGGCGCCGGCAGCGCCTAGCCGCGCGGGCGCTGCCCGTCGCGCGGGCGCGAAGTACCGGACAGCAGGTAGCGGACACCGCTCCAGCCGGCGCCCGGCCACGTCGGCATTTCATCCGCCGGCAGCCGCCGGCCATCGCCGGCATGACATTGCGGCAGCGATTGCCTCTACAATGGCCCGGATGCAAACAACCGTCGAGGAAGTGATGGGCCAACCGAGGGGTCTGGGGCTGATCCCCATGGTGATCGAGCAGAGCGGACGCGGCGAGCGCGCGTACGACATCTACTCGCGTCTGCTGAAAGAGCGTGTCGTGTTTCTGGTCGGACCGGTCGATGACGCGACGGCCAACCTGGTCGTCGCGCAGATGCTGTTCCTCGAATCGGAGAATCCGGACAAGGACATCAACTTCTACATCAATTCGCCGGGCGGGTCGATCGCCGCCGGCATGGCGATCTACGACACGATGCAGTTCATCAAGCCGGACATCTCCACGCTCTGCGTGGGCATGGCGGCGTCGATGGGCGCGTTCCTGCTGGCGGCGGGCGCGAAGGGCAAGCGGTTCGCGCTGCCGAATTCGACGGTGATGATCCACCAGCCGCTCGGCGGCTTCCAGGGCCAGGCGTCCGATATCGAGATCCACGCCAAGTACATCCTTTCGCTGCGCGAGCGGCTCAATCGGCTCATGGCGCTGCATACCGGAAAGTCGGTCGAGGAGATCGCGCGGGAGACCGACCGTGACAATTTCCTCACCGCCGAAGAGGCCCTTGCCTTCGGAATGATCGACCAGGTCTTGCAGAAGCGGGTCCTTGCCGGGTAAAGTTCCTAAAGTCATTCCGCCCGACTCGCTCCCAGACGGCTGAATCCTAAAGCTGATTTGCCCAACCGATGGCCGATAAGTCCTCCGGCGACAAGCTTCTCTATTGCTCGTTCTGCGGCAAGAGTCAGCACGAGGTTCGCAAGCTGATCGCCGGCCCGTCGGTTTTCATCTGCGACGAGTGCATCGAGCTCTGCAACGACATCATCCGCGAGGAAGGATCGACGGCGGAGGCCGCGCGCACCGACAAGAACAAGCTTCCCACGCCGCACGAGATCCGCCATATCCTCGACCAGTACGTGATCGGCCAGGACCTCGCCAAGAAGATCCTCTCGGTCGCCGTCTACAACCACTACAAGCGGCTGGAGACCGGCGGCAAGGACGACGAGGTCGAGCTCGCCAAGAGCAACATCCTGCTGATCGGCCCGACCGGGTCGGGCAAGACGCTCCTCGCGCAGACGCTGGCGCGGCTGCTCGACGTCCCGTTCGTGATCGCCGACGCGACGACGCTGACCGAGGCGGGTTACGTCGGGGAGGACGTCGAGAACATCATCCAGAAGCTGCTGCAGAAGTGCGACTACGACATCGAGAAGGCGCAGCGGGGCATCGTCTACATCGACGAGATCGACAAGATCTCGAGGAAGAGCGATAACCCGTCGATCACGCGCGACGTCTCGGGCGAGGGCGTGCAGCAGGCGCTGCTCAAGCTGATCGAGGGCACGATCGCCTCGGTGCCGCCGCAGGGCGGGCGCAAGCACCCGAACCAGGAATTCGTCCAGGTCGACACGACCAACATCCTGTTCGTCTGCGGCGGGGCGTTCGACGGCCTGGAGAAGATCATCCGCCAGCGCACGGCCAAGACGGGCATCGGTTTCGGTGCCGAGGTCGCGAGCCCGGAAGACCGCAAGAACATCAGCGCGTTGCTGCGCGGGGTCGAGCCGGAGGACCTGATCAAGTTCGGGCTGATCCCCGAGTTCGTCGGGCGCCTGCCCGTGGTCGCCACGCTCGAGGAGCTCGACGAGGCCGCGCTGATCCAGATCCTGGTCGAGCCGAAGAACGCGCTTTCCAAGCAGTACCAGAAGATGTTCCGCATGGAAGGCGTCGAGCTCGAGGTGCGCGACGGCGCGCTCCGCGCGATTGCCCGCAAGGCGCTCGCCCGCAAGACGGGCGCCCGCGGTCTGCGGTCGATCCTCGAGCAGGTGCTGCTCGATGTCATGTACGACCTGCCGTCGCACAGCAATCTTGCGCGAGTGGTCGTCGACGAAGCGACGATCGCCAACGACGGCAAGCCGCTGCTGATGTTCGCCGATCAGCCCAAGGTCGCGTCGGCGCACAGTTGAGCGGCGCCGTGCCGCGCCCGCGTCGTTGTCGGGCGGTCGGGGCATCGCCGAACCATCCCGCGCCACGGCGGCGGCACGTCCTCCGGGGCGCCCACGGAATGTCCGCGGGACGCCGCGACGTGTCCCGCCCGGCCGATGCTAACCCCATGGCAGCACAGGGTTTTCCGAGATTTCCCGGGCACCGGCTTGACACCGCCGGCCGCCGGCCCCATTTTGCAAGACGAACTCCCACCCCGAGGCACGCATGGCCAGAGAACTTCCCCCTTCCGTCGACGTGACATCGCTGCCGCTGCTCCCGCTGCGCGACGTCGTCGTCTTTCCGCACATGGTGATCCCGCTGTTCGTGGGGCGCCCGAAGTCGATCAAGGCGCTCGACGTCGCCATGGATTCGGGCAAGCACATCCTTCTCGTCGCGCAGAAATCGGCGGCGAAGGACGACCCGGGCGCCGAGGATCTCTACGCGATCGGCAGCGTGGCGACGGTGCTGCAGATGCTCAAGCTGCCGGACGGGACCGTCAAGGTTCTCGTCGAGGGCGCGCACCGGGCGCGCATCGTCCGGGTCGTCGACGAGGGCGAGTTCCTCTCCGCCGAAGCCGCGACGCTCGGCGGGGACGCCGGCGAGGCGCACGAGGTCGAGGCGATGCGCCGCGCGCTGCTCGCGCAGTTCGACCAGTACGTGAAGCTCAACAAGAAGATCCCGCCCGAGATTCTGACGTCGATGGCCGGGATCGACGACGGCGGCCGGCTGGCCGACGCGATCGCCGCGCACCTTCCGCTGAAGCTCGAGCAGAAGCAGGAAATCCTGGAGATGGGCGCCGTCGCCAAGCGCCTCGAGCACCTGCTGGGGCTGCTCGAGGGCGAGGTCGACATCCTGCAGGTCGAGAAGCGCATCCGCGGGCGCGTCAAGCGCCAGATGGAGAAGAGCCAGCGCGAGTACTACCTGAACGAGCAGGTCAAGGCGATCCAGAAGGAGCTCGGGGAGGGCGACGAGAACGCCGACCTCGACGAGATGGAGAAGAAGATCAAGGCCGCCAAGATGTCGAAGGAGGCGGAAGGGAAGGCGCTCGCCGAATTCAAGAAGCTCAAGATGATGTCGCCGATGTCGGCGGAGGCGACGGTCGTGCGCAATTACATCGACACGCTGCTCGCGTTGCCTTGGCGCAAGAAGAGCAAGATCAGCAGGGACCTCGCCGCCGCGGTCAAGATCCTCGACGCCGATCATTACGGCCTCGAGAAGGTCAAGGAGAGAATCGTCGAGTACCTCGCGGTCCAGCAGCGCGTCGATCGGCTCAAGGCGCCGATCCTCTGCCTCGTCGGGCCCCCCGGCGTCGGCAAGACCTCGCTCGGCCAGTCCGTGGCGAAGGCCACGGGCCGCAAGTTCGTCCGGATGAGCCTGGGCGGCGTCCGCGACGAGGCCGAGATCCGCGGGCATCGCCGCACGTACATCGGGTCGATGCCGGGCAAGATCCTCCAGAACATGTCGAAGGTCGGCGTGCGCAACCCGCTGTTCCTGCTCGACGAGGTGGACAAGATGGGCCAGGACTTCCGCGGCGACCCGTCGTCGGCGCTGCTGGAGGTGCTCGATCCCGAGCAGAACAGCACGTTCACCGACCATTACGTCGAGGTCGAGTACGACCTCTCCGACGTGATGTTCGTGGCGACCGCGAACACGATGAACATCCCGGCGCCGCTCCTCGACCGGATGGAGGTCATCCGCCTTTCCGGCTACACGGAGGACGAGAAGATCGCGATCGCGCGGCAGTACCTCCTGCCGAAGCAGATGAAGCTCAACGGGCTGAAGGCGGACGAGCTGCACGTCGCCGAGAGCGCGCTGCGCGACATCGTCCGCTATTACACGCGCGAGGCCGGGGTGCGCAACCTCGAGCGCGACATCAGCAAGATCTGCCGGAAGGTGGTGAAGGGCCTGCTGCTGCGCGAGAGCGAGGGCAAGGCGCGCAAGGCGAAGGGCCCGGTGGACGTCACCGCCAAGAACCTCGACAAGTACCTGGGCGTGCGCCGCTTCACGTACGGCATCGCCGAGAAGAAGAACCAGGTGGGCCAGGTCACCGGCCTGGCGTGGACCGAGGTCGGCGGCGATCTGCTGACGATCGAGGCCGTCGCGCTGCCCGGGAAGGGCAAGACGACGACGACGGGCAAGCTCGGCGACGTGATGAACGAATCGATCGCCGCCGCGATCTCGGTCGTTCGCCACCGCACGAAGACGCTCGGCGTCCAGCCGGACTTCTACCAGAAGACCGACCTGCACATTCACCTGCCCGAGGGCGCGACACCCAAGGACGGACCGTCGGCGGGCGGCGCGATCGTGACCGCGATCGTGTCGATACTGACCGGCATCCCGGTGCGCGCGGACGTTGCGATGACCGGCGAGATCACGCTGCGCGGCGAAGTCCTGCCGATCGGCGGCCTGAAGGAGAAGCTGCTCGCGGCCGGTCGCGGCGGGATCAAGACCGTGCTCATTCCGGAGGAGAACGTCAAGGACCTCGCGGAGATTCCCGACGAGATCAAGAACCGGCTCGAGATTCGGCCGGTGCGCTGGATCGAACAGGTTCTCGAGGCCGCGCTCGAGCGCCAGCCCACGCCGCTGCCGGAGGCGGTCGCCGACGCCGCGGCGGTTCCGCCGTCGACGGCGCCCGACGAAAAGCCGGCGTTGATCAAGCATTGACAGGGGCTCGATCGGGCGCAACGCGGACCGCGGCGATTCCTCAAACGGCGCCGCGCGTTGGCGCAATGTGTTCACGCGCGACGTGAACGCGCGCGTCGGCCGCGAACGCGAAATCCGATGAAGGCGTCGTCGGCCGCGTGCGACGCGATCGGCATCACGCGCGCTGACGCGCTTGACACGCGGAAATCGCGATTGCTATAAGGACCCTCTCGGCAAGCGCGCGACGCTTGCCGCCCTGCGCAGCAAATCGAAAGGGGATGTCCGTGAACAAATCCGAATTGATCGATGCGATTGCGAGGCACGCCGACATATCGAAGGCCGCGGCCGGGCGTGCGTTGGATGCGACGGTGAACGCGATCAAGGGCTCGCTCAAGAAAGGCGACATCGTCACCCTGGTCGGATTCGGTTCGTTCCATGTGGGCAGGCGCACGGCGCGTCAGGGCCGCAATCCGCGCACCGGAGCAGCAATCAAGATCCGCGCCGCGAAGGTGCCGAAGTTTCGCGCTGGCAAAGCGCTGAAGGATGCGGTAAACTGATCGGCTTGCGCTTGTCGCGCCCGAGGGCGGTTCGGCAATCCCGGCGCGGCGCGGGTGCTTAGCTCAGCTGGTAGAGCGTCGCCCTTACAAGGCGAATGTCGGCGGTTCGATCCCGTCAGCACCCACCAGTAGTGCTGGGCGCGGAATGGTTCACGATGGGGAGTGGTAGTTCAGTTGGTTAGAATACCGGCCTGTCACGCCGGGGGTCGCGGGTTCGAGTCCCGTCCACTCCGCCACACACACTTCTGCCGACAGGCAATCCGACGCCAGCTCGCGGTTGCCGCCGGGATGCCCGTCCTCCGCAACCTTCGTCCGGCTTGAGCCGGCTCCGGCCGATCGACGGCGCGCCGTGCCCGTTCCGGTGCGCGCGCGGCTGCCCCCGGCGCTAGTCGCCGGAAAACCTGGCTTCGAAGTAGGCGATCGTGCGCTTCAGGCCCTCGTCGAGAGGCGTGGTCGGTCCCCAGTCGAGCGCCTTGCGCGCGAGCGTCAGGTCGGGCTGCCGCTGCATCGGATCGTCAGCCGGCAGCGGCCGGTTCACGATCTCCGACCTCGATCCGGTCAGCGCAATGACCTTCCGGGCCAGTTCGACAATCGTGAATTCGCGGGCGCTGCCGACGTTGACCGGCCCGGTGAAGTCGTCGCCGGTATTCATCAGCCGTATCAGCGCGTCGATCAGATCGTCGACGTAACAGAATGACCGTGTCTGCGAGCCGGCGCCGTAAACGGTGATCGGCTCGCCTTTGAGCGCCTGCACGATGAAGTTCGAAACCACCCGACCGTCGCCGACGTGCATGCGCGGACCGTAGGTGTTGAAGATCCGCGCGACCTTGATGCGCAGCCGATGCTGCCGGTAGTAGTCGAAGAAGAGCGTCTCGGCGCAGCGCTTGCCCTCGTCGTAGCAGGCGCGGATGCCGATCGGATTGACGTGTCCCCAGTAGTCCTCGGATTGCGGGTGGGTCTTCGGATCGCCGTAGACCTCGCTGGTCGATGCCTGCAGAATCTTCGCCTTGACGCGTTTGGCGAGGCCGAGCATGTTGATGGCGCCGTGGACGCTGGTCTTCGTGGTCTGGACCGGGTCGAACTGGTAATGGATCGGCGACGCCGGACACGCGAGGTTGTAGATCTCGTCGACTTCGACGTACAACGGAAACGTGATGTCGTGGCGCAGCAGCTCGAACCGCGGATTCGTCATGAGGCCGGCGACGTTCTCCTTCGAGCCGGTGTAGAAATTGTCGGCGCACAGGACGTCGTGACCTTCGGCGAGCAGACGCTCGCACAGGTGGGAACCGAGGAAGCCCGCTCCCCCGGTCACTAGGATTCGCCTGGTGGCATCGCCCTTCATCTGGTCCTCGATTCCTCGTGCCGCGGCGAAATGCGCGGCCCTTCCGCGGCATACTGTCGTCCGAACGTGGCCGGTCGACGGTGCCGTGCAATCCGTCGCGCCGGGGTCATCGCGGCGCCGGCAGGCGTGACGGCCGTCGAATTGTACGCGAGCGAGGGTCGGTGCCGCGGCCGCGCACCGCCGCTTCGCCCGACTCGCGCATGCGGATCATGTCCCGGTTCACCGACCGCCTGCCGCCCGGCGCGCTGGAACCGTGACGGTGGCGGCGCTCTCCTATTTACGCGACCGGCCAAAGCGGATACGATTCGTGGATTGTCGGGCCGTGGCGATGGAATCACCGCGACCGGGGCACCGATACGGGAGCGGCGAGCCGGGAATCGGGTCGGGATTCGATGCCGGCAGCGGTCTTGGCGATGTCCGCCCCGCCGATTCGAAGGGCGAACGCGAGTTCGCCCTTTTCGCATCTCGACGCGAATGCGCGCGGCCCCGCCGGCGGCGACGGCAGTTCGCTGAAAACCCCGCGCGGCTGCACGCGCGGCGCACACGATAGGACTCAACGGATGTTCGACCTCGTACACAAACACAAGCGGATCGCGCAGTTCATCCTCGCGCTGATCATGGTTCCGTTCGCATTCTTCGGAGTCGATTACTATTTCCAGCGCAGTGACGGGGCGGCGGAAGTGGCGAAGTTCGACGGCGGAAGAATCACGCAGGACGAGTTTGCGCAGGCCATCCGCGATCAGCAGGAAATGCTGCGGCGCAACGCTCAGAACGTCGACCCGGCGATCTTCGACAATCCGGAAGTGCGCTTCAATCTGCTGCAGCAGCTCCTCCGCGAGCGCCTCGTCGAGAAGCGGGGCGCCGATCTGCATTTCCAGGTGACCAACGAACAGGTCTTCGAACGGATCGCCGCCGATCAGCGCTTCCGCGAAGGCGACCGGTTCTCGCTGGCGGTCTACAAGAACCGGCTCGCGCAGGCCGGCGTCTCCGAGGCAATGTTCGAGGCCGGCATTCGTCGGCAGCTCCTCGCCGAGAAGATCATCGATCCCATCTCCCGTGGCGGCATCGTCCCCGCGGCGACCGCGGAGGGCTTCGTCAACCTCGTCGAGCAGACGCGCGACGTCGAGGTCGCCAACATCGACGCGGAGCCCAATCTGAAGGATGTCAAGGTCGACGACGCGCAGGTGAAGGCGTTCTACGACGCCAACGCGTCGGCGTTCAAGACACCGGAGGAGGCGAAGTTCGAGTTCGTCACGCTCACGCAGGAGTCGCTGCTGTCGCAGATCGCGGTGACGCCGGAAGAGGTCAAGGCGCAGTACGCGAGCGCCGCGAAGTCGTATACGCAGGAGGAGCAGCGACAGGCCGCGCACATCCTGATCGCGGTGAAGCCCGACGCCACGGAAGCCGACCGGGCCGCGGCGAAGAAGACGGCCGAGGATCTGGCTGCGCAGGCGAAGGCCAGCCCGGGGAAGTTCGCCGAGCTCGCGAAGACGCATTCGCAGGATCCGGGGTCCGCGGCGCAAGGCGGCGATCTCGGCAGCAACCCGCGCGGGACGATGGTCAAGGCGTTCGACGACGCGGTGTTCGCGATGAAGCCCGGCGAGATCACCGGCCCCGTGCAGAGCGAATTCGGCTGGCACGTGATCAAGCTCGCGGGCATCACCCCCGCGGCGACGCGGCCGTTCGAGGAACTGAAGGCGCAGATCGAGACCGATCTCAAGCGGCAGAAGGTCGCGCAGAAATTCGCGGCCGCCGCCGACCAGCTCCAGAACCTGGCCTACGAGCAGGCCGATTCGGTCGCTCCAGCGGCGAAGGCGCTGGGGCTGACCGTCCAGACGACACCTTTCCTGACCCGGGCGCAGGCCCAGCAGATCGCGCGGGGCAATGCCAAGCTCGTGCAGGAGCTCTTCTCGCCCGAGTCCATTGCCGGCAAGCGCAACACCGAGGCGATCGAGATCGGCCCGAACGCGCTGATGGTCGCGCGCATCGTCGAATATCGACCCGCGGAGGCGCAGCCCTTCGATCAGGTCAAGGACGAGATCCGGCGCCAGCTCCTCCGGAAGGCCGCGGTCGAGCTCGCGCAGAAGGTGGGTCGCGAGAAGCTCGCGCTCCTGGAGCAGGGCAAGAGCGACCGGGACGCCGGCGTCGTGTTCGGAAAACCGGTCGCGCTCAATCGCAATGCGGTTCAGCCCGGACTCACGCCCGAGGCGATGACGCGGATCTTTCAGGCCGACGCGGCGAAGCTGCCGGCGTACGTTGGCGCGCCGAGCGAGCGTGGCGGGTACTCGATCTACCGTCTGGTGAAGGTGGTGCTGCCGCCCGCCGCCGAGCCGACGAAGCTGGCCGCGGCGCGGTCGAGCATCAGCGAGCTGCAGAACCGCGAGGTCTTCGACGCCTACGCGAATGCCCTGAAGGCGAAGGCCAAGGTCGAGATCAATCAGACCAACCTGGAGAAGAAGTGACGCGCCGCCAGCCCCGCCGCGGAGCTGCCTGCGTCAGGACATGCAGTTGGCCCTGACCCAGACTTCGAGCTGCTCGCGCTCCCGGCGACGGGCGGCACCGTCCATCATGACCTGCTCGCCCTTCTCGTTGCTGCGGTAGAGCAGCGTCTGGTCCGACTGCAGCACCGCGAGCTGGCCGCGCGCCCTCCCGCATTGCTCGCGCTTGGCTGCCGAATCCACGCGCGCCTTCGCAGCCTTGGCCTCGTCCTCGGCGGCTTTCAACTTGCGCTGCTGGATTTCGGCTTCCTTGGCCGCGAGTTCCTTCACGGCATTCGGGTTGGCCGGCGGCGGCGGCGCCGCAAGGGCCTCCACCTTGTAGTTGCCGTTGGGTGGCTGGTCCGAATAGACGACCCGGCCGTTGGCGTCGGTCCACTTGTAGGTCGCCGCGAGTGCCGGCGCCGCAGCCAGTCCGAGGGCAGCGGCGATGAGCCAGGCGCGTGCGGCGGTACCCCGCGACGCCTGCGCCGACCAGGGCAATGAGCGAATACGGGCGATTCGGGCCGAAGATTCTGACATTGCGCTACCTCGCCAACTCTTATGACATTGGCAAGGTAATCCAACCGCGGTCGCCCGTCAAACGGTCCGGCCGGGGATGGCCGGCGGCCCGTGCACCCGCAGGTTGCATTGCCGCGCCCCGAGCCGATTCTCCGGCCGCGCGCACGCGGGTATAATCCGTTTTTGCGCATAGGAGAAAGTCACATGCGTGTCGTCCGGAAAGCGCTGACGTTCGATGACGTCCTGCTCGTTCCCGCGCATTCCCACGTCGTTCCCGGCGACGTCAATCTCAGGACCCGACTCACCGCAGGCGTCACGCTGAACATCCCGCTGCTGTCGGCGGCGATGGACACGGTCACCGAAGCCCGACTGGCGATCGCTATCGCGCAAGAGGGCGGGTTGGGTGTAGTGCACAAGAACATGACGCCGGCGAAGCAGGCGGCCGAGGTCGCCAAGGTCAAGCGCTTCGAAAGCGGCGTGGTCAAGGATCCGATCACGATTCCGCCGACGATGTCGGTGCGCGAGGTGCTGGCGCTGACACGCAAGCACCGGATCTCCGGGCTTCCCGTCGTCGAAGGCCGGCGGGTCGTCGGGATCGTGACCAATCGCGACCTCCGGTTCGAGACCAACCTCGACCAGCCGGCCTCGAGCATCATGACCAAGGGCGACAAGCTCGTCACGGTCCCGGAAGGCACCGATCTCGAGCGCGCCAAGGCATTGATGCACCAGCACCGGCTCGAGCGCGTGCTCGTGGTCAACGGGGACATGGAGCTGCGCGGGCTCATCACCGTGAAGGACATCCTCAAGTCCACCGAACATCCGCTCGCGTCCAAGGACGAGCTCGGCCGACTGCGCGTCGGCGCCGCCGTGGGCACCGGCGGCGACACCGAGGAGCGCGTCGAGGCGCTCGTCGGTGGCGGCGTCGACGTGCTGGTCGTCGACACCTCGCACGGCCATTCGCAGGGCGTGCTCGACCGCGTGCGCTGGATCAAGCGGCACTTCCCGCAGGTGCAGGTCATCGGCGGCAACATCGCGACCGCCGAAGGTGCGAAAGCGCTCGCGGACCACGGCGCGGATGCCGTCAAGGTCGGCGTCGGTCCGGGCTCGATCTGCACGACACGCATCGTCGCGGGCGTGGGCGTGCCCCAGGTCTCGGCGATCCAGTACGCGCTGGACGGCGCCACCCGCGCCGGCATCCCGGTGATCGCCGACGGCGGCATTCGCTACTCCGGCGACATCGCCAAGGCGCTCGCTGCCGGCGCGTCGTCGGTCATGCTCGGCAGCCTGTTTGCGGGCACCGAGGAAGCGCCCGGGGAGACCGAGCTCTACCAGGGCCGCTCGTACAAGAGCTACCGCGGCATGGGGTCGCTCGGCGCGATGCAGGAGGGCAGCTCCGACCGCTATTTCCAGGACGCCGAGGGCGAGGACGCCGTCGAGCGGCTCGTCCCGCAGGGGATCGAGGGGCGCGTCCCGTACAAGGGCGTGCTCTCCGCGGTGATCCACCAGCTGATGGGCGGCCTGCGCGCCGCGATGGGCTACTGCGGCTGCGTGACCGTGGACGAGCTGCGCACGCGCGCGGAGTTCGTCGAGATCACGTCGGCCGGCATCCGCGAATCGCACGTGCACGACGTGCAGATCGTGAAGGAGGCTCCCAACTACCGGGTCGAGTGATCGCCCGGTGCCCGCGGGCCGGCGCGAGCCGGCCTTCTTTTTTCCACGCAGAACGACGATGGCCGCTCCTTCGCATTCCCGGATCCTGATCCTCGACTTCGGCGCGCAGTACACGCAGCTCATCGCCCGCCGCCTGCGCGAGTCGCACGTGTACTGCGAGATCCATCCCTGCGACGTCGGCGACGATTTCGTCCGCAGCTTTGCGCCGAAGGGCATCGTGCTCTCGGGCGGCCCGAACAGCGTGACCGAAGGCGATACGCCCCGCGCGCCGGGCGCGGTGTGGTCGCTCGGCGTGCCGGTGCTCGGCATCTGCTACGGGATGCAGACGATGGCCGCGCAACTCGGCGGTTCGGTCGAGCAGGGCCACGTCCGCGAGTTCGGCTACGCGGAGGTGCGCGCGCGGGGACACTCGAAGCTGCTCGACGGCATCGAGGACCGCCGCAACGCCGAGGGCCACGGGCTCCTCGACGTCTGGATGAGCCACGGCGACAAGGTCACCGCGCTGCCGCCCGGATTCAGCCTGATCGGCAGCAGCAATGCGTGCGCGATCGCGGCGATGGCGGATCCGGCGCGCGGCTATTACGGCGTCCAGTTCCACCCGGAGGTCACGCACACGAAGCAGGGTGCGGCCATCCTCGCGCGCTTCGCGCACGACATCTGCGGCTGCGCGCAGGACTGGAACATGAAGGATTATGTCGGCGAGGCGATCGCCGGCATTCGCGCCCAGGTCGGCGACGAGGACGTGATCCTCGGCCTGTCCGGCGGTGTCGACTCGTCGGTGGCCGCCGCGCTGATCCACGAGGCGATCGGCGACCAGCTCACCTGCGTGTTCGTCGATCATGGCCTGCTGCGGCTCAACGAGGCCGAGCAGGTGCTCGACACCTTCGAGCGCAATCTCGGCGTGCGCGTGATCCACGTCGACGCGACCGACGAGATGTACGCGGCGCTCGCCGGCGTCGCGGATCCCGAGCAGAAGCGGCGAATCATCGGCAAGCTCTTCGTCGACGTCTTCCAGCGCGAGGCGGCGAAGCTCCCGAAGGTGAAGTGGCTGGCGCAGGGCACGATCTACCCCGACGTCATCGAGTCGGCCGGCGCCAAGACCAAGAAGGCGCACACGATCAAGTCGCATCACAACGTCGGGGGCCTGCCCGAGACGCTGCACCTGAAGCTCCTCGAGCCGCTGCGCGAGCTCTTCAAGGACGAGGTACGCGAGCTGGGGCTCGCCGTCGGCTTGCCGCGCGAGATGGTGTTCCGCCACCCGTTCCCCGGCCCCGGGCTGGGCGTGCGCATCCTGGGCGAGGTCACGCGCGAGCACGCGAACCTGCTGCGCCGCGCCGACGCGATCTTCGTCGACGAGCTCCGGGTCTTCCGGGATGCGGCCGGCACGAGCTGGTACGACCTTACCGCGCAGGCGTTCGCGGTGTTCCTGCCGATCCGCTCGGTCGGTGTGATGGGCGACGGCCGCACCTACGAGCACGTCGTCGCGCTGCGGGCGGTGCAGACCACCGACTTCATGACCGCGCACTGGGCGCCGCTGCCCTCCGAGCTGCTCGCCACCGTGTCCAACCGGATCATCAACGAGGTGCGCGGGATCAACCGCGTCGTCTACGACATCTCGGGCAAGCCGCCGGCGACGATCGAGTGGGAGTAAGGGCGATCGAAAAGCGTGCGAGTTGACAGCCCGAGCAGGTGCCGCAAGCGATCGACGGCGCTGATTGCGCCGCACTGCCCGAAGGGCTTGGGTGGTGGTGGGTGGGCGCCACGCGGTCCAAGGACGCGCTCGGCGGCCACGGCGACCTCGGGAAGATCCGGTGAGGCGGTGACATGATGGCGCTCCAGCTCCGATCGCTGGTGAGGAAGGGCGGCGAGCTCGAGGTCTCGCTCGTCGATGTCGAGGTTCCGCAGCCGCAACCCGACGAGGTCGTGATCGCGTCGAGGCGACGCCGATCAATCCGTCCGATCTCGGCCTGATGTTCGGCGCTGCCGACATGAGCACCGCGCGGCAGTCGGGAACGCCCGAGCGCCCGGTGGTCGTGGCGACCATTCCGGAAGCCGGGATGCGCAGCATGGCCGGCCGCGTCGGCCAGTCGTTACCGGTGGGCAACGAGGGCGCCGGGGTCGTCGTCGCGGCCGGATCGTCCGCCGAGGCGCAGGCGCTGATCGGCAGGACCGTGGCGGCCTTCGGCGGCGCGATGTACTCGCAGTTCCGCTGCCTCAAGGCCGCGCAGTGCATGCCGCTGCCCGAGGGCACGACGCCGGCCGAAGGCGCGCTCGTGCTTCGTCAATCCGCTGACCTCGCTGGGCATGGTCGAGACGATGCGGCGCGAAGGGCACACGGCGCTCGTGCACACCGCGGCGGCGTCGAATCTGGGCCAGATGCTGAACCGGGTCTGCCTCGAGGACGGCATCGGCCTCGTGAACATCGTGCGCACGCGCGAACAGGAGGACTGCTGCGCGCCGCCGGTGCGCAGCTACGTCTGCAATTCGAGCGCGCCGACCTTCATACATGAACTGACCGAGGCGCTCGCCGCGACCGGCGCCACGCTCGCCTTCGACGCGATCGGCGGCGGCAAGCTCGCCGGTCAGATCCTGACGTGCATGGAAGCCGCGCTCACCCGGGCGATGACCGAATACAGCCGATACGGATCCCCGACGCACAAGCAGGTCTACGTCTACGGGATGCTCGATCCGGGCCCGATCGTGCTCACCCGCGGCTTCGGCTTCGCCTGGGGCGTCGGCGGCTGGCTGCTGTGGCCGTTCCTGCAGAAGATCGGCCCCGCCGGACGCGCAGGCTCACCGAGCGGATCGTCGCCGGGTTGAAGACGACGTTCGCGAGCCACTACACGAAGGAGGTCTCGCTCGCCGAGGCATTGCGGCTTGCCGAGATCGCCGTGTACGGCAAGCGCGCGACGGGCGCGAAATACCTGATCAATCCGAACAGTGGGCAGGAGACCGTGATCGACCCTGGCTCGGCGTCGCATTCATAGCGCGGACGGGCGCGTGACGCGCCGCCCGACGCCGGTTCGCTCGACGACGAGCGAGGTATCGCGATGAACGAGAAGGACCTGCACGCGATCATCGACCGGGTGAAGCATGGCCGGCTGTCGCGGCGCGGTTTCATCGAGCGGATGGCCGGACTGGGTCTCACGGTCGCCGATGGCGGGCCAGATGCTCGCCTGGTCGGGCGTCGCGAACGCGCAGGCGGCACCGCCGTACAAGCCGACCCGTCGCGGCGGCGGCGGCACGCTGAAGCTCCTGTGGTGGCAGGCACCAACGCTGCTCAACCCGCATTTCGCCGTGGGCCAGAAGGATCTCGACGCCTCGCGGATCTTCTACGAGCCCCTTGCGGCGTGGGATCCCGACGGCAATCTGGTCCCGATCCTCGCGGCCGAGATCCCGAGCCTCGCGAACGGCGGCGTCGCGCGCGACGGACGTTCGGTGACCTGGAAGCTCAAGCGCGGCGTCGGCTGGCACGACGGCAAGCCCTTCACCGCCGACGACGTGGTGTTCACCGGTGAGTACATCAGCGACCCGGCGACGGCGACCGTCTCGATCGGCAACTACCGGGGCACGACCATCGAGAAGGTCGACGCGCATACGGTGCGCGTGGTCTTTGCCGAGCCGACACCGAACTGGGCGCGCGTCTTCGTCGGCAATTTCGGCCTGGTTCTTCCCCGGCATCACTTCGACGCGTGGCGGGGCGCGAAGTCCCGCGACGCGCCGGCGAACCTCAGGCCCGTCGGCACCGGCCCGTACCGGTTCGTCGACTTCAAGCCGGGAGACATCGTGCGCGGCGAGCTCAACCCCGCCTACCACGAGCCGAACCGGCCGCACTTCGATGCGATCGAGATGAAGGGCGGCGGCGATGCGGTGTCCGCCGCGCGCGCCGTGCTGCAGACCGGCGAGTACGACTACGCGTGGAACGTGCAGGTCGAGGACGAGATCCTGAGCCGTCTCGAGCGGAGCGGCAAGGGTCGCGTCCTCTTCGCGATGGGCAGCACCATCGAGCACATGCAGTGCAACTTCTCCGATCCGTGGACCGAGGTGGACGGCGAGCGGTCGAGCCCGAAGACGCGCCATCCGATCCTCACCGATCCGGCGGTGCGCGAGGCGCTCGACCTCCTGGCCGACCGCGGCGCGGTCCAGGCGCACGTCTACGGGCGCGCGGGCGTGGCAACGCGGAACTTCCTCAACAACCCGGCGCGGTACCGGTCGCCGAACACCAAGTGGGAATTCGACGTCGACAAGGCGAACCGGACGCTGGACGCCGCCGGCTGGAAGCGCGGCGCCGACGGCATCCGGGCGAAGGACGGCAGGAAGCTCAAGTTCGTGTTCCAGACCTCGATCAGCGCACCGCGCCAGAAGACCCAGCAGATCTTCAAGCAGGCCTGCCAGAAGGCGGGCATCGACGTCGAGTTGAAGACGGTCGTCGCCGCCGTCTACTTCTCGTCCGACGTGGCCAATCCCGACACGAGCGCCAAGTTCCACGCCGACCTGCAGATGTATGCGATCGGCAGCACGCCCGACCCGTGGTTCTTCATGAACCAGTTCTGCTCGTGGGAGATCGCAGCGAAGGAGAACAAGTGGCAGGGCCGCAATTTCACCCGCTGGCGCAACGCCGAATACGACGAGGCGCACCGCGCGGCCGCGGGCGAGTTCGATCCGGTGAAGCGGGCCGCCCTCTTCATCCGGATGAACGAGCTCATCGTCGCGAACCGGGTCGTGATTCCGATCGTCAACCGCCCGGAAGCGGGCGCCGCGGGACCGACGCTCAGGATGACGCTCAGCCCCTGGGACAGCCACCTCTGGTCGCTGAAGGACTGGTACCGCGACGGCTGAATTCGTCGCGCCGCCACCGCCCCGGCGCACCGTGCGCCATAACCCAGCCATATCGAACCGATCCAATCAATCAATTGGATTCAATCGAAGAGGCGGGCGATACTCTCATCCTGATTCGGTCCGACGCGGCGATTGCGCACTGCGTTGGTGGAGCCGGAGGCCAGCCCGGGCCGATCGTCTGTTACTACGGAGAATTCACCATGAAATCCAAGAAAGGCAAGAAGACCCCTTCGATCGACATCGGCATCAGCGCCAGCGAGCGCGAGAAGATCGCGCGGGGCCTCTCGGCGCTCCTCGCCGACAGCTACACGCTGTATCTGATGACGCACAACTTTCACTGGAACGTCACGGGGCCGCGGTTCAACGACCTGCACGCGATGTTCATGGCGCAGTACACCGAGCAGTGGACTGCGCTCGACATGATCGCGGAGCGCATTCGCGCGCTCGGGCATCCGGCGCCCGGAACCTACAGGGAATTCGTCAAGCTCGCCTCGATCAAGGAAATCGACGGCGTGCCCAAGGCGACCGACATGATCCGCCACCTGGTCGCCGCCCAGGAAGCCACGGCGCGCACCGCACGCAAGCTGTTTCCGCTGGTGGATGCGGCGAACGACCAGCCGACGGCCGACCTGCTGACCCAGCGTCTCGAGGTCCACGAGAAGACGGCCTGGATGCTGCGCAGCCTGCTCGAAGAGTGACGGGAAGCGACCCGCCGTGACCGGCGACGCGATTCGAGCCTTCCTTTCCGGCGGCGGCAAGGGTCAGCGCGGATCGAGCGTGGCAAGAAACCGGCGGGCGCTGTCGCGGTAGGCCGACTTCCGTGCCGCATCGAATTTGTTCCAGACGCGGTACATCGGCGCCATGCGCGGGTTGCCGCCGAGCTTCGCTTCGTGCCTTGCGAGGAAGTCCCAGTACAGTGCGTTGAACGGGCAGGCGCCTTCGCCGGTCTTCCGCTCGGCCTTGTAGCGGCAGCCGCCGCAGTAGTCGGACATGCGCTTGATGTAGGCGCCGCTGGCCGCATAGGGCTTGGAGGCGAGCAGGCCGCCGTCGCCGAACTGGCTCATGCCCAGCGTGTTTGGCAGCTCGACCCATTCGAAGGCGTCGGCGTAGACGGCAAGGTACCAGCGATGCAGCGCCTGCGGGTCGATTCCGGCCAGCAGTGCGAAGTTGCCGGTCACCATCAGCCGCTGGATGTGGTGCGCGTAGGCGTGCTCGATCGTCTGCGTGATCGCCGCGCGCACGCAGGCCATGTCGGTGTCGCCGGTCCAGTAGAACGCGGGCAGCTCGCGTCTCGCGCCAAGGTAATTGCGCGTGGCGTAGTCCGGCATCTCGCGCCAGTAGATGCCGCGCATGTACTCGCGCCAGCCGATGATCTGGCGCACGAAGCCCTCGACCGCGGCGAGCGGCGCGCGCCCGGCGCGGTACTCGGTTTCGACCCGGCGGCAGACTTCCAGCGGGTCGAGCAGGCCGACGTTGATGTACGGCGAGAGCACCGAGTGGTTGAGAAACGGCTCGGCCGCACAGCATGGCGTCCTGCGTTTCGCCGAAGCGGGGCAGGGCGTGGTCGATAAAGTGCTCGAGCGCGCGCCCGGCGTCGCTGCGTGTCACCGCGAGCCAGAAGGGCTCCAGCATGCCGATGCGTTCGCCGAAGCGCTCCCCGACCAGGGCCAGGACTTCGCGGGTGAGCGCATCGGGCTCGAACTGCGCCGGCGGATCGAAGCGCGCGCCCCTCGCGGCCGGCTTGCGGTTCTCGACGTCGAAATTCCACCGTCCGCCCAGCGGCTCGTCCCCGTCCATCAGCAGCCCGGTCTTGCGCCGCATCTCGCGGTAGAAGTGCTCCATCCGCAACTGCTTGCGGGGCTGCGCCCAGGTAGCGAATTCATCGTGGCTGCAGATGAATCGCGTATCGGCCAGGATCTCGACCGGCACGCCGAGGTCGTCGGGCCAGCCAAGCTGCAGCTGCCGCACGCGCCACTCGGACGCTTCGGTCGCGCGCAACCGTTGCGCCTGATGTCGCGCCAACGCGCGGCGCACCTCGCCGGTGAAGCTGCCGGTGTTGGTCGGGTCGTCGAGGCGCACATAGTCGACTCGCCAGCCGTCGGCACGCAGCTCCTCGGCGAAGTGCCGCATCGCCGAGAAGATGAAGGCGATCTTCTTCTTGTGGTGCGGCACGTAGGTCGTCTCGTCGGCGACCTCGCACATCAGCACCACGCTGCGACGCCGGTCGGCCCGCGCCAGGGCCGGCAGGCCGGGCGTGAGCTGGTCGCCGAGCACGACAACCAGCGTGTCGGCCTCGATTTGGCGACGCGGCGCAGATGAAGGGGACGGGTGCACGGAAGCGAGGATGCCCGGTGGCGACGCCTGACGTCGTCCACGCGATACACTATCATTGACCGGTGGCGATGGAGACGGTCGGGTGCGCGAGTACCGGCGAGGCCTTCATGCTCCGGAGTGCTGCCGGATTCGCGGTGTTCCGTCCGCGATTCCACGCGTGGGTGACGGGCGCAGATGCAGATTGCGGTCGATCGTCGGGGGATGGAATGCACATGAGTCGCGCCGGTGACAATCCGATCCTCGCGGCGTTCCGCCGCCTCGCGGTCCGCGAGGGATTGACCCTGGGCGCGCTGCATGGCGGCCGTCGCGCCGATTTCCTGGTCGTCACCGCGGCCGCCGCGCTCGCCTGCGCCCGTGGGCGCGACTACACGGAGGCGGAGATCAACGCGTTGCTTCGCGACTGGCTCGCCGGGCCCGGCGCGATGCTGTCCACTGACCACGTCGAATTGCGGCGCTGGCTGGTCGACTGCGGCCTGCTCGCGCGCGACGGCTATGGTCGCCGCTATGCACGGACCGACGCAGCCGGCGAGTGGCTCGCTGTGCTCGCGGCGCTCGACGGCGCCGACCTGTCCGCCGAGGCGGGCGCTGCGCGGGCGGCCGAGGCTGCGCGGCGGGCCGAACGCAAGGCGAGCTGGGAACGCCGTGCGCGGGCGGCGACGGTGCGGGAATGACGTCGCGCGTCGACATCGCGGGCAGCGGCGCTCCCGCAGCGCCGATGCCCGCAACCGACGAGGCCTGGATGGCCGAGGCACTCGCGCTCGCGCGCGCAGCGCGCTCGCGCGGCGAGGTTCCGGTGGGCGCGGTCGTGGTCAGGGATGGCGCGATCGTCGGCCGCGGCGGAAACGCGCCGATCGCCGAGAGCGATCCGACCGCGCACGCGGAGATCGCCGCGCTGCGCGAGGCCGGACGCAGCCTCGGCAACTACCGGCTTCCCGGCTGCGATCTCTACGTGACGATCGAGCCCTGTGCGATGTGCGCCGGCGCGATCCTGCACGCGCGGATCCGGCGTCTCGTCTTCGGCGCACGCGACCCCAAGACCGGCGCCTGCGGCTCGGTCATCGACCTCTTCGCGGTGCCGCGCCTCAATCACCACGCGAGCGCCACCGGCGGCGTGCTCGCCGACGAATGCGGCAGGCTGCTGTCCGATTTCTTCGGCGCCCGCCGCTGATGCGACGGCGATGACGCGCCTGGGCTACGGCATCGGGCTCTACGCGCCCGCGGGCTTCGTGACCGAGCCGGCGTCCATCGATCGCGCCGTGGCGCGGCTCGCCAGCCTCGGCCATCGGGTCGTCGTCGATCCGACGTGCACGGGCCGCTGGCAGCGATTCTCGGCGCCCGACGACGAGCGGCTCGCGGCGATCGAGCGGATGGTGGCGAACCCCGGCGTGGAGCTCGCCGTTGCGGCCCGCGGCGGGTACGGCTGGTCGCGCCTGCTCGACCGCCTCGATTTCAAGGCCATCGCGGCGGCGCGCAAGCGCTGGCTGGGGCACAGCGACTTCACGGCGTTCCAGCTCGCCGCGCTCGCGCACGCGGGCATGAAGACCTTTGCCGGGCCGATGGCCGCCTACGATTTCGGCGCGCAGACGCCGTCGGCGTTCACGCTCGACCATTGCTGGGGCCTGCTCGCCGGCGACGAGTACGAGGTCGAGTGCGCGCTCGACGGTCCCGACTTCGCGGGCGAGGGCATGCTCTGGGGCGGCAACCTCGCGATGATCGCCCATCTCTGCGGCACGCCGCACATGCCGCGCGTCGACGACGGCATCCTGTTTCTCGAGGACATCGGCGAGCATCCGTACCGGGTCGAGCGGATGCTCTACCAGCTGCACTACGCCGGCGTGCTCACGCGCCAGCGCGCGGTGCTGCTCGGCAGCTTCACCGGCTACGAGCTCGGCCCGAACGACAACACCTACGATGCAGCGGCGATGGTCGCCCACGTTCGCGCCCACCTCGGCTTGCACGTCTACACGGGCCTGCCGTTCGGGCACTGCCCCGAGAAGCTCACGCTGCCGGTTGGCGGGCGGTGCGCGATGACGGTGCGCGACGGACAGGCCCGGCTCGTCTTCAGCGACTACAGCTGGTGAGCGCGACCCGCCGGACCGGGCGCGTCCGCAATCGGGCCGACGCCCGCCGCCGCGGCGCGGACGGCGCGACGATGAAACGGTGTTTCCTGCGCGCGCTATGACGCCGAAGTGGGCCCAACGTCGAATCGGTGCTCGACTTCGCCGATGGCCGCGCCACGCGGATCGAACGTACGCTCGATGAAGCGCGCGTGGCCGTCGCGGCCGATCGTCAGCACCGTCGAGCAGCGCGTGCCGTAGTGGTCGTCGACGATGAATGGCGCGGACAGCAGGCGTTCGCGCTCGCGCGAAATGCCGGTTGCCGGCAGGAGGTCGTCGGGGGCGCGCGCCGTGTCCGCCAGCATCGCGAACAGCGTGTCGAAGTCGTCGTTGCCGCGCGCGCACCAGGCCGCGAGCGCCGCCTTGGTTCGGGTGACCTTCACCCACGGCGTGTCGAGCGTTGCGTTCGAAAGGCCGTGGATGCCAGCCGCGAGGGCGCGCACCGCATCGGCTCGGTTCGATCCCCAGCAGGCATCGGCGCCACGGCCGACAACGAGATTGAAACCGTTGTGGGTGGTCGCGGAACCGACGATGCGAGCGAGGCTCGCGGCGGGCGGTGCCCGATCGGCGAGTGCGGCGGACACGAGCGAGCCGCGGGTCGGCGCGCTCGGATCGTGCCGGGCCGGATCGCGGACGTTGGTGATGAGCGCCCACCGGGCCTCGCGCGTGACGCCGAGCCAGGTGCCGCCGGCGGCGAGATCGCGGCCGCCGAGCCAGCCTTCGTCCCACCAGGCGGCGGGCGCGGCGGGGCGCGCGTGATATTCGTCGCGGTTCGCTGCCACCACCAGCGCGAAGCCCGAGTGCGCGTCGAGCGCGAACAAGGCGAGGCACATGCTGCCTACCCCGGGCGCGCGCGGCCGCGGGCCCGCTCGGACCCGACCGCGGCGAAGCACTCGATGCGGCGGATGCCGTCGGCGGCCACGGCCGCGGCGCCGGTCCTGCGGACACAGGCCGCCAGAGCGCGCGCGAACGGCGCCGCATCGCGTACCGGCTCATAGACTTCCATCCATGTGGACGGATCTTCGCAGCGCGCGAGCAGGCGGCCGGCGATGCCGGTTCGCGCCTCTACCTCCGCCATCAGCGCCGCGATCTTCGCGCGCGCCGCCGCCATGTCGCCACCGACGCGGTAGTAGACGTAGAAGTGCGCGGGCGTCTTTGCGCTCAACGTCGATCCGCTCAGACGATGCGCTTCCGCGGCTCGCTCGCCGCGGGAATGGCGTAGGGCAGCGGCAGCGGCGCGAGCGCGGGGCCGTCCGGCGCGCCGAGCCGCGCGTCGCCGCGCTCGGCGGCAGCGACCTGCACCACGGCGAGCAGGTCGGTGCCGCCCCCCGGCGCCGCGGCGGCGTCGACGACCGTGCCGCAGGGCTGGCCGGCAAACGCCTCGCTGAAGATCCGCTCGCCGGCCTGCACGCCCGACCGGTCGATGTGGAACAGGAACGCCCGCTCCTTGAGGCGTCCGAGGTACTGCGTCCGGGCGATGATCTCCTGGCCGGTGTAGCAGCCTTTCTGGAAATCGACGCCCTCCAGCACGTCCCAGTTGGCCGTCTGGGCGACGAACGCGTCCTGGGTCGCCGCGGTGACCACCGGCACGCCCGCGCGAATGGTCAGCCAGCGCCAGACGTCGTAGGAGGCGGCGGCCGCGTGCCGCAGCAGTTCGGCGCGCACGCTCTCGGCGGCCGCGACCGGAACGATCGCGACGAAGCGCGGGCCCGGGAGCCCCAGCACAGTCGCAGGTCCGGCGGCCCGCGCTTCGAACGCTGCGGGCACCGTGCCCAGCGCCTCGGACACGACGTCGGCGCCGCTCGGCCCGCCGATGCCGAGCCGCGAGGTCTGCGCCGAGACGTCCGTCACGGTCACCTTCGAGCGCAGCACGTACATCGACAGCCGCTTCGCGACAGGCTCCGCGATGTCGTCGGGCAGCAGGGCCCGGAAGCTGTCCGGCGCGCCGGGGTCACGCCACAGCGGGAAGTTCGCGAGCATCCGCCCCTTGGGCGAATTGAAGCTGGTGTGCCGGCACGCGCCCGCTGCGAGCCCTTTGACGTCCGACGACAACTGGCCGTTGAGGAACGCCTCCGCGTCGGCACCGGCGATGGCCAGCACGCGCAAAGGAGTGAGGTCGCAGACGACGGCCGCGTCGCGGGCGGCGAGGAGCGCCGCTTCCGCGGACGAGGATTCGATGCTCGATACAGTGGCCATGGCGTTTCCCGGGCGATGGATGAGGGGCGGGCTGTCCGGGAAACCGCGCCGGATCTCGCCACGCCAGAAATTCCCGTGCTAAAATCACATGTTAGCTCATGCCCAGCCGAGCCTCCCCCCAACGTTTCCCGGGGACGGCGGCCGGGCAAATTCGCAGACCCGCGCACCTCAGGGTGCCCGAACCGCTCCCGGCCGACGACGGCCGGGGTGTTCGAGCCATTGGCGGGTCGTGGTCCAACCCTGAAAGGAGTTTAGGAATGTCCGTCACGATGCGTCAAATGCTGGAGGCCGGGGTTCATTTCGGCCACCAGACGCGGTACTGGAACCCGAAGATGGCCGAGTACATCTTCGGCCAGCGCAACAAGATCCACATCGTCAATCTCGAGAAGACGATGCAGCTCTACCAGGAGGCGATGAAGTTCATTCGCCAACTGGCCTCGAACAAGGGCACGGTGCTCTTCGTGGGCACCAAGCGCCAGGCGCGGGAGATCGTCGCCGAGGAAGCCCGCCGCTGTGCAATGCCGTACGTCGACGCCCGCTGGCTCGGGGGAATGCTGACCAACTTCAAGACGGTCAAGGCGTCGACCAAGCGCCTGAAGGATCTCGAGCAGATGGCGCAGGACGGCACGTTCGAGAAGATGAACAAGCGCGAGGCGCTCACGTTGCAGCGCGAGATGGCGAAGCTCGAGAAGAGCCTCGGCGGGATCAAGGACATGAACGGTCTTCCCGATGCGCTGTTCGTCATCGACGTCGGATACCACAAGATCGCGATCACCGAGGCAACCAAGCTCGGCATCCCGATCGTCGCGGTCGTCGACACCAACCATTCGCCGATCGGCATCGCGCACGTGATCCCCGGCAACGACGACTCCAGCCGCGCGATCCGCCTCTACGCCCGCGGCGCCGCCGACGCGATCCTCGAGGGCCGCAGCGAGGTGATCCAGGAAATCGTCCAGGCGGGCGACGAGTTCGTCGAAGTTGCGGACGACGCTGCGGCCTAGGCGGCCGGGGGCGGCTGCGGCCCCGGCGCCCGCGGCGGCAGGGCAAGGGACATTCGGGCGCGCGGGGCGCAATGCGCGTCCCCGACGACCACCACAACCGACGCAACACGGAGCATAGAGATGGCGGAAATCTCCGCAAGCATGGTGATGGATCTGCGCCAGCGCACCGGGCTGGGCATGATGGAATGCAAGAAGGCGCTGCTGGAGGCCGGCGGCGATTTCGCGAAGGCCGAGGACCTCCTGCGCATCAGGAGCGGCGCCAAGGCGTCGAAGGCGGCCGGCCGTATCGCGGCGGAAGGCGTGATCGGGCTGCACGTCGCACCCGACGCGAAGACGGCGGCGATCGTCGAAGTGAACTGCGAGACGGACTTCGTTGCCCGCAACGAGGACTTCAGGGCGTTCGCGGCCGAGATCGCGCAGATCGTCGCGCGCGACAACCCGGCGGACGTCGGCGCGCTCGCGGCGAAGTCGCTGCCTTCCGGCGAGACCGTCGAGACGCGGCGTGCGGCGCTCGTGCAGAAGATCGGCGAGAACATGACGATTCGGCGGTTCACGCGGCTGTCCGCCACGGGGAGGCTCGCCTCGTACGTCCATGGCGGGCGGATCGGCGTGCTCGTCGACGTGACCGGCGGACGCGATACGCTCGGGAAGGACCTGGCGATGCACGTCGCGGCGAGCAAGCCGATGGCGGTGAACCGCGATCAGGTCCCCGCCGAAGTCGTGGCCAAGGAGCGCGAGATCGCCGCTGCCCGCGCCGCCGAATCGGGCAAGCCGGCGAACATCGTCGAGAAGATGGTCGAGGGCGCGGTCGCGAAATACCTGTCCGAGGTCACCCTGCTGGCGCAGCCGTTCGTCAAGGGCGACGGCAAGCAGACGGTCGAGCAGCTCGTCAAGGCCGAGGGCGCGGTGGTCCACGGCTTCGTGCTCTACGTGGTCGGCGAAGGCATCGAGAAGAGGAAGGACGATTTCGCGGCCGAGGTCGCGGCGATGGCCAAGGCCTGACGCAGCTGCGGTCGCCATCATCCCCCACCGACCGGAGCCCGCCCCATGACCGCCCAGTCCGCCGCCGTCACCGTCGCCGCGCCGGCCGCGGCGATGGCGCGTCGAGCCCGCCTACCGGCGCATCCTGCTCAAGCTCTCGGGCGAGGCGCTGATGGGCGAGGACCCCTACGGGATCAACCGCGAGGTCATCGATCGCATCGTCGCCGAGATCGGCGAGGTCCTGCGGCTCGGCGTCCAGGTCGCGGTCGTGATCGGTGGCGGCAACATCTTTCGCGGCGTTGCGCCGGGCGCAGCCGGCATGGACCGCGCGACCGCCGACTACATGGGCATGCTGGCAACGCTGATGAACGCGCTGGCGCTGCAGGATGCCCTGCGGCGCGCCGGCGTCGAATCGCGGGTCCAGTCGGCGCTGCGCATCGACCAGGTCGCCGAGCCCTACATCCGCGGCCGCGCGCTGCGCCATCTCGAGGAGCGCAAGGTCGTCATCTTCGCCGCCGGCACCGGCAATCCGTTCTTCACCACCGACACCGCCGCCGCGCTGCGCGGCCGCGAGATGGGCGTGGACATCGTGCTGAAGGCGACCAAGGTCGACGGCGTCTACACCGCCGATCCCAAGAAGGACGCGACGGCGAAGCGCTACGCCGAGCTGACCTTCGACGAGGCGATCGTCAGGAACCTCAAGGTGATGGACGCCACCGCGCTCGCGCTCTGCCGCGACCAGAACATGCTGCTCAAGGTGTTCTCGATCTTCGTGCCCGGGGCGCTGAAGCGCGTGGTGCTCGGCGGCGACGAGGGAACGCTCGTGCATTGCTAGCGGCCGGCGGCGCCGCGCCGCCGCGGCGGGCCGCGCCCGCGCATCGCCGGATGCAGAATCGCTTTTCCCGGAGGAACCATGATCGCTGACATCAAGAAGTCCGCCGAGCAGAAAATGCAGAAATCGGTCGAGGCGCTCCGGCACGACCTCGGCAAGATACGCACCGGACGCGCGCATACGGGCCTGCTCGATCACATCCAGGTGGACTATTACGGCGCGCCGATGCCGATCGGCCAGTGCGCGAACATCACGCTGGCCGACGCCCGCACGATCGCCGTGCAGCCGTGGGAGAAGAAGATGGTGCCGGTGATCGAGAAGGCGATCCGCGACTCGGACCTGGGGCTCAACCCCGCGACGTCCGGCGACGTCATCCGCGTGCCGATGCCGGCGCTCACCGAGGAGCGCCGCAAGGAGCTGATCAAGGTCGTCCGGCACGAGGCCGAGAACGCCCGCGTCGCCGTGCGCAACATCCGGCGCGATGCCAACGATCACCTGAAGCGGCTGCTCAAGGACCACGCAGTCGCGGAAGACGACGAGCGGCACGCGCAGACCGACGTGCAGAAGCTCACCGATCGCTACATCGCCGAGATCGACAAGGTTCTCGCGGCGAAGGAAACCGACCTGATGGCGATCTGAGCGAGCGCCGCCGCTGCGCGCCTGCCGTCGCCATCCGTCGATTCCAAAGTAGGGCCGCCCGCACGCCATGTTCACGAGCTCCACCCGCGACATTCCCGAGCCGCGCGCGGTGCCGCGCCACGTCGCCATCATCATGGACGGCAACGGCCGCTGGGCGAAGCGACGGATGCTGCCGCGCGTCGCCGGCCATCGTCGCGGAGTCGAGGCGGTGCGGGCCATCATCCTCGCGTGCATCGAGCTCGACATCGAGTACCTCACGCTGTTCGCGTTCTCGAGCGAGAACTGGCGTCGCCCCGCGGACGAGGTCTCGATTCTCATGGACCTGTTCCTGCATGCGCTCGAGCAGGAAGTGGCGAAGCTGCACGCGAACGGCATCCGGTTCAAGGTGATCGGCGACACGTCGCTGTTCGGCCCGCGCATCCGCGAGCTGATCGCCGCCGGCGAAGCGCAGACCGCGGCGAACACCCGCCTCACGCTGACGATCGCGGCGAACTACGGCGGGCGGTGGGACGTCGCGCAGGCTGCGCGCCGGTATTTCGCCGCGCACCCCGAGGCCCTGCACGATCAATCGGCAATGCGTCCCGAGGTGCTCGAGCCGTACCTCGCGATGGCCTACGCGCCGGAGCCGGACCTGTTCGTGCGCACCGGCGGAGAGCAGCGCATCTCGAACTTCCTGCTCTGGCAGCTCGCCTACACCGAGCTCTTCTTCACCGACATGCTGTGGCCCGACTTCGATGCCGCCGCCCTCAACGCCGCGATCGACTGGTACCGGCAGCGCGAGCGCCGCTTCGGGCGCACCAGCGAACAGGTCCAGGCGGCTCAGGGCGCGTGACGCGCGCCTGCGCCGACCCGGTGGCCGCCCGGCGGAATCCCGCGATGCTCGCGACGCGCGTCCTGACGGCGGTCGTTCTGATCCCGCTCGTGCTGGCGGCGCTGTTCCTGCTTCCGCCGCTGGGCTGGGGGGCCGTGTCGCTCGTGGCCATCGTCGTCGCCGCCACCGAGTGGGCGAGCCTTGCCGGGTACCGGAAGCCCATGTGGCTGCTGTTCGTCGGCGGCACGTTCCTGCTCGGCGTCAATCTGCTCGTCTCGCCGTCCTCCGGCTTCGCGCAGGGCTGGCCCGCCGGCGTCGTGCTCGCCGTGTGCGGGGCGGCAACGATCTTCTGGCTCGTCGTCGCGCCCCCGTGGCTCGCGCTGCGGTGGAAGGCGGCATCCTCGCTCTCGATGGCGATCGCCGGCTGGGTCATCCTGATCGGCGCCTGGGTTGCCGTGGTCGAGCTGCAGGCGCGCTCGCCTTGGCTCCTGCTCGCCGCGATGGCGCTGGTCTGGATCGCGGACACGGCCGCGTATTTTGCCGGCCGCGCGTTCGGCAGGCACCCGCTCGCCCCGGCCGTGAGCCCGGGCAAGACCTGGGAGGGCGTGTACGGCGCGCTCGCCGCCGTCGCGATCTACGCGTTGCTGCTCGTTCCGCTCGCCGCCGCGAGCGGCTTCTCCGGCAAGCTCTCGCCGGTCGCGATCCTGGTCTGGGTCGGGCTTGCGCTGGCGCTCGCCGCGGTTTCGATCGTGGGCGACCTCTACGAATCGCTGCTCAAGCGTCACGCCGGCGTGAAGGACAGCGGCCGCGTGCTGCCCGGACACGGCGGCGTTCTCGACCGCATCGACGCGCTGCTCGCCGCCATGCCGGTGGCGGCGCTGCTCGCCCTCGCGTTTCTCCGATGACGCGGCGAACGATCAGCGTGCTGGGCGCGACCGGATCGATCGGCGAGTCGACGCTCGACGTCGTCGCGCGCCACCCCGGCCGCTTCGCGGTGGCGGCGCTCACCGCGCACCGGCAGTGGGAGCGGCTCGCGGAGCTCTGCCGGCGCCATCGTCCCGAGGTCGCGGCGCTCTCCGACCCGGACGCCGCCAAGGCGCTGGAACGCGCGCTGGCGGGCGAAGGGCTGCCGACGCGCGTCGTCGCCGGCGAGGCGGGGCTCGTCGATGCGGCCGCGCTTCCCGGCGCGGATACGGTCGTCGCGGCGATCGTCGGCGCTGCCGGCCTGCGGCCGGCCCTGGCGGCCGCGCGTGCCGGCAAGCGGATCCTGCTCGCCAACAAGGAAGCGCTGGTGATCGGCGGCGCGGCGTTCATGGCGGCTGTCGAGAGCGGCGGCGCGACGCTGCTGCCGATCGACAGCGAGCACAATGCGATATTCCAGTGCCTGCCGCCCGGTTACGCGCGCAACCCGGCGGCCGCGGGCGTGCGGCGCATCCTCCTCACCGCGTCGGGCGGACCGTTCCGGACGCGGCCGCCCGCGGAACTCGCGGCGGTCACCGCTGACGAAGCCTGCGCGCACCCGAATTGGGTGATGGGGCGCAAGATCAGCGTGGACTCGGCGACGATGATGAACAAGGGCCTCGAGATCATCGAGGCGCACTGGCTGTTCGGCGTGGCGCCGGAATCGATCGAGGTCGTCGTGCATCCGGAGAGCATCATCCATTCGCTGGTGGAATACGTCGACGGCTCGGTGCTCGCGCAGCTCGGCCATCCCGACATGCGCACGCCGATCGCGCAGGCGCTCGCCTTCCCCGACCGCGTCGACACGGGCGTGCCCGCGCTCGAGCTCGTCCGCCGGGGCTCGCTCACGTTCGAGGCGCCCGACCACGACCGGTTCCCCTGCCTCGCGCTCGCCTATGCGGCGCTCGGCGCCGGCGGCACCGCGCCCGCGGTGCTCAACGCCGCCAACGAGGTCGCCGTTGCGGCGTTCCTCGACGGGCGCATTCGCTACACGGACATCGCGCCGGCCTGCGCCGAGGCGCTGGCCCGATTGCCCGCGCGTCCGGTGCGCTCCCTCGACGATGCGCTCGCCGCCGATGCCGAGGCCCGCGTCGTCGCCCGCGCATGGCTCAAACTCCCCATGGCTGCCTGATGGATCCCGTCACCAAGCTTCTCGCCTTCCTCGTCGTGCTGGGCGTGCTCGTCGTGTTCCACGAGCTCGGACACTATTGGGTCGCGCGGCTGTGCGGCGTCAAGGTGCTGCGATTCTCCGTCGGCTTTGGCCGCGTCGTCTGGTCACGGCGCTTCGGGCGGGATCGCACCGAGTGGGCCATCTCGGCGGTGCCGCTCGGCGGCTACGTCAAGATGGTCGACGAGCGGGAGGCCGCGGTCTCCGCCGCGGACCTGCCGCGGGCGTTCAACCGCCAGAGCGTCTGGCGGCGGATCGCCATCGTCGCCGCCGGGCCGATCGCCAACCTGCTGCTCGCGGTGCTGCTGTTCACGGGCACCTATGTGACGGGCATTCCGGGGCAGCGAGCGCTGCTGGCCCAGCCCGACGCCAACACGCCGGCCGCCGCCGCCGGCGTGCGCGACGGCGATCTCGTCGTCGCCGTCGACGGTGCGCCCGTGGGAAGCTGGCAGGATCTGCGATGGCGGCTCCTGCGGGCCTCGGGCGGCAGCGACGTGCTGATCGAAGTCGAGCGGCCTGACGGTTCGCGGCAGCGACGCGCGATCGCGCTGGCATCGCTCTCGGGGGCCGACTGGGAGGGCAACTTCATGCTCGCCGCTCGGCCTGCGCGCCGATTTCGGGGCGCCGCTGATCGACGAGGTGCTGCCGGACAAGCCCGCGGCGCGCGCGGGGCTTCGATCGGGAGACCGCATCGTTGCCATCGACGGCGCGCCGGTCCGCTCGCCCGGCGACGTCGCGGCGAAGACCAACGCCAAGCCCGGCGCCGACGTGACCTTTCGCATCGTCCGCGACGGCACCGAGCGGGAGGCGACGATCACGACCGAGGTCGCGGAGCAGGGCGGCCGGCGGGTCGGCCTGGTCGGCGTGCGGCTCAAGGTGGATCCGGCGTATGCCGAGCGCCTTGCGGTGACGGTGCGCTACGGCGTGCTCGACGCGTTCGGCCAGGGCGTGCGCAAGACCTGGGAGCTCGCGGCGTTCACGGTCAGGATGCTGGGGCGCATCGTGACCGGGGAAGCGTCGCTGAAGAACATCAGCGGCCCGATCACCATGGCGGATTTCGCCGGTCAGTCGGCGCAGGCCGGGGCGCTCGTCTTCGTCGGCTATCTCGCGCTGATCAGCATCAGCCTGGGCGTGCTCAACCTGTTGCCCGTGCCGCTGTTGGACGGTGGGCATTTGCTGTATTATTTCGTCGAAATCATCAAGGGCAGTCCTGTCTCCGACCGCGCCTTCGAGGTCGGCCAGCGCATTGGCATGGCCATGCTTGCGGTGCTGATGGCGCTTGCGCTTTTCAATGACCTTTCCCGCTTGTTCTAGTTCCCGCTGGGGCGGCGCGGCTTCCGCGGCACGTCGTCGTGGCACCGCCCTCGTCGCGCGCGTGCTGCTTACGCTGGCCGCGACGATCGCGGCGCCGCTGGCGATGGCGATCACTCCCTTCGTGGTCAGGGACATCCGCGTCGAAGGGGTCCAGCGCACGGAGGCCGGCACCGTCTTCTCGTACCTGCCGATCAAGGTCGGCGACCGCGTCGACGACGAGAAGGCCGCGCAGGCGGTCAAGGCGCTGTTCGCGACCGGATTCTTCCGCGATGTGCGGCTCGAGGAGGAGAACGGCGTGCTGCTCGTCGTCGTCCAGGAGCGGCCGACGATCAGCCGGGTCGACCTCGCGGGCAACAAGGAGTTCGACACCGACACGCTCAAGAAGGCGCTCAAGGAGATCGGCCTCACCGAGGCGCGCATCTTCGACCGGTCGGCGCTCGAGCGCGCCGAGCAGGAGATCAAGCGGCAGTACATCTCGCGCGGCCGGTACGCGGCGAAGGTCACGGTGACCGTCACGCCGCAGGAGCGCAACCGCGTCGCCGTGAACATCACCATCGAGGAAGGCGAGCCGTCGAAGATCGCGCGGATCAACATCGTGGGCGCCAGCGCCTTTTCGGAGAGCGAGCTCCTCGGGCTGATGCAGCTTACGACGCCGGGCTGGACGACGTGGTACACGAAGAACGACCAGTATTCGAAGCAGAAGCTGTCGGCCGACCTCGAGGTGCTGCGCAGCTTCTACCAGAACCGGGGATACCTGGAGTTCAACGTCGACTCGACGCAGGTCTCCATCACGCCGGACAAGGAAGACATCTACATCACCGTCAACGTGACCGAGGGGCCGCGCTTCACGGTGTCCGAAGTCAGGCTCGCCGGCGACCTGCCGGTCGCCGGATTCGAGCTGTCGCGCCTGGTCGAGATCCGGCCCGGCGACGTGTTCTCGCGCGAGCGGCTGCAGGCGAGCGCCAAGGCGATCAGCGACCGGCTGGGAATCGAGGGCTATGCGTTCGCGAACGTCAACGCGGTTCCCGATATCGACCGGGCGAAGCGGACGGCCGCGTTCACGTTCTACATCGATCCGGGCCGGCGCGTCTACATCCGGAAGATCAACATCAGCGGCAACGTCCGCACGCGCGACGAGGTGATCCGGCGCGAGATGCGCCAGATCGAGGGCGCCTGGTACGACGCCGCGCGCATCGAGCGCTCGAAGGTGCGGATCAAGCGGCTCGGCTACTTCGACGACGTCAACATCGAGACGCCTCCGGTTCCCGGGGTCACCGACGAGGCCGACGTCGAGGTCACCGTGACCGAGCGGAGCACGGGCCAGCTGCTGGCGGGCCTCGGCTACTCCAGCGCCGACGGGCTGGTGTTCAACGCCTCGGTTTCCCAGCAGAACATCTTCGGCAGCGGCAACGCGCTGGTCGCGGCGGTCAACACGAGCGAGGTCAACCGCGTGCTCTCGCTGACGTTCGTCGAGCCGTACTGGACGATCGACGGCGTTTCCAGGGTGATCGAGCTCTATCAGAGGAACACCGACACGTCGTCGCTTTCGGTCTCGCAGTACGACTCGTCGACGTCGGGCGGGGCCGTGGCCTTCGGCGTTCCGATCAGCGAGACCGACACGGTCAACCTGGGGCTGCGTTACGAGCACACGACGATCGACCTGACCGCCGGCAGCCCGGTGGAGGTCATCGTGTACGTCGCAGGAGTTCGGCAGCGTGACCGACAGCGTCGTGGCGAGCCTCGGCTGGTCGCGTGACACGCGCGACGACATCCTCTATCCTACGCGCGGGACGCTGCAGAGCTTTCTCGTCGACACGGCGGTTCCGCTCGGCGACCTCCAGTACTACAAGGTCAACTACCTGCAACAGTCGTTCTGGCCGATCTACGGTGATTTCGTGCTGATGCTGCGCGGCGACGTCGGCTACGCGGACGGGTACGGCGGCCTGGCGCTGCCGTTCTACAGGCGGTTCTTCGGGGGCGGCGTCGGATCCGTGCGCGGCTACGACCAGAGCTCGCTCGGCCCGCAGGACATCTTCGGCAACGCGACGGGCGGGAAACGCAAGATCATCGGCAACCTGGAGCTGTTCTTCCCGCTGCTGAAGGGCGACAAGTCGGTGCGCGCCAGCGTCTTTGCCGACGCCGGGCAGATCTACTTCGACGGCAAGGAGCCGTCGGATCTGCCGGGCGACCTGCTGCCACTGCGTCGGCAGGCGGATCTTCAGGGATTCCGCTACTCGGCGGGGTTGGGCCTGGCCTGGAACTCTCCCATCGGGCCGCTCAAGTTCAGCTACGCCTGGCCGCTGAACGAGAAGGTGCTGGACAAGATACAGAAGTTCCAGTTCCAGGTCGGAACGATATTCTGACATCGCGCAGGAGACTCCCTTGAACCGCAGCATCCACCGCATTTCGGGCGCCGCCCTCGGCCTTGCCGCGCTGCTGGTGCTCGGCGTGGCGTCCGCGCAAGCCGCCGATTACAAGATCGGCTTCGTCAACACGGAGCGCCTGTTCCGCGACGCGGCGCCGGCGAAGCGCGCGCAGCAGAAGCTGGAGAAGGAGTTCGCCGCGCGCGACGCCGACATCCAGAAGCTCTCCAAGCAGGTGCGCGACCTGCAGACGGCGCTCGAAAAGGACGGCTCGACGATGTCGGAGACCGACCGCCGCAACAAGGAGCGCGACCTCGCCAACCTGTCGCGCGACCTGACGCGCGGGCAGCGTGAGTTCCGCGAGGATCTGAATCTCCGCCGCAACGAGGAGCTCGCGAGTGTCCAGGAGCGCGCGAACAAGGTCATTCAGCAGATCGCGGAGGCCGAGAAGTTCGACCTGATCCTGCAGGACCCCGTGGTCTTTGCAAGCCAGAAGATCGACATCACCGAGAAGGTGATCAAGGCGCTCGCCGACAAGTAGCGGCGGAGCACGGCTCAACCAACCGGCGTGAGCCCCCCGCCGGCGCCTCCCGACATCGCGCCGCCCCGTGCCGATCACCCTTTCCGAGCTTGCACTGCGCACCGGGGCGACGGTCGCCGGGGACGGCGCGGTCGTCGTGTCGCGCGTCGCGACGCTCGAGTCCGCGGCGCCAGGGTCGATCACGTTTCTGGCCAACCCCAGGTACCGGGCCCAGCTGGCCGTAACGCGCGCCTCGGCCGTCATCGTCACGCCGGCGATGGCGGCGCGGACCACGCTGCCGAAACTCGTCGCGCAACAGCCGTACGTCGTCTACGCGAAGGTCGCCTCGATTCTCCATCCGGCGGCGCCGGTCCTCCCGGGCATCCATCCGTCGGCCGCGGTCGACCCCCGGGCGCGCGTGGCCGCCAGCGCAGCCGTCGGTGCCAACGCGGTGATCGGTCCCGAGGCGATCGTCGGCGCGCGCGCGCAGGTCGGCGCCGGCTGCGTCGTCGGCGCGGGCGTATCGATCGGCGACGACGTCACGCTGCATGCCAACGTGACGATCTACGACCGTTGCACGGTGGGCCCGCGCAGCGTCCTGCACTCGGGCGCCGTGATCGGCGCGGACGGGTTCGGCATGGCCGAGGAAAACGGACGCTGGCTCAAGATTCCGCAGATCGGGCGCGTGGTGATTGGCGCCGACGTCGAGATCGGCGCGAACACGACGATCGACCGCGGCGCTATCGACGACACCGTCATCGAGGATGACGTGAAGCTCGACAATCAGATCCAGGTAGGGCACAACTGCTTCATTGGCGCCCACACCGCGATCGCGGGCTGCGTCGGAATCGCGGGCAGCGCCCGGATCGGCAGGAATTGCCGGATCGGCGGCGCGGCGATGATCGGCGGGCACCTGGAAATCGGTGACGGCGTGATCATCTCGGGCGGTACCGCGGCCCATGGCTCGATCGCGGAGCCGGGCGTGTACACCGGGTTCTTTCCCATGTTTCCGAATTCGAAGTGGCGGCGCATCGTCATGAGCCTGCGCCATTTGCCCGATCTCGAATCCCGCCTGCGTCGTCTCGAGCACGGCGACGCGGCGGAGACCGGGCCCGCCATAGCGGACGGTCCCGACTCCGGCGAGGAGCAGCGATGAGCCCACAGGACAACGGTGCGATGGACATCGACGAGATCATGCGGTACCTGCCGCACCGGTACCCGTTCATCCTCGTCGATCGCATCACCGCGCTCGAGGACGGCAAGTCGATCCGCGGCATCAAGAACGTGACGATGAACGAGCCGTTCTTCCAGGGACATTTCCCGGGCTACCCGGTGATGCCGGCCGTGCTCGTGATCGAGGCGCTGGCCCAGCTCGCGTCGATCCTCGCCTGGAAGATCGCCGGCCGGTCGCCAGCCGACGGATCGCTGATCTTCTTCGCCGGAATCGACAATGCGCGGTTCCGCCGCCAGGTCCGGCCCGGCGATCAGCTGGTGCTCGAGTCGGAGGTGCAGCGCCTGGTGCGAGGGATCGGCAAGTTCGCGGTGCGCGCGAAAGTCGATGGCGAGATCGTCGCCGAGGCCGACCTGATGGCGGCGATGCGCACGCCGGAACCGAAGGCGAAGGACGGCTGAGGTGAGCCTCCCGCATGCCCGCGCCGCTCGCTGTCCTTCGCGGGGGCGGATGTGCGAGCCAGACGCTCGCTGCCCCCTGCCCGGGCGCTGAGACGATGCCGCGGATCCACCCCACCGCGCTGGTCGATCCGAAGGCCGAGATCGCCGCGGACGCCGAGGTCGGAGCGTACTCGATCGTCGGGCCGGAGGTGACGCTCGGCGCGCAGACGGTCGTCGGCCCGCACGCGGTCATCACCGGGCGCACCCGCGTCGGCGCGCGCAACCGGGTGTTCCAGTTCACGTCGATCGGCGAGGTTCCGCAGGACCGCAAGTATGGCGGCGAGCCGACGACGACGACGATCGGCGACGACAATGTCTTCCGCGAGTTCGTCACCGTTCACGCCGGAACCGTGCAGGACCGCGGCGACACCGCGATCGGCCACGGCAACCTGTTCCTCGCGTACACGCATGTCGCCCACGATTGCGTCGTCGGCAACTGGACGACGTTCTCGAACAACGCCCAGATCGCGGGCCACGTTCACATCGGCGACTGGGTCGTGCTGGGTGCGTATGCGGGCGTCCACCAGTTCTGCCGGGTCGGCGCGCATGCAATGCTCGCGGCCGGCGCGATCGTGCTGCAGGACGTCCCGCCGTTCGTCACGGCCGCCGGCTATCCGGCCGCGCCGCGCGGCACCAACAACGAGGGGTTGCGCCGGCGCGGCTTTTCCGCGGAGGACATCCTCGCGGTGCGTCGCGCCTACAAGACGCTCTACCGCGAGGGGCGCTCGCTCGACGACGCCAGGGCCGAGCTCGCGCGCGCGGCGCAGGCTTCCCCCGCGCTCGCCCCGCTGGTCGATTTCCTCGCCGACACCGGCCGCGGCATCATCCGCTGAGCGCGGTCAGGCGACCGCGATGCCCGACGCTGCTCCGTCCGCCGGCACCGTGACCATCGGCATCGTCGCCGGCGAGGCCTCGGGCGACGCGCTCGCCGCGACGCTTATCCGCGCCGTTCGCGAACGGCTGCCGCAGGCGCGTTTCGTCGGGGTCGCCGGCCCGCGCATGGAACAGGAGGGCTGCGAGGCATGGTACCCGGTGGAGACGCTGGCGGTGCGCGGATTCGTCGAGGTGCTGTCGCGGCTGCCGCAGCTCATCGCGCTGCGGCGGGGCCTGGCGCGCAGGCTTCGCGCGGAGCGGGTGTCGATGTTCATCGGCGTCGACGCCCCGGATTTCAACCTCGGCCTGGAGGCGAAGCTCAAGCGCGCCGGGGTGCGGACCGTGCATTTCGTCAGCCCGTCGGTGTGGGCCTGGCGGCGCGAGCGTCTGCAGACGATCGGGCGCTCGATCCACCGGATGCTCGCGCTGTTTCCGTTCGAGCCGCCGCTCTACGAGGCGGCCGGCGTGCCGGTGACCTTCGTCGGGCATCCGCTCGCGAGCCGGGCAGCCGTGCTCGGTTCCCGGCGCATCGCGCGCGAGCAGCTGAAGCTCGGCATTGCGCAGCCGGTCTTCGCGCTCCTGCCCGGGAGCCGCGCGTCGGAGCTCGACATGCACGGCGATCTCGTGCTGCAGACGGCCGCGGCGCTCCACGCGATGCGTCCGGATGCGCGTTTCCTCGTCCCTCTCGCGACGCGACCGACGCGCGACCGCTTCGAGGCCGCGATCGTCCGGCTCGACCTCGGACATCTGCCGCTCACCCTGCTCTACGGTCATGCGACCGACGCGCTGCGCGCCGCCGACGTCGCGCTCGTCGCCTCGGGCACGGCGACCCTCGAAGCCGCGCTCGCGCGCTGCCCGCATGTGATCTTCTACCGGGTCAACGCACTGACGGCGTTCATCGTCCGGCGCCGCCTGCTCTTGCCCTGGGTCGGGCTGCCGAACGTGCTCGCCGGAAAATTCGTCGTTCCCGAGCTCCTGCAGGACGACGCCACGGCGGAGAATCTCGCGCAGGCCGCGGGCAACCTGTACGACGACACGGTGACGCGGCGCCGGCTGGAAGCGCTGTTCGCCGGTTTCGCGGCGTCGCTCGCTGCGGACACCGGCGGGCTCGCCGCCGACGCGCTGATCGGGGAATTGCGCGCCGCCGGGGTGACCTGTTGAGGACGGGGCCCCTGGTCGCAGGCGTCGACGAGGCGGGCCGCGGGCCGCTCGCCGGCCCGGTCGTCGCGGCCGCAGTGATCCTCGACCCGGCGCGCCCGATCGCCGGCCTGCGCGATTCGAAGCTGCTCTCCGCGGCTGCGCGCGAGCGGCTTGCAGCCGAAATCCGCGCGCGGGCGCTGAGCTGGGCGGTCGGCACGGCCGATGTCGCCGAGATCGATGCGCTGAACATCCTGCAGGCGACGATGCTCGCGATGCGCCGCGCGGTCCTGCAGCTCACGATCGTGCCCGGCGAGGCATGGATCGACGGCAACCGCTGCCCGCAGCTCCCCTGCGCGGCCCGGGCGATCGTCAAGGGCGACCGCGACGTGGCGGTCATCGGGGCGGCGTCGATCCTCGCCAAGACCGCGCGCGACGCAATGCTGGTCGCGCTCGACGGCGCCTATCCGCAGTACGGATTCGCGCAGAACAAGGGCTACGGGACGCTGCAGCACCTCGCGGCACTGGCGCGGCACGGCCCCTGTCCGGCGCATCGCCGAAGCTTCGCGCCGGTGGCCCAGGCCGTCCTCGAGTTCTGAGAGGGCCACCCCGGTCGGCCACGACGCAGTTGGCCGGGCGCGCGGCCCGGGTTACGATGGCGGGGGTCGCCGCGCGAGCGGCGGCGCAACCGCGGGGTTCCGCGCAGGCGTGCCGGGGTCCGCCCTCCAGGAGTTCTCGATGATTCATTGCGTCTTGCACAACCCCGACGATTCCGTTGCCGTCGTCGTCGTCGAGGGCGTCAAGGCCGGCGCGACGCTGACCGGCCTCATCCTCGACGAGGACCGGACGATCACGCTGCCCTGCGTTCAGGACATTCCGCTCGGCCACAAGGTGGCGCTGAAGAACATGGGCGTCGGCGACACCGTGCTCAAGTACGGCATCGACATCGGCAAGGTCGTGCAGCCGATCCGCAAGGGCGAGCATGCGCATGTCCACAACATCAAGACGAAGCGGTGGTGACATGACCATGCAGAAGACCTTCCAGGGTTACCGCCGCGAGAACGGCCGCGTCGGCGTCCGCAACCATGTCGTCATCCTGCCGGTCGACGACCTGTCGAACGCCGCCTGCGAGGCCGTCGCGCACAACGTCAAGGGGGCGATGGCGATCCCGCATCCGTACGGCAGGCTGCAGTTCGGCGCGGACCTCGATCTGCATTTCCGCACGCTGATCGGCACCGGCGCGAGTCCCAATGTCGCCGCCGTGGTCGTGATCGGCATCGAGGACCAGTGGACGAAGAAGGTCGTCGACGGCATCGCCGCCACCGGCAAGCCGGTGACCGGCGTGGGCATCGAGCTGCACGGCGACCACGACACGATCATGCGCGCATCGAAGGCCGCCAAGGAGTACGTGCAATGGGCGAGCGAGCGGCAGCGCGTCGAATGCGCCCTCGCGGAGCTCTGGGTCTCGACCAAGTGCGGCGAGTCCGACACGACCTCCGGCTGCGGGTCGAACCCGACCGTGGGCGACGCCTTCGACAAGCTCTACGCGGCCGGCTGCACGCTGGTCTTCGGCGAGACGACCGAGCTCACCGGCGGCGAGCAGATCGTCGCCGCCCGCTGCCGCGACGACGCGGTGCGCGCGCAGTTCATGGCGATGTTCGACCGCTACCAGGCGGTGATCAATCGGCACAAGACGTCCGACCTCTCCGACTCGCAGCCGACCAAGGGCAACATCGTCGGCGGCCTGACGACGATCGAGGAGAAGGCCCTGGGCAACATCCAGAAGATAGGGAAGAAATGCGTGATCGACGGCGTCCTCGACAAGGCCGAGGTGCCCGCCGGGCGCGGCCTGTGGTTCATGGACAGCTCGTCGGCGGCCGCCGAGATGGTCACGCTGTGCGCGGCTTCGGGCTTCGTCGTCCACTTCTTTCCGACGGGGCAGGGCAACGTGATCGGCAATCCGATCCTGCCGGTGATCAAGATCTGCGCGAACCCGCGGACCGTGCGCACGATGAGCGAGCACATCGACGTGGATACCAGCGGCCTCCTCCAGCGCGAATTGACGATGGGGGAGGCCGGCGACAAGCTGCTCGACATGATGTTCCGCACCGCGAACGGCCGCCTGACCGCGGCCGAGGCGCTGGGTCACCGCGAATTCGTGCTGACGCGCCTCTACGAGAGCGCCTGAGCGGCCGCCGCCCCCCGGCCGGCTGTTCCGCGCCGGCGCGCCGCGGCCTATACTGCGCACGCGCCCGTCGCGCCCGCGGGGGCCCCCGCGACGGGTTCCCTACGGAGGATTCCCGATGCAAGCTTCAATGATGCGCATTGCACTGCTGGTCGCGGCCGTGCTTCTCTCGCCGGCGCTGCGTGCGGAACTGGCCGAAATCAAGGTCGCACAGCAATACGGCATCAGCTATCTTCCCCTGATGCTGATGGAGGAGCAGAAGCTGATCGAAAAGCATGCGAAGGCGGCCGGCATCGACGTCAAGGTCGGGTGGGCGAAGTTCGCCGGAGGCAACGTGATGAACGACGCGCTGCTCTCCAACAGCCTGCAGTTCGCGTCCGGCGGCGTCGGCCCGCTGGTCACGCTGTGGGCGCGCACCCGGGGCAACCTCGACGTCAAGGCCGTTTCGGCGATCAACTCGATGCCGCTCTATCTCAACACGCGCAATCCGAACGTGCGCACGATCAAGGACTTCACCGAGAAGGACCGTATCGCGCTGCCGGCGGTCAAGGTGTCGATCCAGGCGGTCACGCTGCAGATGGCGGCGGAGAAGGCGTTCGGCGAGGGCCAGCAAGGGAAGCTCGACGCGCTGACGGTGTCGCTTTCCCATCCGGATGCGCAGGTCGCGCTGCTGTCCGGCGCCTCCGAGATCACCGCGCATTTCAGCTCGCCGCCGTTCCAGTACCAGCAGCTGGAGAAGCCGGGCATCCGCACCGTCCTGAGCTCGTACGACGTGCTCGGCGGGCCTGCGACGTTCAACGTGGTCTGGACGACGTCCAAGTTCCGCAACGAGAATCCGAAGCTCTACGACGCGTTCGTGAAGGCGCTCGACGAGGCCATCGCGCAGATCAACCGCGACAAGAAGGCCGCTGCCGAGGCCTACCTGCGGATCTCGAAGGACAAGGACACGGTCGCCGACATACTCGCGATGCTGAACGACCCCGCCATCGTCTATACGACGACGCCGCAGAACGTGATGAAGTACGTCGACTTCATGGCCAAGGTCGGGGCGATCAAGGCGAAGCCGGATTCGTGGAAGGACCTGTTCTTCCCGAACATCCACGCCGCGGCAGGCAGCTGATGCCGGAAGCGGCGCGGGTCGAGGCGCTGGCGCTTCCCGACCTCGTGGCGATCCGGGCGGCGCATGCGCGGATCGCCCCCCATGTGCACCGGACGCCGGTGTTCCGCTGCCGGTCGCTCGACGCAGAGGTCGGCGCGGAGCTGCACTTCAAGTGCGAGAACCTGCAGAAGGTCGGCGCGTTCAAGGCGCGCGGCGCGGTCAATGCGGTGTTCTCGCTGACCGACGGCGAGGCGAAGCTCGGCGTCGTCACGCATTCGTCGGGCAATCACGGTGCGGCGCTCGCGTATGCCGCCCGCGCGCGCGGGATCCCCGCGTGGGTGGTGATGCCGGAGAACGCGGCGAAAGTGAAGCAGGAGAACGTGCGCCGGTTCGGCGCGACGATCCGGTTCTGCGCGCCCACCGTGGCGGCGCGCGAGGACGCCTGTGCCGCCATCCAGGCCGAGACCGCGGCGACGCTGATCCATCCGTTCGACGACCCCCGGGTGATCGCCGGGCAGGGCACGGCGGCCCTCGAGTTGCTCGAAGCGGTGCCGAATCTCGACATCGTGATCGCGCCGGTGGGCGGAGGCGGGCTGCTATCCGGGACGGCGATCGTGGCGCGGTCGATGCGCCCGGTGACGCGCGTCTACGGCGCCGAGCCGGCGAACGCGGACGACGCGGCACGCAGCTTTCGCTCGGGGCAGGTCGAGCCGCTGCCGGCGGCGACCACGATCGCCGACGGTCTGCGCACGACGCTCTCGCCACGGACGCTCGCGGCGATCCGGCGCAACGTCGCCGGTATCGGGCTGGCCAGCGAGGAGGCGATCGTGCAGGCGATGCGGATGACCTGGGAGCGGATGAAGCTCGTGATCGAGGCATCGTCGGCCGTGCCGCTGGCGTGCCTGATCGAGCGCTCGCTCGACGCCTACGGCGCGCGGGTCGGCGTCATCGTCTCCGGCGGCAACGTCGACCTCGACCGCCTGCCCTGGCAGCGGTGAATGTGTCTTGATGATGGCCGCGCATGCCGACGCTTCACCGCTGCTCGACGTCCGCGGCGTGACGCTGCAGTACAAGACCAGGGACCACCTCGTCACCGCGACCTACCGTGTCGATTTCCAGGTGTTCCGCTCCGACCGCTTCATCCTCCTCGGGCCCTCGGGCTGCGGCAAGTCGACGCTCCTGAAGGCGGTCGGCGGTTACATCGCTCCCGTCGAAGGCGAGATCCGGCTGAAGGGCGAGATCGTGGCGCGACCCGGGCCGGACCGGATGATGGTGTTCCAGGAGTTCGACCAGCTGCTGCCCTGGAAGACGGTGACCGAGAACGTGACGTTTGCGCTGGTGGCGAGCGGCCGGCTCGCCGGCCGCGCCGCCCGGGAGAAGGCGCGCGAGGCGATCGCCAAGGTGAACCTGACGAAATTCGCCGACAGCCTGCCGCACACGCTGTCGGGCGGGATGAAGCAGCGGGTCGCCATCGCGCGGGGGATGGCGATGGAGCCGGACATCCTGCTGATGGACGAGCCGTTCGCGGCCCTCGACGCGCTCACGCGGCGCAAGATGCAGGACGAGCTGCTGCAGCTCTGGGACGAGACGCGCTTCACGGTGCTGTTCGTCACCCATTCGATCCCCGAGGCGATCCGCATCGGCAGCCGGATCCTGCTGCTGTCGCCGCATCCGGGGCAGGTCAAGGCGGAGTTGAACAGCCTGCCGCGCGACGCCGTCGCGGCCGGTGCCGGCGGGTTGGAGGCGCTGGAAAGGAAGATCCACTCGATGCTGTTCGCCGACGAGGTCGAAGCGAAGGAGACGCACCATGGCTGACTCGGCGTCGTCCGTCCGCGCGGAGTTCTACCGGCAGCCGATCGACCCCGCGGCGTTCGGGGTCGTGGAGAAGCCGCTGTCCCGATGGGAGCGGCTGGCCAACGTCGGCGCCGCGCGGAAGCTGGCGCTCCTCGTCGCGCTCGCGGCGCTCTGGGAGGCCTACGCCAGCTGGCTCGGCAATCCGCTGCTGCTCCCGACGTTTTCCGCGACGATGTCCGCGTTCTTCGATGCCGTCGCGAGCGGTCAGCTTCCGGACAAGGCGTTGACGTCGGTGAAGGTGCTGCTCGCGGGCTACGCGGCGGGAATCCTGTGTGCCGCCACGCTGACCGTCATCGCCATTTCGACGCGCGTCGGCACCGATCTGCTGGAGCTCCTCACGTCGATGTTCAATCCGCTGCCGGCGATCGCGCTGCTGCCGCTCGCGCTGATCTGGTTCGGCCTGGGCTACGGCAGCATCGTCTTCGTCATCATCCACTCGGTACTCTGGTCCGTGGCGCTCAATACGCACTCCGGCTTCCTGTCGGTGTCGACGACGCTGCGCATGGTCGGCCGCAACTATGGCCTCTCGGGTCTGCGCTACGTCGGCCAGATCCTCATCCCCGCGGCATTTCCGAGCATACTCACCGGGCTCAAGATCGGCTGGGCGTTCGCCTGGCGGACGCTGATCGCAGCCGAGCTCGTCTTCGGCGTTTCGTCGGGGTCGGGCGGGCTGGGCTGGTTCATCTACGAGAACAAGAATCAACTGGAGATTCCTTCGGTGTTTGCCGGGCTGCTCACCGTGATCGTGATCGGCCTGCTGGTCGAGAACGTCATTTTCAGGACCGTGGAAGCCCGCACGGTTCGACGATGGGGGATGCAGCTGTGACCGCCACGCACCTGCCGCCGCGGAACTACCCGCGCTTTCACCTCGCCTTTCCGGTCACCGACCTCGGGGAGGCGCGCCGCTTCTACGGCGACTTCCTCGGATGCGCCGAGGGGCGCTCGTCGGAGGATTGGGTGGATTTCGACTTCCATGGCCACCAGATCGTTGCGCACAAGGTCGCGGCGGCGAAGATGGCCGACGCGACGAGCCTCGTCGACGGCCAGCACGTCCCGGTGCGCCACTTCGGCGTGATCCTCGACCTGCCCGCGTGGGAGGCGCTCGCGGCGAAGCTGAAGGCTGCGGGCACCCGATTCGTCGTCGAGCCCTACGTGCGCTTCAAGGGACTGCCGGGAGAGCAGGCGACGATGTTCTTCCTCGATCCGTTCGGCAACGCGCTCGAGTTCAAGGCGTTCGCCGACATCGATCTGCTCTTCGCGAGGAATCCGTAGCCCGATGCGTGTCGTCATCAGCGAGTTCATGGACGAGGGCGCCGTGGCGAGCCTCGCGGCGCGGCACGACACGCATTACGACCAGGGGCTCGTCGATCGCCCCGACGAGCTCCGGCAGCGGCTCGCGCCGGCGGATGCGCTGATCGTGCGCAATCGCACGCAGGTCGGCGCCGCGCTGCTGGACGCGGCGCCGCGGCTTCGCGTCGTCGGCCGGCTGGGCGTCGGTCTCGACAACATCGACGTCGAGGCCTGCCGCGCGCGGCGGATCGACGTGATACCGGCAACCGGGGCCAACGCGCAGGCGGTGGCGGAGTACGTGATCGGCGCGGCGATGCTCCTGCTCCGCGGCGCGTATACGGCGTCCGCGGAGGTCGCCGGGGGCGGCTGGCCGCGCGCCGCCCTGTCCAGCGGCCGCGAGATCGGCGGCAAGACGCTCGGCATCGTCGGCTTCGGCAGCATCGGCCGCTGCGTGGCGAGGCTCGGGCGCGCGAGCGGGATGCGCTGCATCGGCTGCGACGCGGAGCTCCCGGACGCCGCGCCGGAGTGGGACGAGCACGGCGTTGCGCCGCGCGCGCTCGGCGTGCTGCTGGCCGAGGCCGACGTCGTGACGCTGCACGTTCCGCTGGTCGCGGCCACGCGCAACCTCATCGACGCCGCACGCCTCGCGCAGATGCGGCCCGGCGCCATCCTGATCAACACGGCGCGCGGTGGCGTCGTCGACGAAGCGGCCGTGGCGCAGGCGCTGCGCTCGGGGCATCTGGGCGGCGCGGCGCTCGACGTGTTCGCGCAGGAGCCCCTGCCGGCCGGCACGCCGCTCGCGGGTTGCCCGAATCTGCTGCTCACGCCGCACATCGCCGGAGTTACCGCGGAGTCGAACGTTCGCGTGTCGACGATGATCGCCGAACGGGTTGCTGCCGCGCTGGGGGCACCGCGCGGCGCCGGGTAGGATGGCCGGCTGAAGCCGGCCCCACGCGAAGAAAATCTGCGGCCGACGGACTCCGACACCATGGCACCGCGGCCGTGGGGCCGGCTTCAGCCGGCCACGAACAGTGACCCCAGGGACGCGCAATCGATCCATGCCAACAATCTCTCCGGATGCACTCGAGGACCTCGCGCGGCGGGCGCTGGCGCGAGCCGGCGCGAGCCCCGACATGGCGTCGGCAACCGCGCGCGCGCTGGTCTACGCCGACGCGCGCGGGCTCGCGTCGCACGGCGTGTCGCGCGTGCCGCAATACGCGACGCACCTGCGCAACGGCCGCGCCGACGGGACCGCGCGGCCGGAGATCGTGAGCGCGAAGGGCGGCGCGGTGCTTGTCGACGCGAAATGCGGGCTCGCCTTCCCGGCCTGCGCGCTGGCGGTCGATGCGGCGATCGCGCGTGCCCGGGAATTCGGCGTCGCCTTTGCCGGCGTCACCAACAGTCACCACTTCGGCGTGGCCGCGCTGTCACCTCGAGCCGGTCGGCGCAGCCGGAATGGTCGGCCTGGCGATGGGCAATTCGCCCGCGGCCATGGCCGTGGCCGGCGGACGGCGGCCGCTGCTCGGCACCAATCCGGTCGCCGCGGTGTTTCCGCGAGCCGCCGGCGCGCCCCTCGTCGTCGACCTGTCGCTGTCGGAAGTCGCGCGCGGCAAGCTGATGGTCGCGGCGAAGGAGGGCAAGTCGATTCCGCCGGGCTGGGCGCTCGATCGTGACGGCAATCCCACGACCGATCCGAAGGCGGGGTTGGAGGGCTCCATGCTGCCGATGGGCGGAGCGAAGGGCGCGATGCTGGCGCTGGTCGTCGAGCTGATGGTCACCGCGCTCACCGGCGCCGCGCTGGGCTTCGAGGCGAGCTCGTTCTTCGTCGACGAGGGCAATCGTCCGCGGATCGGGCAGGCGTTTCTGGTCATCGATCCGGGTGCGCTCGCGGGCCGCGAGGCTTATGCCGCGCGCGTCGAGGCGCTGATCGGCGAAATGACCCGCGATCCGGGCGTGCGGCTGCCCGGCGCGCGACGGCGCATGCTCGCCGAGAAGGCGGCCGCGGCGGGCATCGAGATTCCGGCGGCGTTGGCCGCGGAGCTCGCGCAGCTCGCCGGGCCGGCGCCCGATCCCGGGTTGCCGCGATGAGCGAAAAGATATCCCGGAAGACGGCGCTGCTGCTCAACGGCGCGCACGCGCTCGATCACATGTTCCTGCTCATCTTCGCGACCGCGGTCGTCCCGATCGCGGCCGAATTCGGCTTCGCCGGCTGGGAAGACCTGATGCCGTACAGCGTCGGAGCGTTCATGCTGTTCGGCCTCGGAGCGCTGCCCTCGGGACGACTGGGCGACCTGTGGGGGCGGCGGCGGATGATGCTGGTCTTCTTCTTCGGGATGGGCGCGTCCGCGCTGCTCGTGGCGCTGACGGCAAACGCCTGGCAGCTCGCGTGCGCGCTGACGCTGCTGGGGGCCTTCTCGTCGATCTACCATCCGGTGGGCATCCCGATGCTCGTGCGCGACGCCCGTCGACCCGGGCTCACGATAGGCGTCAACGGCCTCGCCGGGAACCTCGGCGTGGCGCTCGCGGCGGTGACGACGGGCTTGCTCGTCAAGTACGCGGGCTGGCGCGCGGCGTTCGCGGTTCCCGGCCTCGTCGCGCTCGCCTGCGGACTCGCTTTCGCGCGAATCGCGCCCGCGGAATCGCAGCCGCCGGCGCACGGCGCCCGCCTCCCGGTCGCGCACGATCCGCGGACGGTGGCACGGGTGCTGGTGGTGATGACCGTCGCGGCGATTTCCTCTTCGCTGCTGTTCAACTTCACGACCAACGGCAACGGCCAGCTCCTGCGCGAGCGCTTCGAGGGCATCGTCGAGGATCCGGCGGTGCTCGGCGCGATGCTCGCCGGCGTGTACGTGATCGCTTCGTTCGCGCAGGTCGCCGTGGGCCTGCTGATCGACCGCTACCCGCTCAAGCACCTCTACGCCGGCATCGTGGCGCTGCAGGTGCCGCTGTTCGCCGCCGCCGCCGACGCGCTCGGGCTGGGCGCTGTTCGCGCTGCAGATCCTGTTCATGGTCGTCGTGTTCGGGGCGATTCCGTTCACCGATGCGATGATCGTCCGCTACGTCGACGACCGCGTGCGCTCGCGGGTGAGCGGAATCCGCCTCACCGTGTCGTTCGGAGTGAGCTCGGCCGCCGTCTGGCTCCTCGGTCCCGTCGTCAAGGCGAGCGGATTCGGCGCGCTGCTGACGGCGATGGCCGGGATCGCCTGCGTCACGCTTGCCGCCGTCGCGCTGCTGCCGCCCTCTGCGGCGCGCGCGGAATCCGCGCCGGGGCCGGCTAGCTCCGCGCCGCCGCGAGCGCCTCCCGCAGCTCGTTGAACACCCCGGGCGCCGCGGCGATCACTTCGTTCGTGCGCAGGAAATCGGCGCCGCCGGCAAAGTCGCCGACGCGGCCGCCGGCCTCCTTCACGATCAGCGATCCGGCGGCGACGTCCCAGGGCTTGAGGCTCATCACCCAGAAGCCGTCGAGGCGTCCCGACGCGACGTAGGCGAGGTCGAGCGCGCAGGCGCCCGCGCGGCGGATGCCCGCGCACTGCGTCACGAGCGCATTGAACACCCGCAGGTAGGCGGCCATCTTCGGATTGCTGCGCGTCGGGAACACCGTGCCGACCAGCGCGCTGTTCAGGCGGAGGCAGGTCGACGTGCGGATCGGCGTGCCGTTCTGCTGAGCGCCCTTGCCCTTGATCGCCGTGAAGAGCTCGTCGTGGACCGGGTCGAGCACGACCGCGTGCGTCACCTCTCCGGCGTGGGTCAGCGCTATCGACACGGCGTAGTAGGGGAAGCCGTGGACGAAGTTCGCGGTCCCGTCGATCGGGTCGACGATCCACTGGAATGTGCCCCGGCTGCCACCGTCGGACCCTTCGATCTGGCTCACGATCTCGCCCGACTCCTCGCCGACGATCGCGTGCGCGGGAAACGCGGCACGCAGCGTGGCGATGATCGCGTTCTCCGCCTCGGTGTCCGCATTGGTCGCGATGTCGTCATGGTTCTTCGCGTGCGCGGGCAGCCGCTTGAGATCGCGCGCTGCGTCGACGATCACGGCGCCCGCGCGGCGGGCGGCGCGCACGGCAACCGCGAGGACCGGATCGTTGATCACCGAAGCACCTCAGTTCCTGGCACCCCGGAGCTCTTCCTGCTCGAGCAGCAGGTAGGTCCCGTAGGCGTTGATCCGGTTCGCCTCGGCAAATGCGGGCAGCGCCGCGTAGCGCGACCAGTCGGTGCCCGCATAAGCGTCCTCGAAAGGCTGGAATTCCCGCACCGCCCGACCCATCGTCTCGCGCAGGTAGGCAAGATAGTCGCGCGTGGTGGCGAGATCGCGCTCGGCGTCCGTCGACGCGGGACCATGCCCGGGCACCACGCGGCTCGGACGGAGCGACACCACCCTGTCCAGCGCCTTCTGCCATTCCCGGCTGTCGGAGGTCCCCACGAACGGAAGGCGGCCGGAGAAGATCAGATCGCCGGCGAACAGCACGCGATCCTCGACGACGAACAGCAGGAGATCTTCCGGCGAGTGCGCACCTCCGGAGTAGACGAGCCGGAAGGTGACCCCGCCCGCGCGAAAGTCCGTGTCGCCGTCGAGCCAGACGTCCGGCGGCACCAGCTGGGTGGTCTCGTCGACCCAGGGAAAGAGCTCGGCGCGCCGCTGGGCGAGCCGGCGGGTGGCGGTGTCCGATGCGAGGTAGAGCCGGGCGTTGCGATGCGCCCAGATCTCGGCGCCGATCCGGCGGAACTCCTGCAATCCGTAGATGTGGTCGGCGTGGTAGTGCGAAACGACGACGCGGCGGATCGGCGCCTTCGTCACCTTGCCGATCGCGGCGATCATCGCGCGCCCCAGCGCCGGGGTGCCCAGGGCGTCGAAGGCGACCACGCCGTCCGCGGTCACCACGAAGCCGGCATTGGACATGAAACCCCGGTTCGCCGAGCTCGCCGCCCCCGGCTCGCCCTGAAAGAACCAAACGTGCTCGGACACCCGTTGCGGCGTCAGGACGATGTCGTCGCCGGCGCGCGCGGCGGGCGCCGGGTTCAGTGCGGCGCAAGCGAGCATCGCGACGGCGATCCGCGCGTAAGGCGAGCGGGAATGCAGGGCGTTGGGCATCGGACGAGACTCGGCATGGCGCGGCCGGGGTGCGCACTGCGCGACCCGCCGCCATGTCGCGGTCCATTCTACCGCGCTCGCACAAGGATGCTCGTTCGCCGGCGGGTGGCGCACGGGTGTCGGTCCCGGCCCGCGCGGCCCGCGCGCTGGTGCGGTGCACGAACGGCAGCGCATGGCGCTCTGGCGTTTTCAGTTGGCGTTGTGTACTCTTTCCGGCAAACCTCGCAAGGCGCAAATCGCGCCCGCGCGAGGCCCCCGCCGCACGGCCGACATCTACGCGCAACGACCAGGAGCCGCCATGCATAAATCCCTTCATCTCGATCCCGGCAAGTGCACGGGCTGTCTCCAGTGCGAGATGGCCTGCTCGTACGAGAACTACGGCGTGTTCAATCCCGCCAAGTCGCGGATCAAGGTCTTCGATTTCCACGAGAAGGGTCGCAAGGTTCCGTACACGTGCACGCAATGCGACGAGGCATGGTGCCTGCACGCCTGTCCGGTGGAAGCGATCAAGGTCGACGCGGCGACCGGCGCGAAGGTCGTGCTGGAGAACGTGTGCGTCGGCTGCAAGGTGTGCACGGTCGCCTGCCCCTTCGGCACCATCAACTATGTCCAGGATACGGGCAAGGTGCAGAAGTGCGACCTCTGCGCCGACCACCCCGCGTGCGTCGACGCCTGTCCCACCGGAGCGATCACCTACGTCGACGCCGATTGGACCGGCCTGGGACGCATGCGCCAATGGGCCGCCAAGCTCGATACGCAACCGCAAGCCTGAGGAGATCACCATGGCCTGGCAACGCAAGATTCTGCGGGTGAACCTCACCAAGGGCACCTGCACGCCGGAACCGCTGAACATGGAATGGGCGCAGGACTATCTCGGTCAGCGCGGTCTCGCGACCAAGTACTTCTGCGAGGAGGTCGACCCGAAGGTCGATCCGCTCAGCACCGCGAACAAGCTGATCTTCGCCACCGGCCCGCTCACCGGGACGATGGCATCCACCAGCGCGCGCTACTCGGTGATCACCAAAGGGCCGCTCACCGGCGCGATCGCCTGCTCGAACTCCGGCGGATACTTCGGGGCCGAGCTGCGCTTCGCCGGCTGGGACATGATCATCTTCGAGGGCAAGTCGCCGAAGCCCGTCTACCTGCGGATCGAGAACGACAAGACGGAGCTGCTCCCCGCCGACGACGTTTGGGGGAAGAGCGTCTGGGAGACCGAGTCGATCCTCAAGAAGAAGCACCAGGATCCGGCCATCCGCGTCTCGAGCATCGGACGGGCCGGCGAGGCGGGCGTGCTGTTCGCGGCGGTCGTCAACGACCTGCACCGCGCGGCCGGCCGGTCCGGCGTCGGCGCGGTGATGGGCTCCAAGAATCTCAAGGCGATTGCCGTGCGCGGCACGCTGGGCGTGGGCAAGGTCAAGGACCCGTCGGCGTTCATGAAGGCCACGGTCGCGGCGAAGAAGGTCCTCGCCGACAACGCCGTCACCGGCCAGGGCCTGCCGAAGTTCGGCACCCAGGTGCTGATGAACGTGATCAACGAGGTCGGCGCGCTGCCCACGCGCAACCACCGCGACGTGCAGTTCGAGGACGCGCGCAAGATCTCGGCGGAAGCGATGCACGAGCCGCGGCCGACCGACGGCAAGCCGAACCTCGTCACCAATCAGGCATGCTTCGGCTGCACGATCGCCTGCGGCCGGATCTCGAAGCTCGACGAGAAGCACTTCACGGTCGTCACCAAGCCGCAGTACTGGGGGGCTTCGGGCGGCCTCGAGTACGAAGCGGCGTGGGCACTGGGCGCGGCGACGGGGGTCGGCGATCTCGAGGCATTGACCTACGCCAACTTCATCTGCAACGAAGACGGCATCGACCCGATATCGTTCGGCGCCACGGTGGGCGCGGCGATGGAGCTCTACGACCTCGGCCTGATCAAGGAAGCCGATGTCGGCTTCCCGCTCACGTTCGGTTCGGCGGAGGTGCTGACCAAGCTGGTCGAGATGACCTGTCGCGGCGAAGGCTTCGGCAAGGAGATCGGGCTGGGCTCGAAGCGACTGTGCGCGAAGTACGGCCGGCCGGAGCTGTCGATGTCGGTGAAGGGACAGGAGTTCCCGGCCTACGACTCGCGCGGCATCCAGGGCATGGGGCTCGCCTACGCGACGTCCAATCGCGGCGCGTGCCACCTGCGCGGCTACACGGTGGCCTCGGAGGTGATGGGCATTCCGATGAAGACCGATCCGCACGTGACCGAGGGCAAGGCGGGCCTCGTCAAGGCATTCCAGGACGCGACCGCGGTGTTCGATTCGTCGGGCCTTTGCATCTTCACCTCGTTCGCATGGACGCTCGCCGATGTCCAGCCGCAGCTGCAGGCCGCGTGCGAGGGCGACTGGTCGATGGACAAGCTCGCGCTGGTCGGCGAGCGGATCTGGAATCTCGAGCGGAAATTCAACAATGCCGCGGGATTCACCGACAAGGACGACAACCTGCCGAAGCGGCTCCTGACCGAGGCGGCGAAGACCGGTCCCGCGAAGGGCCTCGTCAACCATCTCGACAAGATGCTGCCCGAGTATTACGAGCTCCGCGGCTGGTCGAAGACGGGCGTGCCGACCAAGGAGACCCTCGCGCGCCTGGGCCTCGGTGCCTGAGCGGCGCACGGAAGTGCGATCGCGGCGCGCGCTGCGATCGCATGCCGTCGCGAGCGGAGGCCACGCATGAAGCACGTGATCATCGGCAACGGACCGGCGGGGGTCGTCGCCGCCGAGACGCTGCGCAAGCTCGACCCGACGGCCACGATCACGCTGATCGGAGACGAGCCGGAGCCGCCGTACTCGCGGATGGCGCTGCCGTATCTGATGATGGGCGAGATCGGCGAGGCCGGCACCTATCTGCGCAAGGATCCGGGGCACTACGACCGCCTGCGCATCGAGCTCGTTCGCGAGCGCGTCGATGCCGTCGACACCGCGGGCCGGAAGCTGCGTCTGCATGGTGGCGGAAGCCGCGACTACGACCGGCTGCTCGTTGCCACCGGGTCGCGCCCGGTTCGCCCCGACATCGCCGGCATCGACCTGCCGGGCGTCAACGCCTGCTGGACGATGGCCGATGCGCGCAGCATCATGGCGCGCGCCGCGCCCGGGTCGCGCGTGCTGCAGATCGGCGCCGGGTTCATCGGCTGCATCATCATGGAGTCTTTGGTCAGCCGCGGCCTGAAGCTCACCGTCGTCGAGATGGGCGACCGGATGGTGCCGCGGATGATGACGCCGGTCGCCGGCAAGATGATCCGCGACTGGTGCGTCGCGAAGGGCGTGAACGTGCATCTCGCGGCGCGCGTGACGTCGATCCGGCGCGCGGGCGGCGCCGGCGATGCGCTCGTCGCCCGGCTCGATTCCGGCGAGGAGCTCGAGACCGACGCGATCATCGTCGCGGCAGGCGTGCGCCCGAACGTCGAGTTCCTCGAAGGCAGCGGAATCACCTGCGCGACGGGGGTCGTCGTCGACGCGACGCTGCAGTCGAGCGTGCCGGGCGTCTACGCGGCCGGCGACGTCGCCGAGGCTCTCAACTTCAGCACCGGCAAGCACGGGATCAACGCGATCCAGCCCAGCGCGGTCGAGCAGGCGCGCCAGGCGGCCAGCAACATGGCCGGCCAGCGCATCGCCTCGCGCGGCAACCTGACGCTCAACGTGCTCGACACGATCGGGCTCGTCTCGTCGTCGTTCGGGCAGTGGTGGGGCGAGCCCGGAGGCGAGCGCGCCGAGCTGGTCGATGCGCCCGGCTTCCGCTATCTCTGCCTTCAATTCGCCGGCGACGTCCTCATCGGCGCGACCAGCATCGGGCTGACCGAGCACGTCGGCGTTCTGCGCGGACTGATCGAGGGTCGCGTGCGGCTCGGGCCGTGGAAGGACCGGCTGCTGCGCGAGCCGCTGCGCATCACCGAAGCCTACCTCGCCGGCGCGCAGGCCGCCGCGTAGGCCGGCGCCGCCCCATGCGCGTCGCGCTGAAGCTCTACGCGTCGCTGGCCGACCATCTCCCGCCCGAGGCCCGCCGCACGAACCGGCTGGAGCTCGAGCTGCCCCCGGACACCACGATCGCCGACGTGATCCGCGAGCGGAATCTCCCGCCGAAGCTGTGCCACCTGGTGCTGGTCAACGGACACTACATTGCGCCTGCCGACCGCGGCTCCCGTCAGCTGCGACAGGACGACGAGTTGGCGATCTGGCCACCGATTGCCGGTGGCTGAGCATGAGGTCCTGGCGCTGCGCCAGGAGATGACGATCTCCCGCGCGGAATTCCTGCGGCTCCTGCCCGGCGCCGTCGATCGTGCGGCCCTGAAAGTCGATGGCGACGAGATCCGCCCGGTCGACGGGAATCCGCTCTGGCGCATCGTGCTGTCCGCACTCGACGACCTGCGCCTGGGCGCGATCCGGTTGCCACGACAGCGGGTCGAGTTGTATTTCGCCGGCAACGATGCGGAAGGGCAGCGCCGGTTCCTCGCCCGCTTCGAGCTCTATTACCGCCGCGCCGGCGGCTGACGCCTCACGACCGGGAGCGCCGACGCCCCGATCGTGCGACCATGGTCGCGCCGGCCCGCGCTTACGGCGCGGAGCGCCGGCCACGGTGCTCGCAGCAGGTACCCGTCGGTCAGCGCCGACCGCCGCGGAAGCCGCCGCCGCCAAAGCCGCCGCCACCGAAACGCCCGCCAAAGCCGCCGCCGGCGCCGCCACCGAGGCGATCGCCTCCGAACCCGCCGCCGCCGAATCGATCGCCGCCCCCAAAGCCGCCGCCGAAACCGCCCCCACCGCCGCCGTATCGAGACATCGGGCTCGCCTCGCTGAAGCTGCCGGCCCGGTCGGCGCCGCTGCTGCGGGCCTGCGATTCCCTGTCGGCCCAGGACGTATCGCCCGACGCGCCGCTCCAGCCGCTCGATGAATGCTGCTGCCAGCCGTTGCCCGTGTTCGTGTAGACGTTGCCGTTGACGTCGGCGACGTGATTGTTGCCGACGCTGGCGCTCGCCCAGGTGTTGGTCTGGCCGGTCTTCGCGTTGTACGTCGAGCCGCCGCCCACGTGCGCGTCGCCCTGTGGTCCGGCGGTCGTCGCCCCGGCGCGATCGTAGGAGCTTCCGCCCGCGGTCGTTCCGGACACCGCCGAGCCCGTGGAGCGCTGCCCGGAATAGACGTTGTAGTTGCTGGCGCGCGCAACGTTGCCGGAGCCGCCGGCGGCGCCGGTCATCGTGCGGTCGTAACCGCGGGTCGCGTTGCCCGTCCACGCGTTGTACTGGCGGCCGGCCTCGTAGCTGCCGGACGTCCCGGTGCGCGCGTTGTAATAGCTGCCGCTCGCCGTCGTTCCGGCGATGCCGCCGCCCGCGTACCACGAACGCGTTCCTGACCACGTCGTGGCGCCCCAGTGTCCGTAGACGTTCGCGCTCGCGGTCGCGCAGCAGCCGTATCCGCCCCAGTACGCCGGATAGTAGTAGGCGCCGCCCCACCACGGCTCCATCCAGGCGGCGGTGGCAAGCCCCATCGCGAAGCCGAACGTGTATCCGACGTACGGGTTGTAGATCGGCGTCGCGGCGACGCCGTAGGTGTACGGCGTTGCGTACCACACCGTGCCGACCCACGGCACGTACGTGTAGCCGGTGCCGTAGACGACGGTGCCGTACGGCGCGACCACGGTGCCGAGATAGCCGGGCGTGTAGCCGACGTAGACGTATTGCGGCGTCGCTTCGTAGATCCGCACGTAGGTCACGTAATGGATCGGCGAGGACGGCGGTATCGTGTAGATGACCGGCGGCAGCGATGTCGCGACGGTCCACGGGCCGGTGAGCTGGGTCGCCGTGAACCAGACGCCAGCGGTCACCGCGTAGAAGGCGTTCGGCGACACCCGGATCACCGGCACGTGCGAGTTCGTGACATAGGTGAGCGGCGTGCCGGCGACCGGCGCGTACTGCGGCGGTCCGTCGAATTCCGGCGTGAACTTCGGACCGTTCCTGAGCGGCACGGTCGCCGTCTGCGGAATCGAGTTCTCGATGACGGCCTCCTCGGCCTGCGGCGTGCCGGCGACGGTCGGGAGCACGGCGCCGGCGAGCGAATGCGGCGGGATGCGCGCGAAGTCGGGCGGCAGCGCGTTGCCCGGCACGAAGGTCCACGGACCGTTGATGCTCGCCGCGGTGAACCAGCGGCCGGAAAGCAGCACGTAGTAGTTGTTGCTGGCGGTGTCGATCAGCACGTCGCTCGTCGTGTTCGACGCCCAGAGGAGCTGCGTGCCGACGATCGGAACGAAGTCCGGCTGCCCCTTGAACACGATCAGCTCGGCCGGGACCTGCGATGTGTAGATGGCCGGAACGCCGTTGGCAAGCGATGGCTTCGGATTCGCCTTCGGACCGCCGTCGAGCAGGTCGACGGCGCCGGACTTCGCGAGCTCCTGTGCGATGGCGTTCAATTCGCTGCGCACGATGGGGCCGGGCGTTGCCTGCGTCCACGGGCCGCCGATCGACGCCGCGGTGAGCCAGCCGTCGTACACGTGCACATAGAAGGCATCGCCGAACCCACCCTGCAGAATCAGCGCGCGCGTGTTGATCACGCGCCTGACGCGGCTGTGATCGGGCACCGGCTTCAGCACCGGCGCACCCTCGATCGGCACCAGGATCGCAGGCGAGTAGCTGACGAGCACCTGCGGCGGATTGTTCTGCACCGCGACCGTCGGCGGCTTGACGCCGGCGATTGCCAGCGACGCCTTGAGCCGGTCGAGCGCGATCGTGCGGACACTGGCCGCGAATTCCTTCTGCAGCTCCGGCGCGTACGCCGCGCCGCGGCCGGGCAGCGTCGGGAAGTCGATCTTGCCGATCTGCATGTCCTCGAAGACCACCGTGCGCAGGACCTTGTCGACCTGGGTACGTGCGCTCGCGAAGATCACGCCGAAGCTCTCGTCCTTCGCTCCGGTGGTCTTGATGGCGAGCGCGGCGCGGAAATCGATCCGGCTGCCGTCCCACTTGTTGACCTGCGGCTGGTAGACGAGCACCTGCGCGTTGCTCAGATCGACGACCCGCGGCCATGGATCGGGTGGCGGCTGCGTCGCCGTCGCGGCGGGCGCCGGCGCCGCCTGGGCCAGGGCCGGTAGTGATGGGACGGCGGCGACGACGCAGACGGCGAGGGCGAGCGCGGCGGTGCAAGCGGGAAGTCTCATGGCGGGTTCGAAGCCTGGAGGGTCGATCGTTGGCACGGGCGAGCGTTGGAATGCGGCCGCGTCGCGCGCGAGGGCCTGTTGCAGGAGCGCGCGCGCAACGCGACCGTGGCCGGGAAAGCTGCCTGGAAGCGGCCGATTATAGCGCCGCCGGAACGCGCGCTTCCGCCCGGCGCCGGAGCGCTTCACGCGGCGCCGTGCGCACCGGCGAGGGTGCTCGCTTTGCAACGGGGAACGAAGCCCGCGGCCCACAGTGCGCGCGCCGGTCGTGGAGCGTCTAGAATGATCGCTTCGGGACAACCTCGCGTGAGGTGATCATGGACAGCGTCGATCTCGAGGTCTTGAAGCGCTGCGCCGAATGGCTGGACGCCGGCCGGCGCGTTCTGCTGGTCACCGTCGTCAAGACCTGGGGCAGCTCGCCGCGGCCGCCGGGCGCCATGCTGGCGGTGCGCGACGACGGCCTGGTCGAGGGCTCGGTGTCCGGCGGCTGCATCGAGGACGACATCGTCGGCCGCATCCGGCAGGACGGCATGACCGCAACGCGCTGCGAGGTGGCGACGTACGGCGTTTCCGCCGACGAGGCGCGCCGCTTCGGCCTCCCCTGCGGCGGCACCATCCAGCTCGTGCTGGAGCCGCTTGCGCCGTCGTCGGGGGTCCGCGAACTGCTGGCCGCGATCGAGGCGCGACGGCTCGTCGCGCGGCGTCTGGACCTTGCGTCGGGCGTTGCGACGCTCGCCGCCGCCCGGGGTAGCGATGGCCTGCAGTTCGACGGCCGGGTCCTGACGACGATCCATGGCCCGCGCTACCGGATGCTCGTCATCGGCGCGTCGCAGCTGTCCAAGTACCTCGCGCAGATGGCGCTGGGGCTCGACTACCAGGTCAGCGTCTGCGATCCGCGCTCCGAATACGAGGAGACCTGGGACGTCCCCGGCGTCCCGCTGGTCAGGACGATGCCCGACGACACGGTGCTCGCGATGAAGCTCGACGAGCGATGCGCGGTCATCGCGCTCACGCACGATCCGAAGCTCGACGATCTCGCGCTGCTGGAGGCGCTGAAATCGCCGGCGTTCTACGTGGGCGCCCTCGGGTCGCGCGCGAACAACGCGAAGCGGCGGCAGCGCCTCAAGGAGTTCGACCTCTCCGACGCCGAGATCGGGCGGCTCCATGGCCCGGTCGGGCTCTACATCGGCAGCCGCACTCCGCCGGAGATCGCCGTTTCGATCCTTGCCGAGGTCACCGCGGTGAAGAACGGTGTCGTGCTTCCGGACATCGTCCGCATCGCCGTCGCCAAGGAAAAGCTCGGCCCGTCGGTCGCCTGCGAAGCCGCCTGAGCGGCCCGACCGCACGCGGCGCCGCGATCGGCGGCGCGCCCTTTCGCCGGGCGCGAGTCCCGTCAGGACTGCGGCACGCGCGAAATCCCCGCCGCGATCGCGCCGATCTCCGCCTCCGACAGCGTCTCCTTCTCCAGCAGCTGGCGCGCGCCGTCGTCGAGAACGCGGCGGTTGTCGGTAAGGATGCGCACCGCGCGCTCGAATGCCGCCGCGGCGATGTCGCGCACGGCGCGGTCGATCTCGCGCGCCGTCTCTTCGCTGTACCTGCGCTCGGACCAGGCGCCCGGCGTCGGCAGGAACGGCGTGCGCTCCTCCTCGAACGACAGATTGCCGAGCTTCTCGTCCATCCCGTAGCGCACGACCATGCTGCGCGCGATGTCGGTGACCTTGGCGAGGTCGTCCGCGGCGCCGGTCGACAGACGCCCGTAGACGACGTGCTCGGCGGCCCGGCCGCCGAGCAGGACCGCCATCTTGTTCTCGAGCTCGTCGCGGGTCATCAGGAAGCGGTCCTCGGTCGGGCGCTGGATCGTGTAGCCCAGCGCGCCGATGCCACGCGGAATGATGGAGATCTTGTGCACCGGGTCCGTGCCCGGGAGGGCGAGGGCGACCAGCGCGTGCCCCATCTCGTGGTGCGCCACCACCTCGCGCTCCCGCGCATTGAGGATGCGGCTCTTCTTCTCGAGTCCGGCGACGATGCGCTCGACGGCCGCCGTGAAGTCGTCGAGGCCGACGGCCTCGGCGTCGCGGCGCGTCGCGACCAGCGTCGCCTCGTTGACGAGATTGGCGAGATCGGCGCCGGTGAAGCCGGGGGTCAGGCCCGCGATCTTCTCCGGATCGGCGTCCGCCGGCCAGCCGCACCTTCTTCAAGTGCACCTTGAGGATCTGCACGCGACCGATCCGGTCCGGCCGGTCGACCAGCACCTGCCGGTCGAAGCGCCCGGCGCGCAGCAGCGCCGGGTCGAGGATCTCGGGGCGGTTGGTCGCGGCCAGCAGGATCGAGGCCATGGCTCGGATCGAAGCCGTCGATCTCGGCCAGCAGCTGGTTCAGCGTCTGCTCCTTCTCGTCGTGGCCCCCGAGCGGGCAGGCGCCGCGCGCGCGCCCGAGCGCGTCGAGCTCGTCGATGAAGATGATCGCCGGCGCCCGCTGCCGCGCCTGCTCGAAGAGATCGCGCACGCGCGCGGCGCCCACGCCGACGAACATCTCGACGAACTCCGAGCCGCTGATCGAGAAGAACGGGACGCCGGCCTCGCCGGCGACCGCGCGCGCCAGCAGCGTCTTGCCGGTCCCCGGCGGGCCGACGAGCAGCACGCCCTTCGGAATGCGGCCGCCGAGCCGGCTGTAGCGCTGCGGGTCCTTGAGGAAGCCGACGACCTCGCGCAGCTCTTCCTTCGCCTCGTCGACGCCGGCGACATCGTCGAACGTGACCTTGGTGTCGGTCTCGACGTAGACCCGCGCCTTGCTCTTGCCGATGGCGAGAAACCCGCCGCCGAGCCCTCCCTGCTCGGCGATCCGCCGCGCGAAGAACGCCCAGATCAGGAAGAACGCGAGCGCCGGCACCACCCAGGACAGGACGTCGCGCAGGAACGTGGACTCGACGACGCCGGCGAACTTGACGTCGTACTTTGCCAGGTCGGCCGCGAGCTCCGGATCGACGCGCGTCGTGACGAAGCGCGTGCGCCCGTCGGGCTGGGCATCCTTGTAGGTGCCCTGGATGACATTGTTGCCGATTGCGATCTCCTTGATGCGTCCGGCGGCGAGATGCTGCTGGAACTCGCTGTAGGGGATCGGCTCGACCTGCTGCGCTGTCGTCCACAGCTCGCGCAGCAGCAGCATGGCGAGCACCGCGATGATCGCGTACCAGAGGTTGAACCGAGTCTGCTTTTCCATGCCGCCTTCCGTCAATCCCGCGCCGGGACCGTCGCGCTGCGTCGTGGAACGGGACTGTCGCCGTCGACGCGCCGCCGCGTGCGCCGCGCTTCAGCCGGGCGGCCGTCCCGGCGCGAGCCAGCGCGCCAGCCATTCCGACGCGTGCGCCGCAACCTGCTCGAGCGTCCCGGGCTCCTCGAACAGATGCGTTGCTCCAGGCACGATCTCGAGCGCCTTGACGCAGGCCAGCTGCGCATACGCGTCGCGGTTGAGGGCGATCACCGCCGGGTCGTGTCCGCCCACGATCAGGAGCGTCGGCGCGGTGACGCGGGGGAGCAGGCTCGCTCCCGCAAGGTCGGGTCGTCCGCCGCGCGAAACCACGGCACCGATGCCCGTCCCCAGCTCGGCCGCCGCTGCGAGCGCCGCGGCGGCGCCGGTGCTCGCCCCGAAGTAGCCGACCGGCAATCCTGCCGCGCGCGCATCGCCGGCAAGCCAGCGCGTGGCGGCAAGCAGGCGCGTGGTCAGCAGCGGAATGTCGAAGCGCGTCGCGTAATCGGCGTCCTCGCCCGCGGTCAGCAGGTCGAACAGCAATGTCCCGAGACCGGCGCTGCGCAGCGCGCGCGCCACGTACGTGTTGCGCGGGCTGTGTCGCGAGCTTCCGCTGCCGTGGGCGAAGAGCACGATGCCCTTCGCTCGCTGCGGCAGCACCAACTCGCCCGGCAGGCGCAGCTTGCCGGCGGCGACGATCTCCACGGTGGCGGTGGTCGCCGGACGAAGCTCGGGACCTCCGTGGGCCATCTCAGGAACCTTTATCGGGCGCGACGGAATCATCCGTAACCGATTTCATGATAGCCGCCTGCGCGCACGGCGCGTTGACCGGTGTCAAGCTGTCGCGGCGGCTCGCTGCGCGAGTCGGCTCGGCGTGCCTCGCTCAGTTGGCGGCGTCGATTTGCGCGGCGAGGCTCGACAGCGCGGGCGCGATCTCGACCGGGCAGGGCTCGGCGTCGTCGAGCGAGCGCAACCGCTCGGGAAGCCGCGCCAGCTCGGCGCGGGCGAGCGCGCGCGCAGCCGCGAGCGTGGGCGCCGGCGCCACCGGGCGTCCTGCCCGAAGCACCGGCACGAGCAGCGGCGTGCCCTGGCGGTGCTCGCTGGCGAGCGTCAGCACGTCGCCGGCCATGCTGCCGTCCGGCGCGCGCTGCCGGTAGACCTGCTTGCGTCCCGGCCAGGTCGCCTTGCCCTCGGAACGCTTGCGCCGCGGGCGCCCTTCGTACTCCTGCAGCTTGTACGCGCAGTCGAGATACGGCGCGTCGGCCGACGTGTTCATTCGCGTCCCGATGCCGAAGCCGTCGATCGGTGCCCTCTGTGCGACAAGCTCGCGCACGCGATACTCGTCCAGATTGCCGCTGGCGAAGATCGTGATGCCGGTCAGGCCCGCCGCATCGAGGATCGCGCGCACGCGCCGGGCGTGCTCGCCCAGATCGCCGCTGTCGATGCGCACGCCCTTGATCGCCAGTCCTTCGGCGGCCAGCCGCGACGCGAGCGCGACCACCTTGTGCGCGGCACGCTCGGTGTCGTAGGTGTCGATCAGCAGCACGGCGTTGTCCGGGTGCGCGCGAGCGAAGCAATCGAACGCTGCCAGCTCGTCGGCGTGCGCTTGAACGTAGGAATGCGCCATGGTCCCGTAGACGGGGATGCCGAATTGCCGGCCGGCTTCCAGCGTCGCCGTTCCGGAGAACCCTGCAAGGTAGCTCGCGCGGGCGGAGAGCAGGCCCGCTTCGCCGCCGTGCGCGCGGCGCAGCCCGAAGTCCACCAGGAGCCGGTCGGGGGCGGCCAGCACCGAGCGCGCCGCCTTGGTCGCGACCAGCGTCTCGTAATGCACGAGATTCATCAACCGGCTCTCGACGAGCTGCGCTTCGCGGAGCGGCGCGCTGATGCACAGGAGCGGCTCGTCGGCGAAGAACACGGTCCCCTCCGGCAGCGCGTCGAGATCGCCGGTGAAGCGGAGATCGGCAAGGGAGTCGACGAATGCCGGCGTGTGGCGCCCGCAGGAGCGCAACCAGGCCAGCTCGTCCGCGGCAAAGCGCAGGTTCGTCAGGTAGTCGAGCACCTGCTCGAGTCCGGCGGCGACGAGGAAGTTGCGGTGTGCCGGCAGCTTGCGCACGAACAGCTCGAACACCGCCGCCCCGTTCATCCGTTGCGCGAAGTAGGACTCGAGCATGGTCAGCTCGTACAGGTCCGTGAGCAACACGCTGGCACGCACGCCGTCACTCTCCTTCCGCGATGGGCCCGGTGGCGCGGCTGCGTCCGCCGGCGCTGCCGCTGCGTCGGGCCGCCGGCGCCATCCCGTTTGCATTGCGCGCTGTTGCAGCATAGGCTCGGTGCCCCGCCGGTCCTTGACACACGTCAAACGCCACCGGTGATCGGGGGAACAGACTCAACAGACGGTCCGGGGTCGCTCGAGCGTGGCGGAACCGCAGCGTTGCAGCTCGGGACAACGGTGGGCCCCGGCGACTCCGATGGTCTGGGAACATTTTCCGCACGGCGCCGACATCGGCGTCCGTGGCATCGGCGCGACGCGCGACGAGGCGTTCGAGCAGGCCGCGCTTGCGCTGACCGGCGTCATCGTCGACCCCGTGCAGGTCGGCGCAGGCATGGTCGTCGAGATACGCTGCCAGGCGCCGGACGACGAGCTGCTTCTTGCCGACTGGCTGAACGCCCTGATCTACGAGATGGCGACGCGCAACATGCTCTTCGGCCGCTTCGCCGTGGCGCTTCGGGACCACACGCTCGAGGCCAAAGCCTGGGGCGAGCCGATCGACCGCATGCGGCACCGCCCCGCGGTCGAAGTCAAGGGTGCGACCTACACGGCGCTGTCGGTCGAGCAACGCGACGACCATTCATGGATCGCCCAATGCGTGGTCGATGTCTGAGGGCCCAGCCGGCACGCTGCCGTCGGCGCGAGGGCCGCAGATCGGGCAGCGGGCGGCGGGTTTGCGAGGCCGCCGGCGGCGTGCGGCGGGGGAGCGAAAGGCCATGGATCCGGGACGGCTGAAGCGGATCGGCGGCGACGAGTGGCAGCTGCCGAAGACCGGGCAGATGCGGGTGCCGGGGATCATCTATGCGGACGAGGCGCTGATCCGGGGAATGGACGACAAGGTCGCCGAGCAGATCGCCAACGTCGCCACGCTGCCGGGCATCGTCGAGGCATCGTTTGCGATGCCGGATGCGCATTGGGGATACGGCTTTCCGATCGGCGGGGTGGCCGCCTTCGACCCCGATGAGGGCGGCGTCGTGTCGGCGGGCGGCGTGGGTTTCGACATTTCCTGCGGCGTGCGCACGCTGCTGACCGGGCTCACGCGCGCGCAGGTCGAGCCGGTGAAGCGACTGCTGGCGGACACGCTGTTTGCGCGCATACCGGCAGGCGTGGGCAGCACCGGCGCGCTGCGGCTCACTCCGGCGGAGATGGACGCGATGCTCCGCGGCGGGGCGCGCTGGGCTGTCGATCGCGGCTACGGAAGGCCGGAGGATCTCGAGCGCATCGAGGAGCGCGGCACGATGGCCGGCGCCGATCCCGCCCGGGTCTCCGATGCGGCCAAGCGGCGGCAGCGCGACGAGATGGGAACGCTCGGCTCCGGCAACCACTATCTCGAAGTGCAGCACGTCGTCGACGTGTACGACGAGGCGGCGGCGCGAGGCGTTCGGCCTGCGCGCCGGCGAGGTCGTCGTCAGCATCCACTGCGGCTCGCGCGGCCTCGGTCACCAGATCGGCACCGAGTACCTGCGGGAGATGGCGGTCACCGCCAGGGCGGCGGGCATTGCGCTGCCGGACCGCGAGCTCGCCTGCGCGCCGATCCGCTCGGCCGTCGGAGAGCGCTATCTCGGAGCGATGCGCGCGGCGATCAATTGCGCATTGGCGAACCGGCAGATACTCACGCATCTCACGCGCGAGGCCTTTGCCGCGGTGCTGCCGGGGACGCAGCTCGCGCTGCTCTACGACGTGTCGCACAACACCTGCAAGGTCGAGAGGCACGTGGTGAACGGCGAGCCGCGCGAGCTGTACGTGCATCGCAAGGGCGCCACCCGCGCGTTCGGCCCGAATCATCCCGACCTGCCGCCGGCGCTGGCGGAGACCGGCCAGCCGGTGCTGATCGGCGGCAGCATGGGCACGGCCTCGTACGTGCTCGCCGGCACGCGCCGGAGCATGAGCAGGGCCTTTGCGTCGGCCTGCCATGGCGCGGGTCGCGGGATGAGCCGGCACGAGGCCACGCGGCGCTGGCACGGGCGCAAGGTCGTGGACGATCTGGCCGGGCGCGGCATCCTGATCCGGAGTCCGTCGCTGCGCGGCGTGGCGGAGGAGGCTCCCGGCGCCTACAAGGACGTCTCCGCAGTCGTCGATGCCGCCGAGCGCGCGCAGCTCGCGCGCAAGGTCGCGCGGCTCGAGCCGCTGGCCTGCGTCAAGGGATGACGACGGTTGCGCCCCGACGACCGGGTCGCCCGATCGCCCGGCGACAGCCTGGAGGGTAGCCGCATGCGCGACAACGATCTCAGGCTCTTCGCGTTGAACGCGAGCCGCGCGTTCGGCGAGGCCGTCGGCGCCCGACTCGCGATTCCGCTCAGTCCCCACGAGGAGCGCGAATTCGAGGACGGCGAGCACAAGGCCCGCCCGCTCGTCGGCGTGCGCGACGCCGACGTGTTCGTGATCCACTCGCTCTACGGCGAATCGTCGCAGAGCGCGAACGACAAGCTGGTCCGGCTGCTGTTCTTCATCGGCGCGCTGAAGGATGCCGCGGCGGCCCGGGTCACCGCCGTCGTCCCGTACCTCGCCTACGCGCGCAAGGACCGCAAGACGAAGAGCCGCGACCCGGTGACGACACGCTATGTCGCGAGCCTCTTCGAGGCGGTCGGCACCGATGGCGTCGTCACGCTGGACGTGCACAATCTCGCGGCGTTCCAGAATGCGTTTCGCTGCCGCACCGAGAATCTCGAGGCGAACGCGCTGTTCGTCGCCCATTTCGCGTCGCTGCTTCGCGGACGCCGAGGTCGCCGTCGTGTCGCCGGACGCCGGCGGAATCAAGCGCGCCGAGCAGTTCCGGAACCGCCTCGCGGCGGCGCTCGACCGGCCGGTTGCCGCGGCGTTCGCCGAGAAGTACCGCAGCGGCGGTATCGTGAGCGGGGAGGCGCTGGTGGGCGACGTGGGCGGAAGGACGGCGATCATCGTCGACGATCTGATCAGCGCCGGCAGCACGATCGCCCGCACGGCGCAGGCCTGCCGGGACCGCGGCGCGACCCGCGTTCTTGCCGCCGCCTCGCACGGGCTCTTCGCCGGCGCCGCGAACTCCGTGCTGGCGCAGAGCAGCGTCGAGCGGATCGTCGTGACCGACACGGTGCCGCCGTTGCGGGTGACCGACGACGCGCTCAGGGCCAAGCTGGTGCAGGTGGGAACCGCGGGCCTGTTCGCGGAGGCGATCCGCAGGATCCACACCGGCGGATCGATCGTGGAGCTGCTCGGCGCCTAGGACCCGTTCCGGATCGCCGCTTCCCTTGTCAGGACGCGCTGCGCTCGCCGTGCTCGGAGGCGAGCCGGAGGTAATCGCGCGCCTGGGCGGTCCACTTCGACGGGTCGGCGACGTCGGGCTCCTTCAGGTGCCAGATCGCGATCTTCGCGCGCATCGACGCCCGATAGCTCTGGTAGAAGTGGACGAGGGCCGCGGCCGGAGCGTCGCGGGCGAGCTCGGCGTACGTTTCGAAGATCGATTGCCGGATCCAGGGCGCGCCGAGGCGCTCGCACTCGAGCGCGAGGAAGGCGAGCTCGTCGGCCGGATCGAGAATCCGGAAGTCGCGCGAGAACTCCAGGCAGTCGATGATCTGCGGCTCGGGCTCGAGACAGATGTGCTCGGGCCGCAGGTCGCCGTGAGCCTCGACGATGTGCCCGGCGCCCGCGCGCTCGTCGAGGAGCGCACCGGCGCGCCGGAGGAAGGAGCGCTGCCGCGCGCACGCGGGCTCGATCATCGCGATCGGCAGCGCGAACTCGCTGGCGGAGAGCTCGCGGAGATTGTCGGCGATGCCTGCCGCGAAACGCTCCCGATATTCGGCCGGAGTGGTCGCGACGGGCTCGCGCTCGCCGTAGAAGCGGCAGAGCGCGCCGATGACGCTGCGGACATCCTCGGCACGCACGGAGCCGGCGCGGATCAGGCGGTCGAGCATCCGGTCGGCGGGAAGCCGGCGCATCTTGACCAGCCAGTCGACGACAGTGCCTCCGGCGCCGAGTCGCAACCGGCCGCCGGCGTCCGACGTCAACGGCACGCTCGCCAGGTACACGTCCCGCGTCAGGCGGCGGTTCAGTCGCAGCTCCTCGCCGCAATAGAACCGGCGCGCGGGCTCCGTGCTGAAGTCGAGATAGCTTTGTCGGACCGGCTTCTTGAGCTTCCAGGCGTTCCGGTCGGTGAGGAAGACCCACGACATGTGGGTTTCCACGGTGTCGACGCGGCGGGTCGCTTCCGGATAGCTCTGCGGGTTCCTGAGGAACGCGACCTTCGCGGCCAGCCCGGGATCGCCGGCGTCGGTACGAGTCGCGGCGCACATGTTCAAGCGTTCTCCCGACGCGCAGAGCCAGTCTGCATTATGGACGCAGCGCACGGCGACAGATTGACTCGAATCATGGACCGTTGCGCTTTGCGGCGGGCGCCGCCCACGCCGCGCGAAGCCGGGCGCGTCGCGGCCGAACGATCGGTCGACGCCCATTGACGATGGTCAACGCGGTACCGCCGAACGTCGGATAGCATCGATTTGCCTGCCCCGGTCCCGTGGCTCGGGAGGCAGCGGCGGCGGGTCCGAATCATGCAACCGCGGTTCTACCTGGCCAACGCGCCCCGCGGCGCCGGCGTCGCGGCGGCGCTCTTCTATCTCGCCGACGGCGAGGACGTGTGCGGCTGGTTCACCGGAGCGCGCAACCACGGCTGCGAGTCGATGTACTTCGCGCTCGAGCATTATTACGCGAAGGAGCCCACGGTCTTCTGGCGCAGCATGGGCGACGATGTCCATGGCCGATGGGCGGCGGGCGACTCTTCGACAGTGTCGGGGATCCATTGTCCGGTTCCGGAGTCGGCCTGCCACGAGCTCGAGCGTCTGCAGGCGGAATTTGCCGACGAGTGGCTCTTCTACGCCGACGACCCGCGGGCGGCCAAGGAGATCGACGCCTTCCGGCAGCTCGGTATGCCGGTGGGTCAGGTGAACGTCAGGTCGAGCCAGCTGGGGCGGTTCGATCGAACGCAACCGACGTGGACGTATGCCTCGCCCGGGATCGATCTCAATCTGATCGCCTACCTCGCGCGGCACTGGAAGCTCGATTATCGGCAATTGCCGGCTCCGGCATGAGGCCGAGCCACCGTAACGGAGGCCTGTGATGACAGCGAAGGTCCTGAAATTCGGCCGGGAGGCGCGGGAGAGGATCTGCGCCGGTCTCAACGTGCTCGCGGGCGCCGTCAGGGTGACGCTGGGTCCGAAGGGCCGCACGGTGATGCTGGAGCGCAGCTTCGGACCGCCGACGGTGATCAATTCCGGTGTCGTCGTGGCCAAGGAGATCGAGCTCGAGGACCGGTTCGAGAACCTGGGCGCGCAGATGGCCCGTCAGGTCGCGGCGAAGACGTCGGAGACCGCCGGCGACGGCACGACGACGGCGACCGTGCTCGCGCAGGCCATCGTGAACGAAGGCATGAAGTACGTCGCTGCCGGCCTCGACCCCATGGACATCAAACGGGGCATCGACGCCGCGGTCGAGGCGGTCGTCGCCGAGCTGAAGCGCAGCTCCCGGCCCTGCACGTCGCGCCAGGAGATCGCCCAAGTGGGGACGATATCGGCGAACGGCGACGCGTCGATCGGCGAAATGATCGCCAGCGCGATGGAAAAGGTCGGTGACAACGGCGTCATCAAGACCGAAGACGGGCGGGGGATGACCAACGAGCTCGAGGTGGTCGAAGGCATGCAATTCGACCGCGGCTTCCTGTCGCCGTACTTCATCAACGATCCGGACCGGCAGCGCGTCGTGCTGGAGGACGCCTATGTGCTGATCCACGACCGCACGATCTCTTCCATTCGCGACCTGATCCCGCTGCTCGAGAAGATCTCCGGCGAGGGCCGCCCGCTGCTCGTGATTGCGGAGGACGTCACCGGAGAGGCGCTGGCGACGCTGGTCGTCAACGCGCTGCGCGGCGTACTGAAGACCTGCGCGGTGAAAGCGCCAGGCTTCGGCGACCGGCGCAAGGCGCTGCTGCAGGACATTGCGATCCTCACCGCCGGCACCGTCGTGTCCGAGGAGACCGGATTCAAGCTCGAGACTGTCGCGCTCACCGATCTCGGCCGCGTGCGCAGGATCGAGATCGACAAGGACGACACGACGCTGATCGGCAGCGCCGGGGCTGCCGAGCGGATCGGCGCGCGCATTGCCGAGATCCGCAAGGCGATCGAGGAGTCGAAGAGCGACTACGACCGCGAGCAGCTCGAGGAGCGCGCCGCCAAGCTCGCCGGCGGCGTCGCGCTGATCAAGGTCGGTGCGTCCACCGAGACCGAGATGAAGGAAAAGAAATCGCGGGTCGAGGATGCGCTGCACGCGACCCGCGCCGCGGTGGCCGAAGGCATCGGTGCCGGCGGCGGCGTCGCACTGCTCCGTGCGCGGAGCGCGCTCGATGCCCTGCATTTCGAGGCGCTCGGCCAGGACGCCGGGGTGAAGATCGTCCGCCGTGCCTTGGAGGAACCGCTGCGGCAGATCGTCGCCAACGCCGGCCAGGAAGCCTCGGTCGTGCTCGGCAAGGTGACGGCCGGCGATGCCGCGTTCGGCTACAACGCAGCCTCGGGCGAGTACGGCGACATGGTCGCCCTGGGAATCATCGATCCGACGAAGGTCACCCGGCTCGGCCTGCAGAACGCCGCGTCGATCGCAAGCCTCATCCTGACCACCGATTGCATCATCGTCGAGGCGCCGAGGCGCGAGTCGCCCGATCGCGAAGGCCTGTCGCCCGAACCCTAGGAACCTTTCGGCTCCGCCCGCGTCGCATACCCGAGCGCCGGTTCGGCCGGCTGCAGCGCCCTCGGGCTGCGGGAGCTTGATTCGCCTCGATCCGCCCGCATCTTGCCGGCATGATCAACCATGGCGGCGAGCAAGGGGCTCCGTTCGTCCGCCGCGGAAGGGCTCGAAGGTGAACGAACAGGTGCACGTGGTCTGTCCCCGCTGCAACACGACCAATCGCGTTCGGCAGGAGCGCCTCGATGCGGGAGCGAAGTGCGGCAGCTGCAAGGAGTCGCTTCTCCCCGGCGAGGCATTCGAGCTCACCGGGGCCGGCTTCGACCGGCATGTCGCGGCGAACGACCTGCCGCTCATCGTCGACTTCTGGGCGCCCTGGTGCGCGCCATGCCGGATGATGGCGCCGGCCTTCGCCGAAGCCGCGGCGCGCCTGTCCCCGCAGGTGCGGCTCGCCAAGCTCGACACCGAGGCCGAGCAGGGCATCGCCGCGCGCTTCGGCATCCGCAGCATTCCGACGCTCATCGCCTTCCGGGGTGGACGCGAGGTGGCGCGGCAATCCGGCGCCATGGATCTTCCCGGATTGCTCCGGTGGGTCAAGGCCCACGTCTGACGGGGCGAACGCACATGCCAGCACGCAATCCGACCGATTGGATGTGGGCGCAGGCCTGCGATCTGATCGAGCAGGCCGAGCGCATGCATCGGCAGTTCTTCCACCTGACGACATCCGAGCGGGCGCAGGCGGTGTGGGAGCCGCCCGTCGACATGTTCGAGGACGACCGTGAAGTGGTCATCATCGTGGCGCTGCCGGGCGTGCCCGCCGAGCGCACCGAGGTGGCGATCGAGGCCGACGAGCTCATCGTGCGCGCCGAGCGGCGCCCGCCGCTTCCCGGCCCGTGCCGCGCATTGCGGCGGCTGGAGATCCCCTACGGGTATTTCGAGCGCCGCATCCGGCTGCCCGGCGCGCAGCTCGAGGCCGCGTTCCGCGAATCGATCGACGGCTGCCTTATTCTCAGGCTGCGCAAGACCCGATAGGCGGGGCGACCCATGAACGAACATACGATCGCCAACGGCGAACCGCTGAGCGCGGACGGCGGTGCGCGCGCCGCGGCCGTGTTGCCCGGAGAACGGCCGGCGGGCGAGGGCGCCACGCGCGCGCTGCCCGAGGACGCGCTCATCATCGTGCCGGTGCGCAACGTGGTGCTGTTCCCCGGCATGGTGTTCCCGCTCACCGTGGGACGCGAGCGCTCGCGCGCCGCGGCGCAGGAGGCGGCACGCCTGCAGCGCCCGCTCGGCGTGCTGCTGCAGAGCAAGCCCGAGGTCGACGAGCCGGGGCCGGACGACCTGCACTGGGTCGGCACGACCGCCACGGTGTTGCGGTACATCACCGCGCCCGACGGCAAGCATCACGCGATCTGCAAGGGCAACCAGCGCTTCCGCGTCCTGCAGTTCCTGGACGGCTATCCATACACCGTCGCGCGCGTTGCGCTCATCGAGGAGACCGAGCGGGTCGAGCCGGACATCGAGGGTCGCGCGCTCACCCTCAAGCAGCGCGCGCTCGAGATCCTGCAGCTGCTGCCGCAGGTGCCGGAAGAGATGGCGTCCGTGCTCCAGGGCGTGGAGGGCGCAGCGCGGCTTGCCGACTTCATCGCGGGACTGATGGACATCGGCGCCGAGGAGAAACAGGCGCTGCTGGAGACCTTCGACCTCAAGACGCGGCTCGACAAGCTGCTCGAGCTGCTTGCGCGCCGCATCCAGGTGCTGAAAGTGTCGCGCGAGATCGACGAGCGCACCAAGGAATCCATCGAGGACCGGAGCCGCGAGCACCTGCTGCGCGAGCAGCTGCGCACGATCCAGAAGGAGCTGGGCGAGGGCGAGGGCACTGCGGCCGAGATCGCGGATCTCGGCAAGGCGATCGCCGAGGCGCACATGCCCGAGGACGTCGAGAAGCAGGCGCGCAAGGAGCTGAAACGCCTCGAGCGCATGCCCGAAGGCGCCGGCGAGTACGCGATGATACGCACGTACCTCGACTGGCTGATCGAGCTGCCCTGGGCGGCCGGAACGGATGCGGCGATCGACATTGCCGAGGCTCGGCGCGTCCTCGACGAGGACCACTACGGGCTCGAGACGATCAAGAAGCGCATTCTCGAGTATCTCGCCGTGCGCAAGCTCAATCCGTCGGGCAGGAGTCCGATCCTGTGCTTTGCCGGGCCGCCTGGCGTGGGCAAGACCTCGCTCGGCCAGAGCATCGCCAGGGCGACGGGCCGCAAGTTCGTGCGGCTGTCCCTGGGCGGGGTTCACGACGAGTCGGAGATCCGCGGCCATCGGCGGACCTACGTCGGCGCGCTGCCGGGCAATATCGTCCAGAGCCTGCGCAAGGCCGGCGCGCGCAACTGCGTGATGATGCTCGACGAAGTGGACAAGCTCGGCGCCGGCGGCTTCCATGGCGACCCGGCGTCCGCGCTGCTCGAAGTGCTCGATCCCGAGCAGAATTCGGCGTTCCGCGACAATTATCTGGCCGTGCCGTTCGACCTGTCGAGCGTGATGTTCATCTGCACGGCAAACGTGCTCGACACGATTCCCGGCCCGCTGCGCGACCGGATGGAGGTGATCCAGCTGCCGGGCTACACCGCGCAGGAGAAGCTGCAGATCGCGCGGCGCTACCTGGTCGCACGCCAGCTCGCGGCGACCGGGCTCACGGCCGGGCAATGCGAGATCAGCGACGAGGCGCTCGCCGCGATCATCGAGGACTACACGCGCGAGGCGGGCGTGCGCAACCTCGAGCGCGAGATCGGCAGGGTGTTCCGCAGCGTCGCCGTGCGCATCGCCGAAGGCGGCGAGCGCAGCATCGCGATCGGTCGCGACGATCTCGCGGCCATCCTGGGCCCGCGCAAGTTCGAGGCCGAGGTCGCGATGCGCAGCGGCGTGTCGGGGGTGGCCACGGGGCTCGCCTGGACACCCGTCGGCGGCGATATCCTGTTCATCGAGGCCACGCGGATGTCGGGGGCGGGCAGGCTGATCCTGACCGGACAGCTGGGCGAGGTGATGAAGGAAAGCGCGCAGGCCGCGCTGTCGCTGGTCAAGGCGCGTGCGCAGCAGCTCGGCATCGAGCCGGAAGCGCTGGAGAAATCGGACATCCACGTCCACGTGCCGGCGGGCGCCACGCCGAAGGACGGACCGAGCGCGGGGCTCGCCATCTTCGTCGCGCTGGCCTCGCTGCTGACCGGGCGCCTGGTCAGGAGCGATGTCGCGATGACCGGCGAGATCAGCCTGCGGGGACTCGTGTTGCCGATCGGCGGGGTCAAGGAGAAGGTGCTGGCGGCGCTGCGCGCGGGCATCCATACGGTAATGCTGCCGGAGCGCAACCGGCGGGACCTCGAGGACATCCCCGCCGAGGCGCGCGAGAAGCTCGAGATCGTGTGGGTGGAGACCGTCGATGCGGCGATCGCGACCGCGCTGTCGGCGGCTGCGCCCGCGGCGGCGTCGGTCTAGTCGCGCCGGACCGCTTCGAACCGCGCGTTGCCGGCGGTCAGATCGGCAGGAACACCGCGGTCGCGAGACTCTGCACGATCCGGCGTATCGTCCGGTTCGCCCGCTGCGCCGCGATCTCGGCCATCACGTCCTGATAGGCGATCATCTTGCCGAGCTCGCGCTCGAAGGACAGGTTGCGCACGTCGTCCGCCATCTCGTTCGACAGGAGCAGCAGCTCGCCGCGCGCGTCGCGGGCGTTGGCGAGCTTCCAGGCCGCGATTTCGATGTTCCGCGCGGAGTTGTAGAGCTTCTGCGGATCCAGCGAGTCGTTGATGTAGAACGCGGTCTTCCCGTTGTAGGCGAGGAAGACCATGCTCGCCAGGCCCACGCCAAACGCGAACACGCGGTCGCCCGGGTACTCGGGCTTCAATGCGAGGACGACGGCGTCGGCGCCGCGCGCCTGGCCGAGCTCGGCGAAGCGAAATTCGTGCCGCGGGTCGAAGGCCCGCGCCAGCGCCTCGTCCATGCTCGCGTAACCGCCCTTGCGCCACTCGCGGGGATTGCGGCGGTAGAGCTTTTCCATCAGCAGGCGCGCGGACGCGAGACACTCCCTGGAATGCGCTTCCGCCGCAACGTCGATGTCCGATTTCGCCAGGTCGGACGCCCGGAAGCTGCGCTCGGCGGGCGGAACCCGCTTTCCGGTGCCCGGCGCCGAGGGCGGAAAGGCCGGGGTGGCGGCGCAGGCCGAGAGGAGCGCGCAGAGGACGAGCTTCACCAGCCTCGACGCCGCCGGTCGTCCGCTCCTAAGGCCGCCTCCTCGTCGTGTTCCGGACAACCCCGCCCCCCTTGCCCGACCCGCCTCCGCGGGGCGCCCCGTAGCGCCTCGCCACGAACGCCGGGGCGGCTTCAGGGTATCAAAAAAAAGGTTCGACGCCTGATCCCCGGGGTACCCGCCCGGCCGCCCGGCGCACCGTGAACGACCGATGGTTGATGCAATCCGCGACCGGCCGGATTAAAGTCACGCCATGTTCGCCCCGGTCGACACGCGGGATCCGGTCGCCGTCGAGCGTGAGGTTCGCTCGCTCTGCGCGGCCATGTTTCCGGACGCGCGACACGATTTCGTGGCGCGCTCGTTCGATTGGGTGGCCGAGTGCTTCGCGGGCCGCCACCCGGACTACCTGCCGATCGACGCCGAGTACCACGACTTCGAGCACACGCTGCAGGGCGCGCTTTGCATGACCCGGTTGCTGCGGGGCCGCCACGCCGCGGGCGTGACGCCGAGGCTGACGATCCGGGCGTTCGAGCTCGGCCTGCTGGCGATACTCTTTCACGACACCGGGTACCTGAAGCGACGCGACGATGCCGAAGGCACGGGTGCGAAGTACACGGCGATACACGTCGGGCGCAGCGCGGCGTTCGCCCGGGAGTTCCTCGCGGCGAAGGGCTATGCCGATGCGGAACTGATCGCCGTGCAGAACATGATCCACTGCACCGGCATCAACACCGACCTTCGGGCGATCCGGTTTCAGAACGAACTGGAACGCACGGTCGGCTACGCGCTGGGCACGGCGGACCTGCTCGGGCAGATGGCGGCGCCCGACTATGTCGAGAAGCTGCCGGTGCTGTACCAGGAATTCGCCGAGGCCGCGCGACATGCGCCCCCGGCTGCGGCGCACCTGTTCGCGTTCAAGAGCGCGGACGAGCTGATGCGCAACACGCCCAACTTCTGGGAGAAGTACGTGCGGCCTAAGGTCAGCGACGACTTCGGCCGACTCTACACGTTCCTCAACCATCCGTTTCCGGACGGGCCGAATCACTATCTGCAGCGCATCGAGCAGAACGTGGCGCGTCTGCGCTCGGAATTCGCGCCGACCGGCGGCGCTGCCGACTGAGACGCGAGTCGTTCGCTCGCGCGACGCGGGCGGCCGATGCGCACCCCCGGCTCTTCCCTGCCCGCTCGGGAATTCGTCGACGGCCTTTACATCCGTTCCCGGCGCAAGCCGCGAGGGGCACTGCAAGTCATTGAATGCATTTTGAAAATGTCAACTTGCGTGATTCTTGCTCCGGTGCTGCCGTAGCGATGCAGATCACCGGCGGAGATTGCCGGCGAGCCTGGTCGAGACGTTGATCAAGAAGCGGAGTTCGGGTGCTGTCGACGACAAGCGGAACCGGTGCGGGGCCGCACGCGGGTGATAGGGATCGGGTGATGCAGCGATGCAAGCCGCGCAGGAATTAGGGTTCACCGACCGCCGGACCAAGGTCTGGCTGGAGTGCACGGGCGAGCCGTTCGACTTTCGCTCGGTGCAGATCCGTCATGTCACGCGCACGGAGCCGGACATCGAGCTGGTGAAGTTCTTCTGTCCGCGTTGCGGTCGTCTGCACGAGTCGCTGCGCTTTTATTGACAAGGGGCGCGCTGGCCGCATCGCGGCGCACGCGGAGCCAGGTTGCGGGGAGCACGCGATGTCCGCCGGTTCGGCGATCGAACGTGAATTGGCCATGATCCGATCCGATCCCCGCTACGGAATCGACGGTGCGGATGGGGATCTGGTGCAGCGCGAGCTCGCGCTGCTGATCGTCCAGGTCCGCGAATTCGTGGCCGAGGACGCGCTGCGGCGCCGGAAGCGCAAGCGCCATGCGGGAGGGGCGGCGCTGCGAGCGGAGTCCGCCTCGCGCACGTCGAGCTGAGTCCGCCATGGCACTCACCAAGGATGTGCTGGCACAGCTTCTCGTCAAGCAGATCGGGCTCAACGGGCGCGAAGCGCGCGAGATGATCGAGCGCTTCTACGGCGAGATCGCCGCCACGCTCGAAGCCGGCGAGAGCGTCGAGCTCGCGGACTTCGGCGAGTTTGCGGTACGCGAGAAGACGAAGCGAGCCGGCCGAAACGCGAAGCCGGGAGCGGCAAAGGCCCGCGGACCGCAGAGGGTCGCGGAGTTTCGTCCGGGTGCCATGGCGTCGAAAGTCAAGTCGAGCGACGGCCAGAGCTAGATTTTCCCTGCCGGGCATTTCCCCGGGGCATTTCCCACGGTCACGCGGCGCTTGCCGATGGCGATGCCGGCGTTCGGGGCGCGCCCGCGCCGAGCTCCTGCCAGCGGCGCAGGTCGGTCGGCCCGTCGATATCCCAGAGCAGCGGCAATTCCCGCCAGCGCACGCGCTGCGCGGTGAGCAGCGCGCGCGTCGCGGCCATCGTGTCCGGCGCGCTCCACGGAACGCCGGAAAAGCAGTCGACGCCACGCGCGAGACCGACCAGCACATATCCCCCGTCCTCGACCGGTCCGAACACCGCGTCGTGATCGTCGAGCGCGGCCGCGGCCTCGGCGAGGTAGCGCAAGTCGAGCACCGGGCAATCGGTGCCGACGAGGATCGCCCGGGATCCGTGGTCGACCGCGGTTGCGAGCGCGTTGCGCATTCTCGCGCCCAGGTCGGCGCCGGTCTGCGTTTCGAGCGTGACGTCATAGCGCGCGCGCCACGCCGTGAAAGCCGGCGTGTCGACCGTCGGCGCGCACCACAGCTCGACGCGATCGACGATTCCCTGGGCCCGCGCCGCCGCGGCGGTCTCGAGCGTCATCTCGACCATCCGTGCATAGAGCGCCGCGGCTTCGCCGGCGCCGATCGCCGTCGCCAGCCGGGTCTTCACCTCTCCGGGCACCGGATTCTTGGCAAAGATTTGCAATACGACGGGCGGTCCACGGCGGGGCATGCCGTATTCGGCAGCGAGTCCCGCCGGATCCGCCCCGCGCCAGTAGGCAAAGCGCCATCGCCACATCGCCATGATCGTCCGCCACGGCCCGCGCTGCTCCCAGCGCCGGCCCGAGGCGAGCAGCCGCGGGCGCAGGCAGAGCGGGCGCCCGGCGGCGCGCTTCAGGCGGCGCGAGAGCTCGATGTCCTCCATCAGCGGCTGATCCGGATATCCGCCGACCGCGGTGAAGAGCACGCGCTCGACGAAGATGCCCTGGTCGCCGGTCGCGATGCCGGTCAGCCGCGAGCGCGCGTTCATCATGGCCGCGACGAGCCCGAGAATCGCATGGTGGCCGGCGATGGCGACGTCGAAGCGGCCCCAGCGGCGCGCCGATCGCGGCAGGGCCCGCAGGAGCGCGGCGAAGCTTTCGGCCGACAGCCGCGAATCGGCGTGCAGGAAGAGCAGCACGTCGCCGGTGGCGACGGCGGCTCCCGCGTTCATCTGCGACGCGCGGCCCCTGCGCGCGGCGAAGGCGCGATCGGCGCGCGGCGCGGCCAGCGCCAGCGTCGCGTCGGCGCTGCCACCGTCGACGACGATGACCTCGTGTCCCGCGGCGCGCAGCGGCTGCAGCGGCGCGAGCGTCGCGACGATCTCGCGTGCCTCGTCGAGCGCGGGAACGACGATCGAGACGCGCATCCGCAATTCGGGGATTCGCGCTCAGGCGAGCGCGCCGCCGCAGCTCGAGCCCTGGCCGGCGGTGCAGCCGTAGCAGTGATCGGCGACGGCGACCGATGCGCCTTCGAGCTCCGTCGCGAGCAGGTCGCGGACGTGGAGCCGCGGCTTGCCGGCGGCGACGAGCGGGATGCCGAGCATCTGGTTGAAGTCGCAGTCGTGGAGGTACCCGCGGTAGTCGACCGAGACCAGCGACCGGCACATGACGCCCGTCGAGATTGTCCGGGTTGTGCGCGGAACGCAGCAGCTGCATGTAATCGCCGAACCGGCCCTGCGAGATCAGCGTCGAGCCGAAGCGCGCGATCGGCATGTTGGCGAGCGTGTAGAGGCGGTTGAACACGATGCCGAAATGCGCCATGAGCTCGCGCCTGTACGCGGCCTCGAGCCGGTCCTGCGCTGGCGGCAGGCTCGGCCCCAGCGGGTTGTAGACGAGGTTCAGGACCAGCGCGCCGTCGTCGCGGCCGTATCCGAGCGCGTTGAGCTTGCGCAACGCGAGGATCGACGAGTCGAACACGTTCTCGCCGCGCTGCCGGTCGACGTTCTCCTTCGTGTAGCAGGGCAGCGACGCAGTGATCTCGACGGCCTGTCGCGCGAGGAACTCGGCGAGATCCTCGAATCCCGGCTCGTTCAGGATCGTCAGGTTGCAGCGGTCGATCACGCGGATGCCGGCGGCACGGGCCTCGCCGACGAGCAGGCGGAAGTGCGGGTTCAGTTCGGGCGCGCCGCCGGTGACGTCGAGCGTGCCGATCCGGCGCGCGAGCAGCACGCGCAGCACGTCGTCGATCGTTTCGCGCGCCATCATCTCCTTGCGGTCCGGGCTCGCATTGACGTGGCAGTGCAGGCACGCCTGGTTGCAGCGGTAGCCGAGGTTCACCTGAAGCGTGTCGAGCCTGCCCCGCGCGACGGGGGGAAAGTCGGTCGACTTGAGCAACGGGAGCATCGCGTGCATCGAGTACCTCTCAGGGGGAAAGCGAAGCCGCCGGGTGCGGCCGGTAGCGCTCGCCGACGGCGCGCTTCATGCCTTCCTCGGCGGCGTCGCGCGGAAGCGCTTGACGAGCACGGGAACCAGCGCGAAGGCGCCGAGCAGCGCGAAGGCAGCGATCGTCTCAGTCGACACGAGTTCCGACAGCGAGTCGATGCTGCCCAGCGTCTGGCCGAGGTTCACGTAGACGAAGGTCCCGGGGATGATGCCGATCAGCGTTCCGAGCACGTACGTGCGCAGGCGGATGCTGGTGAACGCCGGCGCGAGGTTCACCAGAAAGAACGGGAAGAGCGGGACGAGGCGCAGGAACAGCAGGTAGTTGAACGCGTTCTCGGTGAATCCGGCGCTGATCCTGGCGCCGAGCGGGCCCATGCGCCGGCGCGCGGCGTCGGCGAACAGATAGCGCGCGGCGAGGAACACGAGGGTCGCGCCGAGGGTCGCCGCGATGACGACGAGCACCGTGCCGAGCCAGCGGCCGAAGAGAAAGCCCATGGTCAGCGAGAGGACGAGACCTCCCGGCAGGCTGAACGCCACCGCGCCGACGTAGACGAGAAATGCGATCGCCAGCGCCGCGACGAAGTGCTCGTGCGCGAAAACGAGCAGCGCGTCGCGGTTGGCCTTGATCGCGTCGAGCGTCAGGTAGTCCTGGCCGCCCAGCGCGAAGAACGCGACGATGACGGCGACGAAGGCGCCGAGCAGCGCGACGCGGCCCCGGTTGCCGCCCGCCGCGCTCGGCGGGGACTCGGGACTCGCGTTCATCCGCGCGTTCCCTGCAGGCCGAAGATGCGCTGGATCCAGCGCTTCGACGCCGGCGTCAGGCCTTCCTTCAGCCGCTGATCGGCGACGCGCCGGTTGATCTGCGCCAGCGTGGGGTAGGCGTGGATCACGCCGGTGAGGTCGCCGGCGTGCATGCCCTTCGACAAGGCCAGCACGTACTCGGCGATGAGCTCGCCGGCGTGCGGGCCGACGATGGCAGCGCCGAGCAGCCTGCCTTTGGGGGTGGTGACGATCTTGGCGAAGCCCTCGGTCTCGTCCTCGGCGCGGGCGCGGTCGATCTCGTCGAACGCGAACCGGTAGACACGGTGCGCGACGCCGCGCTGCCGCGCCTCGGTCTCGGATAGCCCGACCCGCGCGAGCTCGGGATCGGTATACGTGCACCAGGGCACGACCGGCGAGGGCTTCGCCCACGCCATCCGGAAGATCGCCTGCCTGAGCACGATCCCGGCATGATGCTCGGCCACGTGGGTGAACTGGTAGCCGCCGGCCGCATCGCCGATCGCATAGATGTTCCGGTTGGTCGTGCGCAGTCGATCGTCGACGACGAGCCGGCCCTGGTCCAGCCGCACTCCCGCGGCGTCGAGACCGAGGCCTTCGATATTGGCGGCCCGCCCCGCCGCGATGAGGAGGTGCGAGCCCGCGACGACGACCGGTGTTCCGTCGGTGGTGCGCACCGTCACGCGCACGTCGCCGCTGCGGCCCTCGGCGCCGAGGATCTCCGCACCCAGATGATGGCGGATGCCCTCTGCCCCGAGCTGGCGGTGGACGACCGCGGCGAGGTCGGGATCCTCGCGCGGCAGGATCTGCGCCGCGACGTCGACGGCGGTGACCTCGCTGCCGAGTCGGCGGAAGGCCTGCGCGAGCTCGCAGCCGATCGGCCCGGCGCCGATGACGATCAGCGAAGGGACCGGCTCGCGCAGATCGAACACCGATTCGTTGGTGAGGTAAGGCGTCGTCTCGATGCCGGCAAGCCGCGGCACCGTGGGCCGCGAGCCGGTGGCGATGACGAAGGCCCTGGCGGTGAGCCGTCGGCCGTCGACTTCGAAAGCGTCGGGGGCGACGAACCTGCCGCTGCCGAAGACGACGTCGACGCCGAGTCCGCGGAAGCGCTCCGGGCTGTCGCTGGGCTCGATCCCCCGGATGACGCGGGCGACGCGCTCCATCACCCGGGCGAGGTCCGGCTGCGGGTGCGCGGGCGCGAGCGCCCAGCGGTCCGCGTGGCGCATCTCGTAGGCGATGCGCGCGGACTTGATCAGCGTCTTCGACGGCACGCAGCCGCTCCACAGGCAGTCGCCGCCCAGCCGATTCCTCTCCACGACCGCGACCTTGGCGCCGAGCGCCGCGCCGCCGGCGGCGACGACCAGGCCGCCGGCGCCGCCGCCGATGACCACGATGTCGAATTGGGGTCTCGCCATGGTTGTGTCGTCGCGTCAGATCGATGAATCTTACACAGAGTCCGGTGCGGGGCCGCGGAAATCCGCGGGGAGCTCGGGGATCAGTGAAAGTCCCGGGAGCGGGTTTGCAGGCTGCCCAGCAACGGGGAGAGGTCGGCCAGCCGCCCGGCGAGCACGTGCACCACCGGCCCCTCGCGCTCCACCTTGCCGAAGACCGCGAGCAGCCTCGCGCCGAGCAGCTCGCGGCGCTGGCGGTCGCCGACGTCGCGCCAGACGATCACGTTGGTCGCTCCGGTCTCGTCCTCGAGCGTGACGAAGACCACGCCGCTCGAGGTGTCGGGTCGCTGCCGGCCGATGACGATGCCCGCCGTGCGGACGATGCGGCCCTGCGGCGCCTGCGCGATCTCCGCTGCCGTGACGAGCCGCCGCCGGGAGAGCTTGCCGCGCAGCAGCGCGAGCGGGTGCCGACGCAACGTGAGCGAGAGCGTCCGATAGTCGGCGACGATGTCCTGTCCCTCGGTCGGCGCCGGCAACCCCGGATCGGTTTCGTCGAAGGTGCTGCCCGCGATCAGCGGCGGCAGCCGGGGGACGCCGGCAACGTCCCACGCCGCGTCGTGGCGATGGCCGGCGAGCGCCGCGAGCGCGCCGGCCTCGGCGAGACGGGCGAGGTCGCGCCGGTCGAGCCGCGCGCGATGCGCGAGATCGGCGACGCTTGCGAACGGTGCTTCCTGCCGCGCTTCGACGAGCCGTTGCGCGCCGGCTTCCGAGAGCCCGGCGACGAGGCGCAGTCCCAGGCGCAACGCGGGCGCGGGCCATCGGTCTTGTCCGGCTGAAGCCGGACCCACGAGCGCGGTTCCTGCGCGGGAGATCCTGGCTTCGTCCGGACTCTCGAGTGTAGATTCCGTGGGTCCGGCTTCAGCCGGACTCTCCAGCGTGCACTCCCACTCGCTCACCGTCACGTCCACCGGCCGCACGTCGACGCCGTGCCGCCGCGCATCGCCCACGAGCTGCGACGGCCCGTAGAAGCCCATCGGCAGCGAGTTGAGCAGCGCGCCGCAGAACGCCGCCGGCTCGTAGCGCTTCAACCATGCCGACACGTAGACGAGCAACGCGAAGGAGGCGGAGTGCGATTCGGGAAAACCGTACTCGCCGAAGCCCAGGATCTGCTGGTAGATCTGCCGCGCGAACACCTCGGTGTAACCGCGCTCGCCCATGCCGTCGATCAGCCGCTGCTCGAACTTCTCGAGACCGCCCTTGCGTCGCCACGCGGCCATCGAGCGCCGCAGGTGGTCGGCTTCGCCGGGCGTGAAGCCCGCGGCGACGATCGCGAGCTGCATCACCTGCTCCTGGAAGATCGGCACGCCGAGCGTCCGCTCGAGCACGTCCTTCACAGCGGCACTGGGGTAGGTGACGGGCTCCAGGCCCTGCCGCCGGCGCAGGTACGGGTGCACCATCCCGCCCTGGATCGGGCCGGGGCGCACGATCGCGACCTCGATCACCAGATCGTAGAAGCACGCGGGCTTCAGCCGCGGCAGCATCGCCTGCTGCGCGCGCGACTCGATCTGGAACACGCCGACGGTGTCGGCGCGCTGGCACATCGCGTAGACCTCGGGATCTTCGGCCGGGATGTCCTGCATCGAAAATGGGGTTGGGGGAAATGGGGTCAGGTTTAATTTCCCCGCACCAGCGAGATCCTGGCACAGGGCAGCATGGGAAATTAAACCTGACCCCATTTCCTCCATTTTCGCGCGCCAGTCCGACACCATGTCGAGGCAGCGCCGGATCGCCGACAGCATCCCGAGCGCCAGGCAATCGACCTTGAGCAGGCCGAGCGCATCGAGATCGTCCTTGTCCCACTGGATGACGGTGCGCTCCGGCATCGCCGCATTCTCGACCGGCACCATCCGCTCGAGCGCCTCGCGCGCGATGACGAAGCCACCGACGTGCTGCGACAGGTGGCGCGGAGCCCCCATCAGCTCGTTGGTGAGCGCGATCAGCCGGACGATCGTCGGGCTGTCGGGCTCGAAGCCGGCTTCGCGGATCCGCTCGGGCCCGACCTCGCGGCCGTCCCACCAGGCGAACACGCCGGCGAGCCGGTCGATCTGCGCGAGGTCGAGCCCCAGCGCACGGCCGACGTCGCGCACCGCGCTCTTCGGCCGATAGGTGATCAGCGTCGCCGCCAGCGCGGCGCGGTCGCGGCCGTATTTCGCGTAGATGTACTGGATGACCTCCTCGCGCCGCTGGTGCTCGAAGTCGACGTCGATGTCGGGCGGCTCGTTGCGCTCCTTCGAGATGAAGCGCTCGAACAGCATGTTCATGCGCGCAGGATCGACCTCGGTGATGCCGAGCGCATAGCACACCGCCGAGTTGGCCGCCGAGCCGCGGCCCTGGCAGAGGATCCCCCGCGAGCGCGCGAACGCGACGATGTCGTGGACGGTGAGAAAGTAGGGCTCGTACTGCAACTCCGCGATCAGCGCGAGCTCGTGCTCGATCAGCTCGCGGACGTCGGGGGGGATGTCAGGCTGAAGCCCGACCCACGGCTTCTCTTGTGGGGGGATGTCAGGCTGAAGCCCGACCCACGGCTTCTCTTGTGGGGGGATGTCAGGCTGAAGCCTGACCCACGGACGCTGTGGGCGAGGCTTCGGCCGTGCATACCGCCGCGCCAGTCCGTCCTCGACCAGCGTGCGCAGATGCGATGCCGGCGTCTGCCCCTCCGGCACGATCTCCTCCGGGTATTCGTAGCGCAGCTCGTCGAGCGAAAACCTGCAGCGTTGCGCGATCGCGACGGTCTCGGCGAGCAACTCGGGCGGGTAGATCGTCGCGAGCCGGGCGCGCGAGCGCAGGTGCCGCTCGCCGTTCGGATGGAGCGCGTAGCCGCACTCGGCGAGCGGCTTCTTCAGGCGGATCGCCGTCACCGTGTCCTGCAGCGCGCGCCGGGCGCGGACGTGCATGTGGACGTCGCCGGCGGCGACCTGCGGCAGGCCCGCCTCGCGCGCGAGCGCCGCGCAGTGCGCGAGGCGGGCGCGGTCGCCGGCGCGGGCGAAGAGCTCGACCGCGAGCCACGCGCGGCCGGGAAAAACGGCGGCGACCCAGCGCGCGGTGGCGAGCATCTCGTCGTCGCCCGAAAGTGGGGTCAGACTCGACTTCTCCTGCGCAGCCTCGGCAATGCTGCTGCTTTCGGGAAAAGTCGAGTCTGACCCCGGTTTTGGCACCCACAGCGCGAGGACGCCCTCGGCGAGCGCCGCGACGTCGTCGCGGGACAGCGCATAGCTGCCCTTCGCCGCGTTGCGCCGGCCGCGCGTGATCAATTGCGCGAGGTTGCCGTAGCTCGCGCGGTCGGTGACGAGCAGCACGAGCTTCACGCCGTCATCGAGCGCGATCTCGCTGCCGACGACGAGCGAAAGGCCGGCGTGCTTTGCCGCCAGGTGCGCGCGGACGACGCCCGAGACCGAGCATTCGTCGGTGATCGCGAGCGCCGTGTAACCGAGCGCCTGTGCGCGCTCGACCAGTTCCTCCGGGTGCGACGCGCCGCGGAGGAACGAAAAGTTCGACAGGCAGTGCAGTTCGGCGTAGGCGGGGAGCATGGGGGATCGCCGCCTCCCGACGTCGGGGGCAGGCGCCCGGGCGGGACTGGCATCGCGCCGTAGACCGTACAAATATACGGTATCCGGCAACTTCCGGGAAGGGGTGACGAGGCAGGCTCGGCCGCTGCCGCCGGCCATCGCTCGCCGAACGCCGGTAAGATGCCGGCTGCGCCGGCGCCGCCGCGCCTTCCTTCGACGCCCCCCGAAAGCCCCGCAATGCCCGCCATCGCGTTCGACCGCTTCTACCGCTACGCCGAGCTCACCGCGATCCTCGAAGGCGCTCGCCGCCGAGCACCCGCGGCCTCGTCTCGATCGAATCGATCGGCAGGAGCCACGAGGGCCGCGACATCTGGGTGCTGACGGTGACCAACGCCGCGACCGGGCCGGCCGCGGAGAAGCCGGCGTTCTGGGTGGACGGCAACATCCATTCGACCGAAGTCGCCGCGTCGGCGGCGAACCTGTACTTCCTGCACACGCTGGTCGCGCAGTACGGCAAGGATGCGGAGGTGACCCGCGCGCTCGACACCCGCGCGTTCTACGTCTGCCCGCGGATCAATCCGGACGGCGCCGAGTGGGCCCTGGCGGACAAGCCGAAATGGGTGCGCTCGAGCACCCGCCCGTATCCGTGGGACGAGGAGGAGATCGAAGGACTCACCGTCGAGGACATCGACGGCGACGGCCGCATTCTGCAGATGCGCATCGCCGATCCGAACGGGCTGTGGAAGGACCATCCGGAGCAGCCGGGGCTGATGATCCGGCGCGACCCCGTCGAGACCGGCGGGCGCTATTACCGGATCCTGCCGGAAGGCACGATCGAGGGCTGGGACGGCTTCATGTTACGCGTGAAGAAGCCAAAGCATGGTATTGATCTAAATAGAAATTTTCCGGCGAATTGGCGCCAGGAGTTCGAGCAGCTCGGCGCCGGGCCGTTCCCCACCTCCGAGCCCGAAGTGCGCGCCGTCGCGGAGTTCATCGTCGGCCATCCGAACATCACCGGGGGCGTGGCCTTCCACACCTGGAGCGGGGTCCTGCTGCGCCCGTTCGACCACCTGCGCGACGACGAGATGCACGCCGAGGACCTCTGGCACTACCGGCGGGTGGGCGCCAAGGGGACCGAGCTCACCGGCTATCCGGCGATCTCGGTCTACGAGGAATTCCGCTATCACCCGAAGCAGGTGATCGGCGGCGCGTTCGACTGGATCTACGAGCATCTCGGCATGTTCAGCTGGGTGGTGGAGATCTGGAGCCCGATGCACGAAGCCGGCATCAAGAACTACAAGTACATCGACTGGTTCCGCGACCACCCGATCGAGGACGATCTCAAGCTCTATCGCTGGAACGTCGACAAGCTCGGCGGGATGGCCCACATTCCCTGGAAGCCCTTCGACCATCCGCAGCTCGGCCGCATCGAGATCGGCGGCTGGAACCGCTTCCATGCCTTCGGCAACCCGCCGCCGGCTTTCCTGGAACGCGAGCTCGCGCGCTTCCCGAAGTGGCTGCTCTGGCAGGCGCTGACCTCGCCGAAGATGGAGCTCGTCGCCGCGGAGGCCGACGCGCTGGGCGACGATCACTGGCGCGTGCGGCTCGTCGTCCAGAACACGGGCTGGCTGCCGAGCTACGTCTCGAAGCGGGCGCTGGAGCGCAAGATCGTCCGCGGCGTCATCGCCGAGATCGCGCTGCCGGCGGGCGCCGAGCTCGTCCACGGCAAGCGCCGTGAGGACCTGGGGCAGCTCGAGGGCCGCTGGTCGAAGCACACGGGCGTATCGTTCTGGCCCGACTACAACGTCACCGACGACCGCGCGAAGATCGAGTGGGTCGTGCGCGGCCGCAAGGGTGACCGGATCGAGCTCCTCGCCCGGCACGAGCGCGCCGGCACCGTGCGCGCCGCGGTGACGCTCGGCTGAACCGCGGGGGCGGCGCCGCCGTGGCGAAGGATCCGGGTGGCGGCGGCGTGTCCCGGGGATCGCCCCGTGCGATGCTCTTCTTGCCGCTTGCCGGGCGGGCATGAGCACGAAGGGCCGCTCCCGAGTGCGAATTAGTCCCGAAGCGCGCAGCGCGGAGGGTAGTCCAGTGAGCGCGCTCGGCCGCATTCCCCGTGGCGTCTGGGCACTGGGCTTCGTCAGCCTGTGCATGGACCTCTCGTCGGAGCTGATCCACGCACTGCTTCCGCTGTACATGGCGATCGGGTTGGGCGCGTCCACGCTGACGATCGGCATCGTCGAGGGCATCGCCGAGGCGACAGCGATGATCGTCAAGGTGTTCTCCGGCGTGATCTCGGACTACTTCCGCCGGCGGAAGCCGCTGGTGGTGCTGGGCTACGGCCTGGCCGCCTTCACCAAGCTCGTCTTCCCGCTGGCTCCCACCCTGGGCTGGATCGTCACCGCGCGCTTCGCCGACCGCGTCGGCAAGGGCATTCGCGGCGCGCCGCGGGATGCGCTGATCGCGGATCTCTCGCCGCCTGCGGTCCGCGGCGCGAGCTTCGGGCTGCGCCAGGCGCTGGACACGGTCGGCGGAGTCGGGGGCCCGCTGCTGGCGATCGGCGCCATGGCGTATTTCGCGAGCGATTTCCAGTCGGCGTTCTGGGTCGCCGTGGTTCCCGCCTTTCTCGCCGTCGCGTTGCTGCTCTTCGGCGTCGAGGAGCCGGACCGCCCGCCGCAAGCGGGCGCGGCCGACGCGGCGAAGCGACTCCGCATCGCGGACGCGAGCCGCCTGGGCCGCGGCTACGCGATCGTGGTCGGCATCGCGGCGATCCTGACGCTCGCGCGATTCTCCGAGGCGTTCCTCGTGCTGCGTGCGCAAAACGTCGGTCTCCCGACCGCGATGGCGCCGTGGGTGATGGTCGTGATGTCGATCGTCTACGCGGCGGTCTCCTACCCCGCGGGCGCCGCGGCGGACCGCGGCCATGGGCCGAGACTCCTCTCCGCGGGGCTTCTCGCGCTCATCGTTTCCGACCTGGTGCTCGCCAACGCCCACGGCGCGCTGGCGGTCTTCGCCGGCGCGGCCCTCTGGGGACTGCACATGGGCCTGACGCAGGGGTTGCTCGCGGCACTGGTCGCGGCAGCCGCCCCGGCCGATCTGCGCGGCACCGCGTTCGGCGTCTTCAACCTCGTCTGCGGCATCGCGCTGCTCGTGGCGAGCGTCCTTGCGGGCTGGCTCTGGGACGCGTTCGGCCCGGGGTTCACGTTCTACGCGGGCGCCGCGCTCACGCTCGTCGCGTGGATTGCGCTGCTGCGTCACGGTGGCGGCGCCGCGGAGTTGCGGCGCGCCTGAGCGCCGCGCGGCTGTAAGGGCGGCCCGATCGGCTCGACCAAGCGAAAGCGACCTGACCGGATACTCGTGATGCCGAACGCCGCCGCCGGGCCGGACTCCGGAAGTTATCTCTACCTGCGTCACGCGCTCCCGGTGCGGATCATGCACTGGTTGAACGTCGTGGCGCTGACGATCCTGCTGATGAGCGGGCTGCAGATCTTCAATGCGCACCCGGCGCTGTACTGGGGCAAGTCCTCGTACACAGGCGCGGCGCCCGTGCTCCAGATCGGCATGGCCGAGCGCGGCAGTTCCGGGTTCGCCGGCGTCACCCGCGTGTTCGGCCACGAGTTCGACACCACGGGGCGTCCTCGGCATCTCGACGAACGCGAACGGCCAGCTCGCGGCGCGCGGATTCCCGTGGTGGGCGACGATTCCGGACAATCCCTGGCTGTCGATGGCGCGCGCGTGGCACTTCTTCTTCGCGTGGGTGCTGCTCGTCAATGGCCTCGCGTACATCGCGTATTCGGCCGCGAGTCGCCACCTGGCGCGCGATCTCGTGCCGGACCGCAGCGACTGGCGGTCGGTCGGCCGCTCGATCGTCGATCACTTGCGCTTCCGCCATCCGACCGGCGAAGCGGCGAAGCGCTACAACGTGCTGCAGAAGCTCGCGTACCTCGTCGTGATCTTCGGGCTGCTCCCGCTCGTCGTCCTGATGGGGGTCGCAATGTCGCCGTGGATGAACACGGTGCTGCCCGGCTGGGTGGACTTCTTCGGCGGCCGGCAGTCGGCGCGCACGATCCATTTCATTGCCGCCTGGCTGCTCGTCGCGTTCGTCGCTGGTCCACGTGTTCGAGGTCGTCGTCTCCGGGCTCTGGAACCACCTGCGCTCGATGATCACCGGCCGTTACCGGATCCGGACGGAGGAACGCCATGAACAGCGTGCATGACGCCCGCCGGCGCTTCCTGACGCGCGCGCTGGCGGCGGCGGGAACGACGCTCGTCGCCGGGTGCGAGCGGCTGTCGCAGACCGATTGGTTTCCCAAGGTGCTGGGCGTCGGCGAGTCGGTCAGTTCCGCGGTTGCGCACGCGGTGACCTCCCGCAAGTCGATGGCGCAGGAGTTCACGGAAGCGGATCGCTCGCCGACGTTTCGCAGCAACGGGACCGCCGCGCCCGACAGCGACGAATATCGGGCACTGGCTGCGGACGCCTTCGCCGCGTATCGACTGGAGGTCGGCGGCCTCGTCGCGCAGCCGGCGAGCTTCTCGCTGGCGCGAGTTGCGCGCACTGCCGAGCCGGACGCAGATCACCCGGCACGATTGCGTCGAGGGCTGGAGCGCGATCGCGAAGTGGAAGGGCGCGCGGCTCGCCGCGCTGCTCGAATCCGTGCGCCTGCAGCCGGAAGCGCGCTTCGTCGTGTTCCATTGCGCCGATCCGATGGAGGCCGACGGAACCGGCTTCTACTACGAGAGCATCGATCTCGAGGACGCGTTCCACCCGCAGACGATCCTCGCCTACGAGATGAACGACGCGCCGCTGCCGATCGCCAACGGCGCGCCGATCCGGCTGCGCGTCGAGCGGCAGCTCGGCTACAAGCACGCGAAGTACGTGATGCGCATCGAGCTCGTCGAGAGCTTCGCGCACATCGCGGGCGGGAAGGGCGGCTACTGGGAGGACCAGGGCTACCAGTGGTTCGCCGGCATCTGAACTGCAGGGCTCGAGCGAGCGGGTCCTGTGGCAAGCCTGCAACTTGCCCAATACCGGGCATGGCGGGCTGACCTGCGTTGGGCTGCTGGCGGCAACTCCGGTCGTTCGGAGTTGCCGCGGAAAATTATCGTGACGCTGTCCCGACCGATCGTCTACGACAACGGCGCGCGAGCCGAAGGCACGCCCGCGCTTGGGCAATCGGTGTGCGTGGTCACGAACGACAAGCCCGCGGTCGAGAGCCGCCGGCAGGACGCCTGGCCGACGTTCGGCGCGTACAACATCACGTACCGGCACGGCTAGCTTCCTGCCGCCCGCGTTGCGCGACTGGCCCCGGGCCCCGCGGGAGAGCTCCTGGCCTCGCTCAATTGCTGCGACTTGGCGTACCGGTGCAGTTCGGCGGCTTTGCGGGCAGTTCATGTCCCGTCGGCGAAGACTGAATCCTCGAGAAAGAAGATCGGGTATTCGGCCATCCGCTGGCCTGAATCGCGCAGGCATCTCATGTGGATGTCGAAGATGCGTTCCGAGAGGAAAGCAAGCACCCGTCGCTGGTAGCCACCCGGCCGGCTCCCCAAGAGCCGATCCAGGCCGAACAGGCAATCAAACCAGAATCGACACAGTCCGTCGAACGTGGCCCACGGCATGATGAACATGTTGTTGGCGTAGAACCGCACGTCGCGTGCCTGCGCCACAACCTGAGAGGCGTAGTGCGGGTGGTGCTCCAGGACGTAATTGACCATTGCAAGATAGTGCTCGGGCACATGCGCAATCATGTACTGCTCCGAGTTTGCCACTCCCTCCGCAGTGGGCCGCGGGACGATGATGCTCCCTGCGCCGAGGTGCCCGGCGATCGCGGCCGAGTCCGCAAAATAGGATTCATGCTGTCGCGCCTGGACGAGGCTGCGCAGCCGCGTTTCACGCTGAGGATGCCAGGTGTTCGTTCGAAGATCGAAATAGCGTCGATAGTGACAAAACCCGACGACGTCGAGATCGGGGACATTCTTCCAGACCCAATAGATTGCCGTCATCTCCGAGAACTCGGAGTTTCGCCACGCAATATTTTCGCCGACGTCGTCGCGGACGATTTCAGGACCCGGATCGGGTATGTGACTGCCGGCGCCCGCCAAGATCCTTCGAATACCCGGTATCGCCGGCATTCTGTCGGCTCGATGGCCGACGGCGAAAATGCCGACGCGTCCTTGCCCTGGCGTAACCGGGACGAGCTCGCGGCTCGCCGGACTGGATTTCGAGGCGAGGGAAGATTTCGGGGGAGCAGACGTCACGTCGATCGCGAACAGGTACGAGTAGGGCACATCTCCTTTGGCCGCGCACAAGGGGGCGTCCACCGGGAACTTGTCGTCCTGGTACCGGAGGAAGCGATCCATGAACGGATAGTTGTCGGCCAACAGTCCGGCATAGTGTTGAATGACTCCTTCGTTGACGTGCACGCTAAACGAGTGTCCTACGGTCACCACGGCGGCAAGCAGATCCGCCAACGAAGGGATTCCGTGCTGCATGTGCTCCGCGAGCCAAGGCGGGACCGTGCCGCCCGTTCCGGCGATATGCTTGGCGTACTCCGCGTCGCCCCACGCCGCAAAAGCGCCCGCGGGTCCGCTGATGATCACCCGCTTCCGAGCGACGCGAACGAGCTCTCGGATTGCACAGGGGCGATCGCTGTTCGCAAGGTGCTCGAGCGTGTCGACGCATACGACGTCATCGAACGCGCCGTCGCGGAACGGCAGCGCCAGCACCGATCCGCAAACGGCGGTGAGATGCCGACCCACTCCGCCGCTGAACACACGGTCGATTCCCACTACCGGGCGCTTCAAGTAGCGGGCAATTCCCTCCGTCCCGCTTCCGACTTCGAGGATCCCGCGATCGGGAAAGAAGAGTTCCGGATAGCGCTCAAGGAGCGCCGCATACCGCACTTTCCAGTTGATCATGGAGACTGTAGTGGAAAGGCGGCGGATCGAACTACCTTTGCCGGCTTTCAATTGATCGACGTGATCAGAGGATAGGAAATCCAACGCTCGCAACGCGTCATCGCGAGCAGCCTAGCACGTCTTGACTTGCCCAGAGCGACGGGGAGCCGAGGCGCTGCGGCGTCGCGGCGGGCCACGGTGGCACCGCGTGCGGATGTATTGCGAGCGTCAGCTTCCCCCAGGTTGACAGTCAGCTTTCGGGAATCTCGACAGGCCGGCTTTGGGTCGATCTGCGACCGTCTACGATCGAGCAGCTCGCGTTCAGACTCGACGGTCGCAGACCGGCCAGGAGCCGACCGCCATCGAGCAGCGACAAACCGGTCTGTCGCGTCAGTGCACCGCAAAGGTGATGCGCGCGGTGCCCGGCCCCAGCGCCCGGGCCAACTCGGCACTTTCTGCAATGCGCCCGATTCGGGTGTAGCTGTAGCTGGAGCGGAACGTCTCGTAGAACACCACCAGCGTTTCATCGCCGTACAGCATCACATCACCGGTTCGAATGGTGCCCGGCCGCACGGCATTCGTGGGCAAGCTGCGCGGCAGACGGACGTGCTTCTCGTTGCCGTTCAGATCGGGCATGTCGAGCGTCGTAGGCAGCAGTTGCACGAACGCGCGCGTGGTCGGGTTGTCTTCCAGGGTGACGGCAAAGCGCTTGGCGCCGATGGTCATCCACATGAGGGCCTGCTCCCGAGATGTGGTGGGCGGGTCGATCGAGCGTGTGCCGCCCACGGCGCGTCGGTCGTCGGCGGCACCAGCGGAAAGCGCCAGTGCCAGGCCCAACAGGGCGCCGCCGATCCGAGCTCGGCGCTTGCGCCCGAGGAGTTCACGCTGGAAGGTGTCACGGACGGTCATCGGTACTTCCTCGATCCTGCGGTGTCCTCATCTGCTGAGGAAGCGCCAGGGACAAGTTCGTCTCAGGTGGCAGCCGCTGCCGCGCGCTGCCCCAGATGCTCGCTGAAGAACGCCGCCAGCTTGGCCCACGGAATCAGACTCACGCGGTCGTACAGATCGACGTGGCCCGCCCCGGGAACCCAGTGCAGCTCCTTTGGCTCGGCGGCGCGCTTGTAGGCGTCCTCGCTGAACTCGCGCGAGTGCGCTTCGGTGCCCGTGATGAACAGCATCGGACGCGGGGAGATCGTCTCGATGTCGTTGAACGGGTAGAAGTTCATGAACCGGGTGTTGCTGCTCAGCGTGGGATGCGTGGTCAGCAGAGGCGATTGGCCCGGGGGCGTGTACTCGCCTCGGGGGGTGCGGTAGAAGTCGTAGAACTCGCGCTCGATGGGATGGGACCTCTCGGTGATCTCGTGCACCGTGCCGCTGGTGTACTTGGTTTCGCCGCCCGCAAACTCGACGTAACGCTGCTGCGCCGCCTCGGCGATGATGGCCTTGCGTTGCGCCAGCGTTTGCGATTTGTTGAGCGCATGACGGTTGGCGGCGCCCATGTCGTACATGCTGACCGTGGCGATGGCCTTCATGCGCGGGTCGATCTTGGCCGCGCTGATGGCAAAGCTGCCGCTGCCGCAAATGCCGATCACGCCGATGCGCTCGCGGTCTACGAAGCGCTGCGTGCCCAGGTAATCGACGGCGGCGCTGAAGGCTTCGGCATAGAGGTCGGGCGATACCAGGTTGCGCGGGCGGCCTTCACTCTCGCCCCAGAAGGGCAGGTCGATCGACAGCGTCACGAATCCCTGCTCGGCCATCTTCGTGGCATAGAGGTTGGCGCTCTGCTCCTTCACCGCACCCATCGGGTGCCCGACGATGATGGCTGCGTGGGCGCTGCTGCGGTTCAGGTTGTTCGGTACGAACAGGTTGCCCGCCACGTCCATGTCGAACTGATTCTTGAAGCGGACCTTGCGCACCGTCACCCCGGGGCTTTGATAGAAGTTGTCCGCATCCTCGGGCAGACGGCCGGCTGCGGACTGCGTCGTCGATCGCGCAGGCGATGCCGGCCGCGTCTGGGCCGCCGGCTCGCCGCCCGCAACCATCAGACCGCCCAGGGCAACCAGGCTGGCGCTGGCGCGCTTGATGAAGCTGCGGCGCTGCGGTGCGTGCTCAGCTTCGTCGGGGGCAAGCGGCTGCTGCAAGTTCAGTGAGGTGCTCATGATCGGTGCTCCTGGATGAATGTCCTTCAGCGGATGACACCGAGTTTGGCAAAGCATCGAGCCATTGACTAGTTGATGAATGCTTATCCAGTCTATTAGAATGGCTAATTAATAGCCGAAGGTGACAATGGCAAGACGCAACCTCAACGACCTGCTGGCCTTCGTGACCGTGGCGCGCGAAGGCAGCTTTACCCGCGCCGCTGCCACGCTGGGGGTCACGCAATCGGCGCTGAGCCAGGCCATCCGCGGGCTGGAGGAGCGGCTGCAGATTCGCCTCCTCACGCGCACCACGCGCAGCGTCGCGCCCACGGCGGCCGGCGAGCGACTGGCGCACGCCATCGGCCATCGCTTCGACGAGATCGAAGCCGAGCTCGACGCGCTGACCGAACTGCGCGACAAGCCGGCGGGCACCGTGCGCATCACCTGCGGCGACAACGTGCTACGCACGGTGTTGCTGCCCAAGCTCACGCCGTTGCTGCGCGAGTATCCGGACATCACGCTCGAGTTCGACATGAGCTACGGATTCCGCGACATCGTGGCCGACCGCTTCGATGCCGGCGTGCGCCTTGGCAACACCATCGACAAGGACATGATCGCGGTGCCTATCGGACCGCCACTGCGCATGGCGGTGGTGGCCTCGCCGGCCTACTTCGAGATCCATCCCAAGCCGAAGACACCGCAGGACCTGACCGCACACCGCTGCATCAACCAGCGCATGCCGAGCTCGGGCGGCCTGTACGTGTGGGACTTCGCGCGCCGCGGCAAGCAGGTGAACGTGCGGGTCGATGGTCCGCTGATCTTCAACACCGCGCCGCCGCAGGTCGACGCGGCGTTGGCCGGGCTGGGCATCGTCCTGCTGCCCGAGGATGAACTGGCCCCGCATCTGTCCGATGGAAGCCTGGTGCGCGTGCTGGAGGACTGGTGCCCTCCGTTCGCGGGTTATCACCTGTACTACCCGAGTCGCCGGCAGCCATCACCGGCGTTCAGTCTGGTGGTCAAGGCGCTGCGTGTGGATGCAGCCGGTCCGCTGTAGCGTCGTGAGGTGAAACGTCAGTCGTCGAGTCATGCGGCGTATGAATGACCGCTTACTCGGCTTGTCATCGGCGGCTTCGGGTCGGTGCGGTCCCGTGGCGAACGGGAAGCAACGGCCGCTCTTGCGTCTAGTACAGCCATCGCAATACGACGACGGCGAACCACTATGATTTTTCGGCCGATGGTCTCGATTGAGCGGGTGTGGTGGCCCGATAGATCAATCCGAACCCATTGTTTCGGGGTCTCACGCGAATACGCCGTGCAGGAACCATTCGCCGTCGTCGATCGCCGTAGCGGTGATCGCGATAGATCCACACGGTCTCGCCGCGCGGGTTCTCGGCGACGAAGTAATCGCGGCGCACGTCGGCGCCGTCCCACCAGCCCGATTCGATCCGCTCCGGCCCGTCGCGCAGCACCCACGGCTGCACTTCGAGCAGATGGCCGAGCGGCTCCGGCTCGGCGAGCAGCCAGACGGGGCGAGGCGGCACGGCGAGCGGAGGGCAGTGCTGCGGGTCCGGCCGCGGCGTGTACCGTGGGTCCGGCTTCAGCCGGCCGTGTACGGCCATCGCAGCCCGGTGTCCGGCTGAAGCCGGACCCACGGCACGTGGCGGTATACGGCCGGCTGAAGCCGAGCCTGCGACATCTGCCTGCACCCTGCGCCACGCGCGCTCGGGCCGGTGCTCGGCGCGCGGCACGACGAGCGTCACCGCATCCTCGCCCAGGCGCGCGCGCAGCCGGTCGAGCAGCGGCACGGTCGCCGTCACGTCCTCGCCGGGGAGCAATCCGAGATTGCGGCCGGCGAGCGGCGCGGTCGCCTCGCTCGCAAGCGTGATCGCCTCGACCGGCGCCGGCAGCGCGACACGGGCGAGCCGCTCGCGCAGCACCGCGACGAGATGCGCGGGCTCGCGCGCCGGCGCGGCGAGCGCGAAGCGGACGGCGGTCGCGGGAATCGCCGGTCTTCGCGCCGACGTAACGCTCGTGCGCCAGCGCGAGCGACATTTCGACGACACCGAGCCCGCGGCCGCAGCAGCCATCCCGCCAGTTCGTGCACCAGCCGATTCACCGCGAACGCGAGCGCCTCGGCGCTGTCCACCGGCGCCGGCAGCTCGATCCTTCCCGTGTAGCGCGGCGGTGGCACGAATGGCGGTCGCGGGTCGGGAACGAGGCCGCGCGCGCGGTCGAGGAACGCGACGAAGTCCGCGCCGACGCGCCGTGCCAGCGCCGCGCGCGGCAACGCGCAGCGCCTGTCCGAACGTCGTGATGCCGGCGGCGGCGAGGGCGGCGACGGCGGCGGGATCGACGTCGGCGAGCGCGAGCGGCAGGGGTGCGAGCGCATCGGGAACGGACTGCGCGGCTCCGAAATCGGCGAATGCGGGGACCGATCCGGGTGCTCCATCGCGGGTACCGAGAACACCAGGACGGCTCCCGCGCGGCACGCGCGAGCAGCAGCGCGGCGGCCGGGGTGGGCGCGAGCGCGAGCCGCGCGGTGTAGCCGAGATCGCGCGCGCCGCGGCGAGAGCCGCGCCGTCAGTTGCCGCAGGCCGCCGAAGAGCCGCAGGCTGCCGCCGATCTCCGCGAGCACCGCGTCGGGCGGCGCGAGGCGCGACGGCCGGCGTGAACTGCGTCGCCCAGGTGGCGACGCGCCGCGAGCGCGGCGGCTTCGGCCTGCGGGTCGCGGTCGCGCAGCACGAGGTCGGGAGCGAGCGCGAGCGCCGCCGAGACGAGTTGCCCCGCGCGAACCCCGGCGTCACGCGCGCCGCGGCATTCGCGCCGACGATGCGCGGCGTGTGCCCGCCGGTCGCCACCGCGAACGGTTCGCCGCATCGGCCGGCGAGACTGCCCGCGCGAAGACGTCGAGCGGCAGCGAGGGCAGGAGCAGGCAGGCCCAGAGCATGGCGCCGCATCGCGCGTCGCATGGCGCCGGCTCATCGGCGACGGAAGGTCCGCGACGCCCCAGATCGCCGCCTCGGAAAGCCCCAGCTCGGCGAGCTCCGCCGCGCGCAGGTGGGCCTCGTTCGCGCAGAAGAATTCGTCGAGCTGCGGCGGCTTGACCGGTGTGCCGGCGAGCATCGCGTGCGCCTGCCCGCGATGATGGATCTGGTGCTGGAAGAGGTGCGCGAGCAGCCGTGTGGCGGATTCGTCCTGGAGACCCGCGCGGCGCATCACCGGCACCGGCAGGGTGAGCTTGTCGTCGGTCGAGCGCCGAGCAGGCATCGATCAGGCGGCGATCGACGGCGCGCTGGGCCGCGGCGAGCTCCGCACAGGTTGCGAACGGCGTCTCGGGGTCGAAGAAGCGGCCCGGCTCGGTGTTGGGCGGCTCGCCGCGCATGGCGCGCTCCAGCGCGTCGACGTAATACCAGTCGACGGTGAGGTTGTGGTTCAGCGTCGCCATGAGCGAAGGAAAGAAGCTCGTCCGCGGCGCGACGAAGTCGGCCTGCGACAGCCGGCTGCACGCGGCGAGCAGGCGATGGTTGGCCCAGGCGTTGTTGCAGGCCATCGTGTAGAAGTGGTGGGCGAGGGGAGAGAGGGGCATGGGGTCAGCTTCCTGCGTTGCGTGGCGCCGGTCGCGCCGTGCGCGGCGCGAGGGCATGGCCCGCGCTCGTGCGGGGATCGAGGGGCGGCAGCCGGCTGCGGCAGCCGGCGTCCACGTCGACGAACACCGGTCGCGCGAGATCGCCGCCGCGGCGCTTCAGCACGCGCACGGCGAGCCGGAGCTCCCGCGCCGCCAGCGCGAGCCGCAGCGACGCGGTGGCGGCGACCGCGCGCTGGCCGGGGCGCCGCCACAGCACGCCCCAGGTGCGGCCCTCGCGCGCGGCGAGGGCGAGCCGGCGCATGACGCGATCGTCGTGCTGGCCGAGCCAGGCGAACGCGGCGCCGCACTCGGGCGCGCGCAGCGCCTGCTCGTAGGCCCACAGCTGGTCGGCGGCGCTCCGGCAGCGGACGATGAAAAGCCGCGCGAGGTCGAGTCCCGCCGCGATCAGCGCCGGCGCGTACGGCACGTGCGGCGGCGCGATCCAGACGACGTCGCGGCCGGCCGCCTGCAACCGGGCGAGCGCCGGCAGCGTCAGGCGGAGCTCGCCGATGCCTTCGCGCTCGAGCACGATCTCGGTCAACGCGCCTCCCGGCCAGCCGCGGCCGGGCAGCACCGCATCGAGCTCGGGGAAGCCGGACGGCAGCGCGGCGGGCTCGGGCGCGCAGTCGCCGCCGCGCCAGATCGCGGGGTTCGACAGCACGGTGGCCAGCGCAGGGTTCATCGAAGAGGGGATTGTTCGGAGGCGCCCGACTGATTGTCCGGATGTGTCAGGCTGAAGCCCGACCCACGAGCCAGTCGCGGCGGCGCCGCGATCGCTCGTGGGGCCGGCTTCAGCCGGTCATGCATCAATCTGCTCCCGTTCCGCCCATCGCCTTTTCCGCACGCTTCGCGAGCTCGTCCGGCGGGACGTCCTCGATGTGGGTGGCGAGGTACCAGTGGTAGCCGAACGGATCGTCGACGCCGCCGGTGCGGTCGCCGTAGAACTGGTTCGCGACCGGGCGGACGAGCTTCGCGCCGGCGGCGACCGCCTGCGCGACCTGCGCATCGACATCCTCGACGTAGACCATCAGCGAGATCGGCGAGCCGCCGAGCGTGCGCGCGCTCTTCGCGCCCATCTCCGGGGATTCGTCGGCGAGCATGATCGGCGAATTGCCGATCCTGATCTCGGCGTGCCCGATCCTGCCGCCGGGAGCGGGCATGCGCAGCAGCTCGACGGCGCCGAACGCCTTCTTGTAGAACTCGAGCGCGCGCGTGGCGTCGTCGAGGACGAGGTACGGCGTCACCGAGTGGTAGCCATCGGGGATGGGTTTCACGGCCATGGGTTGCCTCCTTCAAGGTTGCGACGGGTGGGCCGGGCGCGCGTGGCGCCGGCGTTCGCTGGAGCGATTGCGGCGTCCCGCCTCGCCCCGGTGCTTCAGCTGGCCGGCCAGTGCTGCGCGAACACTTGCGCGACCTTCGGCTGCGCTTCGATGCGCAGCAGGGTTTCGTAGAACGCCGGGCGCGCCTGCTGCAGGTGCGCCCGCGATCCCGACCACTTCGACACGACGGCGGCGAGCAGGTCGAGCGCGCCAAGCTGCCTGCCCCCGAGGTACGGGCGCGCCGGAAAGACGTCGGCGAACATCTCCCAGTGCCGGTGCAATCGCGCGCGCGTGCCGGCGCGGATGCGCTCAAGCGTCGCCTCGTCGGCGTCCTCGCACCAGCGCTCGGGAAAATCGATGATGCTGATCGCGGCGTAGCAGTTGGCCGCGATGAACACGAGGCCGCGGATCGCCTGCGCCCGCGCCGAGTCGTCGTGCGGCAGGAGCCCGCTGTCCGGGTGCCTGCCGCCGAGATGGATGAGGATCGCCGCGCTTTCCGAGAGCGCGCTGCCGTCGGGCAGCAGGAGAGTCGGGATCTGGCCCAGCGGATTGATCTTCAGCAACTCCGCGAACGCCTCGTTGGTTTCCCACGATGCCGTCTCGACGATCCGATACGGGGCGCCGATGATTTCCAGCGCGGCCTGCGTCGATGCCGAGCCGGAGCCTTTCTTGCCGTAGAGCGTGTACATCGTTCCTCCCCGGTTTCATTTAATGGGGTCAGGTTAAGTTATCAAGTGCACCATTGCCTCAGGTGTAGACGCAGCGCTTGATAACTTAACCTGACCCCATTCCGCGCACGAGCCCGACGGCCACGCCCTCGATGGTCAGCGGCGCCTTCTTCGGGTCGACGACGATCGGCGCGAAGTCCGGATTCTCGGCAACGAGCAAGAGCTGTGCGCCGCGGCGCTTCAGGCGCTTCACCGTGACCTCGTCGCCGCCGCGTCCGCCCAATCGCGCGACGACGATCTGCCCCGAGCGGGCATCGGCGGTACGGTGCACGGCGAGGAGGTCGCCGTCGAGGATGCCGGCGTCCTTCATGCTCTGGCCGCGCACGCGCAGCAGGTAATCGGCGCGCGGCGCGAACAGCGCGGGATCGAGCCGCAGATGCGCCTCGATGTGCTCGGCGGCGAGGATCGGGCTGCCGGCGGCGACGCGGCCCACCAGCGGCAGGCCCGCGCCCGGCAGCTCCGGCATCTCGGTCAACCGCAGCCCGCGCGATGCGCCGGGCGTGAGCTCGAGCGCGCCTTTCCTGGCGAGCGCGCGCAGGTGGTCTTCGGCCGAGCTTGCCGTGCTGAAGCCCAGACCCGCGGCGATCTCGGCGCGCGTGGGCGGCATCCCCGTCGACTCCAGGTGGCGGCGGATCCAGTCGAGGACCTTCTGCTGGCGGGCGGTGAGCGGAAGCGGCGGTACGGGGGACATCGCGGGGGACATCACGGGGCGGTCTCCGATAGCCGTATGGATATACGGTTATCGAATTATAGGCGGTCGGGGGCGAGCGTCAACCCCCGCGGCGTCCGCGGGCATCCGGCATCGCGTTGACCGCCATCAACGTCGGGCCGGCGCGGACTGCTAGGATCAACCTTCACCGGGCACCGGGCGACGCGTGAGCCCGCCGGGCCGTCCCAAGGGCGAACACCGGAGCGCGGAGCGCGAAGGTATTCCAATGCGCCCGCCGGGCCGTCCCAAGGGCGAACACCGGAGCGCGGAGCGCGAAGGTATTCCAATGCGCCCGCCGGGCCGTCCCAAGGGCGAACACCGGAGCGCGGAGCGCGAAGGTACTCCAATGAGCGCGACGATGCAGGCGATGGTATGCGAGGGCACAGGGCGCCCGCTCGCGCTGCGCACGTTGCCGCGGCCCGAAGCCGGACCGGGGGAGGTGCAGATCGCGGTGCGCGCCTGCGGCGTCTGCCGCACCGATCTGCATCTCGTCGACGGCGAACTGCCGGACCCGAAGGTCCCGGTCATTCCCGGCCACGAGATCGTCGGCACCGTCACCGCGCACGGACCCGGTGTCACCGGTCCCGCCGTCGGCACGCGGGTCGGCGTGCCCTGGCTGGGCGGGAGCTGCGGGCATTGCCGCTATTGCACGACGGGCCGCGAGAATCTCTGCGCGGACGCGCGCTTCACCGGCTATCAGCGCGACGGCGGCTATGCCGAGTACGCGGTCGCCGACGCCCGGTATGTCTTCCCGCTGCCGGCGCGCTACGACGACGTGCACGCGGCTCCGCTGCTGTGCGCCGGGCTGATCGGCTACCGTGCCTACGCGATGGCCGCCGACGCGCCCATGCTCGGCCTCTACGGCTTCGGCGCCGCGGCACACCTGGTCGCGCAGGTTGCCCTCGCGCAGGGGCGCACCGTCTACGCGTTCACGCGGCCCGGCGACCGCGACGCGCAGGCGTTCGCGAGGGAGGTCGGCGTGCACTGGGCCGGCGACAGCGACGCGGCGCCACCGGCGCCGCTCGACGCCGCGCTGATCTTCGCCCCGGTCGGCGCGCTGGTCCCTGCCGCGCTCGCCGCGACGGCGCGCGGCGGCACCGTCGTGTGCGCCGGCATCCACATGAGCGACATCCCGGCGTTTGCCTACCGGCTGCTCTGGGGCGAGCGCAGCCTGCGTTCGGTCGCGAACCTGACCCGCCGCGACGGCGAGGCGTTTCTGGCGCTCGCGGCGACGCTGCCGCTGTCGGTGCACGTCGAAACCTACCCGCTCGCGCGCGCCAACGACGCGCTCGGCCGGCTGCGTGCCGGCGCGATGGCCGGCGCCGCCGTGTTGACGCCGGGCCTTTGAGGGCGTCGAATGAACATGTTCTGCCGATTCCTGCCGCCATTCGCGGCGCCAGCGGGACCGCAGCATCGGTCCTGCTGGCGAGCCGTCCGCAGTCCCACCCCCACCCAACCAGAGGAGCACTGACCATGGCCACGAGACCCGCGCCGAAGTCCACCACCAAGCCGGCCGCGCGCAAGCCGGCGCGGAAGAAAGCGAAACCCGCGGCGACGGCCGCGCCGAAATCCGCGGCGCAGGCAGCGCAGATGTTCGCGATGCCCGACGCGGCGCAGCTCGCCAAGTACGCGAAGACGCTGACGCCCGAGCAGGCCTTCGAGCTCTATCGCGCGAACGCGCGGCTCGCGCTCGACGTCATCGACGCGGCGATCGAGAGCACGGCCAAGATGCGCAAGCTGCAATTCGAGGGCGAGGAGCAGGCGCGCACGATGCAGAAGAAGGCGGCCCGGCGCGCGGCCGAAGCGGGCGACGTGCCGGCGCTGATGGCTGCCGGCCAGAGCGTGACGCAGGAGGCGGTCGAGCAGTCGATGGCCTACTGGAGCCAGATGTTCGACCTGGTCGTCGAGATCCAGAAGCGGCTGTTCACGCTGATGGAAGACCAGATGGCCGGCATGCCCGGCGTGAAGCAGGCGAAGGCCGCGATGGCGATGATGCCCGACGTGTCCCAGCTGCAGAACGTCGTGTCGGCGATGCAGGGCGTGATGTCGTCCGGCGGGTCGGCCTTCGAGTCCATGCAGAAGGTCATGGGCGACTTCGCCCGGATGTCGGGGATGAAACGCTGACGCGCCGGTTCCGGCACGCCTGAACTTCATCGTCGTGCGTCGGCCGAACGATCGCGGGATCGTTCGGCCGGGCACGTCATTTGCTTTTCTCCCAGCTTGCCGATTACGGAGAGCTGGTCGATGACGTCCTTCGATTTCGAGGTTGTTTCCATTGAAGACGCCCGCCGGGAGCTGGAGGGCGAGGCAAAGCAGCGCGCCGAGTTTGCGCGCAACGCCAGGCAGGTGCAGGATCCGGGCGGGGTGCTGCTGGAGGCGACCGCGGCGTGGCTGGCCAGCCTGCCCGACGACGTGCGCCCCAACCGGCTGGCGGCGGAGTTTCCGCGGATTGCGAACGGCATCGGCGCGCTCTGGCCGCAGGCGGCCCGATGCCGGGAATATCTCGATTCGCTCACCGTCGATCCGCGCGGCGGCCCGAGGGGCTTTCCGTTCGACGTCGACCGCGAGCTCTCCGCGCTCAAGGCGCACTACGCCGGGTTGCGCCCCGACGATCCGGGTGTTCCGCGCCGGGCACCCGCTCGACAAAGATAGCCAGGACCACCGCCGCCGGACGCGTGGCGGACAGGGGCCGCAATGTAGGTCCCTCGTCGGGGATTCATCGCAGGCTGTAGTGCACGTTTCGACGGCGCGCGCGGCGCGCGAGGGTTCCTGTGGCAACGGCTGCACAGCGCCCGGGCGCCGTGGCAAGCCGCCGCCACTGCGACCGCGCGGCGCCACTTCCTCAGGGCGGGCGCCAGCTCGAACAGCGCCGCTCTGCCGTAGCCTACACATCGCTTCCGTCCGACCACGCGCGCGCCCCATGGCATAGGACTTGCTGCAATGACGGCATTCGGCATGACCCCGGGGCACCGCAACCCCGGCAACCGCCGCCGCCATGGAGCCAACCGAGCAAAGCGAGTCCCGCTGCATCCGCGTGGAGCACCACCCGGAGCGGATGCCCATGCCATCGTGGAAGCCTCGGCGATATCCCGATCGCCGCAGGGGCTTCACGCTGGTCGAGGTGGTGCTGATCGTCGCGATTCTCGGGGTGCTCACGACCCTCGTGGCCGGCACGTATCAGAGCTACCGCGATCGCCTGAAGCTCGACCAGGCCGTCGGCGACGTCATGACGATATCGCTGTCGATCACGGAATTTCGCGCCGACTACAAGCGGCTGCCCGCCGACCTCGCCGAGATCGGCAAGAACACGATGCTCGACCCGTGGGGCAATCCGTACCGGTACGTCAACCACGATACGGCGCCGAACGGGTTCTTCCGCAAGGACAAGAACATCGTCCCCATCAACTCCGACTTCGATCTCTACAGCAGCGGGAAGAACGGGGCCAGCGTACCACCCCTGACCGCCCAGGCGAGCCGCGACGACATCATCCGCGCCAACGACGGCGCGTTCGTCGGGCTCGCTTCCGTCTACGACCCATGAGGATCGAGGGAGCGTTTCTTCGCAGCAAGGTTGCGCGCCGCATCGTCTGGTTCTTCATCCTGTCGGCGCTGATTCCGATCGCCGCCACCGCGCTGCTGTCGCTCGGCCAGGTGCAGAAGCTGCTGATCGAGCAGGGCCATGCCCGGCTGGCGCAGACGAGCGAGGGGTACGCGGCGTCGCTCTACGACCGGCTGCTGGCCGCCGAGCAACGGGTGCAGGAGATTGCCGCGCACGTCGGAGTCGATGGCGCCCCGGAGGATGCGAGTCGCCTGGGACTGCAGCGCCAGTTCCGGAAGATAGCCATCGTCGACAGCGGCGAGCGGGTGCTGCCGATCTTCGGCGAACCGGGCGCCACGCCCCTTCCGGACACCGCGCAGGTCGCCCAGCTGGCCGAAGGCCGCTTCGTGCTGACCAGCCTGCCGGGCGCGCGCAACCCGGCCGGCGTCTTTCTCATTCGCGCGCTCGATCCCGCGCACCCGCGCGGGGCAAGGGTGGCCGCCGAGATCGATCCCGGCTATCTCTGGGGCGACGTGACGGCGCTGCCCGCCGCGACCGGCCTGTGCGTCACCGACGAAAAGGGCGCGGTGCTGTTCTGCTCGGACGCGGCGGGGATGGCCGCCGCGACCGCGCTTGCGGCGCGGTCCCGCGACTCCGCGGCCGGACGCTTTGCATTCGAGTTCACAGGAAAGACACACCTCGCCGACTATCGCGAGCTGTTCCTCAAGTCCCAGTTCGGCACCCGCGCGTGGACGGTCGTCTCCACCAGGCTCGAGTCCGACGTCTTCGCGCCCATCGCCGCGTTCAGGGCGATCTTCTTTCCGGTGACCGCGCTCGCGTTGCTGGTCGTGGCGCTGCTCTCCGTCGCGCAGGTCCGCCGGACGCTGGGCCCGCTGGAAAAGCTCATCGACGGGACGCGCCGCGCCGGCGACCGCGACTTCTCGGCACGGGTCGACGTTTCCGCCGACGACGAGTTCGGCGAGCTCGCGTCGTCGTTCAACTCGATGGCGGCGCGGCTCGGCCGCCAGTTCACGGCGCTGCTCACCCTATCCGACATCGACCAGGCGATCCTGTCCCGGCTGGACCTCGACCGTGTCATCGAGACCGTCGTCGTGCGCATGCGCGACATCGTCCCGGCCGACTTCGTGAGCATCGCCATCGTCGACCGCAATGCGCCGGCGATGCTGCGCGTCTACACCCGCGACCAGGGCGCCGCCGACGGGCTGGTGCTCGAGCGCTGCGCCTGCTCCACCGACGACACCGCCGAGCTGCTCGCGCATCCCGACGGCCTGTGGGTCGACCGCGAGCGCGCGGTCAAGCCCTATCTGGCGACGGTCGCGAAGCTCGGCGCCGCGTCGCTGCTCGTGCTGCCGATCATCTGGCAGGACGCCGTCGTCGGCGTCGTGGTCCTGGGCTTCCGCGGCCGCCCGGGCCTGACCGACGAGGAGCGGCTGCGCGCCCGGAACCTGGGCGATCGGGTCGGCGTCGCGTTCGCGACGGCGGCCAAGGACGAGCAGCTCTACTACCAGGCGAACTACGACGCGCTGACCGCGCTTCCGAATCGACTGTATTTCAAGGACCAGCTCGCCCGCCGGTTTGCCCAGGCGCAGCGCGACCCGCAGCAGTTCGCGCTGCTGTTCATCGATCTCGACAACTTCAAGAACATCAACGACAGCCTCGGCCACGCGGCGGGCGACGAGGTGCTGCGGCAGACCGCGGAGCGTCTGAAGCAGTGCGTGCGCGAGACCGACACGGTGACGCGGCTCGGCGGCGACGAGTTCACGATCATCCTGTCGCAGATCCGGTCGGCGCGCGACCCGGAGTCCGTCGCCGAGCACGTGCTGAAGGCGATGACCGCGCCGTTCGTCGTCGCCGGCAACGAGCACTTCCTGAACGCGAGCATCGGCATCGCGCTCTACCCGGCGGACGGCGCGTCGGCGGAGGATCTGCTGCGCAACGCGGACACGGCGATGTATCGCGCCAAGGAAGGCGGGCGCGGCCGCTACGTGTACTTCGAGGAGCGCATGAACGTCGCCGCGCTCGCGCGCGTGGGTCTCGAGCGCGACCTGCGCCGCGCCATCGACGCCAACGAGTTCAGCCTCATGTACCAGCCGCAGCTCGACCTGAAGAGCGGCCGCATTTCCGCCGCGGAAGCGCTGCTGCGCTGGGATTGCCCCGGCCGGGAGCCGCGGATGCCCATGGAATTCATCCAGCTCGCCGAGGAGACGGGGCTCATCGAGCCGATCGGCGACTGGGTGCTGCGCGAGGCCTGCGGGCAGTATCGCGCCTGGCAGGACGAAGGGATCGCGCTGCCGCGCCTCGCGCTGAACGTTTCGCCGCGCCAGTTCCGGCAGAAGGGCTTCGTGCAGCGGGTGGCGACGATCGTGCGCGACGCCGGCGTCGCGCCCGATCGCATCGAGCTCGAGATCACCGAGAGCCTGCTGATCGATTCGAACAGCGGCGTGGCGGGGATGCTCGACGAACTGCAGGCGCTGGGCGTGACGCTCAGCCTCGACGATTTCGGCACCGGGTATTCGTCGCTGGCCTATCTGAAGCGGTTCAAGGTCGACACGGTCAAGATCGACCGCGCCTTCGTCACCGAGCTTGCCGGCGACGAGGGTTCGGGCGCCATCGCCGCCGCGATCATCGCCATGTCGCACGCGCTGCAGAAACGGGTCGTGGCCGAGGGCGTGGAGACGGAAAAGCAGGCCGCGATCCTCGCCCGGCTCGGCTGCGACGACATCCAGGGCTACTACATCAGCCGTCCGCTGAGCGCGCGCAATTTCGCCCAGTTCTTCAAGCTGGCGTCCGCCAAGGCGGCCAAGAAGTCGACCGCCGCGGCGAAGGTCGCGGCGCGCGCCTGAGCCGGGCCGCCGCTCGCTTCCGCGCGATCCGCCTCAGACACCGGGCTTCTGCTCCGCGGCCCTTGCCTGCGCCGCGCGCGTCCGCTCGCGCTGCTCCTCGTGTTCGATGCGGGCGTATTCGGTATTGCTGTCGGCGACCACATGCAGGGGCGGCAGCCGATAGACCGGGCCATCCGCGGTGATCTCGCCGGTGAACTTGCCGCTGAACTCGGCGCTCGACGGCGCTCGCGCCGCGGTCGCGTCCGTGCGCTCGAGCGGCGCAACGACGAAGGACACGGCGAACAATGCGGCGGCGACGAAGGCGAGCCTGCGGTATCCGTCGTCCATCTGATGTCTGCTTTGCATGGCGCCCTCCTGTGTGCTGTTGGAAGTGCTGGTAAGATAATAGAAACAGCAGCCGCAGAGGAAGCGACATGTTTCTGACCGGTTTGGTAAGCTAGGCTAACCAATGGGCAATGACCATGAGCCGACTGCCCCTCAACACACTCGGTACCTTCCGCGCCGTCGCGGAGCTCCAGAACCTGCGCGCGGCCGCCGACCGCCTGCATCTCACGCACAGCGCGGTCAGCCAGCAGATCCGCGTGCTCGAGGAGCGTCTGGGCTTCGCGCTGTTCGAGCGCCGCGGGCGACGTGTGCTGCTGAACCCTGCAGGCGAAGCGCTGCTGCGCAGCGTGCAGGCCGCGCTGACGCAACTCGACGACGGCGTGCAGGCCGCGGCGGCGGCGGCCAGCGGCGAGGCGCGCCGGCTGCGTGTGACGGTGCTGCCCTCGTTCGCGCATCGGTGGCTGCTGCCGCGCATCGGACGCTGGCGCGAACGGCACCCGACGCTGGCGCTGGAGATCGACGCCTCGCTGCGCATCGTCGACCTGCAACGCGAAGGCTTCCACGCCGCGGTCCGCGAAGGGAAGGGGCCGTGGCCCGGACTCGAGTCGGAGCGCCTGTTCGATCAGCCGCCGATCATCGTCGTCGGCTCGCCGTCCGCGGCGCGCCGCCTGCTCGGCGCGCAACCCGAAGCCCTGGCGCGCGAGCCGCTGCTGGGCGAGGTCGCGTTGTGGCGCGACTGGTTCGCGACCGCGGGGCTGCGCATCGACGTGCGGACCGTCGCCGACTTCAGCGATGCCGGCCTGATGCTGCAGGCGACGGAGCAGAATCTGGGCATTGCGCTATCCCGCGAGCTGCTCGCCGCCGACGCGCTGTGCGACGGGCGGCTGGTCAAGCTCTCGCCGATCTCGATCACGCATGCGGAGGCGCAGCCGTATCACCTCGTCTTTCCGCCGAACCTGCGGGACTGGCCGCCGCTCGTCGGATTGCGGCAATGGCTGCGCGACGAGCTGGAGCGGTCGCAGCGGGCGCTCCACGCACCTCCGGCGAAGCGTCGCGGAAAGGCGAAGCCGGGCGGGTGAGGTCGGTTCGTGGGACAGCCGCCGCCGTAGTGAGGCCCGGTCGCGGCACGCGCCTTGGCAAGAGCGCACACGGCTGCGGTCTTGCCGCTCATCGACGTGCTGGTGCCCGGCGACAGTTGGATTAGGAATTACGCCGCCACAGCAGCCGGCAAACATCCGGCTACTCGAGTGTATGAGGCTTGACCCGTCTAGCCCATCATTTCTGGCGTCCGCTGGTGGCCGCGTGGAACGCAATCAGGAGTTCCTTCGCGATGGCTGCGGCTTGGCACCGCATTTGCTACGGTTGCATGCGCCGGTGCTTTCAGCGTGAGGTCGCGCATGAAACGTTTCAAAACGTACCCTACAGACGATGAAAGACAGGGGCGTTGTACCGCATTCGTACCTGGAAGGGGAAGACGCTACCGGAGGTGATTATGAATGTTGCCGAGGTCTTATTGGTTCTGGTCGCCGAGGCGTTCGTACTCTTGGGCATCGTGTTGTTGTTACGAATGGCCGCGAAACAGGATCTCCGCGCGCGTTGCGCCCGGAACTTCGCGCGTCGCGCCCGGATCAACGCGCTTCGCGCCCGGGAGCGGAACAACCCTCCCGTGGACGAGCCCGCCGTGACGCGGTTGGGCGCCGGCTGAAATCTTGTCAAAGAGTTGACGCTCGGCGCCAATGCACGCCGAACTTGAGTGGTGAATATGAGCTTGGCCTTAACGCTGTTGACGCTGGTGGGCGGGGCGCTCTGGTGTTTGGGCCTACTGGTGGTGATACGACTAATCTGGCAAACCGATGGCCCCGCGCGTCGTGACCCGCAGCTCACCAACTCCCCCTTTGCCGAGGACACCGTGACTTCGTTGGGCACTCGCTGAATGCTAGGCGCGCTCATTGTCACGGCAACCGCTTAGATCAACGCAGGAGCAGCGATCCCGAGGCAGCGGCTACCCTCGGCACCTGCCGCACGCGCTACACCGCGCTGGCGCCCGATTTGCGAGCGGCGCGTAAGTGGCAACAGGTGGCAAACGGCGCGTTTCTTGGCTTTTTGGAAATCTCGAAAGTTGGCGAACGCCAACCGGGAAAGCCTTGCTGTTGGTGCCCGGGGCCGGACTCGAACCGGCACGGCGCGGTCAGGCGCCTGCGGATTTTAAGTCCGCTGTGTCTACCAGTTTCACCACCCGGGCACAGCGGCGATTGTACGCAATCATCGCAGCGATCGAGGATCGGGCCGAGCGGGACGGTGTTCGCTCCGAAAGAAAAAGCCCCGCGCGAGGCGGGGCTCTTCAGGGCACGGCGGCGATTTGATTACTTCTTCGCCTCGCCCTTGACCTGCACTTCGACGCGACGGTTCGGCTGCAGGCATTCGATCAGCGCCTTCATGTTCTTCTGATCGCACTGCGCCACCGGCTGCTTCTCGCCCATGCCGATCGTCTCGATCTTGTCCTTGGCAACGCCCTTGCTGACCAGGTAGTCACGCACGGCATCCGCACGGCGCTCCGACAGCTTCTGGTTGTAGGCGTCGGTGCCGAGGCGGTCGGTGTGACCCGTCACCAGGACGACTTCGAGCTTCTGAATCTGCGCCAGCTTGCCGACGACCTGGCCGTCGATCGCCGCCTTGCCTTCGGGCTTCAGCACCGCCTTGTCGAAGTCGAACAGGACCTTCGAGTCGAGGGTGATCTTCTGCACCTGCGGCGTGGGTGCCGGGGCCGGCGGTGGCGGCGGTGGCGGCGGCGGCGGCGGCGCCGCGACCGGCGGGCGAGGCGGCGCTTCCGCGACCTTCATGTTCGCGGGAGGCGGCAGGGGCGTGTCGAACCTGTACGCCACCGTCATCCAGACGATGTTGTTCGGTAGCTCGGGTTGGCGTAGGCGCCCGTGTTCCAGCTGTTGTTGCTCGACAGCGCGTTGTTGCTTCCCGGGTATGTACTGATAGTACGGGTAGTAGCTCTGATACCCGCGCATCTGGTCGTCGGTGTAATCGTATTTCTCGTATGCGTAGCCCAGCGTCGCCGCCCATGTCTTGTTGAACTTGTAGTGGCCTTGATCAGGAAGCGCTTCGTCTCGGTGTCGTCGGTCGACGTAGTTGACCAGCGGACCGCCGTGGTAGCCGCCGGCGCCCGTCGTGTCGCCCGACGAGAAGTCGACGCCGCCGCCGGTGTTGAGCCAGCTCGCCTGCGCGGTGACTGCAGCTTCTCGGACGCCACCCAGTCCGCCTGCAGGGCGACCATCCAGTTCGTCCTGGGTGTTCTTCGTGCCCCAGTCGAAGTTGACGAATTCGGCGGGTCCTCGGAATCGCGCCGAGGTAGGTCGGCGGAGTCGCTGCGGCTGCCGATATCTGGCGGTAGTCCTGATCGAACTTGACCTTGCCCCAGTTGCCGATCACCGACACGCGGAACTTGTCGGGACGCCGTAGCCGATCGGAGCATCGTAGATCTGGCGCTTGTCGTCGGTGCGGCCGTAGTACGGGGGTCCTTGTAGTCGGTCTTCTTCCACGTCGCGCCGATGCCGATGTCGAGCAGCGGCATCGGATTCCAGTCGAGCACGAGCTTGACCATGTTCTGGTCGTAGTTCGCGATGTCGTACGCCGAGAAGTAGTACTGGACCACGTTCGTCGGCGGCACCGTCGTGATCGGCCCGCTGGCGGTGAACAGGTGGTCGATGTCGGAGCGCTGCTGCAGGTACTGGTACTTGATGCGCCCGCTCAGGCCCTCGAGCATGCTGTTCCGGTACTCGATCCAGAAGCGGTTGTCCTCGGTCTCGTTGCGAAGTCTCGAGGTCGCGCGTCGATCTTGAGGAAGGTGTAGTTGCCCACCAGCTTCTGCCGCGGGCCGATGCGGTAGATGAGGTCGATGCCGGCCTCTTGCTTCGTGTAGGCGAAGAGTTCGGGCGCCGGCACCGCGCTGATGCAGAACCGGGTCGGCGTGGACGTTTGGATGCCGGTGCCCGGATTCGGGCAGTTCGCGGCATCTGCCCCGAGTCCTCCGGCCGCATAGTCGATCTGCGTCGAATCGTTCCCGACTTGTCGTAGTAGTTGTAGTAGACGCGGCTGTCGAGCCCCTTCATCAGGGTGGAGGTGAGCGACGCCTGCACCGACGACGTCTTGTGCTCGCCGTCGAACGTCGACGAGCTCGGCGTGGTGACGAGATAGCCGACGCCGACGGGCTGGAGGTTGGACGGCTGGGTCGCGCTCGACGTCGGCTTGAGTCCGCTGGATTCCACCGCGAAGCTGTCGGTCAGCTTGCTCTGAGCTCGCGCGCAGCACGAACGTCGAATCGAGCGGCAGCTCGCGCACCGACGCATGGAGGCTCCACTTCTTGAGCTCGTTGTCCGGCGGCAGCAGCGACGTGTCCAGCGCGCTGCGCATGTAGAAGTTCGTCCACTGCATCGCGTCGATGCTGTTGCTGAACTTGCTGTCCAGGAAGCCGACCTTGAAGTTCCAGCTCCTGCCCGCGTAGCCCGCCTCGAAGATCGCGTTCTTGGTCTTGTATTCGACCGGCGCGCCGAACTCGATCAGGCCATTGCCGGACCCGGTCCCCAATTGGGCACTCTGCGGCCGGATGCCCGTCGTCTCGACCTCGTTGTAGTCGGCGCGGAAGAAGAACGGCGACCTGGCGGAGACTTCGACGGCGCCGCCGGTGGTGTTGCGTTGCAGCCCGTAGTTGAACGTGTTCCAGGTCGCCGGGTTCTGCGCCTGCGGATACGTGCCGGCGGGGCCCTGCTGCAGGTTGCTCCAGGAGTTCCACAGCGGGGTGATCGCATTCCACGACAGGTTGTGCGGCATCCGGTCCTGGTACACCTGGGCCTTGAACACGTCGTAGCCGCCGCCGCGGGCATCGACGTACTGGTCATCGCGGCCGAAGTTCTCGCCGAAGAATCTGAGGTAGTAGTTCTTGCTGCTGCCCCTCGCGTCGATGACGCCGATCACGCCGTTGTCGACGTTCTGATACTCCTGGGCCTTGGCCTCGTCAGCCGGGCCGGTGAACGGTTCACGGTCGCGCGACGGATACAGGCCGTACGCGCCGTTGCGCGTGCCGCCGTCGGTGCTGACGCCGCGGCCTCCCGCTTCGGCCGAGCCGCTCCAGACGAAAGTGTCGTATTCGCCCCACGCCGGACTGGACGCGAACAGGCTTGCCACGGCGACGGCAATGAGCTTGGTTCTCATGGGTGTCCCCTAATCTCAACGAAGGAAGAATTGGCCGTAGGCCGACGGTGGCGCGTTGCTGCCGTGGATCTGACGATGGCAGCCGACGCAGCCGCTTCCCTCGAAGCGGATATTCGACGGATTCACGCCGGGGAGCGTCCCTCGCCCGTCGTAGATCCCGTGGGTGTGCCCGCCCGGATGGCAGTCCGCGCAGAGTGCCGGCGGCTTCTGCGCGAGCAGCCGGTTGTGCGCCGAGCCGTGCGGCGTGTGACAGGTTCCGCAGTTTTCCATGACCGGCGGGTGCTCGTGGATCCACGGGCCGCGCTTGTCGGCGTGGCAGCTCGTGCACAGGTCGAGCGTGGACTCGGCCTTGAGCTGGAACGGGCGTCAACGAGCCGTGCGGGTCGTGGCAGTCGTGGCAGGCCACCTTGCCTTCGACGATCGGGTGGTGCGACGGCTTGACGATCTCGCCGCGCTGGTCGCGGTGGCACGCGATGCACGCCTTGTACGCCAGTTGCCGCTGCGTGGTCACGTACGGCGCCGCCGCGAACGAGCCGGCCTTGACGTTCTTGAAGTTGGCCCCGGCCTGGCCGCCATGGATGGCGTGGCAGTCGGTGCAGGAAACGTCGTATTTCTTGTGCACGCCCGACGCCCAGGCGGAAAGGTGCCGCTGCCCCGCGTGGCACGACATGCACACGGCGGTCTTCTGGTCGGCCGTCGCGTCCTTCGCCGTCAGCGCGTTGACCGGCTTGTTCCTGTTCGGATCCTGCAGGTGCAGCGCCGCGTCGCCGTGACAGGTCTGGCACGAACTGCCGTTCGCGTCGTTGTTCGCCCCGTGCGCGGTGAGCATCGTCGAGTTGTGCGACTTCGCATGGCATTCCGCGCATACGGGGGTGACCCCGACAGCCTGTCTGCGCCTGCGCGAAGGCAGGCGCTGCAGTCAATACCGCAAGCGCCGCCAGCAGGCCGGCTGCCGCAACGATCGATTTGAATCGCATGTGGTGCTCCCTTTCCCTGAATTTGCCGCAACCGTGTGCTACGACCGGTGCGCCGCCCGCGAACCCCGATGCTCCGGAGATGCGAAGCTGCGCCACGAAACATGGTGCCGAACCGGGAGGCCCGGCGAATGGAGTTGACGGCGGAAATCGTTGAGACGCGAGAACCGGAGTCATCGCATGCCGCCCGTCGATTCGGGCCGCTGGTCGTTCGCGCCGTGTGCATGGTGCTTGGTCATTGGTTCGGATGCGCGCTGCCGGTACGAGCCAGTCTGCTGCTGGTCTCGCCGGAAATGCCAGCTCCGCGCAATGGGTCTAGTTGTATGCCCGCGGGCAAATGCGCGTCAACGATTTGCCATGCGACATTTCGTCGCAGTGTTGCAAAAATGAATCAGAAAAAGCGCGCAGGCGATCGTTGTCGATCGCGCAAGACTTTGCGATGGGTCAAAGAACCCTTTTCGAATGCGGTGCCATTTCGCCGCGCCGCACGCCGACGAATGGCGAGGCGGGCCCGCGGTGTCATAGGAGAATCGTCCGTCGCCCGCCGTTCGCGGCGCAAAAGAAGAGGGGACGCCGTGCGCCTGATCGCGCCAAGGCGTCCCCCGTTTGACGTGGATCAACGAAATGCGATCGTTCGGATCCGGATCGGCGTGTCGCCGGTGCTCAGCGTGAGGCGCTGCCCGGCGCGAATTGCGTGTCCGGCTTCGTCGCGCGGATGAAGGCGCTGACGAACTTGCCGTCGACCTCCTTCGCCATCGTCTCGTCGTCGAAGCCCTCGGCGGCGAGGAACGCCCGCGCGTCGTCGCAGCCGTACACGCGCGTGATCTCGACGTCGATCTCGCCGAACCCGGCCCCGGCGAGCTTGCTCCGGTACTCGGCATCGGAGAGCGCGCCGGCCACGCAGCCCACCCAGAGCTCCATGCTCCTGCGGATCGAGTCGGGCACGGCACCGCGCACGACCACATCGGAAACCGCGAAGCGCCCGCCGGGCTTCAAGACGCGGAAGGCCTCCTTCAGCACCCGGTCCTTGTCGCCGGAGAGGTTGATCACGCAATTGGAGATGATCACGTCGACCGAATTGTCGGGCAGCGGGATGTGCTCGATCTCGCCCTTCAGGAATTCCACGTTGGCGAGCCCGCTCTTGCGCCGGTTCTCTTCGGCGAGCGCCAGCATCTCGTCGGTCATGTCGAGACCGTAGGCTTTCCCCGTCGGCCCGACGCGCCGGGCGGAGAGCAGCACGTCGATGCCGCCGCCCGATCCGAGGTCGAGCACCGTCTCGCCCGGCCGCAATTCGGCAAGCGCGGTGGGATTGCCGCAGCCCAGCGACGCCGTCAGCGCCGCGTCCGGGACTTCGCCGGCCTGCCCCGCGTCGTACAGGTTGGAGGTGATCGGATCGCAGCAGCTCGTCGCGTTCGGAGCGCTGCCGCAGCAGCCGCCCCCGCCAGCCTTGACCCGCAGTGCGGCACGACTGTATCGATCCCGCACGATTTCCTTCACATCGTTGGTGGTTGCCATCGCTGACTCCTTTCGTTAACGGACCGTGGCCTGGGCAGCCCCGCGACCCTCGTACCAGCCCTTGGTGGCGCCGACGGCCCGGCGACGCAACGGGCGACGCCGAGCTTCTTGTTGAGCCAGTACGCGAGTCCGGCGCCGGCGACGATGCAGCCGAACACCCACCAGGTCAGGTTGCGCTCGAAGCTGCCGATCGCCTGCTGCTGCGCCATGGTCAGGCGGCCGTGTCGCCGGTGGATTTAGCCTGGCCGATGTCGCGCAGCGCGTTCGCGAGACTCATCCGGTCGAGCTTCGCGAGCGGCAGGCTCGCGAACAGCCGGATGCGGTTCGTCAGGATGCGACCCGTCTCCGCGAACGCCTTGCGCTTGTCGTCGTCGCTGCCTTCGACGGCGGCCGGATCGGGAACGCCCCAATGGGCCGTCATCGGCTGTCCCGGCCAGACCGGACAGACTTCGCCCGCCGCGTTGTCGCAGACGGTGAACACGAAATCGAGCGGCGGCGCCCCCGTCTGCGCAAACTCGTCCCAGCTCTTGCTGCGCAGGCCGTCGGTCGGCATGCGGTTCGCGCGCAGGTATTCCAGCGCGTACGGATTCACCCGGCCGGCCGGATGCGACCCGGCGCTGTACGAGCGAAAGCGGGCGGCACCCGCCTGCCGCAGGACGGCCTCGGCGATGATGCTCCGCGCCGAGTTTCCGGTGCACAGGAAGAGGACGTTGAAGACGCGCTGCGCGGTGGTCATGGTGAAATTTCGTGCTCGTGCATTCCGGATGTGGGGCCGCCTTCAGGCGGCTCGCGATTGTCGGCGTTGCTGCATCCGGCTGAAGCCGGACCCACGGCGATTGCGCACCGTAGCGTCCTGAAGCCCAGGGTATGCACAGGATGTCTCAAGCCGTGCGCCGGCGCTTCGGCGCCGGCACCGCGACGGCGACAATCGATTTCGGATTCGGCGCGCATTCGGTGGCGCAGACCGCGCTCGACCGGCAGCAGTTGGCGGTGAGATACCCGAGGAGGCCGTTCATCGCGTCGAGATCGGCGCGGTACCAGACGAAGCGGCCATCCTGTCGGGGCACGATCAGGCCAGCCCGCGTGAGCTCCTTCAGGTGGAACGACAGCGAGGCGGGCGCGAGTCCCAGCTGCTCGGCCACTTTCCCGGCCGGCAAGCCCTCGGGCGCGTGCTCGACGAGCAGCCGATACACCGCCAATCGCGTTTCCTGGGCGAGCGCCGCGAGCGCGACCAGAACATTCGATGTTTCCATATTTGTACAAGTATACGAATATAGAATCCATGTCAACCCGGTCCGGACCAGGACGGAGAAATCTGGAATCGAAGGCTGCGCCCGGCCGCACAGGCGCGCGGTCACGCCTTGAAGATCAGGTAGAGGCCGAGCCCCAGCATCGCGAGCCCGCTCACGAGCTTCAGCCAGCGGCCTTCCCGCTCCTGCAGGCGGCGCTGGCTCAGGGTGATCACGCCGATGGCGAGCACGATGACGTCGTCCAGCATGTAGGCGGCGGTGTAGAGCAGCAGATAGCCGTAGTAGCTCGGTCCCTCGAGCTCCCTCAGCGTCAGGATCCGCGTGAAGAGCGCGGGAAACCCCGACGTGCAGAGCAATTCGACCAGTTGCACCAGAAGCGCCAGGACGACGGTCCCGATCAACGCCAGGGTCAGATTTTCGGCGCGCAGAATCCCCCGCATCCGGGCGTAGATTCCGGGCTTGGCGGCGGCGGGAATCGAAAGCGAGATGCCGCGGCCGAACGCCCAGACATCCTTGAGGTTGAGGGCGGCGGCCACGATCGCGATGCCGGCGATGACCAGCTCCGATGCGCGCGAGAGCCCGATGAACAGGAACAGGTTGAGCCAGGCGGCCAGGAACGCGAAGTAGGCGATGCCCTGGATGACGACGAACGTTCCGGCGATCGCCAGCATGCGCGGGCGGTCGTTGAGCGGCGCGAGCAGCGAGATCATCAGGATCAGCACCCACATCGAGCAGGGGTTGAAGCCATCCAGCAAACCCATGACCAGCGTGAACAGCGGCAGGCCCACGCCGTCGAGAACCAGGGTCCGGCCGAGGATCGTCACCTCGAATTCCTCCGGCCCCGGCGCGCCTGCTACGCAGGCCAGGCTCCCCTCGGCTTCGCAGGTGCCCGCGCCTTCGGTCGTCGGCGGGCCCGTCGTCGCGGGTGCGCGCGCCAGCGCCTCGCGGACGAGCCGATCGGAACCCGCTTCGGGCGAAAAGCCGACGATGAGCTGACCGCGCACGAAAAGCGCGGGCACGCGCGCGCTGCTCACCCCATGTGCCGCCGCAAGGTCCCGGAGCCGGTCCAGCGCGCCCGGCTCCTTCGCGACGTCGCGAATCGCGATCCTGAGCTCCGGGCGTTCCCGGCCGAGCCCGGCGAGAAACGCCTCGGCGCTGGCGCAGTGCGGGCAGCCCTCGCGCACGAATGCCTCGATGTCGAGCGGCTGCTGTGCGGAGGTCGCGTCCACGGCGGACGCGCGGGGCTGGTCGGCGAGCCCGCGAACCGGCGACAACAGCATCGCCGCCGCCATCAGCAACGCCGACCCCCTCAGCAGCAGCGCGCGGGGGAACGCGAACGACATGCCTCGAATATAGCGTGCGCGTCAGGGATGGAGCCACGAACGTATTTGATCCTGGACAGTCTTTGCGCTGGTTCGAGCGCAAGTGCGTGGAATCGCAGGGAATCGGCGGCGCGGTCGCGCGCGGGAAGGCAGGATCTGCGCGGATTCGGCGATAATGGAAGCTTCGCCCGCGGTCGATTCCGTATCCACCCCGACCGCACGGCACCAACATCGACGCGCCTGCCGCGTCGCATCGACCCCATCCATGGAGCCCTCATGCCGTTGACCCGTGCCCGCTTCGTTCTTGCCCTTGCGCTCGCGGCACTGGCACTGCCCGTGCTGGCGCAGACCGGCGCCGGGGTGCCGGCCACGGATCCGCAAGCGCTGCTGCAGGCAGCGAAGGCCGCGACCGGCGGCAAGGCCTGGGACGCGTTCTCGACCCAGCGCAGCACGGTGCGGCTGACGACGGGCGGGATGACCGGGAAGGTCGAGCGCTGGGTCGACATCAAGACCGGCCGCTCGTACCTCAAATTCGCCGTGGGTCCGCTCACCGGCGCGCAGGGCTACGACGGCAAGGTGGCGTGGTCGCAGGACGGCGGCGGGGAATCGCGCGCGGAGATCTCGTCGGTTGCGAAGGAGCTCGCCGTCAATGCCGCGTACCGCGACAAGCTCGCGTTCTGGTATCCCGAGCGCGGCAAGGCGACGATCGCATTCAAGGAGCACGTCACCGCCGGCGCCCAGGGTTACGACGTGGTCACGCTGACGCCCGAGGGCGGACGCCCCTTCGAGTTCTGGATCAACTCCGACAACCGGCTGATCGAGCGCCTGGTCGAGTCCGAGGGGGCGCAGACCCGCACCGAGCTGTACGCCGACTTCCGCGGCGTGCAGGGCGTCAAGCTGCCGTTCCACGTGCGCGCGATGCGCGGCCAGGACATCAAGCAGGAGGAGATCGTCAATGTCGAGACGGTCGAATACAACGTGCCGATCGACGGCATCGCGTTCGGTCCGACCGGACAGCCGCCCGTCGACTGGACGTTCCCGGAAGGCAGGAAGGCGGTGGACGTGCCCTTCGAGCTCGCGAACGGGCACATGTACGTGCAGGCGAAGATCAACGGCAAGGGACCGTTCCGCCTGCTGCTCGACATCGGCGGCGTCAACGTGCTGGTGCCCGAGGTCGCGGAGTTGCTCGGCCTCGTGCCCGAAGGGAGGGTGCCCGCCGCGGGCGGCGGTGCGGCGAACGAGTATGTCGAGCTCGCCAAGCTGCGCTCGCTCGACATCGGCGGCATCACGCTGACCGATCAGCTCTTCGCGGTGATCCCGCTGCGCGCCTACGGGCGGCGCGTCGAAGGCATGGAACTGGACGGGCTCGTTGGCTACGAGCTCTTCATGCGCTTTCCCGGAAAGATCGACTATCAGAAAGGCCAGGTCACGTTCTACGAGCCATCCGCCTTCCGTTACGCCGGCAAGGGCACCCGGCTGCCGTATCGCTTCAACGGCCACGTCCCGCAGGTCGAGGCCACGTTGGACGGAATCCCCGGGGTGTTCGACCTCGACACCGGCGCGCGCAGCTCACTGACGCTGGCAGGCCCGTTCTGGAAGGAGCACAAGCTCGACGCGAAATATGGCGCGAAACAGGAGGTGATCGCCGGCGCAGGTCTCGCAGGCGCGGCCCGGGCGCTGCTCGGGCGGGCCGGGTCGTTCAAGCTGGGCGATGTCGAGATCAAGGCCCCGGTCGCGATGCTGTCGACGGCCGCCGGCGGCGTCTTCAACGAGGGGGGCTACGCGGGGAACGTCGGGTACGGCGTGCTGCACCGCTTCAACCTGGTGCTCGACTATCCGCACGAGCAGCTTTTCGTCGAGCCGAATGCGGCCGCGGGCGCGCCCGACGTCCACGACCGCGCCGGCCTGTGGATCGAGCGCGTGGACAAGGGCTTCGAGCTCATCGAGGTCGTGCCCGGCGGCGCGGGAGCGCAGGCCGGATTGAAGAAGGGCGACGTCGTCGTCGCTGTCGACGGCGTGCCAGCCACGGAGATCAAGCTATTCCAGTTGCGCGACCGGTTGCGCGCCGCGCCCGGGACGAAGCTGCGTTTGAACCTCGCCGACGGACGCGAGGGGACGGTGACGCTGAAGGACCTGATCTGAGCGTGACGCAATCGTTGCCGCGGCGCGACGGAGTGAAAGCGCTGTCGATCATCGCAGTCCACCGGCATCGTGTCGGGACGAGCGTGTTCGCGGCCTTGCTGGAACCGCTCGCGCCGGGCAGGCGGCCCTGCCGGTTCAGCTTGCGAACGGGCCTGATAAAATCTCATCATGGCAGCCGACAGACCTGGTCGCGGAATCGGGAAAACGCCATCGTTGCCCGTGGGGAAAGTCCGCACATGACTGCACCTGAAGTCCACAGTCCTCGTCAGAATCATCTGCTCGACGCGCTGCCGACCAGCGACTACGAGCGGCTTGCGCCCCATCTGGAACTGATACCGATGAAGCTCGGTGACGTTCTCTATGAGTCCGGGGACCAGCTGCGGCACGTCTATTTCCCCACCACCTGCATTCTTTCGCTGCTGTACGTGATGGAGGATGGCGCATCGGCCGAAATCGCCGTCGTGGGCAACGAGGGCATCCTCGGCATATCCCTGTTCATGGGGGGCAACACCACGCCCAGCCGCGCCATCGTGCAAGGCGCGGGGTACGCCTACCGACTCAAGGCCGACTTGCTCAAGAATGAGTTCGAGCGTTACGGTCCGACGATGCATCTCCTGCTGCGCTACACCCAGGCGCTGATCACCCAGATGGCGCAGACCGCGGTCTGCAATCGGCACCATTCGGTCGACCAGCAATTGTGCCGGTGGCTGTTGCTGTGCCTGGATCGTTTGTCGTCGAACGAAATCTCCATGACCCAGGAATTGATCGCCAACATGCTGGGGGTGCGCCGCGAAGGCGTCACGGAGGCTGCCGGGAAGTTGCAGGACGCCGGGTTGATTCGATACCAGCGCGGCAGGATCACCGTTGTCGACCGCCCGGGCCTGGAAGCGCGGTGCTGTGAGTGCTACAAGGTGGTCAAGACGGAGTTTGATCGTCTCCTGCCCTACGTCGCAAAGTAGCTCTCCCAACGCTGTTCCTCTGGCGCCGTGCCCACGCCGCTTCGGCGGCGGGACGGAGCTCGACGATCTTGCCAATCACCGCTTTCGAAGCCGCTTCGCGTTTGCGGTGGCCTTGGCGTGGATGGGCTTCAGCCCGCGATGCGCGAGCTTGGTGGCGTCTTTCGAAACGTCTGCCATGCGGACTGCCGATTGCCCCAGCGCTCGCGCGAGTGCTGCCTGCCGCGCGATCAACTGGCTGGGCGTTCGGCTGCTGGCCAACGACATGAACGCCGCGGAGTTCCGCAGGAGATGGCGGAAGACCAATGCGCCCCACGGCTGGCTCATGGTCATCATGTGCGCGGCCATCGCCTGAGCGGATTGCGCGCCCGCTTCGATCTTCTCCTGCCCCATCAACGCGAATTCGCGCCGGTCGCGCGCGCTTGGCGCGGCGCCGGCCAGCGCCATGCGACCTGTTCGGTGACCGATGACCTGCGCCGAGGCCAGCGTCATCTCCAGAGTCTTCGTGGCGAGATCGCTCCATAGCATAAGCGGGAGAAAGTACGGGTAGCCGGGGTAATTTCGTTTCATTTGCGTCCTTGATTGGGAATCCTGAGAAGTCGTCAAGGTTGACGCAAGTACGACCAAGAGGCTCTGTGCGATGAGCCACATACTTCGTGATATTTCGGCGCCACGTCGCATGCGACCCTTTGTCGCTATCCGCGCCCGTGGGCGCCCGCATTCAACCGTAGCGCTGCATCGTGTACGCCACCGTACAGACCGACGGACGATGGTCGCGCATACTGTTCTTGTCGCGTTGGATCATGGCGGTCGGAATGGTCGCCATCAGTCCGGATGCGTTTTGCGCGAGTGCATCTACGCTCGGGTGAATGCGACGGCCAAGCATGGCTCAATGGTTTGTCCCGCCGATTGTCGTTGTGCATCCACACGCGAGTTTCACGGTCTGCGATGACTTGATCAATCGAAACATCAATTGGAGACGACCATGACGAACACCACTCTGGAACTCGACCGGAACAAGACTGCGAAACCGGATCCGGCCTCGGGTCCGCTCGGAGCGCATCCCGTTGGAACGGGGCTCGGCGCAGCTGCCGGGGGCGCCGCAGCGGGCGCACTGGCGGGAACGGTGGCGGGCCCGGTGGGCACGGTGGTAGGCGCGGTTGCAGGCGCCGTGGCCGGCGGCCTGGCCGGCAAGGCGATCGCCAAATCGATCGACCCCACCGCCGAGGAAGCTTACTGGCGCGAGAACTATTCGAGCCGGCCCTATGTCACCCAGGGGGCAACCTATGACGAGTATGGTCCCGCCTATCGCTACGGCGTCGATGCCTACGGACGGTACGAAGGCCGCTCGTTCGAACAGGCGGAACCCGAGCTGATGCGCGAATGGGACCGCGCCAAAGGCACCTCCAGGTTGACGTGGGAGAACGCCAAGCACGCAGCCCGTGACGCCTGGCAGCGCCTCAGCGACTTCGTTGAACGCGCGACGCCCGGGGATTCCGATCACGATGGGAAGTAGATCGACATCTCACGGTCCCCATGGGGCAACGAACTGACAACTGAACAGGGACCACCGAGTGGAAGCGCCATTGCACAGGCGCGCCGCGGATCAAGCGTCCGCTCGGTGTTGCCCTGCGATACGGCTGGGCCCGTCGGGTGCAGAAAACTCGAGGTTGTCCCGCCGTGGGTTTCGTTTCGCGCGTGCATTTTGAGGAGCAAGCCGTGAGCCTTGGCACCATTCCACCAAGGTCAAGGCGGCCATCCTCAATGAACCGACGCTCAGGTCCGCCGAAATCAAGGTCGAGACCTTCCAATGCGGCGATCTGGCCGGCAATCGGAAGGATAAGTCACGATACGGCAAACCCTGAGATCGAAAAGAGTCTCCGTCGTCCTTCTCTGCTACTCCGATGGTATTGCGGAGCCCGAAGCAGCGTACACCGCGGTGTCGCGAGGCGGTCCGCTTACCTGAATGGAATCAACCCGCTCTTTGTGATGGAGAACCCCGTGCTCGAATACACGATCCTGAAGCCCGAAGGCATCCTGGTGCTGAAACCCAACGAGTCGCTGAGCAGAGAGGACTTCGCCGGCCTCAGCGCTTCCGTCGACACCTACCTTGCAGACCATGCCAGCATCCACGGAATGCTGATTCACGCCGCAGCGTTTCCGGGATGGGAGAACTTCGCGGGGTTCACCGCGCATATCCGCTTCGTCCGCGACCACCACCAGAAGGTTGAGCGAGTCGCACTGGTGACGGATAGCCCCGTCGCCCGCGTGGCCGAGGCGCTGGCCAAGCACTTCACCGCGGCGGAAATCAAGCATTTTTCCTTTACGGACTACGAGAAGGCTCTCAATTGGCTGAAGACCTCCTGAAGAGGACTCGATGCCTGCAAACCTGAATCACGGTTCGCCTCCGCCCGCGCTGCTCACGCCTCCAACTCCGCATCCATCGTGATCTGCGCCTTCAACCGTTTCGACACCGGGCACCCCGTCTTGGCCTTGTTCGCGATCTCCTGGAACTTCGCGTCGTCTGCTCCCGGGATTCTTGCGGACACGCTGAGGTGGCTCGCCGTGATCTCGTAGCCGGCGTCGAGTTTTTACAGTGTTACAGTGGCATGCGTCTCGATCTTCTCCGGCGTCAGCCCGGCCTCGCCGAGCATCAGCGAGAGCGCCATCGAGAAACAGCCCGCATGCGCCGCGCCGATCAGCTCCTCGGGATTGGTACCCTTGCCGTTCTCGAAGCGCGACTTGAACCCATACGGCGCCTCCTTGAGAACGCCCGTCTCGGTGGAAATGGTGCCGCCACCGTCCTTGATGCCGCCCTTCCAGACTGCCCATGCTTTCTTGATCATGACCGCTCCACACGTTGTCGTTCCCGGAGGGCTAGCCGAGAGCGTCGGCGGCAAACCCCGTTTGGAACTATGCGCGGTGATCATTCGCGAATCTGTGCGTTGGCGCACATGGCGCAATACGCGATACCGGAGCATGGTCAAAGCGAGCCAGCTTGACCAGGCGCGGACGATCGAGGGAGCTTGCGCAGCCCTGTTGGCGAAAATGACGTCAGCGATCGCCGCCGCACGACGAAGCTTCGTTTGTACGCCGTCGCGGATTTTCCGCGGCCGTACTCTGCGTTCAGGCGTCCTGGCACGTGCTCGTATGTGCGGAATCGAACAGACTCTTGCCTCGATTCCCGGTAACCTCTCCCGTGAGTGCAAAGGTGGAGTGTAATTTGTTGTTTGTCCGCGTAAAGAAGGGTAGCGACATATGATCTTCAAGCCTGCTGCTGCCGGCGCAGTTTTTGCGCTCATGTTTGCGGCCTCCGGATGTAACCAAACGCCGCCGCCGCCGGCGAATATCGCGCCCAACCCGCCGAGCGCGGCTACCCCGGCTGCGCCCCCCGCGGAGTCCCAAGCGACGACGCCATCCAGTTCGGCGAGGTCGCCAGGACCGGCAGAGGCAACCGGCCGTGAGGTCGGCGAAGCACTCGATGACGCGACAATCACGGCTAAGGTCAAGGCCGCGTTACTTCAGGCGCCCGACGTGAAAGGCTTGGATGTCAAGGTGGAGACCGACAAAGCCGTGGTCCAGTTGAGCGGGTTTGTCGCGAGCCAGGCGCAGATCGACAAAGCCATGGAAGTGGCAAAGAGCGTGCGCGGCGTTAGGGAAGTACAGAACAAGATGAGCGTGAAGCCCGGCTAACTGGGCTGCTGCCGGTTTACTTCTGCCGCTCGGGGTGCAAGGCGAAGTTCGTGGCCAACGCCGCGAAGTATCAGGTATCCCACCCGGATTCGAATGCGCCAACGCAGCCCGCTGCCGAGCGAACGGTCGACGGCGCGATCTGCACGTGTCCGATGCACCCGCAGACTCGCCAAGCGGGACCGGGCAATTGCCCCGTTTGCGGAATGACACTACAGCCGGTCGCGGCAAGGGCCGTGGTCGGGCAGAACCGCGAACTCGCGCACATGACCCCGAGGTTCTGGGTCGGGTTGAATCAGAGGGACCGTCAACGGCACCGGCTCTCGGGTCATGCGTGCTGACAAAGTGGGTGCGGACACCAGGCTCACGCGCATCGTGACTGAGGGACGCATTGTCGCCATGGCGGGCGACGGCGTGAACGACGCGCCCGCCTTGGCGGAAGCCGCCGTTGCCAGGCATTCCCACGACAATGAGCGTCAAGCAGGGCACGAGCGAATAATGTGACAGGCCACCCCGGGCCGGTCGCGGATACATCCAAAGGAGGCATCATGCCGTTGCGCACTCTGGCAATCGTGGTCGTGGCCGTGCTGCTGGCCTTGTTCGTCGCGGTGAACTGGGCCGCGTTCATGACGCCAACGACGCTGTCGATGATCTTCGGGACCGTGCAGGCACCGCTCGGGCTGGTGATGCTCGTGATCACGGGATTCGTGGCCGCGCTTTTCGTCGCCTACGCGCTCTGGCTGCAAGGTTCCGTGCTGATGGAGACGCGCCGCATGACGCGCGAACTCGCCTCGCAGCGGCAACTCGCGGACCAGGCCGAGGCGTCGCGTTTCACCGAGCTGCGCACCCTCATCGAAAAGCGCCTCGATGCGATCAGCTCGTCGATCGTCGATGATCGCGCCGGCCGTTCGGCGGAGATCGCGCGCCTCGGCGATGACCTGCGGCTCGCAATCGACCAGGCCGCCAACGGTCACGCCGCGCAACTGGGCGAGTTGCAGGACCGACTGACGCGGAGCGGCCCGGGCTGACCGCTCGCCGGCGCAAGCCTGGCTCCTTCGATCTTGATACCCACAATCGTTCTGCGTACGCTGGGGCTTTGCCACAAGCTTGTAGGGTGACAAAAGTGCATTTCATCAAGCTTCTGGCGATGGCCTTGGGACTTATCGTAGCTGCCCTTGGTGTCCTTGGTGTTGCTGCTCCATCGGTTCTCCTCGAATTCGGGCGAACGTTGCAAACTTCCAATGCCCTCTACATCGTTGCAGCCGTGCGAGTGATGTTCGGCGTGATACTCCTTTGGGTCGCGCCTGCGTCACGCACACCGATAATCCTTCGCGTCCTTGGTGTATTCATCGTGATAGCGGGCGTGTTCACCCCGTTTTTCGGCGTTGAGCGGGCTCGCGCCGCGTTTGATTGGTGGTCGACCCAAGGCCCCCACTTCACGCGGGCGTGGGCCATCGTGGCCGTTGTCTTTGGTCTCTTCATCAGTTATGCCGTCACATCTCCTCGTCGGTCGGCCGACTGACCCGATAAGCGCGGACGTCGTCCAAGGCATATTCGAATTGTCTGTTGCACCTGGGCGGTTTCGCTGCCGCCGCCGCGGCACAGGTTCCCGTGGTGCCTGTGGCCAACCGGGGCGCCCGGGCGATGCTGCACGACGGTCAATGCCGTCTAACCGCCATCCGGCAGCTTTTGCTTTTCGGCGTGCAGCAACAGCGGCTGCAGGAGCATGCGGATCTGTTCTTGGGCGTCCGCTAACGTCGCGACGACATGCGTTGTCGCGCCACCACCGATCCGCTCTTTCGCCTTGCTCAGGTCACCTGTTGCTTCCCACAATCCCACGACCAGGTTCATTTCCGGAAACCGACGACGAAGTCGCGTACACAGGTGGCGAGCGTGCGCCACGGGCGCGGGGGGCGTGGCGGAAATGCAGACCAGAGCGGCTTTGCGCTGCCCGATTAGGTCAACCACCTCGCTGGCCGTGGCCGTGGACGAGACGGTCTCCACGAGGCAGCCACGAGGCTCCACGATTTGCGCAAGCATCATTGCGGCAATTTCGTCCGCCTCGTCGTGAGCGGGCAGGCAGACGATGCAGGGCCGCGGCAATCCGGTCCGCTCGGCAAGACTGGAATCTGCCGTCCGCCTCCTTCGTGCCGTCGCTGCTCTCCTTCTCCTGCAGTTCCTGCTGACGCTCACCCCGCTCCTGAATCATTTGCTTCAAGCTCTGCAAAATGAACTTGTGCCGGCCCTCCGCGAGTTCGCCGCGATGCCAATGCGTTTCGGCCGAGGCAAGCGCCGGGATCAGCACCGTGTCGTAGACCTCGACGAGCGGTCGTGTGCTCGAGCAACTCGTCGAGCAGTTCGGTCGCCTCTTCCTGATCTCCCGCCAGGAGCCGCTGATAGACTCGCTTCTTGGGCTCGAACACCGGCTGGTCGCCCAGCAATGTGTCCAGGAAGGCCAGTTGGGGAACGTGCTTGCCGATCACCAACAGGCAGACGGTCAACGGCGTCGCGAGCAGCAGCCCTACGACGCCCCACAACCAAGTCCAGAAGACGGCCGCCAGCAGCACCGCCACCGCCGACACGCCCGTGTTCTTGCCATAGAGCCAAGGCTCCAGGACGTTGTTGCTGATGAGTTCCAGGACGACAAACAACCCGATCGTAAGGCTCGGCGCCATCCAGTCGCCCGAGATGGCCATCGACAGACCAATCGGCATTGCGGCGGCAATCCACGGGCCGATGTAGGGAATGAACCTCAAGGTCGTGGCCAGGATTCCCCACAGAATGGCGTTGGGTATGCCGATCAAGTAGAGCCCGATACCCACCGTGGCGCCAAATAGAGCATTGATCAGGAACTCTGTCGCGAGGTAGTGGCTGACCCGTGTACCGGCATCTTCCAGCATCTGCGTGGTCACGGTCACATCACCCCGTCCGACCAAGCGGATGAATCGATCGCGCAGATCGTCACGACGGACCAGGAAGAACACGACAAGAACAAAAACCACACCGGCGGAGCCCAACACCTCCAGCACGGTGCCGAACATTCCACCAAAGACCTGAAGCGGGCTCGCCGGCGAGGAGATCACCCGGACCGAGTACGGCCATTCGGTGGTCCCCTGCGGCGCCTGGGCCGGTCCTATCTGCGGCAGGTTCTCGCTCATTCCCTGCGCTGTTCTTGTTGCCTTGCTCAGCGCGTCGCCGACACGGGCATTCGCCGAGTGCAGCTTCGCTTTCAGATTGCTCTCGTACTCCGGCAGTTTGGGGGCCAGGTCGGTCACTTGAACAACGGCCGTCCATGTTGCCGCGCCGAGCACCGTGAAACCCACGATGACCGTTACCAGCACCGCCGGAATCCGGCCGAGCCTGAGCCGCTCGAGCCAGTCACACACCGGGCTCAACAGGAAGCTCAACAGCACGGCCAGTGCCATCGGCGCCAGCACGCCCTTGGCAAGATAAAGTGCCGCAACGACCACGGCGATCGATGCCAGCATCCATGCTGATCTGGCCAAATTGGTCGGACGGTGCCATGTGATTTGTTTCCGACGATTTCGATCACGTCGACTTACGGGATCGACCTCCCCGGTCATGCGGTGAAGCGATTGGGGCGCTACACTTGCTGGGACAACCGAATAGGGGAGGCGGGGTGAACCTCGACCGATCGCGTGGTGCATTTGACCTGGGCATCTTGCTTATCATGATCCTGGTGGCCGTTGGGTGCACGCCGGGTCCGGAGTTCGAAGTTCGCATTAGGGCGTACACCTGCGAATTGCCCGCAGGGTATACCGACGCCGGTGCGTGTGCCGAGCCTGAGAAATTTGTCGGCATCAATTATGCCCGCCTTGACAAGCAGCGCGAAACCGCCGTCATGACGATGCGCTTCGTCGAGCCTGATCGCGCGCCCGCCGTTGTTACCTTGAAAGGCTGCACCATCGACGACGCGGAGAATTGGTCATGCAACGATTCGGCTGTCCCATGCGCGACAGAGCACAAAGTCGCGCACGGCGTGTACACGGTATCGCTGGACTGTTCCTCCGCACGACATACGGTCTTCGTCCGGGGGACGACGACCTCCGGCGTCGTCATGCGGATTCAGAAGCTGATCGACTAGCGTCTCGTCGCAAGAGTGCGCGCCGTCGGAGCCGAACAACCATGACATGGGCCTTGCGTAGACTGGCGGACGTTCAATCCTCAGGCAGCGTCGGCAATATCGTGCTCATCGTCCGGCGCCAGCCGCGTTACGAAAGCAACAGCAGTCACCGATAGGGGGCTGCGCCTGCCTGCGGCTCGACCCAGGTTCTCAATCATTCAGAACGAACGTCACCTTGAGCGATAGCTTGTACGCGACGATCTTCCCCTTCTCGATGTCTACCGACTGATCGTTGATCCAGACGCTCCTCACATTCTTGAGCGTCTTATGGGCGCGCGCGACTCCCTGGTTCAATGCATCGTCGAAACTCTCAGTGCTCATGGCGATTATCTCGGATACGCTGGCAACAGACATCATGATTCTCCTTTGTGGTTGCGCCCGTGTGACACGCGCGGGGAATCAGTCTGCGCCGTATTGAGATCGCTTGCAACGAGTACGCTCTGCGGCAAAGCGAGTGGTGCGCCGCCGGCTCGCCATCGGCGGAAAGGGATCCGCCATTGAGCGCAGATCGCACGGTGCCTCGACGCAATCGGTTAGTGGGCGCGGTTCAGGCGAGCGTTTCACGAAGGACTGGAATTCCAGCCGCACGAACGGCGCCAACCGCGCACCAAGAGTAGCCTATCATTCTGATCAGTCACCAAACCTGCGGTAAAACCAAGTCTTCGATCACCTGCGTCAGGATCACGTAGCACACCAGCATAATCGCCAACAGCAGCCAGTACAGCGGCGGGAGCGGGACAAACCCGAGCGTGTCGGCCAGGGGCGAAACCGTCAGCCAGGCGCCGACGGCGACAATTACGATCGAAGTGACGATGAGCGGCCAACTGGCCCGGCTTTGGATGAACGGGATCTTGTTGGTGCGAATGACATGGATGATCAGCGTCTGGGTGAAGAGCGACTCCACGAACCAGCCGGTGTGGAACAGGGCCGGGTTGTTCCAGGCAGTTGAACACGTACAGCATCATGAAGAATGTCAGGTAGTCGAAGATCGAGCTGATCGGCCCGATAAACAGAATGAAACGCAGGATCTCGCCGATCGTCCCACTTGCGCGGCTTGGTCAGCCAGTCGGCGTCCACCTCGTCGGTGGGGATGGTGGTCTGCGAGAAGTCGTAGAGCAGGTTGTTGGTCAGCACCTGGATCGGCAGCATGGGCAGGAAGGGCAGGAACGCGCTGGCCCCCACGACACTGAACATGTTGCCGAAGTTGGAGCTGGCCGCCATCTTGATGTACTTGACGATGTTGCCGAACACCCGCCGGCCTTCCAGCACACCCTGCTCCAGTATCAGCAGGCTGTTTTCCAGCAGGATGATGTCGGATGACTCCTTGGCGATGTCCACCGCGCTGTCCACCGAGATGCCCACATCGGCGGCCTTCAAGGCCGGGGCGTCGTTGATGCCGTCGCCCATGAACCCCAACACGTGGCCCTTGCTCTGGAGCGCGCGGATGATGCGCTCCTTGTGGGCCGGGGCCAGCCTGGCAAAGACGCTGGTCGCGCTGGCGGCTTCGGCCAGTTCCGCCTCGCTCATCGTCTCGATTTGAGAGCCGAGCAAGAGATGCTCTACCGGCATGCCCACTTCCTTGCAGATGTAGGCGGTGATGATCTCGTTGTCGCCGGTCAGGATCTTGACGTCCACGCTCAGGCCGTGGAGCCGCTTCAAGGCCTCCGCGGCGGTGTCCTTGGGCGGGTCGAGGAAGGCCAGGAAACCCAGCAGGATCAGGTCCGATTCATCCTTGACCGAGTAGACCGGCTCATCCGTCGCCCCCGGCATTTCCTTGTAGGCCAGGGCGATCACCCGGAAGCCCTGACCGTTCAGGTCGTCCGCCATCTGCCGGCGTTTGGCGTCGTGCTCGGGCAGCACCTCGATGACCTCGCCTTGACTTCCACCCGGGTGCACAGGCTCATCACTTCTTCCACCGCGCCCTTGCAGATCAGCGTGTTCAATCCGGTTGTCATCTTCCACCACCACCGACATCCGGCGCCGCACGAAGTCGAAAGGGATCTCGTCGATCTTGCGGTACTTCTCTTTCGCTTTCAGGCGTTCTTCCAGCTCCTCATGGTCGAGGATCGCTTCGTCGAGCAGGTTCTTCAAGCCCGGTATGGTGGTAGCTGTTCAGGTAGCCGTAATTGCAGCACCTTCTCGCTGGGATCGCCGTGCACGTCCAGGTGCTTTTCGAGCACGATCTTGCCCTGGGTGAGGGTGCCGGTCTTGTCGGTGCACAGCACGTCCATCGCCCCAAAGTTCTGGATGGCGTTCAGGCGTTTGACGATCACCTTCTTGCGCGCCATCGCCAGGGCGCCCTTGGACAGGTTGACGGTCACGATCATGGGCAGCATCTCGGGGGTCAGCCCGACGGCCACGGCCATGGCAAACAGGAAAGCTTCCAGCCAGTTGTGCTTGCTCAGTCCGTTGATCAGGAAGACCGCCGGAACCATCACGGCGATGAAGCGGATCATCAGCCAGGTGAACTTGTTGATGCCCTTGTCGAAGCTGGTCAGCTGGCGCTGCCCGACGATACTGGCGGCCAGCGATCCAAAGTAGGTCTGGTTTCCGGTGTGGATGACCACGGCGGTCGCGGAGCCGCTCTCCACGTTGGAGCCCAGGAAGCAGATATTGGGCAAGATCCAGCGGGTTCTGAACGTCGGCCGACGCCGGGTCGGCTTTTCTTCTCCACCGGCAGGGCTTCGCCGGTGAGGGCCGCTTGATTCAGGAACAGGTCTTTGGCGGAAAGCACCCGCACATCGGCCGGCACCATATCGCCGGCGGCCAGCCGGATGATATCGCCCGGCACCAACATCTTGAGCGGCACTTCTGCTTCCTTGCCGTCGCGCACCACCGTCGCCGTGTTGCTGACCATCGCTTTGAGCTTCTCGGCCGCGTTATCGGCGCGCATCTCCTGGAAGAAACGCAACACCACGCCCAGCACCACCATCACGAAAATGACCACCGTCGCCCGCAGGTCACCGGTGAGAAAGGAAAGCACGCCCAGCGCCATGAGCAGGAGGACCAATGGATTCTTGATGTTGCTCAAGAGGCGCATCAGGGCCGATTGACGCTTCTCTCGGGCAATCTCGTTCGGCCCGAACTGCTTCAAGCGAGAATCGGCTTCCGCCTGCCTCAGGCCGTCCAGTCGCGATCCAAGCTCCTTCAGGACGGTATCGGTATCGGCGCGCGCCTTTTCCAGTAGTTGAACGGAAACATGCGCCACGCTCGCCCCGGTGAGATGACCCGGGCGCTGTGCTGGACTCGTGGTGGTCATTGGCAAACCCATTCACAACTCTACTGCCTTCTTCGTCCGATCGGCGCACGGACATCGCAACGAATGCCCTTTCCTTCGTGATCCGCTTTCGGTGAACGATCCGGTCGGCAAAGACTAACCGATCCCCGAGGCGGACCGATGTTGCACCTCTTGCTGCGCTATACGCAGGCGCTGATCACGCAGATGGCGCAGACCGCGGTGTGCAATCGGCAACATACGGTGGAGCAGCAACTGTGTCGCTGGATGTTGTTGAGCCTCGACCGCCTGTCGACGGATTTGCTGAACATGACGCTGGAGTTGATCGCCAACATGCTCGGCGTGCGCCGCGAAGGGGTGACCGAGGCCGCTGGAGAATTGCAGCGCGCCGGCCTTATCCGCTACCGGCGCGGCCATATCGAGGTGTTTGACCGTCCGGAATTGGAAAAGGCGGTCTGCGAGTGCTACGCGGTGGTCAAACGGCAATTCGACCGCCTGCTCGCGGATATTCCGCCCGGCGATTCGTTCCACGTCCTCGGCCAATCTGCCCCTTAGAAGGTTTCAACGCAGGTCCAGGCGGGGCGCCGTCGTCAGCGAACAGCGGAAGCTCGCCGGGAAGGGTCTGCAGCATGGCCCGGGATACCTTGGTAGCGGGCCGTCGTGCTGTCGGCACTATTTCGCCTTTGCCGCCTTCTTTACGGTCTTCTTTGCGGCCTTCTTCACGGTCTTCTTTGCGGCCTTCTTCACGGTCGTTTTCGCCGCCGGCTTGCGCGGCGTCGTCTTCGCCGCCTTCTTCAGGGTTCTCCGGCCCTCTGGCGGCGGGCTCGAAACCTGCTTCACGGCTCGTTTCGCTGCCCTCTCTACCGCAGCAACTGCGCCCCTCACCGATCTCTTGACGGATTTGACGACATCGTCCGCCGTCTTCCTGACCTGCTTCTCGATAGGGCCCTGCGCAGCCTCTTTCTCGGCCTTCGACTTGTGGCGCATATCAGCGGTGTGAGCACGCTTGTAGGTCTGGATGTCCTTGAACTTGCCGCTCTCGTCACGAACGGCATAGAGCTTGGTTCCGGTTCGACTTCTCATCGTGGTACGACGCGTGGCCATGGTTCCTCCTGGCTGTGATTAAAAGCGTCGGCGCAACATCACGCCGTATATATCCATTATTCACGTTGCGGTGCGGCCTGTCAGCAGAATTGATCGGTGTTGCCTGTGCGGGGAGCCTGTGCGATTGCGTACATTGATCCCCATCAATACTGCCCGCCGTCAATGGTTCACCATGAATTTGACCTTCTGCGCAAAGATGGGTTGTTGCATGCAAACCCAAGGAAATCGGGTGAAGTCGCGGGCCGCGTCCCGGGTGTCAAATGCGTCAAGAACGACATGCGGCTCAAGTAACAGGTCAGTCACCGCCCGGCGCGGCGGCAATCATTGTTTGTCGGTCGCCAGCGGGCGGTCTTGTGCCAGCCTGAAGCCCGAACCGAACCCGGTTCGCAGAGCAGATGTTTCAACTAACCGGTAAGGAAATGATCATGGCCATCACCCCAAACAAGGATCAAGTTAAGGGCGAACTGAAAGACCTCGGCGGCAAGATCCAGGAAGAAGCCGGCAAACTGGTGGGAGCAAGGAGCAACAGGCCAAGGGGCTCAAAAAGCAGGCCGAAGGCAAGCTGCTGAAGACCGTTGGCAATCTGAAGGAAGCCGTCACAGACGCCATCACGAAAGCATAGGAGCCTCAACGGCGCGCACTGGAGTCCTCCGAGGTCAGGAGGGCGAACCGGGCTGATGCCTAAGAAGACGCGGTGGCGCGCCCCGTTCCACGACTCGTTGCGCAGCCAAGGTCGGGCAAAGTCGAATCGGAGCGGAACGCGCCAAATTCTTGCTTTGAACTGTCTCAAAATGGGGCCAACGTCGCTCCGGTCAATCACCCCGAGACCGGCGTAGCGCCCGGCAGATGGGATTTCCAAGAGACCGCGGGTATTCGGGACGGGTTTGCGGGAAAGTCGGAAGGTACAACCTTACGCGGCCAGGCGCCGCTCCCGGACCTCCCCAAGAACGCGCCGAAAGTTGGAGTCGGGTGCGAGACACATGGTTCGATACGTGCGCAGGAAGGGGAGCCAATAATCAACAGGTTAGGTCATTTCGGACCGACGGACTTTGTTCCGCGTTCCGCAAACGCGGGATTCGTCCGGCATTACCGTTCGCTCCGTGTTTCGCGCAACATCGAAGGCGAAGCGCGACGTTGAGCAGTGCAACGGGCCAGTTCACGGCACGCTGTTCCGCGAGCGCGGGGTCGCCCTTTGCCGGATTAGCGTGCGGCTTCGGTGCCGCATTCGGTTTCGCATGGGCGGGTCGGCACGCGGGCGAATGTATGCGCGAGAATCAGATCGGCAGACGGTCGCGCCAGCGGAAGAAGCGGATGGACGGCGCGAGGAACCATGGGTTGCCCGTGTAGAAGGGCCGTGTCGAGAACGGCAGGTCGTCGAACGCCGTGCGGCCTTCCGCCAGGCCCAGCACCTGCTGCCCGATCCGCATCCCGAGATACCCGCCCATGCCGACCCCCGACCCGCAGTAGCCCGTTGCGAAATGGACGCCCTGGTGTCGGCCGACATGCATCAGCTCGTCGAACGTGTAGCCGACGAAGCCGCACCACGAGTGGCTGATGCGCACCTTGGCAAGCGTGGGGAAGATCTTCACGAGGTCCGCGTGCAGTATCGGTCCGCTGACTGCGGGGTCGGTCTCGCTCAGCGAGACGCGGCCGCCGAACAGGATGCGCCGGCGATCGGCGGAAGCGCGATAATAGAAGACGATCTTGCGGGTATCGCTGACGATGCGGTTGCGGGGGATGAGCTTTGCAACTTCCCCTTCGGGCATCGGCTCGGTCGCGATCACGTAGCTGCCGATCGGGATCACGCGCCGCTGTAGCCATGGCGTGAGCGGTCCGGTGTAGCCGTCGGTCGCGATCACCACGTCGCGGGCGCTCGTCGTGCCGCGGGCCGTCGTCACGCGGAAGCGCGCACCGTCGTTCTCGATCGCGGTCACCGGGCAGCGCGCGATCACATCCGCGCCTGAAGCCCGCGCGCGCTCGAGAAGTCCCTGGTGATAGCGTGCCGGATCGATCGAGGCATGCCGCGCGTAGACGACCCCGCCGAAGTAGGCGTCGGTATCGATCTCGCTCTTCTGCTCGGAGCGCGGCACGACGTGGGCTTCGACCTCGAGGCCTTTCGGCTGGTTCTGCACCTTCTTCGCGAGCGCCTCGAACTGCGCGGCGTTGTGGGCCGCGTGGAAGCGGCCGACGACACCGAAGTCGCAGTCGATCTGTTCGGCCCTGACGAACTCGCCGGTCCATTCGAGCGAGCGTTGCCCCTCCTTCAGGATGTCGAAGGCCTGCTGCGGCCCATGCCGGCGCGCGAGCATCTCGTACGTCGGTTTGACGCTGGTCGAGATCTGGCCGCCGTTGCGCGTGCTGCAGCCGAATCCCGCATCCTCCGCGTCGAACACGACCGTGTGCCGTCCACCGCGCGCGGTCTGCACTGCGGCATGAAGACCGGTGTAGCCGGAGCCGACGATCGCCACGTCGACGCTGCGCGGGAATTCGATTTCGGGCAGCGCGGGCCGCGGCACGTGATCCCACCAGTATGGCGTGAGTCTCGCGTCGGGTGCGAACAGAGGGTTGTCCATGGCTTGTACTCCTGCTCGAATCTCTTTCGGGTCGGTCATGATCGGATCGCTTCCTCCAGCACCAGGTCCGCGCCCCTTTCTGCGAGCATGATCACCGGCGCATTGGTGTTGCCCGACGTGACCGCGGGGAAAACGGACGCATCCACGATGCGCAGGCCGGCAAGCCCATGCACGCGCAGCCGGTGGTCGACGACGGCCCCGCGCGGATCCGGTCCCATCCGGCATGTGCTGACCGGATGAAACACGGTCGAGCAGCGCGCGCGGATGTCCTCGACCATTTGCTCGCGCGTTCCGACGCCCGGCCCCGGATGCATCTCCTCGTCGATCACTGCCGAAAGCGACGGGGTGGCCGCCAGCGTGCGCAGGAACCGGGCGCCTTCGAGCAGTTCCTCGAGGTCGTGCTCGGTTGCCAGCGAGTTCGGCTCGATGCGCGGCGCCTCGAACGGGTCCGGCGAGCGGATCTCGAGGTAGCCCCTGCTTTCCGGGCGGCACGGCTGCGCGCTCAGCATGAACCCGGGGAACGGGTCCGGGCTCATCAGGGGGCGCTTGCCTTTCGGCGCGCGCGTGTAGGAGAGCGGGGAGAAATAGAGCTGCATGTTCGGCCGGTCGAGACCGGGGCGCGAGCGCATGAATCCCCCGGCCTGGTTGACGGACAGCGCGAGCGGGCCGCGGCGCGTGGCGAGGTAGCGAAGGCCGGCGCGCAACTTGCCGTGCCACGGCCGAAGCTCCTCGTTGAGCGAGGGCACGCGCGAACGGTACAGATAGTCGATGCACAGGTGATCCTGCAGATGGCGGCCCACCCCGGGGCTGTCGTGCACGATCGGGACCCCGGACGCCTGCAGGTGCGCGGCCGGTCCCACGCCCGACAGCTGCAGGAGCTGCGGCGTATTGATTGCGCCCGCACACAGGAGGATCTCGCGCGTGGCCCGCACGTGTGGGTCGCGCCTTGCCGCACGTAGGTGACGGACGTCGCGCGCGTCCCTTCGAAGCCGATCCGCGTCGCGTGCGCGTGCGTCCGGACTTCGAGGTTCGCGCGGCGCATTGCCGGCCGCAAGTAGGCGCTTGCGGTCGACACGCGGCGCCCGTCACGAACCGTGATCTCGTAATAGCCGACGCCTTCCTGGGTTTCGCCGTTGAAGTCGGCGTTGCGCGGGATCCCGGCTTCGGTGCCTGCGCGCAGGAACGCTTCGCACAGCGGGTGCGCCTCGGCACGAATGTCTGCGATGGTGACCGGTCCTCCGGCACCGCGCCACGCCGTCTCGCCGCGCGGGCTGTCCTCGAGCTTCCGGAAGTACGGGAGCACGTCGCGCCAGCCCCAGCCGGGATTGCCGAGCGCCTCCCACGCGTCGAAGTCCTCGGGTTGGCCGCGCACGAACACCATCGCGTTGATCGCGCCCGAGCCGCCGAGGAGCTTGCCGCGCGGCCAGTAGCCCGACCGTCCGGCGAGCGCAGCCTCGGATTCCGTGCGGTACATCCAGTTGACGCGCGGCTCGAAGAAGCACTTGCCGTAGCCGATGGGCACCTGCACCCAGAAACGGTTGTCGGTGCCGCCCGCTTCGAGCAGCAGCACGCGGTGGCGTCCGCCGGCGGTCAGCCGGTCGGCCAGCACGCAACCCGCGGAGCCGGCGCCGACGACGATGTAATCGAATGCGTTCACGGCTCGCCCGCCGGCGTGGGAGGGCAATCCACGCGCTTGGCCATTGCATGCCTTCCCTGCGTCGCGAATGCGTAAACGGTATCATGAATTGTTCGGAATGGACCTTGCGGCGGGCCGGCTCCGGCGCGCATCATTCATATTTTCGACGGCCGGCATGACGGCCAGGGCGGAGACGCATGAAGATCCAGCGCATCGAGACGTTCTGCAACCAGTTCGTCGGCTTTGTCCGCGTCACGGCGAGCGACGGTTCGCAGGGCTGGGGCCAGGTTTCGTCCTACAACGCCGACATCACCAGCGAGATCCTGCATCGGCAGGTCGCGCCGTGGTCGCTCGGACGCGACGCGCTCGACATCGAGACACTGATCGACCTCATTCCGGAGCGCGAGCACAAGTTCCCTGGCTCGTACCTCTGCCGGGCGATGGCCGGGCTCGACACCGCGCTTGTGGGACCTGCGCGGCAAGCGCGAGGGCAGGAGCGTCTGCGAGCTGCTGGGAGGCACGCCGCGGCGGTTGCGCGCCTACGCGTCGTCGATGAAGCGTGACATCACGCCGCGCGACGAAGCCGCGCGCCTGTCCGCGCTGCGCGATCGATACGGCTTCGACGCGTTCAAGTTCCGCGTGGGCGCCGAATGCGGCCACGACGTCGACGAATGGCCGGGCCGCACCGAGGAGATCGTCCCGACGATGCGCAAGGCCCTCGGCGGCGACGTCGCGCTGCTGGTCGACGCGAACAGCGGCTTCTCCGTCAAGCGCGCGATCGAGGTTGGGCACCTGCTTGAGGAGCACGGCGTCAGCCACTACGAGGAGCCGTGCCCGTACTGGGAGCTCGAGCAGACCAAGGAGGTGCGCGACGCGCTCGACCTCGACGTCACCGGCGGCGAGCAGGACTGCTGGATTCCGACATGGAGGCAGATGATCGCGATGCGCGCCGTCGACATCGTGCAGCCGGACGTCTGCTACCTTGGGGGAATCGTCCGGACGCTGCGGGTGGCGAAGATGGCGGAGCAGGCCGGCATTCCGTGCACGCCGCACAGCGCCAATCTGTCGATGGTGACGCTGTTCACGATGCACCTGCTGGGCGCGATTCCGAACGCCGGCAAGTACCTCGAGCTGTCGATCGAGGGGCCGGACTACTATCCGTGGCAGGAGGGGCTGTTCCGGCGCTCGCCCTACACAGTGGTCGACGGGATGGTGACGATCCCGAGCGAGCCGGGATGGGGGGTCGAAATCGACCCCCGATGGCTCGCGCAGGCGACGTACCAGAAGAGCGAGGTGGGCATGAGCGCTCCTGCCCTGCGCCGCGCCATAGCCTATGAAGCGGTATGATCCCGAGTTCATAATGGTCGTTTTCCACCCACCACGTACCTAACCACACTGCCACGAAAACCGGCGCCAGGCCCGTCTTGACCGACCGGACCCACGGAGGATCCACCATGCTGATCAAACGTCTTGCCGCACTCGTCCGTCGCCGTCATGCTCGCCGCGTCCGTCGCCACCGCGCAGGCGCAGGAGATCACGGTCGTCTCGTTCGGCGGCTCGTACCAGGAAGGACAGAGCAAGGCGCTGTTCCAGCCCGGCCGCCAAGGCGCTGGGGATGAAGCTCAAGGAAGAGACATACACCGGCATCGGCGACCTTCGCCTCAAGATGAAGGCCGGCGCCAACACGTGGGACGTCGTCGCGAGCGGCTCGGGCAGTGCCGCGCGCGCAGGCGCCGAGGGTCTGCTCGAGAAGCTCGACTACAAGGTGATCGACGTGTCGTCGTTCCTGCCCGGGCTCGCGGGCGAGTATTGCGTGGGGGGCGACGTGTTCTCGACGGTGCTCGCGTGGA
>CAWAZS010000002.1:0-124823 GCA_963786625.1 uncultured beta proteobacterium
CGGAGAGTGAGGGATTCGAACCCCCGTTAGGTTGCCCTAAACCTGATTTCGAGTCAGGCGCCTTCGACCACTCGGCCAACTCTCCGCGAACCGCGAATTATACCGACTTCTGCACCGCTCCCGCAGCGACCGTATCCTGCTCGACGCGCCAACACGCGATCCCGCAGGGAAGCGCGTCAATCCGGGAAGCGACCGAAAGCGGCGTGGACCGCGCCCGCCAAAGAAAACGGGGGCCGCAGCCCCCGCATGATGCCCAAGCCCGCACAGCTGCGGGCGTATCTGCTGACGCGCTATTTCTTCGCCGGGGCCGCAGCGGCCTTCGCCGCGGGCGCGGGTGCGCCCTTGGCGGCGGGCGCCGCAGCTTTCCCCGGTGCGGACGCCGCAACCATCGTCGCTCCCATCTGCGGCGTCACCGCCTTCCCCTTGGCCTTCTGCTCGGCGATGTAGCGCGCGGCGACGCGATCCTCGGCCTTCGCCTGCTGCGCCTTGACCGCTTCGGCGGCGGCGGCGTCCTTCGCCTTCTTCTCCTCGGCGGCGGCCTTCGCCTTCTCGTCCATCGGCGGCGGCGGTGGCAGCTTCGCCAACGCTATGCCGAAGGTCGCGACCACCATTCCGGCGGCGATGAGTGCACGCAGCGTCGTCATTTCCCCCTCCCGGTTCGAATTCGATCGGTCACGCCGGCTTGTGCTGCCCGAGCGGCATCGCCGGCTCGGGGCCGCGCGGGATCTTGCCGGCCGCGACGTCGTTGTACCAGTACTCGTGGTGCTCCTTCGCCCACGCCTCGTCGACGTAGCCGTAGCGCATCGCCTCGTAGGCGCCGCGCATGCCGAGCGTGCCGAGATAGATGTGGAAGGCCGCCATCGCGGTGGCGAGCAGCGCGGCGCCCAGATGCAGCAGATTCGAGACCTGCATCGTCCACCGCGTCTGGTTGAAGTTCGCGAAGTCGAGGATGAGGCCGGTGACGACCAGCACCACCGACAGGAAGCAGACCAGGATCCAGAACAGCGCCTTCTCGCCGGCGTTGAACTTGCCGGTCGGCACGTGCGTCTTGCCCGTGCGGTCGAGCATGCCGCCGAATTTCGCGATCCACTGCATGTCGTAGGCCTTCGGCAGATTGTCGCGGATGAACAGCACGATGAATACCGCCAGCGCCACGGTGAACAGCGGCCCGACGAAGTTGTGCAGGGTCTTCGACAGCGTCGCGAGCCACGAGAACAGCGTGTAGCCGATGAGCGGCAGCAGGACCGCCTTGCCGAAGGTGACGACGAGCCCGGTGATCGCCAGCACGACGAAGCTGATGCGCCATCGCCCAGTGCGCCATCCGCTTGACCGTGGTGAAGCGCTCGATCATGCGGCCCGTCGGCCGGCCGTGCGTCTCGATCGGTCCGCGCCACAGGTAATAGCCCATCAGCCCGAGCACGACGATCGCGAGCAGCCACCCGCCGGCGGCCGCGATCGGCACGCGGATCGCCCGCCACGTCTGGCCTTCCGGCTGGATCAGGACGTTCGTCTCGCGGCCCTGGACCGTGGTGACCTGCGGCGCGCCGGAGCGGATTTCCTTCCACACCGGCTGGTTGTTGAGCGGCTGCGCCAGCTGCTGCTTCTGCTGGTCGCGCGCGTAGTCGGCCTCCTTGGGATTGACCGCCGGCGATTGCGCCACGGCCAGGCTCGCCGCCAGGCCGAACGCGACGAGCAGCGCGCCCGCTGCCCGCAGGGTGGATCGACTCACGATGCCTCCTTCGCGCCCGTCACCGGGCCCGCTTGTACTCATTCTGGTTCTGGTTGCGGTTGGCGAGCGCGAGCTCCCATTCCTTCTTGTTGCCGTTCCAGGGCGCGCCCTCGTACGCCGGCTGGTCGGGCTTGCCCTGGTACTTGCCCTGCTTGTAGTCGACAACCTGCGGACGCTCGCCGCAACCGGCGAGACCTGCCGCGACCGCGACGGCGAGCGAGACACCCGCGACCTTCAGAAACGCGCGCTTGCTCATGACTTCGGTCCTCCGGCCGGTGCGGCAGGTGCGCCGGCGGGGGCGCCCGGCTGCTTCGGCGCCTCGGGTCGCCCGTAGGCGGTCGCCCAGCCCCAGACATCGCCCCCCTTGCCGCGATTGGTCACGCGCTCGCGATAGATGTCGGCGAGCACGTCGCCCTCGCCGCCGAGCAGCGCCTTGGTCGAGCACATTTCGGCGCACACCGGCAGCTTGCCCTCGGCCAGGCGGTTGCGGCCGTACTTCTTGAACTCCGCCTCGGAGTTGTTCTTTTCCGGGCCGCCGGCGCAGAACGTGCACTTGTCCATCTTGCCGCGCACGCCGAACGCGCCGGCCTGCGGGAACTGCGGCGCGCCGAACGGGCACGCATAGAAGCAGTAGCCGCAGCCGATGCACAGGTCCTTGTCGTGCAGGACGACGCCGTCGTCGGTCCGGTAGAAGCAGTCGACCGGGCAGACCGCCATGCAGGGCGCGTCCGAGCAGTGCATGCACGCGACGGAGATCGAGCGCTCGCCCGGCACGCCGTCGTTGATCGTGACCACGCGGCGGCGGTTCACGCCCCACGGGATGTCGTGCTCCTGCTTGCACGCGGTGACGCAGCCGTTGCACTCGATGCAGCGCTCGGCGTCGCAGAGAAACTTCATTCGGGCCATCGTTTCCTCCTGTCCGTGTCCGTACGCGTCAAGCGACCTTGGCGACCTGACAGAGCGTCGTCTTGGTCTCCTGCATCATCGTCACGGAGTCGTAGCCATAGGTCGTCGCGGTGTTGACGGCTTCCGCGCGGACGAGCGGGTGCGCACCCTCGGGGTAGTACTCGAGCATGTCCTTGCCCTGCCACCATCCCGAGAAGTGGAACGGGATGAACGTTACGCCCGCCCCGACGCGGTCGGTCACCATCGCCTTGACCTTGATCTGCGCGCCGGTCGGCGACTTGACCCAGACGTACTCGCCGTCGCGGATGCCGCGGTCGTTGGCGTCCTTCGGGTTGATCTCGACGAAGTTCTCCTGCTGCAGCTCGGCGAGCCAGGGGTTGGAGCGCGTTTCCTCGCCGCCGCCCTCGAACTCGACCAGCCGCCCGCTGGTGAGCACCAGCGGGAAGTTCTTCGCCACGTCCTTCGCGAGATTGTCCTGCTGCACGCTCTTGTACAGCGTCGGCAGCCGCCAGAACGCCTTCTTGTCGTCGTGCGTCGGGTACTTGGCGACGAGGTCGGGGCGATTCGAGTACAGCGGCTCGCGGTGCTGCGGGATGCCGTCGGGGAAGTTCCAGACGATCGCGCGCGCCTTGGCGTTGCCGAACGGATGGTTGCCGTGGTTCTTCATGAACACGCGGATCATCCCGCCGGAGCGGTCGGTCTTCCAGTTCTTGCCCTCCGCGGCCTTCTTCTCGTCCTCGGTGAGCTCGTCCCACATCCCGAGCTTCTTCAGCAGCACGTGATCGAGCTCGGGGTAGCCGGTCGTGAGGTCGCCGCCCTTCGGGTACGAGCCGTCCTCGGCCAGCAGGTTGACGCCTTCGCGCTCGACGCCGAAGTTGGCGCGGAAGCAGCCGCCGCCGTCCATCATCGCCACGGACGTGTTGTAGAGGTTCGGCGAGCCCGGGATGCTTGAGCTCGGGCGTGCCGTAGCACGGCCACGGCAGGCCGAAGAAATCGCCGTCGCAGGGCCCGCCCTTGGCGCGCAGCGTCTTCACGTCGAACGTCTGCATGTGCTTCATGTGCAGCTTCAGCCGCTCCGGCGACTGCCCGGTGTAGCCGATCGTCCAGACACTCTTGTTGATCTCGCGCAGGATCGATTCCGGCTCCGGCTCGTCGAACTTGTTCGGGTCCGGCTTGACGATCTTGTAGTTCTTGGTGAATTCCTTGTCCCAGCCGAACTTCTTCGCGAACGCGTACATGATCGCGTGGTCGGTCTGCGACTCGAACAGCGGGCTGATCACGCGCTCGCGCCACTGGATCGAGCGGTTCGACGCGGTGGCCGAGCCGGAGGTCTCGAACTGCGTCGCGGCCGGCAGCAGGTAGACGCCGTCCTTGCGCACCATCGCCGCCATCGCCGCCGTCGCCGACGGGTACGGGTCGATGACGACGAGCAGGTCGAGCTTCTTCATCGCCTCGACCATCTCCTTGCCGCGCGTCTGGCTGTTCGGCGCGTGGCCCCAGAACACGAGCGCGCGCAGGTTCGGGCCCTGGTCGATCAGGTCGTTCTTCTCCAGCACGCCGTCGATCCAGCGCGACACCGTCATGCCGGGCTTTTCCATCATGCCTTCGGCGTACTGCTTCTTGAGCCACTCGTAGTCGACGCCCCACACCGCGGCGAAGTGCCGCCACGAGCCGGCCGCCAGGCCGTAGTAGCCCGGCAGCGAATCGGGGTTCGGACCGACGTCGGTGGCGCCCTGCACGTTGTCGTGGCCGCGGAAGATGTTGGTGCCGCCGCCGGACACGCCGACGTTGCCGAGCGCGAGCTGCAGGATGCACGACGCGCGGACCATCGCGTTGCCGATCGTGTGCTGCGTCTGGCCCATGCACCAGACGACGGTCGACGGCCTGTTCTTCGCCATCATCTCGGCGACCTTCGCGACCTGCGCCTCGGGCACGCCGCAGGCTTCCTCGACCTTGTCGGGCGTCCACTTGGCGAGGATCTCTTCCTTGCACCTTCTCCATGCCGTAGACGCGGTCGTGCAGGTACTGCTTGTCTTCCCAGCCGTTCTTGAAGATGTGATAGCAGCATCCCGAACAGGAACGGGATGTCGGTGCCGGAGCGGATGCGCACGTACTCGTCGCGCCTTGGCCGCGGTGCGCGTGAAGCGCGGATCGACGACGATCATCTTCGCGCCGGTCTCCTTCGCATGCAGCATGTGCAGCATCGACACCGGGTGCGCCTCGGCGGCGTTGCTGCCGATGTACATCGCGCACTTCGTGTTCTGCATGTCGTTGTACGAGTTGGTCATCGCGCCGTAGCCCCAGGTGTTGGCTACGCCGGCGACCGTCGTCGAGTGGCAGATCCGCGCCTGGTGGTCGGTGTTGTTGGTGCCCCAGAACGACACGAACTTGCGCATCAGGTACGCCTGCTCGTTGCTGTGCTTCGAGCTGCCGACCCAGAACACGGCGTCGGGGCCCGACTCCTTGCGCAGCGCGAGCATCTTGTCGCCGATCTCGTTGATCGCCTGCTCCCAGCTGATCTTCTGGTACTTGCCGTTGACGAGCTTCATCGGCGTCTTGAGCCGCATCGAGTGCTCGTGTATGCCGTGCTCGCGGACCGACGCGCCCTTCGCGCAGTGCGCGCCGAGATTGAGCGGCGAGTCGAACACCGGCTCCTGCCGCGTCCACACGCCGTTCTCGACGGTGGCGTCGACGGCGCAGCCGACCGAGCAGTGGGTGCAGACCGTGCGCTTCACTTCGACCTTGGTCGCCTCGCCCTCCTTCGCCGCCTCGGCCTTGCCGATGGCGCCGTAGGGAAGCTGGCTCGCGAACGCCCCGGCCCCTGCAACGAGGCCCGAACGCTTCAAAAACGTCCGCCGGTCCATCGTCGGGGAGTGGTACCCCCGCGAGGCGGCGAAGACGCGGACCCGCCGCGGCGATGCTGTCGCTCGTTCTGGTCAGCAGCATGATCCTTCCCCCTCCTGAGCTAGATTTTCGCGGTGCGGTAGTAATCGCGCACGTGCTCGGTCGCGCGATACGCGGCATTCTGGTCGTCCGGCGGAGGCGCCGCGACCTGCGCGGCGACGGTTCCGGGCAACGCGCTCGACACGGCCACGGCCGCACCCGCGCCGCCGGCGCCGAGCGTGAACAGGAAGCGGCGGCGCTTCAGATTGGCGGATCCGGTTTCCTGCGCCGGGACCGGCGCAGCGGAGTTTTTGCCAGGCGTGGAGTTGCGCATGGAGGTCTCCAGAAGGACAGCGAAGCGACGACGTGAACTCATTTCAATCCATGGCGAACGAATCGCGTTCGAGCGCCAGAAAACAACGGGTGAATTGTGCTACGTCGCGATACAGATTGGCAACAGAAGAATCGCGTATTGCAGTGCAGCATTCGAACGCCCACGGCGCCAGGTAACGCTCGAAGAAAAGCCGCTGATCGCGGATCGCCGCCGGAGCGCGCACGGCGTCGCCGGCGACGAGCATTCGCATCGTTTCGAGCATGACGGCGATGTGGTCTTCGAACTCGCTGCTCGCAGGCTGCGCGGCTGCGATCTGCGCGCGGCGGCGGTGCATCGAGACGGCCACCGCGACCCGCTGCTCGCCGAGCGTGAACAGGAAGCGGCGGCGCTTGAGATCGGTGGACGGGATCCGGCGCGGGACCGGCGAGCGGAACTGCCACGCGTGGTATTGGGCATGCGAGACCTCCAAAGACCTGCGTGACGTGAGAATGTTCAGTCGATGGCGAACGAGTCACGTTCGAGCGCCAGGAAACTAATCGGTGAATTGTGCAACGCGGCGGTAGTAGTTGGCAACAGAAGAATCGCGTATTGCAGTGCAGCATTCGAAGGCCCACGGCGCCGATGTGCGCTCGAAGAATTCGCGCTGCTCGGCAATCGGCGCGGGCGGCGCTCGTCGTGTCGCCGGCGACGAGCATCCGCATCGTCTCGAGCAGCGCGGCGAGGTGGTCCTCGACCAGCGTCACGCTGCCGGCCGGCGGGCGAGGCCGAGCGCGCGCGAGCGTCGCGCGCATCTCGGCCAGCGGGCGTCTCCGATCTGCGGCCGGTGAGCTAGTGCGACGCGTAGAGGTTCACCTCGCTGCTGCCCGACGCCGACGAAAAGGTTGTGGTACTCGTCGGCGGCGGCGTCCGGGTCCATCGCGGCGCTGGCGGCGCGCAGCCCGTCCCACGCGGCGGCGAGGTCGGCGGCAACGGCGCCCGCGTCGCCGCTGTGGGTCGCCGACGCGAGCGCCGCCGCGCCGGCGATCGCCGCGCAGCAGCGCGGCATCCGGCGCGTCGGCGAACAGCCGCGCGAGCAGCGCGTAGAAGTCGGCCCGCGCCTGGTCCTCGGGCTCGAGCCGGTGGTGCAGCGTGATCGCGCGACGCGCTCGGATCGCAGGCGCCTCAGAGGTCGCGGATGTCGACGCTGCGCTCGTTCTTCATCAGGTCGATCACGCGGCAGTCGGCGCACATCTTCAGCCGGTCGAGCGCGCCCGGCGTCGGCGAACATCGAGTGGCCGGCGAGCTTCGCCGAGCATGTTCGCCGACCATCTTCTCGGTGCCGATCGGCTTGCCGCAGGCGATGCACTGGAAGATCGCCGCCTCGTTGACCACCCGCGGCTGCTTCGCCTCGGGCGCGAGGTTCAGGCGCGGCGTGCAGCGCGATCGCGTGCTCCGGGCAGGTCGTTGGCACAGATCCCGCACTGCACGCACTTCGCCTCGATGAAGCGCAGCTGCGGCGTCTCCTGCGTTGTCGAGGATCGCGCCGACCGGGCAGCGAGCCGACGCAGGCGAGGCACATCGTGCAGGTCGTCGGCGTTGACGGCGATCGTGCCGTACGGGCGCGCCGGCGGCAGCGCGATCTCGCGCTGCGGCACCGGCGCGTGCAGCGCGAGATGCTCGATCGCGAGCGCCGCGGTCGTCCGCTTGTCGGCGGTCAGCGCGAAGGTCGCCGCGACGCGCACGCCGAGCGCCGCCGGCCACGACCACAGCGCGGCGTCGAGCGCCGGCAGTGTCGGCGCCGTCGAAGCACGCGGAAATGCCGCCCTGGTAGCCCAGCGCCTGCGCGATGGTGTCGGCGATGCCCATCTGCGCGTCGAGCGCCTCGCGATACTGCGGCGCCTCGCTGCCGGTGGCGAGCACCGCGACCTGGCTCGCGCCGTGGGCGAGCGCCGCGAGCCAGACGTCGAGCCCGACCGACGCGACGTGGTGGACCTCGAGCGGGATCACGCGCGCCGGCAGGCCGCGGCCGCGCCGCGCGAGGCTGCGATCGTGGCGCGGCCGTCCTCCGCGTGCAGCAGCAGGCAGGCGTCGCGGCCGCCCGCCTTCGCGTACGTGGCGAGCAGCGTCCGGATGCGCCGGCCGAGGTCGGGAACCGCCGGATACGCGTAGCTCATCGCGCCCGACGGGCACACCGTCGCGCAGGCGCCGCAGCCCATGCACAGGTGCGGCTCGACCGCGACGTGATCGCCGTCGGCGCGGATCGCCTCGGTCGAGCAGACGTCGATGCACTGCGTGCAGCCGGTCTTCTGCGAGCGGCTGTGCGCGCAGATCGACGCCTTGTAGCGAAGTATTTCGGCTTCTCGAACTCGCCCATCATCGCCGCGAGCTCGGCCACCGCCTGCGCCTGCGCGACCGGATCGGCGCCCGGCGCGAGGTAGCCCTGCGGCGGCTGGTGCATGCGCAGCTGCGGCGTGCGCTGCAGGTCGAGCACGAGGTCGAAGCGCTCGGCGCGCGCCGTGTCGCTGGCGCTCGAAATCGATCGCCGCGGTCGCGCCGCAGGCGGCGACGCACGCGCGGTGCGCCTTGCAGCGGTCGAGGTCGATCTGGTAGCTCCAGTCGATCGCCTGCTCGGGGCAGGCCCGGATGCAGGCGTTGCAGCGCGTGCACAGGTCGAGGTCGATCGGATTCTCCTGCTCCCACTGCGCCTCGAACGCGCCGAGCCAGCCGGCGAGCGCGGTCAGCTTGCCGGAGTAGACGGGAAAGCGCGCTCCGCCGGCAGTTCCGCGCCGACGGCGCGCCCGGTCGCGAGCACGGTGACCGCGAGCTGCGCCGACAGCGCTTGCGCCCAGTGCAGCGCCGCGTCCGCCGGGCCGACGATCAGCAGCTGCCCCTGCGACGCGTAGGCGACGCGCGGCACCGGATCGGGCTCGGGCAAGCCGGCCAGCGCGAGCAGCGCCGCGATCTTCGGCGTCGCCGCGCGGCCCTCGGCCGACCAGCCGCCGGTCTCGCGGATGTTGACGAAGCGGATCGTCTGCGCGCGGCCGCCCTCCTCCGCGACGTCGCCGAGGAGCTTCGCCTCCTGCGTGCAGGCGACGACGACGTCGCCCGTCGCGCGGTCGGCGAACGCCGCGAGCTCCTTCTGGCAGAGCATCGTGCTTCACCGCCGGCGCGCCGGCGAGCTCCAGCGCGCGGGCGAGCGCCGGCGGCGTCGAGCGGCCATCGTGCCGTTGCACGAGCACAGGTGCAGGTTCGCGTCGGCGAGGCTCATCGCGGCGTGGAATCCGTGGAATCGGGTCGCTCGCGTTGCGGCCGGCGTCGGGCCTTCGGCGGCGGCCGCCGCGGTTGCCGCGCGTCGGGAGCATGGCGCGCGGGCGCCGCGTCCGGCAAGGCCGCGCGATCCGACGCTCGGCTCGGAGGCTTGTCGGCGCCCGGCGTCGCGTCCGGCAGCGCGGACCCGACCTCGGCGAAGTCGCGGCCGGCATCGGTCGCGGCGGCGGCTCGCGCCGGCGCCGCCACCGCGGCCTCCTCCGGCGGCACGTCCTCGACCTCGCCCCCGCGCGTTCACGCGCGTCGCCGGCGGATCGAAGATGTAGCGGCCCTGGACCAGCTGGCGCACGATGCTCCGGCGAGATCGGATCGGGCTTCGAGTAGTCGTCGATGTAGACGTCGAGGCCGTCCATCACGTTGAACCGCGGATCGCGGAACAGCTGCTTCAGCGCCTGCCGCTTCAGCGCCTCGTCGACCTTCGGCTGCAGGAACGCCGTGAAATCGGAGTCGAAGGTGAGCGACTCGACGGCGGCAATGCGCGGGCCTCGCGGCGGGCACCGCGACGGCGGTCGGCGCGCCGCTCGCTGCCGGTCGGCCCGGCGGTCGCCGGCGGCTCGCGCCCGCGTCGGCGGGCGGCGCCGGCGTCGCCGCGCGGAGCCGCTGCCGGCGCGGGCGCCGCGCGCGCCGCCTCGAGCTTGCGCTGCGACCAGCGCCGCAGCGAGAAGCCGGCGGCGCGCTCGTTCGTCGGCGCTCATCGGCGGTGGCGCAGCAGGCGACGACGCGATCAGCGCGGGCGCTCGCGGCCGCGGCGCTCGCGTCGTCGCGCGAACGGGTCGTTGCGCCGCACCTTCCGCGCGGCTCGGGCTTGTAGTGCTCGGCGACGAACGGCTGCATCCACGCCAGGATCTCCGGCGGCATCGGCACCGCGTCGACCTGCTCGCCGCCGTCGAGCATCCGCGCCGCCTCGTTGTAGCTGACGGTCACGATCACCGGGCGCACCGCGCGGCCCGCGCCGTCCTCGGCCGGCCGCCACATCACGAAGACCTTCGGGCTCCGGCGCGGTGATGTTGAGGTAATAGCCCTCGGCTTCGGTGCGGTGCAGCTCGATCGCGTAGCCGCCGAAGCGCCAGCGCGTGCCGGCGCGCATCGTCGGCGACCGGCACCGGCGCGACGGCGGCGCGGCCTCGGCGGCGAGCTCGACGGCGACCGGCTCCCAGCGCTCGCTGACCCAGCGATTCGCGAGCGGCGTGCGCTGCACGATGACGGCGACGGGAAACCGCAACGTCGACATGGACATTTCGGATGCGCGCGGAGTGGAAATGCGCCGCGAGCGATCGTCGGCGATCATACACCGCGGTCTGCGCCTCTGCTAACATTGCTGTTCGACTCCTTCTTCCGGCTTGCCGCAGCGACATTTCGCGCATGGCCACGATCATTCCGCTCATCGACGTCCGCGCCGCCGCGGCGCCGAACGCGCGCCGCGCCGCTGCGCCGACGCGCCGTGCGCGCCGCGGCGAGCGGCGCTGCGACGCGCCGGGCCGGTCGCCGACACGCGCGGCCGGCCGCTGCACGACCTGCGGATCTCGGTCACCGACCGCTGCAACTTCCGCTGCGTCTACTGCATGCCGAAGGACGTCTTCGGCCGCGACTACCCGTTCCTGCCGCACGCCGAGCTGCTGACGTTCGAGGAGATCACGCGCGTCGCGCGCGTCTTCGTCGAGCCGCGGCGTCGCGCAAGATCCGCCTGACCGGCGGCGAGCCGCTGCTGCGCCGGAACATCGAGCGGCTGGTCGAGATGCTGGCGACGACTCGGCGACGCTCGACCTCACGCTGACGACCAACGGCGCGCTGCTCGCGAAGAAGGCGCGCAGCCTCGCCGACGCCGGACTCAAGCGCGTCACCGTGAGCCTCGACTCGCTCGACGACGCGACGTTCCGCGCGATGAACGACGTCGACTTTCCGGTCGCCCGCGTGCTCGAAGGCATCGACGCCGCGGCCGCCGCCGGGCTCGCGCCGCTCAAGGTCAACATGGTGGTCAAGCGCGGCGTCAACGACGACGGCGATCGTGCCGATGGCGCGGCACTTCAAGGGCAGCGGCCACATCGTGCGCTTCATCGAGTACATGGACGTCGGCGCGACCAACGGCTGGCGCATGGACGACGTCGTGCCGGCCGCCGAGATCGTGCGCACGATCGACGCCGAGCTGCCGCTGCGAACCGCCGACCCGAACTACGCCGGCGAGGTCGCCGAGCGCTGGCGCTACAGCGACGGCAGCGGCGAGATCGGCGTCATCGCCTCGGTCACGCAGGCGTTCTGCCGCGACTGCACGCGCGCGCGGCTGTCGACCGACGGCAAGCTCTACACCTGCCTGTTCGCGACCGACGGCCACGACCTGCGCGCGCTGCTGCGCGGCGGCGCCGACGACGCGCGAGATCGGCAACGCGATCGCCGCGGTCTGGCGCGCGCGCGCCGACCGCTACTCCGAAATCCGCACCGCGAACACGGCGCGAACGCCGAAGGTCGAGATGAGCTACATCGGCGGCTGAGGCGTCCGATGAACGCCCCGAACACTGCCGTACCGCCCGCTGCTCACCAACGCCGCGCGCCCGTCGACCTTCGCGGTCCGGCGCCGTCGACGAGACCGGCGCCGCGCGCGACACGCCGATCGCCGGCGAGCATCCGCTGACGCTCTACGTCGACAAGCAGGAGCTGCGTCACGCTGATGACGCTGGGCGCCGCGCCCGAGGCGCTCGCGATCGGCTACCTGCGCAACCAGCGGCTGCTCGACCGCGATCGAGGACATCGTCGCGGTGCAGGTCGACTGGGACGTCGACGCGGTCGTGGTCACGACCCGCAACGGCCTCGCCGACCTCGCGGCAGAAGACGCAGAAGCGCACGACGACCACCGGCTGCGGCCAGGGCACGGTGTTCGGCGACCTGATGGACGAGATCGACCGCGTGCGGCTGCCCGCCGGCGCCACGCTGACGCAGGCGACGCTCTACGCGCTGCTCGACCGCGTGCGCGCTGCACGAGACGATCTACAAGCAGGCCGGCGCCGTGCACGGCTGCGCGCTCGCGACCAACGAGCCGGGGCGCTCCGAGATCCTGATGTTCGTCGAGGACGTCGGCCGCCACAACGCGGTCGACGCGATCGCGGGCCAGATGTGGCTCGACCGCATCGACGGCGGCGACAAGATCTTCTACACGACCGGCCGGCTCACCTCGGAGATGGTGATCAAGGCCGCGCAGATGGGCATTCCGTTCCTGGTCTCGCGCTCGGGCCTGACGCAGATGGGCTACGAGATCGCGCAGAAGGTCGGCATCACGATGATCGGCCGCGCGACCAACAAGCACTACCTGCTGTTCACCGGCGGCGAGCGGTTCAGGAATGCTGATGCCGCCAAGCGCCAGGCTGCCAAGACTCCAGTGCCGCACCCGCTCGCAATTCAGCCTCCTGCGCTCCGGGCGTCCGGAGCGTCGGCGGCCAACCATGGCGCGGGATCACCGGCATCGTGCTGGCCGGCGGCCAGGGCCGGCGCATGGGCGGCGTCGACAAGGGGCTCGTCGAGCTCGACGGCCGGCCGATGGTCGCGCACGTGCTCGCGCGCCTCGCGCCGCAGGTCGGCGACGTGCTGATCAACGCCAACCAGAATCTCGACCGCTACGCGCGCGCTCGGCTATCCGGTCGTTCCGGACGCGGTCGGCGGTTTCGCCGGGCCGCTCGCCGGCCTGCACGCGGGCATGACGCGCGCCAGCGCACGCCGCTCGTCGTCACCGTGCCCTGCGATTCGCCGTTCCTTCCCGCCGATCTCGTCGCGCGCCTGCACGCGGCGCTCGACGCGGGACCGACGCGCAGCTCGCCGTCGCGAAGACGTTCGACCAGCCGCATCCGGTGTTCGCCTGGTCCGCCGCGATCGTGCTGCCGCATCTCGACCGCGTTTCTCGCAGAGCGGCGGACGCAAGATCGACGCGTGGTACGCGACGCTGCGCGGTGGTCGAGGTCGCCTTCGACGACGAGGCCGACGCGTTTCGCAACATCAACACCGGCGGACGAGCTCCGGCTGCCGCGGCTCGGCGGCTGAGCGCGTGGCGAATCCTGCGCCTGCCGACGCGATCCGCCGGGCTGCCATTGCGTGGCGCGATCATCGATAATCCGGCCACCCCGATTCCTTCGCGTCTCCTCGACTGCACCGACGCCATGAGCCAACCGAAGTCCCTGCGCGATCTCTCCTGCGCCGACGACTACGATCCGAACTCGATGGCCGTCGACCGGGCGCGCGCGCTGATCCGCACGTTCCTGGCGCCGGTCACCGCGACGGAGCGCGTGCACGATCCGCGCGGCGCTCGACCGCGTCCTCGCCGCCGACGTCGTCTCGCCGCTGGCCGTGCCCGGCCACGACAATTCGGCGATGGACGGTTACGCGGTCCGCTTCGCCGATCTCGTCGCCGGACCGGGAGACGACGCTCGCGCGCGTCGGCGAGTCGTTCGCGGGCAAGCCCAGCGGCGTGACGCATCGGCGCCGGCCAGTGCGTGCGCATCTTCACCGGCGCCGTGATGCCCGCGGGCGCCGACACGGTCGTGATGCAGGAGCGCGCGAGCGAGGAGGCGGGCCGGCGTGCGGATCGCCGCCGGGGCGGTCACCAAGGCCGGGCAGAATCGCCGCTTCGCCGGCGAGGACCTCAAGGCCGGACAGGTCGTGTTTCGCGCCGGGGCAGCGCGTCCACCCGGCGGAGCTCGGCATGATGGCCTCGCTCGGCATCGGCGAGGTCACCGTCTTCCGGAAGCTGCGCGTCGCGTTCTTCTCGACCGGCGACGAGCTGAAGTCGATCGGCACGCCGCTGGCCGAGGGCGAGATCTACGACAGCAATCGCTACACGATCTACGGCATGCTCTCGCGCCTGAACTGCGACCTCCTCGACATGGGCGTGGTTCGCGACGAGCCGGACGCGCTGGAGCGCGCGTTCGCCGACGCCGCGGCCGCGGCCGACGTCGTCATCACCTCGGGCGGCGTGTCGGTCGGCGAGGCCGACTTCGTCAAGCAGCTGCTCGACAAGCTGGGCGAGGTGCTGTTCTGGAAGATCGCGATGAAGCCGGGCCGCCCGCTCGCCTACGGGCGCATCGGCGGCGCGCACTTCTTCGGACTGCCGGGCAACCCGGTGTCGGTGATGGTGACGTTCTACGAGTTCGTGCAGGACGCGCTGCGCGTCCTGCAGGGACAGCGCGACGTCGCGCCGCTGCCCACGTTCAAGGTGCCGCTGGCGGCGCCGATCAGGAAGGTCGCCGGGGCGCACCGAGTTCCAGCGGGGCGTCCTCGCCCCCGACGGCGACGGCCGACTCGCCGTGCGCACGACCGGCGACCAGGGTTCGGGCATCCTGTCGTCGATGTCGCAGGCGAACTGCTTCATCGTGCTCTCCGGCGGAGACGGGCAACTGCGCGGCCGGCGACCTCGTCGACGTCCAGTTGCTCGAAGGGCTGATCTGATCAGCCGAGCGCGTGGACCGCGAGGATGGCTGACCCGTTTCCACGACCCGCGTTGCGACCCCTGCAGGTCCTCTCCGGCCGTTGACGGCGCGGCCGGGAAGCCGATAGCTCGATCAGGGCTTTCGCAGACGCCCCGCCGCATCGCTGGCTCCGCGCCATCCAAGTTCTGCTTCGTTGCTGCCCACGCAGCAGGAGGCAATCAAGACCATGGATGCGGCCATCACCCCCATTGAGCTCTCGCAACGTCTCGCGGCGTTTCCGCCGCCGACGCTCGTCGACGTTCGCCGGCAGGCGGCGTTCGAGCAGGATCCGCGAGATCATCCCCGGCGCCATCCGGCGCCTGCCCGAGACCGTCGACGGCTGGGCCGCGGACATCGAGCCGTGGCGCCCGGTCGTCGTCTACTGCGTGCGCGGTCACGAGGTCGGCAGGGCGCGTGCGCGGCGTTGCGCGCGCGCGGACTCGACGCGCACTACCTGGCGGGCGGGCTCGAGCAATGGCGCGCCGAGGGCAATGCGACGACGCCGTACGCGGCGCCGACGCGCTGGGTCACGCGCGAGCGGCCGAAGATCGACCGCATCGCCTGCCCGTGGCTCATCCGGCGCTTCATCGATCCGTCGGCGGAATTCCTCTACGTGCCGAACGCCGAAGTGCGCGCCTGCGCCGCGACCAGCGGCGCGACCGCCTACGACATTCCCGATGCCCCGTACGGGCACGTCGGCGCGGAATGCAGCTTCGATGCGTTCATCCGCCGGCACGCGCTCGGCCATCCCGCGCTCGACCGGCTCGCGACGATCGTGCGGGCCGCCGACACGTCGGCGCCCGATCTGGCGCGCGAGGCGCCGGGCCTCGTTGCGGCGTCGCTCGGGCTGTCGGCGATGTTCGCCGACGACCACGCGATGCTGAAGTGGGGGATGCTCGTCTACGACTCGCTCTACGCGTGGTGCCGCGAAGCGCAGACCGAGACCCACGGCTGGTATCCGCAGAAGCTGCGCGTTCGGGAGGTCGCATGAGCCCGCGAGCATCAGCCCTGAAGCGCGTGCGCACATCCGGAACAGGCTCAGTGCGATGCCCGGGCACCGTGGGTCCGGCTTCAGCCGGACACTGCTACCTCAAGTTGCACAGGCCGCCTGAAGGCGGCCCCACGCGGGGGCAGGGTACTTGAGCCCGGAGAATTCCGCCGCCCCCGTCGCGCCGACGCGCGCCGAGGCCTTCCGCTACTGGCTGAAGCTCGGCTTCGTGAGCTTCGGCGGACCGGCGGGCCAGATCGCGATCATGCATCACGACCTCGTCGACGCGAAACGCTGGATCTCCGAGCGGCGCTTCCTGCACGCGCTCAATTACTGCATGGTGCTGCCGGGGCCGGAGGCGCAGCAGCTCGCCACGTACATCGGGTGGCTGATGCACCGGACGTGGGGCGGCGTCGTCGCCGGCGCGCTGTTCGTGCTGCCGTCGCTCGTCGTGCTGATCGCGCTGACGTGGCTGTACCTGGCGTACGGCAACGTCCCGGCGGTCGCGGGAATCCTGTACGGGATCAAGCCGGCGGTGGTGGCGATCGTGCTGCACGCGGCGTGGCGCATCGGCTCGCGCACGTTGAAAGGCGCCGGTCCTCTGGGCGATCGCCGCCCTTGCCTTCGTCGCGATCTTCGCGCTCTCGGTGCCGTTTCCGGCGATCGTCGCTGCCGCGGGAATCGTCGGCTACGTCGGCGGGCGCGTCGCGCCGAAGGCCTTCGCGGTCGGCGGCGGGCACGCCGCCGGCGGCGGACCCCACGCGCGTGCGGTGATCGACGACGACACGCCGACGCCCCCGCACGCCAGGTTCCGCGGGTCACGGCTCGCCTGGATCGTCGGGAGCTGTGTCCTGCTCTGGCTGTTTGCCCTCGCGATGCTCGTCGCGAGCTACGGGCCGGGGGCAACGCTGCCGCGAATGGGCTGGTTCTTCACCAAGGCTGCGCTGCTCACGTTCGGCGGCGCCTACGCGGTGCTGCCGTACGTCTACCAGGGCGCGGTCGAGACGTATGCCTGGCTCACGCCGGCGCAGATGATCGACGGACTGGCGCTGGGCGAGACGACCCCCGGTCCGCTGATCATGGTCGTTGCTTTCGTCGGCTTCGTCGGCGGCTGGACGAAGATGCTGTTCGGACCGGAGTCGCTCGCGCTGGCCGGCATCGCCGGGGCGTGCGTGGCGACCTTCTTCACCTTCCTGCCGAGCTTCCTGTTCATCCTCGCCGGAGGGCCGGTGGTCGAGACGACGCACGGTCAGCTGCGATTCACGGCGCCGTTGACCGGCATCACCGCAGCGGTGGTCGGCGTGATCGTCAATCTGGCGCTCTTCTTCGCCTGGCACGTATTCTGGCCGAACGGCTGGACCGCCGTCGCGGCGCAGGGCGGGCTCGACTGGTTTGCGCTGGCGATAGGCGTTGCCGCCGCCGTCGCGCTCTTCCGCTTCAGGACGGGCGTCATCCCCGTGATCCTCGGCTGCGGCGCGCTGGGGATGGCTATCACGCTCGCGCGCTGACAGTATCGCGCGTCAATCCGCTAACGCTAGCGCCGTCCGGCGTTGAGCACGCCCTTCACGTCCCTCACCAGCCCGAGCGCGCGGGCGAGCACGTCGAGGCTCTTCACCTCGAGCGTGAACGCCATCCGCGTCGCGTTGTTGCGGGTGAGCGTGTTCGCCGCGGTGACGTTGATCCGCTCGCGCGAGAAGATCTCGGTGATGTCGCGCAGCAGCCCCTGCCGGTCCATCGCCTCGAGCACGACGTCGACGGGAAACACCTCGTCGCGCGGCTCGCCCCAGTCGGCGGCGATCAGGCGCTCGGGCTCGCGCATGCGCATCCGACCGACGTTGCTGCAGGTCCGCCGGTGGATCGTCACGCCCTTGCCGCGCGTGACGAAGCCGACGATGGCGTCGGGCGGCGCCGGCTTGCAGCAGCGCGCGAGATTGGTCATCAGCCGATCGACGCCGACGACCAGAATGCCGCTGCCCGACGCCGGCAGCCCGGCTCTGCCGCGCGAGCGCCTCGGCCGCGGGCTCCGCCTCGGCCGCGGCAGCCGGCTGCGCCACCGCGCGGATCGCCGTCTGGATCTGCCGCGTGTTGAGCTCGTCGCGCCCGACCGCGACGTAGAGCTCGTCCGCCCTGGCGAAGCCCGGCCTTGGCCGCCACCGCGTCGAGGTTCACCGCCGTCGCGCCGGCGCGCTGCAGCTCGCGCTCGACGATCGCCCGGCCCTGCGCGAGCGTCTCCTCGTGCTGCTGCGCCTTGAACCACTGCCGGACCTTGGTGCGCGCGCGATGGCTGTGCACGTAGCCGAGCTCGGCGTTGAGCCAGTCGCGCGACGGCCCCCCCTGCTTGGCGGCGACGATCTCGACCCGCTGACCGTTCTTCAGCGGCTGGTTCAGCGGCACCATCGCGCCGTCGACGCGCGCGCCGCGGCAGCGGTGGCCGAGGCTCGTGTGCACCGCGTACGCGAAGTCGACCGGCGTCGCGCCGAGCGGCAGGTCGACCACCCGGCCCTGCGGCGTCAGCACGTAGATGGTGTCGGTGAACAGGCTGCTCTTGAACGCGGCCAGCCATTCCGACGCGTCGGCGACGGCGTCCTTCCAGTCGAGCACCTGGCGCAGCCACGCGATGCGGTCCTCGAACGCGGGATCGCGGCGGATGCCCTTCTGCGCGCCCTCCTTGTAGCGCCAGTGCGCGGCGACGCCGTACTCGGAGTGCTGGTGCATCTCGAACGTGCGGATCTGCACCTCGAGCGGCTTGCCCTCGGGGCCGATCACCGCGGTGTGCAGCGACCGATAGTTGTTGGCCTTGGGCTTGGCGATGTAGTCGTCGAACTCGCGCGGCAGCGGCGTCCACAGGTGATGGACGATGCCGAGCGCCGTGTAGCAGTCCTTGACGTCGTCGACGAGGATGCGCACGGCGCGGATGTCGTACAGCGTGTCGATGCCGGACTGCTTGCGGCGCATCTTGTTCCAGATGCTGTAGATGTGCTTCGGCCGGCCGGTGACCTCGGCCCGGATGCCGGCGGCGGCGAGCTCGCGCTGGAGCAGCGCGACGACGTCCTCGATGTAGCGCTCGCGGTCGAGCCGGCGCTCGTCCAGCATCCTCGCGATCGCCTTGTAGGTGTCGGGCTCGAGCGCGCGCAGGGAGAGGTCCTCGAGCTCCCACTTGAGCTGCCAGACGCCCAGCCGGTTGGCGAGCGGCGCGAAGAGGTCCAGCGCCTCGCTCGCCGCGCGCCGTCGCGGCTCGGCCATCTCCGCGCCACCGGCCATCAGGAAGCGCAGCGCCGCCGTCCGCTCCGCGAGCTTGATCAGCACGACGCGGATGTCCTCGACCATCGCGAGCAGCATCTTGCGCAGCCGTTCGGCCTGCGCGGCGCGCTCGCCGGCCTCGCCCTGCGAGGGCAGCGCCCGGATCTCGTCCATCCGCGCGACGCCGGCGACGAGCGTCGCCACGTCGTCGCCGAAGCGCGCCGCGACGTCCTCGGCGTCGAACGCGTCCGCCCCGGGAAGGCCGATCAGGAGCGCGGCGCGGACCGTCCCCGCGTCGAGCTTCAGCCCCGCGACGATGGTGGCGGCACTCACCGCGCGGTCGATCAGCGGCTCGCCGTCGCGGCCGCGCGTCGTGCCGCAGCGCTCGCGCGCGTACGCGAGCGCCGCCTCGAACGCACGGAGGTCCTCGTCGGGATAGGTGCCGGCGAGGGCCGCGAGCCAGGCCGCAACCGCCTGCGGCGCGCTCGCCTGCGGGGCGGCGTGCAATACGGCAACCATGGCGAATTATAGGACCGGCCGCCGCATTGCCCCGCGGCGTCGGGGAGCGCCGCTCAGGCGGCGGTGGCGGCCGCGATCGCGTCGGCGAGCACCTGCGCCTGCTTGTCGGCAACGTTCGCCTCGCGCGCCTCGACCATCACGCGCAGCACGGGCTCCGTGCCCGAGGGCCGCAGCAGGACGCGCCCGGTATCGCCCAGCGCGGCGACGGTTCCGGCCTGCGCCGCGCGGATCGCCTCGCTCGCCTTCCAGTCGTAGCCCTTCGGCACGCGCACGTTGATCAGACGCTGCGGGAACAGCGTGATGCCGGCCGTGGCCTCGGCGAGCGTCTTGCGCTGCTCGACGAGCGAGCGCAGCACCGCGAGCGCGGCGATGATCGCATCGCCGGTCGTGTGCTTGTCCAGGCACAGCAGGTGGCCGGAGTTCTCGCCGCCCAGGAGCCAGCCCTTCTCGTTCAGCCTCTCCAGCACGTAGCGGTCGCCGACCGCCGCGCGCTCGAGCACGATGCCCTCGCGCGCCAGCGCCTGCTCGAGGCCGAGGTTCGTCATCGCCGTGCCGACGACGCCGCCGACGAGCGCGCCGCGCCGCCGGTAGTCCATCGCGATCACGTAGAGGAGCTGGTCGCCGTCGTACGCGCGGCCGTCGCGGTCGACCATCAGCAGCCGGTCGCCGTCGCCGTCGAGCGCGATGCCGATATCGGCCTTGTGCGCGACCACCGCCGCCTTCAGGTGCTTCGCGTGCGTCGCGCCCACGCCGTCGTTGATGTTCATCCCGTTCGGCTCGGCGCCGATCGCGATCACGTCGGCGCCCAGCTCGTGGAACACGGGCGGCGCGACGTGGTACCCCGCGCCGTGCGCGCAGTCGATGACGATGCGCCAGCCCTTGAGATCGAGCTCGGTCGGGAACGTGCTCTTGCAGAACTCGATGTAGCGGCCGCCGGCGTCCTCGATCCGGCGCGCCTTGCCGAGCTGCGCCGACGGCACGCAGGAGAGCGGCTGCGCCATCACGCTCTCGATCGACTGCTCGATGCTGTCCGGAAGCTTCGTGCCGTCGCCGGCAAAGAACTTGATGCCGTTGTCGTCGTAGGGATTGTGCGACGCGCTGATCACGATGCCCGCGGACAGGCGCAGCGCGCGGGTCAGGTAGGCGACCGCGGGCGTGGGCAGCGGCCCGGAAAGATAGACGTCGACGCCGGCGGCGGACAGGCCCGCCTCCAGCGCGGCCTCGAGCAGGTAGCCGGAGATCCGCGTGTCCTTGCCGATCAGCACGCCCGGGCGCACGCCGTCGCGCGCGGTGTCGGCCGCGAGCACGAGGCCCGCCGCCCAGCCCAGCTTCAGCACGAGCTCGGGAGTGATCGGCGGCTCGCCGACGCGGCCGCGGACGCCGTCGGTGCCGAAGTAATGTCGAGTCATCGTTCGGAGATCGTCAATGATTGGAAATCGCGAGGCCCTGTCGCTGTCTCAGCGCTCGTGCGCGCCTTGCGCGGCGTCGACCGCCGGGCTCCAGGCGCCGCCTTCGACGGCGAGCCAGACCTTGAGCGCGTCGACGGTCTCGCGCACGTCGTGCACGCGCACGATCGCCGCGCCCCGCGCCACCGCGGCGAGCGCCGCCGCGAGGCTGGCCGGCAGCCGTTCCCCGACGCCGCGCCCGGTGAGCACGCCGAGCGAGGACTTGCGCGACAGCCCCGCGAGCACCGGGTAGCCTGTCGCCGCGAGCGTGCCGATCGAGCGCAACAGTGCGAGATTATGCGCCAGCGTCTTGCCGAAGCCAAAGCCCGGATCGATCGCGATCCGCTCGCGCGCGATGCCCGCCGCCTCGCAGGCCCGCGCGCGCGCCGCGAGGAAGTCGCGCACCTCGGCCACCACGTCGCCGTAGACCGGCGCCTGCTGCATCGTCCGCGGCTCGCCCTGCATGTGCATCAGGCAGACGCCCGCCGCGCTCGCCGCGCAGGCGGCCATGCGCGCCGGGCGCCGTCAGCGCCCCGATGTCGTTGATCATCGCGGCGCCTGCCGCGATCGCCGCGCGCATCACCCCCGGCTTGCGCGTGTCGACGGCGACCGCGATGCCCTCCGCCGCGAGGGCATCGACCAGCGGGATCACCCGCGCGAGCTCGTCGGATTCGGCGACCGGCGCCGCGCCGGGACGCGTCGATTCGCCGCCGACGTCGATCAGGTCCGCGCCGTCAGAGCGCAGGCGGCGCGCGTGGTCGAGCGCGCGGGGGATGTCGAGATACCGGCCGCCGTCGGAGAACGAGTCGGGAGTGACGTTGACGACGCCCATCACCAGCGGGCGCGAGAGATCGAACAGGTGGCGGCCGCAGCGCAGAACGGATGGCTTCATCGCGCGGTGGGGCCGACTTCAGTCGGCATGCAATCGGTCGACTCGCGGAGTCCGGCTGAAGCCGGACCCACGGCATCGGTCGCCGTGCGGAGTCCGGCTGAAGCCGGACCCACGGCATCGGTCGCGTGCGGCGTCCGGCTGAAGCCGGACCCACGACGCCAGGCGCGACGCCCGGCACGACGACGTGCGGCTTTCTGCCCGCCCGTGGGGCCGCCTTCAGGCGGCGCACGCGCGCGGCCGCACCGGGATTACGCCGGGGTCGCCGATGGCGCGGCGCCGGCGCCGGGAGCAGCGCCCGTCGCCGACGGGCTGCTGCCCGACTGCGTGGGCTTCGGCGGCCGCGGCGGCCGGCCGGCCATGATGTCGTCGATCTGATCGGCGTCGATCGTCTCGAGCTCGAGCAGCGCGGCCGCCATCGCCTCCGACCTTGTCGCGATTGTCCTCGAGCAGCTTGCGCGCGACCGCGTACTGCTGGTCGATGATCTTGCGGATCTCGCCGTCGACCTTGCGCATCGTCTCTTCCGACATGTTGACCGTGCGCGTGATCGAGCGGCCGAGGAAGACCTCGCCCTCGTTCTCGCCGTAGACCATCGGGCCCATCAGGTCGGACATGCCGTAGCGGGTGACCATGTCGCGGGCGATATGCGTCGCGCGCTCGAAGTCGTTCGAGGCGCCGGTGGTCATCTGGTTCATGAAGAGCTCTTCCGCGATCCGCCCGCCGAACAGCACGGCGATCACGTTCAGCATGTGTTCGCGGTCCATGCTGTAGCGGTCCTGCTCCGGCAGCTGCATCGTCACGCCCAGCGCGCGCCCGCGCGGGATGATCGTGACCTTGTGCACGGGATCGGTCTTCGGCAGCAGCTTGGCGACGATCGCGTGCCCGGACTCGTGGTAGGCGGTGTTGCGCCGCTCCGCCTCCGGCATCACGATCGAGCGCCGTTCGGCGCCCATCACGATCTTGTCCTTCGCCATCTCGAAGTCGTCCATGTCGACGAGGCGCTTGTTCTTGCGCGCGGCGAACAGCGCCGCCTCGTTGACGAGATTGGCGAGGTCGGCGCCGGAGAACCCCGGCGTGCCGCGGGCGATGATCTCCGCCTTGACGTCGGTGGCCATCGGCACCTTGCGCATGTGGACGAGCAGGATCTGCTCGCGGCCGCGGATGTCGGGCAGCGGCACGACGACCTGGCGGTCGAAGCGGCCGGGCCGCATCAGCGCCGGGTCGAGCACGTCGGGCCGGTTGGTCGCGGCGATCACGATGACGCCCGCGTTGCCCTCGAAGCCGTCCATCTCGACCAGCAGCTGGTTCAACGTCTGCTCGCGCTCGTCGTTGCCGCCGCCCAGACCCGCGCCGCGCTGGCGGCCGACGGCGTCGATTTCGTCGATGAACACGATGCAGGGCGCGTTCTTCTTCGCCTGCTCGAACATGTCGCGGACGCGGGCCGCGCCGACGCCGACGAACATCTCGACGAAGTCCGAGCCCGAGATCGAGAAGAACGGCACCTTCGCCTCGCCGGCGATGGCCTTGGCGAGCAGCGTCTTGCCGGTGCCGGGGGAGCCGACCATCAGCACGCCGCGCGGGATGCGGCCGCCGAGCTTCTGGAACTTGGAGGGGTCGCGCAGGAACTCGACGATCTCGCTCACTTCCTCCTTCGCCTCGTCGCAGCCGGCGACGTCGGCGAAGGTCACCGTGTTGTTGGACTCGTCGAGGATCTTGGCCTTGCTCTTGCCGAACGAGAACGCGCCGCCGCGCCCGCCGCCCTGCATCTGGCGCATGAAGAAGATCCACACGCCGATCAGGAGCAGCATCGGGAACCACGAGATGAAGATCTGCGCGAGGAAGCTCTGCTCCTCCTCGGGCTTCGCCTCGACCTTGACGCCGTACTTGACGAGGTCGCCGACCATCCAGATGTCGCCCGGGCTGTAGGTGACGAACCGCTTCTTGTCCGCCGACACCCACTTGATCGACCGGCCCTCGACCGTGGCCGACTCGACGCTGCCGGCCCGGGCCCGCTCCATGAACTCGGAATACGGGACCGAGTCCTTCGGCGCCTGCCGCGCGTCGAACTGCTTGACCACGGTCAGCACGACCAGGCCGATCACGAGCCAGATGCCGATGTTCTTCAACAGGTTGTTCAATGTCGCTCCTTGCGGCGATTGGATGCGGGCCGCCGCCCCCCGTTCCGGCTTGCGCCGCCGGGCATCCACACCGGATGCGCCGGGTCTTGGATTCTATCCGTTCGCGGGGGGCACGACCACCTTCGTGCCGGTTCGACGTCGCCTGATGACGACAAACGGGACGAAATTCCGTCGAATCTCAACTTTTCATGCCTTTTGCGACGAGGTAGACCTCTCGGCTCCGATCCCGCGACGCCCTGGGCTTGCGCACGTAAACCTTTCCGAAACGGGCCTCGCAGGGCGCGCCGGAGCTCCGCGAATCCCGCGCCCTGGAACCCTTTGACGACAAGATCGCCTCCGGGTTGCAGCCAAGCGTTGGAGAATTCCAGCGCCAGTTCGCCGAGATGCACGGACCGTGCCTGATCCGCCGCCTCGATGCCGGATAGATTGGGGGACAGGTCCGAAACGACAAGGTCCAGCTTGCGCCCGCCGAGCGCGGCTTCGAGCGCCGCCAGACCCTCGTCCGTCGCGGAAATCGGCCTGGACGAAGGTCACGCCCGGGATCGGCTCCATGGGCAGGATGTCGATCGCGACGATCCTCGCCCGCGGCCCCAGCCGCTCGCGCAGCACCTGGCTCCAGCTCCCGGGCGCCGCCCCCAGATCGGCGGCGGCGATCCCCGGCCGGAAGAGCTTGTCCTTCTCCGCGAGCTCGAGCAGCTTGAACGCCGCGCGCGACCGGTAACCGAGTCGCACCGCCTCCTTGACCCAGGGGTCGTTGACGTGCTCGGCCATCCACGCCTTGACGAACTTGTGCTTCTTCGTTGCCTTGAGGGCCATTCGGGGACCCGTGCGCGGGGCATGGCCGGCGAGCGGCGTCGCGTAAGATACGGTGGATGCGAACTCTAACACCCGCCGAGCGCCGGGCATTTCGCGCCAAGGCGCATCACCTGCATCCCTTCGTCAGCATCGGCCAGCACGGCCTGACGCCCGCCGTGCTGCACGAGATCGCGATCGCGCTGGCCGCGCACGAGCTCATCAAGATCCGCGTGTTCAACGACGACCGCGGCGAGCGCGAGGCGCTGCTCGCCCGGATCTGCGAGGCGCTGGATGCCGCGCCGGTCCAGCACCTGGGCAAGATCCTGACCATCTGGCGACCGGCGCCGGAGCCCGCCGCCCCGCTCGAAAAGCCGCGGAAGCAGGCTCCGCCGCGCGCCGGCAGGCCAGCACGCTCCGAGCCGAAGGGCGGCGGACGGCGGCAGGGCAGCGGCGCCGCCGTGCCCCGCGTGAAGCCCTCGGCCCGCCGCGGCGCGGCATCCACGCTCGGCCGTGAGCCGGCCGCGCGCCCGCCACGCGGCGCCGGCTCGGGCACATTGCGCAGGCGCGCTTCCTCCGGCATCGGCAGCCCTGCACCTCGCGCTCCCGGCCCCGGCCTGCGGCGCCGTCGTACGCCGCGCTAGCGGCTCGCCCGGCGGCGCTGCCGTTCCCCAGCATCGGCCACCACCATCGATGGCCGACGATCGCCGCCCGCTCGACGCGCTCGCCGTCGGCTCGATGATCGTGATGACCATGCTGTGGGGCTTCCAGCAGGTCGCGATCAAGCTGGCCGCCCACGGCATCTCGTTCGTCATGCAGGGCGCGCTGCGCTCGGCAATCGCCACGATACTCGTGCTCGGCTGGGTGCGGGTGCGGCGCATCCCGCTGTGGGAGCACGACGGGACGCTCGTGCCGGGGCTCCTCGCCGGTGTCGCCTTCGCCGCCGAGTTCGCCCTGATCTACGCCGGGCTCGGCCACACGACGGCCGCGCGCATGGTGGTCTTCCTCTACCTGGCGCCCTGCCTCACCGCACTGGGGCTGTCGGTTTTCGTCCCCGACGAGCGGCTTCGCGCCGTGCAGTGGACCGGCGTGCTGCTGGCGTTCGCGGGCCTGGTGGCGGCGTTCGCCGACGGCTTCGCGCAGCCGACGCAGCCGACGCTGGTCGGCGACGTGTTCGGTGCGCTCGCCGCACTGTTGTGGGCCGCGACCACCGTCCTGATCCGGGCGACGCGTCTCGCGCGGGTCAGCGCGACCAAGGTGCTCCTCTACCAGCTCGGGATTTCCGCCGCGCTGCTGCCGCTCGTCTCGGTCGCGCTCGGCGAGCCCGGAGTCGTCGCGTGGACGCCGGTCGCCATCGCCAGCCTCGCTTACCAGACGGTGATCGTCGCCTTCGTGAGCTATCTGACCTGGTTCTGGCTGCTCACCCGCTATCTGGCGGGACGCCTCGCCGTCTTCTCGTTCCTCGCGCCGCTGTTCGGCGTGACCTTCGGTCACCTGATCCTCGGCGACCCGATCACGCCGGGATTCGCCGCGGCGGCGGCGCTGGTTGGCGCCGGGATCGCGCTGGTCAATCTGCAGCGCCGCCGCGAGCCCGTTGATCCACCCCGAGGCTGACGGCGCGACGGCCGGGCGGCGGCGTGGCCGCGCGCCGCCTAGGTCTGCTTCGTGCGCGCGGGTCCATGCGCCGCCTTCTGCGCGACGAAGACCAGCGCGAGCAGGCCCAGGCCCAGCGCGTCCGTCACGTAGCCCGGCTTGATCAGCAGCAACGCCGCGGCGAGCAGCGCGATCGCGCTCCCACCAGCGGCACTCGCGCAGCAGATAGCCGTGCAGCCCGGCGGCGAGGCAGACGACGCCGACCGTCGCCGACGCCGCCGAGGTGACGCTGGTGAACGCGTCGCCGATCAGCAGCAGCGAGGGCTCGTAGACGAACATGAACGGCACGATGTAGGCAGGCGCGGCGCAGCGCATCGACTCCAGCCCGACCTTCCACATGTCTGCCTTCGCGAGGCTCGCGGCCGCGAACACGGCGAGCGCGACCGGCGGCGTGATCGCCGACAGGATCGCGAAGTAGAACGCGAACATGTGCGCCGCCGGCGCGATCGCCCCCAGCTTGATGATGGCCGGCACGAGCAGCGACACCATGACGATGTAGGCGGGCGTCGTGGGCATCCCCATGCCGAGCACGATGCCCGCCAGCGCGGTCAGCACCAGCGCGAGCAGCAGCGAGTCCTGCGCAATCGCGATCACGACCTGCGTGAACACGATGCCGAGCCCGGTGATCGTGACGCAGCCGATCACGATGCCGGCGCACGCGCACGCCATGGCGACGGCCAGCGTGTTGCGGGCGCCGTCGATCAGCGCCTCGATCCACGTCTTCCACTCGATGCCCTCGCGCGTCGTCCGGCGCAGCAGCGCGACCGGGATGCAGACCAGCGCGCCCGCGAGCGCGCACCGCGGCGCGGAGTAGCCCAGCATCAGGCCCGCCAGCACGACCGCGATCGGCGCGAACAGGTGGCCGCGCTGCGCCATGACGTCGACAAAGCGCGGCAGCTCCGAGCGCGGCACGCCCGCCAGGCGGTGCCGCTTCGCCTCGAAGTGGACGGCGAAGAACACGGCGACGTAGTACAGGAGCGCCGGGATCGCCGCCCACAGCGCCACCTTCGCGTACGGCACGGCGAGAAACTCCGCCATCACGAACGCCGCCGCGCCCATGATCGGCGGCATGATCTGGCCGCCGGTCGACGCGACCGCCTCGACGGCGGCCGCGAACGGCGGCCGGAAGCCGGTGCGCTTCATCAGCGGGATGGTGATCGGCCCGTCGACCATCACGTTCGCCACGGCGCTGCCGGAAACGGTGCCGAAGAGGCTGGACGAGACGACCGCGACCTTGCCGGGACCGCCGGCGGTGTGACCGGTGATCGACATCGCGAAATCCATGAACAGCTGCCCGGTGCCGCTGCGCTCCATGAACGCGCCGAACAGGACGAACAGCATCACGTAGCTCGCCGAAACGCCGAGCGTCGAGCCGAAGATCCCCTCGGTCGACAGGTACAGCTGCTCCAGCAGGACGTCGAAGGTCACGCGCGTGAAGAAGGCCGCGTAGACCAGGAACGCGATCGCGGTGAGCGGCAGCGCCCAGCCGATCACGCGCCGCGTCGCGACGAGGACGACCAGCACGGCGACCACGGCGAAGATGCGGTCCCACGCGGTGAGCGTGTCGATGTAGATGATGCGGTTCACGAACGCGTCGTAGCCGAGGAAGATGTGCAGGACGAAGCCCCAGCCGGCGGCGAGCAGCAGCGCGTCGACGGCGCGCCAGGCGGGCGAACCGCCGGGCCGCGTCGGGTAGAGCAGGAACACGAGCGTCAGCGCGAACAGCAGGTGCGTGCCGCGGAAGATCACCGCCTCGGGGGGCCCGAACCCGGCAACGTACATGTGGTAGAGCGACATCGCCACGGCGATCGCGGCGACGGCGTAGCGCAGCGCGGGCGCACCGGGCGCGGTCGCCTGCAGCTCGTCGGAGACGACGGCCCCGGTGGGTGTGCTCATGACGTCACGCGTCGACTCGGGCGATTCGCGCTCGGCGCCTGCGCTCAGACGCACGGCACCGGCGATCGCGGCCTGCCGCAGCCTGGCCGCCGCAGCGGCCGGCGCAGCACGGGCGGCAGTCCGCCCGCGGCGATGGTGGGGCCGCGCCCGCGGCTACAGGACGCCGGCTTCCTTGTAGTACTTCGCGGCGCCCTTGTGGAATGGCACGCCGATGTCGACCGCCATGGCCTTGGGCGTCAGTCCGTCGATGGCCTTGACCACCGCCACCATCGCCGGAATGTTCGTCGCCATCGCCTTGGTCATCCGGTAGACGGTGTCCTCGGGCAGGTCGCAGGCGACGACGATGTGCGTCGAGTAGCCGATCACGGGGACGTCCTTGTCCTGTTTCGGATAGGTGCCTGCCTTGATGAGGATCTTGTGGTATCCGGGATTCTGCTTCGCAAGCTCGCCCATCGTCTTGTCGTCGACCGGGACGAGCTCGATGTCGCGCGCGCTCGCGAGGTCCATCACCGCGGACGCCGGCGCCGTCGTTCCCAGCGTGAACACCTGCGCGTGGCCGTCCTTCATCATTCCCACCGCATCGGTGTACGCGGCCTGGAAATTGACTTTGGACAACGATTGGTAGGTCATCCCGTTGATCTTGAGCACCGCTTCCGTGAGCAGCTCGCCGGTGTTGCCTTTGGACTGCGTGACCACGGACTTGCCCTTGAGGTCGGCGAAGGACTTGACGTTGGCGTCCTTGAGCGCCACGACCTGGAAGTGCTGCGGATAGAGGTTCGCGACCTGGCAGACCTTCGTCACCTTCTTCGGAAACGGGGGCCGGCCCTCGATGCCGTCGACCGTCGACGCCGAATTGGCGAAGCCGACCTGCGCCTTCCCCTCGTCGACACCGCGCACGTTGGCGATGCCGGCTCCGGGCGTCTGCTGGATCTGCAGGCCCGGGACCGCGGTCTCCCAGAGGCTCTTGAGCTGGCCGCCGAGAGGGATCCACACTCCACCCTGCGGGCCGGTCATCATCGTGATCTGCTGCGCCGCGACCGGCTGCGCGAGGGCCGCGCCAAGCAAGACCGCGCTGACGCGGATGCCGACTTCGAGTCTCATTGCTCCTCCTTGAACGGGTTCGTGCGGCCGGCGGTTCCGCCCGCGGCGCGCTCGTGGCGTACGCGCGGATTCTGTCGCCTCCACCCCACCGGGGTCAAGCATCGCGCACCGGGACGCACCCGCCCCCGGCGCTCAGACGTAGCGCACCGCCAGGACCTCGTACTCGCGCACTCCGCCGGGCGCGTGCACCTCCGCGGTGTCGCCCTCGACCTTGCCGATCAACGCGCGCGCGATGGGCGAGCTCACCGAGATCTTGCCGTGCTTCAGGTCGGCCTCGTCGTCGCCGACGATCTGGTAGGTGACGTGATCGCCCGACTCCGCATCCGCGAGCTCGACGGTCGCGCCGAAGACGATGCGGCCGTCGGCGTCGATCTCGGCGGGATTGATGATCTGCGCATGGGCGAGCCGGCGCTCGACCTCGGCGATCCGGCCTTCGATGAAGCCCTGGCGCTCCTTGGCCGCGTCGTAGTCGGCGTTCTCGGACAGGTCGCCGTGCGAGCGCGCCTCGGCGATCGCGGAGATCACCGCGGGCCGGTCGACCACCTTCAGGTGGCGCAGCTCGGCCTTCAGGCGCGCCGCGCCGTGGACCGTCATTGGAATCTTCTTCATCGTTCGATCAACCCCCGATGGTAAGCGCCCCAGGGAACGGAAGAGCCTTGCGGTTCCCGGCCGGTCCGCGCAGGCGTGCCCGCGTCCTTCGTTCGGTCACGCCGGTTTCGTCTCGTGCGGGCGGCGCAGGCGCTCGTGCAGCGCCTGGATCGCGTAGGGCACGAGTTCACGCATCCCGGCGAGTCCCAGCGCCGCGGCGCGAGCGCCGGCCAGTGTCGTGTACGTCGGGATCCGGTCGGAGAGGGCCTCCCGCCGGATCTGGTAGCTGTCCTGGATCGCCGCGCGCGTCTCCTGCACGGTGTTGACGACGAGCGCGATCTCGTCGTTCTTCATCATGTCCACGATGTGCGGCCGGCCTTCGTGGACCTTGTTGACCGGAGTCACCGGAACGCCGGCCGCGGCCAGCGCCGCCGCCGTGCCTCGGGTGGCGACGAGCGCGAAGCCGAGCTCGACCAGGATCCTGGCGAGCTCGATCGCCCGCGGCTTGTCCGCGTCCTTGAGACTGATGAACACCCGGCCGCCGGTCGGCAGCTTCACGCCCGCCGCGAGCTGCGACTTGACGAAGGCCTCGGCGAAGGTCTCGCCGACGCCCATCACCTCGCCGGTCGACTTCATTTCCGGCCCGAGGATCGTGTCCACGCCCGGGAACTTGATGAACGGGAACACGGCCTCCTTGACCGAGAAGTACGGCGGGATGATCTCGCCGTCGATGCCCTGCGCGTCCAGCGACTGGCCCACCATGCAGCGCGCCGCGATCTTCGCCAGCGGCCGGCCCGTCGCCTTCGAGACGTAGGGCACGGTGCGCGAGGCCCGCGGATTCACCTCGAGGACGAACACGGTTCCGCGCTGGATCGCGAACTGGACGTTCATCAGGCCGACCACGGAGAGCCCATGCGCCATCGCCACCGTCTGGCGGCGCAGCTCGTCCTGGACGTCCGCCCCCAGCGAGTACGGAGGCAGTGAGCACGCGGAATCGCCCGAGTGCACGCCCGCCTGCTCGATGTGCTCCATGATGCCGCCGATCACCACGCGGGAGCCGTCGCAGAGCGCGTCGACGTCGACCTCGATCGCGTCGTTGAGGAAGCGGTCGAGCAGCACGGGCGAGTCGTTCGACACCTTGACCGCCTCGCGCATGTAGCGCTCGAGATCGCGCTGCTCGTGGACGATCTCCATCGCGCGGCCGCCCAGCACGTAGGACGGGCGAACGACCAGCGGGTAGCCGATCTCCGCGGCGGCGGCGATCGCCTCCCCCTCGGTGCGCGCGGTGCGGTTCGGCGGCTGCCGGAGTCCCAGGCGATCGACCATCTGCTGGAACCGCTCGCGGTCCTCCGCCATGTCGATCATGTCGGGCGAGGTGCCGATGATCGGCACGCCGTTCTTCTCGAGGTCGCGCGCGAGCTTCAGCGGCGTCTGCCCGCCGTACTGGACGATGACCCCGATCGGCTTCTCGACGTGGACGATCTCGAGCACGTCCTCGAGCGTCAGCGGCTCGAAGTACAGCCGGTCGGACGTGTCGTAGTCGGTCGAGACGGTCTCGGGATTGCAGTTGACCATGATCGTCTCGTAGCCGTCCTCGCGCAGCGCCATCGCGGCGTGCACACAGCAGTAATCGAACTCGATCCCCTGCCCGATCCGGTTGGGCCCGCCGCCGAGGACGATCACCTTCCTCCGGTCCGACGGCGCCGCCTCGCACTCATCCTCGTAGGTCGAGTAGAGATACGCGGTCTGCGCGGCGAACTCGGCGGCGCAGGTGTCCACGCGCTTGTAGACCGGCCGCAGGCCCAGCGCGTGGCGCCGCGCGCGCACGTCGCCTTCGCCGGTCTTGAGCAGGTGCGCGATCCGCCGGTCGGCGAAGCCCATGCGCTTCAGCTCGCGCAGCTCGTCGCGCGTGAGGTCGGCGAGCGTCCGCCGTTCGAGCGCGAGCTCGGTGTCGACGATCTCCTGGATCTGCGCGAGGAACCAGGGGTCGATCCGCGTGTACCGGCGGATCTCGTCGAGCGACATCCCGACGCCGAACGCGTCGGCGACGTACCAGAGGCGCTCCGCCCGCGGATAGGCGAGCTCGTCGCCGATCCTGTCCGGATCGACCGTCTTGAGGTTGAAGCCGTCGACGCCGGTCTCGAGGCCGCGCAACGCCTTCTGCAGCGATTCCTTGAACGTGCGGCCGATCGCCATCACCTCGCCCACCGACTTCATCTGCGTGGTCAGGCGGTCGTCGGCCTGCGTGAACTTCTCGAACGCGAACCGGGGCACCTTCGTCACCACGTAGTCGATCGTCGGCTCGAACGACGCCGGCATGAACGGGCCGCCGTCGCCGCCGGTGATGTCGTTGCGGAGCTCGTCCAGCGTGTAGCCGACGGCGAGCTTGGCCGCCACCTTGGCGATCGGGAACCCGGTCGCCTTCGACGCCAGCGCCGACGAGCGCGAGACCCGCGGGTTCATCTCGATGACGATCATCCGCCCGTTGTCCGGATTGATCGCGAACTGCACGTTCGACCCGCCCGTGTCGACGCCGATCTCGCGCAGCACGGCGATCGACGCGTTGCGCATGATCTGGTATTCCTTGTCGGTCAGCGTCTGCGCCGGCGCGACGGTGATCGAGTCGCCGGTGTGCACCCCCATCGGGTCCACGTTCTCGATCGAGCAGACGATGATGCAGTTGTCCTTGCGATCGCGGACGACCTCCATCTCGAACTCTTTCCAGCCGAGGAGCGACTCCTCGATCAGCAGCTCGCGCGTCGGGCTCATCGCGAGTCCGTGCTTGCACATCTCGACGAACTCGTCCTTGTTGTAGGCGATGCCCCCGCCGGTGCCGGCCAGCGTGAACGACGGGCGGATCACCGCGGGAAAGCCGATGTCCGCCTGGACTTCCAGCGCCTGCTCGAGGTCGTGCGCGATGCCCGAGCGCGCGGACCCGAGTCCGATGCGGGTCATCGCGGCCTTGAACTTCTCGCGGTCCTCGGCCTTGTCGATCGCCTTCTTCGACGCGCCGATCAGCTCGACGTCGAACCGGGTGAGCACGCCCTCGCGGGCGAGGTCGAGCGCGCAGTTGAGCGCGGTCTGGCCCCCCATCGTCGGCAGCAGCGCGTCGGGGCGCTCGCGCTCGATGACCTTGGCGATCATCGGCCAGGTGATCGGCTCGATGTACGTGACGTCGGCCATCTCCGGGTCGGTCATGATCGTCGCCGGGTTCGAGTTCACCAGGACGATCCGGTAGCCCTCCTCGCGCAGCGCCTTGCACGCCTGCGCGCCGGAGTAATCGAACTCGCAGGCCTGCCCGATGACGATCGGGCCGGCGCCGATGATGAGGATCGATTCGATGTCGGTGCGCTTGGGCATGGTCGTCGAGCTGCTGCGCCGGTCGGCGCTACTTCCTCTCCATCATCTTCACGAACCGGTCGAACAGGTACGCGACGTCGTGCGGGCCCGGGCTCGCCTCCGGATGGCCCTGGAAGCCGAACGCCGGCCGGTCGGTGCGGACGATGCCCTGCAGCGTGCCGTCGAACAGCGACACGTGCGTGACGCGCACGGTCGGCGGAAGGCTCGCCGCGTCGACCGCGAAGCCGTGGTTCTGGCTGGTGATCAGCACCTGCCCGGTGTCCCGGTCGAGCACCGGGTGGTTCGCGCCGTGGTGCCCGAACTTCATCTTGACGCTCCGCCCGCCGGATGCGATTCCGAGCAGCTGGTGTCCGAGGCAGATCCCGAAGGTCGGCACGCCGGCATCGACGATCGTCGCGATCGCGCGGATCGCGTAGGTGCAGGGCTCCGGGTCGCCCGGGCCGTTCGACAGGAAGACGCCGTCGGGGGAGAGCGCGAGGACCGCTTCCGCGGGCGTCTGCGCCGGAACCACGGTGAGCCGGCAGCCGCGGTCGACGAGCATGCGCAGGATGTTGTGCTTGACGCCGTAGTCGTACGCCACCACGTGGAAGCGCGCCGTCGCCGCGGATCGAAAGCCGCTGCCGAGCGCCCACCCGCCCGCCGTCCACTCATAGGGCGATGTGCAGCTGACGACCTTGGCGAGATCCTGTCCGGCCATCGACGGCGCCGCCCTGGCGCGCGCGACGGCCTGTGCGACGGACGCCTCGCCCATCGCCGCGCCGGCGTAGAGGCAGCCGTTCTGCGCGCCACGATCGCGCAGCAGCCGGGTGAGCCGGCGGGTGTCGATGTCGGCGATGCCGACGATGCCGTTGGCCGCGAGATAGGCGCCCAGCTCGCCCGTCGAGCGGAAGTTCGAGACGAGCCGCGGCAGGTCGCGGATCACGAGCCCTGCCGCGAACGGCCGCCGCGACTCGACGTCCTCCGGGTTGACGCCCACGTTGCCGATGTGCGGATAGGTGAGCGTGACGATCTGACCGGCATAGCTCGGGTCGGTCAGGATCTCCTGATACCCGGTCATCGCCGTGTTGAAGACGACTTCGCCGACCGAAGTGCCCAGGGCGCCGATCGCGCGGCCGCGAAAGACGGTCCCGTCGGCCAGCGCCAGAACCGCGGGCGTTCCCGCGGAAACGAGCGTCGGGCGGCTGCTGTCGGCGGTGGGAGCAGGCATGGCGAAATCGCGTTGGGCGTGGCGTGAATCGCCGGAGGGCGGTTCGCCGGGGTCCGGACGTGCGAAGCGGGAACGCCAGCGTCACCCGCAGTCGTCCCCGCTCTTGAACAAGTGATTATACCGGCGGGGGACCGGCGTTACAACGGCGCCGCAGCGGGCGGCGCTCAATACGCCGCCGAGAATCCGCCGTCGACATAGAGCAGGTGGCCGGTCACGTAGTCCGCGGCCGACGACGCGAGGAACACCGCCGCGCCGGCGATTTCGGGGGGCTCGCCCCAGCGTCCGGCCGGGGTGCGGCGCGCCACCCATGCCGAGAACTCGGCGTCGGCGATGAGCGCGGCATTCATCTCCGTCCTGAAGAAGCCCGGGGAGATCCCGTTCACCTGGACGTTGTGCGGCGCGAGCTCCACGGCGAGGGCGCGGGTCAGCATCCTGAGCGCGCCTTTGCTCGCCGCGTACGGAACGATGTTCGGGCGCCCGAGGTCGGAGGCGAGCGAGCAGACGTTGATGATCTTGCCGCGCCGGCGCGCCTTCATCGCCGGCAGCAGCGCGCGCGTGACGAGGAACGGCCCGTCGAGGTTCGCGGCCATCAACGCCCGCCACTCGCCGGGCGCGAATTCCTCGAGCGGCTTGCGCTGGTTCATCGCGGCGTTGTTGACGAGAATGTCGACGGGGCCCAGCTCGCGCTCGATGTCCGCGATGCCGGAATCGACCGCCGCAGCGTCGGTCACGTCGAAGGCGGCGATCCGCGCCTCGATGCCGTCGCGGGCAAGCGCGGCGGCGGCGGCAGCCAGCTTGTCGCGGTTGCGGCCGTTGAGAACGATCCCCGACCCCGCGCCACCGAGGCCGCGGGCGATCGCCAAGCCCAGCCCCGATCCGCCGCCGGTGACGAGCGCCCGCTTGCCGGCAAGATCGAAGGGATGCGATGCGCCTGCCACGGTTTGGCTATCGCAGACCGAGGACGTCCCGCATGTCGGCAAGACCCGGACGGCCCGCCGCGCGGCGCCCCGCGACGAAATGCGCGGCACGCAGGGCGCCGGCCGCGAAGTTCTGGCGCGACGTCGCCTTGTGCGCGAGCTCGACCCGCTCTCCTGCGCCCGCGAAGATCACGGTGTGCTCGCCGACCACGTCGCCGCCGCGCAGACTGGCGAAGCCGATGGCTCCGGCCCTGCGCTCGCCGGTCACGCCCTGGCGCGCGTAGACGGCGCAGTCGGCCAGCGCGCGCCCGCCGCCGCGCGCCGCCGCTTCGCCGAGACCCAGCGCCGTGCCCGACGGCGCGTCGACCTTGTGCCGGTGGTGCATCTCGACGATCTCGATGTCGTAGCCGGGGCCGAGCCGCTGCGCTGCCGTCTCGACGAGTGCGAGGAGCACGTTGACGCCGACGCTCATGTTCGGCGCGAACACCACCGGGACGCTGCCTGCGTATCCCGCGAGCTCCGCCTTCTGCGCGTCCGAGAGGCCGGTCGTGCCGACCACGGCACCGGTCCCGGCCCGCGCGCACGCGGCGAGGTGCCTGAGGGTGCCCTCGGGACGGGTGAAATCGATCAGCACGTCGGCGGCGCGCGCCGCCGCATCGACATCGGTCGCAACGACGATGCCGGTCTCCCGGCCGAAGCGCTCGCCGGCGTCGCGGCCGGCCGCCGCACTGCCGGGGACGTCGAACGCGGCGGCGAGCATCAGCCCGGGGTCGGCGAGCACTGCCTCGATCAGCGCCTGCCCCATCCGCCCGCCGGCGCCCGCGACGGCGACGCGCACGCCCATCGTCACTTCTTCCCGAAGAGGTCGAGCAGCCTTTCGAACCAGGAGCGCTGGTCGGTCCACATCTCTTCGCTCGAGGCCCGCGCAAGGGCCTCGCGATTGAGCTCGGCCACCGACGCCGGCATCTCGTCGCCTTCCCAGCGCGCGACCTTGTCGGCGACGAAGTACACGGTGAAGGTGCGATGCTCCACGACGCGGCCCTGCCGCGTGAACTCGTAGACGTAATCCCAGCGCTCGTCGCGGAACGGGCTGACGAGCAATGGCGTGCCGAGGAGTTGCCGGACCTGCACCTTGGTCTGACCGACCTTGAGCTTGTCCACCATGTCCTGCGACAGGTAGTTGCCCTGGTTGATGTCGAGCTTGTAGATGCCGAACGAGCGCAGCGTCGGAAGATAGGTGTCGACCGTCGCGCAACCCGAGGCCAGCACGGCGGCGAGCGCGATCGCCGCGGCGGCAAGGCGGCGCGGGGAGCGGTGTTCGGGCGAGGGGATCGGGCTCACGTGCCTGTGTTTTTTGCGGTGGGACCAGCTATTATAGCCGCGCCGCTGCGCCTGCCCGGACGACCGGGCGGATCGCGCCGCGCCGGCCTTCCCGACCCCGCAATCCGCCGACCCGGAGTCCGCCGCCATGTCCTCGCCGAAAGACCTGAAGAACGCCGGGCTCAAGGCGACGGCGCCGCGGCTCAAGATCATCAATCTCTTCGAGGCGTCGAAGGTCCGGCACCTGACCGCCGAAGACGTCTACCGGCAGCTGCTGGCCGAGGGCCTCGACGTCGGGCTCGCCACCGTCTATCGCGTGCTGACCCAGTTCGAGCAGGCCGGCCTCCTCGTGCGCCACCATTTCGAATCCGGAAAGGCCGTGTTCGAGTTGAACGAAGGCCGGCACCACGACCATATCGTCTGCATGCAATGCGGTCGCGTCGAGGAGTTCTACGACCCCGGAATCGAGAAACGGCAGATCGCGGTGGCGCGCGAGCGCGGATTCCAGATCTCCGAGCACGCGCTGTACCTGTATGCGGAGTGCGTGAAGCCGCGCTGCCCGCACCGAAAGAGCGGCGGACACAACTGACGCCGGAGCCCGCCGTACGCGGCCGGCGGCGTGCGCGCGGCGTCCGCCGCCGCATGACCAGTCATTTCAAGTATCGACGTCCGCCGCGGGCGTCGCGTCCGGCCTGATGTCGCGCCGGTTGAACTGGGCGAGGCGGAACCCGAGCAGCCAGAGCGCGCCGAAGTAGGCGGCGGCGCCGGCAGCGCACACGCCGGCCAGGCGTCCGACCTTGGGCCACAGCGTCGCCGAAAGCCAGAACGACGCGGGCCCGCCCAGCCAGAGCAGGACGGCGGCCAGGACGAACAGCGCGACGGCGAGCTTCGAGACGAACATGAGCCAGCCCGGACTCGGCCGGTAGATCCCGCGCTTTCTCAGGAACCAGAACAGCAGCCCGGCGTTGACGCAGGCGCCGATCGACGTCGACAGCGTCAGGCCGGCGTGGCCGAGCGGAAACATCAGGATCACGGCGAACGTCTGCGACACCAGCACGGTCACGAACGCGATCTTCACCGGCGTCGCCATGATCTGGCGCGCGTAGAAGCCGGGCGCCAGGATCTTCACCACGATCAGCCCCAGCAGCCCCGCGCTGTAGCCCAGGAGCGCGGTGCGGGTCTGCACGACGTCGTTGACCGTGAACTGCCCGTACTTGTACAGCGTCGCTATCAGCGGGATCGCCAGCACCCAGAGCGCGAGCGCCGCCGGCAGGGCGAGCATGAACGCGAGGCGCAGTCCCCAGTCGAGCAGCGACCGGTAATGCTCCGGGTCCGCATCGGCGTGGGATTTCGCGAGCGACGGCAGAAGCACGGTGCCCAGCGCCACGCCGAGAAGCGCGCCCGGGAACTCCATCAGGCGGTCGGCGTAGGTGATCCACGAGATGCGCCCGTCGCCCAGCGCCGCCGCGAGCTGCGTGTTGATGAGCGCCGAGATCTGCGCCGCCGACACGCCGAGCACTGCGGGTCCCATCGCCGCGAGCACCCGCCGCACGCCCTCGTCGCGCCAGTCGAAGCGCGGTCCGACGAGCATTCCGATCTTCGCCAGCGGACGCAGCTGCAGCACGAGCTGCGCGATGCCCCCGATGAACACACCCCAGGCAAGCGCCTTGATCGGCGGATCGAAATACGGCGCGAGAAACAGCGCTGCGCCGATGATCGACAGGTTGAGGAGCACCGGCGTGAACGCGGGGATCGCGAATTGCCGGTACACGTTGAGCACGCCTCCCGCCAAGGAGACGAGCGACACGAACATCAGGTAGGGAAAGACGATCCGGATCATCTCGGCGGTGAGCTCGAGCTTGCCCGGCGTCCGCGCGAATGCCCCGGCCAGCACATAGACGAGCCACGGCGCGGCCAGCACGCCGATCACCGTGACCCCGAGCAGGACGAGCGCGAGCAGCGTGCCGACCCGTCCCATCAGGGCCCGGGTCTCGTCGAGCCCGCGCTGCCGCCGATACTCGGCGAAGATCGGAACGAACGCCTGCGAGAACGCCCCCTCGGCGAACAGCCGGCGCAGGATGTTCGGCAGGCGGAACGCCGCCTCGAAGGCGTCCATCTGCAGCCCCGCCCCGAACGCGGCCGCCTTCAGGCTTTCGCGGGCGAGTCCGGTGATCCGTGAGAGGAGCGTCATCCCGCTGACCGTCGAGACCGCCCGCAGCAGATTCAATGCGGTCTCCGGGGGGCCGGCGCGGCAGGGCGCGGAGCGGGCCTGCATGGCACGCGGGGCATGACGGGAGGTGGCGCGGCGACGGGCATTCGGGAAGGGGAAGGCACGCGCGCGCCACCGGGGGCGTCTTGCACGGCCAGCGATAAGCTGCTATTATGCTTGGTCTTTTTTCGCTTCTCCAGAACACAGAGGAATTTCGACCCATGGCGAACAGCGCCCAAGCCCGCAAGCGCGCCCGGCAAGCGACGGAAACCAACAAGCACAACGCGAGCCTCCGGTCTTCGCTGCGCACCGCCGTCAAGCAGGTCAGGAAGTCGATCCAGGCCGGAGACAAGGCCGCGGCGATGCAGAAGATGCAGGCGTCGCAGGCGGTCATCGACCGCATCGCGGACAAGAAGATCGTGCACAAGAACCTGGCGTCGCGGACCAAGTCGCGCCTCGCCCAGGCGATCAAGGCGATGGCCTAGTCCCACTCGCTTCCCGCACTTCCCGTCAAGGGCGCCTCCGGGCGCCCTTTTTCGCTGGCGCGACGCCATCCGCGTCCGGGCGAGCGCACGACGAGCGACTGCGCCTGCAGCGACGCCCCCGGAGCGCGAAAAGTCCCCGAAACGATCGTGGGCATGGCGATTGCTTAGCAGCTTCCAATGCGTTGCCAGCGCGGCCGGCGTTGGGATCCGGAAGCCGTTCTGCGCGGCCGATCCTGGCGCGCCGGCAGCCAGTGCCGTCCGGAAGTGCCCTCGTGCCGAACAAGACCACCGCACTCGAAGGTGACCTTCGCCATTCCGGCGCGCCGCCCCCAGCGGTCGCCATGGCCGGCCGCCACCTCCCGCCGCCGGGCCCCCGCCCGCCGGGCGCAGGGTGGCGGACGGGATTTCGCGTCCTGATTTGCCGGCTGTCGTCAGTCGCTGCGCTCGTGCTGCTCAGCGCGCTCGCTTCGACGTCCGCGGCCGTCGCGGCGGAGCCGGCCGTGCCGCCGCCGCAGGAGATCGAAACCTACCTCTACGCGTATCCGAAGCGTGCGCTCACGGAGCTGGCGACGCTGGTGGCGCGGCCCGGCAACAGCCTGACGTCCGAGCGCCGCCTCGTCTATGCCCTCTATGGCCAGACCATGGTCGCGGCAGGCAGGAGCACGGAAGCGGTCGAGCTCGCCGAGCATCTCGAACGGCAGGCGAGTGCCCGGCGCGATCCGCTGATCCTCGCGACCGCCCGGCTCATCCGCGCCAATGCCGAATCGCGGGCGGGGGATGCCGCCAAGGCGAATGCGCTGGCGAAGGAAGGGCGCGCGCTGCTGAAAGACGCCCGCGACCCCTACCTCGCCTACTGGGCCGCAATCACCATCGGTGTCACCGCCCGCGGCCGCGGCCAGCTCGACGAGTCGCTCGCCAACCTGCAGGAAGCGCTGGCGTTCGCCGAGAGCGCCGACAACACCTACCGCCGGTCCAACGCGCTCTACCAGCTCGCTCAGCTGTACCTGGCGCTCAAGCAGCCGCAGAACGCGCTCGATGCGAGCCAGCAGGCCTTCCGCTTCGCCGAGGCCTCGTCCAACGCGTTGGGCATGGCCAAGGCACGGATGGCGGAGTCCGCGGCGCTGGAGCTGCTGAACGATCCGGTGCGCGAGCTCGCGACGATGGAGGACGCGCTGGCGATCGCGCGCAAGGCGCGTTCGAAGGTCGCAGAGGGACTGGCGCTGATCAATCTCGCCGACATACGCCTGCGGCGCCGGCAGTACGCCGAGGCGCTGGACCTCTCGCGCGGTTCCCTCGCCCTCGCCCGGGAGTTCAACGACGTCGGCGCAATGGCGACGAGCAAGGCAAACATGGGCTTCGCGCTGTTCGGCCTCGGCCGGGTGGCCGAAGGCAAGCGCCTTGCCGACGATGCGCTCACCGACTACGAGCGCACCGGCGCGACGGCCGAAATCGCGTCGCTGCTGGGCGAGTACAGCCAGTACCTCGAGAGGTCGGGCGATTACAAGACGGCGCTGGCGCTCTACCACCGTGAGCGCAAGCTCTACGAGGAGATCGCCGCGGCCGCGCATCACAAGTCGGTGCTCGAGATGCAGGAGAAGTACGAGGCGGAAAAGCGCCGCCGCGAGATCGAGCTGCTCAATCGCCAGAACGCGCTGAGCTCGGCGGAACTGCAGAACCGGGCGCTGCAGCAGCGCGTCTGGTGGCTGCTCGCCGGCGTCTTCGCGATCTCCTTCATCGTGGTCGCGGCGCTCTATCGGAAGCTGCGCATCACCAACGGTCTGCTCGCGTCGACGAACCAGGACTTGAGCGTGCGCAGCGTCCGCGACCCGCTGACGGCGCTGTACAACCGCCGCTACTTCCAGGATTTCATGCGCGACGAGCACAGCCGGCCCGAGCGCCGGCGCCGCAGCGACGGCGACAGGGCGATCCACGCCCTGCTCCTCATCGACATCGACATGTTCAAGCAGATCAACGACCGCCACGGACACGCGGCCGGCGACGCGGTCCTCGTCGTCGTCGCCCGCCGCTTGCGCGAAACCCTGCGGGAAACCGACATGATCGTTCGCTGGGGCGGCGAGGAATTCCTGGTCTTCGTTCCGGCGACCAGCACCGAGAAGCTGGACGAGATCGCCGCGCGGATCATGGACGCGATCGCGGCGGAGCCGATCGTGCACCAGGGTTCCGCGATACGCGTCACCGCGTCGATCGGCTACGCCCCGATGCCGCTGCCTCCGGACAGCGTCGTGCTCTCCTGGGAGCGCGCGATCAGCCTGGTCGACATGGCGCTGTACATGGCCAAGGTCCATGGCCGCAATCGCGCCTATGGCATACGCGGATTGCGCCGCAGCGACGACGAGGCCCTCGCGACCATCGAGCGCGATCTGGAAAAGGCCTGGGAGGGCGGGATGGTCGATATGCACCTGCAGCCGGGCCCAGCCATCGCCACGACCCCGATACTGGAGCCGCACAGGGCGCTGACGCACACCGGCGGCTGAGCGCCCCGATCGCCCCGCGTCGGAACCTAGCTGCTGGCTGCCGCGAGGGGCGCCGGCCGCACGCCGCTGAGGAGGTAGGCGATGAGGTCGCGCACCGGCCGGATCTCGCTGCCGAACGGCAGCGCCGACGCGCCCCGGAAGAACAGCCCCTTCGCGACGTCGCCGCGCAACGCTGCGGCTAGCTGCATGTCGATGCAGAACTGACCGATCTTCGCGATGCCGTCGCGCAGCCCGCACTGGATCAGGCAGTCGAACTTGAGCGTGCACCGCGGCTTCTTGTGCGCGACCGCCGAGAGCTTCGGCAGGTACTTGAGGTAGGTCGTGAGCCACGGCGTGCGCACGGCACGCGCGGGGAGCCCGGCCACGCTCATGAACTCGACGATGTCCTCGGGCTTGGCACCGGCCAGGACGCGCTTGAACTCGATGTCGGCGTCGCCTTCCTCGGTCACCGCGAACGCCGTTCCGATCTGCACCGCGGCGGCGCCCCGCGACAGAAGATCGCGGACGCGCTCGTGCGAGTTGATTCCGCCCGCGGGGATCAGCGGCACCGCGCCGTCGGCGATGCCCTCGGCGCGGAAGAAGGCGAGGACGTCCGGAAGCACGCGTTCGAAATCGAAGCGCGGATCGGCGAGGTCCTCGATCTTCGCGGCACCGAGGTGGCCGCCTGCGTAGCGCGGATGCTCGATAACGATCGCGTCGGGCAGGCGCCCCTTGCGCATCCACTTCTTCACGACCAGCTGGATGCCGCGCGCGTCCGACAGGATCGGGATCAGCGCGACGTCCGGATGCTCGCTGGCGAGCTCCGGAAGATCGAGCGGAAGCCCCGCCCCGACGACAACGGCATCCGCGCCGCTCGCGCATGCCTGCCTCACGTAACGCGCGTAGTCGGAGAGCGCGCGCATCACGTTGACCGCGACCATGCCGCGCCCGTTGGCGATCGCCTTCGCACCGCGGATCTCGCGCGAGAGCGCCTCGAGATTGGCCGCGTCGATCGTCGCCCGGTCCGAATGCGCGCTCGCCTGCATCAGGTCCGGATGGTGGCGGCGCAGATCGACGCTCGCGATCGTGCCCACCGCGTCGAGGCTCGCGACGGTCCCGGCGAGCCGGTGCGCCGAAATGCCGACGCCCATCCCGCCCTGAACGATCGGCAGCAGGCGGCGACCGCGCACGACGAGGGGCGGCAGGCAGGAGAGCGCGGCCGTCAGGGGATCGGTGACAGCAGGAGCAGGCTCGGTCATGGGCTTCCGGACATCACCCGCAAACGCAGGCGGAATCCGGCGAGGCTACGCCGCCTGCGATCCGTCGTCTTTGATACCGGTTAAGAACCCTGCCCGGGCCCGATGCGGGTTGCCATGCTAATATGTTGATTTAATGGGGTTCCGCCGAGTTTCGGTCGAGCCGTATGCCATGTCCCCAGCGTCGCCGAAGCACTTTCTCCAGTTCAGGGACTTCTCGCTCGAGGAGTTCGACTACCTGATCGAGCGCACGCGCTGGATCAAGGAGCGGTTCAAGCGCTACGAGATCTATCAGCCGCTGCGCGATCGCACGCTCGCCATGGTGTTCGAGAAGGCGTCGACGCGCACCCGCGTGTCGTTCGAGGCCGGCATGAATCAGCTGGGCGGCATCGCGATCAACCTGAACCGCGGCGACACGCAGCTCGCGCGCGGCGAGCCGATCGAGGACGTCGCGCGCGTGATCTCGCGGATGGTCGACGTGGTGATGATCCGCACGTTCGAGCAGTCGATCATCGAGCGCTTCGCTGCGCACTCGCGCGTTCCGGTGATCAACGGCCTGACCAACGAGTACCATCCCTGCCAGATCCTCGCCGACATCTACACGTACTTCGAGCACCGTGGCGCGATCCGGGGCAGGACGGTGGCGTGGATCGGCGACTCGAACAACGTCTGCAGCACCTGGCTGCAGGCCGCGGCGATCTTCGACTTCACCGTGCACGTGTCGACGCCTCCGGGCTACGAGATGACGCCCGAGCGTGCCGGCGTCTCGGGACGAGGTCACTTCCGGTCGTTCGCGGATCCGATGGACGCGTGCCGCGGCGCGGACCTCGTCACCACCGACGTGTGGACGAGCATGGGATTCGAGGCCGAGAACGATGCGCGCAAGCGCGATTTCGCGAAGTGGATGGTCGATGGCCCGATGATGCGCGTGGCGAAACCCGACGCGCTCTTCATGCACTGCCTGCCGGTGCATCGCGGCGAGGAGGTCGCGGCCGAGGTGATCGACGGTCCCCAGTCCGTGGTCTGGGACGAAGCGGAAAACAGGTTGCACGCACAGAAGGCGCTGCTCGAGTTTCTCGTCTGCGGTCGCGTCAATCCATAGCGTCGGACAAGCGCAGGAGACGGTCATGATCGATCACACCGGCCTCAGCGTCACCAGCATCGCGAAGAGCAAGGGGTTCTACAAGGCCGCGCTGGCACCGCTCGGCTACGACGTGCTGGTGGAGTGGGAGCGCTTCGTCGGCTTCGGCGTGCCGCCCAAGCCCGACTTCTGGATCGGCGAGGGCGCACCCAACGTTCCGCCGATTCATGTCGCATTCCGCGCGGAGACCCGCGCGCAGGTCGATGCCTTCCACCGCGCGGCGCTCGCCGCGGGCGGTCGCGACAACGGTGCGCCCGGCCTGCGGCCGCATTACCATCCGAACTACTATGGCGCGTTCGTCCTCGATCCGGATGGGCACAACATCGAGGCCGTGTGCCATACGCCGGCGTGACGGGCATCGCATGGCATCCCTGAGCGGCATTCGGCGCCATCGATGATCGGTCGCGCGCTGACCCTGTGCGTCGCCGGCGCCTGGCTCGCGTGTGTGGCCCCGCCGGCGCCGGGGCAGGCCTGGCCCGACCGGCCGATCCGCGTCCTGGTCGCGGCACCCGCCGGCAGCTCGCTCGACGTGCTCGCCCGCACGATCGCCGACCGGCTCAAGGACCGCGTCGGCCAGCCGGTCGTCGTCGAGAACAAGCCGGCGGCGGGAGGCACCGTCGCCACCGCCGAGGTCGCGAGAGCGGCACCCGACGGCTGCACGATGGTGCTGGGATTCAACGGGCCCTTCGCCTTCGGGCCGCTGCTCTCGAAACTTCCTTACGACGTCGCGAAGGACCTGGCGCCGGTGATCATCACGTCGAGCCAGCCGAACGTGCTCGCCGTCTACGCCCCGCTGCCGGTTAAGAGCGTGCAGGAGCTGGTCGCCTGGGCCAGGGCCCATCCCGGGAAGCTGTCGTACGCGTCGGTCGGCAACGGGAGCTCGTCGCACCTCAACATGGAATTGCTCAAGTCCATGGCCGGCTTCGACGCGGTGCACGTTCCGTTCAATGGCTCGCCGCCTGCGGTCACGGCGACGATCCAGGGCGAGACGCAGGCGATGTTCGCCGTGATGCAGCCGCTGCAGGCGCAGACGCAGGCGGGCAAGCTCCGGGCGCTCGCCGTGACGACCTCCAGGCGCTTTGCGCTGCTGCCCGACCTTCCGACGATCGCGGAGTCGGGCTATCCCGGCTTCGAAGCGCTCGCCTGGAACGGCGTGATGGTTCCGGCCGGCACGCCCAAGGCTGTCATCGCGCGCCTCAATGCCGAGATGAACGCGATCCTCAGGCAGCCGGACGTCGTCGCGAAGATGAACGCATCCGGATTCGACCTGATCGGCGGCACGCCCGAGGACTTCGGCAACCTGATCAAGCGTGAGACGGAGACCTGGGCCCCGGTGATCCGCAGGCTCGGCCTCAGGGTCGACTAGCGTCGATTCGGGGCACCGTGCCGAACGCCTACTTCCGTTCGGTGTCGCCGTCGGTGAGCCGGGGCAACGGCGAGTCCCCGGACGCCTGCAGCAGCCCGGTCTTCATGTAGGTCAGGAGCTTGTCGCGCGTATCCGCGATGTCGAGGTTGCGCATCGTGAGCTGGCCGATGCGGTCCTGCGGCGTGAACGACGCGGCAGCCTTCTCCATCGTGAGCCGCTCGGGCTTGTAGGTCAGGTTCGGGCTCGTCGTGTCGAGGATCGAGTAGTCGTTGCCGCGCCGCAGTTCCAGCGTCACCTCGCCGGTGACCGCGCGCGCGACCCAGCGCTGCGCGGTCTCGCGCAGCATCATCGCCTGCGGGTCGAACCAGCGTCCCTGGTAGAGCAGCCGCCCGAGGCGGCGGCCGCCGTCGCGGTACTGCTCGATCGTGTCCTCGTTGTGGATGCCGGTGACCAGACGCTCGTAGGCGACGTGCAGCAGCGCCATCCCGGGCGCCTCGTAGATCCCGCGGCTCTTGGCCTCGATGATCCGGTTCTCGATCTGGTCGCACATGCCGATGCCGTGCCGGCCGCCGATCGCGTTGGCCTCGAGCACGAGCGCGACTTCGTCGGCGAACGTCATGCCGTTCAGCGCGACCGGGCGCCCCTCGTCGAAGCGCACGGACACGGTCTCCGGCTTGACGGCGACGTCGTCGCGCCAGAACGCGACACCCATGATCGGCTCGACGATCCTGATGCCCTTGTCCAGGAACTCGAGATCCTTCGCCTCGTGCGTGGCGCCCAGGAGGTTCGAGTCGGTCGAGTACGCCTTCTCCGCGCTCATCCTGTAGGCGAAGCCGGCGCGGACGAGGTACTCCGACATCTCCCTGCGACCGCCGAGCTCGTCGATGAACCTCGCGTCGAGCCACGGCTTGTAGATGCGCAGGTCGGGGTTGGCGAGGAGCCCGTAGCGGTAGAAGCGCTCGATGTCGTTGCCCTTGTACGTGCTGCCGTCGCCCCAGATGTGGACGTCGTCATCGCGCATCGCGACGACGAGCATCGTGCCGGTGACCGCGCGCCCCAGCGGCGTCGTGTTGAAGTAGCTCTGCCCTGCCGTCGAGATGTGGAACGCGCCCGCCTGCAGCGCCGCGATCCCTTCGGCGACGAGCGCGGCGCGGCAGTCGACGAGCCGCGCCGCTTCCGCGCCGTACTCGCGGGCGCGGCGCGGAATATCGTCGTAGTCCGGCTCGTCCGGCTGGCCGAGATTCGCGGTGTACGCGTACGGAATGGCGCCCTTCGCGCGCATCCAGTGCAGCGCGGCACTCGTGTCGAGACCGCCGGAAAACGCGATGCCGACCCTTTGGCCGACGGGAAGGTCCTGCAGGATGTGCGACATGTCGGGCGTCCCGGGCAGCGTGAGCAACGGGCTATTCTAGCCGAGTCCCCCCGGCCACGACGCCGCGGTCGCGTCGTCGGCATTGCCTGTAGAATCCGCGTTTCCTCTTTCCCGGCGGACGCTCCCCATGCCCTCGTTCGACGTCGTCTCCGAAGTGAACACTGTCGAGGTCCGCAACGCCGTCGACCAGACCAACAAGGAAGTGTCGACGCGCTTCGATTTCAAGGGATCGGATGCCCGCGTCGAGCATGCCGAAGGCACGCTGACGATCTATGCCGACGACGATTTCAAGCTGAAGCAGGTCACCGACATACTGACCGGCAAGCTCACCAAGCGCGGCGTCGATGTCCGCTCGCTCAAGCACGGCAGCGTCGAGAAGATCGGCGGCAACAAGGTCAAGCAGGCGGTGACGGTGCGCGTCGGCATCGAGCAGGAGCTGGCCAAGAAGATCGTCAAGCTGATCAAGGACAGCAAGATGAAGGTCCAGGCGTCGATTCAGGGCGACGCGGTTCGGGTGTCGGGTGCGAAGCGCGACGATCTGCAGAGCGCGATCGCACTCGTGAAGACCTCGATCACCGATTTCCCGGTGCAGTTCGGGAACTTCCGCGACTGACGCGGCGCCCAGCCGGCTCGCCGCCCCGGTGACGGCGGCGGCGGCCGCGCCGGCGAGGCGTCAGTCGAGGTCCGCGGCGAGCGCCGCGCGCATCGCGTCCGGAACGACCGGAACCGCCTCGGTGTAGTTCGGGTGGTCGACGCCGATCGCGAGGCCGACACCGTACTTGAGCGCGGCCCTCATCTCCTTCGTCAGCTCGAAGCGGAGGAAGTGCACTGCCGAGGTCTTGGATTCGTTCTCGCGCGGCAGGTCCTCGTCGGCGATCGCATACACCCGCGGGCAGCCCTCGACCTGCACCCAGACACGGTCCTCGATGCCGATCAGCCCGGCGAGCGCCGCCTTGCGGACGTCGGCATCCTCGTATTCGATCAACATCGTCGCCTTGAAGTTGGTGCCGTCCGGAACGAGGGGGTTGTACGCGTCGAGCTCGTCCTGGATGCCAGCCTCCTCGAACACCTTCTCGATCCGCAGCATCTCCTGGATCTGGTAGCGCACCGTGAGCTCGTCCTCGAACAGCAGCGTGACGTGCCGGCCCAGGTGGACGGTGCGCCGCTTCTTGTGCGCGAGCACGCGCTCGCGGAATTCGTGCCGCGCCTTGGCGTAGGCTTCGAGCGACATCAGGCTGTCGCGCTTGATCGTGGTCATGGCTTCCCTCATTCGATCACAGTCCGTAGGCCATCCGCAGCAGCGTCAACGGGTGTTCCTTGCGCGCGCGGCTTTCCCCGCCGGACTCGGCGATGCCCTGCATGATGCGGCGGCCGGCGATCGGGCAGTCCGAGGCGACGTAATCGGGCGCGGCGTCCCCCATCTGGCGAAAGACGGGCCGGCCGATCTTCATCGAGTGGGCGAAGAACTCGCTCTTCACTCCGTAGGTGCCGTCGTGTCCAGCGCAGCGCTCGACGGTGTTCACGGTGGTCTCCGGTATCCACTCGAGCACCTCGCGCGTCTTCTGGCCCATGTTCTGCACCCGCGCATGGCAGGGTATGTGGTAGCTCACCTTGCCGAGCGGGGCCTTGAAATCCTTCCTCAGCAATCCGTCCCGGTCGCGCAGCACCAGGTACTCGAACGGGTCGAACATCGCATCCGCCACGACTTTGACGTCCGCGTCGCCCGGAAAGATCAGTGGCAGCTCGTGCTTGAACATCAGCGTGCACGAGGGAACCGCCGTCACGATGGCGTGGCCCGAGCGCGCCAGCGTGGCGAGCGCGCCGATATTGATGTCCTTGAGCTTCTCGACCGCTTCGAGATCGCCGAGCTCGAGCTTCGGCATCCCGCAGCACGCCTCCTTCTCGACGATCCGGTACGGCACCTCGTTGTGCGCGAGGATCTGCAGCAGGTCGTGGCCGATCCCGGGCTCGTTGTAGTTGATGTAGCAGGTCGCGAAGACGGCGACCTTTCCCGGCGTGCGCTCGCCGTCGCGGACGGGCCAGGCGACGGACGCCTTCGCCGTCTCCCGGAATCGCGCGCCGTCATAGGGCGGCAACTGCGCGCCGGCCGCCACGCCCAGCACCCTGTCCATCGCCTTGCGGGCGGCGGGCATCGTGTTCACCTTGTTGACCATCTGCACGACGACGGGGATCGTCGCCAGGCGACCGACGCGGTCGGTGCTCGTCAGCAGGCGGTCGCGGAATTTCGTCTTGCCCTTCCGGAACTCGACTGCCTTGGCGCGCAGCATCAGGTGGGGGAAGTCGACGTTCCACTCGTGCGGCGGAACGTATGGACACTTCGTCATGTAGCAGAGGTCGCAGAGGTAGCACTGCTCGACGACCTTCGGGTAATCCGCCTTGGCGACGCCGTCGACCTCCATCGTCTTGCTTTCGTCGACGAGGTCGAACAGCGTCGGGAACGACTGGCAAAGGCTGACGCAGCGCCGGCAGCCGTGACAGATGTCGAACACGCGCTCCATCTCCCGCTCGAGCGCCGCTTCGTCGTAGAACTCGGGATTGCGCCAGTCCAGCGGATGGCGCGTGGGCGCCTGCAGGTTGCCTTCGCGGGCAGTCATCGTCGGCTCCGTTTCGGGTTCGGGTCTTGGGCGCTGCTTCGAGGGCGGACGGACGGAACTCGCTGCGGCGCTGAATCGCGGCGCGCAAAGTCAGTACGTCGCGGGTCTCGCGGCGTACTGACCGGGCGTTGCGCGCCGCACCGTCCGCGACGCTTCAACGCGACCATCGAGACTCAGTCGGCCAATGCGTCCAGGGCCTTCTGGAAGCGATTCGCGTGCGACCGCTCGGCCTTCGCCAGCGTTTCGAACCAGTCGGCGATCTCTTCGAAGCCTTCCTCACGCGCGGATTTCGCCATGCCGGGGTACATGTCGGTGTACTCGTGCGTTTCGCCGGCGATCGCCGCCTTGAGATTCGCGCGAGTGGCGCCGATCGGAAGATCCGTCGCCGGATCGCCCACCTGCGCGATGTAGTCGAGGTGGCCGTGCGCATGGCCGGTCTCGCCCTCGGCCGTCGAGCGGAACACCGCGGCGACGTCGTTCTGGCCCTCGACGTCGGCCTTGTTTGCGAAATAGAGATAACGCCGATTGGCCTGCGATTCGCCGGCGAAGGCAGCCTTCAGGTTCTCGTGCGTCTTGGTGCCCTTGAGATTCTTCATCATGCATCTCCTTCGGTTGACAGCGCTCTTCATCCGCGTCCCGACCGTCCGGGACGCGGCAAATCGACCGGCGGCGCGCAATGCTCTGCCGACGACGTTGGGATTCTGCGCGTCGCCCGCCTCATGCGTCCAATTGATTGTGCGAATACTTGCGATAGTTTGGAGTAATGGTTGGCGCCCGGCTGCGCACCCGCCTGCGGGGATTGCGGCGCGCCGCGGCTCGCATTCGACGAGGCATGCCGTATCGGGCAACACGGGGTTACCTCTCGTCTGCCGGTCTCGCCGCATCGGGACCCGCGATCGCTCGCGTCGGGCGGCCGGCGTCCCGGCTTCCAGCCTTGCTTCCTAGTCGATGCGCTCGTAGGCCGGCAGCGTCAGGAACTCGACGAACGTGTCGTTGTTGACCAGGTCCGCGAAGATGCGCGCCGCCTCGTCGTACTGGCCCGCCCCGTACGCCGCCCCCAGCAGGTCGCGGATCTTCGCGAGCTCCTCGGGGATCAACACGGCGACCATCTCCTTCGTGACCTTGCGAGCGTCGTCGAGCCGCCCTTTCGGCGAGCGGATCCACTGCCAGACCTGCGAGCGCGAGATCTCGGCGGTCGCGGCGTCCTCCATCAGGTTGTAGATCGGCACCGCGCCCTGCCCGGCGAGCCACGCGCCGATGTACTGGATCGCGACGTTGATGTTCAGGCGCAGCCCCTTCTCCGTGATCGGCGCTTCGGGCTCGAAGGTGAGGAGGTCGGCCGCGGTCACCTTCACGTCGTCGCGCCGCTTCGACGCGATCTGGTTCGGCGCGGGCATCAGCCGATCGAAGGCCTCCTTCGCGACCGGCACCAGCCCCGGGTGCGCGACCCAGGTCCCGTCGTGGCCCTGCGTCGCCTCGCGCTCCTTGTCGGCCTTCACTTTCGCGAACGCCTCCGCGTTGGCAGCCTCGTCGTTCTTCACGGGAATCTGCGCCGCCATCCCGCCCATCGCGTGGATGTTCCGCCGATGACAGGTCTTGACGAGGAGCAGCGCGTAGCTCTTCATGAAATGCGTCGTCATCGTGACCAGCGCCCGGTCGGCGAGGCAGAAATCCCGGTTGTTCCGCAGCTTCTTGATGCACGAGAAGATGTAGTCCCAGCGCCCGCAGTTCAGCCCGGCCGAGTGCTCGCGCAGTTCGTAGAGGATCTCGTCCATCTCGAACGCGGCGAGCAGCGTCTCGATCAGCACCGTCGCCTTGATCGTCCCGCGCGGCACGCCGAGGTCGTCCTGCGCCATCACGAAGACGTCGTTCCACAGCCGCGCCTCGCGGTGGCTCTCGAGCTTGGGCAGGTAGAAATAGGGGCCGGTGCCGCGCGCGAGCAGCTCCTTCGCGTTGTGAAAGACATAGAGCGCGAAGTCGAAGATGCCCCCGGAAATCGGCCGGCCGTCGACCAGCATGTGCTTCTCCGGCAGGTGCCAGCCGCGCGGGCGCACGAAGAGGACGGCGGTCTTCTCGTTCAGCCGGTACGTCTTGCCCTCGGGCGACGTGTAATCGATCCGGCGGCGGATCGCGTCGCGCAGGTTGATGTGCCCCTGCAGGTTGTTGTCCCACTTCGGCGTGTTCGCGTCCTCGAAATCGGCCATGAACACGTTCGCGCCCGAGTTCAGCGCGTTGATGACCATCTTGCGGTCGACGGGGCCCGTGATCTCGACGCGCCGGTCGGCGATGTCGGCGGGAAACGGCGCGCAGGTCCAGTCGCCTTCGCGGATCGCGCGGGTCTCGGGCAGGAAGTCCGGCAGCGCGCCCGCGTCGAGCTCGGCCTGCCGCCGCGCCCTGCGCTCGAGCAGTTCCGCGCGGCGATCGCCGAACGCGCGCTGCAGCCTGGCGGCGAACGCGACGGCCTCGGGGGTCAGGATCTGCGCGTACTCGGGGGTGATGCGACCGGTGATTTCGATGCCGGGGCCGAAACGGGTCGTGCTCATCGGGGAATCTCGCTGCTGGGGCGTGGAAAAACCGGTGGCGTTGGGTGTGGCCGGGCCGGGAGTCGTGTCGCGTTGCTGCGACTGTCGATTCTAGCCGATATTGCAGTGCAGCGCGAGGCGCGGCGGGGCCCGCGGATGCGGGCGTGCGGCCCAATGCCGCGGCGCCGGGACCGCCGGCGTTTCGGGGAACCGCTGCACGACGCTCACGTCGGCACTGCGGCGGCGCCTCAGGTCCAGCCCTCGCCCGGCTCGCCGGACAGGCGCGCGATGGTCACGTTCCAGGACATCGTGATCCGCGGGCGCGCGCCGCGATACGGGTTGACGCTGTGCAGGTAGTCGCTGGCGAAGACGATCATCGTGCCCTCGTCCATTTTCGGCAGCAGCAGCGCCGTCACCCGGCCCGGCTCGTGCGGGCAGCAATGCGGGATTCGCGGATCGGCGAACACGAGCTGGCCGGCCATCGCATCGTCCGGATCCGGGTCGCCGGAGTCGAGCATGTAGACGATGCTCACGTTGGCCCGCAGGTGGCTGTGCGGCATGCAGTACTGGCCGTCGCGGTAGACGTTCGCCCAGCAGTCGTCGGTATAGACGTCGTGGTGCGAGAGCACGCGGTGCGCGAGCGAGAGCGCGCGGCCGTGAATGAGATCGGCCGCAGGCCGCCGCCAGCGGTCGGGTCGGCGGACCTTCATGCCGCAGCCGCCCTTGAAGATCCACATCCGGTACGCGGGATCGCGCTCCATCTCGAGGATGGTCGCGGCGAGCTCGTCGCGGTAGCGGCGGTGGTCGGAGAATTGCGTGACGCCCGTCAGCGGCGCGGACAGGGGCTCGATGCGCTGACCCTCGGGCCACACCGCAATCGCGGACCCGCCGACGGTGACCGTCGCCGGCAGCGCCGCCTGCTCCCCGGCTCGCGCCGCTGCTCCCGGGCTCACGCCGCGGCCTCCTTGTACCGTTGACGATATCGCAGCGGTCGCATCGCCGGGATGCCGGGCCCCCTCGGCCTCCCTGTGCGGTCTCGGCAATGTTCACGCGCACGCGTCGGCCTCGTTGCGTCGACTCGCCCCGGTCGCATCCCCACGCGCTCCGCGCGCGGGGCCCCTGCTCCCCGGCTCGCGCCGCTGCTCCCGGGCTCACGCCGCCAGCTGAGGATTGAGCCGCTCCTGCCAGCCGTGCAGCTTGTTCAGCGCGTTGATGTACGCCTTCGCCGAGGCGACGATGATGTCGGTGTCGGCGCCGTTGCCGTTGACGATGCGCCCGTCGCGCTCCAGACGCACCGTCACTTCGCCCTGCGCATCGGTGCCCGTCGTGATCGCGTTGACCGAGTACAGCAGCATCTTGGAGTTCGACGGCGCCATCCGCTCGATCGCCTTGAACACCGCGTCCACCGGGCCGTCGCCGCTCGTCTCCGCGGCGAGCTCGGCGGCGCCGGCGGCCATCGCGACGCGCGCGTTGGGCGTCGTGCCCGTTTCCGACACGACCTTGAGGGCGACCAGCCGGAAGTGCTCCCTGTCGGGCGTCACCGTCTCGTCGGAGGCGAGCGCCTGCAGATCCTCGTCGAAGACCTGGCCCTTCTTGTCGGCGAGCTCCTTGAACCGGGCGAACGCATGGTCGACAGCCTCCTGGCTGCCAAGATCGATGCCGAGCTCGGCCAGTCTCGTCTTGAACGCGTTGCGGCCGGAGAGCTTGCCGAGCGAGAGCTTGTTCGCGTTCCAGCCGACGTCCTCGGCACGCATGATCTCGTAGGTTTCGCGGTGCTTCAGCACGCCGTCCTGGTGAATCCCCGACTCGTGCGCGAACGCGTTGGCGCCGACGATCGCCTTGTTCGGCTGGACGGGGAATCCGGTGATGCCCGAGACGAGCTTCGAGGCAGCGACGATCTGCGTCGCCTCGATGCGTGTCGTGCAGGGAAAGACGTCCTTTCGCGTCTTCACCGCCATCACGATTTCCTCGAGCGACGCGTTGCCCGCGCGCTCGCCGAGACCGTTGATCGTGCACTCGACCTGGCGCGCGCCGTGCATCACGGCGGACAGCGAGTTCGCGACGGCGAGGCCGAGGTCGTTGTGGCAGTGGACCGACCAGATCGCCTTGTCGGAGTTGGGGATGCGTTGGCGCAGCGACTCGATCAGCGCGCCGAACTGCCACGGCATCGTGTAGCCGACCGTATCCGGGATGTTGACGGTCGTCGCCCCGGCCGCAATCACGGCTTCCAGCAGCCGGCACAGGAAATCGGGCTCCGAGCGCCCTGCGTCCTCGGGCGAGAACTCGACGTCGTCGGTGTAGTTGCGGGACCGCTTGACGGCGTTCACCGCCTGCGCGAGCACCTCGTCCGGCGTCATCCGGAGCTTCATCTGCATGTGGATCGGCGACGAGGCGATGAATGTGTGCACGCGCCCCGATCGCGCCGGCTTGATCGCCTCGCCGCAGCGGTCGATGTCGCGGTCGTTGGCGCGGGCCAGCGCCACACACGGTGCTGTCCTTGATCGCGCCGGCAATGGCATGGACCGCCTCCCAGTCGCCGTTCGACGACGCCGGAAAGCCTGCCTCGATGACGTCCACGCGCAGGCGCTCCAGCTGCCGCGCGATGCGCATCTTCTCTTCCTTGGTCATCGATGCGCCGGGGCTCTGCTCGCCGTCGCGCAACGTCGTGTCGAAAATGATCAGGTGATCTGCCATGGTCCGCTCCCGGAACGTGTCGGTGCCTTGAAGGGTTCCCTGCCGGCTGCATGCCGACAGAGCTGGGTACTGCGGAAGGGGGGATGTTTATCTGCGCGCGGGGCGCAGCAGCAGCAGCAGAAGGCCGCCCGTGAGGGAGGTCGGCGCGGGGAGCGCGGGACGGCCGGCAGTGTGGATGCTGCTCATCGGAGACGACTATAACCGCAAAAATGCAGTCGCCGCAAGGGGTTGGGCTCCCAAACCGCGGGCGCTAGGTCGGCGGGGGGGCCGGCGCGCGCCGCCGGCGCGCCGCGATCCACATCCACGCGGACGCGACGTAGCCCGACAGCGCATAGCCGACGCAACCCGCGAACAGCACGATCGCCGGCTGATAGGAGAGGAGCGCAATGACCAGCACGAAGACGAAGATCGCGAGGAACGGCACGCTCTTCTTCAGATTGATGGTCTTGAAGCTGTAATAGCGGATGTTGCTGACCATCGTGAGGCCGGCGAACAGCGTGACGGCCCAGGCCCACCCGCGCAACCCCGCGGGATCGATGTTGTAGTCGTCGATGATCCAGACGAAGCCCGCGACCAGCGCGGCGGCGGCCGGGCTGGGAATCCCCGTGAACCAGCGCTTGTCGGCGACGTCCAGCATGACGTTGAACCGCGCGAGCCGCAGCGCGGCGCCGGCGACGTAGACGAACGCCGCGATCCAGCCGAGCTTGCCCATGCCTTTCAGCGCCCATTCGTAGACGATGAGCGCGGGCGCCGCCCCGAAGCTCACCATGTCGGAAAGGCTGTCGTACTCGGCGCCGAACGCGCTCTGCGTCCGCGTCAGGCGCGCGACCCGTCCGTCGAGACCGTCGAGCACCATCGCCACGAAGATCGCGACGGCCGCCTGATCGAAGCGCAGGTTCATCGCCTGCACGATCGCGTAGAAACCGGCGAACAGCGAGGCGGTCGTGAACAGATTCGGGAGCAGGTAGATCCCGCGCCGCCGGATCCGGTTCTTCTGCAGGGCCCGCTGGGTGTCGAAATCGGTCATGTCCGGGGAAAGGTAGCACAAACCCCCGACGCGACGACACCATCGCCGGCATCGGGGACTGCGTCAGCCCGGCGGGAACTCCGCGAGAACGGTCTCCGTCGCGTACGCCACGTCACCCACCGCCACCTTGGGCACCGCATGCGTCGCGACGTAGACGTCCACCCGCGATCCGAAGCGGATGAACCCGTAGCGCTGGCCGCGCGCCAGCGTGTCCCCCGGCTTGGCATAGCAGAGGATCCTGCGGGCGATCAGTCCGGCGATCTGCACGCAGGTGACATCGCGCCCGTCGGCGGTCCGCAGGTGCAGCGCGTTGCGCTCGTTCTCGAGCGACGCCTTGGGGAGCGCGGCGTTCAGGAAGCTGCCGGCGTGATACCAGGCGTTGACGACGGTGCCGTCGACCGGACTGCGATTCGAGTGGACGTTGAACACGTTCATGAACACGCTGATCTTGAGCGCGTCGCGGTCGAGGTACGGATCGCGCGCCTTTTCGACGCTCACGATGCGCCCGTCGGCAGGGGAGAGCACTGCATTCGGCTCGCGGGGAACCACGCGCGGCGGATCGCGGAAGAACTGCAGGATGAACAGCGCCGCCGCCCACGCGAGCACGGCGGGGAGCCAGAGCGCGGCCGCCGAGAGCGCGATGGCGACAACGAGCGCCAGCGCAAGGTACGGCCAGCCCTCGCGGGCGATGATCGGATGGGGGTAGTCGTTGCGCATGGCGGTGCCCGCGGCTCGAGGAATCGGCGGGCCGGATTATGCGCCGCGCGCGGGCCCGGCGCAGCCTGCCGGCGCATTCCGCCGTCGCGCCGCCGTCATTGGGTCGCGGCGTCCTCGCGCATCGCGCGCTCTCCGGCCTGGCGCTTCAGCGTGTCCTCGACTCCGCGCGCCCGCTCGATCGCCGATGCCGGGCTCGCGGGAGCCGCGCCCGGGTCGAATGCCTCGACACCTCCGGCGCCCGGCGAGCGAGCTCGCTCCGCCGGCGTGCCCGCCCTGGTCGCGGGCGCACCGGAGGCGAGGCCGTACTGTTTAAGCGCCTCCCTCGCGAGCACGGCGACGATGACCAGCGCGACGAGAATGACGATCAGCCCGACCCAGCCGCGCTGCGACGCCGGCGGCTGGCGGCGCGCGAACAACTGCGTTGCGTTTCCTGGTCCCATGCTCGCACCCGCGGCCTCCTCGCACCGTTCGCGCCGTGCATACCTTTGCGCGTCGGCCGCCAGCGTCGACTCGCCCCGGTCGCATCCCCATGCGCTACCCGCGCATGGGGCCCCTGCTCCCCGGCTCGCGCCGCTAGTTCCGCGTCTGGTCGACGAGCTTGTTCTTCCGGATCCACGGCATCATCGATCGCAGCTTCTCGCCCACCTTCTCGATCGAGTGCTCGGCGGTGAGGCGGCGGCGCGAGAGCAGCACCGGCGCGCCCGCGCGGTTCTCGAGGATGAAATCCTTGGCGTACTCGCCGGTCTGGATCCGCGTCAGCGCCTCGCGCATCGCCCACTTGGTCTCGTCGGTGATGATCTTCGGCCCCGTCACGTATTCGCCGTACTCGGCGTTGTTCGAGATCGAGTAGTTCATGTTCGCGATGCCGCCCTCGTAGATGAGGTCGACGATCAGCTTCACTTCGTGCAGGCACTCGAAGTACGCCATCTCGGGCGCGTAACCGGCCTCGGTGAGCGTCTCGTAGCCGGCCTTGATGAGCTCCACCAGGCCGCCGCAGAGCACCGCCTGCTCGCCGAAGAGATCGGTCTCCGTTTCTTCGCGGAAATTGGTCTCGATCACGCCCGCTCGCGCGCCGCCGATCGCCGCCGCGTAGGAGAGCGCGACGTCGCGCGCCTTCTTCGACGCGTCCTGGTGGACTGCGATCAGCATCGGCACGCCGCCGCCCTGCACATAGGTCGAGCGCACCGTGTGTCCGGGGGCCTTGGGCGCGATCATCACGACATCGAGGTCGGCGCGCGGGACGACCTGCCCGTAGTGGATGTTGAAGCCGTGCGCGAACGCGAGCGTCGCCCCTTTCTTGATGTGCGGCTCGACGCCGTCCTTGTACACGGCGGCGATGTGCTCGTCCGGCATCAACATCATCACGACGTCGGCTCCCCTGACGGCGTCGTCGACCTCGGCGACCTTGAGCCCGGCCTTCTTCGCCTTTGCCCACGACGCGCCGTCCTTGCGCAGGCCGACCGTCACCTTGATCCCGGAGTCGTGCAGGTTGAGCGCGTGCGCGTGCCCCTGCGATCCGTAGCCGACGATCGTGACCTTCCTGCCCTTGATCAGCGACAGGTCGGCATCCTTCTCGTAGTAGATCTTCATCGAACCGCTCCCATTGTCAACGTGGCGCCGACTTCAGCCGGCCTGCCGGATCCGGCCGGAGCCGGACCCACAATCACATCCAGCGACCGAGTCGTCCCGGCTCAAACCCGCAGTATCCGCTCGCCGCGCCCGATCCCCGAGGCGCCGGTGCGCACCGTCTCGAGAATCACGCCGGGCTCGATCGCGGTCAGGAATGCGTCGAGCTTCGACCCCGTGCCCGTGAGCTCGATCGTGTAGCTCTTGTCGGTGACGTCGAGGATGCGCCCGCGGAAGATGTCGGCGAGGCGCTTCATCTCCTCGCGGTCCTTCCCCGCCGCCCGCACCTTGACCAGCATCAGCTCGCGCTCGATGTGGTTGCCTTCCGTCAGGTCGACGACCTTGACGACGTCGACGAGCTTGTTCAGCTGCTTGGTGATCTGCTCGATGACGTCCTCGGAGCCGACGGTGACGATCGTCATCCGCGACATCGTCACGTCCTCGGTCGGCGCCACCGTGAGCGACTCGATGTTGTAGCCGCGCGCCGAGAAGAGCCCCGAGATGCGCGACAGCGCGCCCGCCTCGTTCTCGACCAGGATCGACAGGATATGGCGCATGGTCAGTTTCCCCCCGAGGTGGCGCAGTTTGCGCCCTGCGACGGCCCGGCGGCGCTCACAGCTCCTCCGCCAGGATCATCTCGGTGAGGCCCTTGCCGCCGGGCACCATCGGGAACACGTTCTCGGTCTGGTCGGTGATGACGTCGACGAAGACGAGCCGGTCCTTGTGCCGGAACGCCTCGGCCAGGGCGCCGTCGACGTCGCCGGGCTTGTCCACCTTGATGCCGATGTGGCCATACGCCTCCGCGAGCTTCACGAAGTCCGGCAGCGCGTCCATGTACGACTCCGCGTACCGGTTGCCGTAGAAGAACTCCTGCCACTGGCGGACCATCCCCATGTAGCGATTGTTGAGGTTCACGATCTTGATCGGGAGGTGGTACTGCTTGCAGGTCGACAGCTCCTGGATGCACATCTGGATCGACGCCTCGCCGGTCACCGTGACCACGGTCGCCCCGGGGTTGACGAGCTGGACGCCCATCGCCGCAGGCAGGCCGAAGCCCATCGTGCCGAGACCGCCCGAGTTGATCCAGCGGCGCGGCTTGTCGAACTTGTAGTACTGCGCCGCCCACATCTGGTGCTGGCCGACGTCCGACGTGATGAACGCGTCGCCCTTCGTCAGCTCGTAGAGCTTCTGGACCACGTACTGCGGCTTGATGAGCTCGCTCTTGACGTCGTACCGCAGGCAGTCCTTGCGCTGCCACTCCTTGATCTCCGCCCACCACGCCTTCAGCGCGACGGGATCGGGACGCTGCGGGGAGGTCTCGATCAGCTTCAGCATCTCGTCGAGGACGTCGGCGACGTAGCCGACGATCGGCACGTCCACCTTCACCCGCTTCGAGATCGACGAAGGATCGATGTCGATGTGGATGATCTTGCGGTCGCTGCGAAAGAAGTGCTCCGGGTTGCCGATGACCCGGTCGTCGAACCGCGCGCCGATGGCGATCAGCACATCGCAGTGCTGCATCGCCATGTTCGACTCGTAGGTGCCGTGCATGCCGAGCATGCCGGTGAACTGCGGGTCGGTGCCCGGGAATCCCCCGAGGCCCATCAGCGTGTTGGTGCACGGGAAGCCGAGGAGGCGCACGAGGCGCGTCAGCTGCGGTGCCGCGTTGTTGAGGACGACGCCGCCGCCGCTGTACACCATGGGCCGCTTGGCGTCGAGCAGGAGCTGCACCGCCTTCTTGATCTGCCCGGCGTGGCCGCGGGTCACCGGGTTGTACGAGCGCAGCGAAACCGTCTTCGGGTAGTTGAACTCGGCCTTCGCCTGCGTCACGTCCTTCGGGATGTCGACCAGCACCGGTCCGGGGCGACCGGTGGCAGCGAGATAGAACGCCTTCTTGATCGTCGGCGCGACGTCGTTCACGTCCTTGACCAGGAAGTTGTGCTTGACGCAGGGCCGCGTGATCCCGACGGTGTCGCATTCCTGGAACGCGTCCTGGCCGATCGCGTGCGTCGGCACCTGGCCGGTCAGCACGACCATCGGGATCGAGTCCATGTAGGCGGTCGCGATGCCGGTCACCGCATTCGTCACGCCCGGACCCGACGTCACGAGGCACACGCCCACCTTGTTCGACGATCGGGAATAGCCGTCCGCCGCGTGGGCCGCGCCCTGCTCGTGGCGGACCAGCACGTGCTTGACCTTCTCCTGCTTGAAGAGCTCGTCGTAGATGTTGAGGACCGCGCCGCCGGGATAGCCGAAGACGTACTCGACGCCCTCTTCCTGGAGGCAGCGGATGACGATTTCCGCACCCGTGAGTTGCATGACTGTACCTTGCGCAAAATGGTGGATCCCGCGGGCGCCGTCGGCGCACGGGGTCTCTCGCAACACTGTCCGGCGCGAATTCGGGATGGACGCGCCCACCAGGGCTTTACCGGGTAGAAAGCCGCGATCTGGTAACCACCGTTCGGGCCCCGAGGGATTCCCCGCCGATGCTCGTGACATCGCGAAGGGAGCGGGAACGGCCGTTATTGCAGCACAACATCGGCCGTCTCCGGCCGAGGTTCAACGTTACCCGCCGGACCGGCGCCGGTCAACCCCGTTGCACCGCACAACGGCCCGATCCCCACGCCGTCCTATAATGCCCGCGACCCAGCGCACGGACCTTGTCCTGGCCTCCTACCAAGAAATTTCGGCCTTTCTGGCAGATGTCGAACGCCGCGCCTTCAAGCAGGCGATGTTCGCGGTCCGCGACGAGCACAGCGCCCTCGACGTGGTCCAGGATGCGATGCTCAAGCTGACGGAGAAATATTCGGAAAAGCCGGCGGCGGAGCTGCCGATGCTCTTCCAACGGATCCTGCAGAATACGATCCACGACCACTTTCGCCGCCAGAAGGTCCGTTCGACGTGGACCACGCTCCTGTCGGCGCTGGGAAAAGGTGACGAAAAGGACGACGATTTCGATCCGCTGGAAACTTTGTCGGCAAAATCGGACTCGAACGCGAACGCCGATCCCGCGGAGCAGCTCGAACAAAGTCAGATTATGGCCATCATCGAGCAGGCGCTGGCGCGGTTGCCCGCGCGTCAACGGGAAGCCTTTCTGTTACGTTACTGGGAAGAGCTCGATGTGGCGGAAACCGCTGCGGCGATGGGCTGTTCCGAGGGCAGTGTGAAGACCCACTGCTCGCGCGCGGTTCATGCCCTGGCCCTGACGCTCAAGGCCAAAGGGGTGACACTATGACCTCCAAAGATCATGATTTCGCAAAGAAAATAGTCACCCTTCTCGATCAGGGGACGGCCGAGCTCAAGCCCGGGACCGCCTATCGCCTGCAGCTTGCCCGGCAGGAAGCGCTGGCGCGGCTCGCCGACCCCAAGCGCGCGGCCGATCTGCAGCTGGCCGGCGCGCATGCGTTCAGCGGGTCGGGAACCTCCGGTGGCGATCGCCGCTTCTGGGCGAGCGGCCGCCTCTGGGTGGGGATCGCGTTGATCGCCGCAGCCGGTTTCGGCTATGAACAGTGGGTGGCCCATCAGCAGCTCAAGGAGCTGGAGGAAACGGACATCGCGATCCTCTCTTCGGACCTGCCGATCGATGCCTATTTGGACCGGGGATTCCAGAATTGGCTGAATCACGCGGTGGACGAATAACCTGCCGTCTCGCGTTGGCGTTTGCACTTTCGGCCGGGCTGGTCGCGAGCGCGCTTGCGCAGCCGATCGGGATCGGTTCGCCGTCCTGGGCCGAGCTGCCGGCCGCCGAACGGCAGTTCCTCGCGCCGCTCGCCCCCGAGTGGGACAGGATGGACGCCCAGCGCAAGCAGAAGTGGCGGGGCATCGCGCAGCGGTATCCGCATATGCGCCCCGACGAGCAGCAACGCGTGCGGCAGCAGATGTCGACGTGGGCGCAGCTGTCGCCCGAGCAGCGGCAAGCCGCCCGCGAGCGGTACAAGACCTTGAAGACGCTTCCGCCGGAAAAGAAGCAGGAAGTCCGGCAAAAGTGGGAGCAGTACCAGACGCTGCCCCCCGAAACCAGGCGCGAGCTCGCCACGAAGCCGCCGCCACCGGGAGCCAAGCCGGCGTCCCCGCCGGGAGTCCAGCCGGCTCCCGTACTGTCTCCGCCCCCGCGGCTGGTGCCGGGGGGGCCTCCGCCGCCCCCGGGCGCACCCCCGCCCCAGCTTGCGCCGGGCGGCGCAACGCTCCCGCTGGGGACACCGCCGCCGCGGCTCGTGCCAAGCGGACCGCCGCCACCCCCGGGCACGCCACCGCCGCGGCTCGTGCCAAGCGGACCGCCGCCACCCCCGGGCACGCCACCGCTGCAACCCGCGCCAGGCGGCGTATTGCCACCCTCGGGCGCCAACGCCACCAAGTGAGCCCCGGGTGACGCGCGACGCGCCCGCGGCGCCGCCGGCGTCGCCGGTGGCGACGGGCAGCAAGCGTCCCCTGGCCCGGCTCCCGCGCCGGTTTGCCTCGCTCGGCTACGAAAGCCTGGTGCTCGCGGCCATCGCGCTGCTGACGGGCTTCCTGACGGCTCCGCTCGTTTCGCGTGTCGCCCCTGGGGCAACCGCGTTCCCGGTGCCTCCGCCCGGTGGCCGAGTGCTGTCGGCCTGCGGCGTATTCGTCGTCGTGGGCGCCTATTTCGTGTGGTCATGGACGGGCGGAAGGCGAACCCTGCCCATGAAGACGTGGCGGATGTCGCTGGTGCGCGCCGATGCGCGGCCCGTCGACGCCCGAACCGCGATCACCCGCTACCTCGCCGCGTGGCTCGGCCCGGCGGCCGCGCTCGCCGCCTATGTCGCGCTGAAGCCCGCCGGCCTGGGCGCCCACGCTGCATGGCTGCTGGCCCTCAACTTCCTCTGGGCCTTCGTCGACCCCGAGCGCCAGTTCCTGCACGACCGGATCGCGGGGACGCGGATCGTCCTGTCGGACACCGCGGTTCGCCGGGAACGAGGACCATCGGCGCCATCCAGCTGACCCGATCGGCCGATGCCAAGTCTCCGGCCGGTCAGGCCCGCGCGAGCGCCACGCCTACGCTGATCAGTGCCATTCCCGCAATCGCGAGCGCATCGAGCGTCTCGCCGAAGATCAGCCACGCCATCACGGCGGTCACTGCGGGAACGAGAAAGAAAAGCCTGGCGACATTCGCGGCGGCGCCGTGACGCAGCAGCCAGTAGAGGAGGCTGATCGCCCCGACCGACAGCACGACGACCGACCAGCCCAGCGCGAAGGCAAACTCCGGCGTCCAGCGCACCGGCACGTGCTCGAACGCGAGCGCGAGCGGCAGGTAGGCGCCCGCGCACGCGGCGAACTGGATCACGGCTCCCGTGCGCAGGTCGACGTGCGAGCAGAATCGCTTCTGGTAGAGCGTGCCCACGCTGATGCCGCCGAGCGCGACCGCGGTGGCCACGAGCGCGGTGACATCGCCGGTCAGTCCGAGCTTGTGCCTGACGACCAGCCAGACTCCGGCCAGCCCCAGCAGCAGCCCCAGCCATTGCCGCGGCACGACGCGCTCGCCGAGCCACCCGCGTGCGATGGCAACCGTGACGATGGGCTGGAGCCCCACCAGCATCGCAGCCGTGCCGGCGGGCATGTCGGCGGCGAGCGCGACGAACACGCCGCCGAGATAAACGCCGTGGACCAGCCACGCCGCGACCGCGACGTGCCCGACCTGCGCGAACGTGCCCGGCCACGGAGCACGGGTCGCCAATGCGACCAGCGGTCATCAGCGCGGCGACCAGCGCGAAGCGATACAGGAGAAAGGTCAGCGGGGGCGCGTACGGGAGCCCGTACTTCGCCGCGATGAAGCCGGTGCTCCACAGCAGCACGAACAGCAGCGGGAACGCGGATTGCCTTCGCGCGTGGGCGGCGTCGCTCATGGGAATCGGGTGCCGCGCACATACCCGGCCATGCCGGACACGCGGCGGTCAGGCCCGACCGACTGCCCGCGCGCCTGCCACCGCGACAGCTCCTGCCGGCAACGGCGGTGCAATGCGGCGTTCAGAAGTTCGGCTTCGGACTCGCCGCGTCGTAGCGCGCGATGCCTTCCAGAATCTCCCGTTTCGCTTCCTCGGCGCCGACCCAGGCGGACACGCGCACCCATTTTCCGGGCTCGAGATCCTTGTAGTGCTCGAAGAAGTGCGCGATCTGCTGCGTCGTCATCTCGGGCAGGTCGCGCGGCGACTGCACGTTGCGATAGAGCGCCGGTCAGCTTGTCGATCGGCACCGCGAGCACCTTCGAATCGCCTCCCGCCTCGTCGTCCATCTTCAGCATGCCGATCGGCCGGCAGCGCACGACCACGCCCGTGATGAGCGGCATCGGCGAGAGGACCAGCACGTCGCACGGATCACCGTCGTGAGAGAGCGTGCGCGGAATGTAGCCGTAGTTGCACGGGTAGTGCATCGACGACGACATGAACCGGTCGACGAACACCGCGCCGGTTTCCTTGTCGACCTCGTATTTGATCGGATCCCCGCAGCATCGGGATTTCGATGATGACGTTGCAGTCGTTCGGGACATCCTTGCCGGCGGGCACGCGGTCGAGGTTCATTGGCGGGAGGGCTCGTGTCGATGACGGACGGTGATTATACGGACCCCGGTGCGCGCGGCTGTATCATCGGCATCACGATGGAACGTGGCCCCGGCCGGACCGATCGCGCGCGACCGAGCGGATCGCGATCCTCTCGTTGCCGCGCCGCTTGCCTGCTCGCGCCGCTCCTCGCGCTTGGCGCGGCCCTCGCGCCAGCGTCCGTCGCCGGCGCAGCCGGGCTTCGAGGCCGCGCCCCTGCCCGCGCCCTTCTCCGCCGGCAAGCCCGGCGCGGGATTGCCGCGGGGCTGGGAGCCCGTGAAGCTTTCCGCGAACAAGACGCCGACCGACTACGCGCTGGTCGAGGACGGCGACGCGGTCGTGCTGCATGCGAAGGCGATCGCCGCCGCCAGCGGGCTCGCCCAGTTCACGGTCTTCGACGTTCGCAGCGCGCCCGTCGTCGAGTGGCGGTGGAAGGCCAGCTCGCTCGTCGACGGCGCCGACAACCGGGTCGCGGCGAAGGAGGACGCGCCGGCGCGGCTCCTGTTCGCGTTCGACGGCGACAAGTCGCAGCTGCCGCTGGTCGAGCGGGCCGTCTTCTACATCACCGAGAAGCTGTCCGGCCGCGAGTTGCCGTATGCGCTGCTGCAGTACGTATGGGCCCGCCGGCTGCCCGTGGGCACGGTGATCGAGCACCCGTACACGCGCCGCGTGCGGATGATCGTCGTGGCGAGCGGCGCCGGCGGCGTCGGGCAAGTGGCAGCGCTTCTCGCGCAACGTCTACGACGACTACCGGCAGGCGTTCGACGAGGAGCCGGGCGATCTCACCGGCATCGGGGTGATGACCGACACCGACAACACCAGCGGTTCCGTGGAAGCATGGTACGGCGACATCCGGTTCCGGCCCGCGGATCGGTAGGGAACCGCCGCACGCATCCCGCGCCGAGGTTTCCCCGGCGTCCGTCAGTCCCCCGAACGCGCCCCGCTGCGGTACGCCGCTCCGTAGCGAACATAGATTTCCGCCGCCTGCGCGAACAGCTCGCGCTCCTGGGGCTTCACCTCGCGGAACGCGCATGCGGGGCGGCCCGCCCAGATCCACCCCTTCGCGACCACGGTGCCGGGCTCGACCAGGGCGCGCGCGCCGATGCAGCCGCCCTCCTCGACGATGACGCCGTCGCCGACCTGCGATCCCATCCCGATCAATGCGTGGTCCCCGACGATCGCCGCGCCCATGCGCACGTTGTGACCGACCGTCACGTCGGCGCCGATGACGAGCGGACCCCGCGCCGCATCGGTCACGAGCAGCGAGTTGTCCTGAATGTTGGTGCGCGGGCCGATCTCGACACGTGCGCCGCCGGCGACGACGACGCACCCGAAATAGACGCTCGCGTCGTCGGCCACCGCGACGTCGCCGACGAGCGCCGCAGTCGGCGCAATGTAGGCGCGACCCACCCGCGGGCGCGTCCGCGCCGCGCCCCGCGCGCTCGTCCCCGCCCGTCGGCAGGAGCGCTGCCGCGTCGAGCGGCGGCAGGTCGCCGGACGTCACCAGCGACGACTTGCTGCGATTCCGGATGGCGTACGCCGCGGCCGCGAGATCCTCCGCCCCGACCTCGCGGACCGGCGTCGCCGGGTTGCCTTCGTAGACCCACCCGCCGGCAAGCCGCTTGCGCGGCGGCACGAGGCTGCCCGCGGTGATCACGGCCCCGGCGCCGACGTGCGCACCGTCCATGACGACGGCCGTGTCGCCAACGACGACCCGATCCTCGACCGTGCACGCATGGACCAGCGCAAATCGTCCGACGGTGACGTCGTTGCCGACGATCGCCGGCAGCGTGCTGTCGGCGATATGCACGGTCGCCCGCTCGCCGAAGTAGACGTTGGCGCCGATCCGCACCCAGTCGCCATCGGCGCGCAGCATCGCATGGTCGCGCAGCACCAGGCCGGGACCGGCGACGGTGCGGCCGACGATCGCCGCGGTCGGCGCACAATCCATCGGCGCGGCGACCGACGGCACGAAGTCGAGATAGCGGATGAGCATCCTGTTGTGATGGGGTCAGTGTAAGTTATCCGGCGATGCCGTTGTAGACGGATAACTTGCACTGACCCCGTTAGAAGACGGGCCTCTCGCGGTACGTACCCCACAGTTCCCTCAGGCGTTCGACGATGTCGCCCATCGATGCACCGGCCGCGACCAGCTCGATCGTCACCGGCAGGATATTCTCGCGCTCGTCCGCGGCCACGGCAGCGAGCCGGTCGAGCAGCGCACGCACTTTCGCGTCGTCGCGCTCGCGGCGCACGCGGTGCAGACGCGCAATCTGCCGTTCCGCGGTGGTCGGATCGTAGGGGTGGATCTCGACGTCGAGCTGTTCGTCCGGCTCGACGTACCGGTTGACGCCGATCACCGGCTTCTCGCCGCTCGCCTTCCGCTTGGCAGTCTCGTAGGCGAAGTCCGCTATCCGCTGCTGGAACCAGCCGTCCTCGATCAGCTTGACGGTTCCGCCGCGGCGCTCGACCTCGTCCATTATCCGGAAGATGTCGCGCTCGAAGCGGGTCGTGAGGCTCTCGACGAGATACGAGCCGCCGAGCGGATCGGCGACGCCGGCGACACCGCTTTCGTCGGCGATGATCTGCTGCGTGCGCAGCGCGATCTTCATCGCCTCCTCGGTCGGAATCGCAAACGCCTCGTCCATTCCGTTCGTGTGCAGGCTCTGCGCGCCGCCCAGAACCGCGGCGAGCGCCTGGAGCCCCGTGCGCACGATGTTGATCTTCGGCTGCGGCTTGGTGAGCGACGCCGCCGCGGTCTGGCAGTGGAAGCGCAGCCGCATCGACTCGGGGTTCTTCGCACCGAAGCGCTCGCGCATGATCTTCGCGTAGACGCGCCGCACCGCGCGGAACTTCGCGATCTCCTCGAAGAAGTCGGCCTGGCAGACGTAGTAGAACGCGAGCCGCGGCGCGAACTCGTCGACCTGCATCCCCGTCTTCGTCACCTCGTCGACGTAGGTGACGAGGTTGCACATCGTGAACGCGGCCTCGTCCAGCGGCGATGCGCCCGCCTCGGAGATGTGATAGCCCGAGATGTTGATCGGGTTGTACCGCTTCATGTTCCGCGCGCAGTAGGTGATGCAGTCGCGGACGATGCGCACCGACGGGGCGATCGGAAAGATCCACTCCTTCTGCGCCTGGTACTCCTTCAGGATGTCCGCCTGGATCGTGCCCGAGAGCCGGTCGAGGTCGTAGCCGCGCTTGCGCGCCAGCGCGACGTACATCGCGAGCAGGATCCATGCGGTGGGATTGATCGTCATCGACACCGAGATGCGCTCGAGGTCGATGCCGTCGAACAGATGCTCGACGTCGGCGAGGGTGTCGATCGCCACGCCTTCGCGACCCACTTCGCCTTCGCAGAGCGGGTGGTCGCTGTCGTAGCCCATCAGCGTCGGCATGTCGAAGTCGGTCGACAGCCCCGTCTGGCCCTGGGCGATCAGGTACTTGAAGCGCCCGTTGGTGTCCTCGGCGGTGCCGAAGCCCGCGATCTGCCGCATCGTCCACAGCCGCCCGCGATACATCGTCGGGTAAGGACCGCGGGTGTACGGATACTGGCCGGGCAGGCCGATGTCCGAGTACGGCGTGTCGCCGACATCGAGCGGCGTGTAGACGCGCTTCAGCGGCAGACCGCCCAGCGTGCGGAATTCCGGCAGCCGCTCCGGCTGGCGCGCAAGGAAGGATGCGACCTCGTTGCGCTCCCAGGCCTCGAGTTGCGCCGCGAGCGCGGCCCGGGCCGCGTCCCCTGCGGCGTGGTCGTCGCTTCCGCGGTCGCTCATGCGTCCTCCCTTCGGTATGCCGGCGAGCAGGCGCTTCGCCGCCGCGTGCGGACCGATCGCGCGCGCATCGACCTCGGCGAGCAGGCGGGCGACGCGGCCGTCGCGCTGCTGCGACAGCACGTCGCGCAGAATCTCTTCGCCGGCCATGAGGAGCCGGCGCTGGTTGATGGCGGTGCGCCGCGCGCTCATGGCGTCGCCGGCGTCGAGCGCATTGCGGTGGGCATCGATCGCCGCGCGCAGCTCGGCGACGCCCGCGCCGGAAAGCGCGCAGGTCGGCACGACCGGCACCAGCCAATCGCCGCTGCGCGCCGACGCCGGTCCCATCGCCAGCATGGACTTGAGGTCGGTGATCGTCTTGTCGGCGTCGGGTCGGTCGGACTTCCCCACGACATGGATGTCGGCGATCTCGAGAATCCCGGCCTTGATCGCCTGGATGTCGTCGCCGAGCCCCGGCGCGGAGACGACCACCGTCGTGTGCGCGGCGCGCACGATCTCGACCTCGTCCTGCCCCACGCCGACCGTCTCGATGACGACGACGTCGTAGCCCGCCGCATCGAGAATGTCCACGGCGTCCAGCGTGCCGCGCGCGAGTCCGCCGAGCGCGCCGCGGGTGGCCATGCTCCGGACGTAGACGCCGGGGTCGCCGGCCACATCGCCCATACGGATGCGGTCGCCGAGAATCGCGCCGCCGGAAAACGGGGACGAAGGGTCGATCGCGACGATGCCGATGCGGCGCTCGGTGCGCCGGATCTCCGCAGCGAGCCTTGCGACCAGCGTCGACTTGCCGCTGCCCGGCACGCCCGTGATCCCGACGACGTGCGCGCGGCCCGCGTGCCGGAAGATCGCCTCCAGCGCCGGCCGGCACTCCTCGTCGCCGGCCTCGGCGCGGGAGAGCAGCCGCGCGATCGCGCGAATCTCGCCGGCCAGCACGCCGGGAACGAGCTCGAGCGAGGGCACTGACGGCTTCACGCGCCGTCCGCGAGCCGCGCGTTCAGTTCGCGGAACACTTCGCGGTCGTCGATGACCCGCCGCGCCTTGAAATCGGTCCGCGGGAACGTTCCGGGAGCGACGACTTCGACCCTGGCTCGCAACCCCAGCGTGCGCAGGAGCTTCCGGGCCGCCTCGTCCGCGAGGGCGCGCACCGCGGAGGGCCCCGCCGCGTGGACGGCCGGCGCCGCCTCCATGCGGACCAGCAACTCGTCCATCGCGCCGTCACGCGTGATGACGATCCGGTGCTCGCCGCCGTAGCCGGACAGCTCGTTGACTGCGGCATCGACCTCGCTCGGATAGACGTTCTCGCCGCGGATCGTGAACATGTCGTCGATGCGGCCGAAGATGCCCTTCGGCAGCCGGGGGTACGTGCGCCCGCAGGGCGCGGGGCCGTCCTCCCATTGCGTGAGATCTCCCGAAACGAGCCGGATCATCGGCTGCGACGTGCGCTCGAGGTGCGTGTACACGGGCGTGCCGCGGCTCCCGAACGGCACGCGCCGGTAGGTCGCGGGATCGCAGACCTCGGTGTACACGACGTCCTGCCACAGCAGCATGCCGTCGGTCTCGGCGGTCCCGGCGAGGTTCATGAACGGCGTCATCTCCGCCATCGATCCGCAGTCGATCACGCGCGCGCCGAACGCAGCGACGATCTTGTCGCGCACACCGGGCACCGAGGCGCCGGGCTCGCCGGAGAAGAACATCGTCTTCAGGCCGAAGGCCCGTGGATCGAAACCTTCGGCGCGCGCGACTTCCGCCAGATGCAGCGCGAACGACGGCGTCGAGTAGAACGCCGACGGCTTCATCAGGTCGAGCCACATCGCCGCGCGCGCGGTCATTCCCGGCGCGCCGGCCCCGAACGGAAACGCCTTGGCGCGCAGGCGCTCGACACCGGCGAGCGTGCCCCACGAGCCCATGTAGAGGCTGAAGATCGCCGCGATGAACACGGTGTCGCCCGGCCGCAGGCCCATGCCCCAGAGAATTCGCGCGTGCGCATTGGCGATCGCGTCCCAGTCGCCGCGGCCAACCGCGAAGACCGTGGGCCGGCCCGTCGTGCCGGACGTGCCGTGTATGTGGTGGACCTCGCCGCCGGGAACGCAAAGGTAATCGCCGAACGGCGGCACCCGTGCCTGCGCCTCGCGCAAGTCACGCTTGGTGATGACCGGAACCTTCGCCTCGAAATCCTCGAGCGTGCGCAAGTGGTCGGGATGGAATCCGGCCTCGTCCCACTTCCGGCGATAGAAGGGCGCATGGTCCCATGCATAGCGCGCGAGCACCTGCAGCCGCTCGAGAATCGCGCGCTCGCGGCTCGCCGGCGGCATCGTCTCGCGCCGCGGGTACCAGTGGCGCGACGTTGCGGGCGGCAGGTAGTCGGCGTCGAAACGCGGCGGAAAGGTCCACGATTCCATGCAGCCGCCTCCGTCACCGCGGTCCGCGCTCGGCGACGACGCGGCGGACGGCGGTGACGATCGCCTCGGGGGGCGCGTCCTGCAGGATCAGCGCCTTGACGCCCAGCGCCGTCAGCGTCGACACGTCGTCGTCCGGGATCACGCCGCCGCCGACGACGAGGATATCGTCGGCACCGCGCTCGGCAAGCAGCTTCAGCACGCGCGGAAACACCGTCATGTGCGCGCCGGAGAGGATGCTGATCCCGATCACGTCGACGTCCTCCTGGATCGCGGCGTCGACGACCTCCTGCGGCGTGCGATGCAGCCCGGTGTAGATGACGTCCATGCCGGCGTCGCGCAGCGTCCGCGCGACGATCTTGACGCCGCGGTCGTGACCATCCAGCCCGACCTTGGCCACCAATATGCGGATGTGATCGTGTGCGGGGCTCACGCCGTCCTTCCTTTCCGATGCCGGGGATTCCCCTCGCAGAATCCCGGGATGGCGGATCTGCCGGTTCCGATGATAGCGCCTGGACCGGCCCCCCGCGGGCCCCGGCGGGCCAGCGAATCCGGCGGTGGCCCTGCCCGTGCGAATCCGAATGACCTCGCGAAGGCGTCTAAGATGCGATTGTTCCCGCATCCGGAGGCCCCATGCCGCGCGTCGTCCCGGTCCTGTTGATCCTGCTGGCGGTCGCGCTCGCCGCCGGCCTCGCCTGGGTCTTTCTCGTCTGGTCGTTCCCCGGCGCCCGCGGCGAAGTCGCGACGGAGCAGCGCGCGCTCGCGCCCTTCACGCGCATCGCCATCGAAGGCCTCGTCGATGCGACGCTGGTCCAGGGCGCCACCGAATCGGTGACCGTCGAGGCCCCGTCGAGGCAGCTGCCGCGCGTGCGCACCGAGGTGGTCGACGGGACCCTCGCGATCGGCGGCGGCGCGTCGCGGCGCTGGTGGTCCGAGCTCCTCGGCGGCAGCGCGCGCCCCGCCCGCGTGACGATCACCTATCGCGAGCTCGACGGAATCAGCGCCGCGGGCGCCGTCAAAGTCCAGGCCGGGCGCCTCAAGACCGATCGGCTTCGGGTGTCCGCCTCCGGAGCGACATCGCTGAAGATCGCCGACCTCGACACGAAGCTGCTTTCGCTCACCGGCTCGGGCGCGATGAAGGCGGAGGTCGCGGGCCGGGCCACCGAACAGCGGGTGGCGATCTCCGGGGCCGGCGATTACCGCGCGGCGGATCTCGTCAGCGAAGATGCCCGCGTGGCGGTCAGCGGCGCCGGAAACGTCGTCGTCCGCGTGGAGAAGACCTTGAGAGTCGGCATCACCGGCGCCGGAAGCGTCGAGTACCTCGGCGACCCGACGGTCACGCAGCAGATCAGCGGCGCCGGGCGCGTCAGGCGTCGCGAGGCCGCGGCCGAAAGGCTGGAGATCGCGTCGCTGTTCGCGGGGTAGCCACCGTTCCTCCCCGACCGCCGCCTAGGGCGAAGGGTGTCCGTCCCGGTCCGCCTCCCCGCCCTCCGGGCCATAGAAGAAGACCCAGACGAGGACGTCGTCGCTGAAGTCCTCGAAGCGGTGCACGGCACCGGCCCTGACGAACAGCACGTCGTTCGCCGCGAACGGATGGCGATGTCCATCGTTGACGAACCAGCCGCTGCCGCGTGCGACGACGTACGCCTCGTCGCGCGTGTGCGGCTGCTGAAGGTCGCTGCCGCGCGGGGCATAGAGCTTGACCTGCAGCGTTCCGTGCTCGAACACCGCCGCCGAGCGCTTGCCCTCCGGCGTGGGCAGCATCGCCGCGGCCTCCGCGAGCGTGATCCGCCCGCGTTCGGCGGATGCGTGGTTTGCCGTGAGTTTGCGCATCAGTGCAGGACGACCGCTGTGGCGTCGGGGATCGTATCGGGCTTGAACAGCAGCGGCAACCCCGTTCCCGGGGCGCGGTCCGCGTGTACGCCTCCCAGCACGCGGATGTCCGTCACCCGGCAATCGCGCAGCAGCTCGACGAGCATCGCCGCCACGTCGCCCGCCCGGTCGAGCGGGTAGAGCGGGCAGCGGAAACCTTCGGCGGCGCGCGGATCGAGCGGCGACGACAGCGAGAGCCGCAACTCGCCGCCGCCCGGCGCTTCGGACGCCCGATGCGCGCTGATGACCGCCGTGGGCTCGCCGACACTGCCGCGGAACTTGCGGATCGCGTTGCTGGCGAAGATCTGCGCGGACACCTCGCGCTGCGCGGCCAGGCCCTGGGCAACGGCAGGAAGCAGCCGCTGCGGCGCGCGTGGCAGCGCGAGTGCGGAAACCGGCCCGGCGGCGAGCTGCCGCGCCAGTTCGCGCGTGAACGGCGCACCCCATTTGCCGACTCCCGTCTCGGCGAGCAGGTCCGCGCCGGGCTTCGCGATCGCTGTGCCGACGAGGAAGCGAAGGTGCACGGTCTCGCGCGCCGCATGCACGGCGATGGGCACCGGGGCAAGGGATTGGGCGGGTAGCGATGCTCCCGGCGCGAGGGAGTCCGGCAGCCTTGTCCACTCCCGGATTTCCGGCAGGCGTGCGACATCGATCGCCTCGATGCCGACGAGGGCATTCGCGAGCGCAATCGTCCGGTTGCCCGCGAGGGCTCCGCCTTCGACGAGTATCGTCGCAAGCCTTCGGGGATCGTCGAGGCACCCGGACAGCGTGGCGTCGCCCTCCGCGATCTCGAGGCCGGTGACCACGACGAGCGGCAGCGCGAACAAGGTGACCGCGAGGCCGGCGCCTTCGGCCGCCTCCGCCTCCCGCCACGCGGCATCGAGCATGCGCCAGAGATGCCGCGCAATCGCAACCGACGGCGCACCGGACAAGTCCGCGGCAAGCGAGGGGCCGTCCCCGGCAAGTCGCGCGGCGAGCAACCGGCGCAGATCCCGGTCGATCGCGTCGGAACGTTGCCCGGTCTCCGCCACGAGGCTCGCGTCGGCCATGGCGTACAGCTGGCGTGCCCCGACCGGCGCAGCTGCCACGTCCGGGAACGTGCGGGGGTCGGCGACCGGGTGTGCGGTTTCAGGCATCGCAGATCGTTCGGGCAACGGGGGTGGGCTCGCCGGCGGCGACCGCTGCTCCCCTAACGGGCCGTTGTCGCCCGGGCAATTCTCGCACGCGGGCCGAGGGTTCCCGTCGCGGCGATCCGGAGCGAACACGCCGCCGACGCCGGAATCCGTCCGGGGCCTAGAGGCAGAACGGCCCGTGGGCCAGCGAGCCCGTGGCGAAGAGCGCGCGCCAGAGCCCCACGACGGCAAATCCGGCGATGAGCACGGCCGCGGCCAGACGGACGGCCTTGGCGTCGAGCCAACGGCCGGCACGGGAGACCAGCCAGCCGGTCGCCAGCAGATTGGGCAACGTACCGACACCGAACGCGAGCATGACCGCCGCGCCCTGCCAAGCCCCACCCGCAAATACGGCGATGGGCAACACGCTGTAAGTGAGCGCACACGGCACAAGCCCCCAGATCATGCCCAGCGCAAAGCGTGCCGCGGTCGAATCGGCCTGGAGCAACGGGCGCACGGCGGGAAGCGCCTTGGCGAACAAAGCGTTGCCCGCGCCTTGCAGCCAGGCCAGCCCGGCGCGCTTCCAGGCGATTGCAGCGGCCAGCCCGAGCAGGAACAGGTTGGCAACCACGAAAACGGTGCGCTGCAGCGGCAGCCAGTCCGCCGCCGCAAGCAGGGTGCCGCCAGCACCGCCCGCGGCCGCCCCGAGCAGCGCGTAGGTCGTGATCCGCCCGGCGTTGTACGAAAGCTGGCGCCAGGCGAGCGTGCTTGCCGGGAGCAGCGGCGCCGCCGGCGCCCCGGCCGAATTCGCCCCGCCTGCCATCGCTGTCACGAAACCCCCGCACATCGCGAGGCAATGCGCGCCGCCGAGGATTCCGGCGAGCAGCGCGCCGATCAATGCGGACAGGGCCACGGTCGTTGACCTGCGACAACATGTCGCGCATGCGTCGAATCGCCGGCGAGCGCCCGGCGCCTCGCGATCGCGCCGCGCCCGGCGCCCACGCGGAGTCCTGTTCTTTTCGCGGTTTTCCCGTTAAAGTGACGAAGTTTGTCGCAGGTCAACGACAGTTTCCCAGGACCACCCCCGCCATGCCGCTGAATGCGAAGCCAATGACCGGGATTCCGGCACCGGCCTCCCCGTCGGGCGGGCGCGGGAGCGGCCCCGCGCCGAGCGCCCCCGTCATATCGCTTCGCGACCTCAAGACGCATTGCTCGACGTGCAGCATGCGCGAGTTGTGCCTCCCCGGCGGCCTCAACAGCGACGAGCTGAAGCAGGTCGACGCGCTGGTCGGCAATCGCACCAAGCTCAAGAAGAACGACTCGCTGTACCGGGCCGGGGAGACGTTTCATGCGTTGTACGCGATCCGTCTCGGCTCCCTCAAGACCACCGTGCTGGCCGAGGACGGCCGCGAGCAGGTCTCCGGCTATCACATGCTGGGCGACATCATCGGTCTGGACGGCATCGGCACCGACCGGCACGGCTGCCAGGCGATCGCCCTGGAGGACACCGAAGTCTGCGCGCTCCCGTTCGAGCGGATCGAGGAGCTCGCGCGGAGCGTGCCCGCACTGCAGCATAACCTCCACCAGTTCCTGTCCCGGGAAATCTCGCGCGACCACAACATCATGCTGCTGCTCGGCAGCATGCGCGCGGAGGAGCGTCTCGCCGTGTTCCTGCTGAACCTGGCCGAGCGTTATCGTCGTCGCGGCTACTCGTCCACCGAGTACGTGCTGCGCATGACCCGGGAGGAGATCGGCAGCTATCTCGGCCTCAAGCTCGAGACGGTGAGCCGCCTGTTCTCGCGGTTCCAGGAAGTCGGGCTGATCCAGGTCCAGGGCCGCGCGGTCAAGCTGCTCGATCCCGGCGCGCTGAAGCAGCTCATCGGGCAGCGCGGGTAGCAAGACACGGCGCGCCCGCGGACGGGCGCGCCGCGAGTGGCGGCGACGGTCGGCGCCGACGCACACGCTCAACGTTGCGGCAACTCGCCGGGCGCGCAGCGGGCATCCGGCTCGTCGCGCTTCGGGCAACCCGGCGGCCGCTCGTCCGGCTCGATCGGACAGTGGTTGACTTCCCACGGCGAGCGCTCCAGAAACACCGTGAGCGCCGACGAGGCGATGCCGAGCCCCCAGAAACCGAAGAATCCCATCGTGTAGATCACCTCGCGCGACACGTCGAGCGTCGCGCCGAAGAAATGCAGCTCGAACGGATCGAACACCGTGAAAAAGACCGCCTCCGCGATCCCGGCAACGAGGAACGCGGGCCAGATCACCCACATCAACCGCCGGGAAAGACTGCCGCTCGCCTCCATCGCTGCCTCCTTGGTTCCCGATCGTCGATCGCCACTTCAGCCTGCCGGCCCGCCCAACGGCGCGCAAGCGGGCCTCAGTCCACGGCGCGCGCCGCGCCGAGCCGCACCTCGGTAAGCGTCCCGCTCGCCTCCACGGTGGGCAACCGCCAGGCGTCGGTCTCGACCGACACCAGCCAGCGCCCCGCCGGCAGCGGAGCGATGCGGCCGGTGTAGTCGCCGTCGGCGCCGCGCTCCAGCGTTGCGGATCGGTCCAGCCCCGCGCGCGTCGCATGGATCAGTCTGGCCCGCACCGTCGGCGGCGCTGCCGCCGCATCCGCCAGCCCCGACAGGCGCATGCGCAGAGCGCCGTCCGGGTCGACCTCGAGCACGGCACCCAGCCCCAATGCCGCGCCGCGGCTCGACCGCTCGAGTTGCCGGTTGATCACGAGGCCGCGCTTGTAGTAGTCGTCGGCGACCACGCCGTCATCGGTCGCCACGGCGAGCCACGCCGTCGCGAATCCGGCGACGACGACGATCGCCGGGCCGGCCATCAGCAGCCAAGGCCAACGGTTCCGGTACCAGGGCTTCGCTGCGGCCAGGATGGACATGGCGCTCGATGTCGCTCGGGGGCGGATCATCGCGGAAACAGGAAGGTCGATTTCTCGCGCCGCAGCGAGCTTCGCGTCGCCGACGGCCTCGATGACGAACTCGATCCGATTCGCGCCGGGCTTGCCCGCCTCGGCCGGCGCCTGCAGCGTACGGGCACGAGGCGAAGTCGACTCGCCGCCGATCGCGATCGGCTGCTCGACGCCGACGACCTTGATCCCGGGCATCCCGTCCACGGTCGATCGGTGAATTGCCTGCGGCGCTCTCGTCGGTGTTCATGATCTGCAGACGGTACACGTTCTCGATCACCCCCGGCACGGTCTCGCGCGCGAGCGCGCCCCGTCGCGGATCACGTCGACCTTGAGCGTCGTCGCGCAGGTAGAGCGACACGCCGACAGCGGCGACGATCGTCGGCGAGCAACCCGATGTAGACGAGCGTCCGGGCGCGAAACACGCGCCGCCACATCGTCGCGCGGTCGTAGCCCCCGGCGAGCGCATTCTCGGTCGTGTAGCGGATGAGCCCCTGCGGATAGCCCATCTTGTCCATCACCTGGTTGCATCCGTCGATGCACGCCGCGCAGCCTATGCATTCGTACTGGAGGCCCTTGCGGATGTCGATGCCGGTCGGGCAGACCTGCACGCAGATCGAGCAATCGACGCAATCGCCGAGGCCCGCCGTCTTGTAGTCGGCCTTGCGGCTGCGCGCGCCGCGCGGCTCCCCGCGTGCCTTGTCGTAGGTGATGACCAGCGTGTCCCTGTCGAACATCACCGACTGGAAGCGCGCGTACGGGCACATGTACTTGCAGACCTGCTCGCGCATGTAGCCGGCATTGCCATAGGTCGCAAGCCCGTAGAACAGGATCCAGAAGGTCTCCCAGCCGCCGAGGTTGCCGGGAATCGCCGTCAGCAGCGTGCGAAACGGCGTGAAGTAGCCGACGAAGGTGATGCCGGTCCACAGCGCGATCGCGATCCAGATTGCGTGCTTCGCCGCCTTCTTGCCGAGCTTGCGCGCCGACACTGGCTGCCGATCGAGGAGGATGCGCGCGTTCCGGTCGCCCTCGATGCGGCGCTCGACCCACAGGAAGATCTGCGTGTAGACCGTCTGCGGGCAGGCGTAGCCGCACCACAGGCGGCCGGCCATCGCGGTGAACAGGAACAGCGAGAGCGCGGCGATGATCAGCAGAAACGTGAGATAGATGACGTCCTGCGGCCAGAAGACGATCCCGAAGATGTAGAACTTGCGCGCGGCGATGTCGAAGAGCACCGCCTGGCGGTCGTTCCAGGAAAGCCACGGCAGGCCGTAGTAGACGATCTGCGTGACGAAGACCAACGTCCACGACCAGTTCGCGAACCAGCCGTGCACGGCCCGCGGATAGATCTTCTTCCGGATCTCGTAGAGGCCGGTTTCCGCGTCGGCCGCAGCCGGCGCCGGCGTCGCCGCAATCATCTTCGGAAAATCGTTCACCAGGAAACCTCAACCGCTCGGCCACCCGCAGGCAGAGACGTACGGGGCACGCCGCGGCGTGCCCGGAAAGGCGACGCGCTCGCGGACGCGCGTCCGCGAGCGGCGCGATCGCGCAGGCTTAGGGGGCCTTGCCCGGCTTGTTGGACAGTCCCCACACGTAGGCGGCAACGATCTGGATCTTGCCTGCGCCCAGCATGTCCTTGTGCGCCGGCATCGGCAGGTGAGCCTCGTCAATGCCGAGGTGGCGGCCCTTGTTGATGCCTTCGGCGATCGTCGCCTCGGAGCTGCCGTACAACCAGATCTGATCGGTCAGGTTCGGGGCGCCCACGGCCTGGTTGCCCTTGCCGTCCATGCCATGGCAGGCCGCGCAGTTCTGCTCGAACGCAGGCTTGCCGAGCTGCCCGCGCAGGCTGTCGTGGGCGAGGCCGGAGAGCGAGCGCACGTAGGCGACGACGTTCTTCGTCCCGTCCTCGCCGAGCACCGGTCCCAGCGCCGGCATCACGCCCATCCGGCCGTTGGTGATCGATTCGCGGATGGTCTCCGGCGCGCCGCCAAAGAGCCAGTCGTTGTCGCGCAGATTGGGAAAGCCGCGGCTGCCGCCGGCGTCCGACCCGTGGCATTGCGCACAGTGATTGAGGAACAGCCGCTCGCCCATGGCCCGGGCCTGCGGTTCCGCCGCCACCTGCTTCAGATCCATCGCCAGATACTTGTCGTACAGCGGTTTGACCTTCGCGTCGACCGCGGCGCTTTCTTTCGCGTGCGCGTCGCTCGAGGTCCAGCCAAGGACGCCCGGCACCCGGCCGAGGCCGGGGTAGAGCACGAGGTAGACGACCGAGAACACGATGGTGATCCAGAACAGCCACATCCACCACCGCGGCAGCGGGTTGTTGTACTCGGCGAGGTCGCCGTCCCAGGTGTGGCCGGTCAGCTCGACCGGCGCGCCGGCCTTCGGCGCCGCCTGCCCCGCCTTGACTTTCATCCGGCTCGTCACGAGGAGGAGCCACGCGCAGTAGCCGATCGACGCGACCGTGCCGACGATGACCCACCAGTTCCAGAAGCCCGACGTGAAATCGCTCATGACCTTAACCCCGCACGCTTCGAGTTGTCGCCGGAATTCTCGTCGGTCTCGTCAGGCAGCGCGAACGGCGCGTTCGCCGCCTCCTCGAATGCCTGCCGCCGGCCGCTGCCATACGCCCAGGCGACGATGCCGAGGAACGCGACGAACGCGACCACGGTCGTTGCGACGCCCAGGATGGTGTACGCGATCATCGGTCACCTCGCATTCTTCAGCGCCAGTCCGAGGTTCTGCAGATACGCGATCAGCGCGTCCTCCTCGGTCCGGTCCTTGAGCTCGGCCGCCGCCTTCGCGATCTCGGCATCGGCGTACGGGACCCCGACGCGGCGCAGCGCGCGCATCTTCGCCTCGATGTCCGAGGCGCTCGCGGGCGTCTTCGCGAGCCACGGATAGCCAGGCATGTTCGACTCGGGAACGACGTCGCGCGGATTGGCGAGGTGCACCCGGTGCCAATCGTCCGAATAGCGGCCGCCGACGCGCGCGAGATCCGGGCCGGTGCGCTTGCTGCCCCACTGGAACGGATGGTCGTAGACGAATTCCCCGGCAACCGAGTAGTGCCCGTAGCGCTCGGTCTCCGCGCGGAACGGCCGGATCATCTGCGAATGGCAGTTGTAGCAGCCTTCGCGCAGGTAGACATCGCGGCCGACCAGCTGCAGCGGCGTGTACGGCTTGACGCCGGCAACGGGCTCGGTCGTCGATTTCTGGAAGTAGAGCGGAACGATCTCGACGAGTCCGCCCACGCTCACGGCCAGGACGATCAAGACGATCATCCAGCCGACGTGCTGTTCAATGAATGCCTGGTCGATCTTCATTGTGCGCCCCTAGGTCGCTTTCCCGAACGCCCGCGTCAGGCGTGCGCCGCGGCGCCGGCACCGCCGGTGGCGGGGATCGGCGCTTCGACACCCTTGCTGCCGGAGATCGTCATGACCGTGTTGTAGGCCATGATCAGCATGCCGACGAGGAACAGCACGCCGCCGACGAGCCGGATCGCGTAGAACGGGTAGGTCGACTTCACGCTCTCCACGAACGCATAGGTGAGCATGCCGTCGGCGTTGACCGCGCGCCACATGAGCCCCTGCATCACTCCGGCGATCCACATCGCCGCGATGTAGAGGACGACGCCGATCGTGGCGATCCAGAAGTGCGCGGTGATGAGCCGCACCGACCACATCTCGGTCTTGCCGAACATCCGCGGGAGCAGGTAGTAGATCGAGCCGATCGAGATGAACGCGACCCAGCCCAGCGCGCCCGAGTGCACGTGCCCGATCGTCCAGTCGGTGTAGTGCGACAGCGCGTTGACCGTCTTGATCGACATCATCGGGCCCTCGAACGTGCTCATGCCGTAGAACGACAGCGACACGACCAGGAACTTCAGGATCGGGTCCTCGCGCAGCTTGTGCCACGCGCCCGACAGCGTCATGATCCCGTTGATCATCCCGCCCCACGACGGCGCGAGGAGGATCAGCGAGAACAGCATGCCGAGCGACTGCGTCCAGTCGGGCAGCGCCGTGTAGTGCAGGTGGTGCGGCCCCGCCCACATGTAGGTGAAGATCAGCGCCCAGAAGTGCACGACCGACAGCCGGTACGAATACACGGGCCGCCCCGCCTGCTTCGGCACGAAGTAGTACATCATTCCCAGGAAGCCGGCGGTCAGGAAGAAGCCCACGGCGTTGTGGCCGTACCACCATTGCACCATCGCGTCCTGCACGCCCGCGTACGCCGAGTACGATTTCATCGGCCAGAAGGTGACCGGCATCTCGGCGCTGTTGACGACGTGCAGCAGCGCGATCGTCAGGATGAACGCGCCGAAGAACCAGTTGGCCACGTAGATGTGCGGGGTCTTGCGCTTCGCGATCGTGCCGAAGAACACGATGGCGTAGGCGACCCAGACCAGCGTGATCAGGATGTCGATCGGCCATTCCAGCTCGGCGTACTCCTTCCCCGACGTGTAGCCCAGCGGCAGCGTGACCGCGGCGAGCACGATGACCGCCTGCCAGCCCCAGAACGTGAACGCGGCGAGCCCGTCCGCGAAGAGCCGGACCTGGCAGGTGCGCTGGACGACGTAGTACGAGGTCGCGAACAGCGCGCAGCCGCCGAAGGCGAAGATCACGGCGTTCGTGTGCAACGGCCGCAGCCGGCCGTAGGAGAGCCACGGGACGTCGAGGTTGAGCTCGGGCCAGAGCAGCTGGGCGGCGATGATCACGCCGACGAGCATTCCCACGATGCCCCAGATGACCGTCACCACGGTGAACTGGCGCACCACCTTGTAGTTGAACGTCGCCGCGCCTGCCGCATTCATCGTCTGCGTCCCCCCGATCCTCGCCATTGCCCTCGTCCCCGCCGACCCGCCCGCCGCATGTCACTCCCGGGTCCCGGGTGGTCCCCCTGCATGAAAGACGGTGATGTTACCGGCGCCCTGCGGCACCGGTTTGATCGATGTCAATGCGCATGGCTGCGCGGTGTGACCCGCGCACTCGGGCAAGGCGGCGGGAATCGCGCCGCCCGTGTCGTCGTCGGCGAGGATCCGGTGCGCCGGACCGTCGAGGTCGTCGAACTGCCCGCTGCCGACCGACCACCAGAACAGGGCGCCGAACGCGAGCGCCAGCAGCACGGACAGCGGAATCAGCAGCAGAAGGACTTCCATCGTGGATTTCCGTCGTGGCCGGAGTGTTCGCGTCAGCTCGCGATGCCCGCGGAATCCGCGGCGCGGCCGGCGGTGCGCATGCGCGCGACGCGCAGGGCGTTGCCCACCACCAGCAGCGACGACAGCGACATGCCGAGCGCCGCGACCAGCGGGGTCACGTGACCGAATGCCGCAGCCGGGATCGCGACGACATTATAGACGAACGCCCATGCGAGATTTTCGCGAACGACGCGAAACGTCCGGCGCGCGTGGACGATGGTGTCGGCGATGCGCGGCAGCTCGTCGGAGAGCACCACGACGTCGGCCGTCCATTGCGCGAGCGGCGTCGCGCTGCCGAGGCTCATCGACACCTGCGCCTGCGCGAGCGACGGCGCGTCGTTGATGCCGTCGCCGACCATCGCGACGACCGCGCCGCCGGCCTGCAGGCGCAGTATCGTCCCGCGCTTGTCCTCCGGCTGCGCATCGCCGCGCGCATCGGCGATGCCGAGCGCCTGCCCGACGAGCGCCGCGGTCGCGGCACGGTCGCCCGACAGGAGCATGGGAACGATGCCCATGCGCCGCAATCGCGCGACGAGATCCACGGCGCCGGCACGGGGCGCGTCGCCGAGCGCGAACAACGCGATGAACCCCGCATCGTCGCCCAGCGCCACGCACGTCGCGTCGGCCGCGACGCGCGTGGCATCGGGCGGCAGCGGCCGTCCCGACAGGGCAGCGACGAATTCCGGTCGCCCGAGGCGCAGCCGTCGACCTCGGACCGTGCCCTCGACGCCGTTCCCCGGAACCACGGCGAGGGCCGTGGCCACCGGGAGCGTCGACGGACCCGGCACCGTGCCGCGGAATGCCTGCGCCAGCGGATGCTCGGAATGCGCCTCGAGCGCGGCGGCGAGCGCGAGCGACTCGGACCGGGTGGCGCCGCCCTGCGGCAGGACATCCAGCAGCATGCTGCGGCCGGTCGTCAGCGTGCCGGTCTTGTCGAAGACGACGTGAGTGACCTTGGCGAGCGTCTCCAGCGCATCGGCTCGTGCCACGACCACCTGCCGCCGCGACAGCGCGCCCGCGGCCGCCGCGAGCGCGGCCGGCGTCGCGAGCGACAGCGCGCAGGGGCACGACACGACCAGGACCGCGAACGTCACCGCCAGCGCGCGCGAGGGATCGAGCTGCCACCAGACGAGCGCGGTGATCGCGGCGAGCACGAGAAGCGCAGCCACGAACCACGCGGCGACGCGATCGGCAACGCGCGCGATGCGCGGGCGCTCGCCGGCGGCACGCTCGGCGAGCCGCTCGACTGCGGCGAGGCGCGTCGCCGCGCCGGCCGCCGTCACGCGAACGACGAGCGCGCCGTCGCGCACGATGGAACCCGCGAGCACCGCATCGCCCGGCGCCTTCGTCCGCGGCCGCGATTCGCCGGTGAGCACGGCCTCTTCCACGCTTGCCTGTCCGTCGACGATCCCGCCGTCGGCGGGAACCGTCGCGCCCGGGCGCACCAGGACGAGATCGCCTTCGGCCAGCGAGGCGGCGGCGACGTTCTCGACGTCCTGCCGATCCGGCCACCCCTGCAGGCGCAGCGCAGTCGCCGGACGCGCGCGCGCCACGACCTCGACCGCGTCGCCTGCCTGCCGCCGCGCCACGAGCTCGACGTAGCGTGCGCAGAGCAGGAGCGCGATGAACATCGTCACCGAGTCGTAGTAGACGGCGCCCTCGCCGGAGAGCGTCGCCCAGGCGCTGGCGACGAACGCCGCGGCAAGGCCCAGCGCCACCGGAACGTCCATCCCCGGGCGCAGGAGCTTGAGGTCGCGCCACGCGCCGCGGAAGAACGGCGCCGCCGAATAGACCAGTGCCGGCAGCGTCAGCGTCAGACTCGCCCACTCGAGGAGCAGCCGGTGCGCGGGCTCGACGCCGTCGATCGTGATGTACGTCGGCACCGCGAACATCATCACCTGCATCATCGCGAGCAGCGCGACGGCAAGCCGCAGCAGCAGGGCGCGTGACTCGCGGCGCGCGAGCGCTTCGCGCCGCGCCGGGTCGTACGGATAGGCGTGGTAACCGACGGCGACGACCGCGCGCAGCAGGTCGGAGAGCCGCGCCTTCGTCGGGTCCCAGACGACGCGCGCGCGCCGCGTCGCGAAGTTGACGGCGGCCCCCACGACGCCGGGCTGGCGCGCGAGCCACGACTCGATCAGCCAGATGCACGCGCCGCAGTGGATGCCCTCGAGCAGCAGCGACACCTCCTGGTTGCCGTCGGCGGTCGCGCGCAGCAGCCCTGCCTGCGCCGCGGCATCGTCCCAGTGCGACCATTCGTCTCGCGCGTCGCGCTCGGGCTCGGGCCGGTCGGCGGCGGCCGTGCGGCGGGAGTAGAACGCGTCGAGACCGGCGGCGTGAATCGTGCGGGCGATGCCCAGGCAACCCGCGCAGCAGAAGGAATGCGACACCCCGTCGATCTCGCAGCGCCAGCGCGATGCCGCGGGGTTCGGATTGCCGCAGTGGAAGCAGCGGGTGTCGTCTGCCTGCACGCCGCTCTTCGCCGCGACGTCCGCCGAAGCGAAGGCACGCGAAGCGGAATCCACGGGGGCGTGCGGAGCCGGCATTCGCCCGAATCTACGGCGCGCCAGCGGGTTGGGTCAACCCGAGTCTCGCCCGGGGGCGAGCCCCGGCATCGCCGTTGACCTCGATCAACGCGGGTGCGATGATCCACGCAGAGAATGGAAGCATCCCACCCATAAGAGGAGCGGGCATGTACAAGAATCTGCTGGTAGCAACCGATGGCTCCAAGCTCTCCGAGAAGGCGGTGGCGCACGCGATCGGCCTGGCGCAGACCGTCGGCGCGACGTTGACGGCGTTCTACGCCGCGCCCGACTATCCGATGCCGGCGTACGCCGACGGGGTCGTCTACGAGCCCGTGTCGCGGAAGGAATACGCGAAGCTCGCCGCGGAGGATGCACAGAAGATACTCGATGCGGCGTCCGCGAAGGCCGCTGCGGCGGGCATCGATTGCAAGACCTCCTACACGATCGCCGCAGCCCCCTGGGAGGCAATCCTCGCGGCGGCGAAGAAGAACAAGTGCGATGCGATCGTGATGGCCTCGCACGGGCGGCGCGGCATCTCGGCCGTGCTGCTCGGCAGCGAGACGCAGAAGGTGCTCACGCACAGCAAGCTGCCGGTGATCGTCGTCCGGTAGCGTTGCGCCAGACGCCGCGCGCACGGGACCCCGCGCGGCGGGCGGTTTCCCCGGTCCCCCGAAGGCGCCTCCATGGCGCCTTCGTCGTTTGTGCCCCCGTTCGGGTTACAATTCGTTTTTCCCAACAAAAACAGTGCCATGCGCATTTCGCGTTTCTTCGTCCCGACACTGAGGGAGGCCCCGGCCGAAGCGGAGCTCGTCAGCCACCGCCTGATGCTTCGCGCGGGCATGATCAAGCGGCTCGCCGCCGGCATCTACACGTGGCTTCCGCTCGGCCTGCGCGTGCTGCGCAAAGTCGAGGCGATCGTGCGCGAGGAGATGGACCGGGCCGGCGCCATCGAGCTCATGATGCCCGTCGTGCAACCGGCCGAGCTCTGGCAGGAAACGGGGCGCTGGGCGAAATACGGGCCCGAGCTGCTTCGTCTGCGTGACCGCCACGAACGCGACTTCATCGTCCAGCCCACCTCCGAGGAGGTCATCACCGACGTCGCGCGCAAGGAGCTCAAGAGCTACAAGCAGCTCCCGATCAACCTGTATCACATCCAGACCAAGTTCCGCGACGAGGTCCGGCCGCGCTTCGGCGTGATGCGCTCGCGCGAGTTCGTCATGAAGGACGCGTACTCGTTCGATGCCGACAAGGCCGGCATGCTGAAGTCGTATCAGGCGATGTACGACGCGTATGCGCGCATCTTCACGCGGATGGGGCTCGGGTTCCGCGCGGTCGCCGCGGACACGGGACAGATCGGCGGCAGCGCGTCGCACGAATTCCAGGTGCTCGCCGAATCCGGCGAGGACGCGATCGCGTGGTGCCGCGCATCCGACTACGCGGCGAACATCGAGCTCGCGGAAGCGGTCGCGCTGGCGCCGTCGCGTCCCGCGCCCGCGGAACCCATGCAGAAGGTCCCCACGCCGGGCAAGGCCACCTGCGAGGACGTCGCGGAGCTGCTGGGGCTGCCGCTTGCGCGCACCGCGAAGTGCATCATGCTGGCGACCGACACCGAGGGTCAGCCGGCGCGCGTCTGGATGCTGCTCATCCGCGGCGACCACGCGCTGAACGAGGTCAAGGTCGCGAAGATTCCGGGCCTCGAGAAGTTCCGCTGGGCGAGCGAGGCGGAAATCGTCGCGGTGACCGGCTGCAATCCCGGCTACCTCGGTCCCGTCGGCATACCGAAGGATCTGACGCTGATCGCCGACCGCACGCTGGCGGCGACGGCCGATTTCGTCTGCGGCGCGAACGAGCGCGATTTCCACCTGCGCGGCGTCAATTTCGGCCGCGACTGCCGCGAGCCGGACCTCGTCGCCGACCTGCGCAACGTGGTCGCCGGGGACCCGTCGCCGGACGGGAAAGGCCCGCTCGAGATTTTGCGCGGCATCGAGGTCGGCCATGTCTTTGCGCTGGGCGACCTCTACTCGCGGGCGATGGGTGCAACCTATCTCGACGCCGGCGGTCAATCGCAGGTCATGGAAATGGGCTGCTATGGCATCGGCATCACGCGCGTCGTCGCGGCCGCGATCGAGCAGAATCACGACAGCAAGGGCATCATCTGGCCGCTGCCGCTCGCGCCGTTCGCCGTGGCGATCGCGCCGGTCGGCTACGACCGCAACGAGGCGGTCAGAACGCTCGCCGACTCGCTGCACGACGAGCTGGTGGCGGCCGGTGTCGAGGTGCTGCTCGACGACCGCGGCGAGCGCCCTGGCGTGATGTTTGCTGATCTGGAGCTGATCGGGATTCCGCATCGGATCACGATCGGCGACCGGGGCCTCAAGGAGGGCAAGGTGGAGTACCAGACAAGGCGCGACGCGGCGGCGACCCCGGTCGCGGCAACCGAGATCGCCGCGTTCGTCAAGGCGAGGCTCGCCCGGGGATGACGCTCCCGGTCGCACGCGCGCGCAACATGGGCGCGGCCCTCGCGGCCGCGGCCCTGATCGCGCTCGCGCCGCTGCCGTCGTTCGCCGGCGCGCAGGTCGAGGAGCAGCTCGCGCCGTCGGTGGCCGCCGGCCTGCAGCGCGCCATCGCCGACAGCCCGATCGCCGCGAATTACATCAACCGGCCCGAACTCCAGCCCTGGCTCGCCGAGATGTCGCGGCGGCTCGCCTCAAGGATGCCCGACGAGCGGGACCGGCGCGATCTGCTGGCGACCGTCCACTACGAGGCGCAGCGCGCCGGGCTCGATCCGCAGCTCGTGCTCGGCGTCATGCACCACGAGAGCGCGTTCAAGAAATTCGCGGTGTCGCCCGTCGGCGCCCGTGGCTACATGCAGGTGATGCCGTTCTGGGTGAAGCTCATCGGCACGCCGGACCAGAATCTGTTCAATCTGCGCACGAACCTGCGCTATGGCTGCGTGATCCTGCGCCATTATCTCGACATCGAGTCGGGCGACCTGTACCGCGCGCTGGGCCGTTACAACGGCAGCCTCGGGCGGCCCGAGTATCCGAGCGCCGTCGTTGCCGCGATCAGCCGGCACTGGCATTGGGAAGCGCCGGCGGCGCCGCGACTCGGGGCCGCGCCCTCGCCCGTCGCGGTGCGGTGAGCGACGGCACCGGTCCGGTCGCGCCGCGCTACCGCGGCCGTTACGCCCCTTCGCCCACCGGCCCGCTGCATTTCGGCTCGCTCGTAGCGGCGCTCGCGAGCTGCTGCGATGCCCGGGCCGCCGCCGGCCAGTGGCTGCTGCGCATCGAGGACGTCGACCTGCCCCGATCGCGGCCCGATGCGGAATCGGCCATTTTCGCTGCACTCGAGCGCTACGGATTCGCCTGGGACGGCGAGGTCGTGCGCCAGTCGGCGCGCACCGAGCTCTACGCGGAGGCGCTCGCCCGGTTGCGCGCCCGCGGCGCGGTCTACGAGTGCGCATGCTCGCGCCGCGAGCTCGAGGCGGCGCCGACGGGGGCCGTCGGCGAGCGGGTGTACCCGGGAACCTGCCGCGACGGGATCCCGGCGGAGCGCGCCGGCCGCACTCAGCGCGCGTGGCGTGTCCGCGTCGACGCCGCGGGCATCGCGTTCCGCGATCGGCTGCAGGGCCCGCAGCGGCAGGACCTCGGCCGCGACGTCGGCGATTTCGTCGTGCGGCGCGCCGACGGGCTCTACGCATACCAGCTTGCGGTGGTCGTCGACGACGCCCTGCAGGGCGTCACGCACGTCGTTCGCGGCGCGGACCTGCTCGCGTCGACGCCCCGCCAGATCCTGCTCCAGCGCCTGCTCGGATACGCGCCCGTGGCGTATCTGCACGTGCCGATTGCGATCAACGCCACCGGCGAGAAGCTCTCCAAGCAGACACACGCCGCGCCGCTGCCCGGGCACGCGCTGCCCGTCCTGCTCGCCGCGTGGCGCTTTCTCGGGCAGCCGCCGCCCGAAGGGTCCGCCGCGCCCGCTTCCGTCGCCGAGTTCTGGTCGTGGGCGATCGCCGCCTGGAATCCCGCGCGGCTGCCGCCGACGGCGATGCTCGCGGCACCGCCGGCGTTTGAGGGAGGTCCGGCCGGACGGGTATAATTATCGGTTTTCCCGACGGCGGGCGACGCAAGCCGCACCGCGCATCGCAACCGGAAGCCCATGACCACACTCGTTGCCGTCTGCAAGAACGACGAAATCGCCATTGCCGCCGATTCGCTGACCACGTTCGGCGACACGCGCCTGTCGGCCAAGTTCGACAAGACCTCCGACAAGATCGTCCGCTATGCCGGAACCTACATCGGGCTGTGCGGCAGCGCCGCGCACCAGCTCGTGTTCCAGAGCCTGCTCGCGAAGCACGGCGACCTCGATTTCTCGAACAAGGCCGCGATCTTCGAAACGTTCCGCAAGCTGCACCCGATCCTGAAGGAGCAGCACTTCCTCAATCCGAAGGAAGAGGAGGACGACCCCTACGAGTCCACGCAGATCACCGCGCTCGTCGCCAACGAGCACGGCATCTTCGGCGTCTATTCGATGCGGGAGGTCTTCGAGTACACGCAGTTCTGGGCGGTCGGCTCCGGTCGCGAGTTTGCGCTGGGCGCGATGCACGCGCTCTATCCGAAGCTGCGGACCGCGGCGGCCATCGCCAAGGCGGGAATCGAGGCAGGCGCGACGTTCGACCGCAATTCCGGCCTCCCGATGACCCTGTACACGATTGCGCTGAAGCGCTGACGAGCCGCGTGCCCACGCCCTCTCCCGCGTTCGCCGACACCCTGTCGCGCTTCCTGTTCGAGCGCGCAGCGGTGCACGGCGCGCTGGTGAGCCTCGACGACGCGTGCCGCGAGATCCTCCGCCAGCATCCGTATCCGCCGGCATTGCGGCGCGCGCTCGCCGAGTTGCTCGCGGCTGCCGCGCTGCTCGCGTCGACGCTCAAGTTCAAGGGCACGCTCATCGTCCAGATGCAGGGGGTCGGTCCGGTCCGGCTGCTGGTCGTCGAATGCGACGCCGCGCTCAACCTCCGTGCGACGGCGCAATGGCGCGATGCCGCCGAGGCCCTGGCCGCGGATACGCCGCTGTCCGTGCTCGCCGGGGATCCGGCGCGAAGCCGGCTCGCGATCACCCTCGATCCGAAGGACGGCAGCCCGCTCTACCAGGGCATCGTCGCCCTCGAAGCCTCGTCGATCGCCGCGATGATCGAGCACTACCTGACGACGTCGGAGCAGATCGACAGCCGGATGGTGCTGGCCGCGGACGGCGCGCGCGCGCGCGGGATCCTGCTCCAGCGGCTGCCCAGCGCCGGACCCGACGATGAGGCGGCGTGGCAGCGCGCGGTCCGGCAGGTGGAGCTCCTCGACGGCGCCAACCTGCTCGGGGCGTCGGGGGTCGAAGCGCTGCTCGGCGCGTGCTTCGACGAGGACGACGTCCGCGTGTTTGCGCCGCGACCGGCGAGATTCCGCTGCGATTGCTCCGACGAGCGTGTCGCCAACGCGCTGCGCATGCTCGGCCGCAGCGAGGTCGAGAGCATTCTCGCCGAGCAGGGCATGGTCGGCGTGACCTGCGAATTCTGCAATCGGAGCTACCATTTCGTCGCGGCCGACGCGCTGGCGCTGTTCACCCGCCGGGAACCGCGGATCGACACGCCACCGGACGCCGTCCGCCATTAGCGGGAACGACCAGTCACAGGAGACAGGGGCATGAGACATCCGTGTCAGTCTCGGGAACAACGGCAATGCGATGGGCCCCTGCCGTGGGTCCGGCTTCAGCCGGACGCGACGAGGCGCACGGTCACGCGCCGCCTGAAGGCGGCCCCACTTGCGACGGGCGGGTCGCATGAGCCTCTATGTCCCCAGCCATTTCCAGGCCCGCGACCGGACGCTGTTCGCGCGGCTGGTGCACGATCATCCGTTCGCGACGCTGGTGACGCCCGGCGCGCCGGAGCCGCTGGTCACGCACCTGCCGTTGATCCATGTCCCCGACCGCGAGCCGAACGGCACGCTGCTCGGCCATTTCGCGCGGGCGAACCCGCATTCGCGCGCCGCGGCCGGAGCGGAATCCGTGGCGATCTTCCACGGCCCCCACGCCTACGTTTCGCCGTCCTGGTACGCGGATCCCGCCGGCGCGGTGCCGACATGGAACTACGCCGTCGCGCACGCGCACGGGACGATCGAGCTCGCACAGGATGGCGCCGAGACCCGCGCGATTCTCGACCTGCTGATCCAGCGCTTCGAGTCGGGCCGCGCGGCGCCGTGGCGGCTGGCGCTCGACCCGCAGCGACTGCGCGCGATGGTCGACGCGATCATCGGCTTTCGCCTCAGGGTGAGGCGGGTCGACGCGAAGCTCAAGCTCTCGCAGAACCGCAGCGTCGAGGATCGCAACCGCGTCGCGGCAGCCCTCGACGCCGAAGGCTATGCCGACGCCGCGGCGACGGCGGCATGGATGCGGGAAGCGCTAGAGCCCGGCTCGGAGTGATCGATCGGCGCCGCTTGCGCCGACCCGTCCGCGGTCGCGGAGCCTCCGCTCAGCACAGCCGCAGCGCGGAGAGATCGAGCAGCAGGTCCGGGTTCTGGTAGCCGCGCCACACCGCATACGCGAGCAGCGCGGCGAGGATGAGGCCGATCGTGTGCCACATGGCGCGCGTGATGTGTCCGCGTGCCGCGTGCGGTCGGGCAATGGTCGGTTCGCCTGCGGGTCCCACACGCCGAGATTACGCCCGGGCGGGCCTGTCCGGCAACATGCCGACCATCGCGACGGGTGGTTGCAGCGGCTGCAGCGTCGGCAGGATCGGCGGCGACTGCGCAGTCATGCCGAGCTCGCGCATCAGCGCCATGATCGAGCTGAAATCCGCGGCCGTGCGCACGTCGGCGATCGGCTTGGCGAGCAGGTTCACCGCGCGTCCGCTGACCACGAGCGGAATCTTCGCCGGCAGCTCGGCGCGGAGCGACCGGATCTCCTGGCCGGCGATCTTCCCCGAGATGCCGCGATCGAACAGCAGCACGACGAGTCCGGTGTTGTACGCCGACGCGGCGCTGGCGATCTCCTGCGCCGGCACGCCGGCGCCCAGCGTGAGGCAGTTGACGCCTTCGGTGAACAGCAGCAGCTCGAGGATCGCGAGTCCCAGCTGGTTCGGGTCATTCGGCGGCGTCGCGAGCAGCACCTGGCGCGCGTCGCGCGTCGGCCGCACGAGCCGGGTCACATCGCGCAGGAGCCGCTGCGCGAGATCGGCGAAGCGCAGCTCCTGGAAGTTCTGCATTTCGCCGCGCACGACGCGCTCGTGCACCGCCTCGTTCAGCGGTATCAGCGTCGTCTCGAGAAACTTGCGCAGCCCCTGCCCGACCAGCAGCTTCGACAGATGGTTCTGCAGTTCCCCGATCCGGTGCTGCGCCAGCAGCTTCACCGCCGATTCGATCTCGGCCGGCAGCGGGGCCGGATCCTCGACGGTGAGTCCGAGCATCGATTGCAGCACCGACTCGGTCAGCGGCACCACGGCACCGGCGCGCCAGCCTTCCGAAAGCAGCTGCTTGATCAGCTTGAGACGGGCCACCTGCTCGGCCGGGTAGACGCGATCGCCGAAGCCGTCACGCAGCGGCGCCGGAAATCCGTAGCGGCGCTGCCACATGTAGAGCTGCTCGCGCCGGAGGCCGGTGATGCGGACCACCTCGCGGATATGCAGGGCCCCGCGAGGGTCGGCCGCAGCCACGGTTACTTCGGCCAGCTCGACCGGCGGTTCGCGCCGGCGGGCCGGCGCCTTGATCAGGATGCCCATCGTCGTCTTTCCCTAGCGTTTTGCGTCACCACCGCAGCGAAAGCTGTGCTGCACAAGTGGTCCGGAAACCCTCATTGCGTTGTGCCCGGGCTTGCCGATGGCGCGGAACGAGGAATCGGGTTCGCCAGGTGCAAGCTGTGGATCACGGCCGGTACCATGCACGATGCGTGCCAGCTGTTTTGGGGCGCTATTGCCCGTCCCGCGGGTTTGCGTGATGATCTGGGCGTGGTGACGGCGCGGACGAACGCGACCGGCCGCCCCGACGACCTGCGCCTGGCGAACGCTGGCAGCGGACAGTGGCGGACGCCGGGCCGACCACGGACGTCCGCCGGCCGGGAGTCCGGCCGGGCGCGCGGCGGGCGGATGCGACCGGACGGCACCACGCCACTGCCCCGATGATCAATTTCCGCGAACCGCCCAAAGGACCCCTCGCCGACACCCGATCGGCGCGACGCTGGCTCGACACGCTGCCGGTCAGCGATCCGCTCCTGGTCCAGCGGGAGCTGCTGGTGCAGCTGGACAAGCTCGCGGAGCGCACGGCACGGCGCACGCCGTCCGGCCTCGAGGCGCTGTTCGCGGTCGACGCGTACGCCGGCGGAGTCGTCAGGAACCTCATTGCACAGTATGTCGAGCACGCCGGCCGCTCGTCGAAGATCGAAGGCCAGCTCTGGCAGACGCTGTACGGACTGACGCAGGGCTTCCAGGCGTGCTACGCCGCGTTCGCGCGCGAAATCAAGGACCGGACGCAGCACAGCAAATGGCAGATGCTGCTGCCGGAACTGGTTGCGCGGCAGATCCGCCACCTCGGCCACGACGCCAAGCTTCGGCTGTTCCGGTACGAGCGCTGGATTCCGGCGAAATGGGCGGAGCTGCACGCGCTGTTCACGCGCGCCTTCTCGGTCCAGGTCGAGCGTCAGGCGCTCCAGCTCGACCCGAAGGGCGGGACGACGACCATCGAGCACCAGTACCTCGTCGTGTTGATGCTGCAGCTCGCGGACCCCGGGAACCTCACGCCGCGACAGATCGAATGGGTTGCCTCGCAACTCGAGGACTGGTGTCGGCCGCTGCGGTTCACGGTGGCGCCGCGATCCGCGACGACGTTCTTCGTCGACCTCGCCGGGACCACGGGACTGCGACGCCGCTCGCTCGGTCCGCTCGAGGGTCGCGTGCTGTTCGTCGACACGCTGCCGATGCACGCGCTGGTGCTGGAGAACCGGGCGGCCCTCGAACAGGCGGTCCGCAGCGATCCGCTGTCCCGGAGATCGCCTCAGCAGCGCGAGCAGCTGGAGCTGTTCGTCAAGCTCGCGAGCCGGATCGACCCGGAGATGAGGCCCATCACCCGCCGCGGCGAGCGCGTCGCGGCGAGCGGGGCCGTCGACGCCATCATCGGATTCGACAACATCGCAGGCTTCCTGCGCGAGGACGTGCCGGTCCCGGTCGCCGGATTCCATCCCAGCCGGAGCTACTCGAACACGATGGACCTCGCGGTCTTCGGGCACACGCGGACCGGGGTCGATCTGCAGCGCGAGTTCACCCGCCGCCGCCTCGCCAGCTTCCTCGCACCCGGCGGCCCGTGGGAGATCAAGGACATCAGCTCGTCGGGCTTTCGCCTGCACGCGCCGATGAGCATCGCCACCGAGGTCAGGCTCAGCACGCTGGTCGCGATCGACCGATGCGGACAGAACGCCTGGGTCATGGGGATCGTGCGCCGCATGCGCAGGATCTCGTCCGCCTACGCCGAGATCGGATTGCAGCTCATCGCGAACTCGGTGGTCGCTGCCGATCTCGTCGAGCAGCGCAAGCCGCGCGAGGACGACTATACGGTGGACCGCGAGCCGACGGCCGGCGGCGGGCGCAGGCTCCGCGGCCTGTTCCTCTCGTACAGCCGGCGCGTCGGCGAGCCGGTCGTGCAATCGCTGATCATCGCGCAGGCCGACTACCATTCCGGAAGGCGCTGCATGCTGCACACGGCGGACTCCACGCGCCTGATCCGCTACGGGCGACTGCTCGAGCAGCAGGCGGAATGGGTGTGGACGGTCATCGAGCCGCTGGAGCCCGCTGCCACGGCGACGGGCGCCCCGCCGGCGCCCTGACGGATTGCGCCCGCGTGGCCGTCGACCGCTACCGCGAGATCTGTGCGGCGCATCGCTGGCAGGTGCCGCCGCAGTTCAACATCGCGCACGCGTGCTGCACGCGGTGGGCGGGCGACCGCTCGCGCTTTGCGCTCTACTGGGAGGACGAGTCGGGAGCGAGCGCCGCCTACACCTTCTGGGATCTGCAGCAGCGCGCGAACCGCCTGTCCAACGCGCTCGCGGCCCTCGGAGTGAAGAGCGGGGACAGGATCGCGCTGATCCTTCCGCAGCGGCCGGAGACCGTGGTCGCGCACATCGCCGCGTATCAGATGGGCGCCGTTGCGGTGCCGCTGTCGTTCCTGTTCGGGCCCGATGCGCTCGAGTACCGCCTCGTCAATTCCGCAACGAAGGTCGCGTTCGTCGACCCGCAATCGCTGCCCAGCCTCGCGCCGGTCCGCGACCGGTGCCCGGGCGTCGCGCATGTCGTCGGCGTGGCCGGCGCCCGCGAGGCGTGGATCACACCCTGGGAATCGCTGCTCGACAAGGCATCGAACCGCTACACGCCCGTCGTCACGCGGGCCGCCGATCCGGCGCTGCTGATCTACACGAGCGGCACCACGGGCCCGCCGAAGGCCGCGCTGATGCCGCAGCAATGCCTGCTCGGCAATCTGCCCGGGTTCGTCCATTCGCACGACGGCTACCCGCGCGAAGGCGACCTCTTCTGGTCGCCGGCCGACTGGGCGTGGACCGGCGGACTCATGGACGCCCTGCTCCCGGCGCTCTACTTCGGCCAGCCGATCGTCGGCTATCGCGGCCGTTTCGAGCCGGAGCGCGCGTTCGCGCTGATGGCGAAGTACGGAGTCCGCAATTCGTTCCTGTTCCCGACCGCGCTCAAGATGATGATGAAGGCGTTTCCGCGGCCGAGGGAGCGGTTCGATCTCGAGCTGCGCAGCATCATGAGCGCGGGCGAGGCGGTGGGCACGACCGTTTTCGACTGGGCGCGCGAGGCGCTCGGCGTCACGATCAACGAGATGTTCGGGCAGACCGAGATGAACTACATCGTCGGCAACTCGCAGGCGCTGTGGCCCGCGAAGCCGGGCTCGATGGGACGCCCGTACCCGGGACATCGGATCGCCGTGATCGATGACGCCGGCAGCGAGGTGCCCGACGACGAGATCGGCGAGGTCGCGGTCCACCGGATCGCGCCGGACGGCCAGCCGGATCCGGTGTTCTTCCTCGAGTACGCCGGGAACCCCGAGGGAACCGCGAACGAAGTACACCGGCGACTGGTGCCGCACCGGCGACCTCGCGAAACGCGACCGCGACGGATATCTCTGGTACCAGGGCCGCGCCGACGACATGTTCAAGGCGGCCGGATATCGGATCGGACCGTCGGAGATCGAGAACTGCCTGGTCAGGCATCCGGCCGTCGCCAACGCCGCCGTCGTTCCGTCGCCCGACGAGGTGCGCGGCAATGTCGTCAAGGCCTTCATCGTGCTTGCGGCGGGCCACACGCCCTCGCCGGCACTCGAGGACGACATCCAGCAGCACGTGCGCCGGTTCCTCGCTCCCTACGAATACCCGAAGGAAATCGAGTTCATCGACGCCCTGCCGATGACGACGACCGGGAAGGTGCAGCGGCGCGTGCTGCGCGAGCGCGAGCGCGAGCGCAAGGCGGGCATGGCGGGGATCAGCCGGACCCCGCCTTGAGGCGCTCGAGGAAAGCGCGGTGGGTCAGCACCCACGCGACGGCGGGCGCCACGGTCGGCAGGATCAGCGAGCCGAACTGGTAGGCAAAGGCGATGACTTCGCGCTGCCAGGCGACGAAGCCGGTCTGCGAGGCGACCAGCGGGCCCGACGCAATCGCCACGCTCTTCAGGAAATCGGCGAGCACGCCCCCCGCGACGATCGGCAGGAGCACGGCGTAGCCGACGATCAACCGGCGCCACCGTCCGGGCTCGCGCGCGGCGAGCACCAGCGCCGCGTACAGCGGGAGACCGAACGCGTACAGCAGCATGTCGACGTCGACCGTGATCTGCGGCGATCCGACCGACGTCACGCCCGGCTTGAGGGTCGTCGCGAAGACGAGCGTGGCGCCCGCCTGCTCGACGCCCTGCACGAGATCCGCGAATCCCGCACGCGCGACGAACTCGACGATGACGGCGGCCGGCCAGAACAGCAGCGGCGCGGCGAAATACCAGGCGGCGAACGCGACCGGCAGCCACGCGAAGATCCGGGCGATGAGCCCGACGAGCGGGCTCCTCGCGGCGAATCCCGGCGCGTCCGCCACCGCCTACGCCGACGCCGGCGCCGCGGATCCGCCGCCGGGTCCGCCGGAGCGCAACGTCGGTCCGCGCGGGCGCGGCAGCAGACGAACCCATACCAGCCACACGACCAGGACGTCCAGCATGATCAGCGCCTGCCAGACGTACAGGTGCGCCCATTCGAACACCTTGAGATCCCATTGCCCGAGGTAGAACAGGCTGATCACGCGCACGACGTTGAGCCCCTGCACCGCGAGGATGCCGGCGGCGATGCCCGCAAGCCGCCTCGGCCAGGGCGCCGGAAATGCGAGCATCGCGGCGACGAGCACGATCGTCGCCTCGACGCCGTTGCAGCCCGCCTCGATCGTCACCGCGAAGCCGTTGACGGTGCTGCGAAGGACCTTGCCGGCGGCAGCGACGTCGGGATCGAGCAACGTGACCAGCGACGCGCTGATCGCGGCGAGCGCGTTCGTCCACGGAACGACGAGGTGCTCCTGCACCCAGGGCGTGAGCTCGAGACCGAACAGCGCGACCTGCAGCGCGACGAACGTGACGAAGAAGCGGAGCACGTCGGGATTCTACCGGACGCGCTCAGGCGGTCCCCGACTTCGACCGCGCCAGCGGAGGGTTCGCCGCGAAGTAGCGGCGGATGCCGTCGCCCATCGACTCGGCGAACTTCGTCTGCTGGCGATCGCTGCGCAGTTTCAGCTCCTCCTCGGGGTTCGAGATGAACGCGGTCTCGACCAGCACCGACGGGATGTCGGGCGCCTTGAGGACCGCAAAGCCCGCCTGCTCGACCGCAGTCTTGTGCAGCGGGTTGATCGTGCCGATGCTGTCGAGCAGGTGGCGCCCCACCTTCAGGCTGTCGCTGATCTGCGCCGTTTGCGACAGGTCGAGCAGCGTCCGCGCGACCACCGGGTCCTTGCTGTCGAGATTGACGCCGCCGATCAGGTCGGCGGCATTCTCCTTCTGCGCCAGCCACTTCGCCGCGGTGCTCGTCGCGCCGCTCTCGGACAGCGCGAACACCGACGAGCCGCGCGCGCGCGCCTCCCTGAATGCGTCGGCATGGATGGAGACGAACAGATCGGCCTGCACGCGGCGTGCCTTCTGCACGCGCGCAGCGAGCGGCACGTAGTAGTCGTCGTCGCGGGTCAGCATCGCGCGCATCCCCGGTTCCGCGTCGATGATCCGTTTCAGCTTCTTGCCGATCGCGAGCGTCACGTCCTTTTCGTAGGTGCCGCGGCGGCCGATCGCGCCCGGGTCCTCGCCGCCGTGTCCCGGATCGAGCGCGATCGTGATGCGGCGCCGGCCCGGCGACTTCGCATCCGGCTTCGCTTCGGTCCTGGCTTCGGGTTTCCCTTCCGGGAGCCGGTCCGGCGCGCCGCCGCCGGGTCGTGGTTCCGGCGCGGGCGCCTCGCGCCTCTCCTCGAGCAGCGCCATCAGCGGATCGAGCGGCTGCAGCGGATAGAGGTCGAGCACGACGCGGTGCCCGAACTCGGCGACCGGCTTCAACGCGAAGAGCTGCGCGCGCGTCTCGGTCTTCAGGTCGAACACGATGCGCAGGATGTCCGGCGGCTTGGTCCCGAAGCGGATCGCGGCGATGTAGGGATCCGACGCCTGCACGCGCGACGGAAGCTGCGCCAGCTCGGGCGTCAACGCGACGCCCGCGAGATCGAGGACGATGCGGTTGGGCTCCTTCAGGCTTGCGACCTCGTGCGCAACCGGGACGCTCGCCTCGAAGACCACGCGGGTGTACTCCTGCGCCGGCCACATGCGGGCCGACGCGATCCGTGCGGCGCTCGCCCACGCGACCGACGGCACGACGAGCTGCGCCGCGGGAAGCAGCAGCCAACGGAACACGCGGCGACGCTCGAGCGAGACGCCGATCAGTCCTTTCGACCGGGGACGCATGTGGTCATCGCTTTCAGGCATCGCTCACCGCTTTCCGTATGCGCAACCAGCGCCAGTTGCCGGCCCGACGCCGACGGATCGGCAGGATGCACGAGCGTCAACTCGAGATCCGGCAGGGGCAACAGGCCGGCGACCCGTTCGGGCCATTCCACCATGCAGACCGCGTCGTCGCGGAAGAAATCGGCGAGTCCCGCCGTCTCCCATTCACGCGGATCAGCGAACCGATAGAAATCAAAGTGATAGAAGTATAATCTCGAAAACGGATAATCTTCAACCAGACTGTAGCTGGGACTCTTGACCGGCCCGGTCCAGCCGAGTGCACGCAGGCACCCGCGTGCCAGCGTCGTCTTGCCGGCGCCGAGATCGCCCGACAGCGTGACCAGCATGCCCCCGTGCAGCACGCCGGCGAGGCAGGCGCCCATCGCCTCGGTGGCCGTGGAATCGGGAAGGTAGACGGAGGCGGTCGACATGATCGTCAGGGCAGGGCCGTCAGGGAAGGGCGAATCGCGCGCGGGGCTCCCGCGCCCGCGGCTGACACCGTGGTGTAGGCTCCCGAGCATGTCCGCAACCACCGCGCCGACGCCCGCGCCGCCACCCGACTGGCCGACCCTTGCCGCCGACATCCGGCAATGGGGCAAGGCACTGGGCTTCCAGGAAATCGGCGTCGCCGCCACCGATCTCGCCGTCGAGGAGCGGCGCCTGCTCGACTGGCTCGCCGCGGGACGGCATGGCGCGATGGATTATATGGCAAGGCACGGCGCGACCCGCGCGCGTCCCGCCGAGCTCGTCCCGGGGACGATCCGCGTCATCACCGCGCGCATGAACTACCGCCCGCCGGCGGCCCGGGCGGGTGACGACGTTCTCGCCGACCCCGCCAAGGCCTACGTCGCGCGCTATGCGCTCGGCGGCGACTATCACAAGGTGCTGCGCCGCCGGCTGCAGCGGCTCGCCGAGCGCATGCGCGCGGCGATCGGCGATTTCGGCTATCGCGTGTTCACCGACAGCGCGCCGGTGCTGGAAGTCGCGCTCGCCGCCCGATCGGGACTCGGCTGGCAGGGGAAGCACACGCTCCTCCTGACCCGCGACGCCGGCTCGTGGTTCTTCCTCGGCGAGATCTACACGGATCTTCCGCTGCCGGTGACGCCGCCGCAGAGCGCGCATTGCGGCAGCTGCAGCGCATGCATCGACGTCTGTCCGACGGGAGCGATCGTCGCACCCTACGAGCTCGACGCCCGCCGCTGCATCTCCTACCTCACGATCGAGCTCGCCGGCAGCATTCCGGAGGAGCTGCGCCCGCTGATCGGCAACCGGGTCTACGGCTGCGACGATTGCCAGCTGTGCTGCCCGTGGAACCGCTTCGCGCAGGACGCCGCCGAACCCGCGTTTGCCGTGCGCAACGGGCTGGACGACGCGGATCTCGTTGCGCTGTTCGCGTGGACCGAAGCCGAGTTCGCCGCCCGGCTGGCCGGCAGTGCAATCAGGCGGATCGGCTTCGAGCGCTGGTCACGCAACCTCGCCGTCGGACTCGGCAACGCGCCGCGAAGCGCCGCGGTCGTCGCCGCGCTCGAGGCCCGCGCCGACGACCCGTCGCCGCTCGTGCGCGAACACGTCGCCTGGGCGCTTGCGCGACACCGATCCGGCGCCTAGCGCGGCGACCACTCGACCAGGAATGCGCGGAAGGCGATCGGGTCGTAGCTCTTGCCGGCCTCCAGCACGCCGGTGTCCTGCGATTGCAGCAGCCGGCCGTCTGCATCGAGCACGTAGAGGTGCGGATAGCCCGCGACCTTCGGCCAGCGCGAGAGGAGCGCCTCGTTCGGGTTCTCCTTGGAGAAGTTGACCTTGAGCCAGATGAAGTTCGCGTCGCGAATCCGCCTCACCTCCGCATTCGCGGCAAAGAACCGGTCCAGGATGTGGCACCAGCTGCACCACTGGCCGCCGACCTCGACGAGCACGCGCCGGTGCGTGGCGCGCGCCATCCGCAACGCCACATCGAGGTCCTTCTTCGCGTCGCGCGCGGGTTCGAACCGCGTCGGGAGCGGATGCGTTTCCGCCGCTGCCGCCGCACGCAGCGGCACGAGCAGCGCGCACGCCGTCGCAACGAAGCGGCGGCGCGACAGCAGAGCTGGGGGTCGCGAGTCCATCATGGTCTCCTTCGGTGTCGGGTTGGCGTGCGGCGCGACGCGCACGCCGGATTCCCTCTCGTCATCGGCCGCGGCATCGGCCTGCCCGCCACGCCGTCATCGGATGAGCTGATTCATCGAGACGATCGGCAGCATCACCGCGAGCACGAGCACCAGCACGATCGCGCCCATCAGCACGATCAGCGCCGGCTGCAGCAGCGCGGCGAACCAGGTGATCCGCCGCCCGGCCTCGCGCTCGAGCTCGGCCGCGGCGCGCTCCAGCATCGGCGCGAGCCGTCCGCTCGCCTCTCCGTTCGCGGTCAGATGGATCAGCACCGGGGGAAACACGCGCTGCTCCTTCAGCGCGCGCGCCAGCGACACACCCTCGCGCACGAGCACCGCCGCCGCCCCTGCCGCAGCCCGGATCGGCAGCGCCCAGACGACATCGCGCGCCGCATCGAGCGAGCGCAGCAGCGGCGCGCCACTGCCGGTGAGAATCGCCAGCGTGCTCGCGAACCGCGCGGTGTCGACCGCGACGACGAGTCGTCCCGCCACCGGCATCCGCAGGAGCGCGCGATGCCAGCCCGCGCGAAACGCCTCGCGTCGGTTCGCAACCGCGAGCGCCGCCGCGGCCGCCGCGATGCCCGCGAGCCAGATCCAGGCGGTGTCGCGAAAGAAGCCGCTCGCAGCGATCAGCGCCCGGGTGAGCCACGGCAGCGTCTGCCGGCTCTGCTGGTACACCGAGACGATCTGCGGGACGACGTACACGAGCAGCACCGCAATCACCGCGACCGCGATGATCGTGACGAGCGCCGGATAGACCAGCGCCAGCGTGAACTGCTGCCGTTGCGCCTGCCGCGCCTCGAGATAATCGGCGAGCCGCTCCAGCACGTCGGGCAGTTGCCCCGTTTCCGCGGCCACGGCGACGAGGCCCCGATACAGGTCGGAGAACGTCCGGGGCCAGCGCGCGAGCGCACCGGCCAGCGTTTCGCCAGCCGCCACCTGCGCCCGCGCGGCGGTATAGACCCCGGCCACGCGCGCGTCGTCGGCCTGTTCGCCGACCGCGGCGAGCGCCTGATCGAGCGGCATGCCCGACCGGACGAGCGTGGCGAGCTGGCGCGTCGACAGGGCGACCTGTGCCGCAGGCAAGCGCAGGCGGTCCACCATGGGCCGCGGCCCCGCACCGTCGCCCGACGCGGCGCCGGTCGCGGCGTCGATGGCAGTCGGGAAGAGGCCCTGCGCACGCAGCTGGTCGCGCACCTGCCGGGAGGATTCCGCGTCGAGCAGCCCGCGCCGCGGCTTGCCCTGCGCGTCGACGGCCTCGTAGCGAAACGCCGGCATCGGGATCTCGCGCGGGATCAGTGCCCGCACGGCCGCCCGAAGGGCACTGTGCGCCCTCCGGGGGGAGCCGCCTTCAGGCGGCATGCGCGTCCGGCTGAAGCCGGACCCACACCGTGAGCGTGGGGGCCGTTCATCTCAGGATTCGCGCGACACGCGCACGAGCTCGGCCAGCGAGGTCGCGCCGGAGGCGATCCAGCGCGCGCCGTCGCGACGCAGCGACGTCATGCCCGACGCCGCGGCGGCCGCGCGCAACGCGTGCTCGGGCGCACGGTCGTGGATCAACCGGCGCAGCGTGTCGTCGACGACGATGAGCTCGTAGATGCCGCTGCGCCCGCGGTAGCCGGTGTCGCGGCACTCGCCGCAGCCGGACGGCGCATGGAGCGGCCGATCCGGCGGCAGTCCGAGCTCGGCCAGCAGCGCGGCCTCGCCGGCGGTGGGCGGAGCCGCGATCCGGCACGCCGGACAGAGCGTGCGCACCAGCCGCTGCGCGAGCACGCCGAGCAGGCTCGACGCGAGCAGGTAGGGCTCGACGCCCATGTCGGCGAGCCGCGTCATCGCGCTCGCCGCATCGTTCGTGTGCAACGTCGCGAGCACCAGGTGGCCGGTGAGCGATGCCTGCACGGCGATCTGCGCCGTCTCGAGATCGCGGATCTCGCCGATCATGATGATGTCGGGATCCTGGCGGAGGATCGCGCGGAGCGCGCGCGCGAAGTCGAGGTCGATCTTCGGATTGACCTGGGTCTGGCCGACGCCGTCGAGCGCGTACTCGATGGGATCCTCGACCGTCATCATGTTGAGCACACCGCGCGGCAAGCGCGACAGCGCCGCATAGAGCGTCGTGGTCTTGCCGGAACCGGTGGGACCGGTGACGAGAACGATCCCGTGGGGCTCGCGGATCAGCCGATCCACCGCCGCCAGCGTCGACGCGCTCATGCCGAGCGCGGTCAGATCGAGCTGCGCGGAGTCCTTGTCGAGCAGGCGCAGCACGACCCGCTCGCCTGGGCCCGTCGGCAGCGTCGAGACGCGGACATCGACCTGCTTGTCGCCGAGCTTCAGCGTCAGCCGGCCATCCTGCGGCAGCCGCTTCTCGGCGATGTCGAGGCTCGCCATGATCTTCACCCGCGAGACGAGCGCGGCGTGCAGCGCGCGCGGCGGCTCCAGCACGTCGCGCAACACGCCGTCGACGCGGAAGCGCACGACCGAACGCGATTCGTACGGCTCGAAATGGACGTCCGATGCCCGCTCGCGCAGCGCCTGCAGGAGCAGCGCGTTGATCATCCGGATCACCGGCGCCTGGGCGCCGCTGTCGAGCAGATCTTCGGCGGTCGGCAGATCCTGCATCAGCCGGGCGAGGTCGCTGTCCCGCGACAGATCGTCGGACGCCTGCGCGACCCCCGCCGTCGCCGTGTTGTAGGCGCGCGCCAGCTCGGCGGCGAAGCGCTCGGCATCGACGGCGCGCGTCACCAGCGGCCGCTGCAGCACGCGCTTCAGCTCGGCGATGCCTTCGACGGTTGCGTCGGGGCGCGTCAGCACGACGACCGCGCCGCCGTCCTCGCCCTGCGCGAGCACGCCGTGAGTCCGCGCGAACGCGTAGGGGATGCGCTGCGCGAACACGCCGGCGCTGGCGGACGAAACGGCGGCCATCGGGGGGAGAGTCGCTCCTGGCGGCGCTACGGCTTCGTGGCGGGCGCCGGCTCGGACTGGGTCACCAGCGGCCACTTGTCCCCGAGCAGCGATGGCGTCGGATCGGCGCCCGGGGTGCCCGGCAGCACGCCCTGCGGCGGCAGCGTCGGCTGCGTGGTGTCGCCCCAGAAGAACCGGTTTCCCGGCATCTGCCGCTCCTGCTCGCCCATCAGGTACTGGTAGCGCTCCGAGGTGATCTCGCGTCCGTCGGCGCCGTTGCGCAACACCGTCGGCTTGATGAAGATCATCAGGTTGGTCTTCTGGCGCCGCCGCGCGTCGTAGCGGAACAGCGCCCCGGCGATGGGGATGTCGCCGAACAGCGGGACCTTGTCGCTGCCGTCGGCCAGCCGGTCCTCGATCAGGCCGCCAAGCACGATGATCTGCGTGTCGTCGACGACCACCGTCGACTCGAGCGCGCGCTTCGACAGCGTCGTGCCGGTCTGCGTCGAGACGTCCTCGATCCGCGACACCTCCTGGTAGAGCGAAAGGCGGATCGTTCCGCCCTCGGTGATCTGCGGCTTGACCCGGAGCATGATTCCGACGTCCTTGCGCTCGAACGTCTGGAACGGCGTGACCGTCGTGCTGTTGCCGGTGGTCGCGTAGCTGCCGGTGACGAGCGGGATGTTCTGGCCGACGATGATCCGCGCCTCCTCGTTGTCGAGCGTGAGCAGCGTCGGCGTCGACAGGATGTTGGCGCCGACCTGCGTCTCCAGCGCGCGCGCGAGGAACGCGAGGTTGGTGATCGTGCCCAGCCCGGGGATCGTCACCGTGCCCTTCATCACACCCAGCGCGAGGCCCTGACCGACCGTGCCCGGATTGACGGCGACGTCGATGATGTTGTTGCCGCTGCCGCGCGGCGTGAAGTTGGTCCCGCCGATGACGCGCGTCTGCGTCGTGTTGTAGCCGGAGAGCGCCTGCCACTGGATGCCGAACTCCGCCGCCTTGTCCGCGGACACCTCGACGATCAGCGCCTCGACGAACACCTGCGCGCGGCGGACGTCGAGCTTTTCGATGATCGCGCGCAGGTTGTTGTAGACAGGCTCGGGCGCCATGATGACGAGCGCATTGCTCGCGGTGTCCGCGGTGATCGTCGCGCCGCTCGCGGAGAACGACGCCGAGCCTCCCGCCGGAGCGCCGGAGAGCGGCGTCGTCGCGGCCGATGCGCCCGTGGCGCCGCCGGTGGTCCCGGTACTGGCAATCGAGGTCATGACCGGCTGCGGCGACAGCGTCGATCCGCCCGCGGACGCCGCGCCGGCGTCGACGCCGGTCAGCATCGCACGCAGCGTCTGCGCGACGCGCGCGGCCTCGGCGTTCTTCAGATAGACGATGAACATGTTGCCGCCCGGCCGGCCGGGGGTGTCGAGATCCGCGATCAGCTGCCGGACGCGCGCCAGGCGGCCCGGATTGTCGGCGCGAACGAGTATGCTGTTCGAGCGCGGATCGGCGATGACGGTGACCCGCTGCTGCACGTCCCCGGTCCCTGCGCCGGCCCCCGTGGTCGCCCCGGCGTCGGCGATCAGGCGATTGAGCAACGCGACGATGTCGAGCGCCGACGCGTGCCTGACGGGAACGACGACCGGCTCGCTCCCCGGCGGCTGGTCCAGCGACGCGATGATGCGGTCGATCCGCCGGAGATTGTCGGCATAGTCGGTGATGACCAGCGCGTTGCTGCCCGGATACGCGGCGATCGTGTTGTTCGGCGTGATCAGCGGCCGCAGCACGTTGACGAGCTGCTGGGCGGACTCGTACCGGAGCGTGACGACCTGCGTCACCAGCCGGTCGCCGCCCGCGGCGACCGGCCCCTGCGTCACCGCGCCGCCCTGCTGCTTGGCGTCGACTTCCGGCACGATCTTCACCACCCCGTCGCTTTCGACCGCGGTGAAGCCCAGGAGCCGGAGCGCCGAGAGCAGCGTCGGGTACACGAGGCTTTTCGCGACCGGCTTGGCCGAGATGATGTTGACCGTGCCCTTGACCCTGGGGTCGATCACGAAATTGCGGCCGGTGATCTCGGCGACCGCCTTGACGACGGCCTCGATGTCGGCGTTGACGAAGTTGAGCGTCACCGGCTCGTCGGCGGCGCTCGCCGACGGGGCGAGGCCGGCAGCCAGCACCATGGCGAGCACGGCAAGCGTCCGCGCCCCGCGGCGGACAGTGCGCGGGAGGAAGTAAAGACGCACCAGGCTTCGCAGTTTCGTGGGCAAGCCGTTGCCAGGGACGACGATCGGGCCGCGCCGCGGGCTCCGGCACGGAAAAACTGCACGAATCGGCGCGCGGAGCGGGATTTCGCGGCGGCCGCGGGTTTTCGGGAATAATAGCACGCACGCCACGGCGTCCCGCACCGCGAAAACCTGAATCCGAAGCCCGCTCCGACTGCATCCAATGCGAGCGAACGACACTACTTCGGGAGCCCCCATGAATGCACCGACCGCCACCGCCGCGCCGACACCGGCCTTCCGCCGACTGGTTCTCGGCACCGCCTTTCTCGCCGGCCTGACCTTGGCGCTCGCGCCGCGAACCCCGGCCGTGCACGCGCAGCCGAGCCCGCCGCCCGCCGCCACGGCAAGCCAGCCATCGCCGTCGAAGTCGGTCACGATCTCGAGCGGGCGCGGCGTCGAGGCGAAGATCGAAATCAGGGACTCGGCGGAACCCGACGCCAAGACGGCGGCCTCCGCCGGCGGTCAAGCCGACGCCGAAGGCACGCCGCCGGCCGACGCGGGAACGGCGGGTGCCCGCGGCCGCAGCGTCACCGTCGGCAAGCACGGGCGGGTCAAGGTCGACGGCGCTCGGCACGGACCGCGAATTCGATTCGTTCGAGGAATTCGTCCACGACGAGCCGGCCATCGCGGCAATGGTGGTCGCGATCGTCACCGTGGTCTTTCTGGCGCCGGTCCTGGCCATCGGGCTCATCCTCTGGTACCGGATGCGCAAGGCGCGGATGCTGAACGAGACGATGCTCGACGCTCGCCGAGAAGGGCATCGTGACACCGGCCGCCGCGCTCGAGGCACTCTCCAGCGGCAAGCAGGCCGCGATGCTCGCGACCGCCGCGGGCACGGCGCCGCTCTACGAGCAGGCGAGGCAGATCCGCCGCCGCGCGGCGTGGTCGGACCTGCGCAAGGGCGTGCTGATGGGCGGCGTCGGCCTCGCGCCTGACGCTCTATTCGCTGCTCGAGGACCGCGAGCCGAATGCGATCGGCCTCATCCTGCTGTTCGTCGGCATCGGCTTCGTCGTCCTCTGGTGGTTCGAGGAGCGGCAGCTCGCATCGGCCAACAACGCGGCCCCCGGCGCAGGAGCACCGGGCGGCGTGCCCGGCGGTCAGCCGCCTTCGGCGTGAGCCGTCGGCGGCGCGCTCTCCGGATTCCGGCCGCCCGCGATCGACGCGCCCCGATGGCGCAGCCGCCGCTCACCGATGCCCAGCTCATTGCGCGCGTCGTCGTCCACGATGATCGCCATGCGTTCTCGGAACTCGTGCGGCGCCACCAGTCCGCGGTCCGCACGACGCTGCGGCGGCTGACCGCGGGCAATCAGGCGCTCGCCGACGACCTCGCGCAGGAATCCTTCATGCTCGCGTACCGCAACCTGAAATCGTTCCGGCAGGAGGCGCAGTTCTCGACCTGGCTCTACCGGATCGCGACCAATGCTTTCCTCGCCCACGCGCGCAAGCGCAAGGAAGAGCTGCTCGGCGACCGGGATGCGCGAGCTCGCCGACGACGACGGCGACGACGGTCCGGCCGGTACTGCGGGCCCGGACCACGTGCGCGCCGCGACGCTCCGGATGGACATGGATCGCGCGCTCGCGGTGCTGTCCGAGGGCGAGCGGGCCGCCATCGTCCAGTGCTACCATAACGACCTGTCGCACGAGGAGGCCGCGCAGGTGCTGAACTGCCCCGTCGGCACCGTCAAGACGCACATCCTGCGGGCGAAGCAGAAGCTCAAGTCGCGGCTCGCGGCTTGGGCCCCCGACGACGGAAACAGGCAATGAACGATCGACCACTTGCGCCGACCGACGCCGACGACGACTGGATCGACGCCCTGCTGCGCGCCGATGGCCGCGATCACCGTGCCGCGTATCTCGACGACGACGGGTTCACCGCCCGCACGATGGCCGCGCTGCCCGCCCCGGCCGCGCTGCCCGCATGGCGCAGGCCCGCGCTCACCGTGCTGTGGGCGGCCGCAGGCCTGGGAATCGCGCTCGCGCTGCCGGGCGCGGTCACCGACGTCTCCCGCGAGATCCTGCGCGTGATACTCGGGCAGCCGGTGTCGTTCACCGGAATCGCCGCCGGCGTCGTCGCGCTGGGTGCCGCGACGTGGGCCGCGGTCGCGCTCGCGCTGCGCGACGACTGAGTCCGCGGTCAGCCGGCGCGGCGGCGACGATGCCAGTCGCCGCGCGCGGTCAATTCAGCTTGAAGTTGATCTCGATCTCGCCGACGTACTTCTGTCCGTCCGCCCTGAATTTCCAGTCCTTGAGCGCGTCGATGACGGCCCTGTCGAAGTGCCGCGGCGGAACGGCCGAGACGATGACGACTTCGGTCACGTTGCCCTTCTCGTCGATCATCAGCGCGCGCGACGACCTGTCCCTTCTCGATGTTGAGACGCTGGGCGTTGCGCGGGAACTCGGGCGGATCGCCGGAGATGCGGACAAGGTCGCCCCCGCGGCGCACCGCCGGTTTCGGCGGGGGCGGGGGCGGCGGCGGCGGGGCCTCGACGACCGGCGGGGCAATCACATGCGGCTGCGCCGGCGGGGTCGTCGTGACCGGCGCCGAGATGACCGGCTCCGTTGGTGCCGTCGGGACCGGAATGTCGGGAGGAGGAACGTAGGTCTCGGGTACCTTGACCTTGGGCGGTTCGATCCGCTTCGGCGGCGGCGGCGGCGGCGGCGGCGCCTTGATCTCCTCGATGATCGTGGCCGAAAGCGGCTTCTTGATCACGTCGACCACCGTGCGCCCGAGACCCGTCATGAGCGCGTAGATGAGCAGCAGGTGCATCGCGACGACGAAGCCGATCCCGATCAGCGTGCTTCGTCGGATCCCTCTGCTGCCGTGCATAGTCCATTTCGTTAACCTCCGATCGCCAGCCGGTGCGCGGGCCGTGCCCGCCGCAGCCTACTCGACGAACTGCTCGCTGCCGACGATGCCGATCCTGGTCAGTCCGAGCCGCTGCGCCGACGCCATCACGCCGGCGGCGACCTCGTACTTCGATGCCTTGTCCGGGCGCAGATGCAGCTCGGGCTGCACCGGCTGCGCTGCCGCGGACCGCAACCTTTCCTCGAGCGCTGCCCGGTCCGGCACCACGTCGCCATTCCAGTAGGTCGTCCCCGTACCGTCGATGTCGATCTTGACCACCTCGGGCTTGACGAGTTGCGGCGGCGGATTGCCGAGCGGCAGATTGAGATTGACCGAGTGCAGCTGAATCGGGATCGTGATGATGAGCATCACCAGCAGCACCAGCATCACGTCGATCAGCGGCGTGGTGTTGATGTCGATCATGACTTCCGGCTCGCGCTCACCGCCGCCGGAGCCAACGGTCATACTCATGGCATGCTCCTCCTAGCTCCCGCGTACCGGCGGCTCGGTGATGAATCCGACCTTGGCGATCCCCGCCCGCTGGCACGCATAGATGATCCGGCCCACGGAGTCGTACTGCGCGCCGCCGTCGCCGCGGATCTGCACTTCGGGTTGCGGCGTCAGCACGGAGATCTTCTTCAGCCGGTCGATCAGCACGTTCGTGTTCGCGATCCGCAGGTCGTTCCAGTAGATGCGGCCGGCCTGATCGACCGAGAGCACGATGTTTTCCGGCTTGGTCTCGCGGATCTCGTTCCGTTCCTTGGGCAGCTGGACGGGGATCGACGTCGTGACGACCGGAATCGTGATCAGAAAGATGATCAGCAGCACGAGCATGATGTCGACGAGCGGCGTGGTGTTGATCGTCGAGATCACCTCGTCGTCGCCGCCATCGCCCTGGCTGACGTTCATCGCCATGGCTCAGGCCTTGGCCGGGGACTTCGAGGCGGAGAGCAGAACGGCGTGCAGATCGGCGGCGAAGCCGCGGACGAGATCCATCGCGGCCTTGTTGCGCCGGACGAGCCAGTTGTAGCCGAGCACCGCGGGAACCGCCACGGCCAGGCCGATCGCGGTCATGATCAACGCCTCGCCGACGGGACCGGCGACCTTGTCGATCGACGCCTGCCCCGCGATGCCGATTGCCGTCAGCGCGTTCACGATCCCCCAGACCGTTCCGAACAGCCCGACGAACGGCGCGGTCGATCCGACGGTGGCGAGGAAGGCCAGGCCGTCCTGCATCCGGCTCTGCACGTTGTCGATCGCGCGCTGGATCGACATCGAGATCCATTCGTTGAGGTCGACGTTGCCCAGCAATCCCGTGTGCTTGCCGGACGCCTCGAGTCCCGATTCCGCGATGAAGCGGAAGGGACTGCTCTTCTTCAATGCCTCGGCGCCTTCGCGAACGGACGGCGCCGTCCAGAACGTCTTGTCCGCGGCGCGCGCCTGCTTCGCCATCCGGTACTGCTCGTAGACCTTGGTGATGATCACGTACCAGCTGCCCATCGACATGATCGCGAGGATCGCCAGCGTGATCTTGGCGACGATGTCGCTGCCCTTCAGCAGCGCCTGGAAGCCATAGGGGTTGTCGACGACTTCGGTGGCGCGTGCGCTGCGTCGCGGCCTTTGCCGCGGGCGCCGCGGCGGCGGGGGCCGCGGCCTCCGTCTGCGCGGCCGGCGCCGGGGATGGCGTCTGCGCGGGCGCCACTTGCGGAATGACCGCCGTGGCCGCGGCGATGAGCAGGACCGCAGCCGCTGCCGTTAAACGAGTCATCTTCAACATGGTCTCTCCAGACAAATGGCGTTTCGTTCGAAGGTCGTGTCCCCCGTCCGCACCGTCGCTCGATGCGGACGTCGATGGGCGAATGCCTCCGGCAGCCGGCAGGCTGCAGGAGGCCGTTTCGGATTCCCCGGGGGCGCAGGGGGCGGATGTTAATGGGGTCCGCGGGAAAAAGCAAAAAAATGTGGCCTACAGGCCGGTTTCCGTGGCTCTTTCCTGCCGGCGAAGTCGACTGCCATGCGCCTGCGACGAACCGGCGTGGCAGCTCGCCCGGCGGCGCGTCACTTCATCAACGGTATCGCCGCCGCGATGTCGTAGGCCTGAACCGCGCGGATCTTGGACTCGAGCTGCAGGTAGCGCACCGCCTTCTTGGCCGGGAGCGCCCTCATCAGCCGGTTGTAGAGCGTGCGCCGCGCCTTGACTTCGATCTCGTCGGCGGCGACGAGGTCCTTCGCCAGGTCTGCCGGGCGTAAAGGTCGGACACCGGCTTGTTCCGCCTCGACGATGTCCTCGATGACGACGTTCTTCTCGCGATTGGCCATGTCGACGCGTACGCTGGTAGCTGTCGTAGAGCGGCCAGAATTTCTTCGCCTCGGCGTCGGTCAGCTGGAGCATCGACGCCACGTACGGCCTTCTTGTCCGGCCGCACCGCGGCGCGCAACGCCTGCATGTCGGTCACGTCTGCGACGTTGCCTTCGGCCCCGACCGACGGCGCCGCGATCATCGCAATGGCGAACAGGAGGGCTGGCCACATTTTTCATTGTCTTCTCTCCTTGAGGTCGGTCGCGGTCAGCGCCGGGCCCCGGGTCGCGAATCCGCCGGCGCCCCACCGGCACGGGTCGCGCGACGGGTCGAGATCTCCGCGCGCGCCACGGCCACGGTCGCCCGAAGCGGGAGATTATGGCGGCCGGCTCCTTCCGGCGTATCGTTTTAGCACACTTTCCCGCCGCACGTGGCTAGGTCGTCGACCACATGCGCATCAGATTCTGCCGCACGACATCGAGCCGCACGCGGTTTTCCCACTTCATCGTGAGCCCCTCGAGCGCCGCGAGCTCGTTCAGCTCGTAGACCTGCGCCCGCTGGTGCTCGTCGGCGATGTAACTCTCGATGAACGTGATCGAGACGAGTCGCTCGCCGGCGCGCACCGGCACCACCTCGTGGAGCGTCGTCGACGGGTAGAGGATGGCATCTCCGGCCGCGCCCTTGAACGGAATTGCCATGTTGCCGACCTCGATCGACAATTCGCCGCCATCGTAGGTCGCGGGATCATTGAGGAAGACGGTGCAGGAGACGTCGGAGCGCAGACGCGTCGCGCCGATCTGCAGCAGCGCGGCGTCCGCATGCGCGCCGTATTTCATGCCCGGCACGTAGCGGCACAGCAGCGGCGGAGCCACGTGCTTCGGCATCGCGAAATCGACGAACTCGCGCGAGCGAGCCAGCGCGACGTTCACGATCTGGGCCGACTCGACGTACTTCGGGTCGGTGTTGTCCGCCTGCAGGTTGTTCTTCGTCGTGTTGGCCGGGTTCGACGCCCGCCCGTCCACGAATCGCATTTCGCGGCTGAGGGCCACGAGACGCGCTATTTCGGGAGCCGCAAGCAAGTTCCTTATTTTCAGCAGCACACTGAGCCTCGTCAATTCGTATTCGGCGATCCAATCGTACACGCGGCCCCCCTCGCCTTCGGGGGCCTTGCTCGGCCGCGCAGGCGGACCGGCAGCCTGGTTGTGATTTGCTATTCTTGCACCCGAAGAGCCGACGAATGCCGTATTCGCCGGACGCAGTACTCCAACCGTTCCTATCATGCCATCTTCCTCTTTCGATTCCAACGCGATCGTCCGGAATCGGCTTCGAAGCGCTGCGCAACGGCGACGCGCGCACGGCGCGCGAGGCTTTCGAACGGGTCATCGCCGCAGGCCAGGCAGATGCCGCGGTTCACGCGGCCCTCGGCTACGCTTGCGTTCGCCTGGACGACAGGTCAGCCGCGTTCGCGGCAGCGGAGAACGCACTGGCGCTCGATCCGCGAAACCTGCGCGCGCTGATCATCAAGGCAGACCACTTCGCGGAAATGGGCGATGGTCGGGCCGCGGCTTCGTTCTACCGATTCGCGCTCAACGTCGCGCCACCGCCGAACCAGCTGCCACCCGATTTGCGCAACGACCTCGTCCGGGCCCAGGACATGTGCGCGCGCTATGCGGGCGAATTCGAATCGTTTCTGCGCAGCCGACTGGCGCAACACGGCCTCGACGACGGGCGCGGGGTCGCCCGTTTCCGTCAGTCGATCGACATTCTCGTCGGCAAGAAGCAGATCTACTTCCAACAGCCGCAAATGTTCTTCTTCCCGGAGCTACCGCAGATCCAGTTCTACGATCGGGAAGCGTTCCCCTGGCTCGACAAGGTCGAAGCCGCGACCGCGAGATATCCGCGCCGAGCTCGTCGAGGTCATGAAGGAGGACTCGGCGTTCAAGCCCTACGTCGAGCACAATCCCGCTCGGCCCCGCAAAGAGCAGGCCGCGTTGACCGGAAACCCGGACTGGAGCGCTTTCTACCTGTTGAAATTCGGTGAAATCGTGACGGAAAACGCCGCGCGGTGCCCGCGGACGATGCGGGTCATGGCGGACGTTCCGCTCGGCGGCGTCAAGAATCGCTCGCCATCGGTGCTGTTCTCGTTGCTTCGCCCGGGCGCCCGGATTCCACCGCACTCGGGCCTCGACAATACCCGCCTGATCTGCCACCTGCCGCTGCTTGTCCCGCCAGGGTGCGGCTTTCGCGTCGGCAACGACACGCGCGTTCCGGTTGAAGGCAAGGCATGGGTGTTCGACGATACCATCGAGCACGAAGCCTGGAACCGAAGCGATCGGACTCGCGTGATCCTGCTGTTCGAGACCTGGCGCCCGGAGCTCACCGACGAGGAACGCGCGCTCGTCGGCGCCTTGTTCAATGCGATCGACGAGTACAGCGGCCAGAAGCTCCCGTGGTCGGTGTGAGCGGACCCGAACGAGCCCATGCAGAAATTCCCCGTCAGAATCCTCCTCGCGGCATGCATGACCGTCGTCGCGGTGGGCACCGCACGCGGCGACGACGCGCGTGATGCCCTCGGCGCCTTCGTCAAGTGCGCCGACATTGCGGATCCGGCCAAGCGGCTGGAGTGCTTCGACGCCGCGACGGCTCGCGGCAAGGCGGCGCTCGCGGCGCCGGTGCGCGCCGGCGCAAGTCGCACAGCCGCCCAAGGAGAAGAGCCTGCTCGACTGGTTCGGCTTCTCGAGGTCGGCTCCGGTGACCAAGCCGGAGGACTTCGGCAAGCCGGCGCCCGAGCCGAGCCCCGAACGAAGTGACCCAGATCTCGGACGGCGTGCTCGAATTCGCCAAGACCGCGCGCGGCAAGGCCATCTTCATCCTCGAAAACGGCCAGGTGTGGCGCCAGATCGACGGTGACAGCACCGACGTGTGGGCACCCGCGCCGGGTACCAGGATGAGGGTGACGATCGAAACCGGCGCGTTCAGCAGCTACAACCTGACGATCGACGGCCGCAAGGGCCTGATCAAGGTGAACCGGCTCAAGTAGCGCGCGAAATGCGGGTTCCGTCGCGCGCGCGCCAGCGCGACGGCGAAGTCGGGTGACAGCCCGTTGCGATGTCTTCGCGCCTACGGTCGCGATGACGCGCGGCGAGGCGCCGGACTCAATTCGAAAGCTTCGTCGATTCCAGACTTGCGATGCAGTTGGCCGTCCACCGCGTGAACAACGCGTCGAACCAGAACGCATTGGTGACGCTGAACGCCCGGTTGATCCTGGTCGACAATTCATGCGCAGTACCGCGATCGACGATGTGGCCGAGAAGCGCGCCCGTCGCCGCATCGCGAACGTCCATCGTGAGCGTCGCCTCTCCGGCATCGACATTGAAGAGCGCCTGCATATTCGCCGATGAGACGTCCGGTGCATTGATGCTCAGGTCCGTTACCTGCGCGGTGACCCTCAGAACCCCTGCGGCCGGGCGTCGTGACGACTTCGTAGCCTTGCGCGCGGAACGTCCCGGCGATCGCGTTCGAAAGGTTGACGGCCGCCTGGTCCGTGATGTTCTGCACGTCCTCGGGGACAAGCCAGCGCGAGGGTCCACGGGTAGCGTTGATGCTCTTGAGCCACCCCTTGCGCATGGCGACCACGCCCGGGTCGACGATCACCTTGCGGTAGCCTTGAAAGTTCGCGTCGGGGCGCACGTAGACCTCGTCCAGCGTGCGCGAATCCATCCGGACCAGACCATCGTCGCGCGGCGGCGAGGCGGCTCCCGCGGGAGCAGCGAGCGATACTCCCAGAATTCCCAGAACTGCCACGATGGACAACCTGGACAACCACGAAAATGCCGGTTTCTTCATGATAGAACCCTCCTGCCGCACCCCACGATATGATTCGAACATCAGAGTACCCCTTCGACGCTGGGGGAGCAATTCGGGTTCCCGCCGCGCCTGGCAGCGGGCCTTCGCCGATCGGCCGCCGTTCCACGGGGTGCCCGCCGGGAGAAACCGTTTTGGCAATAAGTCATCCTGAATCCATTGCCGGCGACCTCCTGGCCCTTTTGCCCGCGTCACCGGACGCCTATCCCCAGAAGCTCGACCTCATTCGTGACGCGGTCCTGGTAATCCGCTTCGACGCAGCCGCGTATCGCGCTGCAAGCTTTCTCGATGATCGGATTCTGGGTCCGGATACGCAGGGCGCGTGGCTTCCTGTCGGCGCGATCGGCGACGCCACGCGCGGCATGGGCGATGGACGTGCCGTTCATTTCATCTTTCACACCGGCCATGTCGGTTCGACCCTGGTCAGCCGATTGCTGGACGAGACGGGGGACGTCTTGTCGCTGCGCGAACCATTGCCGTTGCGCACGCTTGCGGACGCGCTGGACGTCCTGACGCTGCCCGAATCGCTCCTGAGCGCCGCGCAGTTCAGCAGCCATCTGGCAATGTTCGTCAAACTTTGGGGCCGAGGTTATGGCGATACCTGCCGCGTCGTCCTGAAGGCGACGAGCAGTGCCGGGCGGCTGGCCGTTCCGCTTCTTGAACACAGCCCCGCATCGCGGGCGATCTACATGAATCTGCGCGCCGAGCCGTATCTGGCCGCGCTGCTGGCCGGGGAGAACTCGCCTTTGGACCTGCGTGGCCATGGCCCCGGACGAATTCGTCGATTGCAGTCGCGCTTGGACACGCCGCTCGCGCCGTTGCATGAATTGTCGATCGGAGAAATGGCGGCCATGAGCTGGCTCGCGGAGTCCTGGACCCAGCACGATGCGCTCGAGAAGTTTCCCGACAGGCTCATCGCGCTGGATTTCGACGATTTCCTGGCCGACGTCGCGGCGGGGATGCGCACTGTCCTGCGACATTTCGGGTTAACATGCGACCCTCGCATCATTTCGGGATTGATGCGCAGCCCGGTCCTCACCCGTTATTCGAAGGCGCCCGAGTACGAGTACACGTCGGGCACTCGCTCCGAGCTCATCGACGCATCGCGCCGCGCCAACCGCGAAGAGATCCGCAGGGGAATGGCCTGGCTCGAACGCATCGCCAAATCGAACAGCGCCGTCGCCGCGGTGGTCAATGGTATGGCCTCCTGAAATAGTCCCACAGCGCAAACATGCGAAACCTTTCCCCTGACACTGCCGAAGTCCAAGCGCTCGAACGCGAGGCAATGCGCGCATTGCAGTCGGGGCGGGAGTCCGACGCGATAAGGCACTGGAATCGGATACTCGAGCTTCACCCGACGCACGTACCCGCCTTGAGCGCGCTCGGCCAGCGGGCGTTCCAGCGGGGAGACATGCAGGGAGCGCGCGCCGCATTCCAGCGCATTGTCGATGCCGACGGAACGGTCGCCCGGCAATGGATCCACCTGGCGATCGCGTGCCGCAATCTGTACGACGACAAGGCGGCGGACGAGGCCATCGAGAGTGCGCTCGCAGTCGATCCCCACGAGCTCGTGGCCCTGATCCTTCGCGCCAACTCGCTCGAGCGCAAAGGAAAGACGCACGAGGCGGGCGCTGCCTACGGCGCCGTTGCGGCGGCTGCTCCGCCGATTGCAGCAGCTGCGGCCCGAGCTGCGCCCGGCGGTCGCCGAGGCGATGGCCCATGTGGACAGGTACAACCGGGACAAGGGCCTGTTCCTCGATCAATACCTGGATCAACATTCGAGGACGTTCGCCGGCGAGGACCTGCGCCCGTTTCCAGACCTCCGTCGATATCCTGGTCGGGCGCAAGAAGCGCTTCGATTCGCAGTCGATGATTTACCATTTCCCGAATCTTGCGCCGATCGAGTTCTTCGACCGCGCCGAATTTCCATGGCTCGACGGCGTCGAAGCAGGCGACCAACGACATCCGGGACGAATTCCTCGACGTGCTGCGTACGGAAGAGGGATTTACGCCTTACATTTCGTATCCGCCGGGCGTTCCGGTCAACCAGTTTGCGGAGCTCAACAATTCGCCGCGCTGGAACGCATTTCACCTGTTCAAGCTGGGGCAACGCGTGGAGGCCAATGCGGCGCGATGCCCCAGGACGATGGCGGTGCTCGAACATGTGCCGCAGCCCGACCAGCCGGGACGCACCCCCGCGGCAATGTTCTCACTGCTGAGTCCGCGGACCACCATTCCGGCGCACGTCGGCGTCAGCAACACTCGCCTGGTGACTCATCTCGCCCTGATCGTTCCCGAGAACTGCTTCTTCCGGGTCGGCAACGAGACCCGGCAATGGGTTCCGGGCAAGGCGTGGGTCTTCGACGACACCATCGAGCACGAGGCGCGCAATGAGAGCGACAAGTTGCGCGTCGTGCTCATCTTCGACATCTGGCACCCGCACCTGACGCCGCCGGAGCGGGCCATGATCACCGCACTCACGGCGGGCCTGAACGCCTTCGAGGCCGGTTCCTGAACGGCTGACTCAGGGCGCTTCGCCGGTTAGTGGCTGGTTTCGGGCGCAACCGGACGGACTTCCTTGAATGCCTCGTCGGGCAGCACGTACGTGGTATGGGCGACTTCGTTCGTCTCGTCGATAATCTCCGGAAACAGAATTCCCGGCACCGTCTGCACCGCAAAAGTCTCCTGCACGGCCTCGCCGAATTTCAGGATCGCTATCGTCTCGCCGTTTTCGATATTGACCACCCAGACGCCGCTCCGGTGGTCGGCATTGTCATCGTTGTCGGGGATGTCCACGAAGGTGTTGGTTTCGCGCAGTTGCGACAGGCCGATGAAGGCGAGCGGGCCGGCAAAATCGAGCCCGCGCGCGAATCCGGGAACGCGCGCAACGCTCTCGACCTTGCCGCTGGCCGGGTCGACGGTCGCCAGATTTCCCCGGCTCGATTCCAGCACCCACAACCGGTTGCGGTACCAGCGCGGACTGTGCGGCATCGCCAGGCCGTGCACGACGACATCGCGCGTCTCATAGTCGAGGAGCACCCCGCCGTTCTGTCTTGTTCGCGCGCCAGCCCTCGCGCCGTGTCGGTCGCCCCCAGGGCGGTGAGCCATCGCGGCCGGCCATTCAACATCGCGATCCCGTTCAGATGGCAGCGGTCATCCGGCGACAGCCCCGAGATGAAACGCGGTCGCCATCGCGGCCGAAAGCTGTGTTCGCGGTCGAGGGTGCACAGACATGAAAAGCGCGTATTGACGAACCAGCATTCGTTGTTCGTTCCGAGCGCGATCTCGTGGATATCGACGTTGCCCGTCACGTAGTAATTGCGAAAGACGTAGACCGCGTCGTTTCGATTGGGCGGTACGAGGCGCTTGGCGACATCGGGCACGTTGCGAAATTCGCGGATCCCGGTTTGCGTCCCGACGAACAGTCGGTTGCGATCGACGGCGAGCCCCATCGGCTTGTCGAAATCCAGGAAATGGGTGTTGACGGTGTCTCCGTCGGGGCGCACGGCAATCAGCTTCCCACCCTGGTAGTTGGTGACGAACAGCGAAATGCCGAGCTCGCGCAGGATTTCGGGAAGATTGTCCGTATGCACGCTGGCGAGACCCGGAGTTGGCCGGCGGCGGCGCCGGGGATCGGCCACAGCGGCGGCCGCGACACTCGCATGCTGTGGCGCGACTTCAGGGGGAAGGGACGCTTCGGGCCGGCGCTCGATTGCGGGTCGCCCGCCAGTCGGCGCGTCCGGCAGCTTCCTGGCCGCGACGAATGCGCGCGCCTGGTCGGCAATCGGCATCAACGCGGGAAGGAGCGGTGCCAGCTTGTCCTCGTGCTGCCGCCATTTGTCGGGTGCCGGCGGGGTCAGCGTGTGCAGGGAAAACGGCAGATCGGCGGGCGGCGGACGGTCGAATCTCACGCCCGCAAAGTCGCAGATCGCGCGCAGCGACTTCTCCGGGCTCTCGAGAAAATCGGCAAGATCGATCGCACGGATGTCGTCCGGCGCGATGTCGGCCAGATCGCGCAGCAGGTGCTCCTGCGTGGTTCGCCATTGGGCCGCGACGATTTCCTCGAGCGGGCGTCCGGCCAGGTCGCGCCAGCCGGGCACGAGCAGGTACGACCACGCCGGTCCCGGCCAGCCGGGCAGATCGGAATAGGTGACGAATTTGCCGGACTGCCAACCCTCGATCAGGCTGGCGAGGCACTCCTCCGGCTCTCGCCACAAATACAGAAAGCGGGCATCGGGAAACATGGAGCGAAGAAACGGAACGCGCAGCGCATTCTTCGGCGTCTTCTCGAGCAACCGTAACGCACCGCCGGCGGCAGGCGCCGGACTGCCATCGCGATCGCGGAGCGTCAGAGAGAAATCTCGCGCGCAGCTCGGCGGTGACTTCGGGCGTTGCGTCGGAGGCGCTCAGCGCATTCGAATGGAAGCCGCGCCGGGCCGGGTTCAGCGCAGAGATTCCTTCGAACTGGACGTGGCTTTCGTGGCCGACCGTGTACCAGTCCGGACTGCAGGCCGAGAGGCGCTCGAACAGCAGCGTGCTGCCGGAACGCGGTGCGCACAGGATGATCAGCGGACGGGCGATGGAAGGCCTTCCCGTGGTGCGCGTGCGCGCGGCCGTGGGTGGCATTGCCGCTGAAGTCCTGTCTGTCGCTGCGCACCTGGCCAAGATCGGGAACCGACGTTGCGCTTGGGCCGCCGGCGGCCGGGTCCGGCGAGTGCAGCGCGGGTATCAGCGACGAATCGATGAGGCGTGCCAGATCCTGTCCGTTGGCGAGCCTGACCGTGCCCGTATGCCGGGCGCTGACGTCCCGCAGCTTTCGAATCAGCGCAGCATATCCGGCCCACCCCTCGGGCGCATCGCCATGCGCCGCCCAATTCGCGCGCCAGTCGAGCTGGATCCGGCGCACCGCGTCATCGATTGCGGACCTTGCTCCCGCGTCGGCGGCGGCGGCATCCGCGCACCAGCCGGACCAGATCGCGGCGAACTCGTAGGGATTCATCACGACGGGGAAGTTGACCGTTTCCAGCGTCAGGGGAGGTTCCTGTCCGGGAACGTAGGGACCGCGGACGTGGTCTTGCCCTGGTCGCGCGTCAGCGCCCAGAACGCGTCGCTGCCCACGGTGTCGACCACCAGGTGTATTCGTTCGACGCCCGGCGGATTCAGCACATTGTGCGGACGCCAGGTGTCGAATATCCAGACCTCGCCCGGCGCCATGTGGGTTTGCGCATCGCCACACAGAAAGCGCACGCCGGGGGTGGTGACAACGGGAATGTGCACCCGCACGCGCTGCGACCAGTAGTAATTGGTGTCGACGTGCGCGGTGGCCTCCGCACCCGAATCCAGCCGCATGAGACGGCTGCGTCCGATGGGGGCACCCAGCGCCGCCAGGACCTGCCGGACATAGGGGCACCGCGCGAGGTGCGGCGTCGCACCCATCGGGCCGGCGACGCCGTCGTCCTGTGGCTCCCCACGTCGGGCGACCAGCGGCAGCGCGGAATTGCCGGGGTGCCCTTGCGGGTGAGCCCGCCATTCCGCGGGACCAAACTGTCCGGTTTCCGAGCGCAACCGGTCCGCATCGACCGTCAATGCCAGACGAATGAAAGGCTGGGGGAGCTGCATCTTCTGCACAATGGACGACCGAACCGGGTCATCACATTACGTTGACTTACGTCAAGATTGACCGCAACGCAGTCTATCACGGCCGCGCCGGCCCAAAAAAGTGCGGCGAGCCGAAGCTCGCCGCGTGGAGATTGCCGCCGATGTCCCGGCGTACAGGCAATACGATCAGAACTTGGCCGTGACACTCATGAAGATATTGCGACCCAGCGTGTCGTAGATCTGCGGATAGGTGTTGCCGTTTCCGAACGGCGGGCCGGCAATCAGGGAGCTGACCAATGGCGGGTCGTTGTCGAAGATATTGTTCACACCGGCATAAAGCGTGAAGTTCTTGTTCATGGCCCACGAGAACGCCAGGTCGAAGTAGTTGTATGCATCGATCTTGGCATCGACCGGGAAGTAGTTGCCCGCGAGCGCCGGGTTGGGATTACTGGCATCGACTTTGACCTCGCCGTAATACCGCCAGGTCAACGCAAGGGAGGTGTTGTACCACGGCATATTCCACGTGCCGCGGAGCTTGTGGCGCCATTCCGGGATCGGATTCCCGCAGATGGGACCGAAGTAGCCGGCGCAATCGGCGGCAATCGTCCCGATACTGAACTTGTAGGTGTCGACCCAGGTGCCGACCAGCGAAACACCTACGCTACCCCAGTCCTCGATCGGCTGGTTCCAATTCAACGTAATGTCGATGCCGCTCGTGTCCAACGATCCCGTGTTGGTGGTGATGCCGCCGATGTACCCGTCATCTGCACGCCAAAGCGAACCCGAGGCGGATCGCGATTGGATCCGGTCGCAGAAAACACCGGACAAGAGGCAGTTCTGGAGGATCAGCGGCTGGGGCACCACGCCGATCGCATCGTCGAGCTTGATGTTCCAGTAGTCGATGGTGAAGCTCAAGCTCGGCAACGGCTGCCCGACCAGGCCCAGCGTCCACGTATTCCCGGTTTCTGGCTCGAGATTGGGGTTGCCGCCCTGCTGGAAGTTGTATTGTCCCGCGGAATTGACTGAGGCCCGTCGTGTTGTATCTCGCCGGGTCCAGACCGGTGCGCAGGCATTGCTCCAGCGTGGCCGGGGCGGGCCCGGCTGCGGCTACGACCGCAGGGATCCTGAACCATGTTGAACAGATTGAGCCCCAACGGCGTGTACAACTCGATGATGTTCGGCGCACGGATGGCCCGCTGGTATGTGCCGCGCGCCTTGTACTCTTTGCACCGGCGCCCATTCGACGCCCAGACCGTAGGTATTGGTCTTGTTGTCCGGCTGGTCGTACTTGGAGTAGCGATAGCTGCCGGTAAAGTTGAGCAGGTAGGCCCAGTGCTGCCGCTCCATGATCGGCAGCCGACCTTCGACATAGAATTCGTTGACGGTGTACTCTCCGTCGACCGCGGGTGACGCGCCGCCGGCGCCCGACAGATCCCCGCTCTGCGACAAGGTATCGGAGGCGAAAACTCAGACTTTCCTTGCGCCGTTCGTAGCCCAGCGCGATGGCCGCACCGTTCTTGGCCCATGGCGTGCGCCAGCCATACGCTTCGCCGAGGTCGGAATCCACCTGGAAACCAATCACGCTCTGGCCCGTCTTTCCGCCCGAGAAGCTGGGTGTGGTCAGGTAGTCGAGAGCGTCCTGGGTGACGCCGTCCTTGTGGTAGACGTCGTACGGGACGCAGGCCGGGTCGGTCCCGTCGAGAGCCGACTGCGCAAACCGGTTGGCCGGTGGCCGGGTCCGTGACGACGTCCAGCGCCTTGTGGATCTTCTCGCTGTCGAGAAATAGTTGCCCTGGATCTGGCTCAGGCGGTTCGTGGCCGTCTGATACCAGAGATTGTAGTTCCACGTTGTCTTCGAACAGGCTGCCTTTCGAGCCAACCACATAACGAAAGTCCTCGAGGGTGATGTCCTGCTGACGCCCGCCGCCCTCGACGTTGCGGCGGCCGATATACGATCGTGTTGAGGCGTGTCCGGCGTGATGCCGAACGTGTCCTTGAAATTCTGCGACAGCAACGGATTCGAGTCCTTAAGGGTCGATGGAGATCGAGCGAAGACGCCGCCCGGCGCGATCTGTGCGACCGTTCGGGTGTTGGAGAAATCGAATTCGCCGTAGACGCGCACGTTGGGCAACGCGTCGTAGTGGGCAAATGCGTTGAAGCTGTACTGCTTTTCCGGGCGCTGGAAGTAGTTGGGCGGGGCGAAGTTGTACGGGTCCGTGGCGGTGAAGCGGCTTCACGTCGCCGGCGGCGTTGGCAACGGTGAACGGGTGCCGGCTGGCGTGCTCGTAGAAATAGCCGGTCGCGTTCGTTCCCGAGCCACCACCGCAGACGAGGCCGGTGGCGTTCGACGACAACGCGCACGAGCTGAAATTGCGCGTGCCCTGCAGTACCGCCTTGGCTTTGCGGTAATTGAAGAACAGCGTCGCATTGCCCTTGCCGCCGGCAAAGTTGCCACCCAAGAGCATGCTGAATGGTTCGCGTCTACCGTCCATGCCGACGTCGCCGGGAATCGGGAAACTAGTCGGATTAGTCTGATTGCGATTGCTCGAGGCTCCGGAGGGTATCCTGTTGGTTGTGGTTGAAACCGTTGACGTTGTACTGAAACTGAACGCCCTCGAAGTGGTCGTTCATGATGAAGTTCACGACGCCCGCGACAGCATCGGAGCCGTAGACGGCCGAAGCGCCGCCGGTCAGGACTTCAACGCGCTCGATCAGCGGCGACGGGATGACATTGACGTCCGTCGCCCAGAACTGCGGACTGCCGGCCGGCATGCGGCGGCCGTCGATCAGGACCAGCGTGCGCGAGGCACCCAGATTGCGCAGGTTGATGGCCGAAGTGCCGGTCGCGCCATTGGAAAGATTGTTCCCCTGGTCGGCAAAGGCCGAAGGCAGCTGGTTGACGATGTTCGCGGTGCTTGGTGATGCCGTCCCACTTGATGTCCTGGGCCGAAATCACGTTGACGGGGCTGACGCTTTCGGTCGTCAGCGGGGCGAGGCGCGACCCCGTGACTTCGATCTTTTCCATCTTCAAATCGGGCGTGACCGCCTTGGTGACGTCGCTGAGGACGGGCGATGTCGGCGTTTGCGCCTGTGCATTGACCGCCATCGGTGCCGCCAGGCTGACGACCATGCCGGCGCTCAACGCATTCATGACGGCCAGCGAGAGTTTTTTCCGGTGCATCCTCTTCATCGCGAACTCCCCCTAAGGATAAACGTGCGGCCACGAGAACGAGAGTGACTCGCGTTCTCGCAATCGCCTGCACATTACCTTGATGCGAAATCTAATCGCAATGCAAATGAGTTGCGATTGCAACCCCGGCCGATGAGTTGTTGCAATTTCGCCACGTTTCGTGATGTGCATTGCACAACCCACTTTATGCGCGGATTGGAGGCCGGCCAACGGAATGAGGACTACGCGCCATGTGGCGCCGCAGCAATCGGGCCCCGAGGCAGTACGCCCGGACGGAGGGACCGGCGGTGATGCACATACTCGGATGAGCGGCTGCTCTGCGTCGCGCTCCCGCTTACGGCGGAGGCGCGGTCGATGGGGCACCCCGCGAACATCGGTTCGACCGGCTGCGGCGAACGCAAATTCAATCATGGGAAGCCGAGTGGCGCGGGGAATGATCGTGTCGTGTACAACTCAGGCATTCGGTATCCCGTCCGCGGGTCGAGCGGACCTCAGCGCAACCGTAGTAGCGAGCCATGCCGTCGCCAGTTTCGAGCCGCTCACGTGCATGCGCATTGCTACAAGACCGGATCTCGCCGCCGCCCTGTTGGACCCGCGCCGGCGCCGAAACGAGTGGCCGCGTGGAAAGGGGCCGAGCCCTTTGCCTTCGCGCTTTCTTGCACAATTTCCGCGGTTTCGCGGCGGCCGCGAACCTCGGCTCGAAGAGGCTTTCGTCCGCCCAGCCAGCGTTCCCCGGGCTGCGCGAAGGGTTTGCTCCGGACGCAATGGCGCAAATCGCCCTCGGATGCGGCTGTCGTCGCTGCGAACCGGTCGTCCCGGACTGGAACGTTCCGGCGATCGTGTTCCACCTGGCATCGGACGCGACGGTTCTGCCCGATCAGCAGCTTTTCCGGGCCCCCGGGCCGGAGCTCGACCGGAATCAGGCCGATTGGGCGAGGAACTCCTTGCATGCGCCAGCAGCTTTGGCTATAGAATGAACCGCTGGGCGAGCGAGTTGGAATGCGGATCTCGCCTGGTGGACCGGCGATACCTGCCGGCGGCGTGCGGTTACGGGACGAGCGGGGCCGATTTCCCGTTTTGGTTCGCCCTCTGCAGGCAAGCGCGGTCCCGCCCGGGGCCGCGGCCGCCGGGATCGCTTCGGAGACGCCATATGAGAATTT
>CAWAZS010000003.1:0-143900 GCA_963786625.1 uncultured beta proteobacterium
CGGGCTCGGCGAACCGGCAGAAGTCGGGCGCTTTCTTGCCGGTGAACTCGTAGCAGGCTAGCGCGACGGCGATCCATCGGCCTGGTCGTCATCGTCTTTCGCGCTGGCTGCGGCCTGGCATCGCATTTGCTCCAGTTTGCAGTGCTTTCATGACGAAGGTCATGCACGATTTCAAATCGTACCCTACAGGCGAGGAAACATCCGATGCTGGGCCGTCTAGCACACAACGTTACGTTCGTCCGCGTGACTGTTGTAGCCGCATGGATTTCGTCGATGGTGGCGATGCTGTCGATGATGGCGCTGATCGTGAGCATGATTTCCTGACCGCCGGCCGGCGCGGCGGTGTCAATCGAACTTACGCTGAGGGGCAATTGGCGCCGTGGGAAAGCGCGGCTTGCGTGGTCTTTACCCGGAAAGGCAAGCTGTTACGGGATGGGTGAATTCTGAGAGGTGAACATGAATCTTACCGCGGTGTTGTTGATTCTAGTCGCCGAGGCGTTCGTGCTCTTGGGCATCGTGTTGTTGCTACGGCTGCGGAATAGGATCGCGTCGCGCGCCGCGCCCGGAGCTTTGCGCGACGCGCCCGGGAGCGAAACAAACTCCCCGTAGACGAGGCCATCGTGACGCGGTCGGGCGCCGGCACGTTTCAAGAGACGGCGCGTACACCGCATCCTCGTCGGGTAGATCGAACTCGGGAGTGCCTTGCCGGCGTTCGCGGCACGCGCAATACGATCGCTCAGGAGTCTCAGGCCGATGGCGACGGGCGATACGCACCATGGCTCCCTACCTCGAGCTATTCCCGGTCGACGTAGGTGATCTCCGACAACTCGGGATGTGCGGCGTGCTTGATGCGTTGCGAGTCCTCGAACGCTGCATGAGGCGCGGCTCGTTAACGCCGACTCGAAACGCGAAGAGGAGCACGTCTTCGTCGTGAACTCGCTGTCGTCACCACCCACGAACTGCGCGATGAGTTCCGTGCTCGTGCCAAAATCATCGCGAGGGTGAAATATGCAGGCAGGGACCTTCAGCAAAGTGTGCGAGCTTCGTGATGAAGATTTGATCAGAAATGGACTCGCCCAACATCGCCACTCGTAGGCGGTCCCATTGAACGGAACGTCACGCAAGAAGCGATCGGCGAACCTTTGATCCAACCAGCCTCTGCGAAGATCCGAAAGCTATTTCGAGGCCTTACCTGATAACCCTTTCATGCCTTGGTCCAGTCTTTGGTGGACGGGAATCGCCTATTCGTAACCGGTGCTTACCCTAATGCGTAGTCTGAGGAACGGTATGCAGCGACGCACCTGACCATTCGCGGAATTCAAGTTGCCTGTGGGCGATCAGTTCGGGCTGAATCGGCCAGCCCCGCGGGAACGGGGAGACTTGGCTCGCCGCTCACTGAAACGGAAGCCACTGTCCCCTGAACCACTGGTACGGACAAGGACCATCTCGCCGAGCACACGATTGGCGTCAGCGTGGCGCCGGCGCCGCTCGTCGAAGCGCGATTGGCCATCCAAACGAAAGCGCAGCAGCCGTGGAGCACGCGCAACGGTGCAACGTCAGGCCGAGCGCGTACATTCCGTAGTCGATAGCGACTGACCTCCAGCATGGCCCATCGGACGGCCGGCCTCGGAACCGTGGTCGGATGCGAAGTTCCTTGCGCGCGAACTATGCGAATGACGCCGACGTCGCCATTGTCACCGAAGAGGGTGCCAACCCCGGTCAGAAATTCACAACGACCGCGAGATTCGGCTTCCCAAGAGCCCATGGACCGCTGCCACGACAGTCCAGCGTACAGGGGTGTAACCGAACAAAGCGCGAACTCCCAGTTCATTAATCGCGGGTCCAAAGCCGGTTTGTATCGCTGACCGGCGGATCATGCGGATCCCGCGGCGTTGGCTCGACCCCGAGCACTTCGCACGTTCGGAAATAGTTACGGTACGCGTCGTCCCCGTCGGACGGACCGAGCCCGGGATCATCGTCAGCGAAATCGCGGCATGGGAGGATGATAGTTCAGGGCCGGCGTGCTGATCGTGGGCATCCCCGCCACACGGTACCGCGCAAGCGGCACAGCAACTGGCACGAACCAGGAAACGGCCGCTGCGAATTGGCCAGTTAGCTCTATAAGCCATTGTTTTAAAAGTGGGCCCGGCTGGATTCGAACCAGCGACCAAGGGATTATGAGTCCCCTGCTCTAACCGTCTGAGCTACGGGCCCGCCGCGTGCAGGGGGAGGGTCGTGCGTCGGCACGGCTGCGGGCGATATCGTCCGACGCGTCGCACCGAAGGCAAATTATAGCCGACGCGACTGTTGCGCCGTCGGCTGCGGCACGGCGCCGCGCAGACCGTTCGCATTCCTGCACACGGTGTCGTCGCGCTACACTATGTTCGTTCTTTCCGTTGCGACCACGCGATTCGTCACCGCCCCATGCAGTCGTCCCATTCTCTCCGCGCGCTGCTGATGCCGGCCTCCGTCGCGCTCGTCGGCGCATCGAGCAAGCCCGGCTCGATCGGCCGGATCGTCCTCGAGAATCTGCTCGGCGGCGCTTTCCACGGCACGCTCTACGCGGTCAATCCGAAGCATCGGCGCGTGCTCGCGCAGCGCTCGCTACGCGTCGCTCGCCGCGATCGGCAAGCCGGTCGAGCTCGCGCTGATCGCGGTGCCGCGCCGCGGCGGTCTTCGAGGTCCTCGAGGACGCCGCGCGCGCCGGCGTGAAGGCGGCGGTCATCCTGTCGGCACCGCCGCCCGACCCGGACGAAGCGCGGCGCTGGCAGGCGAAGCTGCTCTCCGTCGCGCGCCGCGCGCGGCATCCGCGCTGCTCGGCCCGCACTCGTTCGGCGTCATCCGCACCGACATCGGCCTGAACGCGACCCTGGGCAACGCGGTGGCGCACCCGGGCCGGCTCGCGCTCGTCGCGCAGTCGGGCGCGGTGTGCGCGGCGATGCTCGATTTCGCGGCGTCGGGCGGCATCGGCTTCTCGACGGTGGTCGCGCTCGGCGGCGCGATGGACGTCGGCTTCGGCGAGTTGCTGGACGCGCTGCTGTTCGATCCGCACACCGACGGCATCCTGCTCTACGTCGAGACGGTCGGCGACGCGCGGCGTTTCCTGTCGGCGCTGCGCGCCGCGGCGCGGACCAAGCCCGTCGTCGTGCTGAAGGCCGGGCGGTCGATGGAGCGCGCGTGCGGGCGACGCGCCGTCGCCCGACGCCGTCTTCGACGCCGCGATGAAACGGTCCGGCACGGTGCGCGTGAAGACCTATACCCAGTTGTTCGCCGACGGCGCGGATCCTGGCGATGCACCGGATCTCGCGCGGCGACCGGCTCGCGATCGTCACCAACGGGCACGGACCGGGAACGCTCGCGGCCGACAGCGCCGCCGACCGGGGCATCGCGCTGGCCGACTTTTCGCCGGCGACGGAGAAGATCCTGTCGGAATTGCTGCCGCCGAACATCGTCGTGCCGCAACCCGATCAACGTTCGCGGCGATGCCACGCCGGCGCGAATGGCGGGGGCGGTCGCGGCCGCCGCTCGCCGATTCGCAGGTCGACGCGGTGCTGGTGCTGCACGTGCCGCGACCCGTCGCCGGGGCCACCGACATGGCGCGCGCCGTCGCGGCGGTCGCGCGGCGCGTCGACGAAGCCCGTGCTGGCCTCCTGGCTCGGCGCGATCGACCGGCGCGAGGCGACCGACGCGCTCGAGTCGGGCGGCGTCGCCAATTTCTACACGCCGGAGAACGCGGTCGAAGCGTTCTCGTTCCTTGCCGCGTATCGCCACCACCAGGAATGGCTGCTCGAGGTGCCGCCGCCCCAGCCCGAGCCGCAGCCGCCGGATCTCGCCGCGATCGAGCGCATTCGAACCGATGCGACGTCCGCCGACCGCAAGGTGCTGACCGAGATGGAAACGCACGCGCTGCTCTCGATGTTCGGCTTGCCGGTCGCGCCGGCCGCATCCGCCGACAACCTCGCCGAAGCGCGCGCGGCGGCGCGGCGCCTGGGCTTTCCCGTGACGCTGCGCTTCGACGCCGGCGCATCGGACCGGCTGCCGCCGGCGCCGCGCGAGCGTCTGCGCGACACGCGAATGCTGACCCGCGCCTGGGCCGCGATGCTCGGGGCACCCGCCGACCTGCGCCAGCGCGGGCCCGTCGTCGTGGCGAAGGAGCACGTGTTCGAGGGCAGCGAGAACGTCGCGATCGGCATATGCACCGATGCGGTATTCGGGCCGGTGATCACGTTCGGCGCGGAGTGCGCGGGGGGCGGCGCGGATGTCGCCGTGCTGCTGCCGCCGCTCAACCTGCGTCTTGCGCGCGACATGATTCGAAGCACGGGCATGTTCGCGACATTGCCGAACGTCGACGCGGCCGAGACGGCGACCGAGGCGCTGGCGCACGTCCTGGTGCAGGTGTCGGCGCTGGCATGCGTGGTGCCGTGGGTGCGCACGCTCGCGCTGTACCCCGTGCGCGTCGGCGCGGGCCGCGCCGAGATCGCCGGCGCGCGCGTCGTGATCGATGCCCGTTACAAGCCGACCGCCCGCAGTTACGGCCACATGGCGATCCATCCCTATCCGATCGAGATGGTGGCCGATGTCGCGCTTCCCGACGGCAGACATCTGCACGTCCGCCCGATTCGACCGGAAGACGCCGAGATGGAGCGGGCGTTCGTGGCGGGGCTGTCCGACCAGACGCGCTATTTCCGCTTCTTCTACCAGCTGCACGAGCTCACGCCGACGATGCTCGCGCGCTTCACGCAGGTCGATTACGACCGCGAGATGGCGCTCGTCGCCGTCGACGAGGCGGGGGGCGCGCCGGCGATCGTCGGCGTCGCGCGCTACATCATGGGGCCGGACCAGGAATCCGCCGAGTTCGCCGTCGTGGTCGCCGACGCCTGGCATGGCAAGGGCGTGGCGCGGACCCTGATGGGCCGGCTCGTGGAGTGCGCGAAGGCGCGCGGCTTGCGGCGGCTCGAAGGCCTCGTGCTGCGCAGCAATCGCAACATGCTCAAGTTCACCGAGGCCTTCGGCTTCAAGAGCCGCGAGAGCCCGGAGGATCCCGAGCAGGTCAGCGTCGTGCTCGAGCTCCAGTAGGCGTTTCCGCGCCGCGCGGGTCAGCCCTCGCCCTCGAGGAAGCTGCGCAGCTTCTCCGAGCGCGACGGATGCCGCAGCTTGCGCAGCGCCTTCGCCTCGATCTGCCGGATGCGCTCGCGCGTGACGTCGAACTGCTTGCCGACCTCCTCCAGCGTGTGGTCGGTGTTCATCTCGATGCCGAAGCGCATCCGCAGCACCTTCGCCTCGCGCGAGGTCAGCGTGTCGAGCACGTCCTTGCAGACGTTGCGCAGGCTCGCGTTGACGGCGGCGTCCGACGGCGCGACGGTGGACAGGTCCTCGATGAAATCGCCGAGATGGCTGTCGTCGTCGTCGCCGATCGGCGTCTCCATCGAGATCGGCTCCTTGCTGATCTTCAGGATCTTGCGGATCTTCTCCTCGGGCATCTCCATCTTTTCCGCGAGCACGCCGGGATCGGGCTCCTGGCCCGTCTCCTGCAGGATCTGCCGCGAGATCCGGTTCATCTTGTTGATGGTCTCGATCATGTGCACCGGAATGCGGATCGTGCGCGCCTGGTCGGCGATCGAGCGCGTGATCGCCTGCCGGATCCACCAGGTCGCGTAGGTCGAGAACTTGTAGCCGCGACGGTACTCGAACTTGTCGACGGCCTTCATCAGGCCGATGTTGCCTTCCTGGATCAGGTCGAGGAACTGCAGCCCGCGGTTGGTGTACTTCTTCGCGATCGAGATCACGAGGCGCAGGTTGGCCTCGGTCATCTCGCGCTTGGCCTTGCGCGCCTTGGCCTCGCCCTGCGACATCTGCTTGTTGATCTCCTTCAGGTCCTTCAGCGGAATCATCACGCGCGTCTGCAGGTTGAGCAGCTTCTGCTGCTGCTCGACGATCGCCTGCCGGTACTTGGCGAGCTGCTCGCTGTAGCCGTGGTGCGCCGCCACTTCGCGGTCGATCCAGCGCAGCGACGTCTCGCTTTCCGGGAACTTCTTGATGAAGTCGGGGCGCGGCATCCCGCCCTTGTTGACGACGAGGTCCTGGATCTTGCGCTCGATCTGGCGGATGTTGTCGACCTCCGAGCGCACGCTGTCGCACAGCTTCTCGACCTGGCGGGCGGAGAAGCGGATCTGCATCAGCTCGTTCTGCACCTTCTTCTGCAGCTCGACGTACTTGGGCGCCTTGTGCCCCTCCTTCAGCAGCACCGCGAGCATCCGCGCGTGGAGCTTCCGGATCGTCGCGAACCGCGTGAGCGCGGCGACCTTCAGCCGCTCGAGGTTCTCCGCGGCGATGGCGCCGGCGTCACCCTCGTCCTCGCTGGCCTCGACGTCGTCGTCGACGTCCTCGAGCGCGTCGAGCGCCTCGTTGAAATCCATCAGGCCGTCGACCAGGTCGTCGATCTTGAACTCGTCCTTCTCGATCCTGGTCGCCAGGTCGAGGATCTGCGCCACCGTCATCGGGCAGGCCGAGATCGCCATGATCATGTGCTTCAGGCCTTCCTCGATGCGCTTGGCGATCTCGATCTCGCCTTCGCGCGTGAGGAGCTCGACCGAGCCCATTTCGCGCATGTACATGCGCACCGGGTCGGTCGTGCGGCCGAACTCGGAATCGAGCGTGGACACCGCGGCTTCGGCGGCTTCCTCGACATCCTCGGCCGGCGCCGTGGGCGCGGCGTCGGACATCAGCAGCGTCTCGGCGTCGGGGGCCTCGTCGTAGACCTGGATCCCCATGTCGCCGATCATGCTGACGATGCCCTCGATCTGCTCGGCGTCGAGCACGTCGTCCGGCAGGTGGTCGTTGATTTCGGCGAAGGTGAGGAAGCCGCGCTCCTTGCCGAGCACGATCAGCGTCTTCAGGCGCCGCTTGCGCGCCTCGACGTCGGCCGGCGTCAGCACGCGCGGCGCGATCTCGGCGTGCCGGCCGTTCCGGCCCTTCTTGCTGGCGGCGTCCGCCGCCCGCTTGCCGGCGATCCTGGCGGCGATCTCGCCCGGCGTCGGCTTGTGCGCCGGTGCGCACGCGCCTTTGCCGCCGCGCCCTTGGCGTGCGGCGCCGGCGGCGTCGTGCCGGGCTTTCCGATCGCCTTGGCCGGCTTGGCCGGAACCTTGGACGTCCTGGCGTCGACCTTCGGGACCGGCTTGCCCTTGGGCAGCGGCTTGGCGACCGCCTTGGGCAGTGGCTTCGCCGCGGCCTTGGGCGACTTGCCGGCGGATTTCGCCGTCACGCCGGTCTTGCGCTGCGGCTTGGCGGCAGGCTTCTTCGCCGCAGGCTTTTTCGTCGGCGCGGGTTTCGCGGCCTTCGCTCCGGCTCCCTTCTTCTTGACCGGCAGCGCGTGCGGCCTTTTCGACCGGGCGCGCCTTCTTCCTGGCCGGCCGGGCGGGGCGTTGCCTTCGAGCTGGTTCTTCTTTGCGGCCGGACGCGCCTTCGCGCTCACCCGCGCTTTCGCCGCCGGCTTCCGCGACTTGGGTTTGGCGGGCGACTTGCGGGCGGGCTTCGCGGGCTTCTTGGCCATGGTCATCCTAACGGGTCGAGTACCGGAGGTCGCGAAACGTGCGGGTTGCGAGATCAGATGGGGGCGATGGGGAAAACCTCAAATTATATCATCGGCGAGCCATGCGGCGGTGCAGCACCGGTCTCTGCCGCGTGACCCGCACGCGCGATCCGAGCGACGCGTCGGTGCGCTCACGATCTGCCCCCCGACACCGTCGGCTTGGCGGCGGGCAGGGTGCGACGAACCATTTCCAGCTGCCGCAATCGCTCGGATTCCTCCGCCGTGGCGGGCGTGCCGGACTCCGGCGACCCCGCGTGCCCGGCACGCTGTGCCTGTTCCCAGTAACGGATGACGCCCGCCTTCAGGTGCATGGCCGCATGCTCCGCCGTGATTCCATGGTCCTCCGCCGTGGCCAGCGCGGATGCCAGCACCGACTCGTGCGGCGATTGCGCGAAGTACTGCATGACGCCTGCCGTGGTCAGCGGATGCTCGCTTTTCGCGCAGAACCCGACCAGCGCGGCCAGCGCGGCGCCCTCCGGGGTGCCGTCCGACGGCTGCGGCACGGCGTTCGAGCGGGCCAACTCGGGTTGGAGCAGCAGGGCCTGGATGAGTTCACGGACGAGCGAAGGCGCGCGGCGTTGCCCCTGCTGGGTTGCCCGCGGCGAACGGCGCGCCAGGGCGTGCTCGCGGCCGGGGCGCGACGCACTGCTCGGCATGGGGTGCGCCGCGGCCGCGATCGGCGGTGGCGTCAAGGCCCAGCAGCGAGCGCAATTCGGTCTCCGGCAGCCCGGTGAGGTCGGCCAGGCGCCGGCGCAGCAGCGCCGCCAGCACGGGCGCGGTGAGCGCGGCGAGGTAGCGGCCGCGCCGCGGCCACCAGCGCGGCTCCCCCTTCGAGCCGAGGTCGGCGGGTGCTGCGCGCACAGCTCGGCCAGCAGGAACTCGGAGGCCGGCATCGCGTGGTCGATCAGCGCCTCGAACGCGGCCTTGCCGCGCCGGCGCACGAAGTCGTCCGGGTCCTCGCCGTCCGGCAGGAAGAGGAACCCGGCGTTCTTGCCGTCGGCGAGCACCGGCAGCGCGTTCTCGAGCGCGCGCCAGGCCGCCTTGCGCCCCGCGGCGTCGCCGTCGAAGCAGAAGATGACGCGGTCGCTCTGCCGGAAGAGCTTCTGCACGTGCGCGGGCGTGGTCGCTGTGCCCAGCGTGGCGACCGCATAGTCGACGCCATGCTGCGCGAGCGCCACGACGTCCATGTAGCCTTCGACGACGACGACGGCGCCGGCCTCGCGGATCGCGCTCCGCGCGAGAAAGAGCCCGTAGAGCTCGCGGCCCTTCGAGAACAGCGGCGTTTCCGGTGAATTCAGGTACTTGGGCTCGCCTTCGCCCAGCACGCGGCCGCCGAAGCCGATCACCTGGCCGCGGCTGTCGTGGATCGGGAACATGATCCGGTCGCGGAAGCGGTCGTAGCGCTTGCCGCCTTCGCCGGCGATGACGAGGCCGGCCGTTTCGAGCGCGGGATCGTCGTAGCGCTTGAACACGGCGGCGAGCGGCTGCCAGGCGTCCGGCGCATAGCCGATCCCGAACCGGGCGGCGATCGCGCCGGTCAGCCCGCGATCCTTGAGATAGGCGATGGCGCGCGGCGCATCCTTCAGTTGCGCCCGATAGAACCTGGCGGCTTCGAGCGTGAGGGCGGTGAGATCGCCGGCCTGTTCGCGGCGCTCCGACTCCCCGGGGCGCTCGACGCGCGGCACTTCGAGGCCCGCGTCGCGCGCGAGCTCCTCGACCGCGTCCGGAAACGCCTTGCCGCCGTACTCCATCAGGAAGCCGATCGCCGTGCCGTGCGCCCCGCAGCCGAAGCAGTGGTAGAACTGCTTCGTCGGGCTGACGGTGAACGAGGGCGTCTTCTCGCTGTGGAAGGGGCAGCAGGCCTGGTAGTTGGCCCCGGCCTTCTTGAGCGGGACGTAGCGGTCGATGACATCGACGATGTCGATCCGGGACAGCAGCGTCTGAATGAAATCGTTAGGAATCATGGACTTGACGCTGCGCCCCGCGAAGAAGCCGCCTCCCGGCAGGCCCTGAAGCAGCGCTGGCGGGAACGAGAAAGAGCAGGGGACCTTTGCATTATAGGCGCCCGGCGCCAACGCGAAAGGGTGATTGGCCGCGGAACCGGGGCCGCACCGGCCCCCGCGCGTCTTCCTACCCGGCCAGCCTGGCCTTGATCCGTGCCGAGACCGCGCCCATGTCGGCGCGTCCGGCGAGCTGGGGCTTCAACACCGCCATCACCTTGCCCATCCCGGCGATTCCGGACGCGCCGGTGGACGCGATCGCGTCGGCGATCAGCGCGTCGATCTCGGCGTCGGCGAGTCGCGCCGGCAGGTAGGCGGCGAGCAACTCCACCTCCGCGCGCTCGACCGCGGCCAGGTCCTCGCGCTTGCCGGCTTCGAACTGGGTGATCGAATCCCGGCGCTGCTTGATCATCTTCTCGATGATCGACAGCACGTCGGCGTCGGTGAGCTCGATGCGCTCGTCGACCTCGCGCTGCTTGATGGCGGCGAGCAGCATCCGGATCGTCGACAGCCGCGCCGCGTCCTTCGCGCGCATGGCGGTCTTCATGTCTTCGACAACGCGGGACTTGAGCGACATGGGTGACCTCAAAACAAAAAGGGGCGAATCGCTTCGCCCCTCGGTTGCGCAGCGCGGCGCGGCGTCAGAACAGCTTCGGCGGCAGTTGCTGGCTGCGCAGACGCTTGTAATGGCGCTTGACCGCGGCGGCGAGCTTGCGCTTGCGCTCCGCGGTGGGCTTTTCGTAGAACTCGCGGGCGCGAAGTTCGGTGAGCAGGCCGGTCTTCTCGATCGTGCGCTTGAAGCGGCGCAGGGCCACTTCGAACGGCTCGTTGTCCCGCAGGCGAACGCTGGTCATGAAGCTTTCTTCCTTGACTGACGGTGATTTGCAACAATCGGTAATATTAACAGGACCTGCGCGCCCGCGCAATACAGGTCCTTCCGAGGGCCTTCGCCGCCGGCAGCCGTCGCGGGGTCGGGCGCGCCGACCGTGTATCGTGATGGCCCGGCGGCCACGGCCCGCGCATCCCTCCCATGCTCGTTCTCGGCATCGAAACCTCCTGCGACGAAACCGGTCTCGCCGTGTACGACACGGGCCGCGGGCTGCTCGCGCACGCACTGCATTCGCAGGTGGCGATGCACAGCGTCTATGGCGGCGTCGTGCCCGAGCTCGCCTCCCGCGACCACGTGCGGCGCGTCGTGCCCCTGGCGCAACGCGTGCTGGCCGAGGCGGGGGCGCGGCTCGCCGACCTCGACGGCATCGCCTACACGCAGGGGCCGGGCCTCGCCGGCGCGCTGCTGGTCGGCGCGAGCGTCGCCACGGCGCTCGGCTACGCGCTCGGGCAAGCCCGTGGTCGGCGTCCATCACATGGAAGGCCATCTGCTGTCGCCGCTGCTCGCCGATCCGAAGCCGGAGTTTCCGTTCGTCGCGCTGCTCGTCTCGGGCGGCCACAGCCAGCTGTTCGAGGTCGCGGGCGTCGGGCGGTACCGGCTGCTGGGCGACACGAAGGACGACGCCGCCGGCGAGGCCTTCGACAAGACGGCCAAGCTGCTCGGGCTGCCGTATCCCGGCGGACCGGCGCTGGCGAGCCTGGCCGAGGCGGGACGGGATGGCGCCGTGGCGCTGCCGCGACCGATGCTCGCCAGCGGCGACCTCGACATGAGCTTCAGCGGACTGAAGACGGCGGCGCTGACGCTCGTGCGCCGCGAGGCGGCCGGCGGGACGCTCGACGACGCGCGCCGGGCCGACATCGCGCGCGAGTTCCAGCACGCGGTGGTCGATGTCCTCGTGGCGAAGGCGGTCGCCGCGCTGGGCGCGACGGGGCACGCGCAGGCTCGTCGTGGCCGGGGGCGTGGGCGCCAATCGCGAGCTCCGCGCGCGGCTCGTCGCCGCGGTCGGCGGGCGCGGCGGACAGGTGTTCTTCCCCGATCTCGAGTTCTGCACCGACAACGGCGCGATGATCGCGCTCGTCGGCGCGCTGCGCCTGTCGGGCGCCGTCGCCGCCGATTACGCGTTCTCGGTCCGGCCGCGCTGGGACCTGTCGTCGCTGCCCGGCGGTCTGAGCGGAGCTGCGGCGCGGCCCGGCGCGCCGGGATTCAGCGCCCGATCGTGCGCTCGCGCCCGTCGAGCAGCTGCCGGATGTTCGACCGGTGGCGCCAGAACAGCAGCATCGATATCGGGACCATCGCCCACGCGGTCGGCGTGTTGCCGAAGACGAAGAACGCGCCGACCGGCATCAGCGCCGCGGTGGTCAGCGCGGCGAGCGAGCTGATCTTGAAGCCGAGCGCCATCACCATCCACAGCACGCCGAGCGCGACGCCGAGCGGCCAGTCGAGCGCGAATACGATGCCGGCCGCGGTCGCCACGCCCTTGCCTCCGGCAAAGCCATGGAACACCGGGAAGAGGTGGCCGACGAACACGGCGAGCGCGACGGCCGGCACCAGCCAGTCCGCGCCGCCGAACGAGGGTCCGAGCGTCTGCGCGAGGAACACGGCGAGCCAGCCCTTGGCGCCGTCGCCCGCCAGCGTCAGCGCCGCGGCCGCCTTGTTGCCGGTGCGCAGCACGTTGGTCGCGCCCGGATTTCCCGAGCCGTAGCTGTGCGGGTCGGGCAGGCCGAACAGCTTGCTGGTCACGACCGCGAACGACACCGAGCCGATCAGGTACGCGGCGGCGACGAACGCGAGCGAGGCGAGCATGGATCAGGGCGTCGGTTAGAATGCGCGAACGCGCCGTCGAGCCAATCCCGGACGGGAAATTTTCGGAGGCGGTAGGGAATTCTAGCAAAGCGGCATGAACGCGATCTTCATCCACGACCTCCGCGTCGAGACGCGCATCGGCATCTACGACTGGGAGCAGCGGCTGGCGCAGACCCTGCGGCTCGACATCGAGCTCGGATTGCCGTCGGACAAGGTGTTCGAGTCCGGCAACTTCGCCGACGCGCTCGACTACGCGGCGGTCGTGAAGCGCCTGCAGGCCTTTGCCGCCGACCATCCGCACAAGCTGATGGAGCGTTTCGCGCAGGCGATCGCCGACGTGCTGATCGGCGAGTTCGGCGTCCCCGTGGGTGAAGGTGCGCGTCGCCAAGCTCGCGCCGATCGCCGGCGTGAAGGAGCTCGGCATCGCGATCGAGCGGAAGCGGGGCTGACCGCGCTTCGGCCGGCCGGCATCGCGACCGGCGCGTTCGTGCGTCAACCGGGCGCGCCGCCGTGCCCGGCCGGAAGCGGCAACGTGAAGGCGAACGTCGAGCCGACGCCCACCTCGCTCGTCACCCAGATCCGTCCGCCGTGGAGCTCGATGAACTTCCGCGAGATGGCCAGACCCGAGCCCGGTGCCTTCCACTTTCTTCGCCGTCGATCCGACCTGCCGGAATTCCTCGAACACCGTCGCCTGATCCTCCGGGCGCGATGCCGACTCCCGTGTCGGTCACGGAAATCTCGACCTCGCCGTCGCGCACGACGGCCCGCACGTCGATCCGTCCGCCCTCCGGGGTGAACTTCAGCGCGTTCGACAGCAGGTTGAGGAGCACCTGCTTCACCTTGCGCTCGTCGGCGCGGACCATGCCCACGCGCTCGTCGACCGTGCGCGCCGAGCGTGATCCCGCGCCGCTGCGCGCGCTCGCGGACCAGCGTCAGCGTGTTCTCGATGGCGCCCGGCAGGTCGAATTCGGCCGGCTCCAGCTCCATCCGCCCGGCCTCGATCTTGGACAGGTCGAGGATGTCGTTGATGAGCGACGAGCAGGTGCCGTCCCGACTCCAGGATGTCGGCCAGGTATTCGGCCTGCTTGTCGTTGATCTCGCCGAACATCCGCTCCGCCAGCACCTCGGAGAAGCCGATGATCGCGTTGAGCGGCGTGCGCAGCTCGTGCGACATGTTGGCGAGGAACTCGCTCTTGTGCCGGCTCGCGATCTCGAGCTGCCGGCTCTTGTCCTCGATCTCGCGGAAGAGCCGCGCGTTCTGGATGGCCAGCGCCGACTGGGTGGCGAAGGTCTTGCAGCAGCTCGATGATCTCCGGCGCGAACTCGCCGGCGCGCTTCCGGTTGACGACCAGTCCGCCGAGCAGGTGATCCTCGCGCAGGAGCGGCACGGCCAGCAGCGATCGATAGCCCAGGCGGATGCAGGATCTCGCGGACCCGGCTCTGGTAGGCGCCCTCGTCCATGATGTCGCGGATCTCCACCGGCTCGGCGGTCACCGCCAGCTGCCCGATGGCTCCCTCGCCCTTCCGGATCGGACGTGGTGCGCAGCGCGTCGACGAGCTCGGCCGGGCAGATCGTCCGTCGTGTGCAGGTGGAACTCCTCGCGCGCTTCGTCGTACTCGTAGATGGCGCCGCCATCCATGCCGGCAAGCTGGTTGGCGCGCGAGACGATCGTGCGCAGCACCGTCTCGAGGTCCAGCGTCGAGCTGACCGCCTGCCCGACCTCGCCCAGCGCCTTGAGCTCGCCGACCGACCGCGTCAGCTGCGTGGTCCGCGCCTCCAGTTCCTTGAACAGCCGCACGTTCTCGATCGCGATGACCGCCTGGTCGGCGAAGGTCTGGAGCAGCGCGACCTGCGTGTCGGGGAACGGACCGGGTTCGGCCCGGCCGACGGCGATCGCGCCGATCGCGATGTCCTCGCGCAGCAGCGGGACGGCCAGGATGCTGCGGAAGCCGCCGCGTCGGCGAGTTGGCCCGGATCGTGATATTCCGCGTCCTCTGCCACGTCCGGGATCGCGACGACGCTCGCGCGTCAGGATCGCGCGGGTGACGGCGGTATCGCGGCCCGGCGGTCGCGGGAAGAACCGGCGCAGCGCGTCGACATACTGCCGGATTCACGTTCGACGAGTGCCGCCAGATGGATGAGCTCGCCATCGAAGGTGAAGACGTTCGCCGAGCTGGCGCGGCACAGCTTCATGCGCCGCCGCCGCGATCGTGTCGAAGACCGGCTGCACATCGGTTTGCGACTGGCTGATCACGCGCAGGATCTCGCTCGTCGCCGTTTGCTGCTCCAGCGCCTCGGTGAGGTCGCGGTTGCGCGACTGCAGCTCGGTGAACAGGCGCACGTTCTCGATCGCGATGACGGCCTGGTCGGCGAAGGTCTTCAGCAGCTGGACCTGCGGTTCGGTAAAAAACCCGGGCGCGCTCCGAGCGACGAAGATCGACCCGATGACGTCCCCCTCGCGGAGCATCGGCACGCCGAGACAGGCGCGGTATCGTGCCGCCCATGCGGCGTCTTTCGACTCATAGTCCGGATCGGCCAGCGCGTCGGCGATATGCACCACCGCTCGCCTTCGAACCGAGCGCGCCGTTACCGTCTCCGCGTCCAGCCGCATGGGGAAGTGGTGTCCGTATCGCTTCCCTGCCTTCCGCTTGTCACTCCGTGCAGCGCCACCAGTCGGATCAATTCGCCATCGACCGTGGAGACCACGCTGATCTCCGCGTCGCACAGCTTTTCCGCGCTTTCGCCGATGATGTCGAACACCGGCTGGACATCCGTGGGCGAGCTGGATATTGCGCGCAGGATCTCGCTCGTCGCCGTCTGCTGCTCGAGCGCCTCGGTGAGGTCGCGATTGCGGACGTCCAGTTCCGTGAAGAGCCGGACGTTCTCGATCGCGATGACGGCCTGGTCGGCGAAAGTCCTCAGCAATTGGACCTGTGCGTCGGTGAACAGGCCCGGCTTCGCCCGTCCGACGAAGATCGACCCGATGACCTGGTCATTGCGGACGATGGGCACGCCAAGTCCGCCGCGATACTGGGCGGCGCGCGCGAAGTCCTTGAGCTCGTAGCTTGGTTCGGCGAGCACGTCGGCGACGTGGATGACGGTGGAGCCCCTGATGACGCGCGCGGTCACGCTCTGCGCGTCGATCTTCATCGGATAGAGCGTGCGCACGATTGCCACGCCCTCGGGCACCAGTCCGTGAATCGCGGCCAGTTCGATGCGCTCGCCGTCGAACCTCGAAACGACCGCGACCTCGGCGTCGCAGAGTTTTCCTGCGCGCTGCGCGATGATGTCGAACACCGGCTGGACATCGGTGGGCGAACGCGAGATCGTCTGCAGGATCTCGCTCGTCGCCGTCTGCTGCTCCAGGGCTTCGTGAGATCGCGTTGCGTCGTCAGCTCGTGAACAGCCGCACGTTCTCGATCGCGATCGCCGCCTGCCGGGCAAAGGTCTCCACCAGCGCGACCTGATCGGGCGCGAAACAACCCGGGCTCGCGGCGCCACAGGAAGATCGCGCCGTACGCGCCCGCTTCGCGCATCAGTGGCACCGCCAGGCAGGCCCGGAAACCGGTTCGCCGCGCATTTTCCCGGGCGTCGGGGAACTCGGTGTCGAGCAAAGGAACGATGTCGGCGAGGTGGATGATTTTGCGGTCGAGCACGGCGCGGCCGGAAATCGAGGTCCGCTTCAACGCGACCGGAACGACGGGAATCGGGGTCCCGCCATCGACGGAATAATCCGCCCGGCAGTGCAGCACGTCGCCGTCGACCAGCAGCACCCGTGCGAACGGCGCGTTGCACAGATGCGCCGCGCGCTCGGCGACGGCGTCCAGCACCGGCTGCACATCGGAAGGCGAGGCCGAGATGACGCGCAGGATCTCGCTCGTCGCCGCCTGATGCTCCAAAGCCTCGGCCAGGCGCATTTCGAGCTCGCGGACCCTGGCGTCGTTGGTCGCCACGGGCCTCCTGCCAGCAGGGCGCCTGGCTTCGACCTTCGCCTTCGCGGGTTTCGCACCCCGATCCATCGGCCCCTCCTCGCCTTTGACAGGCATCACGACGGCACAGCGATCCGCGACAGGCTAGGCGAAGTCGCCGTCGCGGGCAAGAGGGACGAGCCGGAAATCAGTCGGCCTCGGCGGTCGCGATGTCGGCGAGTATCGGCTTCAGCACCCGGATCAGGTCCGCCGGCGCCATGCCGACGAGATAGCCCCGCCGGCCGCCGTTGACGTACAGGTAGGGCAGGGCGGCGATGCCGCGCTCCATGTAGGTCGGCATCGCGCGCCGCGTGCCGAACGGGCTGGTGCCGCCCACCTGGTATCCCGAGTGCCGGTCGGCGACGGCGGGCGCGCAGATGGCCACGGTCTTCACGCCGAGGACGCGCGCCAGCGCCTTCGTCGACACTTCGCGGTCGCCGTGCATCAGCACGACCAGCGGCTGCTTCGCGTCGTCCTCCATCACGAGCGTCTTGATGACGGCGTGCTCGGGCACGCCCAGCTCGCGCGCCGATACCGACGTGCCGCCGCGCTCCTCGTAAGTCGTACGGATGATGGGTGAACGCGACGCCGTGCTCGCGCAGCACGCGCACGGCGTTGGTTGCCGGATGCCTGTTCCTTCGCCATCGGCGGCTCCGCGAAGCGCGACCTCAGCCGCGCGGGTGGTGCTGCGCGTGGAGCTTCTTCAGCCGCTCGCGCGCGACGTGCGTGTAGATCGTCGTCGTCGTGATGTCGGCGTGACCGAGCAGCAGCTGCACGACGCGCAGATCGGCGCCGTGGTTGAGGAGATGCGTCGCGAACGCGTGGCGCAGCACGTGCGGCGAGATGCTCGCCGCGGGAATGCCGGCCTTCACGCCGAGGCGCTTCAGCAGCGCCCAGAACGCCTGCCGGGTCAGCGGGCCGCGGCGCGCGGTGACGAACACGCGCGTCGCTCTTGCCCTCGCCGGCGAGCGCCGGCCGCCCGTCGGCGAGATAGCGCTTGAGCCAGACGATCGATTCCTCGCCGAGCGGGACGAGCCGCTCCTTGCTGCCCTTGCCGAGCACGCGCACGACGCCCATGTCGAGCGACACCTGCGCGAGCGTGAGGCCGACGAGCTCGGACACGCGCAGGCCGGTCGCGTAGAGCGTCTCCAGCATCGCGCGGTCGCGCAGGCCGAGCGTGGTCGCCGGATCGGGCGCGGCGAGCAGCGCCTCGACCTGCGCCTCGGACAGGTTCTTCGGCAGCCGCCGCGGCAGCTTCGGCGCGCGCACGCGCAGCGTGGGATCGGCGCGCAGCGTGCCCTGCAGCAGCTGCAGCGCGTAGAAGCGCCGCAGCGACGACAGCCGGCGGGCGATCGACGTCGCCTTCGCCTTCGCGCGGAACTGCTCGGCGAGAAAGGCCTCGACGTCGGTGCGCTGCGCGGCGAGGAGCGAGCTGCCGCGCCGGTCGAGCCAGGCCGCCCAGGCGGTCAGGTCGCGGCGGTAGCTCGACAGCGACGACGGCGCGAGCCCGTCCTGCAGCCAGACCTGGTCGCAGAAGGCGTCGATCAGCTCGGCGGAGCGGGCGGGCGTCGGGGCATCGGAATGCGCGGGCGCCGCGGTCGCCCGGTCAGGCGCCGAAGCGGTAGCCCTCGTGCGTCGAGCAGCCAGCGCTTGATCGCGATCGGGTCGCCGTCGACGGCCGTTGCATGAATCCGCCGAGCGAGCCCCGGCTGCCGACGACGCGATGGCACGGGATGACGAGCGCGATCGGGTTGGCGCCGCACGCGCCGCCGACGGCGCGCGGCGCCGAGTGCAGCAGCCGCGCGAGCTCGCCGTAGGTGCGCGATTCGCCGACCGGGATCGCGGCGAGCGCCTGCCGCACGCGCTGGCGGAACGGCGTGCCGGCCGGGGCGAGCGGAAGCGTGAAGCGGAAATGCGGGTCGGCGAGGTAGCGCTCGACCTGGCGGACCGCGCGCTCGGCGAGCGCGTTGTCGGGCGCCTGCGCGCGCTCCGTCTGTCGGCAGGTACTCGATCCCGGTGACGGCGCCGTCGGCGGTGCGGATGCCGAGCACCGCGAACGGCGTTCTCATCTTGGCCGCATAAGGCGGTTGCACGCATCCACGTCCTTCACCGTGTCGCCTGTGCGCGGTCTGCCGCCGCCTCACCCCATCTTCATCTGCTGCGGCAGATAGGTGACGATCTGCGGAAAATACCAGATCAGCAGCACCGCGACGATCATCAGCCAGAACATCGGCAGCGCCTGCCGCGCGATCCAGGTGATCTGCTGCTTCGTCATCCCCTGCAGCACGAACAGGTTGAACCCGACCGGCGGCGTGATCTGCGCCATCTCGACGACCAGCACGAGGAAGATGCCGAACCAGAGGAGGTCGATGCCGGCGGCCTCCACGGTCGGCAGGATCACGCCCATCGTCAGCACGACCATCGAGATGCCGTCGAGGAAGCAGCCGAGCACGATGTAGAAGACCATCAGCGCGACGACCAGCGCGAACGGCGAGAGCCCGAGCCCGCCGATCCACTCGGCGAGGTGCCGCGGCAGCCCGATGTAGCCCATCGCGAGCGTCAGGAACGACGCGCCGGCCAGGATCAGCGCGATCATGCAGTAGAGGCGCGTCGCGCCCATCATGCTCGCGGCGAACGTCTGGCGCGTGAGCGAGCCCTGCACCAGCGAGATCGCGAGCGAGCCGACGACGCCGAACGCCGCCGCCTCGGTGGCGGTCGCGATGCCGGCGTAGATCGAGCCCAGCACCAGCAGCGATCAGCAGCACGACGGGAATCAGGTGGCGCGACGCGTGCAGCTTCTGCGCGAGCGTCGTCCTCGTGGTCGCGGCCGGGATGCGCTCCGGGATGCAGCAGCGCCCAGGCCACGATGTAGCCGGAGAAGAGCAGCGCCAGCAGGATGCCGGGAAACACGCCGGCGATGAAGAGCTGCGCGATCGACACGTTGGCCATGACGCCGTAGACGATCATGATGATCGACGGCGGAATCAGCAGGCCGAGCGTGCCGGCGCCGGCCAGCGTGCCGATCGTCATGCCCTCGGGATAGCCGCGCGCCTTCAGTTCCGGCAGCGTCATCTTGCCGATGGTCGCGCAGGTCGCGGCCGAGGAGCCCGACACGGCGGCGAAGATCGTGCAGCCGATGATGTTGGTGTGCAGCAGCCGGCCGGGCACGCCGCTCGAGCCAGGGCGCGAGGCCGCGGAACATGTCCTCGGAGAGCCGCGTGCGGAACAGGATCTCGCCCATCCAGACGAACAGCGGCAGCGCGGTCAGCGTCCACGACGACGCCGTGCCCCAGATCGTCACCGCCATCGCGTCGCCGGCCGGCCGCGACGAGAAGAGCTCCATGCCGATCCACGCGACGCCGGCGAGCGCCAGCCCGATCCAGACGCCGCTGCCGAGCAGCACGAAGAGCGCGACGACGAGCAGCGTGGTGATCAGCGCGTCCATGGCGTTCACCGTGCGCGGCGTCATTCGTGGTGCAGCGCCGCGTCGGCTTCGCGCGGCCGCGGCGGCCGGTCCACTCGAGGACGAGCTCGTCGACGAATCGCGATCAGCAGGATCGAGCGTGCCGGCGGCCATCGCGAGCTGCGGAATCCACAGCGGCGTCGCGTCGTTGCCGGTCGAGATGTCGTTGAACTGCCACGACTGGAACGCGAGCCGGACGCTGTAGAACGCGAACAGCGCCGCCAGCAGCGTCGCCGACCGCCAGCGCCGCGAGCTCGAGCGCGCGCCGCGCCTTCGCGCCGAGGTGCTCGAGGATCAGCGTGACGCGGATGTGCTCGCCGCGCTTCAGCGTGTGCGCGAGCGCGAGAAAGCCGCACGCCGCCATGCAGTAGCCGGCATAGGAGTCGGTGCCGGGCACGTGGAAGTTGAGGAGGCGCCCGGCGATCCCGGTCAGGACCATCGCCAGCGTCCCCACCAAAAACAACGCCGCCAGGTACCCCGGCGGCGTCGTACAGCGCGTCGAGCCGGCGGCGCATCAGGGCCCGTTCGCAGCTTGCGGACATGGCGTGGAGCGGGCTCCTACATCGCGCGGTACGCGTCCACCACCTTGCGGCCGTCGTCGCCGGCCTTGCGCAGCCACTCGGCGAGCATGAAGTTGCCGACCTTGCGCAGATCGGCGGTGAGCTGCTCGGAGGGCTTGAGGATGCTCATGCCCTTGCCCTTCAGCTGGTCGAGGTACCAGCCGTTCTTCTCCTCGGACAGCTTCCAGCCGCGCGTCTCGGCGTCGGCCGCGGCCTTCAGCACCGCGGCCTGCGCTCGGCTTGTCGAGCGCGTCGAACGCCTTCTGGTTGACGATGATCGCGTTCTTCGGCAGCCACGCCTGCGTGTCGTAGAAGTTCTTGATGTGCTCGTAGGTCTTCGAGTCGAAGCCGGTCGCGCCGGACGACATGTACGAGTCGATGACGCCGGTGGCGAGCGCCTGCGAGACCTCGGCGGCCTGCACGGTCATCGGCTGCGCGCCGACGAGCTCGGCGATCTTCGACGTGGCCGGGCTGTAGGCGCGCCACTTGAGGCCCTTCATGTCGGCGGCGCCGGCGAGCGTGCGCTTGGTGTAGATGCCCTGCGGCGGCCACGGCGACGGTGTAGAGCAGCTTCATGCCCTGCTTCGCGAACTTGTCCTCGAGCGCCTTCCGCGACGCCTTGTAGAGCTTCAGCGAATCGCCGTAGGACGTCGCGAGGAACGGGATGCCGTCGAGCCCGTAGAACGGATCCTCGTTCTCGAAGTTGACGAGCAGGATTTCGCCGATCTGCGCCTGGCCGCCCTGCACGGCGCGCTTGATCTCCGGCGCCTTGAACAGCGACGCATTCGCGTGCACGGTGATCTTGAGCTTGCCGCCGGTGGCCTTGTCGACGTCGTTGGCGAACTGCTGGATGTTCTCGGTGTGGAAGTTGCTGGCCGGATACGCGGTCGGCATGTCCCACTTGGTCTGGGCGGCCACGGGCAGCGCGACCGCGAAGGCGAGCGCGGCGGCAAGGGCGGGGATTCGCTTCATGTTGGGGCTCCTGGAAGGCGGGGAGAGGGCGGCGCGCGCGATCGGCGGAGGGCATGCCAATGGCGGCGGACCGTGCCGTTTTACCACAAATCCCGCGGGCGACGCCGGATTGCGAAACTCCGTGCATGGCCTTGGGCCGCGCAACGCCGCCGGGCATGCGCAACCCCGGCGCCCGTCGCCTCTCGCCGCCGCCGCACGGCAGAGCCGCCGAGCTTCGGATTCCAGGCAGCCGCGTCTCTGCCCTTGACCGCACGACATCGGGAAGCGCCGTCGCAGTCGCACGAGCCTATAATGACGCGCCCTTGCCGGCGCCATTCGTGCCGGCGGCGAACAATGCGCATCCGATGACCGCCACGCCCCCATCCCCGACACGCGCCGGCTGGGAGTTCTGGATCGATCGCGGCGGAACGTTCACCGATGTCGTCGCGCGCCGGCCCGACGGGTCGCTCGTCACGCACAAGCTGCTGTCGGAGAACCCCGAGCGCTATCCGGATGCCGCGGTGCACGGCATTCGCGAGCTGCTGGGCCTGTCGCCCGGGGCGCCGATTCCGCCCGGCGTCGTCGACGCGGTGAAGATGGGCACCACGGTCGCGACCAACGCGCTGCTCGAGCGCAAGGGCGAGCGCACGGCGCTCGTCATCACCAGGGGCTTCGCCGACGCGCTGCGGATCGCCTACCAGAACCGGCCGAAGCTCTTCGTCCGGAAGATCGAGCTGCCGACGCTGCTGTACGAGCGCGTGATCGAGGTCGACGAGCGGATCGGCGCGCGCGGCGAGATCGTGCGTCCGCTCGACCTCGCGTCCGTGCGGCGCGAGCTTGCCGCCGCGCGCGAGTCCGGGCATCGCCGCCGTCGCGATCGTCCTGATGCACGGCTATCGCTTTCCGCAGCACGAGCTCGCGCTGGCGGGGCTCGCGCGCGAGCTGGGCTTCGCGCAGGTTTCGGTGTCGCACGAGGTGTGTCCGCTGATGAAGCTCGTCTCGCGCGGCGACACGACGGTGGTCGACGCGTACCTGTCGCCGATCCTGCGCCGGTACGTGGGGCAGGTCGAGCGCGAGCTCCTGGGCCCGGGCGAACGGCGCCCCGCCGGCCGCGACGGATGCCGCCGGCGGATGCCGGCGCGGACCGGCGCGGGAGGCGCGCCGCGCCTGCAGTTCATGCAGTCGAACGGCGGCCTGACGGACGCGCATCGGTTCCAGGGCAAGGACGCGATCCTGTCGGGCCCCGCGGGCGGCATCGTCGGCGCCGTCGAGGTGTCGCGGCTGGCCGGCTTCGACCGGATCATCGGCTTCGACATGGGCGGCACGTCGACCGACGTCACGCACTTACGCGGGCGAGTACGAGCGGGCGTTCGTCACCGAGGTCGCCGGCGTGCGCCTCGCCGCGCCGATGATGCGCATCCACACGGTCGCCGCCGGCGGCGGCTCGATCTGCCGGTTCGACGGCGCCCGCTTTCGCGTCGGGCCCGAATCCGCCGGCGCGAATCCCGGGCCGGCATCGTACCGGCGCGGCGGGCCGCTGACCGTCACCGACTGCAACGTGATGGTCGGCAAGCTCGATCCGGAGCTCTTCCCGCGCGTGTTCGGCCCGGCCGGCGACGAGCCGCTCGATGCCGCGGTGGTGCGCGCGAAATTCGCGGCGCTCGCCGCCGAAGTCGCGGCAGCGACCGGCCGCGCGCGCTCGCCGGAGGAGGTCGCCGACGGCTTCCTCGAAGATCGCCGTCGCCAACATGGCGAATGCGATCAAGCACATCTCGGTCGAGCGCGGCTACGACGTCACCGAGTACACGCTGTGCTGCTTCGGCGGCGCCGGCGGCCAGCACGCCTGCCTCGTCGCCGACGCGCTCGGCATGACGCGCGTGCTGCTGCATCCGCTGGCCGGCGTGCTGTCGGCCTACGGGATGGGGCTCGCCGACGTGCGCGCGCTGAAGCAGCAGGCGCGTCGAGACGAGGCTGTCGGACGCGTCGCTCGCGGCGGCCGCGCCGACGCTCGCCGCGCTGGAGGCGGCGGCGCGCGACGACGTCGCGGCGCAGGGGATTCCCGGCGAGCGCATCGCCGTCGAGGCGCACGCTGCACGTCAAGTACGAGGGCACCGACACGACGCTCGAGACCGGCGTCGATGCGGCGGCGGCGGTCGTCGCCGAGTTCGAGCGCAAGTACCGGCAGCAGTACGGCTTCCTGATGCCCGGCAAGCCGCTCGTCGTCGAAGCCGTCGCGGTCGAGGCGATCGGCAGCGACGCACGACGCGAAGCGACGCCGTGCCGGTCGCATGCGCCGCGCGCGCAGCCCGCTCGCGCCGATCAGGACGAACCGGATCTACACCGACGGCGCGTTCCACGACGCGGCCGTCTACGATCGCGCTGCACCTGCGCCCCGGGCGACGCCATCGCCGGCCCCGCGGTGATCCGCGAGGACAACGCGACGACCGTCGTCGAGCCGGGCTGGCGCGCGCACGTACACGGCGCGCGGCGACCTCGTGCTCGAGCGCGTCGAAGCGGCGCGGCGCGCGCACGCGATCGGCACGACGGCCGACCCGATCCTGCTCGAGGTCTTCAACAACCTCTTCATGGCGATCGCCGAGCAGATGGGCGTGACGCTCGCCAACACCGCCTACTCGGTCAACATCAAGGAGCGGCTCGACTTCTCGTGCGCGCTGTTCGACGCCGAGGGCAATCTCATCGCCAACGCGCCGCACATGCCGGTGCATCTGGGCTCGATGGGCGAGAGCGTGAAGACGATCATCGAGCGGCGCCGCGGCACGATGCAGCGCCGGCGACGTCTTCGTGCTGAACGCTCCGTACAACGGCGGCACGCATCTGCCCGACGTGACGGTGATCGCGCCGGTGTTCCTCGGCGCCGGCGCAGCGAGCGACGCGACTCGCCCGGGCCGGAGTTCTATGTCGCGTCGCGCGGCCACCACGCCGACATCGGCGGCATCGACGCCGGGCTCGATGCCGCCCGATTCGACGCACGTCGACGAGGAGGGCGTGCTGCTCGACAACGTGCAGCTGGTCGCCGCGGGGCGGTTTCTCGACGCGGAGATGCGCGCGATCCTCGGCGTCGGGCAGGTACCCGTCGCGCAACGTCGACCAGAATCTCGCCGACCTCCGCGCGCAGGTCGCCGCCTGCGCCAAGGGCGCCGAGGAGCTCGCGAAGATGGTCGCGCACTTCGGCCTGCCGGTCGTGCGCGCCTACATGCGGCACGTGCAGGACAACGCGGAGGAATCGGTGCGCCGCGTGCTCGACGTGCTGAAGGACGGGCATTTCGAGTACGAGATGGACAGCGGCGCGACGATCGCCGTGACGATCGCGATCGACAAGGCGCGGCGCCGCGCGACGGTCGACTTCACCGGCACGAGCGCGCAGCAGCCGACCAACTTCAACGCGCCGTCGGCCGTGTGCAAGGCGGCCGTGCTCTACGTGTTCCGCACGCTGGTCGACGACGACATCCCGATGAACGCCGGCTGCCTGAAGCCGCTCGACATCGTGATTCCCGGAGGGCTCGATGCTCGCGCCGCGCTATCCGGCGGCGGTCGTCGCGGGCAACGTCGAGACCTCGCAGGCGATCACCGACACGCTGTACGGCGCGCTCGGCGTGCTGGCGGCGTCGCAGGGCACGATGAACAATTTCACGTTCGGCAACGCCGACGTACCAGTACTACGAGACGATCTCCGGCGGCGCCGGCGCCGGGCCCGATTTCGACGGCGCGAGCGTCGTGCAGACGCACATGACGAATTCGCGGCTGACCGACCCGGAGGTGCTGGAGTGGCGCTTCCCGGTGCGGCTCGAGTCGTACGCGATCCGCCGCGGCAGCGGCGGCGCCGGCCGGCATCGCGGCGGCGACGGCGGCGTGCGGCGCGTCCGCTTCCTCGAGCCGATGACGGCGGTGATGCTCGCCAATCATCGCCGCATCGCGCCGTTCGGCGTGGCCGGCGGCCTGCCGGGCGCGGTCGGGCCGCAACTGGGTCGAGCGCGCGGGTACGCCCGAAGCGGGAGCGCGCGAGGATTTCGGCGCGACATTCGCCGTCGCGATGAACGCCGGCGACGTGTTCGTCGTCGAGACGCCGGGCGGCGGCGGATTCGGGCGGCCGGAGTAGCCGGCACCGGCGGCCGCCCTGCACGAGCGAGGCGCGCCGCGCGCGTCGCTGCCGAGGGGCATAATCGTCGTCATTTCCCCGAGGAGGCCGCCATGGCCAGCGTCTACGATTTCACCGTCAAGGACATTCACGGCAAGGACGTCAAGCTCGACGCCTACAAGGGCAAGGCGCTGCTGATCGTCAACACGGCGAGCAAGTGCGGATTCACGCCGCAGTACAAGGGCCTCGAGGCGCTCTACCAGAAGCTCCACGGCAAGGGACTCGAGATCCTCGGCTTTCCGTGCAACCAGTTCGGCGCGCAGGAGCCCGGCAGCGAGCAGGAGATCGAGAGCTTCTGCGAAGTGAACTACGGCGTGACGTTTCCGCTGTTCGCCAAGGTGGACGTCAACGGCGCCGACGCGGCGCCGCTCTATCGGCATCTGAAGACGGCGAAGCCCGGGCTGCTCGGCTCCGAGGCGATCAAGTGGAACTTCACCAAGTTCCTGGTCGACCGGAAGGGCAAGGTCGTCGAGCGCTACGCGCCGAACGTGGAGCCGGAGAGCCTCGCTGGCGACATCGAGAAGCTGCTGTAGGGCGGCGCGGTGAAGCCGGCCGCCGGCTGCCGCCGTCGCTGTTGCCCTGGCGTGCCTCGGCATCGCCTGCCTCGCGGCGCCGGCCCAGGCGCAGGCCGACCCGAACAAGGTGCTGCGCGTCGCGTTTCCGGCGGCGGAGACCGGCTTCGACCCGCAGGCGGCCGGCGACGAGTATTCGAACAGCGTCAATCGCGTGATCTTCGACACGCTCTACCGGTACGACTATCTCGCGCGGCCGTACAAGCTCGTCCCGAACACCGCGACGGCCATGCCGGAGATCTCGCGCCGACGGCAAGACGTGGACGATCCGCATCCGGCCGGGCATCCATTTCACCGACGACCCGGCGTTCAAGGGACAGCGCCGGGAACTGACGGCCGCCGACTACGTGTACGCGATGAAGCGCGTGCTGGATCCCGGGATGCGCTCGAACTCGCTGCAGGCTCTCGACGGTCGCTTCGTCGGCGCGGAGGCCATCGTCGCGAAGGCCAAGGAGACTGGCAAGTTCGACTACGACGCGCCGATGGAGGGCCTGCAGGCCATCGACCGCTACACGCTGCAGCTCAAGCTCAACTTCGCCGACTACGAGCTCCTGTCGAATCTCACCACGGTCGCGACCGCGGGGATCGCGCGCGAGGTGGTCGAGGCGTACGCGGACGGCACCGGCTGGGTGATGGCGAATCCGGTGGGGACCGGGCCCTATCGCCTCAAGGACTGGCGCCGCGGACAGCGGATCGTGCTCGAGGCGAATCCGACGTTTCGCGACGAGTTCTATCCCGGAGAGCCATCACCCCGACGATCGCGCGTTCGCGAAGCTCCACGGCAGGAAGCTGCCGCTGATGGGTCGCATCGAGATCAGCATCATCGAGGAATCGAATCCGCGGCTGCTCGCCTTCGAGCAGGGCGATCTCGACTACGTGGCGGTGCCGCCCGATCTCGTTTCCGAACGTGCTCGAGCCGGGCAACAAGCTGAAGCCGCGCCTCGCCAAGGAAGGGATCACGCTCGCGCGCGGCATCCAGCCCGCGATCACGTATTCGTTTTTCAACATGGAGGATCCGGTCGTCGGCGGCTACACGCCGGAGAAGATCGCGCTGCGGCGCGCGATCGGCATGGCCTACAACGTCGACGAGGAGATCCGCGTCCTCCGCGCGGGCCAGGCCGTGCCGGCCACGCAGCCGATGCCGCCGAACGTCTCCGGCTACAACCCGAAGTTCGACGGCCACGCGAAGTTCGATCCGGCGGCGGCGAGAGCGCTGCTCGACAAGTTCGGCTACGTCGACCGCGACAAGGACGGCTGGCGCGACCTGCCGGACGGCAAGCCGCTCGTGCTGAAGATCGCGACCGGCACGGCCGCGCTCGACCGGCAATACAGCGAGCTGTGGCAGCGCAGCATGAACGCCGTCGGGCTGCGCGTCGAGTTCGCCAGCCAGAAGTTCGCCGACAACCTCAAGGCCGCGCGGCTCGGACAGCTGCAGATGTGGTTCCTCGGCAACATCAGCACGACGACCGAAGGCTTCGGGTTCCTCGGCGCTCCTCTACGGCGGCCACGCCGGTTTTTCCAATCTGGCCCGGTTCAAGCTTCCCGCGTTCGACCGGCTCTACGAGCAGGCGCGGGCGATGCCCGACGGACCGGAGCGAACGAAGATCCTGCAACGGATGTCCGAGCTCGTGACGATCTACGCCCCGTGGAATCTCCATGCGTATCGCTACGAGAACGTGCTCGTGCAGCCCTGGCTCGTCGGCTACAAGTACAACGCGTTCAACCGGCATCCCTGGGCCTACTATGACGTCGACAGCAAGCGGCGCAAGGCGGCGAGCCACGTAGCGCCGCCGCGCTGTCGCTGCCGCCGCCATTCCTCGTGGCGCTCGCGATCGGGGCGCTCCCGATGGCGTCGCCGGCCGCGGCGCAGCCGAAGTGGGCCGATCCGGCGAAGACGATCCGGGTGATGTTCCCCATCGCCGAGACCGGGTTCGACCCGCAGGCGACGTCCGACTACTACTCGAGCCACGTCGAGCGCGCGATCTTCGAGCCGCTGTACACGTTCGACTACCTCGCGCGGCCGCACCGGATCGTTCCGAACACCGCGGCGGCGATGCCCGAGATCTCGGCCGACGGCCGCACCTGGAAGATCCGCATCCGGCCGGGCATCCATTTCGCCGACGATCCGGCGTTCAAGGGCAGGAAGCGCGAGCTCGTCGCCGCCGACTACGTCTATTCGCTGAAGCGCCTGCTCGATCCGCGGATGCGCGCGCCGATGCTCTGGTTCCTCGACGGCAAGATCGCCGGCCGCGACGAGGTGCTCGGCCAAGGCGAAGCAGGCCGGCCGTCTCGACTACGACGCGCCGATGGAGGGACTGAAGGCGCTCGACCGCTACACGCTGCAGATCACGCTGAAGGAGCCGGACTACGTGCTGCAGGGCTACCTGACGCAGATGCCGATGGCGGCGGTCGCGCGCGAGGTGATCGAGGCCTACGGCGACGCGTCCGGCTGGGCGATGGCGAACCCGGTCGGCACCGGCGCCGTACCGGCTCAAGGAGTGGCGGCGCGGGCAGAAGATCGTGCTCGAGGCGAACCCGAATTATCGCGAGGAGTACTTTCCGGAAACGCGGCGAGCCCGGGCGATCGCGAGCTCGTCGCGAAGATGAAGGGCAAGCGGCTGCCGCAGGTCGGCCGCATCGAGATCTCGATCATCGAGGAGTCGAACCCGCAGCTCCTCGCGTTCGCGAGCGGCGAGCTCGACTACGTCAACGTTCCCGCCGACCTCGTCGGCAACGTGCTCGGCCCCGGCAACGCGCTCAAGGCCGAGTTCGCGGACAAGGGGGCGACGCTGCACCGCGTCACGCAGCCGGCGCTCTCCTACACCTACTTCAACATGGAGGATCCCGTCGTCGGCGGCTACACGCCGGACAGGATCGCGCTGCGCCGGGCGATGATCATGGGCTTCAACACCGAGGAGATGATCAGGGTCTGGTGGCAGGGCCAGGCGCTGGTCGCGACGCAGCCGATCCCGCCGGGCGTGCTCGGGCCACAACGCCGGGCTTCGTCGCGCGGGCGCCGTACGACCCGGCGGCGGCGAAGGCGCTGCTCGACAGGTTCGGCTACGTCGACCGCGACAAGGACGGCTGGCGCGACCTGCCGGACGGCAAGCCGTTCACGGTGGTGATGGCGTCGACGCCGTCGGGCGCGCGACCGCGAGCGCGACGAGCTGTGGAAGAAGAACATGACGCGCGCTCGGCATCCGGATCGATTTCCTCAAGCAGAAGTGGCCGGACCTGCTGAAGATGGGCCGCGCCGGGCAAGCTGCAGATGTGGCCGGTCGGCTGGATCAACACCTACGGCGAGGGCGATGCGTTCATGCAGCTCCTCTACAGCCGCAACATCGGGCAGTCGAACTACTCGCGCTTCGCGCTGCCCGAGTACGACGAGCTCTACCGGAAGACCAAGCGCCTTCCCGACGGGCCCGAGCGCAACGCGGTCTACCGCAAGATGGCCGAGCTCGTCGCCGCCTACAACCCGTGGGATCTCGGCGTCTACCGGATCGAGAACACGCTCGTGCGGCCGTGGGTGCTCGGCTACAAGAAGCACGTGAACCTCGAGCACGCGTGGAAGTACCTCGACCTCGACCTGTCGGCGCGGCAACGGGCGGGGAAGTGATCGCGTCGGCGCAATCGGCGTTGCTCCGGCGCGACAGTCGGCGCGTCTGCGCGTCGCCGGAAGGCGCCGCGACCGATTGCCGCGCCTCGCGCCTCGCGGCGTAACATTCGATCCATCAGCCACCTGATCGATCCGGAGACCCATGTTCAACGCGCGCACATTCCATTCCGCATCCGTCCGCAATCGCGGCCGGGACGGTCGCGCGCGCCGGCGGCAGCCTGCATTGCACGCTGGCAATCGCGACATGGCGCATCACGACCGTCTCGTTCCCGATTCGCCGCGGCGTGATGCGGTAATCGCCTGGCCGGAAGTCCCGCCAGGCAGCAGGCGGGATCCGGATTCCTCAGCATTCGCACCCGCCTGTCCTTGCGAGTTTGTCGCCGCGCCGTTTGCGGCGCGTTCCGGCATTGCCGGAGATGAGGCAGGCACCATCATGTCGACGCTACAACGAAAATTCGGGCAGCTCTTCCGCGGCCTCTGGCGCCACCCGGAGTTCATGAAGCTCTGGACGTCGTGACGATCACGTCGTTCGGCGCGCAGATCACGAATCTCGCGCTGCCGCTGACCGCCGCGGTGCTGCTGCACGCGACGCCGTGGCAGATGGGCGTGCTGGTCGCGCTGGAGACGCTGCCGTTCGCGCTCGTGAGCCTGCACGCGGGCGTGCTGATCGATCGCGTGCGCAAGCTGCCGATCGTCATCGCCGCCGACGTCGGGCGCGGCGCCGCGCTGCTCGCGATTCCGGTCGCCGCGTACACCGGCACGCTGTCGATCGAGATCCTCTACGTCGTCGGCTTCCTCTGCGGCGTGCAGAACGTCGTCGGCGGCGCCGCGTACCAGGTGCTGCTCGCGCAGATGGCCGGGCGCCGCCGGCTGGTCGAGGCGAACGCCAAGATCGCGCTCGGCGAGACGTCGGCGGCGCTGGTCGGCCCGGGACTCGCCGGCGGGCTGATCCAGCTCGTGACGGCGCCGTTCGCGATCGTGCTCGACGCGTTGACGTTCTTCGTCTCCGCGCTGATGCTGCGGCGGATCCGCGCGCCGAACGACGTGCCGCATCCCGGGCCGAAGGCGTCGGTGGCCGCCGAGATCCACGAGGGCCTGACGCTCGTCTGGAACAACCGGACGCTGCTGGCGCTCGCGTGGCTCGCCGGGCTGTGGCAGATCCTGCACCACATGCAGCTCGCGGTGCTGATCCTGTTCGCGACGCGCGAGCTCGGCCTCTCCGCCGGCGCGATCGGCCTCGCCTACGCCTTCGGCGGGCTCGGCTGCGTGCTGGCGTCGGCGTTGGCGGAGCGGCTGTCGGCGCGCTTCGGCGTCGGGCCGGTCATCGTGCACGGCCTCGCGCTGACCGCGCTCGCCTGGCAGGCGTTCGGCCTGATTTCGGGTCCGGTCTGGTTCGCCACGCTCGCGCTCGGCTGCGCGATGCTGGTGTTCGACTTCGGCGCCGTGCTCTTCGGGATCAACTACCTGGCGCTGCGGCAGGCGATCACGCCGGACCGGCTGCTGGGACGGATGACGGCGACGATGCGCTTCCTCACGGTCGCGGCGGCGCCGCTCGGCTCGCTCGCCGGCGGCGCGCTCGCGACGGCGATCGGCCTGCGCGCGACGCTGCTCACGGTCGGCGTGCTGGCGCTGCTGCTGGTGGCCGGCGCGGTCATCTGGTCGCCGGTGCGGCGCCACCGCAAGCTGCCGGTGGTGGCCGGCGACTGATCGGCTACCCCAGCTGGAACGGGTAGACCGCCGGCAGCCGCAGCATCGCGGTGAGCTCGTCGAGCGCGCGCCGCGACTCGTCGAGCAGCGCCGGGTCGCCGAGGTCCTCCGGCGCGAGCCGGTCGCGGTAGTGCGGCGGATCCAGCGCGTCGAGGTCGCCGGCGAGCGCGTCGTCGAGGAACACCCGCGCCGGATCGCCGCGCGCTCGGCCGGCGTCAGGTCGACGCGCAGCCGCAGGCACGCCGGGCCGCCGCCGTTGCGCATGCTCTGGCGCAGGTCGAACGCGAGCACCTCGGCGATCGGCCCGCCCTCGGCCAGCAGCGCGTCGAGATAGCGGGCGACGCGGTCGTTCTCCCGGCACTCGGCCGGCGCGACGAGCAGCAGCCGCCCGTCCGGGCGCGGCAGGAGCTGGCTGTTGAACAGGTACGTCGCGACGGCGTCGTCGAGGCTCACCGCGGCCGCCGGCACGACGATCGGCGCGAACGCGGCGCCCACCCGCGCGCCGCAGCGCCGCCAGCACGCCGTCCTGGTTCGACCCACGCCTGCTCGTGGCAGAGGAGCGTGCCGCCGTCGCCGACGGCGATCACGTCGTTGTGGAAGACGCCGGCGTCGATCGCGTCCGGATTCTGCTGCGCGAACACCGTGCGCGCCGGATCGAGGCCGTGGCGGCGCGCGATCGCCGCCGAGGCCTCGCGCGTCTGGCGCGCGGATATTTCCGCGGCGGGGCCGGCCCGGTGCCGTACGCGGCGCGGCCGTAGACGAAGAGCTCGACGCCGGAGCGCCGGGCGCCGGCGCGAACCGCGTGTGGTTGGCCGCGCCTTCGTCGCCGAACTGCGGCGCGGCGGGCAGCGGATCGTGGACGACGAAGTGGCGCGCATCGGCGAAGATCGCGCGCAGCACGCGCGTCGTCGTCGGCGCCTCGAGCGAGCGGTGGAAGTGGCTGACGAGGTTCGCCGGCGTGAAGTGGACGCGGCCGTCGGCGGTGTCGGCCGACGGGCTCACCGTCGCGGCGTTCGCGACCCACATCGCGGCCGCCGACGAGCACGCGGCGAGCAGCTCCGGGGCTTCCTGCGCGGCGCGCGCGACGACCTCGGCGTCGCGCCCGGCAAACCCCAGCGCGCGCAGCGCCGGCAGGTCCGGCCGCTCGTGCGGCGGCAGCACCGCCTGCCGGAAGCCGCGGGCGGCGAGCGCGCGCACCTTCGCGAGGCCCTGCAGCGCGGCCTCGCGCGGATTCGACACCCGCTGCGCGTTCCGCTCGGCCGCGAGATTGCCGCGCGCGAGCCCCGCGTAGTTGTGCGTCGGGCCGGGGATGCCGTCGAAGTTGACGAGCGTCGCGATGCGATTGCCGCGGCGGCCGGCGATCGCGCGCTCGCGCCGCGGCCCCTCGGATTTCGCATTCGAACCCATGCCCGCTACCGGTCCTTCGGCGCGAGCGGCACCGCGCGCACCGTGTCGCCGTCGCCGACGCCGAGCGCCGGCGCGGCGTAGGGCAGCAGCGGAAAGCGGTCGACGCGGGCCGGCGCCTGCGCCAGGATCACGCGGAAATCGGCGAAGCGGCGGTTGGCGACCAGCCACAGGATGTCGTCGGTCAGGCTGTCGGGCACCGGGTCCTCCTCGCCGAGGTGCACGGGCAGCACGACGCTCCTGCGCACGCGCGGATGTCGTCGCGGAAGCACTCGAGCGTCGGGCCGGCGTCGAAGATGTCGACGTAGCCTTCGTAGCGGAAGCCCTCCTGCTCGAGCAGCGTGCGCGCGGCGCGGGTGTCGTCGTGCACTTCGCCGATGACGGCGCGCGCGGATTCCGGCAGCAGGTTCACGTACACCGGGTGGCGCGGCATCAGCTCGGCGACGAACGACTTCTGGCCGATGCCGGTGAGGTAGTCGGCGGTCGAGTATTCCATCGCGAAGAAATGCCGCCCGAGGCCTTCCCAGAACGGGCTGCGGCCGTCGGCGTCGAGCCGGCCGCGCATCTCGGCGATGACCTTCGGCGCGAACCGGTCGGCGAATTCGGCGATGAACAGCAGGCGGCTCTTGGCGAGCAGCGGACCGTTCCTGGCGTGCCGGTGCGCCTGGTCGAGGAACAGCGAGCACAGCTCGGTGTGCGCGGTGTGGTCGTTGGCGAGGAACAGCGTCGGCGCGACCGTGTAGACGTCGAGCGCGCGCGACGCGTGCACGAGCGTGCCGACGTGGAAGTGGTACCACGGCTCCGCGAGGCCGACGGCGGCCTCGATCGCCGCGATGCCGACGACGCGGTCGGTGCCCGCGTCGACCAGCACGAAGACGTAGCACTCGTCGGCGCGCGGCGCGCCGCCGGCGAACGACGCGAGCGAGCGCTCGATGCGCGCGGAGAGCCGGTCGCGGTCGGCGGGCAGCGTGGTGAGGCCGGTGCCGGTGCGCTCGGACAGCGCGAGCACCGCGGGCAGGTCGTCGCGCGCGATCGGCCGGACGAAGAACAAGGCGTTCCGGCGCCCGGGCGAGGCGCGCTAGACCAGCGCGCCGGTGAGCGCGGTCTCGAGGCGCGCGAGCCCCTCGAGGATCTCGTCGAGGCTGATCACGAGCGACGGCGCGATGCGCACGACGTCGGGGCCGGCGATGAGCAGCAGCAGTCCGGCGTCGCCGGCGGCCTTGACCACGTCCATCGCCTTGCCCTTCCACGGCGCGTCGAGCTCGCCGCCGATCCAGACGCCTTCGCCGCGCAGGTCGGAGAACACGCGGCGGCGCACGTTGATCGCCTTCAGCCCTTCCATGAACAGCGCGTGCCGCGCCTTCACGCCGTCCAGCACCTCGGTCGTGTTGATGACGTCGAACACCGCGCCGGCGACGGCGCAGGCGAGCGGGTTGCCGCCGTAGGTGGTGCCGTGCACGCCGACCGAGAACGCGCTCGCGATTTCGGTCGTGGTCAGCATCGCGCCGACGGGAAAGCCGCCGCCCAGGCCCTTGGCGCTGGTCAGGATGTCCGGGACGATGCCCTTCTGCATGTACGAGAACAGCGTGCCGGTGCGCCCCATCCCGCTCTGGATCTCGTCGAGGATCAGCAGCGCGCCGTGCGCGGCGCAGAGCCGCCGCGCCGCCTGCAGGTATTCGGGCGTGGCCGGCGTCATGCCGCCTTCGCCCTGCATCGGCTCGAGGATCACCGCGCAGATCTCGGCGCCGTGCTGCGGCGAACTCGCGCTCGAGCGCCGCGATGTCGTTGTACGGCAGGTGCGTGATGCCGGCGGGGTTCGGACCGAATCCGCTCGAGTACTTCGGCTGGCCGCCGGCCGTCACCGTGAACAGCGTGCGGCCGTGGAAGGCGTTGACGCCGCGATCACGCGGATCTTCTGCGCGCCGTGCCGGTCGTGCGCGTAGCGGCGGGCGAGCTTCAGCGCCGCCTCGTTGGCCTCGGCGCCCGAGTTGCAGAAGAACACGCGCTCGGCGAACGTCGCGTCGATCAGGCGCTTGGCGAGCCGCAGCGCCGGCTCGTTGGTGAGCCAGTTGGACACGTGCCAGAGCTTCCCGGCCTGCTCGGTCAGCGCCTTCACCAGCACCGGGTGGCAGTGGCCGAGCGCGGTGACGGCGACCCCGCTCGCGAAGTCGATGTACATCCGGCCGTCCTGGTCCCAGACGCGCGAGCCTTCGCCGCGGACCGGGACGAACGACGCCGGCGCATAGCACGGGACCATCCACTGGTCGAACATCTCGCGCGTCACGGGCATCGTGGCGGCGGTACCGGACGCGAGTGCGACGTCGCGGCGCGACGTCGTCGGCGACGACGGCCTTGGCGGCGGCGGTCAGCGTCGTCATGGCGGCTCAGGATGCGCGGACCGGGCAGGCCGCGACGACCTGGATCTCGACGCGGTACTCGGGCGCGGCGAGCTTCGCCTCGACGGTCGCGCGCGCCGGCGTGTGCCCCGGCACGACCCAGCGCTCCCACACGGCGTTCATCGCGGCGAAGTCGCCGATGTCGGGCAGGTAGATCGTCGCCGACAGGATCTTCGTCTTGTCGGAGCCGGCTTCGGCGAGCAGCGAGTCGATCAGCGCCAGCACCTGCTGCGTCTGGCCGGAGACGTCCGCCGTCGGGTCGTCGGCGACCTGTCCGGCGAGATAGGCGGTGCCCGAGGCGTGGTGGATCACGAGCCCCGAAAGGCGCTTGCCGACGTGCCGGCGTTCGATGGTCATGGTGCGATCCCCGAGAAGCGCGCCGGCTTGCCGGCGCGTGGCGAGCATTGTAAACCGTCTCGTCAGCAGGTTGGGCGCCGAACGCGCGCCGCGAGAGGGATCGAAACTCCATTCGTTTATCCACGGGCGCGGAGCGATCCTGCGGCGAATGCAAGTTTCGCAACTCACCGGCGAATCCGGGCGAGCGGGTACGACCGTCGCGTGCGGCAATTGACATGGCGGTGCCCGGCGCGAGACGATCGCCTCTCGTTGCGCGATTCGCCACACATTGCCGGCAGCGAGCGGAAAAGGACGCGTTCCATGAATGCACCGACCCTGTACGCCGTCCGCGGCATCGCCGCCGGGCTGGCCGCTTTCTTCGCGCTCACTGTCGGCGGCGCCGCTCACGCGCAGACCTATCCGTCGAAGCCGGTCCGGCTCCTCGTGCCGCTCGCCGCCGGCAGCACCGCCGACATCGTTTCGCGCTTCGCGGCGCAGGAGCTCGGCACGGCGCTCGGCCAGTCGGTCGTCGTCGAGAACAGGCCGGGCGCCGGCGGCACGATCGCGATGGCGGAGCTCGCGCGCGCGGCCCCGGACGGCTACACGATCGCGTTCGCGTCGCAGGGCACGCTGGTGTTCAACCAGGCGATCTACGCGAACCCCGGCTACGACTCGACGAAGGACTTCGCGCCGGTGTCGTTCGTCGGCGGCGTATCGAACGTGATGATCGTGCCGCCCGGCGAGCGCCGCGACCAAGCCCGCGGACGTCGATCGCGGAAGCGAAGGCAAAACCCGGCCAGCTCACGTTCTCGTCGGGCGGCAGCGGGACGAGCCACCACCTGTCCGGCGTGCTGTTCGGCCGCATCACGGGCACCGACCTCGTGCACGTGCCGTACAAGGGCGCGCCGCAGGGCGTGCTGGCCGTGATGACGGGCGAGGTGCACGATGGGCTTCTTCAACACGCCCACGGTGATCGGCCAGATCAAGGACGGCAAGGTGAAGGCGCTCGGAGTCACGAGCCTCAAGCGCTCGCCGCTGCTGCCGAACGTGCCGACGCTCGACGAGCAGGGCGTCAAGGGCTACGAGGTCAACACCTGGTTCGGCTTCGTCGCGCCGGCCCGCACGCCGCCCGAGGTCGTCGCGCGGCTCAACACGGAGCTCAACCGGATCTTCGCGTCGCGCCGAGGCGAGGGACAAGCTCGGCCCGCAGGGATTCGACCTCGCGCCGCCGATGGCGCCCGCCGGCGTTCGCCAAGGTGATCGCCGACGACCTCGCGACGCTGGGTGCCGATCGTCAAGGCGTCGGGCGCGGCGGCGAACTGACGGTCGACCATCACCTTCGGCGTCCATGATCGACGTGGACTTGCGAAGCGGACAACCTCGCCGAACCGCTCTATCGCGGCTTGATGCGGTCGCTCGCTGCCACGGGCGCCCAGGCGTAGGCGCTGGTCGCCTTCCGTCGCTTTCGCGAGCTTCTCTCCGCCGTTCTCGGCCTCAAGCCATCGGCTGAGACCGAACGACTGTACGGGGAAATCACGTCCGGCGCGCTCCCGCAGGACGCTGCTCGGCCGGCGTAGCGACACCCGACGGCACCGGCGAACGCAGCTGCCGGGCGAGCCGCCTGCCTTCCGCCGAGCGGATCACCGACTTTTCGCGGATCGCCTCGGCGACCCGCTGCGCGGGATCGCGTCCCGCTTCGCCGAGCCTCGCGTCCTGCGCGGCCAGCAATCGATCGGCCCAGGCGCTCTCGTTGAAGCCCGCTGCAGACCCGGGCAGCAGCCACAGCTTTCCAGCGTCGCCCGACTTCGCCGCGAGCGCCACGAAATGCTGCTGAACGAACGCAAAGGCGAGCTCGGCGTGACCGCCGACCCCACCGACCTGCGTGGCCATGCGGGTGGCGACACCGGGTTGCCACTCGTCGGTGAGCGTGAGGTCGAGCGTACGCTGGGCCAGCTTGGGATCGCGGACCAGTGCAATTGCATGCTCGAGTCGCCAACGCTCCTCCTGTCCCGAAGCGGTCCTGCGGGCGGCCAGCAATGACGCGTAGGCCGCGGCGTCGGCGTGTCGCCCGACCGTGTTCAGGACGCCCGCGACCGTCGAGGGTGCGGCCGTGCCATCGGCGTAGGCTCGGCGCGCCCGCTCGATCGTCGGCGCGTGATCGAAGCGGCCCAGGGCATCCACGAGGGCGCCACGCAGCCTCAGCGTCGTGAGCGAGTCGCCGGGTGCGTCCGTCCAGCCGAGGCGGTCGAGCTGCGGCGCAATCCGCGCGCGCGCCCAGCCGCGCAGTGCCGCCTGCGCGGGCGTCCCTTCGAGGGCCTCGTCGAGATCGTCGAGGCCCTCGACGAGCAGCAGCCATTCGCCCGACGTGCGCGGCGCGGGCAATGCCGTCAACGCCAGGTAGTCGGCGATCGGCACGCCGCCGCGCTTGGCGAGGGCAAGGGTGTCGGCCGTGATCGCCGCCCGGTCGAGCGCCGGCAGCGTCGCGAACGCCCGCCTGAGCCGCGCACCCGCGCCCGCGTCGTAGCGGACGCGGTAGTACCCGGTGTCGCCGGCGTTGGCGATCACGGGGACACAGCCGCCGAAGTGAACGGTGGCGGGCTCCCGGCCCAGCGTGAGCGTGCGGGTCGTACCACCTCCGCGCAGGACTACCGGCACGTGCCACATCGCCGCCAGCTCGCGAAGGCTCTGCGACGAGAAGCGCTGCTGCGCGAGCCGCACCTCGGTGCGCCCGCCGAAGCAACGCGTGGCGACGTCGAGGATCGGAAAGCCCGGACGCGCGACCCATCCGCCGATCTCGCGCGCGACGTCCCGGCCCGCCGCCTGCGAGAGGTGGTACCAGAGGTCGTCGGCGGTGGCGTTCGAGTAGGCGTGCGTGAGGATGTAGCGGCGAAGCCCGTCGCGGAACAGGTCGGGCCCGAGCGCCTGTTCGAACATCGAAAGGACGGAGCCGCCCTTCTGATAGGTGATCTCGTCGAAGACCGCGAACGCGTCGGCCTCGGTGCGCACCGGCACGACCATCGGTCGCGTCGCGCCGCCGGCGTCGCGCCGGAAGGCATCCTCCTTGCTGGAGCGCAACCGCGCCTTCAGGTCCCAGTCGGGATTGAATCGTTCGGTCGCCTTGCCGGCCATCCAGGTCGCGAACGCCTCGTTGAGCCACAGATCGTCCCACCACGCCGCCGTGACGAGGTTGCCGAACCACTGGTGCGCGATTTCGTGCGCGACGATGTTGAACACCGTCGACTTCGTCCGCGGCGCCGAGCGACTCGGATCGTAGAGCAGCAGCGCCTCGTTGTAGGAGATGACGCCCCAATCCTCCATCGCGCCGCCGCGCACGCCGGGGATCGCCAGCTGGTCGAGCTTGGGCAGCATGTACGGCTGGCCGAAGTAATCGGCGAAATAGGGCAGCAGCTGCTTGGTCGCCTCCATCGCATAGCGGGCCTGCTCGCGCCGTCCCCGCGCGGTAAGGATGCGCAGCTCCACGCCGTCCTGCCGGTCGGCGAGCACGTCGAACTCGCCCACGGCGATGCCGAGGAGGTACGTCGGCATCGGCGGCGTCGTGGCGAACGACGTCGCGCGAAGCCCGTCGGCCGCGTGGGTCGAGCTCACGGGCATGTTCGAGACCACGTCGTGGCGGTCGGGCGCGCGGACCGTCAGATCGAAGCGCGCACGAAACGCCGGTTCGTCGAACCCTGGAAAGACCTTGCGCGCGTGCCCCGGCTGGAACTGCGTGGCGAGCATCCGCGCTGGCGCGCCATCGGCGGTGTACTCGACGACGAACATTCCCTGGCCCACCCGCTGGACCTCGCCCGCATATTCGATCCGAAGGCGGTAGCTTCCGGCGGGGAACGTCGTGACGGGACTGGTCGCGAGGCGCCACTGCTGAAGGCCCTCGTCGGCCGCCACGGTGAGACCGCGCTCTCCTCCGGCCGGCTCGAGCAGGCGTGGCGCCGCGGTGGGCGTGAGGCCGCGGGCGTTCAGAACGATCGCGTCCACCGGCCGCACCACCTCGACGTCGATCTCGACGATGCCGGTGAAGCGGGGCGTTGCCGGGTCGAGCGCGAGCTCGAGCCGATAGTGCGCCGGACGGACGTCCTTGGGCAGTCGACCCCCGGCGGCGTCGAAATCGAATCGCGCTGCGTCGGCAGTCGGCAGCAACGCTGCCAGCGCCAGCACGCAGGTTGCAGTCACCGCACGACAGAGTGGGCGGCGAGGCTTGGCGGGCACCGCAACGGGTCCCGGATCGTTCGTCGGCATCGGGCCCTCCTGGAGAGCGGCGATCTTAGCAGCGCCCGCCCGCAAGCGTGCCGCGGGACCTCGTACGCAAACGGTCTGCAGGGCACCCCCGAAGGGCTTCACGGATACGGATAGTCATTTCCAGCGCACGAGGCCGAGTGTGGGGGGAGCCGGTAGGGCGGGTCAATCTGGGAGAACAGGGGAGCCTCGATATCTGGGGTGACAGCGTGAACGTCGCAGCGCGGCTAGAGGCAAGCTGACGCTGTGCGGGCGAGGCCACCGTAGGCGCATGAGGGCCGCTCTTGGTTACGGCCGCCTGCTTGGTGTAGATCGGCGATCCGCGAAGGTCCGGTCACCGACCACCCAAACCTCTGCTTCGGGTCGAGCGGGACTCGGCCAGCATGCGACGGTGAAATTGATATAGATTCGCGGAATTCGAGCGCCTGGAGCACCCCATGAACGACACCACCCAACGCCCGCCCCTGCCCGACCGCCTGGCCGTGGACCCGCGCAGCCCCCACCACGCGGTTGCCGTGTTGGAGCACGCCATCGGCATTCGCCTGAACGACACGGAACGCAAGGACGTGGAGGAGTACTGCATCAGTGAAGGATGGGTCAAAGTACCGGCCGGCAAGACATTGGACCGCAAAGGCCATCCGCTGCTGATCAAGCTCAAGGGCAAGGTGGAGGCCTTTTACCGGTAAGTAGGGTGCCCGGTCGTCGGCGGCCGCCTCGGTTGATTCCGAACGCCAAGATCGACAGGGCGTGGGTCACTGACCGGCCATCAGTTGGCATTGACCGACGCCGACCGGCCGACCGCTTTTGTTAACGGCAAGGAGCCGGTCGCTGTTGTTGGACGAACTGGCGCTTTCGACCCGTTGCTGACTTATCGTTCCGCCGGAAGCAGACGTGGGGAAACCATGAGAGGCAACTTAACGGACCAGTTGACCGGCGGCCCTCGTGGGAATGTTTGCAGAAAGCCCTAGAGCCTTCTGCACGCCCTTCTCCCCGAACCGCTCGATCTTCTGCCATTGGAGCGTCGCGGCATCGTCACCCAAGCTGTGGACCGCCGCGGCGTCGGAGTATGTCATGTGATAGTTGGGGTCTTTGAGGATCTGCTCCTCAAGGTTCTGAACAAGCCTAATGGCGTCGGCATGCTGGACGTTAGAGGCCATACGGACCTCCTTTCATATCTCTATATACCGTCACAGCCAGATCTGCGCCTACGTCGCGGTCACCACCACATATCGCACGAATTTACGTAGAACGCGCCTCGTCGTGCAGCGACAACACTTTGTCGTACTCCCCGGCGGTGATCTGCACCACGCCCGAACGGAATCCGGCCGCGTTCGCCTGGACGTAGGGGTTGGAACCCATCGGATCAATACGCTGCACTGCGACGGCCAATGGTACGCCGCTCGTCCACGCGTCAGCGTCGGCGAGCAGCACCCCACTCACCGCCGGACCGGAGACGGCAGGATCGACCGGTATCGGATCGAGGAACGCGGTCTCGAGTTTCGCCCGACCGACGAATTCGCTTGTCACCGCAACGAATACCAGGATGAGATCGCCGCTAGCGAGGGCATCGCGATGGCGCTCCTCGCGGCCGACCACCCACCTCTTCGCATTGAGAAACGACGCGGCCCGTTCCCGATCGCCGTCAACCAGATTGAAAATGAAGTATTTCATCGCAACGAGGTCCGCATTGAAATTCTAATCGCACTTGTGATGATCCTTACAATGGGCGCGGCCACGGTCGGGGTTGGGGTTGGGGCCGTTCAAACGATGCCAAGGCGCTGCAAGGGCGGGCAATGCGGTCCGTTCGCGCCGATATGGTGGCACAAGGGCTGGATCGGTCGTCTCCCGTGTCATTGCCGGGTTACGCGAGGCTAGTGTTGCGCTAATCGGACGCGCTGTCCGTCGACCGTCTCGCGTCTCCGCCGGGAATGCCCGGATTGCGCTCGCCAAACAATCGTCCGCTTTGGGCCTGATCGCTATCCGTCCGCCTTTGGCCGGCACCGGCCGGCGGGGGCAGATCGTGTGGACGCAGGTTGGGATCGGCTTCGGCACTACGCGCGCTTGGGACTGCGCCGCCGTGGCGCGACCGTCTTCCATCGCCGGTGCACCCAGTACCACTGCTCGGGGCGCGCGAGGACGTAGCGCTCGAGCGCTGCGTTGTACGCGCGGGTGTTGCGGCGGATCGCCTCGCTCGTGTCGTCCGACTCGATGGGCGCCATCGGCTCGCCGAAGCGCAGCACGTGGCGCCCGTCGGCCCCCCGCCAGCTCGCCGCGGGAAGCACCGGCGCGCCGGTCGCCAGCGCGATGATCGCGAGGCTCTTGAACGTCCACGCCGGATGCCCGAAGAAGTCGACCTCGATGCCGTCGGGGGGGCCGGCGTGCTGGTCGAACGGGAAGACGATGACGTCACCCGCGGCGAGCAGATCGAGTATGCGGTCGAGCGATCCGCGCTTGCCGATGACGCCGAATCCCGCCTGGTTGAAGCGCCGCGTGACGAGCGCGTCGAGCCAGCGCGGCTTGATCGCGCGGCGGACGAAGTGGAAGCGGCCGCGCACCTGCGGATAGTTGGCGATGCCGGCGATGGTGGCCACCTCCCAGTTGCCGAAATGACCGGTCAGCACCAGCACGCCCTTGCCCTGCTGCTGGGCCGCGACGAATGCATCGATGTTCTCGACCCGCACCAGCGCCGCCTTCTCCGCGGCGGAAAGCCACCGGAAGCGCAGGAACTCGCCGAAAAGGCGCCACAGGTGGGCGTAGTGCGCCTGCGCCAGCGCGACGATGTCCGCCTCGGACAGCGTGTCGCCGTAGACCCGCCGGAGATTCCCGAGTATTACCTCGCGCCGCAGCGGCAGCAGCCGGTACAGCAGGCGCCCGGCGAGCGGCGGGTCGACGGCGGCACGCGTGGCGAGCGCCATCGCGGACGCGCTGGCGCGGTCGTGCGTCAGCGACAGCGCGATCGAGGCGATGCGATGGCGGCCGAGGAGCTCCGCCGCGCGCGGCCCGCAGACGACCTGCGGCGCGCCGTAGTTGTCGCGGGCGACCGAGAAGTCCGCCGGCTCGATCTTTCCCAGCGCGGTCTCGCGCGGAAAGAGCTTGAGGCAGGCTTCCTTCGCGGCGAAGCGCGCGGCCAGGCTCGCCGCCCGTCCCGGCCCGTCGCCGGCATCGGCGAGCTCCTGCGCGGAGAAGAGCTTGCCGAGGTCCGCGGTCGGCGTTTCGGCGAGCAGGCGCTCGATCCGCTCGATGGCGACGCTGTCGATGCCGCAGCGTTCCTTCGGCGTGGCGGCATCCATGACCGGACGGGCGCGCCGGAGCGCGCCTACGTTGCGCGGACGACGAGCGCGGCGTTGGTGCCCGCGAACCCGCGGCAGAGGATCAGCGCCACGCGGCTCCTCGGCTTCTGCGCGCCGGCGGACACGGGAAGCCCGGTGCAGGCGGGATCGAGGCTCGCCAGCGTCGCGATGCCGGGAACCTCGTTGCGCGCGAGGGCAGCGAGCGCGAGCACCGTTTCCAGTATCCCCGCGGCGGCGATCGTGTGCCCGATCGCCCACTTGAACCCCGTGACCGGCGGCGCTGCAGCACCGAAGGCGCGGCGGATCGCGGCGGCCTCCGAGATGTCGGACTGCGGCGTGCCGTTGCCGTGCGCGACGATCATGCCGACGTCCGCGGGCACGAGCCCGGCATCGGCGAGTGCGGTGGCGATCGCCCGCGCGAGCCCGTCGCCGTCGTCGCGAATCGAGGTCAGGCCCTGCGCCTCGCAGGCGTAGCCGCCGCCGAGGACTTCGCCCAGGACAGAAGCGTTCCGCGCCGCGGCGGAGGCTGCCGTCTCGAGCACCAACGCGCCCGCGCCCTCGCCGAAGAGGCTGCCGTCGTGCCGCGCGTCGAACGGGCGCAGCGCCTCGCGGGCGAGGAGCCCCAGCCGCTGGTAATAGAGCACCATCTGCGGCTCGATCGGCGTTTCGTGCCCGACGGCAACCGCGCGGTCCGCCTCGCCTGTGGAGAGCGCCTCGAACGCCTCGATGACCGCCAGCGTGCCGCCGACGCTGTGGTTGGTGATGCACGCGTTCGCGCCCTTGAGCCCGTGCTTGATGCCGATGTGGCCGAGCACGTTGTTGGGCAGCGTGCGCAGCAGCCACATCGGATTCACGGTGTTCGCAAGCTCGCGGCCGAAGGCCGGCAGCTCGCCGCCGGCCGTCGCGAACAGCGGGAAGTAGTCGTACTGGTTCTCGTAGTTGCCGCCGCCGGAGCCGACGTAGACGCCGGTGCGGTCGCTGTAGGCTGCGGCGGCGCCAGCCTCCATCGTGCCGCGATGGGCGACGATGCCGGAGCACTCGATGGCGCGTCCGGCCGCGTAGAGGCCGAGGAGGTCGGTGCGCCGGATCAGCTTGTGCAGCTTGCGGTCGTCGACCAGCGCGCGCGGATTGAAGTCGGCGATCTCCGCCGCGATGCGGCAGGGCCAGCCCGTCGTGTCCCACTGCGCGATCGGCGCGATCGCCGAGCGGCCCGCGACCACGGCATCGAGGATCTCGTCGGGCGCCATCCCGGCCGCGCACACGGCGCCGGTGCCGGTGATGAGAACTCTGCGCGTGTCGGTCATCGGTCGTGGTCCCTCAACGCCTGCCCGTGGGGCCGCCTTCAGGCGGCCGGGCGCATCCGGCTGAAGCCGGACCCACGACCCGGATCCGAGCGCTCGATTTCAGCGCCCGCGCGGCCGCCCGAAGGGCGCTGAGCGCCCCCTCGGGGGGAGGCGAACACGAGGCCGCAGGCCGCAGGACAGCCGAAGGCTGGTCCCGCGGCGCGGGATGCGGCGCAGCCGCACACAGTGAGCTTCGGGGGCTGTTTCATTTCAGCCCGCCCCGCCGCCGTCGACTTCTTCGGGATGACGGACGACCACGCAGCTGTTCGAGCCGCCGAAGCCGAACGAGTTCGACATCGCGACGCGGATGCGCTGGCGGCGCGGCGCGCCCGTGACGAAGTTGAGATCGCAGTCGGGATCGCGCTCGACCAGGTTCGCATTGATCGGCATCTCGCCGCGCTGGACGGCGAGCGCGCAGACGGCGACCTCGACGGCGCCGGCGGCGGCGATCAGGTGCCCCATCGTGCTCTTGGTCGAGCTCACGTTGACGCGCATGACGTCGTCGCCGAAGACGGCGCGCGTCGCGGCCGTCTCGCTGCGGTCGTTCATGCCCGTCGATGTTCCGTGCGCGTTCAGGTAGTCGACGTCCGAGGGCAGCGCGCCCGCGTCGGCGAGCGCGGCGCGCATCGCCTGGATCGGCCCGTCGCCGTCCGGCGGCGAGTCGGTGATCCGGTAGGAGGACAGCGAATTGCCGTCGCCGGCGAGCTCGGCGTAGATCCGCGCGCCCCGGCGCCGCGCGGACTCCCACTCCTCGAGCACGACGAAGCCCGCGCCCTCGCCCAGCAGGAAGCCATTGCGCGTCGCGTCGAACGGCCGGCTCGCGCGCTGCGGCGTCGCGTTGTCCGCGGAGAGCGCCGACAGCAGGCAGAACCCGGAAATGCCGATCGGGCTGATCATCGAGTCGAAGCCGCCGGCGAGCGCATAGTCGGCGGCGCCGCGGCGGATGAGCTTCAGCGCGGTGCCGATGGCCTGGCCGCCGGATGCGCACGCGGTGTGCACCGAGGTCGCGTAGCCGCGGATGTCGTAGCGCCGGGTGAGTAGCGAGATTCCCGCGGTCGCCTGGCTGCGGCAGAACACCATCGGGTCGTTCGCCGCCGGGTCGGCGAGCAGCCGCTCGGCGTGGAGCTCCCCGTCGGCGGCACTGTGCGCCCAGGTCGTCGCGAGATCGGTGAAATCCGACGTCATCATGCCCGCTCCCACCGCGCAGGACCAGCGCGTGGCGGTTTCCGGCGTCGGCCGCAGGCCGGCGTCGCGAAACGCCTGCTCCGCCGCCGCGAGCGCGAAACGGTGCGAGCGGTTCGCGAACTTGCGCAGCTTCCGGTCGAGCGCGTCGTCGTCGCGGAAATTCTTCACCTCGGCGGCGATGTGGACCGGGAAGCCGCTCGCGTCGAACAGGCTGATCTCGGCGCCCCCGCTCCTGCCGGCGAGCAGCGCATCCCACGTCGTCGCGACGTCGTTGCCGACCGGCGTGACGAGGCCGATGCCGGTGATCGCGACGCGGCGGCGTTTCATCGTCGCACCTCGCGGCCTGCGATCGTCGATCGTGGGTCCGGCGATCGCGGGCCCGGCGATCGTGGGTCCGGCGATCGTGGGTCCGGCTTCAGCCGGACGTTCCGAGCCGCCTGAAGGCGGCCCCACGGCTGCACGGCGATCATTGCACGGCCCTCGCCGCGACCTCGAGCCGCGCGGTGGCGGCGGTCTTGCCGTCCATGCGCGCCGCCAGGCGAATCGTCGCGCTCTCGGCGCCGGACGGCGCGAGCTCGGCGTCGATGTCGAGCTCGGCGCCCGGCGGGATGAACGAGCGCATCTTCACGTGGGTCATCCGCGAGGGCCGGGGCCGCGTGCCGGCGGGCCAGTGCGTGGCCTCGGCCGCCACCTCCATCGCAAGGCCGATCTGCGCGTCGAGCAGGAGCGTCGCGGGAAAGACGGGACGGCGCGGAAAGTGGTCGCCGAAAAACGGCGCCGACTCGGGCACGTACAGCGTCGCGTTTGCCGACACGCCGGGCACGCCCCCCTTGCGCACGACCCGCGGCGCGACGACGCCGCGGAAGCGGCCGGCCGGCGCGCCCTCGCCGCGAAGCAGCGCGAAGCGCGCCTCGAGCTCGGCCGGAGAATCGAACTCCTCGACGGGAAGCATCGGCCCGAGGCAGTCGACGAGCTCGATCACGAGCGTGCCATCCACGCGCGCGCGTCCGGCGTAGGCGACCGCGTGCTCGTCGCAATGCTCGATGTCGACCTCGAGATCGAGCGTGTTGCCGGGACGTACGTCCCCGCGAAAGCGCGTCTCGTTGGCGAGCGCGGCGACGGGCCGGCCGCGGAATCCGATGTGCGCCATCGAGACCCACGCGGCGAGCTGGCCCACGGCCTCGGCGACGAGGCACGACGGGAACGCCGCGATGCCCGCGGGTACCGCGTAGGTCCCGCATGCACGCCGTGCCGGCTCGTATTCGCCGATGCGGTCGACGAACGAGAACGCCGCGAAGTGGTCAGCCATCCGCGATCGCCATGGCGCGCAGGGGTATCCACGACATCAGTGCCCGCCCGGCCGCCCGAAGGGCACTGTGCTCCCCCGCGGGGGGCAGCGAACGCAGTGAGCGTGGGGGCCGTCCATCTCAGCTCGCCGCCTTCGCCTCGCGCTGCGCCGCGACGACGAGCTTGCAGAAGGTCTCGGTCGTGAACAGCCGCGGGATGTCCTTGACCTTGGTCGGCGTCCGGAAGCGCTCGGGCGGAACCTCCGACAGATACGAGCGCAGCTGCGCGAGACCGACGTCGGTGACGATGCCGTTCTGCTCGAACTCCGCCTCGGTAAGCGCCCCGCGCGCGTTCTCGACGATCTTGCCGCGCGGGATCTTGATCTTGAACGCACGCTCGAGGCGGAAGACCATGTCGAGAAAGTCGATCGACTCCGCGTCGAGGTCCTCGATCAGCGAAGCGTCGGGCTTGACGTCCTCGACATCGCAGCCCAGCGCGTCGGCGATCGTCGCCGAGACCGTCGGCAGCACCGCGAGGATTTCTTCCTTGGCTATTTCCGGTTGGGTCATTTTTCTCCGCTCCAGTCATTCCATCTTGAATCCGCCGTCGACACCCAGCACCTGGCCCGTGACGTAGTCGGCGTACGCGGAGGCGAGGAACCACACCGCGTACGCGACCTCGTCGGACGTGCCGTAACGCCTGAGCAGGATGCGCGCCTTGATCTCGTCGCCGGCCATCTCGCGCACGTCCTTCGACATCTCGGTGTCGATCACGCCGGGCGCAACGCAGTTGACGTTGATCTTGCGCGGCGCGAGCTCGACGGCGAGCGCGCGGGTGAACGCGTTGATCGCGCCCTTGCTCGCCGCGTAGTTGGTCTGGCCGCGGCCGCCCTTCTCCCCGGAGACCGAGCCGATGTTGACGATGCGGCCCCGGCGCTGCGAGATCATGTAGGGGACCACGGCGCGCGTCACGTTGAACACGCCGGTCACGTTGGTCTCGAGCACCAGCTTCACGTCGTCGTCGTCGAACGCCGCGAGCGGGTTGTCGCGGATCATGCCGGCGTTGTTGACCAGGATGTCGATGCGCCCGCAGCGCTCGGCGACGCTCTCGACCGCGGCGGCGCAGGCCTGCGAATCGCGAACGTCGACCTGCATCGCCGCAATCCTGTCGCCGGCGGCGCTGCCGGTGGCGACGACCTCCTCGGCGGCCGCGGCGTTGCTCCGATAGAAGAACGTGACGTCGGCGCCTTCCGCGGCGAGCAGGAGGGCGATCGCCCGGCCGATGCCGCGGCTGCCGCCGGTGACGATCGCGCTCTTTCCTGCAATGCCGGCGTCGACCTTCATGTCAGCGCCCGCACGGCCGCCCGAAGGGCGCTGTGCTCCCCCCGGGGGGCAGCGAACGAAGTGAGCGTGGGGGCCGTTCAAAACCCCGCACGGCCGCCCGAAGGGCGCTGACCTGCCCCCCGGGGGGAGCGAACGAAAGGCGCGCAGGCCGCAGAACGCCGACGGCCGTCCGAAGGGCGCTGACCTGCCCCCTTGGGGGGAGGCGAACGCAGTGAGCTTCGGGGGCAGTTTCATCTTAGCCCGAGATGGCGAAGCCGCCGTCGACGACCAGCGTGTGCCCGTTGATCATCGCGGCCTCCGGCAGGCAGAGGAGGTAGACGGCGCCGGCGACGTCGCCGGGGGTGAGCACCGGACCGGCGGGGGTCCGCCGGGCGAAGTCCGCGAGCAGCTCCTCGCGGTTCGGGAAATACGCGAGCGCGTCGGTGTCGACGACGCCGGCGGAGACCGTGTTGACGCGGATGCCGCGCGGCCCGAGCTCCTGCGCGAGCGCGCGGGCGAGGGACTCGAGCGCGGCCTTCGATGCGCCGACGAAGCCGTAGCCGGGCATCGCGCGCTGCGCGCCGAGGCTCGACATGGCGACGATGCGCGCGCCGGAGCTCATCAGCGGCAGGCCGCGCTGGGTGAGCAGGTTGAGCGCCAGCGCGTTGGTCTCCATGCACCAGCGCCAGTGCTTCAGCGTCATCTCGACCGTCGGTTTCAGGACTCCCGATGCGGCGTTGCTGACCAGGATGTCCAGGCGGTCGAAGTGCTTGCGGAACTCGGCATAGATCTCGTCGACCGATTCGGGAATGCCGACGCTGCCCTGGATGGCGACGGCACGGCGGCCGAGCGCGCGGATCTCGGCGCAGAGGGCCTCGGCTTCCGCGGCGCTGTTGTAATAGTTGGCAGCGATGTCGCATCCGCCCTGGGCGAGCTTCAGCGCGACGGCGCGGCCGATGCCGCGCGCCGCGCCGGTGACGAGTGCGATCTTGCCGGCCAATGCCGCTGACATGGTGGGTTCGCTGCCCGTGGGGAGGAGTCGCGCCCGGCGCCGTGCTGGCGCGGCGGGCAAGACCGCTATTTTAACCCGTCCGCCAGGACGCGCCTTGCGCGGACGAACCGCTGCGCCTCCAGGGCCCAGTGCTTCTTGATGCTGTACCAGACGTCGGCCGCCCAGAGTATTGCGCCACCGGTCCCCTCCGGCGGTTCCGCGGCGCCGGCGTCGCGGTCGGGCACGTAATCGTCGAGCCACTTGCGCACAGCCGGATTCCGCGGGAGTTCGTGCGTCACCGGGACGAATACGTGGTTGTACGTCGCCGGCAGCGTGACGTTGCGCACGTTCGCGGTACCGTTCTTCTCGTAGGGCACGTCGAACGGGTTGCCGGGAAACGAGAGCGCGAAGAGATCGAGCGCGATGAAGTAGCCGGTGAACTCGTCCACCGTATCGGGAATGCGCCGCAGGTTGGCGAAGTCGTCCCACTGGTTGGGCAGCACGAGCGCCCAGCCGCCCGCGCCGAGGACGGAGGCGTACGAAACGGACAGGCCGATCACCGGACGCTCGCGGTCCGTAAAGGGGTCGACGATCGTCGTGCGCTTCTCCGCCTCATCGGTCACCGGATTCCAGACCGCGAGCTGCCGGCTCTTCTGGCCCGCCAGCTCCTTCAGGATCTTCACCACGTAGAGTCCCCCCTGGCTGTGGCCGACGATCATCGGCCGCAAGCCGTCCTGCTCGTAGTGCCACGCGAGGATGCCGGCGAGACGCTCGGTGCTGCTGTAGGGGCTGTACGACCACTCGCCGGCGCGGGGTTCGCGGATCTTCGCCTCGGGGTAGCCCATCCCGGTGAGGAACTCGCCGAACGAGGCCATCGCCAGATGCACCGGGTAGATCCCGCCATGGACCAGCATGATCGTCGGCGCCGGGCCATGGCCGAGGACGTCCGCAATGTCGCGCTCCGACACGCGGGTCGGATCGAGCGCCAGGATTCGTTCCTCGAGCGCGGCGTCGATCCGCGCGGCCCTGAGCACGGTTCGCTCGCCCGCCTTCGGCTCGATCGGCGGCGAGCGCTCGGGGATCGCCACGCAGCCGGCCAACATCCCGGCAACGGCGAAGGCGGCAACCAGCAGGAGGCCGGGAACACGGTGTCGCAGATTCATGCGTCGAGGCGTCTTGCGCAGGCAACGATCCAGTCCGCCATTTTATCGATGTTTGCCGCGGTGAACGCGGTCGTCCGGTAGGTGATGCCCAGATGCAGCAGGTCGCCCGCGGTGGTGGCGGCGACGACGACCGGTGACAGCGGTCCGGTCGGCACCCCGCGCAGGTACTCCGGCGGCGCCATCTGTCCACCGGCGCCTTCCCAGAGCGCATTGACGTTCAGCATCGAGAGCGCACCCCATACGGGATAGTTCTTGGCATAGAGGCGCCGGCGTCGATCGACGGAGAGAAACCGCCACAGCACGCCGGTCGCGGCAATTCCCAGCAGGCTTTGGAGGTAGAGCTTCTCGCGTTTGATCGGAGCCGTCTCGGCCGCGATGTCGCGTGCGAGCTGCTCGAGCGAAAGCCCCGGAGGCAGCGGATGGGAGATGCGGAACGAGCTCAGGAACTGGCCGAACGTCGTGTTCGGATCGACGTCGAGATCGCGCCGGAGATTGAAGATCGACGCCACGGCAAGCTCGTGGCGCGCTCGTGTCGGGTCACGTTCCCCGGCGAATGGCTCCAGCGCCTGGAGCAGGATCGCCAGCAGCAGGTCGTTGACGGTGACGCGCCACGCGCGCGCCGTGCGCACGAGCGCGGCAACCTCCGGGGGATCGAGCCGACGATAGGCAAAGCCGGTCGCGGAGTCCTCGCCGCGGGGATACACGGGCCGCACGGACCGCCGGCAGCTCGCCACCATCTCCGGCAGGGCCCGGAGCCCGCGCAAGGCGCGTCCCGCATGGCGGAGGAACAGCCGCCGGTAGGTGCGCGGATATCTGTCCAGCGGCTGCGGGGGCAGTGCGTCGGGCCGGTGGCGGCAATAGCGGGAAACGATGCCCTCGAGCAGCACCACGATCGAGTCGCCGCCGGCGATGAAATGGTCGTAGGCGAGGCCCAGGTAGAACCACGAATCGCTGTCGATACAGAAGAACCGGAACGGGTGAATCGGACCTTCGCGCTCGAAGGGCTCGTTGAGCGCGCGTTCGATCGTGCGCTCGACGACGGCCATGGGCTCACGGCCGCCGGCATGAACGGCAAGCGCGATGTCCGCGGGGCCGCCCCGGTACTCGAAGCGCCCGCGCCGCGCGTCGAGCACCAGGCCCGTGAGGCCGAGCGCGCGAAGCTGCCCGTCGATGAGCGCCGAGAGCCGGGACGCATCGAGCGGGCGGTCGATCCGGACGACGTGGACCGCGGAGTAGGGGTGCAGCTCTCGCCAGCGCAGCATCGCTGCCTGGAACAGGTTGACGCGCCCCTTCACCGGGCGCTCCGGCGCTGCGCGGCAACGAGCCGCTGTGCCTCGCGAGCCCAGTGTCGCTTCACGCTGTACCAGATGTCGGCGGCGTGCACGAGGTTGGCCGTGTCGACCTCGGCGTCGTCGGGGAGCGCGACCGCGCCATCCGGCGAGTACGCATCGATCCAGGCCCGCGTGATCGGGTTCGCGGCGAGATGCTCGGCGGCCGGCAGCCCGATGTGCGTGTACGTCGCCGGCAGGATCACGTTGCGGACGGCCGCGGATCCCGATGCCAGATACGGATCGGAGCGCGGGAACAGCCCCGCGACGAGGTCCCACTCGATGGCGAACCCGGTGAACTCCTCGACGCTGTCGGGGATCTCGCGGAGCTTCGCAATCATCGTCCATTGCCCGAGCAGGACACGCGGCAGCTTGCCCGTGGCGATCGCGGCCGCGTAGGGCAGCGTCAGGCCCACCACGGGCCGCGATGCGCCGCTCAACGGATCGACGATCGTGGTTCGCGGCTCGGCGCGGTCCGTGACCGGATTCCACACCGGAATCGACTCCCCGAACGCGCCGGCCAGCTCGTGCAGCACGCGGATCGCCAGCATCCCGCCCTGGCTGTGCCCGATCACCAGCGGGCGCGTGCCCTCCGTTTCGTAGTACCACGCCAACGCGCCGGCCAGCTGCCGGCTGTCGGCGAAGCTGCTCGACGAGAGGGTCCCGTCGCGCGGGTGCCGGATCCGATCCGGCGGGTAGCCCATCGCGATCAGGAATTCCGCGAAGGGCTCCATGGTGATCGGAGCGATGCTGCCCTGGAGCAGGACGATCCTCGGCGCCGGCGCGCGCGCGAGCACGTCGGCGACCTCGCGGGCACCCACGCGCGCCGGATCGAGAGCGAGCAGCCGCTCGGCGACGACCGGATCCCGGCCGGCGCCGAGCGGCGCCGCACCGGGCTCGCCCGCCCGTGCGCAGACCGGCAGCGCCGCGATGACGGCGACGGCCATCGCCGAAACGATCGAGGGCAATCGCATGCCGGAGTCCCGCCGCGCGGCGTTCAGCGCGCCGCGCCAGCCGCAGCTCTCACCTCGCCGGTCCCGCGAGACGCGGGAAGAAACGGCCCGTCCGGCGCAGGTACTGCGCGTAGGTGTCGCCGTGGACGCCGAGCAGATGCCGCTCCTCGTTACGCGCCTTGATGTTCATGAGCACGATGTGCACTGCCGCGATCAGCGCCATCGGTGCGGTCGGCACGATCGCGAGCGAGCAGAGCATGAGCAGGATGCTGAACGCGTAGATCGGGTGCCGGATGCGCGCGAACAGTCCGTCGGTGATGAGGTCGGTCTTCCGCTCGACGCCGACGTCCATCCGCCAGTCGCTGCCCATCCGTAGCCAGCACTTGATCGTGGCGGCGAGCGCGATCACGGCGACGATCGCGGCGATCCAGCGCAGCGTCGCGTAGGCCGGCTCGCGCAGGGCGAAATCGGGAAGCGCCGGAACGGCGCCGCTTCGGGCAAGCGTCGCCCAGGGCACGAAGATCCACGCGGCGACGAGCGGCACCCAGACGAGCCACATGAAGCGCTCGAGACGTTGTTCCGGGACGAGCCCGACCACCTTGCGGGTCGCGCGGCGGACCCGGACGATCATCGCGCCGACGCCGACCCAGTAGGCACTGATCGTCGTGGCCAGCAGTGCGAGCGGGAGATCCTGCATCGTGTCGAGGGTGGCGGCGCAAGCCGCGATCGTGCCGACCGGGACTCCGGGAGCCGTCGGGCGGACCCGCGGCATACGCTTCCATTATGCCAGTGTCGCACGCGGCCGGGCGCGCCGTGCCCGGCGACGCCTGGCGTGCCGCGTCGGGCGTGCGCGAGCCTCCGCTATAATTGCGATCCCCCGCGTTGCCCTACCTTCCTTGAATCTCGATTACCGCGTCCCCGATCGCGCCACCGGCATCGCGGCGCCCGCGGCGGCGTCCGCGCCGACCGGCGCGCGGGAGCGCGTCGATTTCGCCGCGAAATGGGCCGCCGTGCTCCTCGGCGGCGCGATCCCGGTCTCGGTCGCCGGGGACAACGTGCTCTTCGCGTTCCTCCTCCTGTGCTGGCTTGCGGGCGGCGGATATCGGGACAAGCTCGCGGCAATTCGTGGCAACCCGGTCGCGCTCGCGGCGCTGGCGCTGTTCGCGGTGCACGTCGTCGGCGCGCTCTACTCGATCGGCGACGGGAACGACGTGCAGGACGCGCTGACCAAGGCGCTGCGCCTGCTGCTGATCCCGGTGCTGCTGCCGCTGATGCGCGAGGCGCAGTGGCGCGACCGTGGCCTCCGGGCGTTCCTCGGGTCGATGCTGGTCGTGCTGCTGGTGTCGTGCCTCTACTGGTCGGGCGCGCTGCCGGTCAACACCTGGCTCAAGGGGACGGAGCTCGACCCGGTCATGTTCAAGGCGCACATCACGCACAACGTGTTCATGGCGTTCGCCGCGTTTCTCTTCGCGCTGGCCGCAGTGGAGGCCACATCCCGACGCGGACAGCTCGTGCTCTTTGCGCTGAGCGCGGCCGCGACGGTCAACGTCCTGGTGATGGTTCCCGGCCGCACCGGCCACATCGTGCTGCTCGTCCTCTTCACGTACTTTCTCTACCGCCAGCTCAGGTGGAAGGGGCTCGCGCTGGCCGGCCTGGCGCTGGGCGCCCTTGCCGTCGTCGTCGCCCTCTCGCCGGACGCGATGCTCCACAAGCGGATCACGATGGCCGATGACGAGTTTCAGCAATGGCGCGCCGGCGTCCCTGCCGATCCGACGTCGTCGGTCGGGCAGCGGATGGGGTTCCTGCGCAACACGCTGGAGATCATCCGCGAGAGTCCGGTGGTGGGCGTGGGCACCGGCGGCTTTGCCGCGGCGTATGCCGCCCGCGCGGCTCGCGCGGGCGAGGCGCCGACCCGGAATCCGCACAACGAGTTCCTGATGATCGCCGCGCAATTCGGCCTCGTCGGCCTCGCGGTCTTCGCCTGCCTCTTCGCGACGCAATGGTGGATGGCCGCGCGCCTTCCGGGGCGCTTCGATCAGGCGGCCGCGCGCGGACTCGTGCTGACCATCGTCATGGCGAGCCTGCTTTCGTCGACGCTGGTCGATCACGCCGAGGGATTCTTTTTCGTCTACATGAGCGGGCTCCTGTTCGCGGGTTGCCGCGCCGCGGACGAGCGCGCACGGATTCGTGCGCCGGCGCGCGGCAACAAGGGCGCGCAGCCGGAGCGGAAGTCCGGCGCATCGGCGGCGAAGCGCGTGGTCTGAGCGTTCCCGGACATGGCGCCGCCCCGCCAGTCGATCCTCGTCATTACGCTGCGCTACTTCGGTGACGTGCTGCTCACGACGCCGCTGATCCGCTCGTTGCGGCGCGGATTCGAGGGCGCGGCGATCGACGTGCTGCTGAACGCCGGGACCGAGGGAATCCTCGAGGGCAACCCGGACGTGCGCGCCGTGCTGACGATCGCCGAGCGTCCCGGCGCCTCCGGACACCTCGAGCTCGTCCGGCGCCTGTGGCGGCGCTACGATCTCGCGGTGATCGCCGAGACCGGCGATCGTCCCCATCTCTATGGCTGGATCGCGGCTTCGCAGCGCGCCGGTCTGCTGCCTCCGGAGCCGGGCAAGCGCTGGTGGAAAGAGCCGCTGTTGCGCCACCGCGTCGCATTTGCCGCGAACGAGCCGCGCGTCGACGGCTACCGGCGCCTGGCCGAGGCGATGGCGCTGCCGTTCGCGGCGCAGCTCGTCGCGCCCACGTCGGGCACGCCGGTGTCGGAATGGCGCGCGCGCCTTGGCTTCGACCCCGCCCGCGAACCCTATGCCGTATTGCATCTTGCGCCGCGCTTTCGCTACAAGCGCTGGCACCGGGACGGATGGCGCGGTCTCATCGCGTGGATCTCGGCGCGCGGCCTGCGGGTCGCGATCACCGGCGGCGACGCGCCCGGGGAGCGCGACTACGTCCGGCAGGTGCTCGCGGGCAGCGAACTGCCGATCGTCGACCTGACCGGCCGACTGCGATTCGCGGAAACCGCCGATCTCCTGCGCGGAGCGGCGCTCTACGTCGGCCCGGACACCGCCACGTCGCACCTTGCGGCGGCGTGCGGAACGCCATCGGTCGTGCTGTTCGGCCCGACCGATCCGCGGCTGTGGGGGCCGCTCCCGGCCGCGGGGCTCGATCGGCCGTACGAGAAGGTGGCACCTGTGCAGCGCCGCGCCAACGTGCTGCTGCTGCAGGAGGACTCGCTGCCCTGCGTGCCCTGCCAGCAGGAAGGCTGCGAGCGCCACCGCGAGAGCTACAGCGCCTGCCTCGACCGGATGAGCGCCGTTCGCGTCATCGACGCCGCGCGGATCCTGACTCGGCCTAGAGAAAGCGGCGCCGCAGCGCGCCCCTGATCCGCTCCAGACGCCAGCCCCAGGAGGGCACGGGCTCGGCCAGGACGAAATCCTGGCTGCCGCCCGGCACCGGCGCTCCCCGCCGCAGACAGTGACGGTCGAACGCCGATTGCGACATGCCCCACTTCATCAGGAACTGCCGCCGCCCGTCATTGCGGCGGATGCGCGCCGTGGTCGCCTTGGCGAAATGATAGAAGAGACTGTCGCCGACGCCGACGAAGACGCGACAGCCCTCGTGCCAGAGCTTCATCGAGAAGTCGTTGTCGCTGCCCATGCCGGGCGAGAACTCGATGCTGTAGCCGCCGACGCGGTGCCAGAGCTCGCGCGGCACGAGCGTCGGCGGCCAGGTGGCGCCGAGCCAGTCGCCGCGCGCGCGGGCCGGCGCTTCCCGCGCGAAGCGGTCGAGGTCGAAGCGCTCCGGATCGCGGCCAAAGTCGGCGACGACCACGCAGGGGTTGCCGGTGGCGACCGGCTCGACCATGGTTCCCGACAGCATGAACGCCGGGATGCTGCCGATGCGCCCGAGCGCCCGCTCGAGCGCGATGTCCCATCCCGGCGCGGCCACCATGTCGTCGTTCACGTACAGCAGGCAATCGGCACGGGCACGCGCCGCGGCGAGGTTCACGGCAACGCAGATGCCGACGTTGGCATCGGTGGCCGTGTGCTCCAGGCCTTCCCGCGCGACCCAGTCGCGGGTGCCGTCGCTGCCGTCGTTGACGTGCACGAGGATCTGGTGCCCCCGCGCCGAGTGGCGGCGCAGGCTCTCGACGCACAGGCGCAGATAGCGCAGATTGTTCCAGCTCGGGATGATGATGGAGAACATCGTGGAGATCGTCGTGCGACGGGTCCGCGGACAGCGCTAGGGCTCGCGCCGGCCCCGTGGCTCCTCGAATGGCGGATGATCCTTCGGGTCGCCCCATCCGGGCCGCCCGGCCAGCGCGAACAGGAACGCGCTGGCGACGGCCGGCCACAGCAGGAGCACGGTGTGGGTGAGCCCGTTGAAATTGAGCAGGTGGCCGTACGGGCCGTTGAACAGCGCAAGCGGTGCGCGCGCGAACAGGAGGTCCGGCAGCAGCGCGGTCGCGAGCAGCGACGACAGCAGCGCGACCGCGGCGAGCGTGACCTGCGCGGGGCGCGGCAGCCAGATCGCCATCGACAGCAGCAGCGAGCCCGCCGCGACGCCCAGCGACACCGAGGGCGCGAGCCAGTTCTCCCACGCCGCGGGCCGGAGCAGCACGGCGGCGGCAATGCCCTTGACCAGCGCCGCCGCGCCGATCAGCAACAATGCGGCCCCCGCGACGTAGCGCCGCTCGCGCAGCAGCAGCGCCAGGAACAGGCCGACGCCAAGCAGCTGAAATGCGCTGTGCGCGCCTTCGACGACCGTCGCCGCGAGGTCCGGCGCGACGCCGGGGGCGCCCGGTCGGGTCGCCGCGTCGTACATCGTCGCGAACAGCGGAATGCCGGGGTTCACCTGCACGACGAGCCAGATTGCCAGCAGCGCGATGCCGAGGTCGCCCACGATGCCCGGCAGGAACCATCGCTCGCGGCCCGCCGCGAGCGCCGCCTTCGCCCGCGGCGAGCGCCGCAGCGCCAGCGCCAGCGCCCCGCCCAGCGCCGCCCCCGCCACGTTCGACAGCAGGTCGGCGAGACTCGCGTCGCGCGTCGGCAGGAACATCTGCAGCGTTTCCATGGCGAACGACAGCAGTGCGCCGACGACGACGGCGGCCCACAGCCCTCGGGCCGCCGGCCGCCGGCGCTGCGCCAGCGCGACGAAGAAGCCGAACGGAAGATACGCGACGACGTTGCTGACGATGTCGTAGCGAACCCAGCGCAGCGGCCACGGCGCGAGCAGGAAGAACGGAGCCCCGGGCGTCGGCTCCACCCAGGGCTCGAACGGCTGCAGGCTGGCGTAGAAGATCGCGAGGCCGTACAGCGCCGCCAGGAAATGCGGGAGCAGCGAGTGCGATCGCGCGGCCGGCACGGGGACGGGGCGGCTCTTTCCGGGCGGCCGCGCGATGCGCGCGGATCAATGCCTGGTCATGGTCACCGGCATCGCTGGCGGAGGTCCGTGGCGCTCAGCGCCCGGCCTTGATCCCCGTCCACAGCTTGTTGCGCAGGCGGCGCTGCGCGCCGGTCAGGTCCTGCAGCTGCTCGAGCTTCGCCTTGACCGCGGCGTCCGGGAAGATCGCCGGGTTCTTCATGAGCTCGGGCTTGATGTGCTTGATGGCATCGGTGTTCGGATTGCCGGAGCCGATCAGGTTGGTGAGCTCGGCCGAGTTCTTGCCGTCGAGCATGAAATTCATGAACTTGAACGCGAGGTCCGCCCGCGGCGCGCTCTTGTCGATCACCATGTTGTCGACGGCGAGCACGGCGCCCTCCTTGGGCATGCCCTGCAGGATCCGGAACTTGCGGCCGGCGGCCTGCGCGTCCAGGTTCGCCTGGAAGATGTCGTTCGAGTAGCCGTGCACGACCCAGATGTTGCCCACCGTCAGTTCCTTGATGTACGACGACGCGTTGAACGCCGCCCAGTAGGGCTTGGCCTTCTTGATCACCGCGACGGCCTCGTCCCAGTGCTTCGGGTCGACGTCGTTGGCCGAGTAGCCCAGGTACTTGAGCGCGGCGGCGAACAGCTCGTTGGCGCTGTCGAGCACGGTGACGCGGCCCTTGATCTTCTCCAGGTGCTTGGGGTCGAAGATCAGCGCCCAGGTGTCGGTGGGCAGGCCCAGCTCCTTCATCTTCTCGTCGTTGTAGCCGATGATCGTCGTCGACATCGCGTACGGGACCGAGAACTTGTTGTCGGGATCGAACGGCGTGTTGAGATAGAGCGGGTCGACGTTCTTGAGGTTCGGCAGCTGCGCCTTGTCGATCGGCTTGAGCCGCCCGCTCTTGATCAGCGCCTGCACCGCGTTCGACGTCGGCACGTACATGTCGTAGCCCTTGGCGCCGGCGGCGAGCTTCGCCAGCAGCTCCTCGTTGTCCGAGTAGTACGTCTGCACCACCGAGCACTTGCAGAGCTCCTCGAAGCGCTTGACGGTCTCCGGCGCGAGGTAGTTGTTCCAGTTGTACAGGTGGAACCGGTCCTTGGCCGCCCCGGCCGGCATGGCGAGCAGGAGCGAGGTCAAGAGCAGGACGAGCCGTTTCATGGTTTCTCCTCGTTGGCGTTCAGGAGGCTCGGCGAGAGCCTCGAGGCGATGATGATAAGCGCGAGCGTGAGCAGCATCAACAGCGTCGACACGGCGTTGACCTCGGGGGTCACGGCGATCTTGATCATCGAGTAGATCTGCAGCGGCAGCGTCACCGTGCCGGCTCCGGCGGTGAAAAACGTTATCACGAAGTCGTCGATCGACAGCGTGAACGCCATCAGCGCGCCCGCGATGACGCCGGGCATGATCAGCGGCAGCGTCACGTAGCGGAAGGCCTCCAGCGGCGTCGCGCCGCAGTCCCGCGCGGCCTCGGTCAGGCTCTCGTCCATGCCGGCGAGGCGCGAGCGCACGACGATGGCGACGAAGCCGATGCAGAAGGCGACGTGCGCCAGCGTCACCGAGACGAGCCCCAGCGTGAAGTTGAGCAGCACGAAGAAGATCAGCAGCGAGACGCCCATCAGGATCTCGGGGATCGCGATCGGCGTCAGCACCAGCACCGGCAGCAGCACGCAGCTTGTAGCGGTACATCGCCACTCCGGCCGCCGTCCCGAGTATCGTCGAAATGGCGCTCGCGACCAGCGCGATCAGCAGCGAATTCCCCGCGGCGGCGAGCATCTCCTCGTTGTGGAACAGCTTGTCGTACCAGTCGAGCGTGAACCCGACCCATTCGGCGTTGAGCCGCGAATTGTTGAACGAGTAGACGACGACGATGACGAGCGGTATGTACAGGAAGGCGTACCCCACCGCCGCGGCGATCCACAGTCCCACCGGCCGTCTACGCACGGGCGTCCCCCGCGCTCGACGGCGTGCCCAGGTTGCTGCGCCCCACCCAGGCGGCGAGTCCCGCGAGCAGCAGCGCCGCGACGGTCAGCACGATCGACAGCACGCTGCCGAAGGGCCAGTCGCGCGTCTCCAGGAACTGCTGCTTGATGACGTTGCCGATCAGGCTGTCGTCGGGGCCGCCGAGGATGTCCGGAATCGCGAACATGCCGAGCGCCGGTATGAACACCAGTGCGGCGCCCGCGTACACGCCCGGCAGCGACAGCGGAAACGTTATCCGCCAGAACCGCTGCCAGGCGTTCGCGCCCAGGTCCTGCGCGGCGTCGAGCAGCGCCTGGTCGTGCTTCTCCAGGTTCGCGTACAACGGCAGCACCATGAACGGGAGGTGCACGTAGACGAGGCACGCCAGCACGGCGAAGGAGCTGAACAGCAGCGAGACGGGCTCGACCCCGAACGCGGCGAGGAGGCCGTTGACGGTCCGCGCCAGCGCTGCCTGCGGCCCGAGGATGATCATCCACGCGTAGATGCGGATCAGGAAGTTGCTCCAGAACGGCAGGATCACCAGCAGCAGCAGCAGGTTGCGGTATTTGCTGGCGCTTCGCGCGATGAGCGCCGCCAGCGGGTAGGCGAGCGCGAGGCAGACGAGCGTCGTCACCAGCGCATACCAGACCGACTTGAGGAAGACCTGCGCGTACACCGGCTCGGTCAGGAAGCGCGCGTAGCTCTCGACGTTGAGGTCGATCGCTCCCGTCTCGTCGACGAGCGGCGCGAGTCCGCCGAATTCGCCGGGCGTGCGGAACGACGCCAGCACCATGATCAGCGTCGGAGCCGCGAAGAAGATCAGCAGGTAGAAGAGCGGCGGCCCGCCGACCAGCCATTTGCCCAACCGTCCGGACGCGCGCGAGGGCACCGCGCTACTCCTCGATGAAATGGCCGGCGGCGACCGGCCAGCTCACCTCGACGGGGTCACCGACCTCGAAGAACTTCGCGCGGCCGGATGCCGAATTGGCGAGCAGCGCCTCGATCCGCTGCCCGCCGGGCGTGTCGACGATGTACACGGTCACGTCGCCCATGTAGAGAAGGTCGGACACCGTGCCTCGGTAGTGGTTGTCCGGCGTCTGGGCGGGAGCAGCCGCCTCGATGCGGACTTTTTCGGGGCGCAGCGCGACGGAACCGGCGCGGCCCGCTGCCAGCGCGGAGCTGGCGGCGACGCGCACCGGCCCGAGGCCGCCGACATCGACGGTGACGACGCCGTCGGCGTTGGCGCTGACCGGCCCGGACAGCAGGTTGCAGTGGCCGATGAAATCGGCGACGAAACGCGTCCGCGGGAAGCTGTAGATCCGCGACGGCTCGTCCAGCTGCTCGACCCGGCCCGCGTTCATCACCGCGATCCGGTGCGACAGGGCGAGCGCTTCGGTCTGGTCGTGCGTCACGTAGACGAAGGTGATGCCGACTTCCTTCTGCAGGTTGATGAGCTCGATCTGCATGTCCTCGCGGAGCTTCGCGTCGAGCGCGGCCAGCGGCTCGTCGAGGAGCAGCACCGTCGGGTGCGTCACCAGCGCCCGCGCGATGGCGACGCGCTGCTTCTGTCCGCCCGAGAGCTCGTGCGGATAGCGCTTGCCGAAGCCGGCGAGACGCACGTCGTCCAGCGCCTCGGCGACCTTGGGGGCGATCTGGCCGGACGGCGTCTTCGCCATCCTGAGCGGAAATGCGACGTTGCCCTCCACCGTCATGTGCGGGAACAGCGCGTAGCTCTGGAACACCGTGCGCACCGGGCGGCCCTCGGGCGGCCTGTCGGCGATGTCGCTGCCGTCGAGCAGGATGCGCCCGCCGTCGGGAAGGTCGAAGCCGGCGATCATCCGCAGCAGCGTCGTCTTGCCGCAGCCGGAAGGCCCCAGCAGCGTGAAGAATTCGCCCGCTTCGATGGCGAGACTGACGCCGTCGACCGCGGTGAAGTCACCGAAGCGGCGCGTCACGTTCTGGATTTCGAGAAGCGCCATCGACGCGTGGGGTGCGGGGGATCGGTCGGAACGCGGTCAAAGCCGCAATTGTACAGGGGCGACACCGGCGGCGACCGCTCGCCGGCAGGCGCGCGGAGCCCTGCGCACGCACGCGGCACCGCTCGCGGGCGCGAGCTCGCCTAACCTTTCGCCAGGTACCAGAGAACGAGGCCCGCGACGATGGCGATCAGCATCATGCCGATCGCGAGCAGGCGGTTCTGCATGCGCAGCGCCGCGGCGAGCTCGCGCATCGTCGCGTCGGAGGCCGCCGGCGGCGCGACGAGTCGCTGATGGACGAGGCGCGGCAGCTCCGGCAGCGCCGCGACGATGTACGGCGCCTCCGCGAGCAGCCGCCGCTTGAGCGCCGGAAAGCCGATCCGCTCGTTCATCCAGCGCTCGAGATACGGCAGCGCCGTCACCCACAGGTCGAGCTTGGGGTCGAGCTGACGGCCCAGCCCCTCGACGTTGAGCAGCGTCTTCTGCAGCAGCACGAGCTGCGGCTGGATCTCCACGTTGAAGCGGCGCGACGCGCGAAAGAGCTGCAGCAGCACGCGGCCGAGCGAGATCTCCGACAGCGGCCGGTCGAAGGCGGGCTCCAGCACGACGCGGATCTCCGCCTCCAGCTCGTCCACGCGAGTGTCCGGCGGCACCCAGCCGGACTCGATGTGCGCGGTCGCGACGCGGTGGTAGTCGCGGCGGAAGAAGGCCAGGAAGTTCTGCGCGAGGAAGTCCTGGTCGCGCTCGGAAAGCGTGCCCATGATTCCGAAATCGACGGCGATGTACTTGCCGTGATGCTGCCCGCCGGTGGCGATGAAGATGTTGCCGGGATGCATGTCGGCGTGGAAGTAGCCGTCGCGGAACACCTGCGTGAAGAAGAGCTCCACGCCGGCGCGCGCGAGACGCGGGATGTCGACGCCCGCTTCGCGCAGCCGGTCCACCTGCGCGATCGGGATGCCGGACATCCGCTCCATCACCATGACCTCGGAGCCGCAGTAGTCCCAGTACACCGCCGGGACGAGCAGCAGCGGCGAATGCTGGAAGTTGCGCCCGAGCTGCGAGCAGTTCGCGGCTTCGCGCGAGAGGTCGAGCTCGTCGCGCAGCGTCTTCTCGAACTCCCCGACGACCTCGCGCGGACGCAGGCGCTTGCCGTCCGACCAGAGCTTCTCCATCAGCAGCGCGCCGGCGTACAGCAGCGAGATGTCCTTCTCGATCACGCGCGCGATGTTGGGCCGGAGCACCTTGACGGCGACCGGCGTACCGTCGGGAAGCTCGGCGAAATGGACCTGCGCGACCGAAGCGCTCGCGATCGGCGTCCGGTCGAACGACTTGAAGACCGCGTCCACGGGCTTGCCGTAGAGTCGCGTGAGCGCGGCGATCACCTGCTCGGACGGAAACGGCGGGACGCGGTCCTGCAGTTTCGCCAGCTCGTCGGCGATGTCGGGCGGCAGCAGATCGCGCCGCGTCGAGAGCATCTGGCCGAACTTGACGAAGATCGGCCCCAGATCCTGCAGCGCGAGGCGCAGCCGCTCCGCGCGCGGCGCGGACGTGTCGCGCCAGAACGTGAGTGCGCGCGCCGCCGGCCGGACCGCGCGGAAGCGCTCGTGACCGGTCAGGAATTCGTCGAGCCCATGGGTGAGCGCGACGATGACGATCCTCGCGAGACGGGTGACGCGCATCCCGCCGATTGTAAGGGATACGATGCACCGGCCCCGGGCCGCGGACCGGGGCCCGATACCCTTCGGGCATAATCGTTGCTTATGGCCGGGTAAGGCACGTTGGCGGGTATCGCGTTCGATGGCTTCCAGGAACCCGCCGCGGCCCGACCGGCATTGCGCGGGTCCGGCCGGGCCTGGCGCAGAGGGAGCAAGGGAGTCCGGCAATGAGCGAGCGACCCCAGTCGCTGGGAGAGGAGATCGCCAACAGCCTGAGCCACGGGCTGGGCTTCGTCGCGGCGGTCGCCTCGGCTCCCGTGCTCATCCTGACCACCGCGCAGCACGGCAGGCCGGTGAACGTCATCGGCGCCAGCATCTTCGCCGCGACGATGGTGCTCCTGTACTTTGCCTCCATGATCTACCACGCGGTGCCGCACCAGCGCGCGAAGACGGTGCTGCGCAAGCTGGACCACGGCGCGATCTTCCTGCTGATCGCCGGCACCTACACGCCCTTCATGCTGGGGGCGCTCAACGGACCGTGGGGCTGGACGCTGCTGGGGCTCGTCTGGAGCCTTGCCGCCGTCGGCGTGACGCTGAAGGCCTTCGACCGCATCCGGCACCCGATGGCCTCGCTCGGTCTCTATCTGCTGATGGGCTGGCTATGCGTGGTCGCGATCGGGCCGTTGCTCGAGCGGGTTCCGAACCAGGGCCTGGTCCTGCTCGCCGCCGGCGGGGGTGCCTACATGGCAGGGGTGGCCTTCTTCGCGGCCGACTCCCGCCTGCGCTACGGGCATTTCATCTGGCATCTGTTCGTGCTGGCGGGCACGAGCTGCCACTTCTTCGCGGTGCTGGGCTACGCAGCCTAGACGAGCTTAGCGGACGAATTGGCCGCATCGAGGCGGGCGCCGAGCGCATCGAGGCGGGCGCCGAGCGCGTCGACGCGTGCGGCGAGCGCAGCGACCGCCTCGCCGAACGATTGCGCTTCGGATCCTTGCGTGACGAGCGCGGCCTCGTCGCGGAGATAGCTCGCGACGCTTTCGCCGACCCGCGTTGCCGCATATTCGGGAAAGGCGAGCAGGCGCCGACCGGCGTCGGCGACCCGCTGGCCGACGATCGGCCCGAGGGCATTGCCGAACGCCCGCTCGACGAACCACGGCAGCGTCTCGGCGAGCCCTTTCAGCGTCGTCGCGAGCGCGGCGTCGCCCCGAACGGCGACGAACTCGTCCCAGCGGCGGGGATCGGCGAGAAACGACGGCAGGGTCAGCGGCGAAAGCTCGAGCTCGAGGTCGGGCGAGCCTTCCGGACGCGGCGCCGATTCGAGCTTGCCTCCGGCGTCGACCCGCATCGTGGCCGCGAGCGGCCCGATCGTCACCGTAATGGTGCTTCCCGCATGCGCCGCGAGGCAGGACAGCGCCCACGTCTCCCGCTCCAGCACCCGATTGGCGATCGCGGGTGGTATCGACGAAGGATCGAAGGCGAACGCGGACATCGCGACGGCTAGGCGTTGTTCACACCGGGTTTCCGGGACGCGCCAGGCGCGCAGTGGCCGTTACGCGGGTTGCTGAATGCCTGCCAGCAGCCAGCCCGAGGAGCCATCGACGGGCTTCGTCAGATTCCAGGTCTCGTCGAACGCGGTGGTCGCCGACGCGCCGCCCTCGCGCAGCGTGCCCGTGTAGCGGACGCTCGCCCAGTGCCGATCGCCTTCCGTCGCCACTTCGAGCACCTCGGCCTGCAGCGTCACGATCTCGGTGGCCTGGCGCGGCGCCCCGCCCTCGAGGTCGGCGGCGAGCTGCGTAAACATCTCGGGGGTCGCGTAGTCCGCGAGCATCTTGCGGTCGCCGGCGTCGTGTGCGGCCTGCAGCCGGATGAACTGCAGCTTCGCCTGGTCGGCAAAGCCCTTGGCATCGAACCCCGGGGGCAGCGGCCTGGTCGCGGCCGGCGATCCGGGAGCGGACCCCAGCACCGGCTCGACCCGCGAGGCACCGCCCCATTGCGCCGCGGACGGCGTTTCGAACCGCGGCGAGGCGCCCGGCGCTCCCGCGTAGGCCAGCGGCCGCGATGCCGTGCTGCGGCGGGCGAGCAGCATGCGCACGACGAAGAAGCCGCCGATCACCAGCAATGCAAGCAGCAGGAAACTGCCCAGGCCTTCCGGGAGTCCGAAATGCGAGAGCAAGGCGGCGAGGCCCAGGCCCGCCGCGATGCCGGCAACCGGCCCCAGCCAGCGCGACGCGCCGGAGGGCGCGGGCGCCGTCGGAGCGGCCGCCTTGGCCGGAAGCGCGGCACCCGGTTGCGCGGGCATGACCGGCTGCGATGCCGCCGCCGACGGCGCTGCAGCCGTGGGCGCCGGCGTCGACGGCGCGACGCTCGGGCGCTGTGCGCCGAGGCTCTTGCCGCCGCTCATCCGGCGCGCTTCGGCCGCTTCGCTTGCCACCATCGATGCCAGGGTCAATGCGACGATCGCCAGGATACCCTTGATATTCATGTATGCCTCCGGTTTGCGGGAGACGCCCGGGCGCCCCCGTTCAGTTCAGTAATTTCAGTAATGTATGCCGAGATGCAGCGCAACGGCGCCCGCGGCGAGATTGTGGACTTCGACCCGATCGAAGCCTGCTTGTTCCATCATCGACTTGAGCGCGGCCTGGTCCGGGTGCATGCGGATCGATTCCGCGAGATAACGGTAGCTAGCGTCGTCGCCGGCGATGAGCCGGCCGAGGCGCGGCAGCACGTTGAAACTGTACCAGTCGTAGGCCGGCGCGAGCGGCGACCAGACTTTCGAGAACTCCAGCACCGCGGCCACGCCGCCGGGCTTCAGCACCCGCCGCATCTCGGCCAGCGCGTTCTCCTTGTGCGTGACGTTGCGCAGCCCGAACCCGATGCTCACGACGTCGAAGTGTCCGCCGGGGAAGGGCAGCTTCTCGGCGTCGCACTGCACGACCGGGACGACGCAGCCGCCATCGAGCAGGCGATCCCGGCCGCAGGCGAGCATCGCGCCGTTGATGTCGGTCAGCACCACCTCGCCGGTCGGCCCGACGCGGTCGGCGAAGAGGCGGGCGAGGTCGCCGGTGCCCCCGGCGAGGTCCAGCACGCGCATCCCCGCGCGCACGCCGGTCGCGTTGACGGCGAAGCGCTTCCACAGCCGGTGCAGCCCGGCCGACATGACGTCGTTCATCAGGTCGTACCGGGTGGCGACCGAGTCGAACACGCCGCGCACGCGCTGCGCCTTCTCCTCGACGGCGACCTGCTCGAAGCCGAAATGGGTGCGCTCGCTCATCGTGGTTCCGTGGGGGGCGTCACTTCGCATCGCGGCTGGCACCGGCGGCAGCCATCCGCTCCAGGTAGCGTTGCCAGAGCTCGTCCTGGCGGCAACCCAGGTCGTAGAGGTAATCCCACGAATAGATGCCGGTGTCGTGGCCGTCGGAGAACGTCGGGCGGATCGCGTAATGGCCGATCGGCTCGACCTCCTTGATTCCGACGTCGCGCTTGCCCGCCTGCAGGACTTCCTGGCCCGGGCCGTGACCGCGCACCTCGGCCGACGGCGAATAGACGCGCAGCAGCTCGTAGGGCAGCCGGAACGAGCGGCCGTCGGCGAAGGCGATTTCGAGCACCTTCGACTGCTGGTGCAGCTTGAGTTCGGTCGGAGCGGGGGTCGTGGCGTCGAGTCCGGCCATGGGGAAGCCCGTGCCGCGCACGGGGAATCGAATGCGTTGCCGCGATCCGGGTCAGGATAACACAGGGCGCGCGCCCGGCCCCGCGGGCCGCTTCCGGTCAGTGGTGACCGGTGGCGGCGTCCGGCACGATGTCGAGATTGCCGATCCCGGAGAAGACGTTGCGTCCCTTCGCCTCCTTGCCGTGCAGCTTGATCTCGAGGCGCAGGTCGTTCAGCGAATCGGCATTGCGCAGCGCGTCCTCGTAGCTGATGAGGCCGGCTTCGTAGAGGTCGAACAGCGACTGGTCGAACGTCTGCATGCCGAGCTCGCGGGACTTCTTCATGATCTCCTTGATGCCCGACACGTCGCCCTTGAAGATCAGGTCGGAGACGAGCGGGGAGTTGAGCATCACCTCGACCGCCGGCACCCGCCCGCGCCCGTCGCTGCGCGGGATCAGCCGCTGCGCGACGAACGCGCGGACGTTGAGCGAGAGGTCCATCAGCAGCTGCGGGCGGCGCTCCTCGGGGAAGAAGTTGATGATCCGGTCGAGCGCCTGGTTCGTGCTGTTCGCATGCAGCGTCGCGAGGCAGAGGTGCCCCGTCTCCGCGAACGAGATCGCATAATCCATCGTCTCCCGCTCGCGCACCTCGCCGATCAGGATGACGTCCGGCGCCTGGCGCAGCGAGTTCTTGAGCGCGATGTTCCAGTCGTCGGTGTCGACGCCGACCTCCCGCTGGGTCACGATGCAGTTCTTGTGGTCGTGGACGAACTCGATCGGATCCTCGATCGTGATGATGTGGCCGTAGCTGTTCTCGTTGCGGTAGCCGAGCAGCGAGGCCATCGACGTCGACTTGCCGCAGCCCGTCGCGCCGACGAACATCATGATGCCGCGTTTCGACATGATGATGTCCTTCAGCACCGGCGGCAGCCCGAGCCCGTCGAACCGCGGGATATCGGTCGTGATGGTCCGCAGCACCATGCCGATCCGGCCCTGCTGGACGAAGGCGTTGACGCGGAAGCGGCCGACCCCGGGCGGGGCGATGGCGAAGTTGCACTCCTTCGTCGATTCGAACTCCGCCGCCTGCTTGTCGTTCATCACGCTGCGCACGAGCTCCATCGTGTGCTGCGGCGTGAGTGCCGTCTTCGACACCGGCTGGATCCGGCCGTCGACCTTGACCGCCGGCGGGAATCCGGCGGTGATGAAGAGGTCCGAGCCTTTCTGCTTGACGAGGAGCTCGAGCAGCTCGTGGATGAACCCGGTGGCGCGTTCGCGTTCCATCTTGGCGTCTCCTGTCCGCGCGGTCGTCCGTCGGCCGCGTCGGCACGGTTAACGGTCAGCCCATGAACAGTTCCTTGTTCACGGATCGCATGCGTGCTTCGGCGACGTTGACCATGTTGCGCCTCACCATCTCGACCAGGCACTGGTCGAGGGTCTGCATGCCGACATTCTGGCCCGTCTGGATGGCCGAGTACATCTGCGCGATCTTGTTCTCGCGGATGAGGTTGCGGATCGCGGCGGTGCCGATCATGATCTCGTGCGCGGCGACGCGGCCCTGGCCGTCCTTGGTCTTGAGCAGCGTCTGCGAGATCACCGACACCAGCGACTCCGACAGCATCGCGCGGACCATCTCCTTCTCGGCGGCGGGGAACACGTCGATGATCCGGTCGATCGTCTTGGCCGCGGAGCTCGTGTGCAGCGTCGCGAACACCAGGTGCCCCGTCTCGGCGGCGGTCAGCGCGAGGCGGATCGTCTCGAGGTCGCGCATTTCGCCGACCAGGATGTAGTCGGGGTCCTCGCGCAGCGCGCTGCGCAGCGCGTTGGGGAACGACAGCGTGTGCGGCCCGAGCTCACGCTGGTTGATCAGGCACTTCTTCGATTCGTGCATGAACTCGATCGGGTCCTCGATCGTCAGGATGTGCCCGTAATTGTTCGCGTTCACGTGGTCGACCATCGCCGCCAGCGTCGTCGACTTGCCCGAACCGGTCGGCCCGGTGACCAGGATCAGCCCGCGCGGCCGGTTGACCATCTCGGCGAAAACCTTCGGGGCGGCGAGGTCCTCCAGCGAGAGCACCTTCGACGGAATCGTCCGGAACGCGGCGGCGGCGCCGCGCGACTGCACGAAGGCGTTGACCCGGAAACGGGCGAGGTTGGGCACGGCGAAGCTGAAGTCGCACTCCAGCACCTCCTCGTAGGTCTTCCGCTGTGCGTCGCTCATGATGTCGTACACCATGGCGTGCACGTCCTCGTGCTCCATCGGCGGCAGGTTGATCCGCCGGACGTCACCGTGGACCCGGATCATCGGGGGCAGGCCTGCCGACAGATGGAGGTCGGACGCCTTGTTCTTGACGGCAAAGGCCAGAAGTTCGGTGATGTCCATCTATAATCCCGGGTGCGGTCCGCCATCCCTGACGCGCCGGCTCGAAGCGCAACGTGAACCTGCATGCAAGCCGCGTGCCATCAAATGGGCGCGCATGCCGACGTCATTCGATTATGTTCCACTACGAGAAGGCGTGGCAAGCCGTGAACGAGCGCATCGCCGCTGCCGCGCGCGCGGCCGGGCGCGTCCCCGACGCGGTAAGTCTCCTCGCCGTCAGCAAGACCTTCCCCGCCGCGGCAGTGCGCGCGGTCCATGCGCTGGGCCAGCGGGAGTTCGGCGAGAACTACGTGCAGGAGGCGGTCGCGAAGATGGACGCGCTTGCCGACCTCGTCGACCTCCAGTGGCACCTGATCGGGCCCCTGCAGGGCAACAAGGCCAGGCTGGCCGCCGCGAGGTTTGCCTGGGTGCACACGATCGACCGGTTGACGATCGCCGAGCGGCTCTCCGCGGCGCGCCCGGCCGACCTGCCGCCGCTCGACGTCTGCGTGCAGGTGAACGCGAGCGGCGAAGCCTCGAAGAGCGGCGTTGCGCCGGCCGACGCGGTGGCGCTGGCGACGGCGGTGGCGGCGTTGCCGCGGCTGCGCTTGCGCGGGATCATGGGAATCCCCGAGCCGACCGAGGACGTCGGGCGCCGGCGCGCCCAGTTCCGGATCTTGCGCGAGTGCCTCGACGCCTGCCGGGCGGCGGGTCTCGCGGTCGACACGCTGTCCATGGGGATGTCGGCGGACCTCGAGGAGGCGATCGCCGAGGGCGCGACACTGGTGCGAATCGGGACCGCCATCTTCGGGCCGCGCGAGGCGAAGGCGCATTAGGATGAAACTGCCCCCGAAGCTCACTGTGTGCGGCTGCGCCGCATCCCGCTTCGCGGGACCAGCCTTCGGCTGTCCTGCGGCCTGCGGCCTGGTGTTCGCCTCCCCCCAAGGGGGCGGGTCAGTCCCTTGGGGCGGCCCTGCGGGACTGACATGACGATCACCTTCATCGGCGGCGGCAACATGGCGACCGCGCTCATCGGCGGCATGCGCGCGCGGGGCGCCGCGACCGGCGGCTTTCGGGTGGTCGAGCCGTCGCCGGATGCGCGGGAGCGACTGGCGGCGCAGCATCCGGGGCTCGCGCTGCACGCGCAAACCGGCCGCGATGCCGTGGCCGGCGCAGCGCTCGTCGTGCTCGCGGTAAAGCCGCAGCAGATGCGGGAAGCTGCGCTCGCGCTCGCGCCGCAGCTCGTCGCCGATCCGGCGCCGGTGGTGCTCTCGATCGCGGCCGGCATACGCATCGCCGATCTCTCGCGCTGGCTGGGTGGCCACGACCGGATCGTCCGGGCGATGCCCAACACGCCCGCGCTCGTGCGCAAGGGCATCTCCGGCGTGTACGCGTCGCCTGGCGTGGATGCCGCCGGCCGCGCGCTCGCGGCGTCGGTCCTCGACGCGGCGGGCGAGGTGGTATGGCTCGACGACGAGGCGATGCTCGATGCGGTCACCGGCGTTTCGGGCAGCGGACCCGCCTACGTCTTCTACTTCCTCGAGGCGCTCGAGGAGGCTGCCCGCGAGCTCGGGTTCGCGGCCGCGGACGCGCGCCGGCTCGCCTACGCCACCTTTGCCGGGGCGATGGCGCTCGCGCAGGCGAGTCCCGAGGAGCCGGCCGTGCTCCGGGCGCGAGTGACGTCGAAGGGCGGCACCACCGAGCGCGCATTGGCGTCGATGGAAGCCGACGCCGTGAAGGCCGCGATCATCGCCGCCGTGAGGGCGGCCGCGGTGCGCGCGGGCGAGCTCGGCGACGACTACGGCAGGGATGGGTGACCCATGTTCGATCAGGCCGCCAAGTTCCTGCTCGACATCGTGTTCGGTTTCCTCACGTACGCGTTCCTGCTGCGGTTCACGATGCAGTGGCTGCGCGCGCCGTTCCGCAATCCGCTGGGACAGGCGGTGATGGCGCTGACGGATTGGGCGGTCAAGCCCGCCCGCCGCGTGGTACCGGGCTACAAGGGGCTCGACGGGTCCACGCTCGTGCTCGCCTGGCTCGCGCAGCTCGCCTGGCTCGCCGCGCTCCATCTGCTGATCGGACGCGCGCCGTTCGGCGGCGCGCTGGCGGCGACGCTGGCGCTGCTCGCGGCCGTCGAGCTGCTCAAGGCGGGACTCTGGCTGCTGATCATCGTCGTCTTCGCGCAGGCGATCCTGTCGTGGACCGCGCCGGACGGCCCGTTCGCCGGCGTGCTCAATGCCCTGACCTTCCGCTTCCTGGCGCCGATCCGGCGGCTGATCCCGCCGCTCGGCGGCACCCTCGACCTGTCGCCGCTGATCGTCATCGTCCTCGCCCAGCTCGCGCTGATGCTGCCCGTGCGCTGGCTCGAAGGCATCGTGCTGACCCTGTTCCGTTAGGATGAACGGCCCCCACGCTCGCTCCGCTCGCTGCCCCCAGAGGTGGAGCACGGCGCCCTTCGGGCGCTGAGTTCCGATGAACGCTGTCGCCTGGCGGCGCGAGGACGGCGACACGCTGGTGCTGCTGCTCCACGTGCAGCCGGGGGCGAAGCGCACCGAGGTCGCCGGCGCCCATGGCGAGGGCGCCGAGGCGCGGCTGAAGGTCCGGCTCGCCGCTCCGCCGGTCGACGGCAAGGCCAATGCGGAACTTCTGCGCTTTCTCGCCGCCGCGTTCGGCGTGCCCTCGCGCGCGGTGACCCTGCTGCGCGGCGAGACGTCGCGGCAGAAGACCGTGCAGATAACACGTCCTGCCCTGCGCCCCGATCAGGGGTGGGTCAGCGTGTCTGGCCGCTGACCGGCTCGTCCTTCACCGTCAGCGCGTTCGCAAGCCGGACGAAGTCGGCGACGGCGAGCGTCTCGCCGCGTGCGCGGGGATCGACGTCGGCGGCTTCCAGCGCCGGGGCGTCGCAGATGGTCGACAGCGCGTTGCGCAGCGTCTTGCGCCGCTGCCCGAACGCGGCGGCAACGACGCGCGCGAACAGCGCCTCGTCCGCGATGCGCGGCTTGGCCCCGCCCAGCGGAACGAGCCTGGCGACGGCCGATTCGACGGCGGGCGCCGGGCGAAATGCGCCGGGGGGCACCGTGAACAGGCGGCTTACGCGGAACCTGGCCTGCAGCATCACGGTGAGCCGTCCGTAGTCCGCCGTCGCCGGCTGCGCGGTCATCCGCGCCACGACCTCCTTCTGCAGCATCACGTGGAGGTCCGCGAGCGATTCGTATTGCGCCAGATGGAAGAGCAGCGGCGAGCTGATGTTGTACGGCAGGTTCCCCACCACCCGCAGGGCGGGTCCGAGCGTCGCGAAGTCGAACTCGAGCGCGTCGGCGACGTGGAGCGTGAGGCGCTCGGCCGGAAATTCGGCGGAGAGCCGGCGCGCGAGGTCGCGGTCGATCTCGATCGCCGCGAGATGTCCGGCGCGCTCGGCGAGCGGGCGCGTCAGCGCGCCGTGGCCGGGTCCGATCTCGACGAGGTTGTCGCCGGGTCGCGGCGCGACGGCGTCGACGATCTTCGCGACATAGTGCGGGTCGACGAGGAAATTCTGGCCAAAGCGGCGCCGTGGCTCATGCTTTTCCATGATTGTCGTGCCGCTTCGGTGAAGGCTAATGCGCGTCAGCGCGTTATGCCGGAGCCAAACCGCTTGCGCGCCCGATGGCCGTGCATTCGGTTATCGCGACCGGTCGCCGGCGCGCCCCGCCAGCTCGATCGCGAGCTCGACCGCGGCGTACAGGCTGCCGGGATCCGCGCTGCGCGCCCGGACGGCATCGGCGGCGAGATCCAGCGCCGTGCCGTGATCCACCGACGTGCGGATGAATGGCAGCCCGAGCGTCACGTTGACGCCGTGCCCGAAGCTCGCGGCCTTGAGCACGGGCAGGCCCTGATCGTGATACATCGCGACGATGGCGTCGTAGCGCCGCGCGATCGCGGGCACGAACGCGGTGTCGGCGGGAAGCGGGCCAGTCACGTCGTGGCCCGCCTCGCGCATCGCGGCGATCGCCGGCGCGATCGCGTCGATCTCCTCGCGGCCGAGGTGCCCGCCCTCGCCCGCGTGCGGATTGAGGCCGCAGACCGCGATCCGCGGCGCGGCGATCGCGAACTTCGCGGCGAGCTCCGAGCCCACGATCGCGATGGTCGCGGCAACCGCGTCGCGGGTGACCGCGGCCGGCACATCCTTGAGCGCGATGTGCGTGGTGACCAGCGCCACGCGCAGCGGCGCCTCCCGTGCGCCGCCGACGAGCATCATCACGACGCGCGGCGTGTGCGTGCGCTGCGCGAAGAACTCCGTGTGGCCGGCGAACGGGATTCCCGCCTCCATGAGCACGCTCTTCTGCACGGGCGCGGTCACCAGCGCCGAGAACATCCCGGTTGCGCAGGCGTCCGCCGCGTTCGCCAGCGCCGCGAGCACGCTGTGCGCGTTGCTCGGGTCGGGATGGCCCGGCGTCACCGGCGTGGCCACCGGCTGGTGCCAGATCTCCACGCCGCCCGCGGTGGGCGCGAACGACGCGTGATCGTAGTCGGCATAGCGTGGCGATGCGCCGATGCGCGCCGCGCGCGCGGCGAGCAACTCGCGGTCGCCGACGACGACGAGCCGCGCCGGGAACGCACGCTCGCGATGGCGCATCGCGAGGAGCGCGGCGAGCTCGGGGCCGATGCCGGCGGGTTCGCCGGCGGTGATCGCGATCGTCGGTCGATCCATCGGTCAGCCTGGCTCGAGGCCGCCGACCGCGATGCCTGCGGCCTCGCCGAAGAGCTCCACCTTCACGTCCGCCGCGGCCCGGATCGCCGGCGCTCCGTCGGCGCCGAGCGCGATCGTCGCCTGCGCAAGCCCCTCGAGCGGGCGCGTCGGCCGCCCGAATACCCACAGCTGCTCGAGCGGCCTCGCGCTGTCGATCTCGCCCGTGTGCTGGACCGAGCGGCCCAGCGGCAACGCGTGCCCTTCGCGCCCGAACACCGGGAACTGGTCGAGCGTGGCCTTGTAGCGCAGCACGCGCTGACCCGGGAAACGCTGGCGCGAGTTGAGGTCGTACCACGCGCCCGGCGGCAGCGCGATCTCGACGCCGCCGCCTTCCTGCACGATCGGCGCGACGAGCAGCGCGTCGCCGCACATGAACTGCGTCTCGTACCCCCGGGCGAGCGTGTTGGCGGGAAACGCGAGCGCCATGGCCCGCATCACCGGCATGCCCGTCGCGACCGCTTCGGCGATCACCCGCTGCAGGTACGGTATCAGGCGGTAACGGAACGCGAGCCACTTGCGCGCGACGGCCTCGGCCTCGGCGCCGAATGCCCAGGGCTCGCGCTCGCCGACGCCGTTGATGCGCATGTGGGAGCTGAACACCGCCGCCTGCAGCCAGCGCACGTAGAGCTCCGGAGACGGCTGCTGCGTCCCGTAGTAGCCGCCGATGTCCGAGCTGTGATACGGCACGCCGCTCATTCCCCAGGACAGGCCGCCGCGGATCGAGGCCGCCAGGCCTTCCCAGTCGCTCTGCGGCTCGCCGCCCCACTGGATCGGATAGCGCTGGCTGCCGGCCCAGCCGGCGCGCCCCCACACGACGGGCGGGGCGTCGCCGTCACCCTGGAACTTCCCCGTGGCATCGAACACGCACTGGTTGTAGAGCAGCGGGTAGACGTTGTGGAGGCGCCGGCCGTCGTCGCCGTTGAACGCCAGCGCGTCGTCGGGAACCTGCTCGCCGAAATCGCTCTCGATGGCGGCGACCCCGTCGGCGAAGAGCGCGGCATGCGCGTCGCGCCACCACACGTATGCGCCCGGATGGGTGAAGTCGACGATTCCGCTCTCCGGCAACCGCGCCGGGGCGCCGCCCGGCGCGCCGGGGCCCGGCGCCGCGTCCCACGCGAACACGTAGGGATCGCCGTTGGCGTCGGTCAGCAGATAGCCGCGCGAGGCGAGGTCGACGAACAGCGGGGAGTGGACCGACACGTACGGGTACTCCCACACGCAGATCCGCAGATCGTGCGCCCTGATCGCGGCGAGTGCTGCGCGCGGGTCGGGGAAGCGCTGCGGATCCCATTCGAAGTCGAAGCGGGTCTCGACCTCCCATGCGGCGCGCCCGTCCAGCGTGAGCACGTCGCAGGGGATCTTGCGCGCGCGGAGCTTCGCCCCCGCCTCGGCTGCTTCCTCGGGCGTCCGGTAGTGGGCGCGCGAAACCCAGAGCCCGAGGCTCCACATCGGGACCGGCGCCGGCCGGCCCGTGAGCTGCGTGTAGAGGTCGAGGATCCCGGCAGGCGTATCGGCGGCGAGCAGGAAGAGGTCGAGCGCCTCGTCGTCGACCTGCACGCCGTAGGAGCGGTGCGACCAGCCCGGATGCCCGACGCCGTGCGTGACCGTTGCCGGCGTGTTCGCGAAGATGCCCCATGCGCCCGCGCCGGTGCCGGGGCTCCAGGCGAACGGCGCGTTCTTGTACGACAGGCCGGTGTTGACACCCAGCGCATCGACCGCATGCGATTCGACGAGCTGCCCGCGCTTGTCGAGCGGGCCGAACTTCTCGCCGAGTCCGTACACGGGCTCGCCGGACGCGAGGGCGAAGGCGGCGAGCCACCGTCCGCCCGCCCGGACGCGGCCGAACGTCGGCAGTCGCGTGGCGCCGCGAAAGTTCTCGTCGGTGATCGAGCACGCGACGGCCTCGCCACGCAGCAGCAGCCGGCAACGCAGCGGATTGGCGGAAAGCTCGAGCGTCGCCTCGCCGGCGGTGAACGTCCACGTGCGGTCGGCGCGCTTGGCCACGACGCAGGATTTGGCACGGGAGACCACGAGGCCGTAATCCGGTTTCGTGTTCGGTCCGGCACGCAGGCGGAACACCCCCGGCCCGTAGCAGGACACCTCGAGGATGTCGCCGGTCGAGGTCGCGAAGGCGGCGCCGCTCGCCGACGTGCCGATGCTCTGCAGCGCGTCGAGCGCGACGAAGGCGGTGGAGTCGAATTGCATGCTGGACGGTCGAATCGGCGGTTGCGCGCGCGTCAGCCGGCGAAGAGCGGCTCGGGCAGGCCCGCAATCTCCACCGCCATCGCGAAGAGTCCGCCCGAGTGCGGCAGCCGCGCGAGCTCTTCCGGCTCGCGCATCTGCCGCGCGCTGGTCACGTAGAGCGTCTTGAGGTCGCGGCCGCCGAATGCGCACATCGTCGGGCACATCGCCGGCACCGGGAACTCGGCGAGCAGGCGCCCGTCCGGCGCGATGCGCACGACTTTGCCGCCGCGGTAGAACGCGCTCCAGTAGCACCCGTCGCGGTCGATGGCGGCGCCGTCGGGGCGGTCTCCCTCCCGCGTAAAGCGCGCGAGCTCGCGCGGATTCGCCGGCGATCCGGACTCCGCATCGTAGTCGTAGGCGCGGATGATCTGGGTCGGCGTGTCGGCGTGGTACATCGTGCGGCCGTCCGGGCTGAAGGCCAGCCCGTTGCTGATCGTCATGCCGCCGATGAGCCGGGTCTGCGTGAAGTCCGGGTCGAGGCGCACGAGCGCGGCCGAATCCGCGTCGCGCCGCTCGTTCATGTAGCCGGCGAGAAAGCGCCCCTGCGGGTCGCAGCGGCCGTCGTTGAAACGGTGGTGCGCCGGGTCATAGGGGGCATCGGACACCTTCCGCTCGAGCCTGCCCGCGGCGTCGGCGAGCCAGAAGCCGCCGCGCAGCGCGACGACGAATCCGCCGTTCCGGCGCAAGGCGAAGCAGCCGATCGATTCGGGCATCGGCATGACGGCATTGCGTCCCGTGGCCGGGTCGAACCGGTTGAGCGACGGCGCATTGATGTCCACCCAGTAGAGGACTTGCTCGGCGACCGACCAGACCGGGCATTCGCCGAGGCTGGCGCGGACGTCGAGGACGCAGTGGAACGGCGAGGCGATGCCCGAAACCGAAAGGCTCATGGAGCACCCTTGGCGCTCACTGGGCTACCCTCCGCGCTACGCGCTTCGGGGCTGATTCGCACCCGGGAGCGGCCCTTCGCGCTCATGCCAGCGCCCGCACACGGCCGAGATAGTCGTGCGCGCGGCCGACCATCAGGCTGATGTCCGTTCCGATCGCCGCCCACGAGTATCCGTAGTCGAGGAATTTGCCGACCATTTCCGGGTCCGCGCCGATGATGCCGCAGGGCTTGCCGAGGCGGCGGCAGTGCGCTGCCGCGTCGGCCAGCTTGGCCTGCACCCTGGGGTTCCCCATGTCGCCGAGCAATCCCATCGACGCCGACAGATCGGCGGGGCCGACGAAGATCGAATCGACGCCGGGGACCGCGGCGATCTCCTCGAGGCGATCGAGGGCGCTCAGCGTCTCGATCTGCACGATGACGCAGATCTCGGAATTGGCGCGTCGCAGATAGTCGTCGACATTGCCGTAGCGGCTGCCGCGGTGCGACCCGGCCACCCCGCGCACGCCCTCGGGGGGATAGCGCGTGTAAGCCACCGCGCGCCGCGCCTCGTCCGCGTTCTGGACGAAGGGCAGGAGAAGGGTGAGGGCGCCGGCATCCATCACCCGCTTGACCATCACCATGTCGCTCCACGGCGGGCGGACGATCGCCTGCGCCGGGGTGCCGGCGAGCGTGCGCAGGATGTCGGCCATCCGCGCGACATCGATGGGTGTGTGCTCCATGTCGACGACGAGGAAATCGAATCCGGCACAGCCGAGCGCCTCGGCTGTCGACGGCGCGCCCGAGGACAGCCAGGCGCCGAGCTGCCTCCTGCCGCCGGCGATCGCGCGCTTGAATTGATTGACGGGCAGGTCCATCGGTCTCCCCCGGGGAAATGTCGATCGGCGCCGCGGATGCGTGGCGGGCGTCTGCGCCGCGCCGGACAGCATCATACCGGCTGGCGCGGCAGCGCGTAATTCGCGCGAACCCCGATGGTCGTCGACGACCATGCGGCGCGTTCGCCACAGGGCATACAATACGCGGCGCAGGGGAGGCTCGCCGCCTCCTCTTTTCGTTGCATGCGCCGCGCCCGCTCCCTCGTCGTCTCGTCCGATTTCCGCGAAGGATTCGTGGAGATGCTGCCCGCGTGCGTCGGGCTCATTCCGTTCGGACTGGTGTGCGGCGTGGGCGCGGCGGCGGCCGGCGTCGATTTCCTGGGATCGCTCGGCATGAGCGCGATCATCTTTTCCGGGGCCGCGCAGATCCTCGCCGTGCAGCTGCTCGCCGACGGCGCGCCCGTCGCGGTCATCGTTCTCACCTGCTTCGTCGCGGGCCTGCGCTTCCTGATGTACAGCGCCGCGATGGCCCCGTATTTGAGGCCGCTCCCCGCCCGCTGGCAGAACGGGCTCGCGTTCCTGTTGACCGACCAGGCGTTCGCGGCGTCGGTCCGCCGCTTTTCCGCCGCGCACGACCCGCGCGGCGGCGCATTGCATTTTCTCGGCGGCGGCGGCGCATTGTGGATCATGTGGCAGCTCACCAACGCCATCGGCTTCCTCGCCGGGAACGTGATCCCGGCCGCGTGGTCGCTCGAATTCGCGGTGCCGCTGTGCTTCATCGCGCTCGTCGCCCCGGTGCTGCGCGACGCGCCGGCGATCGTCGCCGCAATCGCCGCCGGCGTCTTCGTGCTCGCGCTCGCGGCGCTGCCGATGAAGCTCAGCCTGATCGTCGCCGGCGTGATCGGGATCGTCGCCGGCACGCTCGCCGACATTGCGAGGGAACGTTGGACGGCGCGCTGAAAGTCTGGGTCGTGATCCTCGCCGTCGGCGCGCTCAACTACGCCTCGCGCCTGTCGTTCATCGCGGTCTTCGGACGGCGCTCGATGCCGGCGTGGCTTGCCCGGGCGCTCAAGTTCGTGCCGGCGGCGATGCTCACGGCGCTGGTCCTGCCGATGATCGTCGTCGCCCCGACGGCCACGGCGCTCGCCTGGGCAAATCCGAAAGCGCTCGCCGCGATCGCCGCCACGGTGGTCGCGTTCCACACCCGCAGCACGCTGACGACGCTCGCGGCGGGGATGCTGGCGCTGTGGTCGCTCCAGTGGCTGCTCGGTCCCCACGGCTGAGCGCGCCTCGCCGGCGGCGGGGCGGGTCCGAAGGGGCCGTTTTTCGGCTAACATCGATTCTTTGCCACGATTGAACATCATGCGCTTCGAAGGCACCGATACCTACGTCGCGACGCCCGACCTGATGCTCGCGGTCAACGCGGCGATCGCGCTGGAGCGGCCGCTGCTGGTCAAGGGCGAGCCCGGCACCGGCAAGACCATGCTGGCGGAGGAGGTCGCGCGCGCGCTCGGCCGGCCGCTGCTCCAGTGGCACATCAAGTCGACGACCAAGGCGCAGCAGGGCCTCTACGAGTACGACGCGGTGTCGCGGCTGCGCGATTCGCAGCTGGGCGACGAGCACGTCGGCGACATCGCGCACTACATCAAGCGCGGCGTGCTGTGGGAGGCGTTCGAGGCGGAAGCGCCCGCGGTCGTGCTGATCGACGAGGTCGACAAGGCCGACATCGAGTTTCCGAACGACCTGCTGCGCGAGCTCGACCGGATGGAGTTCTACGTCTACGAGACGCAGCAGACCGTCGTTGCGCGCCACCGGCCGCTCGTCGTCATCACGTCGAACAACGAGAAGGAGCTTCCCGACGCGTTCCTGCGCCGCTGCTTCTTCCACTACATCCGCTTTCCCGATCGCGAGACGATGCTGCGGATCGTCGACGTGCACTTCCCGGGACTCAAGAAGGCGCTGCTCGCCGAGGCGCTGGAGGTGTTCTTCAATCTGCGCGACGTGCCGGGGCTCAAGAAGAAGCCGTCGACCTCGGAGCTCCTCGACTGGCTGAAGCTGCTGCTCGCCGAGGACATCCCGCCGGAGGCGCTGCGCAGCTCCGACAAGAAGATGCTGATCCCGCCGCTGCACGGCGCGCTGCTCAAGAACGAGCAGGACGTGCATCTGTTCGAGCGCGTCGCGTTCATGGCGCGCAGCGGGCGGTAGCGTGGCGTTCGTCGAGCCGGTGACCCTCGAGGGTCGCCACGTGACCCTGGAGCCGCTGGGTCGCGAGCACGCCGCGGCGATCCGCGACGCAGCCGCCGACGGCGAGCTGTGGCGGCTCTGGTACACCGGCGTCCCGGCGCCGGACAAGACCGAGGCATGGATCGACGCCGCGCTCGCGATGCGCGAGAAACTGGGGGCGATGCCGTTCGCGGTGCGGGACAAGGCCACGCAGGAGATCGTCGGCAGCACGCGCTACTTCAACGTCGAGGCTGCGCACCGGCGGCTCGAGATCGGCCACACGTGGTATGCGCGGCGCGCGCAGCGCACGGCGGTCAACTCGGAGTGCAAGCTGCTGCTGCTGACGCACGCGTTCGAGGCGCTCTCCTGCATCGCCGTCGAGTTCCGGACCAACTTCTTCAATTTCCAGTCGCGCGAGGCCATCGCGCGCCTCGGGGCGAAGCAGGACGGGATCCTGCGCAACCATCAGATCCAGCCGGACGGGACGCTGCGCGACACCGTCGTCTTCAGCATCATCGGGGGCGAATGGCCGGCGGTGAAGCGCAATCTCCAGTTCCGGCTCGAGCGGAAGCGCTGAATCCTCCCGTTCGCGGCAAGGCGGCGTGCCCATGCTGATCGGCTTCTTCCTGCACCTCAAGTCCGCGCGGCTGCCGGTGTCCACGCGCGAATTCCTGACGCTGCTCGAGGCGCTCGAGGCGCGCGTGGTGTCGCTGTCGATCGACGATTTCTACCACCTCGCGCGCGCCGCGCTGATCAAGGACGAGGCGCAGTTCGACCGCTACGACGTCGCGTTCGCGACCTATTTCAAGGGCGTGGACGCGCTGTTCGACATCCGCGCCGAGATCCCCGAGGAGTGGCTGCGCAAGGAGTTCGAGCGGCTGCTCACGCCGGAGGACAAGGCGAAGATCCAGGCGCTGGGCGGCTGGGACAAGCTGATGGAGACGTTCAAGAAGCGGCTCGAGGAACAGAAGGCGCGCCACGCCGGCGGGTCCAAGTGGATCGGCACCGGCGGCACCAGCCCCTTCGGCGCCTACGGCTACAACCCCGAGGGCATCCGCATCGGGCAGGCCGGCAGCGGCAACCGCAGCGCGGTCAAGGTCTGGGACGAGCGGAGCTTCCGCAATCTCGACGGCGACGTCGAGCTCAACACGCGCAACATCAAGGTCGCGCTGCGCCGGCTGCGCCGCTTCGCGCGCGAGGGCATCCCCGAGGAGCTCGACATGGAGGGCACGATCGAGGGCACGGCGAAGAACGCCGGCTACCTCGACCTCCACCTCGTGCCCGAGCGCCGCAACCGGGTGAAGGTGCTGCTCTTCCTCGACGTCGGCGGCTCGATGGACCCGCACGTGCGCGTCTGCGAGGAGCTGTTCTCGGCGACGAAGACCGAGTTCCGCCATCTCGAGTACTTCTACTTCCACAACTGCGTCTACGACCACGTCTGGCGCGACAACGTGCGGCGCAATCACGAGCGCATGGCGACCTGGGACATCCTGCACAAGTACGGGCCGGACTGGAAGGTGATCTTCGTCGGCGACGCGGCGATGAGTCCCTACGAGCTCGTCGAGGCGGGCGGATCGGTCGAGTACATGAACGACGAGCCGGGAGTGGTCTGGCTCAAGCGCATCGCCGAGCATTTCCGCCGGGTCATCTGGTGGAATCCCGAGCCCCCGCGGGCGTGGGAGTACACGCGCTCGACGCAGATCGTGCTGCAGGCGGTCGGGCCGCGGATGTTCCCGCTGACGCTGGACGGCATCGCGCGCGGCATCGACGCACTGCGGCATTGAGCGGTGAACCCGGCGTGGCAGTCGGCGGCCGTTGCGCTGATCGGCGGCGCAGCCGGCACTGCGCGATGGGTCGACCTCGGCGGCAGCCCGCTCAACGGCACGTGGCGGCTGGACCTCGGCCGCGAGCGCTACTTCGTCAAGACCCACGACTGCCGCGCGGCTGCCGATGCTGGAGGCCGAGGCCGACGGCTTGCGCGAGCTCGCGCGCCCCGGCGCGATTCGCGTGCCGGCGCCGGTGGCCTGCGCCAGCGCGGATGGCAGCGCGTTTCTGGTTCTCGAGTGGCTGGACCTGGCCCGCGGCGGCCGCGACGCCGCGCTCGGCACGGCGCTGGCGCAGCTCCATCGCACGACGGCCGAAGCGCACGGCTGGCATCGCGACAACACGATCGGCACGACGCCGCAGGACAACACGCGGACCGCGGACTGGGCGGCGTTCTTCCGCGACCGGCGGATAGCGCCGCAGCTCGCGCTCGCGGCGCGCAACGGCCACCGCGGAAGGCTGCAGCGCGACGGCGAGCGGCTGCTCGCGGCGCTTCCGGCTCCTGCTCGCGGGCCACGCGCCCGTCGCGTCGCTGCTGCACGGCGATCTCTGGTCGGGCAATGCCGCGCGAGTCTCGTCCGGCGAGCCGGTGATCTTCGACCCTGCCGTCTACTTCGGCGACCGGGAAGCCGATCTCGCGATGACCGGGCTCTTCGGCGGCTTCGGCGCCGACTTCTACGCGGCGTACGCGGCCGCGTGGCCGCCGGAGGCCGGTCATGCGGTCCGCCGCACGCTGTACAACCTCTACCACGTGCTCAACCACCTCAACCTGTTCGGCGGAGGCTACGGCGCGCAGGCCGAGGCGATGATCGGACAGCTGCTCGCGGAAGCGCGCTGAGCTCCGCGCGCCGCGTTCGACGTCGCTGCGTCAGCCAGGTCGCCCGGTCATTCGGTGAGCGAGCGAAAGATCTCGACCTCGGCGGGAGCGGCGGTCAGCCCTTCCTTCTCGCGGCGTTGCCGGTAGGCGGCGATGTGCGGCGACCTGCGGTGGACGTCGAAGGCTGCGGCATCCGCGTACATCTCGTAGAACAGGAAGAGCTCGGAGTCCGTGGTCGAGCGGTGGACACGATAGACCAGGCACCCGGGCTCGGCGCTCCGCACTGCGGAGGCCTGCTCCGCAAGCAGCGCCGCCAGCGCGTCGCCCTTGCCGTTCGCTGCCCTGATCCTTGCCACGACGGTGAGTACGTTGGCCATTCGGAAGACACTCCTATGCAGGCGATCGTCCCTGCGCCGGATGGCGGCAGGCAAGCGAGCATACCCGCGTCGATGGGGCGCGCACAGGTCAGATCGGCAGCCGGTCGCGCCAGCGGTAGAAGCGGATCGACGGCGCGAGGAACCAGGGATTGCCGGTGTAGAAGGGCCGCGTCGAGAACGGCAGATCGTCGAACGCCGTGCGCCCTTCCGCCCGCCCGAGCACCTGCTGACCGATGCGCATGCCGAGATAGCCGCCCATGCCGACACCGGAGCCGCAGTAGCCGGTCGCGTACCAGACGCCTTCGTGCCGGCCCACGTGCATCAGCTCGTCGAACGTGTAGGCGACGAAGCCGCACCACGAGTGGCTGATGCGCGCGCCCGCCAGGCCGGGGAAGATCTTGACGAGGTCGGCGTGCAGCATGGGACCGCTGATCGCGGGGTCGGTCTCGCTCACCGAGACGCGTCCGCCGAACAGGATGCGCCGCCGATCGGCGGACGCGCGGTAATAGAACACGACCTTGCGCGTGTCGCTGACGATGCGGTTGCGCGGGATGAGCTTCGCGACCACGCCTTCCGGCATCGGCTCGGTCGCGATCACGTAGCTGCCGATCGGGATGACCCGCCGCTGCAGCCACGGCGTGAGCGGCCCGGTGTAGCCGTCGGTCGCGATCACCACGTCCCGGGCGCGCATCGTGCCGCGGGTCGTCGTCAGGCGGAATCCGGCCCCGTCCTTCTCGATGCCGCTCACCGCGCAGCGCGCGACCACCGTCACGCCGGAAGCCTGCGCGCGCTCGAGCAGCCCCTGGTGATAGCGCGCGGGATCGATCGACGCGTGCTGCGCGTAGACGACGCCTCCGAAATAGGCGTCGGTGTCGATCTCGCTTCTCTGCTCCGAGCGTGGCACGACCTGCGCCTCGACCTCGAGGCCCTTCGGCTGGTTCTCCACCTTCTTCACCAGCGCCGCGAACTGCGCGGCGTTGTGGGCGGCGTGGAAGCGGCCGACGACGCCGAAGTCGCAGTCGATCTGCTCGCCCCGGACGAACTCGCCGGTCCATTCGAGCGAGCGCTGCCCCTCCTTCAGGATGTCGAACGCCTTCTGCGGCCCGTACCGGCGCGCGAGCGTCTCGTACGTCGGCTTGACGCTGGTCGAGATCTGCCCGCCGTTGCGCGTGCTGCAGCCGAAGCCCGCGTCCTCGGCGTCGAACACGACGGTGTGCCGGCCGCCGCGCGCCGTCTGCAGCGCGGCATGGAGACCGGTGTAACCCGAGCCGACGATCGCGACGTCGGCGCTGTGCGGCCATTCGACCGCGGGCAGCGAAGGCCGCGGCACGTGGTCCCACCAGTACGGAGTGAGCCTGGCGTCCGGGGCGAAGAGCGGGTTGCCGTCGACCTGCGTTCGCGTTTGGGGGCCTGAGGGGTTTGTCATGATCGGTCTGCATCCTCCAGCACGAGATCCGCGCCCCTTTCCGCGAGCATGATCACCGGCGCGTTGGTGTTGCCCGAGGTGACCGCCGGGAACACCGACGCGTCGACGATGCGCAGGCCGTCGATGCCGTGCACGCGCAGCCGGTGATCGACGACCGCCTCGCGCGGCGCGGGGCCCATCCGGCAGGTGCTGACCGGATGGAACACGCTCGAGCAGCGCTCGCGGATGTCCTCGGCGATCTGCTCGCGCGTCTGCACGCGCGGGCCCGGATGCATCTCCTCGTCGATCACCGCCGCGAGCGACGGCGTGGCGGCCAGCGTGCGCAGGAACCGCGCGCCTTCGACGAGCTCCGCGAGGTCGTGCTCGGTCGCGAGCGAATTCGGCACGATGCGCGGCGCCTCGAACGGGTCCGGCGAGCGGATCTCGAGATGGCCCCGGCTCTCCGGCCGGCACGGCTGCGCGGAGAGCAGGAATCCCGGGAACGGATCGGGGCTCATCAGCGGCCGCTTGCCCCTCGGCGCGCGCGTGTAGGACAGCGGCGAGAAATAGAGCTGCATGTTCGGACGGTCGAGACCGGGCCGCGAGCGCATGAATCCGCCCGCCTGGTTGACGGACAGCGCGAGCGGACCGCGGCGCGTGGCGAGGTAGCGCAAGGCCGGCGACGAGCTTGCCGTGCCACGGCCGCAACTGCTCGTTGAGCGAGGGCACGCGCGAGCGATACAGGTAATCGATGCAGAGGTGATCCTGCAGGTGGCGGCCGACCGCAGGGCTGTCGTGGACGACCGGAATGCCGAGCGAGCGCAGATGCGCGACCGGTCCCACGCCGGAGAGCTGCAGGAGCTGCGGCGTGTTTATGGCTCCGGCGCTCAGGACGATCTCGCGTGCGGCCCGGGCGGTGTGCGTCGTGCCCAGTTGCACGTAGGTGACGGTCGTCGCGCGACTGCCGTCGAAGCCGATGGCCGTCACGTGCGCCTGCGTCTCGACGACGAGGTTCGCGCGCCGCATCGCCGGCCTCAGATAGGCGCTCGCGGTCGAAACGCGGCGCCCGTCGCGCACGGTGATCTCGTAGTGGCCGACACCCTCCTGGCTCTCGCCGTTGAAGTCGGCGTTGCGCGGAATCCCGGCCTCGGCGCCCGCGCGCAGGAACACCTCGCACAGCGGATGCGCGTCGGCGCTGATGTCGGCGATGGCGATCGGCCCGCCGGCGCCACGCACCACGCGCATCGGCCGCGCGGGCTGTCCTCCAGCTTGCGGAAGTACGGCAGCACGTCGCGCCAGCCCCAGCCGGGGTTGCCGGCGGCCGCCCATGCGTCGAAGTCCTCAGGCTGGCCGCGCACGAACACCATGGCGTTGATCGCGCCCGAGCCGCCCAGGAGCTTGCCGCGCGGCCAGTAGCCGGAGCGTCCGGCAAGCGCGGCCTCGGGCTCGGTGCGGTACATCCAGTTGACGCGCGGCTCGAAGAAGCACTTGCCGTAGCCGATCGGCACCTGCACCCAGAAGCGCTGGTCGCTGCCGCCCGCTTCGAGCAGGAGCACGCGATGGCGTCCATTCGCGGTGAGCCGGTCGGCGAGCACGCAGCCCGCCGAGCCTGCGCCCACGATGATGTAGTCGAATGCGTTCACGGCTCGCCGTCCGGCGCGGAAGGGCAATCCGCGCGCCTGACCATTGCTTGCCGCCCTGCGTCGCGAAGGCGCAGACGGTATCATGAATCGCTCAAGATGAACCTTGGAGCGGGCCCGCTGCGGCCCGCATCGATCTTTCGACGGCGGGCATTGCGGCCAGGGCGGAGACGCATGAGGATCCAGCGCATCGAGACGTTCTGCAACCGATTCGTCGGCTTTGTCCGGGTCACAACCGACGACGGGTCGCAGGGCTGGGGGCAGGTTTCGGCCTACAACGCCGACATCACGAGCCAGATCCTGCACCGGCAGGTCGCGCCGTGGTCGCTCGGACGTGACGCGCTCGACATCGCGACGCTGATCGATCTCATCCCGGAGCGCGAGCACAAGTTCCCCGGGTCGTACCTGTGCCGTGCGATGTGCGGACTGGACACTGCGCTGTGGGACCTGCGCGGCCGGCTCGAGGGCAAGAGCGTCTGCGAGATGCTCGGCGGCACGCCGCGACCGCTTCGCGCGTACGCGTCGTCGATGAAACGCGACATCACGCCGCGCGACGAGGCCGCGCGCCTGTCCGCCCTTCGCGACCGCTTCGGTTTCGATGCCTTCAAGTTCCGCGTCGGCGCCGAGTATGGCCACGACGTCGACGAATGGCCGGGCCGCACCGAGGAGATCATTCCGACGATTCGCAAGGAACTCGGGCGCGACGTCGCGCTGCTGGTCGACGCGAACAGCGGCTTCTCGGTCAAGCGCGCGATCGAGGTCGGGCAACTGCTCGAGCAGCATGGCATCAGCCACTACGAGGAGCCATGCCTCTACTGGGAGCTCGAGCAGACGAAGGAGGTGCGCGACGCGCTCGACGTGGACGTCGCGGGCGGCGAGCAGGATTGCTTCATGCCGGTGTGGAAGCAGATGATCGCCATGCGTGTGGTCGACATCGTACAGCCGGATGTCTGCTACATGGGCGGGATGGTGCGCACGCTGCGCGTGGCGAAGATGGCGGAGGAGGCCGGCCTCCCGTGCACGCCGCACAGCGCCAATCTGACGATGGTGACGCTCTTCACGATGCACCTGCTGGGCGCGATCCCCAACGCCGGCAAGTACCTCGAATTGTCGATCGAGGGGCCGGACTACTATCCGTGGCAGGAAGGACTGTTCGTGCGCTCGCCGTACACGGTGGTCGACGGCAAGGTCACGATCCCCAGCGACCCCGGATGGGGCGTCGAGATCGACCCCGCCTGGCTCTCGCAAGCGACGTACCAGATGAGCGAGGCGGGATGAGTCGTCCCGGTCGGGATCGGACCCGACCAAACGTGCCGGATCGGATTGAAACTGTTGCGGTCGACGCTCGGGTTCGACCCTTTGGCGACATCGGGCAACTCAGAAGCGGACGCTCGACGGCGAGGTAGCCGGTGGCCCGAGGACCGCCGCGAAGCTCGGCCCATGGGACGCAGGCGTTGAACCTCGGGTCAGGTTGAATACCGCATGTGGAAGAAATACTCGCTCTCGTCCTCCACGCCAAAACCCAAGCGTTCGTAGAAACGCCTCGCGGGATTGACCTTCAGCACGTCCAGCCGCAATGGCACGCGGCGCGCCGCGGCTTCCCTTTGAAGTGCAGATACAAGGTAACAACCAATGCCGCGGCCTTGATGGCTTGGGAGCAAACACAGCATTTGGAGGCGAACCTCATTGGGCAACCTCTCGACAATCAGAATTCCCGCGTCTACCTCGCCCACCACGATTACGCTTGCGCCAGGATCGACGCTGTCTTCGGCTGCCTCTCGACGCCGCGGCTCCTCCTCCCACGCTCCCCCTGCAGCAATGACGTGGACGCGCATGGTTTGCTCTGTGACGTCGTAGAACAGATCCGCATCCGCATTTCGGGAAGCACGCAATGCGGCGGCCAGCGCCATGGATAAAACCGTCGCCCGCTACTTCTGAGGCGGCGTTCCCGATGCTGGGGGCGCGGCAGGTGTCGGCGAGGTGGGCACGACAATGCCTGGCGCGAGCGGAATGTCCTCGACCGCCTTGACGCCGTCCACCCAGTAGCGGGTATCGCCGAAGCAGCTGCCCGGCAAGCCAACCTTTTCGTGGTAATGCAGCGACACGCGTTTGCCCATCGCGACGTTGATCTGCTGCGCCACACCTTCGTCCCACACGGTGAACAAGAACTTCTCCTGCGCTGTACCCGGCATCGTGACCAAGGCGATTTCACCCTCCCAGGTCTTGCAAATCCAGCCTTTCTTCGAGAATTTCTGCACCCATCCTGCACGTTCGCCGGACGAGTAACTCCAGGACATCATGGCCCAAATCCAAAGGGCTGCGAGTGCGATCACGGCAAGCAGCACGAACAAGATCCAGCCTGAACGGCGTCGGGACGAATTCGAAGCGGGTTGGGGAGTGATGGTAGGCATGGTCGATCAACTTGGGTCGGGGTCACGATGCATGCGTGGGTCCGGCATTCCGCACATGGCGACGGTGCGCTCGAGGTCGGGATGGTAGCTGAAATCCGATGGGGGGCGGGCGAGGTGTCATCCCATCAGGCGCAGACAAGTCCGACGTTAGGCCGTACGCAAAGTCTGCAATAGAGACCGTAGCTCGACCGCCGGCTTCTGGCCGCACTGGGACCGTCACGCGCCCGCAGGTCAAACTGGCCGGTCCTCGCGACGCTCAGCCTTGCCGTCGCGCCTTCGCGCAACGTGTGCAGGCATTTTCGGTTGCCTGCGCTACACTCCCGCAGCGTTTCGGTTAGGGACGCCTGTTTCGACCGACACCCCCGGGTGATGGTCGCTTCCTCCGCCGCGGTATGAGCACCAACACAGACAATGGCCTCATATTTCGACAATACCGGCAGGAAGGATGTGTGGACCGGTGGTGTCCGGATGATTCCTGTCGAGACACCGAAGGGCACGTTCGGCGTCTGGACGAAGCGCGTGGGCAACAAACCGACCGTGAAGCTGCTGCTTCTTCATGGCGGTCCGGCAGCCACGCATGAGTACTTCGAGGCGTTCGACAGCTGCTTGCCAGCGGCGGGCATCGAGTAGCTGGAGCAGAAAGAGTTTGGCGGCGTTGCGCAATTGCGGCATGATTCGACGCGTCGCCGCGCGGATCGCCCCCCGCGTTGCACCCCCAAGCCGGTATGGCCACGAACTCAGAATGGCACTTTTCCAACGGCTGACTTCCACCTAGACTGCCACTTTTCCCGGTGACATGCCCGTCGAGGCTGACCGGATCCACGGAGGAATCGAAATGCTGATCAAACGTCTCGCAGCCCCGCTCGTCGCCGCCATGCTCGCCGGATCCGTGGCCTCGGCGCAGGCCCAGGAGATCACGGTCGTCTCGTTCGGCGGCGCATACCAGGATGGCCAGAGCAAGGCGCTGTTCCAGCCCGCCGCCAAGGCGATGGGGATCAAGGTCAAGGAAGAGACGTACACGGGGATCGGCGACCTGCGCCTCAAGATGAAGGCCGGCGCCAACACCTGGGACGTGGTGACCAGCGGCTCCGGCAGCGCCGCGCGCGCGGGCGCCGAGGGCCTGCTCGAGAAGCTCGACTACAAGGTGATCGACGCATCGTCGTTTCTGCCGGGACTCGCCGGCGAGTACTGCGTGGGCGGCGACGTGTTCTCGACCGTGCTCGCGTGGAACACCAAGACCTACGGGGACAAGGGACCGCAGAGCTGGGCCGACTTCTGGGACGTCAAGAAATTCCCGGGCAAGCGCTCGTACCGCAAGGGTGTCGCCGGTGCGCTCGAGCCCGCGCTGATGGCCGACGGCGTGCCGCCGAACAAGGTTTACGAGGTGTTGTCGCAGCCGGGCGGCATCGAGCGCGCGATCAAGAAGATCAAGGAGCTGAAGCCGCACATCGCCGTCTGGTGGTCGTCGGGCGCGCAACATGCGCAGCTCATGAAGGACGGCGAGGTCGATATGGTCACCGGCTGGAACGGCCGCTTCGACGTGGTCGCCAAGGACGGCGGCAAGGTCGCCTACACGTTCAACCAGGCGCTGCTCGACTACGACTGTTTCGCGATCCCCAAGGACGCGCCGAACAAGGCCGCGGCGATGAAGTTCCTGGCCGAAATCAGCAAGCCGCAATACCAGGCCGAGTTCACCAAGTACATCACCTACGGCCCGACCAACAAGAAGGCCTACGATCTCGGCACGATCGACGCCGCGTATGCGAAGCGCCTGCCGTCGTATTCCGACAACGCGGCGAAACAGCTGCCCATCAATCTCGACTGGTACATCAAGAACGAGGCGCGGGCGGCCGAGCTGTACCAGAACATGCTGACCGAGTAGGCCCGGCATGGGTCCGGCTTTGGCCGGATTCGGGTCGTCTGCAGCCGTCGTGGGTCCGGCTTCAGCCGGACGTTGCAAGCCGCCTGAAGGCGGCCCCACGGGGCAACCGACATGAGCCACGAGGTGCTCCCGTGACCCGCGCCGCGTCCATTCCGATTGCCATTCGTCGTGTCGCGAAGGCATACGGGAAGGTGCTCGCCCTCGACCGCGTGGACCTCGACGTCAGGAGCGGCGAGTTCCTGACCCTGCTCGGCCCCTCCGGATCGGGCAAGACGACCCTGCTGATGGTGCTCGCCGGGTTCATCCGGCCCGACGAGGGCAGCATCCGCTTCGGCGAGGCCGAGGTGATCCGGCTCGCGCCGCACAAGCGTGACGTCGGGATGGTGTTCCAGAACTACGCGCTGTTCCCCCACCTCGACGTGGCGGCGAACATCGCGTTCCCGCTCAAGCTGCGCCACGTGCCGGCGAGCGATGCCGCGCGCCGCGTCGAGGCCGCGCTGGAGATGGTCAAGCTCGCGGGCTTCGGCCCGCGCCGCGTCGACGAGCTCTCGGGCGGGCAGCGCCAGCGCGTGGCGCTCGCGCGGGCCATCGTGTTCGAGCCGCGCATCGTGCTGATGGACGAGCCGCTGTCTGCCCTCGACAAGCAGCTGCGCGAGCGGATGCAGATCGAGCTGCGGCAGCTGCACGACAAGCTCGGCATGACGACGATCTACGTCACGCACGACCAGCGCGAGGCGCTGACGATGTCCGACCGGGTGGCGGTCATTGCCGGCGGGCGGGTGATGCAGGTCGACACGCCGCGCAGGATCTACGACCAGCCGGCGAACCGCTTCGTCGCCGAGTTCATCGGCGAGTCGACGTTCCTCAAGGTCGACACCGACGGCGCCGTCTGCACGTTCGCGGGCACGCCGCTGCAGGTCGCCAACCCGCCTGCGACCGCTGCCCCGGTGCTCATGATGCTGCGACCCGAGCGGGTGCGCGTGGGCGACGGCGAGCGGCGCGACGGACACAACGTGCTCGAGGCGCGGGTGACCGACGTGATCTACCAGGGCGACACGTACCTCGTGCAGGCGGTGCTCCCCGACGGCAGCCGCATCAGTGCCCGCGGCATCGCCAGCGCCACCGCGCTCGGCCGCGCGCCGGCCGTGGGCGAGGTCGCGCCGTTCGGCTTCGCCGCGCACGACGCAGTGCTCATCGCCGACGGCGCCGGATAGCGATGGCGAGCCAGGCGCGCGCTCCCGACGCCGGCGATGCGGCGCTCCACGGTCGCGGCCTGCGCCGCGACGAGCTCTTCGAGCGGCTCGCGCTGCTCGGCCTGAGCGCGCCCGCGATCCTGCTCGTGCTCGTCACGATGGCGCTGCCCGTCGCGTGGCTGTTCGGGCTCTCCTTCCTCGCCGACGACGGCAGCCTCTCGCTCGTCCACTACCGGCGGCTGATCGAGCAGCCTTCGTACGCGCGCATCTTCATGGCGACGTTCAACGTGAGCCTGCTCACCACGGCGATCTGCATCGTGCTGGGCTATCCGCTGGCGTACGTGCTGTCGCAGCTGCCGCGGCGCGCGGCAAACCTGTGCCTGATCGCCGTGATGCTGCCGTTCTGGACGTCGCTGCTGGTGCGCACCTATGCGTGGCTCGTGCTGCTGCAGCGGCAGGGCCTCGTCAACACCTGGGGGATGCGCCTCGGGCTCTGGGACGAGCCGCTGGCGCTGGTGCACAACCTTTCCGGCACGCTGATCGGCATGGTGCACATCATGCTGCCGTTCCTGGTGCTGCCGGTGCTGGGCACGATGCGCTCGATCGACCAGGACTGCGTCAAGGCGGCCGCGAACCTCGGGGCGAGCCCCATCCGCGCGTTCTGGTCGGTGTTCTTCCCGCTGTCGCTGCCGGGGCTCTTCGCCGGCGCGCTGATCGTGTTCATCATCTGTCTCGGCTTCTACGTGACCCCAGCCGTGCTGGGCGGCGGCAAGGTGATCATGGTGTCGAACCAGATCGCGAGCGACATCGAGCTCTTCTTCAACTGGGGCGCCGCGAGCGCGCTGGGCGTGGTGCTGCTGGTGCTGACGCTGCTGTTCCTCTACGTCGCCTCGCGCATCACGCGTCTCGAGCACATCCTGGGCGAAGGGAAGCCGTGAGCAGCGCTGTGTCGACCCGGTGTGTGGGTCCGGCTTCAGCCGGACGACGCGTAGCCGACGACCACCAGCCGCCTGAAGGCGGCCCCACAGTGAGACCGGACGCATGAGCTGGCTGGACGCCCCGGCCTCGGCCACGCAGATCACGCACCGCGCGCGGCTGTGGCTGTACGCGGTGGCGGCGCTCGTCCTCGCCTTCCTGATCGTGCCGACGCTGATCGTCGTGCCCATGTCCTTCTCCGGCGCGCAATACCTCGAGTTTCCGCCGCGCCAGTGGTCGCTGCGCTGGTACGAGAATTACTTCGCGTCGGCCGCCTGGATGCAGGCGACGGCGACTTCGTTCAAGGCGGCGGCGCTGACGGCGCTCCTCGCTACCCCCCTCGGCACGCTGGCCGCCTACGGTCTCGCCACATCGCGTTTCCGCGCCGCCCGCGCCGTGCACCTCCTGCTGATCACGCCACTGATCGTGCCCGTGATCCTGATCGCCATCGCCGTGTTCTACGTCTACGTCAAGGCGAAGCTCAACAACACGCTCGCCGGGCTCGTCCTGGCGCACGCCATGCTGGCCGTTCCGCTGGTCGTGATCATCGTGACCTCCGCGTTGAAGAGCTTCGACGCGAATCAGGAGATGGTGGCGCGCAGCCTCGGCGCCTCGCGCACGCGGGCGTTCCTCCTGGTGACGCTGCCGCAGATCCGGTTCGCCGTCATCTCCGGCGCGCTGCTCTCGTTCCTGACATCGTTCGACGAGGTGATCCTCGCGCTGTTCGTTTCCGGCGGGGCCAATTCGACGCTCACCCGCAATATGTTCCTGGCCCTGCGCGACCAGATCGATCCGACGATCGCCGCCATCTCGACGATCATGATCCTGGTGACGTCGGTGCTCTTCGCGTTGTCGCAGCTGTTTGGAAGGGCGCGGCGCGACTAGCCGGCGTTCGAGCGAGCGGGCGCAGTCCGGCCAGCCCCGCGGGGTCTCGGGTTTTTCCGTGCGATGGGCTTATGCTTCGGGCTTGGCGAGCGGTGGAGGGGCCATGGAACGGATCACCATATCGGTCGACGAAGCGCTGGCGAAGGAATTCGACGCGCTGATCGGGAAGCGCGGCTACACGAGCCGCTCCGAGGCGGTGCGCGATCTGCTGCGCCGCGAGGTCGAGGCGAACCGGGTCGCCTACGAGGCGAAGTCGTACTGCGTCGCCAATCTCTCCTACGTGTACAACCATCACGAGCGCGACCTCGCCGAGCGCCTGACCGCGGCGCAGCATCACCACCACGACCTGGTCGTGTCGACGATGCACGTGCACCTCGACCACGAGCACTGTCTGGAAAGCGTCATCCTCAAGGGGCCCACCGCCGCGGTTCGCGGCTTCGCCGGCGCGATGCAGGCCGAGCGCGGCGTCCGCCACGGCCAGGTGAACCTGGTCACCGTGGAGACCGGCGACGCGCATCACGGCCCCGGCGCCCACCAGCACCACGGCCATCTGCATCTGATCCCCCGGTCCTGATCCAGGTCAAAGAACCGGCGGCGTCGCCGCTTGCCCGGCGGTAGGAAGTCGTGGCACATTCTTCATACCGCCGCTTGCGCCGACGAAGACCCGCGATGGATCAACTGCCCGCGACCTGGACCGCGCTTTGCGCTCCTCGCCTTCGCGCTGGGCGCCAGGCACGGCTTCGACGCCGACCACCTGGCGACGATCGACGGCCTGACGCGCTGCAACGCGCGCAGCCATCCCGCGCTGGCCCGGTTCTGCGGGGCGCTGTTCTCGCTCGGGCACGGTCTGGTCGTGTGCGGCGTCGCCTTCGCCGCCGCATCGCTGACCACCGGTTGGCAGACTCCCGGGTGGCTCGAGGCCACCGGAATCGGCGTGTCGATCGCTTTCCTGTTCGGGCTCGCGTTTCTCAACGTCCGCGCGGTGCTGCTGACCGATCCGCGGGCGGTCGTGGCGCCGGTCGGGGTCCGGTCGCGGCTGCTCGGCCGCTTCGTCACGGTGCGCAAGCCGTGGGCCGTGGCGGCCGTCGGCGTGCTCTTCGCCTTGTCGTTCGACACGGTCTCGCAGGCGACGCTGTTCGCGCTGGCCGCCGGGCGCTTCGGCGGCGTGGCGGAGGCGCTGTTCGTCGCCGGCCTGTTCGTGCTCGGCATGCTGATCGTCGACGGCATCAACGGTGTCTGGATCAGCCGGCTCATTCGCCGGGCGGACCGCAGGGCCGCCATCGCCTCGCGCGTCATGGCGCTGACCGTCGCCGGCATCAGCCTGACCGTCGGCTGCTTCACCGTCGCCAAGCTGTTCCTGCCTGCAGTCGACGCGTGGGCGGAGGGCCGCGAGATGTTTTTCGGCGGCGCCGTGGTGACGGCCGTGCTCGCCGCCTTCGCCGTTGCCATGCTGGCAGCACGGCGGCGCGCACCCGTGCCCACCCGGGGCTGAGCCCCGGCCAGATCGCGGCGATCTTGCGATCGACGTCCGGCAGCGGACGGCCGTCGTTGCGCCGATCCGGGCGCGCTACATCGCGCCCTTCGCGAAGGTCGCTGCCATCACCTGCGGCGCCATGCCGACCGGCGCCGGCTCCAGCACGGTGATCCGCCAGAGCGTGCGCGCATCGTCGGGATCGACGAGCGTCGCCGAATGCAGCAGCGACGCGTTGTCCCAGATCACGACGTCGCCGACGCCGTACGCGAGGCTGTACCGGTACTTCGCCTGCGTCGAGTGCGCGGCGAGCTCGTCCAGCAGGTCGCGCGCCTCGTCGTCGGGCATGCCGACGATGCCGAAGGAGCTGCCCGACACCGCGTACAGCGACTTGCGCCCGGTCACCGGGTGCGGCCGCGCGATCCGGTGCGTGATCAGCGGCATCTTCGCCTTCTGCTCGTCGGTCAGCGGTGAAGCGGCCGTGCGGCTCTGCTCGTCGGTGTCGTTGCGGTTGCCGTAGTGGTGGATCGCGACCAGGCGGCTCGATCCGCTGCTTCATCGCGTCCGGCAGGTCGTCGTAGGCCGCCTGCTGGTTCGCGAACAGCGTGTCGCCGCCGGCTTTCGGCACGACCCGACGAATAGAGCGTCGTCGCCCGCGCCGGCACCTGCAGGTACGAGTAATCGGTGTGGAAGTACGAGCCGGCGTCCTGCAGGCCCGTGGGCTTGCCGTCCTTCTTCACGTTGGACAGGATCAGGATGTTCGGGTCGTCCGGGTGGTGGAACTGGTCGATCACGTGCGGCTCGGGCGGCCCGAACCGGCGCGCGAACGCGACGAACTGCGCCGGCGTGAGCGTCTGCCCGCGCAGCACGAGCACCTGGCCCGGCGTAGAACGCGCGCTCGAGCTCGGCGAACGCCGCGTCGGACATCGGCCGCGCGAGGTCGACGCCCGAGGCTTCCAGCCCGAAGCCCGGGCACAACGGCTTGAATGCGAGTCATCAGCGTCGACGTCCATCGTCGACACGCGTCATCGCCCGTCGACGTCTACTTCAGGAACTCCGGCGAGACGAGCTTCGGCAGGAACAGGATGAGGTCGGGCCAGACGATCGTCAAGGACAGCACGCCCAGCATCGGCAGCAGCATGATCATCACGTCCTTGAGCACGTACATCAGGCGCACCTTGGCGATGGCGCAGGAGATCATCAGGCAGAGGCCGTAGGGCGGGGTGACGAGCCCGAAGGCGAGCGAAATGATGCCGACCATCGCGAAGTGGACCGGATCCATGTGCACCGAGCGCGCGAGCGGCTCGAGGATCGTCCCGACGATGATGATCGCCGGAATGGCGTCGAGGAAGCAGCCGACGACGAGGAAGCAGAAGGCGATGAAGAAGCCGGTGCCGGTGATGCCCATGCCCCAGTCGGAGACGCCGGCCAGCAGCGCCTTCGGGATCTGGTAGTACGCGAGCAGCCAGCCGAACGCGCTGGCGGTGCCCACGCAGAACAGCGCGACCGCGGCGAGCTTGCCGGTGTCCAGCAGCGCCGAATGCAGGTGATGCCGGTCCATCTCGCGGTAGACGAAGATCGACAGCGTCGCCGCGTAGAGCACCGCGATGCACGCGGACTCGGTGGCGGTGAACCAGCCGAAGATCTTGCCGCCGATGATGATCACCGGCGTCATCAGCGCCGGGACCGCGACGACCATCGCCGCCCCGACCTCCTTCAGCGTCGAGCGCGGATACTTCGGGTAGTTGCGCAACTTCGCGTACGCGTGCACGGTCGCCATCTGGACCAGCCCGAGCAGCAGCCCCGGGATGATCCCGGCCAGGAACAGCGCGCCGATCGACACCGTCAGCGTGCCGCCCCAGACGATCATCAGGATCGACGGCGGAATGATCACCGCGAGCACCGCCGACACCGCGGTGATCGCGACCGAGAACGACAGGTCGTAGCCTTCCTTGACCTGCGCCTCGATGAAGATCTTGCCCTGGCTCGCCGCGTCGGCGGTCGACGAGCCGGAGATCCCGGCGAAGAAGATCGACAGCACGACGTTGACCTGGGCGAGCCCGCCGGGGAAGTGGCCGACCAGGTCGCGCGACAGGCGGACGAGGCGATCGGTGATCCCGCCGACGTTCATCAGGTTGGCGGTCAGCAGGAAGAACGGCACCGCGAGCAGGATGAACGAGTTGTACGACTTGAACGTCTCGTTGAACAGGATCATCGGCGAGAGCCGCGGCTCGATCACCATCACCGGCAGGCACGCGAGCCCCAGGGCGAAGGCGATCGGCACGCGCAGCGCCATCAGCGTGAAGAACACGCCGAAGAGCACCAGCGCCGCCATCGCCGGCGAAAGGGTGGCGGCGCCCATCAACGCCGCTGCTCCCCGGCGAGCACCCGCAGGTTGGCGATGAACGCTTCACCGAGGAACAGCACCCAGGTGAAGCCGGTGAGCGGCCACGCGAGGAAGATGTAGGGCATCGGCAGCTCGGCGAGCTCCGAGTTCTGGTTCCAGCCGAACTGCACGAACTTGATGCCGTACCAGACGAAGAACAGCGCGAACGCCAGCACGAAGACGCTGGTGAGAATCTTCAGCAGCGCATTGGCCCTGGGCGCGAGCTCGGGCCAGAGGTCGACGTCGAAGTGCGCGCCGTCGCGGATGCCGACCATCGCGCCCAGCATGATCATCCAGATGAAGAAGAAGCGCGCCATCTCCTCGGTCCAGATGTAGCTCGGGATGAGCGCGGTGTAGCGCGAGAAGATCTGCAGGCTGACCGGGACGATCAGGATGGCGACCGTCGCCACCAGCAGCCACGAAAGCAGCCGGTAATAGCCGTCGATGAGCTTGCGCATGGCTGCCGTGGCTTCCCGCGGGCAAAAAAAGACCGGCGGAAGAGCGACGCTTCCGCCGGATCGCTTGTCCTCGTTACATCGAGTTGATCTTGTTGTAGATGGCTTCGGCGCCGATTTCCTTCGCGTACTCCGCCATCACCGGATCGGCCAGCTTCTTCATCGCGGCGCGATCGGTGAACGGGATCCGCTTCAGCTTGCCCGCCTTTTCCATCGCGTCGAGCTTCGCGGTGTCCTCGCTCGATTCGATCTGGCGGCCGTAGAACGCCGGCCTCCTTGCCCGCCTTCAGGATCGCAGCCTGCAGGTCCGGCGGCAGCTTCTTGAAGGTCTTGCCCGAGAAGGCGAGCGGCCGGATGGTGATCGCGTGCTGGGTCATGCTGAGGTTGGGAGCGACTTCGAAGAACTTCATCTGCTCGACGCCCGCGGCCTCGTTTTCCCCGGCAGCGATGACGCCGTTCTGGATCGCGTTGTAGACCTCGTTGTAGGCGATCACCGTCGGCGCCATGCCGATCGCCGCGAAGGTCTTGCTCCAGATCGGCGCGCCCTGCACGCGAACCTTGAGACCCTTCATCTCGGCCAGATTGCGGACCGGCTTGTTGACGAAGATGTTGCGGGTGCCGCCGCCGGCGTAGCCGATCAGCATGACGTCGGCCTTGGCCGCGACTTCGTCGGCGACCGGCTTCAGCGTGTCGGCGTCGAGCACCTTGTTCCAGTGCGCGAGGTCGCGGAACAGGAAGGGCGCGTCGATGAACGGCGCGGCCTTCGAGAACGTCGACATGTGCGCCGGCGACACGATGGCGTAATCGACCGAGATGCCCTGGTTCATGAAGGCGAAGTAGTCCTTCTCGAGACCGAGCTCGCTGTTCTTGTGCAGCACGAAGTTGATCGGCTTGCCGTAGTACTGCTTGACCAGCTGCTCGAACTTCACCATCGCCTTGGTGAACGCGTGGTCGTCGTTGAACTGCGACGCGCCGTGCAGCGTGATCGGCTGCTGCGCGCCGGCGGCGAACGTAACGGCCAGCGCGACGGCGCCGGCGCAGCGCGCCAGCGCGCGAATGGGATCTCGCATGTCACTCCTCCTTTGGATTGTGGCCCACCGCCGCCGCTGGCCGTTCGTCGCGACGACGGCCTCGTGGTCAAGTGGTCAGACCAATTGAACAGGGTTGAACCGGCGCTGTCAACGCGAATCGCCTGCTGCTCTGCAACAAACCATGAGTGATGGCCGCGACGCGGTCGGCGACGAACTGCGGCGACCTTGCGGGCCGCCGCAGCGTGGTACGGCGCCCTCCGCTACTTGGATTTGCCCGCGGGCATCGCGCCGCTGGCGGTCAGCGCCCTGACCTGCGCCTTCACCTCGACCGTTTGCTTCTTGCCGGCCTTGTCCTCGAAGGTGAGCTTCAGCGGCACGGTGTCGCCCTCGTTGAGCGGCTGGACGAGGTCCATCAGCATGACGTGGTAGCCGCCGGGCTTCAAGTCGACCGCCTTGCCGGCGGGCAGGGGAAGCTTGTCGACGGCGCGCATCTTCATCATGCCGCCTTCCATCTTCATCTCGTGGATCTCGACGATCTTCGCGACGGGCGAGGCGGCCTCGACCAGCGCGGCATCCGCGGGCGACTTCAGCTGCATGAATGCGCCGGTTGCCTTCTGCCCCGCGACGGTGCCGCGCACCCACGGCTCGGTCACGGCGACCTGGGCTGCGGCGGACGTCGCGAGGACGAGGACTGCACTGGCGAGGACCAGGGTTGCGGCGCTGCGTATGGATTGCATGGAGATCTCCTTGATCGTTGTCGCAATGGGGACGGCGCGACGGTCGCGCCGGTCACGTGGATTTGCCCGCCGCACCGGGCGGCGCAGGCGGCAACCCGCGGACCCCGCCGATGCGTGCAGCGGCGAGGCAAGCCGCGGATCGATCAGACGAAGTGGGGCGGGCCGCGCGGATGGGCGGCGGCGATGTCGACGGAGGTGGTCGCCGCGGGCACCGCAGCGAGCGCGGCGGGTAGTGCCGGCGCCACCCCGAGCCAGGGAGTCGACGGCGGGATTGCGGCCAGTGGCGTCCCCGTGCAGGCGGCGCATTCCTGACAGTGTGCGCTTACTTTCGAATCGCTTTCCCGCCCGATTGGAAGCTTCGTGGCCGGCTCGCCGCCCGGGGCCGCGGACCTGCAAACATCGGAGCGGTCATCCGACCCGGTCGCGCCCGAATATCCGTGCGCGCCGTGCGCGCCTGGCGCCCACCCCGGAAGCAGGAAGGCCGCGAGCACGATACAGGCGGTGCGGCGAAACGACGAACGGCGTCCTGGCATGGCGGGGAATTCTACCCTCCGGCGAGCGGCTGCCGCGTCTCCGGGACCCGCTTCCGAGGCCGTTCGCCATCTAGAACCAACATCAGCATTCGTCGATAAGCCCCCGTTTCGCATGTGCAATTGCGACAGCTATCTGGCCCTCAATTGATGCAGGTCAAGAAAATCCCGATCGGTCGCGGAGGGCGATTGCTCACCCCCATCCCTTGGGCTACCTTGCGTGTGACCTACAAGATATTGCGGTCGACTCGCGAGCACGGCAGCTCGCTCCGCATCGAACACTGGGAGGAAGGTCATGGCGTTGGAAACGGTCGCCGCGGCGACGGGTGGAGTGCTTTCGTCGCGGCCGGCGCTGCCCGCCCAAGTCGTCAAGCGTGACGGCCAGCGGGTCACCTTCGAGCTCTCGAAGATCGCCTCGGCGATCGCGCGGGCCGGCGCCGCGACCGGCGAATTCGACGCCGCCGAAGCCGCGGAGCTCGCCGAGGCCGTCGGTCGCGTGCTCGCCCACCGGCACACCGGCGGGGTCCCCGACATCGAGACGATCCAGGATTGCGTCGAGCACACGCTCGCCGCGGCCGGCTGGTTCCACACGGCACGCGCGTACATCGTCTACCGCGACCGCCACGAGCGGCTGCGCGCCGACCGCAAGACGCTGGTCGACGTCGCCGCGTCGGTCGACGAGTACCTCGAGCAGAAGGACTGGCGCGTCAACGCCAACGCGAACCAGGGCTACTCGCTCGGCGGGCTGATCCTCAACGTCTCGGGCAAGGTCGTCGCCAACTACTGGCTGTCGCATGTCTACGCGCCCGAGATCGGCCGCGCGCACCGCGAGGGCGACGTGCACATCCACGACCTCGACATGCTCGCCGGCTACTGCGCCGGCTGGTCGCTGCGCCAGCTGCTCCACGAGGGCCTGAACGGCGTTCCGGGCAAGGTCGAGGCCGGCCCGCCGAAGCACATGTCGAGCGCCGTCGGCCAGATCGTCAATTTCCTCGGCACGCTGCAGAACGAATGGGCGGGCGCGCAGGCGTTCTCCTCGTTCGACACCTACATGGCGCCGTTCATCCGCCGTGACGGGATGACCTTCGACGCGGTCAAGCAGTGCATCCAGGAGCTGATCTACAACCTCAACGTGCCCTCGCGCTGGGGCACGCAGACGCCGTTCACCAATCTGACGTTCGACTGGGTGTGCCCCGAGGATCTGCGCGGGCAGATCCCGGTGATCGCCGGCGAGGAGATGCCCTTCTCCTACGGCGACCTGCAGCCCGAGATGGACATGATCAACCGCGCGTACATCGAGGTGATGACCACCGGCGACGCCAAGGGCCGCGTGTTCACGTTTCCGATCCCCACCTACAACATCACGCCGGATTTCGACTGGGAGCACCCGAACTGCGAGGCGCTGTTCGCGATGACGGCGAAGTACGGGCTGCCGTATTTCCAGAACTTCCTGAACTCCGAGTTGAAGCCCAACATGATCCGCTCGATGTGCTGCCGGCTGCAGCTCGACCTGCGCGAGCTCCTGAAGCGCGGCAACGGGCTCTTCGGCTCGGCCGAGCAGACGGGCTCGGTCGGCGTGGTGACGATCAACTGCGCGCGCCTGGGCTACCTCTGCGCCGGCGACGAGATCGGCATGTTCGAGCGCATCGACGAGCTGCTGGGCTATGCGAAGGACAGCCTCGAGGTGAAGCGCAAGGTGATCCAGCGCCTGATCGATCAGGGCCTCTTTCCGTACACCAAGCGCTACCTGGGCACGCTGCGCAATCATTTCTCGACGATCGGCGTCAACGGCATCAACGAGATGGTGCGCAACTTCACCGGCGGCAACGACGACATCACCACGCCGTACGGCCACGCGTTCGCGGTGCGCCTGCTCGATCACCTGCGCGCACGGATCGTCGCCTTCCAGGAAGAGACCGGGCACATGTACAACCTCGAGGCGACGCCGGCCGAGGGGACGACCTACCGCTTCGCCAAGGAAGACCGCAAGCGCTGGCCCGAGATCCTGCAGGCGGGAACGCCGGAGATGCCGTACTACACGAACAGCTCGCAGCTCCCGGTGGGCTACACCGACGACCCGTTCGAGGCGCTCACCCGGCAGGAGGAGCTGCAGACCAAGTACACGGGCGGCACGGTGCTCCATCTCTACATGAGCGAGAAGCTGTCCTCGCCGGACGCCTGCAAGACGCTGGTGCGGCGCGCGCTGGAGCGCTTCCGGCTGCCGTACATCACGATCACGCCGACGTTTTCGATCTGCCCCAAGCACGGCTATCTCGAGGGCGAGCACGAGTACTGCCCCAGGTGCGACGAGGAGAAGCTTGCCGAGAAGCGGCGCAAGCTCGCCGCCTGACCCCGCGTAATGAACTGGAGGAGCGCGATGAACACGATGACCGAAACGATGCATCTGGCCGAGCCGCTTGCCTTGGCCGACGACGAGCGCCAGCGCTGCGAGGTCTGGACGCGGGTGATGGGTTACCACCGTCCCGTGGCGTCGTTCAACATCGGCAAGAAGGGCGAGCATCGCGAACGCTGCTTCTTCCGCGAGGAGCGCGCGCGACCGCATTGCTGAGAGTTAATGCAATGGGGTCAGGGCAATTTATCGCGCGCGGTAAATTGCACTGACCCCATTACCGGACCCCATTGCCGATCGGATTCGCGATGCACGACACGGCCACGATGCCGGATGCGGCGCGCGCCGGGTCGCTGCGCGTGGGCGGCTTCGTCCCGTTCACCGCGACCGACTACCCGGAGGCGCTGGCCGCGGTGGTGTTCTGCCAGGGCTGCCCCTGGCGCTGCGGCTACTGCCACAACCCGCACCTGCTGCCGGCGCACGGCGACGACGAGCGCGATTTCCTGCGCATCCTCGACTGGCTCGCCACGCGCCGCGGCCTGCTCGATGCCGTCGTGTTCTCCGGAGGCGAGCCCACCGCGCAGCCCGAGCTGGCCGACGCGGTCGCCGCGGTGCGCGCGCTGGGCTTCGCGATCGGCCTGCACACGGCAGGGATCTATCCGCGGCGCCTCGCGTCGCTCCTGGGCCAGCTCGACTGGGTCGGCATCGACATCAAGGCGCCGTCGGCCGAGTACGCCGGGCTCACCGGCGCGGCGACCAGCGGGATCGCCGCGCTCGCGAGCCTCGACCTCGTCCTCGACTCGGGCGTGGCGCATGAAGTGCGCACCACCGTGCATCCGGCGCTGACGCCGCCCGCGGCGCTCGAAGAGCTCGCCCGCGAGCTCGCCGGCCGCGGCATCGCCCGCTGGGTGCTGCAGCCGTTCCGGGTTACCGGCTGCGCCGACGAAGCGCTGGTGGCGGGCGCGCCGCACGGCGCATCGATCGAGCCGGCGCTGCTCGCGCGCCTGCGCGGCTACGTGCCCGCGGTCGAGGTGCGCGGCTGAGCGTGGCGCGGCGTGCGCCCGCCGATCACGGCGCGGGCGGCTTCTCGTAGCTGAACAGCCAGTAGTACTGAAGGGCCGTGTAGCGCATGTTCCGGCCGAACGCGGCAACGTCGGCGCGCAGCTCGGCCTCCGTCGGGAAGTTCTTCAGCACCGTGTGCTCGGTCCCGTCGTCCAGCCGCCGAACCTGATAGGTGTTTCCGTCGGCGTCGCCGTGGGCGATGGGCGTGCTGCTGCCCGCGACGAATAGGTTGTCGAGGAGCGCGACCCTGGCGCCGGGAAGGAGCCGCCGGTCGAGAGCGCCGAGAAAGCGTGCGCGCTCGCGCGCAGGGACGTGCGACCACCAGAAGCCGGCGAACGCGGCGTCGAACATGCCGAGCTCGTCGGGCAGCGCGTACGCGTCGGCGACGCGGAAGCGGACCCGGCCGGCGGGCAGGGGCTTTTCGGCGGCAACGGCGAGCGTCTCGGAACTCGCGTCGATGGCGACGATGCTCTGCGCTTCGCCGGCGAGAAACCGCGTCCAATAGCCGGTGCCGCACGCGATCTCGAGCAGCCGGCGGCCGGCGAAGAGCGAGGGCAGGAGGCCCTCGAGCCGGCGCAGGTCGGCCTGGCGCTCGGGCTTCGCGTAGATCCGCTCGTACTCGCGGGCGCGCGCCGCGTAATAGCCTTTCAGCGATTCGTCGGTGTCGGACATGGCCGCGGAGACGTTCCTGCCGGAGCGGGCATCAGCCGCGCAGGTGGCAGGCCACCCAGTGACCCTCGCTGCTTTGCTTCAGCACCGGCTTGTCGCGCGCGCACTCGGGCCTGGCGATCGGGCAGCGGGGGTGGAAGTGGCAACCCGACGGCGGATTGATGGGGCTCGGCACCTCGCCCTCAAGCCGCATTCGCCGGCGCCCCACGCGCGGATCGGGGATCGGCACCGCCGACAGCAGCGCCTCGGTGTAGGGATGCAGCGGGTTGCTGTAGAGCTTCTTCGCCGGCGCGATCTCGACGATGCGGCCCAGGTACATCACCGCGACGCGGTCGCTGATGTGCTCGACCACCGACAGGTCGTGGGCGATGAACATGTAGGTCAACTGGAGCTTCGCCTGCAGGTCTTCGAGCAGGTTGATCACCTGCGCCTGGATCGACACGTCGAGCGCGGAGACCGCCTCGTCGCAGACCACCAGCTTCGGATTCACCGCGAGCGCGCGCGCGATGCCGATGCGCTGGCGCTGGCCGCCGGAGAACTCGTGCGGGTAGCGTCGCATGTGATCGGCATCGAGGCCCACGGTCTCCAGCAGCTCGACGATGCGGTCCTCGTATTCGCGCCGCGTCTTCGTCAGCTTGTGGATCGTCAGCGCCTCGCCGATGATCGCCGTGACGGTCATCCGCGGGTTCAGCGACGCATACGGATCCTGGAAGATGATCTGCATGTGGCGCGCCATCTCGCGCAGTGCGTTCCTGTCGAGCGCCGTGATGTTCTTGCCGTCGAACCACACGTCGCCGGACGTCGGTTCGATCAGCCGCAGCACGCAGCGGCCGGTGGTGCTCTTGCCGCAGCCGGATTCGCCGACGAGGCCCAGCGTCTCGCCGGCGTCGATATCGAAGCTCACGCCGTCGACCGCGTGCACTTTCTCGACCAGGTGACTGAGCAGCCCGCCCTTGATCGGGAAGTGCTTGACGAGGTCGCGCACCTTCAGCAGCGGCGCGTTCATACGCCCTCTCCGGTGGGGCCGCCTTCAGGCGGCCCGCGAGGAGGCGCCTTGCCGCGTCCGGCTGAAGCCGGACCCACGGACGCACATCGCACCGCAACAGTCCCCGAGATCGACGCGGGATGCCTCATGCCGACGCTTCCAGGATGCACGCGACCTTGTGGCCGGCCGCCACCTCGCGCAAGGGCGGGGTCGCCTCCGTGCACGCCGGCATCGCATACCGGCAGCGGGGCGCGAAGCGGCAGCCCTCGCCCGGCTCGATCACTTTGGGCACGGTGCCGCGGATGGCCTCGAGCCGCACCTTGTGCGTGGCCGCGATGTCGATGCGGGGGATCGAGCGGATCAGCCCCTGCGTGTACGGATGACGCGGGCGTGCGAAGAGCTCGCCCACCGGGGCCTCCTCGACGACCTTGCCGGCGTACATCACGACGACGCGCTGCGCGACTTCGGCCACGACCCCCATCGCATGCGTGATCAGCAGCACCGCCATGCCCAGGCGGTCCTTCAGCTCGGCCAGCAGGTCCAGGATCTGCGCCTGGATCGTGACGTCGAGCGCCGTGGTCGGCTCGTCGGCGATCAGCAGCTTCGGCCTGCATGCGAGCGCGATCGCGATCATCACGCGCTGGCGCATGCCGCCGGAGAACTGGTGCGGATAGTCGTGGACGCGCCGTTCCGGCGTGGGGATGTGCACCAGCCGGAGCATCTCCACCGCGCGGCCGATCGCCTCCTTCCTGGACAGCCCCTCGTGCAGGCGCAGGCTCTCGGCGATCTGCTCGCCGACGGAATAGACGGGATTGAGCGAGGTCATCGGCTCCTGGAAGACGATCGCGATTTCCTTCGCGCGGACCTTGCGCATCTCGTCGTTGGTCGCGGTGACGAGGTCGCGCCCCTGCCAGAGCACCTGGCCGCCGACGATGCGCCCGGGCGGAATGGCAATCAGCCGGAGCACGGTCATCGCCATCACGCTCTTGCCGCAGCCCGACTCGCCGACCACGCACACGGTCTCGCCGCGGTCGATCGCGAGATCGACGCCGTCGACGGCGTGCAGCCACCCGTCGTCGGTCTTGAAGTGGGTCCTGAGGTCCCTGATCTCGAGCAGCGCCATTATCAGCAACGGTGATGCGCCCACAGCGACGGCGGCACGCACGATCGCGAGGACATCACATCACCTTTCTGGGATCCAGCGCGTCGCGCAGCCCGTCGCCGACGAAATTGATCGTCAGCACCGCGAGGAAGATGGCGAGCCCCGGGAACAGCGCCCAGTGCGGCGCGATGTCGAGGTAATCCTTGCTGTCGAAGAGGATCCGGCCCCAGGTCGGAATGTCCGGCGGAAAGCCGAGCCCGAGGAAGGAGAGCGTCGACTCGGCGATGATCGCCGCGGCGACGTCGATGGTGCCGGCCACGATCACCGGGCCCAGCGAATTGGGCAGGATGTGGCGCACGACCTGGCGCGGCACCGAGGCGCCCAGCGCGCGCGCGGCCTCGACGAATTCCTTCTCGCGCAGCGAGAAGAACTGCGCGCGCACCAGCCGCGCCACCGGCATCCAGCGGAAGCCGCCGATCACCGCGACGATCAGGATGAAGGTGCCCACCTCGACCCCGAACATCCCCTTCAGGCTGTCGCGGAAGAGGTAGATGATGACCAGCAGCAGCGGCAGCTGCGGCAGCGACAGGAACAGGTCGGTGAGCCACATCAGCGCGGCGTCGACGGCGCCGCGCGAGATGCCGGCGATGGCGCCGATCAGCACGCCGACGACGACGGCCATCAGCATCGCCGCCAGGCCCACGGCCAGCGAGATGCGGCCGCCGTAGAGCACGCGCGCCAGGACGTCGCGTCCGAGATCGTCGGTGCCGAGCGGGTGGGCGAGCGACGGACCGGCGAGCCGGGCCGTGAAGTCGATCGCGTCGATCGAATGGCGCCAGACCAGCGGCCCGAAGGCGACGGCCGCGGCCATCAGCGTCAGCACGGCAAGGGAGACGAGCGCCATCCGGTGCCGCCGGAAGCGCCGCCACGCCTCGGCCCACGGCGAGGCATCCGCCGCGCGGCGGGCGGCCCGCGGCCCGGCGCCGGACGGATCCGGGCCCGGCGCAACGCGTCGCGCAAGCACCGCCGCCGGCGGTTCTGCGCCGCTAGCGGTAGGAGATGCGCGGATCGAGCCAGCCATAGAGCAGGTCGGCAGTCAGGTTGAAGACGATCACGAGGCAGGAGAACACGAAAGTCACGGCCATGATCACCGGCGTGTCGTTGCGCAGGATGGCGTCGATCAGCAGCGACCCGATGCCCGGGATGCGGAAGATCTGCTCGGTGACGATGGCGCCGCCGAAGACGGCCGGCATCTGCAGCGCCACCAGCGTGACGACCGGGATCAGGGCGTTGCGCACCACGTGCTTCAGCAGTATCGCGCGCTCCGCCAGCCCCTTGCTGCGCGCGGTCGTCACGTAATCGAGGCGGATGACGTCCAGCACCGCGGAGCGCACGTAGCGCGTCCAGCTCGCGCCCTGGAACAGTCCCAGGACGAATACCGGCATCAGCGCCTGCCGGATGTGCTCCCACCACCATTGCCAGCCGGTCGCGCTGATGTCGGCGCGAAACACGAAGGGCAGCCAGTCGAGCTTGATCGAGAACAGCAGGATCAGCAGGATGCCGGTGAAGAAGGTCGGCAGCGAGAAGCCGACGAAGGCGAGCGTGCTGGCGACGCGATCGAACCACGAGTAGGGCCGCGCCGCCGAGAGGATGCCCACCGGCAGCGCGATCGCGAGCGCCAGCACCTGCGAGGCGCCGATCACCGCGAGCGTCACCGGCACGCGCTGCAGGATCAGCGTGTCGACGTCGACGCGGCTGACGAACGAGAAGCCCCAGTCGCCCCGCAGCATCGCGGCGAGCCACCGGAAGTAGCGCTGCCAGACGGGATCGTCCAGGCCGAAGCTCTTGCGCAGCTGCTCGCGCACCTCGGCGGGCACGTTCGGGTTGAGCGCGAGCTCGCCGAACGGATCGCCGGGCGCCAGCGCGAGCACTGTGAACAGCACCACGCTGATGCCCAGCAGGCTGGGCACGGCGATCAGCAGGCGCCGCAGGATGTAGGAGCCCACGGCCTATGCGCCCGGTTCCGGCGCGGTCAGGCGTCGCGGTGGTACCAGTTGTGCAGACCCGAGAAGTCGAGGTCCCAGCCCGTCAACGGCGCCTCGAGCCTCAGCGACGCTCCGCGCACGCGCGGACGCGAGATCAGCGGGACGATGTGGCCGTCGCCGACCACGAGGTCGTTCAGCTTGATGAAGAGCGCCGCGCGCTTGACCGGGTCCAGCTCGGTCTCCGCCGCGGCATAGGTCCGGTCGTACTCCTCGTTGCGCCAGCGCAGGATGTTGCGCCCCGACCACTTGTTGGCCTTGGTCGACACTTCGCGCGTGAGGTACTGGTCCATGAAGCGCTCGGGGTCGGGCTGCGTCATCGTCGTCGTGTACATCTGCATGTCGCACCAGAACTTCTGGTAGGTGTCGGGGTTGGCCACGTCCGACGAGAAGAAGACCGACGCCGTCACCGACTTGAGCTCCAGGTCGATGCCGGCCTTCTGGCAGCCCTGCTTGAGGATCGCCTGCTCCTTCTGCCGCGACGCGTTGATCGACGTCTGGTAGACGAACTTGAGCTTCTTGCCGTCCTTCTCGCGGATGCCGTCGGCGCCCCGCTTCCAGCCGGCCGCGTCGAGGATCTGGTTGGCCTTGTCGACGTTGAATTCGTACTTCGTGTTCGGCGAGCGGAACTTGGCGGGATTGTTCAGGAAGTTGCTCGTCGCCACACCCGTGCGGCCGTAGATGAAGTCCTGCATGCCCTTGCGGTCGGCCAGCAGCGCCATCGCCTGGCGCACCTGCGGGTCGCTGAAGGCGAAGTGCTTCGACTTGACGCTCGAGCGCTCGCCGTCGACCTCGTTCCAGGGGTCGGTGACGCTCAACTGGACGAATTCGATGTCGCCGCTGGGCACGACGTGGGCACGCCCCTTGCCGCCGGCCTCCATGCGCTTCAGCACCTCGTCCTCGACCTGGAGGTTCCAGGCGTAGTCGTATTCGCCGGTCTGCAAGCACGGCGCGCGCCGCCGAGGTGGCGTCGCCGCCGCCCTTCATCTCGATCGCGTCGAAGAAGGGGCGGTTGGGCATGTGGTAATTCGGATTGAGCTCGCCGCGCACCATGTCGCCCGGCTTGAAGTCGACGAACTTGTAGGGGCCGGTGCCCACGGGCTTGAGGTTGGTCGGCGCCTCGCGCGACTTGGCGCCGATGTAGGGCGCGAACAGGTGCTTCGGAATGATCATGCCCTCGGCCGCGCAGAACGCCGTGGCCCAGAACGGCGTGGGCTTGGGAAAGGTCACCCGGATCGTGTGCGAGTCGATCTTGTCGACCTTGACGTCCTTGAAGACGCCGGAGGTCACGGCGGCGGTCGCCGGATCCTTGGCGTACTCCCAGGTGAAGACGCAGTCGTCGGCGGTGAACGGCTGCCCGTCGTGCCAGGTCACGCCCCGCTTGAGCTTCCAGGTGACGCTCCTGCCGTCGGCCGCCACGCCGCCGTTCTCCCGCGTGGGCACCTCGGCGGCGAGGATGGGCACGAGGTTGCCGTCGTTGTCCCAGCTGCCGAGCGGCTCGTAGAAGATGCGCGAGCCCTCCTGGTCCTTGGTGCCGTTGGCGAAGTGCGGTTGCAGCAGCGTCGCGCCCTGCCACCACAGCGCCCTGAGCGTGCCGCCGCCGCCGCGCTTGGTGGGCTTGTAGGCCGACGGCGTCTGCGCCTGCGCGACGCCGGCGTGCATCAGCAGCATCGAGGCCATCGGCGCGGAGAGACCGAGGCCGACCAACTGCAGGATGAACGCGCGACGCGGCAAGCGGCCTTCGCGGACGTCTTCGATCAGATGACGCAGGTCCTGTTCGTGCATGGCGTTCCTCCTGGTGTGGTGTGGATCCGGCGGGACATTGTGCACCAGCCGGCACGCCGATGCTAACGGCCTGCCGGCGCCGCCGGGCGGCACCCGTCGGCCGGTTCGCCGCGGCGCCGCAGGGTGGCCGCGCGCTCGCTGCAGCGCAGCGCCGGCTGCGCCTGCTGCGCGCTCAGATCGGCCGCCGGCTCGGCCGCGCGAGGTAGAACCACTCGTGCCCCGGCAGCGCGGCGTGGTCCGGGAAGACGATGTAGCCGGGCTCGGGCGCGCGCACCTCGCTGCCGTCGGCGCGCAGCGCGATGACCTCGCCCGCGGCCAGCGGGTCGAAGCTGGTCCAGGTCTTGACGAAGCGGTCGCCCTCGGCGTGGCGGTCGATCACCGTCGCGAGCGTCAGGCACTCGATCGGCCCCTGCGGGGGCGCGAGCGGCAGCTCGGCAATGCCCAGCAGCGCGAGCGTCTGCCGGATCGCCGTGGAGCGCGACCTCGGGGCCGGCCGGATCGTCGAGCTGACCGCATTCGAGCGTGACCCCGTAGCCGCCGACCGAGCGCATGTACTCGGTCGTGCCGATCCCGTAGGCCGGGTCCTCGTTCACCGCGCCGGGCGTGAGGTTGAGCTGGCGGCGCCGCGCCACGCCGGCCGCGTAGGCGTCCATCCAGCCGTCGACGACGCGACGCGACGCCGAGGTGCGCGCACAGGCGGGCCTCGGCCTCGGCGTGGGCGAAGGGCTCGAGCGTGCCGTCGTTGTCGGCGGGTCCGCGCAGCACGAACGGCCGGCCCGGACTGCGGAAGCCGTGCAGGTCGAGCAGCACGTCGTGCTCGGCCAGCAGCGGGCAGAGCACGTTGGCGATGCGGTCCTCGTTGTCCTGCGGGCTCGGGTTGGGCAGCAGGCGCCGGTTGAGGTTGCGCTCGCCGAAGCGCTCGCCCCTGGCGTAGGCGAGCGGGTTGGCCACCGGCACGAAGGTCACCGTGCCGCGCACGATCGCCACCTCGCCGCGCTCGATCCCGGCCAGCGCGCGCTCGATGCCGCGCGGGCCCGCCGTCTCGTTGCCGTGCACGGCGCCGGTGACGATGAGCCGCGGGCCGGGCGCGAGCGCGCTGAAGCGATGGATGCGCAGGTGCTGCGTGGCATGGGCCGTTGCGTTCACTCGTCGTCCTCCCTTTGCGATCGCTGACGCACTGGCCGGGCGTGCCGGTTGCGCGATTGCGACGGACTCTAGCAGGTTGCGGGCTCGCGCTTCCGTCCGTCCGCGTGGTGCCTGGTCGCGGGACCCGTCGCGTCCGGATTGGTCACCGACAGTCCGATCGATACACGTTCGTCGATGACGACAGCGCGGTCGCGCTCGCGTGTAAGCGGAGTTGACGGCGATCCGGGTGATGTCGACGGAAACGCGATAGGCCCTTTGGCCTAGACCGAAAGTGCAATTCAGGGCGTAGAGCACCAATCCGTCCGCGCGACCTGTCGTTTCCTACAGGTGTGCGGGCATGCGAGCCGCCCTATCGTGCGATCGCGCCAGATCGAAAAGAGTTCGAGCGCGCGTCGTCGATGCAGGCCTGCTCCATGGAACGCACAACGCCTGCGACGCGCTTCGATCCGAAGATTGCCGGCGCGAAGCGTCTGCCGTGCCGCCAACGCACGGTCGGGGAGGAGACGTTGGGCCGCCTTTACACGAGCGCAGAGCCCGCGACGCCAGTGCCTGCGTGGTGTCACCCGAACGCGGCGCTGCTGCGCGCGGCGTTCGTCCCGCGGCACGCACGCTCGCTGAAGTGCTGCCTTTTCGCTCTCGGCGTGGCCACGGTCACGGCGGTGCACGCGGCGTCGAACGTCGTCCGGTATACCTACGACGCGGTCGGCAACATCGTCGCGATCCAGCGCGTCAATACGGCGACAGTCAGCATTGCCGATTTCGCGCCGACATCGGGCGCGGCCGGAACCGCGGTGACGATCACGGGGACCGGCTTCTCCGCCGCGATGGCGAGCAATGTCGTTGCCTTCAACGGCGTCGCGGCCATCGTGACGGCGGCAACGGCATCGACGCTCGCCGTCACGGTGCCCGCCGGCGCGAGCACGGGCAGGATCACGGTCGCCGTCGGCAGCAGCACGGCGACGAGCGCGCAGGACTTCGTCGTCGCGCCGCCTGGCGCGCCGACCATCACCGCCGTCGCGCCCGCGGCCGGCGGGATCGGCACGATGGTCACCGTCGCCGGGACGAATTTCGATCCCGCAGCAGGCGCGACCAGCGTCAGGTTGAACCAGACGGCCGCGGCCATTTCCTCGATCGCGGCCACGCAGCTCGCATTCGCGGTTCCCGCTGCAACGGGCTCCGGACGCATCCGCGTGACGACAGGCGGAGGCAGCGCGGTCAGCACCGGCGATTTCGTCGTGCCGCCGGCGAACATTGCCGCAACCGACATCATTGCGACGACGAGGCTCGTCGCGAACGGCGCCGCGCAAGGCATGAGCATTCTCGCCGCCAGCCGGTACGGATTGGCCCTGTTCGACGGCAGCGCCGGCGACTGGCTGAGCCTGCAGCTCGGCAGCTTCGCGATCAATCCCGCCGGAGGCGCGATCACCTACGCGGTCTACAAGCCGGACAACACGCAGCTTTCGAGCGGCACGCTGTCCGCGACGGCGCTCTCGATCCACTTGCCGCAATTGCCCGTCGGCGGAACCTATGCGGTGCTGCTCGGCGCCGGCCTTGCACAAGTCGCGCTGGACCTGCGGCTGGAGTCCAACCGACTCGTTCCCGCGGACGGGACGACGCTCGCCGTCGCGCGGAATGCCGGGCAGACCACGCGCGCGCTGATCGCCGCGGTGGCGGGCGAGCAGAAGGCGCTGACCATCTCCGGGATGACGATCGCGCCCGCCGGCACCGCCCTCGACTACACGATAGCGCTGCCGAATGGCAGCACGTTCCGCAGGGGCACCGCGTCCGGGCTGGGCAGCACGTCGTTGTTGCCGCCGTTCACGGCGACGGGCACACACACGGTCACGCTGGCGCCGAATGTGGCGGCGACGCAGAGCGCCTTCCAGATCGGGCTCGACGCCGGCATTCCATTGTCGCTCGATGCGGTGGCGCTTAATCTCGCCATCGCGAATCCGGGTGCGGGCGCGCGCATCAACTTCGCGGGGAAGGCCGGCGAAAATCTGGGCCTCGGAATCCGGCAATTGGCATTGAGTCCCACATCGGCGACCAGCGCGAACTTCGCCGTATACAGGCCGGATGCCACGCTGTTCACCGCGGGCCGGTGCAACACCGACGGGACCGAGTGCTCGGCGAATCTGACGAGCCTGCCTGTCACCGGAAGCTACAGCGTGATCGTGCAGCCGGTGAATGGCGCGACCGGCACGATGCGGATGTGGGTCTCGCACGACGTCACCGGGACATTGACGAACGGCGCGCCACTCGCCGTTTCCCTCGTGCGCCCCGGCCAGAACGGGCGGCTGTCCTTCTCGGGCGTTGCGGGCGCCACGCTCGCGATCCAGTTCCGCGCGCTCACGACGACGCCGTCGGGCCTGGGCATCCTGGCGCAGGTCAACAAGCCGGACGGTTCCCTGCTCGCGTATGCGCACCTGACCGGATCGGGGCAGACCCTCGTCGTGCCGCCGCTGCCGGTCACCGGGACGTACACGGTGCTCATCGAGCCGGAGCCCATGGGCAAGGTGGCCGTATCCGCGAAAGTGGAAGTGCTGCTCGACTCCGCAGTCGGGGCGACGCCGAGCGCGACGTTCACGCTCGGTGCGCGCTGACCGTCGATCGAACGCTTCGCAAGGGGACGTCATGACAATGCAGGCTCTTCATCGCTGGGTGATCGCCCTGCAGGTTGGAATTGGAATGGGCCTCGCGGGTGCCGCTGGAGCCCAGCCGGTCGACACGCGATGCCTCGCGGACGGCGGCGACGCGCTGTGCACCGAACCGGTCGCGGTCGCATCGCCCCCCGATGCGCCCGTCGACGGCGACATGTGGCTATACAACGTTTGTGACGTGAGCGCATCGTTCCCGATGCGCGAGGCGGCCTGGTGCACGGCGCGCGGCGGTTGCGGCCGACCGATCTTCGAGGCCGATATCGTGCCGGTCGCCACGAAATTCGAGAGAATCGTCAACGATGCGTGCGCCGTGAATGTCAACGACAGCGGGTGGGGCCAGACCCTCCCCGAGAACATGTTCTGCTGGAGCGGGACGCCGCTCGCGCAGAATCGCCAGTTGATCCGGGACTTCCGGATCCTGAATTTCAGCGGCACGAAGACTGCGGGCGGGGGCTGCACACAGTCGTGGACCAACGTCGTGTACGCCGGACGGTGGCGCGCGCTCGCCTGCCCGGCGACGTACAGCACGCGCACCAAGGCGAACGGCGACCTGGAATGCTGGAAGCTGCCGGCACTTTTCTGCGCGGTTGGCAACCCCGTCAACCTCCTCGATGGCTGCAAGGTGCAGCGCGAGGTCGATTACCGGCCCCGGACGCCGGGGGCCGTCGAGCTCCAGAGGTATTACAACAGCGCTGGCTTCTTCCACCTGGACGCGGCACCGGAGAAGGCGACGGACGTCTGGCGCACGACGTGGGACCGGCGCGTCCTCGCTGCGCCGGCAGGCGGCAACATCCTCGCCTATGCGCAGCGCCCCGACGGCTCGCTGCAGGTGTTCCTGCCGACCGGCCGGGAGCGGCACAACAGCCAGGGCGGCGCGTCGGCGCTGCTCGAGCGACTCGCCGATGGGGCTGGCGCGACGACGGGCTGGCGTCTGACGAGCGCGGACAAGGACGTCGAGCTCTACGATGCTGCCGGCCGTGTGCAGTCGATCACCCGGCGCACCGGACAGGCCTATGCGCTCGCCTACGACGCGGGCGGGCGTCTCGCTACGGTCACCGACGCGTACGGCGGCGTGCTGATCTTCACCTACGATGCGTCGGGCCGCCTGAGCGGCTTCGTGGCCCCCGGCAACCGCACTTACGCTTACGGCTACGACGCGAAGGGAAGGTTGACGAGCGTGACCTACCCCGACGGTACGGTGCGCAGCTATCACTACGAAAACGCCAGTTTCCTGCATGCGCTGACCGGGATCACCGACGAGAACGGCCAGCGCTTCGCGACCTGGGATTACGACTCGACGGGACGCGCGATCTCGTCGCAGCACGCCGGCGGCGCCGAAGCCGTCACGCTGCTACCACGGATCGTTCTCCGCGACCGCCAACGAGGGCGTGACGAGTGCCATCGACGCGTTCGCGACCAGCCGCAGCTTTTACTTCCAGGTCGCCGGCGGCATGCTGCGCGTGAAGCGCGTGACGCAACCCTGTCCGGGCTGCGCGGGCGAAAGCGCGTCGTACACCTACGACGCGAATGGCAATGTCGCGAGCTACCGTGATTTCAACGGCAACCAGACCAACTATCTCCACGACCTGACGCGCAATCTCGAGATCTCGCGCACCGAGGCGTATGGAACGGCGCTCGCGCGCACGATCACGACGCAATGGCACCCTGTCCACCGGCTGCCGACGAGGATCACCGCGCCGTCCGGAGTGGCCGGTGTCGACCTGGTGACGGACTTCGTCTACGACGCGCAGGGCAACGTGCTGGAGAAGACGATCACCGCGGGTAGCAGAACACGGCAGTGGAAGAGCACATACAGCCCGCTCGGCCAGCTGCTCACGACGGACGGTCCGCGCACCGATGTGACGGATGTCACGACCTACACGTACTACGCGCCGAGCGATCCCTGCGGCGCGTGCCGCGGCAACGTGAAGACGGTGACGAACGCGCTGGGCCACGTCACGACCTTCGACGCCTACGACGCAGACGGTCAGCCCACGCGGACCACCGATCCGAACGGCGTCGTGACGACGTACGCGTACGACCCGCGCGGACGCCTGCGGGCGCGGACCGTCGATGCCGGAAGTCCGGCGGCGGAGATCACGTCCTTCGAGTACGACAGTGCAGGACAGCTCGTCCGGGCCACGCTGCCCGATGGCAGCTTTATCCGCTATCAGTACGACGCCGCGCACCGTTTGACGGAGACCGTCGACAGCCTCGGCAACGTGATCCAGTACACGCTCGACGCATTGGGCAACCGGATCAGGGAAGATGTGTTCGATCCGGAGGACCGCCTGGTCAAGACGCAACGGCGGATCCATGATGCGCTCGGACGCCTGTACAACGACATCGGCGCGGCGGGGCAGACAGTCGACCTACATGTACGACGGCAACGGCAACCTCCGGTCCAGTCGTCGATCCGCTGAATCGCAGCACGATTCGCTGACCTACGACGCGTTGAACCGACTGCTGACGTCGACGGATCCCGCCGGCGGCGTGACGCAGTACGGCTACGACGCGAAAGACCGCCTGGTGTCGGTGAAGGACCCGATCAATCTCACGACCGCCTACACCTACGACGGGCTCGGCAATCTGACGCAGCTCGCGAGCCCGGACACCGGAATTTCGACGTACGTGCCGGATGCCGCGGGCAACGTCGTCGGCTCGACCGATGCGCGCGGCATGGCGACGAGCCACGCGTACGACGCGCTCGATCGGCAGACGCTCGACCGCGTTCGTCGGCGGCAGCGTTGCGCTCGAGTACGACAATGTGGCGATCGGCGGCACGTATGCGAGAGGCCGGCTCACCCGGATCACCGACCCGTCGGGCAGCACTTCCTACGTCTACGATGCGAAGGGCCGGGTGCTGAGCAAGCGGCAGACCGTGGGCGCGGACGCTTCGGCGAAGACCTTCACGGTGGGCTACCAGTACGCGCCGGTCGATTGACCGGGATCACCTATCCGTCAGGCCGCAGCGTGAGTTACGCTTTCGACGCGCAGGGGCGAATCAGTGGCGTGACGATGGCGGGCCAGACGGTACTGACCGGTGCGACGTATTTCCCGTTCGGACGCGTGCAGGGCTGGACCTGGGCCAACGGACAGAAGTACCAGCGCAGCTTCGATCTCGGACGGCCGGATCGCGACGCTGACCACGGGGCCGGACACGGCGACCTTTGCGAAAGGGGACACATCGTTCGGGTACGACTCCCTGAATCGACTCACGACGGCGACGCTGCCCTCTGGGAGATACGTTGGCCTACACCTACGACGGCAACGGCAACCGCAAGCAGGAGACGCGCGGCACCGCGGTGACCAGCTATGGCTACGGCGCCGCGTCGAACCGCTTGCAGTCGTTGTCCGGGGCGCAGACCAGGAGCTACACCTACGACGCGGCGGGCAACCTGACGAGCAATGGCACGGTCACCATGACCTATGACGGCCGCGGACGGCTGACCCAGCTCAGCAGCGGCCACCGCTACGCGATCAACGGCGTCGGGCAGCGGGTGGCGAAGAGCGGACCCGGCGTGCCGACGGGCACCATCTATTTCGTCTACGACGAGCAGGGGCGGCTGATCGGCGAGTACGACGCCGACCGGCGCCGTGCAACAGGAACTGGTCTATCTCGCCGACACGCCGGTGGCGAGCGTGCGAACGGCGACGGGCGGTGGCGTCGACATCTACCCGATCTACGCCGATCATCTCGACACGCCGCGCGTCATCGTCAACCAGGCCAACAAGAAGGTGTGGCAGTGGCTGACCGACACCTTCGGCACCAGGGCGGCGAACGAGGATCCGAACGGCACCGGAACGTTGTTTGCGTTCAAGCTGCGGTTCCCCGGCCAGTACTTCGACACGGAGACGGGGCTGCATTACAACTACTTCCGGGATTACGATCCGGGTGTGGGGAGGTACGTGCGAGAGTGATCCGATAGGGCTGAAGGGGGGCCTGAACACCTATTGTGTACGTTGCGAAGAACCGTTCGCAAAATTCGATGTCAATGGGTTTGACGAGACAATCTGGATGCCTGGGCCGGCAGGAAGTTAAGGGACGGACCGAGAATGGGAACTGGTGTGGTGGGAATTGGGGAGGTGGTTGGCCACCATCCCTGCACGGTGGCAAAGATGGTCCCCACGATTCGGTTGATAGCCTTGACGAGTGTTGCATGAGACATGACAGATGCTGGACGCAATGTGAACAATTGCCAAGCACGGTCTCGCGTGAAGCCTGCATGGTCGGACGCTGCGATAGCCAATTTGTTCGGTGCCTAAGACCTCGGAGACACTGTGCAGCGTGGCAACGCCGGCCGCGGCCAGGCACCGAGTCGACTCTCAGTATTACCGAGATGATGCAATCCGATACTTTCCGAACGGATTCGTCGATGGGAACAAGCGGTGAAGTCTCGCTGATCCGATTCGCTCGCAAGAATATATGCCCAATTGCCTTGTTCTGCTGCTGGTCTTCCTGGCAAGCACTTCCGGTGTCGCTGCTGCAGACCTACGTATCGACACGGCGGAGACGTTTCTTAGACTCGTCCACACGGGGCAACAAATGAGCGCCGAGGACTGGCTGACCATAGAAACGCGGTCATCGGAAGCGTTCATTGGATTCGGCGGACTTGATGCACTCGTGCGACAGAGCACTGCACGAGCTGAGCGTTACGGCGGACTGAAGGCCGTTCGGATTCTCAGCACTCGTACTGAAAGAGGCGAAATTTCAGTAGTGGCTGAAGTGCGATTCAATCGCGACCCTTCGGCAGCAGACGGTCCCGCCATGGCGACGCGTGAGCAAATGATCTGGGAGATGCGTGTGGTTCGCGAGGAAGGCAGATGGAAGTTGGCGTTGTAACTCAAGCACGCGCGAGTCCGAAGCTCGCACGTTTCCACGGCTTGCAATCTGACCGGCAATGGCACCGTCACCATGACCTACGACGGCCGTGGGCGCCTGACCGGGTTGAGCAGCGGCCACCGCTATGCGATCAACCGCGCCGGGCAGCGCGTGGCGAAGTCCGGCCCCGACGAATGCGAAATAGGGTCGGGTTACTTTATCCGCAGGCCAAGGGTTACACGTATGACGCAGCAGGCAACCTGACCGGCGATCGCACCGCCGCATGGCGAAAGGGCGCGAGGCGAGCGGTTTGACAGAGGTCAATCTACCGACTACTTCCGCACGAACACGATGTCGAACTTCTGTCTCGCAACGGCCTGGTAGTACGTTCCCTTGAGCCGGTCGCTCGCGGAATCGTAGACGAGCTCGTAGGTCGAGCCAGCGTAGCCGCCCGCCCGCAACTCGAAGAAGACGCGCAGCAGCACGCCCTCCCGCGATGCCTGTGCCTTGGCGAAGGGAAGCTGATTCGGGTTGAAATACATCGCCTCGAGCTGGCCGTTCGCGCCGACGCTCCGGATGACGATCGTGTAGCCGCCGTCCGGACGCACCCAGGCGCCCTTCAGCACGTCGAGTCCGCTCTTCTCGGTATCGGAGGTCAGAAGCCGCTCCCGCTGTGACCGGCGCCGTGCCTTGTGCCGTCGACGGGCCCGGCGCGGTGAGCGCCAGCGCGATACATAGAAGCAGCGCGACACCGCGTCGGCTCATTGCAACTCCCGTCGCGTCGCCAGATGCGCGAGCACCGCGACCAGCGTCGCCGCGGTCGCATTGTGCAGGACCGTCACCGGCAGCGACGGCATCCCCGCGACCGCCCCCATGCCCAGGAGCAGGGCGCCGATGGCGAGCACGGCGAGCGCACGCGCCGCGCGCGGATTGGCCTGCCGCAGCCCGTGGGCGAGCAGGAGCGTCGCGACCGCGCCGCGATGCCCAGCAGGCGGTGTATGACGTGCAGGCCGGCGGCGCCGGCCGGGTGGCGCGACGCGGTCGTCGACGATCGACAGCGCGCGCAATGGATCGAGCGCGCCGCCCGTGAGCAGTTGCCCCGAACGAAAAGTCCGGCGCATCCGGCGAGCGACGGGCACGCCGGCAACGCGTACTGCGCGCCGATCATGCCGCCGGAGGCGGTCTGCACGAACAGGACGACGAGCACCGCGAGCGCGCCCCGACGCAGCGGTTCGGCCAATCCCGATGCGAATTCGGATCCCGTTTCGCGCATCGCGGCGGCGGCCGTCGCGGAAAGCAACGCCAGCATCAGGTAGCCGCCCAGCAGATTGCCCAGCGTGATCGCGGGCAGGCGCGCTCCCGGCGTCGCGATGCCGAGCACGGCGAGCGCCGCGGCGACGACGAGCGCGGCGAGGGCGAGACCGCCCTCCCTCTTCCACGCGGGCTTCTGCGTCCACGCGACCAGCAGCATGCCGATGATGAGCGCCAGCACGCCGGTCGCCGCGATCCGATGGGCGAGCCGCGCGGCGCGCACGCCGGACGACGGCGGCGCTTCGCTGCCGGCGCTCTCCATGCGGGCATAGCATGCCGGCCAGTCGGCGCAGGCCAGTCCCGCCTGGGTGTGGCGCATGAAGGCGCTGGCGACGATGACGACGAAGGTCAGCGCGGCGGCGGCGAGCGCGATCCGGGCGACGACGAGGCGCAGGCGCGCGGTGGCGTCGGGCGCGAGCTCGCTCATCGCGCGGCGTTCACGCGGCGGACGCGGGCACGTTGCCGCGCGGACGCTTCACGACGGCGACGATCACCGCCGCGATGAAGAGCATGCCGCCGATGATCGCGACGAGTCCGCCCAGCCCCATCAATCCCATGCCCGCGACCTGCTCGAGCGAGCGCTCGACCACCGCGCCGTCGGCGACCTTGCGCTGCACGCCGTAACCGCCCGACCAGACGAGCCCGACGATGTGCAGGAGCTGGCCGACGCCGTACAGCGAGGCCTGCCACGTGGCGAGCCGCGGCGGCGGCGCGGCAAAGCCCAGGCGCGGCAGCAGCCAGTAGGTGACGCCCATCATCGCGATCGTCACGCCGACGATGCACCCGTGGTAGTGCGCCGGAATCCGCACGTCGCTGCCCTGGATCGCGAAGCCGATCAGCCCGCCGACGCCGAACAGGACGATCGATGCGACCAGCGCGGCGAAGAGCGGCCGCGCCTGCGCGTCAAGTGCGCGCGCGCTCCCGCGGAGCCGGACGAGCGCCCAGATCACCGCGGCGGCGACCGGCGCGATCGCCAGGCCCCCGCCGAAGCGCATCAGCCAGGTCTGCAGCCGGTGGTGCTCGACGGACGTCACGTCGTAGGCGAGAAAGATCAGCGGCGTCGCGAAGACGGCGGCGAGGCCGATGCCGAAGAGCAGCGCGGCCACGCGCGGGGAGATCGGCACGCGCGCGCCGATCGCGTCGGCGAGCAGCAGCCATGCGACGAGGAGCAGCAGCGTCCACGTGAACTGCAGCACGTGACCGCCGCCCCAGAACAGCAGCTCGTAGTACGCCTTGGCGTCGAGCCCCGCCGGCAGCGCCGCGTACGACCAGCCGAAGGCGATCAGCGCGACGGCGGTGGCGACGATCGCGCCGTTCAAGCCGAAGCGCAGCGCGCCGGCGCCGTCCAGCCGCATGCCGACCAGCGGCGAGGCGAAGAGCCCGCGGCCGACGAGGAGCGCGATCCCGCCGCCGAAGAGCGCGAGGCCGGAAAGAAACGCCGGCGCCTCGATCACCGGCACGTAGTTCGCCATGATCGGCGTGCCGCCGGCGAACGGCGCGGCGGCCATCGTCGCGGTGCCGAGCGCGGCCAGCGCGAGGGCGGCCCAGCCCATGGGCAGGAGCCGCGGCGTGCTGTTGAGGCTCCACAGCACGCCGGCGAAGGCGAGGAACCACACCAGCACCGACAGGTCGACGTGCGCCACCAGCGCCGCGTGGAAGAAATTGGCGACCGGGAACAGCTTGGCGAGGCCCGGCGTGCGCGACATCACGAGCAGCACCGCGAGGATGCCGGACGCGGCGAGCGCGGCGACGCCGAGCGCGAGCCAGCCCAGCGCCAGCCGCGAGCGCGCGTCGCGCGGCAGCGCGAGCGTGTAGCGGCCGAAGGCAAGGCCGAGGTCCACGCGCGCGGTCGGCGCAGCGCGCGTAGCGCTCCGCGCTGCGACGGTCGGCGAGACCGAGGATTCCGGTGGAGGCGTCATCGGGGCGAATGTTACCCCGGGTGGAGCGGATTTCGGCTGTCAGGCTGAAGCCTGACCCACGATCGGTGCGGGCGTTTCGGATCCCGTGGCCGCGATTCGTGGATCGGCCTGCTTGTGGCTCCAACGACCATAGTGCATTCCGAATCGCCCGCATCGCCCCACTATGTGCTGGGTGTCCGTTCCCGCGATCGTTCGGAGCGCTTGGGCGGCGGCGCGAATGCGGCGCGACGCAGTCGTGCACCGGTCGCGAGATCGGCGCGGAATTCCGCGATCACGGCGCGCAGCCGATCTTCGTCGCCGCGCCCCGCCCAGGCGATGCGCAGGCGCTCGCGCGGAACGGCGGCGCGCAGGTGCGGCTCGCGCAGCGCGGCGAGGCGCTCCTCGGTCCAGCGGTTGCCGAGCCGGTAGCGACAGTCGCCGTCGCGGCAGCCGGTGACGAGCACCCCGTCGGCCCCGGCGCGCAGCGCGTACTCGACGAACGAGGGCGGGAGCTGCGCCGCGCAGAGCATCGCCATCGTCGCGGTGGCTTCGTCGGCGACGCGCGCCAGGTCCGCTCCGCCGTGCTCCTTGTGGCAGCCGAAGACGACGATCGTCGGCGGACCGTTGCGAATGGCGGCGAGCCGCGCGAGCGCGGCCTCCAGCTCGCGGCGCAGGGCGTCGACCGGCGCCTGCGGCATGTCGATGCCGGTGACGAGCTCGGTGACCGAGCGAAACGGCGTCGACGACGGGCACGCGCCGGCGCAGATGCCGCAGCCCGCGCAAAGCGCCGGATCGACGATCGCCTGCCGCAGGTGGTTGCGGCCGTCGCTGCGCGGCTGCATGGTGACGGCGGCGTAGGGGCAATCGGCGAAGCAGCGCGCGCAGCCGTTGCAGTTCGCGAGATTCACGATGGCGGCCACCGGCCGCGGGTTGCGCGCCGCGCGCGAGAGCCACGGCAGGAGCGCGAGCAGGAGCGTGAAGCCGCCGGCGGCCGCCCACAGCGCGAGCGGCGACGTGACGTCGGCGAAGGCGTGCACGCCGAGATAGAACCAGTCGAGCGCGAGCGTGCCGGGCGCGATGCCGAGATCGGCGGGTGGCTCGCTCGCGACCGGCCACGCGAGGGAGAGCAGCGCGAGCGCGGCGAGCGTGCCCCACGCGAGCGCCCGGGGCGGGTTCGTCCCGGGACGCGCAAGGCGCTGCAGGTGCACCCACATCGTCGCGAGCAGCACCAGCGGGATTCCGATGTGCAGGAAGATCAGCAGCGAGAAGAAGCGGTCGTTCACCGCCTCGGCGACGATGAAGTTGCGGATCAGCGCACCGCCGAAGACCGGCAGCGCGTCCAGCCACTCCATGGTGGCGATCAGGCTGTACTGCGCGAGGCGGTCCCAGACCAGCCAGAAGCCGCCGATTCCCGACGCGAACACGAGCCACAGCGCGACGACGCCGGTGAGCCACGAGAAGCGGCGGAAGTGCGCGTAGCGGTCGTGGATCCATTCGCGGACGAGGTGCGAGCAGCGTCACCAGCACGAAGGCGTCGGATGCGTAGCGGTGCAGGCTCCGCGCGAGCGAGCCCAGCGGAAAGGCGTTCGACGACAGGCGCTCGACGGAGGCGTAGGCGCCGTCGACGCGCGTGTCGAAGCCGATGTAGACATAGATTCCGGTGACCGCGACGATCCAGTAGAGGAAGAACGCGAGGCCGCCGAGATGCCGCCAGGGATTGCCCGCCTGTCCGAAAGGGCGGTCGAAGGCGAGCTCGATGGCGTCCTGGGCCCGGCGGAGCGCGCGACGGAGCGGGCCGGCGGCCGCGGGGTCGGCGACGGCCGATTGCGCAGGTGCAGGTGCGGCGCGGGGATCGGACATCAGGTGTCACCCACGGAACACCCAGCCGCCCTCCTTTGCGTCGAAGTCGATGACGAGCACGCGGCCGGCCGGCAGATCGATCGTGCGATCCTTGACGTAGCCGAAGCCGCCGGTCGCGGTGTCCTTCATCTTCACGACGAACGCATGCGCACCCGCGGGAACCTCGATGCGGCGGTACACGGTCGACGCGCCGTCCCTGGACAACCCCGTCGGCGGCGCGACGACGGCGAACAGCGGCTTGCCGTCCATCTCGATCGCGACTTCGACCGGCGCGCGCTCGCGCGGGCACACGCTCGCCACGCGCATGTTGGGCGCGAGCTTCGCCAGCTCCTCGGGGCTGCGCTCGCGGCAGGCTTCCTTGCGCTGGCCCGCATGCTGAAAGGAGAGCTTCACCAGCGCCTGACCGGGCGGGAGGTGGACATACGCCGGCGATGTCGCGAAGTAGCCGACCACCGCCATGAACGCGCCGTAGCAGACGGCCTGCAGCGGATAGCTGATCCACTTGTTGACGGGTTGCGCGCTCATTCGCGCCACCCGCACGTGGGGCCGCCTTCAGGCGGCTTGGGACCGTGCGCCATAGTGTTTCCGGCTGAAGCCGGACCCACGGCAGCCGGAACCGCGACGCATGCGCATCGCGATTCTCTCGCAATCGAGCTCGACACAAAGTGTCTCATGCGCCTCCCAGCTTCACCATGTCGGCTTCGTCCGTCCTGCGCACCCGATGCGGGGCGAGCTTGAAGGCGTCCGAGAAACAGTCGTCCTGCGACAACCCGTGCGCCTGGAATGCCGGGTGCGCCGCCTCGACCATCTTGGCCGAGCCGCAGGCGTAGATCTGGTAGCCGGACAGATCGGGAAAGTCGTCGAGTATCGCCTCGTGCACGAGACCCGTGCGTCCGGTCCACGCATCCTCCGGCTTGGCGTCGGACAGCACCGGGACGAACGTGAAATTCGGATGCTCGGCCGCCCATTGCTCGGGAAGCTCGGCCAGGTACAGATCCTTGCGCGAGCGCACGCCCCAGTAGAGGATGATCCGGCGCTTCATCTTGATGTGGAAGGCGTGCTCGACCATGCTCTTCACCGGCGCGAAGCCGGTGGCGCCGGCGACGAAGATGATCGGCTTCGTGGAGTCCTCGCGCAGGAAGAACGAGCCGAGCGGACCCTCGAACCGGACCGTGTCGCCGACCTTCATCTCGGTGAAGACCTGCGTCGTGAACTTGCCGCCCGGGATGAGCCGGATCTGCAACTCGACCTGATCGTTGATGTGCGGCGCGGTCGCGAACGAGAAACTGCGCTTGTCGACCTTGCCATCGGCACCGGGCAGCAGGATGTTGATGTACTGGCCGGCGTAGAAGCGGATCGGCTCGCCGGAGACCCTGAGCCGGACGATCATGACGTCGTCGGTGGCCTTGTGCATCGCGGTCACCCGCGCCGCGTATTCGCGCGGGACGAAGCCTCCCGGCAGCGTCTTCGGCACGTACTCGAGCTCGATGTCGGCGAGCGGGAACGCGCTGCACGCGAGCACCTTGCCCGCGGCGCGCTCCTCCGCGGAGAGCGCCGACTCCTGGTGCTCGCGCTGCTCGACGGGACCGTAGAGCACCGTGCACTTGCACTGTCCGCAGCCGCCGTTGCGGCACTCGTACGGAAAGGCGATTCCCTCGCGCAGCACGGCGTCGAGGATCGACTCGCCGGGACGTGCCGGGATGATCCGGTTGTCCGGGCGCACCATCAGGTGCAGATCCTCCTTCGGCAGGCGCTTCGGCGGCAGCCACGGCAGCACGACCAGGACCAGCGTCAGCGCGCCGACCAGCCCCCACGCCGCGCCGGGCGACCACGAATAGATCAGCGGATAGACGGGCAGGTAGAACCAGTCGAGGGGAATCGTCGTCGGCGCCGCGGCGAGGTCGGCCGGCGGGCCCGACAGCGCCGGCTTGACCAGCGAGAGCACGAGGAGCGCGAGGGTCACGCCGATCCAGATCGGCCGCGGCGGATTCGTCTTCGCGCCCGGCACGCGCTGGGTGTGCACCCAGAGCAGCCCGAGCACGCCGAGCGGCAATCCGATGTGCACGAACGACAAGAGCGAGAACAGGCGGTCGTTGATCGCATCGGGCGTGATGAAATTGCGCACCAGCGCGCCCTTGAACACGGGCAGCCAGTCCAGCCACTCGGCGGTGGCGACGGTGACGAACTGCGCGGTCGCATCCCAGGGCAGCATGTAGCCGTTGATGCCCGAGATGTAGACGAGCCAGAGCAGGATCACGCCGGACACCCACGAGAACCAGCGGAAGCTCCGGTACTGGTCGAACACGAAGTGGCGCACGAGATGCAGCGCCATGGCCAGCACCATCGCGTCGGAGGCGTAGCGGTGGAAGCTGCGCATGATCCCGCCGAGCCACCACTGCTGATGCGTCAGGTATTCGACCGAATCGTAGGCCTCGTTGACGCCGGTCTTGAACACGATGTAGAGGTACAGGCCGCTCGCGACGACCACCCACAGCAGAAAGTACGCGATCGCGCCGAGGTAGTAGAAGGGGTTGAGCGCGTCGCCGAAGATCCTGTTGAACTGGCCCTCGGCGGCGTGGAAGGCCTTCCGGCCGGCACGCTGGACGAGCTTCAGCATCGCGGGCTCGCGCGCCGGACACGGCGGGGGAAGGGCAGGCGGAGGCGGCTCATCGGTGCATCGTCGACTGTCTGCCGGCCCTTGCGCAAGGGCCTGGTGCCTGCCACCGCCAAATCATCTGCATGACCTGCCGGTGGACAGGGTCTTGCTGCAGCGGGCCGAAAGAAAAGACCCGGCGACGGGCGGAGGCAACGCACCGCGCCGGGTGGGAAACCGGTCGATGTGGCGACTCTACCGGCGGGGCCTCGCGGACGACATGATGTGCATCAAGCCGTCGTGGACGCGACGTGCCACGGCTCGATCCCCACGCAACCACCGGGGTAATTCGAGGCTCAGGACGGGCGCATCCGGCGATGCCGGCGCCACTCGTTGCCGACGTAGAACGCCGTCGCGCCCAGCACCGAGATGCCGACGAGGACCTCGATGATCAGCCCGTAGTTCAGCCGGTACTTGCCGGCGCGCGGATCGTAGACCGTGCACAGGATGCGCACGCGCTCCAGGATGTCGGCGAGGTTCTGCGCCGGCGCCGGCGCGCCGGTGACGAGCTCCTTCAGCGGCGCGATCAGCATCGGCAGCTCGAACGACTCGCCGTACACCTGCCGGAACACGCGGCCGCGACCGTCGACGATCGTCGCCTGCGTCAGATGATCGAAGCCCGACGCCGTCGGCGCCCAGACGAAGCCGGTGTCGCGCGCGAGGCCTTCGATCGTCGGCGCGTCGGCGGCCAGGAACTCCCAGTTCGCGAGCGCGATCGCATGCTTCTTCTGGAACTCGCGCATCGCGACCGGCGTGTCGAACGGCAGGTTGAAGCCAACCGTCACCACGCGGAACGCGTCCTTGCCCAGCGCACTCTGCGCCTCCTGGATCGCACGACCCAGGAACCGCGTCGTCGTCGGGCAGACCTGCGCGCAACCGGTGTAGACGAACGACACGACGAGCGGCTTGCCGCGGTACTCGGCGAGCCGCACCGGCGCGCCCTCGCCGTTCGAGAGCGTGTAGTCGCCGAGCTCCCTGCCGATGGCCGCCTGCGAGACGTTGAGCGCCTTGGATGGATCGAGGGCGCCGCCGGAAGGTGCGGCGCTGGCGAACAGCAGGCCCGCGACCAGGAACAGGGCGAGCCCCACGACCGCTGCGATCAGCAGCGTGGTGGGATCCACACCCGGCTGGCGCGGATCACGCATGCAGCGCGGCATCCGCGATCGCGGCGACGAGCAGGAGGGTCAGCTGGATCAGCGAAGCGTGAAAGTTGACCATCGCCGCGCGCCGGTTCGGGGCGAGCGCGAGGCGGGCGCTCGTCGTGAGCAGGTAGGCGCCGCCGCCGACCGCGGCGGCGAGATAGAGCCAGCCCATGCCCAGCAATCCGGGGACGAGCGAAGCCGCGACGAGCATCGCGGCGCCCGCGAGCACCGCGCGCGCGGCGCGCGCATCGCCGACGACCACGGGCAGCATCGGCACCTTCGCCGCCACGTAGTCCTCGCGAAAGGCGATCGCCAGGCTCCAGAAATGCGGCGGCGTCCACAGGAACAGCACGACAGCGAACGCGATCGGCAGCGGGCCCAGCGTATCCGGCGCGACCGCCGCCGCTCCCGCGAGCACGGCGAAACTGCCGGCGAGGCCGCCGATCACGATGTTCCACCACGTGCGGCGCTTGAGCCACACCGTGTACACGACGCCGTAGGTGAAGGCGCCGAGGAACGTGTAGACGGCGGCCGGCAGATTGATGGCGACGGCAGCGAGCCCGACGCCGGCGGCGCCGATCAGCATGATCGCCGCGAGCCACGCGGGGCCGGCGTTGAGCCGGCCGGTGACGAAGGCGCGCCGGCGGGTGCGCCCCATCCGCGCGTCGAGGTCGCGCTCGACGTACTGGTTGAACGCGCCGGCGGCGGCCGAGGCCATGGTGACCGCGAGCGCGAGCGCGAGTATCTGCCAGCCCGGCAGCGAGGGCCCCGGCGTGATCGCGAGGCCGGCGACGGCCGTGAAGCCGATCACGAGCCCGATCCGCAGCTTGAACAGGTCGAAGAACAGACGCACCGGAGAAGCGCGCGTCCCGGCGTGCGTGAGCGTTGCCTCGTTACCTTGCGTCATGGTGCGCCTCGCGGAAAGTCGAACCGGAAAACCGGGGTCGGAGCGGCGTCTTGGCTGCGCCTGCTTTCCGGTCTTCTGGAAGCTTCGCTCGAATCCCGGTTCTCGCCTTGGAGCTCCGCGGCAGCGGAATCACCCGCTGCCGCGCCCTGCAGCCGGTCAGGACAACGGCCAGACCGTCGACAGATACTTCCAGTTCACGAAGTAGTACAGGACGAAGGAGATCAGGAACACCATCGCCAGCACGAACGTGCCGGGCGCGACGAACCCTGCCGTCCCGATGTTGGTGCCGTGCGCGCTGATCGCCACCGCCACCGGCTGCGGCGCCGGGGCGACGCCGTCCTTCGCCCGCACGTGCGCGAAGCCGGGGGTCTGGATCTTCCTGCCGAGGAACACGCTGCCCACGGTGATCAGCAGGTACATGACGCCGCCGACGATCGCGGCCAGGCCGCAGATGCCCATCAGGCTCATCATCAGCCACGCCGTGCCCGGGAACTCGTAGCCCAGCGCGTTGCCGGCGAAGCTCATGTCCCAGTGCCGGCGCGGCACGCCGAGCGTCCCGGCGCCCATCATGAACAGCGAGAAGCCGCACATGCCGAGACCGAACAGGTACGGCTGCCACTTGGCCATTCCCGGGAACATCAGCTCGCGCCGGAACAAGGTCGGGATCAGGAAGTAGGTGAGCCCCATGAACGCGAGCGTCGTGCCGATGACGACCGTCGCGTGGAAGTGGCCGGGCACGTAGATCGTGTTGTGGATGATGAGGTTCAGCTGCTCGGTGCCCATCATCACGCCGGAGATCCCGCCGAGGAAGCCGAAGCCGATCAGCGAGATGAACATCGCCGAGAAGCAGGGATTGCCCCAGGGCGCCTTGCGCAGCCACTCGAACAGGCCCTTGTTGAAGCCCTTCTCGCGCTGCGCGACCTCGATCGCGCCGGGCACGGTCAGCCCGTGGACCATCGACGCCAGCACCGCGAGGTACATCGCGTAGCTGGTGTTGAAGATCTTCCAGTTCGACGTGAGTCCCGGGTCGGCCAGCAGATGGTGCGCCGAGGCGAGCTGGAGGAAGAGGATGTAGAGCAGGAACGCCGTGCGCGACACCTTCTCGGACATCGGCTTCGCGCCGAACACGATCGCCGCGATCGCGTACCACACCGACACGTGCGCGGCGACGTTGATCTGCTGCGAGCTGTGGCCGAAGGCCCACCACACGGTCCGGTACATCAGCGAGTCGATGTGGTCGATCAGGCCCGAGCGACCAGAGAAAGGTCGGGATCAGGATGATCGCGCCCGAGGCGATCGTGAACACCGCGATGATCGCCGCGGTCACCGCGCCGAACGTGACCAGCGGCACCGAGCCGTTGTACGTCTTCTCGGTGCGCCCGACCACCAGCGTGCCGAAGAAGACGAAGCAGCGCGATCAGCGCGCCGACGGCGAACAGGATCAGCCCGAGGTAGAACGCCGGGTGCGCGCCCATCGGCGCGTACGACGTGAACATCACGCTCGAGTCGCCGCGGAACACCGCGACGTTGTTGACCAGCGCGCCGATGATCATCAGCCAGAACGCGGCCCAGGCCATGCCCGGCGCCGCCAGCCGGCAGCGCAGCAGCGTGGACGCGCAGAAGTACAGCACCGCGATCTCGAAGAAGATGATCCAGAACACGAGCATGTTGAGCCCGTGCGCGGTCAGCACCAGGTAGAACCAGTCCGGCGGCAGCAGGTGGATCGCCTGCCAGCGCGTCGTGGTGACCAGCAGCGCCAGAATGCCGCCGACGAGGAGCGCCACGACGCCGGCCACGGCGTTCCAGCGGATCAGTTTCTCGGCGGGCTCGTGGTAGACGAGGCCCGTGGACGGGCAGGTACGGAACATCCGGTTGACAGCCATCGTCGTCCCCCTATTTCGGCTTCACGACGTACAGGCGGCTCGCCATCGTGTGATGGTTGATGCCGCAGTACTCGTTGCAGATGATCGAATACGTGCCCGCCTTGGTCGGCGTCAGCGTGATCACGTGCTCGTAGTTCGGATGCACCTCGATGTTGATGTTCTCCGGCTGCAGCGAGAAGCCGTGCAGCCAGTCCATCGACGCGAGGTGCAGGCGGTAGGTCTTGCCCTCCTCGAGCTCGAGCATCGGCCACCAGCTGCCACAGCCGGGCGATCAGGTAGACGTCGCTGCCCGCGTGGCGGGTGCACGACCGGGATCTTCTGGTCGGTCTCCTCGCGCACCTTGTACTTGTCGACCATCGCCTGCGTCTTGGCGGTGAACATCTCGGGCGTCGTGCGGTAGGCCTCGTTGGCGAGGTTCTGCTTACCGTAGACGTGCCAGTACGGCATCATGAAGAACATGATCAGGCACCAGACGAAGGCGATCGCGATCCAGGTGCCTTCGACGCGGTCCAGCGGCTGCTTCCACCAGACGCGGCCGGGCGGGGGGGCAATGGCGCTCATGGGTTTCTCGCTCCCTGGGGTTGGGTGCCGGTTACTTCGCGACCGGGATGCCGACGATCTCCATCACGCCCCAGACGATGTAGAGCACGGTGGGCATCGCGATGCCGATGAAGAGCAGCAGGAACGGGTTGTCGAGCAACTGCTGCATCACCGGAACCGGCTCTTCCTGCACTTCGTCGTTGGGGAGATCGTTGCTGGTGTTGGCAGTAGCCATGGCGCTCACTCCTTGTGGTGACCCGGTGCGGGCCTCGTTCGAACGATGTCGGCGGGGACCGGGGACGGGCGCAGGCGCGAGCCCCCGGGCGTCGATCGGCGGACTCTACGGGGAGTGGACTGCGGCCCGGACTTGACACGCATCAAGGATTTGCGGCCCATGCGGAACCATTGCGCGATTCCTTGATGCGGCGCGGTCCAGTCGGCGCGCGGCGATCCGCCGTGGCAGAATGCGCGCCATGTCGGCCGATGCATCGTCCTCCGCCGCGCCGGCGCGCCACGCCGCGAGCCGCCGGGTCGCGGCGTGGCTGTTCGCCTGCTGCGCGCTGGTGTTCGCGATGGTCGTCGTGGGCGGGGTCACGCGGCTCACGCATTCGGGCCTGTCGATCGTCGAGTGGCAGCCGATCGTCGGCACGCTGCCGCCGCTCACCGACGCCGCCTGGCAGGAGGCGTTCGCCAAGTACCAGCTGACGCCCGAGTACCGGCAGGTGAACCAGGGCATGACGCTCGCCGGGTTCAAGGGCATCTTCTGGTGGGAGTACTTCCATCGCCTGCTCGGACGCCTGATCGGCGTCGTCTTCCTCGTCCCGCTGCTCTGGTTCATCGCGCGGCGCGACGTTCCGCCGGGTCACGCGTGGAAGCTCTTCGGCATCTTCGTGCTGGGCGGCCTGCAGGGCGCGATGGGCTGGTACATGGTGAAGAGCGGCCTCGTCGACGATCCGCGGGTGTCGCAGTTCCGGCTGACCGCGCACCTCGGCCTCGCGCTGGCGATCTTCGCGGCCATGTTCTGGGTCGGGCTCTCGCTCGTCTATCCGCGCCGCGCGACATTGACCTCGGCGCCGCAGCGAGCGGCGCGGACCTGGGCGATCGGCATCGCCGCGCTGGTCTTCGTGATGGCGCTCTCGGGGGGCTTCGTCGCCGGCATCCGGGCCGGCTTCGCCTACAACACGTTCCCGCTGATGAACGGCCACATCGTGCCGCCGGAGATCTTCATGATCGAGCCATGGTGGCGGAATTTCTTCTGGAACATGGCCACGGTGCAATTCGACCACCGGGCGATCGCCTGGCTGCTCGCCGTGCTCGTGCCGGTGCTGTGGTGGCGGCTGCGGACCACCGATGGCCTGCCGTCGCGAGCGCGTTGGGGCGGCCACCTGCTGGTCGCGCTCACCGCGATGCAGATCGCGCTGGGGATCGCGACGCTGGTGCTGGTCGTGCCGATCGCGCTCGCGGCCGCGCATCAGGCGGGCGCGGTGCTCGTCTTTGCCGCGGCGCTCAACGTCGCGCACGCGCTGCGCTAGCCGGGCACGCGCGCGGCGCCGGGCTCGCGGGAATCGGATTCTCCTGCCGATTTGGCTTGATGCGGGTCAAGGAGCGGGGCGTCGCGGCGCTCCCACAATGGCCCGATGAATTCCGAAACGAAACGCCGGCCGTCGCGAGGTGCGCGCTGATGGCCCGCGAACTCACGCTGGACGTGCGCGGGATGGAGCCGCCGCAGCCGCTCGAGCTCGTGCTCGAGACGATCGGCGACTTCCAGCCGGGCGACCGGCTCAGGCTCGTCATCGACTGTCACCCGACGCCGCTGTTCAGGATCCTCGATCGCAACGGCTACGGCTATCAGACCGAGCCGGGCAAGGAGTCGGTGCACGAGATCACGATCTGGCTGAAGGATTGAGGATGAAGGTCGCGGCGCGCGAGGGCGGTGAGCTCGGCGCCGAGGACGCGTGCGCGCTGTTCGCCGCGATGCTCGCGGGCGAGGTCGCGGAACCCGAGCTTGCGGCGATTCTGGCCGCGTGGCGGGGACGGCGCGCAACGCTCGCCGAGACCAGCGGATTCCTGCGCGCGCTCGACGCCCACACGGGCCGGCTCGAGGTGTCGCGCGAGGGACCGCGGCCGGTCGTGCTCGCTGCGTCCCGCGGCATCCATGGGCAACCGAATCTGACGGCGCTGCTCGCCGCGCTGCTGAAGCGCTACGCGACGCCCGTGCTCGTGCACGGGGTCGACGGCATGGATGCGGCGCCGGGCGACGACGATCGCCGTGTCGGCACGCCGCCGAAAGGTGCCGGCGTCGGCCGCGTCACGACGGCTCAGGTGCTCTGGGAGCTCGGCATCGAGCCCGCGGCGAGTCTCGCCGACGCCCAGGCGCGGCTGCGGCACGACGGCATCGCGTACGTCCCGCTCGCCGTGCTCGCGCCGGGCCTCGCGCGACTGCTGGCGCCGCCACGCGCGTCACCGCCGGCGATCCTGCGGATGCTCGCGCATGCTGATCGACCCGTTCGCGGGCGATGGCTATCGCGTGATCGGCGCGGCGTCCGCCGACGATCTCGTCATTATCCGCGAGCTCCTGCTGGCGTCGCGGACCGACGCCCTGCTGCTTCGCGGTACCGAGGGCGAGCCGTTTGCGGATCCACGCGGCGGGACACCGCTCGAGCACGTGGCCGGAGGTGTCGCGGCGTCCTGCGCCGACGTCGATGCCGAAGGAAGCGACCGCGAGCCATCGCTGCCGGCGGCAACCGATGCGGTCACGACGGCGACGTGGATTGCGAGCGTGCTGGCCGGCGCCGAGCCCGTCCCGCCGCCGATCGTCGCGCAGCTGGGCTGCTGCCTTGCCGGTGCGCGCCGCCTCGGCGCGGCCGCCTGAGGGACCGCGCTTCCGGGGCGTCGATCGGGCGTCCTGGCAGCTCGGCGAGCGTGCGGTCGTCAGCACGCCACTTCGGCGTCGCGGCGTGCGTACCAGCGCCAAGTCCCCAGCACGCAGGAGAGGTAGAACACGCTGAAGAAGAAGAGCGCGCCCGTCGGGCTGCCCGTCAGCTTGATCGACGTGCCGTAGGCGATCGGGATGAAGAAGCCGCCGAGTGCCGCCACCGCCGAGCTGAAGCCCAGCGTCGCCGCGCCTTCGGTGCTGCCCACGCGGCGCGCCTGCTCCAGCGCCGCCTGATCCTTCTGGTCGCGCACTTCCCGTTCGCGCAGCGTGCGGAAGATGATCGGGATCATGCGGAAGGTGGAGCCGTTGCCGATGCCGGCCGCGATGAACAGCGCGATGAACGCCAGCACGAAGCCGAGCAGGCTGCCGCCGCTGCCCGCCGTCGGCAGGAAGAACACGGCGAGCAGCGGCGCGACCGCCATCACCACGAAGATCCAGACAGTGATCATCGCGCCACCCATGCGGTCGGCGAGCCAGCCGCCGAGGGGACGCACCAGTGCCGCCAGGATCGGCCCGATGAACGCGAACTTGAACGCGTCCACCGTCGGGAACTGGGTGTTGACCAGCATCGGGAAGCCGGCCGCGAGGCCGATGAACGAGCCGAATGTGCCGGTGTAGAGCCAGCTCATCCGCCACTGCTGCTTGTGCCGCAGGATCGCCACCTGTTCGGCGAAGCCGGCGCGCACCGTGGCGATGTTGTCCATGCCAAACCACGCGCCGATCACGGAGATGACGATCAGCGGCACCCAGATGAAGCCGGCGTTCTGCACCCAGATCTGCATCGTGGCCCCCTGATCCGCGCGGGTCTGCGCGCTGCCGCCGAGGATCAGCAGCGCGCCGCCGTACATGGCGATCGGAGCGATCAGCTGCGCGAGGCCGACGCCGAGGTTGCCCACGCCGGCATTGAGGCCGAGCGCCGTTCCCTGCAGCCGCTTCGGATAGAAGAAGCTGATGTTGGCCATCGACGACGAGAAGTTGCCCGCGCCCAGCCCGCAGAGCAGCGCGATCGCCGCGAATACCGCGTAGTTCGTGTTGGGGTCCTGCACGGCGAAGCCGATCCACAGCGTCGGCAGCAGCAGCATCGTCGTGCTCCACACCGTGAAGTTGCGCCCGCCGAAGATCGGCACGGCGAACGCGTACAGCGCGCGGAAGATCGCGCCGGAGAGCCCCGGCAGCGCGGCCAGCCAGAACAGCTGGTTGGTGCTGAACTCGAACCCGATGTGCGGCAGCTCGACGACGACGACGCTCCACACGACCCAGACGGCGAAGGCCAGCAGCAGCGGGGGCATCGACAGCCAGAGGTTGCGGTTGGCGATGCGCTTGCCGGTCGTCGCCCAGAAGCCTTCGTCGTCGGGCCGCCAGTCGACGAGCACGTGGCGGCGTGGGCGACGGGGCTCGATGAGCTCGGCCCCTGCCAGCGCCGCGCGAGCCTCGGCGTGCTCCGCCAGGATCCCTTCGCGCTCGTTGCGCTCCGCAATCCACGTCCAGATCATGGTGACGACGATCACGAGGGTCATCAGCATGAAGCAGCTGCTGCGCACCCCGATCACGTCGGCGGCGATGCCGAACATGATCGGCAGCGTGAACCCGCCCAGGCCGCCGATGACGCCGACGATGCCGCCGACCACGCCCATCTGGGTCGGGTAGTGGTCGGCCAGGCTGCGGTAGACGCTGGCCTTGCCGAAGCCCTGCGCGAGGCCGACGATGAAGATCAGTACGGTGAACATCGTCACGCCCACCCCGATGTCGACCGCGACGTCGCCCTTGATCGCGTGGACGATCATCGTCGTCGGCGGATAGCTCAGCAGGAACATGCAGGCGAGGCTCACCCACATCACCCACCAGGTGACGGTGTTGCCGCCCCACTTGTCGGACGCCCAGCCGCCCAGCGCACGGATCGCCCCTGAAGGCAGGTCGAACAGGATGGTCAGGAACGCTGCGGTGGCCAGCGGCAGGCCGTACTGGCCGACGTAGTACTTGGGCAGCCACAGCGCCATCGCCACGAAGGCGCCGAATACGAAGTAGTAGGCGAGCCCGAAGCGCCACACGCGGACGTCGAGCAGGGGCTTCAGCTGCTCGCCCATCGGGACGCGCTTCCGGACGGCGGCGTCCTTCCGGTGCAGCGGGTCCTCGGAGGTCAGGAACCAGAACAGCACGGCCATCACCAGCATGGCGACGGCGTAGACCTGCGGCACCGCCCGCCACGAGGCCGTCGCGGAGGCCGCGATGATCAGCGGGGCGATGAACTTGGTGAGCGAGGAGCCCGCGTTGCCGGCGCCGAAGATGCCCATCGCCGTGCCCTGCCGCTCCTTGCTGAACCAGGCAGACGTGTAGGCGATGCCGACCGCGAACGAGCCGCCGGCGACGCCGATGAACAGTCCCAGCACCAGGTACTGCCAGTACTCGGTCGCGTAGGACAGCATCCACGTGGGAGGCACGACGGCGAGCATCTGCACGAAATATACGATGCGTCCGCCGTAGCGGTCGGTCAGGATGCCCAGCGGCAGGCGTATCAGCGAGCCGGTGAGGATTGGCGTGGCCACCAGCAGGCCGAACTCGGTCTCGTTGAGATTGAGCTCCGTCTTGATCTTGACTCCGATGACGGAGAACATCACCCAGACGGCGAAGTTCACCGCAAAGGCGAGCGTGCTCATCGACAGCGCCGCGATCTGTTCGCGGCTGACTCCGGGCTTGCTCTCGGTAATCGTCGTCACTTCAATCTCCCCTGGTCATTGGTGCACCCTTGGCGCTTCGCGCCGCCCGGGTCGTGATCACGCAGGCGCATCGCCGCTCCCGCCGGCGCCGTGATCCGTGAACGAATGGTATGGCCCCGTGCCGCTGTGGGGCGCGTGCGCCGCGGGCACGAACCCTCCGGACTTCAAGTCGAACACGTGCACTTCACCGTCCTCGAGAACGTAGTGCCAGCCATGGAGCGCGAGCTTTCCGGCCTCGACGCGCTCGCGCACCATCGGGTAGCCCATCAGTCGCTCGAGCTGGAGCACGATCGCCCGCTGCTCGGTGCGGCGCAGCGCCTCCTCCGTCACCTGCACCGGCAGCGCCGCTTCGCGTCCGAGCTCCAGCCACGCCGTGAGGTTGATCGCCTGCGCCGGCACCTCCTCATACAGCGCGCGGATGCCGCCGCAATGCGTGTGACCGCAGACGACGATGTGCGTCACCTCGAGATTCAGCACGGCGAATTCGATGGCAGCCGCGGTGCCGTGATAACCGGCAGAGCCGTCGTACGGCGGCACGAACGCACCGACGTTGCGAATGATGAAAAGCTCGCCCGGGCCGGTGCCGGTCAGCAGGTAGGGGACGATGCGCGAATCCGAGCAGCCGATGAAGAGGATCGTCGGATGCTGGCCATCCCTGACCAGATTCTGGAACTGGTCGGCGACGCCGGGAAAATAGTCATCGTGAAACCGGCGCAGTCGTTGCAGCAGCTCGTCGGGCATCGCGCGGTTCCGTGCCGCGGCGCTACCGGACGAGCGGCGTGGCAGTGCCTTCGAGGTCCACGCCCTCGATGATCGCCGCACCCGCGAGCACCTGCAGGTACTGGCGCAACGCGGTCACGAATCCCTGCTGCCGCAGGGCAACCGCCACCGCGCCGCGCACCGCCGCGAATTCCGGGATCACGCCGGGCTCCCGGGCCCGCACCTCGACCACATGCAGGCCGAAGCGGCTGTGCACGAGCCGCGGCAGGACCCCGACCTCGGCCTTGCCGAAGATTTCGCGCGCGAACTCCGGTGCGCAGTCCTTCGCCTCGACCCAGCCGAGATCGCCGCCTTCCGCGCCGCTCGGGCAGTTGGACAGCGCGCGCGCGGCGTCCCCGAAACCATCGCCAGCCGTGCCGTCGTGGCAGCGCACGTCGACCAGCGTGCCCTCCGCGCGCTTGCGCAGCGCGACCACGTCGACGCCGGGCGTGACCGCGAACAGGATGTGCCGCAGGCGCACGCGCTCACCTGCCGCGTATCTGGCCGCGTGCGCCGCGTGATAGCGGTGGCACGCTTCGTCCGAGGGCTCCGGCACGCGCAACGCGCGCTCGAGCAGGGCGTCGATCGCCGCGGTCGCCACTTCGCTGATCGCGCCGTCGATCCAGGGGGCGTCGTCGGCACCGAGCAGGCCCTCGCGCTGCGCAGCTTGACGCAGGAGCTCGGTGCATGCGCGCTGGCGGAGCGCTTCCGGTGCAACGGCTACCGCGGGCCCGTGCAGCGCAACGCCGTTGATCCGGGCGATGGCGGCGACTGCGTCGATCGTTCCGGACATGGTCATGCCTCCGTCAGTCGCGAGTGCCCGTGTGGGCCGGCAGATTGCGGCCGGCGGGAACGTTGAGCCGCCGGCTGCGCACCAGCTGGTACGGACGCACCAGATAGCCGAGCGACGCGAAGCCGCTCCACACGTGCACCAGCCTGCTGAACGGGAACAGCAGGAAGATCGTCATGCCGAGCAGCATGTGCACCTTGAACGGCCAGGCCACGCCGGCCAGCGCGCCGGCGTCGGGCTGCAGCGTGGCGATGCCCTGCAGGTAGCTCGCGAGGATCAGCATGGTGCTCGCGTCCTGGCGATGCTCCCACGACAGCGGCAGCGTGATGAGCCCGAGGGACAGCTGGACCCACAGGATCACGAGGATCGCGAGGTCCGTGCGGTGGCTGGTCAGCCGGATGCGCGGGTCGAAGATGCGCCGGTGCAGGAGCAGCGTCAGGCCGACGAAGCAAATCAAGCCCGCCACGCCACCGGCGACGATCGCCAGCAGCTGCTTCTGCGGAGCGCTGATGAATGGGTCGTACATCCAGTGCGGCGTGAGCTGCCCGAACAGGTGCCCGAAGAACAGGAACAGGATGCCGACGTGGAACAGGTTGCTGCCCCACCGCAGCGTCCCGGTGCGCAGCATCTGCGACGAGTCGCTCTTCCACGTGTACTGGTCGCGGTCGAACCGCGCGAGGCTGCCCATCAGGAACACGGCGAGGCACACGTACGGATAGACGACGAAGGCGAGATTGTTGAGATAGGAACTCATCGCTGGACCCCCACGTTTGCGGCTGGCGCCGCGGCGGCGTTCACGGCCACTGCCGGCGGCGATTTCCTGTGAATCACCTGGATCGGCTGCGGCGCGCCCGGCCGCGCCTGCCCCTTCGACGAGCAGCCGTCGAACACCGGCGGCTCGGCCCATGTTTCGTCGAGCGGCTCGTCGACGTCCGGCGCGACCGGCTGCGCCTTCTCGCCCGCGAGCTCCAGCAGCGCGCCCAGCACGCTCGCATACGCGCTCTCGCGCTTCTGGAGGACGCCGAAGATCGCGTTGAGGATGTGCGCCATTTCGCCGAGGAATGCCTTCGCCTCGCGCGGCGGTTGCGTGGACACGAACTCGAGCACGGCCGGCAGGTAGTCGGGCAACTCGCCCGGCGCGAGCAGCAGGCCCGCCTGCGCGTACGTCTGCGCGAGGTCGATCATCGCCGGGCCGCGGTCGCGCGAATCGCCGTGCACGTGCTCGAACAGGTGCAGCGACGTGCCGCGGCCGCGGTCGAACAGCTGCACGTACTCGGCCTCGACGTCCAGCGGGTCGTTGTCGCGCAGTTTCGCGATCAGCGCGCCGAGCTCGGCAAGCCGTCCGGCCGGCAGCGCGCGCTCGCGAAGCAGGATCTCCGGCATCTCGGGCAGATGGCGGCGCACGCCGGCATCGGGGTAGGAGAGCAGCGCGGAGAGCACGCGCAGCGTGCCGGTCGCGGAGACGGGTCGGGACAGTCCGGGCAGGTTCATAAGTGCACCCTTGGCGCTGCGCGCCGTCCCTCCGAGAGGGAGCAATTCGCGCTCATACCTTCGCCTTGATCGGAATCGTGCGTTTCTTCTCGCTGCCGAAGAGGCTCGTCTCGCCGATGCCCTCGGAGCAGCCGTTGCCGAACGAGAAGCCGCAGCCGCCGCGAACGCTGAACGCGTTCTCCGCGTATTCGCGATGCGTGGACGGGATGACGAAACGATCCTCGTAGTCGGCGATAGCCATCACCTTGTACATGTCCTCCACCTCGGCCGGCGCGAGGTCGACCTGCTTCAGCGCGGCGAGGTTGGCTTCGCCGTCCACGTGCTTCGCGCGCTGGTACGCGCGCATCGCGAGCATCCGCTCGAGCGCGCGCACCACGGGTACGGTGTCGCCGGCGGTCAGCAGGTTGGCCAGGTACTTGACCGGGATGCGCAGCTGGGTGACGTCCGGAATCTCGCCGTTGGTGCCGACCTGCCCCGCGTTGGCGGCGGCGGTGATCGGGGACAGGGGCGGCACGTACCAGACCATCGGCAGCGTCCGGTACTCCGGATGCAGCGGCAGCGCCACCTTCCAGTCCACCGCCATCTTGTAGACGGGGCTCCTGCGCGCCGCCTCGAGCCAGTTCTCGGGAATGCCGTCGGCGCGCGCCTGCTCGATGACCTTGGGGTCGTTCGGATCGAGGAAGATCGACAACTGCGCGTTGTACAGGTCACGGTCCCGCTCCACGCTCGCCGCTTCGGCGATGCGGTCAGTGTCGTACAGCAGCACGCCCAGGTAACGGATGCGGCCCACGCAGGTCTCCGAGCACACGGTGGGCTGCCCCGCCTCGATGCGCGGATAGCAGAAGATGCACTTCTCGGCCTTGCCGCTCTTCCAGTTGTAGTAGATCTTCTTGTACGGGCACCCGCTGACGCACATCCGCCAGCCGCGGCACTTGTCCTGGTCGATCAGCACGATGCCGTCTTCCTCGCGCTTGTAGATCGACCCCGACGGACAGCTCGCGACGCACGCCGGGTTGAGGCAGTGCTCGCACAGCCGCGGCAGGTACATCATGAACGTGTTCTCGAACTGGCCGTAGATGTCCTTCTGGATGTCGTCGAAATTGCGATCCTTCGAGCGCTTGGCGAATTCGCCGCCGAGGATCTCCTCCCAGTTCGGCCCCCAGACGATCTTGTCCATCTGCATGCCGGTGATCAGGCTGCGCGGCCGCGCAGTAGGCGCGGCTTTCATTTCCGGTGCCGACTGCAGGTGGTCGTAGTCGAACGTGAACGGCTCGTAGTAGTCGTCGATCTCCGGGAGGTTCGGGTTGGCGAAGATGCGCATCAGCAGCTTCCACTTCGCGCCCTGCCGGGGCTCGATGCCGCCGTCGCCCCTGCGGACCCAGCCGCCGTTCCACTTGTCCTGGTTCTCCCATTCCTTCGGATAGCCGATGCCGGGCTTGGTCTCGACGTTGTTGAACCAGGCGTATTCCATGCCGGGCCGGCTGGTCCAGACGTTCTTGCAGGTGACCGAGCAGGTGTGGCAGCCGATGCACTTGTCGAGATTGAGCACCATGCCGATTTGCGCGCGAACCTTCATATCGCCTCCCGCCGAGCCGCCTCAAGGGAGGCGTGCGCCCCCTCGGGGGGCAGCGAACGTATGTGAGCGTGGGGGTCGTTCATACGCTTTCTCCATGCGCCTGCGTGGGACGAATGAGCTCCTGGCCGACCGGGGTGTCCAGCCAGTCCACCTTGTCCATCTTGCGCACGACCACGAACTCGTCGCGGTTGGTGCCGATCGTGCCGTAGTAATTGAAGCCGTAGCTGAACTGCGCATAGCCGCCGATCATGTGCGTCGGCTTCAGCACGATGCGCGTCACCGAGTTGTGGATGCCGCCGCGCACACCGGTGATCTCCGACCCGGGCGTGTTCACGATCTTTTCCTGCGCGTGGTACATCAACACCATGCCGGGATTGACGCGCTGGCTGACCACCGCGCGCGCCGCGATCGCGCCGTTGATGTTGAACAGCTCCACCCAGTCGTTGTCGACGATGCCCGCGCGCCGCGCGTCGTCCTCGGAGAGCCAGATGCACGGGCCGCCGCGGCTCAGCGTGAGCATGATCAGATTGTCGGTGTAGGTGGAGTGGATTCCCCACTTCTGGTGCGGCGTGATGAAGTTGAGGAGGATCTCGGGATTGCCGTTGCTCTTCAGGTTGTGGATGCCGGCGGTCGTCTTCAGGTCCACCGGCGGGCGGTAGCTCGAGAAGCCCTCGCCGAAGGCGCGCATCCACGGGTGGTCCATGTAGAACTGCTGGCGACCGGTGAGCGTGCGCCAGGGTATGAATTCATGGACGTTGGTATAGCCGGCGTTGTACGACACGGTCTCGCTCTCGATGCCGCTCCACGTGGGCGAGCTGATGATCTTGCGGGGCTGCGCCTGGATGTCGCGAAAGCGGATCTTCTCGTCCTCGCGGTGCAGCGCGAGATGCGCGTGCTCGCGTCCGGTCTGTTTGCCGAGCGCCTCCCAGGCCTTGACCGCGACGTGACCGTTGGTTTCCGGCGCCAGCTGCAGGATCACCTCGCAGGCGTCGATGTCGGTCTCGATGCGCGGCATGCCGCGGGTCGCGCCTTCCGTGTTGACGACGCCGTTCAGCTCTCCCAACTGCTTCACTTCGGTCTGCGTGTTCCAGGCGATGCCCTTGCCGCCGTTGCCGACCTTGCCCATCAGCGGCCCGAGCGCGGTGAAGCGCTTGTGGACGTTCGGATAGTCGCGCTCGACCACCGCGATCTGCGGCGCCGTCTTGCCCGGAATGAGGTCGACCTCGCCGCGCTTCCACTCCTTGACGTCGAGCGGCTGCGCGAGCTCGGCCGGGCTGTCGTGCATCAGCGGCGTCAGCACGATCTCGCGCTCGACGCCGAGATGACCCACGCAGATCTCGCTGAATTTCTGCGCAAAGCCCTTGTAGATGCTCCAGTCGCTGCGCGATTGCCATGCCGGGTCGACCGCGGTCGACAGCGGATGGATGAACGGGTGCATGTCGCTGGTGTTGAGGTCGTTCTTCTCGTACCAGGTCGCGGTCGGCAGCACGATGTCCGAATACAGGCACGTCGTGCTCATCCGGAAGTCCAGCGTCACGAGCAGATCCAGCTTGCCCTCGGGCGCCTTGTCGTGCCAGACGACTTCCTCCGGTTTGGCCTCCTGCGGTCCCAGGTCCTTGCCCTGAACGCCGTTGCTGGTGCCGAGCAGGTGCTTCAGGAAGTACTCGTGGCCCTTGCCGCTCGAGCCCAGCAGGTTCGAGCGCCAGACGAACAGGTTGCGCGGCCAGTTGTTGGGGTGGTCCGGATCCTCGCAGCTCATCTTCAGCGTGCCGTCCTTCAGCGCCTTGACCGTGTACTCCTTTGGATCGGCGCCGGCCGCCAGCGCGTCGCGCACGACCTGCAGCGGATTGGTCTGCAGCTGCGGCGCGGAAGGCAGCCAGCCCATGCGCTCGGCGCGCACGTTGTAGTCGATCATGCTGCCGCCGTAGACCTTGGGGTCGGCGAGCGGGGAGATCACCTCGTCCAGTTTCAACTTTTCGTAGCGCCACTGGTCGGTGTGCGCATAGAAGAAGCTGGTGCTGTTCTGCTGGCGCGGCGGGCGGATCCAGTCGAGCGCGAACGCCAGCGCCGTCCAGCCGGTTTGCGGCCGCAGCTTCTCCTGCCCCACGTAGTGCGCCCAGCCGCCGCCGCTCTTGCCGATGCAGCCGCACATCATCAGCATGTTGATGATGCCGCGGTAGTTCATGTCGCAGTGGTACCAGTGGTTCATCGCGGCGCCGATGATCACCATCGAGCGGCCCTGCGTCCGGTGCGCGTTCTCGGCGAACTGGCGCGCCACCGTGATCACCTGCGCGCGCGGCGTGCCGGTGATGCGCTCCTGCCAGGCCGGCGTGTACGGCGTGTCGTCGTCGAAGCTCGCGGCGGCCAGTTCGCCGGGCAGGCCGCGCGCCACGCCGTAGTTGGCGACCTGCAGGTCGAAC
>CAWAZS010000004.1:0-891719 GCA_963786625.1 uncultured beta proteobacterium
GGCGGTCGGGTGGCATGGTCGCGGTGATGGTCGCCACCGGCGTCAACGCTGCAATGGTCGGGTGCGGAACACTGCGACGGACTCGTCGAGGTCCTTGGCCATCACCGACACCTGCGAGTTGGACAGGCCGGTGATGCCCAGGGTGCGCACCAGCTTGTCCATCCGCCGGGTACTGACCCCGAGCAGGTAGCAGGTCGCGACCACCGTGGTCAGCGCCGCCTCCGCGCCGCGGTGCCGGGTCAGCAACCAGTCCGGGAAGTAGGTGCCCTCGCGCAGCTTGGGGATCGCCACGTCGATCGTGCCGGCTCGGGTGTCCAGGTCCCGGTGCCGGTACCCGTTGCGGCGGTTGACCCGGTCCTGGTCGCGGGTGCCGTACTCGGCCCCGCACACGCTGTCGGCCTGCGCCGACGGCAACGCGTTGATGAACGTGCTCAGCAGTTCACGCATCAGATCGGGGCTGGCCTGCGACAGCTCCTCATGCAGGAAACGGGCAGGGTCGATACTGGGGTTCGCGGTCATCGCGATGCTCCATTCGAGAGTGCTGTGAGAGGTTCACTCGAAGGATCACGCGGTGACCGCACCTGTATCCATCAGGACACGCTCACCGCCGTCGTCGTACACCAACGCTATGGACTCAACTTCTCGCGCGGGACGGTGGGCTGCACGGATAGCTGACAGCTCGGTCAGCTATCCGTGCAGCGGTCGCCCTCAAGGCGTGTCCGGGTCGCGCCCAGCGATCAGCCGCGTGCTCCTTTATGCAGCGAGAACACCTGGACGTCGTCGAACTCGGCCGTGATGGGTGAGGTCACCTGGTCGGTGGCGCCCATGGACACCAGCCCGATCTGGGCGTTCGCACCGAGGCTGTGCGTCCACGCGCCGCCGCGCACCCAGGTCTGGCCGTCCTGGCTGGTGTAGGCGGTGTAGCGCTCGGTGTCGCCGCCGGCCTCACGCTGCTCACGGCCGGTCAGTCGCTCGACGACGATCCGCAGGTGGGTCCAGTCGTCACCGGGAGGACCCACGACGGTGTTGCCGTAGCGGCTCCAGCCCGTCGGGCACCGGGCTGATCTCCTTGGCGAACTCCGTCTGTCGGGTCTCCCAGATCGAGGCGCTGGTCAGCTTGACGAAGTTGTCGTCGTCGCCGTAGATCACCAGCCCGGCCTGGGCGTAGTTGAAGCAGCAGCCCTCGTCCGGGAGCCCGGCCAGGCGCACCGTGGTCTCGACCACGTAGTCACCACGGGGGGCCTCGCGCACGAGCACGGATGCCGTGTTGCTGTCGACGTAGAGGTCGCGGTGCTCGACCTCCCAGCGCAGGAGTCCACCCGAGACCGTGGCGTCACCGACGCGGCCCTGCGCCCACGACCAGTCGCCGTCGAGCGCGCTGCCCGAGAACTCGTCGACGTCGATGAGCCGGCCGACGACCTGCGGCTTGACGAGCGTGGCCCGGTAGCGGGTGCGTTCGCCCTCCTGCGCGGCGGGCGCCGGCATCTTGGTGTCGGACGGTCCGGTGCCGCCGTTGACGACGGGCCAGCCGTCCACCCAGTCGACGGGGTCGATCAGGGCCGGGCGCTTGGTGAAGCCGGTGGCGAACTCGTAGAACGGGTCCGCCTGGTCGACCGCGTGGTAGACGGTCCACCACTGGCCGCCCTCGTCGACGAAGACCGAGTTGTGACCCGTGCCGATCCAGCGGTTGCCGTTCATCGTCAGGAACGGGGTACCGCCGACGTTGGTGTCGAGGAAGGAGTTGCCCTCCTTGTCGACGAACGGGCCGTAGGGGCTCGTCGAGCGCCCGACGAAGACGCTGTAGCCGGTGAGGGCGCCGTTGCAGCAGTTCGTCGCCGACGCGAAGAGGTAGTAGTAGCCGGTGTCCTCGTTGAAGACGACGTTGGACCCCTCGTAGCGGTTGCCGATGGCGATCCGCGTGTCGTCCGTGGTGGTCTCGGTCGCTGCCGTCACCCCGGTCTCGGTGAAGGCCACGTCGGTGACGAACATGCCGCCGTAGTAGGAGCCGTAGTAGAGGATGCCCTCGTCGGTGACGGTGTCACCGAGGATGTCGGGGTCGAAGGTCCACAGGTAGGAGCACTCGCCACCGCCCGGGTCCAGCCGCGGCGCGGACGACCGGCTCGTCGGAGAAGGTCCAGGGGCCGGTGGGGGTGTCGGCCACGGCGACGCCGATGGCGCCGTCCCCGCGGCAGGTGTCGCTGCCGCCGCCTGCTGCCGTCGTCTCCGTGACGGTGACGAAGAGGTAGTACTGGTCCGTGGTGCTGGAGTACACGACGTCGGGGGCCCAGAAGGCTGCGCTCGGGTCGATCCACGCGGGGATGCTGCCGCCGTCCAGCGGGAAGGCGTCCCCGACGTAGGTCCAGTTCACGAGGTCGGTGGACACGTTCATGGGGATCCGGTGGAAGACCGGGTTGCCGTTGGCGTCGACGTCGTCGTCGTTCAGTGGGTCAGTCGTGCAGTACATGTACCAGGCCTGCTCACCCTCGATGAGCTCGCCGTCCTGGCCCTGGATGATCATCGGGTCGGCACAGCTGTCGACCGTGCCGTCACCGGGAACCTCCGGGGCGAGCGGGTTGCTGTAGGCCTGGGTCACCGGACGCGGTGGTGCCGCGGTGGGCGTCGCGGCGCTGACCGGGGCGGCCAGTACGCAGGCACAGGGCGGCCACGAGGGGGGCGAGCACGGCCAGCCGGCGCCACTTCTTGCTCGGTGGGGCGTGCAGAGCGTTGTGTCACAGACATGGGATGAGCTCCGTTCGACGGTGGACGTTTCTGTCGGTGCTGGGCGGCACTGGCTGGGCCGGGTCAGGGGCCGGCGCATCGTCAGAGCTGGTCAGTCATCGGCGACCCCCATGACCAGGCCTTCGATATCGTGTTTCTGCACGACCGGCTCGAGGGTGTCGACGACGCGGGCGTCGAGGTGACGGCGGACGTCCTCGGGCAGTGCGTCCCAGAACTGGTGGGTGACCGTCATGTCGTGGCGGTCGCGGGGGCCGACGTCGGGGGCGATGACCCCCAGCACGACGACGGGTCGCACGAGCTGGCTCTGGTTTGCGGTTCCGCGGTGCAGCGCGAGCGCGGACCGTGCGGAGATGTCGCCTCGCTGCGGCATCCGCAGCTGTGAGGCGGCGAGGTAGCGCGGCCATTCGGTGCGCGGCGGGAACATCTGGTGCTCCCACTCCAGACCGGCCTCGTACTGCGTTCCCGGGGCGATCTGGAATGGACCCATGTCCGGCGTGGTGTCGACCGTCGTGAGGTTGAACGCCAAGGACGTGAGGCGGTGCTCGCGGTGGGTCGCCTCCGGGGAGGGGAAGTCGCGGTGCCACGGCTGGTCGACAGCTCCCGGAAGCGGGATGTCGAACCCGATCTCGATGATCCGGTACTCCGGCCCCAGGACGGCCCGGCAGATGCCGGTCACCCATGGGTGGGTGACGAGGTCGACGAACCCGCTCAGCTGCTCGGGGTGGACCTCGACGTACCACCGCTGCGGGCCGCGTCCGATGGCTCCGCCCTCGCGCGTGCGCGCCTCCTCGAACGCCACCATGACGTCGTGGTGGAGCCGGTCGACCCACGCGACGTCAAAGGCGCCGCGGTGACGCGGTGATCCCTGCGCTGGCCAGTGCGTCGAGGTCTGCGGGGTTTGCCGTGGTCGTCATTCGCTGAACCGCCATTCGGTCGTCGAGGTGTAGAGCTGGCCGGGTGAGAGCGTGGGTGAGGGTGCCCAGTCGCGGTTCGGTGCGTCCGGCAACCGTTGGGCCTCCAGGGCGATGCCGTCGCCCTGCCGATACCGGCGCCCAGATGTGCCGAGGGTGCTGCCGTCGAGGTAGTTGCCGGTGTAGACCTGCAGGCCGGGCTGGTCGGTGTGGACCTCCAGGGCCCGGCCGGTGCTCGGGTCCTCGAGACGGGCCGCCCGTCGGGTGCCGCCTCCGGGGACGAGGTAGCAGTGGTCGATGCCCCGGGTGGTTCTCGTCTGGGGGTGGGCCGCACGCACGGTGGCACCAATGGAGGCGCCGTTGCGCAGGTCCATGGGGGTGCCGTCCACCGGCTCGGGCCCCGACAGCGGGATGGAGTGGGCGTCGATGGGCAGGTACCGGTCGGCATCGACGAAGAGTCGGTGCCGGTCGACACTGCCGGATCCTTCGCCCGTCAGGTTCCAGTAGGTGTGGTTGGTGAGGTTGACCACGGTGGATGCCGTGGTGCTCGCCTCGTAGTGGATGCGCACCGCCGCGTCGCTCACGGTGTACACGACCATTGCCGTGAGCTCACCGGGAAACCCCTGGTCCCCGTCAGCGCTGACCAGTTCCAAGGCGATCGCGTCCGGGCCCGCGGCCAGGACCGTCCAAACTCGCGAGTGGAACCCTCCGGGGCCGCCGTGCAGGCAGGTGTCGCCCTCGTTGGGTGTGAGCGTGTGCGTGGCGCCCGCCAGCGAGAACCGTGAACCGGCGATGCGGTTCGCGTACCGCCCGACGGTGGCTCCGAAGTACGGCGTGGGGGTGGCCAGGTACCCCGCCAGGTCGTGGTGTCCCAGGACGACGTTGGGGCGTTCGCCTTCGGCATTCGGGCTGTAGGCCTCGAGGGACGCCACGGTGGCTCCGAGGTCGAGGATGCGCAGCTGGGGCCGACCGGGGCCGCCGATGGTGTGGGCGTGCACCGGTGACCCGTCGCGAAGGTGGCCGACGACCGCGGCGCCGGCCACGCTCACACCGCCGCCTGAACTCACGATCCGACCTCGCGCAGCCTGCGCGCGATCGCTTCGGGGGCCACGTCGTTCACCCATGCCCCCGCGCCGGACTCGGACCCGGCCAGGTACTTCAACCGGTCGGGTGCGCGCAGCACGGAGAACACCTGCAGGTGCAGCCGGGAGACCTCTCGACCGGTGCGCACCGGAGCCTGGTGCCACGCTGCGATGTACGGCATGTGGATCGCCTGGTCACCGGTGGCGGGGTAGTACCGGTCGAGGCTGCCCAGCAGCTGCGGGTAGATCACCGCGAGCTCGCCACGTTCGACCGCGCTCAGCGCCGCGAGGTCGGGCACGTCCCGGTGGGGGACGAGGTGCACCTCCACGGGCCAGCGGGCGGCGAACGGCACGTAGGCACTCCAGTGCTCGCCTTCGAGAACCATGCGGGTGCCGGCTTCTCGTTCGGCGGCGAGCAGGTCGGCTCCGAGCAGGCGCCCGGTGGCCTCGTGGTAGCGGCGAGCCTGGCTGAGCATTCCCAGGGTGCGGGCCGGGAGGTAGGGGTAGGCGTAGATCTGTCCGTGGGGGTGGTGCAGGGTCACCCCGATCTCCACCCCCCGGTTCTCGAAGCAGAAGACGTGCTCGACCTCGGGCTGCTTGGACAGCGCGGCTGTGCGGTGCGCCCAGGCCTCGATCGACGGTGCGCACCCGCTGCGTCGGCAGCGCCGCGATGTTCGCCTCGTGGTCGCTGGTGAACACGACGACCTCGCACCGGCCGGCGGCCGGCCGGCTGAGGTGCAGCTCGTCCAGCACGCTCGCGTCAGCCCCCGGCGCGTGACCGGTGCGGTTCTCGGAGCCGTCCGTCCGGGTGGCGAAGGAGGGGAAGCGGTTCTCGAAGACCACCACGTCGTAGTCGGACTCGGGGACCTCGGAGCGGGATCGACCCTCGCCCCGTCGGACAGAGCGGGCAGGCGTCTGCCGGCGGAAGGAACGTGCGGTCCGAGCGGTGACCTGCGATGGAGACCCAATCCCCGGCGAGCGCGTCGAAGCGCAGGTCACCGGCCTGGGCGCGGGCGCCCAGCTCGCGAGCGTCGCGGGCTGCACGTGGCCGGCGCACCGGGCTCGTCGTAGTAGATGATCTCGCGACCGTCCGCCAGGGCTTGATGGGTCCGCCTGACGTCGGCGGCCACGGACGGGGTGACGGGGAGCCGAGTTCACGAGACCGTCCTCCCGGCGGGACCTACGGTGACCCCACCGGAGTCGACGCCAAGGTGCAGTCGGTGCGGGCGACGACGGTGCGAGGTCGGATCCCAGGCGTGCAGGAAGAGGTGATACCCGCCGTCATCGTCGTCCAGGACGCTGCAGTGGCCCGGCCCGATCAGCCCCGTGCTGGCGCTGCTGAGCAGCGGCTTTGCGTCGGGATCCTCGCGCCAGGGACCCTCGGGAGCAGGTGCGGTGGCCACGGCCACCCCGTAGCCCGGGGTCTGCCAGTTCCCGCCGGAGTACAGCAGGATGCAGCCGCCCTTGCCGTCGTCGAGGACGGCCGGGCCCTCGAGGGTGTGCCAGTCGTGGGTGCCGCCGTGGATCTCCCGGTCCCGCTCGTAGCGTCTGCCAGTCGGCCGAGGCGCGCAGCACGATGGTGGGACTCCTTCGAGGCGGACCATGTCGAGCAGTCGCTGGACGACGATGATCGTGCCGGGGCGCTCGCCTTCGACCAGGTCGCGTGGCGTAGAACAGCCACCAGCGGCCTTCCGGAGTCCCGGTAGGGCGAGGGGTCGATGGCGAACGGCAGGTCCGCGGTCAGGACGTCGCCGGTATCCACGAACGGGCCGGTCGCGCTGGTCGAGGACGCGACCCGGATCTGGTGGCCGGCGTCGCCGCGCCCGCGCGAGTAGTACATCCAGTACCGCCCGTGCGCGTAGGCCACCTCGGGCGCCCAGTACTCAGCGTCGGGCTGTCGAGGGGCCGGTCACGGTCAGTGCGCCGCCGACGTCCTGCCACGTCTGCAGGTCCTGGCTGACCAGGACCTGAAACGCCCGCCCGTCGGGCCGGGGCCCTGGGGTCGTGCCGTACATGACGTAGCGGCCGTCGTGGGCGTGCAGGACGAACGGGTCGGCGCAGTACCCGTCCCACAGGACGGGGGCAGTGGCGGGTTCGGTGGGCGCCGGGGATGCGGATGGGTGGGGTGTGGACACGTGGACTCCTTGGTGCGTCAACGTCTGGCCGCCCGCCCTCAAACCGGGCGGCCAGACGCGTGCGGGGTTCAGCCCTTCAGTCCGCCACGGGCGATGCCCTCGATGACGAAGCGCTGGCTGATGAGGAAGAGGATCAGTACGGGGATGCTCGCGATCGCCCCGCCGGCCAGGATGGTCGCGTAGTCGGTCGTGTAGGCGCTCTGCAGCGTCGACAGGCCCGGCTGGATGGTGAGGTTCTCGGGGCTGAACAGCACGTACAGCGGCCAGAGGAAGTCGTTCCAGTTCGCCAGGAACGTCAGCAGCGCCAAGGTGGCCATCGCTGGGCGCGACAGCGGAACGATCACCGTCATGAAGATCTTCCATCGGCTGGCGCCGTCGAGCAGGGCCGCCTCCTCCAGCTCGATCGGCAAGGAGAGGAAGAACTGCCGCATGAAGAACACCCCGAAGGCCGCCGCGGCACCGGGCACGATCACGGCCGCGAGGCTGTCGAGCCAGCCGAGCTGGGAGACGATGACGTAGTTCGGGATGAGCAGGGAGATGGGCGGCACGAACAAGGTGGCGAGGATGAGCCCGGTGATGGTCCGCTTGCCCGGGAAGGAGAGCCGGGCCAACGCGTAGGCGGCCATGGTGGCCACGACCAGGACCAGCAACGTCTGTGCCGTGGCGGCGATCATCGAGTTGAGGAACCAGCGCTCCACCGGTGTCTGTGGGGCGCCGAGGATGGTTTGGTAACCCTCGGTCGTCGGGTTCTGCGGCAGGAACGACAGGTCTGCCTGGGAGACCTCGCTCGTCGACTTCAGCGACGTGGTCACCATCCACAACAGTGGGGCCAGGAACAGCAGGGCCAAAAGGCCCAGGAACACCGCCCGCCAGGGGAAGCGGAAGCCTCGCCTCGGCGGCGGGTCGGCGCGGCGAGCGGTCGCTGGCGCGGTGGTCGTGGTGGCGCTCATCGCGTCTTCTCCTTGGGGGTCCGCTCCCGCAGGAACGACAGGCTGAGCAGGCTGATGGCCAGCAGCGCGACGGTGAGCACGGTGCTCATCGCGGAGGCGCTGCCCATGTTGAACTGGCGCAGGCCCTCCTCACCGATCTGCATGATGGCGCTGCGGGTTTCCTCGCCCGGTTGGCCCTGGGTGATCAGGTAGGGCTGGCCGAAGACGTTGGCCGAGGCCAGGATCGTGATGGTCAGCACGAACACGATTACCGGTCTCAGGCCCGGCAGGGTGACGTGCCGGAAGCGCTGCCATGCGTTGGCGCCGTCGAGCTCTGCGGCCTCGTAGAGGTCGGGCGAGATGTCCTGCAGCCCGGCGAGGAAGATGACCATGTTGTAGCCGGCGGTCCACCAGATGGTGGGCACCACCAGGGCGACCCAGACCCACGGGGTCGCGGTGGTGAACGGGATGCGGTCGAACCCGAGCTGGTCGAGGTAGTAGTTGATGACACCGACGTTGGGGTCGAGCAGGTAGCGCCACAGCAGCCCGATGACCGCGACGCCGAGCACGAAGGGCGCGAAGAAGATCGCCCGCACGGCGTTGCGTCCCCAGAACTTCTTGTTCAGCGCGACGGCCAGGGCCAGGGGAAGCACCATGAGCAACGGGACTGCCAGCACCGTGAAGATGGCGGTGGCGCGCATCGAGTTCCAGAACGGCTCCGACGTCGTGGACCCCGGAGTGAACAGGTCGACGTAGTTCTGCAGCCCGACGAACGGCTTGCCGGGGAGCAGGAAGTCCCACTCGTGCAGGCTGATCCACAGGCCGTAGACAATCGGGGCCAGGACGAACGTGCCGAACAGGAGCAGGTAGGGGCCGACGAACAACAGCGCGGTCCCGATTCCGGCCCTGGCTGCGGCGGGGTCGGTTGAGGGTGCCCGGCCCCGGCCCCGCCGCCGCCCTTGGGCTTCGGCGGCGACGGAGGCCGGGGCCGGCGTGGTGATGGCCATGCTCAGGCCTGGTACTTCTTGCGGTTGGCGGCCAGGAGGGCGTCGGCCTTCTTCGCGGCGGCGTCTAGGGCTGCCTTGGTCGGCTTCTTGCCCAGGATGACCTCGTTGACCGCGGTCTCGTAGGTCGGCCCGGTGACGTCACCGATGCCGGGCACCGAGGGCGGGAAGACGACGTTCGGCAGCTGCTCGGCGAGCGTGGACTGCACCGTCATCGCCGCGAACTCGGGGGTCTCGCGGGCGCTGTTGCGGGCCGGGATCTGCCCGGACTCGGCCCACTCCACGGAGCGGTTGGAGATCCACGAGATGAACGCCCGCGACGCGGCGAGCTTGTTGGGGTCCTTGTTCGCCTGGGTGGTGACGACGAAGTTGTGTGAACTGGCCCAGACCGCGGGCTTGTCGCCGATCGTGGGAAGCGCGGCGGCGGCCCACTGCAGGTCCTTGACCTTGTCCCACTCGTTCATCATCCAGATGCCGTCCCAGGTCAGGGAGTTGCGCTGCTGACGGAAGGCGACCGCCTGGGCGTCGTTGGAGACGTTCTGGGGGCTCTGGCCGCGGGCGATGAAGCTCTTGAGCCACTCGAGGGACTCCACGCCGGCCTCGGAGTTGAAGGTCGCCTTGGCGCCGTCCGCGTCGTAGATGCTGCCTCCGAGCTGGGCGATCAGTGAGGTGAACATCAGGTGGGCGGGCCAGGTCGCGGTCACCCAGAACGGGTTCTTGACGCCGCCCGACTCCTGCAGTGCCTTGGCCGCGGCCTCGAAGCCGGCGCGGTCGGTGGGCAGGGTGTCCATCCCGGCCTTCTTCAGCTGGGCGGTGTTGGCGTAGAAGCCCAGCGGGTGGATGTCGAGCGGGATGCCGTAGCGCTTGTCCTGGTACTCGCCCGCGTTCCAGACCACCGGGTTGAAGTCGGCCTCGGTGAGGCCCATTCCGGATGCGACCTCGTCGAGGGGGATGATGACCCGGCGGGCGGCGTTGGTGGCGAGCTGGTCGATGTGCATGATGCCGACGTCAGGACCGGCGCCGGACGCGACGGCGTTGGGGACCTTGGCGTAGTAGTCGCCCCACTGCAGGGTGTTCATCGACACGGTCACGTTGGGGTTGGCTGCGTTGAACTCCTCGACCATCTTCTTCATGAACGGGCCGTCGCCGCCGGTGAAGCCGTTCCAGAAGGCGAGGGCCACCTTGGGGCCGGTGTAGGTGTCACCCGTCCCGAAGGCGCCGCTGGAGGGTGCCGCGCCGGGCGGGGTGCTCGAGCCAGAGCAGGCGGCGAGGGCGGCACTGGCACCGACGGCGCCGAACGAGCCGAGCAGGAGGCGTCGGGACAGGTCCCGGGACTGTGAGGGATGGGACATGGGGTGATCTCCTTGTGAGGGCGAGCGCGTGATGCGCACGATGGAACTGGCGGTGTGGGCAGCGGGAGCTGTGAGGTGGTGGGAGGGGGGTCATGCGGTTGAGGTGAGCGCGACCGCGGTCCACGAGGCCGCTGACAGTCGCAGCTGAAGGCTTCCCCCTTCCACAGTGACGGTGGCGTCCGTGCGTGGCTGGACGGCGTGCGGGTCGGTGGCGGTGTTGACGTGGGAGGGGTCGCCCTCCAGGCGCAGACACTCGGCTACCTGCGCGGAGTCAAAGCCACGCAGGTCGACCGTGACGTCAAGGCACTGGTCAGGGTGGCGGTTGATGAGGAAGACGGCGATTCGGCCGCTTTCCTGGTCCCAGGTCGCGGTGGCGTCGAGAGTGTCCACCCGCCCGTAAAGGGCGGTGTCGTGCTTGGCACCGTGCGGTTCGACCCTCAAGACGGTGCCTTGGGCGAGTCGTGCAGTGTGCGCGAAGGGGTGGTAGATGCTCTGCCGCCAGGCGGGGCCGCCCTCCTCGGTCCGCAGGAGGCCGATGACGTTGACCAGCTGCGCCTGGCAGGCGATCTTGACGCGATCGGCGTGGCGCAGGAAGGAGTTGAGGAACCCACCCACCGCCACGGCATCCGCCAGGGAGAAGGTGTCCTCGATGAGGGGCGGCGTCTGCTGGAGCTCGAGATTGGTGTGCCCGGGGAAGTCACGCTGGTACCAGACGTTCCACTCGTCGAACGACAGGTTGATCCGCTTGCGGCTGCGCCTCTTGGCACCGACGTGGTCGGCGGTGGCGATGACCGAGCGGATGAAGTGGTCCATGTCAACCGAGGAGGCCAGGAAGCTCGCTAGGTCGCCGTCCTTCTCCTCGTAGTACGCGTGCAGGCTGATGTAGTCAACGGCTTCGTAGGCGTGCTCCAGGACCGTGGCCTCCCACGAGCCGAACGTCGGCATGTGGCTGTTCGAGCTCCCGCACGCCACCAGCTCGATGCTCGGGTCGACCTGACGCATCGCCTTGGCCGTCTCGAGCGCAAGGCGCCCGTACTCAGTCGCGGTCTTGTGGCCGGTCTGCCACGGACCATCCATCTCGTTACCCAGGCACCACAGCCGCACCCCGTGCGGGTCCGGGTAACCGTGGCTGATTCTCAGGTCGGACAGCGCCGTCCCCCCCGGGTGGTTCGCGTACTCCAACAGGTCACAGGCCTCCTGCACCCCGCGAGTGCCCAGATTCACGGCCATCATCGGCTCGACCCCGGTGCGCCGGGCCCAGCCGACGAACTCGTTCAGCCCCACGGCGTTGCTCTCCACGCTGCGCCAGGCGAGGTCGATCCGGGCGGGGCGGTCCTCGACCGGGCCGACCCCGTCCTCCCAGCGATACCCAGAGACGAAGTTGCCGCCCGGGTAGCGCACCAGGCTCACCCCGGCCTCACGGGTCAGCTCCGCCACGTCACCGCGGAACCCGTGCTCGTCGGCGGTGAAGTGCGTGGGCTCGTAGATGCCTGTGTACACGCAGCGGCCCATGTGCTCCACGAACGACCCGAAGAGACGACGGTCGACCTCCCCGACGGTAAACGCCGGGTCTAGCACGATGCTGGACTGCTGTGTCAACGATGCCTCCCACGACGATGTGGCGTTCTGGTGACAACAAGGTATACAACGTTGGAATATCGTTGTAAAGAGTGTGGGAGGATGTTTTCCAACGTGAGAAAGGGCGTGAGGTGATGGCGGTGCGACTGCGGGACGTGGCCGAGCACGCCGGCGTGTCCGTCAAGACCGTCTCCAACGTCGTGCACGGACACCCGAACGTCAGCCGTTCGCTGCGCTCGAAGGTCCAGGCCTCGATCGAGGCGCTGGGCTACCTGCCAAACATGTCCGCGCGCTCGCTGCGGACCGGGCGCAGCGGGCTGATCGGACTGGCAATCCCCCGAGTCAGCGACCCGTACTTCTCGCAAGTCGCCGAAGCCGTCATCGACGCCGCCGCCCGCCGCGGCATCTCGGTCCTGGTGGAGCAGACAGCGGCGGACCCCGCACGCGAGAGCGACGTCCTGCTCGGACGCCGCCCCACCATCGTGGACGGGCTGATCTTCTCCCCGATCGCGATCGCCCAACTGGCCCTGGACGAGGCCTCCCCCGCCATACCGATGGTTCTGCTCGGGGAGCACCTGATGGCCAGCCAGCGCACCCGAGTCGCAGTGGACAACGTGTCGGCGTCAGCGCAAGCAGTGGAGCACCTGCTGGCCGGCGGGCGGCACCGGGTTGGTGCGGTCGGAGCCAAACGTGGCTCGACCGCGGCCACCGCCGAGCTGCGTCTGGCCGGATATCGTCAAGCGCTCGCGATGCATGGCGTTGCGCTCGACCCGGCGCTGGAGGTGGCCACGGACCACTTTTCGCGGGCTGCGGGGATGCGCGCCGTGGAGGACCTGCTGTCCGCTGGGACCCCGTTCGACGCGCTGTTCTGCTTCAACGACCTGCTCGCACTCGGCGCAATCGAGGCACTGCAGCAAAACGGCTGTCGCATACCCGAAGACGTCGCTGTGGTGGGGTTCGACGACATCGAAGAAGGTCGGCACACCAACCCCGACCTGACCACGGTAGCGCCCGACCTGCGCGTCCTGGCCGACCAGGCGGTGGACAGCCTGGTTCGCCGCCTGGAGGACCCGGACACGCTCGACGGCGAGAGCATCGTGGTCCCGCACCGACTGGCTGTGCGCGGCAGCAGCGCGCCTTCCACAGTTGAAACCTCGCTCCCCGCACGTCAGGTACCGGCCCGATGACCAACGTCGTCGACCTGTTCCGCAGGACCTTCGGCCGGGCACCGCAAGGGGTGTGGTCCGCACCCGGACGGGTGAACCTGATCGGGGAGCACACCGACTACAACAACGGCCTGGTACTGCCGATCGCGCTCCCGCAACGCACCTACGCTGCGTGCTCCCCCCGCACCGACGACACGGTTGTCGTGCACTCCGCGCAGAACGGCGACACCCGCACCGTGCGGCTGGGCGAGGTCTCGCCCAGCCACCCCGGTGGCTGGGCCGCCTACGTGGCCGGTGTGCTGTGGGCGCTGCGCGAAGAGGGTCACGACATACCGGGCATGGACATCGTCGTGGATAGCGACGTGCCGCTGGGCGCCGGACTCTCCAGCTCGGCCGCACTCGAATGCGCAGTAGCCGCAGCCGCCAGCGACCTGGCCGGCCTGGCCCTGATGGGCTCACCCATCGGCCGCGCCAGCCTGGCCCGGATCTGCGTCCGCGCGGAGAACGACATCGCCGGAGCACCCACCGGCGGAATGGACCAGTCAGCATCGTTGCTCGCGCGCGGCGGTCACGCGCTGCTGCTGGACTGCCGCGACGGAGCCACCGCCGACATCCCCTTCGACCTCTCGGGCGAACACGTGCTGCTCGTCACCGACACCCGGGCCAAGCACGCCTTGAACGACGGGCAGTACGCCGCACGGCGCGCAGCCTGCGAACAGGCCGCCAGCCTCATCGGAGTAGCCTCCTTACGCGACGTCGAACCAGCGTTCCTGCCCGACCTCCTGGACTGCCTGCCTGAGGGCGAACTGAGCAGCCGCACGCGACACGTGATCACCGAGATCGACCGGGTCCGCCACGCCGTCGCCGCCCTTCGGCGCGGCGACCTGCCAGAGCTCGGCAACCTGTTCGTCCTCTCGCACGCCTCGCTGCGCGACGACTACGAAGTCAGCTGCGACGAACTGGACGTCTCCGTCGACGCCGCTATGGAGGCCGGAGCCCTCGGCGCCCGAATGACCGGCGGCGGCTTCGGCGGATCCAGCCTTGCGCTGGTGCCCGCTGCCCGGGCGCAGGACGTCGCCTATGCGATCAGGTCAGCATTCAAGGATCGCGGGTGGACGAGCCCGCGCACCGTTGAAGCCACCGCCGGCTCAGCCGCTCGACGCGAACAGTAGCCACCGACCAAGGCCGTCAGCAACAACCGGAAAGGTTCCTCCATGCGCGTCCTCGTCTCCGGCGGTGCCGGCTACATCGGCTCCCACACCGTCGTCCAGCTCGTCGCCTCCGGCCACGAGGTGCTGGTGGTCGACTCGTTCGCCAACGCCAAGCCCTCCGTGGTGGGCCGGCTCGAGGCGCTGACCGGGCAGCCGCTCGACGTGCGGTCCTTCGACCTCACCGACCACGACAAGACCGAGCAGCTCTTCGCGAACGAGCACATCGACGCCGTCATCCACTTCGCCGGGTTCAAGGCAGTCGGCGAGAGCGTCGCCAAGCCGCTGGAGTACTACGAGAACAACATCGGCTCCACGTTCTCGCTGGTGCGCGCGATGCGCCGGCACGGCGTCAACACCCTGGTCTTCTCCTCGTCCGCCACCGTCTACGGCGCCGACGCCCCCGTGCCGATGCACGAGGACCTGCCGACCTCGGCCACCAACCCCTACGGCTGGACCAAGGTGATGCAGGAGCAGATCCTGCGCGACGTCGCCGCCGCCGACCCGCACTGGCGGATCGCCCTGCTGCGCTACTTCAACCCGGTCGGCGCCCACCCCTCGGGCACCATCGGCGAGGACCCGTCGGACATTCCCAACAACCTGATGCCGTACATCGCGCAGGTCGCCGTCGGCCGCCGCGAGCAGGTCTTCGTCTACGGCGACGACTACCCGACCGTCGACGGCACGGGGGTGCGCGACTACATCCACGTCGACGACCTCGCCGCAGGGCACATCGCCGCCCTGCACCGCCTCACCACCACCGACGCCCCGGTGTCCACCTGGAACCTGGGCACCGGCCACGGCACCTCGGTGCTCGAGCTGCTGCACGCCTTCCAGCGGGCCTGCGGCCACGAGCTGCCCTACGAGGTCGTCGACCGGCGACCCGGCGACATCGCCGCCTCCTACGCCGACCCCACCCTCGCCGAGCACGAGCTCGGCTGGCGGGCCACCCGCACCGTCGACGACATGTGCGTCGACACCTGGCGGTGGCAGAGCCGCAACCCCCACGGCTACCCCGAGAGTGACTTCTACCTCTCAAGCTGACTGCCATCGGCGCTCTGCAAGGCCCGCAGGCTCCATCCGGCTTCTCGGGAGCGACGATCAGGGACGGCCCGGGGAGCCCGCTCGCGCCCAGCGGTGGCGCACTACTGACGGTGGGGTGCGAGAGATCCCCGACTAAGCCTCGATCCACCCGATGAGCTGGGGGTTTGAGCGTGCCGTGACAGCGAGATGCCCTGCCGTGCTCGGAGATTGGTACTTGCGACAGTCCAAGCGACCCACCCGGAAGGGCATCTCTGAGGTGAAACTCTCTCACAGCCGCACCGCGACGGCTGCGGTGTTCGATGACCCGGATTTGGTGGCCTGCGCGGGACTGGTCCCGGTGCTCGCACTGGCCGACGCGGCGGGGCTTGCCACCTTGGCCGGTGAGCACCTGAGCGTGCCGACCGACAAGGGCGCCAGCGCCGGGCTGAAGGTCGCCTCCTTGGTGGCCGGGATGGTCGCCGGCGCCGACAGCATCGACGACATGGCTTTGGTGCGGCACGGCCGGATGGGCCGGGTCTCCGCGCGGGCGTACGCGCCCTCGACGCTGGGATCGTTCCTACGCGCGTTCAGCTTCGGTCACGTCCGCCAGCTCGACGCGGTCGCCCAAGGTTCCTGACCAACCTGGCCGCCCAGTCACCGCAAGTCGTCGCCGGCGGCACGAGCGGGCGGGTGCTGGTCGATGTCGACGACATGATCATTCAGGTCCACGGGTACGCCAAGCAGGGCGCCGGGTTCGGCTACTCCAAGGTGCGTGGCTTCAACGCGCTGGTCGCCACCGTCACCACCGCGGGCACGGCACCGATGGTGGTGCCGGTGGAGCACCGTTGCCGCCCGGCCCAGCGCCCGCCAGCCACCGCCGTCGGGGATCTTGCCGATCTTCTTGACGTCGACGTGCACCAGCCCGCCTGGCCGGTCGCGCTCGTACCGCGTCGCGGTCTGTTTCGAGGACCGGATGACCTCACCGGTCATCGGTCGCAGTGGCGCAGGTACGGCACGCCGTTGCGGCGCAGGATCCGTGACACCGTTCGGGCCGGCACGCCGACCTTGGGTGCGAGCACATCCGGGCCCTCACGACCCGCGGTGCGGGCCGCCACGACCTTCGCCTCGACCTCGGCACTGGTCCTGTTCGGCATCGTGTGTGGCCGCGAGGGGCGGGTCACCAGACCGGCCTGACCCTCGCGGTCGTACCGCTCGATCCAGGTCTTCACTTGCGGCACACCCTTAACGCGCAGCGATGTGGGCTTGAGGTCAGCCGGCTTGGTGGCGCTGGACGATCAGGCGGCGACCGTGAACAGACAGCCGGGCACTACCGTGGGACGCGAGAACTTCCGGGTGGGGTGGGCCCAAGACAAGCCACTTCTCACTCGGGGGTTCCCGCACATTCAACCCGGCTCGCCGCTACCAACGTCCTGGCCGGGTACACCTGATATGGAGTGACCTTCTGTCAAGAGGCAGGGTGAGGCGCCCCGTCCCGATTGTTCGGGGCGGGCGCCTCGTACTTCGCCGTCGTTGGTGCTGGTGAGCGTGTCGTTGGCGACGCGCGGTCAGACTGATATTCGCGGGTTGGTTACCGCAGGACGGTGCTTTCGGCAGGAGCGGGACCGCGTGTCTAGCGGCGAGCGTCACGATCCGGGGGCTCGCTGCTCATAGGTGTTTCGCGGGTCGCTCCACGCGCTGCCACCAGCCCGTTCGACGACGAAGCAGATCGTGCGGCCCTACTCCTCGAGCACGGCCAGGGACCAGCACCAGCCGGCGAGCTCGCGGGCGATCGCCACGTTGGCGATGGTGGGCTTTTTGTTGCGTTCGATGAACCTCACCCAGCGCTGATGGAGGCGTCGGTTGCCCTCGTCGCCCCGGGCCCGTGCGGCTGCGGGCGCCAGGTCCCAGCGGTCCCGCATGGTCTTGCCCACGGTGTAGTGGGCGCGGTGGTGCCACGCCCGCCTCGACCAGGAGTCGGCGTACGTGGGTGTTGCCGGTCTTGGTGATCGACCCCTGCACCCGCGAACTGCCCGAGGAGTGCTCGCTGGGCACCAGGCCAACGAAGGAACCGATGGTGTTGCCGGTGAACCTGCGCCAGTCGCCAACCTCCACCGCGAGGGCGAACCCGGTCAAGGTGCTGACTCCACGCAGGCAACCCAACCGTCGCACCGTTATGGTGAACTCGGAGTCGGCGGCCATCTGCTCCACCGCGGTGTCGAGTCGGTCTCGGCGTGCCCTGACCGCCAAGGCAGCCTCGTAGTCGGAGTCGAACGCCAGCCGGGTCGCCCGCGAGGCCAGCTGCGGTTGCGCCTGGTGGCGCAACCACACGTCGTCCTTGCCGGTCCAGGCGTCGCCGTCGCAGTAGACGATCCCGTGCCGTAACAGCAGCTTGGACAGCCGGTGCCGAGCCCGCATCAAGTCACCACGACAGTCCTCCCGGGCCCGCACCAGATCCCGGGCGGCCTCCTGGTCCACGCTGGGGATCGCGACCGGGGTGATTTCACCCAGTCGCAGCAGCCGGGCCAGGTGCACCGCGTCCCTGGCGTCGGTCTTGACCCGATCCCGGACGGCCTCTGCAGTTTCGACGGGGCCGCGACCTCCCACCGGATCCCCGCCGCGGCCAATGTGCGCTGCAACCCGAAGCCAGTCGGGCCGGCCTCGTAGGCCACCGCCACCGGCCCAGGCAGGTCCTGCACCCACGAACGAATGTGCTCGTACGCCGGGGTCAGCCTTGCCTGAATCAGCTCGCCCGTGACGCCATCGATCGCCGCGGCAGCAACAGATCGTGCGTGCACGTCGAGCCCAACACTCGTACGCTCGGTAAACACCGGGGCCTCCCACAACTGTCGGATAGGCCGAGCAGGCAGCCCCTACTCGGTAACCCACGAACATGTGTGAGCGAGGCCCCGGCCCGCAACCACTCAGACACCCCGAGCGGTCACTCCATACCGTCTAGGACTTGAGAACGATCAGCTACAGAACGCGAAACCGCCAAGCGCTTCCAGCTTCCGGGCGCTCCGCTTGACGGCGCCCCAGCCAACCTTTCTGACGACGCCGAAGGACTGGTGGTGGCGCGCCACTTGAAGCGCCCTCTTCGGCAGTGCGCTGACGATGTTCAACAGGCGGCACCGTGGCCGGACCACAAATTGTGGACGACGATGGCACGGACAATGTTGCGACGCCGGCCGTGATGTCGGTGGGACCGTCGTTCGACCACCACGACCAGTATCCCGGGCGGTCCCTCGCCCGGCCGCCCGCAAGGGGCGAGCCCGTGGGTTCAGCTGGCAATCTTGGCGAGGAGGACGACAACGCAGGCCGCGACCGCGACGAAGGTGGTGAAGGCGGCCAAGAGCCGTGTGCCAGCAGGTGGGGGCGGCCCCCTGTGCGGGTCAGGTGTGCTCACGGAGATGGCACCGTTCGATGTGGCCCAGCCGACGGTCGATGCCGTCGAGAGTGGCGGTGATTTCGTGTAGGACGGTCAGGACCTGGGTGGTATCGCGACCGTGCGCGGCGGCACCGGGCTCCAGGCTTGAGGTCGGGCGGACAGCAGGATCTGCGACATGGGCTCCGGCGCCGGCAGGGCCCAACCCGCAGCCCATGTCGGTGATGGCGCCGGCGGGCCAGTTCAGAACGGTCTCAACTCGTCGTTGGGTGTCTGCGTCGGGCCAGCTGCGTTGGTGGAGCAGGTCAGCGATCATCTGCGGGTCGGTGCCGCTGGCATGCGCCAGCCACAGGGAACTCAGCGCGTACTCGTCGAGCCATGACCTGATGCGAGCGGCGGCGCGTCGCTGATGAGCCGATAGTTGCACGACGCTTGCTACCTTCCTGGGCTGCGGTTGCTGCCAATGTTCTCAGGAGAGGGCGCCTTTGATGGTCCGACCGTGCCGGATGCTGTTGTTGCGCCGGTCACCGGGTCGCCTCAGGCCCGGGGCGGGGGCGAGGGCTGGGGATGGTCCGCGACCCGGGAGGTGCTTGGGGATCGCCCCGGTGTCGGCAACGTCGAGGGCGATGTCGTGCGGTTTGCGGTTCAGGTTCATGCTGGCGGTACGCAGCATCTGGAAGGCGTCGTCGTTGCTGACCTGGTAGCGGGCCATCAGGATGCCGATCGCCACGCCGATCTGGCCCCTGCTGCCGATGGCCTCGGTGAGGTTGGCGACATCGGTCTGGTGGAGGTGCTGCTGGATGGCCAGGGTAGCGAAGGGGGCCATGATGGAGGCGGTGCCTACGTCGAGGTCGTCGAACGCGTCGGCGCTGCTCGAGTAGAAGCTCAGCGCGCCATGGTCGTGGTTTGCCAAGGCAAGACGGACGCTGAGAATGCTGCGCACGCCGAGCGAGCTGGCGCATCGCGGGCCAAACGTGGGCCACCGGGGCTCGGCGGCAAGGTCAGCTGTGACGACGAGGTCGTCCCCTGCGGTGGCGTCCAGGCACGGCCCCTCCCCCGACTCGTACTGCAGCGAGTCGACGTTCGAACAGAGGTCGTCGGTGCTCGCCACGGTGCGGGCAGCGCGAGGCCCGCGCACCACGGTGACCGCCGCGTGCTCGCTGTGCGAAATGGCGGCCCGGGCTACTCGCACCAACCGCTGCGCGTCCACCTCCCCGGCATCTCCGAGCAGCAGGGTGCGCAGCTGCTCGAACTGCGCCATGGTCCGTTCCACCTGTCATCCTCCTCCCGCGGTGTGCACCGCGCCGTTGCCTCCCACGCCCAGGTGCTTCGCTGCCGGGACCTGATAGCCAGACTAGTGCGCACACCCCGGGGGGCGAACGCCGCGGAAGTCGACCGGGCGCAGGTTTGACAAGACCCGGCGGCGCTCGCTGCACTGATCCAGGGGGACGGCAGTGAACGGTGATCGGCGGCGCCAGCCCGCGTTCAGTCGCTGGACTGGGTGACCGCGTGCGGGGCCCCGACCTCCTTGCTCTCCGGTGACCCGCGTTCGCGCAGGTAGATCGCGAACACCGCCATGGTGCCGATGGCGAGCAGCTCGCTCTGCCAGTTCTGCAGCGTGCGCCCCCAGAAGTCCGGTGACGCGAGGTAGGCGCCCATGGCCAGTGGGTCGAGCTGGTCGCGCAGGCGCTCCTCGTTGTTCGCCACCCGGCCCGCGATCGCCTGGGCCGACCACGACCCGAGGAAGATCAACCCCATCACGAGCACCAGGGAGTGCGAGTACAGCCGGGTGCGCCACCCACCGACCTTCGCCCAGGGGGGTGAGTCCGGTTTGGCGTACTGCTCCACCATCTGCTGCTTGTCGCTCTCGCGGCCCTCGTCGCCGGGTGACTTCGACTCCGACGACCCCCGTTGCACGAGCCACACGGTGAGGAAGATGTAGAGCACGAACTGCAGGAACTCCGACTGCCAGTTCTCGGCCACGTCGACCGCGAAGCTCGACGAGGTGACGTACCGCAGCAGCGAGATCTGCTGCAGGCCGGCAGTTCTCGCCTCCTGGTTGTAGCCGACCACGCCCCAGATCGACTGGCCGAGCAAGGTCAGCAGGAGCAGGCCGCCGAACACCAGCGACAGCGCGTTGTCGCGGAGGAACCCACGCGGCTGGGGCGCGCTCATCGCAGCATCAGCCCCATCGCGATGCAGAACCCCAGCCCGGCGGTGATGAACACGGCGTATCCCCAGAACACGCGGCGCACAGTCAGCTCCCTTCCACGAGGCAGTCATACGGCACCGACGGGTCACCCGACGAGCGCGAGCACCCGGCCGCGGTGACCTTCCATCCGTCGTCGAACAGCGACAGGAACACCGACTCGCCCGTGTAGCGCACCTGCGCCGTGTGCCCGGCCACGCTCACCGAGCGCCGCTCACCGGCCGGGGGAATGCCGGCGTCCGCGAGGTCCGTCGCACAGTCGCCCGAACCCTGCGACTCCAACGACTGCACCGTGCGCGGCGCCAACAAGCGGCAGGCACCAGCGGGGTTGCTACTCACCGAGGCACTGAACGCGTCCGCCGCTGCCGCGGCCTGCCGCTTCTCGACATCGGCCCCACAACCGGCCAGCAGCAGCGCCAACGCCAGGCCGGTGACCAGCACGGATACTCTGCGCGCCGGCATACAGCCCTGATTGCTTCCCATACGCCGCATTTGAAGGCCAGGCCGACCGAAATGGTGCGGCCGCTCAAGAGCCGAGGACCCCCCGGCTGTCGTCGGGGCCCCCTCTACGAAGGTGCGTGCCACAGCCGTAGAGCCGGCCGCAGTTAGGAGATAACGGCGTCGACGGTCTTCTTCAGCGCGCTGGGCTGCTCCGGGCGGCGCGGCGCCTTCTCCTTGGCCGCGGCCAGCTCGGCGCCGATCTCGCGCAGCTGGGTGCGGGTCAGGCCCTCACGCACCTTCGGGAACCAGTCCTGCTCCTCCTCCTCGATGTGGTGCTCGACGTTCTCGATGAGCACGGTCGCCTTGGCCTCGAAGCGCTCGTCCTTCCACGTCATCGGCACCAGCTCCATCACCAGTAGGTCGGCGACGTGGTGCTCCTCGTACGACTCGAGCACGTCGTCCTCGAGGTCGGGCAGCAGGGCACGCACCCGCGGGTACATGACCTCGTTCTCGATGTAGGTGTGCACGGTCAGCAGCTCGATGATCTTCTCGACGAGCTTGCCCTTGCGCGCGGCGGTGGTCGAGGCCTTCTGGAACTCGCGGAACAACCCGCGAACCTCCTTGTGGTCGGCCTTCAGCATCACAATCGCGTCCTGGGACATGTCGACTCCTCACTCGTCAGGAAGGACCGGCGCTTCCGCGTCACCGGCGAGGAACACGGTAGCCACAGACACCCCCGGCACGGGAGTTGCGCGCAGGCGAGTGCATGCCCGCCGTCACTTGTTCACACCCCAGCCCGATGACCCCCACCCGTAAGCCCATTGAGCGCACCCGCCGGCTTTCGTCTGGTCCAGGGTGCGATGCGTAAGGCAACCCTGCGCGTCCGCGCTCACGAGTTCTGCTGCGCGCCGCACCGACAACAGATTGCTGGGGGCGGTCGGTCCCTTCCCACGCCGGCGACCTTGCTGCCCCGGGGCCGAGCTGGCGGGTGCAATCGCGCGTGAAGCGTCGCTACCCACTGGGGCGGTGGAGAACCGCCTGCACGATGAGATCCAAAAGCGCTGGTTCCATGTCGTGCAGGTACTCATCCGGGACGGGAGGCGAGAGCCTGCCAACGCCTCAGCGGCGCATCCGACACCGGCTCGAGCTCAACGAGCTCATCCAGCCCGCGACGCCGCTGCGCCCGGCACTCGGCCCCTGCGTCGACTGCCAGCTGACCGCTCCACCGCCGACGCGCACAGCGTCGCTGTGCCGCGCTGACGTGGGTCTTTGCGTCAGAATAGGCCGGTGCAGCGACCTCAACGAGCTCCCCACACGGCCCATGCCGACACGGCGCGCGCAGCTCCTCCCGCGTGGTGCGAGCTGCTCTGGCGAAGCCGGCTGCAGCTGCACCGGCCCCGCGCCGACCAGCTGGAGGCACTGACCGACCAGCGACAACGGCTCAATGAGCTCGGCTGGTACCAGCCGGCGGCGGCCGAGTACGCGATTCGGGGGGGCACCGGGAGCTACTACGGCTGGCTGGGTCCGCAGGCTGCCGGCCTGCCCGGGGCACTTCGGCGGGACCTGGTGGTCGAGGTGCGGGTCGGTACCGGCAGCGACGCTCGTTTGTGGCTTGCGCTCGTCGGGGCGGACCTGGTCGATCTGACCCCCGCTCCAGGGGCGCCGCCGCTTGCTATTGACGACCTGAGCACCTCAACGTTGACCCAGGCGTGCGCCGCCTTCCTGGAGGTCGCCAAGCGCGAGGTTGGCGGGCGGCGACCAGGTGGTCAGCCCTAAGCCCATCACGCCGCACTGTGGTGGCCTCGTCGAACGACTGCGCAGAAGCGAGGCAGGCGAGTCACAATCAGTGGTGCGGCCACCTCAGGTCCGCTTGTTCGAGCCGCTGAGGTGGCCGCACCTGCACCTCCTGTTCCCCACTCGTCCGCCGTGAAACCTTCACCCGCAGCACGCCCGAGCACTCGTGGTTGCAGTGTCCGCTCCAGGGCGCGTGCGCTGCTGCCAAGTGGAGGCACGGTCAGCGGCGGGGGACGACGTATGAGGGCCAGTCGGCGTGGGCGACGCGAAGGAATGCACCGGTCACGCGCGCCGCTGTGTTTCAGTCTTTGACGAAGGTGCTGCCGCGGTAGGTCCAGGTCCCCGACGGCTGGTCGGGGTCGCGCACCGCCCATGATTCCCGCAGGTGCAGCGTGAGCAGGTGCGCTGCCGCCTGCGCGACCGTCACCGATGTTCCGCGGGCCTGCTGCGCCACCACCCGCGCCTCAACCCAAAGCCCTTGCAGGGCAACGAACGGTACAACCAGCACCAGCCGCTGCTCCCACTGGATCAGGCTCACCTTCCAGCCATCCTCGCCCCGTACCGCGTGCACCGACCTGCCTTCGGCGCGCAACGTGGCAACGAGCTCTCGCATGAGGATGTCAACGTCATCGGTCATGACGGCACCGTGGTGGTAGCACGAGGCAACGGCGAACTCCACTCACGTCGAAACTCCACACTGGCTGAGCGGACAGTGGCCCCAGGAAGGGACGACCGGTTCTTGCTGGTCCGGCAAACCGCACCGCTCAGCCGGGTTCCAGCACTCGAACTTCCGGCGTGTGGTGGGGGCGAACCCCGCACCCCACTGCGGGCGGGCGCCCTTGAGGGGTCGGAACCACCCCTTCACCGGCTTCGCTCCGCCCTGGGCTATGAGCATCCCACGCCCGTCTCGTTGGACGGGCCAGCCGGACCAACACGCGACGACCGTGAACACTCACCAGCGCCGCCGTGCGCCATGTGATCCTGCGAGGCGCGGGAATTTCGACACCCACGCCTGACCTCGCAGTCCTTGCTGGTAGACACCGCCTCGATGCCGAGGACGTGAATCGGAATGCAGGTTGCTCGGGTCAGGCCGCAGGCGGCGGCTGTCGCTGCACACCGCGATGCCCTGCGCGGCAGATGGTTTGGCGGGCTCACAGCCGGCCGAGGAGGCGGTGGACGACCTGTTCACCGAAGGCGCGGTTCAGGGGCAGCCCGCTGATGAACCGTCGGTACAGCACCGGCCCGGCCAACAGGTCCACCAGCAGGAGCAGGTCGGTGTCGGCGGGCAGTTCCCGGCGGTCGACACCGTGTTGGAGGACGGACATGACCTGCTGGTGTCGGCGGGCCGCCTCCTCCTGGTGCAGTGCGGCGAAGGCCGGGTCGTGCTCGGCTGCCTCGATCAACGCGGCCATGAACACGGCGACCCGGCCCTGCCCCATGGCCTCGGCGAAGCCACCGACCAGCACGTTCAGGTCGGTCAGGACCGACCCGCTGTCAGGTAGCGGTGGGTCGGCCGCGATGCTGTGGAAGGCGTCCAGCAGCAGGGCCGCCTGGTTCGGCCACTGACGGTAGATGGTGGTCTTCGCCACCGTCGAGCGGGCCGCGATGGCCTCGACGGTCGCGCCGTGGATCCCACGCCCGGCCACGAGGTCCAAGGCGGCACCGAGAACCCGGGCGCGGGATCGGGCCACCCGGGGATCCAGGTGCGCCTGTGACGTGTCTGTAGCAATGGTGTCGTCGTGCGCTGCCCCGGTGCGGCTGCTCGCCGCTCCGGTAGCGCCGGACGCGCGGGTCATGCTGTGCTCGCCCAGGTGGAGATGTGCTCATGCACGTACCGCCCAAGGGTTCGAGCCGGCCGTCCCAGCAGCGCAGGCAGGGTCGGGTCGACGGTCTCGGCGTCACCGCGTCGAAGCCCGGTATGCAGCAGGGTCTGTACCGCCACCTGGGCCGGCGGCAGCCCTTGCCGGTGCAGGTGGGCGGCGTAGCCGAGCACTGATGCCGTCTGGTAGGTGATCGTGCGGTTCAGCTCGTGGGAAAGGACCGCGGCCACCTCAGTGAAGCCAACGGCCCGAGGGCCGGTCAGGGTGTACCCTTTTCCGCGGTGCGGCCCTGGGTTGGTGAAGACCGTAGCAGCGGCGTCGCCGATGTCGCGGGTGTCGACGAAGGCGACCCTCCCGGGACCTGCCGGCAGGTAGATCCGGTTGTCCCCGACGATGTCAGCCCGGTAGGCGTTGGCCAGGTTCTGGGCGAAGAACCCCGGCCGCAGGATGGTCCACGACGGGGCGTGTTGTCGCAGGTGGGTCTCCACCCGGTGGTGCGGCACCACCTTGTTGGTGTCCGCCCCCGCGACCGAGGAGAACACGACATGGTGCACGCCCGCGGCCAAGGCTGCGTCGGTGAGGGCGTTCAACGTCGGACCCACCCTGGAGACCGGCGGCGGCCGCACCAGGAACAGCGCCGACGCACCCTGCACCGCCGCAGCGAAGGTCTGCGGCCGGTACAGGTCCAGCTCGACGCTCTCCGCCTCGGGATCCGGGCCCGCCTCATCGAGGGTCGTCACCGCGCGCCGCACCGGGAGCCCGCGACGCAGCAGCGCCGCGACCGTGGCAGCTCCGACGTTGCCGCTGGCCCCGACCACCAGCACCGGGCCGGTCATGACCGATCCGGGGCCGCGGCGAGGTGCAGGTGAACGGCGCTCAGGTGCTCACGGCGTGCCGCGTCCACCAGCTCCTCGTACGTCGGCGCCCGGTCCGTCCGGATCCGGATACCGAGGCGCCGACCCGCCGCCGACAAACCGATCTCGCCGATCCGGCGCTGGTACACCTCGGCCACCGCGAACGGGTCCTCCTCCAGCAGCGCGGTCGCCGCACGGCGCTGCCCGAGCAGGGTGACCTCCACCGGGGTCGGACCGCCGCGAAGGTTCACCCGCCACGTCGAGCTGGTCAGCACCAGCAGCGAACCGTCCGGGTCACGGTGGTAGGCCACCGGTGTGCTGTACACCCGCCCCGTGCGCCGGCCCGTGACGTGCAGCAGGAGAAGGTCCTGCCCGACCCGCCGGGACCGGCGCGGGCCGGTGAGCAACCAGCGTAAGACGGGGTTGCCCACACGAGTAACCACCGCCGGTGGGATCGCGCGTTCGACGGCTGGGCCTTCGCTGCTCATAACGGCAATCTATACTACGGTGTCGTAGCGGAAATGTTCACACTGGCGGCTGCCCCATTGTCAACAGCAGGCGCTCCTCGGTCGGTTTGGCATGGAGGCGCCTGGGCGGTCTGTAGGACGTTTGGCGGATGCGCTTGATCTGAGTTCCCCACATGCCCTAACCGGGGGGATGCACAGCGTTGGCTCCCATTCTCGTGCTGCCGAAGGGCAGCGTGAGCAGGGGCGATGGGTGATGGGTGATACATAACAGACTGTGATGGGGCATGGTGGAGTCATGAGCGGACCGTCAGTCCAGGAACCTCGGGAGATCGGCGTCACGGAGCTCGTTCTGCGCGACGGGCACCAGAGCCTGATGGCCACGCGGATGGCGCTGGAGGACATGGTCGACGCGTGCGCGGACATCGATGCGGCCGGGTACTGGTCGGTGGAGTGTTGGGGCGGCGCGACTTTCGACGCGTGCATCCGGTTCCTGAACGAGGACCCGTGGGAGCGGCTGCGCACGTTCCGTGAGCTGCTGCCGAACAGCCGCCTGCAGATGCTGCTGCGCGGGCAGAACCTGCTGGGTTACCGGCATTACGAGGACGGTGTGGTCGACCGGTTCGTCGAGAAGTCGGCCGAGAACGGGATGGACGTCTTCCGGGTGTTCGACGCCCTCAACGACGTGCGCAACGTCAAGCAGGCGATCGCCGCGGTGCGCCGGGTGGACAAGCACGCGCAGGGGACCATCTGCTACACCGAGAGCCCGCTGCACACCGTGCAGGGCTACGTCGAGATGGCCCGGGACCTGATGGAGCTCGGCTGCGACTCGCTGTGCATCAAGGACATGGCCGCCCTGCTCAAGCCGCAACCGGCCTACGACATCGTCAAGGCGATCAAGGACGACCTCGGCCCCGACGTCCGCATCCACGTCCACTGCCACGCCACGACGGGGGTCACCCTGGTCAGCCTCATGAAGGCCATCGAGGCCGGCGCCGACGTCGTCGACACCTCGATCTCGTCCATCTCGCTCGGGCCCGGCCACAACCCCACCGAGTCACTGGTGGAGATGCTGCGCGGGACGCCGTTCACGACGAACCTTGACGACGGTCGCCTGCTGAACATCAAGGACCACTTCGCGAAGGTACGCCCCCGGTACACCGAGTTCATGTCGGCGATCACCGGGGTGGAGACCGAGATCTTCAAGAGCCAGATCCCCGGCGGGATGATCTCGAACATGGAGAGCCAGCTGCGCCAGCAGGGCGCCGGTGACCGGCTGCGCGAGGTGCTCCTGGAGGTGCCGCGGGTTCGTGCGGTGGCCGGCTACCCCCCGCTGGTGACGCCCTCGAGCCAGATCGTCGGAACCCAGGCGGTGTTCAACGTGCTGATGGGCCCGTACAAGGCGCTGACCGCCGAGTTCGCCGACCTGATGCTCGGCTACTACGGCGCCACGCTCGGGTGAGCGCGACCCGAAGGTGGTCGCCGCCGCTCGGGCGCAGACCAGCAAGGAGCCGATCGACGTCCGACCGGCCGACCTCCTGGAGCCCGAGTGGGACCAGCTGGTGGCTGCCGCGAAGGCGGTTCGAGGGCTGCGACGGGACCGATGAGGACGTCCTGACCTACGCCATGTTCCCGGGCGTCGCCCCGAAGTTCTTCGCTGAGCGCCCGGAGGGTCCGCGCAACGTCGGGAAGGACCCGGCAGAGGTCGCCGCGGACGAGCTGTCCAAGGCGTCCGGGACCGGCCCGGTGAACGGGCCGATTCGTTACTCGGTGACCCTGGACGGGAAGTCCCACCACGTCACGGTCGAGCGGGCACGAGGCTGAGGGGGTAGCGGTGAGCATGGACAAGCGCGTCGCGGAGCTGCGGCGCAGGAGCGAGAAGGTCGAGAAGGGTGGCGGGAAGAGCCGCCGCCAGAAGCAGCACGACCAGGGGAAGCTGACCGCGCGCGAACGCATCGCCGCGCTCCTGGACGCCGGCACCTTCGAGGAGACCGGCAAGTTCGCCCTCCACCAGTCCAGCTACTTCGGGCTGGAGGGTGCCGACCTGCCCGCCGACGGCGTCATCACTGGGGAGGGCACCGTGTTCGGTCGCCCCGTGCACGTCGCCAGCCAGGACTTCACGGTCGCCGGTGGCAGCGCCGGCGAGGTGCACTCCAACAAGGTCGCGGCGATGCTGCGTGCCAGCCTGACCACCGGCACGCCGTTCATCTTCCTCAACGACTCCGGCGGTGCTCGCGTCCAGGAGGGCATCGGCTCGCTGGCCGGCTACGGCCGGGTCTTCTACACCAACGTGCTGCTCTCCGGGGTGGTCCCGCAGATCTCGATCATCGCCGGGCCCTGCGCGGGCGGCGCGGCGTACTCGCCGGCGCTGACCGACTTCATCATCCAGACCCGCCAGGCGCACATGTTCATCACCGGCCCGAGCGTCATCGCGCAGGTCACCGGCGAACAGGTCACCTCCGACGCCCTCGGCGGGCCCGACGCCCACATGGCCCGGTCCGGTGTCACCCACTTCGTCGCCGACGACGACGAACAGGCAATCCTCATCGCCCAGAAGCTGCTCAGCTTCCTGCCGCAGAACAACGCCGAGGACCCACCGGTCGTCGCCCCGGACTTCGTCGTCGAGCACGACCCGGGGCTGGGCGACGTCGTGCCCGAGTCGGACAAGAAGGGCTACGACGTGCGCGAGGTCGTGGCGCGGCTCGTCGACCACGGTGACTTCCTCGAGGTGCAGGCCGGCTACGCCGGCAACATCGTCATCGGCTTCGGCCGGATCACCGGGCGCACCGTCGGGGTCGTCGCCAACCAGCCCAAGGTGCTCTCCGGTGTCCTGGACATCAACGCCTCCGACAAGGCGTCGGCCTTCGTGCGGTTCTGCAACGCGTTCAACATCCCGCTGCTCACCCTCGTCGACGTGCCGGGCTTCCTCCCCGGCGTCGCGCAGGAGCACGGCGGCATCATCCGGCACGGCGCCAAGCTGCTCTACGCGTACTCGGCGGCCACCGTCCCCAAGGTCACGGTCGTCCTGCGCAAGGCCTACGGCGGCGCCTACGTCGCCATGTGCTCCAAGGAGCTCGGCGCCGACAAGGTCTTCGCCTGGCCGACGGCCGAGATCGCGGTCATGGGCGCCGAGGGTGCCGCCGAGATCGTCTTCCGCCGTGAGATCGCCGAGGCCGACGACCCTGCCGCCCGGCGCAAGGAGCTCGTGGACGAGTACCGGGCCACGTTCTCCACGCCCTACGTCGCGGCGGCCCGCGGCCTCGTCGACGACATCATCGAGCCAGCACGCACCCGAGAGCACGTGGCACGGGCGCTGGAGATGCTCGTGAACAAGCGGACCATCCGCCCGGCCAAGAAGCACGGACTCGGGACCGACATGACCGACCCCTCGTCGGAACCGACCGTCGCCGAGCTCCTCGACCAGCTGCGCTTGCTGTCGCAGCGGGTGGAGCAGCTCGAGGCTCTTGTCGCGCGACAAACCTTCGCAGCCCGAGGTACCCGAGGACGTCGTTCTCGCCATCTCCGCCGCGGTGGCGGCGTTCCTGGGCCACCGCGCCAAGATCAAGCAGGTGCACTACCGCACCGGCGCCGCCTACGCCCAACAGGGCAGGGCCGTCGTGCAGGGCCGGCACAACCTCTACGGGTCGAGGTAGAACATGCAGCTCAAGGTCACCGTCAATGGCGTGGCCTACGACGTCGAGGTGGAGGTCGAAGAAGAACCCAAGCCCGCGCTCGGCGCGATCTTCATGGCCGGTGGCAGCTTCGCCCCCGCACCAACGGCGGGGCCAACTGCCGGAGCCGGAACTGCACCCACGGCATCCGGTGACGGCGTGCACGCCCCACTGGCCGGCACCGTGGCGCGAATCCTCGTCGGAGGAGGGGCAGGCCATCGAAGCGGGTGAGGTAGTCGCTGTGCTCGAGGCCATGAAGATGGAAACCGAGATCACCGCACCCCACTCGGGCGTGGTGGCGTCCGTTCTGGTCGCGCCCGGTGACGCGGTCAGCGGCGGCCAGCTACTTCTCGAGTTCGCCTGAAGCACCACTCCGGGCGTGACAGCGCAACGATCCTCCAGATCTCTGCCGTGGCGACGACGCAGCAACCGTGCCGTCGACCGGTCAATGACAGGCCGGCGCACACGTATCCGGCACCCGTCGCGACAGGGAACGGTTCCCGCGCGTCGTCCAACGGCAGTTACCCAGGCGCGACGTCGGACGGCGCCCGCGCCACGTACCTCATCCTCGGACGGAAGCAAACCTCCGCCCTCCGACCTGCCGTGGGTACCGTTGACCGGACGGCGTCTGCTGGGAGGGCGGTGACATGCGGTCATTCACACTCGCGTTACCTGCGGTGCCCTTGGCTGCCGGTGTTGCGCGTCAGCGGGTCCGTGCGCAGTTGGCCACCATGCCCGATGACCAGCTGGACACCCTCATCCTGGCAACCAGCGAGGTCGTGGCAAACGCAGTGCTGCACGGTGCGGGGCCGGTGCTGGTGCACGTCCGTACCGGCCCGCAGGTCGTGCATGTCGAGGTGACCGACCAGGGCACGGCCAGTCCGCGGATCCACCGCGTCCATCGGCATCGACGAAGAAGGCGGGCGTGGACTGCACATGGTGGAACTGCTCGCCTCCCGCTGGGGGGTGGCACCCGCCCAACACGGGCCCGGCAAGACCGTCTGGTTCGACATCGACCGGACCGTGCACCCCAGCACTGGCACTGCGCAGCAGTTCTGTTGAAGCATCGCGACACGGCAGGCGACGCCGGCAGGAAAGTAGCAGTGCGCAGCACCTCTTACCCCGCCAGTAGGTCGGCCAGAGTCACGCTCCAGGCGTGTGCGCGTTCAGGTTCGCCGGGTTCCAGCGGCCCCTTGATGCCTGCCATGCGGCAATGCTCTGCGGGCGCCCGCCCGAGCCCCACCTAGGTGGGGCTCGGGCGGTCGACGAGCGCGACCAGCTTCCTCGGGGCCAGGACGCAGTATGACTCGACGACGAGCTCGGCGACCTCGTCCCAGTCGGTGGCGTCGTCGAGGGTGAGACCCATCGCGTCGCGGCCCCAGCCCAGGATGTGGAAGGGCGGGCCCGCGTGCCGCAGCGCCTCGAGCTCCTCGCCCGCGGCGCGGAAGGTCATGACCACATGGGCCCCGTCGACGGGGTCGTCGACGCCGAGGACGTGCACAAAGGTGCGCTTGCGCACCCGCCACCGGGTGCCGACCCAAGCGTGCTCCTCGTAGGCGTCCGGGAGGGCGAGGCACAGCCGGCGCAGGCGCCGCTCAACGTCGGCAGGAACGTCGTCGGTGAGGCGGCGGACGGGTGCGGCGGCCACGGCGCAGGCTACGCCGCCCCACCGACGGCCCGGGTCGGACCGCGGGGCCGGCAACCGCGGCGCCATCCATTGGCACACCGGATTGGCGGCAATCCTGTTGACTGCCCTCTCCGCAATGCTTCACGGTGCACATGCCGAAGCCCGACTCGTCGGATCTCAGGGATGGACAAGGTGGGTCGTCGTGGACGTGCTCCTAGTCGCGGCCCCGTTGGTCCTCCCTGCTGCCACCTATGCCATCGGACGTAGGGCCGCCTACGATTGGCAGACAGCGCTAGACCTCTCCTTGGCCGTATGCCTGGCCACGGCGTTCGTGAGTTGCCTGCTGGCCGTCTTCTGGATCTGAGGCGTCGAACACAGACCGCTCCGACACGCGGCACGAGCAGATGGTCTTGGAGCTGCACGATCGTTGTTGGGCGCAGCGTGAATCCGTCAGAGGTATCGCTGCCATCCGGTCCCGATGACCACTCCAGGTCGGAGAGTGCCGGTGCTGGTGCCTCTGTAGAGCCGCAGCTCACCGGACGTTGTGATGCCGCCTAGGTCGGGGCGTCCGTCGCCGTCGAAGTCGCGAAGGGGAAGCAGCGCTCCCATCCGCTGCCATCCGGAGCCGATCTGACGTCGCGTGCCCAACCCGCCCTTGCCATTGCCGGGGTAAACCCACAGGCGCCCCGCGGAGTCGACGGCTGCAATGTCGTTGCGCCCATCACGAGTGAGGTCGCCTGGGGACACCACGGCGATCATCGACTGCCAACCGGTTTTGATGGTGGTCCCGGCTCGCAGTGTTCCGGATGCGTCTTGGACGTAGAGCCGTAGTCGCCCGGTGGAGTCCACGGCAATCACGTCGCCGAGACGGTCACCCGTCAGGTCGTATCCACCGTCGACGAAGTGCATCGAGCTCCATCCCCGCGAGCCCAGGGTCAGCCAGGTCCGATCGGCCCACGCGTACGCGTCGAGCGCGTCAGCCCGGCAGAACACCGTGGCACTCCAGTTGGCGCGACTGGAGAAGGGCCCAAGGTCCAGGCACCCGTAGGGCTGCGTGACTAGCAGCGCGCCAGCCCGCAGCTTGCCGGTACCTGTACCGGCGTACCTCATGATCGTTGATGCGTTCATCGGGAACGGTCGCTGCGCTACGACGTCCGGCCGCTTGTCTCCGGTCACGTCGGGCACGCCTTGCACGTTGGACGACAGTCGCGGTCGGGCTGTCATGCTTGTGGTGAGCCCGGGCCCTGCGGCGCTCAGCGCTTGGACCTTCACTGTCTGGGTGACCCCGTTGGGCAGGCCGGTGAGGTCGATGACCATACGGTCGCCAGGAATCGCGGCGCGCACGGCGACCTGCCGCACCTGACCGCTGGGCAGCGCCTCGACCAAGTACCCCGCGTACAACTGGGACGCGCGAGGTGAAGCGTCGAGGACGACGCTCAACCGTGCGGGCCGTTCGTACACGGCAACCGGCGGGGCCTTGGGCAGCAGGGTGGCGTCAAGAACGGACAGATTCAGGTCGTGGGCGCGGTTTGTGGACTGCCAGAACCAGCGGAGTACACCGCTGCGGGCGTAACCGGAGCGGTTGCCGACGGCGTCCTCGAGCGCGACGTCCTTCAGTGCCCAATGCCCGGACCATGGAAGGGTCACCTCCGCTGTTCCCGTTGGTGGAACGTTCGGGCCGACGCAGTGGGTGAAGGACTCTGAGGTCTCGAGGTTGGTCCACGTTATGGAGAGGCCAGCGACTCCCGCTGGGTCCGACACAGACCACGCGACCGTGGCGGGCAAGCCCTCCTGGGACGAGGCGGAGACGGTGCTTATCGCCCCAAGAGTTGGGGGCACCTTGTCGCTGGCTCCACTGACCGCCAGAACCGGCGAACCCAGGTCAACATCGTGAGTGGTCGCCGTCGCCGGGCGGGTCCTCAAGACCCCGTCCATGCCGTACAGCGCATCGTTCCCCGCGGTATCAACCAGGTAGACCCGGCTCACGCGGTAATGGCCGTTTCCCCACCGGCTATCGACAGTTGCCGGGAGGTGCGTGCTGGGTTCAGTGGCGGCGTACGTTTCCAGCCTTTGCTGATCCGCATTGTCAATGCCCTCGAGCCAGACCAACACCCTGGCGAGACCAACATCGTCACTCGCATCAATCCGCACGTCGAGGGGATCCCCCAGGGCCACGGCATCGGGCAAGAAGACAACCCCGCTCAACACCGGTGGCGTGGTGTCAAGGACTTCCCCAACAGCACTCGGCGCGCCACCCATAGCCATCATCGATGCGATCGCCGCGACTGCTGTTGCCCTCCACCCGAGCACGAGCACTCCAATCTTGAAGCGACAGGCATCCTCCACAAGGCCTCCTGCCTCCTCGATCCTAGGGGCGTGGCCGAATACGGCGTTTCGGAACATGTCGCAGGTCACGAATGTCACAGAGCGGCGCGGCCTGCGGCTCCCCCGCACGCCTTACGCGGCATGCGCGGTAACGATCGGCGCTTGCCTGATCGCGTCCGAGCTGCAGGCGCAGTGCACGACCAGTACCAAGGGGGTAGCCGTTCGTTCACGGCTTGGGCGACGCCCAGACCACCCAGTTGCCGACGTAGTGCCCGCCCTTGATCGGCGTGGTGGGGTCGCACGTGATCAGGCGCAGCAGCGGCCTGGGGTTGCCCGCGTCCCAGATCGAGTCGTCCTTGGGGGTCTGCTTCTTCGGGACTGCCTTGGAGCGGGTCGCCACGAACTCGACCTCGTCACCGGAGGAGTAGCGCACCGTGATGACCGCGCCGGGGCGCACCTCGGGCAGTCGCGCGAAGGTGTCGGGGCCGTACTTGCGGGTGTTGATGTGGCCGGCGAGGATGGACGCGCCCGGGAACCCCGGCTTGGGCCAACCCTTCTCGTCGTACCACCCGGCGACACCCGCGGGAGGAGCGAGGATTCCCTCGTCGTCCAGGCCCGCCGGGATGAGCGGGGCATCGACCAGCTCGTCACCACCCAGGCTCCTCACCAGGACCCGCTTCGGCGTACCGCTCGGGAGATCGCGGGCAGCCGGCGCGGTCCTGGTGGGGGTGGCGGTGGGTGACGGGGTTGCCGTTGCCGCCGTGGCGCTCGGCGTGGGCGTGGTCGGTGTGGGGGTCGGCGTCGGGTCGGCCGCGCACGCCCCGAGAAGGGCGAGCGCGGCCGAGCCGCCGGCAAGGAGGGCCCGTCGGTGGACGGGCCGCCGGCTGGGGACCGTCACGACCTCAGTGACGGCGGGGGGTGCCGCGACGGGCACGGCCCACCGCGAGGGCGACCGTCGCGGCGGCGAGGCCACCACCGGCCAGGAGCGGCAGCGCGGTGGAGCGGTCCTGGCCGGCGAAGTCGGTCTGGACCACGACCGGACGCACCGCGGTGGGGCTGGGGCTGACGGAGGGGGACGTCGTGGGGGTCGCGGCCGCTGTCGCCTCGAAGGCGTCGATCGAGACGTCGCCCTCATCGGTGAGCGAGCAGTACATACCGGCATCGGGACCCTCCACACCGGTGCCGACCTCGAGGAAGAAGTCGTTGGCCACGAGAGTGTTGGTGCCCACCACGGCCGCGATCACCGGGTCGCCCTCACCGGTGACGTCAAGCACCAGCGGGCCCTCAGCGGGGACCGCCGTCGTCTCGAACGTGAGAGCGACGATGTACTCCTCCTCGGTCTCGTCGAGAAGGGTCAGCATCAGACCGCCGCCGTCGACCTCGCTGACCCCGTCGCTGCGCAGCGCGTCCGTGAACCCTTCAGGGAGGGTGATGCGACCACTGAAGGGGTCGATCGACACCTCGTCGTCGACCTCGACGACCAGACCCTCGCCGATGCCGGAGTCGAAGGCGGCGGTGGCGTCGCCGGTGTCCTCGACGTCGCCGACGCCGTAGTCGCACGAGTAGGACAGCTCGGCGGAGGCGGCCGACGCCGAGGTGACGGTCATGACGGCGGCCAGGAGCGCGGCGCCCCCGACGAGACCGACGCGCGAGGCAGTGCGGAAGGGCGTGCTCATGGAAGAACCTTCGAGATAGTGGTGGGGCTGGGCCTCCTCGGGCCCACCGGACCCTAGCCGAGGGACGGGGTGTGCCGCGCGCGTGTTGCGGCAACTCGCAACGCGATCTCGGCCACACCGGTCGCCTTGCCTTGCCGGCGCACCGAAGCCTCGGACGCGGTTCGCGACGGCATGAGCCATGCGCTCACCGACACGGCGTGAGGGTCTTCGTCGCTTCTACCGGCCACCCTCGGCCGGGCCGCGCGACGGTCCGTGAGCGTCGCTATGCGGAGGCTCTCAGGGGCTCGAGGGCGGCGAGGACGAGGTCGAGGCCGAAGATGAACTCCTCGGCCGGGTCGTAGCCGGCAGCGACGAGCGCCGCGGCGGACTCGTTGAGGTAGGGGAACTCGTCAGGAGGAAGCTGGGGCAGGTAGACGTCCTCGGCCATGTCCGCGAGCTCGTCGGCGGTGTCGAACGGCAGGCTGGCTTCCTGCAGGGCGAACCCGTAGACGTAGCTGTCGAGCAACCAGTTGGCGTGCGTCGCCATCAGGACCGAGAAGCCAGCCCTTCGCAGGCAGGCGGTGACCGCTTCGCGGTGGCGGAGGTTCGCGGGCCCCGGCGATGTCCGCGACTCCATCAGGCCGATCGCCCACGGGTGGCGTGCGAGAACCTGTCGGGCGGATACCGCCCGCCGTCGCATCGCCGACTGCCAGTCGGTCTCTTCGGGCGGGAGCTCGATCTCCTCGAACACGACGTCGATCATGGCGTCCAGCAGCTCGTCCTTGCTCGCCACGTAGTGGTAGAGCGACATCGCGCCCGCGCCGAGCGCGCCGGCCAGCCGGCGCATGCTCAGCCCGTCGACCCCCTCGCGGTCGGCGAGCCGGACCGCCTCGACCACCACCCGCTGCTTGCTCAGCCCCGCGTCTGACGCGACCTGGCGTTGTTCCTTCGCAGACACGGGTCTCCTCGCTCGCTCGAACGGCTTGACAATCGTACAGCGTACGTGCATAGTACAGCGTACGACGTACAGTGTACGAGCCAGCGAGAGTCGCAGCTCGGACGTGAGGAGGCTTCTGTGGGAATCGAACAGCGATCGAATGCCGGAGCACGCCTGGTGCCGGGGGCGAGTCCGGCCGGGGCGGCGACGATGCGGGCCGCCGTCCAGCACCGCTACGGCCCGCCCTCGGTGCTCGAGTCGTCCGAGGTCGGGATCCCGCTGCCCGGTCGAGGCGATGTGCTCGTCCAGGTGGGCGCGGCCTCGGTACATCCCGGCGACTACTTCGTCATGACCGGTGAGCCGTACGTGGTGCGCCTGGTGTTCGGGCTCCGCCGGCCGCGCCACGGCATCCCTGGCAGGGATCTCGCCGGCGTGGTGGCAGCGGTCGGGAAGGATGTCACCGCTCTCCGCCCCGGCGACGAGGTGTTCGGCTGGAGCACCGCTGGAACGCTCGCGGAGTACGCCTGCGTCCCGGCGGACAACCTCGTGTCCGTGCCCGCCAACCTGTCGGTCGTGGACGCGGCAGCGGTGCCCACGTCGGCCATGACGGCGTTGCAGGCATTGCGCGAGATCGCGAACGTTCGACCGGGCCAGACGGTGCTGGTCACGGGCGCGTCGGGCGGCGTGGGCTCCTTCGCCGTACAGATCGCCAAGGCGTTCGGCGCCGAGGTGACGGGTGTGTGCAGCACCCGCAACGTCGACCTGGTCCGGTCGCTCGGTGCCGACCACGTCGTCGACTACACGAGGACCGACTTCACCCGCACCGAGAAGCGCTACGACGTCATCCTCGACAACGTGGAAGCCCAGCCCCTGGCGGCTGTCCGCCGAGCGCTGACGCCCACCGGCACCCTCATCCCCAACAGCGGACGCGGCGGCCGCTGGCTCGGCCCCCTCGGTCGGATCGTCAAAGCGCGCGTGCTGTCCGGGTTCACCCGTCAGCAGCTGAAGCCCTTCACGTCGGTCGGGAAGCGCCAGGACCTGCTCACCCTGGCCGACCTGCTCGCGACCGGGCAGGTCACGCCCGTCATCGACCGCACCTACCCCCTCGACGAAGCAGCCGACGCCCTCCGCTACGTCGCGGCCGGCCACACCCGAGGGAAGGTCGTCGTCACCGTCTGACGACCGGACCGACGAGAACGACCCAACCCGTGCGTATGCACGCCCAGACCTGCCGCCACTCCGGCGGACGGACCGCTCCTCTCGAAAGGAAGAACCGATGACCATCCGAACGAACACCCCGAACCTGCTCGACAACCCGCCGATCCCCGTGCAGGCCAAGCTCGCCGCCGCATGGACCAGCTTCATGTTCCTCGTACATCTACGTCGACTACTTCCACCTCTACAAGCCCGGCGTCATCGACGACATCCTGGGTGGCGTCATCTTGAGTTCGACATCAGCCCGACGTTGATGACCATCTTCCTCGCGTTCATCGCGATCCCGGCCCTGATGGTGATGCTCTCCATGACGCTGCCCGCCCGGGTGAACCGCGCCACGAACCTCGTCGTGGCATCGCTGTACATCCCCGTCTCGGTGTTCAACGCGGCAGGGGCGTCCTGGGACTGGGCCTTCTTCTACGGCCTCTCCATCGGAGTCGAGGTGCTGCTCCTGGCCTTCGTCGACGGCATCCTGAATGGCCTCATCTGGAGGTTCGACATCAGCTCGACGTTGTTGACTATTTTCCTCGTGTCCGTGTCGATCCCGGCTCTCATGGTGGTGCTCTCCATGACGCTGCCCGCCCGGGTGAACCGCGCCACGAACCTCGTCGTTGCATCGCTCCTCATCCCCTACTCGATCTTCAACGCGGCAGGGGCGACTTGGGAGTGGGCCGCCTTCTACGGCATCTCCATCGGAATCGAGGTGCTGCTCCTGGCCTTCATCCTGCGCTCCGCCTGGACATGGCCTCGAACCGCCGCCCTCCCAGCCGGTCCCGCGATGACCGGCCTTCGACAGGAGGCATCCATGTAACCGCGCCTCGGACAAGTCCTACGGCGTGAAGCCCGCCGCCGCGGACACCGGGCCGACCGTGACCAGCTCAGTCGCGGTATGCGCAGAGAACCTGCTCACGAACGGTCCGGTGTCCGCGCGGGGGCTCACTGGCCGGTGGGCAACGCCCATGATGGGGACCAGTTCTAGTCTCATTTGCCTAGGTTCGCGGCTGTCGATGACGGCCGGGCTCCTGGATTAGGAAGAATCGAACAGCGCAACGGACTGCTAGTCCAGATCTAGTCTCATCTGCTCGCGTCCAAGGGCGACCGTAGTCGTTCGGAGAAAGTTGAAACGGCTAGTCACGGCAATGTACGGACGATCCCGAACGCCCGTCCATCCAGCTGGAAAGCGGGTTGGGTTTACGCCCTCACGAGTTCGAATCTCGTATCCTCCGCCAGTTGACTAGGGGAAACGCTCCGAGCGCTGCCCCAGAGCCATCTCGAACTGCTCCCCACCGGGCACGTCCCTTGGCTCGCCGACCCCGACCGAGTCGCAAGAATGATCACCCGCCACATCACCCTTACCGGCACCCACGACAACCCCGCCGCGTAGGCCGCACAGTGCACGACGGACTCCGCTTAACGAGCGAACTCAAGTGAATGGATCTGCGCCAGACTGGACCTAAACGCTCATGAAGCGGGTGCCGAAGCCGCCAGTCGTGGTGCCCTCGATGTCGACGAGGTGTGGGACCACCTGGTCAGTAGACGCCCGAATCGTGCGTTTCGAGCTCAGACTCGATGGGTGTATACGAGCCGGCGTGGTTGTTGATACTTGCACGCGTATCGTCGCAAGTGTGAGGGACTCGCTATCCCGCGCTGGGCGCATCGGTGACCTCTTGGCAAGGCGGCGCAGGTTCGTTGGGCGCGCTGCTGAGCTGGAGCTGTTCCGGTTGGCGCTCGATACCGGAGCGCCAGAACTGTCCGTGCTGTACATCCATGGGCCCGGCGGTGTGGGCAAGTCTTGGTTGTTGGATGAGATGCGTCGGCTTGCTGGGGATCGAGGCGTTCGAGTCGTGACGGTCGACGGTCGGGGAGTGCCCGCCACTCGGCCGGCGTTGACCGAGGCGCTCGGTGACCTCCTTTCCACGGCTGATGTTGGGGATGAGAACACGCCGCGGGTGCTGATGATTGACGCCTTCGAGCGGCTGGTGCCGTTGGAGCACGGGATCCGGACCGAGCTGCTCCCCGGATTGCCAGCGGGAACCGTGACGGTGATCGCCAGCCGGGTGCCGCCTTCGCCGGAGTGGCGGGCTGACAACGCCTGGATGGATCTGCTGCGCGTGGTCAGCCTGCGCAACCTCGCGCCCGCGGACAGTGGTGACTATCTCCGGAGGATGGGCGTGGTCGGCGAGGTCGCTGATCAGGTGGTCCGGACTACGCACGGGCACCCGTTTGCCCTGGCTCTGCTTGCAGACATCGTGGTCAGAGGGGGGTCGGTGTCTGTGGAACCGCTTCCTCCAGACCTGTTGCGGGCGTTGGTGGACCGCTTCCTCGATGTCGTGCCCACTAAGTCACACCGTCAGGCGTTGGGCGTCTGCTCGATCGCTCGCATCACGACGCAATCGATGCTTCGCGACGTCATGACTACCAGCGACGACCCGGACGAGGGCGAGGTGGCAGCAGTCTTCGAATGGTTGCGCGAGCTGTCTTTCGTCCAGGCTGACCCTGACGGGCTGCACCCAGACGACTTGGCGCGGGAGGTCCTCGACGCCGAGTTGCGTTGGCGGGACCCGCAAGGCTACCGAGACGTGCTTCGGAGGGTGTGGAGACACGTCAGGTCCCAGGTGAGGTCAGCTGGGGTCCGGGAGCAGCGGCACGCCATTCATGACTTGAAGTTCCTGTTCCGGAACCTGGCGGGGGTCCGCTCACCGGTTGACTGGAGCAGCTGGTCCCAGGTGCAGCCGGAGCCAGAGCCTGCGTTGCCGAGCGATCGTGAGTCGATCCTTCGCCTCATCCGAGCAGCGGAGGGTGTCGAGTCGGGCAGGATAGCCGCCCTCTGGCTCGAGCGGCAGCCGGGCGGCTTCCATGTGCTGAGGCGCGCCGACGGGTCGGTCCGGGGAGTGGTCGGCCTGCTGGACCTGGCGCAGGCCACAGCCGAAGACTTGGTGGCCGATCCAGGGGCACGATCGGCGTGGGAGCACGCTACGAGCCGGCAGGCTCCGCGCCCCGGAGAGGCCGTCATTGCGTTGCGTCTTCTTGTCGATGCGGACGCCTATCAGGACCCGTCTCCGACCCTCAACGCCGCTCCGGTGCTGCAGATGCAGCAGTTCCTCAGATGCTCCAACCTCTCTTGGGGATTCCTGGCGATGTTCGAACCTGACCGCTGGAATGAGTACTTCGCGGTCGCAGACCTGCATCGCGTGACTGGGGCGGACTTCGCCGTCGGAGGTCGCACCTATGGCCTGTTCGCCCATGACTTCCGCACCGTTCCGGTGGATGCGTGGATCGACATGGTGGTCGAACGAGGTCTGTCGGGTGACGCGGATCCCGCTGACCTGGTCGGCGCTGAGCGATTGTTGGTGCTGTCCAAGGTCGAGTTCGAGCAGGCCGTGCGACAGGCGCTTCAACACATCACCCGGCCCAAGGTGCTCGGGCGAAATCCGTTGGTGCGCACCCGTCTCGTTCAGGGTCGGGTGGGCGAAGGCGTGAGCGGGGGCCAAGTCCTCGAGGCCCTGGTTAGGGATGCCGTCAACACGCTCAGGGCCAACCCCAAGGATGATCGCCTCCTGCGGGCTCTCGATCGAACGTACCTGCGCCCTGCGTCGACACAGGAGGCCGCTGCGTCGATGTTGGGTGTGCCCTTCAGCAGCTACCGCAGACATCTCAGCCAGGCCATCGCACGCATCACGGAAGTGCTGTGGAAGCAGGAACTCTACGGGGAGGGTGCTCCCGGTGAGGTGCCCCGGTGACGCGAGTGAGCCCAACTGAGCAGTACGTGGTCTGTCAAGTGATCAACTCCTGAGTGCAGCCTTCATGGAACCCAGTTCCATGAGGAGGATGACATGCCAACGACAGTGGTCGGCGACCGGGCCGTTGTGCTCGGGGGCAGCGTGGCCGGGCTCCTGACAGCCCAGGTGCTCTCCGGAGCTTTCGATCGAGTAGCGGTTGTGGAGCGGGACCTGCTTTCGGGCGGTGAGCCGCCCGGACAGGCCTCCGAGAACCGGAAGGGCACACCGCAGGGACGGCATATCCATGGCTTGATGCCGGCCGGGCAGCGTGCCCTCGAGGAGATCCTGCCGGGCTTCCTTGCCGAACTCGAGGGCCACGGCGCGCCGGTGATGGACCAGCTGGCGCGGGCCCGGATCCTGCTCGGGGGGCATCGGTTCCATCGTGCGGACAGCGGGCTGAGGGTCGTTAGTGCAAGCCGGCCGCTGCTCGAGCGCTGCGTCCGGCAGCGTGTCCGGGCCAACCCCAAGGTGGAAATCATCGATGGCACCGATGTCGTGGGAATCGAGCTTTCGACAGATGGCTCACGCGTGACCGGTGCCCACCTGATGCCACGCGCCGATGGGAGTGCGGCGGAAGTGCTCGACGCAGACCTGGTGGTCGATGCCCTTGGTCGTGGTTCCCGGTTGTCCCACTGGCTGAAGATGATTGGCGTCGGGATGCCTCCAGAAGTTCGAATCGCCAGCGACGTCGGGTACGCGAGCGCCATCGCGCGGCTGCCACGCGAGGCTCTGGCGGGCGACCTGGCGATCATCAACGGCCCCCGACCCGGCCAGCCACGGGGCGGCGGTCTCGCCGCAATCGAAGGCGACCGCTTCATCGTGACCCTCATGGGAATGGTGGGAGATCATCCGCCCACCGACCTGGCCGGCTTCATGGCCTTCGCGCGATCACTCGAGTTTCCTGACCTGGGCGAGGTCCTGGACCGTTGCGAACTGCTGAGCCCTGTGGCCGGGTTTCGGATCCCAGCCAGCGTGTGGCGACGATACGACCGCTTGCCGGCGCTGCCCGCCCGGCTCGTCGTCGTCGGCGACGCCCTCGCCAGCTTCAATCCCATCTACGGACAAGGCATGACCGTTGCCGCGCTCGAGGCGCTGGCCGTGCGTGCTCAGTTCGAGCGGGAAGGGCTGCGGTCCCATGCACTCATAGCCGCCCTCACCAGGCAGGTTGCCCCTGCGTGGAAGATGTCTGCCAGCGCGGACCTAGCCTTTCCCGGGGTTCCCGGAACTCGGACGGCCGAGGTTCGGATGGTGAACTCCTACATCTCACGCGTCCAGGCCGCGGCGGAAACCGACCCCGAGGTTGCGGCCGCCTTTCTGCGAGTGGCCGGCATGGTCGACCGACCCGAACATCTGTTGAGGCCGGCGATGGTAGGCCGCGTGCTTCGTCAGGGATGGGGGACGACCAGAGGCTGGAAGCGCGCGTAGTGGTTGCAGTCCTCCATCGCCCACAGCCGGTCGGGCAACTGATTGCGTATCGCAGCACCTGCTTGAACCCCTCGGCGGTCGTGTCGAACCGACACAGGGCCACCGTCGTCGTCGGGGGGAGTAATCACCGACCGGACGACCGTCGTAAGCCGCGACCAGAGCCGGCCAATACAGCCGCGTTCCCGCTCCAAGGTCTGAGCCGGCGACGGTCAACCGATGTGCGTTCACTCCTGCGGAGAAGTCCGCTGCGCGCGAAATGTGCAGCTCGACAAGAGGACCGGACAGGGGTACGGACACGCGTCGTCTGAGCCCAGCTGTGGGGGAACCGTGGATTGCCACAGATCCGTGCGTTCGAGATGCTGCTCCACCGGTCAACTCGAGAGTCGGGAAGCCTGGGCTGGTGCGGAGCGACGGCAGCCCATGCGTCGTGGTGGGCATCGATGATCAGCCGGGTCACGTCGAGTCTCTTCAGGTTGAGCTCCGGGCGTACCATCCGTTGCGCGGGGCATACTGTCATCAGGCTCGTCGCCGTACGGCGTTGGAAGCCGCCGTGCCCGCTCGTTCAACAGTCGGCGGCCGATTCCTGGGTTGGCCAGAAATTGTCTCAGTTCACCACTGTTCGGAGCCGGTCGTCTGGATCCGCCGAGCAGTGAAACGGCTAGTCACGGGCCTGTGCAGACAGCGCCGAACACCCGCCCGCCCGGTTGGAAAGCGGGTTGGGTTTACGCCCTCACGAGTTCGAATCTCGTATCCTCCGCCACTTGATTAGGGGAAACGCTCCTCCCGCAGATCTCGCGGGTTGGGCGTTTCTGAGTTTTGGCCACGAAATTGTCTCAATTGGTGTCCAGCGGGCCTCTCGCAGCGCGGATGTGCTCGGGCCGGTTGCCTGTCGACTTCACGAGGATCCACGACTTGCGGGCTGCATGTCCGGGCACAAGAAATGCCCAGGATGTGACGCGATCGGATGGGGGTCTATGAGCCTCTCGTGGCGACGTTCTCTACTCGGCGCAGGACTGCCTGGTTTCGTGACGCCGCGATCCCGACGGTCGTAGCATGAAAGCGTGGCACACGTCACGGGGACGATCCGCATCGAGGCTCCGCTGGAGGAGGTCTTCGACACGGCTGCGGACTCACGCAACGAGCCGGCGTTCAACCCGGCCATGACTGAGGTGGAGTTGCTTACCGCGGAACCCATTGGGCTTGGGACGAGGTTCCGGGCTCGCATGGGTAGGGCGGGCATGGACATGCTGGTGGAACTCACCGAGTTCGATCGGCCCCACCGCCTGGGTTCCCTCACTTGGAGTTCGATGATGGAAACGTCCGGCACGCTGAGCTTCACCGCTGATGCTGGCGTCACGGTGATGGCCTGGGACTGGCAGGTCCGCCCCAAGGGTTGGTTCCGGTTGCTCGGACCCTTGGTGGGACCGATCGGCGCCCGCATGGAGCGCAGCATCTGGGCCGGCTTGAAGCAGCAACTCGAGGACGCGAGCCGGCGCCGCACCGTCTAGCTCGACGAGCGGCGCCGGAGAAGAGGTGGAATTGTGAAGGCAGTGGTCGTCTATGAGTCGTTGTGGGGCAATACCGCCGCTGTGGCGAGCGCGATCGCGGCGGGCCTCGGCCCCGGCGCTCAGACCCTGCCCACCGCTGAGGCCACTGGTGAGGTGCTCGCGGGTGTTGAACTGATCGTGGCCGGCGCCCCGGTGTTCGCGTTTCAGCTGTCATCGGACCGGTCGCGCAAAGACATCGGTGCCCATCCCGAACCTGGCGCGCCGGAACCGGACCTGTCCGGACCGTCGCTGCGATCGTGGCTGGAAGCGCTGCCCGCCGGGTCCGCCAAGTGCGCTGCCTTCGACACCAGAGTGCTTGGCCCATTCGGCAAGGGCGCCCCGACGATCGCCCGGGAACTCCAGGCCAAGGGCTACCAGCGCCTGGCAGCACCTGAAGGTTTCATCGTCGTCGGCAAGTACGGACCGCTCCGCGATGGTGAACTTGACCGCGCCAGAAGCTGGGGAGAGCAACTCCTCCGCAGCCTGACCGACACCGCATGACGGTCGAGCCAGGGGAGGGCCGAGCATGACCCAGAAGTCGTCCGCACTCGAGGAGTCCCGCGCCCTGCTCGGGCTCCTCGCCGCGGTTCCGGTGCTGCCGGAGGCCACTACCTCGCGGGTGGTGGTCAACAACCCGCTCCTGCGCGTGGTGTACTTCGCCTTCGACACCGGCGAACTCCTTACCGACCACAGCTCACCCCGAGTGGTCGTCGTCCACCTGATCACCGGCGCGATCCGGTTCACCGTCGATGAGACCGAGCACGCGATGGTCGCTGGCGACATCATCTACCTGGCTCCTGGGGCCCGGCATTCGCTGATCGCCGACCAGCCCAGCCACCTGAGTCTGGTGATGGTAGACGCCGTACCAATCACGGCGTGACGCCCAGCCGCCACGGGCCCCTACCGGCCACTGAAACGCGCGGTGGTTGTAGGCGGCCAGTGGGGGATGAGTGTCAGCCTGGCGAGAGGTGGTTGGCACCGTCCGCTTGAGGGGTGAACCTCCTGGGGTAGGCCTAGCCGCGGCAATCCCTGCAGGGGCCACCGGCTTCACACCGGCATCGGCGCTTGACGGGCCGACGCGGGGGATGCCAGACAGAACGGTCGGAACGCGTTCGTCTGACCCCGCCACCACCCGCGGGAAGTGGCTTGTCACCTGGCTGAAGTTGCGGTCGCGCTGGGCGAGGTGAGCAGGGATACGCGATTGGTCTCGGCGACGTTCACCGAGCTCGGTCGGGGTTCGTCGGCGATCAGGGCGTGCCGGGTGCGTTCATCGGACGTGATGGAGCGCGGGGATCGGCTTTGTGTCGGCGCCGGTCGAAAACTGGACGATTCGCCGGGCATTCTGTTGGTGCCGCAGACACCAGCACCACCGGAGCCCGGGTTTGGGTTCAGTTCAGCTGCGTTGTGCGTCTGGAAGACGAGCTTCGCTCGCCTCAGATCAACACCCGGGGTCTGCTGACGGCGACGGTCGAGAACTAGGCCACTGACGCCGGGCCGCTGCCGGCTTACCGTGCGACCGTCGTCGACAGCTGACGACCCCGGGGGTAGCCTTTTTGTCAGGCTGCGGCGAGGCGCCCGGGCGTCTACCCAGTTAGGTTCGCCGGTTGAGAAAAACAGCCGGCCAATCGGTTGCTAATGATTCGGGCCGCCGCATGTGAACGCAGCTCAGCACCGTTGATCGGCCACCGCCACTGACCAGGCCCTACAATCCGCTCGTTTTGGGGCAACTGTCGAGTCGTAGGCGGTGGCGTGCCGACCAAGGTTCCAGCTTCATCGCGCGAGCAGACCCCAGAGCGGCTGCCCCTCATCAGCCCTCGGGGGATCGCCAAACAGCCGAAACGGGGCAAGTGTCCTGGGTCGACCTGCAGGAGTAGCCCGGTTTCACATGGCTAGCTTGGCGCGGAGGGCGTCCAGCTCGGCTTCGCTGATCGGGTATGTGTGTTCTGTGGCGGGGAATGTTCCGTTGCGGACGGCGGCGGTGTAGGCGCTGAGCCCGCGGATGGTTTCGGTGTGGAGGTCAGCGAAGGTGCGGACGAACTTGGCAAGGTGTCCGGGGGTTAGGCCGAGAAGGTCGTGCCAGACCAGGACTTGGCCGTCGGTGGCGCTGCCGGCCCCGATGCCGATGGTGATGCAATCGAGTCGGCCGGCGAGCAGTTCGGTGACGGCTGCGGGGACGGCCTCGACAACGATCGCGAAGCAGCCTGCTGCTTGCAGGTCGAGGGCGTCGTGGACGAGTCGCTCGGCGTCATCTGCGGTCTTGCCCTGGACCTTGTAGCCGCCCAGGGATGTGGCGGCCTGTGGGGTGAGCCCGATGTGGCCGATGACGGGGATGCCAGCCGCGATGATGGCGTTTGCTCGCGCTGTGGTGGTGCCGCCGCGTTCGATCTTGACCGCGTCCGCACCGCCTTCCTTGACGAACCGCTGGGCGGTGTGGATGGCGTCGGTGTCGCTGGCTTCGTAGGATCCGAACGGCAGGTCGGCAACTAGTAGTGCGTGGGTGAGGCCCCGCCGCACGGCCTTGGTCAGCATGAGCAGTTCGTCGACTGTCACGGGCATGGTCGAGTCGTAGCCCAGCACCACGTTGGCCGCCGAGTCTCCGACGAGCACGAGGTCGACGCCTACCTCGTCGGCGATCCGGGCGCTGGGGAAGTCGTAGGCGGTGACCATCACGATGGGCTCGTCGGCGGCCTTCTGCTGTGCCAGTGAGGCCAGGGTGACGTGCTTGCGTTTGGTGTCGCGGTGCCCGCTGGACATGCTCATTCCTCCCCGGTGTCGTTGAGGGAGGCCACGTCAGCGTCCACGTTGAGGATCCGGTTCGCCCGGTCGACGTGAACCACCACGGGCAGGTAGTTCGCGAGTTCGTCGGCGGTGTAGAGGCCGTAGGAGATCAGGATCACGGTGTCCCCGGTGTGCACGAGGCGGGCGGCGGCGCCGTTGACCTTGATCTCGCCGGAGCCGCGCTGGCCGGCGATGGTGTAGGTCTCGAAGCGGGCGCCGTTGTCGACGTCGACCACGGCCACCTGTTCGTGGATGTGGATGTCGGCTGCCTCGAGCAGGTCGGGGTCGACGGTGATGGACCCGACGTAGTGCAGGTCGGAGTCGGTGATGGTGGCGCGGTGGATCTTGCTCTTCAGCATGGTGCGGATCACGGCGCGACCGCCATGTTGTCGATGAGGCGCACCGGGCCGACCCGTGCGGCCAGGGCGATCAGGGCGGGCCGCTCCACTCTGGCGACCGGTTCGAACGTGTCCGGGTCTAGGACGGCAACGTATTCGGCGGTGATCGACTCTCGCGCCAGCTCGTCGACCACGATGCTGGCCAGGGTGCCGGCGTCCGGCTCGCCGGCTGCGGCTGCGTCCCGGGCTGCGGCAAGGCCCCGGTGGAGCGCGGTCGCGCGACGCCGCTGGTCAGCATCCAGCCGGACGTTACGGCTGCTCATCGCCAGCCCGTCGGGCTCACGGACGATCGGCAGCACGTCGATGGTTACCGGGATGTTTAGGTCCGCCACCATCCGTCGGACGACGGCCACCTGCTGGGCGTCCTTCGCCCCGAAGTACGCCACGTCCGGGCCGACCATGTTCAGCATCTTGGCCACGACCGTCGCCACCCCGGCGAAGTGGCCGGGACGGTGTGCCCCTTCGAGGACGTCGGCGATCCCGGACACGGTCACGGTCGTCGCGAACCCGGCAGGGTAGACCTCCTCCACCGGCGGGGCGAACAGGACATCGGCGCCAGACTCGGCCGCCAGCGCGGCGTCGCGGTCCTCGTCACGGGGATAGTTGGCCAGGTCCGCTGCCTCGTTGAACTGGGTCGGGTTCACGAACAGCCACACCACAACCAGATCACAGGATTCCCGTGCCGCACGGATCAGCGACAGGTGGCCCTCATGGAACGCACCCATGGTCGGCACCAGCCCGACCCGTCCCGCTCCAGCGACCGCTGCCCGCACCGCAGCAACATCCATGACGATCCTCATCCTCGGGCCACCTCGACCATCGTGTCGTACATAGTGAGCAGTTCGGGCGCCCGGGTCAGCAGCGCCTCGCGATGCAGGGCGACCGTGGAAGCGTCCCCTCGAGCCACAGGACCGGTGAGCGCGTCCGGTCCCAGCCGGGCCCAGTTCTCCACGGTCGCGCGGACGAGCGGGAGCAGGTCGTTCCGGGTCAGGCCTGCCGTATGCCCGACCCGTGCCGCGGCTTCCTCCAACACCACCAGGAAGTTCGACGCCATACAGGCTGCCGCGTGGTAGGCCGCCCTGTCGTCATCGGTGATGGTGATCGGTCGCATGCCGAGCCGACGGGCCAGGCTGACAGCCACCGCGTCCCCGGCGACCGCGCACGCGACCCCGTGGAAGCTGGTCTCGCCCTCGGCGGGAACGGTCATCAAAGGATGGAGGGAGAACTTGGGGTGACCGCCCAGCGGTTCCAGTGTGGTCACCCCCGAACAATGACCCACCAGCGGACCGGGCGCGAGCGCTGCCGCGGCTGATCCGATCGCACGGTCGGGTACGCACAGGAGCACGACGCCGGCAGTTCGGCTCGGCTGCTCGCCTCTTCGGAGTGGCCCTTCTACTTCGAGGCCGGCGTCGCTCAGGGCCGCGGCAAGGGCGGTGCCGAGGCGCCCGGCGCCCACAACAGCAACCCGCTCAAGATTCCGCATCGTCCCCCACGACTCGTCGCGACCACGTGGCCTCGACGAGGCCCTGTCGTGCGGGTGCCAAGTCTAGAGGGCGCCCTTCAGGCCCAACCTTTCAGGCTCCCGGCCCGCGAGACTCCCCTTCCCGACACGGGAGGCCGCGAGCTGGGACGTGCCCTGCCGCTTTCGGGCTGCCCACACGGGTTTCTTCTTCCCGATCGAAGACCGGTACGCCATGGTCTCGTCCGTGTGGGACGACGACAACCTGCATTACGCGGCCTATGCGCTCGGCTCGTACGCGGACGGCAGGTTCCGGGCCGACACCTGGGGGCGACTCACCTACGGGCCGAGCTACTACGCTCCCTCGCTGTTCCTCGACAGCGAGCAGCGCCCTTGTCTCTCGTTCTGGATGCGGGGCATAGCGGATCTCGATGCCGGATGGGCGAGCGCCCACAGCATCCCTCACCTGCTCAGCCTTCAGGGCGACCGCCTGGTCGCCACTCCTCATCCCGACATCGAGCGATACCACCAACAGCCTCAAATCGAGGCCCCGTCAATCGCAGCCCAGGCCGTCGACATCGCCTGGAGTCCAGGCACCGACGCCAATCTTGACATCAGCCGCGGCTCGCAGCCCGTTGCTTCGGTCCGCTGCACACAAGCAGACACCTCGATTCAAGTCGGACAGTCCGTCTGGACGATGCCACGCAGCGATGACCTGAGGATCATCGTCGACGGGCCAGTACTCGAGCTTGCCACCGCTGGAGCGAACTTCGGCATTGCCATCGCTACGCCCGAAGGAGAGCTCTCCATCAGCACGCGCGGACCAGCACCACAGATCCGCACGCTGATCAATCCAGCCCGGCCGAACAGCCGGGCGCACTCCCTAGTGGAAGGCGGACCACAATGACGGCTCCGGTGACGGTCCTGGGTGAGGCCCTGATCGACATTGTCGTCCCGCGTTCCGGTCAGGTCACTGAGCACGTCGGCGGCAGCCCGGCCAACGTCGCCCTCGGAGTGGCCCGACTGGGCCACAAACCACCTTGGTCACCCACATTGGAGCCGACGAGCGCGGGCAACGAATATCCGGCCTCCTGGTGAAAGAAGGGATCTCGCTCGCGTCGGGAAGCAAGACCGCGCGGATAAGGCGCCATGGTGGTGCCGATCTGGATGATGCGGCCTCCGCCGTCATTTGCCGGGCCGCTTCCTGGGTGACGACGAACACGCGGTCACGTTGACCGCGAGCATGCGTTCATGGTCGGCGAAGACGATATCCGCGATCGGCCGCCGAGAGCAATGCCGGCATTGTTGGCCGGGAGTTGCCACGCACGGGCGGAGTCTGGGCGGCCGTCGAGGGCCGTGCCAGTTCCGGTTCGATTCCGGCGACGGCCGACGATCATGCCTGAATTCGAGGAGGAAGCCGCCCGTATGGGAATCACGCTGATCGCCGTTCCGACCACCCAAGCGTGCCGAATGATCTAGGTCCTCGACCGGCGTGAGGTTCGGGCCGATCCTGCTCACCCGCTGAAGCGCAGATTGCAGGTCCCAAGCGAAACACGCACCGCCGGACCGGTTGGCCAACTCTTCGCAGTACATCCGGGCGACGAAGGCCGAGCGTAGGCTGAAGAGGAATCGGTTGCGGAGCTTCGCACCCCTTTCAGAACCTTTGGGGGGGTGTGATGCCTCACTCCAACATTCTGGATCGGTTCCGTCCAGTGGGAGCGCCTGGTCCGGTCGGCCCGGCCGGGGTTCCGGCGGCGGGCGAACGTGGCCTAGGCGTGGAGTTGGTGCCGGTCTTCGTCGCTCTAGCGCCCGATGTCGAACGGGCTCGCACACTTGTCGAGCAGGCCGAGAAGGAGGCCGCCGACATCGTTGCCCGCGCCCACGAAGAGGCCTCGGCCCTGCTGGCGCGGGCGCAGCTGGACAGCGGGTCAGCCCGGGCCGCGGCAGCGGCACGGGTCGCGAAGGAGAACACTGATCACGACGAGGTCCTGCTGGCGAACGCACGCCGTCAGGCTGAGGTCCTGGCCGGGACCGGAACCGCCCTGCTCCCCGAGATGACGCACACCGTCATCGACCGAATGCTCGCGAAGCTGCGACAACAATGAACGCCAACTGGGTGGCTGCTTCGATACGTGCCCGGAGCCTTGTGCAGCGGCGGCTCGGAGCGAGTCGCTGTCGCGAACTCGCGACTGCGGCGGACTTGCCGAAAGCGTTGGAGCTGCTGGCCGGCAGCGGCTACGCCCAACGACTCGTCGGGGTCACGAGCCTGACAGCCGCGCAGCGGGCCACCCGGGAGACGCTGCTGTGGCAGCTCCGGGTCCTGGCCGGCTGGCTGCCCCCTGGGGGAACCGGGCTGGTCCGCGCGATCGCCGCGATCTACGAGCGGGACAACATCGTGGCGCTGGCCAGACGCCTGGAGGGTGGCCCGGAACTGTCCGAGGCGTACCAGCTCGGCGGCCTGGCCACCGCTTGGCCCCGGCTCCAAAGACAGCTGTCGCTGCCGGCATTGACCGAAGCCCTGCGACAGTCGGCGTGGGGGAATCCCGGCCCGATCGACGCCGTCGCCCTTCGTGACGTGCTTACCCTGGCCTGGCTGCGGCGGCTGTCTGCCGTGGCGCCGGCTGCCAGCGGCTGGGCCCGCTCGGCCAGCGCTTTGGTCGCGGCCCGGATGTTGCTGGTCGACCAAACCGCTCCGACGTCCCGCGTGCTCGATCTCGTCCGCCCGTGGCTCGGTCGCGAATGGGCCAGCGCCCGTGACCTGGACCGATTCCGCGCCAGCCTGCCCCGCTCTGCGCGGAGCGTCCTTGCCGGCATCGATGATCCGGCGGACCTGTGGCGGGCCGAGTCCCGGATGAGAGCCGAGGTGGAGGCTGACGGATTTCGGCTCACCCACGCGTCCCTGCCTGGCCCGGACGTGGTGCTGGGCGTGATCGCCGTCCTGGCCGTCGACGGCTGGCGTCTGCGGGCGGCGTTGGCCGCGGCGGAGGCCGGCACCGGATTCAGCGAGGTGCTCGATGCGGTGGCGTGACAGCCTGGTCCCGGCCCGGATGGCGCGGGTGGCAGTGGTCGCGCCGGCGCGCTCGATGGGCGACGTTCTCAGGGTGGTGGGGGCGCAGGCTGCGGTCGAGCTTGAGCTGCCCGACCCTTCGGGCGACGGGCGCGATGAGCTCGATCGCGCGGTCAGCGCCGCGATCGTCTCCGGGCCGGTGAGCGGGTTGGTTGGCTGGGCGCCGGCCCGCCGACTTCCCGAGCTCACCCACGATCTGGCGCCGCTGGGCGGCGCTATCGTTCGGCTGTCTTACCCCCCTGGGGTGCAGCCGCCCACACTGCTTAGCAGCGCCGGCACCTCGTCAACGTCACGGCTGCTGGTGGACACCTATGGGACGGTGCCTTACGCGGACCTTGACCCCGCCCGGCTCGCCGGCCTGGCTTACGTGGTCATGTTCGGGATGATGTTCGGCGACGTTGGCCACGGCGCCCTGCTGCTGCTCGGCGGACTGATCCTGCGCAGCGGCCGGGTCGGCAGACTTCAGAAGCTGCAGAAGGTGTGGCAGTTCGTGGTCGGCGCCGGACTCACCTCCATGTTCTTCGGCGTGCTGTACGGGACGGCGTTCGGACCCACCGGCCTGGTCCCGGTGGTTTGGCTGGATCCGCTCACCGAACCCGTCCCCCTGCTGCTGGCCGCGCTGCTGTTCGGCTCGGCCTTACTGGGCGTGGCCTACGCCCTGGGCACCATCAACCGCTTCCGTGAAGGCGGCTGGGGGGTGGCGCTCTACTCGCGCACCGGGGTCGCCGGCTCCCTGCTCTTCCTCAGCTTGGCCCTGCTCGCCCTCGGCCTGTACACCGGCTCCGGTTGGGTGGTTACCGTGGCCGCGGTCCTCGCCGCGGTGGCGTTGACGTTCCTGTCGATCGGGTTGTACCTGGAGGCCGGTGGCGGTGCCGGTGGCGGTGCCGGTGGTGTGGCTCAAGCTGCCATCGAACTGTTCGACGTCGTGATCCGGCTCGGTTCCAACATTGTCTCGTTCGCCCGGCTGGCCGCGTTCGGGCTTACCCACGCCGCGCTGTTGATGGTCGTCTGGAACGGCACAACGGCCCTTTGGGTGCCTGGCTGGCAAGCCGCGGCAGCGATCGTGGTGTTTGCCATCGGGAACATTGTCACCTTCGCGCTGGAGGCGCTGGTGGCCGGCATCCAGGCCCTGCGGCTGGAGTACTACGAGCTGTTTTCCCGCGTCTTCGCCACCGAGGGCCGACCGTTCCATCCGTGGGCGCCGGTCCTCACCCCTACCCCAGAGCTGACCGCCTCGTCAGACTCCGCACGTGAAAGGCAACAGCCATGAACCTCTGGATTACCAGCATCCCAGTATTCGTCGTTGCCGCCTCCGCCGCCGCTCTGTTGGTGGTCCGGTGGCGAAAGGTGGCACTGAGGGTGCTGGTCGCGGTCAACGCTGCGGTGTTGGTGTTCGCGCTGGCACTGCTCGTGTCCGGGCTGAACGCCGGGCCAGCGACTGCCGCCGGGCCCGACACGGCAACGGCGACGGGCGCCGGTGGGACGGCTCTCATCGCTGCGGCCATCGCGGTTGCCGGGTCGTCGCTGGGAGCGGCCATCGCGGTGGCGTACACCGGGGCTGCGGCGCTCGCGGCCATGAGTGAGCGGCCCGAAATGTTCGGACGGGCCATGGTGGTCGTCGGGCTGGCTGAGGGCATCGCCATCTACGGTCTCATCGTCTCGATCATCCTGATCGGTAAGGCCTGAGGCGGGCACACCATGCCCAACGTTGCTGCGCTCGGAGAGCTGTCCCGGCTGGAGGTTTACCGCCTGGCCGGTGTCGGTGTGCTGGCCGCAGAGACCGACGACGAAGTGCGTACGGCTTGGCAGTCGTTGGCCGCGGACATACAGATCGTTTTGCTGACACCCAACGCTGCTGGGGCTCTGGGCAGTACGCTGACCGAACCGGGCGCGCCGATGACCGTGCTGCTGCCGTCATGACCGGCCTCCCGCACGGTTCGGACCAGGCGCTGGCCCCCGTCCGGGAGGCGTTGCTCACCTCTGCGGAAACCCGGGCTGACCTGCTTCGGCAGGACGCCAGGGAACAGGCGAAGGCGGTGTTGGCCGCGGCCGGTGATGAGGCGGCCCGGATCGTCTCTGCAGCGGTGTCCGAGGGAGAGGCCTCGGCCCGTTCGGACGCCGCCTTGCGCTCGGCCCGGGTTCGGCGGAAGGCCAAGGAGATCGTGCTCGCGCAGCAGAACGCCCTGCGGCGCGAACTGCAGCACCAGGTTCGTGAGGCTGCCGTGAACCTGAGGCAGGACGCCAGCTACCCGACACTGCTGGCCGCACTCACCGAACGCTGCCGAGCCGTGCTTGGTGCCGAGGCAACCGTGAGTGAGGATCCCGCCGGCGGCGTGGTCGCACAAGCGGGCTCCCGCAGGCTCGACCTGAGCCTGCCGACCCTGGCCGCCCGAACGCTGGATGCGATGAGTCCACAGGTGAGCCGACTATGGACCCAGTAGCTGATCGGCAGCCCGGCTCGGTGGTCCGCGTCAGCGGTCCGCTGGTCGAGGTGGCGGGAGCCGCGAGCGCGACCATGCTGGAAGTGATGATTGTTGGCCCGCAGCGGATCAGCGCCGAAACGGTGGCGATCGCCGGTGATCGGGTGACCCTACAGGCTTATGAGTACACCGGCGGCTTGGAGGTTGGCGCTGCCGTGCAGCCCACCGGCGAGCCGCTTTCCGGCCTGCTGGGACCGGGCCTGCTCGGCAATGTCTTCGATGGTCTGATGCGCCCGCTGTCGTCGGCGTCGGTGTGGCTGACCTCGGACCGGCCGCCCGTAGCTCACGACCCCGCCATCCTTGACCGTGACTGGACCTTCCTACCGATTGCGGAACCCGGTTCCACAGTCGAGCCAGGTTCGATAATCGGGAAGGTGCCGGACGCTGGTTCGGTTGAGCATCGAGTCCTGGTCCCGTGGGGTGTTGCCGGCGACGTTACCTGGGTGGCGCCGCGGGGTACGGTGCACGCCCTGGACGTGGTGGCACGCGTCGGAAACCAACAGGTGCGGCTGGCCGAGACCTGGCCGATCCGGCGACCTCGCCCGTTCCGGGAAAGGCTGACTGACGCAGTCCCGCTGCACACGGGGCAGCGGGTGATGGACCTGCTGTATCCCCTGGCCCGAGGTGCAACCGCCGCCGTGCCCGGCGGTTTCGGGACCGGCAAGACCATGCTGCTGCAACAGGTCGCCAAGTGGAGCGATGCCGATGTCATCGTCTACGTCGGCTGCGGCGAGCGCGGCAACGAGATGGCCGACGTGCTGGAGGACCTGTCGACGCTCGTCGACACGCGGGCCGGTGGGAACGTGATCGACCGGACCGTGATCATCGCGAACACATCCAACATGCCGATGATGGCCCGCGAGTCCAGCATCTACACCGGGATCACGGTGGCCGAGTTCTACCGAGACATGGGCTACAACGTGGTCGTCATCGCAGACTCCACCTCGCGCTGGGCAGAGGCTCTGCGTGAGTTCGCCAACCGCAATGGGGATCTGCCGGCCGAGGAGGGCTACCCGGCCCACCTCGCCTCGGCTCTGGCGGCCTTCTACGAGAGAGCCGGCCGCGTCACCACCCTTGGCGGCGGCACTGCCTCGGTGACGGTGATCGGGGCTGTATCTCCGCCCGGAGGCGACATGACCGAACCGGTGACGACCGACACCATGCGCTTCGTGCGCTCGCTGTGGCTGCTCGATCGCGACCTGGCCTACTCCCGGCATTACCCGGCTGTGAGTTGGACGGGTTCCTTCGCCCGCGACGTCGGCGAGTTGGGTCGTTGGCACGCCGAGCAAGGCGACCCCGGCTGGGCCCAGCGGCGAAGCCGGGCGACGGCGCTGCTGGCCGAGGCCGACCGGCTCAGCTCGCTTGCGGAGATCATCGGTCAGTCGTCACTGCCGGGTCACGAGCGGATGGTGCTTCTCGGTGGCCGGCTGCTGCGGGACGGAGTACTGCTGCAGAACGCGCTGAGCGCCAACGACAGCTTCTGCTCCGCAGACAAGGCTTCCGCACTGCTCGACCTGGTCCTGGACGTGGTGGACGCCTGCCAGCGCCTGGTGGCACGCGGAGTCGCGGCGACGACCATCGAGGACCTGGACTTCGGACCCGCGCTTCGCGCCCGCGAAGACTTCGGCCCCAGTGACGCCGACGGCGTCGACGCCCGGCGAGTTGAGTTCCTGAAGCGGGCTGGAGCAGCTGCCATGACCCAGCCCATCAATCAGGTCTCCCACAGTGACGTCCGCGAACTGCGCGGCCCGCTGCTCGTGCTGGGTGACGCGGTCGGCGTGGGGTGGGATGAGTACGCCATCGTCGACGTGGAGGGCCGGGACGGGCTTGCCGACGAGCGGCACGGGCTGGTGTTGGAGGTCGACCACGACCTGGTGACGCTGCAGGTGCTGGAGGGCACCGGCGCGATGCACGCCGGTGGCGATACAGGTGCGATTCGCGGGCCACCCGCTGCACGTCCCGGTCGGGACCAACTGGCTGGGCCGTACGTGCAACGGTCGCGGTGACGCCACTGGACGGGGGGCCGCCGCTGACCGGCGATACCACAATGCCGATCAACGGGTGGCCGCTCAACCCCGTCTACCGGGAACCCCCAGCAGAGCCGGTGATCACCGGCGTCTCGGTCATCGACGCCCTCACCACACTGGTACGAGGGCAGAAGCTGCCCATCTTCTCCCTGCCGGGAATGCCGCACCTGACCCTGGCGACCCAGATCGCCGCCCAGGCCACATCCAGCGGCCGCCCCTTCCGGGTGGTGTTCGCGGCGATGGGCCTGACCCACGCGGACATCTACTACGTGCGCGACCGGCTGGAGGAGCGATCGGCCGCAGGTGAGCTGGTGCTGCTGCTCAACGCCGCCGACGACCCGGTGATCGAGCGGCTACTCACCCCGAAGATCGCTCTGACCGTCGCCGAGCACCTGGCCTACACCGAGGGCCACGACGTGCTGGTGGTCATGTCGGACATGACCAGCTACGCCGAGGCCCTGCGCGAAGTGTCGGCCGCCCGCCGCGAGATCCCCGCCCGCCGTGGCTACCCGGGGTACCTCTACAGCGACCTCGCCAGCCTCTACGAGCGCTGCGGCCGGATTCGGGGGCACCCAGGTTCGGTGACGATCGTCCCGGTACTGACCATGCCGGGCGGCGACATCACCCATCCGGTGCCGGACCTCACCGGCTACATCACCGAGGGGCAGGTGGTGCTCTCCGCCGAGGTCGACGCTCGAGGCGTCTACCCCCCGGTCGACGTGTTGTCGTCGCTTTCCCGGCTGATGCGCAGCGGTGCCGGGGCTGGCCGCACCAGGGAGGACCACCTGGACGTGGCCGCCCAGGTGCTCTCGGCGATGGCCCGGGCCCGGCAGGCAGCGGAGCTCGCCGAACTGGTGGGGACCGACTCACTCAGCGAGACCGATCGACGATACGTGGCCTATCGCAGCCGCCTTGAGCAGGACCTGCTCAGCCAGGGAACCAGCGAGTTCCGCTCTCTGGACGAAACGCTGGGCCGGGCATGGGCTGCGCTGGGCACCCTTCCACGGCGGGAGCTGACCATGGTCTCCACCGACCTGCTGGACCGTTACCTGCCGCTTCCGAGGAGCGGGCCGTGAACGCCACCGGACGCGCCGGAAAGCTGCGGGTCGAGCGGCGTCTACTGACGGCTCAACATGGCGCCGAGCTGCTGGACCGCAAGCAGCGCATCCTCGCCGACGAGCTTGAGCGGCTTCACCTCAAAGCCGCCCGCACCGAACAGGTGTGGCTCACTGCGGCTCGCGACGCGGAGTCCTGGCTGGCACGTACCGCGGCGCTGGACGGACGCGAGTTGATCGCAGCGGCCGCACCACTGACGCCGGCAAAAGTGCAGGTGGAATGGGGGGGCGCGATGGGAGTGACTTACCCGGAGGATGCGCAATGCGAAGCCCCGGTGGCGGCCCCCGCCGGGGCCAGCTCCGCACTCACCTACGCGGCGACCGCCGCAAGGGCAGCGCTGGCCGCCGCTGTCAGGCATGCCGCAGCCGAGCGGGCTGTGTTGCTGCTGGCCGCAGAACTCAACGCCACCCGAACCCGGCTGCGCGCTGTGCAGAAGCGCTGGATCCCAAGGCTTGAGAGCGAACTGGACACCATCCGACGCCAACTCCAAGAGCAGGAGCTCCAGGAGAACCTCCGGCTGCGCTGGGCTGCGGACGCCATTGCCAAATCGTCGGCGTCAGCGCGGGCGTCCAACCCGAATGAAATGGCGGCACCGCAATGACCAATGTCATCCTGCTCGCCATCAACGACTCGCCGGCGGCGTTCCACGCCGCAGAAGTGGCCGTCGCGGTGGCCCGACGCCTCTCGGTCCGGTTGCGGGCGGTTTCCGTGGTCTCGGAGGCGGAGCAGCACATCCTTGACAGTTCCCCGGAACGGACCCGCCAAGGAGAACTGTCGGCGCAGGCCGCTCTGAGGCACGTCACCGCGTTAGGGACGGCGGCCGGCGTGGACGTCGTGACCGTGCTGCGGTTCGGCAACGTGGCCGCCGAGATCCTCGACGAGGCCCTAACCTGCGAGGCCGATCTGATCCTCATGGCCCGGGTCGGGCGGCCCGGACACGTGCTGCAGCACCTGGGGAGCACTACTCAGCATGTCCTGGAGTTCGCCACCGTGCCCGTGCTGGTGGTTCCCGCCCGGCACCCCCGCTGGCGGGTTGGTTGAACGGCGACGGTGTCCGGCCTGGTCACCGGGTCCGATGACGGGTCGAATCCAGCGCCCGTTTCCGACCGGTCAGGCCTGCCTCGACGCCGCTCCAGGTGAGGCCGCGCATCGAACTGCCTTGAAACCCGCGGGCGACCCATTCCCCCCTCAGCTCCTGCACGTTCTCTGGCAAGTTGATGCAGGACGTCTGCGGCGGCGCAGTCGCGATGGATAAGTAGCGGATCCTCGGGCGGGTGAATCAGTTTCACGGCAGCAACTTCTTGCGGACCGAGCTCGTCGATGGTGCGACCGCGCACCCTGCAGGACGGAGCGCGACTCACCGACGGACCGGGTGCGGGCGCTTCCAGCCCGAGCGGACCGGCTCGCGCACTGCGCGGCATGGCGTGAATCCCGGAATGGGATGCACGTCGGCTATGCTTGCGCTTATGAGCACTCAGATTGCTGTCCGGCTACCTGAAGAAGTGGTGGCTTTCCTGGACAAGGCCGTGGCCGACGGGAGGGCCACGAGCCGTGCCGCGCTGGTCAGTGCCGCGGTCGAACGCGAGATGCGCCGCCAAGCTGCCGAAGCCGACGTCGAGATTCTCCGCAAGGGGGGCGCTGCCGATGACCTGGACACCCTTGTGAACTGGACCACGGGCCGCCTCGACATCGCCGACTAGTGTGCGCGAGATCTGCCTGGCACGGCTGGACAAGACCCGACCCGTTGTTGTCCTCACCCGAGAGGCCGCCCGCGCCGCGATGACCAAGGTCACTGTCGCCCCGATCACATCGACGGCCAAGGGACTCAGCAGCGAAGTCGCGGTCGGGCCGCGCAACGGACTCGAACACGGCAGCGTGATCTCGCTGGACAACGTGGTGACCATCCCGGTCAGCTTGCTTGGACGAACCGTCGGGTTCCTCACCTCCGAACAGGAGAAGCTCCTGGCCAGGTCAATCGTCCTCGCCTACGACCTCGAGATCGCACTCCTCGACACCTGAACAACAACCCGGTTCGCGGCATTAGTAGTGCGTTGGCGCGGAGACAGGATGACGATCATGCCGATTCCCGCTCGATGAGCTCCCTGAGGTTCGCAAGTTCTTTCTGGGCTTCACGCGGACTGAGGATGGCCATCTCGACGATCCTTTCGATAGGGCCGTGACGGCGGCTCAACGGGGGCGTCTTGATGCCTTTCAGCGAAGTGATGGTCAATGGCTCAGTTCACGCAAGGCCGTCGACACCTACAAGAAGTCGCGCCACCGCGGGTCGCGTTCCGCGGGTCGATAGGCAGCCCCGCGCGGCATGGCCCGAGGCGGCGTGGCGGGCTGGTCGCTCAGCTGGGCGGGGCGAGCCGCAGCAGCCGTCCGCCGGGAGTGTCCTCCAGCAGCCAGATGCTCCCGTCGGGAGCCTGCTCCACCTCCCGGATGCGCTGCCCCATCTCCCAGGTGTCGCCCTCGTTGGCGGTGGTCCCGGACAGGTCCACCCTGACCAGGGCCTTACCGGAGAGTGCGCCGATGAACGCGTCGCCCTGCCACTGCGGGAAGGCGTCGCCGGTGTAGACCATCAGGCTTCCGGGGGAGATGCTCGGGTTCCAGAACGCGGCCGGTGCGGCGAACCCGTCCCCGTCGCGATGGTCGGGAATGTCGCCCCCGCCGTAGTGGGAGCCGTTGGACGCCTTCGGCCAGCCGTAGTTGCGGCCGGCCTCGATGAGGTTCAGTTCGTCGCCGCCCTGGGGGCCCATCTCGGTCGACCAGAGGTTGCCGGCCGGGTCGAAGGCGAGCCCGAGCGGGTTGCGGTGGCCGCGCGTCCACACCTCTGCGGTCACGCCACCTTGTTCGGCCCACGGGTTGCCGGCCGCCGGCGACCCGTCGGGGTTCAGGCGGACGATCTTGCCCAGGCTCGTGCCGAGGTCTTGTGCCGGGTCGAACTTCTGCCGCTCGCCCGAGCTGACGAACAGGTACGCGCCGTCGGGACTGAACGCGAGCCGATGGCCGAAGTGGCCCGAGCCGCTGGTCTTCGGCTGCTGACGCCAGATCACCCGCAGGCCGGTCAGTTCGGGCGCATCCGACGTGCCGGCGAGCCGCGCCCGCCCGACCACGGCGCCCGTCCCACCCTCGCCGGGTTCCACCCAGCTGAGGTACACCGTGCGGTCGGACGCGAACCCGGGCGACGCGATGACGTCACCGAGGCCGCCCTGTCCGTCGTGGACCACCTTCGGCACGCCGCCGATCTCGACGGTGCGCCCGTCGACCTCGCGCAGGCGGAGGCTCCCGCCCCGGTCGGTGACGAGCAGTTCGCCGCCGGGCAGGAAGGCCATCGCCCACGGCTCGTCGAACTCGTCCAGTTCCTCCACCACGAACGGACGGCCGTCCGGCGCAGTCCGCGGCCCGCTCGGTGAGCCCGTCGCCGGGGCGGACGTTGCCGGAGCGGACGTGGACGCGGGCGGTGGGGCGACTGGCGCAGAGCAACCGGCCAGAGTCAGCAGGGCCAACGTCAGGGTGAGGGCGCGTCCCATGCACCGAGGCTACCTGTGGGCGCGAAGCGCGCGGGCCGGCGGCGAAACACCGAGCAGGTCGAGCGATCCTGGGCTGAAGACGTCCCTGTGACTTGGAAGGCCCCGAGAGATCCAGCGAACGGTGGGGAACGGGGAGCAGCCGGATGGAGCGACGCGCCCGCCGCGAAAGCGAGTGGGATTCTGCTTCGGCTACGAGAGGTCGGGTGGACCCTGGCGTGACGCCCTCCCGGCATGGGGACGTCTGTCCAGTTGGAGTGTGCCGCGCGCGACAGTTACGCGTTGGTGTTCGGGGTGGCGATTGGCAGTCCTGGCACGCGCGCAGCCTGGACCCCTCGCCGGTCCGGTGGAAATGGGCGGGACGCTCAGTTCTCCTATCTAAACGAATAGGCTCATGAACATCTGACCACCGGGTGTCCGGTGACCAGTGCGGACACGAAGGAGAAGGAACTGGCGACCAGGCACCAGCCTGGAGGTCGATCGCCGCGACCCTTGGCGCCAACTGTCGCCGGCTGGTCGTGGGAACGCACTCCACCACGGATGGGTGCAAGCAGTTGCTTCGACCTCGGGAGGCAATCGCCTGCTTGTCCGGAGAGTGCTGAGGAGCTTCGATGAGTGACTTGTCCGTGCTGTTCGTCTGCTGGAGTAACACCTGCCGTTCGCCGATGGCACGGGTCGTGGGCGAGACGATGGCCAAGCGGGAGAACCTCAGCGGGGTCCAGTTCGCCAGTGCAGGCTTGAGCGCCGCGCATGCCGGTGACGGCATGGACCCGAGGGCCATCGCCCATCTGCAGGCCGCCGGCTACAAGACCGGGCCGCATAAGGCACACCGGGTGACTCCCGAAGAGATCCGTGCCGCGGCAATGGTGATCGGCATGCAGCCGATCGAGCTGCGCCAGATCAGGAAAATGGTGCCCGATGCCCGTACTCCCTACCTGCTGACCGATTTCGACCGCAACGCAATCCCCGGCTCGGCTATCGAGGATCCCCTCTACGGGGACGACTCCAGCTTCAAGGTGACATTGCACCAGATCGAGGCGGCGATGCCTGGCGTTCTCAAGCGCGTGCGGGAACTCAGAGCACGGTGAGTCCTAGGCCCGCAGCGGGCTCACCGGTCTAGGCTCCGGCCTCGATCGCGGCCTTGATGTTGGCCAGCCAGGTCTCGTCGGCTCCCTGGTAGAGCCTGGCGACAGCGGCGTCGATAGCTGCCTCGGCCCAGTTGTGTGGGTCGTCGGCCACGTGCAGGGTCAGTTCGGTCCCGCCGTCGAGGGGTGCGAACGTCCAAGTGAAGACCGGTCCGGTGGACGACTTGGACACGAAGCGCTGATCAGGCACGTATTCGAGACATTCATGAGTCCCGGAGAACGGGATTCCGAGCATCTTCCCAGACCACCGGAAGGTGGTGCCGACGCCTTCGGGGGTCGCAGTCACGTCCGAGACCTCGATCCCCGGGTAGGCGCCCATCCACCTGTGGGGGTCCTTCGTGATCGAGAACACCTCGGCCACCGGGGCGGTGATGGTGATGCTCTTGGTGTACTCGAAGCCCTTGCGGTGCTTGCGCCGTTCAGCCAATACGGTCCGCCAGTCCGCATCGCTCTCCAGCACCGCCTTGAGGTTGGCCAGCCAAGAGTCCATGAGACCTTCGAAGAACCTGCCGAAGACGCTATCGATCGTCGCTTCGGCCCAATTCAGCCCGGGCTCCAAGACCTGCAGCGTCAGTTCGGTCGAGCCGTCGACGGATTCGAGGCTCCAGGTGAAGACCGGGCCCCGGGATGATTTCGTGACGAAACGCTGATTGGGGACGTACTCGGTGTACTCATGCGTCCCGGTGGACGTCATTCCGAGGGTCTTCTCGATGAACCTGAACGTGGTGCCGACACCCTCGGGCGTCGTCTCCACTTCCGAGATCTCGAGACGACCGGGGAAGGCGCCCATCCACATCTCGGGATCCTTGGCGATGGCGAACACCTTCTCCACCGGGGCATTGATGGTTGTGGTTCGCTTGAACTCGTGGATTCTCCCCTGTGGCAGGCGCGCGGCGTAGGTGTCGCGCCAGTCGGCCGTGCTCTCAAGGGCCGCCTTGATATTGGTCAGGATCTCGCCGGGTGTGTCTCCTATCATTCCCAAAGCGACCGCCTGCAGCGGGGCCTCTACGAGCGGGACATGCACCGGCCATTCCCCGTCGAGGGTCAGCCGCGTCTCGTCGTTCTCGCCCGCGACTGTGAACGTGAGCACGAATCCGGAGTTGGCCTTCGACACGATGCGCTGGTTCGGGACGAATTCGATGTACTCGTGCACCACCGACATGGGGATTCCGAGGATCCTGGCCGCCCATCGGGCCGTGGTCCCCACCCCGTGGGAGGTCAGTTCGGTTTCGGTCACTTCGGTGTTCGGGATGGCCAGCATCCAATGGGTTGGGTCAGCCAGAAAGGCGAACACTGTCTCGACGGGGGCTTTGATCGTGACGCTGCGCGTCAATTTCTTCGCCATGGTCCTCATCTCCTTCTCAACATTGAACCGGGAGACCTGGCGGAACTTCTAGAATCGATTCTACGACCGGCGCGGCAGTAATAGCGGCTCAAGTCCGAGGTTGACCTCGTCCCGGGAACGCAACAGCACGTGAACCCACCAACCCTCCCCGCCACCACCCACACCGACACCCCAGCGATAACGCGGACCAACGTGCGATGAGATCCGGTGAGCCGCCGGCGGCGCGGTGATCGTACCGACTCCGGATCCCGCACAACCCAGGCGGCATGTCACTAGCCTTGGACGAATCCGTCCTCAGGAGCCTCCGTGAATCCGCTTGCCAGTACCTTCATTACCGCGGCGTTGGTCTTCTACTCCATCGGCGTGTGGGGTGAGCGCCTGGTCGGCCGCCTCAAATGGTGGAACTTCGTGTTCTTCGTCCTCGGCCTCACCTGCGACACGGTGGGTACTGGCATGATGCTCGACTTCGTCGGCGGCATGACCTTCGACGTCCACGGCCTCTCCGGGCTCATCGCCATCCTGCTCATGTTCGTTCATGCCGTCTGGGCGCTCGTCGTCCTCCGCAAACAAGACGAGGTCGCCCTCAGGAAGTTCCACCGGTTCAGCGTGGTGGTCTGGCTCGTCTGGCTGATTCCCTACTTCAGTCCCATGTTCTTCGCCATGGCGCGATGAACGCGTACTTCCGCCGGTCGCGGGTTGTGCGACTTCTGGCAGAAATGCTTCCAGCTGTGGACTATCTGCAGATCCCGTGGACCAGCCGTCGCTGAACAGGCTGGGGATGGTTGAGGGCGTCGACGGCATCCTGGATCCGGCGGCTGTTGGCCACCTCGGTAGCGGAATAGCCCTCTTCGGCAGTCAGGACGCAGTCCGGAACCCGGGTGAACTTCGCGTATTTCGCTCGCAGCCCCATCTCGCCAGCAAGGGCGGAGCCGCCCACGGCGAGCAGTATCAGCGCCACGGCGATCGCTACGCCGGCCAGCGAGCAGAGAAGTAGCGCCACCGCGACAGCCAGCAGGGCGACGATGACATCGACCGCCAGCCCGCCTCGGAGTCCTTGGAGGGCACCGGGGGTGTTGGGGTCGCCTTAGACGGACAGGACGCTGTTGCTGAGCCCAATCGAGACGTTCATGATGAGCACTGCCAGGATGATCAGTGCGGTCGCCTGGATCGGGTGGTGGGTGCCCTTCGTCCCCAGGGTGGAACGGGTGCCGGCACTCATCCGATAGTCCCGTCCTATTCGGCTTGGAGGATCTGGACGGCTGGGGTGTTGGCGAGGAGGCATTCCACATACACGGTGCCGGTGTTGGGGTCGACAACCCCAAACACGAGGGGAAACTCCATGCTCAGCGGACCTTCGGCTCCGACGGGGATCGTGCCGATCATGTTGAGGGTTGTCGTGTCGATCACGGCCACGGTGTCTCGGCCGGCGGCCTCGGGTGAGATCTTGCCCGGCTGGAACAGGTACAGGGCGTTCACGGTGGGGTCCACGACCCCGGCCCAGAAGGCCAGCGGCCCAACCGGGAAGGTGCCAGTCGCCTTCTGGGTCATCGTGTCGATTATCGAGACCGTATTGTCCTGCATGTTCCCCACGTAGAGAACATGCCTGGACGGATCGAGTATCAGTTGCCCCGAGCTCGGTGCCTTGATAGTGCGAATAATCTTGCCGGCGGAAGTGCTGAAGACCGATACCGTGCCTTGTTCTGGGTTGGCCAGGAACAGGGCGTGCGCGGCCGGATCCAGCGCTGTTCCGCCGCTGTCCCCCGGGATCTTGACCTTGCTGACGACTTTGCGTTTCTGGGTGTCGATCACCGACAGGATCCCGCCACGGACGTAGAGGGCGTGCGCGGCCGGGTCGAGGAACATGAGGCCCATGTTGGTGAAGTCGCCGCCGTCCGCGGTACGGGTGACCCCAACGGTGATCGTTGAGACGGCTGTGCGGGTCACCGTGTCAACCACCGACACTGATGGGCCGCCTGCCTGATCCACACCGTAGTTGGCGACGTAGAGCGTGTGGGTGGTTGCGTCCAGCAGTAACTCCTGGGGCTCTTCCCCGACCGCGATGGTGGCGGCCACTTGCCGGGTGGCGATGTCGATCGCGGAGACCGTGCCGGCCTCCTGGTTCGAGATGTAGAGCGACCGTGCCGCCGAATCCAGCACCGCCGAACCGGACCGTCCACCCAGCTCCAGCTTCCCGGCGATCTGGCGAGTGTTCGTATCGATGAACAGCACCGAGCTGTCGGAGACCACATCCAACATGGATGCAGCCGAATCCAGCACCAGGCTTCCCGGCCTTTCGATCTCAATCGTCGCCGCAACCCGAGAGATCGGCCGCCTGCCGGCCGCCGCGGTTGCCGGGCTTCTCCCGGTTGCTGGGGTGGTTTTCCCGGACCCGGCACCGCAGGCCGTCACCAGCAACACCACCGCCATCCCACACGCAGCAGCAACAATGCGCGAAACCCCGTTCATCACAGCCCCCCGGCTGCCGCCACCGAACCTCGGAACGGCGCACACGCTATGCCCAACAGCACACCACGAGACTCCAGTGACGAGGATTCTTCGCGGAACTTTCGGCGGCGTTCATGACACGTAATTCGTCGATACAGCATGTGGCACTTGTCAAGCGCCCGAATTCGGGCGAGCGTGGATGAATTCCCCTGCATCGCCCCCCGGCGCGAGTCAATTCGGCGTAGCTTCGAATTCTCATTGGCACACCCCTTTTGGAGGAAGCATGAAACGTCCGCTGATCTTCCTCGTTGCCCTTGCCGCAACCCTGTCCCTCTCCCTCGCCGGCTCCCCCACCGCTCAGGCAAGACCCGCCCACCCCACCCCTACCGCCGCCGTGGTCAACTACGTCGCTCTCGGCGATTCCTACTCCGCCGGCGTCGGCAACGAGCCCTACGACCCCGACTCAGGCGCATGCTTCCGCTCCGTGAAGGCCTACCCGATCCTGCTGGCCGCATGGGGCCACAAGTTGGCCATCCACTCCGAAGCCTGCAATGGTGCCACCACCGACACCCTGATCACCGATCAGCTGCCGCCTCAGCCCAACCCGGAGATCAAGACGGTCACGGTGACGATTGGCGGGAACGACGTCGGAACCTTCGACGTGATCCCCGACTGCCTCGGCCTGACGGATGGCGTCCCCGGCTGCAGTGAGCACGCCCGTGGATTATTCGCGGGTGAATGGGAGAAGGCGCTGCGCAACAAGCTGGACCCGGCCCTGACCAGGATTCACGCCGCGTACCCGAACGCCCGGATCTACGTCGGCAGCTACATGGAACTGTTCGGCACCCGCAAGACCGCGTGCAAGGTGGGCGAGCTCAACGGCCAGGCGTTCTACGTCAGCTACAGCGACAAGGTCTGGCTCAACAAGTTGGCCCGCAAGCTCAACGCCACGATCATGAAGGCGGTCCACCGCGCCGACAAGACCATGCGGGCGACGTTCGTCAACGTGGCCCCCACCTTCAACGGACACGGACTGTGCGACTTCGCTCGGCCCTGGGTCGGTCATCTGGACGCCGCCAATTTGATGAGCCTGCTGCACCCCACCGCAGACGGCCAGCGGGCCTACGCCCTCATGTTCCACGCCTACGGTGTCGGCCGATAGGCCCTCAGCAACCCTCGAGTGACAGGGCTCCGGGAGTCGTTCGATCGACGCGCAACAGGCGGTCGGGCGCCACGGGCCCGACCGCTCCGAAGCCACCAGGCAGGGGTACCCGCGCTCGCGAGTATCAGTTGAAGACCGTGCTGATGGGGCTGTTCGCCGTGCCGCCGCTGGTCTCCATCCCTGTGTTTCCTGCGACTGCGTCTACAAGTCGACGGCGTGGTGCCTGGCTTTGCGGGCTCAGGTCGCGCTGCTCGTCGGGTTCCCGCTCTGGTTCTTCTGGGGGCGGCGTGCCGACAGTTCTCACCGGTGGCTGCCGTCCCTGGTACCGGTTGCGCCGGTAATCACCGGCGAGCTGAACATCGTCACCGCTTCAGCAAGCACCCGAAGGTTCAGTAACTCATCGACTGGACCGTAACGGCAGAGCAACCTGCACTGCTGGGGAAGACCAGTAACGTCGGACGCTGACCCATCTGTCCTTGTTGGACAGTCACACCGTGAGGCTCACTGCGGGGGAGGTGGCGGTCTTGTTGTGGTAGCCGGACTTAGTGGCGGTGACTTTGACGGTGTACTTGCCGGAGCTGGTTGCGGTCCAGGTCTTGGTGGTGGCTGCGGTGATGGAAGTGCCGTTGCGGTACCACTGGTACCGGTAGCTGTCCGGGGCGGGGTTCCAGGTGCCTTCCTGGACGGACAGGCCCGCCCCCGACCCCTCGATGATCGGGGTCCCGGTCATGGTGTAACTGCCCTTGGCCACCGGGTGGGAAGAATGGGACGTCTTGGTGACCGGTGCGTAGTCATCCTTGCTGCCGGTGAGGGAGACCCTCAGTTTCTTGCCACGATCGGCGGCGGTGACGGTGTAGGTGGCTGTCGAGGCGTTGGCGACCGGGGTGGATCCGCGGTACCACTGGTAGCCGGCGACGACCGGTTGCGGTCCCCAGGTCGTGATCGCGGTCTTCGGGGTGATCGAGAGGGTCTGTCCGACGACCGGCGTCGCATCGGACAGTCTCGGGGTCACGGTCGTGAGCCCAGCCTGCACCAGTCCGGGCACCCGCCCGTAGCGGGTGGTGGTGTAGTAGCCGCTGCGGTAGGCCCTGACCCGGACCTTCACCTGCAGGCCTTTGTCCTTGGTGCTGAGGGTGTAGCCGGGTTTGGTCGCCGCCTTGATTGCCGACCTTCCCCGGTACCACTGGTAGCTGAACCGAGTCTGCTGCGGCACGTACGTGCCGGGGGTGACGGTGATGACCTTCCCGACCCGCGGGGTTCCGTCCACGATCACGGCCGGGCTGGGGACGGTGGTGAATCGTGCCTTCGTAACCCGTGCGGTCAATGCCGAGGTACGCGATGCGGAGGTGTAGCCCAGCTTCGAGCCGGTCACACTCACCTTGATTCGGTAACCCGCATCAGTGCCCTTCGCCAGATAGGTGATGTGGGTGGCGCCACTGATCCGGCTCACCTTTCCGTGGGTGTTCACCCGGTACCACTGATAGGTCAGCGTGACCGGCGCCGGGCCCCACACGCCAGGGTCGGCGGTCAGGCTCTGGCCCACTGTCGGGGTCCGGTCATCAATCGATGGGGCCGGGGTCGGAGACAGCTTCCCCACCGTCAACCCGCCGTCGGTGATCGTCCACCCGTGGGTGCCGGTCAGCGCGTTTCGCCCGGCCAGCCCGCCAACGGAGTACTTGCTCAGCCCACCCGAGAACACCGTCCCGTCCCGAACGGATTGCTTGGCCCACCCGATGAGCAGCCGGTCATAGTTGAGGACCGACAACGAAACCCCGTCGAACATGCCGACGGAGCCACCTGGCCATACGCCGGGAGGCGAGAAGCCGGTCACGTTCCAGGTGCCGATGTTCTGGTCGAACGCAGTCGCCCCGGAGAACATGTACGACATGGTGGTGACCTTGCTGGTATCCCAGCTGCCGATGTCCTGGTTGAACGCCTTCGCCCCATCGAACATGTGCCACATGGTGGTGACCTTGCTGGTGTCCCAGCTGCCGATCTTCTGATTGAAAGACGTCGCTCCAGAGAACATCATCGCCATGTTGGTCACCTGACTTGTGTCCCAAGAGCCGATCTTCTGGTTGAATGCGGTCGCCACGTCGAACATGCCCACCATGTCAGTGACCTTGCTGGTGTTCCAACCGCCGATGTTCTTGTTGAACGCCTTCGCACCTTCGAACATGCTCCCCATGTCGGTGACGTTGCTGGTGTTCCAACCGCCGATCTTCTGGTTGAACGCGGTCGCGTCCGCGAACATGGCCGTCATGTCGGTGACGTTGCTGGTGTTCCAGTCGCCAATGTCTTGGTTGAACACCCCCGCTCTGATGAACATGTAGCGCATGTTGGTGACGCGGCTGGTGTTCCACTTGCCGATGTTCTGGTTGAACCGGAACGCATAGCCGAACATTTCCGACATGTTGGTGACGTGGCTGGTGTCCCAGGTGCCGATGTTCTGGTTGAATGCCTTCGCCCCGTCGAACATGCCCACCATGTCGGTGACATGGCTGGTGTTCCAAGTGCCGATGTTCTGGTTGAATGCCTTCGCCCCGAAGAACATGCCCGACATGTTGGTGACACGGCTGGTGTTCCAGTGCCCGATGTTCTGGTTGAACGCGGTCGCACCCTCGTCTTCTTCCCGCCCGGCGAACATGTACGACATGTCGGTGACGTGGCTGGTGTTCCAGTGCCCGATATTCTTGTTGAACGCGAATGCATGCCTGAACATGCCCGACATGTTGGTGACGTGGCTGGTGTCCCAGGTGCCGATGTTCTGGTTGAACACCTCCGCATCTTCGAACATGGACGAGGTGTCGGTGACGGTGGCCGGCAGGCTGGTCGGGACTGCGATCAGATTGGTGGCGCCTTTGAAGGCGCCCGCGAGGCTGGTCAGTCCAAGGGACCCGAAGCTTGAAACCAAGACCAACTTGTCCGCAATCCAGTTCTGGGGATCCCCGTAGTGCTGGACTGAGCCGCAGATCCGGACTGTGTAGCTTCCGGGCTTCGTGTAGGTGAAACTCACGTCACCGGGTGACGCCCCGTAGATCTGGACCTGATCGGTGGCCGACCCCGAACCTTCCGGATCTGCGGTGCCTGCACCGCCCCAATCCACGCTCACCCCGACACTGGCTGCCGTGAGGGGCAGGGTCACGGTCGTGCCGGAACCAAGGGTGGTGTTGAATTCCAAGACCATGGGGTGGGCACAGCCCGCCGACGCGTACGCCGCCGGTGCCGATATTCCGGAACTGGACAGACACAGCGCCGCGGCCAGAAGAATTGATAAGACAGGCACTCGGGCCGGAAGAACACCGAACATGACGCCCCCCCATTTCAGAACACGGGCCGCTCGATGATTCCAGCCTACGACCGGAATGAATCCACAGGTGCCCGGCCGGGGAAACCGAATCTCGGGAAAGTGTGCAGCCCTCCTTGGGGCATATGCCAACAGATCATTCTGCTCGATCTCGGTGGCACAAGCGGGGCGACACTAGGATCATCTTGGATCACCCGAGCAGGGGGTGGAGCGATGCCGTTCATCTACAATTTCGGACTTTCGCAAGAGGATGAACGCACCGAGGTGCGTGCATTGGAACTGGAGCCGGATGACCGGGTCCTGTCCATCGCCAGCGCCGGTGAGATGCCTCTGTCGCTGTTGTCGATGGGTGTGGCAAGTGTGATCGCGGTGGACATCGACCCTGCGCAGCTGTCTCTGGCCCAGCTGAAGTTCGTCGCCGCCTGCACGTTGGGTCGCGAGGAGACCATCCGGTTCCTTGGCTACCGGCCGGCTTCGGCCGCTGAGCGGAGTCGCTGGCTGGATGCCGTAATGCCCCGGTTACCTCCGGAAGCGCGCGTGTTCTGGGCGGCGCACCGATCACAACTGGGGCAAGGGGCCATTTGGGTGGGCCGGTTCGAGCAGTATCTGCTGAAGATCACGCGAGCCGCCGTCCCGTTGCTGGGCCGCAGACGGATCGAGGGAATCTTCGACTGCGCCAGCATCGCCGAGCAGGAGGCCTACTTCGATGCTCGGCTCGACCTGCCCGCCCTGAAGGCACTGCTACGGATCGTGTTCAACCGCAAGGTTTACGCCGGACGTGGCATGGATCCCAGGTCCCTTCAGTACCGGACGGGCACCGACGAGCCTCTGGGGGTGCAGTTCTTCCGGCAATTCCGCAACGCCCTCACCCGGACGCCGGCGCGCGAGAACCATCTGATGCAGCTCATCCTGTTGGGCCGGACGGTGTCGGAGGAGTGTGTTCCCACCTACCTGTCCCCGGCCGGCTTCGAGACACTCCGGGCCAACCAGGACCGGATCGACTTCCAACTCGTCGATCTGATCTCGTACCTCCAGGAGTGTCCGGTTGGCGACTTCGACAAGGCGCACCTTTCCAACCTGCCGGACTGGATGGACCAGGACCAGTTCGAGACCACACTGACGCTGGTGAACGAAAGGATCGCCCGGCCCGGTCGCGTGGTGTGGCGGTACCTGCACAGGGACCGGCAGGTGCCCGGCTCGCTTGAGGCGTCCCTTCGGGTGGACCGGACGTTAGGAACCGAGCTCGAGAGCGCCGACCGATTTCCGTTCTACGGCGTCCGCCCTGCCGTCCTCCCATGATCGCCAGCGAAGCCGCGATGGACGCCGGGTCGGTCACAGTCGCACTCCTGGACGCCTCCCACGGGCCGGCCATGCTCGCGATCAACCGTGCCTGTCCGATCGTGTCCGACCTCACGTTCTTCTTCGATCGGGGTGAGGACTTCTTCCGCTGGCCGTCCCTGGTCTACGAGCGCTTCTTCTATGCCGGCGTCTTCCACGACGACCGGCTGGTCGGCTATTGCATGGTGGGCCTGGTCCGGGCTTGGACGGGCCAGGAGTCCGGGTGGTTGGCCGTCCTAGGCGATGCCCGCATGCTGCCCGAACACAGGGGCCTTGGGTGGATCGAGAAGGCCTTAGCGTTACTCGCCGACGTCGTCCCCGGCAACGTCCGCCACGGGGTGTTCATCATCAAGGAGGGCAACCGGTCGGCCGACCGGCTCCGAGCCCGATTCCGTCCGGACGGCTTCGCGGTTAGGCCGATCGGACGCCTGACCGCACAGAACCTTTTCATCATGCGCAAGATGAAGCCGGTCGCGGGGGTGGTGGTCACGAGGGCAACCCCCAACGACCTTGATGCGATCGTTGAGCTGCTGGGGGAGGAATGGCGAGGCCGGCTGTTCGCCCCTTCCGTGAGCGCCGAGTCCCTGGTCCGCGTGATCTGCCGGCCGGGGCTGGGGTGGGAGCGGACCTATGTGGCTCTCCGGGAAGGCCAGGTGGTGGGCTTCCTCTGCGCCTGGGACATGGGCGGGTTCCACGCGACCCGGGTCATCTCGTACTCGCTCTGGGCGAACCTCGCCCGCGGTCTCCACGCCGCAGCCCGGCTGTTCCTGCAGGACGCGGCACCGCTGCCTGCACCCGGCGCGACATTCACATCAGTAACGATCACGACCATCGCGACCAGGGGTGGCAACCCGGACATCCTGCGAGCGCTCCTCGTGGCTGTGAACAACGATCATCTCGACCAGGGCTTCCACCTGATGCACGTCGGGATGACCGCTCCCAGTGGGCACAGCCCGGCACTCCGCTCTTGGTACCGACAGAAATTCTGCTCGACGATCCACCTGATCTCCCGCGGCGCGGACCCCACACCCCCGCCCGGCTCGGTCCAAGAGCCCTATCTGGACCTGGCCCTGATCTGATCCCCATGCCACCAGCACGACCAAGTCCGGGGGCCGCGGCGACGGTTGCCGACCCAAGGAAGGTCTTTCGATTGGCGCGCCCACTGGCGGGTGGCGACAACGAGAACCGTTCATCCCCGCGCAGACAGGGGTCCCCCAGGGCGGGCACGCCACAAACGGGCCCAGCGGATCGACGGACGTATTAGCACACGCCGGGTGCGCGCGCTCACGGCGAGTTGGGGAGGGTCGACCTCGTGGCGAGACTACCGCTCCTATGCCGCCAGCCGACATGCGCCGGCAATGGCGTCGATTTGGTCATGAACCTCGGGCCTACACTCGGCGCGTGAGCTCGTCGCGGCCGTCGACCACAGGCATCGTGAGGGTGTTGGTGCTGCTGGTGCTGGTCATTGTTGTGATGCCCTTGCTGCCATTGCTGATCACCGGGGATTGGGAGTGGTGGCAAGCGTGGGTGTACGCCGGGGTGACCTGTCTGGGGTTCGTGCTCAGTCGGCTGGTTGTCGCCCTCCGGCATCCGGACCTGCTCGCTGAGCGGGCCGGCACCTTCGGCCACGATGACGTCAAAGCCTGGGACAAGTGGCTGGCTCCGATAATGGCGTTCGGGTCGCTGCTGCCGCCGGTGATAGCCGCACTGGAACGCCTCTGGGCCCGTCCGGCAGCGCTCGGCATGGCGGCTAATGCGGTCGGTCTGGGTCTGATGTTGACCGGCTACCTGCTGGGCACCGTGGCCATGGCTCACAACCGCTTCTTCTCCGGCCAGGTGCGGATCCAGCACGATCGCGGCCACCACGTGGTCACCAGCGGACCATACCGCTGGGTGCGACACCCGGGGTACACCGGCAACGTGCTGTTCAACGTCGGGGTGCCGCTGCTGCTGGACTCCACCTGGGCCTGGGCGGGTGTTGCGTGCCTGATGGTGATCACCGTCACCCGCACCGCTTTGGAGGACCGGACCCTGCAGCAGGAACTCCCTGGATACGCCGCGTACGCCCAGCGCGTCCGCAACCGCCTGGTGCCCGGCGTGTGGTGAACCCCATCAGCCTTGGAACCCATCGTCCGTCCGGGCGAACCGCTCACGGCGCGCCCGATCGGCCGATGTCAGCAGCGAGGAGACCGTGCAGGTGCTCGTCGTGGTAGACGCCGTCGGCGTACCGGAAGGATTTGCGAAGGGTGCCCTCGTGCACGAATCCCGCCGCGTAGGCGACCGCGCAAGAACCGGAGTTGTCGGCCGCGTGGTAGAGGTAGAGCCGGTGCAGCCCTAGCTGAGCGAACGCGAACCGCGAAGCAGCCTTGACGGCTCCGGTAGCGTGCCCTTTCCGCCTGGCCCACGGCGCCACCCAGTAACCGATTTCCGCGTCTGCCTGGTCCGCGTCGATCTTGTGAAGGGACACTGAGCCGACGAGACGGTCGCTGGCGTCCGCCACCGCCCAGGACGCGTGGTCACTGCCGCTCCAGTCATTCCGTCGGCGGATGAACTCGGCGGCGGCGTCCGGACCGGGTGGGCCGGGGTTCCACCGCGCGATCTCTTCATCTGCGAAGGCGAGAAGCAGGTCGGGCTCATCACCGGGCCGGTACTCGCGGAGCACGACGCCGAATGCCTCGACGCGCACCGGCCGATCGGGCGAAGAGAGGACCATCGCGTCAGGGTAGTACGGCATCGACCGAGTTTCGGTTCACCGGGTCCGCAGACCCCGGCCCCGAGCCGCAGCCCGCATCCCCAGGCAGCATGCTGGTCCCCACCCGCCGGCCGAGCGCCCAGTCCGGTCCGACCAAGTCGTTTCCTGCCCGGCAATGAGTCGAGGCACGGGTGAGCCCGACCAGATGGGCGGACGCGGCCACCGGTATCGACAGGCCCGTGCCGGGGGAAGACAATTGGGCGGGAGGGATCATGGCCGCAGAATCCCCGTCGTCCCCCGGCGCCAGGGGCGCGGTGCGATTCGTCTCCTCGGTCGCGGTGAGCCATGTGGTTACCTACCTGGTTGCCGGGCTGTTCGCGTCACGGCTGTTCGACTATCCGGGGATCTTCGAGCAGCCCATCATTCGGGACTACTACCTCCCCTACGGGTCGGTGGACCCCGTCTGGTCTCTGGGGTTCCAGGTCGTCCGCGGCGTCCTGTTCGGGCTGGTGCTGCTGCCCTTGCGCCGTTTCCTGGCCGCGACACGCTTGGGCTGGTTGTGGCTGTGGTTGGTCTTCCTCGCGATCGGGATCCTCGGCACGCCCGCGGCTGCGCCCGGCTCGCTGGAGGGAGTGATCTACAGCCGGCTGCCGCTTTGGTTCCACGCGATCGGACTGCCGGAGGTGGCGCTGCAGACCCTGGCCTTCAGCTACCTCGTACACCGGACGCTCCGCGCCGCTGCACATCCGCTGCCGCCGCTACTCGGGACGCTGCTCAATGCCGTCGTGGTGGCATGCATCTCGTTCCTGGGCTACACGGTGGTGTCGCTGGGGTTCGCGTTCTCGGCCGGGGTGGGGTTCGCGTCCGGTTCCAACCTTCTCGTCCTTGGCCAGTTCGTGGCACCGCTGGCACTGACGTTCGCGACCGCGCTGGTGCCCCGTCACCGATGGTGGCTGTCGAGGCATGTGCTGTTGTACCTGGCGTCCGCCGCAGCGTTGGCCAGCTACCAGGCAGTTGCGCTCGGCTCGACCGGTTGGCTGTACGTGCTCGTCGCCCCGGTGCTGCCGGTCCTGATCTCACTGGCGATCACCCGCCCCCGGACCGGCCCACCCCTCGACACGGGCCGCGGCAAGGCACCTCCGGGACCACGCGAACCAAGACCCGCGGATGAGGCCGACCACCACGTCGGCCAGCGCCTTGCCGACCGACGTGACCGGCAGTTCTGAGTCGGGCGCTATCGGGCGGCTCTGCCGTCCAGGCGGAGCTCGAGGGTCTCGTCCCGGTGGCTGCCAGCAGAGCCGACGTGCTTCTCCGCGACGGTGGGGCCGTTCTTGAGCACCCCGTACAGAGCCATCGCGTGGCCGCGTCCGACGTCGTACTCGTCCTTGAGCCAGGTGACGAACTCGGTCGCTTTGGTGCCCGGCCCGTAGCCGCGGCTCGCGGCCTCGTCGAGGAGTTGTTGCGGCGTTCGACCCGTCTTCTTCTCGATCGCGTCGAGGTAGGCCTGGTAGGACACGTGGAGCCTCTCGTCCTGTGCGTTGGCGTCAATCGACATCGTCGGCGCTCCGGGCCCACCGATCAAGGGGGAACTGGTGCGGTGCGCCGATCACCTAGCGCACAACCTCGGAACCGGACGAGGCAGAACGGTCGCTGCTCCGGCATCCGAGAGGCCGGGTTCACATCGATCCAGGGTCTCGAGGGTGGTGTGGGTGAGATCGCGTTGTCCTTTCTGTTTCGTCTTCAGTCCCCCTTCGAAGGTCGCGCCAGATGCTTGTCAGGGTCTGGCGCACCGGCAACCCATCCCCGGTGGCGTCAGCGAAGACGAGCACCCCGCCGGGGCGCAGCAGCCTGCGTGTCTCGGTCAGGACCGCGACCGGGTCCGCAACGATGTGCAGCAGGTTCACCTCGACGACTCCGTCAACCGAGCCGGCCGGAAAGTCCGGCGGAGACCGCGTCGGCGACCCGCACCGAGACGTTCGGGAAGTTGGCGAGAGCCCGCTTGGCCACCTCGACCATCGGCTCGGAGATGTCGGTGGCGATGACCTGGCAGCATCGCGACGCGTACGCACTGGTGTACAGGCCGGTGCCGCAGCCGAGTTCCACCACCATCCCGGCAGGCACGGCGTCGGCCACGTCCGATTGGATCGCGCGGATGAGGTCAGCACCCGCGATGTAGGTGTGATCCACGTCGTAGGTGCCGGCCAGCTGGCCCCACAGGTCCTTGGACATGTCGCCCACCTCGCCTTCACTGGCGGACCTACATCAACTGAGCACCCGAGGCAGCATGGGCTTGGCGGTATTCACCAGGGACCCGAACCAGGCGGACGCGACACGAGCCATGCTGTCCGCCCTGCCCGTTCGGATGTTCGGCCCGGGACACAGCCCAGCGGTGGAGCGCCGACGCCGCTGACGCGACCCACCCAGCCTCCGACTCCCAGACGGGGCCGTGGGCATAGTCGATGCGATGCCGACAAGCACTGGTTCTTCCTGGGTTGCACATTGACCACCGGCACAGCCCGCCCGGCACCTTGAGGCTCCGTTTCCCGATGGAGCGATTCCTTCCCGAGTGTGGCGAGCACCGTCCGCATCTGCGGGGACCCCAGTTGGCTTGCCGGTTGGCCCCGCACAGGGACTTGCCGGTTTGCCAGCGGGCCCGATCCGCCGGTGGGAAGATCACCACAGGAATTCCTCGACTCGGAGTCCGGTCATGCGCATAGCTCTGCGGGCCAGCGCCGCCATCGCCGCGGTTGGCGGCTATGCCGCCCTTTACCGACGTGGCCTGGTCTCGGGATCGACCCCCGCAGAGCGCACCTCGGTTCTGCCTGGGGATGAGCTGATCAGTCGCCCGAGTCTGGTGACGAACCATGCCGCGACCCTGCCGGCACCACCAGAGCAGGTCTGGCCCTGGATGACGCAGGTGGGTTGGCACCGGGCCGGCTGGTACACCCCGCGTTGGGTCGACACGCTGCTCTTCCCAGACAACTGGCCCAGCGCTGAACACCTCGACCCGCGTTTCGTGCGGAACCTGACCCACGGCGACACGATCCCCGACGGCCCGCCCGGAACCGCGCAGTTCATCGTCGAACTTGCCGATGCGCCGCGGACCCTTGTACTCCATTCGCGAACCCACCTGCCACCCGGGTGGGCCGAGCAGTTCGGCGCCGAACTTGACTGGGTATGGACGTTCAGTTTCACGCCAGAGCCTGGCGGGCGCACCCGGATGCTCATTCGCAATCGTGGTTTCGTGAAGCCGGTGTGGCTGGACCTCGCCTACCTCGCCATCGTCGTGCCTGCGGACCACATCATGGCCACCGGCATGTTCGAGGGCCTGACCAAGCGGCTCAAGGATCTCGAACAGGGGCCACCGGCGAGGAGCCCGGCTGGCGCGGATTCGCGCTTCCGATCCTGCTGACCCGCTTCCAGCCCCTTGCCGCCGGACTTCTTCTCGGCGTCATCTGGAGCTGGTGGCACCTCCCGCTCTGGTTGCTGTCGGGCTACTCAGGGCTGGATCTGTTGTGGTACATGCTGGCGTTCAACGTGGGGATCGTCTCGATGAGCCTCCTGATGGTGTGGCTGTATCTCAACGTCCCCCACAGCCTGATTCCGATCAGCCTGACGCACTTCGTCTTCAACGCCGCGTTCCAGCTTGCCGGCGGCGGCGGACTCGGATTGGCCCCGGACCTTCCCCTCCTCGGGTGGGGGGTAGCCGGCTTGGCCGTCGCTGCAGCCATCGTCTGGATCGACGCACGCGGTGGCCGATCCTTCGACGGCGGGTGGGACCGGGCCGGTGGGCAGCGTCGGCGGTCGCTACGAGGGGTCTGAGATGTGTCGGATCAGCATCGCTTTCGTCGGCCGGACTCGCTGAGCGTCTGCACGAAGCGAGGGACGCATGCCGATCCGGCCGGTGGTAGTTCTTCTCGCCCGCCAAACGAGCCGCACTCCGCCTGACTCCGTGGAGCGGCCCCGGTTCTGAGCGTGAACTGGCACATGACGAGGACGTACAGACGGGCGACCAGCCCGTCCAGCCGAGCGTGTTCGGCGGCGAACACGGTCACCCAGCGATAACCGTCAAGAGCGCCCGTTGCCTCACGCCGCCTCGGACGCTGCAATGGTCCCATGGCGTCGCAGACACCACGGGAGCGGAAGCCCGCCAATCGGGGCGGTCGCGTCGAGCACCCGGAATGGGCGGCTGCGCGGATGCCCCATCCTGTCCTGGAAAGCAAACTCCGTCTGCCCCGGCAGGTATCTGCGACAGTTGGACGCCCCCGGCTCGAGGAGGTACTGAGCCGCAGCGAGTCGTCGCCTGTGACCTTGGTCTCGGGTCCGGCCGGCTATGGCAAGACCACTCTCATCGCCACCTGGCTGAAGAGTCAGTCGACCACGCGGGCCTGTGCGTGGGTGTCCTTGGACGAGCGGGATAGGGACGCTTGGTCATTCTGGACGTACGTGCTGGTCGCCGTTGAGCGCGTCGCCCCGGGCACCGCCACCCGGGCGATCAACCAGCTGGCAGCCCGTCAGGTTCCTGACGAGGCAGCGCTGGACGGCTTCCTGAACGAGCTCAGCGTGCTTTCCGAAGAGGTCGTTCTTGTGCTTGACGACTACCACCTCTGCGACGGTCCGGGGATTCAGCCCGGCATGACGTTCCTGCTCGACCACCTTCCTCCACAGGTCCATGTCATCATCAGCACGCGAGCCGACCCCGCACTGCCGCTGGCGCGCTTGCGTGCCCGGGGCGAACTCGTCGAGATCCGCGCCGAAGATCTTCGCTTCACTCGAACAGAGACCACCGTCTACCTCAACGACATCAATTCCCTCAACTTGGGCTCCCCCGAAGTCGCAGCGCTCGACGGACGCGCCGAGGGATGGGTCGCCGCGCTCCAGCTCGCGGCGATCTCGCTTCGCGGCCGCACCGACTCGACCAGCTTCATCGCCGAGTTCGCGGGGAACGATCGGTTCGTCCTGGACTACCTCGCTGATGAGGTCCTCAGCCGACTCCCGGCCGCAGAACGGCAGTTCCTACTGGAGACATCAATCCTCGAGCGGCTCACCGGCTCGCTGTGCGATGCCGTCACCGGTTCTGGTGGAGGCAAGGCGATGCTCGAAGCGCTCGAGCGTCAGAACCTCTTCGTCGTCCCCCTCGATGGCCAGCGGCGCTGGTACCGATACCACCATCTCTTCGCCGACGTGTTGAATGCCCACCTCCTCGATGAGCGGCCCGGGGAGGCTCCGCAGCTCCACCGTCGAGCCAGCAACTGGTTCGCCGAACAGCACGATTCGGAAGCAGCGGTTCATCACGCGCTCGCCGCCGGCGACATCGACCGTGCGGCCGAGCTGGTCGAACTCGCCGTACCGGAACTGCGGCGCAAACGAGGCGAGGCGCTGATCCGGCGCTGGGCAGCTAGTCTCCCGCCCGACGCCGTGAAGAACCGTCCGGTGCTCGCGGTCTGCGTCGTTGGAGCCCTCATGGCCACCAACGAGTTCGAAGGGGCGGGGCAGCGGCTCGATGACGTCGAACCGCTGATCGCAGGACGCGGGGAGGATCTGGTCATCGTCGACGAGGCTGAGTTCGCCCGGCTGCCGGCAGTGGTCGAGACCTACCGGGCCGCTCTCGCCCTGATCGCCGGCGACCTTCCGGAAACGATGACACGCGCGCAGAGAGCCATCGGGAAGGCAGCCGACGATGATCTGCTCAGCATTGCCGCGGCCTCCGCACTGACCGGGCTCGCGTCGTGGGCCCAGGGAGACCTCGAAGCCGCCCACCGCGGCTACTCCACCGCGGCCGACCATCTGGTCCGCGCTGACCACGTCGCCGATGTCATGGGTTGCACCATCACCCTTGCCGACATCGAACTCACCCAAGGCCGGTTGCGCGTCGCCCGCCGGACGGTGGAGAACGCCCTCAATCTTGCCGAAAGCTCGCCGGGTCCCGAGGCGCTTCGAGGATCAGCAGACATGCACGTCGCACTGAGCGGCATAGCACTGGAGCAAGGCAACCTCCACGAAACGGCCGAGCACCTCCGGCGGGCGGACGAACTCGGAGATGGGGCCGCGCTCCCGCAGAACGCCTACCGGTGGCGCGTAGTAATGGCACGCCTGCGTGAAACCGAAGGCGACCCAGTCACCGCGATCGAGCTTCTCGAAGCGGCGGAACGCGTCTATGTGAGCGACTTCTCTCCCAACGTACGGCCGATAGCCGCCACTCGAGCCCGGCTACTCGCCGCCGCCGGCCGCATCCAGGAAGCGCTCGCATGGGTCACAGGCACCGGTATCACCGCGGCCGACCCGCTGAGCTACCTGCATGAATACGAGCACATCAGCCTCGCCCGCATTCTCCTCGCCGCCCACACCCACGTCGGCGATCCGTTCCTCACCGATGCGGTTGACCTTCTGGAGCGCCTGACCCGTGCCGCCGAGGCCGGAGGTCGCAGCGGGTCCCTCATTGAGGTGCTCATCCTGCACTCGCTCGCCTGCCGGGCCGCGGGGAAGCTCGAGGCGGCCTTGGCGTCGCTCGAGCGCGCCGCGCGCCTCGCAGAACCCGAAGGGTACTTCCGATTGTTCACCAGCGAAGGCCCCGCCATTGCGGAGCTTCTCACCGCCCTGAGCAGACGCAACCCCGACTGGTCCTACCTGTCCCGCCTCGGCGAGGCGATGCCGCACCCTGGACGCCCACCAGAGAAGGCCACACTCCCGACACGTCGCAGCGGGAACGACGTCCCCCCCGGCCGTGCGGGTGAAGAACCCGCAACGCAGCGTTCGCTGATCGACCCGATGAGCGGCCGCGAACTCGACGTCCTGCGTTACCTCGGGACCGAGCTTGACGGTCCTGACATCGCCCGCGAGTTGAGCGTGTCCCTCAGCACAGTCCGCACCCACACCCAGCACATCTACACCAAGCTCGGCGTCAACAACCGCCGAGCAGCCATCCGGCGAGCCCACCAGCTCGGCCTGTTCTCGCGAACCCCCAGCAACTGAGGGCCGAGCGCCGCTCGATGCGCCACAACTCCGGCGAGCGTTGAGCTCGAAAGTTCATCACATGTGATGACGTCCCCTCATCACATCCGCTCCTACCTTCAACCACGGGACGCCACCCCGGCGCCCACCACTCCGGAAGACGAATCCGGGTTGGCAAAGGAGAAGCGCTGTGAACCTCGGCATCCCCTCACCGACGAATTGGTCCTGGTACGAAGTCCGCGTCCAGGGACGACTTGACCGGCGATGGGCGGCATGGCTGGACGGAATGACCGTCACCCCCGACACGGACGGCACCACCCTCATCCACGGCCCAGTCGCCGACCAACCAGCACTGCACGGGCTGCTGTCAAGGCTCCGTGACCTCGGTCTTCCGCTGATCTCCGTCAACCGGGCCGACCAATCCGGAACCCCGGAAGACACGCATCCACACCACTAGATCGGAGACAACCATGTTCCCCAACCCGAGCCCCTCTGCGGTGAACTGATGACCGGGCAGACCGAAACCTTCGCGGCCCGCACAACCCAACGCGGGCCAGGCGGACACACCACGCTCGCTGTCGTCCAGGACCGGTACGGATCCCCTGACAGCCTCACCCTCACCCGGATCCCCAAACCAGCCCCGGGGGCGGGCGAAGTCCTCGTCCGGGTCCACGCAGCGTCGGTGAACGCCCGGGACTGGCACATCATGCGCGGTGAACCACGGCTGGCACGACTCCTCGACCCGGCGACGTTCGGGCCCCGCGGGCCACGCGTCTCCGTCCGCGGCACCGACGTGGCAGGCATCGTCGAAGCCGTCGGCGAGGGCGTCACGCGCTGGAAGCTCGGCGACCGAGTCTTCGGCGAAGGCACGGGAACCTTCGCAGAGCACGCCCTTGCCCGCGACACCCAACTCGCCACGATCCCCTCCGGCGTCGCGTTCGACCTGGCCGCAGCCCTCCCGCTTGCAGCAACCACCGCGGCGCTCTGCATCAATGCAGCTGACCCGGTTCCCGGCAGCACGATGCTGATCATCGGCGCGTCCGGCGGCGTCGGCACCTTCGCCATCCAGCTCGCCAAAGCCAGGCAACTGCACGTGACCGCGGTGGTCAGCACCCGCAACCGAGAACAGGCCGAGAGTCTCGGCGCTGACCGAGTGATCGACTACACCACCGACCGCGTCGCCGGGCAGTACGACGTCGTCGTGGATCTCGTCGGGAACCGCAGCCTGCGTGAGCTGAGCACCCTGGTGCGGCCCGACGGAGCGCTCGTCCTCTCCGGAGGCGGAGTGTCCGGCCACGGCCGCATCCTGGGACCGCTCAAGCTGCTCATCTGGGCCCAGCTGTCCGCCCGCAGGTCGGGCTTGCGCATCCTCCTTCCCCAAGCCACTCCGGACGCAGACCAGTTGCACCGAATCGCGGACCAGGTCGCCGCAGGAGAGGTCACACCAATGATCGACCGCCGATTCCCGCTCGAACAGGCCGCAGATGCCATCCGGTACCTCGAAACCGAGCACGCGCGAGCCAAAGTCGTGATCAACCTCGCCGTCCCCACAACGTCTGGGGATCTGACCGCAAATGAAGGAGACTTCGATGTCAACGATTAGGAACGATGCCGCCGGTGCCCCTCAGAACAAAGCGCCCCGCACCACAGAGCAGTCCCTCCACAGCTCCTCCACGGCCGGAGAAACTCGACAGGCTCGCCCTGGTCGACAAGGCGACAACCTGGTCGACGACCAGAGGAACGCCCGGATCTTCGGGGTGCTGTTCGTCATCACGTTCCTCACTTCGATCCCTGCCGCGCTTCTCCTCCAGCCCATGCTCGCCGACCCGGCAGGTTACATCGCCGGTGGTGGATCGGACAGCCAGATCTACCTGTGCGCTTTGCTGGAGTTCCTCCTGATCATCGCGAACGTCGGAACGGCCGTCGTGCTGTACCCGATCGTGAGGCGGCAGAACGAGATCCTCGCCATCGGTTTCGTCGCGGCTCGAGTCATGGAGAGCGTCTTCATCGCGGCGGGCATCATCTTCGTGCTCGGCATCGTCAGCCTGCGTCAGGACTCTCCTGGCGCAGCCGACCTCGCCGTCTCCCTCGGTGCGCTCAAGGATTGGACGTTCCTGTTCGGCCCCGGGCTCGTCGTCCCCGTTGGGAACGGGCTGATCCTTGGCTATCTGATGTACACCTCAGGCCTCGTCCCGCGCCCGTTGGCCTTGTTGGGTCTGATCGCAGGGCCAGTCCTCCTGGTTGAGAGCCTGGGCGTTCTCTTCGGCGTGTGGGAGATGACCGGCGCGGTGGCCCTCCTCGTAGTCCCAGAGTTCGCCTGGGAGCTGCTGCTGGGGATCTACGCGGCCATTTGGGGATTCCGGCGGTCTGCACCCATCCTCTCGGTGCGCGAACCATGACGCCCCGATCCGAGCCGGGTCCAGGCACATCCATGACGTCTTCGCCCGACACGCTCCCGTCGTCGTGGCAGCGGCTCCTGGCTCTGTCCGGCGTGGCGTTTGCCCTACTTCTGCTCTTCGGCTGGTTCCTCAGCGGTGGCGATGCGCCGGACTACACGGCCACAGACCAGGCCTGGACGGAGTGGGCCGACACAAACCGCTCACGCAGCGGCATCGGCGGGTTCCTGATCCTGCTCGCCGGCTTCGCGATGCTGCACTTCGCGGGAACAATCCGAAGCGTGCTGGGCACTGCCGAGGCGACCGTCCCCGGCTCGGTGCAGCTGGCACGCGGCGCCTTCGCCGGTGCCATCGTTGGCGCCGCAAGCATCGCGATGGCCATCGTCATCGTGGGCGCTGCGACCAGTGAGGGAGCCAACGCGGATCCGGTTGTGAGTAGAGCAGTGGCAACTGCGTCGGCCGGCCCTTACCTGGTCGCTGCGATGGGGTTTGCCGCGCTGCTCGGCGGCGCTGGTCTGTTGACACTGCGAAGCCGTGTCTTCCCGCGATGGACCGGCATCGTGGCCCTCATCGGCGCGGTTGCCTTCCTCATCACCTTCCTGACACTCATCGCGGGCACCAGCAAGGACAGCGTGTTCGGCTACGGTTTTCTGCCCGGCATCCTGGCGCTCGTGATCTGGTCGAGCGCCACGAGCATCGCCAGCTACCGCGCCGTAGCTTCCGAGACCGCGCCATAGCGTATGTCTTGGCCTCAGCGGACGCCCCGCACCTGCAGGATCGCCGACGCTGCGAGTAGTGCGCAGAGGCCGGCGACCGCAAAGAGGACGCTGTAGCTGCCAGCACCGAGGGCCAGGACGATTGGCGCTAGTGCCGGCGCTACGGAACTGGGAAGCGCGCCGGCGATGTTGAGGACTCCGAGGTCCTTTGCCGAAGTGCCGCTGTCCGGCAGCACATCGACGACGAGCGCAAGGTCAACAGCCATGTACAGGCCGAAACCTAGACCGCTAATCGCCATGCCCAGCAGGAAGCCGTTCATGTCGGAGGCAGCGGCGATGAGGAACAGCGCGAGTCCGTAGACCGCGGCGGCCGCGGCGACGAATGCCTTCCGCCGTCCCGTCCGGTCGGAAACCCTGCCACCGACGAGCGACGCGGCAATCATGAACACGGATTGCACGAGGGTGCCGGTGAAGATCTGTTGGGGGACTTGATCTTCAGCGCTGCCCAGCCGGTTGAGCAGGTAGTACGCCAGGTAGGTGGTCATGAAGGCGTAGGCAAGGACGAACATGAACCGGCTGGCGAAGGCCCAGCCGAAATCGGGGTGCATTCGCGGGTTCACGTAGAAGGTCTGGGCGAACTCCCTCAGCGACCACGGTGGCTCCTCAGTACGCGGGTGCGGTGGGTCCTTCATCATGACGGCGAACGCCACGATGAACGTGCCGGCCACGACGCAGGGTGCCAGGAACATCCCGATGAGGTTCGGAGTGAACAGCTTGACCAGGAAGGTTCCGGTTACTGCGGCGATTGGCATGCTGACCCCGAGGATGCCGGCTACGAACCCACGCTGACTGACCGGGACTTGGTCGGGAATCACTGCGACCATGGGCGCAAGGACAGCGTTGAAGGAGAGTTGCGCGACGCACCAGGCCACGAGGACCAATTCGATGCTCGGTGCCAACGCGACGCCCAGGATGCTGATGGATCCGACGACGAGTCCGAGAAGGATCCATGGTCGGCGTCGGCCCAGCGAGGAGGTTGTGCGATCGCTGAGGCGTCCGAAGAACGGATTGCCGAACATGGCCAGCAGGGCGCCGATGCTCGCGATCAGCGCGAGGCTGCTCGGGGCTCGCTCGATCCCGACCAGCGTGTTGACCTTGAGCGCGAGGCTCACCAGGATCGGCGCCAGAAAGAGCAGGCAAGTGCTCATGTACGCCAGCGCGTAGAGGGTGATGAACTTCCAGCCTATTCGGGGAACATCTTGCACCGACTCAACGTCGGCGATCTCTCCTCGGGGGGTGAGGTCAGACACTTCTCCCTCCTTGCGGGCATTCACAGCGGCACCCACTGGTGCGGAGCGCGCCCCCGGGGGTCGACGCCCTGCACGCTACGGCTGGTGGAGGGGCTCCACAATCAGCATCTTGGCTATCCCCCATGACGAGTCGCGCAGGCTGCTGGCATCATCACCGGCCCGGGCCACAACACGCCCAAACGAGACTAGAACTGTGACTAGGGATTGGCTGATCCATCCCGTAGCCGATGAGCGCTGGTTCAGTGGCTGCTGTTGAGCGTTAGTTTGCTGGCGGTGTCCATCGGGGTGATCCGCGGAGATTTGCAGGGCATGGAGGCCGGATCTGGGAGGTTCGGGAGTCGGCGCGGAGATTTGCAGCTCATGGCGCCCGATTCTGGCCTCAGAGGGTGCAGAACTCCGCGTCTTGAGGCGATCCGGTGGCACACCGGGTCCAAAGCCTGCATAACTCCGCACAAACCGCGTCGGGCGGCGCGGCTATGCGGACCGCATGCACTGTCGTGCCGCAAGGGCGCGGGCGACCTTGCCGAATACGGGACGTCGGCGGCCGAGTTCACCAAGATTGTCGGGCCTGCTCCTGGTTCGACTGGTGAGGGCCGGAGAGCCAGCCCTGGCCCAGGCGCGCGTCGACCGGTTCGGTTCTTCGCCGCAGCCGGCGGGGGTGGCGTAGCGCGGCACGTCACCGAACCGGGAATGCCAAAGCAGATGGTCCCAGTGGGGATGGGTGGAGAACCCGGCGATCACCGGAAGGCCGAGCCGGTCCACGTCGTCGGCTAGCTGGTTCAGCTCGGTTCCATCGATGCCGGATCGACCAGGATCAACCCATCCTCCCCGCGCACCACGGTGGCATTGCTCCAGACCCATGCGCTCTGCCGGACCCAGACGCCATCGGCCACCTCATTGAGAATGGACCGACAGCCCCTGCAGCAAGGCCTGCCAGGCCGGCTCCTCGCGCCGCACGTAGTCCGCTGCGTCGGCGGAGAACAGGTACCCCCGCACGCCCGCCGTCGCCTTGCCCGCGCCCTCGCCGTGGGCGAAGACGCTGAGCATCCCGGGCACCGGCGCGGTGAGCCGGACCAGCGTCTGCCGCTCGCCGACACGCTCGACCGTGCCGGTGGCGCCGCGCACCTCGACCGTCGCACCCTCTTCACCCAGCCCGAGCGCGTCGCGCAGGGTCGACCAGAGCGCCACCGCGTCGCCGGTGTGGGAGGCGGTGACCTCCAGCTGCGTGGCTTCCTGGCCGGGGAAATGCGACAGGTAGAGGCGCAGGTTGTCGAAGTAGGGCATCCAGCTGGAGCCCATGTCGTCCCAGAACTCCGACTCCCAGGCGGCCCCGGTCCCGAAGCCGCTACTGGTGACGCGCACGACGCAGGTGCCGCCGGACTGCGCCTCGACGAGGAATTCCGATGTCAGCGGGCTGAGCGCGCCCGGGTCCTCGCCCATGAGGGCGGCCCAGTCCTCCTCGTACACGATGCGGCGCGGCGGGTCCCAGCCGGTGACCTGGCCGTCCGAGCCCATCTCGGGACCCATGGTGAAGTGCAGGGACCCGCCCAAGCGCTCCTCCATCTCGGTCGGCAGGAACCAGGCGCTCATGCCCTTGGCGGTGGCGATGGCCTGCCAGACCTGCTCCGGCGTGCCCGGGACCTCGACGCTGAACTCCAGGCGGTAGGGGACGTTAAGGGTGGTGCTCATGTGTTCTCCTCAGGAAGTGGGTGGGCGGCGACGACGAGCCGGTGCGGGCGCCCGTCGTCGTGGTGGTAGCGAGCGGCCAGGTCGAGCACCGCCGCGGTCAGGTCGTCCGCGAAGGCAGCCCGGTCGGCGGCGGACCGGAAGCCGATCTTTGTGTCGATGGTCAGCGTCGGGAGGCGCTTGCCGGACGCGCCGGCCCGGCGCGCCAGGGCGCCGACCTCGCGCACCAGCCGGCCGGCCAGCGCGACGAGGTAGCCCGCTGACAGGTGGTCGGCGTTGGCGTCCGGGTCGGCCGCGGACGCGCTGACGGCCGCCGGCGACACGACGTACGAAACCGCCGACGCCTGCAGCACCCGCTCGGTGATGCCACCGTGCCGGCGCTCCTCGGACAGCTCCACCAGGCCGTGCGCCTCGAGGGCCTTGAGGTGGTAGTTGACCTTCTGGCGCGCGATGCCGACCCGGGCGGCGAGCCCGGCGGCGGAGGCCGGGACGGCCAGCTCGCCGAGCAGCCGGGCCCGAACCGGATCCAGCGCGGCGGCGGCTGCCTCAGCGCTCTCGATGACCTCGACGTCCTGCATGACGCCAACGGTGCCATTGACAAGAAATCTTGTCAAGAGCGGTTCTTGCGCTTGGCACGGTGACGAGGACGTCCGAGGTGCCCACCCACGGCTGCCAGACAACGTGCACGACTCCGAACGCGCTCATGGGGCCGATGCCGCGCAGGTCGCTGTCCTTCAGGGGAGGAGGAGCCGGGGTGTGGCGTCGGCCAGCCAGGTTGTGGCCTGCTCGTGGGTCCAGCCGCGTTCGGTGGTGAGTTGGGCGTAGGTGCTGTCGCCGCACAGGGTGAGGAGCAGGTCGGTGGCGGTCTCTGGGGTGAGTTCGCGGCGAAGCGGGCCCTTGCTTGAGGCCAGGTCCACCACTTGGCGGTATCCGGCTACCTGGAGCTGGTCGTGGCGGTCGAAGATGGTGCGGACTTCTGGGTCGGTGAGTGCGGCTGCCCGTAGGACTTCCGAGATCTGGGCTGCGCGGGCCAGCAGGGGTCCGGCGCCGCGGACGAACAAGCGCAGGACCTGTTCGGCACTCACTGCGGTCTGCATGGCAGCCCACCAGTCGGTGTCCTGGGGGATGGTCGGAGGGTCATCGCCCATGACGGCGGCGTCGATGACGGCGCTGAGGAGTTCGGCTTTGGTGTGGAACACGAAGTAGACGGTTTGCCCGGCCACGCCGGCCCGCTGTGCGATGGCGGCCATCGTGGCTCCGTGGAAGCCGTTGTCGAGGAACTCCTGGTGGGCGGCGTGGAGGAGTCGTTGCCGGGTGAGCTCTGCTTTGTCCCGCCGTCTGTCCTTGACCTGTGCCACACCCAAGAGCATAGTGGAAGTCACACACTAGAGTGTCACTCTAGTGAATCTGAGGTTCTTCTCTTTCCGCAGTAGAACGGAGGGCAGCATGATCAGCATCGAGTCTCGCATCGAGTTCGAACGCCCCGCCGGAGAAGTGTTCGCCTTCGTCGCCGACCAGACCAATGCGCCGCAGTGGCAGGACGGTCTCGCGGAGGTCCGACGAGTCACCGACGGTCCCATCGGGGTCGGCACCGAGCACGTCTTCGTCCGCCGGTTCGCCGGCCGCCGGATCGAGTCCCGCAACCGCTTCACCCGCTTCGAGCCGGGCCGCTTCGTGGAGTTCGAGATTCCGGAAGGCCGGCTCACCGGGACCGCGTCGTATCGAGTCGATCCGATCGCCAGCGGGGCGTGCCGGTTGACCAGCCGGATGGACTTCCGGATTCGTGGCCCGCTGAAGGTGGTTTCGCCGCTGCTGGCCCGCCTCCTCGCCCGCGACTCCCGCACCGACGAGACCACGCTCAAGGCGCTCCTCGAGTCGACCAACGCCAACCCCGAAGCTCGATTCGCGGGGAAAGGAAGGTCGTGATGGTTCGTATTGGTCGCCTTGAGACGCCTGTACAGGTCGTCCGGCCCGGCGGGCAGCCGACTGGGCCCGAACCGACGCGATTCTGGGGTCAGTGGTCGATTGTGCTGGGGGTGCTGACCTTCACGTCCGGGCTGTTCCTGCTGCTGATGTTCATCTCGATCGGGCTGGGTGGAAGCCCTGATCCGTGGGGTCCGATCAACGACTTCCTCAGTGGCATCGCGAACCTACTGCTCGCAGCATTGATCCCGGTGGTCAGTCGCCGAGCCACGCGTGGCCGGTGGCAGCGGTACGGGGTGTGGCTGATGGCAGGTGCTTCCGTGGTCGGAGCGGCTTCAAGCTTCTTGCTGGTGGCTGGACGACTCGGATTCGAGCAATCCACAGCGGTGTCGATCGCGGTGATCGTGCTCCAGGTGCTCTGGATGCTCTGGCTGAATCGACGCTTCAGCACCGACCCGGGCGTGCCACGGCGCGTCAGCCTGTTCGGGATCGCCTTCGCCGTGTCTCTGCTCGCCGCCCTGGTCCTGTTCGGCACGTCCTTCCTTGTCGGGGCGGGCACCGCGGTCAGCACCGTTCTGCAGGCGGTTGGCGGCGCTGTCGGCGGGGTGGCCTGGCTGAGTTGGCCGATCTGGTTCGTCTTCCTTGGCCGCCACCTGGCGCGCATCGGCGGCCTGGAGGGCCGCCGCTCCTGACTCGACTCCTCCTCGTCACGGCCGCAAGATCCCAACCGCGTGGTCGCCAAGGAGGAGGGACTTCGCCTCCGCTACGACCTTCTCTCTCAGGGTCGTTAGCGTGAGGGTCACGCTCAGCGAACGCGAGGACGTGACCGTCCGGGTCAAGGCCGTCGCCGACGCGCTCGTCCCAGGGCCTGGTCTCCAGCGGTTCGAGGAGGGAGACGACCTCCAACCGAGCAGCAGTGCTCGGTTGCCAGGCGCGAGCGGGTCGCCCACAGTTGCAGGCATGGACGCATTCGATGTGGTGATCATCGGTGGTGGGGCCGCCGGGTTGTCTGCAGCGCTGGTGCTGGCTCGATCGCGGCGCCGGGTTCTGGTGGTGGACTCAGGGACGCCGCGCAACGGGCCTGCTGCACACATGCACGGGTTCCTGTCCCGGGATGGGATGCCTCCCGGCGACCTGCTGGCCGTTGGGCGTAGCGAGATTCAGGGCTACGGAGGCACCATCGCCTCGGGTGCTGCCGCTGGCCTGGTCCGCGTCGCGGGCGGGTTCGAGGTGGTCATCGAGGATGCCGAGACAGTCTCGGCCAGGCGCCTCCTGGTGGCCACCGGATTGCGGGATGAGCTGCCGGACGTCGCTGGTCTTCGTGAGCGCTGGGCACAGGATGTGCTGCATTGCCCGTACTGCCACGGCTGGGAGGTGCGGGACAAGCAGCTCGGCGTCGTCTGGAACGGCCCGGAAACCGTCCGCTTTGCCCAGATCGTTCGGCAGTGGACCCAGGACATCATCCTTCTTGCCCCTCTCGACATCCTGACGACCGACCAGCGCTTGCAGCTCTCGGCCCGCGGCATCGGGGTCGTGGAGGGTTTGGTTGCCAACCTGCATGTCGAGGATGACCACTTGAGGGGTGTGCAATTGGCTGATGGTCGGATCATTCAGCGGGAAGCGCTGTTCGTGCCGCCCCGTCTGGTCCCCAACAATGACCTTCTTCTCCGACTCGGATGCGAACTTGACGAGCAGGGCTGGGCGATCACCGGCCCGTTCGGGGCGACCAGCGAGGCCGGGGTCTGGGTAGCCGGAAACGTCAGCAACCCGCGCGCACAGGTCATCACCGCTGCCGGCGAAGGGTCGGCCGCGGCCATTGCCATCAATGCCGACCTCGTGGATGAGGAGGTCCGCCACGCCGTCGGGCACCACGGGACTCACGCTGTGGCGCAGTGGAAGGGCAGCAAGGCCTGACGACCGAGGCGGGTCGAGGGCAGCCCTCTGCTCAGGCGGGGCTCGCCGTGGCGAGGTGTTGCAGTAGCCGCGCGTTGACGGGCTGTGGTTGCGCGATCGCTGCAATGTGGTGGGCTCCTGGGACGACTTCTGTCGCGACGCCCGGAAGCAGGCGGGTGGCCGCCTCGACCGCAGCCTGAGGTGGGTAGATCTTCTCGTGGTCACCAATGATCAGCAGGGTTGGGGCTTCGACCTGCGCGAATTCCTCCGGAGTGAAGATTCGCGGGAATACCCGGTTGGCGCCCGTGCCGTGAAGGAGCGACAGTCTGAACACGGTGTCCCATGGCCCGTCGCTGGGGAGGCCTGCGTTCATCCAGTCGACCGCGCGGTCCACTGACCGTTGGCCGCCGGGCAGCCATGGTGCCAGCAGGTGAACCATCTTGGGGATGAACATGTGGGTGTAGAACGCCGGCATCGAGTGGATCGTTGCGGCCGGCGCGACGAGAGCGAGGCTGCCGACCCGGTCCTTCAGGGTCATCGCGCAATAGGTGGCGATGAAGCCGCCGACGGAGTTGCCGATCAGATGGACTCTCCTGACGCCAAGACCGTCGGTTAGTTCGGCGAACCAATGCGCGAAGTCATCGAGGCTCGACATCGGCCGCACCGGACGGCTCCGCCCCACGTCGCCGAGGATGTCGACTGCGTAGGTGCGGTAGCGCTGGCTCAGCGCACCAACGGTCCGGTACCAGGAGGTGGCCGTGGCGAAATAGGCGTGCAGCAGGATGACGGGCTCGGCGTCGGGGGGCCCGCTTACGATCGCGTGGGTCAGGCCGCCGCTGGTCGGGATGTCGAGCTGCTCGAACGGGACGGGCCAGCGTCCGAGAACATCGTCATACGCCTGGAGCGTTGCCTTCTCTCCGGCTTCGGTCGCGAATACCGGCAGGTAGTGGCTCACCGGCCCGCCCCCTCTCTGCGCTCGGCCGACATCACTCGGCCCGGTCGGCCATGGTTGTGCGGCCGTTCAGCACGTCAACCTGCAGGATCTGGCGCATCAACTCCGGCTCTTCGAACGCAGGTGAATGGGCAGAGTCCTCGAAGGTGTAGAAGCCCTTGACCGGCGCGGAGAGCCTGGCGAAGTAGTCCTTGGCCAGCGGGTAGGAGACTGTGTAATCGTGACGTCCTACGATGAAGTACGCGGGGATCTCCAGGCGGGGCACGCTGCTGGCCAGGTCTGCGTCGAGAAGCCGGTCGAACAGCAGAGCCTGGGAGCGCCGCTTTCCCCAGCCGATGTCCAGCTTCTCCCCGATCGTGTAGTCGGGGGTCTGCCACACCGGCACAAAAACGCCGGTGACCACAGACTGCATGTCGCGGGTCGTGCCACCCCCGATGCGGTGGATCACATCGTCGCGCATGGCCAGCCACTCGGCGGGGAACGGGGCGTGGTCGGTGACCGGCGTGGCCAGCAAACGTTCCACCGTCCCGGCGTCGCCAACGGCGGTGTAGGTGGCCAGGGCCCACTCGTAGGCAAGGATCTCCGCGCGCCGCTGCTGGGAGACCTGCCCCATCCCGAGGTAGGCATGGAACTTCTCTGGCGCCCGCGCCGCCGCCTGGATGCCGATGAAGGATCCCCACGAGTGCGCGAGCAGGTAGATCCGGTCCTGACCGAATCGCTCCCGCAGGTAGTCCGCGACCGCAATGGTGTCCTCGACGAGCTGGTCGGGTGTCATGCCCGCCGCGTCGGTGGCAGCCGAATAGGACAAGCCTGACCCGCGTTGTTCCCACCAGGCGACGACGAAGTCCTGCTCCAGACCGGTCGGGTGGGTTCGGTCGAGGAAGTACTCCGGCATTCCCGGGCCTCCGTGCACGAACAGCAGCACCGGCTTGGTGACATCGACCCCGCGCAGGAACAGGCCCTGCCCGGTCCCGTTGACCGGGATGCGGATCTTCTCGGCGATCCCGTCGGCTGCCGGCCGGCCGTCCGGACCAGTCGCAGGGCGAGGGACGCCCGGGCTCCACCACAGCAGCACGCCCCCGAGCCCGAGCAAGCCGGCAAGGCCGGCACCGGCAACGGAGGCCACCGCAGTTCGCAACCTGTGGCTGCCACTCCGGGCAGCAGTCCCCGGTTCGGTGGGCATCGCCAACCCCTTCCACAAGATGGCGCGAGGCGCGCTGGCAACAACGCCTGCCGCGGGCCCCGCACGCACTCCGTGGCGAAAATCCTAGCCAGCCCAGTCGCGGCGCGCTCGGAAACGGTAGGGACGACTGTTGCCAACCAGTGGGCCGGGGCCTGCTCCGGATCGACCGCGTCCAGGGGCCCCTGCGCAACCGGCCGCGTCCAGCCTGATCGTGCGGAGCTACTCCGACGTCCAGTTGATGGGGGTCATGGCTGCTGCGGGTGTTCCTGGTTGACCTTGCCGGGTTCGGCGTTGCGGGTGATCTCCCGCAGCTTGGCGTTCAAGTGCTGCGATGTGCTCTTGAGGATGTCGAAGGCGTCCTCCGGGGTGGTCTTGAGCCGCTCCATCAGGATCCCTTTTGCCTGGTCGATCACCTCTCGGGACAGCAGGGCCTGTTGAAGCTCGTGGCCGAGGCCGTCGAGGGTCACGCGGCCACCGACGGCGCGGGCCGCGAGGGAGGCGTGCGCGGCCAGGATGAAGCCGACCTCCTGGGCTGCCTGTTCGAATGCCCCCGGCTTCGACGCGTAGATGTTCAGCGACGCTGTCTCGTTCTCGCCCCCCTCGTCGCTGTAGGTGTCGAGGTGGTAGGCCAGCGAGGACTGCACGCCGTGAGCCGTGGGCCGGTCCGCCAGCAGCGGCCACCGCTCGTCGGGGAAGGACGGGGCATCGACCATCGGCGTCGTGATGGCATCCAGATTGGGACCCTCACCAGCTTCATACTGTTCCTGATCGACCGAGGCGGCCGCCTGGTCCGTGGACCCGCCGGTCCGGTACGTGCCCTCCTCCAGGAGAGTCACACTGGCCATCTCGCCACCGGCAACGGTCGCGACCGCAGCCTGGGCGATCCGGGTGAGCACCTCGTCGTAGGTGTCGGCGTCGTACAGCTGCTCCGCAATGCTCGCGAACGCCGAAGCCAGGAGTGTGGACCGACCCTCGGCCAGGCGCCGCTCGGTCGCCGCGTCCCGACCCGCCCTGGTCTCCTCGCGCTCGCGGCTCGTGTCTGCCCGCTCCTCATCCGCACGCGACCGTGCGGCCCGGGCATCGTCTCGTTCGCCGGCAGCCGTGGCCGCCTCCACGGCCAGCCCCAATCGCCTGGCGCGGGCCTCCAGTTGCTCCTCCCATTGGTTCAGCCGCATTTCCCGCGCTTCGGCGACTGCATCCCTGGCGTCGGCGACAGCGTCGCGGACGTCCGCCGCTGCGTCCTGCTCGTCAGCGCCGTCAGCTCGAGAGTCAGCGACGAAATCACGCTTGTCGGCCGCCCAGGCCCGCGCCTCATCGTCCGTTCCAGCAGACATCACGCCTCACTTCCAATCGCCCACCGAAGCACTCGCCAATTGTGCCCCACCTGTCCATGAGGAGCGGATCCCCGAACGGCAGGCAGGAAACTGCGCCGTCGCGGCCTGCAGACTGCCATCCCACACCGTCAGCGAATTACTGACGCGTACCATTGGCCACCGCTCCCGGCGCGTCTCGGGCTGGTTCAGGTGACTGCGCGTCGCGCCGCAGCCAGCCGACCACGATCGGACCGAGCGCGACGGCGACGAAGTAGGCCCAGACGCCCAAGGTCGCGAACATGGCAACCGTCCCGTTGCCGACCCCGACCAGGAGCATCCAGACGAGCGCCACCGCGGCCCAAATCACCCCTCGGCGAACGCCCTCGCTCACGCCTTGCACCGTCAGCACCCACGCCACCGCGAAGGTTAGGGCGAGCACCAGCGGTGCCGACAAGAGGAACAGCAGGTTCACCTGCGTGCTCCAACCCGGGCTGGACGCCGGGTCGACTGGGGCCGTGTCGTAGGGGAACGGCAACCCGACCGCTAGTCCGATCAGATAGGCGCCGTACTGGAGGATCTGGGCGAAGAATGCCAGACCGGCTCCGATCACGACATCAATGAGAACTCGCTTGACCATGATGGCCTCCGATGAAGATCTCTGCCATTCATTTTACCCCTGCACGCCCGTGACTCGGCAGCGGGGCGGGACGTGCGGGGCTTCGAAACCAGGTGCGCAAGCGATCGACATTCTGGACGCGGGGAGGCCCACGCCGGTGCCGGTCAGGTTCTGCAGTGAGCTTCCGCCCGACCGCCGTGCCGCATGGTGGCGCCAGTGCTGGAGCGATTGGCCGTCCGCTGCGCCGGACGGGTCAAGGTGGTCAAGGTCAACGTTCACGACAACCCCCGCGCAGCGGCCCGGTTCGATGCCCAGAGCATCCCGACCCTGGCGATGGTCCGCAACGTGGTTACGGTCGGACGCGTCGTCGCGGTGGGGATTCTCTGCGAGGCTTTCCGGCCGCTGATCGGAGGGGTGTACCTCCTCTACGGCCTTGCCCTGCCGGTGTGGTTCGGCATGGTCGGCTGGCGTCTGCTGAGGATCAGTCGTCCACGCCAATCCACGCGCACGGCGCGAGCCACGGGTGGCCCTTCGGGATGAAGGAGGGGGACGACTCATTGGTGTTCCGGGCCGGGGGCGGGCGCCGCTTCGACCGCGGAGATCGACACTGGCGGGGCGCCGGGAAGCAGTTCGGCCGTGATCCCGGCCATTTTGCCGGCGCGATCGAGCGCGCCGACTCGTAGCGTCGAGCCATGCACTCGACCCACGCCACACCACAAGACAGCACCAAGACGGCCGCCGGTGTCGTGACCCCTGTTCGACACGGAAGGCATCCAGCAATGAACAGGCAAGTCGGCACCCGCGCGGCGAACGCCACCGTCCCCGCTTCACCCCCCGGACCTTCCGGCCGTGTGATCGCCTCGTCGATGGCCACCGGCACCGGGTCCGCGGCCATTGTGGTCTTCGCTGTCCTGCCCAGCGCGCCCGAATCGACCATCGTGGGCGCCACCCTGATCGCGTTCGCGCTGGGGTGGGCGATGCTCGCCTGGCTGACCACACGACTGACGGCTTCCCCGCAGCAGTGGGCCTATGGCCCCGCCGCATTCCTGGCGACGGCCGGCGCCGGCCTAGTGGTGGCCGGACCCGGCGAGCCGACCATGACGCAACTGGCCTGGGTGTGGGCGCCGATGCTGGTGGCTCTTGGTGTGTATGTGGCGCGGCGAACCCGCCAGAACGTCCGCGGCCGGGGAGCCCTGCTCGTGTACCCGGCTGCGATGGCGATGGTCGTTGCCGGTCTGGGCGGGCTCTACCAGGCCACCACGCCGGCTCCCCAGGTCGCCGCTGGCACCATGCCGGGCCGGCTGATCGATGTCGGCGGATACCGCCTCCACCTGAGCTGCACCGGCGACGGCTCGCCGACGGTCGTCCTACTCAACGGCCTCGGTGAGACCTCCCCGCAATGGGCCCGAGTGAACCCGGCAATCGCAACCACCACCCGCGTTTGCGCGTACGACCGCGCCGGTCAGGGCTGGAGCGACGACTCCCCGAACCGCGCCGACGCAACCAACGCCGCCGCCGACCTCCACCACGTTCTCAGTGCGGCAGGCGAGTCCGGCCCGTACGTGCTGGCCGGGCACTCCATCGGCGGGGTCCACGCCCTCACCTATACAGCCATGTACCCGCAGGATGTGGTCGGGGTCGTCCTTCTCGACAGCGCCAGCCCCCATCAGGTGGAACTGGTGAAGCCGTTCAATGGCGAGTACGAGTTGATGCGCCGTGCGCTTGCCGTGGTGCCAACCCTGTTCCGTTTCGGCATTGGTCACATCATCGAGGCCATGGGCGCCACGTCGGCGCCTGGCACGGCAGCCGCGCAGGCTGCGGCATTCGCGAACAGCCCTCGCGGTATGCAGGGAATGCGAGCAGAGCAGGCCGCCCTGCCCGCCTCCTTCGCGCAGGCGCAGGCCCTCACCACCCTCGGCACCACACCCCTGGTGGTGCTCACCGCCAAGGACAACGTCGACCACAAGCCAGGCTGGGGCACCGCCCAGGACCAACTCGCCCAGCTGTCGACCAACACCCGCCATACCGTCGCCGACCTCAACCACATGGCCTTCCTCGACGACCCCGCCGGCTCCGCACTGTCCATCGACGCCATCACCGACGTCCTCACTTCCATCCGAACTCAGACCCCCTTGCACAGCCGATAGGTCCAAGCCCCCCAACCGCGACAAGGAAACCATGAACGCGACAGGCACTGTCGGCACCATTGACTGGACGCTACGCACAGGCGGGCGACTCGAAGCCGCTGAGCGGCGCCGTCTCATCGCTGACCTCATGTCCGTCCACCTGCACAACGCTTCGGGCCGGCTCAGCATGCTCATGCACCTGAACAAAGGCAGGCACGCGCAGGTGTCTTCCGAGCGGCTGCGCTTCCCCGACTCGGCTCTGACTCGCGCGGCAGAGGACGTTGCCATCCGGCACCTACCGGCAACGCTGCTGAACCACAGCTACCGCACTTACACCTTCGCGATGGCCCTCGGTGCGCTGGAACACATCGAGGTCGACGAAGAGCTGCTCTTCGCCGGCGCGATGCTGCACGACACCGGCCTCATCCTCGCTGGCGGGCACGACGACTTCACCCTCACCTCAGCTTGTCTGGCCCATGAGGTGGCCGACCAGGTGGGCTTGTCCACGATGTCTACCGAGGCCCTGCTGACCGCCATCACCATGCACCACAGCCCGCTCGTCACACGTGCTGCCGGCGCCGTCCCGTACCTCCTGTCGGCGGGAGCCGGAGTAGACGTGGTCGGCCTGCGTAGCTGGGAGCTGCCCCGCAGCACCCTGGCCGGCACTGTCCGGGAACACCCCCGGGACGACTTCAAAAAGTACTTCTCGCAGGCCTGGAAGGACGAGGCAGCCCGGGTGCCGCAAGGGCGAGCCCAATTGCTGCGGCGGTACGGCGCGTTCAGCGCGGCGATCCGGCTGGCACCGTTCGAGGAGTGAGGGGTAACCCTCGCCTACCCGAGGTCGAGTTGGGCGAGCTCTCCGCGTGAGGAGATGCCGAGCTTGGAGAAGACGTTTCGGAGGTGGAAAGCAACAGTGCGCGGCGACACCCAACACTGGGCAGCGACGTCCTTGTTCGACAGGCCCCGCCTCACCAGCTCAGCGATCTTGCGCTCCATCGGCGTCAGGGTCAGCAGGGTCGACGGGTCCCGCTTGCGAGCCGTCTCCCCGGTCGCGCGCAGCTCTTGAGCGGCTCGCTCGGCGAAGGGGTCGGCCTGGAGGTCCTCGAACGTCGCCAACGCTGCCCGCAGATGACCGCGAGCGTCCACACGTCGTTGAGTGCGGCGCAGGAACTGGCCGTACGCGAGCTGCACGCGAGCACGGTCGAAGGGCCGGTTCGCGACAGCATGGTCGGCGAGCGAGATCTCGAACAGCTCGCCAACCCGGTTCCCATCAGCTGCGTCACCGTGCGCCAAGGTCAGGGCGCGGCCGAAGGCAGCAGCTGCCTGCGCCCACGCCAGGCTGGTCCCCGCCGCGAACAGGTCGAGCTGCTCCTCCCAGACTTTGGCTTGGGTCAGATCGCCGCTGTGCACGGCGGCGTCGATGCACTCCTGAACGGCCATCAACGTCAGGGTGGGTCGTCGCATCTGGCGGAACTGGTGCAGGGCGTCTGTCGGTGAACCCTCGAGCGAGGCCCGGACGCCCTTGGCCCATCGGGTCAGGTCCTCGACAGGCTGGGCGAAGATCCCGACCAGAGGATGGGCATTCAGCAGCGATTCCAGCGCCGCGAGGCGTTCGTCGTAATCGGAGCGACCCTGGAGTGCGGCAAGGAGCGTCAGCCACGCAGACGGGCCAGCGGTCAACGCGCTCTGCCCGACACTGGCGCCCAGGGCCACGGCCTCCTCCGACGAGTTCCGCAGAGCAGTCCACTGGCCGCCGGCGTACTGGCTGAACGAGAGCCTCTGGAGGGCGTAGAGAACGGCCATGCCATCGCCGTTCTCCCGGGCCGTCGACAACATCAGGGCGTAAAGATGGCGGTGCATGTCGTCATCGCCCAGATGAAGCGCAGCGTTGCCCAAGTTCCCGAGCAGGTCGAGGTCGCCACGCGAGTCCGGACCGCCCAGAGCGGTTTTCACGGCCCTGTGCAGTTCCTCAAGTGCGGCGCCGCGATCTCCGGCGATGTCGTGACGGGTGCTGACCAGGAGCTGCTTGAGGCAACGGGTCCTTGGCGTGTCCCGCGGTGACAGGACGACGTCAATCGCGTCCACGGTGAGCCGTGCCCCACTGTCGACGCCATGGCTTTGCGACACAGCGGCGGCCACGGCCAGCTCCACGGCACGGACCTGGTCGTGCGGGGCGACGCGTTCGGCAGCCTGGGTGAAGATGCGGTGAGCGTCAATCGCGGCCCCGACGTTGACCTCGATGCGTCCGCGCAGCCGGTCGATGTCGGCTCGGAGCACGTCATCTCCGGCCAGGGCGCCGGCTGAGACGCACAGCGCCTTGGCGCGCACGCTCTGACCGGCCGACCACGCGTTCCGTGCCGCGGCGAACAGTCGGCCTGCGCGCTGCGGCTCGGTCACAGTCAGCGCGGCGGCACGGTCGAAAGCGTCCGCCGCTGCCCGGTACGCGCCCCGCCGTTCCGCCCGTTCCGCCACCCCGTGCAGCGCATCAGCGACCGCTGTGTCGGGACCACCGCTCGCGGCCGCTCGGTGCCAGGTCTGCCGATCCGGGTCGTCGGTGAGTGCCTGGGCCAGGGCCGCATGTACGTGGCGGCGTTCCAAGCTGGTCGCGGCCTGGTACACCGCGGATTGGACCAAGGGGTGGCGCACCGCAACCCGGTCCTCGGTAACGGTCAGCAGGCCGAAACGTTCGGCCTCGTCCCAGGCTGCCGAGTCCACCCCCAAGCTGCTGGCTGCCGTCTGGACGACGCTGAACCGGCCCGAGTCGTCCGCGGCAGCCACGAGCACCAGCGTCTGAACCTCAGCACTCGATCGCCTGACCCGGTCCAAGAACGCACGTTCGACCCGCGCAGTCAGAGCCATTCGGGCCGGCAGGGGAGCCGCGCCGCTGAGCTGGTCAGCCCTGAGCTCAGTCGGCAACTCAAGCAACGCGAGCGGGTTGCCGCCCGACTCGGCCATCAGCCGACTGACCACCTCGTCAGGCGGCGCGATCCCGACGCGCTGGGTCAGAAGATCTCTCGCCGCCTCCGGATCCAGCCCGCCCAGGTGCAACACCGGGAGCGAGTCGGCCACGAAGGACTCCCAACCCGCACCACCCTCCCGGGCGGCGAACACCACAGCAACCGGGTCCGCCTGCAACTGGCGCGCCGCGAACAGCAGCGCGTCGGCGGAAGCCCCGTCCAGCCAGTGCGCGTCATCGACGATGCACAGCACAGGCCCGTCCTCTGCTGCCGCTGCAAGGACCGAGAGCGTGCCGACGCCCACAAGGAACGGCTCGACCGGCATCCCACCCCCGTCCTCCTGCCCGAATGCCACCCGCAACGCCCGCGCCTGTGGCACAGGCAGCCGGTCCCAGGCGAGAACCGGACGCAGCAAACGGTGCAGGGCGGCGAAGGGCAAGGGGCCTTCGGACGCCACCCCGATCGTCGTCAGGATGCGGAAGGACGGGGCACCTTCCTCCATGCTGACGCCGGCGACCAGGTCCCCGAGGAGCGCCGACTTGCCGACGCCCGGGTCGCCCAAGACCACCAGCACTGCTGCACGGCCATTTCGCGCGGACGCGACGACTGCCGCGAGCTGGGCTCGCTCGGCATCCCGTCCATGCAACACCTCGCGAACCTACTGCGTGGCTCGCGGCCCATGCCAGCGCGTCAAATGCTCACAATTAGCCGCGGGCCACCGCCTCGCTGGGCCGGGGGTCATGCGATCCCGGCCATTGTGCCGGGGCGAGCCGGAAGAAATGGGCGCACCGTAGGACTGACCTCGACAGCTGCCAACCTCGGCGGCCGAATCAGTATCGAGAACAACGTCAGCAGAAGGGCACCACGATGGCATACCAAGTCACGCGAACGTCGAATCGCACGGCTGAACCCAACCCAGCCCGAACGGCCGAGCCCGCGGAAGGAACTGAGGCGATCGTTCAGACCGCCTACGGGGATTCCAGCGCCCTGTCCTTCACCGAGATCGACAAGCCGGTCCCCGACGCGGATCACGTGCTGGTCCGCGTCCGCGCAGTCTCGCTGCACGCCGGTGATGTCGTCCTGCTGCGCGGCAATCCATACCTGGCTCGATTCCTGGTGGGCTGGCCGAAGCCAAGGAAGGACTTCGTACCGGGGCTCTCGATGGCCGGTGTCGTCGAGGAGGTCGGCGCCAACGTGACGGGCTTGAAGCCGGGAGACGAGGTGTTCGGAGAGTGCAAGGGGGCCCTGGCGCAATTCGCGTTGGGCACCGAGAACACCCTGGTGGCCAAACCGACCCGACTCACGTTCGCACAGGCAGCCGCCATGCCGACGTCGGCTCTCACCGCACAGCACGGTCTGCGCGATGCCGCCAAGGTGAAGCCCGGCCAGCGGGTTCTGATCAACGGAGCGTCCGGCGGTATCGGCATCTACGCGGTCCAGATCGCCAAGGCCCTCGGGGCCACCGTGACGGGCGTGTGCAGTTCGGCAAACGTGGACATGGTGCGCCGTCTTGGTGCCGACCGCGTGATCGACTACACAACTGAGGACTTCACCAGCGGCACCGAGACCTACGACCTGATCTTCGACAACGTTGGCAACCACTCGTTCAGCCAGCTCCGCCGGGTGCTCGCCCCGACCGGTGTGGTGATACCGAATTCCGGCAAGGTGAGCATGGGCAGCATGGTCGGTGGGATGATCCGATCGCTCTTCACGCCGCAGAAGGACGTCCGGTTCATCTCCACCCCGAACCGCCCCGACCTCCTGTCGCTGAGCGAGCTCATCGATTCCGGGAAGCTCACCACGGTCATCGACCGGACCTACCGGCTCGACCAGACTCCCGAAGCCATGACCCATGTCGGTGCCGGGCACGCAAGAGGCAAGGTCGTCATCCTCGTCACGCCCGACGCCGAGGGCGCCTAGCTGCACGACCGCCCGCGGTGCTCAACCGCGGGTTCGGGGCACAGCGGTACGAAAAGGGGGTGCGTGACGCCACGGCTCCCAACCCGCTTGTCGGCGTCGGCGTCGATGACCACTTCCCAGAAAGGCGCACCATGGAAACCAGGAACCTGCCGCTTCGCCGAACGGGCGAGGTTGAAGCGCGACCTGCGCCGGGCCCCCGGGCTCACCTTGCCGCGGTGGTGATGGCGATCGCCGTGCTGTTCGTGGTGGGCGGCTTCGCTAGCCTGCGCGCTGCGACGACCGACCCCGGCTACCGGCAAGAAGCGACGTCCCAGGACATGTCCGGGGTGGACCGCTTCATGCAGGATGAGCTGGACGCGTCATCCCTTCCGGGGGCGGCCCTGGCCATCACGAGGGGCGACCAGGTACTCCATGTGCGTGGCTACGGGCACGACGCCACAGGGGCTCCGCTCACCGGCACTTCGCTGTTCAGGATCGCCTCGTTGAGCAAGTCGATGACCGCCATGGCAGTGATGCAGCTGGTCGACACGGGCCACTTGTCCCTCGACAACTCCGTCGCGTCCTATCTGCCCGAGTTCCACCCGACAGACCCCAGAGGCGCCGACATCACGGTTCACGAAATCCTCAACCAGACCTCAGGTCTGTCCGACCGCACCTTCAACGAACTCGACGACCCCCAGCCAAGAACGTTGACGGAGGCCGTGGCCAGGCTGAACCCCACGACCTTGGCCGCCGACCCGGGCACCCAGTGGAACTACCACAACCCGAACTATGAGGTCGCGGCTCGTCTGGTGGAGGTCGCGAGCGGTCAGCCCTTCGATGAGTACCTGCGCGAACACGTCTTCCTTCCAGCCGGCATGCCGGCAACATCAACCACGTACACCGACAACGCGCCGGTCGCCGGGCTGGCTGACGGGCACGTCATGGCCTACGGGCATGCCCTTCCAATCGGGCTTCCCGACAAGTTCGGCGCGGGTGCCGGGGACGTCGTCAGCACCGCCAGCGACATGGCGAACTGGCTCATCGTGAACACCAATCGCGGCCGCTCTTTCGAAGGCAACCGCCTGGTCTCCGAGAACGCTCTGGAACAGATGCACAGTTCCAGCACCCCGGTCGGATACGGCTACGGCTGGTCAGAGAACCGGGCACCCGGCTCGCCCACGCGCGTGGGCCACACCGGCAACCTGCTGACCTTCAGCGCTTTCCAGACATTCCTTCCCGACTCCGGCTACGGCCTTGTGCTGATGTTCAACAGCGGCTCGGCACGCACCATCGACCAAGCCGCCATCTTCGAAGGAGTCCTCGACATGGTCACCGGGACCGCCAGCCAGCCTGGCGGTCTGGAGCTGTCAGCGACGACCCTCGATCTACTGCTGGGAGCCCTGGCCGTCGTGGTGCTTGCTGCGGGGGTTCTCGGAGTGCTGCGCTCACGTAAGTGGATCACCCAGGCCGCAAGCCCGCGGCCGCTCGGCAGGACCCGCAACGCGTTGCGCCTGTTGCCGTACGCCGGCGTGCTCGGACTGGTCTTTGCCTTTCCAGCGATTGCCGGCACCGCGTTCGGTGGCCGTGCTGTCACCTGGTCAAGTGCCGCCTACGCATGGCCAGCGGCTGTCATCCTGGTAGTTGCCGTCCTGATCGCGACACTAGCGACGCTGGGCGCACGCGCGTGGCAGCTGACCCGGACAAGATGAGCGACGACCCGTGTGGTGGCTACACCGCGAATCCCTGAGCAACAGTGCCCACGCCTTGGGCCCAGCCCGGGCGGCTACGTTGGGAGCACGCGCACCTCGTGCGTTGAGCGGCCCAGGTGACAGCTCGATTGCGCAGTCTCACCTCGCTAAGGGGACCGGAATGTCGAATCGCACCGCGGACACCGACGCCCACCTGATGGCTGGGCCGGGAAAGACAAAGATGAAGGCGATCGTTCAGAACGCCTACGGGGACGCCGACGTCCTGAGATCCACCGAGATCGACAAGCCGGTTCCAGGCGAGCATGACGTGCTGGTGCGGGTGTTTGCGGTCTCCCGGCTCGACCAGACTCCTGAAGCCATGACCTACGTCGGTGCCGGGCACGCAAGAGGCAAGGTCGTCATCCTCGTCAAGCCCGATGCCGAGGGCGCATAGCTCCAGGAAGTGCCCGCGGCGCCAGACCGCGGGTTCCCGGTCAACAGTTCAAAGGGGGAGTCCTGGTGACTGCAGCGCCGAAGGCCCGAGCGGCGAACCCCCCGTTTGTGCCTGACTCCCAGGGGCGGGGACAGACTGGCTGGGTCGTGGCAGGCTCTTTGGCCGCCGGGTTGCTGAGCGCTGCACTGTTGGTAGTGGCCCCGTTCGTCCCGGCAACCGAGGATGGCGTCACCGGTGCCATCCTGCTCGGATTCGGACTGGGTTGGGCGATGTTGGCTGTGCTCTCGGCCCTGTTCACGGACCAGCCGCAGCGCTGGGCGCTGGTCCCAGCCCTGTTCATGGGACTGTCCGGCCTGGCCTTGGTCATGTTCGGCAGCTCGGTTCGTGGCGTGCTCAACTGGGTTTGGCCGCCAGCCTTGCTGGCCGTGGCGATCTGGATGATCGTCGGAATACGTCGACAACTGCGAAGCCGGACCCGCTGGTTGCTCTACCCGGTGACCGCCGTCCTGGTGCTCGCCTCGGTGGGCGGCGGCTACGAGACCATAGGTGAGGCCTTGGATGCCAACGCCTATCCAATGCCAGGCCAGCTGATCGACGTGGGTGGGCACAGCCTGCACCTCAGCTGCACCGGCTCTGGCGCTCCCACCGTCGTGCTCGAAGCCGGCGGCGGCGAGATGTCTGCAAACATGGGCTGGATCGCGCCGGCCGTCGCGCGGACCACCCGGGTTTGCGTCTACGACCGGGCCGGCCGCGGTTGGAGCCAACCCGCCGACACGCCACAGGACGGCCACCAAATCGCCACCGACCTCCACACCCTCTTGCGGAACGCAAACATTCCCGGCCCCTACGTGCTGGCAGGCCACTCCTTCGGCGGCCTCTACGTACTCGCCTACGCCGCCAGCTACCCCGATGAAGTCGCCGGAATGGTGCTCGTGGACTCCACCGCACCCAAGACGGCCGCCGAATCGGGGACGGCACCGGACAGCAACTCCGCCAACCTGATCACCAGAATGACGGCGGTACTTACGATCTCGGCACGGGTCGGTATCGGCCGTGTGTTCGGCCTGGTCTCATTCGACAACCTGCCACCCCGGTCACGCGACGAGGTCCGCGCCAGCCTCGCGACAGCCAGCAACACTCGCAGCACCATCGACGAGTACGTCCAGGCGAACACCTCCATGGCTCAGGCCGGAACCCTGACTGACTTCGCCGACAAGCCGCTGGTCGTCCTCACCGCCGGCGTCGGAAGCGACGCCCGTCACCTGGCGTCGCAGGACCACCTCGCCACCCTCTCGACCAATGCCGTGCACCGCACCGTCGACGGCGCCGACCACCAGGCTCTGGTCGCAGACCAGAACCACTCGGAAAACACCACGCAATCCATCCTCGACGTCGTCACTGCAGTCCGCACCGCGAAGCCACTGGTCCGGTGAGCCAACCGCGAGCGCGGCTCGACAGGGGTGCCGATCGGCGGTGATGTCGGCTGTGGTGTCGCTCGAGGTGGGCAGGGTGAGCTTGGGCCGTGTTCCCGATGGGACCCCGCGGTATTGACGAAGAAACGATGTTGGTCGGGCCGGAATGGGGGCCGCTCACCGCACCGGCGGCATGATTGCGGGCATGAGCCCAAGCCCGGAGCCGCAGCCTGCCCACGTCCTGGTCGTCGATGACGAGACGGTCCTTGCCGGCATGGTGGCCAACTACCTGCAGCGCGCCGGATTCCGGACCTCCGTCGCCCACGATGGCAACAGTGCCGTGGAGCTCGCCTTGGCCGACGCCCCGGATGTGGTCGTGCTCGACCTTGGCCTGCCGGGCAGGGACGGGATGGAGGTGTGCCATGAGATCCGGCGGCATTCGGACTGCTACATCATCATGCTCACGGCCCGAAACGAGGAGAGCGACAAGCTGATCGGCCTGTCCGCGGGGGCTGATGACTACATGACGAAACCGTTCAGTGCCCGCGAACTGGTGGCCCGGGTTCAGGTGTTGCTGCGTCGGCCGCGCGCGGACCGCGTGGTCGAGGAGCCTGGACGCAGTATCGGGGCGATTCGAGTCGACGTGACGGGGCGTCGGGTTGCGGTGAACGGGGTGGAGGTAGAGCTCACCCGAACCGAGTTCGACCTGCTCCAGGTGCTGTCCGCCCGGCCCACGGCTGCGTTCACTCGCCGCCAGCTGGTGGACGCTGTGTGGGGCGAGGACTGGGTGGGGGATGACCACCTTGTCGACGTCCACATCGGTCATCTGCGTCGCAAGCTCGCCGAGGTCGCCGATCTCAGCTTCGTGGAAACCCTCAGAGGTGTTGGCTACCGGATGGGACCGGGGCGATGAGGCAGGCTTCGCAGCCGGGCAGCCTGACAACCCGGTTGCTGATCTCCCAGGTTGGGGTGTCGGTGGCGATGGCGCTGACGATGGTGGTCGTTGCGGCGATCGCCGGCCCGCCCCTGTTCGAAGCACACATGCAGGAGGCGGGCCACGACAGTCCCGACGTCCTCGAGCACTCACAGGAGGCCTTCAACACTGCCGGGACGCTGGCGCTGGGCATCGGCCTGGCCATCGCCGCCACCGGGGCGATCATCGTCAGCGTTCTGATCACCGGCCGCCTACGACGCTCGCTCACCGACCTCGGCCACGCAGCGGTCCGGATCTCCGACGGGGAGTACGCCCTGCGGGTAGCGCCGTCAGACTCCCGTGAACTGGCGACGCTCGCCGACAGCTTCAACACGATGGCCGGCAAGCTCGCAACGGTCGAGGGAAGCCGCCGCCGGTTGCTGACCGACCTGGCGCACGAGATCCGGACACCGCTGGCCAGCATGGAGATCTGCGTGGAGAGTCTGGAGGACGGCGCAATCGATCCCGGCCCCGAGGCGTGGGCGATTCTGGCAAGCCAGATCGAGCGCATCGCCCGCCTTGCCGACGATCTCGGACAGGTCTCGGCAGCGGAGGAAGGCAGGCTGAACCTTCAGCGCCGGCCCACCGACCCCAGTGAGCTCGCCGAGGCGGCGGTCCTTGCGGCCAGGGACGGGTTCGAGCGAAAGGGTGTGCAGCTCACCCTCCACAGGGGCCCGGCACTTCTTGTCGACGTGGACCCGGCACGGGTCGGTCAGGTGCTGGGCAACCTGTTGTCGAACGCACTCCGGCACACGCCCCGCGCAGGCCGGGTGGGCGTCGTCGTTGCCGAACAGGGCAGCTGGGTGGAGTTCCAGGTGAGGGATGACGGAGAGGGCATAGCGGCCGAGCACCTCTCCCGGGTCTTCGAACGCTTCTACCGGGTCGACGCTGCCCGCGACCGGGAACACGGCGGGACCGGAGTGGGGCTGGCGATCAGCCGGGCCATCGCGCGCGCCCACGGCGGCGAACTCAGCGCAACCAGTGCAGGCCCTGGCGAGGGCACGACCATCACGCTCCGACTGCCGAAGGCCGGGCGAGCTTCAGAGAAACTTCACACGACGCCGTAGGGAAAGGCCGATCCGCCGGGCAGGCTTGCACTGACTACTGACGAGAGGCCCGCCTTGCCGAGCATGTTCACCCGACGCCGTCTGATCGCCGGTGGTCTCGGGCTCGGCGGGGCAGCTCTGCTCAGCGCGTGCACGCCGGGCGCCACCCGGTCAGCGCCTCCCACACGGTCGCCCGCGGCTACCACTGCTCCGACCTTCGGCCCTCCGGCTGTGGAAGCCACTCTCCGCGCGGGCGTCAGTGAGGTGAATCTCGGCGGGGTCACCGCGACCACCTGGGCCTATGACGGCCGGATTCCCGGCAAGGAGCTTCGCGCCAAGGCCGGTGACGTGCTGCGGATCCATGTGGAGAACGCACTTCCGGTTGATACCAGCGTCCACTGGCACGGCATCCGTTTGCACAACGGCGCCGACGGCGTTCCCGGCCTCACGCAGGAGCCCATCGCAGCAGCTGCCAGCTTCACCTACGAGTTCCTCGCCCCCGACCCGGGCACCTACTTCTTCCACCCTCACAGCGGTGTCCAGATCGATCGCGGCCTCTATGCACCGCTGGTCATCGACGATCCTGCCGAACCGGGTGGTTACGACCAGGAATGGGTGCTGGTGCTGGACGACTGGACCGACGGCACAGGCAAGAGCCCAGATGACATCCTCGCCGAGTTCAAGGCACAGCAGGGCACCGTCGGAAGCGGCATGAATCACGACATGTCCGGAATGGGTGGGATGGGCAACTCCCCGTTGGGTGATGTCGGCGACATCGTCTACCCGCACTACCTGATCAACGGTCGCATCCCGCGATCGCCCCGCACCCTCACCGCCAAGCCGGGCCAGCGGGCACGGATCCGGATCATCAACGCCGCCGCCGACACGCTGTTCCGAGTCGCCTTCGGGAGCCACGTGATGACCGTCACCCACACCGACGGCTTCCCCGTCCAGCCGGTCGAGACCCGCGCCCTGTACCTGGCCCAGGGCGAGCGGGTCGACGTCCTGGTCACCCTCGGCGACGGCGTGTTTCCGCTGGTGGCAGCCGCAGAGGGCAAGAGTGGGCAAGGGTTGGCGTTGGTCCGCACCGGATCCGGTGCCACGCCGCCGGCCACCGTCCGCCCGGCCGAACTGGACACCGACCCGCTGCTGATGACTGCCCTCATGCCCGCCGAGGGAGCCCGGCTGCCCGACCAGGAGCCGGACCAGATCGAGCAGGTCACCCTGAATGGGCAGATGCAGCCCTACGCCTGGGGGATGAACGGGAAGGTGTTCGGCTCGGACACACCGATTCAGACCAGCGCCGGCGCTCGCGTCCGGCTGCAGATGGTGAACGAGTCGATGATGGCTCACCCGATGCATGTCCACGGCCACACCTGGTCGCTGCCCGGCAACGGCGGTTTGCGCAAGGACACCGTCCTGGTGCTGCCGATGCAGACCGTCACCGCCGACCTCCACGCCGACAACCCCGGCAGGTGGGCCTACCACTGCCACAACATCTACCACGCCGAGATCGGCATGATGACCAGCCTGCAGTACTAGGCGGCTTCCACCCGATCGGGGCGCAGGTCGAGGCGGCGCAGCCACTGGGCGTTCGCGGCGACCACGATCGTCGAGACCGACATCAGGATCGCGCCGACCTCCATCGGCAAACTGATGCCCACAGGTGCCAGCAGGCCGGCCGCGAGCGGCACCGACACCAGGTTGTAGCCGGCAGCCCACCACAGGTTCTGCAGCATTTTGCGGTAGCTGGCCCGCGACAGTGTGATCACCGACACCACCGACCGCGGGTCATCGCCGGCCAGGATCACCCCGGCGGAGGCAATGGCGACGTCGGTGCCGGCGCCGATCGCCAGTCCAACGTCGGCCTGGGCCAAGGCAGGTGCGTCATTCACCCCGTCCCCCACCATCGCCACCTGCTCGCCGGCGGCCTGCAGCTCGGCAACCCTTGCCGCCTTGTCCTCGGGCCGGACCTCGGCCAGGACCGTGTCGACACCGAGCTGCTCACCCACTGCCTCGGCGACCGTTCGAGCATCGCCGGTGATCATGGCCACCCTGATGCCGAGGCGGTGCAGCGCGTCCACCGCTTGCTTCGACTCCGGCCGGACCTCGTCGGCCAGCACCAGGCTCCCGGCGAAGGCACCATCGCGGACGACGTGCAGCACTGTCGCCCCGCCCTCGACCGGCGCGGAGTCAGGCCCGGACAGGCCGAGCCCGGCGAGCAGCCGCGGCCCGCCCACCCGAACCTCTGCGCTGGACACCTGCGCGGTGACGCCGAGCCCGGGCTCGGACCGGAAGCCGGTCGCGGCCGGCACGACCAGCTCCCGCTCGGCGGCCGCACGAACGATGGCCCGGGCGAGCGGGTGCTCACTGTCGGCCTCTGCCGCGGCTGCGAGAGCGAGCACCTCGTCGGGAGTGAGCCCCGAGCCCGGCGCCGATTCGACATCGGTGAGTGCCGGCTGGCCCTTGGTGAGCGTTCCCGTCTTGTCGAAGACCACAGTGGTGATCGTCCGCATGCGCTCCAGGGCGAGGCGGTCCTTCACCAGCACGCCGGCGCGAGCTGATCGCTCGGTCGCGATCGCAACCACCAGCGGAATGGCCAGGCCGAGGGCATGGGGGCAGGCGATCACCAGGACCGTGACGGACCTCGCCACAGCCTCGTCGGGCTGGCCGAGCACCGACCACACCAGCGCGGTCACCGCGGCGGCGGCCAGGGCGTACCAGAACAGCCAGGCGGCGGCGCGATCGGCCAGCCGCTGGGCCCGGGACGTCGAGTTCTGCGCCTCGGCGACCAGTCGCTGGATGCCGGCGAGCGCGGTGTCCTCACCGGTTGCGGTGACCTGCACCCGGATCCCTGAGTCCGTAGTGATGGTGCCAGCCGTGACCGGGTCACCAGGGCCCCGGCCCACCGTTCGCGATTCGCCGGTCACCATCGACTCGTCCATCTCGGCGACGCCGGCTACGATCCGCCCGTCCGCGGGGACGCTGCCGCCGGGACGAACCAGCACGACGTCTCCGACCACGAGCTCGGTCGGGCTGACCGGCACCACCTCATCGCCCCGGACCAGCTCCGCGGTGTCGGGCAGCAAAGCGGCCAGCGAGTCCAGCGCGCTCGTGGTCTGAGCCAGCGATCGCATCTCCAGCCAGTGACCCAGCAGCATGATCACGATCAGCAGCGCCAGTTCCCACCAGAACTCCAGCGAATGGCTGAGCACTCCGAGGGTGGCTCCCCAGCTCGCGACGAAGGCCACCGTGATGGCCAGGCCGATGAGCAGCATCATTCCCGGCCGGCGAGAACGGATCTCGGCCACCGCGCCGGCAAGGAAGGGCGAGCCACCCCATGCGTAGAGCACAGTGCCCAGCACCGGCGGCACCCAGGCGAGAACCGCGTTGGTGGGCACGTCGTAGCCGATCAGCATCGCGAACATCGGCGACAGTGCCACCACGGGCAGCGCCAGGAGCAGCATCACCCAGAACAGCCGGCGGAACCGCTGCACATGGCCGCCATGACCATGCCCGGCTCCGTGGTGAGCATGCCCGGCCCCCGTGGCACGGGAGCCGGCCGACATCTGGTGGTCGTGATGCATGGCGTGGTCGGCCATCAACCCATGCGGAGTCTTCTCTTGCGTGTCCCTCATCGCGTCATGCCCAGTCATCGTCGGAGCCTCCATTCGAATACCCGTGGGGGGTATCGGGTGGAACCGGAGATCCGGGCAGATGATTCCCGAAACGAGCCGTTGATTGCCGAACTACACCAAAACTTCATTGAAACCGGGACAAGGGTCGGTGAGCGCACGGGACTCTTGAGAGGCCCCCCAACCTGGTCCTTCGTGCTTTCAATCCCAAACATGCCGCAGCACCAGGCGGATTCGCAGCCACTGGACCCACGTCGTCACCCAAGGAGAGCTATGTGGAAGATCCCTTCCGCAATCGTCGCATCTGTCACGACCGGCATCCTCGCGGCCGGCGGCGCGACAGTGGCGTTCGCAGCACCGACCGCCTATCCGGTCGAGGCGCCCTCGCCAGACCCGACCTCGACGCCTGATCCCCACGCATCGATGGCCGGCATGGATCACGACGAGATGGCCGGCATGGACCATGACGAGATGGCCGGCATGGATCATGACGAGATGGCCGGCATGGACCATGACGAGATGGCCGGCATGGACCATGACGAGATGGCCGGCATGGATCACGACGAGATGGCCGGCATGGACCACGACGCGTCTGCCCAGGGCCAGAACGATGGGACCGAGACCGGCTCCCAGCATTCGCACGGTGGATCCGCGGCGCAGGACACGCCCCGTCCCCAGGGACTCGTCGTCGGTGGTTTCGCGATGTTCAACGGCGGAGTCCTCCTGACCGCCGGGTTGATGCGGCGCCGGGCAAGGCTGTCCGCCACCAAGCCGTCCCGGACCGCCCGGCCGGCGAAGTAGCCACGGCCAGAGCCTGAAGGACCACCACCATGCCAACCTTGCTTCCCATCCTGCCCGCCGGCCGGCCGATGCCTCAGGCGGATCCTGACCAGACGCCTGACCTGCCGCCCCCGCCACCGGGCCGTGACTTGATGAAGAGTCCGGTGGTGTCGCGGATCCTGCGCAGCCGCTGGTATCCCGGCATCCTCCAAGTGCCTGTAGCGGCGATCTTCGGGCTCGTGGCCTACCAGCTGTTGGCCGGCCCGGTCACTGCGGAGCGGAACGCCGGTACCGCACTGATGTGGGTGTTGTGGTGGCCGGTCCTGCCGATCACCTTCGTTGTCCTGGGTCGGCTTTGGTGCGCAGTCTGTCCATTCGGTGCCATTTCCGACTTCGTCCAGAAGTGGGTCGGAGTCAATCGCCCGGTACCGCGGTTCCTCAAGCTGTACGGCCTGTGGATCATCGACATCCAGTTCCTGGCGATCACGTGGGGCGACCATGTCTGGGGGATCGTGGAATCCCCCTGGGGATCGGGCGTGCTGCTGTTGCTCCTCACCACCGGCGTCATCATCTCCGGTGCGTTCTTCCAGCGACGCACGTTCTGCCGCTACCTGTGCTTCCTCGGTGGGCTCTGCAGCAACTACTCCCGCAGCAGCGTGATCGAATTGCGCGCCGACACCACCGTCTGCAGCACCTGCACGGCGAAGGCCGCCTGCTACAACGGCACCGACACCTTGCCCGGCTGCCCGATGTTCAACTTCCCCAGGACCATGGACTCCGGCGCCAACTGCACCTTGTGTGCCAACTGCATCAAGGCTTGCCCGAACGATGCCATCCAGGTCAGCACCCGGAAGCCCTTGAGTGAGCTCTGGTTCCTCGACAAGCCAAAGGTCGAGGAGTCCTTCCTGGCTATGGCGATCATGGGCATCGTCTTCATCCAGAACCTCACGATGCTGTCGGTGTGGCGGGACGTGCTGGCCTGGATCGAAGCAACCACCGGGGTGACGAACTACGCGGTCATCTTCACCTTTGCGTTCATCGTGGCGGTCAGCGTCCCGGTTGGCATGGTCGCGCTCGCCTCCCGGTTCGCCGCACGGGGCAACCTCGAGAACACCCTGGGGAACTTCGCCAGATTCGGCTATGCGCTGATCCCACTGGACATCGCCGCACACCTGGCCCACAACCTCTTCCACCTGCTGGCCGAGGGATCCCTGGTGTTCTCCACCGTCGCCTCGCTGTTCGGCGCTCCGCCCGCCGACGGGGCAACCCCGCTGGCGAGCCCAGGCGCCATCCTGCTGCTGCAACTGGTGGTCCTGGGGCTCGGCGTTGTTGGCTCGGCGTACACCGTCCGTAGGATCGCGTTTCGCCGTTACCGGACGGTTGCTCGCCGCCGTGCGACGACCACGCCCTACCTTGTCCTGCTTGGTGTCCTCGCGGCGATGAATGTCTACCTGTTCATGCTGCCGATGGCTCATCGCATGTAGTCGGCCATCGCAAGGGTCAGGCAGCTGGGGGCAGGTCTCCAGGGCCGAAGTGCTTGAGCAGCACCAGTGGCTCGCTCGCGCTCCGGTTGACGACCCGGACACCTTCGCGGGCGGCGGCCTCGGAGACGAAGAACTCGTCCTCGGTGAGTTGGCCAAACCGGATGGTGGTGGCCGCGCTGGTCTGGTGGGCCCCGAACTGCCCGTATCCCTGCACGACGATCACCCCGTAGGCGTCGCTGTCCTGCACGGTCACGGCTGTCCCGGGGGCGAGGGTCAACTCCTTCGCGCTGAACGCTGGCGACTTGTAGACGATCCACCTCTCCACGTGCCCGGCCCCGCGCTCCGCCATCGACGCCTCCGTCTCGAACGGGATCAGCTGCCGGTGGGTGACGAAGTCGGCGTCGACGTTCAACTCCCAGTCGAGTAGATCGAGGATGTAGTCAAGGTCGCCCAGTCGATCGGCAGGCGCGTCCTTCCACAACAACTCGTCCGGGACCTCGCGGTTGTTGCTCCAGGACTCGCACATGCACAGGACGTCGGAGGCCGCCTGGGGTTCGTAGGTGCATGCGCTGGCGGGCGCATGGAGTACTCCGGCGGGGATGTCCCAACCAGTTCCGAGCCGGGTCCGGTACCCGAGCGAGAGTTCGGTGATGCGGTTGTCGCCACCTTGGGTGAACCGCACCAGGCGCTCCCTGAGCTCGGCCCGGGTGACCTGTGGCTGGAGACCGAGGAACGAAATCGGGTGGTCGGCCAGGTGGTTGTTCATCTGCGGGGCGTAGTAGTAGGCCTCAGGCTTGGACACCTTGCCGAGCGGGATCGCGTGCTGGTCCCGGTGGTGGACGTGGAACGGCAGCGCCTGCTGGTTGTCGAAGAACTTCCCCAACACGGGCCACTTGGCAGACTCGTCCCAGATCCGCTGGCCGATCAGGCCCGCGGCGTGGTGGGCGATGAACTGGTCGAAGGGGAGCAACTGCCCGCTCGGGTCGACCACAAGGCTGAGGCCCTCGAACTCGCCGGTCGCGGGTCCGTTGTCGGCCCGGATGGGGGAGGCCAGCCACCGTTCGTCGATGCCACCACGGTCCTTGCCGAAGGCGTAGAGATCGTCGGGGTGCAGCCGCAGCCGGCGGCCGGGGGTGGAGAACACCCTTGGCACCCAGCTTGGGGCAAGCCGGACCACCCCGTTGCCGTGGTCAAGGGTGCGGTCGGCGGCGGCTTCACTGAACGCCACCTGCAGGGTCTTGTCGGCCATCCGGCTCGGACTCCTCGGTTGGTGGGTGGATTGACGGGCTAGGGCTGGCTGGGTGGCTGGTCCGGGAGGTCGGCGGTCACGATGACCCGTGCGCCGGCCTCGGCGGCAATCTCAAGGAGGCTGCGGCTCGGGCGCTTCTCAGTGATCAGGGTGGTGGCCGGCGACAGGTCGGCGACCTCAGCGAACTCCCGCTTGCCGAACTTGCTGCTGTCGGCCAGCAGCATGGTCTTCGTGGCGCAGTCCATCATCGCGCGCATCATGCCGGCCTCGGGAAGGCTGCTGGTCCAGACAGTGCCCTCATCGGAAACCCCACCTACCCCGATGATCGCCCAGTCGGCGTGGATGGAACGAGGCTTGCCGGTGCCGTCGGACAGGGACACCGGGCCAATGGTCACCTGCGACCGAAGCCGGTAGGCGCCCCCAAGAACGTAGATCTCCCGGACCCCCCTTGAGTACAGCTCCTGGGGCAGGGGAAGGTTGTTCGTAACGACTGTGATCCCGCGTTTGGTCGCCAGATACTTGGCAAGGGCGAGGGTCGTCGTGCCCCCGTTGATGATGACGCTCTGCCCCTCGTCGATCAACGCGGCGGCTGCGCGTGCGATCGCATCCTTGGCTGCGGCCTGAGCGTCGATCCGCTTCCCGAAGGGGATAACCGCATTGAGTCGGTCATCGGGGGAGATGGTCACCCCGCCGTGGGTGCGGTCTACGGATCCCTGAGATGCCAGCGTCTCGACATCGCGGCGAACGGTGTCCTCCGACACCCCGAATTCGGTGGACAGTTCGTGGATCGAGGCTTGGCCACGTTCGCGTAGGAACTCGAGCAGCTCGGCTCGGCGTCGTGCTGGGTAGAGACTCTCCCGGTTCATCAGTGCTCCAAGTCTTGCGGGTTTCTGCTGGAATCGTTGCACATCACACGCAACTATAGCAAGAACCTGCTGCTGTTATCCGATTGTTACCGCAAGAAACAGCAAGTATGCCTTGACTAGCCGAGGGTATCGGCGGAGGCTGTAGGGGCTGGCGCGTTAGTGAGTCTCAGAGCGGAGTCGCCGCTCCTCCCCTCGCGGCCGGCGACTCAGGAGAGTGAGATGCGTAAGAAGTATCTGGCCGGGATTGCCGCCATGACGGCGGCCACGCTGGCATTCAGCGGCTGCGCCGGCGGCAGCACCAACCCGTCGGCGTCCACTTCTGGCGCCGCCGAGGCCGTAACCCTGGAGTTCGCGCAGTGGTGGGAACCCGAGCTGCCCGCCAACTCGTTGCGGTCCCTGATGGACCAATTCGAGACCGAGAACCCCGGAATCAAGGTCAAGCTGATCAGCGGACCGTACTCCTCCACCAAGGAGCAGGTCGTCGCGGGTGCGGCCGCGGGCACCATGTCCGACGTGGTTGGCCTCGACGGGGCGTGGGTGAACGACTTCGTCAAGCAGGGTTCGCTGTCGAACCTGAGCGAACTGATGAAGTCGGCCAGCTACGACGAGAGCCAGCTCGCGGCTCAGGTCCAGCTGGATGGCTCCACCTGGATGATCCCGGTCGCGAACTTCGTCTACCCGATGTTCATCAATGACGACCTGATGAAGAAGGCCGGCGTGTCGGCAACCCCCACCAACCGCACCGAGTTCACGGCTGCGGCCAACGCGGTTACCAAGCTCGGTGGCAACACCGCTGGCTGGGTCCTGCCGCTGGACACCGCCACCCCCAATGGAATCCAGAACGACGTGATGTCGTGGGTGTGGGCATCCGGTGGCAGCATGCTGAAGGACGGCGCCCCCAACCTGGCCGGCAACGCCGACGTCAAGTCCGCGCTTGAGTTCATCAAGGGCCTCTACGACGCGGGCGCCATCGCCAAGGGCTCCTTCACGATGAAGGAGCAGGACAAGGTCAACGAGTTCACCAACGGTCGGGTAGGCATGATGATCGACTCCCTGGCCCACGTGAACCTCATCCGTGAGCAGAACAAGGACCTGAAGTTCTCGGTCGCAGCCATCCCGCCGGCCGACGGCTACACCGGCAAGGGCGCCCTTCCCTACGCTTCGTGGGGCATCGGTGTCGCGGCCAACAGCAAGCACCAGGCCGAGGCCTTCAAGCTGGTCTCCTTCCTGCTGGGCAAGGACGTCAACGCCAAGATCTGCTCCGCCGCGCACGCCTTCCCCGGCAACACCCAGGCTGTTCCGGACTTCGTCAACACCGATGAGGTCTTCAAGCAGGCCTTCGAGATCTACCAGAAGAGCAACGCCACGAACGAGTTCACCGGTCTGCCGGTTGCCGAACAGCTGATGCGCGACTTCGACGAGCAGTTCCAGAAGTACCTGGCCGGCAAGCAGTCGGTGGATGACACCCTGACCAATGCCCAGAAGGCCTGGGAGACCTCCTTCGCAGGTTGATCCGGAAGCCAAGCCGGAGCGGGGGTTGCTGGAGCCCAGCAACCCCCGCTCCTCGACACGAAAGGAGGCGGGCTCGTGACCAGTACTCCAACTCTTGCAGGCGCGAGCCACTCGCCTGCGCCGCAATCGGGGCACCGCAAACCGGCAGACCGAATGGGTGGGATCAGGCGGGGCCTGGTGCCCTATGGCTACATCTCCCCGACTGTCCTGCTGATGCTCCTGCTGATGGTCATCCCGATCGTCATGGTCCTCGGGTACTCCCTGATGGACAACGTGATCATGAAGCGGAACCCGCAGTTCGTTGGGTTCAAGCACTACGTCGACATCCTGACGAGCGAGAGCTTCTGGGGCGCCGTATCGAACACCCTGTTCTTCACGGGGGTGAGCGTGGTTGCCCACCTGATCCTGGGACTGGCGTTCGCGATGCTGCTGGACACCAAACTCCTTGGCAACCGGACCAAGGCCATCTTCCGCACCATCTACGTGCTGCCGTGGCTGTTCACCGTTGCGATCATCGCGGTCCTGTGGCGGTTGCTGCTGGAGCCGAACGGCGTTGTCAACTACGTGCTGATGTCCTCGAATCTGGTCGGATCCGAGGTCGAGTGGCTCAGCTCGCCGGATACCGCGCTCTTCGCGGTCACCTTCATCAACATCTGGGCGGGCTACCCCTTCTACATGACCAGCCTGCTCGCCGGCCTGCAGGGGATTCCGGCCGACTACCACGAGGCTGCGCAGGTCGACGGCGCCAACCCCTGGCAGCGGTTCACCAGGATCACCCTGCCGCAACTCAAGCCGATCATCATCAGCATGGCCTTACTGGACTTCATCTGGACCACCCAGCAGTTCGCCCTGATCTGGATGACCACCGGCGGCGGGCCTCTGGGCGCCACCGAGATGCTCAGCACCTTCACCTACAAGCTGGCGTTCTCCAGGTACCAGTTCGGCGCGGCCTCCGCCTCGGCAGCGATCGTCCTGGTGATCTCGATGGTGCTGGCCTTCTTCTACGTCCGAGCACAGAAAGCGCGGGACTGACATGCTGACCAGGCGCCAGCAGCGCAGAATCGCCCGAATCGGGGTCCTGGTGGCCCTGGTGATCGGCGCGGCCTTCGCCGGACTGCCCGTGCTGTGGATGTTCTCCAGTTCGTTCAAGCCGAACACCGATATCTTCCAGTACCCACCGCGGCTCATTCCGGAGACCTGGACCTGGGACGCCTACACGACGATCTTCACCGACCCGATCAAGGTCCGGTTCTTCATCAACAGCTACTTCGTCTCGCTGGCGGTGACGCTGCTGACCTTGCTGGTCGCCGTGCTGGCCGCGTTCGCCTTCAGTCGTTTCGAATTCCCGTTCAAGGGGATCCTCAATGTCGTGATCGTGAGTGTTCAGGCGGTCCCGCCGATCACCCTGCTGATTCCGTACTTCGGCTTGATCATCTTCCTCGGCATGCACAACACCTATCAGGGTCTGATTCTCACCTACATGGTGTTCACCCTGCCCTACGCCATCATCATGATGACCGGCTACTTCAACACCCTGCCGCGCGAACTGGACGAGGCGGTGAAGGTCGATGGCGGCAGTTCCTGGACCGCCCTGTGGCGCGTCCTGCTGCCGATCTCCGTTGCCCGGGCTGGTCTCGGTAGGGATCTACACCTTCATGATCGCCTGGAACGAGTACCTCTTCGCGCTCACCCTGACCAAGACGGTTGAGATGCGGACCGTGCCCATCGGTATTCAACTGCTCATGGGCCAGCACTCCTACGAGTGGAACGAGATGATGTCCATGAGCATCCTTGGCTGCATTCCGGTGCTACTCCTGTTCCTGTTCTTCCAGCGCTACTTCATTGGCGGCATGACCGCCGGTGCCGTGAAGAACTGACACCCCTTTCCCAACCATTTTGAAATTGAAGGAGAACACAATGCTTTCAAGCGGTGACGGTGTGCTGAAGATCGCCAACGAGGCGGGCTTCGCCGTGCCGGCGTTCAACATCAGCGACTATGCGATGTTCGCGGGGATCGCTGACCTGTGCGAGGAGCTGCAGTCCCCGTGGATCGTCGCCATCCACCCCGACGAGTATGCCCATGTCGGCCCCGCCTTCATGAAGGCCGTGATCGCCCGCGCGCATCGGTCGTCGGTGCCGATGGCGATCCACCTCGACCACGGCGGCACCTACGAGCAAGTGCTCACCTCGATCCAGAACGGCTTCACCTCGGTGATGATCGACGCCTCGATCAAGCCGTTCGAGGAGAACGTCGCGATCACCAGGAAGGTCGTCGAGGCGGCGCACGCCGTAGGTCTTTCGGTTGAGGGGGAGCTTGGCACCATCGGCGCCAACGACTCCTACGGTGAGTCCGGAGCGGCCCAGGTGATCCACACCAACCCGGAGGACGCGGTGCGTTTCGTGGAGCAGACCGGCGTCGACAGCCTCGCCATCGCGATCGGCACCTTTCACGGCCTCTACCCGAAGGGGATGGAACCGGAACTGAAGCTCGACCTGCTCAAGGAGATCAAGGCGCTGGTTCCCCTGCCGTTGGTGCTGCACGGTGGCTCCAACAACCCCGACGACGAGATCATGGTCGCGGCCCGCACCGGCATCAACAAGATCAACATCTCCAGTGACATCAAGATGGCCTACCACACCAGGATGCGTGAGGTGCTGGCCGATGATCCGAACCTGCGGGAGCCACTGATGATCCAACCGGAATGCATCAAGGCGATGAACGTTGTTGCGGCGCAGAAGATAGAGCTGTTCGGCTCGGCCTGCAAAGCGGAGCTCTACCGCTGAATCGGCAAAGGAGCAGGGAGCGGTAACGGATGAGCAGGAAGCTGGTGCTGGGCCTGGGCGGCTGTGTCGACTTCGAGATCGCCTGGGAGCCCCGGGTTCTCGAAGAGCTCGCCGGGCAGTTCGGCATCCGTGCCGCGGACCTGGATGTCGATGTGGAGGTGCACGACCAGCGTTCCCTGCTGTGCTCGATCCTGGCGTTCGTACGGGACGGGATCGGCGGGGAGCGGTTCATCTCCTCATCGGCGATCGGCACGGATTTCGCGACCCGGTTCACAAGCACCGTGACCCTCGGCGGCACCTGCGTCCGGGCCGCGATCGCCATCGCCAAGCTCGGCGTGCCGAGCACTGTGCACCTGGTGAGCATCGATGACAATGTCCGCCGTCTGCTCCCGCAGCAGGTGGAGTACCTGAGCAGCGCGACCCAGGACACCCTCGACCCGCACCTGATCATCCAGTACCCGGCCGATGCGACCGTCCGGCTCGTGGACGGGGTGGTGCAAGCCGAGCACCCCAATCGCATCATCTACGTCAACGATCCCCCCAACCGTGACCTGGTGCTCAGTGCGGACCTGCCGGAAGCCCTGGAGACCGCCGACGTCTTCCTGGTCGCTGGCTTCAACGTGATGCGTGATCCGGTGCTCCTGCAGGATCGCCTGCGCTTCCTGCAAGCGGCGATGACCCGCCTGCCGCACGAGGCCACGGTCTTCTTCGAGGACGCCGGCTACCACGACAACGCGATGCGAGCGATCGTGGGCAGTGAATTCCGGAACCGGATCGACGTCCACAGCATGAACGAGGACGAACTGCAGTCCTATCTTGGCCGCCCCGTCGACCTGCTCGACGTGACCGACGTGGGTGCTGCGCTCGCGAGCTCCCCTGCGTTCGCCATCGCTCCGACCCTGGTCATCCACACCAAGTTCTGGTCACTCGCCTACGGCACGAACGCCGCAGCCTACGGGAACGCGCTGGAAGGCGGCATCGACCTGGCGAGTACCCGCTACTGCCATGGCGATGCGTTCACCCCCGACGACCTGGCCAGGCTGGCAAAGCTGCCGAGGCACCGTGCCGGCAGCGCCTTCGCCGCCGGCATCAACCAGCGCCTCGGCGCGGCGGTGTGCTGTGTCCCGGCACGGTTCCTTGATGTCCCGGCACCGACCACCATCGGCCTGGGCGACACCTTCGTCGGTGGCTTCCTCGCAGCCCTGACCTCGCCGGAGCTGGTCAGATCCGGCCGCGACCGAGCCGAATGACCCGACCGCGTCCCGCAACCGGATTCCCGCAGGTTCGCCCGTCATGGTGATTGCCACCCATACCGGCCTCGGGCCAGTATTGCCTGCACAAGGCAGGCGCACCTGACCCGACTGGGACCTCACCGCGTTCGCCGCACGCCCCACACCGTGGCGACGAAAGGATTTCATCATGGGTTTCTGGGACTTCTTCTGGCTGATGGTCTGGGGATTTGTCTTCATCTCCTACCTGATGGTGCTGTTCCAGGTCATCGCCGACATCTTCTCCGACCGGAGCCTGAACGGCTGGGCGAAGACCATCTGGGTGATCGCCTTGTTCATCGCTCCTCCGCTGACCGCACTGGTCTACCTGATCGCCCGCGGTCGGGGCATGGGCGAACGCCAGCTCCAGGCCGCCGCGGACTCGCGCGCCGCGGCCGAGCAGTACGTGCGCTCGGTCGCCGGTTCCAGTCCTGCCGACAGCATTGCCAAGGCGAAGGCCCTGCTGGACAGCGGCGCGATCTCGCAGCAGGAGTTCGAGGTCCTCAAGGCCAAGGCGCTGGCCTGAGCTCTGGCACCGGGAGGCGGTGCGGGCTGAGTGCCGGGGTAGTGGCAAGGTGGGTCCATGCCACCTGAACCCAAGGTGTTCCTGCACCGCTACCTGCAGTCCGCCAGGGACGCCATGCTCTGGAAACTCGACGGGCTCTCGACCTACGACCTCCGCCGTCCCCTCGTGCCGACCGGCACAAACCTTCTCGGAATGGTGAAACACCTTGCCGGAGTCGAGTTCGGCTACTTCGGGGACGTGTTCGGACGGCCGGTCGCCGACCCGCCGGACTGGCTGGACGCTACGGATGGCGAGGACAACATCGACATGTTCGCCACCGTTGCCGAATCGGTCGAGTCGATTGTTGCGCTGTACCGCCGCGCCTGGGCGCACACCGATGCGACCATCGCGGAACTCCCCCTTGATGCCGTCGGGACGGTGCCCTGGTGGCACCCCGACCGTCGTGAGGTCAGCCTCCACCAGATCCTGGTCCATGTCATCGCCGATACGAACCGGCATGCCGGGCATGCCGACCTGGTTCGCGAGCTGATCGACGGCAGCGTCGGGCTGCGCGCCGACAACAGCAACCTGCCCGACGGTGATGGCACCTGGTGGTTGGCCTATCGCAACCGCCTCGAGCAGATCGCCCGGGACGCCCCCGAATAAGGCCTGAGCGTTCGGACCGGCCCCTGATACCGGTTCGGCAAGGGGAGATCTGCCAAGCGCGATCGACTCCCCTGGGGAGGAACCTGATAGCTGAAGCAAGCTCCGTTTCAGCCCCAGGAAGGAAGATCCCATGTCCGGAACGCAGAAGTCCCCGTTCGGAGTCCCCTGGTCCAGTGCGATCGGCTTCGCCGTCGTGGTGATGGTGTTCCTGTTGCTGTCCCTGGCCACCTTCGATCCGGAGGTCAGGACCGTCACTTGGGTCATCCGGATCGTCGGCACCATCGCCTGGGTGGGGTTCGCGCTGGTCCTCGGCTACCGGGACATCATCGCCAAGAAGGGCGACGGGCCCCAGGACATCGACAAGTTCGCGTTCGACCGCTGGACCTGGGTGCACGCCACCGCCGGCTGCATGTTCGGCCTCTGGGGGGTGCCGCTGCTGTTGGTCGCGATGATCACCGTCGCCTGGGAGTTCTTCGAGAAGTACGTTCCGGGCTTCGGCGAGAACGAGGTCATCTGGAACCGGGTTGTTGACATCCTCGGAGCCTGGATCGGCTGGACCATCGTTGCGGTGGTAATCGCCTGGATCGAGAACGATTCGGTGCCGTTCTTCTGGCCGCTCGCGGATGCCTGGATCCGTAACCTGTGAACAGCGATGCTCCGATTCACGACGATCGACCGCCGGCCGCGCCGCCGATTCCTGGCCGTTCAGCCCTCGGGTGAGGCGGTTCGCTGGACCGAACTCCAGCGCTGGGAGTGGAGGAGCTGGACCCCGTCGAGCTGCAGGTCGAGGGCGAACTCGAACTCGAACTGGTCATCGCAGCCGGGACCTACCGACGGGGCATTCTGGGGGTGTGCGGCGGCTCTGGCGATTTCGGCGAGGTGGGGGTACCGAATCGGGAGAGCGTCCCGCTGGGCGTTTAGGGACTTGGTGTCCGACCTGGGGGTGGCGGCGAACAGTTCCTGGCTGAACCCCCACATCCGGTTACCCAGGGCGTGCATGACGTGGTGAGTCAGGTCGGCTGACAGGCCCCCGGTGAGGAACAGCCCGGTCAGCGAGTTCAGGTAGTCGAGCATGGCCGGAGTCATCGCCGCGCGGGACTCGAGAACAGCGCGCGCCCAGGGGTGGTGGAGGAGCGACTTACGGGCGGCCAGAATGCGCTGTCGCACGTCCTGCTGCCATTCACCCGTCTCGGGCGTGCGGTCGATCTCGCCGACGATGGCTTCGATCATGCCGTCGAGCAGGTCCTCCTTGTTGGCAACGTGCTTGTAGAGGGCCATCGGCACGACCCCAAGCTCCTGGGCGAGGTCCCGCATGTTCAAGGACTGGATGCCGTTGGCATCGGCATAGGCGATGGCACCCCTGAGCACCCGGTCGCGGCTCAGGGTGGCCCGGCGAACCGGAGTGTCCCCACTGGTCAGGGCTTCCAAGGTGCTCTCCTCTTGACTCGGCTTGTTCCGGGTCTTGACTGGTGTACACGGTACACCTATTCTGGAAGGAAGGGTGTACGTAGTACACCTCAGGTTGCCACTCGACAACCGCGAGGGGAGCAGGAGCTCAGAAATGCCTTTCGAAATCGCCGACCGGGTCGGCACTGCAACGCTGGCCAGGGCCACCGGTGGGCTGTACCTGGCGTTCATCGTGGCGTCCGTGCTCGCCAATGCACTGGGTAACATCGGCCTGGGTAATGCCGAGCAGATCTACGACTCGATCACCACAAGTCCGGGGTCGTTCCGCCTGGGTCTCGCCGCAGCTTTCGTCTCGTCCTTCCTCTTCCTGATGGCCGCCTGGGGGCTCTTCATCCTCCTGCGAACGGTGAACAAGGACCTGGCGTTGCTCTTCCTGCTGCTCAACGCCGTAGGAGTCGCCATCCAGTGCGCGAGCATGCTCCAACTGGTTGACGCGATGCTCATCGGCGACGCACCAGGCGCGCTGCCGACCTTCCAGGCGGCACAGGCAGAAGCGCTCGCGCAGCTGGCCATCAACGTGTACCGGACGGGCTTCGTCACCGCCCAGTTGTTCTTCGGCACCTGGCTGTTCCCGCTCGGCTACCTGGTCCTCAAGTCCGGGTTCCTTCCGCGAATCCTTGGCGTGCTGCTGATCCTGGACGGTGTCGCGGAGCTGATCTGGTTCCTCCAGGCTCTCCTGCTGCCGGACTATCCGGCGATCAAGGTGCCCGGGACCTTCGTCAGTCTGGTCGCTGAGGTCGGGCTGGCGCTGTGGCTGCTGATCCTGGCGGTGAAGGTTCCCAAGTCAGCAGCAGCGGTCCCGTTCACCGAGGGTGCGCGGCCCCGATGACCTCGCGAGCTAGCTGGCGAAGAGTCGCGGGGTTTGCAGTCGGCGGTGGGTTGGGATTCTGGGTGGCCAACCTCGCGATCTCGCTGACGCCCCTTGCGGCGGAGTACCGAGCCGCGCTGTCGATCCCCTATCTGCCGATGCTTCTCCAAGCCCTGCTTGGAGGCCTGGTCATCGGAGCGGGCGTGAGCTACGTCCTGCTTCGTTTCCCCGACCGGATTCCGCCAAGGAACCCGGTCCTCAAGGCGCTGGTGCTGAGCCTGATCGCGCTGATCCTCGTCACGCTGTTGATCGAGGTGCCGGCGAAGCTCCTGTTGCCGACGAGCGATGCCGTGCGCTACTTCCTCATCGGCGCCCTGTTCAACACGCTCCGGATGCTGGCTCTTGGAGTGGTCATCGGACTCCTGTCCAGCAGGTCCAACGGTCGCAAGATCGGGTGACTTCCCGGCTGCGTCTGGGCACTGCCCCGGCCGGCCAGGAGTGACCGGCTTCGGGGCGGAGCAGTCCGGGCCTGGACTTGCGGTGTATCGTATGTGCAGAAGTCGTCAAGTCGAGGAGTTTGCCGTGCCGGTGCCGCGCCATGAAGCGAAGGCCGAGCTCTTCCGGACCCTCGGCCACCCGGTTCGCATCCGCGTGCTGGAGTTGCTCTGCGAGCGCGAGCACGCTGTGCACGAGCTCCTCGCCAACATGGAGGTCGAGCCGAGCACCCTCTCCCAGCAGCTCGGGATCCTCCGCCGGGCCGGCATCGTGCGCCAGCGCCGGGTCGGCGGCGAGGTGCTCTACGCACTGATGGTCACCTCGATCAGGGAACTGCTGGCCGCCGCTCGTACAACGCTCGGACTGCTGCTCGCCGACCAGGCCCAGCTGCAGGCTGACCTGAACGACGAGACCAACGGCGCAGGCGTCGGCGCAGCATGAGCACCACCCGCCTGTTGAAACTGATCGCCCGCACCGGCCGGGTGGCCGAGCCGCTCGGCCCGCCAACCGACCACGAGCTCCAGATCCGCGAAGGCTTCGAACCACCGCGATCGTTGCGCGGCAGTGTCCAGGTACGTCACGTCGATGCCGGCTCCTGCAATGGGTGTGAGCTCGAGGTGGGAGCTGCCTTCGGCCCGGTCTACGACGCCGAGCGGATCGGTGCCCGACTGGTCGCGTCCCCCCGGCACGCCGACGTGGTTGCCGTGACCGGAGTTGTCACCCAGAACATGGCCCAGCCGCTCCTCAACACGGTGGACGCCACCCCGAACCCGAGGGTGGTGGTCACGATCGGCGACTGCACCCGCGGCTGCGGCGAGTTCGCCGGCTCCTACGCTGTCGCCGGTTCGGTGGATGACTTCGTCCAGGTGGACGTGCATGTCCCCGGCTGCCCGCCGGCGCCGGCGGCCATCATCGCAGCCCTGCGGGCGGTGACCCGCCGATGACCTTGCTCGAGTCCGCGACCAACCTGGTGGACGCCGGCCTGCTCGCACAGCTCCTGCTCGGCGCGCTCGCCATCGTCACAGCCGTAGTGGTCCCCGCCCGCATGCGCAGCATCGTGGCCGGGGCCGCAGTCGTTGCCGCCGGGATCGCGGCAGCAGTCACCGGGACGGCTGCACTCCTCGGCGTGGTCGGGGCTGGCCTGCAGGTTCCGGTCGCGCTCCCGCTGGTCGCGTCGCTGGAGCCGCTGGTGCTCGCCCCGGATCGGCTCGGCGGGCTGTTCATGGCGCTGGCCGGGGTGGTGGTCGCCCTTGCGTCCCTGTTCGGCATCGGCTACGCCCACGGCCCTGCGGCCTCGCGCACCGGCTGGACGGCGTTCGCCGTCTTCGCCGTAGGCATGCAGCTGGTGCCCGCCGCCACCGACGCGATCACCTTCCTCCTCGCCTGGGAGCTGATGGCCGGGGGCTCGACAGTGCTCCTGCTGGCCGGCCACGCCACCCGGGAGCCGGTGCGGCGGGCGACCGTCTGGTACTCGGTGATGACCCACCTGAGCTTCCTCTTCCTGCTGGCCGGGTTCGGCGTCCTTTCCGCCGCTGCCGGTGGCACCTCATGGGCCACCATGGCGGCGGCGAGCATCGCGGGCCCGGCGGCCACGGTGGCCTTCGTCCTGCTCGTCGCCGGGTTTGCCACCAAGGCCGGCCTCGTCCCGGTGCATGTCTGGCTGCCGCGGGCGCACCCGGAGGCGCCAAGTCACATGTCGGCGGCGATGAGCGCGGCGATGGTGAAGATGGGCGTCTACGGCTTGCTGCTGGTCACCCTGCGGCTGCTGCCGCACGGGCCCCGGTGGTGGTCGATCGTGCTGATCGCACTTGGTGCTGGATCGGCGCTGTACGGAATCCTGCAGGCCTCGGTCCAGGCCGACCTCAAGAAGCTGCTTGCCTACTCGACCACCGAGAACATCGGGCTGATCACCACCGCCATCGGGGTCGGGCTGCTCCTGCGGGATTCCGGCCAGGACGCGGTGGCCGGGGTGGCCCTGGTCGCGGCCCTGCTGCTGGCTGTCAGCCATGCGGCGTTCAAGACCGTGCTGTTCCTCGGCGCCGGCGCCGTCCTGCACGCCACCGGTGAGCGCGACCTCGACCTGCTCGGTGGTTTGGCAGCGCGGATGCCGTTGACCTCGGTCACCTTCGGCATCGGCGCCCTCGGAGCTGCAGCGCTGCCGGTCACCTCGGGCTTCGTGGCCGAGTGGGTCCTGCTGCAGTCGCTCATCCACGTGGACGCAAGCGCCGACCGGCTGCTCGCCATCGTCATCCCGATCACGATGGGCATCGTCGCCCTGACCGTCGGCCTCGGGCTGCTCACCTTCGTCAAGGCCTACGGCATCGGCTTCCTGGCCAGGCCACGCACGCAGGCTGCCTCGGACGCGCACGAAGCCGGCCCGGCGATGCGCTCGGCGTTGGTTCTCGGTGCAGTCCTGGTCGTCGGACTCGGGCTGCTTCCGGGTCCCCTCACCCAGGCCCTTGCGGTAGCGGTCTCGGCAGGGGGCGTGGCGACCACCGATGGCGCCGGCCTGGTTCTCGGTGCCGTTGGCGTGGTCCTCAACCCGATCGCGCTGACGCTGCTGAGCCTGGCGATCCTGATCCCGCTGGTCGCCGTGAACGCGGTCCTTGCCAGACGGCACCCCCGCCGCGACGTCGACCTTGCCTGGGGCTGTGGCGGTGAGCGGACGAGCCCGCGAATGGAGTACAACGCCACCAGCTACTCCGAGCCGCTGGTCCGGGTCTTCCGCTCCTCGCTGCAGGCCAGCCAGCTCGTTGACGTGGTTCGCCACGACCAGTCGCCATTGCTCGTCGAACAGATGACCTTCACCCAGGCGACCGGCGACGTGATCGAGGATCGCCTCTACCTGCCGGCGACCCGCTGGGCGGTGCGCCTCGGCGACCTCGCCCGCACAGTCCAGAACGGGAGCATCCACCGCTACGTGGGCTTCTCGTTCGTCGCGCTCGTCCTCGTCCTGGTGCTGGTGACGCTATGACGATCGGTTCAGTCGTGGTGATCCTGATCCAGCTGGCGTTCGCTGTTGCGATCACGCCGGTGCTCATCGGCGTGATGCGAACCACGCGCGCCCGGCTGGAAGGTCGGGTCGGCGGCGGCATCTGGCAGCCCTGGCGGGACCTCCGCAAGCTGTTGGCCAAGGAGCCGACCCGGGCGCCGGGGTCGACGCCGGTCCTGGCCCTTGCCCCGATCCTGCTGATGGCCTCGAGCCTCCTGCTGTGCGCGTTGATCCCGTTGGCCAGCACCCTCGCGCTGGCAAGCGTCCCCGGCGACCTGTTCGTCGTCGTCTCGGTGCTCCTGATCGGCACGGTGGCGCTGGCCCTGCTGGGCCTGGAATCGGGCTCAGCTTTCGGCGGCATGGGCTCCAGCCGGCACATGGTGATCGCGGCGCTCGTCGAGCCCACCGTGCTGCTGAGCATCTACGCGCTGAGCGTCCCGGCCGGCACCTCGGCGCTGGCGGACATCGTGCAGGCGCGCCGCGACGACCCCGCCTCGCTGCTCAACCCGGTGAGCCTGCTGGCCATCGTCGCCCTGGTCGTGGTCGTGATCGCCGAGACCGGGCGGCTCCCGGTCGACAACCCGACCACGCACCTCGAGCTCACCATGATCCATGAGGCGATGATCCTGGAGAGCGGCGGCCGGGACCTCGGCTGGCTCGAACTCGGCTCCTGGCTGCGGCTCACCGCCCTGCTCGGTCTGGTGGCCAATCTGGCCTTGCCATGGGGGATCGGGCAGGATGCGGCACCCCTGACCCTGCTGGTCGGCCTCGCCGCGATCACCGTCAAGCTACTGATCCTCGGTGGGCTGCTGGCCGCAGCCGAGGTGTTCATCGCCAAGCTCCGACTCTTCCGGGTGCCCGAATTGCTGGCTGGTTCCTTCGTCCTGGCGTTCCTTTCGGTGAGCGCCTCCTATCTGGTGTTCTAGGAAGCCGATGTCGACCGACCTGTACCAACAACTGCTCGCGACCACGACCGGGCTGCTGCTGCTGACCGCGGTCCTCCAGGTCTGGGGCCGGTCCACGGTCCGGGCGATCGGACTGCTGGTGGTGCAGGGCATCGCGCTCGCCGGACTTGTCCTGACCGTCGGCCTCTACGCCGGGGAGAGCACGGCACCCCTGGTCGCCGGGCTGTTCCTGGTGGTCAAGGCCGCCGTCATACCCTGGGCCATGCTCCGCTCGGCCCGGCTGATCGGGGTTACCCGGGAGGGCTCGGCCCGGGTGAAACCGGCCGTCGAGCTGATCGGGGCCGCCGGGCTCACCCTGTTGGCCTACGCGGTCAGCGGACCCATCCTCGGCAACCACACCGACCCGGCCGCCCAGGCCGTCCCGGTCGGGGTCTCCCTGGTGCTGCTCGGCTTCTGGCAGCTGGTGATTCGCGGATCGGGCATCACCCAGCTGATCGGCTTCCTGATGCTCGACAACGGCATCGCTGCCATCTCGTTCCTTACCTTGGGCGGGCTGCCGCTGGTGGTCGAACTGGGTGCGACGCTGGACGTGCTGCTGGTGGTCCTGATCCTCGGGGTGCTGGTGGTCCGGATGCAGGCCGAGCAGGGCCACATCGACATCTCCGAACTGAGGGAGTTGCGCGACTGATGGCTGCCCTGATCTGGATTCCGCTGATCCTTCCGCTGCTGCTGGCGGCGCTGAGCATCGGCCAGCGAAGCCGCCCCTGGACGCTCTGGCTTCCGGTGAGCGCCGCCGTGGTCCTCCTCGGCGTTGGCGTCGCCCTGATCGTCGCGGTCGGTGCCGGCGGAGCGCTCACCACTGCCGGCGGCCTGCTCCGGGTGGACGCCCTGAGCGCCTGGATGCTCGGCGTCGTCGGGGCGGTCGCGGTGGTCGCACTCTGGGGCGGGATCCCGCACCGAACCGATCGCACCCGGAACATCGGGTCCTTCGCCAGCCTCCTCTGCCTGTTCCTTGCTGCCATGAGCCTTGCCGTCGTCGCCGACAACCTTGGCCTGATGTGGGTGGCGATCGAGCTGACCACCATCACCACCGCCTTCCTGGTCGGGTCCCGCGGCGGCCGCGGCGCCCTCGAAGCCGCCTGGAAGTACGTCGTGCTGGGCTCGGTCGGCGTTGCGATCGCCTTCCTCGGCCTCGTCCTGCTCTCCGCGGCGAGCCGGACAACCGGGGAGCCGTCGCTGTCCTGGGTGTTCCTGCTCGCCGAGGCCGGCAGCCTCGACCCGGCCCTCACCCGCGCCGGCGCTGCGCTGGCCGTGCTCGGCTTCGCCACCAAGGCCGGGCTCGCGCCCACCCATTCCTGGCTCCCCGACGCCCACAGCCAGGCGCCTGCGACGGTCAGCGGCCTGATGTCCGGCGTCCTGCTTTCGGTGGCCTTCTACGCCATCCTGCGGGTCCAGGCGATCACCGATGCCGCCATCGGCCCAGAACTGATGCGCGGCCTGCTGACCACCGCCGGGCTGCTCTCGCTTGCTGTGACGGCCGGGCTGGTGATCACCCAGAAGGACTTCAAGCGCCTGCTGGCCTACAGCAGCATCGAACACATGGGCCTGCTGGCCCTTGGCGCGGCCGCCGGTGGCCCGTTGGCGATCGCAGCTGTGTTGCTCCACATGCTCGGCCACGGGCTGGTCAAGTCCACGATGTTCGTCCTTGCCGGGCGCATCCTCGGACACACGGGCAGCCACGACATCGCCGACGTGCGCAACCTGTTGCGGCAGCGCCCCGACCTGGGCGGGCCGTTCCTGCTCGGCGCGGCCGCCCTGCTCGGGTTCCCGCCTTTCGTCACGTTCTTCACCGAAGTCGCCATCATCGTCGCCGGCTTCCAGCGCGGCCTCGGCTGGCAGATGGTTCTCGCCTGTGCGCTGCTGCTGGTGGTGTTCGCCGGGATCACCCGGAATGCACTGGCGATGACCGTCGGCAACGAACGCGACCCGGAAGCCATCCGCACCTCGCCCGCACCGCCGGACCAGCCGGCGCGGTTCCGCCAGATCCCGATCGGGATCGCCCTGGCGGTCAGCGCCGTAATCGGCTTCGCAGCCTGGCCGTTGGCCTACCCGCTGATCGACGCCGTCACTGCTCTGGGTGGTGCCCGATGAGTCGACTCGCCCCGCCCGAGGTCGTCCGGGCCACCCGGGAGCAGTTGGCCGGTGTCATCGCCGCGCAGCTCTCCCGCGGGTTCCGGCTGGCACTGGTTGCTGCCCATGAGGACGGCCCGGCCGGGCCCGACGCCCGTTTCCGGATCGTCCACGTGCTCCTTGGCTCCGCAGGGGAGCGGGTCGAGGTGGTCGTTGAGATCCCGCGGGCCGACGCCTGGCTACCCACCCTTGCCGGGGTCTCCTATCCGGCGGGCCGGTTCGAGCGCGAGATGCGCGATCTCTACGGCATCGTCCCGCGCGACCATCCCCAGCCGTACCGGCTGGTCCGCCACGGACACTGGCCGATCGGCTACCACCCGATGCTCTCCGACGCCGACCCGAACCCGGACTTCGCCTCCGACGCTGGTTTCCCGTTCGCTGAGGTCACCGGCAAGGGCGTCTACGAGATCCCGGTGGGTCCGGTGCACGCCGGCCTGATCGAACCGGGGCACTTCCGGTTCTCGGTGGTGGGCGAGACGATCGTGCGGATGTACCAGCGGCTCTACTTCGTCCATCGCGGCGTGGAGAAGCTGTTCGAGGGTCGCCGGGTCGCGGACGGGATCGCGCTCGCCGAACGGATCAGCGGCGACACCGCGGTCGGCCACAGCCTGGCCTATGCAATGGCTGTCGAGGACGCCGTTGGCATCGACGTCGGCGAGCGGGCCCGGCTGGTTCGGGCGCTGCTGCTCGAATGCGAGCGGCTCTACAACCACATCAACGACCTGGGTGCGATCGTCAACGACGCCGGCTTCGGCATCGTCAACCAGCACGCCGGACGCCTGCGCGAGACCCTGCTGCGGCACAACGCCCGGCTCACCGGACACCGCCTGTTGCGCGGCGCCATCCGGATCGGCGGCGCCGACCTGCTCGCTGACCCGGACCTCGGCCTGCTGGGCTCGGTTGCCGCCGAAGCTGCCGAACTCGCCCAGCTCGCCACCGACCACCCGATGGTCGCCAACCGGCTGAACACCACCGCGGTCCTGCCGCTGGAGAACGCCCGGAGCCTCGGCGTCCTCGGCTACGTGGCCCGGGCTTCCGGCATCGCCGTGGACGCGCGAGCCGAGCAGCCGTTCGTCAACCTCGGCCCGGGCTTCCGGATCGTCACCGCCAACGCCGGCGACGTCCGCGCACGGTTCGACGTCCGGGTGGGCGAGGTGGCCGTGTCGACCGGCCTGGTCGCCGACCTGACCGCGCGGATCGTGGAGCTGGACCCGGCCGGCCCGATCCCGCCGCCGGCGGGCGGCGGGGCCGGGCTGGGCGTCGTGGAGGCCTGGCGGGGGACGCTGGTGCACCGTGTCGAGGTGGACGCCGACGGTGTCCTGACCCGCGTCAAGGTGGTGGACCCGTCCTTCGCCACCTGGCCTGCGCTCGGGATCGCGCTCGCTGAGGTGATCGTCCCGGACTTCCCGCTGGCCAACAAGAGCTTCAACATGTCCTACGCGGGCAACGACCTCTGACCGCCGCTCGACGAACCGCTACTGCGCTGGTTTTCCTACCGAGTTCGGTTCAAGAACCGGCGCGTCGTTGAAGCCGACCTAACCGCTGCTCCCGGGCTCGTCCCCGCGTTGCCGCCGCAGGTAGTCGCGGTCGAAGAATCGGGGCAGGTCCCCGGTCTCGGGCGGTTCGTCATCGCCCTCCCCGGCCCCTTCCGGGGTGTTGTCCCATTTCGACGGGTCGAGCTGCCGGCTGCGGTTCACCAGGGCCTCGCGGTCGAGAACCTGGGGAGGGGGCGCGGATCCGGAGCCGGCCTCCGACGTCGATGAGCCAGTCATCGACGGGTTCGGATGCCCGGCGACGCCGCCACCAGAGGACCGCGATGGCAACTGCCACGACGGCGATCCCGAGCATGACTACTTCCATGTCGCACCCCAATTTCCGTGTATGAGGTCACGCTACGCCCACACCGCTGCCCGACAGTGACGAAACCAGTGCCGAGGATCGCTCAGGTGGATGGCAGCGCCGGCTTGCGGTAGGCCTGCGTGCCGCCGGCCTGCGGCTGGAATCCGACGTTGCGGTAGACCCGCCCGGCCGCGTTGGCTGACTCGGTGACGATGACCAACTCGGTGCAGCCATGGTCCCCGGCCCAGCGCGCCGCAACTCCCAGCAGGTGGGAAGCGAGGCCAAGGCGGCGATGCCGGGGGTCGGTGCTCACGTCCTGGAACCGCGCCCGGGCGCCGCACCTGACAATCCCGAGGTCGGCCACCAGGTCGTCCCCAAGGAATGCTCCGAACCAGGCGCCGAGGCCGCGCTCAACCAGGCGCTGTCGTTCACGGGACTGCTCGGTGGCAAAGGTGGCGAACGCCGTCTGGTCGAAGTCGCCGGTCGCCAGGTTGTTGGCGATGGTTCGGGCCAGGTCCTGCTGCCAGTCGCGGCCACCGAATGGACGGACACGGTAGCCGGCCGGACACGGGGTCGTCCGGGTGAGGCTGGTGGTGGTGAGCGTCTCCAGGTCCTCGAGCTCGATCCGGTTTCGGTGCCACCCGCGCACGTCCGTGGGCTGGGCGGGGAGGCCGATCGCCACCCAGTCGGCTTCCGGGAACGCGTCTGCGAAGACCGCCAGCCAGCGACCGGCGTCATCGACGGCGTCCGGGTCGGTGACCATCACAAAGTTGCCCCAGTGATAGTTCGGGTTCGCGGGCGTCCGAACCAGAAGGTGATCGGCCAGCACGGTCACCGAGGAGCCGTTGTGTTCGAGGATGGCCAGATCGGTGTCCCAGGCCGGCGGCAGAGCGTGCACGAGATCACCGTAATGGGATCCCGGCTAATGGCCGACGACCACAGGTCGCCTCGTGGGATCAGGACCCGGCTCGGCCGACCTCGCCGCCGGACATGGGCAAGGATCCTCCTGTTGCCGGGCGCGGCGAGAGTGCCAGATTGGAGCGATGAGGATCGGCCCTCGGTTGGGAACTGAGCCGGCTGGACCTGAATAGCTCGTCGAACCCGGGGGTAGCAGCATGCGCGTCGTCAAGTCTGTCGTTCCGATCCTTCCCGGTCTGGTGTTGTTCACCGTGCTGGCCCCACCGGCGCCTGTGTCGACCTGGACAAGGTCGTGTTCGTGAAGAACGGGGTGGGAGTGGACGGCCCGATCTGCGCTCCCTGAACCAAGCATGGAGCGGTTCGCGAGGATCTTCCGGATCACGAGTGGCGGCCAGGCCGGCGCTGACCGGGCCGGACTGGATGTGGCGCGCGAACTGGGCATCCGCATCGGCGGCTGGTGCCCGCGCGGTGGCTGGGCCGAGGACTTCCCGAAGCCGCCCGGCCTGCTGGACGCCTATCCGGAGCTTCGGGAGACGCCGTCGATCGACCCGGCCGAGCGGACCGTCTGGAACGTCAGGGACGCCCACGCCACGGTGGTGGTCTGGCCCGGTCGCCACCACGGCTCGCCCGGCACCCGGCTGACCGTTGCCGCAGCGGTGGCGCTGGGCCGGCCGGTGCTGGTCACCGACGGGTCAACTGTGGGTGAACTCACAGCCTTCCTGGCTGGCCTTGGCAGCGGCCTCACGGTGAACGTGGCCGGCCCCCGCGAGAGCGAGGCTCCCGGCGGCTACACGCTGGCCTACCGGCTCCTCGCCGCCTACTTCGACCTGGCCGCACCCAGGTCATGAGCGTTTGCCAGCGGGGGCATGATTGAGACATGAGGGCGAACCAGGCCGGACGGCCGACGAATTCCGGACCGAAGCGCACGCTGGCAATGCTGGCCGCTGGGGCACTGGTGGCGGCCGGGATCACCGGCCTGGTGATCCGCGGCGCGGCCGCCGATCCGGTGCTGCCGCCACTGACTCCTGCCGAACTGCTTGGCAAGGTGGCTGCCGCCCAGGTGGACGGACTCAATGCCACCTTCGAGCAGCGCAGCGACCTGGGCCTGCCGGCCCTGCCGGCCGGCTTCGGTGATGACGAGCTCAGCTCGATGCTGAGCCTGTTGACCGGCACGCACACCATCCGGGTCTGGGTGGCTGGCGACGACAAGGCCAAGGTGGCCCTCGTCGACGGCAGCACCGAGAGCTCGCTCACCCGCAACGGCAAGGACGTCTGGGCCTGGTCGAGCAGCAAGCAGGAGGCCGTGCATTCGACGCTGCCGGCACGCACCCCGCGATCCTCCGGTACCCCGGCCTCCCCGACCACAGCCATCAAGGACCTGCTCGAGAAGCTGCAGCCCAGCACCGAGGTGGCCACCTCCGGCACCGGCTACGTCGCCGGCCGCGCGGTCTACCAACTGGTGCTCTCGCCGAAGGATGACGCCAGCCTGGTGAGCCAGGTTCGGGTCTCGGTGGACGCCGAGGAATTCGTTCCGCTCGGCCTTCGGGTCATCGCCGACGACGGCCAGGACGCAGTCACGGTCGTCGCGACGTCGATCGGCTTCGCCGTTCCCGCCGACTCGGTGTTCGACTTCCAGCCCCCGACCGGCGTCAAGGTCACCGAGCACACGGTTGATGCCGACCCGTCCGGGCCAGACGTGAAGGCTCCGGCGAAGCCGAAGACCTTCGGCAGCGGCTGGGCAACGGTTGCGGTCATGGATGCGAGGTTGCCCCAGACGGACGACGATCAGGGGAAGGTGCTGTTGGATTCCCTCCCGGCGGTTTCCGGGGCGTGGGGCCGGGGACGGCTCTTCAGCACCGCCCTGGTGAATGCCGTGATCACCGATGACGGCCGGGTTGCTGTCGGCTCGGTGGTTCCCGATCGGCTCTACGAAGCACTCCTGGCCAAGTGAGCCAAGCCCTGTCGGTGACATCGGCTGACGACGCGGCAGCGGTGGACGATTCCACCGCGATCGGATCCTCAGGGCTGACCAAGCGCTTCGGCAGCCAACTGGTGGTCGATGCGATCGACCTGGCTGTGCCGCGAGGCGCCGTCTACGGCTTCATCGGACCCAACGGTTCGGGCAAGACCACCACCATCCGGATGCTGCTCGGCCTGGTGCGCCCCGACGCCGGGGACTGCACCCTGCTCGGCAACCTGATGCCCGCCGCGGCCAGCGAAGTGCTGCCAAGGGTTGGGGCCCTGGTCGAAGGGCCGGCCTTCCACCCCTACCTCTCCGGGCGGGCCAACCTGCTCCGGCTGGACGCGGCCGACCGGCGCAGCGATCCCACAACTGCTTCCGCGCGGGCGGCGGCTGCCCTGGAGCGCGTGGGCCTGTCGGCTGCCGCCGCCAAGCGGTACCGCGCGTACTCCCTCGGCATGCGGCAACGGCTGGGGATTGCGGCAGCCCTGCTGCAGCCCCGCGAACTGCTGGTGCTCGATGAGCCGACCAACGGCCTCGACCCGCAGGGCACCCGCGAGGTGCGGCACCTGATCGCCGAGCTCGCCGCAGACGGCACCACGGTGTTCGTTTCCAGCCATCTGCTGGCCGAGGTGGAGCAGTTGTGCACCCACCTCGGGGTGATGCGCACCGGGCGGCTGGTGGCCCAGGGCCCGATGAGCGAACTGCGGGCGCTCACTGCGACCCGCTTCCGGCTGCGGACCCCGAACCCGTCCGGCGCCCTGGCCGCACTGGCGACCCTCGGGGTGCCGGACGCAGCCGGGGTCCCGGACGGGGTGGTTGGCAGCCTGGGTGAGCTGGCGCCGGAACGGATCGTGCATGCCCTGGTCTCCGGCGGGGTCGCGGTCGCGGAGTTCGTCCAGGTCACCCCGACGCTCGAGGACCTGTTCGTCGCAGCTGACCGGGGAGGGCTTCGATGTCAGCGGTTGAGCAGGTCACGCGCACCCGTCCGGCTGCGGCCTGGGGTCGGCTGCTCGCTTCCGAGCTGCGGCTGGTGTTCGGGCGCCGGCGCAACCAGGTCGGGCTGGCGACGCTGGTCGGACTGGTGGTCCTGCTCGGGATCGCCCTGAAGGTGTCATCGGTGCGGCGTCCCGGCTCGACCGGCGGCGACCTGATGTCGGCGGTGGCCGGCAACGGGGTGTTCCTCGGCTTCGCCGGCCTCAGCATCGAAATCGCCCTGTTCCTGCCGCTGGCAGTCTCGGTACTCGCCGGGGACGCCATCGCCGGCGAGGCGAACCAGGGCACCCTGCGCTACCTGCTGATCGCTCCGGTCAGCCGTGGCCGGCTGCTGGTGATGAAGGCGGTCTCCCTTGCGATCGGCGCAGCCACCGGGGCAACCGTCGTTGCCGCCAGCGGCGTGCTCACCGGCTGGGCGCTGTTCGGCATCAAGCCCCTGATCACGCTCTCGGGTACCCAGATCGGCGTGTGGGACGGCCTGCTGCGGTTGTTGCTGGCCGTCGGCTACCTGGCCGCCGGCCTGAGCGCACTCGCCATGATCGGGTTGTTCATCTCCACCCTCACCGAGCAGCCGATCGCGGCGACCGTCGCCACAGCCATGGCGAGCACCCTGCTCTGGGTGCTGGACGCGGTACCGCAGCTGGACTGGCTGCATCCGTGGCTGTTGGTCGACCGGTGGCTGGCCTTCATCGACCTGCTGCGCGAACCGATCTTCACCGATCGGCTGGTCGCCGGGCTCTGGGTTGACGCCGCCTACGCTGCCGTGTTCCTGCTGCTGGCGTGGCTGCGGTTCCGCAACAAGGACGTCACCAGCTAGAGCCGACCCAGCGCCGGTAACCCGGCCGGCTGCCCTCGGTGTCGCGGCGAGGCGTACCGATAGCTTTGCCCGGTGGAGTTCACCAGCATCTTCGTTCACGGCGGGTTGGGATTTGACCTCGTCGGTCTTGTGGTCCGATTGCTGGCGATCCTCGTGGTCCCGGTGAACCGCCGGCCGTCGTCGGCGATGGCGTGGCTGCTGGCCATCTTCCTGATCCCCTACGTCGGCGTCATCGCCTTCCTGCTGATCGGGAACCCGAAGCTCCCGAAGCGCCGCCGCGAAATGCAACGCGAGGTCAACGACACGATCGCAATCCTCGCCAGGGACGCACCGGCGGTCGAGCTGGACCCGGAGCGCGAGTGGGTGCACTCCATCGCCCGCCTGAACCGCAACCTCGGCTCGTTGCCGCTTTCCGGCGGCAACGCCGCAACCCTGATCGAGGACTACGACGACTCGCTCCGGCAGATGGCCGATGCCGTCGATGCCGCCCGGAGCTACGTGCTGTGCGAGTTCTACATCCTGGCTGTCGACGCCACTACGGCGCCGTTCTTCGCATCTCTTGCCGCCGCGGTAGAGCGCGGGGTATCGGTGCACGTGCTCTTCGATCACATCGGGTCCCGGGGCGTCCCCGGGTACAAGGCGACGAAGACGCACCTCAACGCGATCGGGGTGGACTGGCGGCCCATGCTGCCCGTGATGCCGTTCCGGGGCAAGTACCAGCGTCCGGATCTGCGCAATCACCGCAAGATTCTCGTCCTCGACGGCGAGGTCGGCTTCGTGGGGTCGCAGAACCTGATCGATCGCAGCTACAACAAGAAGCGGAACCGCAAGCGGGGCCTCAAGTGGCAGGAACTGGTCACCCGGGTCGAGGGCCCGGTGGTCCGGGCGATGAACGCCGTCTTCCTCACCGACTGGTACAGCGAAACCGGGGTGATGCTCGTCGACCAGGCGCCCGCGCTGGGCGATGCGCCGGCCGTCGAGGCCGGCGACCTTGACTGCCAGATCGTGCCGAGCGGTCCGGGCTTCGACAACGACAACAACCTCAAGCTGTTCAACTCCCTGCTCTACCAGGCACGCCGCCGGATCAGCCTCACCAGCCCGTACTTCGTCCCGGACGAGTCGCTGATCGCTGCGGTCACCACCGCTGCCGAGCGCGGGGTCGAGGTCGAGCTGTTCGTGAGCGAGCTGGGCGACCAGCCACTCGTCTTCCACGCGCAGCGCTCCTACTACGAGGTGCTCCTGCGGTCCGGCGTCCGCATCTACCTCTACCCGGCGCCCTACATCCTCCACTCCAAGCACCTGACGATCGACGACGACCTGTCCGTCATCGGGTCCAGCAACATGGACATGCGCTCATTCGGCCTGAACCTCGAGGTCGTGATGATGACCAGCGGATGCAGCTACGCGAGCGCGATGCGGGCGGTGGAGGACCACTACCGGGCGATCAGCCGCGAACTCACACTTGAAGAGCATCTGCATCAGGGACTGACGACCCGGTTGCTGGACAACCTCGCCCGGCTGACCTCGGCGCTTCAATAGGCGATCGGTCCCACCCCACCGGTTTCGCAACTGTTGATCAGGCGACGGCTAGGCTGCGACCCGTGAGAGATCCCAAGAACCTGCCGTGGGTGTACATCATCTCCGGCGTGGTTGCCGTTGTGGCAGCCATCTTCTTCCTGTCGGTGACGAACGACTCCAGCCTGTTCGACTGGGTCATCCTTGCGATGGGGGTTGTCGCCATCGTCCGTGGGGTCCAGGAGTACCTGAAGCTGCACCGCGGCACGCCGAAGGGCCAGGACTGACCCCGACCTGAAGCCGCCCTTGGCTCAGCGCAGCTGGCCGCCCTGGTTGGCGACCACCCCCACCGACTGCTTGGTTGCGCCCGGCAGGCCTTCGGCAATCGGTTCCACGATCACGGCGGTGCCATAGGCGCAGACCTCGGTGAACGCCTGGCCGATGGAGCCGGTGTCGAAGCGCATGGCGATGATTGCGTTGGCGCCCCGGCCGACTGCGTCCTGCCACATCCGCTGCATCACCTGCTGGCGGCTGTCGTAGACCAGCCGGGTGAACTCGTCCACCTCGCCGCCCCCGATGGCGCGGAAGCCGGCGACGATGTTCGCGCCGATGTTGGCGCTCCGGACGGTCATGCCCATGACCTCGCCCATCACCGCCTCAATGCGGTAGCCGGGAATGTCGTTACTCGTGACGATCAGCATGGCGCGATCCTATTCCCGTGTGCGGGTCGTGGGGGGGCGGCGAGAGCGTATCGCTGCTGCCGAACGCGCCGCGCGCAATTCCCGATTACCTGGCCCTCGGCTCCCCAATTCCCTTGTGGACAGTCGCGTCCGATCCGAGGGAATCCCCAGGTGCCCCCGGGGGTCCGGCGCTCAGTCTTCCCTGCCGTAGGAGTCGCGCAGCGTGCCTTGAACGTGCTGCCGGGATTGCACAGCGCCTCCGGCGACCGCAAGGACCAGATAGGCCCCCGCCCAGGCTGCATTGGTCGCGGTCTCCTGCCGCCAGCTGGCCTCGTCGAACCATGGGAGCCGTCCGCCCAGCAGGAGTTGCGCGCCGTCGATGATGGCGCCCGCTCCGACCATTGCCGTCAGGACTATCAGCAGTAGCCGCGGCAGGTTCATGGTCCACCCGGCCACCACCAGGCCGGCAGCAAGGACCAGCGAGATAGCGAGAGCGAGCCACGCCGGGAAGTGGAATGCCTGGGACATGACCTGACCAAGGCCCCAACCCACAGCGCCCATGGACAACAGCACGCCCATCGAGTAGAAGGCGAACGACAACCACGCCAGCAGCAACGACATCCCGATCGTGAAGACCCAGTCCGGCACGGCGGCCATCCAGCCGCCGCCGACCCACCTGTAGACCGCAACGTAGGCCAGCGCGCCGGCGAAGAACCCCACCACAGCACCCCACAAACCCAACACCACGCGTGCTGCGGAGTGACCAAGGAAACAAAAGACCAGGCCGAGTGCTATTTCGGCCACCCCAACCCATATCTGCCCCATGCAGGGAGGTTACCCGCCATTGCTGCCCAATCCGTCTTCGTTCGCAGATTAGTTGCTCTGCTCCGGCAGGAATATGTGCAGAAAGCCCGTCCAGGGGCATTCCTGTCCCCCATTAGGGGGATTGCGCGAACGGTCGGCCGAGTGCTTTCGCCGGGCAGGTGGCCCGGCGCTCACGATCAGCCCGTCGCCGCTTGCCAGCGTCCGGTCTCGGCCCTCCGTCGCGTCCTGGCCGCCTGCGGTAACGAGACCAGCCGACGAGCACCTTGATCGTTGACCACAATGGAGTCATGGCCCCGACCCAGAATGCCGCCATCAATCTTCGCCTGGCCCAGATCGGAATGCCGCTCCCTGCCGAGATCCAGGACTCGGAGACGGCCAAGCTGGTCGCACCGATCCTGGCCCGGCAGCGCGAACTCAGCCGGCGGCTCGCCGACCGGCTGTGCGCTGCGGACAGCCGGATCCAGACCTGGCTGGACGACTATCTCGCCGACACCGGGGTCAGCCCGAAACTGCCGCGGCGCACCTTCGTGCTCGATGAGCCCGGGCTGGCCCGCGAGCTCTCGCTGCCGCACGATTCGGACTCCTACACGTCGCCGCTGCTGAGCAGCTACCGGCTCGCCAACGGTGTGCTGCACAACCCGGCCAACGACCGTCGAACCACCGCCGGGGTGTTCCACATCGCCGAGGGTGGCCTGCCAATTCCCGACGACAAGATCGCCGTTCCGAAGGTCGTCTTCGCCCGGTTGCTCGAGCTCGCCTTCCAGCCGCCGGAGGTGGACCTGGTGCTGCCCTATACCGCCAACCAGGAGGTGCCGGCTTCGTGCTTCGTCTCCCTGCAGCTGCGGCCGCTGGTTGCGCCGGAAGTGCCCGGCTATGTCCGGGAGAAGCGGATGGAGACCCGCTTCATCGTCCCCGGGGGTCTGGTCGCGAACCTCGACTTCGTCGAGGGCATCTTCGGCAACGGCGGCGACCCGTACCTGCCCGAGAATGATGCCTCCCTGAAGCCGGAGACCTGGACGGGCCACACCGGGGCGGTCATCCTCGCCCCCCACCTGACCAAGGTGACCAAGTCCGAGCTGGGCCTGCCGCACGCCAGCGAGGCCACCGACCGGCAGCGTCGCGACGGTATGTGCTGGACCGATGAGGCCGAGTTGTACAACGGTGGCCAGGCGTTCAAGGTCTGCGCCCGCGATGCGGGTGGCGTCATCGTCACGGTCATCGCCGACAACTACTTCGGCTATTGCAAGAAGGAAGTGAAGACCCAGATCAGCTACTCGGCGAACCTCTTCGGCAACGCCGAGGAAGAGCACGCCGGGGGCGCCCTGGTCTTCCCCAGCTACAACCTCGGCCAGGAGTACACGGTCTCTTCCGCCGGTCCGGACTACACCCTGGCCAGCGTCCTCGGCCGGGATCCCGGCCGGTTCGAGTTGCAGCCGGCCGGCTATGCGGTCGACTCCGAGCAACCGCACATCGTGCTGGTGCCGGCGAACCCGACCTTCTCGCTGCGCACCCTCACGGTGTCCTGGGCGAACCCGGACGGCAGCCCCGGCTCGCTCCGGCTGCGAGCGGACAAGTTCTACCTCAGCCCCGACGGCTACCAGGTCCGGATGGTGCAACAGGCAGCCGACCGCACCCAGTGGAGCCTGGTCGGCACCGTGCCGACAGCCACCAGCTGCCACAAGCCGAGCACCGTCTCCGGCGGCGGCAAGTCCGAGATCTCCAAGGCGATCACCGACGCGTTCATTTTCGGCAACGCCTACTCACCCGACTTCGAGTCCGACATGGAGGCGGTTGCGGCCATCCTCGAGCGTGACCTCTCCGACCGTTTCGCCGACGCGAGCCAGCATGGCCTGGATCGGCGGCCGGTCCTCGGCGACGACCGGAGCATCGGCAGCGTGATCAAGCTCCTCACCCCGTCCGACTCCGAGTACACGCCCGAGTACAACGCCTGGCTGGAGTCGATCCCACAGCACATCAAGGAACTGGTCTTCGTGGTGAAGCGGTTCTACACCCCCGAGTGGGGCACCGACTGGCGCAGCCATTTCAGTGTCGGCATCATCAACGGCCGCCGCGGGATCAACCTGCGCCTGGACGGCGACAAGATCATGGTGAACATGCTGCGGGTGGGCTTCGACACCGACGGCTCGTGGCGGCTGTTCGGCTTGCGGCACGACTTCAACCCGGCCGTGAAGGTCCAGACCGAGGACGACATCACGGCCTCGGTCGTGGTCGACGGCCACATGGTTGGGCTGACGGCCGGCCGGTCGTACAAGCTCGTCGAGAACTGCGAGGAGCTGCTCTTCCAGCGCCCTGACGACGCCATCCACCGTGGCTACGACAAGCAGGCCGAAGCCGACATCGCCGGTCCCGGCACTTTCCTTTCGAACTTCCAGCCGCTCACCCGGGCTGATGCCATCGAGATGCGGGACGAAGCCGTGGCGTTCTCGGCTTTCACCGCACCGATGCGCTCGCTGATCAGCAGGGTTGCCGAAGCCCCAGAAGGCGCCTCTCCGGCCTACTTCGTCTCTTCGGCGAACCCCCGCATCGTTGACGGCAAGCCGAGCAAGAACCCGCGCTACCTGCAGCAGCGGCCCGACCGCACCAATGCCGCCGCGACCGCGGTTTCCGAGCTTGCCTCGCACCTGGTGCGCCGGCTGCCCTCCCACGCGCCGCTGCCGCTGCCGGTGGACGTGGTCGCTGCCGGTCGCCGGAACAACCCGCCGGACGGGCCGGTGCCGCCGCTCTGCTCGTTCAACCCGCTGCACTACCTGGAGCTGCCGGAGCTGTTCGCCGAATTCATCTCCTCAATGACCGGCAAGTCACCGTCCACCACGGGGGCCGGCTCGGAGGGCGCGATGACGAAGGGGCCGTTCAACGCGCTGCCGGCGGTCCTCGACCTCAACGCAGCCCTGCTCTCCTACGCCCTGACGGGCTATGACGGCTGGGTCTCCTGCGCCGGCTACGTCGGGCCGAAGGTCCGGGTCGAGCACGACATCTCGATGCTCGTGCCGGAGGTGTTCAGCCGGATGACCCCGGCGGAGCGGAGCGCAGCCAACCTGATCGCCGACGGCTGCCTCGAGAAGATCGAGGACTTCGAGCATGCGGGCAAGCCGGTGCTGGCCAGCCGGCTGGGGTACCGCATGACCCAGGCGTTCGCGCGCAAGTACTTCGGCCGGATCTTCCTGCACCCGCACGCGGTCTTCACCGAGGAGATGCTGCGGCCGGAACTGCAGGACCCTGACGTGTTCGCCGAATCGATGGCAACCATGGTGACCACCCACCAGCGGGTGGCCCAGGCCTACTTCGACGACGGCACGATCGCGCTGGCGATCCCGCCGCTGCGGGCCCTGCTGGAGATCATGGCCAACGGGCAGAGTGCCGAGGGCTGGGACCTGGACTCCCCGGATTTCCGGGGCCTGTTCGGCCGGGACTACATCGTCGGCTCGGACTGGTACGCCGCCAGGCTGGACGCCAAGCAGGCCGCAGCGGCCAACCGCGCCGCCGCCGGACTGGCGGCATTGCAGAAGTTCAGCACCACGCCGGGCAACGAGGAACCCTCCGAACGGCTGGACGTCGCCGCCCGGATCAAGGCCGCCGAGGCCGAGTACGCCCGGTTCAGCAGTCCCGACTATCGGACCAATATCGTCGGGACGGTGGGCCGGCAGCCGCTCTGAGGCGCCACAATGAGCCGGTGAAGGCCACGCTGGACGGTAACGAAGCAGCTGCAAGAGTCGCGCACGCGCTCAGCGAGGTGATCGCGGTCTATCCGATCACCCCGTCCTCGGCGATGGGCGAGGCGGCAGACGCCTGGTCTGCCGCCGGGCGCCTGAACCTGTGGGGCGCAGTCCCCGAGGTGGTGGAGATGCAGTCGGAGGCCGGCGCCGCGGGGGCGCTGCACGGTGCGGTGACCAAGGGCACCCTCGGCACCACGTTCACCGCCTCACAGGGGTTGCTGCTGATGCTGCCCAACATGTTCAAGATCGCCGGCGAGCTGACGCCGGCGGTGATCCACGTAGCTGCCCGGACGGTGGCCACCCATGCGCTGAGCATCTTCGGCGACCACTCCGACGTGATGAGCGCCCGGATGACCGGCTGGGCAATGCTGGCGGCGTCCAGCGTCCAGGAGGCCCACGACTTCGCCCTGGTCGCCCACGCGGCCACGCTGCGCACCCGGATCCCGTTCGTGCACTTCTTCGACGGGTTCCGGACCAGCCACGAGGTGAACACCATCGACCTGCTGGCCGAGGCTGACCTGCGGGCCCTGGTTCGCGAGGAGGACGTGCTGGCGCACCGGGCAAGGGGCCTCACGCCGGACGCACCGGTGATCCGCGGCGTGGCCGAGAACCCGGACGCCTTCTTCCAGGCCGCAGAGGCGGCCAACCCGTTCCACCTGGCGGTGCCGGAGGTGGTCTCCGAGGTCTTCGCGGAGTTGGCCGAGCGCACCGGCCGGCACTACTCGCTGGTCGACTACCACGGCGCCCCGGACGCCGAGCGCGTGGTGGTGGCGATGGGGTCGTCTGCCGGTTGCCTGGCCGAAACCGTCGACGAGCTGGTCCGCCGGGGCGAGAAGGTGGGCATGATCACCGTCCGGCTCTACCGGCCGTTCCCCGTCGATGCCTTCCTGGCTGCCCTGCCGCCGACCGTGACCAGCGTTGCCGTCCTCGACCGCACCAAGGAGGTCGGGGCCCCGGCCGAACCACTGCACGCCGACGTCCTGGTTGCGCTCGCATCGCGCGAAACGGTCCCTGAGCGAGCTTCACGGAGGGCCGCAGTCACGCGGGTGATCGGCGGCCGCTACGGGCTGTCCAGCAAGGAGTTCACCCCGGCGATGGCGAAGGCGGTGTTCGACGAGCTGACCAGGCCTTCCCCGAAGCCGCGGTTCACCGTCGGCATCGTCGACGACGTCACGTTCCTCTCCCTCACCCCTGACCACGACTTCCGCGTCCCCGACGACCACATCTCCGCGGTCTTCTTCGGACTTGGCTCGGACGGCACCGTCGGCGCAGCCAAGAACTCGGTGAAGATCATCGGCGAGCAGCCGGACGCCGCCGCCCAGGGCTACTTCGTCTACGACTCCCGCAAGTCCGGGGCGGTTACCGTCTCCCACCTGCGCTTCGGCCGCGCCCAGATCCGCGCTACCTACCTGGTGGACCGGGCCGATTTCGTCGCCGTCCACCAGTTCGAGCTGTTGACCTCGATGAAGACCATCGACGTGGCCAAGCCCGGTGCCACCCTGCTCCTGAACTCCCCGTACGGCGAAGCGACCTGGGACCACCTGCCGGTCGAGGTGCAGGCCGAGATCGCCTACAAGAAGCTGCGCACCTGGGTGATCGACGCGGAGGCGGTCGCCAAGGCCGCTGGTCTCGGCAAGCGGATCAACACGGTCATGCAGCCGTGCTTCTTCTACCTCTCGGGGGTGCTGCCGGCCGATGAGGCCATCGCAGCGATCAAGGAGGCAGTCCAGAAGACCTACGGGCTGCGTGGTCGCACCGTCGTCGAGCGCAACTTCGCCGCCATCGACGCAGCGATCCCGGCCCTCGAACCGCTGTCGGCAGCCCTGCAGCCATCCAGTCATGAGCACCGGCTGCCGCCCCTGCCGCAGGCGGCCGGCGACTTCGTCCATCGGGTCACCGGTGCGATGCTGCACGGCCAGGGGGACCTGTTGCCAGTGAGCGCATTCCCGGTCGACGGCACCTGGCCGACGGGGACGGCCAAGTGGGAGAAGCGTGGCCTGGCCGCGGAACTGCCGATCTGGGACCCGTCGCTGTGCATCGACTGCGGCAAGTGCGCGATCACCTGCCCGCACACCGCGATCCGGATCAAGCTGGCCACCGCCGACGACCTGCTCGGTGCCCCGGACGGCTTCCAGCACAAGGACTACAAGGACCGGCAACTGCCCGGCCACAGGCTGATCGTGCAGGTGGCCCCCGACGACTGCACCGGCTGCGGCATCTGCGTCGACGTCTGCCCGGCGAGGTCGAAGAGCGAGCTCAAGCACAAGTCGTTGAACATGCTCCCGGCGAAGGAGCACCGCGACGCCGAGCGGGTGAACTTCGAGTACTTCCTCGGTCTGCCTGAGATCGACCGGACGCTGGTGCGCCACGACCAGGTGAAGGGCGTGGCCCAGCTGCAGCCGCTGTTCGAGTTCTCGCTGGCCTGTTCGGGCTGCGGCGAGACGCCCTACATCAAGACCCTCACCCAGTTGTTCGGCGACCGGATGATCGTGGCGAACGCCACCGGCTGCTCGTCGATCTTCGGCGGCAACCTGCCCACCACGCCGTACACGACGAACGCCGACGGTCGCGGACCGGCCTGGTCGAACTCGCTGTTCGAGGACAACGCCGAGTTCGGCCTTGGCATGCGGATCGCCTGGGAGCAGCAGCACGCCGAGGCCCGCCGGCTGCTGGCTGGGCTGCGCAACGAGGTGGGCCACGACCTGGCGGACGCGATCCTGGCCGAGGAAGCCACCGACGAGGCCGGACTGGCCGCCCAGCGGATCCGGGTGGCCGAGCTGAAGCGGGTGCTAGCAGCGCACCTGTCGCTGGCAGAGCCGGTCGAAGCCAGCCCGGCGGTATCGATTGGCACGACCAGCGATCTTGGGAGGGCACGCGCGCTGCTCTCCCTTGCCGACGAGCTCGTCGACAAGTCGGTGTGGATCGTCGGCGGTGATGGCTGGGCCTACGACATCGGCTACGGCGGCCTGGACCATGTGCTGGGCAGCGGCCGGAACGTGAACATCCTGGTGCTCGACACCGAGGTGTACTCCAACACCGGCGGCCAGGCGTCGAAGGCAACCCCGCGCGGCGCCACGGCCAAGTTCGCCACCGCGGGAAAGTCGAACCCGAAGAAGGACCTCGGCGTGCTGGCCCAGGCCTACGGCGACGTCTATGTCGCGCAGATGGCGATCGGGGCGAACCAGCAGCAGACCGTCCGGGCGATGCTGGAGGCCCAGGCCTGGCCGGGGCCGTCCCTGCTGATCGCGTACTCGACCTGCATCGCCCACGGCATCGACATGGCGACGTCGATGAGCCACCAGAACGAGGCGGTCGCCAGCGGATATTGGCCGTTGTACCGCTACCGGCCGGGTGGGGCGGGGCATCCGCTGCACCTGGACAGCAAGGCACCGACCATTCCGGTGAGGGATTTCATGATGAATGAGACCCGGTTTGCGATGCTCGCGCGCGCCAATCCGGCTCGGGCCGAGCAATTGGCACTACTTGCACAGGCGGACGCCGACGAACGCTGGCACTATTACTCGCAACTGGCAGGACTCGAACGGGTCCTGCCGGTGATCAAGGAGGAATCATGAGGCCCCAACTGGCCACCAGCTATCTCGGCCTGTCGCTGACGGGTCCGCTGATCGCTTCGGCGTCGCCGCTGACCGGCCGGATCGAATCCTTGCTCGCCCTCGAGGCTGCCGGTGCGTCCGCGGTGGTACTGCCCTCGCTGTTCGAGGAAGAGGTGGTCGAAGAGGAGACCCAGCTGACCGAGATGATGCAGGCCGGCGAGGACTTCGCCGAGTTCTCCGGGGGTGCGTTGCCCGAGATCGAGCAGCCCGCCCTTGGCGCCGGCCGGCACCGCCGGTTGTTGAAGCAGGCCAAGGCGCAACTGAAGATCCCGGTGATCGCCAGCCTTAACGCAACGAAGCCGGGCTCGTGGCAGCGCTATGCCGCAGAACTCGAAGCTACCGGCGCTGACGCCCTTGAGCTCAACCTGTACTCGGTGGCCGCCGACCCGGCCAAGGGCGGTGCCGAAGTCGAGATGGCACATCTGGCGGCCATCGAGGCCGTGCGGATCGCTGTCGAAATCCCGCTCGCCGTGAAGCTCTCGCCCTACTACTCGGCGTTGTCGAAGTTCGCCGCGCAGGCGGTGGACGCCGGAGCTGACGGCCTGGTGCTGTTCAACCGGTTCTATGCCCCCGACCTTGATCTCGACGACCTTCGGCTGTTCGCCCGAGCCGAGCTCTCCGATCCCGAGGACCAGCGGCTGGCGCTGCGGTGGCTGGGCATCCTGCGTGGGCAGCTGCCCGAAGTCGGCCTGGCCTGCACCTCCGGTGTACACAGCGGAGTCGAGGTGATCAAGGCGATCCTGGTGGGAGCCAACGTCGCCTGCACGACCTCCGCCATCCTGCGCCGCGGCCCAGAAGCCATCACGCAGATGCTGGCAGAAGCCGAGACCTGGCTCGTCGACAACGACTACAGCGGTTTCGACGAACTGCGCGGGGCGATGAGTGCGGCCTCGGTCCCCGACCCGTCCACCTATGAGCGCGCCCAGTACCAGGCCGTGCTGCACTCGGGACGCTACTCCTGACCCGCTCCAGGTCCGGAAGCTGTGCCTGGCCCGCGCCCAGGTCCGGCGCTACGCCTGACCCGCGCCAGGTCCGGCGCTGGGCCTGGCCCACTCCAGTCCGGATGCCACGCCTGACCGGCCCGTGTGAGCGAAACGCCTGAAGGTCTGCCCGGCCGGGCGCAACGTGAGTACTGCTCACTCCATGCGCGGAAGCGTGCCCGGGCTGGCGACAGCCGAACGCTGCTGCCGGATGGGTCTTCGACGGGGATCCTGTCTTGCGGGTGGGATCACCTCGGGCAGTCCGTCCCGCGCGATCCGGACCTCCCACTGGTCCCGGGCCGCGTACTTGGCCGGCTCGACCAGGGCGTGGTGGTGGTGGCAAAGGAGAACAAGATTCGAAGTCGAGGTAGTGCCACCGGCCCACCAGGGCCTGATGTGGTGGGCCTCGCACACGACCGGCCTGGTCTGGCAGCCGGGGAAGGCGCAGCCCCGATCCCGAACCGTCAGCGCCGCCCTGATTGCCGGCGTGACCAGCCGGTTGGCGCGGCCGACGTCCAGTACCTCAGAAGTGCCGTTCAGCACTGCCGGAAGCAGCTCCGCATCGCAGCACAGGCGTCGCAGTTCCCCGGCGGGAAGTTGTTCGTCATCGGCGATCAGGCCGGCGCCCGCGGCGTCCCGGCGAAGCCGGTCATAGTCGAGCAACACCTGTACCCGCGGCCGGTCCCCGCCGCTGCTGGGCGCCTGCCTGGTCAGCGAGTGCTGCTGGACCATGGCGATCAGGGCGTCGGCCCGACGCTGCTCGGGCGTGAGCGACGGCGAAAGTGGATCCCGCTCCTCCAGGGCGGTCCGCCGCTGCGACTCCGCATGCGCATCCAGCAGGGTCAACCAGGCCTCGGCGTCGACCCGGGGCAGCAGCCCGGCAAACCGCACCGCCCCGCCGCCCTCCCGGAAGAACCGGAGCGACCGGTTGTGGCGCGCGCTCTCCGCCTCGGCCTGGAGCTTTCGCTCCAGCAGTTCGTCGGCGTCCTCCGGCACGACTTCCGCCAGCACCTGCCCGGCAGCCTTGGCGAGGCGGTCGGCGTCCATTCGGCCGGCCAGCTCGACCAGCTTCAGCTCGGCGTCCCGGCGCTGGCCCTCGTCCAGCCGATCCTCCAGGCTGCGCAGCACGCCGGTGATCGCCCGGGCCTGCCCCGAGCCGATCCTCCCAGCCGCTGCGGCCTCGCCGACGGCCGGGTGCCCAGCCAGCGCCCGAGCGTTGTGCAGCAGTCCCGCGGACTCGCGACGGGACAGGTTGCCGCTCAGCGTCAGCCAGGACGACATCGGTGTGCCGTTGGCCCGAACCGAGGCATTCTGCAGATCGGCCTCGCCGATCAGGATTCCGGCAAGGGAGGCCAACCGCTCCGCGACTCGGCGCGCCAGCTGTGCCCAGCGGAGCCGGGTGGCCGGATCAAGTCCCGACCGGTCCGGCTCGATTCGGTCAAGCACCTGGTCGAACTCCAGCAGCGCAGCCCCGGCCAGAACGGTGGCAGCGCCGGGGCCGCCAGCCAGTTCGAGCGGTGTTTCCATCAACCAAGCATCGCCGCCACCACTGACAGAAATGTGCCGCTTCAGCCTCTGAACCGCCTTGTCAGGCTAAGAAGAAGCTGAGAAAATGGAACGTATGTACGAACCACGGACCGGCTTCAACGGTGGCGCTGGCCGCGGCCCGGGCGGGACCCACCGGGTCGGCGAGCTCCCTTCGGCGCTCCACGTTTCGCCGGCGGCGCGGCAGGCTTCGCAACCGGTTCCGCCTTGGCGGCCTTGGCTTGCGCCGTCCGCGAGCTGTTGGCGGTCCGTCCGCGGACGATGCCGACGAACTCCTCGATCAGTTCGTTGGGGTTGTCGACCAGCCAGGCCAGGGCGATCGTGGTCGGCTCGGCGTCGGTGATCGGCCGATAGACCAGGTCGCGGCGGCTGTGGGACCGCGCGATGGAGTGCGGCAACCGCAGGATGCCCGCGCCCCAGGCGACCCGGTCGACGCCGCTTGCGGAATCGTCGTCCAGCACCAAGGTCTCCCCGGCGAGGCCGGCGAGGCTCACCTCGTCGAAGGCTGCCAACGGGTGGTCCTTCGGCACCACCACAACGGGGACCTCGTCGTAGAGACGGATCGTGTGCAGCCCCTCTCCAGACACGGGCAGCCGGACGAAACACATGTCCACCAACCCGTCGTCCAGGGCCAGGCGCTGGTCCTTCTGCGCCACCTCGACCACTTCGAGCTGAATCCGGCGGTGCCGATCGGCCCAGATCCTGCGCCACTTGGTGAGCGTCACCCCAGGAACGTGACCCACCCGGAGGCCCGGCGTTCGCTGCGGGCGGTCGGTCGGCGGATCGGGGATGGTCACCCGGGAAGGGTAGTACGGACCCGGCATGGCCGCGGATGCTCCTCGGATAGGCTGCCGGGCGTGAGCCAGACCATGAAACCAGCGACCGCGGCCAGCAAACTCGGGATCTACCTGCCCGCCGCACCGGAGGAGTTCCAGCACTCGCCGATCACCAGGGACGAGCTGGACGCGTTGCGCGCGGACCCGCCGCAGTGGTTGCTCGACCTGCGCCGCAACGGCCCGTTCCCGCGCGACGTGGTGGCCCAGAAGCTGGGCGTTTCCCGCTCCGGGTTGGCCCGCGGCGGGATCGCTGAAGCCCTGACGGCCGATCAGGTCGGCGAACTGATCGCCGACCCACCGGGGTGGCTGCTGCACGAGCGGGATTCCTATCGCGCCGTGATCGCCGAGCGGGAACGTCTGAAGGGGCTTCAGCGCGGCGAGTAGGCGGCCGCATCAGTGGTCGGCAACGGCCGGCCCGGCATGCGCCCAACGACTGCCGTTCACTCGGGCTCCACAGGTTGTGCAGGTGTCTGGTTCGCGACCAGGCCGCAGCGCTGTTCACCGAAGGACGGAGGCCAAGTGCTGATGGTGTCTCCGGGGATCCTCCAGCGGAAGTCGCAGCTGTCGCAACCCCAGGCCAGGGTCTTGGTACGGGTGAGTCCCACCCCTGCGGCTTCGGCCATCACATAGTCGAGGTCGCACAGGTAGGGGGTGAGCTCGTCGGCGCCTTGGGCGTGGAAGAACTTCACGATGCCGCACTCGGTGATGTCGATTCCCCAGTCGAAGGTTCGGCCGTCGCCCTCGACGATCTCGTTGTACCAGTCACCGGCGTAACGACGCTGTTGGGTCCACTTCTTCTGCTTCTCTGCTCGCGCCCTTCGCGGCCGGAGCATGCGCGTGCGCAGGGGCCGCGGGATGCGCTGGTAGCTGGACCTGGCGTAGTTGTGGAGGATCTCGCCTGCATCCTGCACAGATCCGCCGAGGCTCTGGGCGAGTCCGCGCAGCGCAAACTTGCCCATGGCGAACGGCGCCGATTGCGCGTAGCCCTTCACGCTCGCCGAGGCGCCGGTGAACAGGAGCGCACCGTGCGCCTTCGGCAGCATCCGGGCGGCCGCCTGCTGCGCGACCAGGAAGGCCCCGAACGCCGTGACCTGCAGTGCGCGTTGAACCTCGGCCGGAACGAGCTCGACGAAGGGGCCTCGCGTGCGTGCGCCAGCGTTGTAGATGACCACGTCCGGCGCCCCCTGGACGCGCTCGACGTCGGCGAACAGGCGCTGCACCTGGGCGTCGTCCTGCGCATCGCAGCCGAAGGCGCGGGCGCCGGTCTCGGTGCACAACGCCGCGAGCTTTGCGGTGTCGCGCGCGGCGAGCGCGACGGCGAGACCCTCGGTCCTGAGCCGCCGGGTCAGCGACGCGCTCAGTCCCCGGCCGGCGCCCACGATCAGTGCAGAGGTGTAGGTCGGCGATGCCATAATGATCTCCTTGGCCGGGCCTGGCTGGCGTTGCGGGTTCGTGACGTCCACGCGATGCTACAGGGCGCGCCGCGGCTGCACCACACGGGTTCGCCGGTGCCGGTTCAATCACTCGACAGGGCAGGGCTGCTCCGGATGCCGATCGAACTGCACGCTTTCGACACGCCCAACGGCCGCAAGATCAGCGTCGCTCTCGAGGAGATGGCGCTTCCCTACGCCGTCAGGATCGTCGACCTCCGCAAGGGCGAGCAGGCGAATCCCGATTTCCTGAAGATCAGCCCGAACGGCAAGATCCCGGCGATCGTCGATCCGGACGGACCCCGCGGGAAGCCCGTCAGCGTGTTCGAGTCGGGCGCGATCCTCATCTACCTGGGTGAGAAGACCGGGAAGTTCTGGCCGCGCGACCTGGAGGCGCGCATCCCGGTCCTGGAGTGGCTGATGTTCCAGCACGGCGGCTTCGGGCCGATACCCGGGCAGGTCCACCATTACGCGACGGTCGAGAACGAAGAGGATCGTCGCTATGGGCTCGAGCGCTTCTCGAAGGAAACGCGGCGGCTCTACCGGGTGATGGACCAGCGGCTGGCCGCGCGGCAGTACTTCGCCGACGAGCTGTCGATCGCCGACTTCGCCATCCTCGGCTGGGCGTGGCGGCACCCGCGGCACAAGGTCGATCTCGCCGACTTCCCGAAGCGTCCGGCGCTGGTATGAGACGATGATGGCTCGACCCGGAGTCCAGCGCGGATTCGCGGTAAGGATGAGCTGAAACACCGAAATCCGGGGATCGCCCGGCATTCGCGGCAAGAACGAGCTGAAACACCGGGATCCGGGCATCGTCTGCCTGCGCCACTCCGGCGCGTCGGCCGGCCGCTTACCCGGTGACGCCGATCGCAGACGTGCTCGTGGATGGGCCGGCGGCAAATCCGGTAGCGCGGGCCCCATGCGCCACCAGCGCATTGACCACGCGGGCTGCGATGCGCCGCTCTCGTTCACCGAGCCCGAAACACGACGCGGGATCGCCGCCGGGATCGACCTCGATCACCGCTACGCCGGGATGAACGCGCGCGCCGCGCGCCGACACCCCGCGCAGCACGCCATCGGCGGGCGCGATGAACGGGCGTCTACCGACGTGCCCGACGGTTTCGCCCGCGCGGACGCGGGTGCCGACGCGACAGGAAGTCATGAACCATCCGGGTCCATCGGCGCGCACGATCAGGCGCGGATCGACATCCGGCGGATCATCGTCATCGCCGTCGACTACGAGATCGACGTGAACGCCGGGCAGGAATCCCGCTCCGACGCCGATGGTAAGCGTCGCGCCGCCGATCAGCACGCTCGGCGATCGGTCGGCCTGCATCCGGGCGTCGACCACCACCGCCGGATGCAGCGCTTGCGCAATGCCGCCCCATGACCAGGTCGTCGCGGCGATCAGGCGTTGCGCGAGGAGCGTGGCAACCGTGCGCACCGATGCGCAAAAGCACGCCACCGCCGAGTCGAGCTCGGCGTGACCGACGTACCAGGCGTCGGTGAATCCCATTCCCCGTCGTGCCCACGGTGGATCGACGTGGTCGGTGAGCACGACGGCAAAGCCCGCCGCGTGCAGGGCGTGGGCGATCGCGGAGCCGATGTCGCCACAGCCGACGACGATTGCGACCTCGCGACGGTCGTGGGGTCTCTTCACGGTTCGACCTCGAGTCGACGAGCTACGAAAGCTCGCCACCAAGGTGCCGGCGCGACCTGCGGATCGGGATGGGCAACCTGGCCCCCAATCGGCAGGCCGCGATATATCCCCTTGGCGATGTCCGACGCGAATTGCGCGACCCAGTCCTCGCCGGGGCCGCCCCAGTAGATGCCCCGGATGCCCGTGACGATGTTGGTGACCCTCACCGCGTAGTTTGATCCCCAGCCCCTGGCGATTCCGCCCATCCCGCCACGTCGGACGTGCAGAGCGTAGTCCTCATGCCGAAGCCCGAGGCGACTGAGCTCGGCCTCGAAATCCTGCTTCTCCCCGACCTGCTCCATGATCCACGAGTCGCCGTCGCACCGAACCGTCATCGTGACCCCGCGCAAACATCCATGCCGACTGTTTACGCCGACTTTGTTGCAGGCATGTGACGTGGCAGCGCCGCTTTCGGCCCGTCGATGCTCGCCGTGCCGGGCGCGGTCTCCGTCGGGACATTCACCCGACGCGTTCACGACCGAATCGTCGGGTCGCCTCATTCATAATGGTGTCGATCGCGCCGCACCGACGACACCTGCATTGCCGACATGCCCCACGAAATCAACTTGATAACAACCATCGCGGCCGCGCTGGGGTTGGCGATGGTCATGGGCTTCGTCGTGTCGCGCCTGAAGATGCCACCCCTGGTCGGCTATCTCCTCGCCGGAATCGTCATCGGCCCTGCGACGCCGGGATTCGTTGCCGATGTCGGGCTGGCAAGTCAACTCGCCGAGATCGGCGTGATGTTGCTGATGTTTGGCGTCGGACTGAATTTCTCGCTTGGCGACCTGATGGCCGTCCGCCGCATCGCCGTGCCGGGTGCCATCGTGCAAGTCGCCGTGGCGACCGCCCTGGGCGTGGCAACGGCGCTGTTCTGGGGCTGGGCGTTCGGGGCGGCTCTGGTGTTCGGTCTGGCCCTTTCCGTGGCGAGCACCGTCGTGCTACTGCGCGCACTTGACGATCGCGGCGTGTTGGACTCGGTGAATGGCCGGATCGCCGTAGGCTGGTTGGTCGTCGAGGATCTGGTCATGGTGCTCGTGCTGGTGCTATTGCCGCCGATCGCAGGGCTTCTCGACAGCGCGTCCGACGTCGCCGCCCCCCGTGGCGAGGGGGATCTCTGGACGACGCTGGGAATTACGCTGGCCAAAGTCACCGCCTTCATCGCGTTGATGCTGGTGGCGGGACGCCGTGTGTTCCCTCGAATACTCTGGCTGGTGGCTCGAAGCGGCTCACGCGAGCTGTTCACGCTATGCGTCGTTGCGGTGGCCGTCGGCGTCGCCTATGGCGCGGCCGCGTTGTTCGGCGTGTCGTTCGCGCTCGGCGCCTTCTTCGCCGGGATGATGATGCGCGAGTCGGAATTCAGCCACCGGGCGGCGGAAGAGTCGCTGCCGTTGCGCGACGCCTTCTCGGTTCTGTTCTTTGTTTCCGTCGGGATGCTGTTCGAACCGCAGGTGCTGGTCGACGCGCCGCTCAAGGTTCTGGCGGTGGTTGCCATCATCATGCTGGGCAAGACGGTGGCCGCGATCATCCTGGTGCTTGCCTTTCGTTATCCACTCAACACGGCGCTCACGGTGGGCGCGAGCCTGGCACAGATTGGCGAGTTCTCGTTCATTCTGGCCGGTCTGGGCGTTGCCCTTGGCTTGTTGCCGCTGGAGGGTCAGAGCCTGATCCTCGCCGGCGCATTGATATCGATGGCGCTCAACTCGCTCGTATTCGCCGCCATCGCGCCGGCTCAACAGTGGCTGCGGGCGAGATCCGCCCTTGCCCGAGGCCTGGAGCGCAGCGCCGACCCTCTCGCCGAGCTGCCGGCGACAGTCGATCAGTCTCGCCTCACGGGGCAGATCGTGCTGGTCGGTTACGGACGAGTCGGACGTCGCATCGCCAAAGCGCTCGATGCACAGGGGATTTCCTACGTTGTCGCCGAGCAGAACCGCGAACTGGTGGAGCAACTCCGTGCGCGCAACATACCGGCAGTGTCGGGCGACGCGTCCGACCCTGCGGTCCTGATCCAGGCGCACGTCGCGCGCGCCGGCATGCTGGTGATAGCGACACCGGATACTTTCAACGTCCGCAAGATCGCGGGGATTGCCCGGAAGCTCAATCCGACGGTGGAGCTTGTGCTGCGTACGCACAACGAGCAGGAAGCCGAGCTGTTGGAGCGGGAAGGGCTGGGAAAGGTCTTCATCGGTGAGCACGAGCTCGCGCTCGGCATCACCCGGCATATCCTGGAGCGGGCGGGCGTCCGCGCTTCAAGTCGACCCGGGCAGAGCGCGGCAATCGACCGGTAGTGCCGAGCATCGGATCACCGCGTCCGCCCGCTCCGGCAGTGCGCTAGGGCGCGGCCTGGTGCCGGGCGCGCCGGCGCTGGCGATGCAGCGCCGCCTCGATCAGCCGGCGCGTAAAGCCCGCATGACCCTCAGGATCGTGCGCCAGGCAAAGGTCGGCGCTGCCGGGATCCGTGGGCGGGTAGTAGACCCCGCAGTTGGGATTGATTTCCAGCATGTAGGGCGTCCCGCTGCGGCCGACGCGGATATCGCAGCGTCCGAAGCTCGCGCCGTTCAGCGCGACGAAAAAGCGGGCGGACACATCGCGCAGCCGGGCAGCGAGATCCGGATCGCGGACCGGAAAGGCCGCCATCCTGCCGTAGTCGACCCACTTCATGCGTGAGTGCTTGAAGGTCTCGCCTTCGGGAAAGCGATACTGGATCGGCGCATAGGTCTTGGGGCGGGCCGGGTCCTCCGGATTCTCCGCCACGAGGACCGTGCATTCGGTTCCCTCGATGAACTCCTCGATCAGCGCCGCTCCGTGGCGCCGGATGATCTTGCGCGCCTGCTGGCGCAGTCCGGCCGGCGTGCATGCGCGCGAGCGCCGGGAAAGATCGACGCTGGAATAGCTGCTGTAGTGCTTCACGAAGAGCGGGAAGCGCAACAGGTCGGCCGCGCGCTCGATATCCGCATCGCCGCGCGCGAGGACGCAGTCGGGAGTGGCGATTCCCTCCGCCGCGCACGCCGCCTTCATCGCCGCGCGCGAGGGCTCGTAGAACTCGGAGGTGGCGCCGGTGAAGGCGACGCCATGCGCTTCCAGCGCCCGGACGACCTCGATGCCGGGAATGTTCTGGTCGGCGGCGCCATCGCAGAGATTGAAGAAGACATCGAAGCCCTCGCGGATGCGCCGCGTGACCTGCTCGACGCTCGTCGGGTGCGCGAGACACTCCACCTGCCATTGCGCGCCGGGATAGAAGGGCCGCGGATCGCAGGGCCAGTCGTCCGCGGGAAAGGGGACGGCGAGGAGATCCTGATTCGTCAGCAGGCAGATGCGCATCGATGCGTTCGCGCGAATGGCTGGCGAGGTCTCGGTCGTTGCGCGAACGTCCAGGATTGCGTTCGGCATTGTAGCGAACAACGCCGACATGACGCGCCGCGCCGCGGGACGCTCTGCGTCACGCTCCGACGAATTTCGTCACTATGCGACGCCGTCCGGCGCACATCGCCATGCGCGGGTTGCCGAGTTGCCGAATTTCGGACGCGCATATCGATAACGCCGATCACGGGATTCTGGCCGTTCATCGGGCCTCGCGATCCCGTCCATGACAACGGCATACGTCTTGCTGCCTTGCCCGTGCGCCGGTTCACGATCAACACGACACGGTCGGTGAAATAGCGGGTCGGTATCCATCCCGTGTTCGAAGGCGCAGTTCAGTACAGTCAAGTTGTATTCGACAACCGGCGTTTCCCCGTTACTGCTCGGCATCGAACCCGCATCGCTTCTCGCAACGATCATGCTCATCCCTCTCCCATCGCGCACATCGGCCCATGCCCGGCGAAGCCGCTGCGCGAATCCCGAGGGAGCGATGCGTGCGCAGCGGCAGCGCGGCTACACGGCACTCGAGCTGCTGGCGACCGTCGCGATCGTCGCCATTCTCGCCAGCATCGCGCTTCCAAGCTACCTCGATTACGTGCGGCGTTCCCGGCTCACCGATGCGTTCCAGGCGATGACGCAGTTTCGCACGCGCATGGAACAGGGCTTCCAGGACAACGGCAACTATGGGATCGCCGGCGGCCCGTGCGCGGTCGCGGTTCCCGCGGCCTCGCCCAACTTCACGTTCGCGTGCACGCTGGGCGCGAACGGCGCGTCGTTCGCGATGACGGCGACGGGGATCGGGTTCATGAGTGGTTATGCGTACGGGGTGGACGATGCGGGCAATCAGCGCACGACGGCGTTTCCGAGAGCAACGGTGCCCGTCGCGTGCTGGCTGACCCGTCCGGGAGAGTGCTGATGAAGACGCAACGCGGATTCACTTTGGTCGAGATGATGGTCGCGGTGACCATCCTGCTCCTTCTCGCGCTGTCGGGGATGCCCACGCTGGGCACCTTCGTGGGCAACGTCCGGCTGCGGGTCGGCTCCGAAGGCATGCTCGACGGCCTCGCGGTCGCGCGGAACGAGGCGATCAGGCGGAACACGACCGTGCTCTACCGGTACTCCGGCGCCGAATGGTTCGTCGTGCTCCCGGGATCCAACGGCGGTCCCGACACCACGCTCGTGCACCGCGCCGCAGCGGCGAACACCGCGCTCAGCCTGGCGCCCGCCGCCGGACAGGTCGCCTTCAGCGGCAGCGGCCGCACCTTTCCGGCCGGCACATCGCTCGCGATCCAGTTCACGAACCCCGCCGCCGGCACCTGCCGCGTGAACGGGGGCGAAGTCACCTGTCTGCGGATCGAGCTTCCGGCGACGGGGGAGCCGCGGCTGTGCGATCCCGCTGCGGCGACGGGTACCCCCAAGGCTTGCTGACCAGGAGATCACACGATGAATGCGCAGGCCAAGCAACGAGGATTCGCGCTGATGGATGCGCTGGTCTCCATCGCCATTTTCGGCACGGGCATCACGGGACTCGCGGGATTGCAGGCGACGCTGCTCGCCCAGAATACGCAGTCGAGCTTCCGCGTCCAGGCCGCCGCGTTTGCCAACTCGCTGGTCGGCGTCGCGCTGGCCGACACGTCCAACCTGAGCTGCTATGCGGGCGCGACCGGCTGCACCAGCAGCGCGGCGAACGCCGCCCGTGTCACATGGCGGCAGGAGGTCGTTTCGACGCTGCCCGGCGCCGCCGATGCGCCGCCGCAGCTCGAGCTCGCGAACGACGGCACGTTCACGATCCGCCTGTTCTGGAAGCTGCCGCGCGAGGACACGACCCACAACTACGTCCTGACGACCCAGGCGCCGGCGGGCACATGAACGGCCCCCACGCTCACTGTGTGCGGCTTCGCCGCATCCCGCTTCGCGGGACCAGCCTTCGGCTGTCCTGCGGCCTGCGGCCTGGTGTTCGCTGCCCCCCGAGGGGGAGCACAGTGCCCTTCGGGCGGCCGTGCGGGCACTGGACCATGCATACCTCCCATCCGCAACGGGGCATGACCATCGTCGAGCTGATGGTGGCGATCGTCGTCGGCATGCTCGTGGTGCTGGCGGCCGCCGGCACGCTCGGCTTCATGGAGGCGAGCAAGCGGACCAGCATGGGCGGCAACAGCGCCCTCGAGAACGGCGTCGCCGTCCTCACGCTGCTGGAGCACGACGTCAAGATGGCGGGACTCGGGTTCTCGGCGCTGGGAAAGATCGCCTGCCCGACGATCAATCTCTATTTCGGCGGCGCCAAGCGCCTCGACAACGCGCGGTTCATGCCGGTGGCCGTGACGACCGGCAGCGGCGCGCCCGATTCCGTCACGGTGACCTACGCCGATTTCACGCTCGCCGCCGCGCCGTCGACGCTCTTCCTCCCCATGACGAGCCCCGATGCGGAGGTCGTTCTGGAGAACGCGGGCGCGATCGCCGTCGGCGGCATCGCCGTGCTGTCGAATCCGGGCTCGTCCGACCCCTGCACGGTGATCAGCGTGACCAGCGTCGACACCAATCCGCCGGGAACGATCCGCATCGGCCACGGCGCCGGCGGCGCGTTCAACCCGCCCACCGCGGCAACGTTCTCGAACCCCGTCGCGTATCCGATGCGCGCGTCGATCAATCGGGCGGATGGTCTCGCCTGGACGACCTATCGCGTCAGCCCGGCCAACCGGCTGGAGATCGTGAACAACCTGACGGGCGAGGTCCAGCTGCTTGCGGACAACACGGTCGGCCTGAAGATCCAGTACGGCGTCACGGCGGCGCCCGGGACGACGACGATCACCGACTGGGTGGACGCAACGGATGCCTGGGCAACGCCGACGCCCGCGCAGGTCGCGCAGATCCGCGCCATCCGCGTCGGGATCCTGCTGCGCAACCCGCAGAGGGAGAAACCGACCACCCTCGGCGGCACCTGCGACGCAACGACCGTCGTCCCGGCCGCGTGGCCCGGCGGACCGACGTACGACTACATCGCAGCGCAGCCGGATTGGCAGTGCTACCGCTATCGCAGCATGCGCACCACGATTCCCCTCAAGAACCTCAACTGGGCGGGGGTCGCGTGAGCGCGCAGGGCCGTCCCAAGCGCGAATTGCTCCCTCTCGGAGGGAAGGCGCGCAGCGCCAAGGGTGCACCAATGCGCGCCCGGGCGCACAGGCAGCGGGGCGTCTCGCTGCTCCTCGTCCTCGTCGTGCTGGGCGTGCTCCTGCTCGCCGGCGCGGCGCTGCTGCGGAACACGGAGACCGCCGCCCTCATTGCCGGCAACATCACCTTCAAGCAGGCTGCGCTGCAAGCGGCGGACATCGCCGTCAATCAGGCCGTCGCCGATCTCGCCGCGCGCACCGATCTGGAATCCACGGTGCCGGGAGTCTATGTGGCGACGCGGCTGGCCACCGATGGCACCGGTCTTCCGCAGGGCGTCGACTGGTCCGGCGTGACCTCGCGGAGCGTCGGCACGCTGCAGCTGCAATGGATCGTCGACCGGTTGTGCGACGGCCCGCTGCCAGTCGCCAATCCGATCGCGCAGTGCCAGATCAATTCGCTCGCGACCAGCGGCTCGAACAAGGTGGGATCGCCGGATTACCGGAGCACCACCACGTACTTCTATCGCGTGACCGTGCGGGCCCGCGGGCCCAAGAACGCGGAGTCGTTCGTGCAATCGGTCGTGTCGCGGTAGCCGCCGTCATCCGCGCGATGCAAATCGGCGGCCAGCAGCAGAGAGCTTCAGCGGAGTCCCGAATGAAAACCCCGGCCAAGCAGGTCCTGATCGCAGTCCTCGCCGTCCAGCTCGGGCTTTCCGCTCCGGCGGGAGCGGCCCTCACCGACATCGCCAACGTGCCGGTGGGCAGCAGCAGCACCGTCAAGCCCAACGTCGTATTCCTGCTCGACGATTCGGGATCGATGGATTTCGAAGTGCTGCTCGACACCAACGACGGCGCCCTCTGGTGGGACACCACGACGCGCAACGGCTGGGAGGCGAGCGGCGCTCCCAAGTACAACACCGCGGGCGTGGCGAGCGCGAACTGGTTCAAGTACACGACGCTGTTTCCCAACGGCTGCACGCAGGACACGCGCCGGGTGTGCGACACCATTCCCGGCAACTCCCACTTCGGGATCCCGCCGACTGCGCAATTCGCGTCGCTGCGCAGCTCGGCCTACAACCCGCAGTACTACAACCCGACGCTCACCTACCAGCCGTGGGCGCCCGCCTATATCGGCGGCTCGACGCGAACCTTCGGCAACGCAACGGCGACGGCGGCGCGCAGCCATCCCTGGTTCGGCGGCGGAGCTCCGGTGACGATCAACCTCACCCAGACGCTCACCAGCCAGGCCGGCAACTGGATCTTCGTCATGCAGGCCGGCATGGTGATTCCGGGCGCGGCGATCCCGGGCATCACGGCCAAGAAGAACAACGGCGGCAGCTTCGTCGCGGTGACCACCGACTACACGATCCCCGCCGGGGAGTACTGGGTCGTGTCGATTCCGTATTTTCCGGCGACCTACTGGATGCCCGACCCGGCGTGCGCGAGCGGTCCCGACTGCGCGAGCGCCCCCGACGGCGTCCAGTTGCGTCGGTACGAGATCAAGCCGGGCAACAGCTTTCCGAGCGGCCGCGCGTATGCCGACGAGCTGCAGAACTTCGCGAACTGGTTCACCTACAGCCGCAAGCGCAAGCTCATGCTCGCCAGCGCGGCGGGGCTGGTGCTGAACCAGGTCAGGGGCCTGCGTGCCGGCGTCGTCCAGCTCAACAATCTCGCGCCCGTGACGATGTACGACGCCAACAACGCAGCCGACAGCCTGAACCTGCGCAGCCTCCTCGGCACGATCTACCTGAACCCGAGCAGCGGCGGAACGCCGACGCGCGAGGCGCTCCAGTACGTCGGCCAGCAGTACGTCAACAACGGCACGCTGATCCAGAATGCCTGCCAGCGCAACAACGCGTTCGTGATGACCGACGGCTTCGCTCAGGTGAACAACTCGATCGCCGTGCCGGCTTACAGCCAGTCGACCTGGGGCGCAGCGCCTCCGTACACGACGACGACCAAGTCGTCGCTCGCCGACATCGCGCTCGCCTACTACACGATCAATCTCAAGCCGAGTCTTCCGACCGGGCAGGTCGCCTTCGACGTGCTCGACACGTCCCCCGCGGCGGATCGCAACTCCAATCTGCACATGACGACCTACGCGATGACGATCGGCGCGAAGGGAACGATCTTCAACACGCCGGCGCAGCCGGCGGACGTCTACGCCAACCCGCCGGCGTGGCCCGCGCCCACGATCGACCGCAGTCCCACGGCGGTCGACGACCTCTGGCACGCGACCATCAACAGCCGCGGACTCATGTTCGAGGCGAAGGACCCGGTCACCGCAGCGGCGAGGATCCAGGCCACGATCAACGACATCATCTACCGCTCGGCGCCGGAGTCGGCCGTGGCGGTTTCCAACGTCAACCTTCGCGCAGGCGACAATACGGCGTTCGTGTCGAGCTACAACCTGGCCACGTGGTACGGCGAGCTGGGCGCCTACCCGGTCGACGTCGTCACCGGCAACGTCCTCCAGGACACGCCGATCTGGACCGCGCGCGACCAGCTCGATCGGCGCGATCCCGCGGGTCGGCTCATCGCCACGTACGACGGCAGCACGGGCGTTCCGTTCCGGTGGACCAGCCTGCCGGCCGCGATGCAGTCGACGCTGATGCCCAGCGGCAACGTCAGCGACGGACAGGCGCTGCTCGCCTGGGTGCGCGGCGACCGCTCGCGGGAGGGCGTCGGCCTGCGCCAGCGTGCGCACCTGCTCGGGGACATCATCGACGCCGAGCCCGTCTACGTGAAGGGTGCGCAGATCTCGCTGGTGAATCCCGGGTTCACGGCATTCCAGACGAGCATCGCCACGCGCACGCCGATGGTCTACCAGGCGGCGAACGACGGAATGCTGCACGCGTTCGATGCCGCGACCGGCGTCGAGCGCTGGGCCTATGTGCCCAGCGGCGCGTTCGCCCACTTCCCGCAGCTCGCCGCGCCGCTCTACACCCACCGCTTCATCGTGGACGGCACGCCCGCCGTCGGCGACGTCAACTTCGGCGGCGCGTGGCACACGGTGCTGGTCGGCGGCCTGCGCGGCGGCGGCGCCGGCTTTTACGCGCTCGACATCACGTCGCCCGAAGCGTCCGGCGAAGGCGGTGTCGCCGCCAAGGTGCTGTGGGAGTTCCCCAACGCCAGCACGCCCGCGTCGGTGCGCAACAACCTCGGGCTGTCGTTCGGAAAGCCGGTCATCGTCGAGACCGTGGCGGCCGGGTGGGTGGTGCTCGTCACCTCCGGCTACAACAACACCGCGGGCGATGGCCGCGGTCACCTGTACGTGCTCAGCGTCGCCGACGGATCGATCGTCGCCGATCTCGCCACGCCGGCGGGATCGCCGACGACGCCGTCCGGCCTCGCCCAGGTCTCCGCGTTCACGGACAACTCCCGCGCGTCGGCCGTCGCCAAGTACGCATACGGCGGCGATCTGCTCGGCAATCTCTGGAAGTTCGACCTCTCGGCGTCGTCGCCGGCATCGTGGAGCGTCAGCCAGTTTGCGGTCGTACGGGACGGCACCGGCAACGCGCAGCCCATTTCGGCCGCCCCCGAGCTCGGCAATATCGACGGCAAGCCGCTCGTCTCCATCGGCACGGGCAAGCTGCTCGGCGACAGCGACGTCACCAATACGAGCGTCCAGTCGATCTACACGATGCTCGACAACGGCACGGCGCTGGGCGATGTCCGCGGCGGCTCGCTCGTCCGGCGGACGGCCGTCGTCGGGGCCAACCTGAACCGGACGATCACCGGCGACCCGATCGACTGGAGCTCGAAGCGGGGCTGGTATCTCGATCTTCCCGGGCTGGGCGAGCGCGCGAACACCGATCCCTCCATCGCCTTCGGCGCGCTCGTGTTCACGACCAACGAGCCCTCGCCGCAGGAGTGCTCGTCCAGGAACTTCATCTACGCCCTCGACGAGACGCAGGGCGTCCAGCAGCCCGACCGGAACTTCGACACGGTGACCGGCCTGCCCTGGGCGGGGCTGTACCTGGGCAACACGATCGCTTCGCGGCCGGTGCTGATCGCGCTTCCGTCGGGGAAGGTCGACGCGCTCGTGCATCAGGCCGACAACACCGTGGCCTCGGTCAGGCTGCCGATCGGCGGCAACGCCCTGGTGGCGCGCAGGCTGTCGTGGCGGGAAGTCCTGCGCTGAGGCAGTCCCATGGCGAAGCCGATCCTGCAGGGAACGCCGGATCCGGTACCGCGGCCGCGACGGGCGCGCCGGCGCGCGCGCCGACGAGCCTCAGGCGTCGGGCAACCCGCTGCTCGCGCCCGGAGTGCTTTCCCGGGCGTGGACGGGTCTCAGCGTGACCAGCATCACGCCGACAAGCACCAACGCCGCGCCGATCAGCTGTATCCAGTGCACCGGTTCGCCGAGGATCAGCGCACCCAGGCCGATCGTGAACACCGGGCCGAGTGAGCCGACCAGCGACGATGCGTTGGCGCCCATACGCCGAACTGCCTCGGCTACGAGCCAGGTCGGCAATACCGTCGAGAACACCGCCATCGCGAGCGACAGCGCATAGATCGACGACGGCACGCGAAGCAACGCGAGGTCGCGCGTCAGCGCGAATTGCGTCAGCACGAAGACCGTTGACGCGAGCATCGCCCAGGCGATGAAGCGCATGCTGCCCATCCGCGCGATCACGTCACCGGCGCCGACGAGGTAGAGCGCATAGGCGAACGCGCCGGCGAATACCAGCGCGACGCCCGTCCACAGGGCCGAGGCATCCCCGCCGATGCGCAGATCGTGGCCGACGACAAAGGCGATGCCGCCGTACGAAACGACGAGCGCCAGCACCGCGCGGCGGGTGACCGGCCGGCCGAGCATCACCGCCGACAGCAGAACGACCATCGTCGGATACATGAACAGCACGAGCCGCTCGAGGGCCGCGGTGATGTACCTGAGCCCCGCGAAGTCGAGCAGGCTCGACAGGTAATAGCCGATGAAGCCGAGCCAGATGAGCGCGCGCCAATCGCGCCGCGCAATGGGGCGCGCCTCCGGCCGCCGCCCGGCCCACCAGGCCATCGCGACGAAGAACGGTGCCGAGAAGAGCATCCGCAACGCGAGCAGCGTCACCGCGTCGATCGGATGCCACGCGTACGCGAGCTTGACCAGGATGGCCTTGAACGAAAAGCCCAGCACGCCGACGACCGCGCACAGGGGCCCGATCCACCGGTGACGGCTGGTTGCCGCGGCCTCGTCGTCCCTGCGGCGCGGCGTGCCCGTCAACGCGTCGAGCGCCGGTGGCGAATTGTCGCTACGCCCACCGCACGAGGCCGGTATAGGCCGTGCCGAGCACCACTGCGCCGAAGGCGATCCGGTACCACGCGAACGGCAGGAAGTCGTGATGCGCGACGTACCGGATCAGCCAGCGCACGCAAACGAAGGCCGAGACGAACGACGCGGCGAAGCCGACCCCGAACGCCGGCAGCGACTGCGCGGAGAGCAGCGACGCGTCCTTCCACAGCGAGTACCCGGTGGCCGCGAACAGCGTCGGGATCGCGAGGAAGAACGAGAACTCGGTGGCCGCGACGCGCGACAGGCCGAACAGCATGCCGCCGATGATCGTCGCCCCGGATCGCGACGTGCCGGGTATCAGCGCGAACGTCTGGGCGAATCCGACCAGGAGCGCGTCGGTCCAGCGCATGTCGTCGATCGAGGCCACGCGCACGGTGTCCGGACGCGACCGCTGCCGCTTCTCGGCCCACACGATGACGAGCGCGCCGACGACGAAGGCGCAGGCCACGGGGATGGGCGCGAACAGATGCGCCTTGATCGCCTTGCCGAACACGAGGCCGAGGAGGCCCGCGGGCAGAAAGGCGACGCCGAGGTTCGCCACGAAGCGCCGGGCCGCGGCGTCGGTGAACAGGCCGCGCAGGACCGCGACGAGCTTCGCGCGGAATTCCCAGCACACGGCGAGGATCGCGCCGGCCTGGATCACGATATCGAACGTCTTCGCCTGCTCGCCCGTGTATCCGGTGAGCGAGCCGGCGACGATCAGGTGCCCGGTGGAGGAGACCGGGAGGAACTCGGTGAGCCCCTCGACGACGCCGAGGAGCAGTGCGGTGAGGAGCGTGGGCTGGTCCAAGGCGTCGTCGGAGGATCGGGGGATCGGAGGCCGGACTTCTGCAACGGCTGCGCGGCGAGGACTTCAGGCGGCCTTCTGCCGCACGTGCAGGTGCGCTTCCGCAGCCGGATAGCCCGCCGCGCCGAAGGTCTCGCGTATCGTCCGATTGCCGTCGAAATACACCTGCCAGTAATGCGCGTTGTTGCAGTACGGCCGCACCGCGAGCACCGGCCCGCGCTCGTTGAACGTCAGGATCTCGACGTCGGGCTTCGGCTCGGCGACGACGTTGGCGATCTTCGGCAGCGCCTCCCTGAGCCGGCGCACCGCGTCGGCCGGATCCACGCTGTGATCGAGCTGCGCGGTGAGGTCGACGCGGCGGTACGGATTGTGGCTGAAGTTCTTGATCGTGCCGCCCATGATCTTCGCGTTGCCGACAATCGTCTGCACGTTGTCCGGGGCGTCGATCGTCGTGTTGAAGGGCCCGATCATGCGCACCGTGCCCTCGACGTCGCCGGCCTGCACGTAGTCGCCGACCTTGAACGGCCGCAGGACGAGAATGAACACGCCGGCGGCGAAATTCGACAAGAGACCGCCCCAGGCCGCGCCGACGGCGATGCCGAGGCCGGCCACCAGCGCGGCGAACGACGTCGTCTCGACGCCGAAGTAGCCGAGGATCGCGACGATCAGGATGATGTTGAGCGCGACGGCGATGACGGACCTGATGTACCGGGTCACCGTCGGGTCCACCTTCTGGCTCTCGAGCGCGCGCACGACGAGGTTCGACGCGACGCCGATCAGCATCCGGCCGATGACGTAGGCGGCGATCGCGCCGAGCACCTTGAGACCGAATGCGATCAGCATCGGCTTGGCCGTTTCCAGCATTCCAGATATGTCCATGGTTGACCTCTGTGCGATGGGGGAGATGCAGCAGGATGGGCGTGCGGGCCGATGGGACAGCGGGCGCGCGCGGAAGGCGAATTGTCGCGCGGAAGGCGCGCGCCCGACAAGGCGAATCGTCGCACCACCGGCCGTGGATCCGGCGTCGGATCGATGCGACCGCGGGTTGCCTGCGGCGGTGCTGCGAACGAACGCGGCTGGAGACCGGCAAGCGGCAGGTCAGGGACCGGGGGCGCCGAGCTCGGCGCAGAGCCTCGCAACCGTCGCCTTGAGCGTCGCGAGCTCGTCCTGCAGGTGCGCGACATTGGCCTTGAGCGCCGCGATCTCCGACACCGCGACGGTGCCGCCGCCGGACGCATCGGCGGCCGGACGGACCGCGGCCTCGGCGGCGGGCGGCCCCGACAGCAGATGCGCCCAGCGGGTCTCGCGCGCGCCGGGCTGGCGCGCCAGCTCGGCCACGAGCGGGCCCTCCGATCGCGCGGCGAGCTCGTGCAGAAATCCTTCGACCGCCGAGAGGTCCGCGAAGCGATGCAGGCGATCGCAGGCAATCCGCAGCTCGCCGACGGTCTGCGGGCCGCGCAGCATCAGCGCCGCGATCAGCGCCACCGCCTGGGAAGGTATCGCCAGCACGCGATCGACGTTGTGCGCGTAACGCATCACCCGGCCGCCGCTCGACTCGACGACCAGCGACAGCGTCCGCAGATGGTCGACGGCTGCCTGCACCTCGGCTTCCGTCGCATTGAGCACGGGATCGCGGCTCGTCTTCTGATTGCACCCCGAGGTCAGCGCGAGCAGCGTGAGCGGATAGGTGTCGGGCACCGTGTGCTGCTTCTCGACGAGCACGCCCAGCACACGGGTTTCCAGCAGCGAGAGTTGGGGCAGGGTCATGGATCGGAGCCGGGTCGCGGGGAACCCGTCCAGTGTAGCGCCTCCGCCGCTCGCCGCCCCGCCGCGGCGCCGCCTACTTCTTGCAGACGTGCTTCACCACCATGTCTGCGGAACTGCCCGCGGGCTCCTTCACGTACTCGATCTTCGTCGCCTTGTTCCGTGCGAACGCCTGATTCTTCGCCTCGTTCTCGAACAGGATCACCTCGACGCCCGCGGCGGTCATGTCCTTGCAACGGACGCGCATCTGCGAGCGCATGCTGGTGATGCCGCCCTTCAGCGTGTCGATCGGGGTCTTGAGCTCGGTGCGGAAGACGACCGACGTCGTGTCGCCGGTGACCTTGACGCTCCCCTTGTCGACATAGATCTTGTTGCCGTTGGCGTTTTCGCCGATCGCCTGCCAGTCCGGTGCCGCCGCGAGCGTGCTGCCGGCGAATGCCGCGATGACGATTGCCAGTGCCTTGCGCATGATCCCCTCCCTTGTCGTGTGACGGACGAGCGCCGCAGTGGCGGCCGGCAAGGCGCCGGCCGGCCAACTCATAGCAGATTCTGCGAAGCCGGAGAGGTCCGGGCCTTGTCCGGGATCAAGGGTCGCGCGCGTTCGCCGGTACTGATATCGTTGCGGCATCCGGCCCACCGGCCGCCCATCCTTCACGGCCCGGCGCCCAACGCGCCCGGAGCGAACCATGGCCCAGGCTTCCGAAGTGACCAACATGGCGCTGTTCTGCGATTTCGAGAACATCGCGCTCGGCGTCCAGGACGCCAAGTACGACAAGTTCGACATCGGCAAGGTGCTCGAACGGCTGCTGCTCAAGGGCAGCATCGTCGTGAAGAAAGCCTACTGCGACTGGGAGCGCTACAAGTCGTTCAAGGCGCCGATGCACGAAGCGTCGTTCGAGCTGATCGAGATTCCGCACGTGCGTCAGTCGGGAAAGAACTCGGCCGACATCCGGATGGTCGTCGACGCGCTCGATCTCTGCTACACGAAGTCGCACGTCGACACGTTCGTCGTCATCAGCGGGGATTCCGATTTCTCGCCGCTCGTCTCCAAGCTGCGCGAGAACAACAAGACGGTCATCGGCGTCGGCGTCAAGAACTCGACGTCCGACCTGCTGATCGCGAACTGCGACGAGTTCATCTTCTACGACGACCTCGTGCGCGAAAAGAAGAAGCCGGCGCCGCGGAAGGCGCCCGCGCGGGGACCGGCCGGCGCTGCCAAGCCTGCGGCGAAGACGGCGGCCGGCGAGCCTCCGGCGCCGGCGAAGAAGGGCGACGAGGAGCGGCGGCAGGAGGCGCTCGACCTGATCCTCGAAACCATCGAGGCGCTCGTCGCCGAGCGCGGCGACGAGGAGAAGATCTGGGGCTCGATGGTCAAGCAGGCGCTGAAGCGCCGCAAGCCGGGGTTCAACGAGTCGTACTACGGATTCCGCTCGTTCAACGGCATGCTCGAGGAAGCCGAGCAGCGCGGCAGCCTCAAGCTCGAACGCGACGAGAAATCCGGCGGCTATCTCGTGCGGCTGGCATCGAACGGGGACTGATCCGTCACCGGTGCGGCTTCGGCCGTCGCGGGACCCGCGTTGGCCGACGTGGCACCCGTCTTGGCCGTCGTGGGTCCGGTTCCGGCCGTCGTGGGTTCGGTTGCGGCCGTCGTGGGTCCGGCTTCAGCCGGATACGGTCCCGCGCCGCCGCGCCTTGAATCGGAGCGAAACCGACCCAATTTTCAACAAATGAAGATCCCGCGGAGGAGCCCGATGTCCGACGTGCGTCCGGCCGCAGTGGCCGGCATGTTCTACCCGGCAGCGCCGGCGGCGCTCGCCGCGGACGTGCGCGCGCATCTCGCTCGGGCGCTGGCGCGGCCGGCGGCGACCTCGGCGCGTGCCCAAGGCGCTGATCGCGCCGCACGCCGGGTACGTCTATTCGGGCCCGATCGCCGCCGCGGCGTACGCGCGTCTCGCGGCAGGGCGCGACACCATACGGCGTGTCGTGCTGTTCGGGCCGACGCACCGCGTGCCGGTGCGCGGGCTCGCGCTGCCTTCGGTGGGGACCTTCGCCACGCCGCTCGGAACGGTGAGCGTCGATCGCGAAGCCGCGGCCGCCGCACTGGCGCTGCCGCAGGTCTGCGAAAGCGACGCGGCGCACGCGTTCGAGCACTCGCTCGAGGTCCAGCTGCCTTTCCTGCAGTCGGTGCTGGAAGACTTCCGCATCGTCCCCTTCGCCGTCGGCGACGCGACGCCGGACGAGGTCGCCGAGGTCATCGACTTGCTGTGGGGCGGCCCGGAGACCCTGATCGTCGTCAGCTCCGACCTGTCGCACTACCACCGCTACGCCGAGGCCCGCGCCATCGATCGCGCGACCGGCGAGGCGATACTCGCGCTCTCGGCCACGCTCGATCACGAGCAGGCCTGCGGGGCGACGCCGATCAACGGATTGCTCCTGGCGGCGCGGCGCCACGGGTTGACGCCGGAGCTCCTCGACCTGCGCAATTCGGGCGACACGGCAGGCGACAAGTCGCGCGTGGTCGGCTACGCGTCGTTCGCGTTCGCCGAGCAGGCTGCGACCGAGCCGGGCAGGTTTCGCATGAGCGATCCTCGGTCTCGGCCGCGCGCTGCTCGCGATCGCCCGCTCCGCGATCGGCGCCGAGCTCGGGTTCGGGCAGACCGCCGAGGCGAGCCACGCGGCGCTGGCGCAGCCGGCCGCCACGTTCGTGACGCTGAAGCGCTCGGGCGAGCTGCGCGGCTGCATCGGCTCGCTCAAGCCGCTGCGCGCGCTCGCCGTGGACGTGCGCGAGAACGCGATCGCCGCGGCGTTTCGCGATCCCCGCTTTCCGCCGCTTGCCGCCGTCGAATTCGAGACGACGTCGGTCGAGGTGTCGCTGCTGACCGCCGACGAGCGCCTCGACGTTCGCGACGAACACGACCTGCTGGTGCGGCTACGTCCCGGCGTCGACGGTCTCGTCCTCGAGTACGGCCGCCATCGCGCGACGTTCCTGCCCCAGGTCTGGGAATCGCTGCCCGAGCCGCGCAGCTTCCTGGCGGCGCTCAAGCGCAAGGCCGGCCTGCCGGGTGATTTCTGGAGCCCGCAGGTGAACGTTTCCCGCTACGGGGTGACCAAATGGGCAGAGAGCGAATTCCTGGCGAGCGAGCAGGCGCGATGAGCAATTACCCCGGACGCTGGTGGCACCGCCTCGACGACGGGCGCATCCAGTGCGACCTGTGCCCGCGCGACTGCCGGCTGCACGAAGGCCAGCGCGGCGCGTGCTTCGTGCGCCAGCGCGAAGGCGACGCGATGGTGCTGACCACCTACGGCCGCTCGTCGGGCTTCTGCGTCGATCCGATCGAGAAGAAGCCGCTCAACCATTTCTATCCCGGATCCTCGGTGTTCTCGTTCGGAACGGCCGGCTGCAACCTCGCGTGCAAGTTCTGCCAGAACTGGGACATCTCCAAGTCGCGCGAGATGGACACGCTGATGGATGCCGCCTCGCCCGTGGTGATCGCCGAGACGGCGCGCAAGCTGGGCTGCCGCAGCGTCGCCTTCACCTACAACGACCCGGTCATCTTCGCCGAGTACGCGATGGACGCCGCCGACGCCTGCCACGCGCTGGGGATCAAGACGGTGGCGGTCACGGCCGGCTACATCGGCGTCGATGCGCGGCGCGAGTTCTACGCGAAGATGGACGCCGCCAACGTCGACCTCAAGGCGTTCACCGACGATTTCTACGTGAAGCTCTGCGGCGCGCATCTGCAGCCGGTGCTCGACACGCTCGTCTATCTCAAGCGCGAGACCGACGTGTGGTTCGAGATCACGACGCTGCTCATTCCGGGCAAGAACGACTCCGACGCGGAGCTCGAGGCGATGTGCGCCTGGATCGTCCGCGAGCTCGGCACCGACGTGCCGCTGCATTTCACCGCATTCCATCCCGACTACAAGATGACCGACCTCGCAGCGCACGCCGGCGGCGACGCTCACGCGGGCGCGCGCCATCGCGCTCAAGGCGGGGATGCACTACGTCTACACCGGCAACGTGCACGACCGCACCGGCGGGACGACGTTCTGCCCGGGCTGCGGCAAGCCGGTGATCGAGCGCGACTGGCACGAGATCCTGGGCTACGAGCTGACGCCCGACGGGCGTTGCCGGCATTGCGACGCGCAGGTGCCGGGGCGCTTCGGGTCGTTCGACGGTCAGTGGGGACGCCACCGCATGCCGGTTCGGGTCGACGTGAGCAAAGCGAACCGGGAACCCCGCGCGGGCGTCGCCAGCCTCGCGCGCCGACGCGTGTGACGACTGGATTGGGGCGCTAAGCCACCAGCCGCGGCAGCACCTCGCCCGCGGCGCCCGCGAGCACGACCGTCGCCCGCGCCGAAAGCGGCGTGCGCGCGGGATTCACCTCGATCACCGAGGCGCCCGCCTCGAGCGCCGCGAAGGGCAGCGACGCGGCGGGTTCCACGACGGTCGATGTTCCCACCGAGAGAAACACGTCGCAGCCCCGCGCGGCGGCGTACGCGTCCTCGAGCGCCTGCTCCGGCAGCATCTCGCCGAACCAGACGACGCCCGGGCGCACCGGCGCGCCGCAGCGCGCGCACCGGGGCGGCGTTCCGGGAATCTCGTCGCCAGGCGCGAGGACGCAGCCCTCCGCGAAACAGCGATCGACCATGATGTTGCCGTGCAGCTCGATCACGTTGCGGCTGCCGGCCCGCGCGTGCAGCCCGTCGACGTTCTGCGTGATGAGCGCGAAATGGGCGCTCTTCCGCTCGAGCTCCGCCAGCGCCGCGTGGCCCGCGTTGGGCGCGGCCTTCGCGACGAGCTCGCGACGCCACGCGTACCATTCCCACACGACTTTCGGGTTGGCCGCGAACGCCTCGGCCGTCGCGAGGTCCTCGGGGCGGAACTGCGCCCACAGGCCCGTCATCGCGTCGCGGAACGTCGGGATCCCCGATTCGGCGGAGATGCCGGCGCCGGTCAGGACGGCGATGCGCCTCGCGGCCGACAGCAGAGCGCGTGCCTCTTCCAGTCTCTCGTCCATCGGGAACCGTTCTCGGCTAGAGTGAGTCTATCCGTGAATTTACGCCAGCCGTCCCCGATGCGCCTCCTGCCTGCCTGCGCCACCCTCGTCTTCGCCGCTATCGCGGGCCTCGCTTCGGCTCAGCCCGCGCCGAGGGGGCCCGACGGCTTCCGCAACAACTATCCGCATCCCGAGAAGGAGAGCTTCTGGGCCTGGCAGTTCGAGCGCTGGCGCGAGGGAATGCCGAAGCCGCCGCCGGGCGGCTGGAACCTGCCTGCCGTCAAGACCGATCCGGCCGCGCTCGCCTCGCCCGATGTCAATCCGTCGGTGACCTGGATCGGACACGCGACGCTGCTCGTGCGACTCGCGGGAGCGAACATCCTCTTCGATCCGGTCTTCTCGGAGCGCGCGTCACCGGTGGCCTTCGCGGGTCCGAGACGCGTCGTGCCGCTGCCGATCGACATCCCGGAGCTGCCGCGGATCGATGTCGTCATGATCTCGCACAACCACTACGACCATCTCGACGCCGATTCGGTGATGCGGCTGGCCGCGATGCCGCAGGGCAGTCCGCGCTTTCTCGTGCCGTTGGGGCTCAAGGACTGGTTCGCGACGCTCGGCATCACCCGCGTCGACGAGTACGACTGGTGGCAGGAGACGCGCGAGGGCGCCCTGCGCATCACTTTCGTGCCGGTCCAGCACTGGAGCAAGCGCCGGCTGGACGACGCCAACCAGACGCTCTGGGGCGGCTGGGTCGTCGAGGGCGAGGGGCTGCGCCTCGTGCACACCGGCGACACCGGCTACTCGAAGGATTTCCGCGACATCGGCGAGCGCCTCGGCCCGTTCGACATGGCGTTCATTCCCATCGGCTCGTACGCGCCGCGCTGGTTCATGAAGGTGATGCACGTGGACATCCCGGAGGCGGTGCAGGTTCGCGCGGACCTGAAGGCCGCGCGCGCGATCGGCATGCACTGGGGGACGTTCGAGTCGCTCGCCGACGAGCCGCTGGACGAGCCGCCGGTGGTGCTTGCGCGGCAGCGGCAGGAGCGCGGCCTGGCGCAGGATCAGTTCGACGTGCTCAAGATCGGCGAGACGCGCCGGCTCGAGAAGGCGCGCGCGCCCTGATCCTCGGCGAAGTCGGATCGCCTCGGGTCACGCGTCGGGCAGGGGAATGGACTCGGTTTCCCCCGGCACCGGCGCGAATCGACCCTCGGCCCATTCCCGCTTTGCCCGTTCGATCCGCGCCTTCGAGCTCGAGACGAAGTTCCACCACAGGTGACGCTCGCCATCCAGCGGCGCGCCGCCGAGGAGCATGAGCCGCGCGTCGGACTCGGCCCGCAGCGTGACGGGCGTGCCCGGCGCGAACACGATCATCCGCGATGCCCCGACGCGCGTGTCGCCACAGCGGACGGCACCGTCGACCACGAAGGCCGCGCGCTCCGCGATGTTGCCGGGCAACGAAAGTGACGCGTTCATCGGCAACCGGGCCTCCGCGTAGAACAGCGACGAGAGGGTCCGCACCGGCGACTCGGCGCCGTACGCGCTGCCGACGAGCAAGCGCAGGCGCGCACCGTCGACGGCGATCTCCGGCAACGTCGCCGCCGGGTGGTGCCGGAAATCGGGATCGGCCTCCTCGTGCGCCTTTGGCAGCGCCACCCAGAGCTGCACGCCGTGCAAGCGCGATCCGGACGCCCGGAGATCCGCGCCGGTGCGCTCGGAATGCACGATGCCGCGGCCGGCGGTCATCCAGTTGATCGCCCCCGGCTGGATCGGCTGCACGCAGCCGAGGCTGTCGCGGTGCACGATCTCGCCCTCGAAGAGATAGGTCACGGTCGCGAGTCCGATGTGCGGATGCGGCCGGACGTCGATTCCCTGGCCCGGTGCGAAGGCCGCCGGGCCCATGTGGTCGAAGAAGACGATCGGCCCGACACGCCTGCGCGCGGCGGCCGGAAGGAGGCGTGCGACCGTGAAGCCGCCCAGGTCGCGCGTCCTGCCCTCGATGATCGTCTCGATCGCGGGGTTGGTCGCGCAGCTTGCGCAGGAAGGTTCGTCTGCCGGCAGCCGGCTCATGGTGTGCCCCTTTGGCGCAGCGCGCCTTTCCCCCGAGGGGGAGCCGATTCGCGCCTGGGACGGCCCGGCGCCCTCATTGAATTTCCTCGATGGAACGGGACGATACTCCGGTTGCCGCCGCGATCGCCACCCTCGGTTGCCACCCTCATGCCGCGACCGGTTGCGGTTCCGCGATCCGGTCGATCTCGGCATGGGCCCGCGCCAATCCCTGCGCCTTGCTCGCCTCGCTGATGGCCAGACCCTCGGCGTAGACGAACTCCACGTCGTCCATGCCGATGAAGGCGAGGAAATTGCGCACGTACGCCGTCTGCGTGTCGCGCGGGGTACCGGCGTACATGCCGCCGCGCGTGGCGAAGACGTAGACCTTCTTGCCGGTCAGGAGTCCGACCGGTCCCTTGTCGGTGTAGCGGAAGGTCACGCCGGCGCGCGCGACGTGGTCGAAGTACGCCTTGAGCGTCGAGGGCACTCCGAAGTTGTACAGCGGGAGCCCGATGACGACGACATCGGCGCGCTGCAGCTCGCCGATCAACGCGTCCGAGTCGGCGACCACGGCCTGCTGCTCCGGCGTGCGATCTTCGGCCTTGGCGAGGAACGCGCCGAAGCGCTGCGCATCGAGGTGCGGCACCGGCTCGCGCGCCAGATCCCGGACGCGGATCCGGCCGTCGGGATGGGCCTCGCGCCACGCGGCGACGAATCGGTCGGCGAGCTGGCTCGACTGGCCGCCGTCGGAGAACATGCTCGATCGGATCTGCAGCAGGGTCTTCATCTTTCACCTCACTCGGTCAATGCGGGAATGGTGCCCATCCGGCCGGCGCTGTAATCGGCGAACGCCTGCCGGATCTGTTGCGGTGTGTTCATCACGAAGGGTCCGTAGCCGACGATCGGCTCGTCGATCGGCTGCCCGTGCATGACGAGGACGGTCGCATCCGACGCGGCCTCGATCGCCACGTCGTCGCCGGCGCGGTCCAGGACGACGAGCTCGCCCGCGCTCGCGGCGTTGCCGCCGACGCCGATCGCTCCGCGCAGGACGTAGAGCGCGCCGGTGTAGCCGTCGTCGAGGCTGCAGGGAAGCGCGGTGTCCGGCGCGCAGCCGGAGATCGAGGAGGCCGACGGGCGTGACCGTGCGTGCCGGCCCGGTGGCCGCGCCGAAGCTGCCGGCGATCACGCGCACCGAGCCTGCGTCCCCGGGCAGATTCACCGCCGGGATCGTCCCGATCGACGATGGCCTGGTACTTCGGCGCCGTCATCTTCGACCTGGCCGGCAGGTTCACCCAGAGCTGCAGCATCTCGAACCGGCCGCCGCGCCGCGCGAAGTCGCGGCCGTGCAATTCCTTGTGCAGCACGCCGGCGCCGGCGGTCATCCACTGCACGTCGCCCGGACCGATGCGGCCGCGGTTGCCGGCCGTGTCCTCGTGCTCGACCTCGCCGTCGTAGACGATGGTGACCGTCTCGAATCCCCGATGCGGGTGCCAGCCCACGCCGCGCTCCTTGGCGGTCGGCTCGAAGTCCGCGGGACCCGCGTGGTCGAGCAGCAGGAACGGCGTCAGCTCGGCGCCCTGGTCCTGATGGCTGAACACGGTGCGCACGGGAAAGCCATCGCCCACCCAATGCGGTTCGCCCGGCCGGTGAATGCTCAGCACCTTCTTCATTGCGCCTCCTGTATCCATGGTTCCTTGATGGAGCCATTTGAACATTGAACAAGCCGATGGAAAAGCGCAATATTTCGCTCAATTCGATCGAATGGCTAGATATATGGCGGCACCCCGCATCACGCTGGAGCAGTGGCGAGCGTTCACGGCCGTGGTGGACCACGGCGGGTACGCCCGGGCAGCGGCGGCCCTGCACAAGAGCCAGTCGTCGATGACCTACGCCGTGCAGAAGCTCGAGTCGCAGCTCGGCGTGAAGGCGTTCCGGATCGACGGGCGCAAGGCCGGGCTCACGCCGACCGGAGAGCTGCTCTATCGGCGCGCCCGCTACCTGCTGGACGAGGCCGCCGGGTTGGAGCAGTCGGCGCAGCGGCTTTCGGCGGGCTGGGAGGCGGAGGTCCGCCTCGCGGTGGAAGTGATCTTTCCGACCTGGCTGCTGCTCGAGTGCCTCGAGCGCCTCGGCAGGGAAAGCCCCCACACGCGCATCGAGCTGATCGAGTCGGTCCTCGGGCACCGCACCGACGCGCTGGCGCGGGGACAGGCCGACCTCGCCATCTTCGGAAGCATCCCGTCGGGGTTTCTCGGCGAGCCGCTGATGCGCCTGCGCTTCGTCCTGGTCGCGCACCCGGACCATCCGCTGCACCGGCTCGGCCGCAAGCTCACGATGCGCGACCTGCGCGCGCACCGGCACCTGGTCGTGCGCGAGTCGAGCCCGGACCGCGCCAGCGCGCCGTCGATGGAGACGGCGCAGCGCTGGACGGTGAGCCACCTCGCGACCTCGATCGAAGCCGCGCGCTCAGGCCATGGCTTCACCTGGTTGCCGGAGGAGCGCATACGCAGGGAGCTCGAGGCCGGCCTGCTCAAGCCGTTGCCGCTGCGCGAAGGGGGCGAGCGCTATGCCGAGCTCTACCTGATCTTCGCCGATCGCGAGCACGCCGGACCGGCGACGCGACGCCTGGCGGAGATCATCCGCGAGGGCGTCGCGAGCGAGTGCAGGCGCTCCGCCGCGCCGACGCTCGCTTCCGCGCGCCGGCGTCAGCGCTTGAGCCGATAGAGCATTTCGCCGGCTCGCGGCACGACCAGGACGCCTTCGCGCTCGCGGCCGCTCCAGGCGGCGACGTCGATCGACGCCGGATCGCGATAGCCGAGGTTGATCCGCCGGCAGCGCTCCTCCGGGATCCCCGTGGCCAGCGTCACCGTCACCCGCGGGCGTTCGACGCCGGTCGCCTTGTCGTAGGTTCCCTGGCCCTTCACGTGCGTCGAGTGCGCGAGCACGCCGCCGGGGTAACGGGCGAAGCGCTCGGGCTGGGCGAGGAAATAGTCGCGGCAGTGGTAACCCACTTCCTCGATCAGGTGACCGTGCGTGACGCTCACCTCGCGGATGTGCGGCGCGTAGATGATCACCTCGCCGCCGTCGGCGACGACGGGCTCGATCTTGTACATGCCTTTGCCCGCCGTCCAGATGTCGGCGTACATCTGCGGCATCACCGACAGCACCTGGCGCACCGGAGCGTCGAGCCAGACGATGTGCCGCTGCGCCGAGAGCGCGGACGCGCGCTCCCAGGCCTCGCGCGCCGAGCCGAAATACAGGCCCGCCATGCCCGCCGGCGTGACCACCAGCGCGAAGCACGCGGTCGGCACCGTCACCATCGCCGCCGCGCGATCGATGACGGCGCGCACCGGCGTGTAGCCGGCGCCGATGATCTCGTAGTTGGTGATGAGCGCGCCCAGCCAGTGCGTGAAGTTGATGACGTCGGCGCCGGCGATGCCCGGAAAGAAATACTTGTTGCCGCCCGAAAAGCCGACGACCTCGTGCGGGAAGACCGGACCGCAGATGACGATCTGGTCGTAATCGAAGATGCAGCGGTTGAGCGCCACCGTCACCGGCTGGGCGAGCCGGCCGCCGGAGAGCTCGGCGATCTCGGCGGCGGAAATCTCGCCGATGGTGACGAACGTCGCGGGGTCGGCCCACTCGTGGTTGAAGATCAGCGAATCGCCGACGCGGCCGTCGACGACGGGGGCGCCGACCAGCCGGGAGAGCGCCGCATCGTCCATCGGCGGGTGCGTGCCCAGCGCCACCAGGAAATCGAGCGCCGCGACCTCGTCGGCCAGGATCTGGCGGAACATGCCGAAGAGCTGCGGCATCGGCATCGTGCGCGTGCCGTCGGGAATGATGAACAGCACGCGCTTGCCCGCGAGCGAAAGCGACGCGAGGCCGGCGCGCACGGTCTCGCGGATCTCGTCCGCGGTGAGGAAACGGTCGGTGTAGCCGCAACCCAGCATGGCGCCTATGCTAACGCCGGCGGTGCCAAAGCGATACGCCGGGGCGCGGCGTCGCCTGGCGGCGCGACCTGGCGCCACTCCGACGGACTTCTTGCGTGCCGCCGGCGTGCGCATTGGCCGGGCGAGGCGCGGTAAACTGGTCCCGACCCGCCGGGAAGGAAACGGTGACGGCGCCGACGGGCGCCGCGCGTGGGCAGGGTCCGCGCGTGAGCGGAAGGAGGCATCGATGAACGAAGCTGCGGCGGCGGAACGAGTCCACATCCTCTACGGCAAGTCCGGGATGGAGATCCGGCTGCCGCCGAGCGCGCGGGCGACCGTGATCGGCAAGCGACCGATGCCGAAGCTGCCCGATCCCCGGGCGGCGGTGCGCGACGCGCTCTCGCGCCCGGTCGGAGCGCCGCCGTACGGCTCGCTCACCCGCGGACGGAAGAGCGCGTGCATCCTGATCTGCGACATCACGCGACCGGTCCCGAATCACCTGTTCCTGCGCCCGTTGATCGAGGGCATGCTCGAGTCCGGCATGTCGCGCGAACGCATCACCGTGCTGGTTGCGACCGGCCTGCATCGGCCGAACGAGGGCGCGGAGCTCGCCGAAGTCCTCGGCGACCCCTGGGTGCAGGAGACGGTGCGCGTCGAGAATCACTACGCGCGCGACGACGCGGCGCACGTCGACCTGGGTGTGACCTCCGGACGGCGCACGCCGGTCAAGCTCGATCGCCGCTTCGTCGAGGCCGAGCTGCGGATCGCCACCGGGCTCGTCGAGCCGCATTTCATGGCCGGCTACTCGGGCGGCAGGAAGGTCATCGCACCGGGAGTCGCCCACGCCGACACCATCCGCACCTTTCACAGCGCGCGCTTCATGGAGGACCCGGCGGCGATCCAGTGCAACCTCTCGGGCAACCCGCTGCACGAGGAGCAGCTCGAGATCGTGCGCATGCTGGGCGAGGTCTACGCCGTCAACACGGTGATCGACGAGGATCGCGATCTCGTTCACGTCAATTTCGGCGAGGTGATCGAGAGCCACCTCGAAGCGGTCGCCTTTGTCGCCGAGAGCACGCGCGTGCCGGTCGGTCGGCGCTTCTCGACGATCCTGACCTCCGCGGCCGGGCATCCCCTCGACAAGACCTACTACCAGACCGTGAAGGGCATGGTGACGCCGCTCGACATCCTCGAGCCGGGCGGGACGCTGATCGTCGCCTCGGCGTGCTCGGAGGGATTCGGCTCGGCCGAGTTCCGCGCAGCGCAGGGGCGTCTGCGCTCGCTCGGCCCGGATGCCTTCCTGCAGACGCTGCTCGCGAAGCGCTTTGCGGACGTCGACGAGTGGCAGACCGAGATGCAGCTCAAATCGCTGCGTGTCGGGTCACGTGCAGCTCTACACGACGGGGCTCGACGACGAGGAGCGGAGCCTGACCGGCGTCGAGACGATCGACTCGGTCGACGCCGCGCTCGCCGCGGCGCTCGCGCGTGCCGGCGATCCGGCGATCGCGGTCGTTCCCGAAGGACCCTATGTCGTGCCCGTCGTCGCCTGACGAACCGGCGTTGCCAGCGCCGGCGGCGCTCGCGATTCACCTCGATCTCGTCGGCGGCCTGGCCGGCGACATGTTCGTGGCGGCGATGGTCGACGCCCTGCCCGCGCTCGCCGCGCCGGTGCTGGCGGAGCTCGCGGCGGTCAGACCTGCCGGAGTGCCCGACTTCGGCTTCCGCGAGTCGTCGAACGGCGGTCTGCGCGCGCGGCGCTTCGGCATCCTGCCCGCGTCCGACGAATCCACCCGCCGCGCAGCGGCCACCGGGAGCAGCCACGCGCACGGCGCGGCGCATGCGCACGAGCGCGAGCACGAACATTCGGGCACCGCGTACGCATTGCTGCGTCGCCGACTGGTCGACGCGCCGCTCTCGGCACCGACGCGCGAGCACGCGCTGGCGCTGCTCGCGCTGCTGGCCGATGCCGAGGCGCGAGTGCACGGCATTCCCGTGGAGGACGTGCATTTCCACGAGCTCGCCGACTGGGATTCGCTGATGGACGTCGTCGCCGCCGGATGCATCGCGGCAAAGCTCGACGGCGCGCACTGGAGCGCATCGGCGCTCCCGCTCGGCGGGGGCACCGTGCGCACGGCGCATGGGCTGCTGCCGGTGCCCGCGCCCGCGACGAGCCTGCTCCTCACCGGCTATCCGTGGCACGACGACGGTGTCGCCGGCGAGCGCGTCACGCCCACCGGCGCAGCGATCCTGCGGCATCTCGTGCCGGCGGCGCGTTGCGGTGCGCGGCGCGACGCGGGGCGGCTGCTTGGCACCGGCTGCGGCGCCGGGACGCGCGTGCTGCCGGGCCTGCCGAACGTCGTGCGCGCGCTGGTGCTGGAGCGTTCGCTCGCCGCGGAGGCCGACGCCGACGTCGTCGCGGTGCTCGAGTTCGACGTGGACGACATGACCGGCGAGGAGATCGCGCTGGCAGCCGAGCGCCTGCGCACGCAGCCGGGCGTCATCGACGTGTCGATCGGCACGCGGCACGGCAAGAAAGGCCGGCCGGTCGCCGACTTCCGGCTGCTCGCGGCGCCGCAAGCGGCCGACGCGATCGCGCGGGCCTGCTTCGTCGAGACATCGACGCTGGGGCTGCGCGTGTGCGAGCAGCGCCGGCGCGTGCTGCGGCGAACCGAGGTCGCCGTTGCCGTCGGCAGCGCGACGGTCGGCGTCAAGGTCGCCCAGCGCCCCGGCGGCGCGCGCACGGCGAAGGCCGCGCACGACGACGTCGCTGCGACGGCCGGTCTCGGCAGCCGCAGGCGCGCGCGCGCGGCCGCCGTGGAACGCGCGCTGAAGGATCCCGACGAATGAGCCCGCGCGCGCACTTGGTGCACTGCCCGCGAAGGGGCGCCCGGTGAACGCGGCGCTGCCCGTCACCGATGCGCTCGCGCGCCTCGTTGCGACGCTCGACCGCCACGACCGGCTCGCGCTCGCGGTGAGCGGCGGGGTCGACTCGATGACCCTCGCCCACGTCGCGCGGCGCTACTCGCGCGCGCGGACCACGATGTATCACGCGACCGGGCCGGCGGTGCCGGCTGCGGCACGCGCTCGCGTGGAAGCCCATGCCGCAACCCACGGCTGGCCGCTGGTGCTGCTCGATGCCGGCGAGCAGGCGGACCCCCGGTATCGCGCGAACCCGGTCGATCGCTGCTACTACTGCAAGTCGAACCTGTACGCGCGCATCCGCGCAGCGACGCCGGACCCGATCGCCTCGGGCACCAACCGCGACGATCTCGACGACTTCCGGCCGGGGCTCGCCGCCGCCGCCGAACGCGACGTCGTGCATCCCTACGTCGAGGCAGCGATCGGCAAGGCGGACGTGTACGCGCTTGCCGCGAGCCTCGGCCTCGACGATCTCGAGCGGCTGCCGGCCCAGCCGTGCCTTGCGAGCCGCGTGGAGACGGGGATCGCCATCGCCGCGGAAGATCTCGCGTTCATCGACGCCGTGGAGAGCCGCCTCGCCGCCCGCCTCGGGCGCGATGCGGTGCTGCGCTGCCGGGTGACGCATGCCGGCATCGTGATCGAGCTGGCGGCGGCGCACGACGTCGCGGCCGATGGCATCGCTCGCGACATCGGCGCCGAGGCGTGCCGTCGCGCGGGACGCGTGTTCGCGGGCGTGCGGCCCTACGCGCGCGGCGCGGCGTTCCTGCGCAAGTCCGTCGATGAATGAGTTCCGCCTCGACTGGCAGCGCGTCGGGCGCACGGGCACCAGCGAGGCGGTGCTCTGCGAGCCGAAGTCCGCGGCGCAGATCGACGCGATCATCGTGCACGCGACCGAGCTCGGGGAGCGGCTGCTCCTCACCCGACTCGGCCAGCGCAAGTTCAGCCGGCTCTCGGCGTTGTCGCGCGGCGCGCTCGACTACGATGCCGCCACGCGCACCGCCATCCTCGGCGGAATCCCGGACGCGAGGGCCACGGGCCGGGTCGCGATCGTGTGCGGCGGCACCTCCGACATGGCGGTCGCGCGCGAGGCGGAGCGCACGCTCGCGTTCGCCGGCGAAGCGGCGACGCTGCTGGTCGACGTGGGTGTCGCCGGGTTGTGGCGGCTGATGGACCGGCTCGACGACATCCGCCGTCATCGCGTGGTGATCGCCGTGGCCGGCATGGAGGGCGCGCTCTTCAGCGTGCTCGCCGGGCTGGTTCCATGCGCGGTGATCGCGGTGCCGACGTCGGTCGGCTACGGCGTGGCCGAGGGCGGCCGCACCGCGCTGCACGCCGCGCTGGCGAGCTGCGCGTCGGGCCTCTCGGTCGTGAACATCGACAACGGATTCGGCGCCGCGCACGCGGCGCTGCGCATTCTCGGGGAGGCGCCGGCCATCGGGCCGGGTTCGGCGTGACCTACTTCTGCAGCGTCGCCTCGTCGATCAGCACCTTGTACGAATAGCCCGACCCGAGATCCACGTCGGTGCGCACCGTTCCCCGCGCGACGACGACATCGCCGATCTTCGTCGACTCCTTGCTCGTGACCAGCACGTCGTTCGTGCCATCCGCGGCCGAGCCCGTTCCGTCGCGCAGATGGATCCAGTTCTTGCCCATCACCTCCGGCGTGTACTTGACGACCTTGCCGCGAACCACGACCGGCTTGTTCTTGAGCTCGGTCCGCTTCCCGACGATCTCCGCAACGGTCCGCGCGTCCGGCCCGCTTGCCTTGGGCACCTTCACGTCGCCGACGTCGGCCGCCTTGGGAACGGCGCCGTGCATCTGGGCGAGGTCGACCTTCGGCGATGCCGGTTGACTCACGGGCGGATTCCCCGCTGCCCAGGCCAAGGTCGCCACGCTCAGCGAGAGGGCAACCACCAGAAATTGCCTTGATTTCATTGCTTTTCCTTACGATGCGCGCATCGGTGCGCAGAGTTCGGCCCGCTCACCGCGGACCGGCGCCACTGTGCCACGGAAGCTCGACGACGATCTTGACCTGGATCGTCATCCGCTCGGCTCGGGGACGCTCAGTCGAGGTCGACGTACTTCGTCGCGCGGCCCTTCGCCTTCTCGATCGGGTACTTCTCGCGATTGATCACCAGCTTGTCCCGGGCGGCGGCGATGATGTCGACGTCCAGCGCGCGCCCGAGTCCCAGCAGGTACATCAGCACGTCGCCGATCTCGTTCGCGACCTCCGCGCGCTTCTCCTTCGGCAGCGAATACGACTCGTCGCCCGAGCACCACTGGAAATGCTCCATGATCTCCGCCGCCTCGATCGCCACGCCCATCGCGAGATTCTTCGGAGTGTGGAACTGCGCCCAATTGCGCTCTTCGACGAACACATCGAGCTCGGTCTGCAGCTCGGCAAGACTGTCGGCCATGTCGGCACCTCCGGGAATGATGGGCTGCGTACGGTCAATCCCGCCAATTCTACGGCGGACTCGCCGTTCCCGCTCGCGCGGTTCGCGCGAGCGCGTCGGAAGAGCCGCGCGTTCGCGTCAGAACTTTTCGTCGGCGCGCAGATAGCGCCAGTGTCCGACCGGCAGCTTGCCCAGTACGACGCTGCCGGTGCGCACGCGCTTCAAGCCCGTCACCTCGAGCCCGACCAGCTCGCACATGCGGCGGATCTGCCGCTTCCGCCCTTCGCGCAGCACGAACCGGAGCTGATGCTCGTTCTGCCACGACACGCGCGCCGGCTTCAACTGCACGCCGTCGAGCTCGAGTCCGTGCTGCAGGCTCTTCATGCCGGCCGGGGAGAGCGTCCCGGTCACGCGCACCAGGTACTCCTTCTCGATCTCCGAATCGTGGCCGATCAATCGCCGGGCGACGCGGCCGTCCTGCGTGAACACGAGGAGCCCGGTGGAGTCGATGTCGAGGCGGCCGGCGGGCGCCAATCCGCGCAGATGGCTCCGCTTGAAGGCGAGCGGCGCGCGGTCCTCGGACCAGCGCGTGTCCGGGCGGATGAGCACGCTCGCCGGCTGGTAGCCGTCCTCGGCCTGACCCGAGACGTAACCGACGGGCTTGTGCAGCAGGATCGTGACCTGCTCGTCCTGATGCCTGCGCGCGTCGGGATCGATCTCGATGCGCGCGCTGGGCGGCACGCGCGTCCCCAGCGTGGTGATCGACCACGCCGTCGACCTTCACCCAGCCGTTCTCGATCCACGCGTCGGCCTCGCGCCGCGAGCAGAGCCCGAGCTCGCTCATGCGCTTGGAGAGCCGGGGATGCTCGGGGGCGTGGCGGGGGCGCGCGGGGGCTGGCCGTGCCGCGGGGGTCGGCTGGCGGGCGCGGCGCACGCGTCGTCGCGGGCTCCTCCGGGCGGTCGCGTCGGCCGACGCCGGCGGGCGTCGCCGACATCGGTCGGGCGGCGCGCTGGCGGGCGGCGCCGAACCTGCGGCGTCGACCGAGGCGCGATGTGGCTCGCGGTCGACGCGGTCGCTCGCGCGTCGAGGCGGCGCGACCGACGGCGTGGCGCGCCCGTGCTCCGCGCGCGGTCGCGCGCCGGCGGGCAGCTCGCGCAGCCGGCCGCGCCGAGCCGGCTCGCGTGCGGGGCAGGCCGGCACCGTCGGCGCGCCGAGCGCTTGGCAGCGGCTTGCCGTGACGCGCGTCAGGCGCGCGACGTCGGTGCCTTCGGCGGCCGTCGGATCGACCGGCTTGGGACGACGGCGATCGGGCCATTCGCGTACGCCTTGCTGTAGATCCCGCCCTTCTGCACGAACTCCACCGCCTTCACTTCCATGCCCTTCGCGATCGCGTCGGCCTCGGCGATGCCCTGCTTCGCGGCGAACTCGCGCACGTCCTGGGTGATCTTCATCGAGCAGAAGTGCGGGCCGCACATCGAGCAGAAGTGCGCGAGCTTCGCGCCCGACTGCGGCAGCGTCTCGTCGTGGAACTCGCGCGCCTTGTCGGGATCGAGGCCGAGGTTGAACTGGTCGTCCCAGCGGAACTCGAAGCGCGCCTTGGAGATCGCGTTGTCGCGGATCTGCGCGCCCGGATGGCCCTTGCCGAGGTCGGCCGCGTGCGCGGCGACCTTGTACGCCATGATGCCGTCCTTGACGTCCGCCTTGTTGGGCAGCCCGAGGTGCTCCTTCGGCGTCACGTAGCAGAGCATCGCCGTGCCGTACCAGCCGATCATCGCCGCGCCGATGGCGCTGGTGATGTGGTCGTAGCCGGGCGCGATGTCGGTGGTGAGCGGCCCCAGCGTGTAGAACGGCGCCTCGCCGCACAGCCGCAGCTGCTCGTCCATGTTGTGCTTGATCATGTGCATCGGCACGTGGCCCGGGCCCTCGATCATCACCTGCACGTCGTGCTTCCACGCGACCTGCGTCAGTTCGCCGAGCGTGGCGAGCTCGGCCATCTGCGCCTCGTCGTTGGCGTCGTAGCCCGACCCCGGCCGCAGGCCGTCGCCCAGCGAGAACGCGACGTCGTAGGCCTTCATGATCGCGCAGATGTCCTCGAAATGCGTGTAGAGGAAGCTCTCCCGGTGGTGCGCGAGGCACCACTTGGCCATGATCGAGCCGCCGCGCGACACGATGCCGGTCATCCGCTTCGCCGTCATCGGGATGTAGCGGAGCAGCACGCCGGCGTGGATGGTGAAGTAGTCCACGCCCTGCTCGGCCTGCTCGATCAGCGTGTCGCGGAACATCTCCCAGGTGAGCTCCTCCGCCTTGCCGTCGACCTTCTCCAGCGCCTGGTAGATCGGCACCGTGCCGATCGGGACCGGCGAGTTGCGGATGATCCACTCGCGCGTCTCGTGGATGTTCTTCCCGGTCGAGAGGTCCATCACCGTGTCGGCGCCCCAGCGCGTCGCCCACGTCATCTTCTCGACTTCCTCGTTGATCGACGACGAGACCGCCGAGTTGCCGATGTTGGCGTTGATCTTCACCAGGAAGTTGCGGCCGATGATCATCGGCTCGGTCTCGGGGTGGTTGATGTTCGCCGGGATGATCGCGCGGCCGCGCGCCACCTCGTCGCGCACGAACTCCGGCGTGATCAGCGCCGGGATCGCGGCGCCGAAGCTCTGGCCCGGATGCTGGCGCGTGACGATCTCCGGCAGCGTCCGCAGCATCTCCTCGCGCTTCAGGTTCTCGCGGATCGCGATGAATTCCATCTCCGGCGTCACGATGCCGCGGCGGGCGTAGTGCATCTGCGTGACGTTGGCGGCCCGCCGTCGCCACGCCGCGCGGCGCGGCTTGCGATGGAGCTCGAAGCGCAGGCCGGCGAGCTCGGGATCGGCGAGGCGGGCCCGCCCATACGCCGAGGTCGAGACCATCGAGCGGGACCGTGTCGCCGCGCTCCGCGATCCACGGCGCGCGCAGCGCGGGCAGGCCCTTGCGGATGTCGATCGCGGCGGCAGGATCGGTGTAGGGCCCCGACGTATCGTAGACGACGATCGGCGGATTCGTCTCGGCGCCCATCGACGCGGGCGTGTCGGACTGCGCGATTTCGCGCATCGGCACGCGGATGTCGGAGCGCGAGCCGCCGACGTAGATCTTGCGCGAGCTGGGCAGTGGCGCGACGGCCGCGCTGTCCACGAGCGCGTCGCGCGCGTAGAACTTGTCGTTGGCGTTCATGGAGGCTCCTCGGCATCGAAACGGCGCGGGGAGCGGAGAGGCAGGCTACGCTTCCCTGCGCCGGCATTACCCGCACAGGTACCAAGGGTGTGATCTCACCCGCCGGGAACGGCTCCCGGCAGGACCCCTAGCGTCGATCGTCACGGTACGCCAAAGCGGCATCCGCGGCAAGCCGAGCGCGTCCGTGCCGGCGGCACGGGCCAGCCCCTATAATCGGCGGCAGGGATCCGACGCGCGCGACGCCCGCCACTCCGTTGGGCCGGACATCGGCAAGCGCGCCCGCATTCGAACCGTCGCCATGCCCATTCCCGCCCCGACGCTCCATCTCGACCGCCACCGCCGCGCCGCCGTCGACTCCGCGTCCGCCTGGTTCGACGAGGGCGGTCTGCTCGCCGATCTGCGACGGCGCGTGGCGTTCCGCACCGAAAGCCAGAACAGCGCGCGCGCCGCCGTGCTCGTCCGTTACCTGACCGAGGAGATCGGTCCCTCGGTCGAGCGACTGGGGTTTCGCTGGACGGTGTGGGAGAACCCGGTCGCCGGGGCGCCGCCGATGCTGTTCGCCGAGCGCATCGAGGATCCTGCGCTGCCCACGATGCTGACCTACGGTCACGGCGATGTCGTCGCGGGTCACGACGGCCAGTGGGCCGAAGATCGCTCGCCGTGGGAGGTCTCGGAATCCGCGGGACGCTGGTACGGGCGCGGCACCGCCGACAACAAGGGGCAGCACACGATCAATCTCGCCGCGCTCGGCCGGGTGCTGACCGCGCGCGGCAAGCTCGGCTTCAACGCGAAGCTGCTGTTGGAGATGGGCGAGGAGGTCGGCTCGCCGGGGTTGCGCGAGCAGTGCGCGGCGCGCGCACAGGACCTGCGCGCCGACGTGCTGATCGCCTCGGACGGCCCGCGGCTGCGCTCCGACCGGCCGACGCTCTTCCTCGGCTCGCGCGGCGCGTTCAATTTCGATCTCTCCGTCGCGTTGCGCGACGGCGCGCATCACTCCGGGAACTGGGGCGGACTGCTCGCCAATCCGGGCACCATGCTGGCCAACGCGATCGCCTCGATGGTCGATGCGCGCGGGCGCATTCTCGTCGATGCCCTGCGCCCGGCGCCCATTCCCGATTCCGTGCGCCGCGCGCTCGCCGACATCGAGCCGGGAGAGCCCGAGGGACCGGCAGTGGATGCCGACTGGGGCGAGCCGGGGCTATCGCCCGCGGAGCGCGTGTTCGGCTGGAATGCGCTCGAAGTGCTCGCGTTTCGCACCGGCAATCCGGACCGGCCCGTCAACGCAATTCCACCGCGGGCGAGCGCGCATCTCCAGCTGCGCTTCGTCGCGGACTGCGACTGGCGCGAATTCCTGCCCGCGATTCGCGCGCATCTCGACGCGCGGGGCCACACGAAGGTCGAGATTCACCGCGGCGATGCGCAGCCGATGGCGGCGACCCGCCTCGATCCGGATCACCCGTGGGTGCGCTGGGCTGCGGCGTCGCTCGAGACGACCGGCGGTGTGCGCCCGGCGATCCTGCCGAACCTCGGGGGGTCGCTCCCCAACGATTGTTTCGCCGACGTGCTGAACCTGCCGACGATCTGGGTGCCGCACTCCTATCCGGCGTGCTCGCAGCACGCGCCCGACGAGCATCTGCTCGCCCGTCTCGCGCGGGACGGGCTCAGGCTGATGACCGGACTCTTCTGGGATCTGGGCGAGCCGGCGAGCGCGCCGCCGCCGAGCCGGTGACGCGGGCGGCCCGCGCGAAAAAGCGGTACAGTGTGACCGGGTGAACGGAACCGGAGCGCAGCCGATGGCGGTGCCTGAATCGATGGTATTCGAATCCCGCAACGGCACCACGACATTCGCCGCGATCGGCGACACGATCCGGATGCCGTGGTCCTCGGCGACCGCCGACGACGAGCGCGTCGTCCGGCCGGCGCTTGCGGTGCTGTTCCGGATCGCGCTCGGCCGCGCCGCCGACGCCTACGTCCCGCGATTCCTGCAATACGAGCGGACCGGACGATCGATACCGGGCTGGCATTGGCCGGCGTTCGTCGCGCCCGCCGTGTGGGCGTTCTATCGCAAGCTCTGGCTGCCGGGTCTGCTGGCCACGCTGCTGCCGATGCTGGGCGTGATCCTGTTCGCGCCGATCGCGCCCGCGCTCGGGGCCGATCCTGTGGCGTGGTTCGCCTGCGCGGTGCTCCTGGTGTGGGTGCTTCCGGGAGCGATGTCGGCGATTGTCGCGAATTCCCTCCTTTATCGAAGGGTGAGGCGGATCGTCACCGACGCCGAAGCGGCGAACGGCGAGCCCCGTGACGTGGCGACCATCGTCGCGGCGAACAAGCCCGCGTCGCTGCCGGCTGCGATCCTGCTTGGGGGCTGGGCGGTGGCCACGATGCTCGCATTCGCGGTGCCGCGGCTGCACGCGCTCTACGATGAACTGGACGTGCGCATCGGCGTTGCGGAAAGCCTCGCCGCCATGCGTCCGCTGCAGACGCAGATCGAAGAGAGCTTCCTTCGCGCGACGACGATCCCGCCGGAACCGGATGCCGCGGCGATCCGGACCCGGCTCGGCAGGGCCCTGATCGACACCGTCAGTCTGAGCCCGATCAACGGGCGGCTGCGCCTGGTCCTCGGGCCGGCGCTGCCCGAGCTCTCGGGCAAGATGATCCTCCTCGTCCCCATGGAGGATCCCCGCCAGCGCGTCGAGTGGCTCTGCATCCCGATCGACGTGCTGGCGAAATACCTGCCCCCGGATTGCCGTAATCGGTAGCGCTGCCGGGCTGCGACGCGACGCGCGGATTTCGCTACAATTCCGGCTTCCGCGGGTGTAGCTCAATGGTAGAGCAGAAGCTTCCCAAGCTTACGACGAGGGTTCGATTCCCTTCACCCGCTCCAGCCAAGAACGGCCCCGAGCGGGCCGTTTTTGGTGGGTGGGTCTGACGGGACGAGATGCCTCGGGTTCGATCGGCGGACCGCGCACCGCCACGCCAACGGAACGCAGGCGGCTGCGCCGGCGCATTGGCGGAAGGGGTGGCTCAGCGGTAGACCGGGAACGCGAATGCCAGGTGACCGTGCTCCCGGCCGAAGCGCAGCACGGCGTGCATCATTCGCTCGGCGTCGGCCCTCTGTCCGGCCCAGGTCGCAACCAGCGCGTCGCGCGCCGGTCCCGGCGGACAATCCGTAGCCGCGACCGCCGCAGCCCCCGCGTAATCGCGCGCCTGCGTGGCCGCGCGGTAGGCCGCTTCGAGCTGCTGGCTCAACGCATGGTTGGCGCAGCGCGAGATGATCGCCATGGTGGCATTCGCAGACCCGAGCAGTGCACGCTCGGCCGCGACGCTCGCCGCGTCCGGGGTTGCCTTCCGCGTCGACATGTCCCGAGCGTGTTTCGGGGCACTTCGTGGCATAGTCACGCCCGTTCCGGTACGGAACTCCATCATTGCCTCCACAAGTTTCCGTTTGCTGCAATGCAACATATCGACCATCTGACCGGAATGCAAGCACGAAGTTGCGAGCATTTCGGAGTAAATATGCCCAATTTATTGATTACAAATGAATTAATGGACGCCTGCTGCCGGGCGATTTTGGGCGGCTACCGCCCCGCAGACGCGAAATGGGGGTGGATTGGCCACGATTGCTGCATCACAAAATCGACTTTCGGTAGCCTACAACCATGGCCGGGCGACATCTCCCGATGCTGACGGTGCGGCGTACGCGCGGCACGCCTGAAGGTCCGGCCCGCGGCGGGATCCCGGGCTGATCGATCGGGATGGCCAAGCCGCCGGCACGCGTCCGCGTGCATGCCCACGTCCCCCCGTCCGCGATCCTGCTGATCACGGCGTCCGTGCTCTGCTTCACCATCCTCGACGCGGTCGTCAAAGTCCTCACCCAGCGCTATCCGGTCCCGCTGCTCGTCTGGGCGCGGTACGCGCGTGCAGGCGCTCGCGATGGCGCTGTGGCTGCTGCCGCAGATGGGCACGGCGCTGGTGCGCACGAACCGGCTCGGGATGCATCTCGCGCGCGCCGCGATCCTTCCCTTTTCCTCGCTGTGCTTCTTCAGCGCGCTCAAGTACCTGCCGCTGGCCGAGGCCACCGCCATCAACTATTCGACGCCGGTGCTGGTCATCATCCTGGCGGTGATCTTTCTCGGCGAGCGGATGACGCGCTCGCGCATCGCGCTCGTCATCGCCGGCATTGCCGGAATGTTCCTGATCGTGCGTCCGGGCTCCGACGTGTTCCAGGGGGCGGCGTTGCTGGCCCTGGGCGCCGCCGTGTTCTACGGAGTGTTCCAGATCCTGACGCGCACGCTCGCCAGCGAGGATTCGCGCGTGCTGCTGTTCTACCCGGCGATCGTGGGCACGCTGATGATGACGGCGGCGCTGCCGTGGTACGGCGTCGCGGTCGAGGTGTCCTGGCCGGACGCGCTGCTCATCGTGGCCGCCGGGCTCCTCGGCACCGTGGGGCACTTCCTGTTCATACTGGCGTTCCAGCGCGCACCGGCGTCTGCGCTGACGCCGTTCACCTACATGCAGCTCGTCTGGGCAACGCTCGTCGGCTGGATCGTCTTCGGCACGTTTCCCGACGCATGGACGGTCGCCGGCATGGCGGTGATCGCCGGAAGCGGTCTCCTGATCGCGCTGCACGAGCGGCGCCGCGCCAAGGGCATGCTGCGCGAGCCGACGGCCGTCGACTGACGGGGCGGACCCGCGCGCCCCCTCGCTGCGGCCGGGCGGCGCCCCGCACCGGCTCCGTGCCTGCTGCGGTAGACTCGACGACGCGGCCCGTCAATCCGACCGGCCCGATTCTTCGAACGCAGAGGACACATGAACGCAGAAGCGAAGCCGCGCATCGGTTTCATCGGATTGGGGCTGATGGGCCACGGCATGGCCAAGAACGTCGTCACCAAGGGTTACCCGCTCACGGTGTGCGCGCACAAGAATCGCAAGCCGCTCGAGGATCTGCTCGCGGCGGGCGCGAAGGAGGTGCGCACGCATGCGGAAGTCGCGCGCAACTCGGACATCGTGTTCCTGTGCGTGACCGGCACGCCGCAGGTCGAGGCGGTGATCTACGGCGACACCGGCATCCTCTCGGCGGCGCGCGAAGGGCTGATCGTCGTCGACACGTCGACGGCCGAGCCCGCGTCGACCGCGAAGATCCGGATGGACTTCGGCGCGAAGCGCGCCCTGTTCGTCGACGCGCCGCTCGCCCGCACGCCGGTCGAAGCGGAGCAGGGCCGCCTCAACACGATGGTCGGCGCCGACGATGCGGTGTTCGCGCGCCTGAAGCCGGTGCTCTCGGCATTCTGCGAGAACGTGATCCACGCCGGGCCGCCCGGGCACGGTCACACGCTCAAGCTGATCAACAACTTCATCGCGCAGGCGATCGCCACGGCGACGGCGGAAGCCTGCGCCGCCGCGGTGAAATCCGGACTCTCGCTCAGCAAGCTGCACGAGGTCATCTCGGCCGGCGCCGTCAACTCGGGTATCTTCCAGATGATCGTGGGCAAGATGCTCGAAGGCAACGGCGACCTCACTGGCCTCAAGTTCACGCTCGTCAACGCGATGAAGGATCTGCGTTACTACACGCACCTGGCGGAGTCGCTGCCCGTCCCCTGCATCGTCGGCGAGGCCGTGCATCAGAGCCTGGTCACCGCGAACCTGCTCGGTTTCGGCGACAAGTACGTCGCGTCGCTGGTCGAGGCGCAGGAGAAGCTGGCCGGCGTGACCATCGTGCCGCGCCGATGAATCCGGCCGGTCGCGCATGATCCTTCCGCGCACGGCCGAATACCTCGAATTCGCCCAGCGCGTGGCGCAGGCCGCGGGGCAGGCGATCCTTCCGCATTTCCGGGTCGCGCTCGACGTCGAGGACAAGGGCGGGGCGAAGGGTTACGACCCGGTCACCGTCGCCGATCACGCGGCCGAGGCGGTGATCCGCGCCGAGATCGCGCGCGCCTACGCCGATCACGGCGTACGCGGCGAGGAGCACGGCTGGCAGAAGGGCTCGTCGAATTACACCTGGGTGATCGATCCGATCGACGGCACGCGCAGCTTCATACTCGGCCAGATGCACTGGGCGACGCTGATCGCGCTGCACGACGGCGCGCGCGTCGTCGTCGGCGTCGCGCACCAGCCTTTCGTCGGCGAGTCCTTCGTCGCGAGCGCGGACGGCGCCGCGCGAATGGCGCCGCGGCGCCGAGCGCCGGACGCTGAAGACGCGTGGTTGCCGGAGCGTGAGCAATGCCGTCGTCGCCTGCACCGACCCCAAGATGTTCCGGACGGCAGGCGAGCGCGCCGCCTTCGACCGCGTCGCCGATCGGGCGCGACTCACGCGCTGGGGCGGCGACTGCTACGCGTACTGCCTGCTGGCGATGGGATTGATCGACATCGTGATCGAGGCCTCGCTGCACGCCTACGACGTGCAGGCGCTGATCCCGATCGTCGAGGCTGCCGGCGGGGCGATCACCACCTGGACCGGCGCCCCCTGCGACGAGGGCGGGTCGGTCGTCGCCTGCGGGGACCGCGCGCTGCTTCCGCAGGTGCTGGACCTCCTGGCCGGCTGACGTCCGGTCGCGCCGCAGCTTGCGCTCCCGGGGATTCCCGCCGGCAGGGCCGCCGATCGCCCGGGTGCGTGCCGGGCGGGCGCCGACCGGTGGTCGCGACCCCAGCCCGACGGGGTTTCCGGGGTACCAATCGGGGCCCCCGTCGTGTAAAATTGCCCCTTTTCCGCCAGATTCGGTTTATAAGTGCTCACTCCGCTCGGATTCTCGCTTCTGCGCCAGCTTGCCGATGGACAGTTCCATTCCGGCGAGGATCTGGCCGCGAAAGTGGGACTGACCCGCGCCCGCGTCTCGCAGGTCCTCAAGGAGGCCGAAGGCGCGGGTCTCGCGCTCGAGCGCCTGAAGGGCCGCGGGTACCGGCTGCTCGAGGCACCCGACTTTCTGGACGCCAAGCGCGTCCGCGCCCGCCTTGCGGTGCTCGCGGAGGAGCGGCCCGCCGCGCTGCCGCTCGCCGTCGAGGTCGTCGACCAGATCGAATCGACGTCCTCGGAATTGCTGCGTCGCGCGCAGCGGCGCGACGTCCATCGCACGGCGCTGGCTGCGGAATGGCAAACGGCCGGTCGCGGCCGCCGTGGCCGGGCGTGGACTGCGGTTGCGGGCGGCAGCCTCACCTTTTCGCTGGGCTGGCGATTCGAGCAGGGCGCGGGCTTTCTCGCCGGCCTCTCGCTCGCGGTGGGCGTCGCCGTGGTGCACGCGCTGGAAGCGGCGGGCTTCAAGGGCATCGCGCTCAAGTGGCCGAACGATCTCATCCACCGGCACCTGAAGGTCGGCGGCATCCTCATCGAGCTGAACGGCGACGCTCTCGGCCCGACGACGACGGTGATCGGCGTCGGCCTCAATGTGCGGCTGCCGCCGACGGCCCGCAGGGATATCCCGGTCCCGGTGACCGATCTGGCATCGGTGGCCGGGCGGAGGGCGCCGCCGATCGATCGCAACCGATTGCTCGCGGACCTGCTGGCCGAGCTTGCCGTCGTGCTCGAAGTGTATGCGCGCGAAGGCTTCGCCCCGTTCGCGGCGGAGTGGCAACATCGCCACGCGTATCAGGGGAAACCGGTGAGCCTGCTGCTCCCCGACGGCGCAACCGTCACCGGCAAGGTCGCCGGTGTCGACGCGAGCGGCGCGCTGGTGCTCGCCGACGGCCCGCGCCGCGCGCGCTTTCTCTCGGGCGAGATCACGCTGCGCCGCGCATGAGCGCCGCGGGCCGCCCCAAGGCGCTCATTTCTGCGGCTCCGCCCATGCTGTGCCACGATGTCGGCCGCCACCCGCGCTCGCATACGCGCCCTTCGGGCCTGGGCTTCGCCCTGCTCGCGCGGGCGTCCCCCGGAGGGAAGGCGCGCAGCGCCAAGGGTGCCCCGATGAGCCACGTCCTCGTCATCGACGTCGGCAACAGCCGGATGAAGTGGGGGCTGCACGGCCCGCGCGGGTGGGGGGTCCTCGGCGCGACCCCGAACGGCGAGATCGGTGCGCTCTCGGTGCGCGATTGGCATCATCTGCCGCGCCCGGTCCGGGTAGTCGGCGTCAACGTCGCGGGTGAAGCGATGCGGGTGCGCGTCGAGGCGCAGCTCGCGCGCTGGCACTTGACGCCGGAATGGTTGTCGGCGACCGACGCGGCGTGCGGCGTGACGAATCGCTATGCGCGTCCCGCCCAGCTCGGCGCCGATCGCTGGGCCTCGCTCGTCGCCGCATGGCGCCGGTCGAACGCCAACGCGCTCTTCGCGCCGGCGTGCGTGGTGGTCAACGTCGGCACCGCGGTCACGGTCGACGCGCTCGACACCGACGGTGTTTTCCGGGGCGGGCTGATCCTGCCCGGCATCCAGCTCATGCTGCAGGCGCTGGCCGAGAACACGTCCGGGCTGCGCGCGGCCGACGGCGCGTTTCGGCCGTTCCCGGACAATACCGCGGACGCGATGTACTCCGGCGCGATCCAGGCGGTCTGCGGCGCGATCGAGCAGATGCGGCGGCAGGTCGACGCCAATCCGGCGAATGTCCGCTGCTATCTGGCCGGCGGCGCAGCGCACGAAATCGCGCCCTGCCTCAACCCGCCGGTCGAGGTCGTCGACCATCTGGTGCTCGAAGGCGTGCTGGCTCTGGCCGGAGAAGCGGGGGAGACGGTCGCCGCGGCAAGGGCATCGTAGACTGCCCGCGTCGCCGCGGTGATCGCCGGCGACCCCGGAACGCCTGACCGGACCTCGTTGCGCAACCCGATCGCCCAGCCTACGTTGCTTCGATGCGAACCGTCGTCATCCTGCTGCTGCTCGCGAATCTGACGTTCTTCGCGTACACGCGCCTCGACCGGACGTCGGACGGCGAGGCGAACCGGCTGCTCGAGCAGGTGCAGCCCGAGAAGATCAAGCTGCTGACCCCGCAGCAGGTCGCCGCGCTCGGACCCGCCAAGGTCGCGGCGCTCGCCGATGTGTGCCTCGAGTGGGGCCCCCTGAGCGACGCCGAGCGCGCTCGCGCGCTCGGCGACCTCGAGCCCCTCGCGCTGGGCAAGCTGCTGTCGCAGCGGCGCGTCGAGACCGCGACGGCGTTCTGGGTCTTCCTCGCGCCGCCGTCGAACCGGCCCGACGCCGAGCGGCGCATGGCCGAGCTCAAGGCGCGCGGTGTCGGCGAAGTTGCGCTGGCCGACAACGGCGCGCAGCGCTATGTCGTCTCGTTCGGAGCCTTCCGCACCGAGGATGCGGCGCGCACCCGCGTGGAAGAGCTCGCGAAGAAGGGCGTGGCCAACGCGAGGCTTGCGCCGCGGCAGCAGACCGTCATGCAGACGCTGCTCGTCGTCCGCGATCCGCAGGCGCCGGTCGTTGCGCGGATTCGCGACCTCGTGGCCGCGTATCCGGGCAGCGAGGCGAAGGTCGGAAGCTGCGAGAAACTCTAGACGCGCCTCGACCGATGACGCAACCCGCCGCCGCGGCATTGCGCATGGCCACGACGCCGGGCGACATCGCGCTCGCCCGCGCGCTGTTTCTCGAGTACGCCCGCTGGCTCGACGTCGATCTCTGCTTTCAGGGATTCGACCGCGAGCTCGCCACGCTGCCGGGCGCCTATGCGCCACCCCGCGGACGCCTGCTGCTCGCGGGCCCTCCGGGGGAGGCCTTCGGCTGCATCGCGCTGCGGCCGATCGATCTCGCGCACGCGGTCGCCGCAGGTGCGTCCGCGTCGCCGGCGGGGGCGCAGGTCGGCGAAGTCAAGCGCCTGTACGTGCAGTCCTCGCAACGCGGCGCCGGCTGGGGGCGAAGGCTCGCGGAGGCGCTGATCGCCGATGCGCGCGCGATCGGCTATGCGGAGCTCAAGCTCGATACGTTGGACTGGATGGCCGATGCGCGCAGCCTGTATGCGCGGCTCGGCTTTCGCGAGTGCGCCCCGTATTACGACAACCCGTTGCCCGGTGTGGTGTACATGGCGCTCGCGCTGTGACGCGCGAGCGTCCGGCGCGTGGATCGGGCCGTGGGTCCGGCTTCAGCCGGACGCGCCAAGCCGCCTGAGAAACTGGGGTCAGACTCGACTTCCCGGTGCCGGCCGATCGAGGTGCGTTCGGTCGATTGGAAAGTCGAGTCTGACCCCACTTTCTATGACCCCACTTTCTACAGCTGCTCCCACGGCAGGCCTTCCTTCCGCCAGCCCGAGACCGTACCGCGGTGATGGGTTTCGTCCAGCGGACCCTCGAAGCCGTCGAGCACGTTGTAGACGTCACCGAACCCGGCTTTCTCGAGCGCGACGCCGGCGTCGAGCGAGCGATGCCCGCTGCGGCAGATCAGCACGATCGGGCGATTCATGCTCGCGACCTTCTTCACTTGGCCGACGAAGTGCGGATTGATGTCCCAGTCGGGCCCGTCGTTCCAGGCGACGTGGTGCGCGCCGACCGGGTGGCCGACGAAGAAGTACTCCATCTCGCTGCGGCAATCGATGAAGACCGCCGACGGATTGTCGTGGAGGAACTGCGCGGCCTCGGTGGGTTTCAGATGTTTCATGGCCGTCAATCTAGCACGCGAAACTGCGTCGCGTTAGGACCCTTGGTTGGGCGGTTATAACCGCCGCGGCGGGCCCGCGCACTCGTTCCGACGCTCGGGGGCGATCGGCGCCAATGCTAAAATTCGGAGCTGCAACCCGTTTCGATCGCCCGCCATGCAACCCGACCGCACCGCCGAGCTCACCGCCCTGCTCGACCGCCGCATCCTCCTGCTGGACGGTGCCATGGGCACGATGATCCAGCGATACAACCTGGGCGAGGCCGATTATCGCGGCCCGCGCTTCGCCGGCCATGCGCGCGACATCAAGGGCGACAACGACCTGCTCGTGCTGACCCGGCCCGACGTGATCCGGGAGATACACGACGCGTATCTCGAAGCCGGCGCCGACATCATCGAGACCAACACCTTCAACGCGACGTCGATCGCCCAGGCCGACTACGGGCTCGAGGCGCAGGTGCGCGAGCTGAACCGCACGGCGGCGGAGCTCGCGCGCGAGTGCGCCGACGCCTGGACCGCCAGGACGCCGGACAAGCCGCGCTTCGTTGCGGGCGCGCTGGGCCCGACCAACCGCACCGCGTCGATCTCGCCGGACGTCAACGATCCGGGGGCGCGCAACGTCCGCTACGACGAGCTCGTGGCCGCGTACGGCGAAGCGATCGAAGCCCTCGCCGAGGGCGGCGCGGATCTGTTCCTCGTGGAGACGATCTTCGACACGCTGAACGGCAAGGCCGCGCTGTTCGCGCTGGAGGCGTTCTTCGACCGGATCGGCCGGCGCTTTCCGGTGATCGTCTCCGGCACCATCACCGACGCGTCGGGCCGCACGCTGTCGGGACAGACGACCGAAGCGTTCTGGAACTCGGTGCGCCATGTCCGCCCGCTCGCGGTCGGCATCAACTGCTCGCTCGGCGCGGCGCTGATGCGTCCGTACATCGAGGAGCTCGCGCGCGTCGCGGACACCTACGTGTCGTGCTATCCGAATGCCGGGCTGCCCAATCCGATGGCGGAAACGGGCTACGACGAGACCCCCGCCCAGACGGCGCGCCTGATCGAGGACTTCGCGCAGAGCGGCTTCGTCAACCTGGTCGGCGGCTGCTGCGGCACGACGCCGGCGCACATCGCCGCGATCGCCGAGACCGTGGCGAACCTCCCGCCCCGGACCCCGCCTCCGGACGAACCCGAGCGGCTCGCGGCTTGATCGCGTCCGCGCTCGGCCCCATGCGCGGCGCCGCTGTGGGTCCGGCTTCAGCCGGACATGGTCCGAAGCCGCCTGAAGGCGGCCCCACATGACTGTCCGACGCATGCCGGCGTGATGCGCCTGGCCGGCCTCGAGCCGCTCAACATCGGCGACGAGTCGCTGTTCGTCAATGTCGGCGAGCGCACCAACGTCACCGGCTCGCGCGCCTTCGCGAAGCTGGTCCTGGCCGGGGACTATGCGGGAGCGGTGGAAGTCGCGCGCCAGCAGGTCGCCAACGGGGCGCAGATCATCGACGTGAACATGGACGAGGCGATGCTCGATTCCAAGGCGGCGATGGTGAAGTTCCTGAACCTGATCGCCTCCGAGCCCGACATCGCGCGCGTTCCGGTGATGATCGACTCGTCGAAATGGGAGGTCATCGAGGCGGGACTCAAGTGCGTGCAGGGCAAGCCCGTCGTCAATTCGATCTCGATGAAGGAGGGCGAAGCCGAGTTCCTGCGGCAGGCGGGTCTCGTCAGGCGCTACGGCGCCGCGGCGATCGTGATGGCCTTCGACGAGAAGGGCCAGGCCGACAGCTTCGAGCGCAAGGTCGAGATCTGCCAGCGCGCCTACGACCTGCTGACGCGCAAGGCCGGCTTCCCGCCCGAGGACATCGTCTTCGATCCCAACATCTTCGCGATCGCGACGGGCATCGAGGAGCACAACAACTACGCGGTCGATTTCATCAACGCCACGCGCTGGATCAGGCAGCACCTGCCGCACGCGAAGGTGTCGGGCGGCGTGTCGAACGTGAGCTTCTCGTTTCGCGGCAACGAGCCGGTGCGCGAGGCGATCCACACGGTCTTCCTCTATCACGCCATCCGCGCCGGCATGACGATGGGCATCGTCAACGCCGGCCAGCTCGGCGTCTACGACGAGATTCCCCCGGAGCTGCGCGAGCGCGTCGAGGACGTGGTGCTCAACCGCAGGCCGGATGCGACGGAGCGGCTCGTCGCCCTCGCCGAGTCGTTCAAGTCGCAGGGCAGGCAGGTCACCGAGGACCTGTCGTGGCGCGCGGGAACGGTCGAGGAGCGGCTCGCGCACGCGCTGGTCCACGGCGTGACCACCTACGTCATCGAGGACACCGAAGAGGCGCGGCAGAAATTCGCGCGGCCGATACACGTGATCGAAGGCCCGCTGATGGCCGGGATGAACGTCGTCGGCGACCTCTTCGGCGCCGGCAGGATGTTCCTGCCGCAGGTCGTGAAGAGCGCGCGCGTGATGAAGCAGGCGGTCGGGCACCTCGTGCCGTTCATCGAGGCGGAGAAGGCGAAGTCCGGCGACGCGGGAAAGCCGAAGGGCACGATCGTGATGGCGACGGTCAAGGGCGACGTTCACGACATCGGCAAGAACATCGTCGGCGTGGTCCTCCAGTGCAACAATTTCGAGGTGATCGACCTCGGCGTGATGGTGCCCGCGCAGAAGATTCTCGACACCGCGCGCGAGAGGAATGCCGACATCGTCGGGCTCTCGGGGCTCATCACGCCGTCGCTCGAGGAGATGGCGCACGTCGCGCACGAAATGCAGCGGCTCGGCATGAAGCAGCCGCTCCTGATCGGCGGCGCGACGACCTCGCGCGTGCACACGGCGGTGAAGATCGCGCCGAACTATTCCGGGGTCACCGTGTACGTGCCCGACGCCTCGCGCGCAGTCGGCGTGGCGAGCAACCTGCTCTCCGACGACCAGAAGTCCGCCTACGTTGCCGAGGTCGCCGCGGATTACGCGCAGATCCGCGCGCAGCACGCCGGCAAGAAGGGGCCGAAGCTGATCCCGCTCGAGGCCGCGCGCGCCAACGCGTTCAAGGGCGACTGGGCGCACTACGTGCCGCCGGTGCCGTTGGCGCTCGGCCGGCGCGAGTTCCGCAACGTGGATCTGGCCGAGCTCGCCAACTTCATCGACTGGGCGCCGTTCTTCCAGACCTGGGAGCTCTCCGGGCCGTTCCCGGCGATCCTCGACGACCCCGTCGTCGGCGCGGCCGCGCGCAGCGTGCATGCCGAAGGCCAGGCGATGCTGAAGCAGCTGGTTGCGGGCCGCTGGCTCACCGCGAACGGCGCCGTCGCGCTGCTTCCGGCCAACTCCGTCGGCGACGACATCGAGATGTATGCCGACGAGACGCGCGAGCGGGTCGCGCTGACCTGGCACAACCTGCGCCAGCAGAACGAGCGGCCGCCGGGCAAGCCGAACTACTGCCTGGCCGATTTCGTCGCGCCGAAGGCGACGGGGGTCGGGGATTATCTCGGCGCGTTCGCCGTCACCGCCGGCCTCGGCATCGAGAGGAAACTCGCGGAGTTCGAAGCGAAGAAGGACGATTACTCGGCGATCATGCTGAAGGCCCTTGCCGACCGTCTCGCCGAGGCGTTCGCCGAGTGGCTGCACATGAAGGTGCGGCGCGAGCTCTGGGGTTACGCTCGTGACGAGCGTCTCGACGCCGTGGCGCTGACCCGTGAGGAATACCGCGGCATCCGCCCCGCGCCCGGCTATCCCGCGTGCCCGGACCACAGCGTCAAGGCGCCGCTGTTCGACCTGCTGCGCGCGCGCGAGATCGGGATGTCGCTCACCGAGAACTACGCGATGCTGCCGGCGGCGGCCGTGTCCGGGTTCTACCTCGCGTATCCGGAGGCGACGTATTTCGCGGTGGGACCCGTGGGCGAGGATCAGGCGGCGGATCTCGCGCGCCGCTCCGGCAGGTAGGGCCATTTCCCCGGAAATGGGTTAACCTGACCCGCCACGGGGAAGGGTGCCGCCGATGGAACGACTGGAGTTCTCCCGCAAGCTCGCGCGCGATGCCGGCCGGCTCGCCCACTCGGCGTTCGGCCAGTCCGCCACGTCGATGAAGGGACGCCACGACGTGGTCACGGCGATGGACCGCGAGGTCGAGCGGTTCATCCGCAAGGCGATCGCCGCACGCTACCCGAACGACGCGATCATCGGCGAGGAGGAGGGCGGCGGGGGCGGCGAGCGCCTCTGGCTGATCGACCCGATCGACGGCACCGCCAATTACGCACGCGGGATCCCCCATTATTGCGTGTCCATCGGCTACCTCGAGCACGGCGTGCCGGTGATTGCTGCGGTGCATGATCCCAGCCACGACTGGCTCTTTTCGGCCGCGCGGGGAGAGGGTGCCTGGCGCGATGGGGAGCGGCTCGCAGTGAGCCCCTGCGCCGACCTCGGCGCCGCCACCGTCGAATGCGGGTGGTCGACCCGGCGCAGCACCGCGGATTATCTCGACCTCATCTCCCGGGTCATGGCGGCCGGCTGCGCAATTCGCCGGGTCGGCTCCGGTGCGCTGGGCCTGACCGACGTCGCTGCCGGGAAGAGCGAGGCCTATTGCGAGCTGCACATCAACGCCTGGGACTGCGCCGCCGGGATTCTCCTGGTGCAGGAGGCGGGCGGCCACACCAACGACTTCTTCGCAGGCGCCGGACTCACCGCCGGCAATCCGGTCATAGCGACCAACGACGCACTTTGCGCTAAGCTTGCCGCCGTGATCGGCATTGCCACCACACGCTGAACGAAGGAGGAACCCATGCAATCCCGCAACTGGCTCTACGGCATCGTCGCCCTGTTCGCGCTCGCCGCACCGCTGCCCGCCGCGGCGCAGGGCGAGCTCGTTCTCTACTGCACCGTGCAGGAAGAGTGGTGCCGGCCGATGGTCGCCGGTTTCGAAAAGGCGACCGGCATCAAGGTGCTGATGACGCGCAAGAGCTCCGGCGAGTTCTACGCACAGATCAAGGCCGAGGCGGCGAATCCGCGCGGCGACATCTGGTGGGGCGGCACCGGCGACCCGCACCTGCAGGCCGCCGAGGAGGGCCTCACCCAGGAATACAGGTCGCCGAAGCTCGCCGAGCTGCAGGACTGGGCGGTGCGCCAGGCCGAGGCGTCGAAGTACCGGACCGTCGGCGTCTATGCCGGCGCGCTCGGCTACAGCTACAACACCGAGCAGCTGAAGAAGAAGAACATTCCCGAGCCCAAGTGCTGGTCCGATCTCACGAAGCCGGCCTTCAAGGACGAGATCCAGGTCGCCAACCCGAATTCGTCGGGCACGTCGTACACGATGCTGGCCACGCTGGTGCAGCTGATGGGCGAGGACAAGGCGTTCGACTACCTGAAGGCGCTGCACAAGAACATCAACCAGTACACGAAGTCCGGCGCGGCGCCGGCGCGCGCGGCGGCCACCGGCGAGAGCCTCGTCGGCATCACGTTCCAGCACGACGCGGTCGTCCAGGCGGTCGGAGGGGCGCCGGTCAAGATCGTGTCGCCCTGCGAGGGCACCGGCTACGAGATCGGCAGCATGAGCATCATCAAGGGCGCCAAGAACATGGACAACGCCAAGAAGTGGTACGACTGGGCGCTGTCGGCCGAGGCGCAAAGCATCGGCGCGCAGGCGAAGGTGTCCTACCAGGTGCCGTCGAACAAGAACGCGAGCGCGCCTCCGCAGGCGCCCAAGTTGAGCGAGATCAAGCTCATCAACTACGATTTCGCGAAGTACGGATCTTCGGCCGAGCGCACGCGCCTGCTGACCAAGTGGGACAAGGAAGTCTCGACGCTGCCCAAATGAGCCGGCTCTCGCGCTGAGTGGCAGCGACCGCGCCCGCGCTCGCGCGGGCCGTTTTCGTGCCGATGGCGCGCGATCGCGCGACTGCGGTCGTCGCCGCCGTCGCGCTCGCCGCGCTCGCTGCCGTGCCCTGGGCGGCGACGGGCGGCCCGTCGGCGCTGCTGCGGGCGTTCTCCGGTGAGTCGCTGCTGTGGCCGCTCGTCGCGGCGTCCGTCGCCACGCTGGTATTCGCCGCATGGGGTCGCGACGCGTGGACCGCCGCCGCCGCGGCATTGGCGGTGGCGTGGGGAATCGGCTCCGGTTTCGCCGCCGGCAACGGCGGCGCCGCGTTCGGCATCGGCGCGGCGCTGGCGCTCTTCGCGCTGACCGTCTGCCTGGCGCGCTCGATCGCGCGGCGGGGCCTGTTCGGCGGCGATCCCGCGGTCGCCACGATCGTCGTCGTGATCGCCGCGCTGCTGCTGCTGTTCATCTTCTTCCCGGTCGGCAAGTCGCTGCTGGCCGCAGTCCTGGACACGAAGGGCAACTTCGCGCCCGGGCTCGCCGCGGAGCGACTCCTCACGGCCGACATCTGGTCGGTCGACTGCCTTCGCGGCGGCGCGCGCTGCGGCGTCGCGGTCAACTCGGCGCTGCTCGCGGTGATCGTCGGCGTGCTGTCGACGCTCCTCGGGCTCGTGCTCGCGCTGGTGGTGCAGCGCGGCGGGCAGCGCTACGCCGGACTGCTCAAGGTGATGTCGATCCTGCCGATCATCACGCCGCCGTTCGTGATCGCGCTGGCGCTGGTCGTCCTGTTCGGCCGGACGGGCCTCGTCACGGGCTGGCTCGACGCGGCGTTCGGCATCCCCCGCTCGCGCTGGATCTACGGTCTGCCGGGCGTGACGCTCGCGCAGCTGCTGTCGTTCTCGCCGATCGCGTTCATGATCCTGCACGGCGCGCTGGCCGCGGTGAGCCCGGCGCTGGAGGAAGCGGCGCAGACGCTGCGCGCCTCGCGCGGCCGCGTTTTCCGCACGGTGACCTGGCCGCTGCTGCGGCCCGGCGCTCGCCAACGCCTTCCTGCTCGGATTCGTGGAGAGCCTCGCCGACTTCGGAAACCCGATCGTGCTCGCCGGCAATTACGAGGTGCTGTCGACCAAGATCTTCTTCGCGATCGCCGGCGCGCAGCACGATCCGGGCCGCGCCGCCGTGCTGGCGTCGGTGCTCCTCGGCTTCACGATCGTCGCGTTCTGGCTGCAGCAGCGCTGGCTGGGGAAGCTCTCGTACGTGACGGTCAGCGGCAAGGGCGACGGCGGCCTTCCGGCGCAGCTCCCGCGCGCGCTGTGGTACTCGTGCTTCGGCATCGCCGCCGGCTGGATCCTGTTCACGGTCGTCTGCTACGCGGTGATCCTGATCGGCGGCTTCGTCAAGGACATCGGCCGCGGCGACATGACGGTGTCGCTGACGCACTTCGTCGCCGGCTTCGGCATCGAGTGGGGGGCGCGCGGGCCGCTGTTTTTGGGCTCGGCGTGGAACAGTTTCTTCACGACGATCGAGGTCGCCGCGGTTGCCGCTCCGCTCACCGCCGTGATCGGACTGCTCTCCGCCTACGTGATCACGCGCCACCGCTTCGTCGGCCGGCGCTCGTTCGAGTTCCTGACGATGGTCAGCTTCGCGATCCCCGGCACCGTGATCGGCGTGTCGTACATCGTGGCGTTCAACGTGCCGCCGCTCGAGCTGACCGGCGGAATGCTGATCCTCGTGCTCTGCTTCGTCTTTCGCAACATGCCGGTCGGCGTGCGCGCCGGCGTGGCGGCGCTCGCCCAGATCGACAAGACGCTGGACGAGGCCTCGGCGACGCTGCGCGCGTCCACCTCGCGCACGCTGCGGGAGATCATCGTGCCGCTGCTGCGGCCGGCGATCCTCGCCACCCTCGTCTTCAGCTTCACGCATGCGATGACGGCGGTGAGCGCGGTGATCTTCCTTGCGACCGCGAAGTACAACCTCGCCACCGTCTACATCATCGGGCGCGTGGAGGCGGGCGAGTACCCGCTCGCGATCGCCTACTCGACCGTGCTGATCTTCTTCATGCTGGCGGTGCTGCTGATCGTGCAGAAGACCGTGGGCGAGGCGCGACTGGGTCGTCGCGAGGCCAACGTGCTGGCAACCGGGAACTAAGATGAAACGCCCCCGAAGCTCACTTGCGTGCGCGCTCCCGCGCGGGACCAGGGGGCGGGTCAGTGCCCTTCGGGCGGCCGGGCGGGCACTGACATGGACAGAAAAGCGGGCGGGGTCGTCTTCGAGCGGGTGTCCAAGCGCTACGGCAGCGTCACCGCGGTCGACGACGTGTCGTTCACGGTGTCGCCGGGCGAGCTCGTGACGCTGCTGGGGCCCTCCGGTTGCGGCAAGACGACGACGCTGCGCATGGTCGCGGGACTCGAGCCGGTGACGAGCGGGCGCATCGCGATCGGCGGCAACGATGTCACGCTGCGCGCGGCGAACGAGCGCGACGTCAGCATGGTGTTCCAGTCCTACGCGCTGTTTCCGCACATGACGGTGCTGGAGAACGTCTGCTACGGTCCGCTGTCGACCTCCTCCGACAAGGCGAAGGCGCGCGAGCTCGCGCACGCGAAGCTCGAGATGCTCGGGCTCGCCGGGCTCGGCGACCGCCTCCCCTCGGAGCTTTCCGGCGGCCAGCAGCAGCGCGTCGCGGTGGCGCGCTCGCTCGTGCTCGAGCCGGCGGTGCTGCTGTTCGACGAGCCGCTGTCGAACCTCGACGCGAAGCTCCGCCGCCGCGTGCGGCAGGAGATCCGCGACCTGCAGCAGGCGCTGTCCCTCACGGTGATCTACGTGACGCACGACCAGGAGGAGGCGCTCGCGGTCTCCGACCACATCATCGTCATGGACGGCGGGCGCATCGCGCAGCAGGGAACGCCGTACGAGCTCTACGAGTCGCCGGCGAGCCGCTTCCTGGCCGACTTCATCGGCGATGCCAACCTCGTCGACGGCGAGCTCGCTGCGGGCGAGGGCGGCCCGACGTTCACTGCGGGCGGCGCCGGGATGCCGGTGCGCGCGGACGGCATCGCGCCGGGCCCCGCCACGCTCGCGCTGCGGCCGAACCGGTTGCGACTCACCGCGCCCGGGCCGGGCAGCGTGCCCGGCGTATGCAAGCGCGCCGCCTATCTCGGCAGCCGGATCGAGTACATGGTGGCCACGCCGTGGGGCGAGCTGCTGGTGTTCGACGAAAAGGCGCGGGAGCCTCGCGGCCGCGACGAGCCGGTCGGCGTGGCGTTCGACCGGGACGCCGCCATCGTGCTTCGCCGCTGAGTCACGGAAACACCGCGGCGGCGAGCGCGTACAGCAGTACCGCCAGAACGACGACCACGGCGAAGCCGACGTGGATCGCCAGCATCGTCGCCAGGATCGCCGCGACGACCGACGCACAGCCGTTGACGCCCCAGGCCCAGGGAACGAGGGAGGCGGCGCGGCCGGCGGTGCGCGCGAGGCCGAGCGGAAACGGCATCCCCATGGCGAAGGCGAGCGGCGCGATGAGCGCGATCGAGAACAGGATCTTGAGCGCGTCGGGCAGCGGCATGAGCTGCCGGAAGAGCGGCGGCAGCAGCCACAGATAGAGCAGGCTCAGCGCGCCGATCGCAGCGACCGCACCGAAGAGCGTCCGCCGGGGCGAACTCCCCGCATCGATTCCCGGGCGGCCCGAACGGCGGCTCCCCAGTCCCGCGAACAGCAGGAACGAGCACAGCACGACCGCCACCGCGTAGAGCGGATGGGCGAGGAGCAGCAGGAACTTCTGGATGAACGCGATTTCGACGAACATGAACGCGAAGCCGATCGACAGGAAATAGGCGGCCACACGCACGGCGGAGAGCGCCGGCGCCGCGCCCTCGTCCGTTCGCCGCGCGAGAACCCCGAGCGGCAGCAGGATCAGCACCACGCTCGCCGCGACCGCCTGGACGAGCGTCGCGATCAGCACCGGATAGCCCCATTCGAGCAGCGGCAGCCCGCCGCGCTCCTTGAGGGCCAGGAGCTCGGGCAGCGTGCGCCACTTGAAGAAGTGAAAGAAATAGGGCCGGTCGTCGGTCGCCGGCGCGATGCTGAACTTGTAGCGCTCGACGAATGCCGCGCGATCGCCGCCGAGGAGCGCGAGCGCGCCGTCGTGGAATTCCGGCCGGCCGAGCACGTTGTACCGGTCGGTCTCCGCGGCGGCGACGCCGGGGAAATACGCGACGTCGAACGAGCGGGCGCGGCAGAATTCCCGCAACGCGGCGATGTCCGCCGCGGTCAGCGCGCCGTTCTTCACGACCAGGGTCGCCGTGCGCCAGCCGCGGATCAGCGCGAGCTGCTCCGCCGGCCGGCCGCCGCTGCTCTCGAGCGCGACGACCGCGGTGGCGAAGAGCTTGAGGATGTCCCGCGGCGGAAGATTGACCCAGCGCGTGATCGCGAGCATGCCGCCGGGCTCGAGATGCCGCAGGTATTCCTGCAGCGCCTCGACCGTGTACAGGTAGCTCTCCGAGAGCGCGTAGAGTCCCGCCGACGAAGCGCCGAACGCGTCGAGCAGCGCGACCTGGATCAGGTCGTAGCGATCGCCGCGCGAGGCGACGAAGCCGCGCGCCTCGCCGACGTGGATGCGCACGCCGGGTGCGCTGTACGGGCGCTCCGGAGAATTCCGCGAATCGCCGCTGCACGAGATCGACGATCTGCGGATTGAGCTCGACGGCGTCGACGCTGCGCGCGCCGTGGTAGATCGCCTGCAGCACGTCGGCTCCGGCGCCGGCGCCCAGCACCAGCACGCGCGGACGCTCGAGCAGGTGAAACGGCAGGGCGGATGTCAGCTGATCGAGATAGGCGAGCGGCTCGCGCCGGCCGTCGTAGCGGGTCAGCGCGGAAAGTCCGTCACCGTCGGTGAACACTGCGAGCTGCGGCGGCGGCTCCATCGTCGCGGCGAGACTCATGCCCGGCGCGTGCCGGAACGGTACCCGCGCGCTTTCCACGACCGTGACGAGGCCGAGCGGCGACGAGCTCTCCGCGACGACCCGCGTGCCGTCGATGCGCAGCGTCTGCGCGAGCTCCTTGTATTCCGACGAGCGCAGGGCCGTCCAGCTCGCGGGGATGAAGATCGGCGCGGTGATCGCGGCGGCGAGCAGCGCGGCAGCGACCCGACGCTCCCGCGTGCTGCCGCGAGCGAGTCCCAGGGCCGCCGCCGCAAGCCCGAGTCCGCCGAGGAGCCTCAGCGCATCGGCCGGGGCGAGCACGAAGAGCGCGGCGAGGATGCCGAGGCTGCCCGCTCCCGCACCCAGGATGTCGAAGCTGTAGATCCGGTGCGGCTCGCCGGCGAACCGCGTGAACGTGAGACAGATGCAGCTCGCGGCGCAGAAGAACGGGACGAAGAGCAGCGCGTAGACGACGAGCAGGCGCAGCGGCTGCCGCGGATCCCAGAGGATCTCCAGCGGATTGAACGCGACCCGCTGGGCGAGCGCGAACCCCGCGACGGTCGTGATGCCGAACAGCGACGGCGCCCGCCGCAAAGCTCCGCTCGAAGCGCGGCAGCAGCCGGCGTCGCGCGAGCGCGACGAAGGTGCCCGCCGCACCGTAGCCCAGCAGCGCGACGCTGATCATCATGTAGGCGAAGTGGTGCCACTGGATGATGGAGAACAGCCGCGTGAGCAGGACCTCGTAGCCCATCGCGGCCGACGACAGCAGCATCACGGCAGCGAGCGGCGGCGTCGCGGCGGGAAGCGCGGCCGGCGCGGCAGCGCTCGGAGCCGATCCGCCCGGCGCACTCGCGGTCGCCATCGCGGTGCGATCAGTGCTTGCCGGTCAGCGGGACGAACTGGACCGGCAGCACCTGGCGGGTGACGATTCCGCCGTCGCGGTTCTTGTCGACGAGCATCAGGTGCTGCGCGAGGAACGGCGCGCCGACCGGGATCACCATCCGCCCGCCCGGCTTCAGCTGTTTGATCAGCGGCGGAGGGACATGGCTCGCGGCGGCCGTGACGATGATCGCGTCGAACGGTCCGCACTCCTCCCAGCCGTAATAGCCGTCGCCGACGCGCGTGCGCACGCGCGCATAGCCCAGCTCGCGCAGGCGCGCGTCGGCCTGCCGCGCCAGAGGCTCGATGATCTCGATCGTGCACACGGTCTGCACGAGCTCGGCCAGAATCGCCGCCTGGTAGCCGGAGCCCGTGCCGATTTCCAGCACCGTGTGCTCGGGGCGCAGGTTCATGAGATCCGTCATGAGCGCCACGATGTAGGGCTGCGAGATCGTCTGGCCGTAGCCGATCGGCAGCGGCCGGTTCCGGTACGCGGCGCGCTGCTCGCCGGCGGGGACGAACCGGTGGCGGGGCACCTTGCCCAGCACGGCGATCACCCGCGGGTCGAGGATCGGCCTTGCCGGTCTCGAAGGCGGTCTCGCGCGCGAGCGCCGCGATCTCGGCGACCATCTGCCGTCGCTCTGCGTCGAAGTCGCCTGCGTCTGCCCGCCAACGGGACGCGACCAGCAACAGGAGCGCGACGATTCGACCCAGATCAAGACGCCGCATCGAATCCCTGCCATCTCCCGCGGAGTCTGGCGCAGCCGGCGGGCCCGGAGTAAAGCCCGATCGGGCGCCACGCCGATCTGCGCCGGCGGGCGCCTGGGGACGAGGCCGCGGCTGCGCCAGATCCCGCGACGCCGCCTTCGCGCACGCCGCGCCCCTCCCGCCGGTCTACGCCGCCTCTTTCACCGACGGCAATCCGGCGAGCGCCATCGCGAGCTCCGCCTCGTCGTACTCGAGGTCCATGAGCTTGCCGCCGAAATAGTCGATGTACGCCTGCATGTCGAAGTGGCCGTGGCCGCAGAGGTTGAACAGGATCGCGCGCGAGCGACCCTCCTCGCGACAGCGGATCGCCTCGTCGATCGCGCCCTTCACCGCGTGATTCGCCTCCGGCGCGGGGAGGATGCCCTCCGCGCGCGCGAACTGCACGCCCGCATCGAACACCTTCGTCTGCTGGTACGCGACCGCGCCGATGAGCCCGAGCTCCTTCAGGTGCGAGACCAGCGGCGCCATGCCGTGATAGCGCAGCCCGCCGGCGTGGAAGCCCGGCGGCGTGAACGTCGAGCCCAGCGTGTGCATCTTGGTGAGCGGGGTCAGGTGCGCCGTGTCGCCGAAGTCGTAGGCATAGGTCCCGCGGGTGAGGCTCGGGCACGCGGCCGGTTCGACGGCGATGATGCTGACCTTGCGGCCGCCGCGCAGCTGGGCGCCGAGGAACGGGAAGACGATCCCGGCGAAGTTCGAGCCGCCGCCGGTGCAGCCGACGATCACGTCGGGGTAATCGTCGGCCATTTCCATCTGTGCCATCGCCTCCTGCCCGATCACGGTCTGGTGCAGCAGGACGTGGTTCAGCACGCTGCCGAGCGCGTACTTCGTGTCGTCGCGCTGCGCAGCGACCTCGACGGCTTCGGAGATCGCGATGCCGAGGCTGCCGGGGTGGTCGGCGCGCTGCGCGAGCACCGCGCGTCCGGACTGCGTCTCCGGCGATGGCGAAGCGATGCAGCGGGCGCCGTAGGTTTCCATCAGCGCGCGCCGGTACGGCTTCTGATCGTAGGACACGCGGACCATGAACACCTGCACCTCGAGGCCGAACAGCGCGCCGGCGAAGGCCAGAGAGCTGCCCCACTGTCCGGCGCCGGTCTCCGTCGACAGCCGCTTCACTCCGGCTTGCTGATTGTAGAACGCCTGCGCGACCGCGGTGTTCGGCTTGTGGCTGCCGGCGGGCGACACGCCCTCGTACTTGTAGTAGATGCGCGCCGGCGTCTGCAGCACACGCTCGAGCCGCCGCGCCCGGTACAGCGGCGTCGGACGCCATTGCCGGTAGACGTCGCGCACCGGCGCCGGAATCTCGATCTCGCGCTCGGTCGACACCTCCTGCCGGATCAGCTCCATCGGGAACAGCGGCGCCAGATCGTCCGGACCGATCGGCTTCAGCGTGCCGGGGTGCAGCACCGGGGGCAGCGCCTTCGGCAGATCGGCCTGCAGGTTGTACCAGACCTTCGGCATCCTCGATTCGTCGAGGACGTACTTGACCGTGTCGTTCATGGCGGAGCTCCTGGAGCGTGAAATCGAGGGGGCCGGCGGCGAAAGACCCGCACGGTTGAAGTCTAATCCGCGTCCCCGCCGGCGGGCCGGAGGCCCGGGCGCCCGTTGCGTCCGGCCTTGATCCGGATCAAGCGCGAGTTCCGCTGCCGCGGCCGGGCGAATGAGCGCGCCGAGCCGCTTCGCGGCACGGCCGAGAGCCGCTGCGTCTAGCCGAGGGCGCCGACGAAATCCCCCTTGCCGACCTCGACTCCGTTGTGGCGCAGGATCGCGTACGCGGTCGTGACGTGAAAATAGAAATTGGGCAGCGCGTATTTCAGCAGGTAGTCGACGCCGACGAAGGTCTTCGGCACGCCACGGACCATCCGCGTGATTTCGCGCGCCTCGGAGCCGTCGAACCGCGCTGCGGGCAGCGTGGCCAGGAAATCGATCGCGTTGTCGATCCGCGCCGTGAGCTCCACGAAACTCTTTTCCTTGTCCTCCACCGGCGGGGGCTCGATCCCGGCCAGCCGGGCGCCGGTGCCGCGCGCGAAATCGGTCGCGAGCTGCACCTGGCGGGTCAGCGGAAACATGTCGGGATAGAGCCGCGCGCCGAGCAGCGCCGACTCGTCGATCTTCTTCGCCGCCGCGTGCGCGGCCGCCTTTTCCAGGATCGCCTTCAGATTGCCGAGCATCCTGACGAACTGCGGCACCGAGGCCTGGTACGCTGATATGGACATTCGCTGTTCCTTTTCTGGGCGGTGAAATGCGTGGGGCGCCGGAGCGGCGCCGATGGAATCCCCCCGTCGAGCGCGCTCGTGCGCCCGCGGAATTGCGCTGCGGCGCCGATGTCGACGCCGGCCTCTACGCAGCAACCGTCATTTTGCGCCGAGGAGCCTGGCAGCCTTGGCGAACGTCTGCGGCTTGACCCAGAAGATCGCGCCGAAGCGTCCCTTGCCGCTGGAGACGGCATCGACGGCCGTGACGTTGATCTTCGCCGCCGCCAGCTTGTCGAAGACGCCGCTCATTGCGCCGACGCGGTCCTTGCCCTGATACAGGAAGCCGGATTTCCGCGTGGACAGCCTGAGGCCGAGCTTCTTCGCGGCGCGCCGCAGCTTGGCCGAGTCCTCCGGCATCAGATCGAGCTGGGACTTGCCATCGCTGGGAAATGCGGTGAACGCAAGCAGGTTCACGCCCTCGGCGGCAAGCGCCGCCATGAGCTTCGCGCCCTGTCCGGCCTTGTTCGGGACCATCACGTGGAAGTAATCGACCTTGCGCAGCTTGTCGCTCATGGTGCTCTCCTCCTCTCGCCGACATTCGATACCCGCGGCAGGCTGCAGACCTCCGTCCCGCGGGTTCCCAGATCCCGATTATCCTCCGCGCCGGGACCGATGGCGCAGCATTCCGCGCGCACCGTGGATGTCCGTGGCGCGCGCCGCGCGCGACACATTAGACGTCGACCGTCCGCCGCGTGCGCAGCGATTCCGTCACCGCGATGCCGATGCGCGTGGCCTCGGTCGCGTCGCGCAGCGTGAGCGGCGGCGGCCGGTCCTCGCGCACGACGTCGACGAACGCCTGCGCTTCCAGCAGGAAGGCCTCGGCGAAGCGCTCGTAGAACGTCGGCGTGCACTCGTTGCGCACGCCGTGCGCATCGGCGATCTCGACGCGGTTGAGCCGCGGGTTCTGGCCGACGGTGAGGCGCCCCGCGGTACCGACGATCTCGGTGTGCGTGTCGTGGCCATGGGCCATCGTGCGCGACGCGTAGATGCACGCGATCCGTCCGTCGGCGAACTCGATCGTGGCCACGGCGTTGTCGACGTCGCCGACCTCGCGCAGGCCTTCGTGGATGGCGATCATGCCGGTGGCGAAGACCCGCTGCGCGCGGTCGGCTCCGAGGAGCCAGCGCACGGTGTCGATGTCGTGAACGCTCATGTCGAGCAGGATCCCGCCGGAAGCCCCGGCGTAGCGAACGAAGAATCCGCCGGGATCGTGCTGATCGGTCGTCTGCGATCGCGCCAGGAACGGCCGGCCGATCGCGCCGGCCCTGATCTTGTCGTGCGCATCGCGGTAGCTGGGATCGAACCGGCGCACGTAGCCGATCATCACCTTGAGCCGCGGATATTTCGCCGCCTCCTGCTCGACCCGCAGGCAGTCGGGCAGATTGAGCGCGAGCGGCTTCTCGGAGAACACATGCTTGCCCGCGGCCAGGCCGGCGATGATCTGGTCGGCGTGCAGCGTCGTCGGCGTCACCAGGAACACCGCGTCGAGGCCGGGGTGCGCGAGCAGCTGCGCATAGTCGGGATAGAGGTGCGCAACGCCCAGCGCGTCGCGCGCCCAGGCGAGCTCCTCGGCCACCGGACTGCAGGCGGCGACGAGCTCCGCGCCGAGCACGCGATGCGCGAGATTGGCCGCGTGGTGCCGGCCCATGCGGCCGACGCCGGCGATGCCGATGCGCAGGGACGGAGAGGTCATTCGCAGGCTCCTTGGCTGAGGCAGAGGTTCGATGGCACAGCATAGGCTACTGGCTTTCGCGGGGCGCGGGGAGCCGGTCGTCGTGGGTCCGGGCGCCGTGCGGATCGGCGCGGCGGTGATCGATGGGCGGCTCCCGGCGGAACGGGGTCGGCGCGCCTCTGTTACATTTCTGCCGTCATGACCGGAGCGATCCATCACCACCGGCCGTCGTCGCCGGAGATGCAGGCGATCGTCGGGGCCGCCGGTGTTCTCGGCGCCCTGCGTGCCTTCGCGAGGGCGGGCGGCATGACGATGGTCCGCGCGAAGCCGCGGGGCGGCGCAATGACGGTGCACCGGACGTTCCCGCGCAGCTACGACTCGATAACGGACATCTTCGAGTTCACCGCGGACGCCTTTGCCCGGCTGCGCATCGATCCCGCGTTGCTGCGGACCGTCGATTTGGTCGTGGAAGAGCTGTTCACCAACATCGTGAAATACAGCACGATGAGCGATGCCGCCGTGCACATCGACCTGACCAGGGTCGCGGGCGGCGTGGAGGTGACGCTGACCGACTACGATGTCGAGCCGTTCGACATCACCCGGGCACCCGACGTGGACGTCGGGCTTCCGATCGAACAGCGCAAGCCCGGTGGCCTGGGACTGCACCTGATCCGGCGGCTGGTGGATTCCATCGAATACGAGTATTCGAAGGAAAGCCGGCGGAGCCGGATCACGGTTCGAAAGACCCGCCCGGGGTCGCCGGCTCCGGAGGGCGTGGAAGCTGCCGGGCCCGAGAATCCCGCAGATTGATTCCGGATCGCGCGCGCCTCGAGGCGGCGATCGATGCCAACCTTGGCGCAACATCGGCGCCGGACGCTGGCGGGCAACCGTACGTGGCCGCAGGCAGGCAAAAAAGCCCCGCGGTCACCCGCGGGGCTTTCCTTCCTGCGTGCACGCGTGCCGCCGCGCGAGCGGCGCGACGACTACATCCGCTCGATCACGGCCGCGATGCCCTGTCCGCCGCCGATGCACATGGTGATGAGGCCGTAGCGGCCGCCCGTCCGGTGCAGCTCGTACATCGCCTTCACGGTCAGGATCGCGCCGGTCGCGCCGATCGGGTGGCCGAGCGCGACCGCGCCGCCGTTCGGGTTGACCTTCGCCGGATTCATCCCCAGCTCCTTCGACGACGCCGAGCGCCTGCGCCGCGAACGCCTCGTTCGATTCGATCACGTCCATCTGCTCGAGCTTCAGGCCGGCTTTCGCGAGCGCGCGCTTCACCGCCGAGACCGGCCCGAGGCCCATGATCTTCGGATCGACGCCCGCATGGCCGTAGGCGACCAGCCGCGCCATCGGCTTCAGGCCCTTCTTCGCCGCCGCCGACTTCTCCATCAGCACGACCGCGGCGGCCGCATCGTTGATGCCCGACGCGTTGCCGGCCGTGACGGTGCCGTTCTCCTTGATGAACACGGCGCGGAGCTTGGCCATGCCTTCCACCGTCGAGTCGCCGCGGACATGCTCGTCGGTGTCGAACATCACCGGGCCCTTCTTGCTCTTCAGCTCGATCGGCAGGATCTGGCTCTTGAAATGCCCGGCGGCGATCGCCGCGGCGGCGCGCTTGTGGCTCTCGACGGCGAACGCGTCCTGCTGCTCGCGCGAGATGCCGCACTTGGCGGCGACGTTCTCGGCGGTCACGCCCATGTGCACGGTGTCGAACGGGTCGGTCAGCGCGCCGACCATCATGTCGAGCATCTTGGTCTCGTTCATCCGCGCGCCCCAGCGCTGCGTCAGCGACGCGTACGCGCCGCGGCTCATGCTCTCGGCGCCGCCGGCGACGGCCGCGTCGGTGTCGCCCAGCAGGATGTACTGCGACGCGCTGACGATCGCCTGCATGCCGCTGCCGCACAGGCGGTTCAGCGTCAGCGCACCGGTGTCGTGCGGCAGCCCGCCGTTCACGCACGCGAGGCGGGAGATGTACATGTCCTTGGGCTCGGTGTGAATCACGTTGCCGATAACGCATTGCCCGACGTCCTTCGGGTCGATCTTGGCGCGGCTGACCGCCTCCTTGACGACGCGCGCGGCCAGATCGCTGGGCGCGATGTCCTTCAGGCTGCCGCCGTAGTCGCCGATCGCGGTGCGGACCCCGCTCAGGATGACGACTTCTCTCTGCTCGCTCATCGATGCTCTCCCCGAAAAAGTGGACGGTAATTATCCCGCGAATCGTCGATTCGCGCATCCGGGATGGCGGCCGGGGCCGCCGGATCGCGTTTTCCTTACGATGTAAGGATCTTGCGTGAGTCTGTTCTTACATCGTAAGATTCGAACATGAGGCGCGGGATGACAAAGACTTTGGAGTCCGGTGCAGGCGAGCGCAGGGCGCCCGCCGCGATCGGCGGGAATCCGGCGGACGTGGCGACCGGCGCGCGCGCGCGTCGCGCCCGAGGCAAGGCCGGCCCCTGGCAGAGCGCGAGGTCCCGCGCCGCCTTGTCGAAGGAGCGCATCCTCGCCGAGGCACTGCGGCTCGTCGACGAGCGCGGGCTCGCCGGATTCACGACCCGCCGGCTCGGCGAGCGGCTCGGATGCGAGGCGATGAGCATCTACCATCATTTTCCGGGCAAACAGCAGCTGCTCGACGCGATGGTGGAGCACGCGCTCGCCGGAATTGTCGAGCCACCCGCGGAACTCGACCCGACCGCGCGGTTGCGCCTCATCGGTGGGGCGTACCGGGCGATGGCGCAGCGCCATCCGCAGCTCCTTCCGCTCATCGCCGTGCTGCGCGCGAATGCGCCGGCCGGCGTCGCCTTCCGCGAGCGCCTGCTCCGCCATTGCCACGCCGTGCTTCCCGACGATGATCTGGCCGCGCAGGCTTGCCAGGTCCTCCACCACTACCTGACCGGCGCCGCGCTCGACGAAACCGCCGGCCGCGCGCCCGAGCCGTTCGCGGGCGAGGCGGCCGGCGCAGCGGACGCACGCCGGCGAATACCCGCATCCCGCGACCGCGGCGCCGATCTTCGCGCGGCGCAGGCCGCGGCGGCGTTCGAACTCGGATTCGAGATGATCCTCGAGGGATTGCGCGGGCTGCGTGCGCGATTGCCGGCAGAGACTGCGCCCCGGCCCAAACCCGTCATTCGCCCGAAGCGTTGACCCATCGGGTTGGTCGCGACCGGAAGTCGACGTACTATCGCTACCGGTTCTCCCGCCTGGTCAGCTCATGCCACAATTCCCGCGCGGTTCCGTCATCGGCAGCATTCTGGGGATCGTCGTCTGCGGCGTCGGTGGCGGCATTGCGGCATGGGCGCTGGTGACTGCGCTCGGTGCGGACGGCGTCCTCGGCGCCATCCTCGCTGCCGTGATCGGCATGGTCGTCGCGACCGCGCTGTGGGCCGGCGGGTCGTCGCTGCTGCGCGCGCTGGGCTGGCTGCGCTGACTGTGATGCCGACGGATACCGGCGCCATCGCGAGCCGGCTGCTCGCAGCCTATGACAGCGCGACGACGCTCGCGCCGATAGCTGCCGGCGATCCCGGCTTCGACATCGCGGCTGCGTACGAGGTGCTGCGCGAGATCGAGACCCGCCGCGCGGCGGCGGGCTGGCGGCCCGTCGGACGCAAGATCGGCTTCACCAACCGCACGATCTGGCCCCGCTACGGGGTCTACCTGCCGATGTGGGCGCACATGTGGGACCGCACGGTCCGCCACGCGGAGGGAAATCGCGCGACGCTTGCACTGGCACCTTACGTGCAGCCGCGCATCGAGCCGGAGGTCGTCTTCAAGCTGAAGGCGCCGGTGCCCGTCACCGACGACGCGCACGCGATCCTCGCCAGCGTCGAATGGATCGCGCCGGGCTTCGAAATCGTGCAGAGCCACTTTCCGGATTGGAAGTTCGGAGCCGCGGACTGCACGGCCGCCTTCGGCTTGCACGGCGCGCTCGTGGTCGGCACGCCGCTTCCCGTCACCGACGCAACCCGCGCAACGCTGGCGGCATCGCTCGCCACGTTCCGTCTCACGCTGAGACGCGGCGGCGACGTGATCGATACCGGGGTCGGCGCCAATGTCCTCGACAGTCCGGCCCTCGCGCTCGCGCATCTGGCGGGGGTGCTCGCAGGGCAACCGCAGTTCCCGCCTCTCGCCGCGGGCGAGCTCGTCACGACCGGAACGATCACCGATGCCTGGCCCGTGGCGCCGGGGGAAACCTGGTCGTCGGATTACGGGGCGCTCGGACTTCCCGGCATCACGCTGAGCTTCCGCTGACACCGTCGACGTCGCGGCGACCCCGCGGCGTCCCTCTCCGGCGCCTCGATCCAGGGTTGGATCCCAGCCGCCCCGCCGAAGTTGTCGCGTACAAATCGGCGCCAATCCGCGGCCGGGCGCGCGGGCCCCAGGAATCTTGTCGCGTGTGCGTGCGCCGCCTGAGCGCTCCGCAGGGGCGTCGCCGATCGGGCGCGACCCAAGCCCGGGTGAAAACGCCAAATCTCGATGTCCGGTACCTCCGGCATGGGAATTGCTTCGATGTACTCAACAAGGTGAACCGCACATTGGAGGCGCTTGCTGAAACGCGCCGCCGGTGGCAGGCCAGGCGCTGACGAGTGGCGTCACTTGGCGACCCCGGTGGGCACCCGGCGGCAGCAGAAGGAGGGACGTGAAATACGGCCTCGTCGGTGGCCGGACGACAGACAAGACACCCGGGACGGCGTCCCTGGGCACGACCGACAACGAGCGACACAGGATGGTTGCAGGCAGGCGCGCTTCTTCCCCCGGCGGGCAGCCTGCGAATGTCACTGGCTCGTTCTTGGAGTTGATCGCCACAGGAGATCGCCCATGAAGAAGAAGATTCTCGCCCTGGTCATGGCCGGAGGTAACGGAACGCGGCTGCATCCTCTGACGGCCGAGCACGCCAAGCCCGCATTGATGTTCGCAGCGGGGTACCGGATCATCGATTTCGTGCTCGGCAATCTCGTCAACTCGGGAACGTTCCCGATCTACGTGCTGGCGCAGTACAAGCCGCGATCGCTCGTCGAGCATATCCGCACCGCATGGGCGCCCTGGAGCGCGGGTCCGGAGCCCGCGATCCGGGTCGTGCTCCCGGGATCCGGCGATGGCGCCGAGTCCTTCAGGGGAACCGCGGACGCCGTCTATCGGAATCTTCATCTGATCGAGCGGCACAAGCCCGATCTGGTCGCGGTCTTCGCCGCCGATCACGTCTACCGGATGGACGTCCGGCAGATGGCCCGGTTTCACCAGCAGCGCGGCGCCGAGGTCAGCATCGCGGCGGTGCGTGTCCCGATCGCCCAGGCATCGGCCTTCGGGATCATGGCGACGAATGCGGCCGGGGAGCTGCTGGAGTTCCAGGAGAAGCCCGCGCATCCTGCGCCGATTCCGAACGACCCCGCGCACGCCTATGCGTCGATGGGCAACTACCTGTTCGATCCGCAGGTCCTGGTGGAGCTGCTCGAGGAAGCGAACCGGCAAGGCGCCACGGACTTCGGCCATCACATCATGCCGTTCCTGCCGCGTTGCCGCCGCGCATGGGCTTACGACTTCGCGAGCAACGACGTGCCCGGCGTGCATGCGTACGAGGAGCGTGGATACTGGCGCGACATCGGCACGATCGAGGCCTATCGCGCCGCGCAGCGCGATGTCCTCGGCCCGCTGCCGCGGTTCGATCTCGTGAATCCCGAATGGCCCATCCGTCGCGGCGCCTACGGCTTGTCGCAAACCGCTCGGCAGTCGGCGTCGGTAACGAACCCGGCCAGCTCTGCCGGACGGTGGCAGCGCGATTCGCTCGGGACGCCGGCCGGGATCGCGCACGCCGTGGAGGCGTCGGCGAGAAGGGCCGGGCGGCGCGTCGCCCACGCCGCGAAGCGCGGGGCTTAGCATGGATGCGCCCAGGTCCCTCGCATTGCACGAGCTGATCAGACGGCTGCCCATGCCGCTGGTCCTCTACGAATCGCGTTCCGGCGCGTTCCACGCGAACGACCGCTTCGCCGATGCGTTCCGGTCGGAAGCGCTCGACAGCCCGGCGCTGCAGCGACTTGTCCGCGATCCGGACGGCGCCTGGCAGACGGCGACGCTGCGCCATCGCGACGGCCGCGAGCTCGCGACCCGCGTGCAGGCCCTCGCTGTCGCCGACGGTGTGCTGCTCGCGTTCGACGAGGCCGGCAGCACGAGCACCGCGCGCGAAAACGAGCGATTGCGCGAGCGGATCGCCGAGCTCGAGAGCATGAGCGCGACGGATCCGCTCACCGGCGCCTGGAACCGGCTGCATCTCGAGCGCATGATCGACGTGGAGATCAGCCGGGCCAGGCGTTCCGGTCTGCCGGTCAGCCTGATCCTGCTCGACATCGATCACTTCAAGCTGGTCAACGATGTCCACGGCCACCTCACCGGCGACGCCGTGCTGAAGGAAATCGTCGACCGGATCCGCGAACGCATCCGCGACAGCGACCTGCTGTTTCGCTGGGGCGGCGACGAGTTCGTCGTGCTGGCCACGTCCGTCGGACACCGTGGCGGCGCGGCGCTGGCGAAAGGTCTGTGCCAGATCATCACCGCCAGGCCGTTCGCGAACGTCGGGCCGATCACCGTCAGTCTGGGGGTGACCGAGTACATGAGGGGCGAGAACGCGGAGAAATGGTTCCGTCGAACCGACGACGCGCTCTACGCGGCAAAGGCCGCGGGTCGGAACCGCATGCACATCGACCGGCGGGGAAGCTCGGATCTCGACACGAGCCGGTCCGGCAAGGGCGGGCGGCGCCCGTGCTTGCGCGACACTTACGAATGCTCCGAGCCGGCGCTCGCCGCGGAGTACCGCAAGCTCCGCGAACTTGGCGACGCGCTGATCGCCGCTGCGGGCAAGTAGCCCTCCGCGCCGGGGCGCCGCCGCCGGCCCCGGCGCTCCGACCCGCTTCCGCCTCGTCGGCCTGCAGTGAGGATTCCCGATGCGCTCGGGGGCGCTGCTGGACGACAGCAGACGCCGATGCGATGATCCCCGGCGTGGGTGCGCGAGGGCAGCAACGGCAATGAGCGACAGCGACGCGGAACGCCTCGACCTCGATGCGTACCTGCGCCGCACCGAGTACGCCGGCGAACGCCGGGCGTCGCGCGCAACGCTCGCGGCGTTGCACGTCGCGCATGTCACGCACATCCCGTTCGAGAATCTCGACATCCTCCTCGGCCGCACGATCGCGCTGGATCTCGCGAGCCTTCAGGCCAAGCTGGTCGCCGGCGGTCGTGGCGGCTACTGCTTCGAGCAGAATCTGCTGTTCTCCGCGGTGCTGCAGTCGCTGGGCTTCACGGTGACGCAGCTCGCGGCCCGCGTGCGCCTGGGCGCCGATGCCGTGCGTCCGCGGACGCACATGACGCTCCTCGTCGACGCCGACGGCGCGCGGTGGCTGGCCGACGTCGGCTTCGGCGCCGCGGGACCGCTGCTGCCGGTGCCCTTCGGCGGCGGATCGGAGTCACGCCAACAGGCGTGGGCCCACCGCATCGTCGACGAAGCGGGAGAGTTTCTGCTGCAGTCGTCCTCGGGGGGCGGACCCTGGGAAGACCTCTACACGTTCACGCTGGAGCCGCAGCATCGGGTCGATTACGAGCTCGCCAGCCACTACACGTCGACCCATCCGTCGTCGCGGTTCACGCAGACGCCCACCGCGCAGCAGATCGCTCCGGAGGCGCGCCGCATCCTGCGCGGTCGCGAATACAGCGAGGACCGGGGCAGCGAGATCGCGAGCCGCACGCTCGCCGACGATGACGAGGTTCTGGATGTGCTGGCGCGGACATTCGGATTGCGCTTTCCGGCGGGGACCCGGTTCCGGCCGCGCGACGGCACCCGCTGAGCCGGGCAGGCGGGCACTCCTGCGGGGCGTCGCCCCGAGAGGCATCGGCGATAATGCGCGTCGTCTCGCGCGGGCGCCGTGTCCGCGACGCTCACCGGGCCCCGTCGATGAATTCCTTTGCGCCGATCACCGCACACCCCGCGCTCGCCTGCGCCGCACTGCTCACCGTGTCGAACCTGTTCATGACCTTCGCCTGGTACGGCCACCTCAAGCATCTGCAGGGGAGCGCGTGGTGGACCGCGGCGCTGGTCTCGTGGGGGATCGCGCTGTTCGAGTATCTGCTGCAGGTCCCGGCGAACCGGATCGGCTACGCCGTGCTGTCGCTCGCGCAGCTCAAGATCCTGCAGGAGGTCATCACGCTCTCGGTGTTCGTCCCGTTCGCGGTGATCTACATGGATCAGCCGGTCAAGATCGACTACCTCTGGGCGGGGCTTTGCCTCCTCGGCGCCGTCTATTTCATCTTCCGCGGCTGATCGCCGCCGCGCTCAGGCGGCGGCCTTCAGCCCGACGTCGGGAAGCGCCGGACGATTGGCGAGCGCCTTGCGCATGATCGCCTCGATCGCGGCGCGCTCGCCGGCGTCGAGCGGAAGGCGCGGCGGCCGGGTGAGATGCGTTCCGCGTCCCATGATGTGCTCGCAGAGCTTGATGCACTGAACGAGGTCCGGTCGCGCGTCGAGGTGCAGCAGCGGCATGAACCAGCGGTAGAGGCTCATCGCTTCCGCATACCGGCCCGCGCGGGCGAGCCGGAACAGCGTCTCGCCTTCGCGCGGAAACGCGTTGGAGAGGCCGGAGACCCAGCCGACGGCGCCGACCATGACGCTCTCGACGACGACGTCGTCGAGGCCGGCGAACAGCACGAAGCGATCGCCGACCATGTTGGAGAGATCGGTGAAGCGCCGGGTGTCGCCCGAGGACTCCTTGAAGCACACGATCGTCTCGCAATCGGCCAGCGAGGCCAGGATCTCCGGCGTGACGTCGTTCTTGTAGATCGGCGGATTGTTGTAGACCATCACGGGGAGGTCGGTGGCCTTGGCCACGCTGCGGAAATGCGCGGCGGTCTCGTGCGGCTTCGCCGAGTAGACGAGCGCCGGCATCACCATCACGCCGTCGAGGCCGATGCGCGCCGCCTCTTTCGCCATGTCGATCGCGAAGGCGGACGTGAACTCGGCGATGCCGCTGATCACCGGGACACGGCCGCGCGCAACCGCCTTTCCCGCTTCCATCACCGCGACCTTCTCGGCGCGGGAGAGCGAACAGTTCTCGCCCACGGTGCCGCAGACGATGAGACCCGACACGCCGTCGCGGATCAGGCCCTCGATGACGCGCGCCGTCGCGTCGATGTCGAGCGAGAGGTCGTCGCGAAACTGCGTGGTGACCGCGGGAAAGACGCCTTCCCATCCGATGCGCTTGCTCATCCTGCGCTCCTTCGATCCGGTGAAATGTCGGCCAGGCCGGAAGTCATATAATGTACATCGTATATCAATCGCACCGGTCGACGGGCAGCATGTCCACGCACAAGATCGAAGTCATCGATTCGCATACCGGCGGCGAGCCCACACGCGTGGTCGTGGCCGGCGGCCCCGATCTTGGAACGGGCCCGCTTGCGGAGCGTCGCGAACGATTCCGGCGCGAGTTCGACAGCTTTCGTTCGGCGGTCGTCAACGAGCCGCGCGGCTCCGACGTCGTCGTCGGCGCGCTGCTCGTGCCGCCGGTGGACGCGACCTGTGCGGCCGGCGTCATCTTCTTCAACAACGTCGGGTGCATCGGCATGTGCGGCCACGGAACGATCGGGCTGGTCGCGACGCTCGCGCACCTGGGCCGGATCGGCGCCGGCGCCCACCGCTTCGAGACGCCGGTCGGGGTCGTCACCGCGACGCTGCATCCGAACGGCGAGGTTTCGGTCATCAACGTCGCCAGCTGGCGCGCGCGGAAGGCGGTCACCGTGGCGGTGGAGGGCATCGGCGCGGTCACCGGCGACGTGGCCTGGGGCGGCAACTGGTTCTTCCTGATCGCCGACCATGGGCAGGACCTCGCGCTCGCCAACACCGACCGGTTGACGGACTACGGCTGGCGAGTCCGGCAGGCGCTGAACGCGCAGGGATTCCCGGACGTGGATCACGTCGAGCTCTTCGGTCCGCCCGCGGTCGCGGCGGCCAGTTCGCGGAGTTTCGTCCTGTGCCCCGGCAAGGCGTACGACCGCTCGCCCTGCGGCACGGGCACCAGCGCGAAACTGGCCTGCCTCGCCGCCGATGGCAAGCTGGCGGAAGGCGATGCCTGGGTCCAGGAGAGCATCGTCGGCAGCACGTTCACGGGAAGGTTTCGCTGGCTCGATCGCGCGACGGGACGAATCGAGCCGGAGATCACCGGCCGGGCGTTCGTGACCGCGGAAGCGACACTGCTGCTGAACGACCTCGATCCGTTCTCCAATGGAATCCGCTCGGCCGCCGCGGGCCCGTCGTGCCGGACTCCGGCGGGTGCGGCGGCCTGATGCGTCGCGTCGCCAGAGCCGCACAAGTGTTGGCACGTCAGTCCAGGCCTTAGATGGGCAAGCGCGTCGTCGTCGTCGGTGGCGGCGTCATCGGCCTGGCCACCGCGTACTACTGCTTGCGCCGCGGGTTTTCGGTGACGCTCGTCGAGCGCAATCCGGAGCGGCGCGACGGCTGCTCGTTTCAGAACGCGGGCATGGTCGTGCCCAGCCACTTCGTGCCGCTCGCCGCGCCGGGAATGGTCGCGCTCGGCCTCAAGTGGATGTGGAATCCCGCATCGCCCTTCTACGTCAAGCCGCGGCTGTCCCGGGACCTCCTCGATTGGGGCATCAAGTTCTGGCGGGCGGCCACGAAGGAGCGTGTCGAGCGCGCTGCGCCGCTGCTGCGCGACCTCGGTCTGGCGAGCCGGCGCTGCTTCGAGGAGCTGGCCGCGCTTCCCGGCAACGACTTCGGCTTCGTGAAGAAAGGCCTGCTGCTGCTGTGCAAGACCCGGCATGCCTTCGACGAGGAGATCCGGACGGCGGAGCTCGCCCGTGCGCTCGGGCTGGCGGCAGAAGTGCTCGACCCGGCGCAGGCGGAAGCGCTCGAGCCCGGCCTGCGCATGGACGTCGCCGGCGCCGTCTACTTCCCGCAGGACTGCCACCTCACGCCCGATCGCTTCGTCGACCGCCTCCAGGACGCGCTGGCCGCGGGCGGCGCGGAGCTCCTGTGGAATACCGAAGTTTCCGGCTGGCGCATCGAGCGGGATCGACACATTCGCGCGGCGAGGACCGGCGGCGGCGACGTCGAAGGCGACGAGTTCGTGCTCTGCGGCGGGTCGTGGTCGCCGCTGCTCGCGCGCGAGCTCGGCCTCAGCATTCCGATGCAGGCCGGCAAGGGCTACAGTCTCACATTGCAGAATCCGCGGCAGCTGCCGCAGATCTGCGCGATCCTGAGCGAGGCGCGCATCGCGGTGACGCCGATGGGAGGCGCGCTGCGCTTCGCGGGAACGATGGAGATCGCGGGCCTGAACGAGGACATCAATCCCGTGCGCGTGCGCGGCATCATCGACGCGGTGCCGCGCTACTATCCGCAGTTCGGTCCCGGCGATTTCGCCGGCGTCGCGCCCTGGCGGGGCCTGCGCCCGGTGTCGCCGGACGGGTTGCCCTACGTCGGGCGCACCGCGCGGTACGCCAATCTGTCCATTGCCGCCGGCCATGCGATGATGGGCATGAGCCTGGGCCCGATCACCGGCAAGCTCGTCGCCGGCATGCTCGCGGACGAAGCGCCGCCGTTCGACGTCGCCCAGCTCTCGCCGGATCGCTACGGCTCCCGCTGAATCCGGATCGATGTCGCAACCGACGATGCACCCGCGGCACCTCGTCTACGCGTTTTCGGGCGCGTATCTGCTCTCGTACCTCTACCGCACGGTCAACGCGGTGATCTCGCCGGAGCTCACGCGCGAGCTGGGCGTCGCGCCGGGGTTGCTCGGCCTTCTTACCAGCGCCTACTTCGTCGCGTTCGCCGCGCTGCAGGTTCCGGCGGGCATCCTGCTCGATCGGTACGGACCGCGCCGCGTCGAGGCGGCGCTCCTCGTCGTCGCGGGCGCAGGCGCGCTGCTCTTTGCCGTCGCGGACAGCGTGACGGGTCTCGCCGTCGCCCGCGCGCTGATCGGGGCGGGTGTCGCGGTCTGCCTGATGGGACCGCTGAAGGCCTTTGCCACGTGGTACCCGCGCGAGCGGCAGGCTTCGCTGGGCGCGTGGATCATGACGGCGGGAAGCCTGGGCGCGCTCGCCGCGGCGACTCCGACCGAGCTCGCGCTGCGCTTCGTGCACTGGCGCACGTTGTTCGTCGTGCTCGCGGCGGTGACCTTTGCCGCCGCCGTGTGGATCTGGCTCGCGGTCCCCGATCCGCCCAAGCCGGTCGGAGGGCCGGGCGTGAAGGCGCAATGGGCGGGTGTGCGCAAGGTGTTCGCACACCCCCGGTTCTGGTGGATCGCGCCGCTCGGCGGCATCGGCATGGGCGCGTTCTTCGCCTTGCAGGGGCTGTGGTCCGTGCCGTGGCTGATCGAGGTGAACGGCTACGATCGCGCGGTCGCGGCGCAGCACCTGCTGGTGATGGGCGTGGTCATGCTCGCCGGGTATCTGGCGCTCGGCATGTTCGCGACGCGACTCGCGCGGCGCGGAGCGCATCCGCGTCACCTGTTCGGTCTCGGTTTCGGGGCGAACGCCCTGGCGCTCGCCGCGATTGTCGGGGAGCTTCCCGGCAGCTATGTCTGGTGGTCGTTGTACGGTCTGGGCGCTGCGACCAATATCCTTGCCTTCACCGTGCTGAACGAAGGCTTCGGCAACGAGCTCGCCGGGCGCGCGAACACCGCGCTCAATCTGCTGATGTTCGGGGGCGGTTTCGGCGCGCAGTGGGGCATCGGCCTCGTCGTGGACGCGGCGCGCGCAGCCCTCGACCTCGACACGGCGGGCGGGCTCAGGATCGCCTTCGCGCTCGTGTTGATGCTCGATGTCCTCGCGTACGTTTGGTTCGCGTGGGGCTGGCGGCGGCAGGCGGCGAAGCATGTCTCCCTCCGCCCGGAGCTTCGCGCCTGACCCGGCCCCACATGCACCTGCACATCCTCGGCATCTGCGGCACGTTCATGGGCGGCCTTGCGGCGATCGCGAAGGCGGCCGGGCACCGGGTAACCGGCTGCGACGCGAACGTCTACCCGCCGATGAGCGACCAGCTCCGTGCGCTCGGCATCGAGCTGACGGAGGGCTACGATGCCTCGCAGCTGCGCGGCGCGGCGAGCGGGGCCGACGTGTTCGTCGTCGGCAACGTCGTCACGCGCGGCAATCCGCTGATCGAAGCGATCCTCGACGCCGGCCTGCCCTACACGTCCGGGCCGCAGTGGCTTTGCGAGAACGTGCTCGCCGGGAAGTGGACGCTGGCAGTCGCCGGAACGCATGGCAAGACGACGACGGCGTCGATGCTCGCGTGGATCCTGGAGCACGCGCGGCTGAATCCGGGATTCCTGATCGGCGGCGTGCCGCTCGATTTCGGCGTCTCGGCGCGGCTCACCGACAGCACGTTCTTCGTGATCGAGGCCGACGAATACGACACGGCGTTCTTCGACAAGCGCTCGAAGTTCGTCCACTACCGGCCGCGCACGGCGATACTCAACAATCTCGAATACGACCACGCCGACATCTTCGCGGACCTCGCGGCGATCGAGACGCAGTTCCACCACTTCGTGCGCACGGTGCCGGCCTCGGGGCGGCTCGTCGTGAACGGGGAGGAGGCGAGCCTCGCCCGCGTCCTCGCGCGCGGCTGCTGGTCGGAGGTCGAGCGCTTCGGCGACGCGCAGTTCGCCGCGGAGGCGGGCGCGCCGGAGCGCGAATGGCGCATCGACGGCGAGGGTCGCGTGACTCACGGCACGGCGCCGCAGGGCATCCTGCGCTGGCCCGATGCCGCCCCGCAGCTCGGGCGCCACAACCGGCTCAATGCGCTCGCGGCGCTCGTGGCGGCGCGGCACGCCGGTGTCCCAATGCAAACGGGGCTCGCGGCATTGGCCGAGTTCCACGGCATCAAGCGCCGGCTGGAAACGCGCGGCACCGCCTGCGGCGTCACCGTCTATGACGACTTCGCGCACCATCCGACGGCGATCGCGACCACGATCGACGGACTGCGGCGCGCGGTCGGCCGCGCCCGCATCATCGCCGTGCTGGAGCCGCGATCGAACACGATGAAGCAGGGCGCGATGAAGGGTGCGCTGCCGGGAAGCCTCGCCGGCGCGGACCGGGCCTACTGCTATGCGGCCAATCTGGGCTGGGACGCGAGAGCCGCGCTCGCCCCGCTCGGCGCAAAGGCCGTCGTGTGCGAGCGCCTCGATGCGCTGGTCGACGCGATCGCGGCCGAGGCGCGCGCCGGCGATCACGTGCTGGTGATGAGCAACGGCGCCTTCGGCGGCGTCCACGGCAAGCTGCTCGCACGACTCGGCGCACGTCCATGAGCGCCGCGGGCATGAGGCGCGAATCCGAAGCGTGGGGGTCGTTCAATCCGCGACTCGTCTATCTGCACGGCTTCAACTCGTCGGCGCAGACCGCGAAGGGGCGCGAGCTCGCGCGCGCGGCGGCCGGGCTGGCGGACCCGCCGCTCTTCCATCTGCCGAGCCTTCCCCACCGACCGGCGCTGGCGATCCGCGAGGTCTGCGCCTGGATCGACGCGCGAGCGCGCGACGCAGTCGGTCTCACGCTCGTCGGCAGCTCGCTCGGCGGCTATTACGCGACGTGGCTGGCCGAGCGCTACGGCGCGCGTGCCGTGCTGATCAACCCGGCGACCCGGCCCTATGACGATCTGCGCCCGTATCTCGGACGGCAGCGCAACCTGCACACGGGCGAGGAATACGACGTCACGCCGGAGCACTTCGCCGAGCTCGCGGCGCTGAAGGTGACGCGGATCACGCGGCCGCAGCGCTACTTCCTGCTCGTGCGCACCGGCGACGAGGTGCTCGACTGGCGCGACGCGGTGGCGTTCTACGCGGGTGCGTTCCAGTACGTCGCGGGCGGCGGCGACCACGGCTGGGCGGATTTCGGTGACGAGCTGGCGTCGGTGCTGCGCTTTGCCGGATGTCGCGCATGACGGCGCGCGAGAACTACGAGGTCGCGGTCGTCGGCGGCGGGCTTGTCGGTGCCGCGATCGCGTTCGGCCTGCGCTCGCTGGGGCCGAGGCTCGCGCTGCTCGACGAAGGGGACGTCGCCCATCGCGCCGCGCGGGGCAACTTCGGCCTGGTCTGGGTGCAGGGGAAGGGCATGGGCCTGCCCGCCTACGCGACGTGGACGCAGCGCTCCGCGCGGGAGTGGCCACGGCTCGCCGGCGAGCTCCTGCGCGAGGCGGCGATCGACGTCGCGCTCGCGCAGCCGGGAGGCATTCACGTCTGCGTCGAGCGCGACGAGCTGGCGCAGCGCGCTGCCGCGCTCGACGCGCTGCAGAAGCAGCAGGGATTCCGGCGCTACGATGTCGAGATTCTCGAAGGGCGGGAGCTCCGGCAACGCGTTCCCGGCATCGGGCCGGACGTTGCGGGCGCGACGTACTGTCCGCTCGACGGCCACTGCAACCCGCTGAAGCTGCTGCGCGCGCTGCATCTGGGGATCGCGCGCGCCGGCGCCGCGTATCGCGCCGACCACCGTGTCGTCGGCATCACGCCCCGCCGCGGCAGCTTTGCGCTCGACACCGGACGCGGCGTGATCGAAGCGGGGAAGATCGTCCTCGCCGCGGGACTGTCCAACGCGACGCTCGCGCCGATGGTAGGACTTGCCGCGCCCGTGCGACCGAACAAGGGCCAGATCATCGCGCTCGAGCGTGTGCCGCGCTTTCTCACGCTGCCAATCGCGACGATCCGCCAGACCGACGAGGGCACCGTGCTGATCGGGGACTCGCAGCAGGATCGCGACTTCGACGAATCGCTCGGCCTGGACGTGCTCGCCGTCATGGCCGCACGCGCGGTCCGCGTGTTTCCGATGCTGGCCGGCGCACGCGTCGTCCGCGCATGGGCCGCGCTGCGCGTGATGAGCGCCGACGGATTTCCCGTCTACGAGCAGTCGGCGGCGCATCCGGGCGCGTTCGTCGCGACCTGCCACAGCGGCGTCACGCTCGCCGCGGCGCACGCGTACGCGCTCGCCCCGGCGATCGCGGCGGGCGCGCTGCCGGAGTCGTTCAAACCCTACACGGCGAGGCGATTCGATGTTCCGCAGGCTGCGTGACGAGGGGGCCGTCAACCTTCCCGGCGTTCCGGTCACCGTCGACGGCCGCCCGTTTCTCGCGCGCGCCGGCGACTCGGTCGCCGCGGTGCTGCTGATGACCGGATGCCTCGACGTGCGCACCGCGCCGGTCAGCGGCGCGCCGCGCGGACCGTACTGCCTGATGGGCGCCTGCTTCGACTGCGTCGTCACCGTCGACGGCCAGGCGAACCGGCAGGGATGCCTCACGACCGTCGCGCCCGGCATGCGCATCGAAACCGCGCGTGGCGCGCGATGAAGGTGATCTACGACGTCGCCGTGATCGGTGCCGGGCCGGCGGGACTGGTGGCGGCGACCGTGGCCGCGCGTCATGCATTGTCCGCGGTGCTCTTCGACGAGCAGGCCGCGCCCGGCGGGCAGATCTATCGCGCGATAACGTCGAGTCCCGCCGCGCGCCGCGCCATTGTCGGCGCCGACTATGCGCGCGGGTCGTTGCTCGTCGATGCGTTTCGCCAGTCGGGCGCGACAGCGGTCCACGACGCAACCCTGTGGGCGGTGCGCCGGCGCGACGACGGGCTGCACGAGATCGGCGTCTCGCACGGCGCGCCCGGCGCGCGCAGCGTCCGCTTCGTCAGCGCGCGCGCACTCATACTCGCGACCGGCGCGATCGAGCGCGCATTCCCGATCCCCGGCTGGACACTGCCGGGCGTGATGACCGCCGGGGCCGCGCAGGCATTGCTCAAGAATTCCGGAGTGGTCGCGGATGGCCGGGTCGTGCTCGCGGGTTGCGGCCCGCTGCTCTGGCTCCTCGCGTCGCAGTATCTGAACGCGGGCGTGAAGCTGGCTGCGCTCCTCGACACGACGCCGCGCGGCCGGCATTGGAGCGCGCTGCCGAACGCCTGGGATTTCGCAGGCTCTTCGTATTTCCGCCGTGGCGCCGCCCTGCTGCGCTTCGTGCGCCGGCGCGTGCGCGTGATCCGCAACGTCACCGCGCTCGCCGCGAGCGGCCCCGGGCGGCTGGAAAGCGTGCAGTTCGACGCAGCCGGTGGCCCGGACGCCCTCGGCGCCGACCTGCTGCTGCTGCACCAGGGTGTCGTCCCCGACATCAATCTCGGCAGTGCGCTGGGCTGCGCCCATCGCTGGAACGATGCGCAGGCGTGCTTCGAGCCGGTGACCGACGCGTGGGGCGGGACCAGCATTCCCGGCGTGTTCGTCGCCGGCGACGCCGCGGGGATCGCCGGCGCCGAGGCCGCGGAAGCGCGCGGGCACCTCGCCGCGCTCGCCGTCGCCAACGGGCTCGGCCGGATCGACGCCAAGGCGCGTGATCTGGCAGCCGCAGCGCCGCGTGCGGCCCTGCGGCGCGCCCTGCGCGGCCGGGCGTTCCTCGACGCATTGTACCGGCCGGCCGATGCCCACCGGCGACCGCGGGGCGACACTATCGTCTGCCGCTGCGAGGAGGTCACTGCGCAGCAGGTGATCGACGCCGTGAAGGCGGGTGCACCGGGTCCGAATCAGGTCAAGGCTTTCTTGCGCTGCGGGATGGGACCCTGTCAGGGACGCTATTGCGGGCTCACCGTGACCGAGCTCGTCGCCCAGGAGCGCAGGATTTCTCCGGCCGAGGCCGGCTACTTCCGCCTGCGCTGGCCGGCGAAGCCCGTCACCCTCCGGGAACTCGCATCGCTCGGAGGATCGGCCGAAGCCGAGCGCGCCGTGGTGCGCGGAGCGCGTTAGCCGGCGTCGAGACAGGCTTCGCATCGCCGCCCCTGCCGCAGCGCGGGGACGTGGCGGCGCAACGGTGCGCACGTGATGCTGCGATGCAGCATGCGGCTGCCGAATTCGTCGCGTAGAATCCGCGCGGCCGGGCCGAGTCCCGGTTCTTTTTTGCACCGGCGAGCCTCTCGGAAGGGGTCACGAGCCCCATGCCGATCTGGCACGCCTCCTGCTGTCGAACCGATGACAGAAACCGACTCTCATGAGGAGCCTCGGAATGGAAACGCTTTTCGCTTCCGGCGGCGCGCCGGCCGCCCGCCCGGCGAATCTCCCCGCATCGATCGCGCGCGAGCAACGTTACGCTGCGCACAACTACGATCCGTTGCCGGTGGTGCTGAAGCACGGGGACGGCTGCTGGGTGTGGGACGAGCACGGGCGCCGCTACCTCGACATGATGAGCGCGTTCTCGGCGGTCAGCCACGGCCATGCGCATCCGCGCATCGTGGGCGCGCTGGTCGCGCAGGCGCAGCAGCTCGCCGTCACATCGCGCGTGTTCCACAACGAATTGCTGCCGGCGTTCCTGCAGCGGCTGGCCGAGGTCACGGGACTCGACCGCGCGCTGCCCGCCAGCGGCGGGGCCGAAGCCGTCGAGACCGCGCTCAAGGCCGCGCGCAAGTGGGGGCACAAGATCAAGGGCATCCCCGCCGATCGCGCGGAGATCATCGTCTGCGCGAACAATTTTCACGGACGCTCGATCGCCATCGTCGGCTTCTCGTCGGAGCCGCAGTATCGCGACGGCTTCGGGCCGTTCCCGCCGGGCTTCCGGCAGGTTCCATTCGGTGACGCCGACGCGCTGGCGCGCGCGATCGGCCCGCACACCGCCGCGTTCCTCGTCGAGCCGATCCAGGGCGAAGGCGGCATCGTCGTGCCGCCCGCGGGATATCTCGCGCGTTGCGAGCGCATCTGCCGCGAGCGCAACGTGCTGCTGATCTGCGATGAAATCCAGACCGGCATGGGCCGCACCGGAAAGTTTCTCGCGTGCGCGCACGAGAACGTGAAGCCCGACGGCGTCATCCTGGGCAAGGCGCTGGGCGGCGGAATGCTCCCGGTGTCGGCGCTCGTGGGCACCGAGGACCTGATGCGCGTATTCACGCCCGGCGATCACGGGAGCACGTTCGGCGGCAATCCGCTGGCCGCCGCCGTCGGACTCGCCGCGCTCGACGTGCTGTTCGACGAGGGCCTGATCGAGCGCTCGGCGGAGCAGGGCGCCTACCTGCTCGCACGGCTGTCGACGGTGAAGAGCCCGTTGATCTGCGATATCCGCGGCCGGGGACTCTTCCTCGGCATCGAAGTCGACCGCGAGCGGATCGTCGCGCGCGACGTCGTCGATCGACTGCTCGCGCGCGGCATCCTGTCGAAGGACACGCACGGCACCGTCGTGCGGTTCGCGCCGCCGCTGGTGATCGACCGCGACGCGATCGACTGGGCCGTCGAGGAGGTGCGCGCGGTGTTCGCGGAACTGGGCGACGGATTGCGGCGCGCCGCGTAGCGGAAGGCTGCTCCCCCGCCTGTCGCGGAATCGGGCATCGCCGGCGGCGCTATACTTGGCGCATGCCCAAACCGACGCTCGCCGGCAAGCTCGTAGTCGCGATCAGCTCGCGCGCGCTGTTCGACCTCACCGAAAGCCACCGGATCTACACCGAGGACGGGGTCGGGGCCTATCACCGCTACCAGGTCGAGCACGAGGACGAGATCCTGGCCGTGGGGCCGGCATTCGTGCTGGTGAAGAAGCTGCTGCGGCTCAATCGGCCCGGACAAGCAGTACGTCGAGGTGATCCTGCTGTCGCGCAATTCCGCCGATACGGGATTGCGCGTGTTCAACTCGATCAAGCACTACGGCCTCGACATCACGCGCGCGGCGTTCACCAAGGGCGAGCCTACGTCGCGCTACGTGCCCGCGTTCGGAGCGCATCTGTTTCTCTCCGCCGACCAGGGCGACGTCCGGCGCGCGCTCGACGAAGGCCATGCCGCGGCGACGATCTTCCCCAGCGCCGTGGGCACGAACGAGACCGACGAGCTGCGCATCGCGTTCGACGGCGACGCCGTGCTCTTCTCCGACGAGGCCGAGCGCGTCTATCAGGAGGGCGGTCTCGCCGCGTTCTCGAAGAGCGAGTCCGATTCCGCGCTGGAGCCGCTCACCGGCGGGCCCTTCAAGGAATTCCTCGCCGGCCTGCACCGGATCCAGGCGGACTTCCCGGAGGACCGGAGCCCGATCCGCACCGCGCTGGTCACGGCGCGCAGCGCGCCTGCGCACGAGCGCGTGATACGGACGCTGCGGGCGTGGAACATCCGCATCGACGAGGCGCTGTTCCTGGGCGGGCTCGACAAGGGGGAGTTCCTGCGCGCCTTTCGCGCCGACATCTTCTTCGACGACCAGCGCACGCATGTCGAGTCGGCGATGAAGCACGTCGCCGCCGGGCACGTCCCGCACGGCGTCGCCAACGAGGAGCCCTTGCCGGCGCGGTGAGCGCGCCGGCGTACCGGTTCACGATGGCCGATTGACGTCACACGCTCGCCGGGCACCGCGCCGAAATGTGGTTGCCGGCGAAGGCATCGTGTGAGCGATCGAATGGCGGGCGCGACGGGGTGTTGGGAGTGCGAAGTTGCCGCCCGCCGCCGTCAAAGGGTCATGCGCGCAAGCGCCTCGACCGTCATCCTGTGGTAGTTGCGAATTGCCGAGGCAGGCAAGCGCGCGGTCCATGGCGGGTCCGAGCCGTCGATCGCGATGTCGTGCACCAAGTCGCTTCGCGGGTCGGCGATCGAGGCGATCACGGCGCGGTGCACGCGCTCGTAGGTCGAGTGCCGCTGCGCGTCGGTGAACCAGCGTCCGCGCGTCTCGAAATAGCGTTCCTTGATCTTCGCGTAGTGGTGGTTGATGACCATGCTCACGCCGATCTCGTGCTCGTAGTAGCTGCTGCGCGTCGCGTTGGAGTGCTTCAGCGTCTCGACGAGAGCGGCGGGGTAGAGCGCCTCGGCGAGTCCGTGGCGATCCAGCCGGCCGACGAATTCCCAGTCCTCGGCCCCCCAGCCGCGAAAGGCGTCGTCGTAGCCGCCGACGTCGCGGTAGGCCGTCGCCTCGCAAAGCAGCGGAAACGGCAGCCTGCGCGCGCCGGATGGCGTGTCCTGGTACGGCCGCAGATACGTGCCGGGGGCCATCCGCTTGCGCATTTCCCGCGCAAAGGGCGGCCCGAGCAGCATGTCGGCGTCACACAGCACGAGCCACTGCCCCCGGGCGACGTCGGCGCCGATGTTGCGTGCCCGGCTCAGGTTGAAGAGCGGCGCGTCGGCGACTGCCGCAACGCGCACGTCGGGATAATGCGCGGCAACCCAGTCCTTGGTTCCGTCCGGACAATCGTAATCGACGACCACGACCTCCGTCTCCGCTTGTTGCACGAACGTCGGCAACGAGCGCTTCAGGAATTCGAGGCGGCCCTTGCAGCAGGTAACGATGCTGAACGTCGGCGAGGTCATCGACGAACGTCACGGAGCGCGGGAAGCGGAAGGCGCAGCGCCGGCTCCTGCCGGGTCACACGAGCCTGCCGTGCAACGGATACTGCGGATCGGTGTAGCCGGGCGTCGACGGATGGCCGGGCTTGACCAGGCTGTCGACGAGCGCCTCGTCCTCCGCGCTCCACGCCGTGCCGATCGCCGCCACGTAGTCCTGCCACTGCGCGAGCGTGCGCGGGCCGGCGATCACCGAGGTCACAATCGTGTTCGCCCACAGCCAGGCGAGCGCGAATTGCATCAGCGTGCGGCCGGACTTCTCCGCGTGCGCGCCGAGCGTCCGCGCGATCGCGAGCGATTCCTCCCGGAACTCGGTTTCCATCATCCGCTTGTCCTTGCGCCCGCCGCGCGAGTCCTCGGGCACGACTCCGGGCCGGTACTTGCCGGTCAGGACGCCGCGCGCGATCGGCGAGTAGGGCGCGACGCCGATGCCGTAGTGGTCGCAGGCCGGCAGGATCTCGACCTCCGGCATCCGGTTCAGCAGGTTGTAGTAGGGCTGGCAGACGATCGGCAGCGGCACGCCTTGCGCCTCGCACTCGCTGACCACTTCCGCGATCCGCCAGCCCCGGTAGTTGGAGACGCCGAAGTAGCGGATCCTGCCGCTGCGGATCAGGTCGCCGACTGCGCCGACCGTCTCCGCGATCGGCGTGTCCGGATCGTCCTTGTGCAGGTAGTAGATGTCGATGTAGTCGGTGCCGAGCCGGGCGAGGCTGTCGTCGCAGGCCGCGAGCACCCAGCGCCGCGACAGTCCGCCGTCGTGCGGCTTGGCGGTCAGCGGATTGCCGACCTTGGTGGCGAGGATCCAGCGCCGCCGGTTTGCCTTGATCGCGGCGCCGACGATTTTCTCCGACACACCGTTGCCGTAGGCGTCGGCGGTGTCGATGAAGTTGATGCCGGCGCCGAAGGCGGCGTCGATGATGCGCTGCGCATCGGCCGCATTGGTCAGGTCGCCGAAGGTCATCGTGCCGAGGCAGATCGGCGAAACCTGCACACCGCTTTCGCCCAGCCGTAGATACTCCATGCCCTGCTCCTCGCTTCGTTCGGGGTGATGCGCCCGGCCCGGTGGGGCTGCGCGCAAGCGGCGCAGACGTCAGTCGACGGCGCGCCTCATCGTGGCGGTCCTGCGCTCACGAGTGGCGCTCGCGCAGCAGGCGCTCCATGTTCGGGACCGGCAGCGCCCGCCGCAGCACCGTCTCGCCCAGCCAGTCGGCCGCGCGCCGCGCGCGACCGGCCACCGTCGCCGGCGGCATCTGCAGGTAATCGTCGTTGTAGACGTCGAAACTGTAGTCGCCGAAGTAGCCGATCGCGTCGAGCTTGGTGATGAAGTTCGCCAGTCCGTCGCTGTGCGCGCCCTCGCCCGGGAAGACGCGGAAATGGGTCGCGGTCGCCGCCTGCTCCTCCGTCGAGCGCATCTCCTGCCACATGTAGTCGGACAGCTGGACGAGGTGGATCTGGTCGGGATCGATCGCGTCGAGGTCGTCCAGGGGAACGCCGGCCGCGAGCACGTCGAAGGCATCGATGGCGAGCCCGAGATTGGCGCAGCTCGCGCGGAACACGAGATCCCCCGCGGCGCGGAAGTCCCTCGCCGTCCGGCTCCAGCCGACGCCCTTGTAGGCGATCCGGATGCCCAGCGGAATCGCCAGGATCGCCAGCATCCTGAGGTCGCGGGCAATCGCCTCGGCGTCCGTGTCTGCATGCGTCGACGTCGACGCCTCGACGACGAGCGAGCGGCCGCCGATCTCGCAGCACACCTCGAGCATCGACTTCGCGACATCCACCTTGTACGCGTGCAACTGGCCGGAGAGTCCCTCGAAATCGCGCAGCGCCTCCAGCCCCGTCACGCGCAGACCGCTTTCGCGTATGGCGCGCACGCCGGCGGCGACGCCCGCGGGATGGCCGACGACGTCGCCTGCCGAGATCATCACCTGGGTGAAGCCGGCCTGCTCGACCGCGGCGAGCTTGCCTTCCAGCGACCCCGCCATCGAGGCGGTGTCCATCCCGAAATCGTTGAAGATCATCGGGCGGCGGCGGCGGGAAGCTCGTCGTGAACGAGCTCGAACATGACGCCGCCCAGGCAGGACTTCGTGAGGGCGCCGCGATCGCTCGTGTGGACCTTGTCCGAGGCGAAGAACTCGACGCCGCGCCCTTCCAGCAGCGCAACCGTCGCCATGACGTCGGGCGTGCCGAAGCCGATGCGCTGCAGGTGCTCGTCGGACGGCGCGAAACGGGCGGTGTCGTCGGGCTCGATCAGCTGCAGATAGAAGTTGCGGCACGGGCTCTGCAGCAGCAGGCCCTTGGGCATGATGCCGAAGCGCACGCGGTCGGGCAGCGGCTTGAAGCCGAAGATCTGCGAGTAGAACTCCACCCAGTCGGCGGTGCGGTCGACGCCGATGTACTGGACGATCCCGAAGAAGTGCAGGCCGCCGATGGCCGGCGGGTGCGGGTCGACGGTCGGAATGGCGCGGAAGTCGATGTCGTAGATCGAGAACTCGTCGTAGCGGTCGACGAAGTAGACGAGGCTTTCGCCGACGCCGTGAATGGCGGGAATGTTGAGCTCCATCGCCTTCGCCCGCACCGGGATCTCCCACGCGCCAAGGTCGAGCGCCCGCCGAAACGCGGCGTCGGCGTCGCGCACGCGAACGGCGAATGCGCTGAGGATCGGCCTCTCGACCGGCTGCACGGTGCGCGGCACATCGGCGGCCTGCGCATTGACGATGATGTTCATCGAGCCCTGGCGGTAGAGCTCGACTTCGCGCGAGCGGTGCCGCGCAATCGGCCGGAATCCCATCCTTTCCAGCACGCCGCCCAGCGCCTGCGGTTTCGACGTGGCGAACTCGATGAATTCGATGCCGTCGAAGCCGAGCGGGTTGAGCGGCTCGGCGACCGCTTCGCGGTCCATGGGGTTGGTCATCGGCATTCCTCGGCGTGAGTCCGCAGTCGGTTCACCGCCATCATATCGCAGGGCCGACGGTGGCGACCACGGTGCCCGTACGTGCCGCCTCGGCAATCGCATCGCACACGCGGAGGTTCTGCAATCCGTCGCGGCAGGTGACGAGCGGCGCCTCGTCGCCGCGGATCACCGCGGCGAAGTGCTCGATCTGCAGCGCGAGCGGATCCGCGCGCTCCACGGCCTCGACCCGCGTCGCGAAGGGCTTGAACCAGGAGCGGTCGTCCTTGCGCTCGTAGTACCGGAGCCGCATCGTCGGCACGCCGAGCGAGCCGTCGGTGCCGACGATCGTGTAGGCATCCTCGTCCGGATACGCCGCGAACGCCTCGTTCTCCTGCGAGGTCTGCTCCCAGCTCTTCGGCGAGGCTGCGGTGTCCGACAGCAGGAACGTCCCCAACGCGCCGTTCACGAAGCGCAGGTTGATCGCGACCGTGTCCTCGACCTCGAAGCCGCGGATCGCGTTGGATGCGAACGCCTGCACCGCGGCGATCTCGCCGACCATCGCGCGCAGGTTGCCGATCTCGTGGATCATGTTGATCAGGATCGGACCGCCGCCCGGCGCCCGCCGCCAGGCGTTCGGCCCGTCGTAGTAGCCCTCGCTGTCGGGCTTGTAGAACAGCGCGCTGCCGATCACGCCGACCAGCGGGCCGAGCACGCCGGAGCGCACGATCTCGACCGCCTTGTGCAGGATCGGGCTGTGCCGGCGGTGATGGCCCACGAGGATCCTCGCGTCCGCCCGCTCGGCCGCCTCGCAGAGCCGGATGCCCTCGGCGAGCGTGTGCGCGACGGGCTTTTCGATCAGCGCCGGCACGCCGGCGGCGATGCACTCGAGCCCCTGCTCGACGTGGAGCTGGTTGGGCGTGGCGATGATCACGCCGTCGGGCTTGTCGGCCGCGAACAGGTCGGCGAGCGAGGCATGGAGCGCGACGCCCGCCGAGCGCGCGACCTCCGCCGCGCGCGGCGAGACGTCGACGATCGACGCGAGCGCGGCGGAACGGCTCTTCCGGATCTCCTCGATGTGGCGCAGGCCGATCAACCCGGCGCCGGCCACCGCGATGCGGATCCTGCCCATGGACTGTCGCGACGGCCCGGCGCCGTGCGCTCCGGCGACTCCCTCAGCCCTTGTAGCCCAGCAGCCTGGGCAGGAAGAGCACCGTGTCCGGCACCAGCGTGATCAGCGCGAGCGCGCCGAACATCACGTAGAGGAAGGGCATCGACTCGCGCACGATGTCGCGCAGCGGCACGTCGGCGATCTTCGTCATCATGAACAGCAGCAGGCCGTAGGGCGGCGTGATCAGGCCGAGCATGATGTTCGTCACCGCCATCACGCCGAAGTGCACCGGGTCGATGCCCAGCGCCGTGCACCGTCGGCAGCAGCACCGGCAGGATCACGAGGATGATCGTCGTGCCTTCGAGGAAGCAGCCGAGGATCAGCAGCAGGATGTTGACGACCAGCAGGAACACGAGCGGCGACAGCTCGTAGGCCTTCAGCATCGCGCTGAGCGTCTTCGGGATGTTCTCGGACGTGATGACGAAGTTGAAGACCAGCGCGCCGGCGATCAGCATGCCGATCGAAACCGAGACGCGCGCGCTGGTGGCCAGCGACTGGTAGACGTCCTTCATGCGGACGCTGCGGTAGAGCAAGGCGGAAATCAGCAGCGCGTAGGCGGCGGCGACCGCGGCGGCCTCGGTCGGCGTGGTGACGCCGCCGTAGAGGCAGCCCAGCAGGATCACCGGCATCATCAGCGCCGGGAACGCCTCCCAGGTGATGCGCGGCAGCTTGCGCAGCGGGACGCGCTCCTCGACCGGGAAGTTGCGCCGCTTGGCCGTGAACGCGATCAGGCCGCTCTGGACGACGCCGAGCAGCAAGCCGGGCAGCACGCCACCGAGGAAGAGGTAGCCGACCGACGTGTCCGATACCAGCGCGTAGAGCACCAGCGGGATCGACGGCGGCATGATGGGGCCGATGACCGACGAGACGGTGGTCAGTGCGGCGGCATACGCCGGCGTGTACTTGCCGTCGCGGGTCATCAGCGACTGCATCAGCTTGCCCGAGGCGGCGGCGTCGGCGAGCGCGGAGCCGGACATGCTGGCGAAGATGATGCTCTGCACGACGTTCACCTGCGCGAGTCCGCCGCGGAAGCGCCCGACGATCGCGTTGCAGAAGCGCAGCAGCCTGTCCATGATGCTGCCGGTGTTCATGAATTCGGCGGCGAGGATGAACAGCGGGATGGCGAGCAGCAGCTGGCTTCCCATCATCCCGTTCAGCAGCTGCTCGGCCGCGGTCCCCATGTCGAGGCCCGCGAGGAACAGGTAGAGGATCGACCCGCCGATCATCGAGTAGGCGACGGGCAGCCCGGAGAGGCTCAGTCCTACGATGACGATGAGCGCCAGGGCGAACGGGCTGGTCGGGTTCATAGTCCCGAGCTCGCTTTGGTGATGTCGCCGTCTTCCGGCGCCTCACCTCGAACGATGCCCACGATCGCCCAGAGATAGCGGACGATCACCGCCACCGCGAAAATGACGTAGACCGAGTACAGGATGTCGAGGCGGATCTTGAGGTACGACGTGCTCTCGACCTTCATGAAGGCGACGTACTTGATGGTGGCCGGCAGTGCCATGCCGAACAGGATGACCGCCGCGACCGCGATGACGAGGCCGACCACGCGCCGTCCGACGGGCCCCAGCGTCCCCGAGATGAGATCGAAGCGGATTTCGTCGCTCTCCTTGAGCCAGAACGCGGAGCCGAGCAGCGTCATGTACAGCCACGCGATGACGGACAGCTCGGACGTCCAGCCGATCGGGAAGTTGAAGAAGTACCGGAAGACGATCTGGATGATGAACGCGAGAAACATGATGCCGAGCATGCCGGCAACGATATTCTCCGCGCGGCGGCGAACCCAGTCCACCGCACTCCTGATGGTCGGATTCATGCCCACCCCTCCCTTTCCACGGGAACGCCGCGTTCACCGGAAACGGGCACCGGCCACCCCAGGCGACCGCGAGCCCGTTGGCGCCGCGAACCGCTTCCGCGGTCCGCGGCGCGCCATGGTTACTTGACCGCGGCGATCTTGTCGAGGATCCCCGGCGCCCAGGACTTCGCCTCGTCGGAGGCCAGGTAGACCTTCTGCGCGTAGGCACGGAACGCGGCGACGTCCGGCGCGTAGACCTCGAGCCCCTGCCTCTTGAAGCCGTCGGCGAGCTCCGCCTCCTTCTTCAGGTGCTCCTGCACGCTCCAGCCGAGCGCCTTGTCGACCGCGGCCTGGAAGCTCTTCTGCTTGGCCGCTCCCATGGCGTTCCAGGCCTTGAGGTTCATGCACAGCACGTCGAAGGCGACCAGGTGCGACGTCAGCACGATCTGCGACATCACCTCGTAGAACTTCATGTTCTGCACGTTGGGCAGCGGATTGTCCTGCCCGTCGACGGCGCCCGTCTGCAGCCCGGTGTAGGTCTCGGCATACGCCATCGGCGTGGGGTTGGCGCCGATCGAGCGGCCGAGCAGCTGCCAGGCGTCGCCCGGTGGCATGCGCAGCTTGACGCCCGCCAGGTCGGCCGGCGTGTTGATCTTCTTCTTCGGCTTGAGCCCGACCTGACGGGTGCCGAAGAACGTCGGCCCGAGGATCTTGATCTTCAGTTGGTCCTCCGCCTGCTTCTTCATCTGTGCGCCGAGGTCGCTCGCGAAGAACGCAAGCACATGGTTGGCGTCGCGGAACGTATAGGCAGACGTCAGGACCGACCATGCCGGCATTTGCTTGGAGATGTCCTGCGGCGCGACGTTGCCGAGCTCCAGGTTGTCGCGCTGCAGCGCGACGAGCTCGGTGCCCTGCTTGAACAGCGTGCCGCCGTAGAACGGCTCGATCTTGAAGTCCGCCTCGACGTCCTTGACGAGCATCCGGATCATGTCTGCGCGGATGTCCTTGTCGGAGAACACCGCGGCGAAGCGAAGCGTGGGCTTGTCCTGCGCCCAGGCAGGGATGGATTGCGCAGCGGCCAGGGCAGCGCCCGCCTTCAGCAGGGTACGACGGTCGATCTTGAATTCCATGACTCTCTCCTCGAGGTGGATTGCAACTACCGGGCTAGCGAGTTGACACGGGGACGAGCCAACTCAGGATCACGTCGGCCACCATGCGGCGGCGACTCGGCACATCTCCCTTGGCGCCCATGGCCCGCTGGAAGAGGGTGCCGAAGGTGTACTGATTGGTGACGTTGAACATCCCCAGGGCGGCGATCGCCATGTGGACGTCGATGGGATCCAGATCCGGGCGGAACATGCCCTCGGCCTGGCCGCGCGCGATGACGGCGCCGAGCATGTCGACGATGGGGCGATTGACGGTGCGCAGCGCCGGTGAACGCTTCATTTGGCGGCCCTTGGCCTGATTCTCCGCGACGACGAGGCGCACGAAGTACTCGTGCGCGACGTAATAGTCGTAGGTGAACTCGACGATGCGGCGGATGGCCTCGACCGGCGGCAGGTGGTCGAGCTGGAGCTCGCGCTCGGCATCGCGGATCTCGGCGTAGACGCGCTCGAGCACCGCAAGGTAGAGCTTCTCCTTGCTGCCGAAGTAGTAGTTGATCAGCGCGCGGGTGGTGTTGGTGCGCGCCGCGATGGCGTCCATGCTCGCGCCCTCGAAGCCGCGCGACGCGAACTCTGCGATGGCTGCGGCAAGAATCCGGGCGCGGTTGGCCTCCGGCGCCTTGGGCTTGCGCATGGCGGTGGTTCGCGCCGACGAGACCTGCAGCGTCACGGGCATCCCTGGAATTGGCGAGGTCGCAAGGAAAATTTAACAGACCTGCCAATTCCAGGCAAGCCCCGTCGATGCTGCGATGCAACATGGCCCGGCCGTCAGTAGGAGACCCGCGCGACCGAGCGCAACTCGTCGGGCGTCGCGGTGCCGAAGCCGAAGAACTCGAGGTAGGCGGGGATCATCTCGAACAGCATGTCGGTGCCGACCTGGTAGCGGCAGCCGCGGTCCCTGGCGGCCTGCAGCAGCGGCGTGATCTCCTGCTTCATCACGACCTCGCCGACGAAGGTCGACGGGGAGAGCCGGGTGACGTCCAGCGGAAGCGGATCGCCGGGCTTCATGCCGAGCGGCGTCCCGTTGACGACGAGGTCGTACCCCGCGGGGTCGTTCGAGCGCAGGTCGACGGCGATCCGCGGATAGTGCTCGCGCAGCCGCGCCGCGAGGCCCTCGGCCGACGCCACGTGGGTGTCGAACAGCGAGATCGACGCGGGCCCCTCGGCCGCCAGCGACGCGGCGATCGCCGAGCCGACGCCGCCCGCCCCGATGACGAGGCAGGTGGCGCCCGCGATCACGAAGCCCTTGCGCTTCAGGCCGCGCGCGAACCCCGCGCCGTCGAACATGTCGCCGACCAGCGTGCCGTCGGGCCGGAGCAGCAGCGCGTTGCAGGAGCCCGCGATCTTGACCGTGGTGCTGCTCTCGTCGAGCAGGTCGACGACGCGTCACCTTGTGCGGCATCGTCACCAGCGCGCCGTGGAGGTTCGTCAGCTTCCGGAGCGAGGCGAGGACCGCCGGGAAAGTCTTCGCCCTTGACCCCCATCGGCACCACGACGGCATCGATCCCTTTCTTCTCGAACCACGGGTTGTAGATGAGCGGCGCCTTGAACGACTCGGTCGGGTATCCGATGTGGGCGATGAGCCGGGTCTTGCCGCTGATCATGGAAGCCTCGTGCTGCGCGTTCGGAGTGGGGGAAGGAGCGGGGTCAGAACATCTCGCCGCCGCGGGAGCGGCGGATGATGTCGAACACCGTGACGAGGTCGCCGATCGGGATCTGCCCCGGCGCCGACGCGGACTCGCCGACGGCGAAGGAGAGCCACGACCCGAACAGGCCGCCGACCATCCGCGTCACCGACCCGAGCGGCCCCAGCGATATGCTGATCAGCGGGATGCGCGTCTTGTCGTCGGCCTCGGCGGTGGCCGCGAGCAGCCGCAGCACGTCGGCGCGGTTCCGCGGCATGACCTGCACCATCGCCACGTCGGCGCCGAGCCGCTCCGCCTCGAGGAACCGGCCGACGAGGTAATCCAGCCCCGGCGTGTAGCTGACGTTGTGGTAGGACAGGATGAGCCGGATCTCGTTCTGCCGCGTGCATTCGCGCACGCGGCGCAGGTGCTCGGGGTCGTTGCCCATCTCGAAATCGATGAAGTCGACGAGCCGGGCGGCCGCCACGGCCGAGTAGAGCTCGACGACCTCGTCGTCGCCGATCGCGATCCGCTCGCCACCCTCCTTCTCCGCCCGGCGGGTGAAGATGACCGGGTGCTTGCCGACGACGCTCCGCAGCTCCCGCGCCGTCTCGACCACCGCCTTGGTGTCGCCGATCGCGTCGAAGAAGTCGACGCGCCACTCGATGATGTCCGGCTTCTGCCTGAGGACGCTGGCGGCCTCCGCGAGCACCCGCTTGCGGGTCCGGCCGACCAGCGGCGTGCAGAGCAGCGGGGTCTCGCCGCCGAGCTTCCTGCCGCGCGCATCGACCGCCTTGATGTGTTTCTTCATGCCATGCGCTCCGATCATTGGGCCGCGACGGCGCGCCGGTTCCCGGCCGTCGCGCGCCCGGTGCGGCGCTTGTCGCGGACACCCTTCTCCCCGGCATGCTCGGCGAGATACGCCTTCAGCGTCTCGAGGCACCGCGTCGCGTGCTCGGCGTAGCCGATCTCCTCGTGCCGTTCCTTGTTGGGGAGCTCGATCGAGTAGACGCAGTGCGGGATGTGCGCGAGGATGCCCGCGACGTCGATGCCGCCCTCGCCGACGTACAGGCGCGCCTCGCGCAGGATGCGGATCATCTCGGCGCGCTCGGTCGGGATTTCGGCCGGGGCATCGCACAGGTGGGCGAAGTGGAACCACTCGCGCGGCAGCGCGTCGAGGTCGACCGGGTTGTCGCGGGCGCGGTGGAAGTGGTGCATGTCGATCATCAGGCCCGCGTTGCTGCGCTTGACGGTGCGCAGCACGTCGACGGCCTGCGCGAGGTTGGCCACGGCGGCGATCGGCACGTACTCGAGGTCCACCGTCAGCCCGAAGGGCCTGGCCAGGTCGCAGATCTCGGCGAACTTCTCGATGTAGAACTCGCGCTCGCCGCCCCAGATGCTCGACAGGACCGCCTTGGCGCCCAGCTCCGCGGCGACTTCCATCGCGGGCAGATACTTCGTCGGATGCAGGCCCTCGTAGACGCGGGCGAGCTCGATGTCGTGGACGCGCACGCCGGTCGCGGCGAGCGCCGCCTTCGTCTGCTTCAGCATCTGCGGGTTGTCGGCCAGCGCGTAGTTCGGCTCGCCGGGCAGACCCATGTAGATGGGGCGGATGCTGACGTAGTCATAGCCGGCGCGCGCCGCGATGTACGTCATCTCCGGCGGCGGGCAGCCCAGCACCGTCAGGTGGGCGAGGGAGAATTCCTGTTTCATTCCGGGTGAACTCCTCTGGGTATGGACCGCGCGGCATCGCCGCGCAGCCGCCGTGGAGACCGTGACCGCGGCCGCCTTCCGGCCGCGGTGCCTGCGCTCACCGATGTCAACCGCCGGTGCTCACGTGGTGCACCTTCTTGCCGGGCGAGTAGATGTCCATGATGTTCCAGTGGCCGGCGGTGGGCACCGGCTCGTTCTTCATGTACACGTCGATGACGCAGGGGCGCTTCGATTTGATCGCCTTCTCCAGCGCCGGCTTGAATTCGGCCGCGGAACCCACCTTGATGCCGTCGACGCCGTAGGCCCGGGCGATCGCCGCAAAGTCGGGCGACCAGGTCTTGCCGTTCTTCTCGAACACCGTGGCGAAGGTCGTCCCGTAGTGCGCCAGCTCGAGGCCGGCGATGGTGCCGAACGCGTGGTTGTTCATGATCACCCAGATGACCGCGATGTCTTCCTCGAATGCGGTGGCGAGTGCCGCCGGGTTCTGGCCGAAGCCGCCGTCGCCGATCAGCGCCACGACGACCTTGTCGGGACGGGCCACCTTCGCGCCCAGCGCGGCCGGCGAGCCGAAGCCCATCGTCGCGAAGCCACCCGGCGTGAAGACGCTGCCCGGGGTGTAGATCGGGTACTGCTGGGCCATGCCGTTCTTGTTCCAGCCCACGTCGGTGCACAGGATGGCGTCGCGCGGCATCACGGCGCGCAGGTCGGCAAGGATTCGCTCGGGACGCATCGGCCAGGCGTCGCTCTCCATCGCCTTTCTGTTGCCGGCGACGAACTTCTTCCGGTTGGCGGCCATCTCGGCGACCAGTTTGTCGCGCTGGACACCCTTGGGGGCGATCTTCCGGGCGACCCGGTTCAGCACGCGCAACGCCTCCTTGAGGTCGGCCACTGCGCCGATCGCCACCGGATAGTTGCGGCCGATCTCGGCCGGGTCGATGTCGATGTGGATCAGCTTCGTCGGGGGCATCCGGAACGTGTACTCCTCCTCCCAAGAGCTGCAGTCGGCCTCGGAGAAGCGCGTGCCGAGCGCGAGGATCCAGTCGGCGCCAAGCGTCTTGTCGTTGATGAACTTCGTCCCCCAGAACCCGGTCATCCCGAGGATCAGCGGATGGTCGTCGGGCAGCGCGCCCTTGCCCATCAGCGTATGCGCGACCGGCAGCGACAGGTGCTCGGCGAGCTCGCGCATCTCGGTCGCCGCGTCGGCGAGCAGGATGCCGCCGCCGACGTAGATGAGCGGCGTCTTCGCGGCGAGCAGCTGCCCGGACGATCTTCTCGGCGGTCTCGTCGTCGAGCGAGGGCTTGTGCAGCGCCTTGGCGTTGGCGAGCGCGCGCTTCCACAGCGCGACGTCGATCTCCTTGGAGAAGATGTCCATCGGCACGTCGACCAGCACCGGCCCCGGTCGGCCGCTCTCGGCCAGCGTGAACGCCTTCTCGATGATTTCCGGGAACAGGTGCGGCGAATCCACGCGCCACGCGCGCTTGACGAACGGCCGGTAGATCTCGTATTGCGCGGCGTCGGCGTGCAGGTTCACCTCCTGGTGCGGATGCTTGCCGTAATAGTGCGTCGGCACGTCGCCGGCGATCACGACCATCGGGATCGAGTCGAGCGCGGCATTGGCCACCCCGGTCGCCGCATTGGTGAGCCCGGGCGAGAGGTGCGTCAGCAGGACCGAAGCCTTGTTCGTCGCGCGCGCGTAGCCGTCGGCCGCGTGCGCGGCGATCTGCTCGTGCCGGGTGTTGATGAACTTGATCTTCCGGCTCTTCGACAGCGCGGCGAGCACGGCGATGTTGGTGTGGCCGCACAGGCCGAACATGTGCTTCACGCCGCGGGCCTCGAGGTATTTCACCAGCTGGTTGGCAATCAGGTCCTTCATCGGGCTTTCTCCTGCGTGGCCGCGCGGCATCGTGCCGGCGCGGGCGGTATCGGGGATGTCGGCGGCAGCGAGCTAGCGCGTCGCGCCCGTGGAGCCGGCGTCGGCCGGCACGGCGCGCCGCGCCGGCCCGCTGTAGCGGAACGGGATCTCCGGCGGCATGGGGCCCATGATGCGGCGGCCGCGCTGCTTCTGCTCCCAGGCGTGGGCGAGGATGCCGACCGCGCGCGACAGGGCGAACAGGCCGCGGCCGAGCTCCGGCTCGAAGCCCAGCTCGCAGAAGATGACGGCGGTGATGCCGTCGATGTTCATCGGGATGTGGCGCTTCTTGATCGCCGAAATCGCCGTCTCGACCGCATGGCCGATCGCGGCAAAGCGCCCGGACACGACGCCCGCCGCCTCGGCCTTCGCGACGAGCGCGAACAGCGGCGCGGTCCTCGGGTCGACCGGATGGAAGCGGTGGCCGAACCCGGGAACGATCTTCTCGCCGGCCTCGCGGTGGCGCTCGATGACGGTCGTGGCGGCGGCGACGAGGTCGCCGTCCCGGCCGGCCTCGGCGTCGATCTCGCGATAGAGCTCCATGCACTGCTGTCCCGCGCCGCCGTGGATGTCGTCGAGCACGTTGATCGCCGAGGCCATCGCGCCGTTGACCGGCAGCCCGCAGGTGACCGCCATGCGGGCGATGGCGATGGACGGGGCATGCGGTCCATGGTCGACACCCGGCACCATCGCCGCTTCGAGGAGGTCGGATTGCCCGCGCGAGGGCAGTTCGCCACGCAGCATCAGCCAGATCATGTCGGGGAAGCGCACGCGGCCGATCAGTTCCTCGATCGGATAGCCGCGAATCGCGATCTTGCCCGGATGGATGTCGATGATCGCCGTGTCCCACCACGCGGACGCGTCGGCGAGCAGTGCTTCGGGTGTCTTGGTCGTCATGGGGGTCTCGTTCGTGGCCTCGGTGCGGTGCGCGCTGCGGCGGTCAGGTGGTGATCGTCTCGACCTCGGCTTCCATCGCCGGGTCGTAGAACGGACCGAAGAGCTCCTCGTCGGAGGGCTTGTCTTCCTTGATCGGCACCGACACCCAGGTCGTGTTCATGTAGTGCTTGAGGTGCACGTTCTCGGAGATGATGTTGCCGCCCCAGGTGCCGCAGCCCAGGCTCGAGGTCATCGGCATCCCGTTGTTGAACGCGCCGGCGTTCGCCTTCGATTGCGGCTGCCGGACCATGATCCGGGAAACCGGCGCGGCCATCGCCAGGGCGTGAATGTGCGCCTGGTCGAACGAGTAGATGCCGCAGGAGTGACCCTTGCCGCCGACCTCGTAGACGGCGCGCATCATGTCGAGCGCCTGATCGAAGCCCTTGTACTTGTAGACGGCGAGCAGCGTGGTGAGCTTCTCGCCGGAGTAGTGGTGCTCCTTGCCGATGCCGTCGCCGTGGACGATGATGAACTTGCGGTCGGCGGGGATCTCGAACCCGGCGATCTTCGCCAGCTGCTGCGGGGCGATCGCGACGGTTTCGACGGTGCGGTGGCGCTCGTCGTCCCACATCGCCTTGCGCAGCATCTCCTTCTCCTGCGGCGAGGCGAGGTGGCCGCCCTCCTTCTGCAGCTGGGCGAGCAGCTTGTCGAAGATGGAGGCCTCGATGATCAGGTTGCCGTCGGCCGAGCAGCCGGAGCCGAAGTCGGACGTCTTGGACAGCCGCGTGTTGCGCGCCGCTTCCTCGATGTTGGCGGTCTCGTCGATGATCATCGTCGAGTTGCCGGCGCCCACGCCGTAGGCGGGCGTCCCCGAGCTGTACGCGGCGCGCACCATCGGCTGGCCGCCGGTCGCGACGATCAGGTCGGCGCGCGCCATCAGCGCCTGCGACATCGGAATGTTGACCCGGGTCAGGCATTGCAGGATGTCGGCGGGGGCGCCCTCGCGCTCGAGCGCCTCGCGCATCAGGCGCACGGTCTCGAACGACGTCTTCTTCGAGCGCGGATGCGGCGAGAAGATGACGACGTCGCGCGCCTTGATCCCGTAGATCGCGTTGCCGGCGGGCGTCAGGTCCGGGTTGGTCGTCGGCACGATGCAGGCGATGATCCCCGCCGGCTTGCCGTACTTGACGATGCCCTTCTCCGGCAGCTCCTCGATGATGCCGACGCTCTTCTGGCGCAGCGCGTCGCGCAGCACGCCGCGGATCTTCATCCGCTTGCCCATCCGGCTCACCGCGTCGCCCAGGCCGCTCTCCTTGATGCCCATGTCGACCAGCCGCGTGAACGTCTGCTTGTTGGCGACCGCCCACGCGACCGCCTGGCACAGGCGGTCGACGCGCGCCTGGTCGTAGGTCTCGATGATCGCGAGCGCCTTGCGCGCGCGCGCGAACACCTCGTCGAGCTCCTGCTTCTGCTCGTCGGTGATGCCCTTCTTGACTTCGGGGGTGGCGGCCATCGGTGTGTCTCCCGGTGCGGTTGGGTCGGAGAGCGGCAACGCATCGGCGCCGCCGGTGTTGGTCGTGAGTGGTTCGGTCGTCGTCGGTCGTTGGTGGCGGTTCAGCTGCCGAGCACGGTCTTGCGGATCGTCGCCAGCACGGCGCGCAGGTCTTCGATCGGCACCTGTCCCGGCGCCGAGCTGCTCTTGCCGACGGCCCAGGTCAGCGCGGAGCCGTAGACGAAGCCGACCATGCGCGACAGCGAGCCGTAGGGTCCCATCGACATGCTGATCAGCGGAATCGGCAGCGACTGGCTCGCCTCAAAGGTCGCTGCGAGCAGGGTCAGCACGTCCACCGGGCCTTCCGGCATCACCGCGACCTTCGCGATGTCCGCCTCGAGCCGGTGCGCGAGGGCGAACTTCGCGCCGAGCGCCGCGGCCTCCGGCGTGGCCTGGAAGTTGTGGTACGAGCCGATCAGCGCGACGCCGTGCTCGCGCGAGGCCGCGCGCAACCGGCGAAAGTCCTCGACGGCGTTGGCGGTCTCGTAGTCGATCAGGTCGACGAGCCGGCTCGCGCAGACCTCGACGTACAGCTGCACGACCTGCGCCTCGGGGAGCGCGATCTTCTCGCCGCCTTCCTTCGCGGAGCGGCGCGTGAACATCACGGGAATCGTTCCCGCCCGGTCGCGAACGGCACGGGCGGTGTCGAGCACGTGCCGCGTGTCGCCGAGGGCCTCGAAGAAATCGACCCGCCATTCGAGCACGTCCGGCTTCTTGGGCAGCACCGCATCCACTTCCGTGAGCACCGCGTCGCGCGTGCGGCCGACGAGCGGGGTGCAGATCAGCGGAAAGGCGCCTCCGCTCACGGGTCTTCCGTGCAGTTGGATCGGTTTCGGATCAGTCATGGCAATTTCTACCGAGCATGGGTCGATGAGCTGTCGCGAATTCGGCCGCGGTCACGGCGGTCCGCTCGATGGCGGGGGTCATCGCAATGGGACGACGTGGTCCGGGTTGCCACGTTCATCCCGCCGCCTTGAGGCCCGGCTTGCGGCCGGTGAGCTTGCCCCACAGCGTCGTCTGGCTGAGGATGGTCAACGCCAGCGCCGCGGTGAGGATGGCCGAGATCGGACTGGTGAAGAACTCGCCCAGGAACGCCAGCGGATCGTCGCCGGTCGAGATCATCGCGCGCCGGTACGACACGTCCATCAGCGGCCCGAGGATGATGCCGAGGATCACCGGGCCGACCTGGAAGCCGTACATCTTCATGAAATAGCCGAGCACGCCGAAGCCGAGCATCCAGTAGATGTCGACGGGATTGTTCTGGATCGCGTAGGTGCCGACCGCCGACAGCACGAGGATCAGCGGCAGCAGGATCGGCTTCGGCGTCTCGACGATCTTGGCGAAGATGCGGATGCCGGACAGGCCCAGCGGCAGCAGGAAGATGTTGGCGAGCGTGAGGTTGCCCACGACGAACCAGAAGAGGTGCGGCGTCTCGATCAGCATCATCGGGCCGGGCTTCAGGCCGTGGATGTAGAGCGCGCCGATGATCACCGCCGTCACGGCGTCGCCGGGAATGCCCAGCGTCAGCATCGGAATGTACGCACCGCCGACCGCTGCGTTGTTCGCCGATTCGGGGGCGACGAGGCCCTCGTACGCGCCCTCGCCGAAGGGCCGCGACGGATTCTTGGTCGTGCGCTTCGCGTGGTCGTAGGCCATCAGCGCGGCGATGTCGCCGCCGGCGCCGGGCAGCGCGCCGATCACCACGCCGATCGACGAGCAGCGCAGCCCCAGCGGCAGGTGCTTTCGCAGCAAGGCCCAGGACGGCAGGATCTTCCTGACGTTCTGCTTGACCGGCGTGACGTGAAGGTGATGGAGCTGGACCAGCACCTCGGCGACGCCGAAGAAGCCGATCATCGCCGCGACATAGGGAATGCCCCCGGTCAGCTGGATGGACCCGAACGTGAAGCGGCCCTCCGCGGTCATCGGGTCGAGGCCGACCATGCCGAACAGCACACCCACCGCCCCGGCGAAAACGCCCTTGGCCAGCGATTCGCCGGACAGACTCCCCACCAGCAGGATGCCCCAGATCGCGAGCAGCAGGTAGTCGCGCGGCGCGAACAGCAGCGACAGCTTGGACAGTGCCGGCGCTCCTGCCGCCAGCGCGATGATGCCGATGAATCCGCCCAGCACCGACACGACCGTCGTGAGCCCGATCGCCGTACCGGCCTCGCCGCGCTTGGCCATCGGGTAGCCGTCGAGAGCGGTGGCGATCGCTGCCGGCGCCCCGGGGATGTTGAGCAGGATCGCGCTGCGCGAGCCGCCGTAGACGCCGCCGAGGAAGATGCCCGCGATCAGCGCCAGCGCCTCGTTCACGTGCCACTTGAACGTGAACGAGATCAGGATCGAGACGGCCATCGTCACCGACAGGCCGGGAATCGCCCCGACATAGATGCCGGCGAAGGTGCCTGCCGCGGTCAGGAACGAGCAGGTACGGGTCGGTCCACGACAGGAAGAAATACGACAGCGCCTCGGTCATGGTTGGGCCCCCACGCTTGCGGCTGACGCCAATTCGGCCGCTGCGCTGCCCCCCGGGGGGGCGCAATGAACGCCTTGGGACGGCCCGGCGGCGTTCATCGAAGCACTCCGCGGAGCACGCCTTCCGGCAGCACGACCGAGAACGCCGTCTGGAAGATGACGTAGATCACCGCCAGCGACACGGCGCTCACGACGACGGTGAACAGGATCCGCCGGCTGCCGAGCGCGAGCATCGATGCGACGAGGAACGCGAACGAGCTCAGGATGAAGCCCAGAGGTTCGAGCGCCAGCATGTAGACGACGATCAGCGCCGTGAACAGCACGATGGAAAGCGGCGTGACGCGACGGAAAAACTGGCGCGACAGCGTGCTGCCGGCCGGGATCTCGGGGCGCCGCATGCGCAGCGTGTTGCGCAGGATCACCAGCGCCGAACCGCTCATCGCGGCCGTCGCGATCATCGGCATCACGCCGGGCGAGCTCCAGGAGGAGAAGCCCGCGATCCGCCACGCCAGCCACAGCGCCGTCAGGCCGAACAGCAGCATGGCCACCGCGAAGACGAGCTCACCGGGTACGCGGCGGTCGCGACGCGTCCATGCGCTACTCCTGGGGGATGATCGTGCGCATTGCGGGGAACGGGGCCCGGCCGAGCCGGGCCCCGCCTCCGATCAGGGTCGCGCGATGCCGAATTTCTCGGGCGATGCCTTGGCGGCGCCCACGTCCTGCAGCACCCACGAGGTCACCGACTGCCACTTCTTCAGGAAGGCGTCGGCTTCGGCGCCCGACGTGTTCATCATCACGTTGCCGCGGTCCTTCATCAGCGTCACGAACTGCGGGTTGGCCGCGGCGGTCTTGAACGCCTTCACCAGCGCCGCCTTGACGTCGTCGGGCGTGTCGCGCTTCACCCACACGCCGTAGAACGGCCCCCACGGCAGGTACTTGCCGAACTCGGGGTAGTCCCTGGTGATCGGCGGAATGCTGGCCTGGCCCTGCATCGGCAGCGCCTCGGCGTCGATGACCGCCAGCGCCTTCACCCGGCCGGCCTTGATGTTCTCCGCCGCCGCGCCGGCGCCCACCGGCATCATGTCGACGTGCCCGCCCATCAGCGCCGTGAGGCCGGGGCCTTCGCCGTCGAAGGGCACCGCGATGACCTGGAACTTGGTGATCGAATTCAGCATCGAGCCGACCGTGTGCGGCAGCCCGCCGGGCCCGGTGGAACCCATCTTGAGCTTGCCCGGGCGCTTCTTCGCGTCCTCGACGAAGTCCTTGACCGAATTCCACGGCGCGTCGCTCTTCACGACGACGACGGCGACACCGCGTCCGAGCACGTTGACGGGATAGAACTTCTCGTAGCCGAAATCGGCGATGCCCAGCACCTGGTGCAACTGCGGATTCTCGGCGCCGTAGAGCAGCGTATAGCCGTCGGCGGGCGCGTTGTTGACGAAGTTGGTCGAGATCGCGCCGGTGCCGCCGGCCTTGTTGACGAGCACGATCTTCTTGCCCAGCGCCTCCTCGGCGTGCGGCGTGACCGCGCGCGCGACGACGTCGGTCGCCCCGCCCGCGCCCCACATGATGACGCCGGAGAGCTCGCGTTCGGGAAACGGCGCGGCCGCGCTCATGCCGGCGAACAGGGACAGGGCCGCGGCCCCGACGAGCTTGCGGTAGTTCATGGTCTTCCTCCTCTTGGCGACGATTCAAGGACTGGCGATGCGTGATACGCGAGCTCGCCTGCGAGCCCGAAGAAATCGAAATGGGTCGGCATCCGCTTCCGTGGCGTTTCGCCCCCGAGTGCGATGCGGCAGCCGGGCGCTCGCGCGGGGGCGAGCAGGGTCGTGATCTCGCGCTTGATGACGATCTCGGCGCCGGTGCCTGCGGGAGCGAGCCGGCGTGCATCCACAGCCAACGGCGGATGCGCCGCGCGTTGCGCGGACATCGCGTGATCGCCTGGTGCTCCCGCGCCCCGTGGCATGGAACGGATCCTCACTCCTCGACGCGATGCCGCGTCGTCGATGCTGCGCCGGCGGGGCGCTGTCGGCAACCCCGGTTCCGGTTTTGTGGATGCGGCCGGGCCCCGGATGTCGGGAAGCGGCCGTTCCTGGCTTGCCGGATCCGCGGTCGGGGCGGGTAGGGGACCGTTCGGCTGGCCCTTGCCCTCAACCTTGTTTTGAACCGCTGTCGCGGCCGGCACGCTTGCTACGTTGCAACGATAGGCGGTGACGGGAATTCCGGTCAAGGGCGTATAGCGGCAATGTGTGCGCTATACGCCCACAATATCCAGATGGCGTTACCCGCTGGTAGCATTCTTGGTTCATATTGCGCGAAAAATCGCCTGCGTCCGTTCGGTTGTGAGCAGCCCGAGGCCGCTGCCGGACAGCATCCTGTGCGACCGAACCTGGAGACCAGAGACTTGGCACGACGAAGCGGAGTCTTACGTGACGTAGGGGCAAAGCCGCTAGCCGATGAACCGGCTGGGATGCCGCCGGACGCCGCCAGCGGGCGGGCGGCGTCCGCCGAGCCCGCCGTCGAACGGCCCGCGGTCGCGAGCGCTGCCGCACTCAACGAACCCGACGCGCTGCCCGCCGCCACGATCAAGCGCCTGGCCGAGGACCCGGACTTCGTGACGGCGCTGGCACGCGGGCTGGCGGTGCTGCTCGCGCTTTCCGACAAGCGGCGGCGGATGTCGATCGCGCAGGTCAGCCACCGCACGGGCATTCCACGCGCCGCGGCGCGGCGCAGCCTGCACACGCTCGCCAAGCTCGGCTTCGTCGCGACGGACGAAGCGCGCCGGTTCTACCTGCGCCCTCGCGTGCTGTCGTTCTCCCACGGCTACCTGTCGGCATCGCCGCTGGCCGTGCTGGCCCAGCCGATACTCGATCGTCTGAGCGAGTCGCTGCGCGAGGCCTGTTCGGTGGCAACGCTCGACGGCGACGAAATCGTCTATCTGGCGCGCTCGTCGTCGTCGCGCATCATGTCGCCCGCGCTCAACGTCGGCCGGCGCCTGCCTGCCTATTGCACTTCGATCGGCCACGTGCTGCTCGCCCATCTGCCGCCGCAGGAGCTCGACGATTACCTCGCCCGGGTTCGCTTCCATCCGTACACCGAGTACACGCCGACCTCCGCCGCGAAGCTCCTTCCGCTGCTGGCGGCGGTTCGCGAGTCGGGTTTCGCGTTCGCGAGCCAGCAGATGGAACCGCGGCTGTGCACGCTCGCGGTGCCGGTGCGCGACATCACCGGACATTACGTCGCCGGCATCAACGTCATCCTGCAGGGGAGGCTCGTGACCGCGGCCGAAATGGCCGAGCGCTTCCTGCACCCGCTGCAGGACGCCGCGGCCGAGCTGGGCTCGCTGCTTCTCCCCTGAACTTGCCCGGCGGACGACGACGACCGCGCAAGCGGCCGTGGTCGCTCGCATCGCCGGCTTGCGTAAGTGCACACGCGATGCACAGCGCCGACCGGCGCATGCGCTAAAATGTCAAGTCCCTCCGGGACCGACGACGCAGCGTCGTTTCCCTGCTCTCGTCGGCTTGCGCCGGCACCTTCAGGAGCACGACCATGAATGCCCCCGACATCGTTCGCGGTTCCCTGAAGCTCAAGGATCCGGGACTGTTCCGCCAGCAGTGTTACGTCGACGGCGGCTGGTGTGGTGCCGACGACGCGAAGACGCTTTCCGTGACCAATCCGGCGACGGGCCAGGTGCTGGGGACCGTCCCCAGCATGGGAGCGGCGGAGACGCGCCGCGCGATCGCGGCGGCGAACGCCGCCTGGCCCGGCTGGCGCGCGAAGACCGCGAAGGACCGCGCCGTCATTCTGCGCAAATGGCACGAGCTGATGATGGCCAACCAGGAGGACCTCGCCGTGCTCATGACCGCGGAGCAGGGCAAGCCGCTGGCCGAATCGCGCGGGGAGATCGATTACGCGGCGTCCTTCATCGAGTGGTTCGCCGAGGAGGCCCGGCGCGTCTACGGCGACACGATTCCCACGCACCAGGCCGACAAGCGCATCGTCGTGATCAAGGAGCCGATCGGGGTGTGCGCCGCGATCACCCCATGGAACTTCCCCGCCGCGATGATCACGCGCAAGGCGGGTGCAGCGCTCGCGGCAGGGTGCACGATGGTGGTCAAGCCGGCGAGCGCGACGCCGTTCTCGGCGCTCGCGCTGGCCGAGCTCGCCGAGCGCGCCGGCGTGCCCAAGGGGGTATTCAGCGTCGTGACCGGATCGGCGCAGGCCATCGGGGGCGAGATGACCGCCAATCCGCTGGTGCGCAAGCTCTCCTTCACCGGATCGACGGAGATCGGCAAGGTGCTGCTCGAGCGCTGCGCGGGAACCGTGAAGAAGGCGTCGATGGAGCTGGGCGGCAACGCGCCGTTCATCGTCTTCGACGACGCCGATCTCGACGCTGCAGCCGACGGAGCGATGGCCTCGAAATACCGAAACGCGGGCCAGACCTGCGTCTGCGCCAACCGGCTGCTGGTGCAGGATTCCGTCTACGACGCGTTCGCCCGGAAGCTCGCCGAGCGCGTGCAGACGCTCAAGGTGGGCGACGGCATGGCGCCGGGCACCACGATCGGCCCGCTGATCGACGCGAACGCCGTCGAGAAGGTCGAGGCGCACATCGCGGACGCCGTGGCGAAGGGCGCGCGCGTCGTGGTCGGGGGCAAGCGTCATGCGCTGGGCGGACTCTTCTTCGAGCCGACCGTTCTCGCCGACGTCGACAGCCGCATGCGCGTGGCCAGCGAGGAGACGTTCGGGCCGGTCGCGCCGCTGTTCCGGTTCAAGGACGAGGCGCAGGCGATCCGGATGGCGAACGACACGGAATTCGGTCTCGCGTCCTATTTCTACGCGCGCGACCTCGGTCGCGTCTGGCGCGTCTCGGAGGGGCTCGAGTACGGCATGGTCGGGATCAATACCGGGATGATCTCGACCGCGATCGCGCCGTTCGGCGGCGTCAAGGAGTCGGGCCTGGGCCGCGAAGGATCGAAGTACGGCGTCGAGGAGTATCTCGAGGTCAAGTATCTGTGCATGGGACTCTAGCGTGAACGGGCGTTAGTCGGTGACGCACGTCTTCTTCGAGGACGACGGCCAGCTGAAGGCCGGCACCGTCCTCGCCGACAATGAGTCGTCGCTGCAGGTCGAGGCAGCCTCCGGCAAACGGCTGAAGGTCAAGAGCGCCGCGGTCCTGCTGCGGTATGCCGAGCCGTCGCCGTCGGCGCTCCTCGCCGATGCGCAGCGGCAGGCAGCCGAGCTCGACCCGAATTTCCTGTGGGAGGTTTCGGGCGACGACGAGTTCGCGTTCGGCGATCTCGCGCGCGAGTATTTCGGCCATCCGCCGGCGCCGGCGGAGGCCGCGGCGGTCGCACTCGCGCTTGCCGCGGCGCCGATGTATTTCTACAAGCGGGGCAAGGGGAGGTACCGGAAGGCGCCGCCGGATGCGCTCAAGTCCGCGCTCGCGTCGGTCGAGCGCAAGAGGCGGGAGGCCGAGCAGGTGGCGGCGTGGGGCGAGGAGCTGCGCGCGCGGCGGCTCCCCGAGGCGCTCTCCGCCAGGCTGCCGATGCTTCTCTACCGACCCGACAAGAATGCGCTCGAGTGGAAGGCGCTCGCCGCGGCCTGCGAAGCGCTGCAGGCGAACCCCGTGGCGCTGCTCGCCGAATGCGGCGCGATCCCGTCGTCGCACGAATACCATTACAACGCCTTTCTGGCGCAGGCGTTCCCGCAGGGGACCGCCTTTCCTGCATCGCTCGCGCTTCCCCCGGTGCCCGAGCTTCCCGCTGCCGATGTCCGCGCGTTCTCGGTCGACGACGCGACGACCACCGAGATCGACGACGCGTTTTCGGTCCGCGAGCTGCCGAACGGCCATTACGAGGTGGGGATCCACATCGCCGCGCCCGCGCTCGGCATCGTCCGCGCCTCGCCCCTCGATGCGGTGGCGCGCTCGCGGCTGTCCACGGTCTACATGCCCGGGCGCAAGCTCACGATGCTGCCCGACGAGGTCGTCGCCGCGTTCACGCTGGCCGAAGGGCACTCGCCGCCGGCGTTGTCCCTGTACGTCGAGGTCACGCCGAAGGGCGAGCCCGTCCGGCACGAAACGCGGCTCAACCGCGTCCCCGTCGCCGCGAATCTGCGGCTCGACGCGGTGGGGGAGGCGTTCGCCAACGACCTTCCGTCGCCGTCCGATCCGCCGTGGACGGCGGAGCTGCGGGTGCTCTGGAAGCTTGCGCAGTCGCTCGCCGGCGAGCGCGGGAAGCCGGACATCGCGCGCATCGATTACAGCTTCTACGTCGATTGGGACGCCGCGTCGGGGATCGGCGAGACGGGCCGCGTGCGCATCGTCCCGCGGCCGCGCGGCAGTCCGCTCGACAGGATCGTCTCGGAGCTGATGATCTTCGTCAACGGCACCTGGGGCAAGCTGCTCGCCGACGCGCGCGTGGCCGGTCTCTACCGGACGCAGGCGAACGGCAAGGTGAAGATGAGCACGCGCCCCGGCGAGCATCAGGGACTCGGCCTTGCGCATTACCTGTGGTCGAGCTCGCCGCTGCGCCGCTACAGCGATCTGATCAACCAGCGCCAGCTGCTTGCCACGCTCTCCGGCACGAAGCCGGTCTATGCGGAGAACGACGCCGAGCTCTACGCCGCGCTCACGGACTTCGAAGCGACGTACTCGAGCTACGCCGAGTTCCAGGACCGGATGGAGCATTACTGGTGCCTGCGCTGGCTGCTGCAGGAGCGTATTTCCGAGACGGCGGCGGCGGTGATCCGCGAAGGCCTCGTTCGCTTCGATCGACTGCCGCTCGTCCTGCGGCTTCCCGATCTGCCCGCGCTCGCGCCGGAGACCCGGGTGCGGGTCGCGATCGGCCGCATCGACCTGCTTGCCGCCACGCTCGAGTGCCGCTACATCGGGGTTTCCGGAGCGCCGTCATCCGATGCGGCGACGCCCGGGCCGCCCGATTGACCCGCCCCCAATTCGCCGAAGCTGCGCTAGACTGTTCCGCTCATGCGCTACGCTTTCTCGCTGCGCCGACTGATCCCGTCCAGAACATCGTTGCCCGCGCCGCCCGTCCGCAAGACGGCGGACCCGACCGTACGCGCGTCCGGCACCGCGCCGGCGAAGGACCCCTCTCTCGTCGACTCGACGCTGGCGGGGTTCCGGACCCTCGTCGACTGGATGACGGCGCGCTCCCGGGCCTTCGTCGATGCTGCGTCGGCGCGGGCCCGGATGCTCCCCGATGTTCCGGGACTCGCGGGCGTCTCGCACACCGATCGCCTCGTGGTCTATGCGCTCGGCGTTTCGATCGTCGTCCACGCGGTGCTGCTCGCGATCCGCTTCCAGCCTTTCGATCCGGCGAAGCGCCAGGACCGCGGGCCGCCGCTCGAGGTCGCGCTGGTCAACGCGAAGTCGAAGTCGAAGCCGACCAAGGCGGACTTTCTGGCGCAGTCCAGCCTCGATGGCGGCGGGAACACCGACGCCAACCGCCGGGCGACGACGCCGCTCCCGCTGCTGCCCAAGGCCGGCGCCAGCGGCGAGATCGCAGTCGCGACGCAGAAGATCCAGGCCCTCGAGCACGAAGCCAAGGAGCTGATGACCCGGCTGCAGAGCGCGCCCACGGCGCCGGCCGTTCCCAAGCCGATCGATGCGCCCGAGCCCACGGCGCAGCCCTCGGCCACCGAGCTGATGCAACGCACGCTCGAAGCGATGCGGATGGAAGCGCGCATCGCGAAGGAGATGGAGTCCTACCAGCAGCGCCCGAAGCGCCGCTTCGTCGGCGCGCGCGCGGACGAGTACCGGTTCGCCCGCTACGTCGAGGACTGGCGCTCCAAGATCGAGCGCGTGGGCAACCTCAACTACCCCGAGGCGGCGCGCCAGCTGAAGCTCTACGGCAGCCTGCTGCTCACCGTGTCGATCCGCAGCGACGGCAGCGTGGAAGCCGTCGAGATCAACCGCTCGTCGGGCGTCAGGGTGCTCGACGCCGCCGCGGTGAAGATCGTCGAGATGTCGGCGCCGTTCGCGGCATTCCCGCCCGACATCAGGCGCGACACCGACGTTCTGCACATCACGCGGACCTGGATGTTCACCAAGGGCGACGAGCTGCGCAGCGAGTAAGGTCGGGATGACCGGTGACTCGGCGCGCAGGGGTCCGCTCGCATCGCTCTCCCGGGCGCTGTCGCTCGCGCTCGCCGCGCTCGTCGTCGTGGCGCTCGCCTGGCTCGCCTGGATCACCGGGCACATCGCCTGGTACCGCTTCCAGCCGCCGCGCGAGACGGCGTTCATGGCGCAGCGGATGGACGAGGCGCGTGCGAAGAACCCGGGGGCGAGCTTGAAATACCGTTGGGTGCCGTACGCCCGGATCTCGGTCCAGCTGAAGCGCGCCATGATCGCCGCCGAGGACGCCAAGTTCGTCGACCACCGGGGCTTCGACTGGGACGGGATCCAGAACGCGCTGGAGAGGAACCAGAAGAAGGGACGCATCGTCGGCGGCGGTTCCACGATCACGCAACAGCTCGCGAAGAACCTGTTCCTGTCGCCCGCGAAGAGCTACGTGCGCAAGGCGCAGGAGGCGGTGGTCACGGTCCTGCTCGAAGCGATGCTCCCGAAGCAGCGGATCTTCGAGCTCTACCTCAACGTGATCGAATGGGGGAACGGGGTGTTCGGAGCCGAGGCCGCGGCGCAGCGCTACTACGGCGTCTCGGCGGCGCAGCTTTCCGCGGAACAGGCGGCGCGGCTGGCGGCGATGACTCCCAGTCCGCGCGTGTTCGAGCGCCGGCCGGACTCGAATTATCTCGACGGCCGCGTCGCGACGATCATCGCGCGCATGCCGGCGGCGGTGATTCCCTGAATGGGGTCAGGTCAATTTATCCGTGCAACAGGTGGTTGGTTCATCGGCGCGCGCCAAGCCCGGATGAATTAACCTGACCCCGTTGCAGCGGCCGGATAAACTAACCCGGCCCGTTCGCCCCGACTGCCCACCACATCCATGCCCGAAACCCTCGAGAATCGCGACAGCGTAAGGCCGGAGGCGCGCGCCAGCGTGCAGGATGCGCTCGCCGAGGTCACCGCGCTGCTGCGCAAGCACCGGCTGGTCGAGGGGCTGGTCCGCGAGCAGGTCGGGCACGCGCCTTCCGAGGCGCACGCCGAGCTCGCCGAGAGCACCGTCTACAAGGAGAGCAAGGCGGCGCTGCAGCGCGAGCTCGACCGGCTGCATCCCGCCGACATCGCGCACATCCTCGAAGCGCTGCCGCTCGACGAGCGGCTGTACGTCTGGGATCTGGTCCGCGCCTCGCGGGACGGCGAGATCCTGCTCGAGGTCTCGGATGCCGTCCGCGAGTCGCTGATCTCCTCGATGGACACCGAGGAGCTCGTGGCGGCGACGGAAACGCTCGAGACCGACGAGATCGCCGAGCTCGCGCCCGATCTTCCGCAGGAGGTGATGGACGATGTGTTCCAGAGCCTGCCGGTCGAGGAGCGCGAGCAGCTGCGCGCCGCCATGTCCTTCGACGAGGACATGGTCGGGGCTCTGATGGACTTCGAGGACATCGCGGTGCGGGCGGACGTCACGCTCGAGGTCGTGCTTCGGTATCTGCGCCGCTTCGACGAGTTGCCGTCGCAGACCGACCAGGTGTTCGTCGTCGACCGCGAGGAGCGCCTGCTCGGCGTGCTCCCGGTCAACACGCTGATCGTCACCGATCCGGACACGACGGTGGCTTCCATCATGCGGCCGCCGGTGGTGAAGCTGCCGCAGCACGAGAAGGCCGACGTCGCGGCGTCCGCGTTCGAGCGCTACGACCTCGTTTCGGCGCCGGTCGTCGACACCAACGACCGGCTGGTGGGCCGCGTGACCGTCGACGAGGTGCTCGACTTCGTCCGGCAGAGGGGCGAGGAGGACCTGCTCGCGCAGGCCGGCCTGCGCGAGGAGGAGGACGTCTTCGCATCGGTCTGGGCATCGTTTCGCAACCGCTGGGCGTGGCTCGCGATCAACCTCGTCACCGCGTTCATCGCGTCGCGCGTCATCGGCATCTTCGAGGGCTCGATCGAGCGGCTGGTCGCGCTCGCCGCGCTGATGCCGATCGTCGCCGGCATCGGCGGCAACTCCGGCAACCAGACGACGACGATGATCGTGCGCGCGGTCGCGCTGGGCCAGGTGGCGATCGCCAACGCGCGGCAGCTGATCCGCAAGGAGATCACGGTGAGCCTCGTCAACGGCGTCATCTGGGGCGGCGTGATGGGGCTGGTCGCGACGGTGCTCTACCGGGACGTCGCGCTCGGCCTGGTGATGGTGCTCGCGATGACGCTCAACCTGATGCTGGCGGCGCTGATGGGCGTGCTGATCCCGATCACGATGCTCAAATCCGGCCGGGACCCGGCAGTGGGCTCGTCGGTGATGATCACCGCGGTGACCGATTCGGGCGGCTTCTTCATCTTCCTCGGGCTGGCCACGCTGTTCCTGCTCTGACGCGTTCCGCGTTCGAGGCATGCGCCATATCGTGTCCGCGCGCGCGCCGCACCCTTTCCTGGATCTGTCGGGCCGCGTTCGCCCGGCCCGGTGGAATATCCGGCGCCCGCTTGCTGTTGGCGCGGGTGTATCCGACAACCTCACGCAGGTGTGGACCCCTAGCGAAACAGGTTCAGAATCACGGCTAGCTGCGAGTTGGCGATGTCCTTGCCCCCTCCGCGAATGCGGGTCTGACACCGATTGCTGCGCCCCGACCTCGTGACGCCTCCAGCCATAACCGATGCCCCCGGCCTGCCGCATCCGGACCTGGTCGCCGCGATTCCGCGGCTGCGGCGCTACGCGCGGGTGCTGACCGGCGATGCGGCGCGGGCGGACGACCTCGTTCAGGACACGCTCGCCCGGGCCTGGGAGAAACGGCGGTTGTGGCGGAGCGGCAGCGACCTGCGCGCATGGCTGTTCACGATCATGCACAACGTCCACGTGAACCAGCTCGCCCTCGTCCGGCGCGACGCCGCCAACGTGTCCATCGACGCGGATCCGGGCAACGCGGCGTGGCAGCTGCCCGTGCGCGCGAACCAGCTCGACCGTGTCGAGCTGCTGGAGCTCGTCGAGCAGATCGGCCGGCTGTCGGCGGACCAGCGCGAGGTGCTGCTGCTCGCCGCGGTCGAAGAGCTGCGCTACGAGGAAATCGCCAGCGTGCTGGCGATTCCGATCGGGACGGTGATGTCGCGGCTCTCCCGTGCGCGCGGCAAGCTCCAGCGGTTGATCGCCGAACCGGCGTCGGCGCTGCGCGTGGTCAAGTGAGCGAGCGCGTCGCAGCATGAAACCCTCCGTCCCCACGCCGATCCCCGAAGCCGACGTGCACGCCTGGGTCGACGGTCAGCTCGCGCCCGAGCGGGCCGCGGCGCTCACGGCGGCGCTCGCGTCGGACCCGGGGCTCGCCACGCGCGTCGCGGAGCTGCGCGCGCAGAATGCCGCGCTGCGCGACGCCCTCGACCCGATCCTTGCCGAGCCGATTCCTGCGGGGCTGCTGGCGGCGGCGACGCTCCCCGCGGCGCGCGCCGGGGGCTTCCGGCGCTGGCTCGCCCCCGCGTTCGCGGCGGCCGCGACGCTGCTCGTCGGCATCGGCCTGGGCTGGTTCGGCCGCGATGCGCTGATCGAGCGCGCCGGCACGCCGACGACGTTCGCGCGGCAGGCCGCGTTTGCGCACGCGTTGTACGCCACCGACGTCAATCGTCCGGTCGAGATCTGGGCGAGCGAGGAAAAGCGGCTCGTCACCTGGCTCACCCGGCGGCTCGGGTTCCAGGTCTACGCTCCGGATTTGAACAGTGTCGGATATGCGCTCGTCGGCGGCCGTCTGGTGGCCGGCAACGAGAAGCCGACGGCGCTGTTCATGTACGAGAACGCGGACAAGCAACGGCTCTCGCTGCAGGTGCGCAAGCAGGCGCCGGGCACCGATGAGACCGCATTCCGCTATGCCGTCGAGAACGGCGTCGGCGTGTTCTACTGGATCGACGAGACCTGCGGCTACGCGATCTCGGGCAATGTCGACCGCGCGCAGCTGCTGAAGATTGCCCACGTCGTCTACGGCCAGCTCGCGGCCGCCGAAGCCGGCGCCCCGAAGTAGCGGGCACGACCCGCCGCGGCGCGCGGCCTGCCGCCGGCATCTGGTCGGCGGGCCGTCCGCGGGTTACGATCCCCGGATGCAAGGCCTGCCTGCCCGCATCGGCGATCCGGTCGACGCCATCGACACCCCGGCGCTCGTCGTCGACCTCGATGTGCTCGAGCGCAACCTCGACCTGATGGCGAGCGCGGTGCGTGGCGCGGGCGTCGCGCTGCGCCCGCACGCGAAATCGCACAAGTGCCCGGACATCGCGCACGCGCAGATCGAGCGTGGCGCGGTCGGCATCTGCTGCCAGAAAGTGGGCGAGGCCGAGGCGTTCGTCGCCGCGGGCATACGCGACGTGCTCGTGACCAACGAGATCGTCGGTGCCGCGAAGCTCGAGCGGCTGGCGCAATTGGCGAGGACGGCCACCGTGGGCGTGCTGGCGGACGATGCCGCCAGCGTCCGCCACATCGGCGCGGCGGCGCGCGCGGCCGGCGTCGCGATCGACGTGCTGGTCGAGATCGACGTCGGCACGCAGCGCTGCGGCACCGCACCGGGTGCGCCGGCGCTGGCGATCGCCGAGGTGATCGCGCGCACGCCGGGACTGTCGTTTCGCGGCATCCAGGCCTACCACGGCGCCGCGCAGCATCTGCGCGCGCCGGAAGAGCGGCGCGCGGCGATCGCGCGCGCGGTTGCAATGGCGCGCGAGACCAGGGCGGCGATCGAAACGGCCGGCATTCCCTGTCCGACGGTGACCGGCGCGGGCACCGGAACCTGGCAGCACGAGCGCGACAGCGGCGTCTACACCGAGGTGCAGCCCGGCTCGTACGTGTTCATGGACGCCGATTACCAGAGGAACGCGCTCGCGCCGGACCAGCACCATTTCGAGCAGAGCCTGTTCGTGCTGGCGTCGGTGATGAGCGTGCCCCGGCCCGAGCGCGCCGTCGTCGACGCCGGCCTCAAGGCTTTCGCGTTCGACTCCGGCCCGCCGCTCGTCTACGGCGCGCAGGGCTTGACGTACGCGAAGGCGTCGGACGAGCATGGCGTGCTCGCCGTTGCGCCGGACGCCCGACCGCCGCTCATCGGCGACCGGCTCTGGCTCGTGCCCGGGCACTGCGACCCGACGGTCAATCTCTACGACTGGATCGTCGGCGTGCGCGGCTCGCGCGTCGAGTGCCTGTGGCCGGTCGCGGCCCGGGGAGCGCTCGGCTGAGGTGCAGCGGACTGGGCGGGGCGTCGAGACCCGGACGCGGCGGCGGGCCGTTCGGAGGGTCGAGCAGGGCAGCGGCACTCCGCGCAGCGCGCGCGACGCACGGTGGTGGTATCGACAGGAAGGGAGCCATTGATGTTCGTCTACGCGAAGGACCGGCCGGTCGAGGATCTCGGCGGTGGCGTGACGCGGAAGATCCTCGCGCACGACGGCGGCTTGATGCAGGTCGAAGTGAGCTTCCGGGAAGGCGCCGTCGGGCCGCTGCACTCTCACCCGCACGAGCAGCTCACCTACGTGCTCTCGGGCGAGTTCGAGTTCACGATCGGCGAGGAAACGAAGATCGTCCGTGCCGGCGACACGCTGTACAAGAAGCCGGGTGTCGTGCACGGATGCCGCTGCCTCAAGCCGGGCGTGCTGCTCGATACGTTCACCCCGCAGCGGATGGATCTCCTCGGAAGGTAACGGCGCAGCGCGCCGCGCCGGCCGGGAAGGCGCCGGCGGTGCCCGGCACCGCGAGCCGTTCGCGACCGCCCGCGCCGGCCAACGGCGCCGCCTCAGAGCGTGACGATGCCGCGCGGCGTGCGCAGCATCGCGGCCAGCCGCGCGTCGCGGTCGTAGGTGACGGGAAGCGCGCCCGTGAGGCCCAGCGCGGCGAGCGCGCTGCGGATCTGGTCGGGATCGGGGTGCGCCGCGGCGAGGCCGGCGATGGAGATGCCCGAGGCAGGCAGCAGGTCGGCCGGGTGCAGCGGCACGTCCCACTGGATCAACGACGGCACGACGCCCCTGCCCGGGAGCTTGCCGTCGTCAGGAATCGTGATTCGCCAGCGGTAGTCGCCGCGGGTCATCGGATGGATCACGCCGAGCGGGATCGGGCACAGCGCGACTGCGCGCGCAATGTCCGGCGTGCGCGCGACCCAGTGGACGAGGCGTGGCCGCTCGGTGAGCTCGGCCTGCAGCGCGATGTTGTCGAGGTCGAACCAGCGCGCGCGGGGGGGGCGGGTCCCCGCCGGATCGATCGCGATGATCTCGAGGTAGACCCGCTCGGCAAGGCGCAGCAGCGCGTTGTGCGTGCCCATCGCGACGTGCTTTCCGCCGGGCTGCGGCGCGACCCCGGTGATTCCCGCGATGTACTCGATGCCGTCGGCGAGCGTCGTCGCGGCGACGACGAGGTGGTCGAGCGTCGCCAGTGGCGAGGGCAGGGTCGGCGCCAAGTCTCAGGCTCTTCGCCGGCAGGCCGGGCGCCGGTCGCGGATGCGGGTCACCGCTCGCTCTTCATCGCGGCCCGGCCTCGTTCGCAGCGAAATCGAGCTCGACCTTCGCGCCGTTGGGATCGTGGAAGAACACCTGCCAGACGCCGGAGCCGACCTGCTTTCGGCACGCGTACTTGATGCCGCGGGCATCGAGCGCCGCGAGCGTCGGCGCGAGGCCGGTGGCGGAAAACGCCATGTGGTCGATGACGCCGGCCCGGAGCTCGCTGCGTCCGCGCCCGCCGACCACGTGCAGCACGGCCTGCGCTCCGGCGTAGAGCCATGCGCCGGGAAAGTCGAATGCGGGACGCGGGCCTTCGGTCAGGCCGAGCAGCTCGCGGTAGAAGCCGACGGTGGCGCCGACATCGTCGGTCAGCACGGTGAAGTGATTCATGCCGGCAATCGCCATCGCAGCACCCCGGTCGAGCGCCGCGTCCGGCGCAACGCAGCCGCAATCTTACTGCAACGCGTCGCGGACGAACGCACGCAGCAGATCGGTGGCATCGGGCGCGCGCGGATCGTTGTACGGAAAGCTGGCGTCGCCACCGCTCCAGGCGTGCCCGAGCCCGTCCACCAGCACGTGCCGCGCCACGAGGCGATCGGCGACGCGCCATTCGCTGGTCGTGACGACGCGGCCGTCGGGCGTGGTGGCCAGGTTGCTGCCGTCGGGCGGCGGGAGCTCGCCGGGGGAGCCGGCGCTTGCCGCGGGATGGCCGTTGAGCGCGAGGAACTGGCGGACGAGCTGCGCGGCGTTCACGGGCGCGACGACGGAGTCCTCGCCGCCCTGCAGCGCAAGCAGCGGCACCGGCAGCGTCCGCGGCTCCGCCCTTGCGCGGACATCGCGCGCAATCTGCGCGAGATCGGTGTCGGCGCCGCGCTTGAGGACGGCGAACGCGTCCAGCGCCGACGAGGCCGCCCCGCAGGCGACGCCCGAATGCACGAATGCGCCGGCGATCAGGTCGGGCCGACGCAGCGCGATCGCGGACGCCAGTCCCCCGCCGGAGGAGAGTCCCGCGAGAAACACCCGCTTGCGGTCGATCCGGTATTTCCGGCGGACCGCGCGGATCTGCGCGGCGACGATCGCGGTCTCGCCCCAGCCGTGCGCGGTCGCGGGATCGAACCAGTTCCAGCAGCCCCAGGCGTTCGCGTGCGGATTCTGCCGGGGCAGCAGCACGAGGCAGCCGAGGTCGTCGGCCAGCGCCGTGATGCGGGTCGCCGCCGCGATCTCCTCCGGTGTCTGCCGGCAGCCGTGAATGAGCACCAGCAGCGGCACCCGGCGCCAGTTCGTGTGGCCGCGGGGAACGTAGACGAGATACTTGCGCCGCGGCCAGATCCACGGCGCCCCGATCAGTCCGCCGCGCAGCGCGGACTTCGCATCCTCCTCGAAGCGGCCCGGCTCCGGCGGCTTGCGCCGCAGGAGCCGGGAGAGGAACGACTTGGCGCGCGACCAGAGCTTGGCGAACATGGGCCGGCGCCTCGAGCGTCCGGCGGCGGCGAGACCGCGACTGCTGCGGCCGCGGCCGGAGCGCCTCCGCCCGCGCTCAGATCAGCACGATGTCGTACTGCTCCTGCGTGTAGATCGACTCGACCTGCAGCGAGATCGGCTTGCCGATGAAATCGCCGAGCTGCGCGAGCGACTGCGACTCCTCGTCGAGGAAGAGATCGATGACCGGCTGCGCGGCGAGGATCCGGAACTCGCGCGCGTTGAACTGCTTCGCCTCGCGCAGGATCTCGCGCAGGATCTCGTAGCAGATCGTCTGCGCCGTCTTCAGCTGGCCGCGGCCGTGGCAGGTCGGGCAGCTCTCGCAGAGCACGTGCGCCAGCGACTCGCGCGTGCGCTTGCGCGTCATCTCGACGAGTCCCAGCTGCGTGAAGCCGTTGACCGTGAGCCGCGTCCGGTCGCGCTCCAGCGCCCGGTTGAGCTCGGCGAGAACGGCGGCGCGGTGGTCGGCGTTCTCCATGTCGATGAAGTCGATGATGATGATGCCGCCGAGGTTGCGCAGCCGCAGCTGCCGGGCGATGACCTGCGCCGCCTCGAGGTTGGTCTTGAAGATCGTGTCGTCGAAGCTGCGGCCGCTGACGAAGCCCCCGGTGTTCACGTCGATCGTCGTCATCGCCTCGGTCTGGTCGACGATGAGATACCCGCCCGACTTGAGGTTCACCCGGCGCGCGAGCGCCTTCTCGATCTCGTCCTCGACGCTGTTCAGGTCGAACAGCGGCCGCTCTCCGCCGTGGTGCGCGATGCGCTCGATCAGCGCCGGTGTGTACTCGCGCGCGAAGTCGAGCATCTTCGTGTACGTCTCGCGCGAGTCGACCAGGACGCGGGAGGTCTCCTCGGTCGCCATGTCGCGCAGCACGCGCTGCGCGAGGTTCAGGTCCTGGTAGAGCAGCGCCGGAGCGGGGACGTCGCCGGCACGCGCGTTGAGGTCGCTCCAGAGCTTGGTCAGGTACTCGATGTCGCTCTGCATCTCGCGCCCGGACGCGGTCTCGGCCATCGTGCGGATGATGAAGCCGCCGACGTGCCCGTCGGGCAGCAGCAGCTGCAGCTTCTCGCGCAGGGTCTCGCGCTCGGCCTCGTCGCCGATCCGCTGCGAGATGCCGATGTGCGAGTCCTGCGGCAGGTAGACGAGCAGCCGTCCGGCGAGGCTCACCTGCGTGGAGAGGCGGGCGCCCTTGGTGCCGATCGGGTCCTTGATCACCTGCACGAGCAGCGCCTGGCCCTCGTGCAGGATCCGCTCGATGGGACGCGCGTCGCCGCCGTGCCCGTTCTGCCGGTGTTCCCAGATGTCGGCGATGTGGAGGAACGCCGCGCGCTCGAGGCCGATCTCGACGAATGCGCTCTGCATCCCCGGAAGCACGCGCGCGACGCGGCCGAGGTAGACGTTGCCGACGAGACCACGCGCGCTGGCACGCTCGATGTGGAGCTCCTGCACGACGCCCTGCTCGAGCATCGCGACGCGCGTTTCCTGAGGGGTTACGTTGATAAGGATTTCATGAGACATCGGCGCGGGAGGAGGTTCAAGATCGGGATCCTGATGCGGCCGGCGCGGCGCGATGGCGCCGGGCGGCGGAATGGGTCGAGCCGTTATAGCACGGGGAAGCCGATCGCGGCGAGCGCCACGGCCGTTTCGTAGAGCGGCAATCCCATGACGCCGGAATAGCTTCCCTCGATCCGGGTCACGAACGACGCGGCGCGGCCCTGGACCGCGTAGGCGCCGGCCTTGTCGAAGGGCTCGCCGGTGGCGATATAGCGCTCGATCTCGTCGCGCTTCAACTCGCGGAACGTCACGCTCGACGTCGAGATCTCGGCGACGATCTGCTGCTCCCAGCAGAACGCCACGGCCGTCAGCACGTGGTGGCTCCGGTTGGAGAGCGCCGCCAGCATCCGGGCGGCGTCCGCAGCATCCTTCGGCTTGCCGAAGATCACGCCGTCCAGCACGACTTCGGTGTCGGCGCCGAGCACCGGGCGGGGCGGCAGGCCCCGCTGCTGCATCCGCTGCCAGCCGATGGCGGCCTTGGTGCGCGCGATGCGCTCGACGTAGTGGAGCGCCGGCTCGGCGTCGCGCGCGCCCTCGGTGACGTCGGCCTCGCGGCCGGACGCCTCCCGCATCCGGAGCGTCGTGAAATCGACGCCGAGTTGGCGCAGCAATTCTTCGCGGCGCGGGCTTTTCGAGGCGAGGTAGACGACGGGAGCGCTCATGGCGAATGGGGTCCTATGCGTCCGCAACCATCGGGCAGGGGTTCATTCGCGATGGTACGGATGGTGCGAGAGCAGGCTGACGGCTCGATACAGCTGCTCGGCGACGATGACGCGCACGAGCGCATGCGGCAATGTTAGCGCGGAAAGCGCGACCACGGCAGCGGCGCCGCGCTTGACCGGTTCGGCGAGGCCGTCGGCGCTGCCGATCACGAACGCGGTGTCGCGCGCGGCGTCGCGCCAGCGCGCCAGCGCTTCGGCAAGCGCGCGCGTCGTCCAGGGCTGCCCGCGCTCGTCGAGCGCGACGACCTGCGCGCCCTTGCACGCTTGCGCGATCCGGACCGCCTCGGCGGCGAGCACCTGCGGCACCGGCTTGCCGCGATCGCGCGGCTCGGGCTTGAGCTCGACGAGCTCCAGCGGGAAATCGCGGGGCATGCGGCGCGCGTAATCGGCCCATCCGGCCGCAACCCACGCCGGCATCCGGTGCCCGAGGGCGACGACGCGGAGCCTCATCGTGTCGGGAATCCGGCCCGGGGACGCCGCGGCGGCATGGCCATGGTCGCAACGCCCGGCGGCGCCGGCGCGCGGCGTCCGCCTCGGGTTTCCGCCGCGCTTCCCGGGCCGGCCCGTGTGCCGCGCACCGCTATGCCGCAGCGCGGTCGGCGGCCCTCGCGCGCCGCTTGGTCGCGGGCGGGGTCCAGAGCTCCTCGAGGTTGTAGTAGGCGCGCACCGCGGGCTGCATGATGTGGACGACGATGTCGCCGGCATCGACCAGCACCCATTCGCCGGTCTCCTCGCCCTCGACGCCGACGATCGTTGCGCCGCTCTCCTTGAGCTTGTCACGGACGTGATTGGCGAGCGACTTCACCTGCCGGTTGGAATCGGCAGAGGCGATGATCATTGTGTCGTACAGGCTGGTGAGCTTGCGGACATCGAGAACGGTGATGTCGCGCGCCTTGATGTCTTCGAGAGCGGTGACGGCGGTCTTCTGGATCTTGTTAAGTCGCATCCGGGCGTGAGCGATAGAGTTGGTTGCGGTCAATATAGGCCAAAACGGCGGCCGGAAGCAAACCGCGCACCGCCGCGATGCCCTCGGCGCCGCGCGCGAGCTGCGCACGTATCGCCGACGCGGAAATCGGGTGCGCGGAGATCGGCTGCATCACGATCGCCCCTGCGGGTCCGGCCACGAGCGCGCCGGAGTCCCGGCGCAGGCGCCGCGACCACTCGTCGGCGAGGAGCGGAGCCATCGTGCCGTCGAAGCGCACGCCCGGTCGCGCCACCACGACGAAATGCGCGAGATCGAAGAGCTCGCGCCAGCGATGCCACGTCGGCAGGCCGAGAAACGCATCGGCGCCGAGGATCAGCGCGAGCGGACGTGCGGGCGCCTCCCGGCGCAACTCCTCGAGCGTGAGCACGGAATAGCTGCGCCCCGCACGGCGTATCTCGCGGGCGTCGACCTCGAGTCCCGGCACGTCGGCGACGGCGAGCTCCACCATCTCGAGCCGATGCGCGGCCGTCGCGACCGGGGCCGCGCGGTGGGGCGGATCGCCGGCGGGGATGAAGCGAACCGCCGACAGATCGAGTGCCGCGCGCAGCTCGCGGGCGAGCTCGATGTGGCCGCAATGGATCGGGTCGAACGTGCCGCCGAGGATGCCGAGGACCGGGGTCATCGCGACGTGCATTGTAGCGCCGCGCAAGCGAGCTCGGCCGCGGGCGATGCCTGGCAGCGCCCCGGCCGTCAGAAGCGCGATCCCGGCTCCCGCAGGAACGCGATCTCCTCGGGCGTGGATGCGCGGCCGAGGATCGCGTTGCGGTGGGGATAGCGGCCGAAGCGGCGCACGACCGCGGCGTGCTTCTCCGCCCATTCCAGCGGGCGCGGCCTCGCCGGTGTCGTCCCTGAGCCGCGTGTACAGCGCGATCGAGCGCTCCTGGCTCGCGAGATCCTCCGCATGCTCGAACGGCAGGTAGAGGAACCAGCGCTCCCACGGATCGAGGGCGCCGTCGAGGCCCGCGTCGACCGCGCCGGTCGCGGTCTCGAGCGCTGAGGCGTCCCCGGCGAATGCGCGCGGCGTGTCGCGAAAGATGTTGCGCGTGAACTGGTCGAGCAGCAGCACGTGGGCGAGCGCGCCATGCGGATCGGCACGCCAGGCGTCGAACGCACCGCCGAGCGCGGCCTCGACGGCGCTCCCGAAACGGTCGCGGATCGTCGCGTCGAACGCGGGATCCTTGCGGAACCATTCGCCGCGCGTGGCGTGCGGGAGCGGACCGAACCAGAAGTCGAGGATCTCGCGGGCGAGTGGGGTCACGGGCTTTGCTATAGTCGCGCAGGCGATGCGCACATCCTACCGCGATATCTTTCTGCTGGCCTGCTGCCAGGCGCTGCTGCTCACCAACGCCGCCGGTCTCATCACGATGAACGGCCTCGTCGGCTACGCGCTTGCCGAGACGAAGGCGCTGGCGACGCTCGGCGTGACCCTGTACGTGCTCGGCTCGGCGGTCGCGACGATGCCGGCGTCGCTGTGGATGGCGAAGGTCGGCCGGCGCATGGGCTTCATGGCGGGCGCGCTGGTCAACGTCGCAGGTTGCGCGCTCGCGGTGCTCGCCATCGGCGTTCACAGCTTCGCGCTCTACTGCGCGGCGACCGCTGTCATCGGCGTCTACAACGCGATCGGATTGCAGTACCGCTTCGCCGCGGCCGAGGTCGCCTCGCCTGCGGATCGGGCGAGGGCGATCTCGCTGGTGCTGGCGGGCGGCATCGTCGGCGGCTTTCTGGGCCCCGAGTCCGTGCGCCGGGCGATGGACCTGTTCGCCACGCCGTTCCTGGGCGGGTTCGTCGTGCTCGCCGGTTACGCGCTGATCGCGCTCGCCGTGCAGTCGCGCCTGCACGTGCCCCCGCCGACGCTCGAGGAGCGCTCCGGCGGCGGACGGCGGCTGGCGACGATCATGCGCCAGCCGGTTTTCGTCGTCGCCGCGTTGTCCGCGGCGGTCGGTTACGGGCTGATGAACCTGCTGATGACGGCCACGCCCATCGCGATGAGCTTCTGCAGCCATCCGTTCGGCGCGGCGGCGCTGGTGATCCAGTGGCATGTCGTCGGAATGTACGCGCCGGGCTTCGTCACCGGGACGCTGATCCGGCGCTACGGCGTGCTCAACGTGATCCTGGCGGGCATCGTGCTCGTCGCCGGTTGCGTCGCCGTCGCCCTGAACGGGAACACCGTCACCCATTTCCTGATCGCGCTCGCCCTGCTCGGCGTGGGCTGGAACTTCATGTACACGGGCGGAACCACGCTGCTGACGGAATCCTACGCGCCGGCCGAGAAGGCGCGCACGCAGGGCGCGAACGACTTCATCGTCTTCGCGACGATGGGCGTCTCGTCGCTCGCCTCGGGCGCGATGGTGTCGATGGCGGGATGGGAGACGATGAACCGGGCGATGCTGCCCTTCCTGGCGGCGATCGCCGGCGTCGTGCTCTGGTTTGCGTGGCGGCGGCGCGCGATCCGGCCCGCCCGCGCGTAGCGGGGTCGGGCGCGATCGGGGCCGGTGCCGGCGCTGCGGAACCAGCCGGCGGACACCGCGCGCTGGAACGACGAACGCCGGGTCCGACCTAGTGTACTGAGTCAGAAATTCGCTTGATAGTTCGCGGCGAAATCCGCTCCTTGATCTTCGGAACTTCTGACTCAGTACACTAGGTGCGGATCTGCCCGGTGCCCAGCACGATCCACTTCCGGCTGGTCAGGCCCTCGAGCCCGACGGGCCCGCGGGCGTGCAGCTTGTTCGTCGAGATGCCGATCTCGGCGCCCAGCCCGTACTCGAATCCGTCGGCAAAGCGCGTCGACGCATTGACCATCACCGAGCTCGAATCGACTTCGCGCAGGAAGCGCATCGCGGCGGCGTGGTCCTGCGTCACGATTGCGTCGGTGTGCTGCGAGCCGTACTTCGCGATGTGCGCCATCGCCTCGTCCAGCGTATCGACGACGCGCACCGCGAGGATCGGCGCCAGGTACTCGGTGTACCAGTCGTCCTCGACCGCCGCCTTCATCCCCGGGACGATCGCGCGCGAGCGCGCGCAGCCGCGCAGCTCGACGCCCTTGCCTGCATAGACGTCCGCGAGCGGCGGCAGCACCCGCGCGGCGATCCCGGCGTGGACCAGCAGCGTCTCCATCGTGTTGCACGGCGAATAGCGCTGCGTCTTCGCGTTGTCGGCGATGGCGATCGCCATCGCCGGGTCGGCCGTGGCGTCGACGTACACGTGGCAGACGCCGTCGAGATGCTTGATCACCGGGACCTTCGCCTCGCGCGCGATGCGCTCGGTCAGCCCCTTGCCGCCGCGGGGGACGATGACGTCGACGTGCTTCTCGTCGGCGATCAGGCAGCCGACGGCGGCGCGGTCGGTGGTCGCGATCACCTGCACCGCGGTCTCCGGCAGACCGGCGGCGGCGAGGCCCGCGTGGACGCAGGCTGCGATCGCCTGATTGCTGGAGAGCGCTTCGGAGCCGCCGCGCAGGATCGTCGCGTTGCCGGCCTTGAGGCACAGTCCCGCGGCGTCCGCGGTGACGTTCGGGCGCGACTCGTAGACGATGCCGATCACGCCGAGCGGCACGCGCATCAGGCCGACCTGGATGCCCGAGGGGCGGTAGCGCAGATCGGTGATCTCGCCCACCGGATCGGGTAGCGCGGCGATCTGGTCGAGGCCGTCGGCCATCGCTGCCACGCTCGTTGCGGTCAGCGTCAATCGGTCGACGAACGCGGCGTCCTGTCCCGACGCCCTCGCGGCCGCGACATCGGTCGCGTTGGCTTCGAGGAGGCTCGCTGACCTGCGCCGGATCGCCGCCGCCGTCGCGCGCAGCGCGGCGTTCTTCGCCTTCGTGTCGGCCCGGGCGACATCGCGCGCGGCGGCGCGCGCAGCCGCACCCACGCCCTGCATGTACGCGGCGACGTCGGCGAAGGTTCCCAGGCCGGGAACGGCGAGATTGGTCATCCGGCGATTGTAGCGCGATCCCGGAGCGGCCAGCCCGGTCGCTGTTTTCGAGCGTCAATCCGGGTTAAAATCACTGGTTTTGGCGCCGACGGGGCGTCGTACCAGGCGCCCTTCATCGCGGGAATACGCTTTTCCGTCCCAACCACTGTCAGGAGTCACCGCAATGCGCAAATTGATCGGAACCATCGGTTTTGCCGTTATCGCCGCGCTCGCCGTGCCGGCCGCCGCCCAGACCGGCGCCGCCGTCGTCGCGAAGGAACCCGGCAAGGTGGGCGTCGCCGAGACTGTCAAGGTTACCGCGACGATCACCGCGATCGACGCCGCCACGCGCGCGGTGACGCTGAAGGGGCCGCAGGGCCGCGAAGTCACGCTGACGGCGGGCGAGCAGGTGAAGAACTTCGCGCAGCTCAAGGTCGGCGACCTGGTGAACATCGAGTACGTCGAGGCACTGACGGTCGAGCTCAAGAAGGGCAGCACGGCGCCGATTTCGATGACGGCGAAGGCCGGCGCGGCCGGCGCGAAGCCCGGCGAGCGCCCGGCCGGAATGGGCGGTCGTCAGGTGACGATCGTCGCCGAGGTCGTCGAGCTCAATGCGCAGACGCAGGTCATGACGCTGAAAGGCCCGCAACGCACCGTCGATGTCAAGGTCAAGGATCCGGCGCAGTTCAAGCTCATCGCGAAGGGCGACCGCATCGAGGTGACCTACACCGAGGCGATGGCGATCGCCGTCGCGCCGGCGAAGAAGTAGCAGTAACGCGTTGTGGGGCCGGCTTCAGCCGGCTCCCGACCAGCTGCCGCTCACCGCGCCGTCTTGATCGTCCGCACGCCGGTGTCGCTGCCCAACAGGATCACGTCGGCGCCGCGCGCGGCGAAGAGGCCCACGGTGACCACGCCGACGATCGCGCGGATCCGCGCTTCCGTCTCGACCGGGTTCGTGAGCTTCAGCCCGTGCACGTCGAGGATGACGTTGCCGTTGTCGGTCGTGAATCCCATCCGCCAGGCCGGCTGACCGCCCAGCAGCACCAGCTGCCGCGCGACATAGCTTCGCGCCATCGGGATGACCTCGACCGGCAGCGGGAACTTGCCCAGCACGCCGACGAGCTTCGACGCGTCGGCGATGCACACGAACCTGCGCGCGACCGCGGCGACGATCTTCTCGCGCGTCAGCGCTCCGCCGCCGCCCTTGATCATCGCGCCGTGCTCGGTCACCTCGTCGGCGCCGTCGACGTACACGGGCAGATCGCCGACATTGTTCAATTCCTCGACGTAGATGCCGTGGCCCTTGAGCCGCTCGGCCGTCTTCACGGAGCTCGCGACAGCGCCCTTGATCCGGTGCTTGATCTTCGCGAGCTCGTCGATGAAGAAGTCCGCCGTCGAGCCGGTGCCCACGCCGATGATCGCGTCGTCCTCGACGTACTTGATCGCCTCGCGGGCGACGGAGCGCTTCTGCTCGTCCTGGGTCATGGGGCGCTCCGCGGTCATGCCTTCCGCCGCGGCGGCGGCAGGTCGGTGCACACGCCTTCGAACGCCTCGGCGGCGAGGCCCACCGACTCGGACAGCGTCGGATGCGGATGGATCGTGCGGCCGATGTCGACGGCGTCCGCGCCCATCTCGATCGCCAGCGCGATCTCGGCGATGAGATCGCCGGCGTGCGTGCCGACGATGCCGCCGCCGACGATCCGGTGGGTCTGCGCGTCGAACAGGAGCTTGGTGTGTCCCTCGTCGCGGCCGTTGGCGATCGCGCGGCCGGACGCTGCCCACGGAAATAGGCCCTTCTCGACCTTGACGCCCTTCGCCTTCGCCTCGTCCTCGGTCAGGCCGGCCCAGGCGATTTCGGGGTCGGTGTAGGCGACCGACGGGATCACGCGGGCATCGAAATGGCTCTTCTGCCCGGCGGCGGCTTCGGCTGCGACATGGCCTTCGTGCGTTGCCTTGTGCGCGAGCATCGGCTGACCGACGATGTCGCCGATCGCGTGGATGTGCGGGACATTGGTGCGCATCTGGCTGTCGACGGGAATGAAGCCGCGGTCGGTGACCACGATGCCCGCCCTTTCGGCGGCGATCTTCTTCCCGTTCGGCGCGCGGCCGACGCTCATCAGCACCGCGTCGTAGGGTTGCGGCTCCTTCGGCGCATTCGGGCCCTCGAAGCTCACCCACAGCGCGTCCGGCTTCGCCGCGACTGCGGTGGTTTTCGTCGCGACCATGATGCGGTCGAAGCGGTGCTTGTTGACCTTCTCCCACACGCGGACGAGATCGCGGTCGGCGCCCGGCATCAGGCCGTCGAGCATCTCGACGACGTCGAGCCGCGCGCCCAGCGTCGAGTACACGGTGCCCATTTCCAGGCCGATGATGCCGCCGCCGATCACCAGCATCCGCCTCGGGATCGCTGCGAGCTCCAGCGCGCGCGTGGAGTCGAGCACCCGCGGATCCTCGGGGATGAACGGCAGCCGCACGACCTGCGAGCCCGCGGCGACGATCGCCTTGGCGAATTTCACGATCTGCTTCGCGCCGGTCTTCGCCTGCGCCGGCCCCTCGGTGAGCTCGACTTCGAGATGGTGCGGATCGAGGAACTGGCCGATGCCGCGAACGATCTCGACCTTGCGCGACTTCGCCATGCCGACGAGACCGCCGGTCAGCTTGCCGACGACCTTCTCCTTCCATCCGCGCAGCTTGTCGAGATCGATCTGCGGGGCGCCGAAGGCGATGCCGTGCTCGGCCATCGTCCGCGCTTCGTCCATCACGGCGGCGATGTGCAGCAGCGCCTTGGACGGGATGCAGCCGACGTTGAGGCAGACGCCGCCCAGCGCCGGGTAGCGCTCGACGAGCACGGTCCTCATCCCCAGGTCTGCCGCGCGGAACGCGGCGCTGTAGCCGCCGGGCCCGGCGCCCAGCACGAGCATCTCGCATTCGATGTCGGCTTTGCCGGAAAAGCCTGCTGCACCGGGGATCGGCGCCGACGCAGGCGCTGACGCAGGCGCCGGCGTAGCCGGCCCGGCAGGTTTCGCAGTGGTCGGCGGCGCCGGTGCGGCAGCGGCACCTGCCGCCGGCTCGAGCACGACGATCAGCGTGCCCTCGCTCACCTTGTCGCCGAGCTTGACGTGCACTTCCCTGACGATGCCGGCCGCGGGGGCCGGCACGTCCATCGTCGCCTTGTCCGACTCGAGCGTGACGAGGGAGTCTTCGGCGGCGACGGCATCGCCCGGCTTCACGAAGATCTCGATGACCGGGACGTCCGTGAAGTCGCCGATGTCGGGTACTTTGACTTCGATCGTGCTCATGTCTGTCCTCGCGTGGGGCCGCCTTCAGGCGGCCTCTGCCTCTGTGTGTCAAGGCGTCCGGCCGAAGCCGGACCCACGATACGCGCGCGTTCGGTCACAGCATCACCCGCCGCATGTCGGCGAGGAGCCGCGCGAGATATGCGGTGAAGCGCGCCGCCGAGGCGCCGTCGATCACGCGGTGGTCGTAGGACAGCGACAGCGGAAGCATCAGCCGCGGCTGGAATGCGCTGCCGTCCCATACCGGCCTCGTCGCGCTCTTCGACACGCCGAGGATCGCGACCTCGGGCGCATTGATGATCGGCGTGAACGCGGTGCCGCCGATGCCGCCCAGGCTCGAGATCGAGAAGCAGCCGCCCTGCATGTCCGCCGGTCCGAGCTTCCCGTCGCGGGCCTTTGCCGACAACTCGCCCATTTCTCTGGCGATCTGCAGCACGCCCTTCTGGTCCGCGTTCTTCAGCACCGGGACGACGAGGCCGTTCGGCGTGTCGGCGGCGAAGCCGATGTGGAAATACTGCTTCAGCACCAGGCTGTCGCCGTCGGGCGTGGAAACCAGGGACGCATTGAAATCCGGAAATTTCTTCAGCGCGGCGACGCTCGCCTTGATCAGGAACGCGAGCATCGTCAGCTTGATTCCCGACTTCTCGTTCTCCCGGTTGAGCTCGACGCGGAACGCCTCGAGGTCGGTGATGTCGGCCTCGTCGAACTGCGTCACGTGCGGGATCATCACCCAGTTGCGCGCGAGGTTCGCGCCCGAGATCTTCTTGATCCGCGACAGCGGCCGCGATTCGGTCGGGCCGAACTTCGCGAAGTCGACGCTCGGCCACGGCAGGAGATTGAGCGAGCCGCCGCCGCTGATGCCGCCACCCGCGCCGCCGGCCCCGGCGACGGCGCCGCTCATGACCTGCTTCACGAAGCTCTGCACGTCCTCCTGCAGGATGCGGCCTTTCGGGCCGGTGCCCGTGACGCGCGCGAGATCGACGCCGAGCTCGCGGGCGAACTTGCGCAGCGACGGCGACGCATGCGCGGCCCGGAAGCCCTGCTCGTCGGCGGGGGCCGACGGTGCGGCCGCCGCGCGCGCCTCCGCTGCGCTGGCGCTCGCTGCTGTCTCGGCGCCCCGACCTTCGCGCGCGGCTGCGGCGGCCGGCGGGGCAGGTGCCGGCGACGGTGGCGCAGCCGGTGCAGTCTGCGGTGCGCGGCGGCGGTGCCGCGGCGGCATCGACCGCGGCAGCTTCGAGCACGACGATCAGCGAGCCTTCGGCGACCTTGTCCCCGAGCTTGACGTGGACGTCCTTCACCTTCCCTGCGGCCGGCGAGGGCACGTCCATCGTCGCCTTGTCGGATTCCAGCGTGACCAGCGAATCCTCGGCGGCGACGGTGTCGCCGGGCTTGACGAAGATCTCGATCACCGGGACGTCCTTGAAATCGCCGATGTCGGGAACCTTGACTTCGATCGTGCTCATCGCCGGCCCCTTTGCTCTAGACGGTCCACGGCGCCGGCTTCGCGGGGTCGAGGCCGTATTTCCGCATCGCCTCGGCCGCCTTCGCCGCCGGCAGGGTCCCCTCGTCGGCGAGCGCCTTCAGCGCCGCGACCGTGACGTAGTGCCGGTCCACCTCGAAGAAGCGGCGCAGCTTCTCCCGCGTGTCGGAGCGCCCGAAGCCGTCGGTGCCGAGCACGACGTAGCGGCGTCCCACGCAGGCGCGGATCTGGTCGGCGTACGCGCGCATGTAATCGGTCGCGGCGATCACCGGCCCCGTCGTGTCCTTCAGGCAGGACTCGGCGTGGGAGAGCTTGGGCCGCGCCGTCGGATTCAGCATGTTCTCGCGCGTGACCCGCATGCAGTCGCGCGCGAGCTCGGTGAAGCTGGGACAGCCCCAGATATCGGATTCGACGCCCCAGTCGCTCTTCAGCAGATCGGCGGCGGCGATCACCTCGCGGAAGATGGTGCCGGACCCGAGCAGCTGAACGCGGGGCGCCTTGGCTTTTTTCTCGCCCGCGCGGAACCGGTACATGCCCCGGATGATGTCGGATGCCGCGCCTTCGGGCATCGCCGGGTGCGGGTAGTTCTCGTTCATCACCGTCAGGTAGTAGTAGACGTCCTGCTGCTCGGCGCACATGCGCCGCAGGCCGTCCTGGATGATCACCGCGACTTCGTAGGCGAACGTCGGGTCGTAGGAGATGCAGTTCGGAATCGTCGCCGACATCAGGTGCGAGTGGCCGTCCTCGTGCTGCAGGCCTTCGCCGTTCAGCGTCGTCCGGCCCGCGGTGCCGCCGAGCAGGAAGCCGCGCGAGCGCATGTCGCCGGCCGCCCAGGCCAGATCGCCGATGCGCTGGAAGCCGAACATCGAGTAGAAGATGTAGAAGGGAATCATCGGCACGCCGTGCGTCGAGTAGGACGTCGCCGCGGCGATCCAGTCGCACATTCCGCCTGCCTCGTTGATCCCCTCCTGCAGGATCTGCCCGTCCTTCGACTCCTTGTAGAACATCAGCTGGTCGGAATCCTGCGGCGTGTAGAGCTGGCCCTGCTGGTTCCAGATGCCGAGCTGCCGGAACATGCCCTCCATACCGAAGGTGCGCGATTCGTCGGGGACGATCGGCACGATGTGCTTGCCGAGGTTCTTGTCGCGCAACAGGAGCTGCAGGACCTGCACGAACGCCATCGTCGTCGAGATCTCGCGGTCGTCGGTGCTCTTCAGAAACCGCTCGAACGCCTCGAGCCCGGGCGTGACGAGGGCGCCGGCCTTCGGCCGCCGCGCGGGGAGGTAGCCGCCCAGTTCCATGCGCCGCGCCCGCATGTACTCGAGCTCGGGCGAGCCCTCGGGGAAGGTGACGTACGGCACGTCGTCCAGCTTCTCGTCGGGCACCGGGATGTGGAAGCGGTCCCGAAAGTTCCGGATCGACACTCCCGACATCTTCTTCTGCTGGTGCGTGATGTTCTGCGCCTCGCCCGACTCGCCCATCCCGTAGCCTTTGATCGTCTTGGCGAGGATCACCGTCGGCTGGCCCTTGTGGTTCACCGCCGCGTGGTACGCGTTATAGACCTTGAACGGGTCGTGTCCGCCGCGGTTCAGCTTCCAGATGTCGTCGTCGGAGTAGTCGGCGACGAGCTCCTTCAACTCCGGCGTATTGAAGAAATGCTCGCGCACGTACGCGCCGTCCTTCGACTTGATCGTCTGGTACTCGCCGTCGACGACCTCCATCATCCGCCGCATCAGGATGCCCTTCTTGTCGCGGGCGAACAACGGATCCCAGTGCCGGCCCCAGACCACCTTGATCACGTTCCAGCCGGCGCCCCGGAAGTCGCTCTCGAGCTCCTGGATGATCTTGCCGTTGCCGCGGACCGGCCCGTCGAGGCGCTGCAGGTTGCAGTTGACGACGAACACGAGGTTGTCGAGATTCTCGCGCGCCGCCATGCTGATGGCGCCCATCGATTCCGGCTCGTCCATCTCGCCGTCGCCCATGAACGCCCAGACCTTGCGTCCCTCCGTCTGCGCGTGGCCGCGGTCCTGCATGTATTTCATGAACCGCGCCTGGTAGATCGCCATCAGCGGGCCGAGACCCATCGACACCGTCGGGAACTGCCAGAAGTCGGGCATCAGCCAGGGGTGCGGATACGACGAGATTCCCTTGCCGTCGACCTCCTGCCGGAAGTTGTCCATCTGCTCGGCGGTGAGCCGGCCCAGCATGAATGCGCGCGCGTAGACGCCCGGCGCCGAATGGCCCTGCACGAAGACGAGATCGCCTCCGTGGGTGTCGGTGGGCGAGCGCCAGAAGTGGTTGAAGCCGATGTCGTAGAGCATCGCCGCCGAAGCGAAGCTCGCGATGTGGCCGCCGACGTTGGTGTCCTTGTTGGCGCGCACGACCATCGCCATCGCGTTCCAGCGCACGAAGTGGCGGATCTTCTGCTCGATGTTGAAGTCGCCGGGCAGGCGCACCTGCTTTTCCACCGGGATCGTGTTGATGTACGCGGTGTTCGCCGAAAACGGCAGGTAGGCGCCCGAGCGGCGCGCCTTGTCGATCAGCTGCTCGATCAGGAAATGGGCGCGGTCGGGTCCCTCCTGCGCGAGCACGCCTTCGAGCGCGTCCAGCCATTCCCGGGTTTCCTGCGGGTCGTGGTCGGGGATCATGTCCATGCGGGGAACCTCCACGGCGTTTGTCGCCCGGCGCGGTGTCGCCGCGTCGTGGCTCGGATTGTATGTGGCGCGGGGTTTCGCCGCATGAATGGATGCGCGCCTGTCGCTGCCACCCGGGAACAGGGCGGCCGGCCGGGCCCCGGAACGTCATGGTACCAGCCGATGGAAATGATTTTCAGAACCACTCCGCCACGTCCGTGCGGGCGCGCCCGCACGGACCGAAGCCGTGCGCGGCGAGGCGCAAACGTAAGCGCTTACTGCCGATGCCTGACAAACATGCCAAGTCCGGTGGCGACGCAGAGGGCGCCGAACACGACGAAGCCGGTCCGATACCCTCCGGTCAGCGTCGCGATCAGCGCGAACGCCGGCGGGCCGACGACGACTCCGGCGAAAGTGACGAACCCGCAGGCGCCGGTGATCGCGCCGACCTGGCCCGCCGGCGCGTGCCGGGCGACTTGGGAAAGCTGCACTCCGTTCCAGCCGATGGCCGTTGCGCCGAAAGCGATGCAGACGGCGAGTATCGCGCCCATCGGCCACAGTGCGCCGAATGCAGCGGTCAGCCAGCCACAGACTCCCGCGGCAACGCCGATCAGACCCAACAGCGCGCGTGGCGCCACGCGTGCATCGGCAATCGCGCCCCACGCGATGCGCCCGACGATGCCGCCGAGATTCGCCGCGGTCAGCGCAAGTCCCGCCGCCACGAGGGTAAAGGCGAGCGTCTCCGTCAGGTACACGACGAGAAAGCTCATCAGGCAGACCTGCAGTGCAGCGTAGACGAAGCCCGTGAGCGCGAGTTCGCGCAACGCCGGCGTGCCGAGTACGCGCCCGAGCGGCGCGAAGATGGCCCCGACGTCCAGGGTCAGTCGCGACGAGCGTTCGGTGTCGAGCGCCGAGCGCGCCGTCTGCGCGACGAGCGCGATGCCGAGGCCCAGCATCGCGACCAGCGCGAAGGCGGCGTGCCAGCCCAGTGCGAGCGTGGCAGCCGGCAGCAACGCACCGGCGAGTGCCGCGCCGGCAGGCACGCCGGTCTGCTTGATCGAAAAGGTCAGCGCCATCCGCGACGGCGGCGCGGTCCGTGCAAGCACCTGCGAGGAGGCCGGCGTAATCGGGCCGTAGCCGAGACCGATGACGAGCGCGGCCAGCACCAGCGTCGGCACGAGAATGACGGGCATGGTCGTGGCGCCCGCCACGAGCGCCACCCCGCCGGCGCACATCAGCACGCAGACCTGCGATACGCGGATCGCGCCATAGCGCTCGATGAATCCACCGGAGGCGAGGCTTCCCGCCATCGACCCGACGTAGACCAGACCGACGAACACGCCGATGAGCTTCGGCGCAACGCCGAGATCGCGGCCGATCTCCGGAGCGAGGACCGATGCCGCGGTCGCGGCCAGCGCCGTGAATGCCTGTATCGCGAGCGTGATCGCGAGCGCGAATGCCGCGGTGCGCAGACGCGGGTCGCCCCGCCCCCGTGCCGGGTCCCTCATCGGCGGAGCGCGAGCGCGCGCCGTTCGGTCACGATCATGTCGACCGGCAGGTCGTGCGGTGCCGCGGGCACGCGATCGACGAGCTGAATCTCGAGCGTGCCGGCAACGCGCGCGACCCCCGGCGAGAGCAGGGGAAGCAGCCGGTCGTAGTAGCCGCCGCCGTAGCCGAGCCGCCGGCCGGCGAGGTCGAACGCAACGCCGGGCACCAGCACGAAGTGGATCGCGTCGCGCGCAATGCGCGGGCAATCGCGCAGCGGCTCGGGGATACCCTGGCGCCCCGCAACGACGTCGCGCTGCGGATCGGCGATCGCATGCAGCTCGAGCATGCGCGCCTGCGCGTCGACGCGCGGGACCGCCACCGTCTTGCCTGCGGCCAGCGCCGCACGCACGACCGGCCGCGTGTCCCACTCGCTGCGAAACGGCAGCGTCAGCAGCACGGCCCCGGCGGAGACGAACTCCGGCAACGCGACGACGCGCGCCGCGATCGCGGCCGATGCGGCCGCAAGGACGTCTGCCGGCAAGGCGTCGCGCCGGGCGAGCACCTGCCGGCGCATCGCGAGCTTCGCCTCGCGGAGCGCGACGCCCTGCGCCGGATCTGCGTCGCCTCGGCCCGAAGGGAAGCTCATCGCGCGATGGTAACGCATCGCGACACGCGCGCTCCCCGCGACGGCCGATGGCGTCCCGACGAAACCCCTATAATCGTGGCTTCGCCCCGAGGTACTCCCATGGACCACCGTCACCAGCACTACCGCGACCGGCGCGCCGCGGTTCTCGAGCAGATGCGCACGCAGACGGGCGGTGGTCTCGCGCTCGTGCCGACCGCGGTCGAGACGCTGCGCAGCCGCGACTCGCATTTTCCCTATCGGCACGACAGCTACTTCTATTACCTGTCCGGCTTTCCCGAACCCGAAGCGGTCGTTGCTCTGGTCGCCGGGACCGACGGGGACCGGCAGATCCTGTTCTGCCGCGACAAGAACGAGGAGCGCGAGATCTGGGACGGCTTTCGCTACGGCCCCGACGCCGCGCGCGAGATCTTCGGCTTCGACGAGGCGCGCTCGATCTCCGAGCTCGACGCCGTCCTGCCCGACCTCGCCGCGGACCGGCCGGCGCTGTACACGCCGCTGGGACTCTACGAGAGCTGGGATCGCAAGGTAACCGCCGTCCTCAACGAGGTTCGCGGCCGCGCGCGTACGGGCGTGAGCGCGCCGGAGGAGATCGTCGACATCCGGCAGACGCTGGACGCGCTGCGGCTCGTCAAGGACGAGCACGAGATCGCGCTGATGCGCCGTGCGGCCGCGATTTCGGCAGGGGCCCACCGGCGCGCGATGCAACGCACCCGTGTGAGCTGGCACGAGTACCAGGTCGAGGCCGAGCTCGCGCACGAATTCCTGCGCTTCGGCGCGCAATCGGTCGCCTACCCGTCGATCGTGGCCGGCGGCCCCAATGCCTGCGTGCTGCATTACCGCGACAACAACCGGCAGCTGCAGGACGGCGAGCTGCTGCTTATAGACGCCGGATGCGAATACCAGGGTTACGCAGCGGACATCACGCGCACGTTTCCCGTCAACGGCCGCTTCACCGGGCCGCAGAAGGCGGTCTACGAGCTCGTGCTCGCCGCGCAGCGCGCGTGCCTCGACGCGGTGGCGCCCGGCGCGGACTTCCACGATTACCACAAGGTCGCCGAGCGGGTCCTCGCGCAGGGCTACATCGATCTCGGCCTGTGCAAAGGCACGCTCGACGAGGTGCTGGAGAGCGGCAGCTACAAGCAGTTCTACATGCACCGCGCCGGACACTGGCTCGGCATGGACGTGCACGACGCAGGCCTGTACCTGCTGAAGGGCGCATCGCAGAAGCTCGTGCCAGGTATGGTGCTTACGGTCGAGCCGGGCACCTACATCCGCCCGGCCGACAACGTGCCGGAGGAATTCTGGGACATCGGGGTGCGCATCGAGGACGACGTCCTCGTGACGGCGACCGGCATCGACAACCTCACCGCCGCGGCGCCGAAGTCGGTTGCCGATGTCGAAGCCGCGTGTGCGCGATGAGCGTAACGGCTGTGGGACGCCACGTCGAGCCGCGTCGATGCTGCATGACCTGATCGTCGTCGGCGCCGGTCCGGTAGGCTCGACGCTCGCGCTCGCGCTCGCGGACAGCGACCTCGACGTCGTCGTCCTCGACGCGCGTGGCGCCGGCGAGACGCGGCGCGGCGATCGCTCGCTGGCGCTGTCGCACGGCGCGCGGCTCATCCTCGAGCGGCTCGGTGTCTGGGGCTCTCTCGCGGGGGCGCCGGACGTGGCGACCCCGATCCTGCGGATCGACGTCTCGCAGGCCGGCGGGTTCGGACGCATGCAGCTTGCCGCGGAGGAGCAGGGCCTTCCGGCGCTCGGCTACGTTGTCAGCTACCGGGCGTTGCAGGCGGCGCTGGACGCCGCGCTTGCGCGCACGCGTGTGGCGCTGCGCCACGGCGTTGCGGCGAGCTCCGTCGGAGGCACTCCCGCCTACGCGGCGGTCATGCCGGAAGGTGCGGACCGGGAACCGCTGCTCGCACGCCTCGCCGCCGTGGCCGACGGTACCGGCGCCGTGGTCGCGGGGATCGCGCGCGAACGCCACGACTACGGGCAGGTTGCACTCGTCGCGAGAGTGTGGACTGCGTCGCCCCACGGCGGGCTCGCGTACGAGCGCTTCACCCCTGCCGGTCCGATCGCACTCCTCCCCGAGGGCGACCACTACGGCCTGGTCTGGACCGTCGCGGCGGAGCGCGCGCAGGCGCTGCTCGCGCTTTCCGACGCCGAATTCCTCGCGTGCCTCGCGCAGCATTTCGGGCCCGGGTTGCGGCGCGTCGCGCAGGTGAGCGAGCGCCGCGCATTTCCGCTGGTGCTGGAGTTCGCGCGCGTTCCCGCCGGAGCGCGCACGATTGCCATCGGCAACGCGGCGCAAACCCTGCACCCGGTCGCGGGTCAGGGTTTCAACGTCGGCTTGCGCGATGCCTGGGAGCTCGCCGAGGTCGTGCTGGACACTCCGCGCGAGAATCTTGGCGATCGCGCGATGGTGGCGCGGTATTTGCGTGGCCGGCGCACGGATCGAACGGCGGGCATCGCGTTCACGCACGGCCTGGTCAGCGTGTTCGGCAACGATCTGCCGCTGCTCCGCTGGCCGCGCGGGTTGGCGCTCACTCTGCTCGGCGCGGTTCCGCCAGCGAAGCGCGCGTTCACGCACGCGATGTTGTTCGGGCTGCGCTAGCACCGCGCGCCGCTGCGGCGGCGGGGCCGCGTCTGCGCCATCCAAGAAGCGTGCCAACTTGATCTGCGTTCAAGAGTGGAAAAAAAGCGCGCCTGCGTCGCACCGCGGTTTCGCCGAACGGTTATAATCCGTTCCCTTCGCAGTCCTGCTCCGCTCCATTCTCGATACGCCCTCCATGCAAATCGGTTCGTACGTCGTCGCGAACAATCTGGTCGTTGCCCCGATGGCGGGCGTCACCGACCGGCCGTTCCGCCAGCTGTGCAAGCGGCATGGCGCGGGCTACGCGGTGTCGGAGATGGTCGCGTCGAATCCTCGGCTGTGGGGCACCGAGAAATCCATCCGCCGCACCGATCACCGCGGCGAAGTCGAGCCGATCGCCGTGCAGATCGCGGGCGCAGATCCGGCGCTGATGGCCGACGCCGCGCGATACAACGTCGACCGCGGCGCGCAGATCATCGACATCAACATGGGTTGCCCGGCGAAGAAGGTCTGCAATGCCGCCGCAGGCTCCGCGCTGCTCGCGAACGAGTCGCTGGTCGCGTCCATTCTGGATGCCGTCGTGCGCGCGGTCGACGTCCCGGTGACACTCAAGATACGCACCGGTCCCGATCCCGAGCACCGGAATGCGCTGTCCATCGCGCGGATCGCCGAGAGCGCCGGCATTCGCGCGCTCGCCGTTCATGGCCGCACCCGCGCCTGCGCCTATGTCGGTCCCGTCGAATACGAAACGATACGCGCCGTCAAGTCGGCCGTCGGGATCCCGGTCATCGCCAATGGCGACATCGCGACGCCCGAGCAGGCGCGCCGCGTGCTCGAGCACACCGGCGCCGACGCGATCATGATCGGCCGCGCGGCGCAGGGCCGGCCGTGGATCTTCCGCGAGATCCGGCACCATCTCGATTTCGGCACCCGCCTGCCGCCGCCGACCGTGGCCGAGGCGCGGGCCGCAATTGTCGAGCATCTGCAGGACCATTGCGAGTTCTACGGCGAGGCGGGAGGCGTGCGCAGCGCGCGCAAGCATCTCGGGTGGTACACGCGGGATCTCGCCGGCGGCGATGCGTTCCGTCGCGAGGTCAACGCGGCCGAAACGGTTGCGGCGCAGCTCGCGGCGATCCACCGCTTTTTCGATGTGCTCGCCGCAGAGGGCGAGCGTCTGGTTTACCGTGCGCCTGCCGCGGAAGTCGTCGACGCCGGCTCCGCGTTCGTCCGGACACGACAGGGATCGCTACGGGGCGGGGAGGCCCTGGCCGCGTGAGAAAAACACTGCGCATCAATACGGGCAACGAGATCGGCAAGACGGTCGAGAAGTCGCTCGACGAGTATTTCCGCCGGCTCGACGGCGAGCCCCCGCACGGCATCTACGACATGGTGATCAACCACGTCGAGCGCGCGCTGATCGCATCGGTGCTTGACCGGGCCGGCGGCAATCAGACGCAGGCCGCCGACATGCTGGGCATGAACCGGAACACGCTGCGGGCGAAGCTCGCCAAGTACGACATTCGCTGACCGTCCGCGTCGGATCATTTCCGGTCATCCCGCAACCCGCCCCCTGGCGCATTCCCGTAGCCTCGCCATGCCTGCGCCCGTCACGCAAGCGCTGCTGTCGGTCTCGGACAAGACGGGTCTCGTCGCGTTCGCGAAAGGGCTTGCGGGACTTGGCGTGAAGCTGCTGTCCACGGGGGGGACCGCGAAGGCGCTCGCCGATGCCGGGCTCGCGGTCACCGAGATCGGCGCGTACACCGGCTTTCCCGAGATGCTCGACGGCCGCGTGAAGACGCTGCACCCGAAGGTCCACGCGGGCATCCTCGCGCGCCGCGATCTGCCGGCGCATGCGGCAGCGCTCGAGATGCACGGCATACCGCCGATCGACCTCGTCGTCGTCAACCTCTATCCGTTCCGCGAGACCGTCGCCAAGCCCGGGTGCACGCTCGACGACGCGATCGAGAACATCGACATCGGCGGACCGACGATGGTGCGCGCCGCGGCGAAGAACTGGCAGCATGTCGGCGTCGTCGTCGACCCCGATGACTACGGCCCGCTCCTTGCCGAGCTCACGGCGAACCGCGGGCAGCTCGGCTCGCCGACGCGGTTCGCGCTCGCCCGGAAGGCGTACTCGCACACGGCGTCGTACGACGGCGCGATCTCGAACTGGCTGACGGCGCGCGGTCCGGACGGCGCCGCCTCCGCGTTTCCCGACCGGTTCAACCTGCAGGTGTGCAAGGTGCAGGATCTGCGCTACGGCGAGAATCCGCATCAGCAGGCGGCGTTCTACCGGGACGAGAAGCCCGCGGCGGGGACGATCGCCACGTACCGTCAGCTGCAGGGCAAGGAGCTCTCGTACAACAACCTTGCGGATTCCGACGCCGCGTGGGAGTGTGCCAGGACCTTCGCTGCGATCGACGGCGCCGCCGCCTGCGTGATCGTCAAGCACGCCAATCCCTGTGGCGCCGCGGTCGCGGATTCGGTCCTCGCGGCATACCGCAAGGCGTTCGCGACCGACCCCGTGTCCGCGTTCGGTGGAATCATCGCGTTCAACCGTTCGGTCGATGCGGCGACGCTCGAGGCGGTTTCGGCGCAGTTCCTCGAGGTGCTGATCGCCCCGGGCTACACGTCGGACGCACTCGCCGTGATCGCGCAGAAGAAGAACGTGCGGGTGCTCGAGGTCGCGCTGCCGCCGGGCGCCGTGCCGGCGCAGCTCGACTTCAAGCGCGTCGGCGGCGGACTGCTCGTGCAGGGCGCCGACGTGCGCAACGTCGAGCCGTCGGAGCTCAAGGTCGTCACTGCGAAGGCGCCGACGCCGGAACAGCTGCGCGACCTCATGTTTGCATGGCGCGTAGCCAAGTTCGTGAAGAGCAACGCCATCGTCTATTGCGGCGGAGGGCAGACGCTCGGCATCGGAGCCGGTCAGATGAGCCGCGTCGACTCGACCCGCATCGCCGCTGCCAAGGCGAAGAGTGCCAACCTGTCGCTCGCCGGGTCCGTCGTCGCCTCCGATGCGTTCTTCCCGTTTCGCGATGGCCTCGATGTCGTTGCCGATAACGGCGCCGTCGCCGTCATCCAGCCGGGCGGCAGCGTGCGCGACGACGAGGTCATCGCCGCCGCCAACGAGCGCGGCATCGCGATGGTCTTCACCGGCGTCCGCCACTTCCGCCACTGACGGAAAGGACGGGGACCAGGTGCCGGCCAACCGTCTATGCATGCTCGCTGCCGTCGCTGCCACGCTCCACGCCGCACCGCTGCTGGCCGTGGAATGCGAGGGCGATCCGCAATCCAGCGAGCTGTCGTTTCTCGATCGCGCCTGCAGCCGCATCGTCGACACCTGGAATCGCGGCAAGCACGAGATCGTGCTTTCCGGGTTCGCGTGGCATCTGCCGTTCACCTGGACCGCGGAGCGGCGGGCGGAGCTCAACCAGAACGCCTGGGGCATCGGGTACGGTCGGACGGTCGAGGAGTCCAATGGCAATACGCACACGGTGTTCGGCTTCGGCTTCCTGGATTCGCACAAGAACGCGGAGCTGCAGGTCGGGTACGCGTGGTCGACGTACTGGGGCCCGCGCGACGGCCTCCAGCCGGGACTCGGCTGGACGGCGATGATCGTGCAGCGGCCGGACATCGTGAACGGAATTCCGTTCCCCGCCGTCCTGCCGCTGTTCTCGTTGCGCTATGGCCAGGCGACGCTCGTCACGACGTACATCCCCACCATCGGGGGAGGCGTCAACCACGGCAGCATTCTCTACATCTTCGGTCGCGTGACGCTCGACTGAGCGCCGACTGACCGGTTGCGGCGATCGGCATGAACATCCTCGTGATCGGCGGCGGCGGCCGCGAGCATGCGCTGGCCTGGAAGCTCGCGCGTTCACCGCGCGTTGCCAAGGTGTTCGTCGCCCCCGGCAATGCCGGCACCGCGGGGGAGCCGGAGCTCGCGAACGTTCCCCGCACCGCGGTCGAGGACCTGGTCGAATTCGCCAAGCGCCAGCCGATCGCGCTGACGGTCGTGGGCCCGGAGGCGCCGCTGGCTGCGGGAATCGTGGACGCATTCCGCGCTGCGGGCCTGCGCATCTTCGGGCCGACGCAGGCGGCCGCCCGGCTCGAGAGCTCGAAGGACTACGCGAAGGCGTTCATGGCGCGGCACGGGATCCCCACCGCGGAATACCGGACATTCACCGACCCCGCCCTCGCGCGCGCCTACGTGTCCGAGCGCGGCGCGCCGATCGTGGTCAAGGCCGACGGACTCGCCGCGGGCAAGGGCGTGGTCGTGGCAACGACGGTCGCGGAAGCGCACGCGGCCGTCGACGCGATGCTCGTCGACAACGCGATGGGTGCGGCGGGCGCACGCGTCGTCGTCGAGGATTTTCTCGAGGGCGAGGAGGCGAGCTTCATCGTCGTGGCGGATGGGCGAAACGTGCTGCCGCTCGCGTCCTCGCAGGACCACAAGCGGCTGCTGGACAACGACCGCGGCCCGAACACGGGGGGAATGGGTGCGTACTCGCCCGCCCCGGTCATCACGCCGGCCATTCACGCGCGGATCATGCGCGAGGTGATTCTGCCGACGGTCAACGGAATGGCCGCCGACGGCATCCCCTACACGGGATTTCTGTACGCCGGGGTGATGGTGGACGCGGGCGGCCATCCGAAAGTCCTCGAATTCAACTGCCGAATGGGCGACCCCGAGGCGCAGCCCATCATGCTGCGCCTCAAGTCCGACCTCGTGGACCTGTTCGAGCATGCGGTGAACGGAACGCTCGACCGCGCCGACGCCGAATGGGACAGGCGCACGGCGCTCGGCGTGGTGCTCGCCGCCCACGGATACCCGGACGCCCCGCGCGCGGGCGACGTGATCGAAGGTCTCGATCGGGTGACCCCCGACACTCATCCCGAATGCAAGGTCTTCCACGCGGGTACCGTGCAACGGGACGGCAAGGTCGTCGTGGCCGGCGGCCGTGTGCTCTGCGTAACCGCGCTCGGCGACTCGGTCAGGCAGGCGCAAGGCGTTGCCTATTCCGCCGTTGCGAAGATCCGTTTCGCCGGCATGCAGTATCGGAGCGACATCGGCTTCCGTGCGATCTCGCCGCGAAAGGGCTGAAACGGCGCGCCGCGCGCCCGATCCGAGGGGCCGCGCAGGCGCCCGTGACCGGACGTCCGGCTGGCGATGGGCGCCGGTGCGGCAGGATTCCTCCCGATGAACGTCACCGCTCCCCGCCAGTATTTTCTCGAGCTCCAGGCGCGCATTGTCGCGGCGCTCGAGGAGATCGAAGGGCGGGCGTTCCTTCGCGACCAGTGGACGCGCCCCGAGGGCGGGGGCGGCATCGCGCGGCTCGTCGAGGATGGCGATGTGCTCGAGCGCGGTGGTGTGAACTTCTCGCATGTCACCGGCACCAGGCTGCCGCCATCGGCGACCGCATCGCGTCCCGGCATCGCGGGCCGCGCCTGGGAGGCGATGGGCGTGTCGCTCGTGCTGCATCCGCGCAACCCGTATGCGCCGACCGTCCACATGAACGTGCGCATGTTCGTCGCGCATGCGCCGGGACGACCGGCGGACGACGTCTGGTGGTTCGGAGGCGGCATGGACCTGACCCCGTACTACGGCTTCGAGGACGACGCGATCCACTTTCACCGGACCTGCCGCGATGCGCTGGCGCCATTCGGGGCCGACGTGCATGCGGAATACAAGCGCTGGTGCGACGAGTACTTCTATCTCAAGCACCGGAAGGAGCCGCGCGGGGTCGGCGGAATCTTCTTCGACGATCTCGCCGAAGGCGGGTTCGATCGCTGCTTCGCGCTGACGAAGAGCGTCGGCGACCGGTTCCTCGACGCCTATGCGCCGATCCTGCTGCGGCGCAAGGACACGCCGTTCGGGGAGCGCGAGCGCGATTTCCAGGCGTACCGGCGCGGCCGCTACGTCGAGTTCAACCTGGTCTGGGACCGCGGCACCCTGTTCGGCCTGCAATCGAACGGCCGCACCGAGGCGATCCTGATGTCGCTGCCGCCCGTCGTGAAGTGGCGGTACGACTGGAGGCCGGCGCCGGCTACCCCGGAGGCCCGGCTGTACACCGATTTCCTGATCGCGAAGGATTGGCTGAGGTGAGCGACCGGCAAGAGGGGCCGCGGGGCGACCCGCACCTGACCGAAACCGAGGTCTCGTCGGAGTGCGTGTTCGACGGGAAGCTGCTGCACGTGCGCCGCGACGTGGTGCGCCTGCCCGACGGCAGCCTTGCGACGCGCGAGTACGTCGTGCATCCCGGCGCGGTGCTGATCGTGCCCGTGCTCGCGGACGGCCGGCTCGTCGTCGAGCGCCAGTATCGCTACCCGGTCGGGCAGGTATTCGTCGAATTTCCGGCGGGGAAGCTCGATCCGGGCGAAGCCGAGCTGGTCACCGCGCAGCGCGAGCTCGCCGAGGAAGCCGGATACGTCGCGGCGACGTGGACGCCGCTGGGCCGCGTCCATTCCGTCGTCGGCTACTCCAACGAGGCGATCGATTTCTACATCGCGGAGGGACTCACGCATGTCGGCGCCAAGCTCGACGACGGCGAGTTCCTGGAGATCATCACGATGAGTGTCGACGAGATGCTCGCGGCGCTCGATCGCGGCGAGATCACCGACGCGAAGACGGTCGCCGCGCTGCTGCTCTACACGCGCCGTCCCGGGCGCTGAACCGGACCGATGATCGCGCTGCGGCTGATCGTTCGCGGTGACGTCCAGGGCGTAGGCTATCGGCACGCAATGGTCATGGCCGCGAAGGCCCTGCGCGTCGCCGGATGGGTGCGCAATCGCCGCGACGGAACGGTCGAGGCGCTGGTCCAGGGCGAGTCCGAGGCCATTGACCAGATGCTCGCATGGTGCCGGTCCGGACCGCCGGCGGCGCGGGTCAGTGCGGTGGCGACGGTTGCCGCGGACGTTGATCCCGCGCTCGCCGCGTTCGAGCACCGGCCGACCCCGTAGGCGCGGCAGCGAGCCCACTACGGGCCCCCGGGAGCGTCGCGGATCCCGAAGATGTCCTTCCACGCGGCATAGCTGGACGCGGCCCACAGCGGCAGCGCGAGCACCAGCCCGAGCCCCATCGTCGCGACGCCGAATCCGAGCAGTACGAGTGATGCCGCGCTGTAGGCGAGCAACGGCGGCGTGTTGAGCGTGAACGCGTTCCAGCTTGCCGCAAACGCAGCCCCCGGCGGTACCCGCTCGAACAGCACGTGGAACGGCACGAACATGACCGGAAGCGACGCCAGGACGCCGATCGTGTAGATGCCGGCGACCGCCGCCGGCGAGAGGCTTGCCATCTCGCTGCCGCCGGCGAGCAGATTGGCGCCGGCAGTCCACCACGCGGCGAATGCCTCGGCGGCGAAAGTGACGAGCGCCGACGCGACGATCGCGGCGATGGCGGAGATGGGCGCGCGGAACGCTTCCGCCGCGTGCCGCAGCGACGGTGCGTTGCCGCGGTCGGCAGCCGCGGCCGCGAAGACGAGCCCGCACGCGACGAGGGGGGTGACGATCTGACTCAGGAGCGCGCCGACGCCCGGCGCTGCGCTCAGCGCAACGTCGGCGACGATCGTGATCACCGCGAGTCCGACCCAGGTTCCGGGCGCGCGCTTGAACAGGCGCATCGCCTCCTCGTACCACGCCAGCGCGTGCCGCCACGGCACGATGCGCGGATGCAGATGCGCTGGCGCGGATGAGCCGTTCGGCGGGGGGATCTTGCTCATCGCGCCCTGTGTGACGGGCCCTGTCCGCCGGCCGGCCGAGCGACTCTCAGGCGCCCTCGCCGAGGTACGCCGCGCGGACCGCCGGATCGTGAAGCAGAGTCTTGGCCGGGCCGGCGAGCGTGATCTCGCCGGATTCCATCACATAGCCGCGATGGCTCACCTCGAGCGCGAGCTTTGCGTTCTGCTCGATCAGCAGGATGGTCACGCCTTCGCGCGAGACCTTCATCACGGTTTCGAAGACCTTCTGCACCATCAGCGGCGCCAGCCCCATCGACGGCTCGTCGAGCAGCAGAAGCTTGGGCTTCGACATCAGCGCGCGCGCCATCGCGAGCATCTGCTGTTCGCCGCCGGAGAGCGTGCCGGCGGTCTGCCGGCGCCGCTCCTCGAGGCGCGGGAAGAGCTCGAATACGCGCTCGATGTCCTCCCTGATCCCCGCCTTGTCGCTGCGCGCGTACGCCCCCATCGCGAGATTTTCCTCGATGGTCAGCGCCCCGAACACGCCGCGGCCCTCGGGCACCATCGCGAGGCCCATCCGGACGAGCTCGAACGACGGCCGACCGGTGACGTCCTCGCCTGCGTAGCGGACGGTTCCCGACTTCACCGGCTGCAGGCCCGTGATTCCCTTGAGCGTCGTGGTCTTGCCGGCGCCATTGGTGCCGATCAGGCAGACGAGCTCGCCGCGGTCGACGTGCATGTCGATGCCCTTGACGGCCTGGATGCCTCCGTACGCAATTTCGACACCGGTGAGCTCGAGCACCGCGTTCGGGTTGGCGCCGGTGGCCATGTCAGCGGGTTCCCTCGAGATCGAGCGAGACTTCACCGCCGAGGTAGGCGGCGATCACTTTCGGGTCCTTCTGCACGTCCGCAGCCGTTCCCTCGGCGATCTTCTTGCCATAGTCGAGCACGAGCACCCGGTCGCAGACGCTCATCACGAGCTTCATGTCGTGCTCGATCAGCAGGATCGTCGTGCCATCCCGGCGGATGTCGCCGAGGAGGCTCTTCAGCGACGCGGTCTCGGTGGCGTTCATCCCCGCCGCGGGCTCGTCCAGCGCGAGCAGCTTCGGCTCCGTGGCGAGCGCGCGGGCGATTTCGAGCCGTCGCTGATCGCCGTAGGCAAGGTGCTTGGCGAGCGTGTTGGCGCGCTTCGCGACACCGACGTACTCGAGCAGCTCCTGCGCGCGCCTTTCGATCGCCCGCTCTTCGGCGCGCGTCTTCGCGTCGCGCAGGATCGCGCCGAACACGTTGGCGTGCGTGCGGACGTGGCGACCGATCATCACGTTCTCGAGCGCGGACAGGTTGGCGAACAGCCGGATGTTCTGGAACGTGCGCGCGATGCCGCGGTCGGCGACGTCGTTCGGCTTGAGGCCGGCGAGCGGCAGGCCGTCGAACGTGAATTCGCCGACGTCGGCCGAGTAGATGCCGGTGAGCACGTTGAACAGGCTCGTCTTGCCGGCGCCGTTGGGACCGATCAGGCCGTAGATCTCGCCATGGTTGATCGTGAAGCCGACGTCGGACAGCGCGTGCACGCCGCCGAAGTGCTTGCTGATGCCCTTCGCCACGAGGAGCGCGAGCGGCGGCGACGGGTTCAAGCGAAGCGCCCCCACGCTTGCGGCGCCGCCGCTGCGCTGCCCCCCGGAGGGGGTGCAGTTCGCGCCTTGGGACGGCCCGGCGGCGCTCACTTCGTCTCCAGCTCGCGCTTGCGCAGCGCGGAGGGCAGGATGCCGGCCGGCCGATACAGCATCATCAGCACCAGGGCGAGACCGAAGAGCAGCATGCGGATCACCTCGGGCTCGATCAGCATCCTGCCGAACAGCGCGCGCTGCACCGGCTCGACCGTGTAGCGGAGCACCTCGGGCGCGAACGACAGCAGCAGCGCTCCGAGGATCACGCCGTAGACATTGCCCATGCCGCCCAGGACGACCATCGACAGCACCATGATCGATTCGACCAGCACGAAGCTCTCGGGGCTGATGAACCCCTGAGTGGCCGAGAAGATGCCCCCCGAGATTCCGCCGAAAGAAGCGCCCATCGCGAACGCGAGCAGCTTCATGTTCCGCGTGTTGATGCCCATCGCGCGCGCTGCGACCTCGTCCTCGCGGATGGCCTCCCAGGCCCGGCCGATCCGCGAGTTCTGCAGCCGCAGATTGATGACGATGATGACGATGACCAGGAGCACGAGAAAGTAGTAGTACTTGATCGGCCCGGTGACATCGAGGCCAGCGATGGTCTCCCGCGTCGCGAAATTGAAGCCGTCGACGCGAAACGGGTCGATCAGCGTGATTCCCTGCGGGCCGTTGGTCAGGTTGACCGGCTGCGACAGGTTGTTGAGGAAGATCCGGATGATCTCGCCGAAGCCGAGCGTGACGATCGCCAGGTAGTCGCCGCGCAGCTTGAGCGTGGGCGCCCCGAGGAGCACGCCGAACAGGCAGGCGATCGCGGCGCCGATCGGCAGGATGATCCAGAACGGAAGATGGAGGTTGAAGTGCGGCGACGCGAGCAGCGCGTAGGTGTATGCGCCGACCGCGTAGAACGCGATGTAGCCGAGATCCAGCAGGCCGGCGAAGCCGACGACGATGTTGAGGCCGAGCGACAGCAGCACGAACAGGATCGCCAGATTCGTGATCCGCACCCATGCCGTGCCAATACCGGCCAGCGCGAACGGCAGGACGGCGAGCGCGACGGCGACGAGAGTGACGCCGATCCACGCGCCGAGCGGGGACTGCTTGCTGTCGAAGAGCTGCCGCATCGGCGGAATGCTACGCGCGGTCGCTGACGCGCTCGCCCAGGAGCCCGGAAGGCCGGAAGACGAGCACCACGATCAGCACCAGGAAGGCGAACACATCCTGGTAATTGGAGCCGAACAGCGTGAGATTCGGGTCGTCGACGCAGCGCCGCGCGATCGCGTCCGACCAGTCGGCGATCTGGCACAGGTTGGTGAGATCGCCGACGTAACCCGCGCCCAGCGCCTCGATGAGGCCGAGCAGCACGCCTCCCAGCATCGCCCCCGCCAGGTTGCCGATGCCGCCCAGCACGGCGGCGGAGAACGCCTTCAGGCCGAGGATGAAGCCCATCTGGTACTGCGCGATGCCGTAGTAGGTGCCGACCATCACGCCCGCCATCGCACCCAGCCCGGCGCCGATCACGAACGTCAGCGCGATCACCGTGTTGATGTTGATGCCCATCAGCCCCGCGACCTGCTGGTTCTGCGACGTCGCGCGCATCGCGATGCCGAGCTTCGTGCGGTAGACGAGCGCCACCAGCCCGGCCATCATCAGCACCGACGCTGCGATGATCACGATCTGCACATTGGTGATCGTTGCGCCGTTGGGATTGTCGGTGATGTGGATGGGAGTCACCGCGATGACTTGCGGGAACGGAATCGGATTGCGGCTCCAGATGATCATCGCGAGGTGCTGCAGGATGATCGACAGGCCGATCGCGGTGATGAGCGGCGCGAGCCGCGGCGCCGTGCGCAGCGGCCGATAGGCGACGCGCTCCAGCGTGTAGCCGACGGCCATGCAGACGGGCACCGCGACCAGAACGCCGGCCACCAGGATCGCGACGGGGGGCAGCCCGGTATGCGCGCCCGAAAGACCGGTGATCACCGACACCGCGACCATCGCGCCGATCATCACCACCTCTCCGTGCGCGAAGTTGATGAGCTGGATGATCCCGTACACCATCGTGTAGCCGAGCGCGACCACGGCGTACACGCTGCCGAGCGTCAGGCCGTTGATCACCTGCTGCAGGAAAATGTCCAACCGATCCTCCCCCGGGCGCAATCCGGGAAACTCCGGTGCGCCCGCCGCGTCCCCGTCCGTGCCGGCACGTGCTCCGTCGAGTGCGGCGATTGTGCGGGTTGGCGGCGACGGCGGCAACCCCGACCGCGCCGGCCATGAACGCGCCCCGAGCACGGTCGGAGCTGCACCAAAGGAAAACGGCGTCCCGAGGGACGCCGTTTCCGTTGTTGCCGGGTAGGAGCGCTTACTTCTTCGGTGCGTCCGTGGCCGGGGGCGTCGCGGGCGCCGCCGCCGGGGCGGGTGCGCAGCCGACGCCGCCACCATCTTCATGAACTCGTCGAACGGCGTCGCCTTGCCGCCCTTGACGACGGCGATGGGCTCGACCTTGCCGCCCTTGAGCGTGAAGATCGTGATTTCGGCGTTCTTCCGGTCGCCCTTCTCGTCGAACTCGATCTTGCCGGTCGCGCCGTTGTAGCTGATCTTCTGCAGTTCGGGCAGGTACTTCGCCGGGTCGGTCGAGTCGGCCTTCTGCATCGCGGCGATCATCAGGCCGACGGCATCGTAGAAGAACGGTGCGTACTGCTTCACGTCGCCGAACTTGGCCTTGAACGCGTCGTTGAACTCCTTGCTGGCCGCGGAGGCGGGCAGGCCGGCTTGCGAGCAGATGAGGCCCTCGGCCGCAGCGCCGGCGAGCTTGTTCATCTCGTCGGTGCACGCGCCGTCGCCGAACGCGAACACGGCCTTGATGCCGAGCTCCCGCGCCTGCTTCAGCATCGGGCCGCCGGTCGCGTCCATCCCGCCGTAGAAGATCACGTCGGGGGCCTTGCCCTTCATCTTGGTCAGGATCGCCTTGAAGTCGGTCGCCTTGTCGTTGGTCTTCTCCCGCGCGACCACCTGTACGCCGGCCGCCTTCAGGGTCTTTTCGACCTCGTTCGCGAGACCTTCGCCGTAAGCGGTAGCGTCGTCGGCGATGGCGACCTTCTTGGCCTTGAGCGAATTCACGTACTGCGCCACCGCCGGGCCCTGCTGGTCGTCACGACCCACGACCCGGAAGATGGTCTTGAAACCCTGCTCGGTGAGCTTGGGGTTCGTCGCCGAACCCGAGATCATCGGGATGCCCGCCTGGTTGTAGACGGCCGAGGCCGGAATCGTCACGCCCGAGTTGAGGTGCCCCGCGACGCCGGCGACCTTGGCGTCGACGAATTTCTGCGCGATCGTCGGGCCGAGCTTCGGATCGGCCTGATCGTCCTCGCTCATCAGCTCGAACTTGACGGTCTTGCCGCCGATCTTCATCTTCCTTGCGGTGTGCTCTTCGACCGCGAGACGGGCGCCGTTCTCGTCGTCCTTGCCGAGGTGCGCGATGCCGCCGGTCAACGGCCCGGCGTGGCCGATCTTGACGACGACGACTTCCTCGGCCGGCGCCGCCGGCGCCTTCGGGGCCTCGGCTTTCTTTGGCTCTTCCTTGCCGCAACCGTAGAAGGTTACGAGCGCGGCCGCGATCAGCGTCAGGCCGAGCTTACGGGTCATGTTCATCGATTTCCTCCGGGGAATGGGGGTTGGCCGTATGGGCAACAGATAATTATTCAGCCTCTCCCGGCTCCTGTCAATCCGACGTCCGGCCAACCTTCGTTGCCCGACGCGGCTCGCGCCCTGCCCCCGCCGCCCGTCGCGCCCGGACGCAGTTCATCGCAGCGCGCTTTTCCGAGGTGCGATCCAGGGCCTAGACTACGCGGTCTTTCGAATCCAAACTGCGGTGCCCGCGCATCCAAGCGGGCATATCGCCGAGGCTGAGCCGGTCCGGATACCCCGGGCCGCTCTCGATACGCACGGCGGGGCGATCCGCCGGACGGTCGCTTTCAGGGGGCAGGCATGGCAAAGGGATGGACCAGGCGGCGCGTGATCGGCGGCATCGTGCTGCTGCTCGTCGTGGGCGGGATCGGCGGGACCGCCGCGATGCGGATCGCCAAGAAGGCTGGCGAGGGGTCCGGAGGCAAGGACGGCCCGACGCCCCCGGTCGCGCTCGAGTTCTCGTCGTCCGACCTGGCGCGGGTCGAGGCGCTGCCGCTGGCCCGCTGGCTGCCGGTTTCCGGCGCGCTGCAGCCGGTACGGCAGGCGACCGTCAAGGCCAAGGTGTCCGGCGACGTCCGGCAGATCACCGTACGCGAGGGCGAGACCGTGCAGGCGGGCCAGCTCCTGGCGCGGATCGACACTGCCGATCTCGAGGCGAAGCTCGCCGAGCGGATCGGCGCGCTCGAGTCCGCCAAGGCCCAGCTTGCGCTCGCCGAGAAGACCCGGGCGACCAACCTCGCGCTGCTGAAGCAGAACTTCATTTCGCAGAACGCGTTCGACAACTCCGAATCGAGCTATAGCGTATCGCGGGGGACGGTCAAGTCCGCGGAAGCGCAGGCTCAGCTTGCCCGGAATGCGTTGCGCGACGCGATCGCCACGTCGCCGCTCAACGGCGTCGTGGCCAAGCGGCACGTTCAGCCGGGGGAGAAAGTGGCGTTCGATTCCCCCCTCGTCACCGTCGTCGACCTCAAGGACCTGGAGTTGCAGGCGGCGGTGCCCGCGGTCGACGTTCCGGAGCTCGCGATCGGCAAGGCGGTGGAGCTGTCGATCGACGGTTTCGGCGAGCGCCGGTTCACCGGGCGGGTCGAGCGGATCAATCCGGCGACCGAGCCCGGGACGCGCGCGATCCTGGTCTACGTCGGCATCCCGAATGCCGACGGCGCGCTGCGCGGCGGCATGTTCGCCACGGGGCGCATCGCGCTCGCCGCGAGCGAGCCGGTCGCGACGCTTCCTGCGACCGCCATCCGCACCGAAGGCGGGCAGACCTACGTGTGGATGGTCGAGGGAGGCAAGCTCGTCAGGCGCGGCGTCGTCACCGGCCGGCGCGACGATGCCGCCGGTCGCGTCGAGATCAAGACGGCGCTGCCAGCGGGCGCGCCGGTGCTCGCGGCGCGCTTCGACAATCTGAAGGACGGCGCGCCGGCGATCGTCAAGGCCCCCGCGCCGCTGCCCGCGCCTGCTGCGGCGCCCACGTCCGGCGGGATGCAGGCCGCCGGCTAACCGGGGACGCACGATCATGTGGATCACGCGAGTCTCGATCAGCAACCCGGTCTTTGCCACGATGGTGATGATCGGCATCGCGGTCCTCGGGCTCTTCGCGTACAACCGCCTGCGCGTCGAGCAGATGCCCGATGTCAGCCTGCCGTACGTGCTCGTGCTGACGAGCTATCCAGGGGCGTCGCCCGAAGTCGTCGAGGCCGACGTCACGAAGCCGCTGGAATACGCGATCAACACCGTGTCGGGGGCGAGCATCATCCGGTCGAACTCGAAGGAAGGGCGGAGCGAGGTCTTCGCCGAGTTCCGGATGTCGACGGACATGATGAAGGCGTTGCAGGACGTGCGCGACAAGATCGGGCAGGTGCGAGCCGGCTTCCCGCGCGACGTCAAGGAACCGCTGGTCCTGCGCCTCGAGCAGGAGAACGCGCAGCCCGTCGTGTCGCTCGCGGTGCTGTCGCCGACGATGACGCTGCGCGACCTCTCGTCGCTCACCGACCAGACGATCGTCAAGGCGCTCGAGAACGTCCCCGGCGTGGCACGCATCGACGTCAGCGGCCGGGTGACGCGGCAGATTCTCGTCCAGATCAAGCCCAATGCCGTGACGGCCCTCGGCGTCGGCGTCGACCAGGTGATCAACGCGATCCGCGCCGCGAACCAGGACGTCCCGGCAGGACGGATCACGCGCGGACAGACCGACGCGATCGTCCGCGTCGAGGGCAAGATCAAGGACCCGGCGCAGTTCGCCCGGATCATCGTCGCCCAGCAGGGCGGCGCGCCAGTCTACCTGTCGCAGGTCGCCGACGTCATCGACGGCGAAAAGGAGGAGACGTCGATCTCGCGGATCAACGGCCGTCCGTCGATTACGATCGACCTGCTGAAGGCGCAGGACGCGAACATCGTCGACACGGGCCGCGGCATCAACGAGGCGATTGCGACGCTGAGAACCCGCCTGCCTGCCGATGTCGAGCTGCGCGTCGCCAATTCGACGGCCGACGCGGCCGAGCGGAGCGTGAACCGCGTGAAGTCGACGATCGTCGAGGGTGCGCTGCTGACGGTGCTCATCGTCTTCCTGTTCCTGCACAGCTGGCGGAGCACGGTGATCACCGGGCTCACGCTGCCCATCGCGGTGATCGCGACGTTCATCGCGTTGTACGGGTTTGGCTTCACGCTCAACTTCCTGACGTTGATGGCGCTCTCGCTGTGCATCGGTCTGCTGATCGACGATGCGATCGTCGTGCGCGAGAACATCGTGCGCCACCTCGGCCTGGGCAAGGACCACGTCACCGCGGCGCGCGAAGGCACCGACGAGATCGGCCTCGCGGTGATGGCGACGACGTTCGCGATCGTCGCGGTGTTCGTGCCGATCGCATTCATGAGCGGCATCGTGGGCCGCTTCTTCTTCCAGTTCGGCGTCACTGTCGCCGTGGCCGTCCTGGTGTCGCTGTTCGTCTCGTTCACGCTCGACCCGATGCTGTCGGCCGTCTGGCACGACCCGCCCGGCTCGCGCTTCCGGCGCGTGCCGTGGCTCGGCCGCTTCATGGACCGCGTCGAGCGCGGGATCGAGTGGCTGCACGCGTTCTACGGCGAGGTCCTCGAGTGGGCGCTCGGTCACCGCAAGAGCGTGATCGCGATCGCCATCGTCTCGTTCGCCGGCAGTTTCGCGATCGTGCCCCTGGTCGGCACCGAATTCATTCCGACAACGGACGAGGGCTTCATTTCGCTGCGGCTCAACACGCCGGTAGGGTCGAGCCTCGAGTACACGGACAGCAAGGTGCAGCAGGTCGAGGCGGCCCTCAAGCCATTCCCCGACATCGCGCTGACGATGACCACCGTGGGATCGGACGAGGGTCGCAACTATGCGCGCATCAACCTGAAGCTCACCGATCGCGCCCAGCGCAAGAGGACGCAGAAGGAGATCGAGGCGGCGATCCGCAAGGAGCTGAAGCCGATACCCGGCATCGAGCTCGCGTTCGGGTTCGACCGTCCGGTGTGGGTGAACCTGCTGGGACCGGATCCCGAGATGCTCACCACGCTGATCAACGAATTCGCGGCCAAGGTGGCGAAGGTGCAGGGCATCGCCGACCTCGAGACCTCCGAGAAGGCTGCGGCTCCGGCCCTTTCGATACGGCTCAACAACGACGCGGCGGCGGATCTCGGGATCACGGTGCAGCAGGTCGGCGCGACGATCCGCCCGCTCCTCGCCGGGGACACCGTCAGCTATTGGCTCGGGCCGGACGGCCAGAACTACGAGGTCAACGTGCAGTTGCCGAGGGACAGCCGCCGTCTCGCGGCGGATCTCGGCAATCTCTATCTCAGCACGGCCAAGCGCGGGCCCGATGGCGAGGCGCGGATGGTCCCGCTGCGGCAGGTCGCCGAAATCGTCGAGACGACGTCGCCGCAGATCATCAAGCGGCAGGAGCTGCAGCGCCGCGTCGCGCTGTACGCGAACGTCGAGGGCCGGCCGTCGGGCGATGCCAACAAGGACGTGCAGAAGATCATCAAGGAATCGACGCTTCCGCCGGGCTACAGGTTCGACGTCGGCGGGCAGGCGAAGGACATGGAGGAATCGTTCCAGGCGGCGCTCGCGGCGCTGGGCCTCGCGGTGATCTTCATCTACCTCATTCTCGCCTCGCAATTCGCGAGCTTCACGCAGCCGGTCGTGATCATGGCGTCGCTCCCGTTCTCGCTGATCGGCGTGTTTCTCGCCCTGTTGCTCACCGGGACGACGCTCAACCTGTTCTCGATGATCGGTTTCATCATGCTGATGGGCCTGGTGACGAAGAACGCCATTCTGCTCGTCGATTTCGCCAATCGCGCGCGCCGCGCGGGGGCGAGCCTGCACGACTCCCTGCTGCAGGCGGGGCAGGTGCGGCTGCGGCCCATCCTGATGACCACGGCGGCGATGATCGGCGGGATGATGCCGCTGGCGCTCGGTTTCGGCGAAGGCGGCGAGATCCAGGCGCCGATGGGGCGCGCGATCATCGGCGGGGTGATCACCTCGACGCTGCTGACGCTGGTGGTGGTCCCGGTCCTGTACACGTATCTCGACGCCTTGCACGAGCGCCACCGCGCGCGGCGCGCGGCGAAGCAGGCCGCGGCCCGCGCGCATTCCGCGCCCGCGCAGGCGGATTAGCGGCGTGAGCCGGGGAGCAGGCGGCGCGGAGCCGGGGAGCAGGGGCCCCGCGCAGCGGGGATGCGACCCGGGCGAGTCGACGCGAGGCGACGCGCAACGATTCGCGTCGCGCGCGAGCGCGGTGCGAGGAGGCTCGGAGGCCGAGCCGGGGCCCCTGGCGACCCTTGGTGGTGCCCGGGAAAGGCGCGTTTGACGTGCGATAATGGGCCAAGCCATAATAAATGACCGCGAGTCATTTAGGTTCCGCTTCGCACTGACGCATCGCCGTCCATGTTCGGAAACCAAGCCGCCGGCTGTGCGGCTCGCAACCCCGACCTGCAGCGCACCCCGCCCCATCCTGACCACCGCCATGGATATCGAGCAAGCACGGTTCAACATGGTCGAGCAGCAGATCCGGACCTGGGAGGTGCTCGATCAGGACGTGCTCGACCTGCTGTTCGCAGTCCGGCGCGAGGATTTCGTTCCCGCTCCCTACCGGCTGCTGGCGTTCGCGGATCTGGAAATCCCGTTGGGTGGCGGAGAGAAGATGTGGGCGCCCAAGCTGGAGGCGCGCGTCCTCCAGGAGCTGAAGCTGACGCCGGACGAGGGCGTATTGGAGATCGGCACCGGCAGCGGGTACTTCACGGCGCTTCTGGCAAGCCGGGGTGCGCACGTGGTCAGCGTGGAGATCGATCCGGGGCTTTCGGTCGAAGCTGGCGCGAAGCTCGCGCGCGCCGGCATCCGCTCCGTCGAGCTCGAGGTCGGCGATGGCGCGCGCGGCTGGGGCACCGCAACCTACGATGCGATCGTGCTCACCGGCTCCACTCCGGTGCTGCCCGACGCGTTCGTCAAGCAGCTCAATCCCGGAGGGCGCGTGTTCGCGGTTGTGGGTGAACGGCCGGTCATGCGGGCGCAGCTCGTCCGATGGGTCGCGCCCGGGGCGCTTGCGACCCGGACACTCTTCGAGACGGTGCTCGACCCATTGAAGAACGCCGCGACGCCGGCGCGTTTCGAGTTTTGATTCCGCAGCTCGCCCCCGCCGAACTTGCGCGCTGGCGCGGCGACGCGGCGCGCGAGGCGCCGTTGCTGATCGACGTGCGGGAGCCTTGGGAATTCGAGTACTGCCGGATCGATGGGGCGGTGTCGGTTCCGCTGAGCGAATTCCTGCGCCGGAAGGGCGAACTGCCCCGCGATCGCCCGCTGGTCATGGTTTGCCACCATGGCCGGCGCAGCGAGCATGCTGCGATGATCCTCGCCGGCGCGGGGTTTCCGCGCGTGTACAACCTGCAGGGAGGCGTCGAGGCCTGGGCTCTCGACGTCGAACCGGCGATGAAACGCTACTGATGCTTCGGAGGCGGAAAGCGCGCCCGCTGCCATGACCGCGCGCTCGCCGCGCACGAGAACGGAATGCCGACCATGAAACAACGCTTGCTCGTACTCGCCGTTTCGGTGGGGTTGGGCGTCGCTCTGCCCGCGGGATCTGCCGCCGGCGAGGACCTGATGCAGATCTACCGCGAAGCGCAGCGCAACGACCCCGCGATCGCCGCCGCCAAGGCCCAGTGGGAAGCAACGCAGGAAAAGCTGCCGCAGGCGCGGGCAGGCCTCCTGCCGAGCGCTTCGCTGGCGGCCAACGCGAACTACAACAATTACGACGCGACGATCAAGAGCGACCCCCGCGTCGACATCAATCGGAATTTCGGCTTTGCGAGCGCGACGGTGTCGGCGTCGCAGCCGCTGTACCGGTCGCAGAACCTCGTCGCCTACGACCAGGCGAAGGTGTCCGTCGCCCAGGCGGACTACGCGCTCAGCGTCGCGGAGCAGGATCTCATCATCCGTGTCGCCGTCGCGTATTTCGACATACTCCTCGCCCAGTTCAACATCGAGTTGAACGAGAGCCAGAAGGCCGCCGTCTCCGAGCAGCTGGCGCAGGCAAAGCGCAACTTCGAGGTTGGCGTGGCGACGATCACCGACACCAACGAGGCCCAGGCGAAGTACGACGCGATCGTCGCGCAGGAGATCGCGACGCGCAACGAGTACGACAACCGGGTCACGGCGCTGCGCGCGATCATTGGCCGCTACCCGAGGGATCTGAAGAAGCTCGGCCGCGGCTTCGAGACGCAGCTGCCCCAGCCGAATGCCCTCGACTTCTGGGTCGACAAGGCGATGAAGGAGAACCTCAACGTGCGGATCGCGCAGTCCAATTACGACATCGCGGTCCTCGAGGTCGACCGATCGAAGGCCGCCAACTATCCGACGGTCGATCTCGTGGCGAGCTACAACGGACAGGGCTCGAACGGATCCGTGTCGGCCACCTACAACAGCTATTCGAGCTTCGGCCAGATCGGCGTGCAGCTCGCCGTTCCGATCTACACGGGCGGCTTCAACAGCTCCAAGATCCGCGAGGCCATTGCGCTGCAGGACCGCTCGCGGCAGGATCTGGAAGGGGCACGGCGCGCCGCACTGTTCCAGGCGCAGACCGGATTCACGGGCGTCAACAGCGCGGTGGCCTCGGTCAAGGCCTTCGAGCAGGCGGTCGTCTCGGCCGAGGTCGCACTGCAGTCGAACAAGCTCGGCCAGGAAGTCGGCGTGCGGACGAACCTCGACGTGCTGAACGTCCAGCAGAACGTCTTCTCGACGCGGCGCGATCTCGCCGATGCCCATTTCAAGTATCTGATCGCCGTGCTGCGCCTGAAGGCCTCGATCGGCACCTGAGCGAGCAGGACATCGAGGAGTTCAACCGCCAGCTCAACGGCTGAGGTTGCCGCGTCCCGACGCGGGTGCGTTCCGCACTGCCGCGGCAAGCCGCGGCTCGAGCCATGTCCACAGCCGATCCGCGCTGCCGCGGTGCGCGGCGTGGAAGGCGAGCGCGGCCTCGCACATCGCCCCACGTCGCTTCGCGTCGCCGAGCAGCGCGGCAACCTCGGCGACGAGCGCCGGCGCGTCGGCGACCTGCAACTGCCGCGCCCGCGGCCAGCGCCTTCTCCGCGGCTTCGGCGAAGTTGAACATGTGCGGCCCGACGATCGTCGGCCGGCCGGCCGCGATCGGCTCGATCAGATTCTGCCCGCCCAGCGGAAGCAGGCTCCCGCCGATGAAAACCACGTCGGCCGCTGCGTAATATCCCGCCAGTTCGCCCATCGAATCGCCCAGCACGACGTTCGTGTCGGTCGGAACGGCAGCGTTGTCGCTGCGGCGGACGAACGGGACGCCGCGCTGGCGCAGGAGATCGGCGACAGCGGCGAAGCGCTGCGGATGCCGGGGCACGATGACGGTCAACGTGCCAGGCGGCAGCGGCTGCGCGGCAAGGGCGTCGAGTATCAGCGCCTCCTCGCCGTCGCGGGTCGAGCCGGCGACCCAGACCGGTCGCGTCTCGCCGAAGCGCACACGGAACTCGCTGCCGAGCGCGCGCGCCTCGTTCCCGATGCGGATATCGAACTTGAGGTTACCGGTGACCGCAGGCGCGGTCGCGCCGAGCGCCGCGAGCCGCGCCGCGTCGGCCTCGGCCTGCGCCGCGACGCCGGCCAGCGAGGCGAGCATCGGGCGCGTGAGCGAAGCAACGCGCGCGTAGCCGGCAGCCGATCGCGCGGACATGCGCGCATTGACGAGGAAGACCGGCACGCCGGCGCCGCGGGCGAGCGCGAGGAGGTTCGGCCACAGCTCGGTCTCCATGACGAGGCCGGCGCGCGGCCGGAAATGCGCAAGGAACGAGCGGATCGCGAACGGCACGTCGTACGGCAGCCAGGCCTGAACGACGCGGTCCCCGAACAGCTCGCGCCCCGCGGCGCGTCCGGTCGCCGTCATGTGCGTCACCAGAACGGTTGCCTCCGGGTACGCGCGTTTCAGGCGATCGACCAGCGGTGCCGCGGCCCGCGTTTCGCCGAGCGATACCGCGTGCACCCAGAGCACCGGCCCGCGCAACGCGCCTGCGTGGCTGCGGTAGCGGCCGTAGCGCTCGCCGATGAGCTCGCGATAGCCCGGCTCCCTGCGCGCGCGCCACCAAAGCCGCATCGGGAGGAACGGCAGCGCGACGTACCAGAGCAGGGTATAGAGCGTCAGCATCGCGGCGCGCCGCGCATCAACGCGCTCGCCGCGGCGGTGACCGCGTCGGGCGCGGGTACTCGCCCGACGCCGCCCAGGTCGCGGGCGAGCCGGCTCGCGCGTTCGACGCCGGCGAGGCGCGCATCGGTTGCGACGAAGAGCGACACGGTCGGCGTACCGAGCGCGGCGGCGAGGTGCACGAGACCCGTATCGACGCCGACGACGAGCTCGGCGCCGGAGATGAGCCCTGCGAGCTCGCCCAGCGTCTGCCGCGGCGGGACGCGCGCCGCCGGCTCTCCGGCGGCAAGGCGCTCGCTGCGCACGCGTTCCTCGTCGCTGCCCCACGGCAACAGAATGGCGAAGTCCGCGCGCGCGAACCTGGCGATCAGCTCGCGCCAGCTCGCTTCCGGCCACAGCTTGTCGGCACGGCTCGTCGCGTGGACGAAGATCAGGTAAGGCCGCTCCGGCATCACCTTGCCGGGCGCGGGCACCGGCGCAACGAGGCCGAAACGCGGAGGACCTTCCGCGCGGTAGCCCAGGGCCGAAGCGGCGAGCTGACGGCAACGGTCGATGAAATGCTGATCCGGGTCGATCGCGTGGTGCACGTCGTGCAGCAGTGTTGCGATGGGCTCGCGGATGCTGGCGCGGTCCGGCCCGTGCCGCGGCCCTCGCGCGGTTCTTGCGATGACCGCGCCCTTGAACTGCTCCTGCAGATCGAGGATCGCCGCATACTCATCGCGCCGGATGTCGCGTCGGAACGCCGCGATCTCGCGCCAGGTCGACGCGACGTGGAGCCGCCGGCGCCAGCGCCGCAGTGCCACGGGGACGATGCGGCGCACGCCGGGGTGGAGCGCGACGAGGGGCACGAAGGCCTCCTCGGCCACCCAGTCGACGGCGAGCGCGGGGCGGTGCTCGCGGACGTCGGCAACGAGCGCGAGCGCGTGAACGATGTCACCGAGCGACGAGGGCCGCACGACGAGGACGGCGCTCAAGCGGGCGCCCCGCACGGCCAAAGGTCCGGCGAAACCCCGTAGAATGCGCACATCGTCATCTTGCGCCGCGCCGACGGCCCCGCGATCGTCACGCGCATGTCCGGGAAGCTTCCCTTGAGTCTCTGTGTGATCACGCGCGATGCTGCAGGCCAGCTCGCGGAGTGCCTCGCGTCGGCGCCCTTTGCCGGGGAGATCGTCGTCATCGACTCGGGCAGCAGCGATGATACCGTGGAAATCGCCCGCCGCTGCGGCGCGACGGTCGTCGTGCAGCCGTGGCTGGGCTTCGGGCCGCAGAAGAACTTCGCCGTTGCGCGGGCGACCCATGACTGGGTGCTCTGCCTCGATGCGGACGAGCGGATTACCCCGGAGCTCGGCGCGTCGATCCGGACGGCGCTGGCGACAACGCCGGAGGCGGCAGCGTTCGCCGTCGCGCGCCGCAACCGGTTTCTCGGCCGCTGGCTTCGCCACGGCGAAGGGTATCCGGATTGGATCGTGCGGCTCTTCGACCGCCGGCGCGCGCGGTGGACGGACGATCCGGTCCACGAGAACGTCGCGGTCGAAGGCCCCGTCGCGCGCCTGTCCGGCGATCTGCTGCATGCGTCGGCGGAATCGCTGGACGCGTACGTCGCCAAGCAGAACCGCTACACGTCGCTGCAGGCAGCGGCGATGCGCGCCCGGGGCGAGCGTGCCGGGACGCTGCGCCTCGTCGCTTCGCCGCTCGCGCGATTTCTGCGCTTCTATGTCGTCAGGCTGGGATTCCTCGACGGCGTGCCGGGCTTCGTCCACATCGCGATCGGGTGCTTCGGGAGCTTCATGAAGTACGCGAAACTGCGCGCCCTGTGGGCGTCGGAGTCGCCGCAGTGACTGCCGCGGCGCAGACGCGCGTGCTCGTCACCGGGTGCGCGGGGTTCATCGGCATGCACACCGCCGAGCGGCTCCTCGCGGAGGGCGCCGCGGTGACCGGCGTCGACAACTTCGACCCGTACTACGACGTGGCGCTCAAGGAAGCGCGGCTCGCGCGGCTGGTGGCGCACCCGCGATTCCGGTTTGCGCGCGTCGACCTGAGCGACGCTGCAGCAACCGCGCGGCTGTTCCGTGACGGCGGATTCACCCGCGTCGTTCACCTCGCGGCGCAACCCGGTGTCAGATATTCGCTGGTCAATCCGGGTGCGTATTTCGCCAACAACCTGACGGCGTTCGGGCACGTCGTCGAAGGCTGCCGGCATGCGCAGATCGAGCATCTCGTGTACGCGTCCAGTTCCAGCGTGTACGGCGCGAATCACACGCTGCCGTTCTCGGAGGACCAGAACGTCGATCACCCCGTGAGCCTCTACGCCGCGACCAAGAAGGCGAACGAGCTGATCGCGCACAGCTACAGCCACCTCTACCGCCTGCCGACGACGGGACTGCGCTTCTTCACGGTCTATGGGCCGTGGGGGCGCCCGGACATGGCGCCGATGCTGTTCACGAAGGCGATTCTCGCCGGCGAGCCGATTCGCGTCTTCAACGACGGGAAGATGCGCCGCGACTTCACCTACGTCGACGACATCGTCGAAGGCATCGTCCGGATCGTCGAAAAGCCGCCGCGTGGGCAGGGGGACGCCGCGCCGTACGCGGTCTACAACATCGGCAACCACGAAGCGGTCGCGCTGGAAACGTTCATCGCCACGCTGGAGCGCCTGCTCGGCCGCCCGGCGATCAAGGAGTACGCACCGATGCAGCCGGGGGACGTTCCGGCGACCTACGCGGCGATCGACCGGCTCGCCGCGGTCACCGGTTTCGCGCCGCACACGCCGCTCGCGGAGGGGCTCGCCCGGTTCGTGGCCTGGTATGGCGAGTACTACGGGGCTCCGGCGGCCTGACCGGATGGCGGTGTTAGAATTCGCTCATTTCGGGGCGGCGCCGGTTCATGCGCTGCGCCCCCCTTCGCCGCGTGATTCCATGATTCTCGTCACTGACGGCGCCGAAACCGGCGCCGCGTAATCCATGCTACTAGTTACAGGCGGGGCCGGTTTTATCGGCGCCAACTTCGTGCTGGACTGGTTGCGGCAAACGGGTGAGCCGGTCGTCAACCTCGACAAGCTCACCTATGCCGGCAATCTCGGCAGCCTCACCCCGCTGCGCGGCGACGCGCGACACGTCTTCGTGCGCGGGGACATCGGCGACCGGGAGCAGGTCGGGGCGATCCTCTCGCAGCATCGGCCGCGGGCGATCGTCAACTTCGCCGCGGAGTCCCACGTCGACCGGTCGATCCACGGACCGGCGGCGTTCGTCGAAACCAACATCGTGGGCACGTTCGCGCTGCTCGAAGCAACGCGCGCGTTCTGCTCGACATTGCCCGAAGCCGAGCGCGACGCATTCCGTTTTCTGCACGTGTCGACCGACGAGGTCTACGGATCGCTCGGCCCCGACGATCCGGCGTTCACCGAAAAGACGCCCTACGCACCGAACAGCCCGTACTCGGCCTCGAAGGCCGCGGCCGACCACCTGGTGCGCGCCTATCATCACACGTACGGTCTGCCGACCCTCACGACCAACTGCTCGAACAACTACGGACCGCGCCAGTTCCCGGAGAAGCTCATACCGCTGATGATCGTCAATGCGCTCGCCGGCAAGCCGCTGCCCGTGTACGGCGACGGTCGCAACGTGCGCGATTGGCTCTACGTCGGCGATCATTGCTCGGCGATCCGCGCGGTTCTCGCGGGCGGCCGCCCGGGCGAGACCTACAATGTCGGCGGCGATGCCGAGATGGCCAATCTGGACGTCGTCGAAACGATCTGCCGCATCCTCGGCGAGGTCGCGCCGGGCCGCGACTACGCCGGCCTGATCACGTTCGTCAGGGACCGGCCCGGGCACGACCGCCGGTACGCGATCGACGCCACGAAGATCCGCCGGGAATTGGCGTGGGTCCCTGCGGAATCGTTCGCGACCGGCATGCGCCGCACCGTGCAGTGGTACCTGGACAACGGTGACTGGCTCGCCGCGGTGACGAGCGGGGAATACCACAAGTGGATATCCCTCAACTACGAGGCCAGCTCGGCGTGAGCGCCGCAAGCGCGGGCGCGGTTACCTGAACAGGCGAAGCGGACGATGACGCGCAAAGGAATCATCCTGGCCGGCGGCTCCGGCACCCGGCTCTACCCGGTCACGCATGTCGTGTCCAAGCAGCTGCTGCCGGTGTACGACAAGCCGATGATCTACTACCCGCTGTCGACGCTGATGCTCGCCGGGATCCGCGACATCCTGGTGATCTCGACGCCCGAGGACACGCCGCGCTTCACGCAGCTGCTCGGCGACGGCGCGCAATGGGGTCTGCGCCTGTCGTACGCGGTGCAGCCGGCGCCGGAGGGCCTCGCCCAGGCGTTCATCATCGGGCGCAGCTTCATCGGTCGCGACCCGGTGGCGCTGGTGCTGGGCGACAACATCTTCTACGGCCACGATCTCTCGGTGCAGCTCCACCGTGCCGCGGCGCGCACCGATGGGGCGACCGTGTTCGCCTATCCGGTCGCCGACCCGGAGCGCTACGGCGTGGCCGAGCTCGACGCGACGGGCCGCGTTCTGAGCCTCGAGGAGAAGCCGAAGGAGCCGAAGTCGCGCTACGCGGTCACCGGGCTCTATTTCTACGACAACCTCGTCCTCGACATTGCGGCGAACCTGCGGCCCTCCGCGCGCGGCGAGCTCGAGATCACCGATGTCAACAAGGCGTACCTCGCGCGGGGCGCGCTCGGCTGCGAGGTGATGGGCCGGGGCATGGCCTGGCTCGACACGGGAACCCACGAGTCGCTGCTCGAAGCCGGCCAGTACATCGCCACGATCGAGCGCCGGCAGGGACTGAAGATCGCCTGCCCGGAGGAGATCGCGTTCCGGCTGGGCTACATCGACGGCACCGCGGTCGAGCGACTCGGCCAGGCGATGGCGAAGAACGCCTACGGACAATATCTGCTTGCGCTGCTGCGCGAGCCGGGCATCAAATGAAGGTCACGCCGACGGCGCTTGCCGACGTCAAGCTGATCGAGCCCCGCGTCTTCGGCGACGAGCGCGGCTTCTTCTTCGAGAGCTGGAACGCGCGCGCCTTCGCCGCCGCGGGGCTCCCCGCGACGTTCGTGCAGGACAACCATTCGCGGTCCGCGCGCGGCGTGCTGCGCGGGCTGCACTACCAGATCGAGCACGCGCAGGGCAAGCTGGTCCGCGTCGTCGCCGGCGAAGTGTACGACGTCGTGGTCGACCTGCGCCGCAGCTCGCCGACGTTCGGGCGCCCGTTCGGCACGATGCTTTCGGCCGAGAACCGGCGCATGCTGTGGGTGCCCCCGGGTTTCGCGCACGGCTTCCTTGCGCTCTCCGATTACGCGGAGTTCCTCTACAAGACGACCGACTACTGGTACCCGGAGCACGAGCGCACGCTGCTGTGGAGCGACCCTGCGCTCGCCATCGCGTGGCCTCTGTCCGGCGCCCCCATCCTCACCGCGAAGGACGCGGCGGGCGCGCCGCTCGCCGCCGCGGACGTCTACCCGTAACGAGGGCGCGACGCCGATGCGCCGGGCGACGATACTGGTGACGGGTGCGCAGGGTCAGATCGGCTTCGAGCTCGCCCGGCTGCTGTTGCCGCACGGCGAGGTCGTCGCAGCCGACCGCGCAAAGCTCGATCTTGCCGATCCCGATGCGATCGTCGCCGCCATGCGCGGGGCGAAGCCGGCGCTGGTCGTGAATGCGGGCGCCTACACGGCGGTCGATCTCGCGGAGAAGGAAACCGCGCTGGCGCAGGCCGTCAACGGCCGGGCGCCGGGCATCCTCGCGGAAGAGGCGAAGCGCCTCGGGGCCGTGCTGATCCATTACTCGACCGACTACGTTTTCGACGGGATGCGCAAGACGCCGTATCCGGAGGACGCACCGACGGCGCCGCTGAACGCGTACGGCGCGAGCAAGCTCGAGGGCGAGCGCGCGATCGCGGCGACCGGCGCGCAGGCGCTCGTCTTGCGCACCAGCTGGGTCTACGGACTGCGCGGCAGGAATTTCCTGCTGACGATTCGCCGGCTCGCTGCCGAGCGGGACGAGCTATCCGTCGTCGCCGATCAGATCGGCGTGCCCAACTGGTGCCGGACGCTCGCCGAGTCGACGGCGCGGATCGTCGGCGCCGGGCTGGCGTCGGCCGCCGAGCGGGCGGGGCTCTATCATCTGTCGTCGACGGGCCAGGCAAGCTGGCACGACTTCGCGCGCGCCATCGTCGGCGACGCGCCGCGGCCGACCGTCCGGCCGATCGCGACTGCGGACTACCCGACCCCGGCACGGCGGCCGGCGTATGGGGTCCTTGCCACCGCCCGCTTCGAGACCACGTTCGGTTTCGCCCTTCCCGACTGGCGCGACGCGCTCGCGCGCTGCCTCGCCAGCGAAGGGTCGTCTTAGCGCAGCCCGGACGTGTACTCGGCGACGGCCTTCATCTGCGCGTCGCTCATCTTGGCGGCGATCATGCCCATGATCCTGCCGTTGACGTCCTTGCCGTCCTTGTCGTTCCCGCGCTCGCCTGCCTTGAACGACTTCAGCTGGGCGTAGGTGTAGTCGGCGTACTGGCCCGCGAGCCGGGGGTAGTTCTTCGCGAGCCCCGCGCCGGCCGGCGTGTGGCAGGCCGCACATGCCGGAATGCCGGCCGCCGCGTCGCCGCCGCGGTAGAGCTTCTGTCCCGCCGTGACCAGCGCCGCGTCCTTGGCGGCAAGGCCCTTCGGCTTCTGCTTCGCGAAATAGGCGCCGAGCGCCCTCATGTCCTCCGGCTTCAATGTCGCGGACATTCCCTGCATGACCGGATTCACGCGCAGCCCCGACTGAAAATGGGCCAGTTGCAGGGTGATATACTCCGCCGGCTGCCCGGCGATGCTCGGATTCACGGGGGTCGCGCTGTTGCCATCGAGGCCGTGACAGGCGGAGCAGACCTCCTTGACGATCGTTTCCGCCTTGGCGAGATCCGGCTTTCCGGCGGGTGCCTGCGCCAGACGCGGCAGCCGCGGACCATGCGCCGGCGACCGCGGCCAGCAGCAACATGCGTTTCATCGGGTGACTCCTCGAAGGCGAGGGCGGGCACCCCGGCCGTGAGTCCGGTTCCTACGCCCGCGCGGCGCCGAATCAATCGTGCAAAAACATCGCATTGTAACGGAATTGCGCGACCGGGCCAAAGCCGGGCGCCACAGGGACGGCGTCCGGGGCGCCTTGCGGTGAAGCACCCGTTGCAGCTCGCCGAGTTCCATCTCACCGTCGCCAACGACGCGCAGCTTCCGCCGCCGGGTCCGCCGGAAATCGCGTTTGCCGGCCGCTCCAATGCCGGCAAGTCGAGCGCGATCAATGCGCTGGCCAACCGGACGCGGCTTGCGTTCACGAGCAAGACTCCGGGCCGGACGCAGCAGATCAATTTCTTTCGCTTGCGCAGCGGCGCCCTGCTCGCAGACCTGCCGGGCTACGGCTACGCGGCGGTCCCGCAGGCGTTGAAGCGCCACTGGCAGGAGTTCCTCGCCCGCTATCTCGCGACACGGCAATCGCTGGTCGGACTGGTGCTGGTCGTCGATGCCCGCCACGGGCTCGCCGACCTCGATCGCCGGTTGCTGGCCGGCTATTTTCCGAGCGGCCGGCCGGTGCTCGTGCTCGCAACCAAGGTGGACAAATTCACCGCCTCGGCCCAGGGGGGCGCGCAGCGCGCGATCGAGCGCGACATCGCAGGCGCGTTTCCGTTCCATGCGGCGCAGGTTGCCGTGGTCGCGTTCTCGGCAACGCGCCGCATCGGCATTCCGGCGGCCGAGGCGATTCTTGCCAGCTGGCTCGGCGAGACGACATCCGACGCCGGCGCGCCGGCGCCGGGCGACAGAAAAGAAAAGGCCCCGCGCTCAAGGGGAGTGACGCGGGGCCCGAAAAACCCTCGGTAGGATTGGTCACTGCCGAGGGCACCCGCTCAGGGAGGGAAGCGGGAGACGTCGCCGTCTGCGCTAATAGACCGGGCGCCGCGACCGGAGTTCCCGAGAGGCGTTGCCGGAAGCCTCGCGCCGTTCGCCAGGGGAGCCGCGCAACGCCGCGTTCGGTCGACCTCCGGCGTGTGCCCCCGGGGCCCGGGCTGCGGGTCGTTTGCCGCGCCCGCCGGGTAGCGGCTACGATGCGGGCAGTGCGCCTCCCAACGACGCAAACACAGGTTGCCATCATGGGTTTCGATTTCACAGGGCACTACCCCGTCCGGCGGATGCGGCGGATGCGCCGCGACGACTTCTCGCGGCGACTGGTCCGCGAGCACCGGCTCACCGCCGACGATCTCATCTATCCGGTATTCGTGCTCGACGGCGCAGGGCGCGAGGAGCCGGTGGCATCGCTGCCCGGCATCTCGCGCAAGAGCATCGACCTGCTGTTTCGCGACGCCGAACGCTGCCTCGAGCTTGCGATTCCGGCGGTCGCGCTGTTTCCGGTGATCGCCTCGGAGCTGAAGACGCCGGACGCGGCGCAGGCGTGGCATCCGGAGGGACTCGTGCCGCGCACGGTGCGCGCGCTGAAGGAGCGCTTCCCGACGCTCGGCATCATCACCGACGTCGCGCTCGACCCGTACACGAGCCACGGCCAGGACGGCCTCGTCGACGCGACCGGTTACGTGGTCAACGACGAGACCGTGGCTGCGCTCGTGAAGCAGGCGCTCTGCCACGCCGAAGCAGGGGTGGACATGGTCGCACCCTCGGACATGATGGACGGGCGCATCGGCGCGATACGCGAGGCGCTCGACGCCGCAGGTCGGGAACGGACCCGGATCATGGCGTACTCGGCGAAGTACGCATCGTCGTTCTACGGCCCCTTCCGCGATGCCGTCGGGTCCGCGGGCAACCTCGGCGGCGGAAGCAAGTACACCTACCAGATGGACCCCGCGAACTCGGACGAGGCGCTCCGCGAGGTATGGCTCGATCTGCAGGAGGGCGCCGACATGGTGATGGTGAAGCCGGGGATGCCTTATCTCGACATCGTCCGCCGGGTGAAGGACACCTTCGGGGTGCCGACCGCCGTCTACCAGGTGTCCGGCGAATACGCGATGCAGAAGGCAGCCGCGCAGAACGGCTGGCTCGACGAGCGCGCATGCGTGCTGGAAACGCTGACCGGATTCAAGCGCGCGGGCGCGGACGCGATATTGACCTACTTTGCGCTGGCCGCGGGCGGCTGGCTTGCGGAGTCAGGCTGACCCGTCGCCCCGTTCCGCCCCGGCGATCAGCGCGGCGACGGCATCGGCGGTGAGCCGCGGTTCCTCGCTGTCGCCGCGGGCGGTTCCGACGCTGCTGCGGCGTGAGAATCGCAAGCCGCACCGCGGCCCGCGGCGAATCGATGCGCAGCTGCGCTGCGGTGTCGTCGCTGTCGCGCGGCGGCAGCGCCTTGTAGGCGACGCCCGCGCTCGCCAGCGCCATCTCGACGGCTTTCGGATCGTCGGCGACGAGCTCGACCCGCGCCTCGCTGTGCTCGGTCGCCCAGCCGGCGGCGACGCCCCCGACCAGCAGCGGCTCCCATGCCGCGAGCCGACGCATCCAGGCGAGCGCCTCCTTGCGCTGGGCGAGCAGGGCGAGCGCATGCGCGCTGCCGCCGAAGAGCGCGTGGTGCCCGCCGAGCGCGACCTCGATTTCCTCGTTCGACGGCAGCGGCGCCGTATCCGGCAGCAGCAGCAGCCGCGCGGCCTTGCGCTTCGCGAGCGTCCAGTCGGTGAGCCCGTGCTCGGCAATGAGCCGCGCGGCCGCCTGCGCGATCCGCAGGCGGTCGCGCTGGGCGCGGAGGCCGTCGGCGCGGCCCGGATTGCGCGAGCCGGACATCAGAATAGCTGGTCGCGGATATCCTTGCCGGGCTTGCCCGGCGTGAGGCCCTCGTCGCGCCCACGCGGCGGGAACTCGGCAAAGAAATATTCGGTGACGCTTCCCGCGTCGTCCCGAAGGCCGGATTCGGCATTGACCGTGACGGCGACGATTCCCGCCGGCATCGGCAAGACGGCTTCGGGCGTGCCCTTCAGCACTCGCCCCATGTGCGCTATCCAGATCGGGAGTGCCGCGACGGCCCCGGTTTCGTTCGACCCCAGGGTCTTCGGCTGGTCGAACCCGATCCACGACACGCCGACCATCGCAGCGTTGTAGCCGCAGAACCACGCATCGACATTCTCGTTGGTCGTGCCGGTCTTGCCGGCGAGGTCGCCGCGGTTGAGCGCAAGGGCGCGCGTCGCGGTGCCCACGCGCACCACGTCCCTGAGGAGCGAGGTCATGATCCAGGCGTTGCGCTGGTCGATCGCCTTTTCGGCGGTGTCCCCCGCGACCAGCGGCGAGGCCTCGGACAGCACGTTGCCCCGGCCGTCGACGATCCTCGAGATCACGTACGGCGCGATCCGGTAGCCCCCGTTGGCGAATGTGGCGTAGGCGCTCACCATCTGCATCGGGGTCGCCGAGCCGGCGCCCAGTCCCATCGTCAGATACGGGGGGTGCAGCTTCGGATCGAAGCCGAAGCGGCCGATGTAGTCCTGCGCGTACTGGGGCCCGATCGCCTGGAGGACGCGGACGGTGACGAGGTTCTTCGATTTGGCGAGCGCCGCGCGGACGCGCATCGGGCCCTCGAACTTGCCGTCGTAGTTCTTGGGCTCCCAGTCCTCGCCCCCGGCCTTGTCGGCGGGAACGAAGAAGGGGGCGTCATTGACGATGGTTGCCGGGGTGAACCCCTTCTCCAGCGCGGCCGAGTAGATGAACGGCTTGAACGCCGATCCGGGCTGGCGCTGCGCCTGCGTGACGTGATTGAACTTGTTCCGCTCGAAATCGAAGCCCCCGACGAGCGACAGGATCGCGCCGTCGCTGGGGCGCATCGACACGAACGCGGCCTCGACCAGGGGCAGCTGGGTGATCTCCCAGCGCCCTTTGCTGTCGCGGACGAGGCGGACGACCGCCCCGGGCCGGATCCGGGTCGCGGCCGGGGCCTTCTCGCCGAGCGCACGGCTGGCGAACCGGAGTCCGTCGCCGGCGATCTCGACCGCTTCGCCGTCGGCGAGCACCGCCTTGACCGCCGCGGCGCTGGCCTCGGTCACGACCGCCGGGACGATGCCGTCGCTGTCGCTCGTCTCCTGGAAGAGCCTCTCGAAGACCGTCTCGCGCTCGGCCGCTTCGGCGGGCAGGGTCACGTAGGCCTCGGGCCCCCGATACCCGTGGCGATGGTCGTAGTCGAGCACGCCCCGGCGCACGGCTGCATACGCGGCCAGCTGGTCGGCCTTGCGTATGGTGGTGTGGACGGTGAGGCCCTTGGTGTAGGCATCCTCCCCGTACGCGTCGAAGACGACCTGGCGTGCCATTTCGGCGACGTACTCGGCGTGCATCGGCACGGTCTCGCGCAGGCTCGGGCGGACCGCCAGGGGCGCGGTTTGCGCCGCCCGGAGCTGCTCGGTGCTGATGTACTTCAGGTCGTGCATTCGCCGCAGTACGTACATTTGGCGGGTTTTGGCACGTTTCGGGTTGGTGACCGGGTTGTAGGCCGACGGTGCTTTCGGCAGTCCCGCCAGCATCGCCGCCTCCGCGGGGGAGACATCCTTCAATGGCCTTCCGAAATAGATCTGGGCGGCTGCCGCGAACCCGTACGCGCGCTGCCCGAGGAATATCTGGTTGATGTAGAGCTGGAGGATCTCGTCCTTGGACAGGTTCGCCTCGATCTTCCAGGCCAGCAGGACCTCGCGCAGCTTGCGCGTGATCGTCTTCTCCCGGGTGAGGAAGAAGTTGCGGGCCACCTGCATGGTGATGGTGCCGGCGCCCTGCTGCGTGCCGGACGCGAGGTTGGACGCCGCCGCCCGCAGAATGCTGAGGTAATCCACCCCGCCGTGCGAGTAGAAGCGCTCGTCCTCGGCCGCCAGGATGGCCTGTTTCATGATCTCCGGGACCTCGCCGATGGTGACGACGGCCCGGCGCTCCTCCCCGAATTCGCCCAGGAGGTCGCCCTCGGCCGAAACGATACGCAGGGGTATCTTGGGCCGGTAGTCGGTCAGGTTTTCGAGGGATGGGAGGGTCGGATAAAGCAGTGCCAGCACGAAGGCGCCCAGAAGGGCGCTCACGACCCCCAGCCCAAGCAGGACGGACCCGACGTAGAGGAGCCACCGCCTTAGCATAAGGGAATAAAACTTGCCCGATGGGAGGGGTGAAGCCCGGATTATAGGCGGGCTTACAACAAATACATCCCCCGAAGGAAAACAATTTGACAACCTTCATACTTGCTGCCAATCTTTAATGTAGATTATCAGCATTGCGCGCCAAGGTAGCCATGCTCGCCGAAAAACTCAGTTCCATCCTCGACACGTTCAAGACGAAGTACCCGTCTCTGATCGGAGTCGACATAAGCTCGACGGCCATCAAGCTGGTGGAGCTCGCCGAGGCGGGGAAGGGCGCCTACCGGCTCGAGCGGTACGCGATCGAGCCCCTGGTCCGCGACGTGGTCACCGACGGCAACATCGCCAACCTGGACCTGGTCAGCGACGCGCTGAAGCGTGCCCACAAGCGCCTCGGAAGCCGGAACCGCAACATCGCGCTTGCCCTTCCGGCGTCCATGGTCATCACCAAGAAGATCGTCGTGCCCTCCGGACAGAAGGAGGAGGACCTCGAGCTCCAGGTCGAGGCGGAGGCGAACCAGTACATTCCGTTCGCGCTCGACGAGGTGAACCTCGACTTCCAGATCATCGGCCCGGCGCCGAACAATCCCGACGAGTCGGAGGTGCTGATAGCCGCCTCCCGCAAGGAAAAGGTCGAGGACCGGGTCGCCGTCGCCGAGGCGGCGGGGCTCAAGCCGCGGGTGATGGACATCGAGTCCTACGCGATGCAGCAGGCCTTCGAGCTGATTGCTCCGACCCTTCCGGCGAGCGGGCGGGACCAGAACATCGCGCTCATCGACATCGGCGCGCACGTGACCCACTTCTACGTGCTGCGCAACGGCCAGTTCCTCTTCTCCCGCGACCAGGCGTTCGGCGGCAACCAGCTCACGCATGACATTCAGCGCGCGTTCAACCTGGCGCCCGACGAAGCCGAATCGGCGAAGAAGAGCCAGGGTCTCCCCGACAATTACGACGCCGACGTGCTGCAGCCATTCATGGAGACCCTCGCCCTCGAGGTCACCCGCGCGCTGCAGTTCTTCTTCACGTCCACCTCTTACAGTCAGATCGACCAGATCGTGCTGGCCGGCGGCTGCGCGCTCCTGCCGGGGATCGACGACCTCGTGGCCAAACGGGCCGGCGTTCCGGCGATCGTCGCCAACCCGTTCGCCAACATGGCGACGTCGGACCGTGTCCGGCCGCGGCAGCTCGCGCAGGAGGCGCCGCTGCTGCTGATCGCCTGCGGACTGGCATTGCGGAGCTTCGAATGATTCGCGTCAACCTTCTGCCGCACCGCGAGCAGAAGCGCCAGGCGCGCCAGCGCCAGTTCGTCTCGCTGGCGATCGGGCTCGCGATACTTGGCCTCGCGGTCGTCCTGCTGGGGCACGTCCTGCTCGGCGCGCAGATCGAGAACCAGGACAGCCGAAACGGCCTGCTGAAGACCGAGATCGCGAAGCTCGACGAGCAGATCAAGGAGATCGACAAGCTGCGCGAGCAGACCCAGGCGCTCCTCGCGCGGAAGCAGATCGTCGAGACGCTCCAGACGAACCGGACGGAGGCGGTCCACGTTCTCGACCAGCTGGTGCGGCAGCTGCCCGACGGGATCTACCTGAAATCGGTGAAGCAGACGGGCCCCAAGATCCAGATGGTCGGCTATGCGCAGTCGAATGCGCGGGTCTCGACACTGATGCGCAACATCGAGTCCTCGCCGTGGCTGTTCCAGCCGGAGCTGGTCGAGATCAAGTCGGTTCCGTCGCCCGTCGCGAAGGATCTCCGCGTGAACGAGTTCACGCTGAACGCCCAGATCAAACAGGCGGCGCCTCCCGAGGAGCCGCGGCCCGCGGCTGCGGGCGGCGTGCGGCGGCCGGCCCCGGCAGCGGCGCCGGCGGCCCCGGCCAAGGCTAAGGGGGCGAAGGACGTATGACGCTCGACGACATCCGCCGGCTCAATTTCCGCGAGGTCGGCACCTGGCCCCTGCTGCCCAGGGCGGCGATGCTCGCCCTCATCTTCATCGCGATCCTGGCGGCCGGAGCGGTGCTCGACTGGAAGGACCGGTACGAGGAGCTCGATCGGGCGCGGCAGGAGGAGACCACGCTCAAGGAGCAGTACGCGACCAAGAAGGCGAAGGCGATCAATCACGACATCTACGTCCAGCAGCTGAAGGAAATCGAGCAGTCGTTCGGCGCCCTCCTGAAGCAGCTGCCGAACAAGGCCGAGATGGACGCGCTGCTCACCGACATCAACCAGGCCGGGCTCGGCCGCGGGCTGCAGTTCGAGCTGTTCAAGCCGGCGGCGCAGGAGCGGCTCGCCGATTTCTACGCCGAGCTGCCGATTACCGTGAAGATCACCGGCAACTACCACGACATGGGCGCGTTCGCGAGCGACGTTGCGCAGCTGCCGCGTATCGTCACGCTGAACGATCTCGCGATCGCGAACGACAAGGGCGTGCTGACGATGGACGCCGTGGCGAAGACGTTCCGCTACCTCGACGAGGAAGAGCTCGCCAAGCAGCGCAAGGCGGCAAAGGACGCGAAGGACAAGGAGAAGGGCAAGAAATGAAGCGTTGGCTGGCGCTCTCACTGGGCGCGTGTCTCGCGCTCGCCGGATGCGGTGGCGAAAGCCACCAGGACCTCCGCGCGTGGATGGCCGACCAGGGCAAGGGTGCACGGGGTCGCGTCGACCCGTTGCCGCAGATCAAGCCGTACGAGCCGTTTGCCTACAACGCCTTCGACCTGCCCGACCCCTTCAAGCCGCGGAAGATCGAGCCGTCGAAGGGCGGGAGCAAGCTCGCGCCCGATCTGACCAGGCGCCGCGAGCCGCTCGAGGCCTATCCGCTGGAGTCGCTCAACATGGTCGGCACGCTCACCAAGGGCAAGTCGACGTATGCGCTGGTGCGCACGCCCGACAAGGACGTCTACCAGGTGAGCCAGGGGAACTATCTCGGGCAGAACTTCGGCGTGATCGTGGGCATCAGCGACGCCGAGGTCCGCCTGAAGGAGCTGGTGCAGGACGGAAGCGGCGACTGGACGGAGCGGACCAGCGCGCTGCAGCTGATCCAGGCCGATACCAAGACACAGGAGCGAAAAAAATGAGCGTGTTCGTATGGCTTGACACCCTGGTCACGCGGGTGCGAACGGCCCGCTGCGCGCATGCGTGGGTCTTCGCGGCGCTGGCGCTCGCCGGGTCCGGCGCGGCGTTCGCGCAGGCCGCCAACAGCATCGACGCGCTGACCGTATCGAAGGGAACGTCGGGTCGGACCATCGTCAAGTTCGTGCTGAAGAACGCGCCCGCGAGCCCGCCCGCCGGCTTCGCGATCGCAACTCCGCCGCGGATCGCGCTCGACTTCCTCGACACGGCCAATGGGCTCGGCACGACGCAGCGGGCGGTGGAGGATGTCGCGCTGCGCAGCGTCAACGTGATCCAGTCCGGAGCCCGGACGCGCGTCGTGTTCAACCTCAACCGGCCGCAGACGTTCGAAACGCAGGTCGAGGGCAATGCAGTGCTGGTCACGCTTTACGACCAGGGCGAGCAGCTGGATGCCAAGACCCAGGTCGTGCAGCGCTTCGCCGAGGCACGGCCGGGCGACACGCAGCACACGCTGCGCGACGTGGATTTCCGGCGCGGCACCGCCGGCGAAGGGCGCATCGTCGTCGATCTTTCCGACAATTCGACCGGCATCGACATCCGCCAGCAGGGGAAGGCGCTGATCGTCGACTTCATCAAGACGTCGGTGCCGCGCAATCTCGAGCGCCGGCTGGACGTGCAGGACTTCGGCACGCCCATCGTGACCGTCGACACGTTCAATCAGGGCGCCAACGCACGGATGATCGTCGAGCCGAAGGGGTTGTGGGAGCACTCGGCGTACCAGACGGACAACCGGTTCATCCTCGAGGTGAAGCCGATCGTCGAGGATCCGAACAAGCTCGTCCAGGGCTCGCGGCAGGGCTACAAGGGCGACAAGCTGTCGCTCAACTTCCAGAACGTCGAAGTGCGCGCAGTGCTGCAGGTGATCGCCGATTTCACGGGCCTCAACATCATCACCAGCGACTCGGTCTCCGGCAGCCTCACGCTGCGCCTCAAGGACATACCCTGGGACCAGGCGCTCGACATCATCATGCAGACGAAGGGCCTCGACATGCGCAAGAACGGCAATGTCGTGCTCATCGCGCCGCGCGAGGAGCTGGCGCTGAAGGAAAAGCAGCAGCTGGAGGCGCAGAAGGACATCAGCGAGCTCGAGCCGCTCGTCTCCGAGTCGTTCCAGCTGAACTACATCAAGGCGCAGGACCTGCTCAATCTGATCACCACCAACCGCCAGCAGCAGTTCGGCTTGGGCGCCGGCCAGACAGCGACGACCGGCGGACAGGGCTCGTTCATCTCGAAGCGCGGGGTCGCGATGGTCGACCCGCGATCGAACATCCTGTTCGTGCAGGACATCCCGGCCAACCTCGAAGAGATTCGCAAGATCATCCGCCAGATCGACACGGCGATCAGGCAGGTGCTGATCGAGGCGCGCATCGTGATCGCCAGCGACAAGTTCGGCAGGCAGCTCGGCGTGCGCTTCGGCGCGCAGACCGCGTTCAGGATCAACAACCGCTATGCGGCGGGATCGACCGGGAGCCTCAGCACGCAGCCGACCGTCACGCCGCAGGGCTCGACGCTGCTCCAGACGCCGCGCGACACGCGCACGCCGACCCCGTTCGAGCTGGCGTCCGGAATCACCTACCCCGGCTACTCGGATTCGCCGGCGCTCAACGTCAACCTGCCGGTGGTGAACGCCGCGGGCTCGCTCGCGCTGACGCTGATCAACCTCGGCAGCGGCAACCTGATCAACCTCGAGCTCTCGGCGCTGGAATCCGACAACCGGGGCAAGGTCGTGTCGAGCCCGCGCGTGGTCACCGGCGACAACCAGAAGGCGGCCATCGAGCAGGGCACCGAAATACCGTACGTGACTCCTGGCACCGCGAACAATCCGGCCACCGTGCAGTTCAAGAAGGCGGTGCTGCGCCTCGACGTGACGCCGCAGATCACTCCGGACAACCGGATCATCATGACCGTCGAGATCCGCAAGGACTCGGTCGGGCAGATGGTCAACCTCGGCGGCGGGTTCCAGGTGCCGTCGATCGACACGCGGAACGTCACGACGCAGATCGCCGTCAACAACGGCGACACGGCGGTCATCGGCGGGATCTACGAGGAGATCATCAACAACAGCGTCGACAAGGTCCCGCTGCTGGGCGACATCCCGTTCTTCGGCTACCTGTTCAAGACGACCAACCGGTCGAGCGAAAAGCAGGAGCTCCTCATCTTCCTGACGCCGCGCGTGGTCAAGGACTCGATCACCGCGGTCAAGTAGCGCCGTCGGCCGGTCGCGGGCGCGTCGCGCGCCTGCGATCGGTGACCGATCCGTCGTCCCGCGGCAGCGCGGGGTCCGCAACCTGCGCTGCTACAATCCCGCCGTGCACCTGCATCGCGGCAACCTGTTCCTGGTCGGACTTCCCGGCGCCGGCAAGTCCACGCTCGGTCGGCAGCTCGCGCGGCGCCTCGGCAAGACGTTCGTCGACGCCGATGCGGAGCTCGAACGCAAGCTCGGAGTGACCATACCGACGATCTTCGAGATCGAAGGCGAGGCGGTCTTCCGCGATCGCGAGGAAGCCATGCTGGTCGAGCTCGCCGCGCTGTCGAACATCGTGCTCGCCACCGGCGGCGGCGTCGTGATCCGCCACGCGAACCGGGAGCAGCTCAGGGCGAACGGCACGGTGATCTACCTGCATGCGCTTCCGGCGGCGCTGCGCGAGCGCACGCGCCGGAGCCGGCACCGGCCGCTGCTCAACACCGCCGATCCGGCCGCCCGGCTCGCCGAGCTCTACGCGGCGCGCGATGCGCTCTATCGCGAGGTCGCCGAGTGCGTGATCGAGTCCGACCGCGACGAGATCGCCCGGTTTCGCGCGGCAGCTCGAAGCGGCGCAGCGCAACGCCCTCGAAGCATGACCGCAGTTCGCACGCAGCAGGTTTCGCTCGGCGAGCGCAGCTACCCGATCCACGTCGGGCCCGCGCTCCTGCAGGAGGCCGGCGCGCTGCTCGCCCCGCTGCTGCCGCGACCGCGTGCGGTCGTCGTCACCAATCCGGTCGTCGCGGCGCACTGGCTGGGCCCGCTGCGGGCGAGCCTGTCGGGCGCCGGCATCGGCAGCGAAGTCATCGTCGTTCCGGACGGCGAAACGCACAAGACCTGGGCGACGCTCCACGACGTGCTGACCGGCCTGCTGGAGCTCAAGGCCGACCGCTCGACGACGGTGGTGGCGTTGGGCGGCGGCGTCGTCGGCGACATCGCCGGCTTCGCGGCGGCGATCTGCCAGCGCGGCATGCCGTTCGTGCAGATCCCGACCACGCTGCTCGCGCAGGTGGATTCCTCCGTCGGCGGCAAGACGGGCGTCAATCACCCGCTGGGCAAGAACCTGATCGGCGCGTTCTACCAACCGCGTGTCGTATTGATCGACACGAACTGCCTGCGCACGTTGCCCGACCGCGAGCTGGCCGCCGGCCTCGCCGAGGTCATCAAGTACGGCGCGATCCGCGACCGCGCATTCTTCGACTGGCTCGAGGCGGAGCTCCCGCGCCTCGTCGCCCGCGACGCCGAAGCGCTGATCCACGCCGTGACCGAGAGCTGCCGGATCAAGGCGGAGATCGTCGCCGCGGACGAGCGTGAGACGGGCGAGCGGGCATTGCTCAATTTCGGGCACACGTTCGGCCACGCGATCGAGGCCGGGGTCGGATACGGCGAATGGCTGCACGGCGAGGCGGTCGCCGCGGGCATGGTGATGGCGGCGCAGTTGTCCGGGAGGCTCGGACTCCTCGCCAGCGCCGACGTCCTGCGCTTGCGCGCACTCCTCGAGCGCGCCGGGCTGCCCGTCGACGCGCCGCGGCTGGGGGCGGCGCGCTACCTTGCCCTGATGAGTCACGACAAGAAGGTCGTCGCCGGCGCGATCCGCTTCGTGCTGCTTCGGCGAATTGGCGACGCGTTCGTCACGGCCGATGTCCGCGGAGCCCGATTTGCACGCGGTGCTCGAAGGCTGATCGCTGCGTTCCGATCGAGTGCAATCGACCGGATGTGTGCGTCGCCGCAGTCGCGTCCGCTTCGGCCAGGGAAGCGGTCGAATCCGCAGGAGCGCCGGGTTGCAACGGGTCCGCCAGGACCCGGACCAGCGAGAAGGGAACGGCGCCCGATCGGGCGCCGTTCCTGTTTACGCTGCAGCGGTCGTTGCCGGTCAGTTGCAGGTAATCGTTGCGGTGATGCTCTTCTGCGGCGTGCTCGCGTCGCCCACCAGCAACCTGGTGTACGCCGCTGCCGGTCGTGAAACCGCTGACGGTCACCGAGCCGGGCGATGTCGGGACCGGATTACGGGAGAACCGTTCCCCCGGCGGACGCGACGCCGAAGGGCGGCGTACCACCGGAGATCACGAAATTGAACGAGGCGCCGGTGCATGCGGCGCTCGTATAGCTTGGCGGCGCGATCGCGAGTCCGGCGTCACCACTGGCGCGTCGGTCATCGCCCGGAACATTGGACAGCGTCGCCGTCGTCTGGCGGCCCGTGGCGTCCACGATCGAGAACGTCAGCGGGTCGACGCAGGCACCGTTGGTGGTCGCCCGGAAGGAGCCGCCGCTCGTGTTGACGGGAGACCCGGACAGGACGATCGAGTTCGGGAACGTCGACGTGACCCGGTACGGCGGCGTTCCGCCGTAGATGAAGTACTCGGTCACGAAGCCCGTCGAGCAGCTGCCCTTGAACGCGCCGGTGATCTTGGCGGTGCCGGGCACGACCGACAGGATCGTACGTGCCGTCGGTCACCAGCTGGATGAGGAAATTGCCGAGCAGCTGCTGGCCGGAGGTCAGGTCGGTCACCCGCAACTGCGCGAACTGGGTGGGCGCGTTGGCGTTTGCCTTGATGATGACGCTCGCGATGCCCGCTGGCGTCCGTGGCGACGGTGAGCGTCGACACCACGGGCAGCGAGGGATTGGAAGGCACGATGCCGTAGGGCCCGGACACGACATCGAACCGGACCTGGCGGCCGGCGAGCGCTCCGCCCTGCGAACCCAGCACGGTGACGGACGCCGTTCCGGTCTGACCGGAGCAGATGGCGCCCGTACCGCAGTCGGCGAGGTTCGGAGTGATCGTCAGCGAGTTGACGAGCGGCGCCGAGCGGACCGTGAGCACGGCGGCCGTGCTCGTGGGCGCGATCTGCGCATTGGGGTTGTCCTGCACGGTGATCGTGACTTCGGTGTCGTCCGACAAGGTCCCCGGCACCACCACGATCGTGTCACCCGCCACGGTCTGCGCGACCGGGACGAGGCCCGAATTCGAGGAGTACGCCCGGTACGGCGGCGTTCCGCCGGTGACGGTCAGCGCGATGGGCACTCCCGAATAGGCGATGGCGGACGGCCGGCAGCACGGTCAGCGGTCCCGGGGTGTCGTAGACGTTGTTCGGAGCCCCGCTGCCGCCGCCGCAAGCGCTCAGTCCGAGCAATCCGGCGAGGGCGGCGAGGCCGGCGAGCGACCGCAGCCAGGCGGCGAATAGGCGGGGTTCCGTCATGGTGGAATTCCTGATGATGATGTCCTAAAGAGGGCAGGGGAGCCAGCCTGTTTTGGATGCTGCAACAAGGATCTAGCCCACTTTCTTGAGATTAAAGCCTAAGAACGCAATTCACGCAAGTCTTTTGCTGCGCGCGTCCGCCCGCCGGGTCGGCGACTGTTGCACCGCGCGCCACACGCCAGGGCGCACCGCGCGCTGCCTTGCCGCATTGCAGCATCACTGCTAGTCTGTAAAGGTTTCGCCTTCGCTTACGGAAGCGAGCGCAGGGCTGGTATCGTTTCCCTTGCGCACCATTCTTCACACTTCGCAGCGGCGAGGTCACCGTGCACGCAGGTTCGGACGAATTGGGGCATCAACCTCCCGGGCGCCAGGGTCTCTACGATCCCGCGAACGAGCACGACGCCTGCGGTCTGGGTTTCATCGCCCATATCAAGGGGCAGAAGAGCCACGCGATCGTCACCCAGGCGCTGTCGATCCTGAAGAATCTGACGCATCGCGGCGCGACCGGAGCGGATCCGCTGCAGGGAGACGGCGCCGGCATCCTGATCCAGCTTCCGGACCGGTTCCTGCGAAAGGTCTGCGGATCCCAGGGGCTCACCCTTCCGGCGATCGGCCAGTACGGGGTCGGCATGGTGTTCCTGCCGAAGGAGCCGGCGTCGCGGATGGCCTGCATGCAGGAGATCGAGCGCGCGGTGGCGAGCGAAGGGCAGATCCTCCTCGGCTGGCGCGACGTGCCGACGAACCACAGCGGACTCTCGGTGCGGACCAGGGAAGTCGAGCCGATCATCCGGCAGGTATTCATCGCGCGCGGGTCGAACGCGATGGACCAGGATGCGCTCGAGCGCAAGCTCTACATCATTCGCAAGAAGTCCGGCCACGCGATCCAGGCGCTGAAGCTGCGGCACGGCAAGGAGTTCTACGTGCCGTCGATGTCGACGCGCACGCTCGTCTACAAGGGAATGCTGCTCGCGCACCAGGTGGGCGAGTATTTCCTCGATCTCAAGGACGAGTCGATGGTGTCGGCGCTCGCCATGGTGCATCAGCGCTTCTCGACCAACACGTTTCCGACCTGGGATCTCGCGCATCCGTTCCGGCTCGTCTGCCACAACGGCGAGATCAACACGCTGCGCGGCAACGTCAACTGGATCCGCGCGCGGCAGCACGGGATTTCGAGCACGGTGCTGGGCGAGGACCTCGACAAGATCTGGCCGCTGATCTACGACGGTCAGTCCGACTCCGCGTCGTTCGACAACGCGCTCGAGCTGCTCGTGATGGGCGGCTACCCGCTCGCGCACGCGATGATGCTGATGATCCCCGAGGCGTGGGCCGGCAACCCGCTGATGGACGAGGACCGTCGCGCGTTCTACGAGTACAACGCGGCGCTGATGGAGCCCTGGGACGGGCCCGCGGCGATGGCGTTCACCGACGGCCGCCAGATCGGCGCGACGCTCGACCGCAACGGCCTGCGGCCCGCGCGCTTCATCGTCACCGACGACGACTACGTGGTGATGGCGTCCGAGGTCGGCGTGCTCGACATTCCGGAGCGCAAGATCATCAAGAAGTGGCGGCTGCAGCCGGGACGGATGCTGCTGGTCGACATGGAGCAGGGCCGGATCATCGAGGACGAGGAGCTGAAGCGCTCGCTCGCCGGCGCCAAGCCGTACCGCGACTGGATCACGCGCTCGCGCATCGCGCTCGACGCGCTGCCCGAGCCCGCGCCGACCCAGATGTCGGAAGTCCCTCTGCTCGACCGCCAGCAGGCTTTCGGCTACACGCAGGAGGACCTCCGGATCATCCTGGCGCCGATGGCGCAGAGCGGCGAGGAGGCGATCGGCTCGATGGGCAACGACGCGGCGCTTCCGGTGCTCTCGTCGCGGCCCAAGGTCTTCTACAACTACTTCAAGCAGCTGTTCGCGCAGGTCACGAACCCGCCGATCGACCCGATCCGCGAGGAGCTCGTGATGTCGCTCGTCACCTTCATCGGTCCCCGGCCGAACCTGCTCGGCATCGACGAGAAGGCGCCGCCGATGCGCCTCGAGGCGCAGCACCCGATCCTCACGAACGAAGCGATGGAGAAGATCCGGCACATCGCGCTGTTCACCGGAGGTGCCTTCAAGGCGTACGAGCTCGACATCTGCTACCCCGCCGCGTGGGGCGCGAACGGCATGGAAGCCGCGCTCGCGTCGCTGTCCGCCGAGGCCGAGGACGCGATACACCTGGGCTACAACGTGCTGATCGTGTCCGACCGCCGGGTGTCCGCCGAGCTGATGCCGATCCCCGCGCTGCTCGCGACCGCGGCGGTGCACCAGCACCTCGTGCGCAAGGGGCTGCGCACCAGCACCGGACTCGTCGTGGAGACCGGCTCGGCGCGCGAAGTCCACCACTTCGCGCTGCTCGCCGGCTACGGCGCCGAGGCGATCCACCCCTACCTCGCGCTCGAAACGCTCGGCTCGCTCGCCGACATCGTTCCGGGCATCGTGCCGCAGGAGTCCGCGGACCGCTTCATCAAGGCCATCTGCAAGGGGCTGTACAAGGTGATGTCGAAGATGGGCATCTCGACGTACCAGTCGTACTGCGGCGCGCAGATCTTCGAGGCCGTCGGCCTGCAGACGGAGTTCATCGGCAAGTACTTCAACGGCACGGCGAGCGGCGTCGAGGGGATCGGCCTGTTCGAGGTTGCCGAGGAGGCGCATCGGCTGCATCAGCTCGCGTTCGGCAGCAACCTGCTGCTCGCGCACGCGCTGGATGCCGGGGGCGAATACCAGTACCGCGTCCGCGGCGAGGAGCACGTGTGGACGCCGGACTCGATCGCCAAGCTCCAGCATGCGGCGCGCACCGCGAGCTACGCGACGTACAAGGAATACGCGTCGCTCATCAACGACCAGACGCAGCGGCTGATGACGCTGCGCGGGCTGTTCGAGTTCCGCTTTGCCGCGGCGCCGATCGCGATCGAGGAGGTCGAGCCCGCGTCCGAGATCGTCAAGCGCTTCGCCACCGGCGCGATGAGCCTGGGCTCGATCTCGACCGAGGCGCACGCGACGCTCGCGGTGGCGATGAACCGCATCGGCGGCAAGTCGAATACCGGCGAGGGCGGCGAGGACGCGCATCGCTACGCTCCGATCGGCAAGGGCGAGACCTTCAAGAGCCGGATCGAGAGCGCGGTCGTCGACATCGCGCTCAAGGAAGGCGACTCGCTGCGCTCGAAGATCAAGCAGGTCGCGTCGGGACGGTTCGGCGTCACCGCCGAGTACCTCGTCTCCGCCGATCAGATCCAGATCAAGATGGCGCAGGGCGCGAAGCCCGGCGAGGGCGGCCAGCTGCCCGGGCACAAGGTGTCCGGATACATCGCGCACCTGCGATTCTCCGTGCCCGGCGTGGGGCTCATCTCTCCGCCGCCGCATCACGACATCTACTCGATCGAGGACCTGGCGCAGCTGATCCACGACCTCAAGAACGCGAATCCGCGCGCGTCGATTTCGGTGAAGCTGGTTTCCGAGGTCGGTGTCGGCACGGTCGCCGCCGGCGTCGCGAAGGCGAAGTCCGACCATGTCACGATCGCCGGCCACGACGGCGGCACCGGCGCCTCGCCGGTGTCGTCGATCAAGCATGCCGGCACGCCGTGGGAGCTCGGGCTGGCCGAGACCCAGCAGACGCTCGTGCTGAACCGCCTGCGCGGCCGCATCGCGGTGCAGGTGGACGGCCAGATGAAGACGGGGCGCGACGTCGTGATCGGCGCGCTGCTGGGCGCGGACGAATTCGGGTTCGCCACGGCGCCGCTCGTGGCGACCGGCTGCATCATGATGCGCAAGTGCCACCTGAACACCTGTCCGGTGGGCATCGCGACCCAGGATCCCGAGCTGCGCCGGAAGTTCGCCGGGCAGCCCGAGCATGTCGTCAACTACTTCTTCTTCGTCGCCGAGGAAGTGCGCGAGCTGATGGCGAAGCTGGGGGTGCGCCGTTTCGACGACCTGATCGGGCGCTCGGATCTCCTCGACACGCGTCGGGGCGTCGAGCACTGGAAGGCGAAGGGGCTCGACTTTTCCCGGATCTTCTACCAGCCTCCGATGCCGGCCGAAGTGGCGCGGCACAAATGCGAAGCGCAGGATCACGGGCTCGCCGGCGCGCTCGATCATCAGCTGATCGCGGCGGCGGCACCGGCCCTCGACCGCAAGGAGCCGGTGCGCCTCGCGCACCGGATCCGCAACGCGAATCGCTCGGTCGGCGCGATGCTCTCCGGAACCGTCGCGCGCAAGTACGGCCACGCGGGCCTGCCCGACGACACCATACACGTCGCGTTCGAGGGCGTCGCCGGGCAGAGCTTCGGCGCGTTCCTCGCGCACGGGATCACCTTCGAGCTGCAGGGTGCGACCAACGACTACGTCGGCAAGGGACTCTCGGGCGGGCGCATCGTCGTCTACCCCGACCCGGCGTGTCCGGCGAAGCCGGAGGAGAACATCGTCGTCGGCAATACGGTGATGTACGGCGCGATCGCCGGCGATGCGTATTTCCGCGGCGTCGCCGGCGAGCGCTTCTGCGTCCGCAATTCCGGCGCATCGGCCGTCGTCGAGGGCACCGGCGACCACGGCTGCGAATACATGACGGGCGGGACCGTCGTCGTCCTTGGCCGGACGGGACGCAACTTCGCGGCGGGAATGAGCGGGGGCATCGCCTACGTCTACGACGACGACGGCAGTTTCGCGAAACGCTGCAACACGTCGATGGTCGCGCTCGAGCCGGTGTTGACGGCGGCCGAGCAGGCGAAGGCGGAGAAGGAGCTCGCGGCCACCGGCAACGGCCGGCTCCGGCACGCCGGCAGCGCCGACGAGACCCTCGTTCGCGAGCTCATCGAGCGCCACCTGCGCTTCACCGGCAGCACGCGCGCACTGGCGATCCTCGACGACTGGGACGCTGCCCGCCGGAAATTCGTCAAGGTCTTCCCCGGCGAATACAAGCGCGCTCTCTCCGAGCTCCATGCGAGGCAGGCGGCGGCGAAGCCCGCAACGACCGCGCGGCAGAAGGCCCCCGCCTGACATGAGCAGCGTCCACGCCCCCTGCATTCGCCGCCCCCCGGGGAGGCGGACGAACGGCCCCCACGCTCACTGCGTTCGCTGCCCCCCAAGGGGGAGCACAGTGCCCTTCGGGCGGCCGGGCGGGCACTGACATGGGCAAGATCACCGGCTTCATGGAGCTCGCGCGCATCCAGGAGGTCGCGCTGCCGCCCGGGGAGCGCGTCAGGAACTATCGCGAGTTCGTGCTGGCGCTCGACGACGAGGCCGCGTCGAAGCAGGGCGCGCGCTGCATGGACTGCGGAATCCCGTTCTGCCAGTCGGGGTGCCCGATCAACAATGTCATCCCGGACTGGAACGATCTCGTCTACCGCAAGCAGTGGCGTGCGGCGATCGACGTGCTGCACTCGACGAACAATTTTCCGGAGTTCACCGGGCGCGTCTGTCCCGCGCCCTGCGAATCGGCGTGCACGCTCAATATCAACAACGATCCCGTCGGGATCAAGTCGATCGAGCACTTCATCATCGACAGAGCCTGGGAGGAGGGGTGGGTGACGCCGCTGCCCCCTCTCGCCAAGACCGGCAGGCGCGTCGCGATCGTCGGCTCCGGCCCGGCGGGGCTCGCGTGCGCGCAGCAGCTGGCGCGGGCAGGGCACGACGTGGTCGTGTACGAGAAGGCCGATCGGATCGGCGGCTTGCTCCGCTACGGGATCCCCGATTTCAAGATGGAGAAGCACCTGATCGACCGCCGGATGGCGCAGATGTCGATCGAGGGGGTGGTGTTCCGGCCCAACGTCGACGTCGGCAAGGACGTCGATGCGCAGACGCTCGTCAACGAGCATGACGCGGTGATCGTCGCGGCGGGCGCAGAGCAGCCGCGCGACCTGCCGGTGCCGGGCCGCGAGCTTTCCGGCATTCATTTCGCGATGGAGTTCCTGCCGCAGCAGAACCGCGTCGTCGCCGGCGACACCGTGCCGAGCCAGCTGATGGCGACCGGAAAGCATGTCGTCGTGATCGGCGGTGGCGATACGGGTTCCGATTGCGTCGGAACGTCGAACCGCCACGGCGCGAAGTCCGTCACGCAGTTCGAGCTGCTGCCGCAGCCGCCCGAGCGCGAGGACAAGCCGATCGTCTGGCCGTATTGGCCGATCAAGCTGCGCACCTCGTCGTCGCACGAGGAGGGCTGCAAGCGCGACTGGGCTGTCGCGACCAAGCGTTTCGAGGGCCGGAACGGCAAGGTCGAAAAGCTCGTTGCGGCCCGCGTCGAATGGCAGAAGGGTGCCGACGGCCAGCCGAAGATGGTCGAAATGCCCGGCACGGAGTTCGAGATGAAGGCCGATCTGGTGCTGCTCGCGATGGGCTTTCTCGGCCCGGTGCGCAAGGGACTGCTCGAGCAGCTCGGCGTCGAGTGCGACACGCGCGGCAACGTCCGTGCGAATGTCGCCGACTACCGGACGACAGTGTCGAAGGTCTTCGCGGCCGGCGACATGCGCCGCGGTCAATCGCTCGTCGTGTGGGCGATTCGCGAAGGCCGGCAATGCGCGCGCGCCGTCGACGAGTTCCTCATGGGCAGCAGCGAGCTGCCCCGCTGATCCGCCCGCCGATATCGGCAGCCGCCATGCGGGATCCGGCCGTGCCGGAGCCGCGGCCCGTCGTCACCCAGCCACGATGACCACACCCAGGAACGACGTATTCCTCCGCGCGCTGCGCCGGGAGCCCACGCCCTACACGCCCGTCTGGCTGATGCGCCAGGCCGGTCGCTACCTGCCCGAGTACAACGCGACGCGGGCCAGGGCGGGGAGCTTTCTCGCGCTCGCGAAGACCCCATCGCTCGCCACGGAGGTCACGCTGCAGCCGCTCGCGCGTTTCCCGCTCGACGCCGCGATTCTGTTCTCCGACATCCTGACCGTTCCCGACGCGATGGGGCTCGGACTCCATTTCGCCGAGGGCGAGGGGCCGCGCTTCCGCCGCACCGTGGCCGACGAGGCGGCGATCGCAAAGCTTGCGGTGCCGGACATGGCGACGCTGCGCTACGTGTTCGACGCCGTCGCCGAGATCAAGCGCGCTCTCGCGGGCCGGTTGCCGCTGATCGGATTCGCGGGGAGCCCGTTCACGCTTGCCTGCTACATGGTCGAGGGCGCGGGCAGCGCCGACTTCGCGAGCGTGCGCCGGATGATCTATGCCCGCCCCGATCTCATGCAGCGCCTCGTCGCGATCAACGCCCGCGCGGTTGCCGAGTATCTCAACGAGCAGATCGCTGCGGGCGCCGACGCGGTGATGATCTTCGACACCTGGGGCGGTCTGCTTCCGGCGGCCGCGTATCGGACGTTCTCGCTCGACCCCATTCGCTCGGTGCTCGCGGAGCTCGCAACGGCGCCGGACGCGCGACCCGTGCCGAGCATCGTCTTCACCAAGGGGGGCGGGCAGTGGCTCGACGATATCGCTGCGATCGGCGCGTCGTGCGTGGGACTCGACTGGACCGTGGACATCGCGGACGCCCGCCGCCGTGTCGGCTCGCGCGTCGCCCTGCAGGGCAACCTCGACCCGCTGGTGCTGTTGACGAGTCCCGAGGTCGTCCGGCGAGAGGCGGCCGCGATCGTGCGCGCGGCGGGCCCCGCTCCCGGGCACGTGTTCAACCTCGGGCACGGGATCGTCCCGGCAACGCCGCCGGAGAACGTTGCCGCGCTGGTCGAGGCGGTGCACGGCGAATCGCGCCAAACCCGCGCCGACGCGTGATTTGCAGCCGGGCCCCCTCGGAAGAGGGGCGCGAAGCCGCGCCCCTGCTGGATCCGCGGCCTCTTGACAAAAGTCCGAACCGTGGTTCCGGACACCGCACTTATGCACACGCCTCGAGCCATGAGCCGGTTTGATGGCCTCGCCCCTGATCTCAAAACGGCCCACTCCCCAAAGCATTGAAAAATAACGTGTATTTTTTCAGCCCCCAGCGGGCCCTCGGGCGTTGCCGGGAATTCCCTGGCGGTCGCTCGGATGTGACGGCCCACTTACACACAAAATTATCCACAGAGTCGCGAACAGAATCCCCGGGGCGCCATATAAACCAAGGACTTGCCTATTGTTGCTGCCACGCGTGCTAAGGATTTCGAACGCTACAATCTGTTCATGGATGTGGATTGGGCTGCGCGGTCGCCGAGTGCCCGCAAGCTGAGCGCATGGCCATTGCCCGCATCGCCCTTCCGGTCGCCGCGTCCGCGGAATTCGATTACTGGATTCCCGAAGGTCTCGCGGTCGATCGCGGCACGCTCGTCCGCGTGCGTCTCGCCAGGCGGCTGCTCGTCGGGGTGGTCATCGATGTCGCGCCAACCTCCGAGATCGCGCGCGAGCGATTGCAGCCGATCGTCGAAGTCATTCGCGATCTCCCGGCCCTGCCCGCCGACCTTCTCGCACTGGCGAGCTTCGTCTCGACGTATTACCAGGAACCGCTCGGACTCGTGCTCGCGCAGATGCTGCCGCCGCTGTCCGCCGCGCGGGATCCGTTGCGCTCCCCGCGCCGGGTTGCGGCTGCCCTGCGACTGACCGCAGCCGGCCGCGATGCGCTCGCCGCCGCGCTGGGCCGTGCGCCACGGTTGCGCGCGCTGTACGAAAGCTGGAGCGCGGTGCCTGGCGCGACGCTGACGATCGAGGCGCAGGCGGCACTGCCGCCGCACCTGAAGCACGCCCTGCGGCAGTGGCAGGCGGCCGGGTGGGCGGAGTCGGTGCCGCCGGACGTGCCGGGGCGATGCGCCGGGCACGCGGAGGAGCGCGGTGGCGTGCCGCTCAATGCAGACCAGCAGCGCGCGGTCGATGCGGTACTCGAAGCGCGCGCCGCATTCGCCCCGTTTCTGCTCCAGGGCGTCACCGGAAGCGGCAAGACCGAGGTCTATCTTGCCGTCGCGTCCGAATGCATCGCGGCCGGCGGACAGGCATTGATCCTCGTGCCGGAAATCAGCCTGACACCGCAACTCGAGCAGCGCATAGCCAGTGCGCTTCCGGAACGCAGGACGGTCACGCTGCACAGCCGGCTGGCGTCCGGGGAGCGCCTGCGCCACTGGCGGGCGGCGGCGGCCGGGGAGGCCGACCTCGTGCTCGGCACGCGCCTTGCCGTCTTCGCGCCGCTGCCGCGGCTTGCGCTCGTCGTCGTCGACGAGGAGCACGATCCCTCGTTCAAGCAGCAGGATGGCGTCCGCTATCACGGCCGCGACGTCGCGGTGTGGCGCGCGCGCCAGCGCGGCGTTCCGATCGTGCTGGGCAGCGCGACGCCGGCACTGGAGACGCTCGTCCACGCGCAGCGCGGACGCTACGGATGGCTCAAGCTGCCGCTGCGTGCGGCAGCGCCGGCGCGCCTGCCGCGGATCGTGTTCATCCCGAACCGGGACGCCGGCTCGCTCGAAGGGATCGGCGCGCCGCTGGTCGCGGCGATCGAGACGCGGCTGCGCCGCGCGGAGCAGTCGCTCGTCTTCATCAATCGCCGCGGATATGCGCCGTCGTTGCTCTGCTCGTCGTGCGGCTGGCAGTCGGGGTGCACACGATGCAGCGCGCGCCTGGTCGTCCACCGCGATGCGGGGGAGCTCCGCTGCCACCACTGCGGACACGCCGAGCGCCTGCCGCGGGCGTGCCCCGAGTGCGGCAATGTCGATCTGCTCCCGCTCGGCCACGGCACGCAGCGGCTCGAGCGCGCGCTGGCCGGCCGCTTTCCCGGCGCGCGCATCGCCCGCGTCGATCGCGACAGCACGCAGAGGAAGGGCGCGTTCGCCGCGGTTCGCGATCGCGTGCACGCAGGCGACGTCGATATCCTCGTCGGCACCCAGATGCTCGCCAAGGGCCACGATTTTCCCCGGCTCACGCTGGTGGGCGTGCTCGGCGCGGACAATGCGCTGTACAGCGCGGACTTCCGGGCGACCGAGCGGCTGGCGGCGCTGCTGTTCCAGGTGTCGGGGCGCGCCGGACGGGGGGACCTTCCCGGCGAGGTTATCGTGCAGACCGATTTTCCCACGCATGCCCTCGCGCGGGCGCTCGCCGGACACGACTACGAGAGCTTCGCGGAGGTGCTGCTCGCCGAACGCCGGGCGGCGGCGCTACCGCCGTTCGCGCACCTGGCGCTCGTCGTCGCGGAGGCCCCCTCCCGCGACGCGGTCGACGCGTTCCTCGCCGCGGCGTGCGAGCGGGGCCGCAGCGTCGCGCACGAGGAAACCGTCGCCGTCGAGGTGTTCCCACCCGTGCCGGCAAGCCTGCCGCGGCGTGCGGGACTGGAGCGCGGACAGGTGCTTGCCCAGGCGACCGAGCGCGGCGCGTTGCAGCGCTTCCTCCCTCGCTGGCGCGACGCGATCGCGGCGCTTCCGGGACGACGGGTCCGGTGGGCGCTCGACGTCGACCCCCTCGGCTTCGCGTGACCGCGCATTCGGCGAGCGGCGCGCCCGACCGGCTATAATTCGACATTTGGTCGCCGCGCGATCGGCGACAGGAACCCTCGGCGATTCCGGATCGCGCGCGCTGCGCTTCCCGGTTCGCGCTCCACCGCCAAATCACCGATGGCCGGTAATCCCGCGGCCACCTCATGACCGACCTGCGCGCACAACTCGAAGCCTGGCTCGCGCTCGGACTTGCCGCCGTGGCGCCGGAGCGCGCCCGCGTGCCGGTCGTGCTCGAGCGCCCGAAGCAGCCGGAGCACGGCGATTTCGCGTCCAACGTTGCGCTCCAGCACGCGAAGGCACTGAAGAGGAACCCGCGCGAATTCGCGCAGTCGCTCGTCGGCGCGCTGCCCGCGTCGGAATGGGTGGCCAGGGTCGAGATCGCCGGCGCCGGATTCATCAACGTCTTCGTCACGCCGGCGGCGCGCCAGGCGGTGGTTGCGCGGATCCTTGCCGAAGGCGACGGCTACGGACGCAGCGATTCGCGCCGCAACGAGCGCGTGATGGTCGAATTCGTCTCGGCGAATCCGACGGGCCCGCTGCACGTGGGGCACGGACGCCAGGCCGCGCTTGGCGACGCGCTCGCGCGGCTGCTCGAGTGGCAGGGAGCGGAAGTCACGCGCGAGTTCTACTACAACGACGCCGGACAGCAGATCCAGAATCTCGCGATCTCGGTGCGCGCGCGCGCGCAGGAGCTGAAGGGCGAGCACGCGACCTTCCCCGAAGACGGCTACCGCGGCGAATACATCCGCGAGCTCGCGCAGCGCTTCCTGGACGAGGTCGGGCACGATCTCGGCGACATCGAGTCGATCCGCCACTACGCGGTTGCCCAGCTGCGCGCCGAGCAGGACCGGGACCTGCAGGCGTTCGGCGTGAAGTTCGACAACTATTACCTGGAGTCCTCGCTCTACGTCGACGGGCGCGTGGAGGCGACCGTCGCCCGGCTGGCCGCCTCGGGCAAGACCTACGAGCTGGAGGGGGCGCTGTGGCTCAAGACCACCGACTACGGCGACGACAAGGACCGCGTGATGAAGAAGTCCGACGGGGGGTACACCTATTTCGTCGGCGACGTCGCCTACCATGTGACGAAATGGGAGCGCGGCTACTCGAAGGTGATCAACGTGCAGGGCTCCGATCACCACAGCACGGTCACCCGCGTGCGCGCCGGGCTGCAGGCGGCGGGGCTCGGCATCCCGCCGGGCTACCCCGACTACATCATCCACAAGATGGTCACCGTCATGAAGGGCGGCGAGGAAGTGAAGATCAGCAAGCGCGCTGGCAGCTACGTCACGCTGCGCGATCTGATCGACGAGGCGGGGCGCGACGCGGTCCGGTTCTTTCTGGTTTCGCGCAAGGCCGACAGCGAGTTCACGTTCGACGTCGATCTCGCCCGGTCGCAGACCGAGGAGAACCCGGTCTACTACGTCCAATACGCGCACGCGCGCGTCGCCTCGGTGATGCGGCAGGCCGGGATTGCGATGGGGGAGGCGCCGGCGGCGCTCGCGGACGCGGATCTCGCGCCGCTCACGAGTCCCTACGAGCAGTGCCTGCTGCGCCGCCTCGCGGATTTCCCGGCGGAGCTCACCCTGGCCGCGCGCGAGCTCGCGCCGCACCAGGTGACGTTCTACCTCAAGGACTTGGCCGCCGAATTCCACAGTTATTATAATGCCGAGCGCTTTCTGGTCGACGACCGGAGAACGCAGCGCGCACGCCTCGCGCTCGTCGCGGCAACGGGCCAGGTCGTGAAGAACGGTCTCGCCGTGCTCGGCATCGGCGCGCCCGAGAAGATGTGACGGCGCCCGCGTCTGCAATCGAGCCTGCGACATGACCTCACGCATAGACCACCATCCGGCACACTCGGCAGTCGGGAAGCGCCGACCCCATCCCTCGCGCCGGTCCGGCTTCGGCGGCACGCTGCTCGGACTGTTCATCGGCATCGCCGTGGGCCTCGCGCTTGCCGCCGGGGTCGCGTTCTATCTGACCCGCGCGGGCAATCCCTACCAGTCCGCCACGCCCGGGAAAGAGCCCGCACGCGAAGCGACCAGGGAGACGAACAAGTCCGGCCGGGCCGAAGCGGGAACGGCGGAGAAGCCACGTTTCGATTTCTACAAGATCCTGCCGGGGGTCGAGGAGCCGAAGCTCCCGGCGAAGGCGGCCGAACGCGCCCCACCGGACAAGGTGACGGCGGAACGGGCCGCCTCGCCCGACAAGACCCTGGCCAAGGTCGACGAGCTCGCCACGGCGCCCGTGCCAGACAAGCCGGCGAAAGCCGGCGACCGGTTCTGGCTGCAGGCGGGCTCGTTCGCGAGCATGGCCGATGCCGAGAGCCTCAAGGCGCGGCTGGCATTCGCCGGCTGGGAAGCGACGATCCAGCCGGTCACGCTGCCCGACAAGGGTGTTCGGTATCGCGTCCGAATCGGCCCCTACGACAACACGGACGCGATGGCGCGGACGAAAGGCGAGCTTGCCACGCGCGGATTCGACGTCGCGGTGATCAAATTTTGAGTGTTCCGGCGCGCGGCTGCGGGCGCGGCGTTGCCGGGGACGGCGGGAACTTGCGTCATCGCGACCGGCCCAATGGACGTTGACGAGTCGTCGCGGTGACGGCCTCGGGCGCTCGCAGGTCCCCGGACTCCGGGGATCTACCGCCCCGATGGCATGCCGGCGCCATCGCGCCGTGCCTGCGAACCGCATTCGATCCCCGCGGCATGGACCGCGGTTTACCAAGGAGAACCCCCACATGCACCCCCTGGAAAAACTGATGCGCTGGCTGTTGCCCCTGGCGGCGGTGTTGCTGGCGGCAATGCCGCTCGCCGCAACGGCACAACCGACCGTTCCCACGGAGGGGAAGGAGTACCTGCGGCTCAAGTCCCCGCAGCCCGTCGAGACCGGCAAGAAGATCGAGGTGATCGAGTTCTTCTCCTATGGCTGTCCGCATTGCGGCGAGTTGGAGCCGTTCCTGCAGCCGTGGGTCAAGACGCTGCCTGCCGACGTGCAATTTCGCCGCGTGCCGGTGGTCTTCCAGGATCGCTGGCTCCCCCTGGCCAAGGCTTACTACACGCTCGACGCGCTCGGCGAGGAAGCGCGGCTGACCCCGGCGTTGTTCACCGCGCTGCACGCCAAGGGAATGAGCCTCTGGCAGGACAAGACCTTCTTCGACTGGGCCGCGAGCCAGGGCCTGGACCGGAAGAAGGTCGAAGACATGTACACGTCGTTCGCGATCGCCGGCAAGGTCAACCGGGCGCGGGCAACGGCGCAGGCGTACCAGATTCAGCAGGTTCCGATGCTCGTGGTCGACGGCAAGTTCGTCACCTACCAGCTGACCTCGCACCGGGCGACGCCCGCGGTGATCGATGCCCTGATCGTGAAGGCGCGCGCCGAGCGACCGAAGAGCTGAGCGGCCGTTTCCGCGGACATTGCGTTTCGGTCGGCGGCCGATGCCGTGGCGGAAACGCAATGAACGTCTTCATCACCGGGGCGAGCAGCGGCATCGGCGCTGCGCTCGCGCGACACTATGCTGCGCAGGGGGCGAAGGTCGGCCTGTTCGCGCGGCGGCAGGCCGAGCTCGCCGCGCTGGCCGCCACGCTTCCGCCTGGCGCCGTCGCCACCTACGCGGGCGACGTGCGCGACGCCGATGCGCTCGCCCGCGCCGCTGCGGATTTCATTCGCCGCTTCGGGGTCACCGACGTTGTCATCGCCAATGCGGGCATGTCGCGCGGCGCGCTGACCGAGCACGCGGAGGACCTTCCTACGTTTCGCGCGGTGCTCGACACCAACGTGCTGGGCATGGTCCACAGCTTCCAGCCGTTCGTCGCGGCGATGCGCGCACGGCGTCGCGGCGTGCTGGCGGGCGTCGCCAGCGTCGCCGGATTTCGCGGCCTGCCGGGTTCCGGCGCGTACTCGGCATCGAAAGCCGCCGCGATCGCCTATCTGGAAAGCCTGCGCGTCGAGCTGGTCGGCAGCGGCGTTGCGGTCGTCACGATCTGTCCCGGCTACATCGCGACGCCGATGACCGAGCGCAACCCCTACCGCATGCCGTTCCTCCTCGACGCGCCGCGTGCGGCGCGCCTGATCGCGCGCGCGATCGAGCGCCGGAAGCGCTACTACGTGCTGCCCTGGCAGATGGCGCTCGTCGGGCGCGTGCTGCGCGCGCTGCCGCGTCCGCTCTACGACGCCGCGTTCGCGCGCGCGCCGCGCAAGCCACGCTGAGGGCCGGTGTCGCGCCGCTCGCGCGAATGTAGCGTCAACAGGCCCTAGATCGGCAGGCGCAGCCCGACGGTGACGGCCCAGTAGTTGCTGTCGCCCCGGCCCGCGGTGCCGGAGCCGGTGACGAAGCCGGTCAGGCCGCCGAAATCGGCGCTCGCGCCGGCGTTGAGCAACGCGTAGCTGTTGTCGGGATTCGCGCCGGGGATCGAGTAGCTGCCGCCGAGCGTGACCGACGACGCCGTCACGCTGGGCGTCTGATTCATCGAATCGTACTCCCACGTCACGCGCGCGAACGGCCGCACGCCACCGATGTTTCCGGCGACCTGCCAGCCGAGGCTCCACAGCAGTTGCTCGTGGTCCTGCTGGTCGTACGCGAGCGCCGTCGAGTCCGATCCGGTTTCCGAGTACCCGCGCACCACCGACTTCGTATACGTGACCCGGGCATACGGGCCGTGCAGCACATCCTGGAACCGGAGCCAGTAGCCGCCGAGGAGCCGCCCCGTGTACTCGTAGCCGCGGGTCTCGCCGCTCTCGTTGCGCACGGCGGCGCCCAGCGGGATGTTGCGGTTCACGTCGGAGTAGTCCAGCGCGCCCGCGCCGAGCGTCGCGCCCGACGTACCACGGCCCGTCGCCGTAGCCGGTGTAGAACGTGCCCACCGGCTGGCGCAGCTTGTAGCCGCCGCCGGCGCCGCCGAAATCGCCCTTGTTCACCGTGTAGCCGAAGCTCCCGCCGATGAGCAGCCTTTCGGAAAGCTTCCTGTCGGCGCCGACCGCGATCGTGTTCGTCCTGGCGCTGCCGCTGGCGGCGCCCGCATTCATGTCGCTGCTGCCGTAATCGTACGCGGCCCACGTCTCGATCTGCTTCTGCGACCGGGGCGCATCGAGGCTCGACCACATCCGACCGTCGAGCGCGCGGAAATTCGCGTCCTCGACGGCGAGCGGCGCGAGCGGGAGGCGTGGCGATCTGCTGCGGGCCGGTGATCATCGACTCCGCGTATTGAGCGAGGATTGCATGACCGGCCGTCGACGGATGCACGTCGGTGGCCCACAGGTAGGTCTGCGGCGCCTCTGGAGTGACGAAGTTCGCCGACGTACAGAGGACCGACGGCGTGGCATCCCCGCACGCCGACGCCGTGACGTTCTGGAGCCCGTAGCTCGCGGGGTTCGCCATCACTTCCGCGTACAGCCGGTACGGGTTGAGCCGGATGGTCGGGACGCCGGACGCGTTCAGACCAGCCGTCAACGAGCTGTTGAAGAGATCCGTAACCGCCGAAAGCGTCGGCGCTGCGCCGGACGCGATCCCGAACGGGGTGGCTCCGATGTTGGGCATGTTCCAGATCATGATGTATCGCGCGCCTGCGTCCCCGAGTCGCGCGACCTGCTGGGCAAGTTCGCCGCCGGCGGCAGCCACATTGGTCTGCAGCTGTGCCAGCGTGACCTTTCCGGCCCGGTAATTGTCGAGTTGCGTGAAGATGTCGTTTCCGCCGCCCCACACGGAATAGATGGCAGTGGAATCGGCAGCGCCCGTGCCCAGGGCTTGCGTAATTTGCGCGGAAATCGGCACCGCGTTCCCGGTTGGGGGCACCGGCGCGTAGCCCGGCGACAGCGTTACCCGCGCCCCGCCTTGCGCATAGTCGGTACCGCCCTGATTCGCAGGGATAGCCGAGAATCCCAGGTGCTCCGCGAAGGGCTGCGCCCAGACCGGGCCGGGGTTTGTAGTGAATAGGCCGGTCCCGGGTGGCAGCACGGGCTTGTATGTGCCCATGTCAGTGAGACTGTCGCCGAAGAAATAGACGTTGGTGAACTGCGCGGCAGCGTTGCCGGATGCGGCAAGCGCAAGGGCGATGGCGGCCGATACGAGGGTGCGGTGGTAGTGCGACACGGTTGGGGTCTCCTTGTGGGCAATGCCGATGATGCAGAGGAAGCGTACCGAGGCGGGAGTTCCAACCACGAGGAAGCGGGTGCCCGCTGGTCGTCGCACAAGGCGCGCGTCCGGTGGACTATCGCGTGGTACGTCGAGGCCGCGAAAAGCCGCGTGGCATCCGCCTTCGCCGCGAAATTTTGAGCGAACTTCCGACTCACTGCGCGAGGAACGATCAGCAGATATCCTAATCCAAATGGCCTGCCCGGACATCGTGACCGCCGCGTACGCAACGCGGCGTCGAGCAGGGGTCAACGGGGACGGGCCACTGGCCGTTCATGGCAGCATCGAAGGAGGTCCAGCCATGCGCACCTGCACTTCCGCGCCGCACTTCAGTCTCCTGAATCCAATCGCGCTCCGCGCTGCGCGCCCGATGCTCGCATGGCTGGCCGCGCTGCTGCTCGCTGCGGCGCCGCTTGCCGCGCGGGCACAGGACGACGATCTCCCTGGCCGCGTCGGCCGCGTCGCCGAGTTCGCCGGCCAGATCTTCCTCTCGCCGCAGGACAACGCGACCGAGTGGTCGGTGATCGGCATCAACTACCCCGTCACGACCGGCGACAACCTGTGGGTTTCCGGCGACGGCCGCGCCGAGATCGACTACGGCGGCGGCCAGCTCCGTCTCGCCGGCGACACGAACCTGCACGTTTCGCGGCTCGACGACCAGCAGCTCGCGCTGTTCGTTGCGCAGGGCCGTCTGATCGTCCGCGTGCGCGTGCTGGACAGCGGCGACGCGGCGCGCGTCGACACCCCGAACACCCAGGTTGCGCTGACGCGGCCCGGTCTCTACCGGATCGAGGTCGCGCCCGACCGGCAGGGGACCACGGTGGCGGTGCGCGAGGGCGAGGCATTGATCGCGCTCGCCTCCGGTGCGCAGCAGGCGCTACCCGGACAGACGGTGACGGTGACAGGACCCGAGCCAGACTTTGCCGACATTCGCAACGGCTTCGGCGTCGACGGCTTCGACAGCTGGAGCGCCGATCGCGATCGGCGCTACGAGCGCGCGCGTTCCGCCGCCTACGTCTCGCGGCAGATGGTCGGCTACGCGGAGCTCGACGACTACGGGACATGGGAAACCAGCCCGACCTACGGTCCCGTCTGGTACCCGACGGCAGTCGCGACGGACTGGGCGCCGTACAGCGACGGCTACTGGACCAACGTCGGCGGCTGGGGGCTGACCTGGGTCGATGCCGCCCCCTGGGGCTATGCGCCGTCGCATTATGGGCGCTGGGTGCGAGTCGGCCCGCGCTGGGGCTGGTGTCCGGGCGCCTATGTCGCGCGGCCGTATTGGGCGCCGGCGCTCGTCGGGTGGTACGGCGGCGCGGGATGGGGCCTGTCGGTCGGTGCCGGCGCGCCGGTGTACGGCTGGGTGCCGCTGGGGTGGGGCGATCCGTACCTCCCCTGGTGGGGCCGTTGCTCGAACAACTGCTGGACGCATTACAACCGGCCCTACGCGGTGAACGTGAGAGCGCGCCCGAAGGCGCCGCCCCCGCGTTACTCGAACTACGACATTCCGGGCGCGATGACGGTCGTTCCCGGCGGGCTGCTCGGCACGCGGAAGCCGGTTCCGGGAAATACCCTTCGATTGCCGGGTTCGCAGTTGCGCTCCGCGCCGATCCTGGCGAGCGCTCCTCCGCTTGCGCAGGGACCCTCGCATGCCCCCGCGGTCCGGCCGGGCGAGCGTGGAACGCCGCCGCCGGCGTCCGCGATCTTTACGGGGACGCAGGCGGGTCGTGGCGCTGCGGGACCGTCGACGCGGCCGGGTGGACCGTCGACCGTCGCGCCGGGCGCAGGAATCGCTCCGCAAACGCCTCGCGGTGGCGTGCCCGGCGACCGATCGACCTTCGCGCCGACGGCAACGCCCGGGGCCGCAACGGCGCCACCCGCAGGGCAGGCTCCGCGCGGTCGCGAAGGTTCGGCGACAGCCAGGTCGCCGGGCGCGGCGAGCTCACCGCAGGCCGTCGTGCCGGGCACGCCCGGTGCGCCCCAGGTGAGCGTGCCGGCGCAGCCGGCTCGCCGGAGCGCGCCCCCGGCGGCGACCCCGGACGCCGGCGGTACGGTCGTCCCGGCCCCGCCAGCTCGGTCGGAGGCGAAAGCCCAACCGCAACAGCCGAGGTCGACAGGGATTCCCGGCCAGTCCGCCGTACCTTCGACGTCGCAACCGATGTCGCAGCGCGCAGGCGGCGCTGCACCCGTCAGCCCGTCGACCGGCGGCATTCCGTTGCCCGCGCCGCGTGCGGGCAGTCCGGCGGCCGCCAGCCCGTCGACCGGCGGCATTCCGTTGCCCCGCTGCGGCCTTCCTCGGTGACCGCACCCGCCCCGACCACCGCGCCGGCCGTCGCACCGGCGCCGTCGAGTTATGCGGCGCCGGTACCCACGGGAACAGGCCGTGCGGCTCCTACGCCCGCACCGGTGGGCCGTGCGGCGCCCGCGCCATCCGTCAGCCAGCCTGGTGCTCCGGTTCCGGTTGCGCCCGCTGCGCCCGTCCCGCAACAACGGCCCGCAGCACAGCCCGCGGCGCAGCCCGCCGACGCCGGAACCGCAGCGCCCGGAAAGAGTGCCGACAAGGGAGTTCCCGGCGGCGGGGCGGTTCCCAGGTAGACCGCCGCGCCAAATCTCGCATCGCGCGCCTGATCCACGCGGATGCGCTTCGCGGCCCCCGAAGCGCGCGCCGAGATCTTCCGATCGTCGTCGAAAAAACGCCGGGATATCCCGGCGTCTTTTTGGCGAGGGGTGCGCCGGATCAGTTGGCGAGGAGCGCGAGGCGCCTGCCGCCGTCGATGAGCTTGACGCGCTCGCCTTCCTTGACGGTCGGCTGGTTGGTGAAGGTAAACGTTCGCGTCGGGCCATCGTCCATCTTGATCGTGACCGTCCAGTACGCTTTCGACTTCTTGTTCGCCTCGACCTTGTTCCCGACGTAGGCGCCGCCGGCGGCACCGGCAATCGTCGCGACGGTCTGCCCGGTCCCGCCGCCGATCTGATGGCCAATCACGCCGCCGACGACGCCGCCGGCGACGGCGCCCAGGCCCGAACCCTTGCCCTTTTCCTCGACGAAGCGAACGGACTGGACTTGTCCGCAATCCGCGCACTTCGTCTGCGCGAGGGCTGCGGATCCCGACCCGAAGGCGATGAACGCGACGACGGCCGCAACGAACAGCGGACTGGAGCGTGTCATGTCAGCTCTCCCGGTGACGATCGAACGAAAACTATAGCAAAGCGCGCGGGGACGCGCCTCATGCTCCGTCGGCGCGGATGCGCGCGTACGTGCCGGGCGCAGCCTCGAGCACCCTGAGCTTGCCCTTGCCCACGATGCGTGCGGGGACCTGCGGGCCGAGATTCGGCGCGAGCCACGCCTTCCAGTGGCCCCACCACGAACCGTCGTGCTGCTTCGCGCCCGCCAGCCAGGCGTCGGCGGACTCGGGCAGCTTGTCGTTGGTCCAGTAGCCGTACTTGTTCGCCGAAGGCGGGTTGATCATGCCGGCGATGTGTCCGGAACCGGAGAGCACGAACCGCGACTTGCCCGAAACGAGCTTCGGTCCCGAATACGTCGTCTTCCACGGCGCGATGTGGTCTTCGATCGCCGAGACGAAGTAGGTCGGCACCGCGATCTTCGCCAGGTCGATCGGCACGCCGGCGAGCGTGATCGCCCCGGGGACGCGCAGCAGGTTCTTCATGTACATGTTGCGCAGGTAGAAGCTGTGCATCGTCGCGGGCATCCGCGTCGAATCGCAGTTCCAGTGCAGCAGGTCGAACGGGAACGGGTCGCGGCCGAGCAGGTAGTTGTTGATGACGAACGACCAGATGAGGTCGTTGGAGCGGAGCATGTTGAACGTGTTCGCCATCTCGCTGCCCTCGAGGTATCCGCGCTCGCTCATCTTGCGCTCGAGGGAGGCGACCTGATCCTCGTCGATGAACACCTCGAGCTCGCCGGCGCGGGTGAAGTCGACCAGCGACGTCATGAACGTGCCGCTGACGATGCGCCGGTCCTTTTTCGCGGCCATGTAGGCGAGCATCGCGGCGAGCAGCGTGCCGCCGAGGCAGTAGCCCAGCGCGTTGATCTCCTTCTCGCCGGTCGCCTTCTCGACCGCGTCCAGCGCCGCGAGCGTGCCCTCGGTCAGATAGTCCTCGAAATCCTTGTGCGCGAGCCTCTCGTCGGGGTTGACCCACGAGATGACGAAGACGGTGAGGCCCTGGTCGACCGCCCATTTCACGAACGAGTTCTTTTCGCGAAGGTCGAGGATGTAGTACTTGTTGATCCACGGCGGGATGACGAGCAGCGGCCGCTTGGCGACCTTGGTCGTCGTCGGCTCGTACTGGATGAGCTGCAGCAGATCGTTCTGGAAGACGACCTTGCCCGGTGTCGTCGCGATGTTGACGCCGAGCTCGAAGGCCTTCGGATCGGTCATCGAGATCTTGAGGCGGCCCTCGCCGCGCTCGATGTCGTCGAGGAGGTTGTGCAGGCCCTTGACGAGATTCTGCCCGCCGGTGGCGATCGTCTCGCGGAAGACCTCCGGGTTGGTCAGCGCGAAATTCGACGGCGCCAGCGCGTCGATGTACTGGCGCGTGAAGAAGTCGACCTTTCGCTTCGTCGCGTCGTCCAGGCCCTCGACGCTGCCGACGGCGCCGTGCAGCCAGCGGGCGGCGATGAGGTAGCTCTGCTTGATGTAGTCGAACAGGAAATGCTCCTCCCAGTCCTCGTGCCGGAACCGCTTGTCGCCCTTGGCTGGCGCGGCGACGGGTTCGGCAGCCCCGCCCAGGAGCTTCGCCGTCGACGCCTGCCACAGCATCATGTAATCCCACCACAGGTTCATCTGCGCCTCGGCGAGCCGGTACGGGTTCGCCAGCATCTTCGCGGCGAGCTCCATGAACGCCTTGCCGATCCCCAGTTCGTCGGCGACCATCGACTTGCCGGACTCCGCCTGGCGGGCGGCGAAATCGCCGATCACCTTCGCGCTCTTCTCCGCGGCGGCGCGCAGCGATTCGGCGAGCGCGACGGGATCGTAGGACGGTGCGGGCGCGCCTTCTTGCGCGGTGCCGGTCTTGGCGGGAGATGACATGGCGTTGGCTTCCGGGTGCTGGGAGAGGAATTCGGTCAGTGGCGCTTCGATGCGAATCGTATCGTGCCGTCGGCGGCGAGGCGGCGCTCGAGCCGCGCCGCACGCCAGAGAAAGTTGAGATGGGCGATCGTCTCGCCCATCGCGAAATAGCGCTGCTGCACGTCGAGCTCGCGCGGAAAGAGCACGGGGACGAGGTCGGCTGCGCAGAGCGGGGACGCGGACGCGCGCACCGCATCGTCGAGCTCGCCGAGCCTCGCGTCGTGATGCGCGCGCAACTGGGCGACCCGCAGCGGGATTCCGCGGAACGGCAGGCCGTGCGACGGCAGCACCAGGGTGTCCGCCGGCAATGCGGAGTACGCGGCGAGCGAATCCAGGAAGCGCGCGAGCGGATCGCCGTCGGGCTCGACCGCCCACACGCTGACATTGGTGCTGATCTTGGGCAGCAGCATGTCGCCCGAGATGAGCACGCCGCGCTCGGCGGAGTAGAGCGCCGCATGCTCCGGCGAGTGCCCGTGGCCCTCGAGGATGCGCCACGTGGTGGCCCCCGCCTCGCGCGTGTCGCCGTCGAGGAGACGATCGAACGCCTGCGGCAGCTCGGGCACGCCGCGGCGGTAGGTATTGCCGCGTTTCGCCATTTCGGCGAGCGCCGGCTCGGCCATCCCGTGCCGGCGAAACAGCGCGATCGTCGCGTCCTTCGAATATCCGCCGAACTGCTCGGCCATCGCATGCGCGGTCAGGTACTCGGCATGCGTCATCGCGACCGGCGCGTCGAACCGCGACGCGAGCCAGCCGGCGTTGCCGACATGATCGGGATGACAATGGGTCGCGATGATGCGCCGGATCGGCGCCGCGGCCAGCGTCGTCGCGAAATGCCGCTCCCACAGCGTGCGCGTCGCGAGGTCGCCGTATCCGCAGTCGACGAGCGTATGGCCGCCGTCGGCATCGCCCAGCAGCCAGAGATTGATGTGATCGAGCGCGAAGGGCAGCGGCATGCGCAGCCACAGCACGCGCGGCGCGATCTCGACGACCGTGCCCGGCGCGGGCGGCGCGGCGACCGGGTAGTCGAGCGCAGCAGGCAGCGCCGTGCTCTCGGCCGGAATGCGACGGGGACGGGGCGCGCGCAAGGGGTTCGCTGGGGGTTGGTGAATCATGGCCGGGAGCCGACCACGTTTTGTGCAACGCAGCATCGTCGGGGAAACGCCCGGTCCTGTCAAGCCGATATGCTATCGTGACAGACCTTCGCTCGATGTGCATTCTCCGCCCGGCCGCCGCCCGATGTCCGCCGTGAACGCCCCGCCGCGCCGCGCCAAATCGCCGCCCGCCGAGCGGACGGGGCCGACCTATTCGATCTCGGAGCTCGCACAGGAGTTCGCGCTGACCACACGCGCCATTCGCTTCTACGAGGACGAGGGTCTGCTCGCGCCCCGGCGGCGCGGCCTCGCGCGGATCTACGGCGAGCGCGAGCGAACCCGGATCAAGCTGATCCTCCGCGGCAAGCGGCTCGGGCTCGCGCTTTCGGAGATCCGCGAGCTGTTCGACATCTTCGCGGCGACCGGCAACGAGCGCCCCCAGCTGGCCAAGTTCCTGCAGATGCTCGCCGACCGGCGCGCCATGCTCCATCAGCAGCGCGAGGACATCGATGCGGTGCTGGCCGAGATCGCGATACTCGAGCGCGACTGCCGCCGGCGGTTGAAGCAGGACGCGTTGTCGGCGGCGGGCAGTCTCACGGGCGACGGCGGCTGAGCCGGCGGGCCGCGCCTTGACGTTTACGTAAACGTTACGTACAGTCGATCGTCCCCCGGACCCTCCCGTCCGAAGCGAATGCCGAGCCCGCCGTGAGCCATGCGCCGTCCCCTGCCGCGTCCCGCGCCTTCAAGCCGCTCGACCCGCGTTACGCCGAGCGCGTGCGCGAGAGCTTCGCGCGGCAGGGCGCGATGCGGCTCATCGGCGCCGAACTGGTGGACGTCGCCCCCGGCTATTGCGCGATCGCGTTGCTGCCCAGGGCCGAGGTGTCGCAGCAGCACGGCTATGTGCACGCCGGCGTCGTCAGCGCGATCGTCGACTCCGCCGGCGGCTACGCCGGCTTCACGCTGTTTCCGGCGGACGCCTCGGTGCTCACCGTCGAGTTCAAGCTCAATCTCCTCGCGCCCGCCGCGGGGGAGCGGCTCATCGCCGAGGGCTTCGTCGTGAAGCCGGGCCGCACGCTCGCCGTCACCCGGGGCGAAGTCCACGCCGTGCATGGCGGAAAGCGTACGCTGGTCGCGCTGATGCAGCAGACGCTGATGGTCATGCACGGCAAGCGCGACGACTGACGCCATCGAGGCCACGCATGCCAGGCTTTCCCGTCCTGAAATACGATCACGGCGAAACGATCGACATGCTGCGCGAGACCGTGCAGCAGTTCGCCGCGAGCGAGATCGCCCCGCGCGCCGCGGACATCGACCGCGCCAACCAGTTCCCCGACGACCTCTGGCGCAAGATGGGCGATCTCGGCCTTCTCGGCATCACGGTGGAGGAGGAATTCGGCGGCACGAACATGGGCTACCTCGCCCACGTCATCGCGATGGAGGAGGTGAGCCGCGCGTCGGCGTCGGTCGGCCTTTCCTATGGCGCGCATTCGAACCTCTGCGTGAACCAGATCCGGCGCAACGGCACCGAGGCGCAGAAGCGCAAGTACCTGCCGAAGCTGGTCTCGGGCGAGCACGTCGGCGCGCTGGCGATGAGCGAGCCGGGAGCGGGCTCGGATGTCGTGTCGATGCGGCTGCGCGCCGAGCGCAAGGGCGACCGCTTCGTCCTCAACGGCAGCAAGATGTGGATCACCAACGGACCGGATGCGAGCACGCTCGTCGTCTACGCGAAGACGGACGTCGCGGCGGGGCCGCGCGGCATCACCGCACTGCTCGTCGAGCGCGGCATGAAGGGCTTCTCGACCGCGCAGAAGCTCGACAAGCTGGGCATGCGCGGCTCGAACACCTGCGAGCTCGTGTTCGAGGACTGCGAGGTTCCGGTCGACAACGTCCTGGGGCAGGAAGGCCGCGGCGTCAACGTGCTGATGAGCGGCCTCGATTACGAGCGCGCGGTGCTCGCCGCAGGCCCGCTCGGGATCATGGCGGCCTGCCTCGACGTCGTCCTTCCCTACGTGCACGAGCGCCAGCAGTTCGGCCAGCCCATCGGCGAATTCCAGCTGATGCAGGGCAAGCTCGCCGACATGTACACGACGATGAACGCCGCCCGCGCCTACGTCTACGCGGTCGCGCAGGCCTGCGATCGGGGCGAGACCACGCGCAAGGACGCGGCCGGGCGCGATCCTGTTCGCGAGCGAGAAGGCGACCTGGATGGCAGGGGAGGCCCTGCGCTGCCTCGGCGGCAACGGTTACATCAACGACTACCCGACGGGGCGCCTGTGGCGCGACGCCAAGCTCTACGAGATCGGCGCCGGGACGTCGGAGGTCCGCCGGATGCTGATCGGCCGCGAGCTCTTCAACGACACCAAGTGACCCGGAGCGAAACGCAATGCTGAACGATCCTGTCGTGATAGTCGGGGCGGCCCGCACGCCCATGGGTGGCTTCATGGGCGACTTCGCGCCGCTCAACGCCAGCGACCTCGGCGCCGTCGCGATCAAGGCGGCGATCGCGCGCGCGGGCGTCGCGCCCGGCGACGTGCAGGAGGTCATCATGGGCAACGTCCTGCCGGCGGGGCAGGGCCAGGCGCCCGCGCGCCAGGCCTCGCTCAAGGCCGGCGTGCCGCTGGCGGCAGGCTGCACGACGGTCAACAAGATGTGCGGCTCGGCCATGAAGGCCGCGATGCTTGCGCACGACCTGATCGTCGCCGGCTCCGCGGACATCGTGATCGCGGGCGGCATGGAAAGCATGACCAACGCGCCGTACCTGATGCCGAAGGCGCGCGCCGGCTACCGGATGGGCCATCAGAGCGTCTACGACCACATGTTTCTCGACGGCCTGGAGGATGCGTACGACAAGGGACGGCTGATGGGCACCTACGCCGAGGACTGCGCGTCCGCGTTCGCATTCACGCGCGAGGCGCAGGACGCCTTTGCGCTGACGTCGCTCTCCCGTGCGCTCGGCGCCAACGACGACGGGACGTTCGCCTGGGAAATCGCGCCGGTGACGGTCAGCGGCAGGAAGGGCGACGTCGTGATCGACAAGGACGAGCAGCCGGCCAAGGCGACGCCGGACAAGATACCGCTGCTGAAGCCGGCCTTTCGCAAGGACGGCACCGTGACGGCGGCGAACTCGAGCTCGATCTCCGACGGCGCCGCGGCGCTGGTGCTGATGCGCCGCTCTACCGCCGAGAAGCGCGGCCTTGCGCCGCTCGCGGTGATCGTCGCCCACGCCACGCACGCTCAGGAACCCGGGCTGTTCACGACCGCGCCGGTCGGCGCGATCGAGAAGCTCTACCGGAAGACGGGCTGGACGACGAAGGACGTCGATCTGTTCGAGGTCAACGAGGCGTTCGCCGTCGTGACCATGGCGGCGATGAAGGAGCACGGCATCGCGCACGAGCGCGTCAACGTGCACGGCGGCGCCTGCGCGCTCGGCCACCCGATCGGGGCGTCCGGCGCGCGGATCGTCGTCACCCTCATCGGCGCGCTGAGGAAGCAGGGCCGGAAGCGCGGCGTCGCCAGTCTGTGCATCGGCGGCGGCGAAGCGACGGCGATGGCCATCGAGCTCTGCTAGATGAATCAGCCCTGGAATCAGGTCGTGGGTCCGGCTTCAGCCGGACGCGCCAAGCCGCCTGAAGGCGGCCCCACGGGCGGGCGCTGAGATGCCCAGCCTCGACAACCTGCTGCTGTTCGTCGTCGCGAGCGTGCTGCTCGTGGTGACGCCGGGGCCGAATCTGCTCTATCTGATCTCGCGGACGCTCGCGCAGGGCCGCGCGGCGGGGCTGGTTTCGCTGGCCGGGACGACGACCGGCTTCGTCGTGCACATCCTCGCGGCGGCACTGGGCGTCTCCGCGGTCTTCGTCGCCGTGCCGGTCGCGTACGACGCGCTGCGCTGGGCCGGCGCCGCCTATCTGCTCTGGCTCGCCTGGGACGCGGTGCGCACGCCGGCCACGGGCACTGCCGGCGGAGTCTTCGCGCCGCGCCGCCTGCCCGATGCCGCGCCGGCGAAGCTCTTCCGCATGGGGCTCTTCACCAGCATCCTCAACCCGAAGGTCGCGCTCTTCTACGTCGCGCTCTTCCCGCAGTTCGTCGAGCCGGCGCGCGGCAGCGTCCTGACGCAATCGCTGGTGCTCGGCGTCGTCCAGATCGTTATCGCGGTGATCGGCGACACGCTGTTCATCCTGGCCGCCGCCAGCGCCGCGCGCTGGCTCGGCGAGCGGCCGGTCTGGGCGGCGGCCCAGCGCTGGCTGCTCGCCAGCGTGTTCGCCGGCATCGCGGCGAAACTCGCACTCGACGACCGGCGATGAAGACGCCTCGCCAGCTCGCTTTCGCGGCGGCGCATCCGACGCCGGCCGCACCGACGGGTCGATCATGCGGCTGAGCGACGAGCAGTCGCTCATCCGCGACACGGTGCGCGCGTTCGCGCAGGAGCGCCTGCTGCCCAACGCCGCGCAATGGGACCGTGACCACCACTTTCCGCGCGCGGAGCTTTCGGCGCTGGGCGAGCTGGGCGTGCTGGGCGCCGTGGTCCCCGAGCGTTGGGGCGGCGCGGGACTCGACTATGTGTCGCTCGCCGTGGCGCTCGAGGAGATCGCGGCCGGCGACGGCGCGATCTCGACCATCGTGAGCGTGCAGAACTCGGTGGTCTGCGGACCGATCAGCGCCTTCGGCACCGACGCGCAGAAGCAGCAGTTTCTCGTCCCGCTCGCCCGCGGCGAGAAGCTCGGCTGCTTCTGCCTGTCCGAGCCCCACGTCGGTTCGGACGCGGGCGCGATCGCGACGCGCGCGGCGAAGGACGGCGGCTTCTACGTGCTGAACGGGGTCAAGCAGTTCATCACGACGGGGAAGAACGCCGACATCGCGGTGGTCTTCGCCGTCACCGACAAGGCCGCCGGCAAGAAGGGGATCTCGGCGTTCGTCGTCGAGACGTCGACGCCCGGCTTCGTCGTCGCGCGCGTCGAGGAGAAGCTCGGCCAGCGCGCGTCCGACACGGCGCAGATCGTCTTCGAGAATTGCCGGGTTCCTGCGGCGAACCTGCTCGGGCGCGAGGGCGAAGGCTACCGGATCGCGCTCGCCAACCTCGAGATGGGGCGCATCGGCATCGCGGCGCAGGCCGTCGGCATGGCGCGCTCGGCGTTCGACGCCGCGCTCGCCTATGCCCGCGAGCGGACGAGCTTCGGCAAGCCGCTCACCGAGCATCAGGCGATCAACTTCAAGCTCGCCGACATGGCCACGCAGATCGAAGCGGCGCGCCAGCTCGTCTGGCACGCCGCGGCGCTGCGCGACGCGGGCGAGCCCTGTCTCAAGGAGGCGTCGATGGCCAAGCTCTTCGCATCCGAGATGGCGGAGCGCGTCTGCTCCGACGCGATCCAGATCCACGGCGGCTATGGCTACGTCACCGATTTTCCGGTCGAGCGGATCTATCGCGACGTGCGCGTGTGCCAGATCTACGAAGGAACGAGCGAGATCCAGCGACTCGTCATCGGCCGCGCGCTCGTCGGCTGACTGCCAACCCTGCGAGGATGCCGATGGCCGCACCGATCGATTTCTATTTCGACTTCTCGTCGCCGTACGGCTATCTCGCCGCGCAGAAGATCGACGCGCTGGCGGCGAAGTACGGCCGGACCGTCGACTGGCATCCGATGCTGCTCGGCGTCGTCTTCAAGCAGACGGGGATGGCGCCGCTCACCGGAATCCCGCTCAAAGGCGAGTATTCGAAGCGCGATTTCGCGAGGAGCGCCCGCTACCACGGCATCACCGGGTTCCGGATGCCGTCGCGCTTCCCGATCGCGAGCCAGGCCCCCGCCCGCGTCGTGCTTTGGCTGAAGGCTCGGGATCCGGCGCTCGCGACGCGGGTCGCGAAGGCGCTCTTCCGCGCGTACTTCGTCGAGGACATCGACATCTCGGCCCCGGATGCGGCCGCCTCCGTCGCTGCGCGGGAGGGCGCGGACGCGGCGGCTGCGCGCGCGGCCATCGACGACCCGGCGGTGAAGGATGCGCTGAAGCACGAGGTCGAGCAGGCGATCGGACGCGGAGTCTTCGGATCGCCGTTCATCATCATCGATGGCGAGCCGTTCTGGGGACTCGATCGCTTCGAGCAGATCGAGCGCTGGCTCGCAACCGGCGGTTTCTAGGAGGCGCGGCATGACCGGACTCTCGCACGTACGCTGGCTCGTCGCCGACCTCGGGCCCTGCCTCGCCTTCTACCGCGACCGGCTGGGACTGAAGCAGGTCGTCGACGTGCCGGGGATCTACGCCGAATTCGAGACGGGCGGCGCGCGGATCGCGCTGTACCGGGCCGATCTGATGGCGCAGGTCCTCGGCGAATCGCCCGCGCCGCCGACGAGCGGCGACGCGGTGCTCTGCCTGCGCGTCGACGACGTCGACACGGCGGCGGCGCGGCTCGTCGCCGCGGGCGTCGCGCCGGTGAGCCCGCCCCACGACCAGGAGGCGTGGTATCAGCGGGTCGCGCATTTCCGCGATCCGGCAGGGCACCTGATCGAGTTGTGGGCTCCGCTCGGCAAACCGGCCGCGCGGCCGTGATTCGCGGCCTTGCGCTCGCCCGCCCGACGCCTGATCGCTCCCATGGCCGAGTACACGCTCCACTGCTTCGCGCAATCGGGCAATGCGTACAAGGCGGCGCTCGCGCTGCAGCTGGCCGGGGCCGACTGGGCGCCGCGGTTCGTCGACTATTTCAACGGCGAGACGCGCACGCCGGCCTATCGCGCGATCAACGTGATGGGTGAAGTCCCGGTGCTCGAGCACCGCGGCGCCGTGTTGTCGCAGTCCGGCGTGATCCTCGATTACCTCGCCGAGACGCTGGGCAGATTCGGCCCGGCCGACGCGCAGGAGCGCCGCGACATCCTGCGCTGGCTGCTCTTCGACAATCACAAGCTGACGAGCTACACCGCGACGCATCGCTTCCTGCGAACCTTCGCCGCCAACCCCGATCCGGCGGTGCTCGCCGAGTTCCGGCGCCGCGCGGAGTCCGCTTGGGGAGTCCTCGACGCGCACCTGCGCGGCCGGCGCTACGTCGTCGGCGACCGGCTGACGATCGCCGATCTCTCGCTCGTCGGCTACCTGTACTGGCCCGAGGAGATCGGCGTCGACTGGAGCGTGTATCCTGCCATTCGCGACTGGCTCGAGCGGATCCGCGCCGAGCCCCGCTGGGTGCACCCGTACGAGCTGATGCCGGGCCATCCGCTGCCCGTTGCCGGACCCTCCGCGCGCTGACGAATCGGTGCGCGGCGCGCGAACGATCACGACGAAAATGCCTTTCGACGACGCAACCACCCCGCATTGCGGCGGCTCCGGCGGCCCGACGATGGCCTCGCGGACCCGGCCATGACCGGCGTTCACGACCTGGCCCTGTTCGTCGCCGCCGGGCTGCTTCTCAACGTGACGCCGGGTCCCGACATGGCGTACATCGCCGCGCGCGGCGCTGCCGGCGGCTTTCGCGCCGGCGTCGCTGCGACGCTGGGCATCACGGCGGGTTGCGTCGCGCACACGTTCGCCGCGGCCGCCGGGCTTTCGGTGCTCCTTGCGACTTCGGCTGCCGCGTTCGGCATCGTCAAGTGGTGCGGCGCCGCCTATCTGCTCTATGCCGGCGCGCGGCTCGTGGCGGCAAGTCTGCGCGCCGCGCCCGGCAGCGCTCCCGCCGCTATCCTTCCGCCCGCATCGCCGTCGCGCATCTTCCGCGAAGGCTTCGTCATCAACGTCTTCAATCCGAAGGTCGCGCTGTTCTTCCTCGCGTTCCTGCCGCAGTTCATCGATGCGCAGGCGCCGTCGAAAGCGCTCGCCTTCATCGCGCTGGGCTGCCTCTTCAACTTCAACAGCCTGTTCGTCAACGTTCCCGTCGCGTGGCTGGCGGCGCGCGCAGGCGGACGCATCCGCACGCACGCGGGCGCGGCGCGCTGGCTGACCGGGGCCGTCGGCGCGCTGTTCGTGCTGCTTGCCGCCCGGCTCGCCACGCTCGAGCGCAGCTGACGGCATCGCGCAACCGCCATGCCAGTCATCGAATCCCGGCTCGATCCGCGCGATCCGACGTTCGTGAAGAACCGCGATGCCATGGCGGCGCTCGTCGCCGACCTCAGGGCCAGGGTGGCCCACGTCGAGCAGGGAGGCGGCGCGGCCGCGTGCGCGAAGCACGTCGCCCGCGGGAAGCTGCTGCCGCGCGAGCGCGTCCGCACGCTCGTCGATCCCGGCTCGCCGTTTCTCGAGTTCTCGCAGCTGGCCGCGTTCGGCATGTACGACGGCACCATCGCCTCCGCGGGCATCGTCACCGGCATCGGTCGCGTCGCCGGCCGCGAGTGCGTGATCATCTGCAACGACGCGACGGTCAAGGGGGGCACGTATTACCCCCTCACGGTGAAGAAGCACCTGCGCGCGCAGGAGATCGCGCGCGAGAACAACCTGCCCTGCATCTACCTCGTCGACTCGGGCGGGGCGAATCTACCGAACCAGATCGACGTCTTCCCCGATCGCGACCATTTCGGGCGGATCTTCTACAACCAGGCGACGATGTCGGCGCAGGGAATCCCGCAGGTCGCCGTCGTGATGGGCTCGTGCACGGCCGGGGGCGCCTACGTTCCGGCGATGTCGGACGAATCGATCATCGTCAAGGAGCAGGGAACGATCTTTCTCGGCGGCCCGCCGCTGGTGAAGGCCGCGACCGGCGAGATCGTGTCGGCGGAAGAGCTCGGCGGAGCGGACGTCCACACGCGCGTGTCCGGAGTGGCCGACCACTTCGCGCTTGACGACTACCACGCGCTCGCGATCGCGCGGCGCATCGTGGCGAACCTGAACCGGCCCAAGCGCATCGCGATGGAGGTCGCCGACCCGGTGCCGCCGCGGCTCCCGGAGGAGGACGTCTACGGCGTCATCAGCGCCGACATCAAGAAGCCCTACGACGTGCGCGAGGTGATCGCGAGAGTCGTCGACGGCAGCGAGTTCGACGAGTTCAAGGCGCGTTATGGAACGACGCTCGTCACCGGCTTCGCGCGCCTCTGGGGCTATCCGGTGGGCATCGTCGCCAACAACGGAATCCTCTTCTCCGAATCGGCGCTGAAGGGCGCCCACTTCATCGAGCTCTGCGCGCAGCGGGGGATTCCGCTGGTGTTCCTGCAGAACGTCACCGGCTTCATGGTCGGCCAGAAGTACGAGGCGGGCGGCATCGCGCGCGACGGGGCGAAGATGGTCACCGCCGTTTCCTGCGCGCAGGTGCCGAAGTTCACGGTGATCATCGGCGGGAGCTACGGCGCCGGCAATTACGGCATGTGCGGGCGCGCGTTCGGCCCGCGCTTCCTGTGGATGTGGCCCAACGCGCGGATCTCGGTGATGGGCGGCGAGCAGGCAGCGACGGTGCTCGCGACGGTCCGCCGCGACGCGATCGAGGCCAAGGGCGAGAAGTGGGGCGCCGCCGACGAGGAGGCGTTCCGGGCGCCGATCCGTGCGCAGTACGAGAAGGAAGGGCACCCCTATTTCGCCAGTGCGCGGGTCTGGGACGACGGCATCATCGACCCGGCCGACACGCGCCAGGTGCTGGGACTCGCGATCTCGGCCTCGCTCAACCGGCCGATCGAGCCGACGAAGTTCGGCGTGTTCAGGATGTAGCGACGTGAGCCGGGGAGCAGGGGCCCCGCTCGCGGAGCGAGTGGGGATGCGACCGGGGCGAATCGGCGCACGAGGCCGACAACGCGACGCGCATGTGACGACGAACGTACAAGGAGGCCGACCAAGGCCATGACCAACGCAAAATCCTCAGCCGCCAGGACCAGGAAGACGCCGCAGAAGAGCGCGGCGCCGCGAGCCGGGCGCGCTTCCAGCTACACGGCGCTGACGGTCGACGTGCGCGAATCGGTGGCGCTCGTCGCGCTTGCCCGGCCCGACGTGCACAACGCGTTCGACGAAGCGCTCATCGCCGAGCTTACACAGGCATTGCAGGCGCTCGACGCCGACGCCGCGGTGCGCGCCGTCGTGATCCTCGGTCAGGGCCGAAGCTTCTGCGCCGGGGCCGACCTCAACTGGATGAAGCGGATGGCGGGTTACGGCCGCGCCGAGAACCTCGCCGATGCGAATGCGCTCGCGGCGATGCTGAAGACGCTGAACCTGTTGTCGAAGCCGACGATCGCCCGCGTGCACGGCTCCGTGTTCGGCGGCGGCGTCGGGCTCGTCGCGTGCTGCGACATCGCCTTCGCCGCGCACGACGCGACATTCTCGCTGTCGGAGGCGAAGCTCGGACTCGTTCCCGCGACGATCGGGCCGTACGTGGTCGAGGCGATCGGCGCGCGGCAGGCGCGGCGCTATTTCCTGTCGGCCGAGCGCTTCACCGCGGCCGAGGCATTCCGCATCGGTCTCGTTCACGACCTCTGCCCGTTCGACGAGCTCGACGGCAGGATCAACGAGCTTCTGGGGGCATTGCTGCTCGCCGGCCCGCAGGCGCAAGCCGAGGCGAAGGCGCTGATTCGCGCCGTCGCCGGTCGGCCGATCGACGACGCCGTGATCGCCGACACCGCGGCGCGCATCGCGCGCGTGCGGGCCTCGCCGCAAGGCAAGGAAGGCGTGGCGGCCTTTCTCGAAAAGCGCTCGCCGGCATGGGTGCCGGCGGTGCTGCGGGAAACATGAGCCGCCTGGTGGGTCCGGCTTCAGCCGGACGCGACGCGCCGCGTCGATGGGAGCCGCCTGAAGGCGGCCCCACGCGGGAGCGGCCCGCATGAGCACGATTCCCGGGCTCGCCGAATTCGACACCTGGCAGCTCGTCGCGCTGGCGGCGGCGGTCGGCTGGGCGAGCGGAATCCGGCTCTATGCGGTGCTGTTCGTCGTCGGGGGACTGGGCTACCTCCATTGGGTGGAGCTTCCCGGCGGCCTGGCTGCGCTCGCGCATCCCTGGGTGCTCGCGGCGTCGGGGTTCATGTTCTGCGTCGAATTCTTTGCCGACAAGATCCCGGGGGTGGACACGCTCTGGGACACCGTGCACACGTTCATCCGCATCCCCGCAGGGGCGGCGCTGGCGGCCAGCGTGTTCGGCGACTCGTCGACGGCCGCCGCGCTGGCGGCGGCGATCGTCGGCGGCTCGCTCGCCGCCGGCAGCCATTTCGCGAAGGCAGGCAGCCGCGCGGTGATCAACACGTCCCCGGAACCGTTCTCGAACTGGGCGGCGTCGTTCGGCGAGGAGCTCGCCGTCGGCACGCTGCTGTGGCTCGCGTTCACGCATCCGATTGCGGCGCTGGTCGTGCTCGGCTTGCTGGTCCTGCTGATGATCTGGCTGATCCCGAAGGTCTGGCGTTTCATCCGGGCGCTGATCGAGAAGGTGACCGGAGCCTCCGCACGCTCCAGGGACACGACGGGTCGCGGCGCCGATGTTTGACAAGATCCTGATCGCCAATCGCGGGGAAATCGCCTGCCGCGTCGCGCGCACCGCGCGGCGGATGGGCATCCGCACCGTCGCCGTCTATTCCGACGCGGACACCGAGGCGCTGCACGTCGCCGCCTGCGACGAAGCGTACCGCCTCGGCCCGCCGCCGCCGCGCGCGAGCTATCTCGACGGCGAGGCGATCATCGCGATCGCGACGAGGGCGGGCGCGCAGGCGATCCACCCCGGCTACGGCTTCCTGTCGGAGAACGAAGGCTTCGCCGCCCTCTGCGCGCGCGAGGGCATCGTCTTCATCGGCCCGCCTCCCGCGGCGATCGCTGCGATGGGCTCGAAGTCGGCGGCGAAGAACATCATGGGCACGGCCGGGGTGCCGCTCGTTCCGGGTTACCACGGCGACGACCAGGATCCGAAGCTGCTCGCGCGCGAGGCAGCGGCGATCGGCTACCCGGTGCTGATCAAGGCCACGGCCGGAGGCGGCGGCAAGGGGATGAAAGTGGCCGAGCGCCCGGACGATTTCGCCGCGGCGCTGGCTTCCGCGCAGCGCGAGGCCAAGGCCGGTTTCGGCGACGAGCGCGTGCTGCTCGAGAAGTACCTGACGGCGCCGCGCCACATCGAGATCCAGGTGTTCGCCGATACCCACGGCAACGCGGTCTATCTGTTCGAGCGCGACTGCTCGGTGCAACGGCGCCACCAGAAGGTGCTCGAGGAGGCGCCTGCCCCGGCGATTACCGCGGAGCAGCGGCGCGCGATGGGCGAGGCCGCGGTGGCCGCGGCCCGGGCCATCGGCTATGTCGGCGCGGGCACCGTCGAGTTCATCGCAAGCGATTCGTTCGCGCGCGACGGCGCGTTCTACTTCATGGAGATGAACACCCGGCTGCAGGTCGAGCACCCGGTCACCGAGATGGTGACCGGGGAAGACCTCGTCGAATGGCAGCTGCGGGTCGCCGCCGGGGAGAGGATACCCAAGCTCCAGGACCAGCTCGCGTTGCGCGGACACGCGATCGAGGCGCGGCTCTACGCCGAGGATCCCGATCGCGGGTTCCTCCCGTCGATAGGGACGCTGGTCCACGTGCGCATGCCGGCCCCGGGGCCGGCCGTGCGCGTGGATACCGGGGTTCGCGCCGGCGACGAGATATCGCCGCATTACGATCCGATGATTGCCAAGCTGATCGTCCACGGCGAAGACCGGCCGGCGGCGCTGCGGCGCCTCGCCGAGGCGCTCGGCGAGTGCGAGATCGTGGGGGTTGCGACCAACGTCGGCTTCCTGCAGCGCGTCGTCGCCCACGGGGCATTCGCGTCCGGAAACGTCGACACCGGGCTCATCGCGCGCCACCAGGCGGCGCTGTTCGCCGCGCCCGCGCCGGCCTCCGCCGATGTCCTGCTCGCCGCGACGCTGGCCGAGATCGCGACGCTGACCGCCGCCCGCGCGACGGCGGCGCGCGCGTCGGGCGACCCGCATTCACCGTGGCACGCGGTGGATTCGTGGTGGGTGAACAGCGCGCGCCACGCGCTCGCGGTGGCGTTCGCCGACGGCGACGTCCGATACGAGATCAGGGTGCGCCGCGAAGGCGGAGCCTGGCGCGTCGGGTTGCCGACCGGCGAGACGACCGCGCGGGCGACCGCGCGCGACGGCCGCCTGGTCATCGCGACGCCTGGGGCGGAGTTCGTCGCGACCGTGGTGGAGAGCGGCGACGAGCGCCACGTCTTCTGCCACGGCGGGCAGCGGAAGCTGCTGATCGTCGACCCGCTCGCGCACGCCGGCGAGGAGGACGCGCACGGCGGGCACCTGATGGCGCCGATGTCCGGCACCGTCGTCGCGGTGATGGTCGAACCGGGCGACCGGGTCGGCAAGGGCGCGCCGCTGATGATCCTCGAGGCGATGAAGATGGAGCACACGATCGCCGCGCCGGCGGCGGGTGTCGTCGCCGCCGTGAACTTCCGCGCGGGCGACCGCGTGAAGGAGGGGGCGGACCTCGTCGACATCGACGAGGAGTGACGCTGCGCCCCCTGTCGTTGCGCGAAAGCCTGGTGAAGATCCTGCTGCATCCGCCGCGCACCGGGGCCGGCGAATGGCGCGCCGCGCTGGCGGCGGCGCTGCCGGAAGCGGCGATCGGGGTCTGGCCCGATGCGCCGTCCGAAACCGATTACGCGCTCGTCTGGAAGCCGCCGGCGGAATTGTTCGCCCGCGTGCGGCCCAGGAAGGCGATCTTCAACCTGGGCGCCGGCGTCGAAGCGCTGCTCGCCGCACCGATGCTGCCGACCGACGTCCCCGTGATCCGACTCGAGGACGCGGGGATGGCGGAGCAGATGGCCGAGTACGTCACGCTCGCCGCGCTGCGCGTCTACCGGGAGGTGGATGCCTACGCGGCGCAGCAGCGCGCAGGACGCTGGCAACCGCGGCCCCGCATCGCGAAATCCGCGTTCGGCGTGGGCATCCTCGGCTTCGGCGTGCTGGGACAGGCCGTCGCGCGCGCGCTCGCGCCCTTCGGGTTTCCGCTGCGCGGCTGGAGCCGGGAGCGCAAGCGGTTGCCGGGCATCGAGTCGTTCGCGGGGCGCGCCGAGCTGCAGCCGTTCCTGGCGGCGTCACAGGTGCTCGTCTGCCTGCTGCCGTCGACGCCCGACACCCGGGGCCTGCTCGACCGGACCGCGCTCGATGCGCTGCCGCGCGGCGCGCATCTCGTCAACATCGCGCGCGGCGACATCGTGGTCGACGACGACCTGCTCGCGGCGCTCGACGGCGGCCACGTCGCCGGCGCCACGCTCGACGTCTTTCGCGACGAGCCGCTGCCGGTCGGGCACCCGTTCTGGCATCATCCGCGAATCACTCTGACGCCGCACGTCTCGGCGGTGACGCTGGTCGAGGACTCGGTGGCGCAGGTGGCCGGCAAGATCCGGCGGCTCGAGCGCGGTGAGCCCGTGACCGGGATCGTCGATCGCGCCCGGGGTTACTGACCGACTCACCCGCAACCGCAACGCATCATGACGCCCTCCGCCAAGCTGCCATCGTCGGTCCGCCTCGTCGAGGTCGGGCCGCGCGACGGCTTGCAGAACGAGGCGGCGATGGTGCCGACCGAGATCAAGGTCGCGCTGATCGACCGGCTCACCGACGCCGGCTTCCCGGCGATCGAGGCGACGTCGTTCGTCTCGCCGAAGTGGGTGCCGCAGATGGCGGATGCCGCCGAGGTGATGGCGCGGATCCGGCGCAAGCCCGGCGTCCGCTATCCGGTGCTCACGCCGAACCTGAAAGGCTACGAAGCGGCCGCCGCGGCGAAGTGCGACGAGGTCGCCGTGTTCGTCGCCGCCTCGGAGACGTTCTCGCGGAAGAACATCAACTGCAGCATCGCGGAGAGTCTCGAGCGTGCGCAACCGATCTTCGCCGCGGCGAAGTCCGACGGCATTCGCGTGCGCGGTTACATCTCCTGCGTGCTGGGATGCCCCTACGAGGGCGAGGTCGATCCGCGCAAGGTGGCGCAGATCGCCGACGCGCTGTACGCGGCGGGCGCCTACGAGGTTTCGCTCGGCGACACGATCGGCGTCGGCACCGCCGGAAAGACGGCGGCGCTCTTCGCGCGCGTCGCGGAGCAGGTGCCGGTGGCGGCGCTCGCCGGCCACTTTCACGACACCTACGGCCAGGCGCTGACCAATGTCTACGCGGCGATGGGGACGGGCGTGGCCACGTTCGACTGCTCGGTTGCCGGTCTGGGCGGCTGCCCCTACGCCAAAGGCGCAACCGGCAACGTCGCGAGCGAGGACGTCGTCTATCTGATGGACGGCCTGGGCATCGCCACCGGGGTCGACCTCACGAAGCTGCGCCTGGCGGGCCAGATGATCTCGGATTTCCTCGGGCGGCAGCCGGCCTCCCGCGTCGCCCGCGCGCTGGCCGCGAAAAGCCCGCTTCCCGGAGCCACATGAAGCACCCTGTGCCGACCTCTGCGACAAGTGCAGTGCGAAGCGCGTCCCATGTGCGTCCGGCTTCGGCCGGACATGACGCATCGCATGTGGGTCCGGCTTCAGCCGGACGCGGCGCATCGCATGTGGGTCCGGCTTCAGCCGGAAACGGCGAGGCACCCCGTCGCGAACCGCCTGAAGGCGGCCCCACGTGTGGGTATGGCGCATGAGCACGGCGGCGAGCCGGCGCGCCGCGGCGGAGTCTGCCGACCACGTGCCATCGCCCTGCGTCAGCGTGTGCACGATGGACGCGGCGGGGGTGTTCTGCCTCGGCTGCTTCCGCACGCTCGACGAGATCGCGGTGTGGAGCATGCTCGACGCGGAGGCCAAGCGCGCCGTGCTCGCGGCGCTCGCGGCGCGGCGAGCGGCGAGCGCCGCGGCGAAGCCGCAACCCTGATGCCCGGCTGCCGCGCAGGCACAGCTTGGCGAATGCGCGGCGGCGCCGGTGCGCACCGCATCTCCGCCGGGGGACCCGAATGATCGCCGACTGGTATTTCGACTTCGTCTCGCCGTTTGCGTATCTGCAATGCGAGCGGCTGGCCTCGCTCGCGCCGCGCATTGCCGTTCGTTGCCGCCCGGTGCTGTTCGCCGGGCTGCTCGGCGCGCACGGTCACAAGGGCCCGGCCGAGATCCCGGCCAAGCGGGCGTTCACCTACCGTTTCTGCATCTGGCAGGCACGACGGTTCGGCATCCCCCTCAGATTTCCGCCCGAGCATCCGTTCAATCCGTTGCCGCTGCTGCGCCTCGCCATCGCCTGCGACTCGTCGCTCGACGCCGTGCAGCGGATCTTCCGCTTCGTCTGGCGCGACGGCCGGCTGCCGGATCTGCCGATCGAGTGGGCCGAGCTCGTCGGCATGCTCGGCGTGCACGACGCGGACGCGCGCATCGCAACGGCTGAGGTCAAGGCCGAGCTTCGCCGCAACACCGACGAGGCGATCGGGCGCGGGGTCTTCGGGGTGCCGACGCTCGCGATCGGCAGCGAGCTCTTCTGGGGCGTCGACGCGACCGAGATGGCCGCGGATTTCGTGGCGGCGGGCTGCCGCTTCGACGATCCCGAGTACGTGCGCGTGGCCTCGCTGCCGATTGGCGCGGAGCGCTCCGCGGGCAGCGCGAAGCCGCCTAAGGCCCGTTAACGGCCCTAGGACAGCCTGACCACGCCGGCGGCGACCAGCGCGTCGATCGCCGCATCGTCGTAGCCCGCCTCGCGGAGGATTTCCGCGCCGTGCTCCCCCTGCGCGGGCGCCTCGCGCGTCAGGTCGACGCGGTGGCCGGAGAGCTTGAACGGCGGCGCGTACTCGCGCGAACCGTCCGGCCGCGTGACCACCATTTCGCGCGCGGTGAACTGCGGGTCGGCGAGCGCCTCGGAAAGTGTCGCGATCGGCGTCACGCAGCAGTCGACCGCCGCGAGTCTGTCCACCCAGGCCGCGAGCGGAGCGGCCGCGAAGACGCGCTCCAGCTCGCCGCGCACGCGCGCGCCGTCCTCGCCCTGCGCGAACTGGCCCGCGACGAGGTCGGGACGCTCGAGCGCCGCGCACAGCGCCTTCCAGAACTTGTCCTCGAGGGCGCCGACCGCGAGCCAGCGCCCGTCCTGCGTCGGGTAGACGCCATAGCAGGGCACGCCGCCGGTCAGCAGGTCCTCGCCGCGCGGCAGCACGCGCCCCCATTGCTCGAGCGCGTGCAGCGCAAAGATGCTGTGCGCGAGCGAGGCGTCGGCCATCGCGACGTCGATGAGCCGCCCGCGGCCGGTGCGCTGTGCGCCGACGAGCGCGGCGAGGAGCGCGATCGCGGCGGGAGCCGCGCCTCCCAGGAGGTCGGCGATCTGCAGATTGGACAGCGCCGGCGGACCTCCGCGCGCGCCGATCTGGTCGAGCACGCCGGCGTAGCCCAGGTAGTTGATGTCGTGGCCGGCGTGTTGCGCGCGCGGCCCGGTCTGGCCGTAGCCGGAGATCGAGACGTAGACGATGCGCGGATTGATCGCGGCGATGGCGGCGTAGTCGACGCCCAGCGCCGACACCACGCCGGGGCGAAAGCTCTCGACCACGGCGTCGGCGTCGCGTGCCAGCGCCAGGAATGCGTCGCGCCCGCGCCGGTCCTTGAGATCGAGCGCAATGCTGCGCTTGTTGCGGTTCACCGCACGGAAGAACGTCGAGACCGTTCCGGGCCGGTTGCCGAGGCTGCGCGCGTAATCGCCGGCGCCGGTATCCTCGACCTTGACCACGTCGGCGCCCAGATCGGCGAGATAGAGCGTGCAGACCGGGCCGGGCAGGAGCCGCGTCAGATCGAGAACGCGGATGCCGGCCAGCGGCCCGCTCGCGCGTGCCTCCGCCCCCGCAGGGCTCACAGTTCCTCCGCGCCGGGAATGGCGAGGTCGCGCTTGATCGCGCGCGCGGTCGCGAGCGCTTCGTCCAGCGTCGGGGCGAGGCAGGTGACGTGGCCCATCTTGCGGCCGCGCCGCGGGACGGCCTTGCCGTAGAGGTGCAGCTTCGCCGACGGATGGCGAAGCACGCAGCTCCAGTCCGGCTCGCGCACGACCGTCGCGGCGTCGTCGGCATACCAGATGTCGCCGAGCAGGTTCACCATCACCGCCGGCTCGTGCTGCCGTGTGTCGCCCAGCGGCAGCCCGGCAAGCACGCGCGCCTGCTGCTCGAACTGCGAGGTGACGCAGCCGTCGATCGTGTAGTGGCCGCTGTTGTGCGGGCGCGGGGCGATCTCGTTGACGAGCAGCCTCCCTGCCGTGGTGACGAACATCTCGACGCAGAGCACGCCCCGGTAGTCGAGCTTCACCGCGACGCCGGTCGCGATCGCGCGCGCCTGGGCGGCCAGCGCGTCGGGCACGCGCGCCGGGATGATCGACACGTCGAGTATGCCGTGGCGATGCCGGTTCTCGGCGACGGGCCAGGTCGCGGTGTCGCCGCGCTCGGTGCGCGCGACGATGACCGACACCTCGCGCGCGAGCGGGACGAACTGCTCGAGCACACAGGGCACGCCGCCCATCGCGGCCCATGCGGCGACGACGTCGTCACGGGCTGCGACGCGGATCTGGCCCTTTCCGTCGTAGCCCATCCGGGCGCTCTTGACGATGCCCGGGAGCAGCGCGGCATCGGCGCGCCGCGCGTCGTCCTCGCGCTCCAGCACGGCATACGGGGCGACGCTGAAGCCGTGGCCCGACAGGAACGCCTTCTCGCGGATGCGGTCCTGCGCGATCGCGACGCTTGCCGCGGAAGGACACACGCGCGCGGTGCGCGCAAGGAGCTCGAGCGCGGCCGCGGGGACGTTCTCGAATTCGGTCGTGGCTGCATGCGCGAGCGCCGCGACTTCCGCCAGGCCCTGCGGATCGAGGTAGCCGGCACAGACGTGACGGTCGGCGACGCTCGGGGCGGGGCCGTCCTCGGCCGGGTCGAGGACGACGACCCTGTAACCCAGGCTCTGGGCGGCCATGCAGAACATCCGGCCGAGCTGGCCGCCACCCAGGAGCCCCAGCCAGGCGCCGGGGGGGACCACCGGACTCACGTTGGAATCATGTGGCCGGGGGCACGCGCATCGCCCGTGCGGCGTTCGTCTGCTTCAGGCGGAACGCGGCGAGCTTTCGTGCAATCGCCGGGTCGGTTCCGGCGATCAGCGCCGCGGCGAACAGGGCGGCGTTCGCGGCGCCCGCCTCGCCGATCGCGAACGTCGCGACCGGGATGCCCTTCGGCATCTGAACGATCGAATACAGGGAGTCCTCGCCGCGCAGATACTTGGACGGAACCGGCACGCCCAGCACGGGCACGGTGGTCTTGGCAGCGAGCATTCCCGGCAGATGCGCTGCGCCGCCGGCGCCGGCGATGATGCAGCGCAGGCCACGCGGGCCGGCGTCCTCGGCGTACTCGAACATGTCGTCCGGCATCCGGTGCGCGGAGACCACGCGCGCCTCGTAGGCGATGCCGAAGGCGTCGAGCTGCGTGGCGGCATGGCGCATGATGTCCCAGTCGCTGTCGCTGCCCATCACGATTCCGACCAGCGGCGCACTCTTGCGTTGTGCCATCGGCCCTCCCCGATGTCGGGCCGAATCGCGCGGCGAACCGCACGGGAGCCCGATTTGTCGGCAAATCTTAGCATTCGGAGGGTTGTTGCCGGCGGGCATTCCCTGCGCTGTCCCGGGAGGACTTCCGCCCCGTGGGTTGCTCTATGGAGGCGCCGTCGCGGACAATGCGGGTCATGGATAGATACTTTCGTGCCGTCGCGCTCGTGTTTGCCCTGGCGCTGGGCGGGGCGGCCGGACCAGCGGCCGCCCAAGGCGACGCGGACTTCCTCGCCGCCCGCGCCGCATTCGATCGCGGCGACCGGCTGCGGCTCGACGCCCTCGCCCCCAGGCTTGCCGATCATGTCCTCGTTCCGTATGTCGAGTTCTGGCAGCTCAAGCTCAGGCTCGACACCGCGGGCGACGACGAAGTCCGGGGATTCCTCGCGCGCTGGTCGCAGACGCCCGTCGCCGATCGGCTTCGGACCGAATGGCTGAAGGCGCTGGGCAAACGCGGCCGATGGGCGACATTCGGCGCCGAATACGCCGCTTCCGCGGGCGAGGATGTCGAGCTCGGCTGTTACGCCATCCAGTACCGCTACCAGCAGGATGGCGACCGCGCGCTCGCGCCCGCGAAGGCGCTGTGGTTCACGGGCCAGGCGACGCCGGACGCCTGCGAGCCGCTGTTCGCCGCGCTGATTGCGAAGGGCGAGCTGACGCCGGAGGACCGACGCGCGCGCTTTCGCCTGGCCACCGAGGCCGGCAACGTGCGCCTCGCGCAATCGATCGCCGTCGAATTGCCGGGCGGCAGCCGCATCGCCGCCCACGACTTCGCGAAAGTCGACCGCAACGCGGCGCGCGCGCTCGAGGCCGGGGATTTCCGCTGGAAGCTGCCGGGCGGGCGCGAGCTGGCGCTCTACGCGCTGGAACGTGCGGCGCGGACGGATGCCCAGGGCGTTCGCGCGGCGTGGGTGAGGCAGCGCAGCCAGCTGCCGGAACCCGACCGCGCGTATGGCAACGCCCGGATCGCCTACCACGCCGCGCGCCAGCTCGCTCCACAAGCGGCCCAGTGGTTCCGCGAGGCCGACACGGCCGCGCTTTCCGACGTGCAGCGGGCGTGGCGGGTTCGCGCTGCATTGCGCGCCGGCGCCTGGCCCGACGTGCTGGCCGCGATCGACGCCATGCCGCCTTCCGAGGCGCAGGAGCCGGCCTGGCGCTACTGGAAGGCGCGCGCGCTCGCGGCTGCGGGACGTACCGAGGAAGCGAACGCGCTTTACCTGGCGCTCGCCGGCGAATTCAGCTTCTACGGGCTGCTCTCGGCGGAGGCCCTGGGCAAGCGCGTCGAGCCGGTGAGCACGCCGCTCGAGCCCGATGCCGACGCGCTGGCCGCATTCGGCGCGAAGGGCACGGTGCGCCGCGCCGTCAAGCTCGCCCAGATCGACATGCGCACGGAGTCGCTGCGCGAATGGATCTACGCCGTGCGCGGGCTTCCCGACGAAGGGCTGCTGCTCGCGGCCGAGTATGCGCGCCGGCAGGGCCTCTACGATCGCGCGATCAACACGGCCGAGCGGACCTCGACGCGCCACGATTACGCCCTGCGCTACCTGATGCCGTTTCGCGAGCATTTCGCCGCTGCGGCGCGCGAGCATTCCGTCGACGAGGCGCTGCTCCTCGGCATCGCGCGGCAGGAGTCGCGGTTCATCGCGGACATCCTGTCCTCCGCGGGTGCGGTGGGGCTGATGCAGCTGATGCCGCCGACGGCGCGCTGGGTCGCGAAGCAGCTGAACCGCGCCGACTATCGTCCGTCGCAGATCTCCGATGTCGCGCTCAACACCCAGTTCGGCGCGTTCTATTTCAAGTACTGGCTCGACCGGCTCGAGCGGATGCCCGCGCTCGCGGCGGCCGCGTACAACGCCGGCCCCGGCCGCGCGCAGGCGTGGCGCATCGGCGCCCCGCTCGAGGGCGCGATCTGGGTCGAGACGATACCGTTCAACGAAACCCGGGACTACGTGAAAAAGGTGCTCGCGAACACCATGATGTACACGCGCCTGCTGAACCAGACCTATGTGCCGCTGTCCGCGCGGCTCGGCACGGTGCCGCCCCGCGGGAACGGGTCCGACGCGGCGGTCGCCGCCGCCGGCGGCTGACCGATCGCGGGACGCCATCGTGGCCGAGCGATCGATCCTCGTCGTGGGCGGCAGCGGCTACGTCGGCCGCTACGTGGTCAATCGGCTCGTCGCCGACGGCTGGCGCGTCGTGGTCCCCACGCGCCGTCGCGACAACGCGAAGCACCTGTTCCTGCTGCCGACGGCCGACGTCGTCGAGGCCGACGTCGGCCGGGCGGCCGAGCTCGCGCGGCTCGCCCGAGGCATGTCGGCGGTCGTCAATCTTGTCGGCATCCTCAACGAGTCCGGCGGGCAGACCTTCGCGCAGGCGCATGTCGAGCTGCCGAAGAGCGTCATCGCCGCCTGCCGGTCGGCAGGCGTGCGCCGGCTGGTGCACATGAGCGCGCTGAACGCCGATCCGCAGGGACCGAGCCGGTACCTGCGCAGCAAGGGCGAAGCCGAAGCGGCGGTGGCGGCATCCGGCCTCGACTGGACGATTGTCCAGCCCTCGGTGATCTTCGGACGCGAAGACGCCTTTCTCAATCTGTTCGCCAGGATCCTGCGCGTCGCGCCGGTGCTGGCGCTCGCCCGCGCCGACGCGAGGTTCCAGCCGGTGTTCGTCGGCGACGTCGCCGAGTGCATCGTCCGCGCGCTTGCGCTGGATGCGACGATCGGCCAGAAGTACCCGCTCTGCGGACCGAAGGTCTACACGCTGGGCGAGCTGGTCCGCTACGTCGGCGAGCTTGCCGGCACGCCGCGCCCGATCGTCCCGCTCGGCAGGCGGCTGGGCGCACTGCAGGCATTCGCACTGGAGCTCCTGCCCGGAACGCTGATGAGCCGCGACAACCTCGCGTCGATGGATCGCGACAGCGTGTGCGGCTGCGATTTTCCCCCGGTGTTCGCGCTGGAGCCGCAGGCGCTCGAGACCGTGGCGCCCACCTATCTCGGACCCGACGCGGCACGGAGTCACTACGACGAATATCGGCTGCGCGGCGGCCGCTGAGCGCCCGTTCGCGCGCCGCCGGACATTGCGCGCGCGGCGCCGAGCCGCTAACGTGAGCGGATGAGCCAGCGCCCCGCGCCGTCGCGAGTGGTGAAGGTCTATCGCGTGGGCGGTTCGGTGCGCGACGAACTGCTCGGCCGCCCGGTCGTCGACCGCGACTGGGTCGTCGTGGGGGCGACTCCGGAAATGCTGATCGCGTCCGGCTACCGGCCCGTCGGGCGCGATTTTCCGGTATTCCTGCATCCGGAGACCCGCGAGGAGTACGCGCTGGCGCGCACCGAGCGCAAGCACGGCCGGGGCTATCGCGGATTCGAGTTCTTCGTCTCGCCGGACGTCACGCTCGAGGAGGACCTCGCACGGCGCGATCTGACGATCAACGCGATGGCCCGCGACGAGGCGGGCGCGCTGATCGACCCCTTTCACGGAGCGGACGACCTGAAGGCGCAGGTGTTGCGCCACGTCTCCCCGGCGTTCGTCGAGGATCCGCTGCGCGTCCTGCGCGTCGCGCGCTTCGCGGCGCGCTTCGGGTTCGCGGTGGCGCGCGAGACCCGGGCGCTGATGCGCGAGCTCGCGGCCTCGGGCGAGCTCGCGTCGCTCGCGCCGGAGCGGGTCTGGCAGGAGATCGCGCGCGGCCTGATGGAGCCGCATCCGTCGCGCATGCTGGCGGTGCTGCGCGCCTGCGGGGCGCTCGCACAACTGCTGCCGGAGGTGGACGCGCTCTTTGGCGCGCCGACGCCGCCGACCCGGCGCGCCGGAGCGGATGGCGCTGCCGCCCTGCTGCGGGCGCTCGATTACGCGGCGAGCCGCGGATTCTCGCTGCCGGTCCGGTACGCGGTCCTCGCGCAGGACCTCGGCAGGGCGATCGCCGGCGCCGGCGAGGGTGCGGCGCGAGCCGCACGAGCCGCCCGTCTCGCCGAGCGCATGTCTGCGCGGCTCAAGGTGCCGGCCGAATGCCGCGATGCCGCGCGCCTCGCCGCGCGCTGGCGCCGCACCGTCGATCGCGCGCGCGATCTTCGGCCCGCGGGGCTGCTCGACCTGCTGCGCGCCGCCGATGCGCTGCGCCGGCCGGAGCGGCTCGATGCGCTGCTCGACGCCTGCGCCTGCGCCGCGCTGTCCCGCCCCCGCGCAGGCGATGACTACGAACCGCGGCGGCTCGTCCGCGCGGCGCTCGCGGTGGTGGCGGGGGTCGATGCCGGCGCGATTGCTGCGAGCGGCACGGAAGCGCGCGGGCCGGGCGACGCGGTCGCGAAGGCGGTGCGCGCGGCGCGGCTCAAAGCGCTCCGCGCGTGGCGCGGGGCGGCAATCCCCGCGACGCGCGTCAGATCCGGTAGGCGATGACGCGCATCACGTCGGCCGCGACGCGCATCGCGCCCTTCACCGGGAACGGGAGATCCAGCGCGCCGGCGGCGCGGGCCATCGCGCCGTGGCGCGCCTCGTCGTCGCGCATCTTCTCGACGATCGCGCGGCTTTTCGCATCCGCGGCGGGAAGCTGCTCCATGTGGCCGGTGAGGTGCTCCTCGACCTGACGCTCGGTCTCGACGACGAACCCGAGATTGACACGATCGCCGGCGACTCCGGCGGCGACGCCGATCGCGAAGGATCCGGCGTACCACAGCGGATTGAGCAGCGACGGGCGGTCCCTCAGCTCGCCGAGCCGCTGCTGGGTCCACGCGAGGTGCTCTTCCTCCTCGCGCGCGGCCTGCGCGAACTCGCGCTTGACGCGCGGATCGCGGGCAACGAGCGCCTGCGCCGCGTACAGCGCCTGCGCGCACACTTCGCCCGTGTGGTTGACGCGCATGAGCCCCGCGGCATGGCGCCGATCCGCGTCCGTGAGCTCCGCGTCGGCGAGGTTGGCGCCCGGCGTCGGTCGCGACGACGTCGGGTGTCCGGCGAGCGTGCGCAGCGCGCGGTCGAAGCCCAGAACGAGATCGTCGAGCATCGGACAGGTTCCTAGAAGAAGTGAACCGCGCCCAGCACGAAGCCGCCGGGCTTTCCGCAACCCCCGTTGGGGTAGGTGTCGCAGAAAATCGGGTAGGGGTTGGTGTCGAAGGTGTACGACGCGTTGCTCTCGTTGCGGATTTTCACGTAGCCTCCGTACAGGAGGCTGCGCGCCGACAGCACGTAGGTGTAGCTGACTTCCCACTGGCTGGCGCCGGTGTTCACGCCCTTGACCAGGCCGCCGACGCGCGAGCCGTCCTCGGCGCTGCCCTTGCCGTCGAAGGCCTGGCCCCAGTACGCGTAGATCAAACCCGGACCCGCGTCGATGGTTGCGCCGATCCCGTAGAAGTTGCGCGTCAGCTTGGTCGTCGGCGTCACGTCGTAGCGCAGGCGCTCGTAGACGCCGCCCAGCCGGAAGCCGTCGAACTGATAGCCGGCGGCGATGGAGAGCGCGGTGTCGGACAGCGGGGACTCCACGGTGCCGCGGATCTTGTGATGGACCTCGTAGGCCACGCCCAGCTGGACGGGGCCCCGATTGTAGAAGCCGCCGACGCTGAAGATCCCGCTCGCGGTCGTCGGCGAGCCTTCCGCCGAGCTGTACTGGATGCTGCCGTTGAAGTCGGCGATCGTCGGCGTGTCGTAGCGCACCGAGTTCGGCTGCCGCCCGTCGAAGCCGCCGGCGATCGCCTGGCCCAGGAAGGCCTGCGCCCACAGCGCGCCCGTCGACAGGATCGAGGTCGTCAGCGTCGGCGCATTGCCGAAGATCGCGTGTATGTCGTCGTACGGGGAAAGGAAGTAGCCGAGCCTGGCCGTGCCCCAGGTCCCGCGCAGGCCGAGATACGAGTCGCGGCCGGCAAGCACGCCGCTGCCCGTGTCCAGGTAGAGCTGGTTCTCGAGCTGAAATATGGCATAGAGACCGTCGCCGAGCGATTCGCTGCCGCGCAGCCCGAACAGCGAGGCGTTGGAGTTCACGCGGTACTGGTTCGGGTTCGGGCAGTTCCCGGGACAGTCGGGTCCCGCCTGCTTGCCGTTGACGACTTCCATGTCGAGGTTGAGCCGCCCGTACAGCGTCAGGTTGGCGGTCTGCGCCTGCGCCAGCGGGGCGGCGAGCAGGCCTGCGACGACGGCGGTGACGAGCTTCGCTCTCATGGAAGGGCTCCGAATGCGGATGATATCGGAGTGGCGTTGCCCGGGCAGGGTTTCGCTTCGGCAAAAAAACGGGCGCCCGCAGGCGCCCGTCGAGGTTGCAGTCCCACCCGAGGGCGGGGACGAAGCCAATGCTCTTAGAAGTTGTGCCAGGCGCCCATCACGAAGCCCTGCGGCTTGCCGCCGATCGCGATCGGGTAGCCGTTGACGCCGAAGTTGTAGGCGGCGTTCGCATCGTTGTCGACCTTGTTGTAGCCGGTGTAGATGCTGGTGCGCTTCGACAGCGGGTACGTGTAGCTGATTTCGTACTGCTGCGCCGACGAATCCGGACCCTTCGCGAGGCCGGAAATGCGGGCGCCGTTCGGCGCGCTGCCCTTGCCGTCCGAGCCCCACGAGTAGTCGACGTAGAGCACGCCGGCACCCAGCTTGATCTCGGAACCGATACCCCACATGTCGCGCTTCAGGTCCGTCTTGACGCCGTTCGTGACCTGGTTGCACGCCTGCTGGACGTTGGTGCCGACGGCGATCGAGCAGTCGTAGTCCAGCTTCTCGTACACGGCGCCGATCTTCCAGTTCGGGAACTGGTAGCTCGCCGCGATCGACCAGGCGGTGTCGGTCAGGTTCTTGCCGCGCTGCTGCATGTTCTGCCGAAATGCGCCGCCGATGTTGATCGGGCCGTTCTTGTAGTACAGGCCGGCGCTGAACACGCCGGAGTTCGACGCCTGGCCGGTCGTGTAGGTCCCGGTCGCGCCTTCAGCGTTCGTGCCCTGGCCGTTGCCGTACTGGACCTGGACCTGGAAGCCGGACATCACCGGCGAATCCCAGCGCACCGAGTTGGCGATCCGGTCGTCGAACTGGTTGACGTTGGTGGTGAAGCCCTGCGCCCAGATCGCCGAGGTCGCCAAGATGCCGGTCAGCAGCGTGGGGTTGCTGCCCCAGATTTCATGGATGTTGTCGTACGGTCCGTGGAAGCGGCCCACGCGGAACGTGCCCCACGACCCTTGCAGGCCGAGGAACGAGTCGCGGCCGGCCAGCGTGCCGCCGCTGGCGTCCGGGCTGATCGACGATTCGACCTGGAAGATGACGTTGAGCCCGCCGCCCAGCGATTCGGTGCCGCGAAGGCCGAAGCGCGACGAGTTCGACGACACGCGGAACTGGTTCGGGTTCGCCGTGCGGCAGCCCGCGACCGTTCCGGCCTGGGCATTGCCCGTCGGGGTCGTGCATTGCGGAAGTTGCTGGTAGGGGTTGGTCGTGCTGGTTCCGGAGCCCAGGCCTGGGTGGACGATGTCGCCCTTCACCCATTCCATGTCCATGTTCAGTCGACCGTACAACGTGACGTTCGCGGTCTGCGCTTGCGCCAGCGGGGCGGCCAGCACGCCCGCAATGGCGACAGCGACGAGTTTCTTGTTCATGAAGTCTCTCCTCTAGCGGATAAAATTGGCAAGAAAACCGTCTTTTGGGCTTGCCGTCGGAACCTTCTCAGCGATGTCGAGAAGTTGCGCTCATTGTGCCAAACCGCGGGAGCGCGAGGCAAGGTAAAGTCCGGATAGGGGAAGGCAGAGGTCATCCCTGTTGCTAAAACGCGACAGGCAGCGCCGCGGCGGGCGCCATGCGACGGCGAATCATCGAGTCGCATGCGACTTGAAAAAAGGGCGCTAAACTCATGATCGACCTCGGGAAACTTCCTTTTCTCCAGGCTTGCTTCCGTTGTGTGGGCGACGGCGGGGATTTTGGCCGGTTTTCCGCGGTGATTCCCCCGCCCCGGGGCGCGGATCTGCCGATGTCGACAATGGCGAGAATCGGCAATGCGCGGCGCTCGGGAATGAGCCTGGCGCCCCTTTCGCCGTGGCTCGCGGTGCTGCTGGCCGTTGCGCTTTCCGCCGCGGCGCTCGGATTGCTGGAGCTCGGGCGCGGCCATCTGCCGCACGATCATCCGACGGGTCGCTCGCTGCACGAGCGGCCGGTGTCGCGGGTGGGCGGGCTCGCGATCTGGACCGGCTTCCTGCCTGCGGCGCTCCTGGGCGAGGTTGCGGGTGCGAGCGGTTGGGTATGGATCCCGGCGTGGCTCGCCGTGACCGCCATCTCGATCGCCGACGACTGGCGCACGGTGCGCCCGGCGCTGCGCCTCGGCGTCCATGCGCTCGCCGCGCTGGCGGTCGCGGCGGCGCTGCTGCGGCACGACGCCGCGGCCGCCATGCCGATCCACGTCCTCGCGGTCGGCGCCGCGACCCTCGCGATCATGTGGTCCGCCAATCTGTACAACTTCATGGACGGCAACGACGGACTCGCCGCGACGATGGCGGTCTGCGGATTCGGCGCGTACGGCGCGGCGGCGATGCTTGCCGGCGCGCCGGCCGCAACGGAGCTTGCGCTCGCCGCGGCGGCATTGCCGTTCCTCGCCGTCAACGTCCCGCCGGCACGGACGTTCCTTGGCGACGGAGGCTCGGTTCCGCTCGGGTTTCTCGCGGCGGTGTTCGGCGTGGCGGGCGTGCGGGCCGAAACGTGGCCCGGATGGTTCCCGCTGCTCGTGTTCCTTCCCTTCGTCGCCGACGCGTCGGTGACGCTGATCCGGCGCCTTGCGCATCACGAAAACGTGTTCGAAGCGCACAAAACGCATTATTATCAAAGGTTGCACCGGATGGGCGCCGGACATGCCGGCACTTTGCTCTTCTATGTCGTGCTGATCGCCGGCACCTCCGCCTCCGCACTGTTCACGCTGACGACCGATAGTGCGGCCGGCTGGTGGGTGCTCGGGGCCTGGGCGGCTGCAATCGGCGTGCTCTTCGCCGGCATTGACTATCATTGGCGAAAAAGCTTTCGATGACGCCGAACACGCAACCGCGCAACATCCGGACCTGGCTCGCGTTCTGCCACGATCTCGGCGCCACCGCGCTCGCCTGGGCGGCGATGTACCTGGTCCGCTTCAACCTGGACTTCAGGGAACCGTACCTCGTCGACATGCTGTGGACGCTCGCCTGGATCCTGCCGCTGCAGGGCACGATCTTCGTCGCGTTCGGCCTCTACCGCGGGCTCTGGCGATTCGCGAGCGTGCTCGATCTCCGGCGGATCGCGCTCGCGGTCGGCCTCGGCGCGCTGCTGATCCCGCTGGTGCTGGTGATGCTGCAGCTGCAGTCGGTGGTGCCGCGCAGCGTGCTCATCTTCTACCCGGTGGTGCTGATCTTCGTGATGGCGGGCGACCGCTTCGCCTACCGGATCTGGAAGGAGCACCGGCTCTACAGCCCGCTCGCCGCGCTGGGCGAGCCCGTGCTCGTGATCGGCGCGGGCGAGGCCGGCGCGCGCCTCACCGGGGAGTTCGCGCGCAGCCGGCAATGGCGCGTCGTCGGGCTCGTCGACGACGATCCGGCGAAGCAGGGGCGCCTCGTGCACAACGTCGCCGTGCTGGGCCCGATCTCGAGCCTGCCGACGTGGGCGAAGAAGTACGGCGTGCGCCAGGTGATCATCGCGCTGCCCTCGGCCGCGCACGGGGTGCGCCGGCGCGTCGCGGAGATCTGTGCGGACGCCGGGATCGAGGTGCTGACGGTGCCCTCGTACGAAGAGCTGATCAGCGGCCGCTCGGCGCTGACCACCATACGCACGATCGAGCTGGACGACCTGCTGGGCCGCGACCCGGTCGTGCTCGACAGCGCGGGACTGGCCGAGTGGCTCGGCAACCGCGTGGTCATGGTCACGGGGGCGGGCGGGTCGATCGGCGCCGAGCTGTGCCGGCACATCGCGCGCTTCCGTCCCGCGAAGATCGTCCTGTTCGATCTCTCCGAAGCGGCGGCCTACGCGATCCAGACGGCGCTCGCCGATGCGTTTCCGCAGCTGCCGCTGGCCACCGTCGTCGGCGACGTCAAGCACGCTGCGCTCGTCGAGGAAGTGCTCGCCCGCGAGCGACCCAGCGTCATCTTCCACGCCGGCGCGTACAAGCACGTGCCGCTGATGGAGGAGACCAACGCGTGGCAGGCGGTGCGCAACAACGCCTACGGCACCTGGGTGCTGGGCAAGGCCGCCGTCGCGGCGAAGGTCGAGAAGTTCGTCCTGGTGTCCTCCGACAAGGCCGTGAATCCGACCAACGTGATGGGGGCCACCAAGCGCCTGGCCGAGATCGTCTGCCGGAGCCTGCAGGGCCGCGGAACGCAGTTCGTCCTGGTGCGCTTCGGCAACGTGTTCGGCAGCGCCGGCAGCGTCATCCCCCGCTTTCGCGAGCAGATCGCGCGCGGCGGTCCGGTGACCGTCACGCATCCCGACATCACGCGCTACTTCATGTCGCTGTCCGAGGCCACGCAGCTGCTGCTGCAGGCGGCGCTGCAGGGCAAGGGCGGCGAGATCCTCGTCCTCGACATGGGCGAGCCGGTGCGCATCGTCGATCTCGCGCACGACATGATCCGGCTTTCCGGCGCCGATCCCGACCGCATCGCGATCGTGTTCACCGGCTTGCGCCCGGGCGAGAAGCTCTACGAGGAGCTCCTGACCGCCGAGGAGGCGACGCTGCCCACGCCGCATCCGAAGCTGCGCATCGCGCTCGCGCGCGCTGCCAACCTCGACGTGGTCGGCCAGATGGTCGCCTGGTGCGAGCGCGATCGCGCCGCGGACGATGCGGAGGTCCGCGCGCGGCTGAAGATGTGGATTCCCGAGTACATGCCGCCGGCGGGCGCTCCGGTGCAGCCGATCCCGGTCGAGCCGGCCGTCGCCGCATCCGCGCCGCTGCCGCTGCGCGCCCCGCGCCGCCGCTGAGCGGCGTCGCTACGCGTCCCGCGCGATCTTCCCGCCCGTATCGGGCTCCGACAGCACGCCGCCGGCCGCGACCTGGCCCATGCCGACCGACGGCATCAGGCTGCTCGGCCGCAGGGAATCTCCCGCGGCATCCATCGCCCCCGTCCCTTTGGCGGCCGCGCTGGTGAGCAGATCGCGGTACAGGAGCACGCGCTGCAGCGTGATTGCCGCCGGCGAGAGCGGTCGCACGGCGCGGCGCGCGTTGGCTGCGAAGCGCGCGCGTGTTGCCGCGTCCTGCAATGCGTCCAGATGCGCGGCGAGCCCGGCGACGTCGCCGGAGGCAACGACCAGGCCGGCATCGTGCTCGCGGAGGAGCTCGGCGGCGCCGGACTTCGTGCTGGTGACGACGGCGAGGCCGCAGGCCATCGCCTCCTGAACGACGGCGGGCGACGGATCGTAGAGCGAGGGCAGCACGAAAGCGTCGGCCGCGCCGTAGTAGGGCCGCGTGTCGGCAACGGCGCCGGCCAGCGTGACGCGGTCGGCGACGCCGAGCGCGCGCGCGCGGTCGCGATAGCGGTCGGCCTGGGGGTCGTCGCCGACGACGATCAGCCGCGCGGACGTCCGGAGCGCGGCGAGCGCGTCGATCGCCGTATCGATCCCGTCGCGCGCGAAATCGGAGCTGACCGCGAGGTACACCGTTGCCTCGGCGTCGATGCCGTGTCGCGCAAGGGTCGCGGTCCGGTGCGCGCGCAAACCGGGGTGGAACCGATCGCTGTCCACCGGGTGATAGATGACGGGCAGCCTGGCCTCCGGCAACCCGAAACGACTGCGAATCTCGTCGCGGACCATCTTCGAGTGGCAGATCACCGCGCGCAGCCACGGGCTCGCATACATGCGCCGCTCCGCATGCAGCAGATAGCGCTCGCGCGGCGAGAGCTTGATCGACATCCGCGCGGCCGCTCCCGCGCGGCGCAGGCGCTCGTCGATCCACACGGCGTGGACGCCGTCCTCCGCGCAATAGACATCGCAGCAGAGCAGCCGCTCGTGCGACTCGACGAGCGTCGGGCCGATCCGGCGGATCACGCGGCAGGCTGCGACGGCGAACCCCCAGTCGCGCCACAGGGCGCCGGCATGGAACGGATCGCAGATCGCGGGCTCGATCAGCTGCAGCCGGGTCGGCGGCCACGACCGGGTGACGAGCGAGATCGCGACATTGCGCTCGAGCAGGGCCTCGAGCGCGCGTTCGGCGGCGCGCTCGGATCGGCCGTCGGGGTGATAGTGTTGCCGCACCAGCGCCAGGCGCATCGGAGCGCGTCCGCTCAGGCGCCGCGCGGGCGGCGCTGATGCCGCGGACACCGCGGCGAAACCCGTGGAAACGGAGCGCGGGAATCGTGCGGCGGGCGTTTCGACATGGCCCGGAACGATAGCAAAGTTCGCGGCGCGGCGGCGCGGCGCCGGGTTGCGCGCAGCGGTTCAGTCAGGGCTTACTCGCCTGCCCAGGCCCGCCCGGCGGCGATTTTAGGCCGGCGGAAATCGAGCACCCGCGCTTCCGGTACAATCGGCGAGGACGGGGCGACTCTGCCCCGTCGTGCCCGCCGAACGCTCCCGCCATGCCGATCGACGCCGTCAACGCTGCCGTGAAGGCGCAGATACTTGCCGAAGCGCTGCCGTACATCCAGCGCTTCCACGACAAGACCATCATCGTCAAGTACGGCGGCAACGCGATGGTCGAGCCGGCGCTGAAGGCCGGCTTTGCCCGTGATGTCGTGATGCTGAAGCTCGTCGGGATGAATCCGGTCATCGTCCACGGCGGCGGTCCGCAGATCGGCGACCTGCTGAAGAAGATGGGCATCGAGAGCGAATTCCGCCAGGGGATGCGGGTCACCGACGATCGCGTCATGAACGTCGTCGAGATGGTGCTGGGCGAGCTGAATCAGGAGATCGTCGGCCTCATCAACCAGCACGGCGGGAAGGCCGTCGGCCTGACCGGGCAGGACGGCGCGTTCATCCATGCGCGGAAGATGCTGCTGAAGAGCGACAGCAGCGACGGCGAGATGGTGGACATCGGCCTGGTCGGCGAGATCGAGCGCATCGATCCGGAGCTCATTCAGCTGCTCGACTCGCGCGACTTCATTCCCGTGATCGCGCCGATCGGCGTCGGCACCGACGGCGTGGCGTACAACATCAACGCCGACCTCGTCGCCGGCAAGCTCGCCGAGACGCTGAAGGCGGAGAAGCTGGTGCTGATGACCAACACGGTGGGCGTGCTCGACAAGCACGGCAACCTCCTCACCGGCCTCTCCGCGACGGAGATCGACGCGCTGTTCGCGGACGGCACGATCCATGGCGGGATGCTGCCCAAGATCGGTTCGGCGCTCGACGCGGTGAAGAACGGCGTGGCGAGCTCGCACATCATCGACGGCAGAGTCGAGCACGCGCTGCTGCTCGAGGTGCTGACCAACGAGGGCGTCGGCACGATGATCCGCGCCGACCGCACCGAGCCCGTCGACGTGCGCGCCGCGCGCTAGGCGACGCCTGCCATGGCCACCAAACCCGGCGAACGCCGTCTCCAGATCCTGCAAACGCTCGCGGCGATGCTCGAGAGCCCGCGCGCGGAGAAGGTGACGACCGCGGCGCTCGCGGCGAGGCTCGACGTCTCGGAGGCGGCGCTCTACCGGCACTTCGCCAGCAAGGCGCAGATGTTCGAGGGGCTGATCGAGTTCATCGAGACGACGCTGTTCACGCTGGTGAACAAGATCGCGGCGGACACCCAGGACGGCGCGGCGCAGGCGCAGCAGATCGTCGCGGTGCTGCTCGGGTTCGCCGAGAAGAATCCGGGCATGACGCGCGTGCTGATCGGCGACGCGCTCGTCAACGAGGACGAGCGGCTGCAGGCGCGGATCAACCAGCTCTACGACCGGATCGAGGCGGCGCTGCGGCAGGCGCTGCGCATCGCGCAGGCGTCGGGGAACTGGCCGGGCGATCCCAACGCCGACGCGAACGTGCTGGTCGCGTTCGTGCTGGGCCGCTGGCAGCTCTACGCGAAGAGCGGTTTCAAGCGCGGCCCGCAGGACGGCTGGGAAGCGCAGCGCAAGTTCCTGTTCGGGTAGGTGTGTGGTCGGGCGGCGGGTTCGCGGCGCTGCGGGCTTAGGGTGCGGCATGCGCCCGCAACGCCGCGAACCCGCCGCCCTCGGCGTGGGGGCTCGGGTGGTACGGCATGCGCCCGCAACGCCTTGGCCCCGCCGCCATCAGCGGTGCGGGTCGGGTGGTGCGGCATGCGCCCGCAGCGCCGCGAACCCGCCGCCCTCGGTGGCGCGGGTTTGGGCAGTTCGGCATGCACGCTCGCCGCCGGCGCCCGCCGAACCGGCTACGGTGATCCGCAGACGGGGCATTGCGGATCGCGCGGAATGCGGACGTCGCGCCAGTGCATCGACCAGGCGTCGAGCAGCAGCAGCCGCCCCGCCATCGACTCGCCGACGCCCGCCAGAAGCTTCAGCGCCTCGGCCGCCTGCGTGGCGCCGACGATGCCGACGACCGGCGCGAATACGCCCATGACGGCGCAGCGCGTTTCCTCGAGCTCCTCGCCGTCGCCGAACAGGCAGTGGTAGCAGGGCGAGGCGGGGTCCCGCGCGTCGAACACCGCGACCTGGCCGTCGAAGCGGATCGCGGCCCCGGAGACGAGCGGCTTCCGCGCGGCGACGCAGGCGCGGTTCACCGCATGCCGGGTCGCGAAGTTGTCGCAGCAGTCGAGGACCACGTCCGCGCGCCCGACGAGCGGTGCAAGCTCGTCCGGTCCGACGCGCGCGGCGATCGCCTCGACCCGGACCTCCGGGTTGATCGCTGCGAGGCGCGACCTGGCCGCTGCGACCTTCGCGGTGCCGATGTCCGCGGTCGCGTAGAGGATCTGGCGCTGCAGATTCGTGAGGTCGACCGTGTCCGGGTCGCAAAGGGTCACCGTGCCCACGCCGGCGGCAACCAGAAACTGCGCCGCCGGCGTTCCCAGTCCGCCGGCGCCGATGACGAGCGCGTGCGCGGCGGCGAATTTCGCCTGCGCCTCGAGGCCGAGCTCGGGCAGCAGGATGTGCCGGCTGTAGCGCAGGAGCTGGTTGTCGTCCATGGAAACGGGATCAGGGACGGGGATCGTGGCGCCCAACGAAAACGCCCGGCCTGGGCCGGGCGCTTGCGGCGAGGCAGGGCGGCTCGCTACTCCGGCTTTGCCTGCGCCGACACGGCCTTCACCGACGCGACGACCGGCAGACCTTTCAGCTGATTCATCGCCTGCGTGAGCTGGAAATCCTCCGTCGAGCCGAACTCGAACCGCGGCGGCGCGGGCATCGTTGCGGCGGGAGCCGAAGCCGGCGGCGACGGCAGCGTCCTTCTCGCCGCGCTTCAGCGTTTCGACTGCCTTCGCGGCCGCCCTCTCGCTTCGTCCGGTGCCGAGATGGTTTTCGAGGTTCGCTTCGCGGATGCGGTTCGGCGACTCGCGGCCGTCGTCGACATAGACGTCGGGCTCGATGCCCTTCGCCTGGATCGACCGTCCCGCCGGCGTGTAGTAGCGCGCCGTGGTGAGCTTCAGCCCCGCGTTGTTGGACAGCGGGAGGATCGTCTGCACCGAGCCCTTGCCGAACGTCTGGCCGCCGAGCACGACGGCGCGTTTGTGATCCTGGAGCGCGCCGGCGACGATCTCGGACGCCGAAGCCGTGCCGCCGTCGACCAGCACGACCATCGGCACCTTCTTGACGGCGGCAGGCAGATCCTTGAGGTAGTCCTCGCCGCGCCGCGAGTAGTGCTCCCTGGACGCCGTCAGCCGCATCCGCGCTTCCGCCGTTCGGCCGTCGGTGTAGACGACGAGCGCGTCCTTGGGCAGGAACGCCGCCGAGACGGCGACGGCCTGATTGAGCAGGCCGCCCGGGTCGCTGCGCAGGTCGAGCACGAGGCCCTTCAGCTCGCCCTGCTTGTACATGTCCTTCAGCGACTTCGCGAGGTCCTCGCCGGTCCGGTCCTGGAACTGGCGGATGCGCACGTAGCCGTAGCCCGCTTCCAGCATCTTCGCACGCACGCTCTTGACGTTGATTTCCTCGCGGACGAGCGAGAACGTGAGCAGGCCTTCGGTCTCCTTCCGCGCCACGGTGAGCGTGACGGACGTGCCGGGCTTGCCGCGCATCAATTCCACCGCCTTGGAAAGCGGCATCCCGCGCGTGGCCGTGTCGTCGATCTTCACGATCAGGTCGCCGGACTTGACGCCGGCGCGGAACGCGGGGGTGTCCTCGATGGGGGAGATGACCCGGATCGTCCCGTCCTCGACGCCGACCTCGATGCCGAGGCCGCCGAACTTCCCCTGCGTCGAGATCTGCAGGTCCTTGAACGCTTCGGCATCGAGGAAGTCGGAATGCGGGTCGAGCCCGTGCACCATCCCGTTGATCGCTTCCTTGATGAGCCGCTCGTCGGAGACAGGCTCGACGTAATCGCTCTTGATCCGGCCGAAGACCGCGGACAGCAGCTGCAGATCCTCGTAGGGAATGGGAAGCTTCGCGTCGCGCTGGGCGATGACCGAGAAGTTGAGCGACAGCAGAATGCCCAGCACCGCGCCCATGCCGATCAGCCCCGCCTTCTTCCAGATGTTCATCGTCGTCTTCCCTTGTCGAGCAGTGCAGTATACGTCGGCTGTCGCTTTGCTGATCGCAGTGGTCGCTCGGAGCCAATTGGGCCGCAAACCCTGCCGCAAGTTCCGTGCCCGTAGACTGTCGCGTGGTGGCGACCCGCTCCGGTCACGGGGGCATCGCCTAAAGTGAGTGGTTACTTGCGGCCAGACGAAGCGGCAGCCTGCGCTCCGCCGCGGGGTCTCAGCCGAACGTGACCAACGACCGGCCGGTCATCTCGGCCGGCTGCGGGGCGCCCAGCATCGCCAGCAGCGTCGGCGCGATGTCCTGGAGCGAGCCGCCGTCCCCGATCGAGGCGCGGCGCCCGACGTACACGCAGGGCACGCGCTCGAGGGTGTGGGCGGTGTGCGCCTGGCCGGTCGCCTCGTCGCGCATCTTCTCGACGTTCCCGTGGTCGGCGGTGATCAGGAGCTCGCCGCCCGCGGCGCCGACGGCAGCGGCGACGCGCCCGATGCACGCGTCGAGCGTCTCGACCGCGCGGATCGCCGCATCGAGGTTGCCGGTGTGGCCCACCATGTCGCCGTTCGCGTAGTTGCAGATGATCGCGTCGTAGGCGCCGGAGCCGATGGCCGCCACGAGCTTGTCGGTGACTTCGATCGCGCTCATCTCCGGCTTGAGGTCGTAGGTGGCGACCTTGGGCGACGGAACGAGAATGCGGTCCTCGCCCGGGTAGGGAACCTCGACGCCGCCGCTGAAGAAGTAGGTGACGTGCGCGTACTTCTCCGTTTCCGCGATGCGCAGCTGCCGGAGCCCGAGCGAGGCCACGTACTCGCCGAAGCCGTTCGCCACCGACTGCGGGGGAAACCCGACCGGAAGGTGACGGAACTCGTCGCCGTAGCTCGCCAGGCAGACGAAGGCGGCGAGCTTCGGCACGCGCTCGCGCGCGAATCCCTGAAACGACGCGTCCGTCAGCGCGCGCGTCAGCTGCCGGGCGCGGTCGGCCCGGAAATTCATGAACACGACCACGTCCCCGTCGCTCATCGTCGCCGGGCTGCCGCCAGGCTCGACGATCGCCGTCGCCTTGACGAACTCGTCGGTTTCGCCGCGAGCGTACGCGGCCGCGAGTCCCGCCTGGGCCGTCGCCGCCGCATAGGGCGCCCGGCCGTCGACGACGAGATCGTACGCCTGCGCGACGCGCTCCCAGCGCTGGTCGCGGTCCATCGCGAAATAGCGCCCGACGATCGACGCGATCCGCGCCCCGCGGTGTCGCGCGCAGGCCTGCTGCAGGAATGCGAGCGAGGCGTCCGCGCTCTTCGGCGGCGTGTCGCGGCCATCGAGAAATGCGTGGACCAGGATCCGCGGCGCGCCGCCGGCCGCGGCGAGGTCGAGCATCGCGGCGATCTGCCCCTCGTGGCTGTGGACGCCGCCGGGCGAGAGCAGGCCGAAGATGTGCAGGGCCGTGCCGCGGGACGCGGCGGCGGCGACGGCCCCGGTGAGCGCCGCGTTGCGCGCGAACTCGCCGGTCTCGATCGCGTGATCGATCCGCGTGTAGTCCTGGTAGACGACGCGGCCCGCTCCGATGTTGAGGTGACCGACCTCGGAGTTCCCCATCTGTCCCTGGGGCAGGCCGACCGCGTGCTCGGACGCGTCGATCGACGTATGGGGGCACGTCGCGAGCAGACGGTTCCAGTTCGGCATCTGCGCCCGCGCGATCGCGTTGTCCGGCGTTGCCGCGCGGCAGCCGAAGCCATCGAAGATGACGAGGACGACGGGACGCACGGCGGGGCGAAACGTTGGTGTCATGTGAGTCGGAGGAATTCGCGTCGCGTCGGGGTCGGCAGAACCGATACGCTATCATTTTACCTTTCCGTCGATTCGGGCTTGCGTTCCATGTCCTTCATTCAAAACAACTGGATGCTGATTCTCGTCCTCGTGCTCTCCGGGGCGATGCTCGTCTGGCCGACGATCCAGCGCCGGCTCTCGCCATCGAAGGACCTCGGCAATCTCGAGGTCACGCGCCTCATCAATTCGGCCAACGCCGTGCTGCTCGACGTCCGCGAAACGCCGGAGTTCGAAGGCGGGCGCCTGCCGAACGCAGTCCACATTCCGCTGTCGCAGCTCGACAGCCGCGGCAGCGAGCTCGCGCGCAGCACGAGCCGGCCCGTCGTCGCTTATTGCATGTCCGGCAACCGCAGCCGGATGGCAGGCAAGGCGCTGGCGCACCTGGGCTTCAAGGAGATCTACAACCTGCGCGGTGGCTACCGGGCATGGAGGGACGCGGGCCTGCCCGTGGAGAAGTGACGTGCCCACGGTCACGATGTACACGACCGCCGCGTGTCCGTACTGCATCCAGGCCGAGCGCTTCCTGAAGGCGAAGGGCGTGCAGGAGATCGCCAAGATCCGCGTCGATCTCGAGCCGGGACTGCGGCGGGCGATGATGGAGCGCACCGGGCGGCGCACGGTCCCGCAGATCTACATCGGCGACTTCCACGTCGGCGGCTACGACGACCTGGTCGCGCTCGACCATGGGGGCCGGCTCGCGCCGCTGCTCGCCGCCGACCCCGCCTGAGAGCGCGCGACGCCCGCGACCCCGCCGACCCGGGTAGGGTAAAATCTTTCGTTTGACTTTCCGAGGACCTCACCATGGCCGACCCGCAACAGCCCGGCGAAGGCGCCGAAGGCGCAACGTTCACCATCGACAAGATCTACGTCAAGGACCTCTCGCTCGAGAACCCGGGCGCGCCGCAGTCGTTCATGACCCAGGAGCAGCCCCACATCGAAGTGGGCCTGCGCACGCGTGGCGAACAGGTCCAGCCCGACGTCTACGAATGCGTGCTCACGGTGACCCTGACGGCCAAGGTGGACGACAAGACGCTGTTCCTGGTCGAGGCCTCGCAGGCGGGCATCTTCACGATCCGCGGGGTTGCGCCCGACCAGATGCAGCCGGTGATCGCGATCAACTGCCCCACCGTGCTCTTTCCGTACGTCCGCGAAACGCTGGCGGATGCCGTCGTCCGCGCCGGTTTCCCGCCGGTGCACCTCGCGCCGATCAATTTCGAGGGTCTCTACCGGCAGCAGCTGGCCCAGGCGCAGGCGCAGCCGGCGCCCGCCGCGGTCAACTGACGCGTCCGCGATCCGGGGGGTGGTCATGACGCGCGAGGCGAGCGCAGGTTTCCGCGCCCCGGGCGGTCTTCGCTGCCTCGTCGCGCTTGCCCTGGCCATCGTCGCAGGTTGCGCCGGCGCCGCGGAATTCCGCTCGACCGCGGACGCGGCGACGATCCTCTACGACGCGCCGTCGGCGAAGGCGAAGCCGCTGTTCGTGCTCGGACGCGACACGCCGCTCGAGGTGATCGTGCCCGTCGAGGGCTGGATCAAGGTTCGCGACGTCGGCGGGACGATCGGCTGGGTGGAGAAGCGGACGCTGGCGGATCGCCGGGTGCTGGTCGTTCGCGTCCCCATTGCCGACGTGCGCGCGAATCCCGATGATGCCGCGCCGCTGGTCTTCCGCGCCGAGCAGAGCGTGCTCCTCGAACTGGCCGAGCCCGCGGCCGGCGCCACGTCGACCGCCACGCCGGGCTGGGTCAAGGTGCGCCACCGCGACGGCCAGGCGGGTTTCGTCCGGATCGCGCAGGTCTTCGGTCTCTGAGCGGGCGCCGCCCGCGCCGCCCTGCACTCCCGGTCGCGGTCATGACCACCACGATTGCCGTCGTCGGCGCCGGCGCCTGGGGCACTGCGCTCGCCGCACACCTGTCCCGCCGTGCCGACCTGCGCGTCACCCTCTGGGCGCGCGATGCGGCGCAGGCGCGCGCGATCGACGCCGGCCGGGCCAACGCGAAGTACCTTCCCGGGATCAGGCTGCCCGATGCGCTCGCCGTCACCGCGGATCTGGCAGCGGCCGCCCGTGCCGAGCTCTTGGTCGTCGGCACGCCCGTCGCAGCGCTGCCTGCGGTGGCCGCCGAGCTCGAGGCGGCGGGTGCACGCGGGCCGCTCGTCTGGTTGTCGAAAGGCCTGCTCGCCGTCCCCGCGACCCCGGCGAACCCCGCCGGCGTGGCGCTCGCACACCAGGCGCTCGCGCCGCTCTGGCCGGCTCCGGTGGGGATCATTTCGGGACCGAGCTTTGCCGAGGAGGTCGCTCGCGGACTGCCGACGGCCGTGGCGGTGGCCGCAACCGACCGCGCGCTCGCCGCGCAGGTGGCGTCGCTGCTGCGCGCGGAATCGCTGCGCGCCTACGAAAGCGAGGACATCGCCGGCGTCGAGATCGGCGGCGCCGTGAAGAACGTGCTCGCGATCGCCGCGGGGGCGAGCGACGGGCTGGGATTCGGTCACAACGCGCGCGCGGCGCTGATCACCCGCGGCCTCGCAGAGACGGGCCGTCTGTCGGCGGCGCTCGGCGGCCAGCGCGAGACGCTGATGGGTCTCGCAGGGTTGGGCGACCTCGTGCTGACCTGTACCGGGGACCTGTCGCGCAACCGCAGGGTCGGCCTCGCGCTTGCGCACGGGAAGCCGCTCCCGCAGATTCTCGACGAGCTCGGCCACGTGGCCGAAGGCGTCACGACGGCAACCGCGGTGCGTGCGCTCGCGCGCCACGTCGGCGTCGAGATGCCGATCTGCGAGGTCGTCTACGGCGTGCTCTACGAGGGGCTGGCGCCGCGGCAGGCCGTCGAACGACTGCTCAAGCGCGAGCCCCGCTCCGAACGGATCTAGCGAGCCCCGGCACCGGTGCGCGCGCGACTGCGCGACGCCGGCCCGGCGTTCCGTCAGCCGGCGCCCGGGAACCGCAGCTGCCGCCACGCCTCGTAGACGGCGACGGCCACCGCGTTCGACAGGTTGAGGCTGCGCACGCCGGGCCGCATCGGAATCCTCAGCCGCGCCTCCGGCGCGAAGCGCGCCACGACGTCGTCCGGCAATCCCGACGATTCGCAGCCGAACACGAGGACGTCGCCCGGCGCGAAGCGGGCGTCGTACAGCGACCGGGCGGCGCCGGTCGTGAACGCGAACCAGCGGCGCGCCTGCGCCTGATCGAGCGCCGCGCGGCAGGCGTCGAAATCGCGATGCACGCGGACGCTCGCGTATTCGTGATAGTCGAGCCCGGCGCGTTTCAGCTCGCGGTCGTCCATCCGGAAGCCGAGCGGCTCGACCAGATGCAGCGCCGTCGCGGTGTTCGCGGTGAGCCGGATGACGTTGCCGGTGTTCGGCGGGATCTCCGGATGGACGAGAACGACCGCGAAATCGGCCGCAGTGGTCGGTGGCGCCATGCCGACTTCAGCCCGGCGCGGGCGGCAGCGTGCGCGCGACGACCCAGCATTCGACGCGCGCGGCGCCCGCGGCGACGAGCGTGCGCGCTGCCTCGGCAAGCGTGGCCCCGGTCGTCATCACGTCGTCGACGAGCGCGATCCGCGCGCCGCGAACCTCGGCTCGCGCCACGAACGCGCCGCGAACGTTGCTGCGCCGCGCCGTCCAGGGCAGCGCCGCCTGCGGCGGCCCGCTGGAGACGCGCGCGAGCGCAGCGGCGAGCGGGAGTGCGGTGGCCCGTCCGACGCGCGCGGCGATCTCCGTCGCCTGGTTGAACCCGCGCTCGCGCTGGCGCCGCGCCGCGAGCGGCAGCGCGACGATCCGATCCGGCCGGGCGTGGACGTCGCGTGTCGCGAGCGTGTGGCTTACCGTCGCGGCGAGCGCGGCGCCGGCCCAGTCGGCGAGCGCGAGCCGGCCGCCATACTTGATCCGCTGCAGCAGGCGGTCCACCGGAAAAGCGTATACGAGCGCCGCGACGGTCGCCGCATACGGCGGCGGGTGCGCAAGGCAGGCGCCGCAGGTTGCCCCCTCCGGCGACGGCAGCGCGCAGACCGGGCACGCCGTGGCAACGCGCGGGAGCGAGGAAGCGCAGTCGGCGCACAGCAGCGTGCCGTCGGTGCGCGCAACGCAGAGCTCGCATCGCTGCGGGAACGCGACGCGGACGAGCCCCGTCGCACCCGCGCGCAGGATGTCGCGCACGCCGCGCGCGGCGTCGCAGTCAAATCTTCCTGCGCCGGCATTTGACAAGACCCGGACCTCCCTCGACACTCGGCCCCGATTGTAGACGGCGGCGAAAGCGCTCCCCGGACGGCAACTGCGTGGGGCTGCGTCGCATCCGATCCCAGCCACGAAGGTAACCGCCGAGGCCGCCACGATGCCATCCGCCGAACGCATGATCGCGATGACCGAGACGCCGCCGTCGCGTCGCCCGGACCCGGCGGACTCGCCGCGGCGATGGACGGTGAAGGCGGTCGAGGCGCTCTTCGCGCTGCCGTTTCCCGAGCTCATGTTCCGCGCCCAGGAAGTGCACCGCGCACACCATGCGCCGAACGCCGTGCAGCTGTCGACGCTCATCTCGATCAAGACCGGCGGCTGTCCGGAGGACTGCGGCTACTGCCCGCAGGCCAAGCGCTACCACACGGCCGTCGCCGAGCAGGCGCTGCTCGACCTCGACGCGGTCGTTGCGGCCGCCCGCGCCGCGCGGGCGGCGGGCGCGACGCGCTTCTGCATGGGCGCCGCCTGGCGAGCGCCGAAGGAGCGCGACCTCGAGCCGGTGCTCGCGATGGTGCGCGGCGTGAAGGCGCTCGGGCTCGAGACCTGCTGCACGCTCGGGATGCTGAACGAAGGCCAGGCCGAGAAGCTCAAGGCCGCCGGCCTCGACTATTACAACCACAATCTCGACACGGCGCCCGAGTTCTACGGCGAAGTGATCACGACGCGCGATTACCAGGACCGGCTCGACACGCTCGATCGCGTCCGGACGGCCGGCATCGGAGTCTGCTGCGGCGGCATCGTCGGCATGGGAGAATCGACCGAACAGCGCGCCGGGCTGCTCGCGCAGCTCGCCAGCCTGGATCCGTATCCCGAATCGGTGCCGATCAACCATCTGGTGCAGGTGGAGGGCACGCCGCTGCACGACCGGCTTGGCGGCGAGGCCGCACTCGACCCGTTCGAATTCGTGCGCACCGTCGCCGTGGCGCGAATCACGATGCCGAAGGCGATGGTGCGCCTTTCCGCGGGCCGTCGCGAGCTCGGCGAGGCGGTGCAGGCGCTCTGCTTTCTCGCCGGCGCCAACTCGATCTTCTACGGCGACAAGCTGCTCACGACCGGCAACCCGGAAATCGACGCCGATCGCGCGCTGTTCGCAAAGCTCGGGCTGACCGGCATGGGCGCACCGGCCGCCTGATGCCCGCGGCGTGCCGACGGACCTGATCGCCGGCCTCGAGCGCGACCTCGCGACGCGCGAAGCCGACGGGCTCAGGCGCGTCCGGCGCACGCTCGATTCGCGCGCAGGGCGCCCGCGTCGTGGTCGACGGCCGCGAGCTCATCGCGTTCGCGAGCAACGACTATCTCGGCCTGGCCGCGCATCCGGACGTCGTCGCGGCGGCGCGCGCGGCGGCGTTGCGCTGGGGGGTCGGCGCGGGCGCGTCGCACCTGATCAGCGGCCACATGGCCCCGCACGCGGCGCTCGAAGCCGAGCTGGCCGCGTTCGTGCGCCCCTGCGCCGGCGCGCGGGCGCTGACGTTCTCGAGCGGCTATCTCGCCAACCTCGCGATCCTGACCGCGCTCGCGGGGCGCGGCGACGCGATCTTCGCCGACCGTCTGAACCACGCGTGCCTCAACGACGGCGCGCTGCTCGCGCGGGCGGAATTCGTCCGCTACGCGCACGGCGATGTCGAAGCGCTCGGGCGCCGGCTCGCCGCGTCGACGGCCAGGCGCAAGCTGATCGCTACCGACGCGGTGTTCAGCATGGACGGCGACCTGGCGCCGCTGCCGGCGCTCGCCGAGCTCGCCGACGCGTTCGACGCCTGGCTCGTCGTCGACGACGCGCACGGCTTCGGCGTGCTCGGAGACGGCGACGACGGCGGCCGCGGCACGCTCGCGCATTTCGGCCTGGCCTCGGAGCGGATCGTCTACATGGGCACGCTCGGCAAGGCCGCAGGCGTCGCCGGCGCGTTCGTCGCCGCGCATCCGGCGGTGATCGACACGCTCGTGCAGACCGCCCGATCGTACGTCTTCACGACGGCCGCGCCGCCGCTCCTCGCCGAGGCGCTCCGCGCAAGCCTCCGGATCATTCGCGATGATGCCGGGCGACGCGCGCATCTGCGGGCACTGATCGCGCGATTTCGCGCCCGGATGCATGCGCTCCCATGGACCCTGCTCGCAGTCGCCGACGGCGATCCAGCCGGTGATCGTCGGCGCGAACGCCGCGGCCGTCGCGCTTGCCGATGCGCTGTGGCAGCGCGGCTTCTGGGTGCCGGCCATCCGGCCGCCGACGGTGCCGAAGGGGACCGCGCGCCTGCGCGTCACGCTCTCGGCCGCGCATTCCCTCGCCGACGTCGATGCGCTGGCCGACGCCTTTGCCGAGCTCTCGAGCGACGCCGTGCGCGCCGCGTCGCCGTGACCGGAGCGCTGCACGTCGAGTCGGTGGGCCACGGGCCGCCCGTGGTGCTGCTGCACGGCTGGGCGATGCATTCGGGAATCTTCGGCCCGCTGGTGCCGCGGCTCGCCAGGCGTCACCGCGTGCACGCGGTCGATCTGCCCGGACACGGTCACAGCGCGCCGCTGCCGGCGTTCACGCTGGACGCCGTCGTCGACGCGCTGGCCGCCGCGTTCGCGGCCGACCGTCAGCCGCTCACGGTCCTCGGCTGGTCGCTGGGCGGTCTCGTCGCGATGCGCTGGGCGCTTCGCGAACCGGCGCGCGTGGGGCGCATCGCCCTCGTGTCGACGTCGCCGCGCTTCGTCGCCGGCGACGATTGGCCGCACGCGATGAGTCGCGGAACGCTGGAGCGCTTCGGCGACGAGTTGCACGTCGCCTGGAAGCTCACCGTGCAGCGGTTTCTCGCGCTGCAGGTACAGGGCAGCGAGCATGGCCGGGCGACGCTGGCGGCGTTGCGCGGCCAGCTGTTCGCGCGCGGCGAGCCCTCGCCCAGGGCGCTCGCCGGCGCGCTCGCGGAGATCGGGCGGGCGGACCTGCGCGCGGAGACGCAGCGGATCGCACAGCCGGCGCTCGTGGTCTCCGGCAATCGCGACACGGTGGCGTTGCCCGAAGCCGGCCGATGGCTCGCCGGCCGCATGCCCGATGCGCGGTTCGCGCTCGTCGCCGGCGCCGCCCACGCGCCGTTCCTCTCGCACGCCGACGCGTTCGGCGCGCTGCTCGACGGCTTCCTCGATGACGAATGATCCGCCGCGGGGACCGGTCCCCGACGCGCCCGACCCGCGCGCCGTGCGGCGGCACTTTGCCCGGGCCGCGGCGACCTACGACGCCGCGGCGGTGTTGCAGAAGGAGGTCGGGACGCGGATGGCCGAGCGCCTCGACGTCGTGCGGATCGCGCCCGCGGCGATACTCGACGCGGGCTGCGGCACCGGCGATGCGCTGGCCGAGCTCGCCTTGCGCTATCCGGGGGCGCGCCGGATCGCGCTGGACATCGCGGCACCGATGCTCGGGCTCGCGCGCAGCAAGGCGCGGCAGCGGCGCTCGACGTTCGCGCGGCTGTTCTCGGGCTTCGCGGGCACCGGTGCTGCCGCCGAGCCGCGGTTCGTCTGCGGCGACATCGTCGCGCTTCCGTTCGCGCCGGGTGCGTTCGACCTCGTCTGGAGCAACCTGGCGCTGCAGTGGGTGAGCGACCTTCCGCTGGCGCTGGCCGAGCTCGGCCGCGTGCTTTCGGTCGGCGGGCTGGCCACGTTCACGACCTTCGGCCCCGACACGCTGAAGGAGCTGCGCGCCGCGTTCGCCGGCGTCGACCCTCATCCGCACGTCGGTCGCTTCGTCGACATGCACGACATCGGCGACATGCTGGTGCAGGCGGGCTTCGCCGACCCCGTGATGCACATGGAGCTCATGACGCTCACCTACGGCGACGCGCCGGCGATGATCCGCGACCTGAAGGCGATCGGCGCGACCAACGCGGCGATCGCGCGTCCGCGCGCGCTGATGGGCCGTCGCCGCTGGGAGCGCGCGCTGGCGGCGCTGGAGGCGACACGCCGCGAGGGACGGATCGCGGCGACGTTCGAGGTGATCTACGGCCATGCCTGGAAGGCCGCCCCGCTGCGGACGGCGGAAGGGCACGCGGTCGTTCGCATCGAGCGGCGGCGGCGCCGATGAAGGCTGCGGCCGGCGCCGGAACGAACCGCCGCTCGACGGCATGACGTCCGGGATATTCGTGTCGGGCACCGACACGGGCGTGGGGAAGACCCTCGTCGCGGCGGCGCTGCTGCGCGCGCTCGTCGCCGCGGGTCACCGCGCCGTCGGCATGAAACCCGTCGCCACCGGCGTCGAACCGGGCGATACGGTGAACGCGGACGTGCGCGCGCTCCTCGCCGCCGGCAACGTGCTCGCCCCGCTTGCCGACGTCAATCCGATTGCGTTCGCGCGCGCGATCGCGCCGGAGCTTGCCGCCCGTGCGGCGGGCACGGCGATCGATGTCCAGCGCATCGTCGGCGCCTACGCCAGGCTCGCCGCGGGCGCGGACGCGGTCGTCGTCGAAGGCGCGGGCGGCGTGCTGGTCCCGCTGGCGCGGGGCGTCGACATGCTCGACATCCCGGCGCGGCTCGGCCTGCCGGTGCTGCTCGTCGTCGGCATCCGGCTGGGCTGCCTCAATCACGCACTGCTCTCGGCGCTGGCGCTCAATGCGCGCGGCGTGCGCATGGCGGGCTGGGTCGCGAACCGGATCGACCCGCAGATGCGCGAGGCCGACGCGAACGTGGCGGCACTCGGCGAGCGGCTTCCCGCGCCGCTCGTGGCCGACTTCGCCTGGCGCGAATGCGACGCACCGCTGCCCGAAGTCGACCGCGCGGCGCTGTCGCTGCTCGGGTTCGGGTCGTCGGGGCACCGCGTTGCGGGGCAGGTTTTGCCGGCACCTTGATCCATGCTAAGATCTCGCGCCTTTTGCAGCAATCCGGCGTGGCGCACGGGCCGCGGGCGGACCGCGGCTCCATTGCGAGCAGTTGGCCGCAGCCCCCGATTTCCCGTCGGTCCGCGCCCGGTGATCGGTGTCGGGCGCCGGACCTCCTGAAGCACTCGAAGCCGGATCGCGCCCAGCGCGCGCGCAGCGGCGGCGCGTTGCGCGGGGATGCGGCGGGGCATCCGGTGCGATCGCCCGACCGGCAGGTTTTTTTCAGACGAACGCAAGTCGCAATCGAGGAAAGCATGGTGCGTACTGAATCGAATGCCGGAACGTGGCTCGTGCGTGCGGGCCTGGCGCTCGCCGCCGCAGCGCCGGGGGCGGCGCTGGCTGCCAGGGAATGGAACCTGCAAGAGCCGGTGACGTCGATCGCGCGGCAGATGTACGACCTGCACACGTTCATCTTCTGGATCTGCGTCGTCATCTTCGTCGCGGTTTTCGGCGTGATGTTCTACTCGATCTTCAAGCACCGGAAGTCGGTCGGGCACGAGGCGCATCTGTTCCACGAGAACACGACGGTCGAGATCGTGTGGACGGTGATCCCGTTCCTGATCCTCCTGTTCATGGCCTTCCCGGCGACCAAGACGATCCTCGCGATGAAGGACACCTCGGCGCCCGACATGACGATCAAGGTCACCGGTTACCAGTGGAAGTGGAGCTACGACTATCTGCAGGACGGCTTCGGCTTCTACTCGAGCCTCGCGACGCCGCTGGCGCAGATCGAGAACCGCGCGCCGAAGGGCGAGAACTACCTGCTCGAGGTCGACAACCCGCTGGTCGTGCCGGTCGGACACCAAGGTGCGCGTGCTGATCACCGCGAGCGACGTGCTGCACGCGTGGTGGGTGCCGGCGTTCGGCGTCAAGCAGGACGCGATCCCCGGCTTCGTCCGCGATACGTGGTTCCGGGCGGAAAAGGTCGGCATCTATCGCGGTCAGTGCGCCGAGCTGTGCGGCAAGGAGCACGGCTTCATGCCGATCGTCGTCGAGGTGAAGTCGAAGGACGACTACGCGAAGTGGGCCGGCGAGCAGAAGAAGAAGGTGGCGGCCGCGGCGGACGACCCCGACAAGGTCTGGGACGATGAAGGACCTGATGGCGCGCGGCGAGAAGGTCTTCGCGGCCAACTGCGCCGCCTGCCACCAGGCGAACGGCAAGGGCGTCGCCGGGCGCGTTCCCCGCGCTCGACGGCTCGAAGATCGTCACCGGACCGAAGGCGGCCCAGATCGAGCTGGTGCTGAACGGCAAGGCGGGCACCGCGATGACGCCGTGGAAGCAGCTCTCCGACGCCGACCTCGCCGCGGTGATCACGTATACGCGCAACAGCTGGGGCAACAAGACCGGCGACGCGCTGCAGCCGTCCGAGATCAAGGCGGCCCGCTCGTGACCCGCGCGCGCAGCGCACGCGCGGTGCCGGCCGCCGGCGCAGACCCGATCGAGACATCCCCGGAAAGACCCAGGAGCGCACGATGAGCAGCATCGCCCACGATCACCCCCACGGCTACGGGCACGACGATCACGCGCATCACCCGACCGGGATCATGCGCTGGCTGACCACGACCAACCACAAGGACATCGGCACGATGTACCTGTGGTTCTCGTTCACGATGTTCATGGTCGGCGGGACGATGGCGATGATCATCCGCGCCGAGCTGTTCCAGCCCGGCCTGCAGGTCGTCAATCCCGAGTTCTTCAACTCGATGACGACGCTGCACGGGCTGATCATGGTGTTCGGCGCGATCATGCCGGCCGCGGTCGGCTTCGCCAACTGGCAGATCCCGATGATGATCGGCGCGCCGGACATGGCGTTCGCGCGGATGAACAACTGGAGCTTCTGGCTGCTGCCGCCCGCCGCCATCCTGCTGATCACGTCGCTGTTCGTGCCGGGCGGCGCCGCCGCCGCCGGCTGGACGCTCTACCCGCCGCTCACGATCCAGGCCGGGCATGGGGATGGACCTCACGATCTTCGCCGTCCACATCCTGGGCGCGTCGTCGATCATGGGCTCGATCAACATCATCACGACGATCCTGAACCTGCGCGCGCCGGGCATGACGCTGATGAAGATGCCGCTCTTCTGCTGGACGTGGCTGATCACCGCGTACCTGCTGATCGCGGTGATGCCGGTGCTGGCCGGCGCGGTGACGATGCTGCTCACCGACCGCCATTTCGGCACGTCGTTCTTCAACGCGGCCGGCGGCGGCGATCCGGTGCTGTTCCAGCACGTGTTCTGGTTCTTCGGTCACCCCGAGGTCTACATCATCATCCTGCCGGCCTTCGGGATCATCTCGCAGATCATCCCGACGTTCGCGCGCAAGCCGCTCTTCGGCTACGCGTCGATGGTGTATGCGACGGCCGGCATCGCGATCCTGTCGTTCATCGTCTGGGCGCACCACATGTTCACCACCGGACTGCCCACCGCCGGTCTCCTGTTCTTCATGTACGCGACGATGCTGATCGCGGTGCCGACCGGCGTGAAGGTCTTCAACTGGCTCGCCACGATGTGGCGCGGGTCGATGACGTTCGAGACGCCGATGCTGTTCGCCGTCGGCTTCCTGTTCCTGTTCACGATGGGCGGCTTCACGGGCCTCGTCTGCGCGATCACGCCGGTCGACATCCAGATCCAGGACACCTACTACATCGTTGCCCACTTCCACTACGTCATGGTGGCGGGCAGCCTGTTCGCGTTCTTCGGCGGCGCGTACTACTGGATCCCGAAGTGGTCCGGCACGATGTACGACGAGAAGCTCGGCAAGATCCACTTCTGGTCGTCGATGATCTCGTTCAACGTGACGTTCTTCCCGATGCACTTCCTGGGCCTCGCCGGAATGCCGCGCCGGATCCCCGACTACGCGCAGCAGTTCGCCGACTGGAACCTGATCGCGTCGCTCGGGGCGTTCTGGTTCGGGGCGTCGCAGCTCCTGTTCCTGTATTCGATGGTCAAGTGCGCGCGGGGCATCGGCGCGAAGGCGCCGGCGAAGCCGTGGGAGGGAGCGGACACGCTGGAGTGGACGGTGCCTTCTCCCGCGCCGTATCACACGTTCGAGACGCCGCCGACCGTCCGGTGACGGCCGGCTCGACGCGTTTCGCGGGCACAGCGATGCATTCGAACGCCACACCGGAGCGGGACGCGGCGGCGCGCCTGCGGTCGTCGAACCGCAAGACGGCGCTCGTTCTCCTGTCGATCGCCATCGTCTTCTTCCTGGGCATCATCGCGACCAAGTACATGGGCGGTCCGGCCACCGGCATCGGCGTCGTCGGCGCGGCCGTGCTGCTGTACCTCGTCGTGGCGATAGGGCGCAATCTGCGCGGCCGGCAATGAACGCCGCGCAACAGCGCGACAACCGCGCGCTACTCCTGAAGCTCTCCGTCGTCGTGATCGCGATGTTCGGCTTCGGTTACGCGCTGGTTCCGTTCTACGAGAAGATCTGCGAGGTCACCGGGCTGCGCAACATCGCCCGTGCCGACGTCGTGCAGAACACGCAGGTCGACCTGGCGCGCCAGGTGCGCATCGAGTTCGACTCGAACGTCCGGAAGCTGCCCTGGCAGTTCCGGCCGCTGGAGCCGATGCTCGGCGTGCACCCCGGCGAGCTGCGGCAGGTGACCTACGAGATCGTCAACACGACCGACCGGCCGCTGACCGGACAGGCGATCCCGAGCTACGGCCCGCCGCACGCCGCGCAGTATTTCCGGAAGCTCGAGTGCTTCTGCTTCGAGAAGCAGACTCTGCAGCCGGGCGAGCGGCGGCAGATGCCCGTCGTCTTCATCATCGACCCGGCGCTGCCGCCGGACGTCACGACGATCACGCTGTCGTACACGTTCTTCGAGGTCGAGGGTGCAGGCAAGTCCTAACCAGCATGGCGCGCGCGCCACACCCGCGCACGCCGGTACACAGAGGGGTTTCCCGCGATGAGCGCAGCCGAGACCGGCGCAAAGCCGTACTACTTCGTACCGCAGCCCTCGTACTGGCCGCTCGTCGGCTCCGTGGCGCTGCTCCTGCTAGGCATGGGCGCGGCGTTCTGGATGAACGCCGTCGCCGCCGGACCCATCATGGTCGCCGCGGGCTTCGTCGTGCTGCTCGTGATGCTGTTCGGCTGGTTCGGAAAGGTGATCGGCGAGTCCGAGGCGCGCCTCTACAACAAGAAGGTGGACAGCTCGTTCCGCTGGAGCATGAGCTGGTTCATCTTCTCGGAGGTGATGTTCTTCGCGGCGTTCTTCGGCGCGCTCTTCTACGTCCGCAACCTCTCGGTCCCCGATCTGGGCAGCCTCACGTCGAAGCTCATCTGGCCCGACTACTCGGCCGGCTGGCCGACCGTCGGGCCGTACATCAAGGAGCAGTTCACGCCCATGGGCGCGATGGGCATCCCGCTGCTCAACACGATCATCCTGCTCTCCTCCGGCTTCACGCTGACCATCGCGCACCATGCGCTCAAGGCCGGTCACCGCGGTACGCTCAAGCTCTGGCTGTTCGCGACCATCGCGCTGGGCTTCACGTTCCTGGGCTTCCAGGCGTACGAGTACGTCCACGCCTACAGCGCGCTCAACCTGAAGCTGACGACCGGCGTCTACGGGTCGACGTTCTTCATGCTGACGGGATTCCACGGCGCGCACGTGACCATCGGCGCGATCATGCTCTCGGTGATGCTCGCGCGGGTGCTCAGGGGCCATTTCGACAGGGACCACCACTTCGCGTTCGAGGCGGCGGCGTGGTACTGGCACTTCGTCGACGTCGTCTGGCTGCTGCTGTTCGTGCTCGTCTACTGGCTGTAGCGCGGCGCGGTTAGCTCGGATTGCTCCGGAGCGGAAGGGGTTCGCGGCGGGCTTAGGATGATTCATGCGCCCGCGGCGAACCCCTCTCCGGTGGCAACGCCTCGGCGCCTCGCGCCCGCCTGTTCCGCGTCGGCATGCCGTCGGCGCTGCAATCCGGGGAGCCGGACGGGTTCGCCGCCGAACGTACGGCTACGATCCGCAAGGACGGCTATCGGAGGCCGGTCGGCGCGATCCAGCCCAGCTTGTACGACACGACGAGGAAGATCACGACCGAGGCGGAAAGCGCGACCCGGATCGCCAGTGCCTTCACCATCCGCGTGCCGTGTCCGCGGTCGTGGTACAGGAAATAGAGCGCCGAGAACAGGCTGGCGATGACGGCGACGAGGCCTGCAATGACGACGATCTTCACGCGCGGTGCTCCATGGGTCGAGTGTAGTGGATGGCCGCATCGATGCCAAACGCAGTGAGTCCGCCGGGGAGCGCCGCGCCGCCGCAGGCGCCCGCGCGCCGGTTTCGCCCGCGCGCGCTGCCCACGCTGGCGATGGTCGCCGCCGTCGCGCTCTGCGTCGTGGCGGGCAACTGGCAGCAGCGCCGGATGCACGAGAAGGAAGCGCTGCGCGCGCAGCTGGACGCGGCGATGCAGGCGGCTCCGCTGGACCTCGCGGGGCTCACCGCGACGGCGGACTGGCCGGCGCTGCGGTTCCGTTCCGTCGTCGCGACGGGCGAGTACGCCGCGCGGGGGCAGATCTACGTCGACAACAAGGTGCTCGCGGGACGCGCCGGCTACCACGTCGTGACGCCGCTGGTCCTCGCCGACGGTCGCCACGTGCTCGTGAATCGCGGCTGGATCGCGCAGGGCGCGTCGCGGTCGAGTCTGCCGGATGCCCCGCCCCCGGCGGGTCCGGTGTCGGTTCGCGGACGCATCGCGATTCCGCCCGCCGGCTATCTCGAGCTCGCACCCGAAGCGACGACCGGCGTCGTGTGGCAGAACCTCGATCCGGCGCGCTATGGCGCCGCGACCGGGCTTGCCGTGCTGCCGGCGATCGTCGAGGCAACGAACGCCCCCGTTCCCGACGACGGGCTCGTCCGCGATTGGCCGGCGCCGGACTTCGGAATCGCGACGCACCGGATCTACATGGTGCAGTGGTACGCGTTCGCGCTGCTCGCCGTCGTGCTGTGGCTCTGGTTCAACCGGCCGCGATCCGCCGGCCGAGACCGTGGCTGAGCCCGTGCCGGCGAACCGACCTCCATCCGCCGCGCCGCGGGCGGGCGGCGGCCGGCGCACGCTGCTGCTGATCGCCGCCGTGACCCTCGCTCCCGTCGTCGCCTCGTACACGATCTACTACCTGTTCCCCCGCGAGTCGGGCGCGAACTACGGCACCCTGCTGCCGACCGCGCCCGCACCCGCGATTCACGGGCGGGCCCAGGACGGGACGGCGTTCCGGCTCGAGGACCTGCGCGGGCGCTGGGTGCTGCTCGCGGTCGGGGCCGGCGACTGCGACGCCGCCTGCGAGCGGAAGCTCTACGCGATGCGGCAGGCGCGCACGATGCAGGGCAAGGAACAGGAGCGCGTCGTCCGGGCCTGGCTCGTCGTCGGGGACGTCGCGCCGCCGCCCGGGCTGCTCGCGCAGCACCCGGGCCTCGTCGTTGCCCGCGTCGCCGACACGGTGCCGGCGATGCTCCCCGGCGGCGGCGCGCTGTTCCTGATCGACCCGCTCGGCAACCTGGTGCTGCGCTACGGCGAGGACCCGGACATCAAGGGCATCGCGAAGGACCTCTCGCGCCTGCTCAAGGCGTCGCGAATCGGTTGAGCCCGCGCACCGCGGCGGCCGCGGATGGTAAAATCCCTCGCTTCGCCGGGGCGCCGTTGCTTCCTCCACGCGCCCCCCGCCCATAGCCGCCTGTTTCCGATGACCACGCTCGCGCTCGCCGAGAACCGGCTGAAGCACCTCGTTGCGCTGACCAAGCCGCGCGTGGTGTCGCTGATCGTCTTCTGCGCGGTGATCGGAATGTTCCTCGCGACGCCGGGGCTGCCGCCGCCGGGCATCGTGTTCTTCGCGACCGTCGGCATCGCGCTGGTCGCCGGCGCCGCCGCGGCGATCAATTGCCTCGTCGAGCAGAAGGTCGACGCGCTGATGGCGCGCACGCGCCGGCGGCCGCTGCCGAGCGGCGAGCTGACGTCGCTGACGACGCTCGTCTTCGCGGGTGTCGTCGGCGGGATCGGACTGCTGCTCCTGTACCGCTACGTGAACGCGCTGACGATGTGGCTGACGCTCGCCACGTTCGTCGGGTACGCGATCGTCTACACGGTGCTGCTCAAGCCGGCGACGCCGCAGAACATCGTCATCGGCGGCGCTTCGGGCGCGATGCCGCCGGTGCTCGGCTGGTCGGCGGTGACCGGCGACGTGGGCCCCGAGGCGCTGATCCTCTTCCTCATCATCTTCGTCTGGACGCCGCCGCACTTCTGGTCGCTCGCCCTCTTTCGCGTGCGGGACTACGCGAACGCCGGGCTGCCGATGCTGCCGGTGACGCACGGCGCGCGGTACACGCAGCTGCAGATCGTCCTCTACACCTGCGTGCTGTTCGCCGTGACGCTGCTCCCGTACGCGATCCGGATGAGCGGCGCGCTGTATCTGGTCGCCGCGCTCGCGCTGGGAGGCGTGTTCCTGGTCTACGCGGTTCAGCTCTACCGCGACTACAGCGACGAGCTCGCCCGGGCGACGTTCAAGTTCTCGATCTACTATCTCGCCGCGCTGTTCTCGGCGCTGCTGATCGATCACTACTGGCGCTGATGCGCGCGATCGCGAACGCCGCGCTCGTCCTGCTCGCCGGCGCCCTGATCCTCGCGGGCTGCAGCCCGGGCGCGCCGCAGTTCCGGTCTTCCGACGTCACCGGGAGCGCGTACGGTCGCGATTTCTCGCTCACCGATCACGCGGGCAAGCCGCGCACGCTCGCGGATTTCCGCGGCAAGGCGGTCGTGCTGTTCTTCGGTTACGCGCAATGCCCCGACGTCTGTCCGACCACGCTCGCGGCGCTGGCCGAGGCGATGCGCCAGCTCGGGCCGGATGCGGCGAAGGTGCAGGTGCTCTTCGTCACCGTGGACCCGGAGCGCGACACGCGCGAGCTCATGTCCAGCTATGTGACGGCGTTCGATCCCTCGTTCCTCGGCCTGTCCGGAGACGCCGAGGCGACCGCGCGCACCGCGAAGGAATTCAAGATCCTCTACCAGAAGCAGCCGGGGAAGACGCCGGAAAGCTACACGGTGGACCATTCGGCCGGGACGTTCATTTTCGATCCGCAGGGCCGGCTGCGGCTGTACGTCGGCCACGGTCAGGGCCCGGACGTGTTCGCGCACGACATCCGCGAGCTGCTGCGCACGTCGAAACCCGCGGCGTAGGCAGGTTCCGCGCGGCGCACCGCGCGGAGGATCACCGCCGCTCGATCAGCTCGATCTTGTAGCCGTCGGGATCCTGGACGAAGGCGATGACGGTCGTGCCTCCCTTGACCGGCCCGGCCTCGCGCGTCACCGCCACGCCGCAGGCCGCCGCTGCGGCGCGCACGGCGTCGCAGGTGGCCGCCGCGTCGGCGACCTCGACCGCGACGTGGCCGAAACCGGTGCCGATGTCGTACGCGCCGACGCCGTAGTTGTAGGTGAGCTCGAGCACCGCGCCGCGCGCCTCGTCGCCGTAGCCGACGAACGCCAGCGTGTACTTCTGCTCGGGTCGATCCGTCGTGCGCAGGAGCTGCATGCCCATGACCCTGGTGTAGAAGTCGATCGACCGCTGAAGGTCGCCGACGCGCAGCATCGTGTGCAGGATTCGCATGTTGGGTCCTCGATGGGGGTGCTTCAGAACTCGACGAGCTCGAAGTCTTCCTTGCGCGCCCCGCACTCGGGGCACGTCCAGTTGGGCGGCACGTCTTCCCATCGCGTTCCCGCGGGGATGCCTTCGTCCGGGGCGCCGACAGCCTCGTCGTAGATCCAGCCGCAGATCAGGCACATGTACTTTTTCATCGGGGAGGGGCCGTTGGAGTAAAATCCCGTAATTCTAGCAAGCAGGCAGTGCTCCGCGCGACCTGCGCTGCCCGCGACCCGGCCATGCCCGCCGAATCCGATCCGGAATTTCCGCCCGTCGTCCTGACGTTCGCCGCGTCCGACCCGAGCGGCGGCGCGGGCCTGCAGGCCGACATCCTGACGCTCGCCAGCATGGGCTGCCATCCGCTGTCCGTCGTGACCGCGATCACCGTCCAGGACACGCTGGGCGTCGAGGGGGTGCAGGCGCTGGACGCCGAGTGGGTCGCCGATCAGGCACGCTGCCTGCTCGAGGACATCCCGGTCGACGCGTTCAAGATCGGCGTGCTGGGCAGCGTCGAGATCATTGCCGCGATCGCCGAGATCGTCTCCGACTATCCGGACGTTCCCCTGGTTTTCGATCCCGTGCTCGCCTCCGGTCGCGGCGACGCATTCGCGACCGAGGAGATGACGGACGCCATTCGCGAGCTGCTGCTGCCGCACACCACGATCCTCACGCCGAACAGCATGGAGGCGCGCCGCCTCGCCGACGTCGACGACGACGACGACACCGCGCTCGCGCTCTGTGCCGAGCGGCTGATCGAGATGGGCGCCGAGTACGTGCTCATCACCGGCACCCACGAGGCGACGCCCGATGTCGTCAACACGCTCTACGCGAAGAGCGGCGTCGTGCGCAGCGACACCTGGGCACGGCTTCCGGGGAGCTTCCACGGCTCCGGATGCACGCTCGCCTCCGCGATTGCGGCGATGCTCGCCAATGGCCTCGACCTCGCCGACGCGGTGCGCGAGGCGCAGGACTACACGTGGCAGACGCTGAGGAAGGCGTACCGGCCCGGCATGGGGCAGTACCTCCCGGACCGCCTGTTCTGGGCGCGCGAGGAGGCCGAGGCCTCCGCCGCCGCCGACGGCGCAGCGCCCGTATCGGATGCGCACAGCCGGCATTGACGGCCGGCTCGTCCGCCGCGGCGCCCGCGCGCACCAACGTCCCGCCGCCCGCGCATGCCGCCGATGACCCGCCGCGCGAGCATCATCGTGCGGTCGATGGGACGGGCGGAGCTCTCCGACGCGCTGGCATCGCTCGCGGCGCAGACGCATCCGGCGATCGAGATCGTGCTGGTCGACGCAACCGGGGGGCGGCATCCTCCTCCGCCGGCGGCGTGCGGGCCACACGCCGTGCGCTTCGTCGCCGGAACCGCTCCGCGCTCGCGGCCGGCCGCTGCCAATGCCGGGCTCGACTCGGCGACCGGCGATTACATCGGCTTCCTCGACGACGACGACAGCCTGGATCCCGAGCACGTCAGCGTGCTCGTCGCGGCGCTCGACGCGCACCCCGGGTATGCGGTGGCGTACTCGGCCGCGCGCGAGGTCGACGGCGACGGGGCGCTCGTCCGGATCCGCGCGGAGCCGTACTCGCGTCACCTGCTCTTCCAGGATTCGTACGTGATGCTGCAGACCGCGCTCATCCGGCAGGAGCTGCGCCGCTCGTGTCGCTTCGACCTGACCTTCGACGTTTTCGAGGACTGGGATTTCTGGATCCAGGCCTCCGCCGTGACCGACTTCCTGCCGGTGGCGCGGGAAACCGTGACCTACCGGTCGAGTCTCGGGCGATCCGGGCTGGGCCGCGGCGCCAATCGGGACATCGCGGTGATCGAGACCTATCGCAGGCGCATCGCGACGAAGTGGCGCGCCGAAGGCGAGCGTGCCGCGCGCGAGCTGGAGGACCGCTACGGCGAGGCCGAGCGCGCGTTCGCGCAGCGCGAATTCACGCGGGCACAGGAGCTCGTCCGCGGCGTGCTGGCCGCCTACCGCTATCATGTCGGAGCGCTCAGCCTCGCCGGAACGCTCGCCGCGCTCTCCGGCGAGTTCGCGCGCGCGGCCGAGCATTTCGCGCTGGCGGCGCGGGAAGCCCCGAGCGATCCGGCGGCCCATTTCAACCTGGCGCAGGCGCTCGAACGCGAGGGCAGGGTGAACGACGCGATCGCCGCCTATCGACGCGTGCTGGCGCTCTCGCCGGCACATCCGCATGCCGGCGCGCGCCTGCGCCGGCTCGATACTTCAGCCGAGCAAGCATGAACTCACGCAACGACGAACTCTTCGCCCGTGCCCAGCGCACGATTCCCGCCGGGGTCAATTCACCGGTTCGCGCGTTCCGCTCGGTTGGCGGCACGCCGCGGTTTTTCGTGCGCGGGGAGGGCGCCTACCTGTGGGATGCCGACGGGAGGCGCTACATCGACTACGTCGGATCCTGGGGGCCGGCGATCCTCGGCCATGCGCACCCGGCGGTCGTGCGCGCGGTGCTGGACGCCGCGCCGAAGGGGCTCTCGTTCGGCGCGCCGACCGAGATCGAGATCGAGATGGCGGAGACGATCTGCCGGCTGCTGCCATCGATCGAGCTGGTGCGCCTCGTATCGTCCGGCACCGAGGCCACGATGTCGGCGCTGCGGCTGGCGCGCGGCTACACGGGACGCAGCAAGATCGTGAAGTTCGAGGGCTGCTACCACGGCCACGGCGACAGCCTGCTCGTGAAGGCGGGCTCCGGCGCGCTGACCTTCGGCCAGCCGTCGTCGGCGGGGGTGCCGAGCGCGATCGCCAACGAAACGATCGTGCTCCCGTACAACGACCTCGCCGCGGTCGAGGCCGCGTTCGAGGCCGCGGGCGAGGGGATCGCCTGCATCATCGTCGAGCCCATCGTCGGCAACATGAACCTCGTCATGCCGCGCGCCGATTTCCTGCCCGGCTTGCGCGCGGTGTGCGACCGGTACGGCGCGGTGCTGATCTTCGACGAGGTGATGACCGGCTTTCGCGTGCATCCGCGCGGCGCGCAGGGCCTGTACGGGATAACTCCGGACCTGACCACGCTCGGCAAGGTGATCGGCGGGGGGATGCCGGTGGGGGCCTTCGGCGGCAGGCGCGCGATCATGGAGAAGATCGCGCCGCTCGGACCCGTGTACCAGGCGGGGACGCTCTCCGGCAATCCGGTCGCCGTTGCCGCGGGCCTCGCCACGCTCGCCGCGATCCAGGCGCCGGGATTCCACGAGCGCCTCGCGGCGGCGACGAAGGCGCTGACCGACGGCCTCGCCACTGCCGCGAGCCGCGCGGGCGTGCCGTTCGCCGCCCAGTCGGTCGGCGGCATGTTCGGACTCTATTTCGCGGACGCCGTTCCCGACAGCTACGAAGCGGTGATGGCCTGCGACCGGGACCGCTTCAACCGCTTCTTCCACAGGATGCTCGACGCCGGCGTGTATCTGGCGCCATCCGCCTTCGAGGCCGGGTTCGTGTCCGCGGCACACACCGCGGAGGACATCGCCGCGACCGTCGCGCTGGCGGCGGACGCGATGCGCGCTGACTAGGAGGCCGTCGGCCTCGGCGGATCGGGATCCCGCTTCGTCCGTCCGCCCGACTCGAGCGCGCGCCGCGTCGCTTCGAGGTACGCATGCCCGAACGCCTCGTCGGGCTCGAGGTGGGCGCCCTCCGCCCACTCGTTCCACGCGTTGATGAAGAGCAGCCGCTCGTCCGGGGGATTGCGCTCCGCCGTCCGGGCGATGAGCGCGGTGAGCCAGCGCTCGTAGTTGGCCGGGTGGGCGTTCACGAATACGTTGCCGTTGTTCGGCAGGCGCGGCGTGTTGTCCCAGCCGACCATGACGCCGCGGAACAGGCGAAAGTCCGGCGCAGCGCGCGCGATCGCGGCCTTCGCCGTATGCACGTAGTCCCAGACCTTGACGTCGAGATCGGGCTTGTGGAATTGCACCGAATCGGTGACCTCGTTGGCCGCCACGCTGTGGGGCGGAAACTCCACGCCCGCGTCGAAGCCCCATTCGGCGGGCGACGGCATTCCGGGCAGGTGGACAAACGCAAGGTACGGATCCTCGACGCCCTCGCGCCGCGCCTGCTCGCGAAAGCGCGCGGCGCTCGCGCGCGGATCCGGCAGCGAGCTCGCGCGGTAGACGACGAACAGCGGGCGCCCCCGGACGCGGATGTAGCGCGGGTCCCGGAACAGCGGTGCGAGGTCGGCGATCAGGCGCCGGTCGGCGTCGGGCGAGTATTCCTGCGCCATCAGGATGTCGTCGTCGCGGCCGTCCCAGCGCCGGGTCCAGTTCTCGTTCGCCCAGCACACGCAGAACGGGAAGTCAGGCTCGCCGCTGCGGTGGACTTCGTCGAGCGGCCGCTCGAGCAGCCGGCGCCCGTTGAACCAGTAGTAGTAGTAGCAGAAGCCGTGGATGCCGTACCGGCGCGCAAGGGCGGCCTGCTCGATGCGCGTCTCGCGCACGCGCAGGTCGTAGTAGCCGAGATCGGCCGGGAGGTGGGGCTGGTAGTGCCCGGCGAAGAGCGGGCGCGCGCGCGCGACGTTGCGCCATTCGGTGAAGCCCTTGCCCCACCACGCGTCGTTCTCCGGGATCGGGTGGAATTGCGGCAGGTAGAACGCGATCAGCTTCGTGTCGAAGTCCGGCATGTCTCTCGCTCGGCGCGGCGGCTCCGCGACGCGGTAACGCCCCACAGGCCCTAGCCGGGGTCGCCTTGTCCGCGCCGGTCCATCGGCTCGGCAAGCCGCAGCTTGTTGATGTGGCCCGCCGTGTCGGCGGTCGACCCGTCGGGCAGCTTCCCGAGAAAGTAGAAGCGCTGCCAGGCCTCCTTGAGCGTGGCCGGGTCACCTGCGTGCAACAGCCGCATGAACTCGTCGCGCCGCTCTTTCCAGGCATGCGCCTGAGCCTCGAGCGCCGGATCGTCGGAAAGGTTCCGGACCTCGGGCTCCGTATCGAGCAGCGCGCGCGCCGGCACCGGGAACACGACGCACAACGGCTCGTCCTTCTCGAAGCGCACGGTGCCTCGCCGCGTCATCTGCCAGTTCATCGTGAACGGGTAGGGAAGCCAGTCCGTCTCGATGACGCCGGTCAGCGGGGCGATGCCGTCCTTCGGGCGGTTCAAGGGTCCGCTCGCGAACAGGTTCCAGCCCGGCTCCGTCCGGAAGAGATAGCTCAGGTGAAAGGTGACGATGCCGTACGCGAAGTGCGACACCGCGACGTTCGAGATATTCGGGTAGCCGTCGAGTGCCCGGATCGCCATGCTGCGGTCCCGCGGCCCGCCGTCCCACTCGACCTCGAAGGCGCAGGGCGAGGCGACTTCCCAGCCGTGGGCATTGGCGATGTTGAGCGGGAGACAGCGGTAGGCGTGGCGATCCGGGATGCGATCCATCCAGTCGCGCGCCACCGGCGCTGGTCGCAGCGGAAGGGGGTTCGGTCCGAGGGCGTAGCAGACGAGCTTCATCGGGCGGGCGGTGCGGCAATTCGTCGGGAGACGGCGACATTCTACCGTGGCAGCGTCGGGAAATGACGACGCTTTGTCGCAAGAAACGCACGCAAATCCTTGATTCGTCCGGCGAAACTGGTTCCGGACCGGCGCGATCGTGGTATCATTGCCGACCCGATAACCTGCGGCGGACGGCGTGGACGCACCCGAAAGAAAGCGGCTGGGCGAACTCCTGATCGAGCGCGGCAAGCTCGACGCGGGGGGGCTCGAACGCGCGCTGCGCGTGCAGCAGGAAAGCGGCGAGAAGATCGGCACGCTGCTCGTCACGCTGGCGCTGTGCGCGCAGAAGGACGTCGCCGAGGCGCTGGCCGCGCAGCTGGGTCTGCCGCTGGTGGATGCCGCGGGCTACCCGGAGTTCCCGATCCTCGAGGAGCGCATTTCCCCCCGGTTCCTGCGCGAGGCGCATGCGCTGCCGGTCAGGGAGGACGAGCGCGAGCTCGCGCTGGCGATGGCCGATCCGACCGACGCGTACACGATCGGCGCCTTTCGCATGGTGACGGGTCGCGAGGTCAAGCCGATGGTCGCGATCCCGTCGGAGCTCGACGCGGCGCTGGAGCGTCTCTACGGGGCCGGTCGCACCGCGGTCGGCCAGATCGTCGGCGACGTCGAGCAGCGCGACGAGCTCGCCTTCGACGCGGACATCCAGCAGCTCAAGGACCTCGCCTCCGAGGCGCCGGTGATCCGGCTGGTGTCGCTGCTCATCACCAACGCGCTCGAGGCGCGCGCATCGGACATCCACATCGAGCCGTTCGAGAACCGGCTTGCCGTCCGGTACCGGATCGACGGCGTGCTGCACGAGGTGGAGTCGCCGCCGCGCCGCTTCTCCGCCGCGGTGATCTCCCGGATCAAGATCATGGCGAACCTCGACATCGCGGAGCGCCGCCTGCCGCAGGACGGCCGGATCCGGCTGCGCGTGCAGGGCAAGGAGATCGACCTGCGCGTGTCCACGGTGCCGACGATGCACGGCGAGTCGGTGGTGATGCGGATCCTCGACAAGGGCGGCGTCGCGCTCGACTTCAAGCGGCTCGGCTTCGAGGACGATGTCCTCGACAAGTTCGTCGCGGTGCTGATGCAGCCGCACGGAATCCTGCTCGTCACCGGCCCCACGGGATCCGGCAAGACGACGACGCTCTACACCGCGCTCGAGCGCCTCAACCAGCCGGACGTCAAGATCCTCACGGTCGAGGACCCCGTCGAATACCAGATGCCGGGGATCAACCAGATCCAGGTGAAGCCCCAGATCAACCTGACGTTCGCGAACGCGCTGCGCTCGATCGTGCGCCAGGACCCCGACGTGATCATGATCGGCGAGATCCGCGACCTCGAGACCGCGGAGATCGCGGTCCAGTCGGCGCTGACCGGCCACCTGGTCCTGTCGACGGTGCACACCAACGACGCGGCGAGCACGATGAACCGGCTCCTCGACATGGGCGTCGAGGATTACCTGCTCACCTCGACGGTGAACGGGATCCTCGCGCAGCGGCTGGTGCGCACGCTGTGCCCGCAGTGCAAGGAGCCGTACACGGCGCTGCCGGAGATCGTCGAGCAGCTGGGGCTCTCCCGCTTCAGCGGCGAATCGCAGATCACGCTGTGGCGCCCGACCGGCTGTCCGCAGTGCGCGCACACCGGGTATTCCGGCCGGATCAGCATCCTCGAGATGCTGACGGTCACCGACCCGCTGCGCAGTCTCGTGATGAAGCACGCGAGCGCGACCGATTTGCGCGCCGAGGCGATCCGGGAAGGCATGCTGACGATGTACGAGGACGGCCTGCGCAAGGCGGTCCGGGGCATCACCACCTTCGAGGAAGTGCTCCGCGTCACGCGCGAGAGCGATGATGCGCCCCCACGCTCACTCGTTCGCTGCCCCCCGCAGTGCCCTTGGGCGGCGGGCTGGATGCCCGTCTTCCGGTACAAGGCGGTCAATGCGACCGGCGACGTCGCCACCGGCGAGCTCGAGGCCGCCAACGAGAGCGAGATCGTCGATCGCCTTCGCGACCAGGGCATGCTGCCGATGCAGGTCGCGCGCACGACCGGCGAGGCAGCCGCGCCTGCCGCCGGCGCGCGCGGGCCGCGCGCGGCGCGCCGGCGATGGTTCGCGTCGAAATCCGTCACCCGCGATCAGCTGATGGCGATGACCCGCGAGCTGGCGACGCTGCTTCGCGCCGGTCTGCCGCTCGACCGCGCGCTGGAGACGCTGATCGGGCTCGCGGACGCGCCTCCCGCCGCGGCGCTGCTGCAGCAGATCCGCGACGACGTGCGCGGCGGCAAGGCGCTGTCGCAGGCGCTGGACGCGCGGCGCGACGTCTTCTCGCGCTTCTACGTCAACATCGTCCGCGCCGGCGAGGCGGGCGGCGCGCTGGGGGTCGTCCTCACCCGCCTCGCCGACACGATGGAGCGCAACAAGGATCTGCGCGAGAGCGTGAAGTCGGCGCTGATCTATCCGTCCATCCTGATCGGCGTCGCCGTGCTGTCGGTGATGGTGCTGCTGATCTGGGTCGTGCCGCAGTTCGAGCAGACGTTCGCGCAGGCGGGGAAGGCCCTGCCGCTGGCGACGATGGTCGTCATCGTTCTCGGCACCGGACTGCGGCAGTGGTGGTGGGCGATCGCCGCGCTCGTCCTGCTGATCGTGTGGTGGATCAGGCGGCGCCTTGCGCTGCCGGCGGTGCGGCAGCGCTGGGACGCGCGCGTGCTCCGGATGCCGCTGGTCGGCGACCTCGTGACCAAGGTCGAAGTCGCGCGGTTCGCGCGGACGCTCGCCACCCTGCTCGGCAACGGCGTCACGCTCCTGTCGGGCCTCGCGATCCTGAAGGAGACGCTCGGCAACGTCGTTCTCGCCGGCGCGCTCGACGGCGTGATCGCGCGGCTGCGCGAGGGCAAGGGCTTCGGCCGGCCGCTCGCCGAGACCGGGCTCTATCCCAAGCTTGCCGTGCAGATGATCCTGGTGGGCGAGGAATCCGGACGGCTCGAGGAGATGCTGACGCGCGTCGCCGACGTCTACGACCGGGAAGTGCAGATGGCGGTCAAGCGTTTCCTCTCCGTTCTCGAGCCGGCGCTGATCCTCTCGCTCGCCGTAATGATCGGCGGCATCGTGTTCTCGATCCTCCTCGGCGTGATGGGCATGAGCGAACTTGTCCAGTAACGCATGTCTAACTTGTTTCACCGCCCGAATTTGCGTGCCCGAGGTCACTCGGCATCGCCCGGCAAAGGAATCCAGATGATCCAACGAGAACTGAGTCGCAAGGGCGTACGCGAACGCGGACTCCCTCCGCGCGCTGAATTCGCAACTGGATGCGACACGTTGTCGGTCGTCGATCCGCGTTCTCCGGGTCGCGCCCTTCGGGCATCCTCCTCCGAACGCGGACTCCCTCCACGTGCCGAATTCGCAACTGGATGCGACACGTTGTCGGTCGTCGATCCGCGTTCTCCGGGTCGCGCCCTTCGGGCCTCCTCCTCCGAACGCGGTATGACCCTGATCGAAATCCTCGTCGTCCTGGTGCTGATCGGCGTCGTGCTCGGAATCGTCGGCGGCAACTTCATCGGCAAGGGCGAGAAGGCGAAGGCCGATGCGGCGAAGATCGAGATCAGCCAGATCGGGCAGACGCTCGATCTCTACAAGCTCGAAGTCGGCCGCTATCCGACGACGCAGGAGGGCCTGCAGGCGCTGATCACGGCGCCCACGGGGGTCACCAACTGGAACGGCCCGTACTGGAAGAAGCAGTCGATCCCGAAGGATCCATGGGGCACCGAGTACAAGTACGCGTCGCCGGCGCAGAACGCGCCGTACGAAATCGTCTCGCTGGGCGCCGACGGGAAAGAGGGCGGCGAGGGACCGAACAAGGATCTGTCCAGCGCGCAGCCATGACGTTGCCGAGGCACGATCGGCCGGAGGTCCCGCCGCGCGCCGGGAGCGCCGGCGTGACGCTGCTCGAGCTCCTGATCGTGCTCGCCATCATGGCGATCGTCGCGGCGCTCGTCGTGCCGATGTTCGGCGGCGGCGTCTCGACCGGCGAGTTGAAGAGCGCCGCGCGCGAGGTCGCGGCGGGACTGCGCTTCGCGCGCAGCGAGGCGCTCGCGACGCGGCAGGAAACCCGCGTCCTGCTCGACCTCGAGCACCGGACGTTTCGGATCGAGCGCGACGCGCGCACGCACGTGTTGCCGCCGCAGATCGAGTTGAAGCTCTTCACCGCGCAGCGGGATCTCGTCAGCGAGACGGTCGGCGCGATCCGGTTCTTCCCGGACGGGGGCTCGAACGGCGGCCGCGTCACGCTGGCGGCCGGCGAGCGCAAGTACGACGTCGACGTCGATTGGCTGACGGGCCGCGTCGCCATACTGGATTGATCGATCGGATGCCGTTCCGGTGCGTGGCCCCTCGTCGTCGCGGATCCGATGCCTCACGGACGCGAGCCTGCGGCTTTTCGCTGCTCGAGGTCCTGGTCGCGTTCGTGATCCTGTCGCTGGTGGCAACCGCCGTGTTCCGCCTCTTCTCCGGCGCGCTGGGCAACGCGTCGGCGGCCGACGACTACAGCCGCGCCGTGCTGGTGACGGAGAGCGTGCTTGCCGAGGCTGCCGCCGCGCAGCCGCTGCGCGAGGCGACGCAGTCCGGGACGGCCGACGACGGCCGAATCGCGTGGACGACGCGCGTCGCGCCGTACACGCCGCCGGACGTGTCTCCCGATCTCGAGGGCGCAGCGGAGACGATGCCGATCCAGCTCTACCGGATTACCGCCGAATCCACGTTCGCCGCCCCCTCGGGAGGCCAGCGCAGCTTCGCGCTCGCGACGACGCGCATCGTCCAGAGGACTCCCAGATGAGCGCGATGCGCGGCCGCGCCCGGGGCTTCACGCTCGTCGAGCTGACGGTGGCGCTCGTGCTGATGGCGGGGATCGCGGCGGTGGTCTTCGGTTCGCTGTCGCTCGCCGCGCGGACCTGGGACGGCGGCGAGGCGAAGGCGCAGGAGGTATCCGACATGCGGGCCGCGCAAGCGTACCTGCGCGCACAGATCTCCGCGCAATATCCGCAGCGGGTGTGGAAGGCGGAAGAGCTGCCGCTGATGTTCGCCGGCGAGCGCGACGAGATCCGGTACGCAGCGGCACTTCCGGAACGCGTTGCGGAGGGTGGCGTCTATTACTTTCGCGTCACCGTCGCGAGCGTCGACGGGAAATCGCAGCTCGTCCAGGAGCGCGTGGTCCCCGAACCGGCGGCGACTGGCGGCGCCCGAGTTCGGCACGGCGGAGCGCTCGGTTCTCGCCGACGGTATCGGCGAGCTGCGGATCGGCTACTTCGGCCGGGACGCGGGCGTGGGCGACGCCGACGCGCCGACCTGGCGCGATCGCTGGGAGGACCGGCAGCGTCTGCCGCTGCTCGTGCGCATCGACGTGAAGCCGGTCAAGGGCAACCCGTGGCCCACGCTGCTGGTCGAGCCGCGACGGGCCCTCGAGGCGGGGTGTCCGGCGTTCGACGCGAATCGCGGTCGTTGCGCGAGGGCGCTCTGATGGGTGCCGGCAGAGCCGCCCCCGGGCGTCGCGCGCATCGCGGCGGCCCTGGCGTCGCGGTCGCGCGGCCGGCGGGTACGCCGCAGCGCATGCATCGCGCCCCGCGACCCTCGTCTGCGCAGCATGGCATCGCCCTGATCGTGGTGCTCTGGCTCACCGTGCTCCTCGCCGTGATCGCGAGCGGCTTCGCCTACAGCATGCGCAGCGAGGCGCTCGCCGCGCGCAACACGATGTCGCTCGCCCAGGCGCGCGCCGCCGCCGACGGCGCTGTCGAGCGCACGGCGTACGAGCTGCTCCGGCCCCGCAATCTTGCGGACGTCTGGCGTTCGGACGGCCAGCCGCACGTCTGGAAGGACGGCGAGATCGAGATCACCGCCACGGCCGTCGACGAGTCGGCGCGCGTCGATCTCAATTCCGCGAACGAGCCGCTGCTGAGGGGCGTGCTGCAGAGCGCAGGTGGCCTCGATCCGGACGCCGCGCAGCGCTTGCTGGAGGCGATCCTCGACTGGCGCGATCCGGACGAGCTGCGACGGCCGAACGGCGCCGAGGCCGCGGACTATCGCGCAGCCGGGTTCAAGCACGTGCCCACGAACATGCGCTTCGAGAGCGTCGGCGAGCTGGGGCGCGTGCTCGGGGTGACGCCCGCGCTGATGGTCAGGCTCGCGGACAGCGTGACCGTCTACTCCCGGCAGCGCGGCATCAATCCGGCGACGGCATCGCGCAATGTCCTGCTCGCGGTGCCGGGGATCACGCCCGAACAGGTCGACACGTATGTCGCCGCCCGGGCCGAGGCGCTGGCAAACCGGCTGCCCGTTCCCCCGCTAGCGGCAGGCGGCGCGTCGGTTTCCGGCACGACACTTGCGTGGCGGATCAGCGTTCAAGCCCGGGTACCCGATGGTGTAACCTTCGTCCGCGACGCCGTGGTGAGCGCGCAGTCCAATCCGCGGCGACCGCTGACCGTGCTTCTCTGGCAGGAGGGCGTGCCCAGGCCCCGCGCCGAACCCCCGCCGCCGGCGAACGACATCGCGATGCAGAAGAATGGAACGAGCAAACCCTAGTCTGCGCCAGGCGGCGCGCAACGCCGCGCAGCGCCTCGGTCTGCGCGCGTTCTGGCAATGGTGGACGGGCCAGCTTGCGCCGCTCGTGCCGGCGGCTCCGCGCAATGCGATGCGCCGGCGGCGCCTGCGGCCGTTGCTGGCGCTCCAGGCCGACACCGCAGTCGTCTGGATGCCCACGGTGAAGGACGGCAAGCTGGGGTTCGCCGAGGCTGCGCGGGTTCCGCTGTCCGGCGATCCGGCGGCGGTCGCCAGGGAAGGACGCACCGCGATCGAGTCGCTGCCGCGAATCGCCTACGGGGGCGCAGTGGCCGAAGCCAAGGTCGTCGTCGCGCTGGCGCCGGGCCAGGTCTTGCGCAAGACGATCACGCTCCCTGCCGCCGTCGAGGAGAGCCTCGAGCAGACGCTCGCGTACGAGCTCGATCGCCATACGCCGTTCAAGCCCGACGAGGTCTATTTCGACGCGGTCGTCACCGGGCGCGATTCGCAGAAGAAGGAAATACGCGTCGACTTTGCCGCGGCACTGAAGACGGTCGTGGACCAGGCGTGTCGGCTGGCCGAAGGCTGGGGAGCGGCCGTCGTCGGCGTGGTGCCCGAAGCGCCGACCGGGCCGGCCGTGCTCCCGCGAACGACCCTGAACCTCCTGCCCGCGGCCCAGCGACCCGAGACGGCCGCATGGCGCCGGCCGGAGATCTGGATGCCGATCGTGCTGATCGCCGCCGTCGCGGTCGCCGCGATGGCACTGCCGATCTGGCAGAAGCGCGGTTACGCGATCGCCATGATGCAGCTCGCGGAGCAGGCGCGCGTGCAGGCCGACGCGTCGAATGCCCTGCGTCTGCAGCTCGAGCAACTCACCGGGGAATACAACTTTCCCCTGCAGAGGAAATATGCGTTCCCGGCGGCGGTGCAGGTGGTCGACGACGTCACCAAGCTGCTCCCCGACGACACCTGGCTCACGCAGTTCGAGGTGAAGACGACGGCGAGGGGCAAGGAAGGGCGCCGTGAGCTGCTCCTGCGCGGGGAGAGCGGCAACGCCGGCCGGCTCATTTCGCTGCTGGAGGAATCCAAGCTGTTCGAGCAGGCGGCACCGCGCTCGCCGACCACGAAGATCCAGCCCGGGCCCGGAGAGATCTTCGACCTGACCGCGCAATTGAAGCCGCTGCCGCCGCCACAACCGGTACAGGTCGCGAGCGCGCCGGTCGCGAACGGTTCACCGCCCGCCGCCGGCGAGGGTGCTTCCCCTGCGACCGCCCCGGTCACGGCGGGGGCCGCTCCCGGGTCGGCGCCCCAACCCCCGGCGAAAGCGGCCGACAAGGAGGGCAATGCTTCCGCGCCCGGCGGCGCGCCGCCGCCGAAGACCGGTGACGTCCCGGCCCCAGCTGGCACCGGCCCCGGGCAGCGCATCGGCGGCCAGGCCGCCGGCCCCGCCTCCGGCACCGCCGGTCGCGCAGCCGCCGCGAGCGGGCGCCCCCGCGAGCCCGCCGTCCGCTCCGGCCGGCGCGCCGCGCACGCCTCCCGCGCCGGCTGGCGTGCCGAGTCCGCCCGCGGCTCCGGACGAAGAGGTGCTGAGACGGCTTCCCGGCGACCCGAGGCTCGCTCGGGTTCGTGCCGGCGGCACCTGCGCTCGGGAGTCGGTCATGAATGCGGCGATCGCCAAGCTCCCGGCTTCGCAGCAGCGTGCGCTGGCCATCGCGCTGCTCGTCGTCGCCGTCACGCTTGCGCTCGCGCTCGTCCTGTTGCCGCTCGTCCTCCTGCACCGGCATTACGACGAGAGCATCGCCACGTTCGAGGACCGGCTGGAGCGCTATCGCCGCGTCGCCGCGCAGGCGCCCGAGTACCGCAAGGCGCTGGATGCGATGCGCGAGCGGGACGGTCGCCGCTTCTTCCTCAAGAACACCGCGCCGAACCTGGCCGGCGCCGAATTGCAGGAGCAGGTCCGCGCCGCGATCGAGGGCAACGGCGGCCGCATCACCACCAGCCAGAACCAGGGTCCGCGCGACGAGGGCCGGTTCCGGCAGATCGTGGTCAGCGTGCAGTTCTTCGCGAACACGGCGGCGCTGCAGAAGATCCTCCTGGCGATCGAGGGACAGCCGCCTTACCTGGCGATCGACAACATCTCCATTCGGCCGCTCAATGCGTTCCGCGGATTCAAGCCCGGACCCGGCCAGGAGCCGGAAGTCAACGTGCAACTCGACGTCGTGGGAATGGCGCTCGTCGAGCCGGCAAAGAAGTGATGCCCATGAACCGGCTCGCACTGCATGTCCGCGCCGCCCTCTGGTGGCTGCTGCCGCTCGCCGCGCTCGCGGCGATCATCGGCTGGGAAACCGATTGGGGTCGCGCCGTCAGCCGGCGTCCGCTGCCTCCGGAACCGGTCGCGCCGCAGCCGGCCGCCGTGGCGCTGCTACCCGAATACGCGATCGCGGGCGGCACGGCGGCGCGCACCGAGACCGTCGAGCGGACGCTCTTCAATCCGACCCGCCGCCCGGCGCCGGCCGCTGCGCAGGCGAGCGCGACGCAGATGAAGCGCGGACAGTTCGCGTTGACCGGGCACGACGGTCGTCGAGGGCAAGAGCACGGCGTTTCTGCGCGAGGTCGCGGGGAACAAGTCGCGGCGCGTACGGGCCGGCGAAACGGTCAACGGAATGCTCGTCGCCGAGGTCAAGCCGGATCGCGTGAAGCTCACGCTGGGCGACGAATCCGAGGAGCTCGTGCTCAAGGTCGCGACCAACCCGCGTCCGACCGTGCAGCCTGTCGCCGCCGCGGCCCCGCCGCCGGCAGCCGCGACGCCGCCGGTGGCCGGCAGCGCCTGCGGGCGCGGCAGCCCCGGCGTCGGGGCAGACCCAGGATGCCGCGACGCTCGCCGAGCGGCGCCGCGCCGCGCGGGCTGCGGCGGCTGCGGGCGCAGGCGGGCCGACCGCCACGCCGCCCGCTGCAGGCGCAGCTCCGAGCACCCCGGCAGCCCCGGCGGCTGCCTCCCCGGCCGCCAATCCCGCATGGGACGCGGCCAATCAGAGATACCGGGAACGGGCCGCCACTCAAGGCGGCGGCGCCGTCAAATGATTTCCGACGATAATCCACGCCCGGAACGGCGCGGCATGCCATGGACAAAACAATGATCAGACCACTCGCTTCCGGCTGGGCAGCGGCGCTGCTGGGCGCCGTACTCCTTGGCGGGTGCGCGACGCCAGCGCCGGATGCCGGCGCTCCCCCGATGGTCACCCGTACGCTTCCGAACAAGGGCACGACGAGCATCTCGCCGGCTCTTGCCGACGCCGCCCAGCGTGCGCAGGCGCCGGGCCTGCCGAGTGCCGAGGACAAGGCGCGCATCTACAAGGGCACCGGCGTCGTCGTGAAGGGGCAGCAGCCCGGGCGGCGGCCTGCCGCAGGGACCGGCCGTCCAGGCGGGCGGCGGCGGCATCGTCCTGAACTTCGAGGGGGCCGACCTGCGCGAGGTGGTGCGCAACATCCTGGGCGACATCCTGAACGAGAGCTACACGATCGACCCCGCGGTCGGCGGGCAGGTGACGATACGGACGTCGTCGGGCATCCCCCGCGAGGCGCTGCCCGCGACGCTCGAAACGCTGCTGCGGATGAACGGCGCCACGATGGTGAAGGACGAGGGCCTGTACAAGGTCGTCCCGAGCGCCGCCGCCGTGCGCGGCAACGTCACGCCGCAGCTCGGCAACATGCAGCGCTCGCTGCCCCCGGGCTTCTCCGTGCAGATCATTCCGCTGCGCTACATCGGCGTGCGCGAAATGATGCGCATCCTCGAGCCGTTCGCGAAGGATGCGGCGGCCGTGCGGCCGGACGACCTCCGCAACCTGCTGATCCTCGCCGGCGACGAGCGCGAGCTGAAGCACCTGCGGGACACGATCGACCTGTTCGACGTCGACTGGATCGCGGGCATGTCGGTAGGGGTCTTCACGCTGCAGAACGCCGACGTCAAGGCGGTGATGCAGGAGCTCGACAAGGCGATCGGCGACCGGGCGACGAGCCCGCTGACCGGCATCCTGCGCCTCGTGCCGATCGAGCGATTGAATGCGCTGCTCGTCATCACGCCGCAGCCTGCGTACCTGGACGAGGCCAAGAAGTGGATCGATCGCCTGGATAAGCCCGGGTACGGCGAGGGCCCGCGCTTCTACGTCTTCCACCTGCAGAACCAGCGCGCCGAGAAGCTCGGGCCGCTGCTGACGCAGGCGTTCACCGGGCGTGCGGCCCCGGCGGCCGCACCGGCGGCGCCCACGGTCGCGCCCGGCACGCCCGCGGGAACGATCGTGTCGCCGCCGGCGTTCCAGCCCCAGACCGGGCAGCCGGTCACGCAGCCGGCGCAGCCTGCCCCCGCCACGGCGACGGCCACGCCTGCCCCGCGGACCGGCGCCGCCGATGGCGCCGGTGTCGTGCGCAACATCCAGGTCGTCGCCGACAAGGACGCGAACACGCTGCTGATCGTCGCGACGCCGCCCGAGTTCACGGTCATCGAAGCCGCGCTGAAGAAGCTCGACATCCCCTCCCGGCAGGTGATGATGGAAGTGACGGTGGCGAACGTGACGCTGAACGACGAGCTCAACTTCGGCGTCGACTGGCTGTTCAAGGGCGGCGCGCCCTCGGGGCGCGGGTCCGGCGGACTGATCCTCGGTTCGGGCTCGACGGCGGGGAACCCGGCCGTGCCGTCGACGGGAACGAACGCGACGAATCCGGTGCTCGGCATCGCGCAGGGCTTCACCTACATCATCAACAACGCGAACTTCCCCGGAGGGGTGCAGGCGGTCCTGCGCCTGCTCGACACCTACGGCGACACGAAGGTCATCGCCAATCCGCATCTCGCGGCCCTCGACAACCAGAAGGCGACGATCAAGGCCGGCGACAAGATCCCGATCTGCCAGCAGACCTTCGTCGGCAGCGGCACCGGCACCGTCGTCAACAACACGGTCTCGACGACGTCGCAGTACATCGACACCGGCGTCCTGCTGCAGGTCACGCCGCACATCAACGCGGGCGGGCTGGTCACGCTGGACGTGCAGGTCGAGGTGAGCATACCGGGGCCGCTGCCCACCGACTGCAACGGACTCGCGCCGACGATCAATACGCGGTCGCTGCAGTCGATCCTGAACGTCCAGTCCGGGCAGACGATGGTGATGGGCGGTCTCATCACCGACAACAAGCAGAACTCGTCCGCGGGACTGCCGCTCATTTCGCGCATCCCGATCATCGGCGGGCTGTTCGGCCAGCAGACGCTCACCAACAACCGGACCGAGCTCGTGATGTTCATCACGCCGCGCGTCGTCGAGACCGAGGTCGACCTCAAGGGCGTCGTCGACGATCTGCGGCGCAGGATGGAGCGCCTCGAGGACGTGTTCCCGCCCGTCAGACCGGCGGTCGCGGCGCCTGCTTCCCCCGGCAGTGCGCCGCGGTAGCGCGCTGCGGTCGCGCGATCACGACCAGCGAGCATCGGCCGGTCGTTTATCGCGTCCCGCGGCGACGTCGAATTCTTCGGCGGGCCTGTCAAGCGAAGAATGGACCCCGGATTCCGAATCCGTCGCCAAATGACGACAGAATCGCTATTTTCCGCGGTTTTCACAGAAAAAGCGTCGTTAAAGCCCGACATCTCGGTGTTGTTGAGTCGCAACAAAGCCGCGTAGCCCCACCCTGCCCAAGGATGCCGATTGACGATAGGTATCGATTTCTATACTCTTGCCTCAAGGATTGGAGCGCCAGCGCGCCGCGAGGGTAATTACCCGTCCTTGGCGCAAGTGGTGTTTGACCTGATTCCCGGGGTACAGTCCAGATGAAATGGCGATTGCATGCGGCGCGCAAAGGGCTGCGCGTGGCGGTGGAAGGGTCGCGGTGCGGTGTCTACGTCCTGGCCATTGCACTTGCTGCGGGATGCGCGACGAAGGGCGCCGAGCTATCCGCCAATTCGCCACCGGAAGTCAAGGCGGCCGCGGTCAGGGAGCGCGCAAACGCCCGCTGGGCGGAGTTGATCAAGGGGGACAAGGACGCGGCGTACGCGTACCTCAGTCCCGGGGTGCGAAAGATGATGTCGCCCGAGCAGTATTACGCTCGGGTGAAGACGGGCGGTTTCCGGGCCGTGAGGATCGACAAGGTCGATTGCGAGGCGGAAATCTGCACGGTGACGTTGCGGCTGACGTATGACTACCTGGCACCGAAAGGGGCCGGGTCGGCAAAGGGAGTCACGACCATGTTGCAGGAGACGTGGGTGGTGGAACAGGGTCAGGCATGGTTCGTCATGCGGCCCTAGGGGAAGGGACGCAGTTGCAGAATTTCCACAGTTTTGCACAGGGAGATCGGGGACGGGATCCGTTTTGTTCGACAAATGCAGTGAGCAGGAATAACATTCCGCCGTTGTTGGTTTCAAAGTGATCACTTTAAATCGCAGGTCGCAAACAGAGGAGTCATCACCAACCATGAATACGTTCAACAGAAAAACGCTGTATGCCGCGCTTGCCGGATTGAGCGCGCTGGGCGCGACCGGCGCCGCGGAAGCGGTCAACCTGTCCGCGGACGGCCTGGGGCAGGTCCTGATCTATCCGTACTACACGGTCCGCAACGGTCCGCAGGGCTTCGCCTACAACACGCTGCTCACCGTCGTCAACACGACGCTTTCGGCCAAGGCGGTCAAGGTGCGGTTCCTGGAAGGCAAGAACTCCAGGGAAGTGCTTGACTTCAACCTGTTCCTGTCGCGGAACGACGTGTGGACGGCGGCGATCGTCGACAACGGCACGGGCGGGGCCGTGCAGTCGACCGACACGTCCTGCATCCTGCCGGCACAGCTTCCCACGCCCAGCGACCCGGTCGTGAGCGGATCGGTGCCGGGCGCAGCCGTTCGTCAACTTCGCGTACGCCGGCGACGGCGCGGGCGATACGCTCGACCGCACGCGCGAGGGCTACGTCGAGATCATCGAGATGGCGACGTTCCCCAACGGCTCGACGACGCAGATCAACATCACCCACGTGGGCGGCACGCCCCCGGGTTGCGGCGACCAGACCGACGCGCAGGCCTTCGCCGACAGGCAGCCCGGCAACGGCGGCCTGATGGGCACCGTGACCATCTACAGCGCGGTCGAAGGCTCGGCGTATTCGCAGAACGCGACGGCGCTCGACAACTTCAACAAGACGACTGCGATCTACTTCGACGCCGGTTCCAGATTCCCGAACCTCACCAACGCGGATCCGGCCACGAGCGTCGTGATCAACCCGAGGACCGGTAGCGCGACGGTGACCGATTGGGGGCTTTTCCCCGTCGATGCGGTCAGCGCCACGATGATGCACGACGCGGTGCTGAATGAGTACGTCACCGAGCCGACGATCCTGGGGCAGACCGACTGGGTCGTCACGATGCCGACCAAGAACGAGTACGTCCGGGTCGGTACGGGTGCCGCGTTCCCGCCGTTCCAGCGCAACTTCAACGGCTCCGCCGGCGCCTGCGACGACGTCTCTCTGTCGACGTGGGACCGCGAAGAGCGCTCGCCCAGCACGCCGGGCGGATTCTCGCCGCCGCCGCCTCCCGGAAAAGCCAGCTCGCTGTGCTGGGAAGCGAACGTCATCACGTTCCAGTCGGCCAGCGTCCTTGGCTCGACCAACACCCGGCAGGCCAACCTGAACACCGCGCAGAACCAGATCAACGGCTGGGCGAGGCTGACGTTCCTCAACACCGCAGCCAGACTGGTTGGTGGCGCGACGACGACGGTCAACCTGTTGGACCCGGTGACGACGTCGACGGCCGCAGCCGCGACCTACGTCGGCCTCCCGGTGGTTGGCTTCGCGGTTCAGGTCTACCAGAACCCGGCGATCGTGGTGAACGGCAAGTCGGTCCTGTCGAACTACGGCTCGGACTACGCGCACCGCTTCAACACGTTGATCGTAACGCCGACGCCGGCACCGTAAGCGCATCTGCTGTAGAGCATGGAAGGGCGGAACGCGAGTTCCGCCCTTTTTTGCTTCGTCGTTGCTGGAATCCGAGGCGAACAGCTGGAGCGCATCGCGACCGTGTAGACGACAACCCGGCGCGGATTGTTGCAGAGCAAGGGATATTGTATAATTCACTTTAAATTTCGCACATACGCCGCGAATCTTGTTAAGGTACGCGAGCGCACATCCCATCAAAGGAGATTTGAATGTCCCCCATCCAGTTCCGCCGCGCGCTCGCCAGCCTCGGTATGCTCGCGGTACTGGCAACGTTCGCGCCGGTGCATGCGGCACCTCCGATCCAGATTCCCATCCAGATCCTTGATCCTGACGGCGCGTGCGCCAGCTGGACCCCGGGTGGAACTCTCCTCGCGCCGACCCTGACCTGCAATAAGGCCTCCACTTCGACGGGAGGCGTGCCTGTCTGTAGCGTCACCGCCGACGGGGTGAATCCGCTGACCATCTCCGCGTCGAAGTTGGTGGTGCTGAGTGCTTCCTGCACCAACACGGACAGCGGTACGACGTATACCTGGAGCGGAACGGGAACCGTTTCGGGGCAGGGCGCCTCTTCGCAGAGCTTGCAGGTCGGCGCCACGACGACCTTCAGCGTCGTCGCGACCAACGCGAGCGGGCCCAGCGGCAGCAAGAGCGTCACGGTCACGTTGGGGTCAACCGCACCGCCGCCGGCACCACCGCCGTCAGGCGCACTCAGCTGTCCGGGGTACAACAATACCTATGTGGTGAACTTGACGTACCCACTAGGCCTCCCTGTCGATGTGGCAAACTTCGGCCAAGGCGATCTATTGATCGCAAGGTTCACGACACCCACGACCCTCGCAAACCGAGGCGCCGGCGGGCTCATGGCTGTCGGCGAGTACGGGGGGACCGGTGCACTGTACGATCGTACCGCGGTGCTAAACACGACCCCGTGCAATTTTGCTAGTGCTGGCAAGAACGTCGCAACGGGGTCGGGTCCGACCATATATTTCAATTCCTATCCGCTGTCACCGGGCACGACCTACTACCTCCACGTCACCAACACCTATAGAGGATTGCCGAGCTGCTATGACGGGAACTGCCCAGTGCGAGTCACGCTGGCCGGAACCGACTGACGGCAACGCTCCTCGTCGCCCTTCAAGGCCCTGCGCAAGCAGGGCTTTGTCTTGCTGGAGACCCCATGACAATCCGCCTTTCCCTCGCCGCGATCGGGGCGGCAGCGGCTCTTGGTGCAGGGCTCGCCGTTGCCGAGCTGCCGCCGGATGTCCTCACCCAATCCGGCCGCGCGACGCTCACCCGCGCCGACGTCGAGACCGATCTGGAGAGCGTCCCCGCCGAACGAAGGGACGAATTCGTCGCGAACCGGACGCGACTGGCCGCGATGATCAACGCCCTGCTCGAGACCAAGACGCTCGCCGCCGAGGCGCGCGCGAACGGGCTCGACAAGGACCCGATGGTCCAGAGGCGGGCCGCGCTGGCGGTCGAAAGGGTGCTCGCGCTCGCGCGCCGCGATCAGATCGAGCGCGAGGCGGGCGCCGAGTTCGATCGCCGCCGCGACGAGTTCGTCGTCCGCGCGCGCGAGATCTACGCGATCGAGAAGGCTCGGTTCACGACCCCGGAGCAGGTGCGCGCGGCGCACATCCTCGTCAAGCTCGACCGGCGAGGAAAGGACGAGGCGCTCAAGCTGGCGCAGGAGATCCGTGTGCGGGCGCGCGCCGAAGGGGCGGACTTCGCGGCGCTGGCGCGCGAATTCTCCGAGGACCGGACGGTTGCAACCAACAACGGAGACCTGGGCTGGTTCAGCGCAGCGCAGATGGATCCGGCTTTCTCCGCGGGGGCGTTCGCGCTGAAGAGCTCCGGGGATATCAGCGAGCCCGTGCTCTCGTCCTTCGGCTATCATGTAATTCGGCTCGAAGGGCGCAGGCCGCCCGAGCTGCAGGCATTCGACAAGGTGAAGGACTCGATCCTGGCCGAGGTGAGGCAGGATTTCGTCAACAGCAGGAAGCTGACGGTGCTGAACGGCATCTCTGCGGACCCGACATTGCAGATCAATCAGCCGGCGATAGACGCCCTCGGTTCCACACTCGGCGGCGGCGCGCCGCCCGCGGCGAAACCGTAGCCGCGCCGCTGCGAAACGGCCGGGACGATTCCGGGCGTCGGCCGGCATCGCGGTCGGATCCGAGATCACCCTGCGCACCATGACCTCCGACGCGGATACCGCCGGTCCAGCGTCCGAGGTGCGTACCACGGGACCGGCCCGCGGCGTGCTGCATGTGCTCAACAGCCACGGCGGCGGCACCGAGCGTCATGTCCTGGCGTTGATCGCCGCGTCGGGTGCCCACCTTCGTCACTACGTGGCGATCACGGTCGGCGACCATTGGCAGGTCGAGGATCACGGGGACGGCGGCGAGATCCGCAGTTTCGATTTCCGACGGTTGCCCGGCGAAGAATGGCCGGACTTCCTCCGCGGGTTGGCGGCCACCTTCCGCATCGATTTCGTCCATTTGCACAACATCTCGGGTTGCGACGATGGGCTCTTCGCGGCGCTGCCCGAAGCGGGATTACCCTACGGCTACACGGTGCACGATCTCGGCTTCGCCTGCCCGACGGTCATTCTGCTCGGCGTCGACGGTCTGTACTGCGGCGCCGAGACCGATGCCGCGGCCTGCACTCGCTGCCTGAACTGCGCAGCCGCGGCTTCGCGGGCATCGACATCGTCGCGTGGCGCTCGCGACACCGCGGGCTGTCTGGCAGGCAGCGCGTTCGTCGTCGCACCGTCGCGTTGGGCGGCGGCGACGCTGGCGAGGTACTTCCCCGAGCAAGCGGTCGAGGTGATCCCGCACGGCGCACCGGCGGTCTCGGCGCCGATGGCTCCAGACAGCGCGCCCCCCGTGCGCACGGCGATGCCGCTGCCGGACGACGACGGTTCCGACGATCGCGGTGCTCGGTGCGATCGGCCCCCACAAGGGCGCGCGACGGCTCGAGCGACTGGTCGAGCTCGCTCGCCGCAGCGGAACGCGCGTTCGCTTCGTCGTCATCGGCTATCTCGACGTACAGCACGACCCGTGGCAGAGCGACGATGCGCTGCTGACCGTGCACGGTCCGTACGATTCGCTGGAGCTTCCCGCGCTGCTCGACCAATACCGGGTCGGGCTCGTCGCGTATCCTTCCACGGCACCGGAAACGTTCAGCTACACGCTGTCGGAAGCGTGGGCGGCCGGCCGGCCCGTGGTCGTTCCGCCGATCGGCGCGCTCGCGGCGCGCGTGGCCGGCAGCGGTGCGGGCTGGGTCTGGTCGGATGACGAGTGGCGCAACGAGTCGCGATGCTCGCACGGATCGCGGACTCGTCGCGCCCGCCTACACCGGAGCCCTGGCCGCGGCGTCGTCGCGCGCCCGGGTCGATGCCGCAACCCACGCCTGCGGACATGGCGCAGCGAACGCTCGCTCTGTACGACGCGGCGTGGGTCGGACGGCAGGGACCGCCGGCAGGCGCGGCGTTCACGGCCGAGCGCGTGCGCGACGCGCTCGGCGATGCGCCGACGATCGCCGCCGTGCCTGCCGCGGCGAGCGCCGTGAACAGCGGGGATGCGGGCGCAATCGCCTGCCGCGACAGGATTGGCGGTACACGCGCGTCGGCCGCGCACTGTTCCGGGCGATGCCGGCGCCGGTGCGCAAGGCGTTGAGGCGAAGGCAGAGCTGATGGCTGCAGCCGACTACAGCGAGTGGCTCGCCCGCGGCCGTACGCACCAGGCACACGGGCGCGCGATCGACGCCATGCTCTGTTATCGGCGCGCGCTGCGCGCCGAACGGGAGGCCGCCGATGCCCGCTTTCATCTGGGCGAAGTGCTTTGGCAGCTCGGCAGGGTTCCCGATGCCATTGCCGCGTGGCGCGACGGGACTGCAGTCAGCGCCGGCCATCTCGCGCCGAATCTGGCGCTCGCGGAGGCACTGCTCGCGACCGCGGACGCCGCGGCCGCCATCGCCGCGGCCGAGGCCGCGCTGCGGATCGTCCCGGACAACGTGCGTGCCGCCACCGTGCGCGCCATTGCCGGGCTCCTGCGGGGCGACGACGCCGGTTCGGTGCCGGCCGTCGCGGCGTTGCTCGAGCGCGAGCCGCAGCTTCTCGCCACGCCGACGATCGCCGGGCCCCTCGCGCTGGCGCTCGATCTCAATCCCGATGCGGCAGGCCGAGCCGAGCTTCTCGCTGCGCTCGCGCCTGCGGCCGCAACGCTGGCGAGCGTGCCGCCGCTGCTGCTCGCGCTCGTCGTCGAGCACGCGGCGCGCACGCCGCGCGATGCCGGCATGCTGGCACCGCTCGTTGCGGTGGCCCGCGATCGGCCGTACGAGGCGGCCAGCCACGACGCCCTGCGCCGGATCGCGCTGGCGCTCGCCGACATCGATACCGCCGCGGGCGGCGCGCTTGCGGCACGCTACGCGCTGCTGTGTGCAGAGGCGTTCGCCGCGCCGGTGCCACTCGCCGTGGCCGCGGCGCAGCGCCGGCGAGCGCACGCGCGTCGTCGTGCTGCTGCCGCCGGCGGCGCCCGGCGAGTCGACTCGGGCGCTGCTCTCGCGCGCTGGCGAGCTTGCCGCGCGACGCGTTCGACCTGGCCGTGGCGACGATCGGCACGGCCGCGGTGGATGCGGTCGGCGGCGCGTTCGGCGAAGCCGCGACGGTCGCCGCGCTTCCGGCGCAGCCGGACGGTGCGACCGCCATGGCCCTGGCGGCGCGCGATCCCGACGTGCTGCTGGACTTCGCGGGCCTCGCGGCGGCGGGGGCACCGCTGCTCGCGCAACGGCCCGCGCGCGCGGTCTGGACGGCGGGCATCGTGGCGCACGCGAACGTGGCGCCGCTCGTCGACCACGCGGTTGCCGACGGCGGACGCACTCCTCGCGGCGCTGCGCGCGCTGCACGCCGGGCACGATGGGCGCGACGATTGCGCGCTCGACGCAGCAGCGCTCTCGCGGACCTGGGAGGACGCCGTGCGCACGCATCAGGGCGGCGATCGCGGCGCGCGCGCGCGCAGCGTATACGCGCATGCTCGAGCTGCAGCCCGGGTTCGCGCCCGCGCACTATCTGCGCGGCCTCGTCGCGCGGGACGAGGACGACACGGCGCGGGCGCGCGCGGACTTCGCGGCGGCACTGGCCGCGGCACCGATGTACGTCGATGCGCGGCTTGCCGCCGCCCGTGCCGCCACCGAGGCGCACGAGCCGGAGGCGTGCCGTCGCCTTGTGCATCGAAGGCCTCGAGCGCGCGCCCGCGCACGTCGCGCTGTGGCGGGCGCTGGGCCTCGCGCAGCTCGCGCGGCGCGACGGCAGCTGCGGCGGCCGACGCGTTCGAGCATGCGCTGGCGCTCCAGCCCGACGACGGCGAGACGCACTACAACCACGGCGTCGCGCTGCAGATGCTGGGCCGGTTGCCCGATGCCGCGCGCGCGTACCAGCGCGCGCTGGCATTCCATCCCGGGCTGATCGCCGCGGACTTCAACCTCGGCGTGCTGTTTCAGGAACAGGGTGCGACCGACGCGGCGATCAAGGCGTACGAATCCGTGGTCAAGGCAAATCCGCGGTACGCGGATGCCTACAAGAATCTCGGCGAAGTGCTGCTCGGCGGCCGGAAGGATCGACGCGTGGCTCGCGAACTTCGCGCCGTTTCGAGGCGAACTGTCCGAGTGCGCTGCCGCTCGCGGTGCAGGCGCTGGAGGCCTGCCAGTACCGCGGCGACTTCGCGCGGCTCGAGCGCTATCTCGACGGGCTGCGGCGCGAGGAGTTCCTCGCCGACGACGAGCTTCAGCTCGCCGATTGCCTCGAGGAGCTGCAGACTCTCCTGCTCTGTATTTCGATGTCGAGCCGGAGATGCTCCTGAAGTTCGCGCAGACCTACGACGCGACGGCGAAGCGGGTCTACGGCGAGCCGCTGCCGCGCCCGCCGGCGCGCAGGCCCGGGCGATTGCGCATCGGCTATCTCTCGGCCGACCTGCGCAACCACGTGATGGGCAAGATGATGTGGCAGGCGATCGCGCATCACGACCGGGCGCGCTTCGAGCTCTTCTTCTATTCGCTCGCGACGCGAGAGCGACGACTGGACCGAGCGCTTTCGCGGCGCCGCGGACCGGTTCGAGGTGATCGCGGGCCTGCCCGAGCGCGCCGCGGCGCAGCGCATCGCCGACGACGACCTCGACGTCCTGGTCGACCTCTCGACGCACACCAAGGGCGCGAAGCCCGGCATTCTCGCGTTGAAGCCCGCGCGCGTGCAGATCACGCACGTGGCGAGCGCCGGAACGGTCGGCCTGTCGGCGGTCGACTTCAAGCTGACCGACCGCTATGCCGACATCCCGGAGAGCCAGGCGTACCAGCTCGAGGCGCTGCTGGCGATGGACGGTTGCGTCTATCCGTTCCGCCACATCGCGCCCGCCGCCGAGCACCCTTTCCACCGCGACGCGCTCGGCATCGCCGACGACACCGTCGTGATCGGCGCGTTCGTCAACGGCCTCAAGCTGTCGCGGCGCTGTCTCGCGCTGTGGCGCGAGGTGCTCGAGCGCATTCCCCGGGCGAGGCTCGCGTTCTCCCCGGCCAATCCGGCGCTGCGCGCGCTCTACGTCAGGCTCGCCGGCGCCGCGGGCATTGCCGCCGAGCGCCTGCTGTTCCTCCCGCAGGGCACGGAGCGACGCCGAGAACCAGTCGCGCTACGAGCTCGTCGACTTCGTGCTCGATCCGATGCCCTATGGCGGGGTCAACGGCACGCTGGAGGCGCTCGACATGGGCGTGCCGGTGGTGACGCTCGTCGGCCGGCGCCATGGCGAGCGGACGTCGTATTCGATCCTCGCGAACCTCGGCGTGCTGGAAACTGCGGCGCACAGCGGCCGCGAGTACGTCGAGCATCGCCGTGCGGCTCGCGGACGATCCGGCGTTCATGGTCGCGGTGCGCGCGCGCATCCGCGACGGCATCGCGCACTCCGTGCTGACCGACATGGCCGCACACACGCGCAACCTCGAAGCGGCCTACGTGGCGGCTCTTGCGCAGCGTTGCCCGGAGGCGCTCGAAGCGGCGCAAGCGCGCGATGGCTGACGACGCCCTTGCGCGGGGCGAGGCGGCCGTGGCCGCGGCGCCGAACGACGCCGCGCTGCGTTACCGGCTCGCGGAGCTGCAGGAAGACGCGGGCCAGGTTCCGGCGGCCGTGGCCAGCCTGCGCGCCGCCATCGGATTGCGGCCCGACTACGCCGAGGCGTACAGCTATCTGGGCCTGCTGCTCGCCGATTCCGGGGACAACGCTGCCGCCATCGCGAGCCTGGAGCGTGCGGTTGGACTCAAGCCCGACTACGTGCGCGCCTGGAACAACCTCGGCTCCGCGTTGCGCAGCGCCGGGCGCCTCGACGACGCGGTCGCCGCGATCCGCAACGCCCTGCGCTTGCAGCCGGATTACGCGCACGGGCATGCCACGCTCGGGCTCCTGGAGCGCGACTTGGGCGACGAGGCGGCCGCCGAGGCGTCGCTGCGCACGGCGCTGCGCCTGCGTCCCGACTTGCGCAACGCGCTGGTCGGTCTGGCCGGCCTGCTTCAGCGGCAGAGCCGTCTCGACGAGGCGGCGCAACTCTATATGCGCGCGCTCGAGCTGAAATCCACTGCGACCGAGTGGTTCCAGCTGGGTGTGGTGCTCGGGGAGCGCGGCGATCCGGCGCAGGCGCGCGCGGCGTTCGCCCGCGCGCTGAAGTCCGATCCGGCACATCTTCGCGCTGCGCTGGGGCTGCACCTGACCCTGCCGATGCTGTACGACAGCGTCGAGGATATCGCCGCGGCGCGCGCTGCCTACGCTAGAGGACTGGCGGCGCTCGGCGGCATCATCGAGCGCTGCTCCCGCGGCGTGCCGGCGTCCCGGGTGCTTGACGGATGGCAATGGAGCAATTTCCTGCTTCCCTACCAGGGCCAGGACGACAGGCAGCTGCAGCAGGACTACGCGGCACTCGTTGCCCGCTCGATCGACATTGCGGCGCCCGAGCTGCGCCGACCGATGCCACGTGCGCCGCTGGCGGGCCGGCGCATCCGCGTCGGCTTTGCCTCGGCGTTCTTCAAGGTGGGCACGGTTGGCATGTATTTCCGACGCTGGATCACCGGGCTCGACCGGACGAAATTCGCGGTCATCGCCTATCACCTGCACCCGGGACTCGACGACATCGGGCGCGAGATCGCCGGCTCCGTCGACCGGTTCCGGCATCTCGTCGGTCCACGCTGGCGCGTGGCGGACGTTGCGGCGGCGATTCGCGCCGATGCGCTGGACGTCCTCGTCTACCCCGAGCTCGGGATGCATTCCGTGTCGTTCGCGCTTGCCGCATTGTGGCTGGCGCCGGTGCAGTGCGCGGCCTGGGGCCACCCGACGACGACCGGACACCCGACGATCGACTATTACCTGTCCGTGGCGGCGATGGAGTCGGCGGACGCCGCCGCGCACTACAGCGAGCGCCTGGTCCTGCTGCCGGGGATCGGCACGCAGTACTCGCCGCCCCTCATTCCGGAGGATACCGACCGCGCGCGGTTCGGGCTGCCGGAGGGCAAGGTCCTGCTGCTGTGCCCGCAATCGCTGTTCAAGGTGCATCCGGACAACGACAGCCTGCTGGCCTCGGTTCTCGCCGCCACCCGCGACACGATGCTCGTGCTGTTCGAAGGTCGTCATCCCGCACTGACCGACCGGTTCATGCGGCGGCTCGAGGCGGCATTCGCGGCGCAGGGCATCGCGATCCGCGAGCGGGCGATCGTTCTGCCCGGGCTCGCGCATTCCGATTACCTGCGCGTCAATCGTGCCTGCGATGCGATGCTGGACACGCTGCACTGGTCTGGCGGCAACACGAGTCTCGACGCACTGGCCTGCGGCCTGCCGATCGTGACGCTTCCGGGTGCGCTGATGCGCGGCCGGCAGACCGCGGGCATGCTCGACGTGATCGGAGTGACCGAGCTCGATCGCCGCTGACCGCGACGACTACCTGCGGATCGCCTGCCGCCTCGCCGACGACGCCGGCGTGGCGAAGCGAAATGCACAGGCGCATCGCGGGCGCGCAGGGACGGCTGTTCGACGATCCGGCGCCGATCGCGCGCCTGCAGGCGTTTCTTCAGGAAGTGGCGCTCGCCGACCCGCGCTCGTAGTCGGCCCAGGCGGCGGCAAGGGCGTCCTCGAGTCCGCGCGTGTAGCGCGCCATGTCGAAGAGCGGGGAGCGCGCGCGCGCTGCGCGGAGCTTCTCGCGCAGGGCCGCCAGGCGTTCGGGCGCGCGCGCGAGCGCGATCGCCAGCGTCTCGTACTCGGCGAGATCGCGCGTGACGAGCTCCGGCACGCCCATCGTGTGCAGCTGGCTCGCCGCGACGCGGCTTGCCATCGTTTCGCCGGCGCAGGTCAGGATCGGAAGCCCGACGATAGAGCGCATCGTTGGTCGTCGTGCCGGCGTTGTACGGCCAGGTGTCGAGAAAGAGGTCGGCGAGCTTCAGGCGCGCGAGATAGGTGCCGAGATCGGCGCGCGGCATGAACACCAGACGTGCGCGGCGATGCCGCGGCTCTCCGCTTCGCGGCGCAGATTGGCGTACGTCGCCTCCGACGACGGCGAAAGCCACAGCACGCTGTCGGGCACCGCCGCCAGGATGCGCATCCAGACGTCGAACATCGGCGGCACGATCTTGTACGCGTTGTTGAAGCAGCAGAACACGATCGCGTCGTTCCGGCAGGCCCTGCTCCGCGCGGGACTGCGGTCGCGGATCGATGGCGCGCCGCGTGTCGCTGGGCGTGTACCCGTCGGGGAGATACAGGAAGCGCTCGGTGAAGTGAGGCTGCATCTCGGGCGGCGTCGCGAATCGGTCGGTGATGACGTAGTCGAACCAATCCGCGCCGAGCGTTCCCAGGAAGCCCAGCCAGTGCATCTGCAGGGGAGCCGCCCGCGGCACGAAGATCTCCGTCCGCGCGCCCAACGTGTAGCCGTTCAGGTCGATCAGGATCTGGATGCCGTCGGCGCGGATGCGTTGCATCGTCGCCTCCGGGGAGTCGTTGCCGGCGTCGACGAAATGCTCGAACGCGTGCTCGATGCGCCGGCGCAGAGGGCTGTCCTCGTCCGGCCCGATCGAGTAGGCGAATACGTCGAAGCGGCTGCGGTCGTGCCGCTCCCAGAGCTCGGTGAGCAGGTAGGCGATCGGGTGCAGGCGGAAGTCGCTGGATACGTACCCGATCTTGAGGCGCGGCCCGCGCGCAGGCGGGCGCAGCGTTTCCGCGTCGCGGCGAGCGCTCGCGCGATAGGTCGCCGCGAAGCGCTTCGCGATCGTCAGCTGCTCCGCAGGCGACAGCGGCAAAGCGAGCGCGTTCAGGGGAATCAGCGTGTCCGCGGAGCCCTGCGCCAGTCGCGCGACGTGTTCGTGAATTTCGTCGAGCGTCGCCGCCCAATCGGTCCAGTCGCAGACGAGCTGCCGCGCGGTCAGGAGCGCGTGGGTCACGTGTCCCGAGGGCGCCTTTTCCCGCAACGCGACCAGATGGCGTATCGCCTCCGCGCTCCGGCCGAGCTCGACCAGCAGCGCCGCCAGGGTGAATTCCACGGTGGCGTCCTCGGGCGCGAGCTCCAGCGCCTTGCGGTAGCTCTCTTCGGCAGCGAGCAGCGCGCCGAGCTTGTGCTGGCAGACGCCGAGGTTCGACCAGATCTCCGCCGGTGCCTCTGCCACCAGGTTCACGTAGGCCTGGTAATGGAGGGCGCCGCCCGGGAAAATCCTGTCGCTGCTGCAGCAGTCGCGCGAGATTCGCGTGGGCTTCGGCCGGCGCGTCGGGCGCGGCCAGCGCCTGTTCGTAGCGCGCCATGGCCGCGTCGATGTCGCCGGACTCCTCGAGCGCGAGCCCGAGGTTGTTGAGCAGCAGCGCGTCGCCGCGGATGATGCCGCAGCGCCTCCTCGTAGATGCGGACCGCCGCGGCCGGCTCGCCCCGGCCGCGCACGAGGCTGCCGAGATAGAACATCGCTTCGGCGTTCGCGGGATCGATGGCGAGCGCCCGTCCGGAACGCCTCCTCGGCGGCCGGAACGTCGGCGTGTGGCGCGGGCCGAACGGGCGACGGGGAATGCCGCGGCGAGGCGGAGCTGCCCGCCGCGACCGGCTCGAGCAGCGCGCGGCCGAGCAGCGTCCACGTGGCGGCGTCATCGGGAGCGAGCGCCAGCGCCTTGCGGGCGCTCTCTGCGGCGTCCGCGTGGCGCTCGAGCCCCAGCAGTGCCCGTGCGTGCGAAACGATGGAAGGGAGCGTGGTCCGGCAGCACCGCGATCGCGCGGTCGCAGGCGTCGAGCGCGCCGGAGTACTCGTTGCGCGCGAGGGCGACGAGCGCGAGCAGGTGCCACGCGTCGGGGTGGATCGGGTCGACGCCATGGACGGCGCGGGCCGCGCGCTCGGCCGCCGGCAGGTCGTTGCGACCCAATGCGTCGAGACCTTGCGCGATCAGCTCGCGCGGATCCGAATGCTGGCCGCGGCGGCGAGCCCGGCCGCATCGAGCGCGCCGTGGCATTCCTTGTAGCGCCGCCCGCTGCCGCAGGGGCACGGCGCGTTGCGCGATGCCGGAGGGCTTCATCTTCGATTTGCCGGTACGATTCCGCCCGCTACCGCGCGCCGGCGGGACTCACCGGCACGCGAGCCACGCGACCGTCGCCGGATATTCGAGCGAGTAGGCGCGGCATTCCGGGAAGCCCGCGCGCAGCGCGTGCGTCCAGAGGTCCGCGCCGAACTCGGTGTGCACGAGGTAGGGATGCCCTTCGGCGGCCGTGCCGTGGAAGCTCGGCGGCATCCCGGCGCGCGAGCGGGTCAGGCGCCCGACGATCAGCGGCGCCGTGAACGCGCAGACGCCATTCGCTTCGAGCACGCGCCTGCACTCGGCGAGGCCCGCGACCGGATCGGGAACGTGCTCGAGCGTGTCGGCGTGAACGACGAGATCGAACGAGCGTGCCGGAAACGGCAGCGCGCTCATGTCGACCGCGGGATATTCGACGGCCACGTGCCGCGGTAGCGTGCGCAGATAGCGCGTCAGCGCGCCGGCTGCGTTGATCTCCAGCACGCGCAGCGCGGTTGCCACAGGCGCCTGCACGAATTGCGCGAACAGGCCGTCGAACCGGTAGAGGCGCATCAGCGCCGCGGCGAGCCCCCAGCAGCGCAGCGTCGCGCCGCAGTCCCGGCAGTGCAGCCCCTGCTGGCGGTTGACGTAGGCGGTTTCGTCGGGCGCGAGCTCCCACGCCGCGATCAGCTCGGGCGGCAGCACGTCGACGCTTGCGATGTTCGCGGATCCGCAGCAGCGGCACCGGACGGCAGTCTCGGCCGGCGCGCGATCGCCCGGCGCGGGAGTGTCGGGATCGGCGCGGATCATCTGCAGCCGACGAGCACGACCCGGTCGACGGCGTCGTATTGCGGCTCGCGCACCGTCGCTCCGGGGTGCAGCTGCACGATGCTGCGAAACCCGCAGTGCCGCATGACGGTCGTGACCGCGGCGAGGTTGGGGATGAGGGAGAGGCCGCCCATCGCCGACAGCGGATTGTCGCCGGGCTCGGCGATCAGCGCGAAGCAGCTCTCGGCCTGATGGTATTGGCCGGGGACGCCCCAGCCGTAGGGAATCGTGCCCGGCGGCCGGCAAAGCTGCGTCTCGACGAACAGGAACTGCCGGGTCGCGGCCGCGGCCTTCCGGATCAGGCCGATCGGGTTCTCGACGTGGTAGACGATGCCGAGCAGGAACACCACGTCCTGCGGCTCGGCCTCGAAGCCGGCGGTGAGCACGTCGGCCTGGCGGAACTCGCAGTTCGCAAGCCCCAGGCGTTCCCTGACGAACTCGGCTTTCGCGAGGTTCTCCGGCCGGCCCTCGATGCCGATGCCGTATCGGGCGCCGCGCTTGAGCATCTCGAACAGGAAATAGCCCTCGTTGCAGGCGATGTCGAGCACCGTGCTCGCCGCGTAATCGAATCGCGCCGCGTCGAGGAAACCGAAGATCATGTCGCGGCGAACGGCGTGGACCTGCTTCAGGCTCTCGAGATAGACGGGCGTGCGGACCCCGTCGCCCAGGTCGAACTCGTACATCCACTGGCCGAAATCGCTCAGGGTCTTCGGTGTCATTCGCGTTCTCTCTTTGCGCAGGATCGCGTCACTTCGCCGGCTCCTCCTGCTCCTCCCGCTCCTCGGTCGCGGCCAGACCGATGGCGATCTCGCGCATCGGGATGCCGATCAGCGAATGCGTGACGCTGCTTGCGTGCGACTTGAAGATCAGCGCGTCGTGGATCCATTGATGGGCGACGTGCTCGGCCTGGTTGCCCTCGGCGATCGCCACGTTGATCGAGTAGTCGCCGATCGGCAGCACCGGCATGTCGAAGACGAAGCGCGCCTCGATCGTCTCGCCGGGCGCGACGCGCAGCGGCGCGTCGGCGGAGGCCAGGAACGTATTGTCGCCGAACAGGTTCTGGCCGAGGCGGTCGCGGACGAAGAATCCGATGATCGCCCCGACGAGCTCCCTCGCGGCGACGGCGCGGATGGTCAGCGTCACGGTCTCGCCGCCGACCACCCAGGCCAGCCGGTTGCCCGCCTCGTCCTCCAGCGCGACCTCGGTGACGCTGGCGCCGCCCTTGCCGAACGAGGCGACGTTCGGGTCGAAGGGCTTGAGCTCGAGATCGTTGCGCAGCGGCGAAGCATTGATGTAGCGCAGGCGCTGGTCGACCGCCGGTCCGCGCTTGCGCGCCGGTGCGCTCTGGCGCCGCGCGGGCGCCTCCGATTTGCCCTGCAGCGACTCGAACAGCTGCTCGAGGTAGGCGTCGCAGACGACCTTGCTGTCTCCCGTCATCCGCGTCCGGCCCTGGTCCAGCCACAGCACGCGCTGGCAGAGATTGATCACCGCGCCCGTGTCGTGGCTGACGAAGAGCAGGGTGCCGCGTTTCGCGAAAGGCGCGCAGGAAGCGCATGCACTTCTGCGTGAACAGCGCGTCGCCGACGGCCAGGGCCTCGTCGATGACCAGGATGTCCGCGTCGACATGCGCCATCACCGCGAACGCGAGGCGGACCGACATGCCGCTCGAGTACATCTTCACCGGCTGGTCGAGAAAGGTCCCGATGTCGGCGAAGGCCGCGATCGAATCGAAGCGCTGGTCGAGCTCCCGCCGCGTGAGTCCGAGAACCTGTCCGTTGAGGTAGACGTTCTCGCGGCCCGTGAACTCCGGATTGAATCCCGCGCCGAGCTCCAGCATCGCGGCGACGCGGCCGTGCACCTCGACGCTGCCCACGGTCGGCGACAGCGTGCCGCAGACCATCTGCAGCAGCGTCGACTTGCCCGATCCGTTGCGCCCGATGATGCCGACCGTCTCGCCGCGATGGACGTCGAACGACACGTCGCGAACGGCCCAGAACTCCTGGAAATGCCCGCGCCGTCCGCGCCAGAGCAGCTGTTTCAGCCGGTCGGTGGGCGACCTGTAGATGTGATAGCACTTGCCCAGCCCCGTCGCCCGGATCGCGAGCTCAGAAGACATCGGGGGATCCCACGCGCGTCGTCACCGGGTGTCGCAAAGCGATCATTGTATTCCTTTGGACGCGCGCTCCTGCCATGCGGCGAGCAGCGCCGATTCGAGACCCCGCGTGAAACGCGCCATGTCGAAGAGCGGGGCCGAATGCCGGTTCGCGCGCAGGCGCTCGCGCAGTGCCGCAAGCCGCGCCGGATCCTCCGCCAGCTCGAGCGCACGCGCTTCGTAGCCGGCGAGATCGTGGGTGACGAGCTCCGGCAGGCCGGCGGCGCGAAGCTGGCTTCCGGCAACCCGGCTCGCCATCGTCGTGCCGCTGCAGGTCAGCACCGGCAAGCCCATCAGCAGCGCGTCGTTGGCCGTCGTTCCGGCGTTGTACGGCGTGGTGTCGAGGAACAGATCGGCGTGAACCTGCCGGGCCAGGTGCTCCGGAGGGGAGACGTGCGCGGCGAAGACCAGGCGATCCGGGTCGATTCCCCGCGCCGCGGCTTCGCGCTTGAGATTCGCCTCCGCCGTGGCGTTTCCCGGCGAGAGCCAGACGACGCTGCCCGCGATCCTGCCGAGCAGGCGCATCCAGACGTCGAACACGGGAGGAAGGATCTTGTAGGTGTTGTTGAAGCAGCAGAACACGAAGCCCGACGGGGGCAGTCCGACGTCGGCGCGCGCGACCGGCAGGGGAGCGATCTCGCGCCGCGTGTCGCTCGGACAATAGCAGTCGGGGAGGTGAAGGAAGCGCTCGGTGAAGCAGGGCTGCTGGTCGTCCGGCGTCGCGTAGCGGTCGGTGATGACGTAGTCGATCCAGCTCGCGCCGAGCGTTCCCAGATAGCCGAGCCAGCTGATCTGCACGGGCGCCGGCCGCATCGCGGGTATGTCGCTGCGCGCGCCCCGCGTGTAGCCGTTGAGGTCGATGAGCACGTCGATGCCGTCGTCGCGGATGCGCTGTGCCGTCCGCCGCGGGAGGCTCGTCGTACGCGTCGACGAAGCGGTCGAACGCGGCTTCGATCCGTGTCCGCAGCGGCGTGTCGTCGCGCGGGCCGATGCTGTAGGCCGTGGTCTCGAAGCGGGTCCGGTCGTGGCGTTCCCACACTTCGTTCAGCAGGAACGCGATCGCATGGCTGCGAAAGTCCGACGACAGGTAGCCGAGACGCAGCCTGCGCCCGTGCGCGCGCGCTGCGGCGGCGCGCTCCGGCGCGGTGGGCGGCTGCGCCGGCGACCAGAGGCGCGCCCAGCCCTCGGCGGCGCGCCGCTGCGCCGACGCCGGCACGGGCATCGACAGCAGGGCAAAGGGATTCGCAGGGATCTGCTCGGTCGCGCCGTGCTCGACTCTGTTCGGCGATCTGCGCGTGGAGCGCGGCGAGCCCGTCCCACGCGCAAAGGTGCTGGCGGGAAAGCGCGAGCAGCGTCAGCGCGCTGAGCTGCTGCGGGTCGATGGCAACCGCACGCGCCAGCACGGCCGCGGCCTCTTCGCAGTCGTCGCGCTCCATCAGCAACGCCCCGAGATTGAGCAGGCTCGTCGCATCGTCGGGCGCGAGCGCCGCGGCGCGCCGGTAGCTCGCCTCGGCGCGCACGGGGTCGTGGAGGTGATGCTGCAGGCAGATGCCGTGATCGACCAGCACCGTCGGGTCGGGGTCGGGGAACGCGGAGAGGTACGTTTCGCAATGGCGCAGCGCCTGCTCGTATTCCCGCTGCCGGGTGAGGAGGTGGGCGAGGTTGCCCAGCGCCTGCCGGTGCCGCGGCTGCGCGAGGAGCACGTCGCGGTAGCATTGCCGCGCGCGGTCGGGCTGCCCCGCTCCTTCGAGCGCCAGGCCGAGGTTGTTGAGGATGCTGGCGTGACCGGGGACGAGCGAGAGCGCCCGCTCGTAGGCGATCACCGACTCGGCGTACCGGCGTTGCTCGCGGCACAGATTGCCGAGATGAAAGTGCGCGTCGGACGACCGCGCGTCGCGCTCGAGCGCGCGGCGCAGCGCGGCCTCCGCTGCGGCCGGCTCGCGGGTGCGCAGCGCCGTTCCGAGCAGAGTCCACAGCGGCGCATCGTCGAGGCCGCGCTCGAGCGCTTCGCGGCAGATGGCCGCCGCCGTCGCTGCGTCGCCGCTCTGCAGCGCGGCGCGGGCCGCGCGCAGCGCGGCGGCAGCCGAATCGGAGGACGAAGCGGTCATGTGCGGCGAACCCGGGAACGAGGAAGACGCACGTGCGGCTCGTGGCGGGATGTTCCGGGAACGCGTGCCGGCATCGGCCCGGATCAGCGCGGCGCCGCTTCCGCCGCGCGCGAGGCGAGCGCGGCGCGAACCCGTGGCGACGACGGCGCCCCACGCGCGTGGCTCGGCCTGGCGGAAGAGCCTCGCCGTCGGATACCACGGGCTCCGGTCGCTGCCGAGCAGCCAGCGCCACCCGGGCGCGAAGGGAAGCAGCACCCACAGCGGACGCCCGAGCGCTCCGGCCAGGTGCGCGATGCTGGTATCGACGCTGATGACGAGATCGAGCTCGGCTACGATCGCCGCGGTGTCGTCGAGCGGCGTTCCCGCGGGAAGCGGCGTCATGCGCGCGGCCGCGGGAAGCTGCGCGATCTCATCGCTCGCCCCGAGCTGCAGGGAATGCCAGGCGACGCCCGGAACATCGAACAGCGGCGCGAGCGCGGCAAGCGGCATCGACCGGTTGCGGTCGTTCGCGTTGGCCTTGTTGCCGGCCCAGGCGATGCCGACCCGCAGCGCGCGCTCGGGCGAGCGCAACGCCGCTCGATGCGCGGCGCGCCGCTCCTCCGAGGCAAAGAGGTAGGGCACGCTCGCCGGAATCGTCGCCAGAACCGTCCCGAATACGCGCGGCAGGGACAGGAGCGGGATGTGCGCGTCGTAGGCCGGCAGCGCCTCGCCCGGGGCGAACGCGCCGGCGACGCCGGGCACCGAGGCCAGCAGATTCCTGAGCGGCGCCGCGCAGTGGATCAGCACCCGCGCGCCCGCCTCGGCGAGCAGCGTTGCATAGCGCGCGAACTGCAGCGCATCGCCGAGCCCCTGCTCGGTGTACACGAGCAGCGTCCTGCCGCCCGGCGCCGCGCCGTCCCACGCCGGGCCGGCGAAGACATGCTTGTCCTTGCCGAGCTCGTCGATGGCGAGTCGCCAGTCGTACTCGCGAAAGCCCTCGACGAACTGGCCGTCGTCGAGCAGCGCGAGCGACAGGTTCCAGTGGGCGCGCGCGAACTCCGGGCTGATCGCGATCGCTCGCCGGAACGCGGCAATCGCGCCCGCGAAATCGTTCTGCGCCTGCAGTGCGAGCCCCAGGTTGTTCCACGCCGTCGCATGGTCGGGCTTCAGCGCGAGCGAGCGGCGGTACGCGGCGATCGCCTCCTCGGTTCGATCCGCGGCGGCGTACGCGAGGCCGAGATTGTTGTGGAACTCCGGTTCCCCGGGGACGGCCTGCGCCGCCTTCGCGAGCAGCGGGAGCGCCGCGTCGAGCTGCGCTCGCTGGTAGAGGATCACGCCGAGGTAGTGCGTGGCCACCGGATGGTCCGGCGCGGCGGCGAGCGCCGCGCGATAGTCGCGCTCGGCCCCCGCGAGATCGTTGCGCTGATGCGCGAGGAGCGCGGCAGAGACGAGGTCGTCGGGCGTCGCCGGGCTGGCGTGCACGCTCGCCTGTGCCGCGGCCGCGCCGATCGCACCGTGGCATTGCTTGAATTTTCGGCCGCTGCCGCAGGGGCAGGGGTCGTTGCGGCCCACGTTGGGCGGGCGCGCCAGGTTCGCTTCGGCCTGCGCGAGCAGCGCGGTCGCCTCGGCGTGCCCGGGCATCGCGTCCAGCATGCGGCGCGCAATCGCCGCCACGGCGCCCCAGAGGCCCAGCGCGTTGCAGTTGCGCGCCAGTTGGGCGAGCTGCACCGAGCGCGCGATGGTGTCGGAGAATTGCGGCGCGAGCTCTGCCAGCTCGGCGGGCGCGACGGTCCGGCAGAAATTGAAAAGGCCGTGGAAGCCGAACGGCCGGCCGATCGGATACGCGGCCTCGAACGAGAACCGGTCGGCGAGCGCCTCGTTGCCGAACCGGATGCCGTGCTCGGTCTCCAGCAACGGCCGGAAGCTGCGCCCGATCGTCGTGTCCTCGGCGTCGATCAGCGTGATCCGCGGATCCTGCAGCGCCTCGAGCAGCCGGCGCGAGCGCAGCGAAAACCCCCCGTTGCCCACCCGCATGCCGTCCTCGTGCCAGAACCATTTGGCGCCGAGGTAGTCGCAGTCGAGGAACGCCGGGTCCCAGGCCTCGGGGTTCACGACGTAGCCGTCCCATTGCACGAGCAGCACGTGGGGCGTGGCGATGTGGGGCAGCAGCGACTTCAGCACGAACGCCGAGTAGGCATCGCGCGAGGCGATCGGGGCGATCGTGCGGACCTCGACGCCCGGCTCGGTCAGCACGCGGTCGGTGAGCAGCAGCACGCGGCCGTAGCGCACGCCTGCGCACGACAGCCGCAGCGCGCGCAGCGCGAGCGCGTGGTTGGTCGTATCGACGCAGCAGAGCGTGACGCCGGGGAGCTCGAGCACGGACTTGGCGATCGATGACCCGCGCTCAGCTTCCCGCCACCACCGCAGTTTCGGCGCGATCGGCGGCGCGCTGCTCGCGCGCCCACGCGCGGAACACCAGGAGGACCCAGACGAAGAGCAGAGGTGCGAGGTGCAGCGTGGCGCGATTGACCGTCGATTGGTCCTCGACCCAGATTCGCGCGTTGGTGAACGCGAAGCCGAAGATCAGGAACATGAGTCCGCTCCCGACGACGACGGTCAGCGGGGCGATGGCGGGAGCGAGAAGCTGCCGGTGCCCGAGAATGGCGGCCGCCACCACCGCATACCAGAGCAGGCCCCAGTTGGCGTAGGTGAAGTAGGCGTCGATCAGCCCATGCCACGGCAGGTCCAGCGTGAGGTGCAGACGGTAGCCCAGCAGCACGACGTTGGTCTGGGCGAGCACCAGCAGCGTGGCCGCCGCGGCTGCGAACACTCCGCCGACGATGCGCAACCCGTGGCGCGGCGCGAGCGCAACGACGAGGCCGGGGAGGAGCAGCGGCAGCCAGACCCTGCCCGGATTCTTGATGAGCGGCAGTGCGGCGGCAAACAGCATCGCGGCGACGAGATCCTGCGGCGAGCGCGACTGGATCCAGCGGTAGCCGGCCAGCGCCGCCAGGGTCAGGTACGCGGCCATCGGCAGGTCGGCGTAGCCCGCCAGGGCGATATGGACTTCGACGATCGGCATCGCGGCGACGAGCCAGGTCCCGGCGAGCGCGGCCAGCGGGTCGAAGTCCATCGCGCGCAGGAAGCCGTAGATCGCCAGCGCCAGGGCGATCCCGGTGCACCACCACGGCAGGTTCATCAGTGCGTCGTCCCAGCGGCCGAGCAGCAGGCTCGACCAGACCTGCCACAGCGGTGCCGTGCCCGGGTAGTGGGGTGCCGCGTCGTAATAGGCAGCGCCGTTCGCCGCCAGCCATTCCCCGGCCTGGACGAACGGGACCATCGCCTTCAGCTCGTACCAGACACGCGCCTTGGTCGCCCACTGCGTCCAGGCATCCCATGGATAGAGCGGGCGCAGGACGACCTCGCCGGCGAGCAGGGCGAAGCGCAATGCGAGCCACGACAGCAAGCCGATCCATGCGGCCCGGGCCCAGCCGGCGAGATCCGCTCCGGCGAGGACTCGCAGCGCGCCGCGCAGCTCCGCCCGCCACGAACCCCGCCGGCGCCGCCAGGCCAGCGTCAACGCCAGCGCCGCGAGGAGCGCCAGCGGAGCGCCGATCGCGGCGACGCTGAACGGTACCCCTGCCGCCGACAGCGCACGCATCCAGAGCGTGAGCAGGAAGGCACCCGCGAACCAGCCGCAGCCCAGCGTCCACGCCCATTCGGCGCCGGCTGCGCGATCGGCCCCTTTGCGCGGCAAGGCAGCGACGAGCCCCGCGCCGAGCGCCCACGCCACCATCCAGCCGAGGACCAAGGGGATCATCGAATCAGGAACAGCGCACCCGCAGAATCGACCAGCTTCAGTTCTGCGGCAACGCTCTGTCCGTCGTCCCAGCGCAGACGCTGCTCGGCCGGGCTGAACTGGACGCCGCGCCGCTGAACGACGACGAGCCAATCGCCCGGGCGGAGCGCGCTGGCAGGCGGCACCGTGTTGGCGCGCGGGTCGAAGAATACGTTGTGCGGGTAGAGGTGGTACGCCGCGCGGTTGCGGAAGTAGTCGGCGTCGGCGACGACGAACACGCGCGCCGGGGCCGCCGGCAGCACGCCGCGCGCCTTTTCCGTGAAGGCAAAGAGCGCCCCGTCGTCGCTCGCGAGGTGCCGGTCGCGCATACTCTTGCCCGCGTACTGGCCCCAGGTTGCGTGCAGCTGGCGCACGAGGTTCGATGTCCAGCGGGCATCGAGCACCAGCGAGGCCGCGATGAACAGCGTCGCCAGTACGGTGGCGACCGGCAGCGGCATCCAGCGGACCGCGAATCGCCGCAACAGGTGGGCGATCGCCAGCGCCAGCGCGACCGCAGCGGCGAGCAGTGCGGGAAGCGAGAGGTCCTGGATGTCCGCGCCGCCGACGATCGTGTTGATCGATGCGCCCGTCCAGCCCTCGAAGGCGAGCCATTCGCGCACGCGGTCGCCGAGGATCTCGCCGGCGCCCATCGGCTTGGCCACGACCCCGCGGATGCGCAAGGGCTGCGTCAACGGTCCCTGGATGGCCAGGGCAAGGCCGCTGATGTTGCCGACCCAGCCGCGGTCGCCGGCGACCAGCGTCGGGAGCGGTCGCCCGGCCTCGACCGCGACCGGCGCGCTGCTCAGGGTCTGCGGGGTGTAGTCGCTGAACCAGAGCAGGCGCACCACCGCGGTATCGGGAACGCCGATCGCCGCCCATGCCACGGCGGGATAGTCGGTCGAGCGAAACTTTCCGATCACGCTGACCAGAACCATCCCGGACGGATCCGGGGCGTCGACGACGAGCTCGTCCCCGACCACCGCGCCCACTCCGCGGGCGAGCGTGAGATCTCCGGCCGCCCAGGCTTTCGGCGCCGCGCCCGGGAACCACGATCCGGGCACCGCCGTGGCGAGGTAGGCCAGCACGCATGCGGCGAGCGCCGCGACAAAGAGCAGCGCGACCTGCCAGGCGCGCCCAGCGGCCTCACGCGTGGTCGATGCCGCTGGCCCGGCGACGGTGGCAGCCGGAATCTCCGGCGCGCGTGGCGCGGCGCCGGGCGTCAGCGCGAGTGGCGGCTCGTCGATCGGGACCAAGGCGGGGTCGGGAAGCGTTTCGGGGGTTGGGCAGGCCGCGGCGGAAAGGCGCGGCAAGTGCGCATTTTCGCATCCTCTGCCGCCGATTCCCCACTTCGCCGCATTCCCCGTGCCCGGCGGGCTGCATTGCCGGACAGGCCCTAGTAGGCGTGCCGGCTGCGAAGGACGTGGACGATGGTGAGCGCCATGATGCGCAGGTCGAACCACACCGACCAGTTCTCGATGTAGTAGAGGTCGTACTCGATCCGCCGCTCGAGATCGGTGTTCCCGCGCAGATCGTTGACCTGCGCCCAGCCGGTGATGCCGGCCTTGACCAGGTGCTTCTGCATGTAACGCGGGATCTGCTGCTTGAAGCGCTCGACGAATTCGGGCCGCTCGGGGCGCGGCCCGACGATCGACATCTCGCCGCGCAGCACGTTGATGAACTGCGGCAGCTCGTCGAGGCTCCAGCGCCGCAGGAACGCGCCGAAGCGCGTCGCGCGCCCCTGGTCGGGGTGCGCCCAGACCGGGCCCGACGCGGCCTCGGCGTCGACCGCCATCGTCCGGAACTTGATCATCCGAAATCGCCCGCCGTTCCACGTGACGCGCTCCTGCCGGTAGAACACCGGGCCGGGCGAGGAGAGCTTGACGCCCAGCGCGATCAGCAGCAGCAGCGGCGAGGTGAGCAGCAGGACCAGCGCAGCCAGCACGAAATCCTCGATGTTCTTGACGCACGAGGTTGCGGCCTTCGAGCGGCGAATCGGTGAGGTTGATCACCGGCAGCCCGGCGATCTCCGAGAACGAGTGGTGGAGCAGCGTGAAATTGAAGATATCCGGCACGAGGCGCACCTGCACCGAGTGCTGCTGGAGCTCGTCGAGGAGCTCCTTGATTCGCCGTTCCGCCCGCAGCGGCAGCGCGATCCACACCTGGTCGAGCGGTGCGCGGTCCAGGTCCGGCGCGAGCTGGCCGATGGAGCCGAACACCGGCAGCTCTTCGACGGTCTGGCCGTGCAGGGCGACGTTGTCGTCGTAGAAGCCGCGGACGACGAACCCGCTCCACGGCGTCTGGCGCAGTCGCAGCGCGATCTCGCGCCCCAGCACGCCGGCGCCGACGATCGCGATGTAGCGCAGGTTGTGGCCGCGGCGGCGCAGCGACCGCAGCACCAGCCGCAGGCCGAGGCGAAACGCGAGATGCGAGGCGAGGCCGAAGACGATCCAGTACGTCGACCACACGCGGGAAAAATCCGCGCCGGACTTGGACAGGAAGAGGAAGGCGAACCAGACGGCGGCCAGCAGTCCCCAGGCGTTGACCAGCCGGCGCACCTCGTTGAACAGCGACACGCCGCGCTGCGGCGCGTACAGACCCGAGGAACGGGAAGAGCGCGGCGCATCCGGCCGAAAGCCCGACCAGCGCCACGACGTAGCGCTCCGGCATCTCGCCGGCGCCGAGGTAGATACGGTAGGCGAGCGCGCCGACCGCGAGCACGATCAGCGGATCGAGCAGCCGCACCAGCGACTCGAACAGCGGCGCATGATCCTTGAAGAGGCTGCGCCTCATGGCCGGGCCTCCCGCGACGCGAATTCGGCCCAGCGCGCGTCGACGAAGGCCGCGAATTCGCGCCGGAAGCGCTCCGTGGAGAAGCGCTCGGCGTTCGCGCGACAGGCCTCGGGACGGATCCGGGGCGCCTCGGCCTCGAAGCGCCGCACGGCATCCGCGATGGCCGCCGGCGTCTGCTCGGCGAAGAACACGCCGGTGGGGGCGCGCGCGTCGAGCCCCTGCGTCGTTTCCCGCGCGCCGCCGCGGCCGAACGCGATGACCGGGGTGCCGACGGCCTGCGCCTCGAGCGGAAGGATTCCGAAATCCTCTTCGGCGGCGAAGATGAAGGCGCGCGCGCCGCGCAGCAGCTCGCGCAGCCTGTCGCGCGGCACTTCGCCGGCGAATTCGACGTTGGGGCCGGCCGCCGCGTGCACGCGCGGCGCGTCCGGGCCGTCGCCGACGACGACGAGCCGGCGTCCAGGGAGCTCGCGAAAGGCCGACACGATCAGATCGATACGCTTGTAGGGCACCCAGCGGGACGCGGTCACGTAGGCGTCGCCACGCTCGCCGCCCGGAGTGTAGAAGTCGGTGTCGACGGGCGGCGCGATCACCGCCGAATCGCGGCCGTAGCAGCGTTCGATCCGGGCGCGGATGAACTCGGAGTTCGCGATGAAGACGGTCACCCGCTCGCTCGCGCGGCGGTCCCAGGTCACGCAGCCGGTCCAGCACGAAGCGGACGATCGTCCCGCGCAGTCCCGACGCGAGTCCGCTCACCTCGAGATACTGCTCGCGCAGGTCCCAGGCGTAGCGCATCGGCGTGTGGCAATAGCAGATGTGGAGCTGGTCGGGGCGGGTCCGCACGTTCTTCGCGGCGGCATGCGAATTCGAGAGCACGAGATCGTAGGCCGACAGGTCGAGCGACTCGACGGCGCGCGGGAAGAGCGGCAGGAAGGCGCGGAAGTGCCGCGGGCGCCCGGCAACCGCTGCAGGAACGAGGTCGTCGCGCGCCGGCCCGACAGCCGCTGGCGCAGCTCGTCGGGGAGGAAATCGACCAGGGCGAACAGGTCGGCCTGCGGGAAGATCCGCAGCAGTTCCGCAAGCACGTTCTCGCCGCCCCGCCAGGTGTCGAGCCAGTCGTGGACGAGCGCCAGCCGCGGCGCGTTCACGTCGCCCCGCCCCGGGCTGGCGCGTCGCGGGCCGCCGCCAGCAGGATGTCGGCGGTTGCCATGCGCGCAGGCGCGCCACGTGGAGCCCGCGTGCACGCTTCAGTCCGCGTTCGCGCAGGCGTGCTCGCAGCTGCGCGTCGCCGAGGGCCTCGCGTATGCCACGGCCGATGTCCTCGGCGGAGCCGGGGTCGCAGTAGAGCGCCGCGTCACCGCAGACTTCGGGCAGCGCGCCGGCGCGCGCGGCGAGCACCGGCGTGCCGGCGGCCATGGCCTCGAGCGGCGGCAGCCCGAAGCCCTCGTACAACGACGGCTGAACGAGCAGCTCGGCGCCCGACACGAGCTCGGCCAACCGCGCCCGGGGCACGCTCTCCACCAGCTCGACGCGGGGCGCGAGCCGCCTGGCGAGCGTCAGCGCAGCGGCATCGACGCCGCGCAGGCCGGTGTGTCTGCCGACCACGATCAATCGGTGCGGGATCATCGGTGCGATGGCCTCGAAGGCGAGCAACAGGCGCCGGAGGTTCTTGTGCGGTTTGACCAGTCCAACGAAGAGCAGGTAGGGGATCGATCCGGCGGGGCGCGGTCTCGCGCCGGCCGCCCAGTCGGGGTCGACGCCCAGCGGAATGACGCTGATCTTCCCGGCGTCGAGGTGGCCGAGCCGGATCGCCTCGCCCCGGGTGAATTCGGACGCGCAGATCACGCGGCGCGCGCGCCGCCGGATGGCGGCAAGCCAGGCCGTGAACGGCGAGACGCTTGTGCAGCGGCCAGCGGCCACCGACACCGCTCAATGGTAGCAGGTCGTGCAGGGTCACGACGAGCGGCAGGTTCGAGCGCAGCGGCACGTTGAAGTGCGGAACCCACCACAGATCCCCGGCGCCGGCAGGTGGCGGAGACCGCCATTCGGCGGCCGACAGCGGCGCTGCCTTCCAGGGAAGGACCACGGCCGATGAGGACGCGAGCTCCGCGGCGCGTGGCAGCACGTCGGGAAGCGTGAGGACGACGGGGTCGAGCGCGGCGCAGCGCTCGAGCACGTCCGGGAGGATGTTGGCGAGGTAGGTGCCGATCCCGGAGTGATCCAGCATCCGGGCATCGATGACAAGGCGCACGAAGGCTCCTTCACAGCCTGGCCAACGCGCCGACGCGCTGACATGCGGCGGGCCCGATCGGGTTCGCGTGACTGCGCCGCCGGCAGGCAAAGTCGCATCGCGCCCGAAAAACCGCTATGTTACCGGCTTCGGCTACCCGCCGTGCCGTCGCCGCCGACCTTCGGGGAGTTCCGGAGGCGTGATCCGCAGCCGTGACGGCGCCGCACCATGGACCAGAGAGCAAGCCTCGACACTTCGGCGCTCGGCGCCGGCTGGCGCGTGCTGCACCGGCATCTGCGCTATGCCGCCGGCAATCCGCGCAAGCTCGCCTGGATTGCGCGGCGGGCGTGGCAGATCGTGCGCAGCGGGCGGTTGCGGGGGGTGCTGCAGCGACATCGCGTCGTCGAGGACGTCTACCGCGACTACCCGGCGTGGGTCGACGCCGCGGAGCGCGTCGCCGCGAAGCGCGTCGCCGACCTTGCAGGACAGGCTGCAGGATGGCCACGGCGCCCGCGGTTCTCGGTCCTGATGCCCGTTTTCTGCCCGCCGCCGTTCCTCGAGCAGGCGATCCAGTCGGTGCTGGATCAGGCCTATCCCGAGTGGGAGCTTTGCATCGTCGACGACGGCTCGCCCGATTCCGGTCACCTCGCCCGGCTCGAGGCGCTTGCGGCGCGCGAGCCCCGCGTGCGCTTCGGGCGCCGTCCGGTCAACGGTGGCATCGCCGCCGCAACCAACGATGCGCTGGCGATGGCCACGGGCGATTTCTGCCTTTTCCTCGATCAGGACGACCTGCTCGCGAAGGGCGCGTTGCTCGAATTCGCGGTTCGCGCGGTCGAGCTCGGCGCGGGCCGACATCCTGTACGCCGACGAGGATCGCCTCGACGCAAGCGGCGGCCGGTCGCGCCCGTTCTTCAAGCCGGATTGGGATCCGGAGTGGCTGCGCACGACGAACTGGGTGCTGCATCCGCTCGCCGTCCGGACGACGCTCCTGCGCAGCGTCGGCGGCTTGCGCGCCGGTCTCGACGGCGTTCAGGACTGGGACCTGCTGCTGCGCCTCGCCGAGACGGCGATGCCGGACACGGTCGAGCACATTCCGCGCGTGCTCTACCACTGGCGGGAACACCCGGGCTCGACGGCGGCCGGCGTCTACGAGAAGGCGGGCATCGTCGCCGCCCAGGAGCGTGCGCTGCGCGAGGCGATCGCCCGCCGCGGCGAGGCGGCGGGGATCGAGCACGTGGATGGGGGATGGCGGATCCGATACGCGTTGCCGGCGGATCCGCCGCTTGTCAGCATCGTCATTCCCACGCGGGACCGCGTGGAGCTGCTGCGCCGTTGCGTTGCCGGACTGCGCGAGCGGACCGACTATCCGCGATGGGAAGCCGTCATCGTCGACAACGACAGCGTCGATCCCGAGGCGCTGCAGTTCATCGCGCTCGCTCGCCGGCGATCCGCGCTTCACGGTCCTGCGCCGCGGCGGAGGTTTCAATTATTCCGCGCTGTGCAACGCCGGCGCGGCCGCCGCCCGGGGCGACATCGTCGTGCTGCTCAACAACGACGTCGACCCCATCCGTCCCGATTGGCTCGCCGAACTGGTCGTTCACGCGCTGCGACCCGGGGTCGGGCTGGTGGGCGCGATGCTCTACTATCCGGACGACACGATCCAGCATGCCGGCGTCGTGCTCGGGCTCAACGGCATCGCGGACCGGCCCTACATCGGCTACCCGCGCGGATTCCGCGGCATGGACAGCCGGCTCGCGGCCGTGCACACGGTGAGCGCGATGATCACCGCCTGCGCCGCCGTGCGGCGCGACGTCTATCGGGCGGCCGGCGGCATGGACGAGACGCTGGCGATCGCCTGCAACGATCTCGATCTCTGCCTGCGCGTCGCCGGGCTCGGATACCGCAACGTGCTGACGCCGCATGCCGAGCTGTATCACGACGAGTCGGCGAGCCGCGGCTACCGGTATCGCACCGCCACGAACGCGCAGGAGGCGGCCGACGAAGCGCGCTTCCGCGGAGAAATGGCGCGGCAGGCTGGATCGGGATCGCACCTACAATCCGAACCTCGCGCTCGACGGCGCCGCGTTCAGCCTGGGGGCGCCGGCGTAGCGCCGTGGCGGGACTTCCGCACGGCAGGCTGACCGGATCGCGGCCGAGCGCGCTCGCCGTTCTGGCGACGTGCGTGTCGCGCCTGCTGCGGTACGCCTTGCGGGGAGCGCAGCGGAAAGGAACCGCCTTGCCGAACTCGATCTGCTCTGTCCGGCTGCTCACGCTCTTCGCGCTGGGCGCCGCGCTGCCCGGCTGTGGCGACAGCGGGACGGCCATGCTCGTCCTCACGCAGAACCGGATCGACGTCGCGGTCGCGGGGCTCCCCGCCGGGGTGAACGCGGCGATCGTCGTCGCGGACGCCACGGGCAGGACCGTTGCCACGTTGACGACCGCCGGCGAGGTATTCGTCGCCGGCCCGGGAAAATTCACCGTGGTCGCCGACCCGGTTCTCGCGGCGGGCGTGACGTACACGCCAACGGTTTCGCCGGCCACGCTGGACCTGCCCGAGCCACCCAGCGTGAACGGCGTCAGCGTGGCCTATGCGCCGGCGGGTGCGCTGAAGCTGGGGTTCGTCGAAGTGGCCTCGGGGCTCGCATTTCCCACGTTCCTGGCGTCGCCGCCGGGAAGCGCGGACATCTACGTCGTCGAGCAGCCGGGAAGAGTGCGCAAGCTCGCCAACGGCGTGCCGCAGCCGCCCACGCTCGACATCTCGGCGCGCGTGGGCCGCGGCGGGGAACGCGGCATGCTGTCGCTCGCGTTCGACCCCCAATTCGCGGCCAACGGCCATGTCTTCGTCTATTTCACCGACCCGGGCGGAGACATCGCCGTCGAGCGGTTCACGTTCCCGCTTCCCGGTGCGATGCAGCCGCCCGTCGCGCCGGAGTCGACGGCGGTGCGCGTCATCACGATTCCGCATGCCACGTTCGCGAATCACAACGGCGGCCAGTTGCAGTTCGGCCCGGACGGCATGCTCTACCTCGGAACCGGCGACGGCGGCAGCGGCGGCGATCCGCTCGGCAGCGGCCAGGACCTCGGCAGCCTCCTCGGCAAGATCGTTCGCATCGACGTGAGCTCGCTGCCCTACAAGGTGCCGGCCGACAACCCGTTCGTCGGGCAGCCGGGACGACGTCAGGAGATCTGGGCGTACGGCCTGCGCAATCCCTGGCGCTTCGCGTTCGACAGCGCGACGAATCGCGTCTACATCGCGGACGTCGGACAGGAGAACCGCGAGGAGGTGAACGTCGTCTCGGCGGGCGCCGCCGGCCTCAACTACGGATGGAATCGATGGGAGGGTCGCATCTGCTACCCGGCCGGGCGCCACCTGCAGCAGCGCCGGCGTCACCCTGCCGCTCGTCGACTACGACCACGGCAACGGCTGCGCCGTCACCGGCGGATACGTCTATCGCGGCGCGGCGCTGCCGGAGGTCGTCGGCCGTTACTTCTATTCCGATTTCTGCGGCGGCTGGCTGAAGAGCTTCCTCGTCACGGACGGGGTCGCGACCGAGCAGGTCGACTGGGCCGTGAGACCCATCGGGAACATCCAGTCCTTCGGCGAGGATTCGCGCAAGGAGCTCTACGCGCTGACGTCGTCGGGCAAGGTCTACCGGCTCGCGCGGCAATAGGCGGGAGCCGGCCCGGCGCCCGCGGGGCACGCGTCGAAGCGCTTTACACCATCCGCGCGGGACTCGTTCGGGCATCCGCTAGGCCCGGTGCACCCAGCCGTTCACGGTGAACCGGCTGTCGCGAAAATCCCTCGACGGAACGCCCACCGGCGTCACCTCGTGCATGACGGCCGAATGGAAGAACAGGATGCTGTTGTTGCGCGGCTCGAACTCGCGAAACGAATCGGTCCGCGCGAGCTTGCCGTGGCGGAGCTGATCGTCGTAGACGCGGAGCAGGCCGCCGGTGAAGGCCTTCGGCTCGCGGTTGAAATAGTAGACGTAGGTCAGCTGGCGCGTTGCGTCGATGCGCTGTTCCCGCTGTCCGTGTGGACGCGGAAGTAGCTGCCGTCGAGGCTGGCGGTCACCTGGCACTCGATGTGCCCGACCGGAAACGGCGGCAACCCGAGCTTCGACATCACCTGCGGCATCGCGTCGCGGACCTTGCCGACGATCAGTCGCACCACTTCGTCGGGCGCGTTGAGGACCATCGATTGCCGGTAGTCCTTGTTGTCGTCCTGGACCCAGGACGGCTGGAACTGCGGCTGCGCGGCGAACACGGTCTCGCGCAACCCGTCGAGCTCGTGTTTCGCCAGGAATCCGTCGATCTGCACGACCGCGTGCCGGACAATCCGCGGACGGGGGCGGGGGCATGGCGCGGTTCTGCCGATCCGGTCTTCGCGTCGTCGGCGAGACCGGTCGCCGGCACCGCAGCGGGGGCGCCCGCGTCCGGCTGCACCAGGACCGCGGGATCCGTCACCACGGCGATCAGCCGGTGGCTCGCAAACATCAGCGACGCCCGGCCCCCGTCGACGGGTATCTGGAAAACCTCCGGTGCCGTAGCCTCTCGCCCGGATGGCGCGGCGACTGCGGCAAGCAGCTGGCCGAGCAGCGGGTGCTCGGGCGGCAGCGCGATCATCGCCGCGTGCCCACCCGCCAGGATCAGCTTGACCCTGATCTCGCGGGCCTCAGGTTGCTGCAATACGAGCTTCACGTCCGGGTTGTCGACTCTCGCCGGCGCCACCGCGGGACGATGGGTCCGCGTCAGTAAACGGCGGCCCGACGGCCGGGAACGGGCCCCCCGTTGCGCGGAGCACGATATCATAACGTGCGATTTCGGCGCGGCGAAGTCGAGCGCGCCGATGCAGTCGGTTCGACTGCGTCCGATTCGAAATTCCCGGGCCTCCGCAAGCGACGGGCTCCGTTCCCGCGCCGGCGAACCGACGCCCCCGCCCCATCCAGCCGAGACAAGCCCATGAATCGTCAAGTCAACTCCGTGTCCCCGCTCTTCGTGTTCGGCAGCTTCTGGAACCAGCGCGGCCTGATCTGGGAAATGACGAAGCGCGACGTCATCGGACGCTATCGCGGTTCGGCGATGGGAATCCTGTGGTCGTTCCTGAATCCGATCCTGATGCTGACCGTCTACACCTTCGTGTTCAACGTGGTGTTCCGGGCACGCTGGGGAGGCGAGGACAGCAGCAAGATCGAGTTCGCGATCGTCCTGTTCGTCGGCATGATCATCCACGGTCTGTTCGCCGAGTGCGTGAACAGGGCGCCGGGACTCGTGTTGCACAACGTGAACTACGTGAAGAAGGTCGTGTTTCCGCTCGAGATCCTGCCCTGGGTGACGATGGGCTCGGCGCTCTTCCATGCGCTGATCAGCGTGCTGGTGCTGCTCGTGGCCTTTGCGCTGACGCATTTCTATCTCAACTGGACGGTCGTCCTGCTGCCCCTGCTGCTCGTCCCGCTGGTGCTGCTGACGATGGGCATCACCTGGTTCGTGGCGTCGGTCGGCGTCTTTCTCCGGGACGTCGGCCAGACCACCGGCATCATCACGACGATGATGCTGTTCCTGTCGCCGGTGTTCTTTCCCGTTTCCGCGCTGCCCGAGGGCTATCGCGTCCTGCTCCACATCAACCCGCTGACCTTCATGATCGAGCAGGCGCGCGACATCCTGGTGTGGGGACGGCCGCTGGATTGGCGGGGCCTCGGCATCTACTCTCGGTCTCCAGCCTGATCGTGGCCTGGCTGGGGCTGTTCTGGTTCCAGAAGACCCGCAGGGGTTTCGCCGATGTCCTCTGATGTTGCCATCCGCGCCGATCGGGCTCGGCAAGCGCTACGAGATCTACGACAAGCCGCAGGATCGCCTGAAGCAGACGCTCTTTCGCGGGCGGAGGCAGTTCTACCGCGAGTTCTGGGCGCTGCGCGACGTCTCGCTCGACGTGCGGAAGGGGGAGACGGTCGGCATCATCGGCCGCAATGGCTGCGGCAAATCGACGCTGCTGCAGCTGATCGCCGGCACGCTGTCCGCCACGACCGGCGAGCGTGCGCGATCGACGGCCGCGTGGCCGCGCTGCTCGAGCTCGGCGCGGGCTTCAATCCGCGATTTCACCGGACGCGAGAACGTGTTCATGAACGGCGCGATACTCGGCATTCCGCGCGCCGAAATGGAGCGCCGGTTCGACGACATCGCGGCGTTCGCCGACATCGGCGACTTCATCGACCAGCCGATCAAGACGTACTCGAGCGGGATGATCGTTCGTCTCGCCTTCTCCGTCTCCATCAACGTCGATCCGGACATCCTGATCGTCGACGAGGCGCTGGCGGTCGGGGACGCGGCGTTCCAGTTCAAGTGTCTCGAGCGCCTCGATACGCTGACCAAGAGCGGCGTCACGCTGCTCTTCGTGTCGCACAACATGGAGATGGTCAGGACCTTCTGCAATCGCGTCGTGTACCTGGAGGCGGGCCGGGTCAAGGCGACCGGCGCGCCGGAGGACATGGCCGAGCTGTATTTCTTCGATCTGCGGGCCGAGCAGCAGCGGTCTCGGGGCACGGGATCGCCCGTGACCTGGAAGCAGCCGCTGTACGGCTCCGGACAAGCGGCGTTCGGGACGGAGGACGGGCGGATCGTCGGCGCCGAGATTCGTCGACGGCGGCGGGCAGGTTGCGGCGTTCGGCGCGGGGGAGCGAGGTCGCGATCGTCGTGGACGCCGAGTACAAGTCGACGGTTGGGAATCCCCAGCTGAGCGTGCTGCTGCAGGACCGCAAGATGCTGAACGATCGGAGGGCGCGCCGTGCCCGTTGTCCGGAACGCCCGGACCCGACGGAATGGTGCGCGCGCGCGTGCAATGCTCGTTTGCCGCGAGGCTCGGACGAGGACGCTACTTCATCACGCTGAGACTCGAGGACCGCAAGATCGGCGGGCATGTCGCTTCCCGCTGGACAAGCAGTCGGGCGTGATGTCCTTCGAGGTCCAGCGGCAGAACCGGGACTTTCTGGGCACCGTGGATCTGGGCATGCAGTTCTCGGAGGCTCCACCGCCCTGACGGTGGTCGCACGTGCTTCGCGCCCTCGGCCCTGCCGCCGCGATCGCGGCTCGCGTCCATCGCGGGCGCCGGGAGCCGCGTCGGCGTTGCGCCCGGTCATTGAACCCTTTCCTCGACAAAACGTCCCATACGAAGCCGCATCCGCTGGAGCGCAAGTGAATTGTCGGCTTTTTTTACAAGCGCGCCAGGCTCCTGACTCCTTCGATACTGCGGCACCGGCGCTCGAAAAATGCCTGGGTATGCGTCGATCGTGGACTTTCCGCCTCTCGCAAGAGCGAGGCGTGCCGTTTGCGCGACGATCGCGGGTTCGCGCCGGAAGTCGGGCGCCCGTTGCTGTGGTGTACAGCGCGATTCCTCGTTGTCGGCGACTTTTACAGCGCTGCCGATCATGCATTCTGCGCCGATTCTGCCGAGGAGGACTTAACCATTCATAGTCATTGACTTACCAGGCGATAAAGCACGCATGGCACCGAATTTGCGTTGATTCGTTCGAGCCTCACTTGAGTCTATGTGACGGGGGCTTTGATGGGCCAACAACCATTGTGAGCATGCGGAAGCGCCCTCTGCTTTCCAGCTGGGGCTACGGGGAAAATCCGATCCGGTAGGAAGTGTGTCGCGGTTCCGACACGCACGATGTTTGCTGGTTTTTGTGTAACGATCGATGCAGTATCGATCATTCCAACGGGGTCGGATATGAATCTGAACAAGAAGGCTTTGGGTGTGGCAGTGGCGGTTGCGTTGCTCAGCACGTCGGCGTTCGCGGTTTCGCCGTACGGCAATACGAATCAGAAGGGCAGTCTGCTGGTCTTCCCGCTGATCGACATCAGCGACGGCAAGGACACCCTGATCCGGATCACGAACGACTACAGCTCCGACGTCGACATCAAGTGCTACTACCAGTCGACGGACCGTGGCAACTACAAGGTCAAGTATCGTGCGGATCTGTCGTTCAACCTGACCAAGTTCCAGCCGGGTCACTGGTGGGCGAGCACGGGTCGTTCGAGCGGCTATGCGGACAAGGGATTCAACGTCCGCAGGTTCGGCGACATGCCGTCCAACGGCGCAGCCGACAAGGATGGTTACGTTGCACGGCGGCTATCCCGAGGTCGGCGAGCTGAAGTGCTGGGCGGTGAACCGCGGTCTGACCGCGCCGGTCAGCTGGAATCACCTGGTCGGCTCCGCGACCGTGTTCGACCGGGAAGCCGGTAACCGCCACCGAGTACAACGCGTGGGTGTTCCAGGCCCTTCCGCTGAACGGCACGCCGCGCACGCAGGTCGGCACGGATCGTCGGCAGCGAAGTGACGATGCTGCTGAACGGCGCAGCCGGGCAGTACGACAACATGCCGAGGACCAACGTCGGCCAGTTCTCGCCGGTGGGCCCGCGCTTCGGCGATGACCACCCGTCGGCAGCGGACAGGGACTTTGCGTATGACTGGACGACGCTGTACATCGCCGTCGGGCACCAGGACTTCAGGCAAGGCGCCGCCGGCGATCGTGACCAAGTACGGCTTCACGTTCTGGAACCAGGACGAAAGCGGCTTCACCGGCGAGCATCTCTGCGGCGACAGCTGGCTCGAGCTGGATCTGAAGGAGCTGTGGAGCGCCACGTACCAAGCGCTGGGCACCGATTCGGCGTACTACCGTGTCGAGTCCTTCGCCGACAGGAACATCTGCGGCAGCCGCCGGCGCCGGAAGTGGTCGGCATGGTCGGCGTGCAGGTCCATGGCACGTACGGCAAGTCCGGGTGGGATGACGCTGCCCAAGGCCGCGATGCGCGCAACATCTTCGTGCGCGCGGTGCCGACGCATGGCAGAGGGTCGATCGCCGGCAAGATCGAGTGGGATGCCGGCTCGGACTCCGACGAAGTCAAGGCCGAGAAACTGAGTAGCGCATAGCAGTGCACGGTCCGCGCCAGAAGGCGCGGCCGATCCGGAACCGCGAACGACGCTAGATCGATGATATAATTGCGCGGAATCGGATTGTTGAACGGGGGGCGAAGAGCCAGGTGCGGTCTTCGCCCTCTTTTTTGTGGGTCGCGCAGCCTCGCGGCCCGGTGCCAACGAGTTTTCGCCGAGGCAGGCGCCTTGCGCGAAACCGGAGTTCCCGCGAATTTCGCCGGCGAACCCGTCTTGACGGAGGTGAATGCGAATGAAGCGCTGGTTGTGTCTGATCCTGGCCGCCATCGGTCTGGTCGCCGGGACGGCGGCCGTCGGGGCCACGGAGAGCGAACAGGCGCTGGAGACGCAGGTGCGGCGGTTCTGGGCGGCGGAGGTGCAGCAGGATTGGACCACCGTATACGACCTGCTGCCGCCTGCCGAGCAGAAGGTCGGAACGCTCGAGGAATATTCGACCTGGCGCAAGGAGCGCGGCCGTGCAATTCGTGAAGGCGGAAATCGGGGAAATCGCGGTGGCGGGAGATCTGGCCTGGGTGCGCGTGAAATACGAATTCAGGTTCCCGCAGTATCCGGATGTCGCATCGCGGACAGGCCGAGATGTGGGATGTCTGGAGGAACGTCGATGGCTGGCGCCCCGTCGCCAAGACGGAGCGCGAGGCATGGCCGAAGTGGCCGCCGAGCCGCGCCCGGCTGCGGAGGAAGCGGCGCTCGCCGCGCGACGCGAGGGGCTCTGGGAGGCGCAAGGTGGCGCAGGACTGGAAGACCTATTACCGGTACCTGATCCTGCGTTCCAGACACGGGTCCCGCTCGAAGAAGTTCCTGACCCGCAAGGCGAAGAATTACTACCTCTCGCCGCGTGTCGAATGGACCGAGGTCATTGCGGACAAGGGCCGGGCGAGAGTGGCCTTCCTCGCCAAGTCGAACGATCCCGCGATGTCGAAGATGGAACCGGAGCCGACATCGTCGATCGAAAAATGGGTCAAGACCAACGGCAATTGGTACCTCGACGTCGACCTGCCTCTTCGGGATCCGGAACGACACGGCCGACGGAGAAGAAAGCGAAATGAACTCGACATCGGATATCGTGATGTCGCGCAGCGTTCGGTCCTGGCTGTACGGCACGATTGCGCTGGCGTTCATCGGCTGCGGCGGCGAGAGCCGCCGTGAAGCCGTCGCCCACGTCGTCCGCCGAGGCGGCGGCGCGGGTTCGCTTCGCGCTGGCGGCCGAGGGCCTGCCGATGGATGGCCGCTTCAAGACCACGCCCGCGGTCGCCGACATCAACAAGGACGGATTCGTCGACGTGACGGCGCACGTCCGCCTGGCCAAAGGGGCGCGCGTCTGGCTGGGCAACGGGGCAAGGCGCCTGGCGGGATTCCTCGACGGGCCTCGCGATGGAGGGTTCCTGCGGCGGCGGACTGCAGCTCGCCGACGTCAACCGCGACGGCAATCTCGATCTGGTCGTCGCGGATCACTGCAGCGGGGTCTACGTCTATCTCGGGGACGGCAAGGGCGCCTGGCAGATGGTGACGGAGAAGCTGGAGTCCGCCATGTCGCGCAAGACCGCCGCCGAGGATGCCGAGTCCAATTACTACGGAGGCGCGGAGACCGTGGCCCTGGGCGACATCAACGGGGACGGGTTCCTCGACTGGTGGCGTGCGGCTCGGACCGAGGGCGCGATTCACCGCGTATCTCGGCGACGGCACCGGCAGGAACTGGAAGGAAATCGAGAACAGCGGCCTTCCGTCGCCCGACGAGACATGGAAGCCGGCGACGTGCCGGGGACCGGGTGGTGCAACGACGTGCATCTGGTGGACATGAACGACGACGGTCGCCTGGACGTCGTGGCCGGTTACTACAACGGCGCCGCGCGTCTGGCGGGGCGACGGCAACGGGACATTTCGAGTCCTATTCGACCGGACTGACCAAGAGCCGGCTGGGCGGCGTCTATCGCAAGACCGCCATCGCGCGACGTCAACGGCGACGGCCGCCCCGACCTGGCGGTCGCCAATGTCGTGAACGGCGCGGAGGTCTACCTGCAGAACGCCGACGGGACATGGACGGGCCCGGTCGACGTCGATGCCCGGAGCTGAAGGGCGGCGCGACGGCCGTCGCGCTCGGCGATCTGGACGGCGACGGCAACGCTCGACATCGTCATCGCGGGCCAGCTCGGCGCGAGTGAGCGAAGGGAAAGGCTACGGCCTGTTCGTTCGCATGGGCGACGGCAAGGGCGGGTGGGTGGAGGCGGCGGGCACGAATCTGCCGCAGGAGGGCCTCGAGATCGTCTGGGGGCTCGCTCTGGTCGACGTCGATCGCGACGGACGTCCGGATATCGTCGCCGCGTCCGGAGGCGATACCGGCAGGCCGCTGCCGCCCCGCGGAACGCCCCCGGCGGAAGCCCCGGCGAGCGCCGACAAGGGCACCCGCGCGGAACAGGTCGAGCGCGCAGCCCGGCAGCCCGCAGGGCGCGGCGTGGCCGGCGTGCCCACGATGCGGACGTGCCGAAGTTGCAGGTGTGGGGAAGCCTGCGGTAGTCCGCGTGGGGTTGGCGGATGCGAGCGACGATGACTCGGCATTGGTTCACCGGCGCGGCACTGCTCGCGTTGACGGCCGTGCTGGCCGTTGCGCCGCTGGATGCGCTCGCCGCCGGCAAGGCGCCGTCCTGCAAGTCCGCGCGCGCATGGACGACGAGCACGAGCCTCGAGGACTGCGATTTTCCCGGCAGCCGCGCTGATCCGGAGACGAGCGCCCGCCGCGCCATCGACCTCGTGGCGCCGCAGCTCGGGATGCTCCAGGGCAGCACCGAGCTCGCGTACGTCGGAGACCAGGCGCGGGCTCTGTCCGGCCGGCAATACGTCCGCTTCCAGCAGACGCTGGACGGCATCCCGGTCTACGGCGCCACGATCAACGCGGTCCAGGATCAGAACGGCCGCATCCGGCACATCTACAGCAGCTACAAGTCCGGAAGAAAACAGGAGAGTCTCGCCAAGCGCTCGCTCACGCGCGCGGAGTCCGAGCAGATCGCGCGAGCGTCGATGGCACAGGAAGCCGGTGCTCCGGTGAAGGTGGTCATCGGCGAGCGCGCGCGACAGGTCTGGTTTCGCCGCACCGATGGCCGACTGGCAATGGCATGGGAATTCACCATCGCCTCCGACGCCGGCGACTTCCGGACGATCGTCGACAGCACGACCGGCGAGGTCCTCGCGCAGGAGGACCGCGCCGAGCACTACGTCACCGGCACGGGGAAGGCATTCCGCCCGAATCCCATCCAGACCTCGGGCAACACGAGTCTCGACGACAACAGCCCGGCAAGCGAGGTCAACGCCAACTTGATCATGGTCGACCTGCCGAACCTGGATCCGGGGACGGGGCTGCTCAAGGGCCGGTTCGTCGACGTCAACAATCTCCTGACTCCGCCGTAACTTTGCCCGTACAGCGACCCTGCTCCAGTACCCGGTGGCCAACGAACCCAGCCGCCAGTACTTCTACGAGCTTCCCGACACGCGCGTGGCGCAGGTGACCGCCTACTGGGTGATCGACGCCATCCAGCGCCAGATGCGCAACCTGGGCTTCAGCAGCAACAACACCGTGCCCAACGGGATACGCAGCTACCCCACGCAGGTCAACACCAACTGGGACGGCCAGGACAATTCGGCCTACTCGCCGGACTTCGACTACATCAAGTACGGCGTCGGAGGCGTGCCCGACGCGGAAGACGCCGACATCATCGCCCACGAGTTCGGCCACGCGATCCAGCACGACCAGAACGACGACTGGGGTTGCACGATTTCCACGCCGACCCCTGAAATCCGGCTCCCGCCGAGTGCGAGATGCGCGCGATGGGGGAGGGCTTCTCCGATTACCTCGCGGCGACCTTCCACGCGGGCGACGGCGACGCGACGTACCAGCAGAGCCACGCCGCCTGCGTCGGCGAGTGGGACGCCGTCACCTACAGCAGCACGAATCCGCCCTGCCTGCGCCGCGTCGATGGCAGCAAGATCTATCCCACCGACCTGCAGAAGAACATCTGCACGCCGAATCCCGATCCCGGGCAGCCGCCCATCTGCAACAAGCCGCAGCGGCACAAGGACGGAGAGATCTGGTCGCGGGCGCTGTGGGACATCCGCGGCGCCGTCGGGATCAACATCGCCCACCAGCTCATCCTCGAGCATCACTACGCGCTGCCCAAGGACACGACGATGCCGCAGGCGGCGCTGGCGATGCTCGCCGTGGACGCCGACCTGTTCGGCGGGGCGAACGAGGCGGCGCTGCGCGCGGCATTCTGCGCGCGCGGCATTCTCTCCTGGACCGCGGACTGCATGCCGCCGGCGAACCCGAAGGTCGTTTTGCCGGCGGTCCGGGACAGCTACATCCGCGAGGCATCCAGGAACCGCAACGACGGCGCGGGCCTGCGACTGCGTTTGCGCGGAATCCAGGGCAGCCAGACGCGTGTCGTGCTCGGCTTCGACATCGGCGGCATCGATGTCGACAACGTCAAGTCGGCCGTGATCGAATTGACGATTGCCGACAGCGACGAGCGGTGGGGCACCTACGGCCGGGCGATCGACATTCACCCCTTGAGCGTGGATTTCGACGAAGGCGATGGCGTGCCCGTCGGCGTCGGGCCACCCGGGCCGTTCAACGTCCCGACTCAGGGGACCGGCTCCGGCGTCACGTGGAATTGCCCGAAGGATGCGAACATCGCCACCTACAACCTCGAATGTCCCGACGGACAGTGGACCGGCGGCGCGCCGCTCGGCACGCCCTTCAGCGAGGGCACGGCAATCGCCCCCGCGGTGATCGCGAAGGGCATGATCGGCACGGTCCTGCGCTGGGCGGTCACCTCCGATCTCCAGGCGGGCAAGCGCAACTGGCTCGTGAAACTCGCGTTCTACCCGTCGTCGGGTCGGCTGGACTTCTACTCGCGGGAAGGGGCCGCGGTCGCCGGAAACGCGGCACTCGCGCCGCGGCTGGTGGTCACGCTCAACGATTAGCGTCCCGTCGCTACCTCGCGTAGCGCGTCCGGGTTCCGGATCGACCCGCGCCGGATCACGCCTCGTAGCCAAGCTCTTCCATGATGTGCGCGAGGCGATCGGCCGCCAGCCTCGCGTCGTCCGCGCCGAGGTCGCGCTTCCAGCGACCCACGCTCTCGGCGTGGACACCCGTCGTGCGCGCGATCTTGGGGTCCTCGAGGCCGCGCTGGCGCGTGTCGTCGAAGGCACCGTCGATCATCGCGGGCTCGAAACGCTCGCCGAGGAACGCCATGACCTCGGCCATCGTCTGCTGCGGACGGTCCACGAGGGACTCGTACTTCACGATGAGCGAGCGTCCCGGGTGACGGGATGCGTAGTCCAGGCCCGCTCGGGCGTAGCGCGCGAATGTTGCGATCTTGCCGGGCACGTCGACCGGGAGGGTGTTGTCGAAGCGGGCCTCGATGACCGAAGCGAGCACGTCCAGCGGGTGCCTGACCACATGGACGAAGCAGAAACGCTGGTCGAGCAGCTTCGACCATTGCTCGAGATAGAGGACGTTCTCCGGATTCTTGTCCGCCCACCGCTTCTTGCCGAGCTTCTGCGCCGCCAGCTCCCGGCTTCCGGACGTAAGCGTTGCCGAAGATCGACAGGAGCTCGTCCTCGTCGAGACCTATCGACCGCACCGTGGCGAAAAATCGGGCATGGCGGTCCGGAGCCTCGCGATAGTCGTCGTAGAAATCCCGGAAGAACTTGACCTCCGGCGGGCAGTGAATGCGGCTGTGCGCGTCCAGGATGCGCCGGAACAGCGACGTCCCCGAGCGGAAGAATCCGCCGACGATGATCGGGCGCAGGTCGGCAGGGCGCGCGTTTTCCACGTTCCCGGTGCCGATCATCGGTGGCCGCCCGCTTCGTCCGGACGTCGAGGCATGGGTACGGATCGGAGGAACACGCTCGCAGTCCTACCGGCTTCCCGCCGAGCCATCCGTCGCAAGGTACTTCTGCAACCCGTGCAGCTCGATCGTCTTCATGACCGTGGATCGTATCGCGGCCCGGTCGGGTTGGTTGCCCAGCCAATGCAGCACGCCGACGAGGCGGTCGCGGATGATCGTCGCGTATTTCCCGCGGATCCGCGGATCGACCTCCTTGTCGCGGAAATAATCGGCGATTCTGATGCAGGCTTCGAGGCTGTCGAGCCAGTTGCGGGCATCTCCGTCGGTCATCAGCGAGTCTCGCCTTCGCCGGTGCACATGCGTTACGATACCTGCGGCCCTGATGCGCGCTGCCGGGTAGAGCGCCCTGGGGACGAATTCGGCATCCTCGTGGTAGCGCATGCCGGCGAACCGAAGCGCGCGCGCAGCCAGATATTCCCTGTTGAAGAGGTACGACCAGACCGTCGGCCGATACGCGGCGTTTTCGATGACATGGATAAGGAAAGACGGGCCGTCCATCACCGGGGAGTCGGCGAGCGAGGCCGCGCGCTTCACGGGCCGGTTCCGGGCAGCGAGCCACGAAGCGCCTGCCTCGTCCTCGACTCGATCGACGTAATCGACCTGCAGAATGTCGAGGGCATCCGACGTCGCAACCGCGAGGGCCCGCGGGAGAACGCCGGGCAGCAGCAGGTCGTCCGCGTCCAGAAAGACGACGTAGTTCCCGCTCGCCGCGTCGAGGCCCGTGTTCCTGGCCGCACCCACCCCGCGATTGTCGCCGTGCACGAAGACCCCGATACCCGGGTTGTCCCTGGCGAATTCCTCGATGATCGCCCGGCTCCCGTCCGTCGATCCGTCGTCCACGCAGGCGATCTCGAGGCCATCGATGCGCTGCGCGAGCACCGAACGCAGGCATTCCTGCAGGTGCTCGGCGCTGTTGAAGACGGGAACGACGACGCTGACCACGGCGACGCTCATTGGGTCACCATCGGCTCGCCGATACGCGTATGGAACTTGCGGATAGTCGCCCTGCTGGCGGCGCGAAACGAGGCGCTCTACCTGGAGCGCTGCCTCGCGCACCTGCATTCGCAGGGTGTCGAGACCTGCGTGATCGACAACGGCTCGACCGACGCCACGGAGGCCATCGCCAGGAGCTTTGTCGGCCGGGGCGTGTTCCGCATCGACAGCCTGCCGTACAAGGGGTTTTTCGATCTCGTCGAGCAATTGCAGTGCAAGGAACGGCTTGCCCGGGAGATCGGCGCGGACTGGTTTATTCACGTCGACGCCGACGAGATCCGCGAAGCGCCGGCGCCCTGGCGCACGCTGCGCGAAGCGGTGACCGCGGTCGATGTCCAGGGATACAATGCCATCAATTTCGACGAGTTCGTCTTTCTGCCCACGAGCGATTCGGAATCGTTCGAAGGCACCGACTATGTCGAGCGGATGCGCTACTACTACTTCTTCGAGCCGGCGCCTCTGCGCCGCATCAACGCCTGGAAGCGCTCACCACGGCCCGTCGAGCTCACGATGAGCGGCGGGCACCAGGTGCAATTCGAGGGGCGGCGGATCTTCCCCGAGAATTTCGTGCTGCGCCATTACATTGTACTCAGCCGCGACCATGCCATCGCGAAATACGGACGGGATCGCGTCTATTCCAGCGCGGAGATCGAGGAACGACGCTGGCACGGGGTGCGCGCCCGCTTCGACGCGGCGAACCTCAAGTTTCCCGACCGGGCCGTGCTGAAGTGCGTCGATTCCGGTCGCTGGGACAGGACCGACCCCTGGCGCAGGCACAGCTTCATGGAAGCGGGTGAAAAATGAACGGAGCGCGTTCCCGGTCGCGCAGGAGCCCGGACCCTGCTTGCCCGATCGACGGCCGGCACGAAGCGGGCGCATCCGCGCGCAGGTCCGGATCGGATCGCGAATTCCGCGCACGCTGGCGGCGGCACAACTCTCTCGAAGGCGGTGTCCATGCGTGTTGCCGTCGTCACGCCCTATTATAGGGAACCGCTGGAGTTCCTGCGGCGCTGTCACGAAAGCGTGCGGCGGCAGAGCCATCCCTGCCTGCACGTGATGGTGGCGGACGGCTACCCGAACGAGGAGGTTGCCGGCTGGCAGGCGGATCACGTGGTCCTGCCGCGTGCCCACCACGACGTCGGTTCGACACCGCGGCTGATCGGTTGTTATCACGCCATCGGGCTGGGCTACGACGCGCTGGCGTTTCTCGACGCGGACAACTGGTATCGCGACGATCACATCGCTGCGCTGGTTCGCCTGTGCGAGGGAACCGGCATCGGCTTCGCTTCGTCGAGTCGGGTGCTCTGCCGGCTGGACGGCACCGAGATGGCGCCGTGCCACCTGACGGATCCCGACCGGTTCGTGGACACCAGCTGCATGTTCTTCACGCGGCCGGCTTTTCCGCTGCTCGCCAACCTGGCGTTGATGCCGTCCTACGCACATCCGATTTCCGACCAGGTCATGCTCCATCATGTGATGCGCTCGGAAGTGCGGCGTGCGCACGACCCCGCAGCGACGGTGTTCTATCGATGTGGAAAGGCGGGCATGTACGCAATGCTGGGCGAGCCGGTCCCTGCCGGCGTGCAGCCCAGTCCCGACTTCGGCTCGATCCACGAGCGATGGGTGCAGGACGGCAATGCGCCGCTGAACCGGCCGCGCGACGGCGATGCGGGAAATCGGGCGCGCGTCAGGTAGCGCAACGACCTGCCCGCATCGGGCTGACGCGGCCGTTGCCGGTCTCCCGATCGGCACCCTGGTCGACGCGTCCGGCGGCGCATCGCAGGGTCGACGCACCGGCGAAGGCGTCGGTGCGCGATTGCGTCGTCATTCCCACTTGCGCGGCGCGAGCCTGTTCCCGCGCTCGACGTAGATCGCCGTCTGATCGTTCACCTGGTCCCTGAGGTGGGTAATCCTGATCTTCGCCCCGGATGCAAGCTCGATGTCGGGGAGAGGAAAGATCGTCATGCCGCTTCGGACGGCGAACACGCTGAACAGCGACTGATCGTGCATGCCGCCCTTTGGCCCCCTTGGCGTCGTTCCGTCGTCGACGAACATCCCGATGTCCCGGCAGCATTCGTAGGCGGGCATGACGTACGAATCGTAATAGGTGTGATCGAGGCATTGCACGCCGGAGGCAATGCCGCGCCGCTCGAGCTCCTCCTTCGTCACCGAAAGCTTGTCGCGCGGATACCGATTGAGCATCTTCCCGATCGCCGCGGCCTGGATCAGGAAGCTTCCCGTTTCCCTGACGTGGTTCACGATCGGCATCAGCGACTTGAGGACGACGGTTCCCGCATCGAGCCACAGCACCATCTCCGATCGATCGAGCGATTGCTTGATGGCGACCGGCTTCCATGAATAGAGTCCGGGAGCGGTCCTGCTCCGCGCGAGAGGATGCTTCGGCAGCGGTGTGGTGATGTCCGGATTCAGCCTCTCCACGTCGCAGACGACGACCCTGGGCGCGCTGGCCAGCTCGCGTCTCTGCTCGGGCAAGAGCCCGATGTCGTAGACCATGATCCTGCCGAAGTCGCTCGCAGCGTTTCGATGCAGCGAGCCGATCAGGTTCAGCAGCCTGCCGAAGTACCCGTGGTCAGCGGCGGTGGCGACGTCCATGCCGTTCCCGGCTAGAAGCCGTTCGCAAAGAACTCGTAGTCTTCCGCGTAGACTTCCCTTATCGCCTCCTCGGCCCTGGCGGTGAGGCCGAGCTTGCTGGCCGGAGAGACATTCCTCTTGTGCAGGGACAGTCCGGACAGGCCGAGATCGCGTCCGATCGCGTCGAATTCCTCGTCGAGCGCGCTGAACCTGACGAGGCGATCGACGAGCAGGCTCCCCGCTCGGTCGGCAAGATACGCCTTTTGCGATGCGAAGAAGAACTGGCTGTCCTTAAGCCGCGGCAGGCTGCGCGTGCTGAAGTCCTCGAGATCCGCGTCGCCGACGTCCCGGTTCCGATTGAGGTGCTTGAACGCGGAGAGAGTCCGCTGGCAGGGATCCCTGACGATCGCAAACTTGAAGAGGCTGTCGAAGTAGGCCTTCGTGATGACGTTCAGCTCGTAGTATTCGGACGCCTTCAGGTGGGCCAACCGGGACGGGACCAGTCGATTCCAGCATTGATCGTTCGGCTTCTTGAAGCAGGTCAGGAGGTGTCGGTGCTTGCCCCAGTTCAGGCTTGGATGGATGTCCTTCAGGAAGGAGAGCTCGACGGACTGACCGGCGCACTTCGGGATGTGCACGAACAGGACCCTGTGATAACTGGAGATCATCCGGACCGAACCGCCGAACCTGCGAGAGATCCTGGACGCCGCCGACGAGCTAGCTCAGGCGCTCGGCAACATCCCTTGCGGCCGCGACGACGATTCCATCCGGCTGCAACGTCGTCTCGAGCTTCTCGAACGCGATCTCGTAGCCCGAGCTCGTCAGGAGCGCCAGGCACTCCCGATGAATACCGGGATTGTGCGTGCTGATGATCAGGACCTTGATCCGCTGATCTCTCAGCGAAGAGGACGCCCCCTTCAATACCTCGATCTCCGCGCCCTCGACGTCGAGCTTCAGGAGGTCGATCCTCCCGTAAGCCGGAATCTCGTCATCCAGAGGCACCGCATTCGCGCTGCGCCCCACGGGGCTCGAAAGCAGACGCTTGAGTCTGTCCTTGAGCCCCAGCTTCCTGCGCAGGATGCGGCTGCCGAAGCGTTGCTTCTTGAAGGGGACCCTGCCCGATCGCGAATAGAGCGCCTCGCTCTTGACGACCAGGTGCTCCGGGTTCAATCCGTTCAATTCCCAGTTTTCCGCAAGGTATACCCTGTGCAGCGCAAGCGGCTCGTAGCAGATCACGCGGCATTGCGGGACGTTCATTTCCAGCAGGATGGAATAGTACCCGATGCCGGAGCCCGCATCGACGAACACCGGCGCAGGCTCGGCCTTCAACAGGGGCATGACCTTCCGGAACCATGCCTCCTGCTCGGGCTCGTGCAGGTTGACCGACGCGTAGCGCTTGAAATGGTACGGCAGCAGATGCCTCTTGAAGACTCTCACACCGTTGTCGAACAGGTGCAGGCCGTCCCGCGCGGGAATGCCGCGATCCTGCTGTTGCGCCGTGCCCGGCTCGGGCGACGGATGTTCCATGTTCCCGATCGAGGGCATCAGTTCGCGTATCCGAGGAGATCCAGAGTGTCGCCTGCCACTGACCTGAAGTAGTCGACATCGCTCCCGGAGAAGACGTCGCGCCAGGCCCCGCTTCTGCCCTCCTTGAAGAACCCGATCTTCGTCCCCGGAATCTCCGGGCCGTACTGCCTTTCCATTTCGCGCAACGACGCGATGTCGGTCCTGGCAATGGCGGCGTCGATCTCGTCGTCGCCGACGTCGAGCGGAAGGAACGAGGCGATCTCGCGAACGCAGGCCCGCGTCGAGGTCAGCAGCGATTCGTATCGCAGGAACAGCGCCTTGCCGGGATGGGAGACGGCGTGAATCGCCGCCCGGCCGACGTGCTCATGCCAATGTCCGGCGAAGGTGTCGCGGCTCCGAGTCCTCAGGAAATCCGAGAAGCTCCCGGCGAACGTGCCTCGGTCGGTCACGTACCGGTACCAGGACGCCAACGCATCGCGGCCGTCCCGGTAGACATAGAGGTAACGCGGGAACACGCCGAACGTCTGGTGATGGGACTTGATCAGCCGCGGCGACGGAAACTTCTCCAGCTCGCCCCGCAGCTTGTGCTCGTCCGGAACGATTTCGTCGATGTTGCGGAAAGTGATCACCCGGTCCGGCTGCAGCAGGTTCGCGATGATGAAGCGCACCCAGGTATTCCCGGACTTCGGATACGAGGCGATGAAGACATCGGTGTCCCTTGGAATCAGACTCATGGCTGCGAAACCTGTCGGCCGGTGACCCGGCGCCGAGTCGTAGCGATCTTCCCATTGCGAGCCGCATTTTTCAACGATCGTGCGCGCGAGAGTGACCTCCGCCGAAGATCGCGCCGCCGGATGCCGCCCGCGGCTCAGTGCACTCCGGGATCGCCGGGCGCATTCCCGAAGTGGCCCCGGGACGCAATAATATGGCGTTGCAGTCCGTGGCGATCCCCGCGACAGCGCTCTACACCGGCCGACGCTGGCCTGCCGCCGCCCGGCCCACGACGCGTCTGGCACCCAAGGCGGGCGAAGTCCCGCGCAGGAACGCGAAGGACCCTTCAGAAAAGGACGATGCATGACCGAAAGCAAACGACGAATTCTGGTCGCCGGCGGCGGCGGCTTCATCGGGGGCCACCTCGTTGCCCGGCTCCTGAAGCAGGGCCATGCCTTGGTCGTCGCCGATATCAAGCCGTTCCGGTCGTGGTACCAGCTTCACGATTCCGCCGAGAACCTGTCCGTCGACCTGCAGAGCAGGGACGCGTGCTTCGAGGCCGCGGAAGGCTGCGACGCGGTGTACAACCTTGCCTGCAACATGGGTGGCATGGGCTTCATCGCCAGCAACAAGGCCCTCTGCATGCTCAGCGTGCTGATCAACACCCACTTGCTGATGGCGGCCAGGACGCACGGCGTCGGCGAGTACTTCTACTCGTCCAGCGCCTGCGTCTACCCCGACTACCGGCAGGAAACGTCCAACGTCGCCGCCCTGAAGGAGGCCGACGCCTATCCGGCAATGCCCGAAAGCGGCTACGGTTGGGAAAAGCTGTTCTCCGAGCGCCTCTGCAAGCACTTCGAGGAGGACTTCGGCATGAACGTCCGGGTCTTCCGGTTTCACAACGTGTACGGGCCGAACGGCGCATGGTACGGCGGACGCGAGAAGGCGCCCGCAGCCCTCTGTCGCAAGATCATCGAGGCGCAGGCCAACGGCAGCGGCGAGATCGAGATCTGGGGCGACGGCGAGCAGACCCGCTCGTTCATGTACATCGATGACTGCGTGACGGGAATCGAGAAGCTCATGCGGTCGCGTTACAGCGATCCGCTCAATCTCGGGCGCAGCGAGCTCGTCAGCGTCAACCAGCTTGTCGACACGATCGAGGAGATCGCGGGATTCGACGTCCGCCGGCGCTACCAGCTCGACGCGCCTCAGGGCGTGCGCGGCCGCAACTCCGACAACACGTTGATCAGGCAGATCCTGGGATGGGAGCCGGAGATCGACCTGCGCGCCGGGCTCGAAACGACGTACGGGTGGATCAAGGAGCAGTACGAGCGCCGTCAGCGCGGCGAGCATACCGCGGAGTGAGCTGGAAATGGCTCGGCCACACGATGGCCCGGGACGAGGTCGGGTCCCGTTGCGCGCCGGATTGTTCGCCGAGCTTGCGCGGGCAGGCGCCGTCCGCCGACAATCGAGCCGCCGACTGCCACCCCAGGCCAGCAATTGACTCCGATGTCCGCGAGCACCCCCAGGATCAGCATCGTGATGGTCGACGGCTCGTTCCGTGAGAGCTTTCACGGAATCCGCTTCTTCTGCAGCCAGACACTGCCACCCGATCAGTACGAGCTCCTGTGGGTCGAGTATTTCGATCGCGTGGATCCCGGCCTTCGGGCCGAGATCGAGAAGTTTCCGCAGGCGCGCGTGATCACGCTCGGGCGGACCGGCGTCTACCAGCCTTCACAGTGTTTCAATGCCGGGATCACGGCGGCACGCGGCGAGCTCGTGCTGATTCCGGATGCCGATCTCGCCGCCGAGAACGACCTGCTCGAACAGGTCTGGCGCGAGCACGAGCTGAACGAGCGACTCGTGATGTATCTGTATCGTTACGACGAATCCCGGGCCGATCACCGCCCCGAGATAGCGCTCGAGCACCTCCGATCGGTCTGCGCGCTGCGCAACGCGAACAACCACGGCGCATGCCTGACGGTGCGCAAGCGCTGGCTGCTCGAGATCAACGGCTATGAGCATCATCCGGCGTTCCGGGGGCATTACCATGCTCACGGCAAGGACGTGCATGCGCGCTTCAAGGTGCTCGGCCTGCCGATTGCATGGCATCCGGGCATCAGGCTCTATCACCCCTGGCATCCCTTTACGCAGAAGCCGGCAAGGCACCTGTTCGCGCCACAGCTGGCGATTTCGAAGTGGCGCGAGCTTGCGCTCGAGCCCCTCGCGTTCATGGGAATCGACCCAGCCCGCAACACACCCGTTCCGGACGCGCTCGCGGCCGAGGTCGACCGCCTGTGCGCCGAGGCGAAGGTCGGTCAGGCCGTGGATTGACCGTCAGCGCAGACCGCCGCGGCCGCTTCGCGCTCCGTCAGCATCCACGCATGGCGCGTCGGTCCGAGCAGGTCCGCGACTTCACCGAAATTGTCCAGTATCTCGACCAGGCGGAACGGATTGGTGCGCTGGAAGTTCACGCGGACCGGGAGCGGGTCCTGCTCCAGGAAACGGCACACCTTCGCGTAGGCGACCCGAGGATCGCGCTCGGTGTCCTGCTCATACGAGACCTTGCAGACGGGATGGCCCTGCAGCATCTCGTCGAGCCGCCGATAGCCGTCGTCGAAGGCATCGAACCATTCCAGCAGGCTCCTGGTCTGGCTTCCGACGCGAATCGCATTCACATTCATCACGATGCGGTGCAGCGGGGCCTCCTCGCCGGCGCGGACGAAGAAGCGCCGGGTCTCTCCCGCCACGCAATGCGAAACCATCCGGCGGAGGTAGTTGGCGCGATGCAGCACCACGAACCGCGAGTAGCCGCGGGCGAGGAAGTTCTCGAGCGTCTGCGCCGTGGTGGCTCCGAACACCTCGGGCTGCTGGCATTCGAGGAATTTGACTTCCGCCGTCTGTATCGCCTTCGTCTTGCGGGCTGCCACATCGGCGATGACCCGATCCATCGGGGGAATCGCCTCGCCGCGGTTCTTCGCCAGCAGGAACGGCTGGAAGATCTCCTTCTCCGACTGGATGGCCGGATGCTGATCGAGCAGATTGCTCAGGACCGTGCTGCCGCATCGACCGATATGCCAGATGACTACGTCGCGCATGCGGTTGCCTTGTGGATGGGGCGCGGGAGGAGGGGCAGGTCGCGCAGTCTTTCCTCAGCCTGCCGCGCGCTCCCGAAGCGCGGCGAAGATCTCCGCGGTCGCGGCATCAACGGGCAGCGACGCTGCGCTGCGCCTGAGTTCGCGGCGCGGAAACGCGCGATCGATGGCGGCGCCGGCGAATGACTCCAGGCGATCGAGAATGTCGGGACGAAAGAGGTCGTCGTAGCGCACGAACAGCCACTCTCCTTCCTGCGAATGGCGGCCGAGAACGTGCTGATGCATCGTCCGCCATATCTCGAAGGCCTCCGCCACGCTGATGGCGAGATCGCGGAGGTAGGGAGCGGTCCCGATCTCCTTGAGCATGCTCGCGACGACCTCGCGCGGGTCGCGGAACACGCACAGGCAACGCGCATTCGGGGCTTCGCGTCTCCACAGGTGCAGCGTATAGCAGAAACGCGGATCCTTGAAGCAGAAGGGCGTCTGCCGGACGAGCGCACGAATGCGCTCCTGCTCCGCCGGCGCGGCCTCCGGCCTGGCGTCCAGCGGGAGTCGCGCCAGCCACCTCTGGCGGCGCGCAGGAATGTCGGCGCCGTATCCGATGCCCTGATGGGAGAAGCGCTGCGGCAGGTGGGACCCGATGAGGTCTTCGTTGATGCTGTTGACCTCGCGATCCTCGAAGAAGCCCAGAGGATTGCCGTCCCGGGGGAGAAGCAGGTTCTCGCCCATGAAGTAGCCGGCGTTGCGGAAGAGCCCGGCGACGAGGCTGGTGCCGCTGCGGCCGCAGCCAAGGACGAAGAGATTGGCCTTGTCCATGATGCCCGGCGCGCGCAGCGCAACCTGGACCGGCGCAACTATATCATGGCGGCTGGACGCCCCGTGACGGCAGGCGAGGCGCGCCGACCGTCACGGCAAGTGCGGGTATGACCGCTCGTCAGCGCTTGACCTCGGCGGGATCCGCGTCGAGGTCGAACGCGATCTCGCCGGCGATGGACCCTCGCCCGTGGGTCGGCACGGCGCGCACGAGAACGTCCTCGCTCTCGGGTGTCGTGCTTCCTTCGACCGGGAGGCCCAGCTTCGTGACCCCTTGCACCTGAACGCCCACCATTCCGACCGCTTCCGCATCGTCACCGCAGATGATCTTGTCGGCGATCGACTCGACGCGATAGAAGGCGGAATCGGTCTTCAGCGCGCTGTAGGTGGCGCTGTAGAAATCGCCGAGCCAGATATCGATCCAACTGTCGCCGCAGACATGCTCGCCCGTGTACTGCGACTCGTCCTGGTTGAAGAACGTGAACGCGTACTTCGTCACGACCGCCGGGGCGCCTTGTGCAAGATCCTGCCGGCCGCCCGAGAGATAGAGCTTGACCCAGTGGGTGCCGATTCCGTCGAAATCCTTGCCCACGGGAGTGAAATTGCCGATCGTCATCCTGGGCACGAAGTCGTAGTTGCCCGGCAGGCCATTGAGGCCGAGCTTTGCGGATCGCTCGGCCGCATTCACGGTCCCCACCGGCGTGCCCGGAGCGCCGTCCAGCGGAAGTGCCTGGAACGACGAGCTGTTGTACTCGAAGGCCTGCCCGGTCTGGAAATCGAACACCGTCGCGGTCCCCGTCAGGTGGTTGTGCGATATCGGGGTCTGCAGGTCCTCGCTCATCGCCCAGCACTTGAGCTCGCCGCGCTCGATCTTCTTCACGCTCACCGTGCCGTCGATGCCCGCCGGCCCCGCATAGGTCAGGTTGGCGAATGGACGCAGAGTGAACCCGCTGCGTGCGTAGCCGGCGGAGCGCCCTGTCCTCGCCCACCAGTGGGCGGGCTGGGTCCTGGTGAGGTCGAAAGTGAAGTCGTTCCTGTATTTCACCCTGTAGTCGCTCGAATCGGTCGCCTGGTAGTAGCACTTGAGCGTCACCGCTCGGGTGAAATCGTTCGTGATCCGAATCAGCGTGTCCCGGCCATCGGTCACGTCGATCAGGGGGAAGATCAGGAGACTGCCCTTCTGCGACGTGTTCCCGTACGGGGATACCGCAAACGCGGACGCGCTGACGAGGCCCAGCACGGCTGCCAGGCAGAGGAGTTTGGCTTTGGAGCTCATGGTCGACCCCTTCGGACCGATCGAATGCATGGATCGATTGCCGGACGCGATCGACGACGGCGATCGCGCATGGCGAAGCGCCGGCCGACTCCTGCGTGGTCCGAGTTCCAATGCAATCTCGTCGACATGCAACCGATCTCGCCAGTCGAAGCGTTGTTGATGACAATCACCGACGGTCACGAATATTGTTGATTTGCCGCGACTCCCCCCGAACCGTTCCGGTTTGGCCTGCGGACATTCATGCAAGTTCCACACCACCGATCGCTCGGACGCGTCAGTCGATTGATTAACAACGAGTCCGGATCGTCGCTACGCCTTGCGCATCGCGAAGCGCGACCGCGGTGTAATGGCGATCGACATGGCGTGACGCTGGCATGGGCAAGGACCGGCGTGGTTGTGGGAAACAGAATCGCCTGTGCTGGACACATCGTTGCGGTACACGAGTCTTCGCACGGCGCGCTCGTCCGGCCAAAAGAATCGGGGCGAAGATCGCTGAACGATCTTCGCCCCGTGGGTGTTCCCCGACACTACCGGGCTAGCGCAGGTGCATCTCGCGCCCGGCAATGTCCTGGCCGGCGCCACGTGCGCATCGCCGAGAGGCCGATGCGTTCACGCTGCCGGGGATTGCGCTAGTTCGGCGGGCCGCCTCCGCCGCCCTCCGGCGGATCAAAGGTGATCTGGCCGGCGATCGAGCCGCGGGAGTGGGTCGGCGCGCGCGTGGACGAAAACGTCTCCGCCGGAGGGCTGGGCGGGTCCGGTTCCCGCAAAGATGCCGCTCACGCCCTGCACCTGCACACCCATCATCCCGACGGCTTCGGCATCGCTGCCGCAGATCCTCTTGTCGGCGACGGATTCGAGCCGATAGTAGGCGGAATCGGTCCCGAGCATGCTGTAGGTGGCGCTGATGTAGTCGCCGAGGGATATCTCGATCCAGCTGTCGCCGCAGACGTGCTCGCCCGTGAGCCCGCTCTCGTCCTGGTTCCAGAAGGTGAACATGTACTTCGTGACGACGGGGGGGCCACCCTGGGTGAGGTCCTGCCTGCCTCCCGCCACGAAGACCTGGGCCCAGTTGCCGTGAAACACGGAAGTCGGATCGGTGCCGTTGAGCAGGCCGCTCACTGGGGTGAAGCTGCCGATGGCCGCCTTGGGCACGAGATCGTAATTGCCGGTCGTGCCGTTGAGGAGGAGCCTGCCGGGCGTGGATACGGGGCTTCCCTGCAGCGAGTTGAGGGGGAGGGCCTGGAAGGAGAACGCGTTGTACTCGAACGCCTGCCCGCTCTGGAAATCGAGAACCGTCGCGGAGCCGACGAGATGGTTGTGCGAGATGTTTATGCCCCGCTCCTCGTCGACCGCCCAGCACTTGAGCTCGCCCCTGTCCGCGTCGATGGAGCCGACGCCGCCGGTACTGTCGGCCGGGCCGGCCGAGGTCAACGGACTGAACGGCCGGACCCGCTGTCCCAACTCGGCTTCGCCCGCCGAACGCCCGGAGCTCGCCCACCAGTGGGCCGGCTGATTGCGGGTGAGGTCGACCGTGAAGTCGTTTCGGTACTTCTTGCGGAAGTCGGTCGGATCGGTCGTCTGGTAGAAACACTTGAGCGTGACCGCCCTGCTGTAATCGTTCGTGATCCGGATCAGGGTGTCCCTTGTTCCGGTGATGTCGATCAGCGGGAAGATCAGCAGGCTGCCCTTCTGGTTCGTATTACCATACGGCGATACTGCGAACGCCGAACTGCTCAACACCGCCACTGCCGCGGCGACGCCCAAAGCCTTTCTGTTCAGATTCATAGCCGACCCCGTTTTGAACGATCGAGCGCCTTCCTCGATCCCGTGCGCAAAGACCGAAAATTGTTGTACCGATCGGGCAACGCCAAGACGTATCCGCCGGACACTGCTCCCGGCTGAAGAACGTACGACGCGGCATGCCCCCCGGCTTTATCGGCCCCTCAGTAGTCATCGTCCAAGCAGATTCGACGAGACTCATGAGATCGGAGGCAAGTTGGGTGCCACCGCCGACGGCGTGAGCACAGGTCTCTGATTAACAAAGGCTAATGCCGATGATCGCGCGGCGGGTTCCGGCGGCGAGCGGATGGGTGTGTAAAACAAATCGACAGGGCGCGCAGGCAAATTCGATGCCATTGCGGATTTTTCGTTGATTAAGTTGCTGATTATGAATGCATATTGCTGGCGTGTTCCTCGCAATGACCGACGCCGGGCAGCAAGGCTTGTAAGCCGAGCCGACAGTGCGTCCACGGGTGATCGGCCGTTTGACCTGGCGCGGCCTCGGCGCGATCCGCTGGGTGCCCGGACGTTGCGTCAGATCGCCGGCGCCTGCATCGGCGATCGAGCATTCCGGTGAGTGACGCCAAGCCTCGCCTGGCGGTCGGTGTTGCCGGCACGGCGGCAGCGCGCGGATCGCGACGGATTGTCGTCGTCGCCGGTATGCACCGCGCCGGGACGAGCGTGGTGGCGCGCGGGCTCCAGACGCTCGGCATCGATCTGGGCGACCGACTGATGTCCGCCGACGTGCGCGTCAACGCGCGCGGGTTCTTCGAGGACCACGACATCGTCAAGCTCGACGATGCCCTTTTCGAGGCACTTGGTGCGGACTGGAAGAACGTTGCGCTCCTGGACGGAGTCGATTGGCGCGGGCCGCCGTTCGCGGCGCCGCGGGCTGCTGCGCGGGAGCTCCTCGATTTGCGCCTGCGCAGGTCGGGAGCGTTCGGTTTCAAGGATCCCCGGGTGCCGCGACTGCTCCCGTTCTGGCAGCACGCCTTCGCCGACCTGCAGGTCGCGGACGCGTACGTGATCGCGGTCCGGCATCCGCTGTCCGTCATCGATTCGTTGACCGCTCGCGATGCCCTCGACGTGCGTCGCAGCGGTTGGCTCTGGCTCACCCATCTTCTCTGCTCGCTCCACTACACGGCGGGACGTCCGCGCGTGGTGGTGGACTACGACCGTCTGCTCGCCGCGCCGACGCGCGAGCTCGTCCGCATGGCCAAGGGGCTCGGGCTGCCGGAGCCGCGAGACAAGGAAAGCGACCTGGCGGTGTACACGGATTCGTTCCTGTCCGGGGCGCTACGCCACGCGCAGCATGCTGCCGGGGATCCGGGTGCGGCCGCTGCCATCCCGCTGCTGGCCGACGCGTACGCGCTCGTGCAGCGGCTCGCCTGCGACGATGCGGACGCGTGTTCGGCCGAAACCGATGCCGAAGTCGCCGCGCTGTTCCGCCGCCTCGTTACGTACTCGCCACTGCTCGCCTACGCGGGCGCCAGCGAGCGCGCTGCGGACGAGGTGCCGCGCCTTTCCGGCGAGCTCGAGTGGGCGCGGTCGAGCCTGGCGGAGTCCACTGCGTTCGGCGAAAGCCTGCAGCACGCGCTGCGCGAGAAGGAGGCGTTGCGCCTCGACGCGCAGCGCCACGCCGAGTCGCTCGAGGCAGCGCTGCGGCGCAAGGACGATGCGCTGGCGATCTGCGCAGACCTACAGCGACGACCTGCAGGCAGCGCTGCGGCGCCAGGACGATGCGCTGGCGGTCGCCCGGAGCTACAACGTTGACCTGCAGGCCACGCTGCGGCGCAAGGACGAAGCACTGGCGGACGCGCAGACGTACAGCGACGATCTGCAGGCGACGCTGCGGCGCAAGGACGAAGCGCTGGCGGTCCTCCAGAGCTACAACGTTGACCTGCAGGCCACGCTGCAGCGCAAGGACGAAGCGCTGGCGGTCGCGCAGACGTACAGCGACGACCTGCAGGCCACGCTGCGGCGCAAGGACGAAGCGCTGGCGGTCGCGCAGACGTACAACGACGACCTGCAGGCCACGCTGCGGCGCAAGGACGAAGCGCTGGCGATCGCCCAGAGCTACAACGATGATCTGCAGGCGACGCTGCAACACAAGGACGCAGCGCTGGCGCTCGCGCAGACCCGCGCCGAGGCGCAGGAGGCGACGATCCGGCGCAAGGGCGAGGAGCTCCTCGCGGTAAACGAAAAGCTGGAGCGCATACGGGCGCGCATCCTGGGCCGGATGCTGCTGCGCCGCATCGAACGCTGAAGTATCGGCGCACCGCTTGCGCCGCGATTCGGTCGGGCGTTGCGAAGACGCTTCCCGAGCATCCTTGCCGGTGCGGGCGCGCACAGGCGACGATCCACCGCTCGATCGAAGTTGTCGGCTACAGGCGCGCGTGCCGCGCGCCGCAACGCGATAGTCGTCGGGCGTGGGCGAGCGCCGCGCCCGGAATGGTCCGCGCGGAACGGCGTGTCGCCGCGCCGCACGGCGGACCTCCGCTTGAGCAGCAGGATCGCCGGCAGTTGCGCTGCCGCCATTATGACATTAGCATACGCATGTCTGCGGCGCCACCAGACGATCGCGCGGCGCTCGCTCCCCCATCGTTCGCTCAAGGGACGGTCATGAGCATCACCGCCAGAAAACTCCTGACCCATGTACTCGGCGCCGCCGCACTCGGGTTGCTGGCGTGTTGGCCGGCGTCGGCGCACCACAGGGCCGACCCCCTCGAAGCGGCCGCCATTGCCCCCGCTGTGGGCGCGCCCGAGGAGCGCCTGACCGGTCTCGTGCGCCGCCTCACCATCGATGATCGCGTTGCCGGAGTGATCGTCGAGGTGCCATCGCTGGAACTCGACGACGGCACGGCGGTGCCGCTCAAGGGCGCCGACTCGCGCGGCATCGAGGCCGGCGCCAGGGTCGAGGTCAGCGGGCGCCGCAATGGCAAGACGCTTTTCGTGAGCGGGATGCGCCAGCTGGCGCCGCCACCGGTCGGCGCAGGCGAGGAACAGAAGAGGACGTCCCGCAGGCAGCTGGAGGGCAAGCTCGCGCTGCTCCACGCCGATCGTTTCGAGGAAGCGCGCAGCGAATTCATCTTCGAGGTGCACGACGCGACCGGCGCCCCCACGACGCTCCGGTTCCCGGTTGTTCCGGACGCATTGCACCCCGGGATGCAGGTGCTGATCAGCGGGTACGTCGCCGCCGACGGCCATGGGATCGAGCCGGAGACCGTGACGGTCGTGGCGCTGCCGCCACCACAGGTCTCGCTCCAGGAGCTGCTCGCCAAGGCCCCCACGACCAACAACGTGCTGGTCATCCTGATGACCTTCACCGACTCCCCCGCCATCCCGTTCACCCAGGCTCAGGTGCAGAGCGTATTCGCCGGCGGACCCGGGACCGGCAGCGTGGCCCAGTACTTCAGCGAAGTCTCCTTCGGCCAGCAATTTCTCAATCCGGTCGTCACCCCCTGGCTGGCGACCAATGCCGCGACCCCGGCCGGGTGCAATTGGCAGCAGATGGCAACGCTGGGCCGCACTGCAGCGGCCGCAGCGGGCTACAGCGTCGCGAGCTACCAGAACGTCGTCTACGTCTTCCCCCGGGCGAATTCCTGCGGCTGGCTCGGCCTCGCGTACGTCGGCGCCAGCGGCGTCTGGATCAACGGCGCGAACTCGACCCCCGTCTATGGGCATGAGCTCGGCCACAACTTCGGGCTGCTGCATGCGGGAAGCCTCCGCTGCAGCGGCGTTTCGATCGGCGGTGCCTGCAGCGTGAGCGAGTATGGCGACCCGTTCGACATCATGGGCGACCAGTCGGCGATGCATTTCAATGCCGCGCAAAAGCTCGATCTCGGCTGGATCGGAACGGGCACGGTCGCAAGCCACGGCGCCGGCAGCGCCACCTACGTGCTCAACCCGATCGAGAGCGCGGGCGGCGGCCTGTACGCGGTCAGGATTCCCGCGGCGGCCAATCGCACCTACTGGCTCGAGTATCGCCAACCCATCGGGTTCGATGCGGCGTTGGCGAGCTATCCCAACAACGGCGCGCAGATTCGCGTGACGAGCCCGTTCGAGACCATGTGCTCCGGTTGCGACGCCTACAGCAACGATACCCAGCTGCTCGACATGACGCCGGCGACATCGACGTTCACGGACGCAACGCTCGTCGTGGGGAAGAGCTTCGCCGATGGCAGCTATGGCATCAACATCAGCGTGCTCTCGGCGACGGCCGGCGCGTTGACAGTGCGGGTGAGCGCGCCGGGTGGCACGACGACCGCGACGAGCACGACGCTTGCGAGCTCGCCCAACCCCGCCAGCGCAGGCGTCGGCGTCACTTTCACCGCCACGGTGGCCGGAAGCGCGCCGACCGGAAGTGTCGGCTTCGCCGCCAATGGCGCGACGATAGCCGGCTGCGGCGCCATCGCGCTCGTCACGAACGGCAACGTCGGGACCGCCACCTGCACGTCCAGCAGCCTCGCCGCAGGCACGCACAGCATCGTCGCCAGCTATGGCGGCAACGCGGGCAACACCTCCTCCGTGAGCGCCCCTCTCTCGCAGGTGATCAATGCGCTGCCCGCGGCGACGACAACGACGCTGGTGACGAGCCTCACGCCGTCGCTGCAGGGCGCGGCGGTGACCTTCACGGCCACCGTCACCGGGTCTGCGCCGACCGGCAACGTGAGCTTCAAGGACGGCGGTTCGACCGTCGCCGGGTGTAGCGCCGTTGCGCTCGCCGGTTCCGGCAACAGCAGGACCGCCGCCTGCAGCACGAGCAATCTGACGGTGGGCAACCACAGCATCGTCGCGACCTACGGCGGCAACGCCGGCAATGCCGCCTCGACGAGCGCCGCGCTGTCGCAGGTGATCAACGCCCCGCCGCCGCCACCCACTGGAACCGACGCGGTCTGGGTCGAAGACGCGGTGCCCGCCGGCGGCGTGACCGGCACTCCGGGCGGCTGGCAGTGGGTGAGTGCCAATCCGGCACCGTTCTCCGGAGGGCTGGCGCACCAGTCGACGCTGGCCGCGGGCATACATCAGCACCAGTTCAAGAGCGCGACGGCGACCCTGTCGGTCGGCGTCGGGGATACGCTGTACACGTACGTGTACCTCGATCCGGCGAATCCGCCGAGCGAGGTGATGCTGCAATGGCATGACGGCCTGAACTGGGCGCACCGCGCGTACTGGGGCGCCAACCGGATCGCCTGGGGCACCGACGGCACGGCGAGCCGGCGGTACATGGGCCCGCTGCCGGCAACGGGCAAGTGGGTGCGCCTCGAGGTTCCGGCGGCGCAGGTCGGCCTCGAGGGCAAGACGGTCAGCGGGATGGCGTTCGTGCTCTACGACGGCCGCGCGACCTGGGACAGGGCCGGGAAGGCTCCGGGGACGCGGAAGTCGACGGTGTGGCTCGAGGATGCGCTGCCCGCGGGAGCCGTGACCGGCACACCGGGGGGATGGCAATGGGTGAGTGCCAATCCGGCACCGTTCTCCGGGGGGCTGGCGCACCAGTCGACGCTGGCCGCGGGCATACATCAGCACCAGTTCAAGAGCGCGACGGCGACCCTGTCGGTCGGCGTCGGGGATACGCTGTACACGTACGTGTACCTCGATCCGGCGAATCCGCCGAGCGAGGTGATGCTGCAATGGCATGACGGCCTGAACTGGGCGCACCGCGCGTACTGGGGCGCCAACCGGATCGCCTGGGGCACCGACGGCACGGCGAGCCGGCGGTACATGGGCCCGCTGCCGGCAGCGGGCAAGTGGGTGCGCCTCGAGGTTCCGGCGGCGCAGGTCGGCCTCGAGGGCAAGACGGTCAACGGGATGGCATTCGTGCTCTACGACGGCCGCGCGACCTGGGATTACGCGGGAAAGTAGGAACCGGCGAGCCGGAGACGCGAACTCCGGCGGCGCCCGCGTCGCACTGCCCGGTGTGCCCCCCGGGGGAAGTCGTTACCGGCTGCGCGGGCCGGTGTCGGCGGGCACCGTGAACTCGAGCAGGCGCGCAACGCAGACCTCGAGATCGTCGGTGGCGGTGTCCAGCACCACGTCCGGCGCCTCCGGCGCCTCGTACGGTGCGCTCACGCCGGTGAACTCCGGAATCTCGTCGCGGCGCGCCTTGGCGTACAGCCCCTTGGGATCGCGGCGCTCGCAGGTCGCGAGATCGGTGGCGAGATGCGCCTCGACGAACCGGCTCGGGCCGACGATCCGCCGCGCCGCGGCGCGATCCTCCCGGTACGGCGAGATGAACGCCGTGACGACGATGAGTCCCGCTTCGTTCATCAGCCGCGCGACCTCGGCCACGCGCCGGATGTTCTCCCGACGATCCTCGGCCGAGAATCCGAGGTCGCGGTTGAGGCCGTGCCGCAGGTTGTCCCCGTCGAGGACGAAGCAGGCTCGGCCGGCGTCGACCAGCCGGCGCTCGAGCTCGCGGGCGATCGTCGACTTTCCGGAACCGGAGAGGCCCGTCAGCCAGATCGTCACCGGTTCCTGGCCGAGGAGCCGCGCGCGCTCGTCCGGCCGAACCTTGCCCGCCTCCCAGGTGATGTCGCGCGACGCCGTGGCCTCGCGCTCGACCTCGGCGATCTCGTGCGCGCTGCGCCGCTCGATGATCATGCCTGCGCCGACGGTCGCGTTGCTGTCGGGATCGATCAGGATGAAGCTGCCGGTGACGTGATTCTTCCGGTACTCGTCGACGCAGAGCGGCTGGAAGAGCGTGAGCCGGATGCGCCCGATGTCGTTCAGCAGCAGCTGCGGCGTGGACTCGCGGTGCAATGTGTCGGGGTCGACGCGGTAGACGATGGCGCTGCACGCGGCCGCGCACGGTCCGCGTCGCGTGCTTGACGATGTACGAATGTCCGCCGGCGAGCGGCCGCTCGTCCATCCACACGACCATCGCCTCGATCGAGCGCTCGACGTTCGGGACATTGTTGGGGTGCGCGATCACGTCGCCGCGGCCGACGTCGATGTCGTCGGCGAGGCACAGCGTGACCGAGAGCGGTGCGTGGGCGTGCTCGAGATCGCCGTCGAACGTCGCGATCCGCGCGACGCGGGAGCGCTGCCCCGACGGCAGCACGACGATCTCGTCGCCCGGCCGCACGATCCCCGACGCGACCTGTCCGCTGTAGCCACGGAAGTCCTGGTGCGGCCGCAGCGCGCGCTGCACGGGAAACCGGAAGTCGATCAGGTTGCGGTCGCCGCCGATGTAGACGTTCTCGAGGTAGGTGAGCACGGGAACGCCTTCGAACCACGGCATCCGCGCGCTTCGGGTCACGACATTGTCGCCGACGAGCGCGCTGATCGGAATGAACGTCAGGTCGGAGAAGCCGAGGCGGGCGGCGAACTCGGCATATTCGTCGCGTATCCGGTCGAACACCGACTTGTCGTAGCCGACCAGGTCCATCTTGTTGATCGTGACGACGACTCGGGGCACGCGCAGCAACGAGGCGATGAATCCGTGGCGCTTGGACTGCGTCTGCACGCCCAGCCGCGCGTCGATGAGAATCACCGCGAGATCGGCGGTCGACGCGCCGGTTGCCATGTTGCGCGTGTACTGGACATGGCCCGGCGTGTCGGCAATGATGAAGCGGCGCCTCGCCGTGGCGAAGTAGCGGTACGCGACGTCGATGGTGATGCCCTGCTCGCGCTCGGCCCGAAGGCCGTCGGTGATGTGCGCCAGATCGAGCGGCGTGCCGTCGCGCTCGGCTTTCCGGCGCAGGGCGTCGAGGTGGTCGTCGTAGAGCGCGCTGGCGTCGTGCAGCAGGCGGCCGATCAGCGTCGACTTGCCGTCGTCGACGCTGCCGGCGGTGGTGAAGCGCAGGAGGTCGGGCTCTGCGGTCTTGGGGGCGGTGTTCATGATCGATCGAGGCGGGTCCTTCGCGTCAGCGCGGCGCGGCCACGGGCGTGCGACGCGCTCCGCTAGAAGTACCCCTCGCGCTTCTTCTGCTCCATCGATCCATCCTGGTCGTGGTCGATCACGCGGGTGATGCGCTCCGAATACCGCGTCTGCTCCAGTTCCGCGATGATCTCCGGGACACTCGTCGCGGTCGAGGGAACGGCGCCGGTGCAGGGATAGCAGCCGAGCGTCCGATAGCGGCACATCACACGCTCGACGCGGTCCCCGGCGAGCATCCGGGTCGCGGGCCCGACCGGGATCAGCAGATCGGCGCGGCGGACCACTTCCCGCTCTGCCGCGAAGTACAGCGGCACGACCGGAATCGAGTTCCGCCCGATGTAGCGCCAGATGTCGAGCTCGGTCCAGTTCGACAGCGGAAAGACGCGGATGCTCTCGCCGGGATGAAGCCGTCCGTTGTAGAGATTCCACAGCTCGGGCCGCTGATTCTTCGGGTCCCACTGGCCATGGGCATCGCGAAAGGAGAAGATGCGCTCCTTCGCGCGCGAGCGTTCCTCTTCGCGCCGCGCCCCGCCGATGACGGCATCGTAACGGCCGGCGCGCAGCTCGTCGAGCAGGCCCTGGGTCTTCAGCAACCCGCAGCATTTCACGGTGCCCAGGTCGGCCGGATTGGCGCCGGCGGCCAGCGCCGTCTCGTTGCGGCGTACGCGCAGCTCGACACCGGCCTCGGCGCAGGCGCGATCGCGGAACGCGTACATCTCCGCGAACTTGTAGGAGGTGTCGATGTGCAGGAACGGAAAGGGAATCCGGCCGGGAAAGAAGGCCTTCTGCGCGAGCCGGAGCATGACCGAGGAATCCTTGCCGACGGAATACATCATCACCGGACGCTCGAATTCCACCGCCGCCTCGCGGAAGATGTGAATGCTCTCGGCCTCGAGCCGGTCGAGGACGGAGAGCGAATAGTTCTCGGTGGACATGATTCCGCGACGCTGGACGCACTGTCGATTCTATCAGCCGGCACGCGCGGCCGGTTCCAATTCGGGTAGCATTCCCCTGCGCAAGCAGGTCGCGAGTGCCCGCATCGGCGGCGCAACCTGCCGCATTCGGTGTTCATGATCTGCGACACGGCAAAGCGGGCGAGTGCCCGGCACTGAAACCATGGCGCCACGAGTCTTCGTTTCCGGTGCAGCCGGCTTCGTCGGGCGACACCTCTGCGCGAAGCTGCTGGCGGCCGGCTGCACGGTCGCCGCCGTGATTCGTCGCGAGGACCCGTACCTCGCGCGCATCGGCGTGCAGACCCGGATTGCCGACCTTTGGGACAGCGACGTGCTCGCGTCCGCGCTCGAGGGTGCCGGTGTCGTGATTCATTGCGCGGGCGATCCGACCTTCGGGAACGGGCCCCAGTACCGGCGCGCGAACGTGGAACTGACCGATCACCTGCTCGATGCGGTCAAGCGCCTTTCCCCGATGCCGGCGCGGTTCGTGCTCGTTTCCACGATCGGAGCGGTGGATCGTCGGCCGGGCGACGACTGCGCCAAGCCCTTGGACGAGATCGCTCAGGAAGCGCCCACCTCCGATTACGGACGCTCCAAGCTCGAGGCAGAGTCGCGCGTCCGGCAATCCGGGCTGCCTTTCGTCATCGTGCGGCCCGCGATGGTCGTCGGCGACGACATGCGCTTCGGGAGTCACTTCGCGGTGTTTTCGAGGCAAGCGCTCGAGCGAACGATCCTCGCGCGGATCGCCTGGCCCGGGCGCATGTCGGTGGTACATGTCGACGACCTTGCGGAGGCCCTCTGGCTGGCAGCGACACACCCGTCCGCGGAGGGACGGACCTTCTTCTGCGCGGGGGAAGCGGTGTCCATCGCCGAGTGCTACGAGCTCTGCGACCCTCAGACCAGGCGCTTGCGTCTGGAAGGGATGGCGCGCCTTTTCTCCCCGGTGTTGCGATGGATGCCGTTCCGACTGAAGGTCATGATGCTGCCGGCGCTGACGGCCTCCGACGCATCACTGCGCGCCATGGGGTGGCGGCCGCGCTTTTCGGCGCCTGGATCGCTGGCCGGCGTCGTGCTGCGGGAGAAAGCGAGGCAGGACCCCGGGATCGACCCCGGAGGCCAGTCTGTCGTTACCGGCGCATCGTCCGGTCTTGGACGGGCGCTTGCGGAGTATCTTGCGAGCCGGAGGCGCCACCTCCTGCTGATCGACCGGGATGGAGACGGGCTCGCCACGCTCGGCCGCCGGCATCCCAACTGCCGGACCCGCGTCGTCGACCTTTCGAATGACGACGAATTGCAGGCGCTGCTGTCGTCGGCCGAGTGGACGCAGACGCCGATATCCGAATTGTTCGCGTGCGCCGGATTCGGGGCGCGCGGACGCGTACAGGAGATCGACGCCGGGCTTCAGCGGCGCATGTTCGCAGTCAATGTGCTGGCCCGGCTCTCCCTTGCACACGCCGTGGTGCCCGACATGGTGCGCCGGCAGTTTGGCCGGATCGTCTTCGTCTCGTCATCGGCGGCATTTCAGCCGCTTCCGTTCATGGCAACCTACGCGGCGACCAACAGCGCGCTCCTGTCGTTGGGCGAGGCGTGGTCGCGCGAGATCTCGGGTGCGGGCGTGCACTTGATGACCGTCTGTCCGGGAGGCATGCAGACGGAGTTTCAGCGGCGCGCCGGGGTCCGCGAACTGCCCGGCGAGCGGCTGATGAGCCCCGATCGTGTCGTCGTCGAGATCATCCGGGGCCTCGGCCGTCGCCGCGCGACGCTCGTCGTCTCCTTGCGCTCGCAGGCAATGGCCCTGCTGGCCAGGATCCTCCCGCGCCGCGCCGCGATTGCCCTATGGCACCGCCTCATGGAGCGAATGCGTTGACTTCCGCCAGCGCGGCGTGCTTTGTCTGTGGCTGCCCCGAGTCCACGGAGGTGTACGAAACGTACCGCCGCTGCGCGGACTGCGGGCACGAGATCCTCGCGTCGACGCAGGCACAGGGCTTCATCGTCAACGAACCGCTGGTCGAGCGTGACGTGCGGCGGACGAACGGCCTCGACCGGTTCAAGCGCCGGGTCTTGCTGCGATTCTCCGCGGCGCAGCATCGCGGCCTGCTGCTCGACATCGGCTCGGCCTCCGGGAGGTTTCTCCTCCAGAACGGGCGGCGCTACGCGCGTGCGATCGGTATCGAGGTCACGCCGGAGGCGGTGAAGTTTTCGCGCGAAGCGCTCGCGCTCGATGTCGTCGAAGGCATCGCCGACGTGCCGCAGGGGGTTGAGATCGCGACGGCCTGGCATTCGCTCGAGCATATTCCGCAGACGCAGCTCCTGGCGCTGCTCGGGGGGCTTGCCGAACGCCTGGTCGACGGAGGGCGGATAATCGTCTCCGTGCCCAATGCCGCCTCCCGGCAGTACCGGTGGTTCGGCAGGAGGTACGCGTACTTCGACGTGCCCAACCATTTGCACCAGTTCACTTCGCAATCGCTCGAACGATTGTTGCGACGGTTCGGGCTGCATCGCATCGCGGCAGTCGACTCGACTCCGTACAATTCGTTCGGATATGCGCAGGGCCTGCTGAACGTGATCACCGGTACCCACAATTACCTGTACTACAGGCTCAAGCGGCGGACCCGGGCGCCGTCGCTCCTGCTGGATCTGGCGCACCTGTTTCTTTTGCCGCTCGTCGTGCCGCTCGGCTGGGTGCTTGGACTGCTGGACGCCCGGAATCACGAAACGCAGGGAGTAATCACCGCATGCTTCGAAAAGAAGACCTGCTGAGCATTGTCGTTCCCGTCTTCGACGAGGAGGAGTCGATCGGCGAGACGATCCGGCGCCTGCGCGCGCTGCGCGACGGTCCGCTGCGCGACGTGGGTGTCGAGTACCTCTTCGTCGACGACGGATCCGGCGATCGCTCGCTCGCCTTGCTCAAGGACGCTGCCGCACAGGACCCGTCCGTCAAGATCGTTTCGTTCAGCCGCAATTTCGGCCACCAGATCGCCATTACCGCGGGGATCGACCTCGCATCCGGCGATTACGTCGCGGTGATCGATGCCGATCTGCAGGACCCCCCGGAGCTCATTGCGGAGATGTACCGACTCGCGCGCACCGGATTCGATGTCGTGTACGGGAAGCGGCGCAGCCGCCCCGGCGATTCCTTCTTCAAGAGGTTCACGGCTGCGGCCTTCTACCGGCTGCTAAACTACATGTGCGACATCGAGATTCCGAACGATACGGGCGACTTCCGGCTGATGTCCCGGCGTGCCGTGGATGCCCTCAAGCAGATGCGGGAGCGCCACCGGTTCGTGCGGGGAATGGTTCCCTGGGTCGGTTTCCGCTCGACGCCGCTCGAGTACGACCGCGCGGAGCGATTCGCCGGCGAGACCAAGTACCCGCTGACGAAGATGATCCCGTTTGCGACCAATGCGATCCTTTCTTTTTCCAGGAAGCCGTTGACGATCGCAACGCGCCTCGGATTGCTCACCATACTGGCGGGACTCCTGTTCGGCGGCTACATGCTCTACCTGAAGCTCTTCACCGACGTCCCGGTCCCCGGCCTGACCGCCGTGTTGCTGTCGATCGTCGTGTTCGGCGGCGTGCAGATCCTGCTGATCGGCCTGGTCGGCGAATACATCGCCCGAATTTTCGAGGAAGCGAAGGGACGGCCGCTCTATCTTGTCGCCGAAAAGATCAACATTCAGTGAGCCGCTGCGATACTTCCTCGTTGTTGCGTTCGGCTATGGCGCGGACTTTCGGGGTCTACTCGGCGCTGGTCGCGGCGGGGGCGTCGATCTATCTCGCCAACCTTGCGGGCTTCTGCCTTGGCGCCTGCCTGAATGTCGTTCTCATTCGCCGCTATGTATTTCCGGACAGCCGCTTTCGGCTCGGTACGGACGTCGTGCTCACCGTCGCGGCCAACGGGGCAATGCTCGCGATCGGCACGCTCCTGCTGTGGCTGCTCGTCGAGGCGGCGGGGACCGGGCCCTACTGGGGCAAGCTCATTGCCAACGCCGTGACCTTCGCTCTCAACTACATGACCCGCGTCGTGTTCTTTCGCAAGGCGTGAAATGTTTTCCAAGCTTTCGAAGCGGACCCTTGCCAGAGCGGCGCTGCTGCAGGACGCGCCGGTCTACGTCCAGTTCTACGTGACGGCGCGCTGCAACCTGACCTGCGAGCAATGCAACATCATCTATGCGAATGCCGACGTGCGCGAGTGCACGATCGACGAGATCGAGCGAATCGCGGACAACTTCGCCCGGATGGGCGTGGCGATCGTCCTCCTGACGGGAGGGGAGCCGTTTGCGCGCAGAGACCTGCCGGAGATCATCCGGGCATTCGAGTCGCGCGGCGTCCATGTTCGCATGCAGACCAACGGCTTCGCATCGGAGGACCAGATCGCCCGGGCGGTCGAGGCCGGCGGCAAGGACATCTCGATTTCCCTCGACTCCCTGCAGTCGGCACGCCAGGACATGATCAACGGGGGCTTCAACGAGTCGTGGCACCAGGCGCTGAAGGCGATTGCCCTGTTCAGCAGGTACCTGCCGAAAGAGGGCAGCTTCGCATCCCTGGGATGCGTGCTTCAGCCGCAGAACATGGGGGACATCGAGGACGTGGTCCGCTTCGGAACCGCGATCTCCTGGTTCACCTCGCTGGTCCCCGTGCACGTGACCGATTACGGTCATCCGCGCGGCTTCCGGACCTTCGATCGCTCGCTGCGCTTTCTGCCGAGCGAGTATCCGATCGTCGATCGGATCGTCGAGCGGGTTCGCGCGATGCGCGCGGAGGGCTTCCTTCTCTACGACAGCGATCAGTATCTGGACGACATCAGGCGCTTCGTGCGCGAGGAGCCGACCACCTGGCGTAGCCGCAATGGAGGCGTTTGCGATACTCCGAATCTGTACTTCGCATTGCTGCCGAACGGGGAGTTTGCGCCCTGCTGCGACCATCGGCTAGGCAGCAGCTACCCGGCATACGACGAGCGGCTTTCCCGAGCTCTACCGAAGCAAGTCGTGGCGCAACGAGGTTCTGCAGGTTGCGCGCGCTTGCGAGGGATGCATGTACGGCAGCTATCCGGAGATCACGATCTCCATGCGATTCCTGTCCGCGAAGGTGCAGCGAGTCCGCACGTTCCTCACGGCGCCGCCGGCGAAGAACTGGCCATGGAGCTACGAGCAATTGCTCCAGCAAGCCGAGGCCATTCGCGGCGAAGCGCGTGACCGGCCGAGGTCGCGCCGGTCGGCAATGAAGATCGTCGAGGCGGAGCGTGCCGAAGAAGATCAAGTTTGAGAGCTTCAGGTATCGATTCCTCATCGCCGCCCAGCAGCTGCATTGCGCGGCGGCCGGTGCGCAGCCGGCCTGGGAGGAGTTTCTCCGCGGGCTGGACTTCAGGTACGAGCGGGGTCGAGTCCTGGTCAGCTGGACGCTCGCGAACCCCGGGTCTGCGGCGTTTCCGCTCGATGAGGCGCACTTCCATCTGCGCGGCGACAAGGAGCAGTACGTCCTGCGGCAGCGCGAACTGGGTCTGTTGCGCGGGGAGGATCCGGTGAAGCGCGAGAACGATGCCCACTTCATGGGACTGGTCCGTTCGGTGGCCGAGTCCGCGGGATATGCCGTGACGTCAGGCGCAACCCCGGCCCTGGATGGTCGGCTCGCCAAGGAGCGCGCGTTTCACGACGCATGGGCGAACAGCGAGCCCGTCGAGGAAATCGACGTCCGCCTGGTCAACGAGGCCTGCACGTCTCCGGAGATGCGCTACATCAGGCAGCGGCTGGGCGATATCCGCGGGAAGCGATTGCTGGACGTAGGCTGTGGCCTGGGCGAGGCCAGCGTCTACTTTGCGCTTCTGGGCGCCGAGGTGACGTCGTCCGATCTTTCCGAGGGCATGCTCGAGGCCACGGGACGGCTGGCCAGGAAGAACGGTGTCGGAGTGTCGCCGCATGTGGCGGCCGCAGAGGACCTGCGGCTTCCGGCCGACGCGCTCTTCGACATCATCTACGCGGGCAACCTTCTGCACCATGTCGACATCGACCAGACGCTTTCCCGGATGGTGCGGCACCTGGCGCCGAACGGGGTCCTGGTTACCTGGGATCCGCTTGCCTATAATCCCGTGATCAACGCCTACCGCGCGCTAGCCACGCAGGTCCGCACGCCCGACGAGCATCCGCTCAAATGGGCCGACATCAGGCTGTTTCGCAAGTACTTCGATGTCGTGGAAACACGGTATTTCTGGCTGTCGACGCTCATCATCTTCCTGATCATGGCCCTGATCCAGCGCCGCAACCCCAACAGGGAGCGTTACTGGAAAGCGGTGGTTCTGGAAGGGGAGAAGTGGCGCTGGCTGTACGCGCCGCTCGAGAAACTCGACCGTCTGCTTCTGTGGCTCGTTCCTCCCCTGCGGCCGTTATGCTGGAACGTGGTGATCACTGCGTCGGCACCCCGGCGGTGATTCCAGGTCGGCATGGCGGTATGGGTTCCGGCACCGCGATGCCCGGACCTGTCGACCGGACAACACGAGCGTTTTCTTGACGTCGACGATCTCGATCGCCGAGAGGGCCGGCCGGATCGCCGCTGCGGCGCGGCTGCGGATTCTCGACCGCCCGATTCTCGAGGCTGTTCTGTACTGGTCTGTCGCCGCGATTGCCGCGACGCTTGCGATGGTCGGGCTGAATCAGGTCCTCGGCGAGCGCTTCCAGTACGGCGCGCCTCGATTCCTCGCCGCTCCGGGACTCGCCTATGCGGTGTTCTCCTTCCTGACGACGTTGTGGTGCGCGCGCAGTCCCCGGGCGCAACGTTTCGCAATCCCCTGGGCGACGATCTCGCTGGTTGCCGGCCTCGCGTTCTATCCGTTCCTGTTCTCCGGCCAATCGTTCCTCATCACGAATTTTCTGAGTGCGGATTGGGCGTACCCCCTGTCGCAGGTCCAGCCTCCGGCGAAATTCGTCAATCCGGAACCTCACGATTCGTCGATGCTGTATTTCCCGCTGAAGCACTTCCTGGCGGAGACGCTGCGTTCGCAGGCCACGTTTCCAATGTGGGACTTTGCGCGTAGTGCGGGAATGCCGTTCGTGGCCGCGACGCTTTCCGGCGTCTTCTTATCCGCTCAACCTGGCCTTCGTCGTTCTGGGCACGGAGGCGGGATGGGGATGGGTCGGGCTGATGCATCTCCTCGTCGCCGGCGTTGGCATGTTCCTGCTGCTGGAGCGCCTGACCCAATCGCGATTCGCGGCGCTTTACGCCGCCTTGGCGTTCATGCTGATGCCGTACCTGGCCGGGTGGTCCCGCGGACTGGTCTGGAATTCGACCGGGGTATGGCTGCCGTTGATCTGCTACTGCCTGCACGAGGCAATCGTCAGGCGCAGCGCGCGATACCTGGCGTGCACAGCCCTGGCCCTTGCCGTGGCGATTCTCGGGGGCTGGATCCAGTGGGTGGTCTACATCTACATCCTAGCCGGTATGCTGGTCGTGCAGTATGTCTGCGTCCTGGTGCTTGCCGGACGCACGCGCGACGCGCTCAGCGCGGCCGCGATCTTCGCGGCGGGGGCCGCGCTGTCGGTCGCGTTGGCCGCAGTGCACCTCGGTCCGTTCCTGGAGGTCACGGGACTGCAGCCGCGCGCGCCGGTGCCGTGGGCGAGAATCGCCACCATCCTGCCGCCCTACGGCGATGCCGCGAACCTCGCGTTCCTCGTGCCCGAGCTCTTTGGGACGCACTTTCAGGGAGGTCCGGCGCCGAAGTGGTCGCTGATCGAGCACCAGCGTTATCTCGGCGCCCTGTGCCTTCCGCTCGTGCTGCTGGCATTCGTCCGAAGGGAGACCGCGAGAATCGCGCTGTTTCTCGTTCCACCCATTCTGTTTTTCTATTCGATCGCGAGCCTCGGATGGGCGTACAAACTGCTCTATTTCACCGTGCCCGGGTTCGACGCGATTCCAACGCAGCAAACCAGGGCATTGTTCGTGGTCGAGTTTCTGCTGCTCGTCCTTGCAGGGCTCGGCGCCGCCAATTTCCGGTGGGTGGCGTCGTCGAGGAGCGGGCTGTTGCCTACGCTGGCGATTGCCTGCGGCGTCATCTATGGCGTCCTTGCGCTTGCAATCTGGAGCGACGTCCTGGCGCTCCAGCTGCCCGATGTCCTGCGCCTCGGCGGCACGATAACCGCGATCAGGTTCGCGCTCGGCTTCGTCGCCGTGGCCTTGCTGATCAGCCTCTTCTCGCGGGAGCTGCGGTCGAGCCGGGGATTCCTCGTTGCGGGCCAGGCGGCGATCATTCTCGCCTGTGCGGCGGAGTTGACGGTCGAGCACCACAAGCTCGCGTCGTTTTCCCGTGCACTGTCGGCCGAGATCCCTCCGATCGTAAGCGAGATCAAGGCCGCGGGAAATGGCCGCGTGTTTCGCACGGGTGGGCTGGTGACCACGCACGCCTTCATCCAGAACACCGCGGCGCTGATCTACGGATTGAACGACACGATGGCTCACGACTCAATCTACCTGGAGAGTTACGCAAAGTTCTTTTCTCTGTTCAATCGCGAAACCGATTTTCGCAATCCGCACCGGCTGCTGACCCCGAAGGCGGTGACTGCGGAGAACGTGGAGCTCATTCGAATGCTCAATGTCGATTACGTCTTTCACAAGGAGGACGTCACCGGCACCAAGGTCGATCCGGCAACCTTCGATTCGAGCCTGCTCACCTACATCCGGAAGGACGGCGGCCGTCACGTCTTGCGGCTAAAGGAGCGCCTGCCGCGGGCCTTTTTCGTAGGCGAGACGCGATTCGCCCCCGACGCCGAAGTCATGACGCGGATGCGGGCGCCGGATTTCCGGGCGACGGCGATCGCGTACGTCGCAGACAGGGAAGCGGCCTCCGCAACGGCGGGCGCTGCAGCGCCGGAGCTCGGCCCGATCGAGTACGCGCAGCGCGGGCCGAATTCGTTCGTGATCCGGTACAGCGCGAAGGCCGAGCAGCCGATATTCGTTTCGAACGTCTACTATCCCGGATGGCGGGCGGTGACGCGAAGCGGGATCCTGCTCCCGATCCACAAGGCGAATCTCGCTTTCATGGTCGTTCGTGCGCCGCCGGCAGCCGATGGCGAAGTCGTCTTCACCTACGCGCCGACGAATTTCCGGAGCTTTGCGCTCATATCGCTCGTCGCCTTGCTCGTGGCGCTCCTGCTCCTGACCCAGCCGTCCTGGCTGGCTGGGCGCGTCACGCGGCTTCGCGACCGGACCGCGACGTGAACGGTCGGAAGCGGGTCTGCCCCGGCCGGGCCATGCCGCGGACCACCCTCACCGCCACCCCGCGATCGCCCTGACGCGCGCTTGGACGAGCGGCGCGATCGCCGCCGGAGAGAGCTCCCGCACGGCTGTCTGCCGTGCGCGCATCCCGAGGCGCTGCCGCAACTGCGCCGAGCTCGCGATCTCGCGCATGCACGTCGCGGCGGCGTCGACATCGGGTTCCGCCCAGAGCTGCCCGCGGCGATACGGTCCGAGGTCGCGCTCGATCGCCACCAGACGGTAGTCGACGAGCAGCGCGTTGTCCGGATGCATGAAATCGACGTTGCCCGACCAGCCGGTCGCGATGACCGGCCGGCCGGAGGCCATCGCCTCCGCCATGCCGAGGCCGAAGCCCTCCGAACGGTGGAGCGACACGTAGCAGTCGACGCTCGCCATCAGCGTCCAGAGCTGTTGCCGCGCGAGATAGCCCTCGAGCAGCGTGACGCGTGAATCGGAGCCGACCAGCCGCTGCAGCCGGTCCTTGAGATCGGGTTGATGCGCGAGGTTGCTTATCTTGAGCAGCAGCCGGGCGCGCTCGTTGCCCGGGAATGCGCGGCGGAAGGCGTCGGCGATGCCGAACGGATTCTTGCGCTCCGGCACGCTCAGCACGTCGCACATGCCGAGAAAGACGATATCGGACCCGGCGATCCCGAAGGCGCCACGGTCGGGCGCAACGGGAGGCGCTTCCACGGCGTGGGGCATCCGCAGGACCGGCACCGGCGACTTGGCGCCGATCGCCTGCTGGCAGAACGCCGACGGGACCCACACTTCGTCGAGCAGGCCGAGCGCGGGCACCCATTCGTCGGGAAACTCCATCAGCTCCCACGCCCAGAAACCGATGTTGTAATGCCCATCGAAGACGGCGGCGCCGAGATTGTCGCGCGCCACGAACATCTGGTCGGCGTTGATGTGGAAGAGGTTGATCGGGTGGCGCGGCCCCTCGGCCACGACTTCCGCGATCGATTCGGTCATTCGCGACACGTTGCCCACGCGGAAGTCGACGGCGGTCACCTCGATACCGGCTGCCTTGAGAATCCGGAGCATCGAGCGTGCCGATTCGCCGACACCGCTTTCCGCCGCGAGGTAGCCGATGACGTTGAGTCCCGGGGTCTCCCGCGGCGCCGGCGGGCTGCCCTTGGTCGTCGCCGATGCGGCAGACGTGGGTCGTGGTGCGGCGTCCTCGCGGCGCGCCGCACCGGAGGTGGGCACGAGCGTGAGCGGCGGCGTCACATAACGGTGGTCGAAATAGGCGTGTCGCAGCAACGAATGGCGCACCCGGTGCCGCAACGACTGCGAGGTGATCGGCTTCACGAGGTGGCGTGCGCCCCAGGCGGCGCGATAGACCCAATGAAACACGCGCCGACGCAATCCCCTGACGTGCGCTGGCGAGGTCCCGGCGGCGGTGATTTCCGCCGGCTCGGCTGCGATTGCCACCGCGGCGCGATCGGCGGCGCCTGCCGCCGCCGGGGTCCCCGCGGCGCGTGCTTCCATCCCGAGTGCCGCGCGCACCGGCGCCACGAACGCTTCGGCGAATCCCGCCTGCGGGGTTGCGTTCTCCAGATACCAGTGGGCGTATCCCGACCCGTGCGCACCGGTCACGTCCGGAAAGGCGGCCTGCAGATCGGGGCGCACGCGATAGAGGGTCGCCGCAATGCGCGTGAACCACGGCGCGCGGCCGTGCTCCGGTGCCGGCCGGTTGAGCCAGTCGAGCAGGAAGGCCTGTCCCTGGGGCGTCCAGAGATCCGGATGCGGCTCGTCCCAAGGGAACGCCTCCCGGTAGCAGCGTCGGACGAGGTCGGGAATCGGTTCACCCCCCGGAAAGCGTCCGAACGCATAGGGCAAGCGCTGGCACTCCTCGTCGCCGCCGCGGCGCAGGTCGGCCGCATAGTCGTCGGCGAGTGCGCGCACTGCCGGCGGCAGCGCATCCATGGTGTAGCGATCCTGGTGCTTGCTCAGCAGCTTCGCCCCCGGCGTGAAGCCGGAGAAATGGAAGAACAGGAGCGGCCGCCCATCGACGCGGAACGCGCCCGCGCTCCGCTCGACGCGCCGGTGATTGAGGTTCCAGTAGGCGACGTTCCATCCCGGATCGCGCTCGATCGCCACGCGTTCGTACATGCCCGGCACGAGGTCGATCCACTTCTGGTCGGTGAACAGCCCGCGCGGGATGTCGACCACGCAGTCGCGCAGCAGCTTCGTTTGCCACCAGGCGACGAATCGGCGCGATACCTCGGAGCGGGCGAGCGCGATGAAGCCGAGGTTGTAGCTGCCGCTTTGCAGGATCGAGAGCTCGGACGGATGCCGGCCATCGTCGAGCTGCCCGGTCAGATGCGGTGTCAGCAGGATGTCCGCGTCGTCCAGGCGCGAGAGGATCGCATCGACCGGCCCGTAGACCTTGATGTCGGGATCGAAGTAGACGACCCGCTCGTAGCCGCGGTCGAACAGCGCCTGGATGACCCAGGGCTTGATCGCCGTGTTGAGCTCGAGGATCGTGTACTGGAATACGAAGCGATCGAACTTCGGCAGCCCGAGGTCGCGGATCGGAATCTCGTCGTAGACGTCGCGCGGGTCGGCCTGCGGCAACGGATCGTCGCAGATCGCCACGAGCGCATCGATGCCGGCGCCGTGACGCCGGACGCTCGCGACGAGCGATCGCGCGAAATGCCGGTAGTTGTTCGAGACGATCGTGAAGAAGCAGGTCTTGCTCATCGCGAATGATCCCGCGCCCTCGTCCGCGCACCCGCGCCGACCTCATTGCCCTCGGCGGCGCCGGTCGCGGCCGGCGTGAAGCTGCGGGCACGCTGCGCGGCGCCAACAGCAGGATGAAGGGTGGGGAATGAAGGCACCGCGATGCACCGCGGGCGGCCTCCCGACCGCATTGGGACCGGTCCCCGCAGACAGAGTCACGCATTTTACGCGTTTCGGTCGGCGCACTGTCGGCGTCGCGCTCGTGCCGGCCCGCGGCGCGGTCGTTGCCATCCCTGAACGGGCCGTCGAAACGGGAACCCGAGTGGATCGGCACATGCCGATCCATACCGGCGCACGGGCACAGCTGTCGGAAGCAGCGCCCGGGCTCACGCCGGACCGGGTCGGGGCGACAGCGACGGACCCGCAAAGGTGCGCAAAGGTGTTGACCGGCCCGCGTATCGATGTATAATCGCGCTTCTTTGCTGGTGTTTCTTCGGGCGATGCCCGGGCCAGCCAGTTCTTTAAAAATTCACAACCGATAAGTGTGGGCGCTGGGGTGCTTGGGTGCCCCCGTCGACGGCGGCGATGCTGGTGACAGCCTGGCTGGCGAAAACGGGGGGAAATTCAAGAAGTTCTGGTGCTCACACGACGCAAAAGGCTCCTGCTCGGCAACGAGTGGGGGCAAGTCTTGTTCCTGTCCGCGGAGGTTTAACCGATGTGGACGGGGATGGGGCCAACGTCGATTGAGTTACTTGTAAAGATCGAACTGAAGAGTTTGATCCTGGCTCAGATTGAACGCTGGCGGCATGCTTTACACATGCAAGTCGAGCGGCAGCGCGGGGGCAACCCTGGCGGCGAGCGGCGAACGGGTGAGTAATACATCGGAACGTACCCCGTAGTGGGGGATAACTCAGCGAAAGCTGGGCTAATACCGCATATGCTCTACGGAGGAAAGTGGGGGACCGCAAGGCCTCACGCTATGGGAGCGGCCGATGTCCGATTAGCTTGTTGGTGAGGTAAAGGCTCACCAAGGCGACGATCGGTAGCTGGTCTGAGAGGATGATCAGCCACACTGGGACTGAGACACGGCCCAGACTCCTACGGGAGGCAGCAGTGGGGAATTTTGGACAATGGGGGCAACCCTGATCCAGCCATGCCGCGTGCGGGAAGAAGGCCTTCGGGTTGTAAACCGCTTTTGTCCGGGAAGAAATGACTCCCCCTAATACGGGGGGTTCCTGACGGTACCGGAAGAATAAGCACCGGCTAACTACGTGCCAGCAGCCGCGGTAATACGTAGGGTGCGAGCGTTAATCGGAATTACTGGGCGTAAAGCGTGCGCAGGCGGTTCGCTAAGTCTGATGTGAAAGCCCCGGGCTCAACCTGGGAATGGCATTGGAAACTGGCGGGCTTGAGTGTGGCAGAGGGGGGTGGAATTCCACGTGTAGCAGTGAAATGCGTAGAGATGTGGAGGAACACCGATGGCGAAGGCAGCCCCCTGGGCTAACACTGACGCTCAGGCACGAAAGCGTGGGGAGCAAACAGGATTAGATACCCTGGTAGTCCACGCCCTAAACTATGTCAACTGGGTGTTGGGGAAGCGATTCCTCAGTACCGTAGCTAACGCGTGAAGTTGACCGCCTGGGGAGTACGGCCGCAAGGTTAAAACTCAAAGGAATTGACGGGGACCCGCACAAGCGGTGGATGATGTGGATTAATTCGATGCAACGCGAACAACCTTACCTACCCTTGACATGTCCGGAAGCCCGCCGAGAGGCGGGTGTGCCCGAAAGGGAATCGGAACACAGGTGCTGCATGGCTGTCGTCAGCTCGTGTCGTGAGATGTTGGGTTAAGTCCCGCAACGAGCGCAACCCTTGTCCCTAGTTGCTACGCAAGGGCACTCTAGGGAGACTGCCGGTGACAAACCGGAGGAAGGTGGGGATGACGTCAAGTCCTCATGGCCCTTATGGGTAGGGCTTCACACGTCATACAATGGCCGGTACAGAGGGTTGCCAACCCGCGAGGGGGAGCCAATCCCAGAAAGCCGGTCGTAGTCCGGATTGCAGTCTGCAACTCGACTGCATGAAGTCGGAATCGCTAGTAATCGCGGATCAGCATGCCGCGGTGAATACGTTCCCGGGTCTTGTACACACCGCCCGTCACACCATGGGAGCGGGATGTACCAGAAGCAGCTAGCCTAACCGCAAGGGGGGCGGTTGCCACGGTGCGTTTCGTGACTGGGGTGAAGTCGTAACAAGGTAGCCGTATCGGAAGGTGCGGCTGGATCACCTCCTTTCTCGGAATGCCCGGGCGTTCCAGTGCTCACGCTTATCGGTTGTGCGGTCAGGTGGCAGCGGACAGGGGACCGTCGGACCCGCGCGAATGCGCGCGGCAGCCGCACCGATCGCCGACTGCTGGCGGCCGGTCACGGAATCGGGCCTGTAGCTCAGTTGGTTAGAGCACCGTCTTGATAAGGCGGGGGTCGATGGTTCGAATCCATCCAGACCCACCAATGCACGCCGGGGCTGTAGCTCAGTTGGGAGAGCACCTGCTTTGCAAGCAGGGGGTCGTCGGTTCGATCCCGTCCAGCTCCACCAAAGAGACATCGGCACGGCATCGGAGATCGGGCGGTTGCGCCAGAGCCCAGAAGCAAACAGCGGCGTTCGCTGCTTGCTTCTGGTTTCTTGAACCAGTGTTATCGGTTGTTCTTTAACAATACGGAAGAAGCAAAGCAAATCTTGCTCGGCGGGCAGGGTCGGGGGCGCAAGTCTCCTTCCGGGCGCGCAGGGCGAGATGGGTTAGATTGTATCGACCCGCTGTTCCCCTGGTCGGGGGTGGCGGGTAGCGCAAACGCCCGTGAGCCTGAGCTCGAACAGTGCTCAGCGTTATGGGGTCAAGCGACTAAGTGCATGTGGTGGATGCCTTGGCGATCACAGGCGATGAAGGACGTGGCAGCCTGCGAAAAGCTGCGGGGAGCTGGCAAACGAGCATTGATCCGCAGATGTCCGAATGGGGAAACCCGGCCCGCAAGGGTCACTCTCTGCTGAATACATAGGCAGGGTAGAGCGAACCCGGTGAACTGAAACATCTCAGTAGCCGGAGGAACAGAAATCAACCGAGATTCCCAGAGTAGTGGCGAGCGAAATGGGAAGAGCCGTCGCGATTTAGCGCCAACCTCAGGAGAATGGTCTGGAAAGGCCAGCCGTAGTGGGTGACAGCCCCGTAACTGAAGAGGTGGGTGTGGAACTAGGCGCGAGACAAGTAGGGCGGGACACGTGACATCCTGTCTGAAGATGGGGGGACCATCCTCCAAGGCTAAATACTCGTGATCGACCGATAGTGAACCAGTACCGTGAGGGAAAGGCGAAAAGAACCCCGGGAGGGGAGTGAAATAGATCCTGAAACCGCATGCATACAAACAGTCGGAGCCCCTGCTTCAAGCCCCTTCGGGGTTCTTTGTGGCCGAGCGCGAAGCGCGAGACCCATCAAAAGACATGTTGAAGGGAGTGCAATGGCACGCTCGACGGTCATCGTGCGGAGGGGGCTTGAAGCAGGGGTGACGGCGTACCTTTTGTATAATGGGTCAGCGACTTACGTTCACCAGCGAGCTTAACCGAATAGGGGAGGCGCAGCGAAAGCGAGTCCGAACAGGGCGATTCAGTTGGTGGGCGTAGACCCGAAACCGGATGATCTAGCCATGGCCAGGATGAAGGTGGGGTAACACTCACTGGAGGTCCGAACCCACTACCGTTGAAAAGGTAGGGGATGAGCTGTGGCTAGGGGTGAAAGGCTAAACAAATCCGGAAATAGCTGGTTCTCTCCGAAAACTATTTAGGTAGTGCCTTGTGCATCACCTGCGGGGGTAGAGCACTGTTATGGTTGCGGGGGTCATTGTGACTTACCGCGCCATTGCAAACTCCGAATACCGCAGAGTGCGAGCACGGGAGACAGACTTCGGGTGCTAACGTCCGGGGTCGAGAGGGAAACAACCCAGACCACCAGCTAAGGTCCCCAAGACGCAGTTAAGTGGGAAACGAGGTGGGAAGGCTCAGACAGCCAGGATGTTGGCTTAGAAGCAGCCATCATTTAAAGAAAGCGTAATAGCTCACTGGTCGAGTCGTCCTGCGCGGAAGATGTAACGGGGCTCAAACTGCGCACCGAAGCTGTGGATTTGTACGCTCCATTAAAGGCATGCGCCGGAGGTGGAGCTTGCCGGCCCTTCGCGAAGCGAAGGACCCGGCAAAGCGCTCAACAAAGTCGAGTCGTCCTGCAATGCGCGAGCGTTGCGATGCAATGCGCGAGCGTTGCGATGGCGAAGCGTGCTTTTAATGGAGCGTACAGATGGTAGGAGAGCGTTCCGTAGGCCTGTGAAGGTGGCTCGAGAGGGCTGCTGGAGGTATCGGAAGTGCGAATGCTGACATGAGTAGCGATAAAGCGGGTGAAAGGCCCGCTCGCCGAAAGCCCAAGGTTTCCTGCGCCACGTTCATCGGCGCAGGGTGAGTCGGCCCCTAAGGTGAGGACGAGAGTCGTAGCCGATGGGAAGCCGGTTAATATTCCGGCACCGACTTGGAATGCGATGGGGGGACGGAGAAGGTTAACTCGGCCGGGTGTTGGATGTCCCGGTTTAAGCGTGTAGGCGTGCCCGGTAGGCAAATCCGCTGGGCTTAGCTGAGGCGTGATGACGAGGGCCGGCTTGCCGGCCTGAAGTGAGTGACACCCTGCTTCCAGGAAAAGCCTCTAAGCTTCAGTTCCAAGTTGACCGTACCGCAAACCGACACAGGTGGGCAGGATGAATATTCTGAGGCGCTTGAGAGAACTCGGGTGAAGGAACTCGGCAAATTAGCACCGTAACTTCGGGATAAGGTGCGCCCCAGGTAGGTGAAGCCGTACAGGCGGAGCCGAGTGGGGCCGCAGTGAAATGGTGGCTGCGACTGTTTAACAAAAACACAGCACTCTGCTAACACGAAAGTGGACGTATAGGGTGTGACGCCTGCCCGGTGCCGGAAGGTTAAGTGATGGGGTGCAAGCCCTTGATCGAAGCCCCGGTAAACGGCGGCCGTAACTATAACGGTCCTAAGGTAGCGAAATTCCTTGTCGGGTAAGTTCCGACCTGCACGAATGGCGTAACGATGGCCACGCTGTCTCCACCCGAGACTCAGCGAAGTTGAAGTGTTTGTGAAGATGCAATCTCCCCGCGGCAAGACGGAAAGACCCCGTGCACCTTTACTGTAGCTTTGCATTGGACTGTGATGAGACTTGTGTAGGATAGCTGGGAGCCTTTGAAGCGCTGGCGCTAGCTGGCGTGGAGGCAACGTTGAAATACCAGCCTGGTGTCATTGCGGTTCTAACCCAGGTCCATTAACTGGATCGGGGACCGTGCATGGTAGGCAGTTTGACTGGGGCGGTCTCCTCCCAAAGAGTAACGGAGGAGCTCGAAGGTACGCTTAGCGCGGTCGGCTATCGCGCTGAATGTGCAATGGCACAAGCGTGCTTGACTGCGAGCCTGACAAGGCGAGCAGGTGCGAAAGCAGGACATAGTGATCCGGTGGTTCTGTATGGAAGGGCCATCGCTCAACGGATAAAAGGTACGCCGGGGATAACAGGCTGATACCGCCCAAGAGTTCATATCGACGGCGGTGTTTGGCACCTCGATGTCGGCTCATCACATCCTGGGGCTGTAGCCGGTCCCAAGGGTATGGCTGTTCGCCATTTAAAGTGGTACGTGAGCTGGGTTCAAAACGTCGTGAGACAGTTTGGTCCCTATCTGCCGTGGGCGCTGGAGATTTGACGGGGGCTGCTCCTAGTACGAGAGGACCGGAGTGGACGCACCGCTGGTGTACCGGTTGTGACGCCAGTCGCATTGCCGGGTAGCTAAGTGCGGAAGCGATAACCGCTGAAAGCATCTAAGCGGGAAACGTGCCTGAAGATGAGATCTCCCGGGGACTTGATCCCCCTGAAGGGTCGTGGCAGACCACCACGTTGATAGGCCGGGTGTGGAAGGGCAGTAATGCCTTGAGCTAACCGGTACTAATTGCCCGTGCGGCTTGACCCCATAACCTTGAGTGCTGACCGGCTCGTCCTGGTTATGGCGTTGGCGCCAATCTGATCCAATGCTTTGCTTCTTCCGAATGCGGCTGCGCGCGCTTGCGCGTGCGGCCAACCGTCAATGCCTGACGACCACAGCCCGCTGGAACCACCCCTTCCCATCCCGAACAGGACCGTGAAACGGCGGCACGCCGATGATAGTGTGGATTGCCCATGCGAAAGTAGGTCATCGTCAGGCACCCTCAAAGCCAAAGGCCCACCCGTGCGGTGGGCCTTTGGCTTTGCGCCCGCGCGTCGCAAGGCCAAAGGCCCACCCGTGCGGTGGGCCTTTGGCTTTTGCCCGCGACCGCGGGATCAGAGCCGCACGACGATCTTCCCGCGGCCGTGGCCCGTCTCCATCGCGCGCTGCGCATCGGCGACATCCTCGAGGGCGATCGTGCGCTCGACGTGCGCGTGCAGGACGCCGTCGGCGGCCAGCCGGGCGAGGCGCTGCCAGATCGCGGGCCCGTTCCTGAGGGCGAACGGTATCGCACGCTGGCGTGACGTGAACCGCGCGACGACCGCGCTCAGCACCGTGCCCGCGATGGCCGCGGCATCGCCGAGCGTGTTGATGTAGCAGCCGGAGTCGGCGAGCACGCGCCTGGCGGCGGGGAACGAGGACGCACCCGCAGCATCGAATACGACGTCGAACCGATCGGCGCGACGCGTGAAGTCGTCGCGCGCGTAGTCGACGACCTCGTCCGCCCCCAGCGCGCGAACCCATTCGGCATTGCCGGCGCCGCAGACGCCGACGACGTGCGCGCCGAGATGCTTCGCGACCTGCACGGCGAAATGGCCGACGCCGCCCGCGGCACCGACGACCAGCACGCGCTGGCCGGCGGCAAGTCGGGCCTCGTCGGCGAGCGCCTGCAGCGCCGTTCCGCCGGCGATGGGCAGCGCGGCGGCTTGATCGTAGTCGACGCCGTCGGGAATCGGAACGATGCGTTCGACGGAAACGACCACGTACTCCGCAAGGGAGCCGTCGCGTCCGAACGGCAACAGCGAGCCGAACACACGCTCGCCGATGTAACGCGACGTCGCGCCGCCGCCGACACCCACGATCTCGCCGGCAAAATCGCAGCCGATCCCGCGCGGCGGCCCCCGGAATGTCGGCATCAGGCGCAGGTGTCCCGCGCGGACCTTCCAGTCCAGGGGATTGAGGCTCGCCGCATGGACGCGCAGCTTCGCTTCGCCCGACCGGGGCGACGGATCGGCGATGTCCGCGACGTGGAGCACGTCCGGCGGCCCGTAACGGTCGAAGCGCAGCGCGCGCATCGGGAGCCGTCAGTGGGCGTCGAGCGCGTGCTGCGTCAGCGCCGAGAGCGGGATCACCGCGAGCGTTTCCTCGTTCGTCGCCGCCAGGACCACGGGCGGTGCGACGCCGGCGTCGTAGGCCTGACGCCACGTGGCTGCGCATACGCACCAGCGATCGCCGGGCACGAGCCCGGGGAAACCGAAGGCGGGCACGGGCGTGACGAGGTCGTTGCCCTGCTCGCGCGCGAATGCCAGGAATTCCGCGGTCACCTGCGCGCAGACCACGTGCAGGCCGACGTCCTCCGGACCGGTGTTGCAGCAGCCGTCGCGATAGAAGCCGGTGCGCGGCGAAGTCGAGCAGGGCGCGAGAACGCCGCCGAGCACATTCTTGTCGTCCGTGGACATTCAGCTACTCGCCGAAAACCGGAAATGTCCGCGAGTCCGCGACGAGCTCAGCGGGTTTCGCGCTCGAGGTTGCGCACACGCGACTTGGGGCACGGCATGCCACCGCAGGCTAGCGCCGGCGCCCGCCGAGCAGCGAGCCCAGCACGCCGCGGACGATCTCGCGGCCGATCGTCGAGCCGACCGTGCGCGCCGCGCTCTTCGCCACGGCCTCGACGATGCTGTCCTTGCGGCCGCTGCCCGAGACCAATCCGCCCAGCGAGTCCTTGATCGAGTCGGTCCAGCTTCCTCCGCCTGCGGCCGGAGCACCGCCCGGCGCTGCGGCGCCGCCGGCGGCCGACGTGGCCTCGACGCGCCCCTTCAGCCGCTCGTAGGCCGAATCGCGATCGACGGCCTTGTCGTAAACCCCGGCCAGCGTCGAACTCGACATCACGCGCCGCCGCTCCTCTGGGGTCGCCGGCCCGATGCGGCTCGCCGGCGGGAGGATGTAGGCGCGCTCGACGATGCCGGGACGGCCCTTCGTGTCGAGGAACGACACGAGCGCCTCGCCGACGCCGAGCTCGGTGATCACCTTCGCCGTGTCGACCTTCGGATTGGCGCGCATCGTCTCGGCCGCAGCCTTCACCGCCTTCTGGTCACGCGGCGTGAACGCGCGCAGTGCGTGCTGCACGCGATTGCCGAGCTGGCCCAGGACCGTCTCGGGGATGTCCAGCGGGTTCTGGGTGACGAAGTAGACGCCCACCCCCTTCGAGCGGATCAGGCGCACGACCTGCTCGATCTTGTCCAGCAACGACTTCTGCGCGTCGCTGAACAGCAGGTGGGCCTCGTCGAAGAAGAAGACGAGCTTGGGCTTCTCCGGATCACCGATCTCGGGCAGCCGTTCGTAGAGCTCCGACAGCAGCCACAGCAGCAGCGTCGAGTACAGGGTCGGCGCGGCGAGCAGCTTGTCCGCTGCGAGGATATTGATGACGCCGCGGCCTCCCTCGGCCTGGATCAGGTCGTCGACGTTGAGCATCGGCTCGCCGATGAACTTCTCGGCTCCCTGCTGCTCGAGCGCGAGCAGTCCGCGCTGGATCGCGCCGATGCTGGCGGCGGAGACGTTGCCGTAGTTGGTCTGGAACTCCTGCGCATGGTCGCCGACGTACTGCAGCATCGCGCGCAGGTCCTTGAGATCGAGCAAGAGGAGCCGGTTGTCGTCGGCGACCTTGAACACCAGCGCGAGCACGCCCGGTCTGCGTCTCGTTGAGATTCAGGATGCGCGCGAGGAGCAGCGGGCCGAGGTCCGAGACGGTCGCGCGGACCGGATGACCCTGCTCGCCGAAGACGTCCCAGAAGACGGCCGGCGATCCCGCGTAGGCGGGCTCGTCGACGCCGAGCAGCTTGAGGCGCTCGCGGAACTTGGGGGACGCTGCGCCGGGTTGCGTGATTCCCGAGAGATCGCCCTTGACGTCGGCCATGAGCACCGGAACGCCGATGCTCGAGAACTTTTCGGCCATCACCTGCAGCGTGACCGTCTTCCCGGTCCCCGTCGCGCCGGTGATGAGACCGTGACGATTGGCGAGCGCCGGCAGCAGAAAGAGCTCGGTTTGCGGGTTCTTCGCAATCAATAGCGGATCAGGCATCGGGCCTCCCGTGGATGCTCGGCAGTCAGTTTAGCGGAGGCGGCGCCGCCCGGGGTGGCTCGGCGTGGAAGCCGGCGTGAGGCCGGTCCGCGCGCATACCCCTCGCCGCTGCTTCAGGGTTGGCCATAGGTCCGGAACTTGGCGATGACGACGTCCATTTCCTCGTCGGAAAGCGGCGCGGGCTCGCCGATCTGCAGCGCGCGCCAGTAGATCTCGGCCAGGGTCTCGACCTCGGCCGCCAGGGCGAGCGCCGCATCGAGCGAGGCGCCGGTCGCGATCATCCCGTGGTTCGCGAGCAGGCAGGCGTTGCGGCCGTCGAGCGCGGCGACCGCGTGGTCGGACAGCGCCTGCGTGCCGAAGGTCGCGTATGGCGCGCAGCGGATGTCCCTGCCGCCTGCCACCGCAACCATGTAATGAAACGCGGGAATGCCGCGGTGCAGGCAAGCGAGCGACGTCGCGAACGGCGCATGCGTGTGGACGATCGCCGCCGTTGCGGGCCGCCCGCGATAGATGTCGCGGTGGAACCGCCACTCCGACGACGGCGCCCGTGCCCCTCGGGCCGCTGCTTCCCCGTCGTCGATGGGCATCGCCACGATGTCCTCGGCGGCGAGCCCGGCGTACGGCATGCCGGTCGGGGTGATCAGGTAGCCGTCGAAGCTCGTGCCGCGCCAGCGCGCGCTGACATTGCCCGACTTGCCGCGATTGATGCCGAGCGCGTTCATCTCGCGCGCGGTCCGGATCACCGCGTCGCGCAGCCTGCGCTCGTCGCCGGGGGTGCCGCTCATCGAAACCGCTCGGGGAACGCCGCGCCCAGGGCATCGCGGTCCGCCGCGATGACTCCGCGCTCGGTGACGAGCCCGGAAACCAGGCGGGCAGGGGTGACGTCGAATGCGTAGTTGACCGCACGCGTGCCCTCCGGCGCGATGCCCACGGTCGTCGCCTGGCCGAAGCTGTCGCGGCCGGTGATCGCGAGCACCTCGTCCGGGCTGCGCGTCTCGATCGGGATCGCCTCGCCGGAGGCGAGCCCCGGATCGAGCGTCGGCGAGGGCAGCGCGACATAGAACGGCACGTCGTTGTCGCGCGCGGCGAGCGCCTTGTCGTAGGTGCCGATCTTGTTGCAGACGTCGCCGTTCGCCGCCACGCGGTCGGCACCGACCAGCACGATGTCGACGTCGCCGCGCCGCATCAGCAGCGCGCTGGCGACGTCCGCGAACAGCGTGTGCGGAACGCCGCGCCGGCCCATCTCCCAGGCGGTCAGATTCGCGCCCTGCAGCCGCGGCCGGGTCTCGCTCACCCACACGTGCAACGCCAGTCCTTCGGCGTGCGCCAGGAACAGCGGTGCCGTAGCGGTGCCCCAGCCGCAGGTCGCGAGCGCGCCGGCGTTGCAATGCGTCATCACGTTGACGGGGCCCGCCTTGCGCCGCGAAATGTCGCGGAGCAGCTCGAGTCCGTGCCCGCCGATCGCGCGATTGATCGCCTCGTCCTCGCTGCAGATCGCGTCGGCTTCGTGCCAGGCCGCGTCCGCCCGCTCGCGCTCCGGCAGCGGCGCGACGGCTGCGCGCACGCGATCGAGCGCCCAGCGCAGGTTGACCGCGGTGGGCCGCGTCGCGTCGAGCGCGGCGTGCGCCTTCGCCAGCGACGCGTCGGTGGCGTCGCGGTCGAGCGCGAGCGCCATCCCGTACGCGCCGACGGCGCCGATCAGCGGCGCGCCGCGCACCCACATCCGGCGGATCGCCAGGGCCGCGGTGTCGGCGTTCGCGATCTTCGCCGTCACCACCGAATGCGGCAGCGCGCGCTGGTCGATCGCCTCGATGAAGCGCGCGCCGGGCGGGTGCACGAGGGCGCGGTAGGTGGCGGGGTCGCGCGCGGACGTGGCGGGTTGGGCGCTCGGCGGCATGAACCTATTCTAGTGCGGTTACTTCAACACCTGCACCAGGTTGTTGAAGTCGTCGGTCCACAGCCGCCAATCCTTGCGTACCTCGACTTCGGTCGCCGCTTCCGTGAGCGCCGGCCGGTCGAGCGACTCGCGACGGTCGGCGAGCAGCAGCCAGTCGCTGCGGCTCGCGCCGGTGCTCTCGGCCTCGTCGGCGACGTGGATCATCAGGAGCCGATGCACGTGCGCCAGCTGCTCGACGACCGGAACCAGGTTGAGGAAGCGGTTGGTGACGTGGAAGGCGATCACTCCGCCGGGCTTCATGTGCCGCTTGTATATGCCCAGCGCTTCCGCCGTGATGAGGTGGACCGGAATCGCGTCGCTGGAGAACGCATCGATCACCAGCACATCGAAGTTCTGCTGCGGTTCGCGCTCGAGCGACAGGCGCGCGTCGCCGAGCTGCACTTCGATCGTCGCCTCGCTGTCGCCGAGGAACGTGAAGTCGCGCCGGGCGACCGCGAGCACGTCGGGGTTGATCTCGTAGAAGCGGAAGACATCGCCCTTTGCGCCGTAGGTCGCCAGCGTGCCGGCGCCGAGCCCGATCACGCCGACCTTGATCGGCGTCGTGCTCGGGTGCAGCGCCTCCAGCAGGCGCCCGATGCCCGACGTCGGCGTGTAGTAGGTGGTCGGCTGGCGCGTGGATTCCGGCGCGGTGTACTGGGTCCCGTGCAGGATCGTGCCGTGGATCAGCGACCGGCGATGGTTCGTCTCGCTGTGGCCCAGCTTCTTCACCCGCAGCACGCCGTAGAAACTGCGGCTGGCGACGATCGTGTCCTCGTAGAACTCGCGGACCGACCACACGGCGCAGCCGACGGTCCCGAGCACTGCCGCGACCGCGAGCACGCCGAACACGATGTGCGCGCCGCGCACCTGCCAGAGGAGGAGCAGGGCGGCGAGGACCAGCCCGCCGGCGAGCTCGAAGTCCGCGGGCAGCAGCAGCGGCGCGAGGATCCCGACCAGCACGGAGCCGATGGCGCCCCCCAGCGAAACCATCAGATAGAAGCGCGTCAGATACCGCGGCGCAGGCTTCAGCCGGACCAGCTCGCCGTGACAGAACATGCAGGCGAGGAAGAGTCCGCCGCAGAACACGCCGACCTGGATAGCGAGCTCGTGGGTCAGCTTCGGGTCGGCGAGCGTCCACGCCATCACCGGCAGCCCCGCCGCGAGCATCGCGAGGAACGTGTCCCGCTGGTACCACACCTTGCCTTCGAAGCAGAGGATGAACGTCAGCAGGTAGATGGCGAGCGGCGCTATCCAGAGCAGCGGCACGGCGGCGATGTTCTGCGTGATGTGATTCGAGATGGCGAGGAGCAGCAGCGAGCCGGTTGCCGCGAGCGTGCACCACAGCACCTGCCGGGCGGCCGGGGGCGGCTCCTCGCCGAGCCCGTCGCCGGTGATCATTGCCGGTTCCCCCGCCGGTGAGAGGATCCTGGGCGCAGCCTGATGGCGCAGACTCGACCAGCCCGCCGCGGCGCACAGCCCGACGAAGAGCGCGTACCCCGCCGACCAGCCGAGCGCCTGCCAGCGGGTCGGCGCCCAGGGCTCGAGCAGGAACGGGTAGCCGACGAGCGCCAGCATCGACGCGAGATTCGACAGCGCGAACAATCGGTACGGACTCGCACCGGGGCGCGCGCGGGCGAACCACGCCTGGACCAGTGGGCTCGTCGTCGACAGCAGGAAGTAGGGCAGCCCTATCGTTGCCACGAGCATGCCGAGGATCAGCCACGAAGGGTTCTCGGTGCCCGCGGGCTTCCAGTGGATTCCCGGAACGATGGGCAGCACGGCGAGCGACGCCACCAGCAGCGCGGTGTGCAGGCGCATCAGCGCGCGCGGCGCCAGTCGCTGCACGACCAGGTCGGAATACGCGTAGCCCGCGAGCAGCGCAGTCTGAAAGAACACGAGACAGGTCGTCCAGACGGCCGCCGAGCCGCCGAACCATGGCAGGATCTGCTTTGCCATCACCGGCTGGACCAGGAACAGCAGGAACGCGCTGATGAAGATGGTTGCGGCGTAGAGAAGCATCGGAGACGGGCGAGAGCGCGCGGCGTGCGCGGCGCGGGACGGGACGTGGAAACCCGCGCATTCTACCGGACCGACGCCGGGGATCGACGCCGGGATGGGACGTGACCGCCGACTGCGGTCAGTACGTGGTCTTCGGCCGGAAATACTCGGTGCGATCGATCGAGTGGACCGACAGCTCCTTGACGTCGACGCCCTGCAGGACGCGCAGCGTAACGTCCACTCCGGCGCCGCCGCGGCTCCACAGCTTGCGGTAGAACTCCGCCTGCGTGCGCACGGCGTCGCCGCCCACTCCGAGGATGATGTCGCCGACCTTGATTCCTGCCGCGTCGCCGGGACCCTCGGGCGAAACGCGCGAGACCACGAGCCGGCCCTGGACCTCGTCGGCCGCCACGCCGAGCCATGGGCGCGGTGTTCCCGCGCGCCGCCCCGTCCTGACGAGATCGGCAAGTATCGGCTTCAGGATGTCAATCGGGACGAACATGTTGCCGGGCACCGACCCGTCCATCGTGGCCGCCTCGCGCACGATCAGCGAGCCGATGCCGACGAGCTTGAGATCCTTGTTGATCAGTGCCGCGCCGCTCCAGTTGAGCGTCGGCGGGGACGTGAAGATCGCCTGTTCGAGCATGTACTCCCAGTTGCCGGTGAACGGTCGCTTCGACACCACGTAGGCCAGCGTCACGTCGCTCGCACCGGCGTGGTTGACGATCATCACCGGATCGCGCTCGGCGAGCTTCGCGGAGTCGCCGAACGCCAGCGGCGAGGCGCCGATCGGCACGACCGCGCGGACGAGCCCCAGCCCGGTCGCATGATCGTACCCGACGACCCGCGCGGGCAGCGTGCGGCCCCGCTGGTCGATCAGCGTCACTTCGTCGGCCTCGACGATCAGATAGCCGATCGTGAGCACCAGCTCGTCGTCGCCGATGACGATGCCGGTGCCTTCGCGCTCCCGGCCGAGGCTCGCATTGCTGCGCGCGTTGGGCACCGCGCGGGCCTGAACCTTGACGATCGAGCGGAAGAAGCCCTCGGCGTCGGCGTCGCCTGTCCCGGTCGCGGCGGGCTTCGCTTCGGATGCCGCGGGCGCGGCCGCGGCGCGGGCCGGACCTGGCCACGACAACGCCAGGATCAGTACGCAGGCGAAAAGGCTCCACGCATACACGTCGCGGCGGAAGGCGGCGCCGAGTCGCGGTGCGAGCGGTGGGTGGGGAGCGATGGCGACCTCCTGAAGTGTACAGTCGCGAACGTCGAGCGCCGCGGCCCGTCGGCGTCAATATAGCGCGACCGCGGCCGTGCGCAAGGGGCACGTATAATTCGAAAGACCACGCTGTCGTCGTTCCCGGATAAGTGCGGTCTCGCCCCGAGGGTATGCCGTCATGACGCACCGCAAGAAGGCCGACGAGCTGCGCTCGCATCGCTGGTACGGCGTCGACACTCTGCGCTCGTTCGGGCACCGCTCGCGCAGCGCGCAGATGGGGTATTCGCGCGCCGATTACCTCGGCAAGCCGGTGATCGCGATCATCAACACCTGGAGCGACATCAATCCCTGCCATTCGCATTTCCGGCAGCGCGCCGAGGAAGTGAAGCGCGGGATCTGGCAGGCCGGCGGCTTCCCGGTCGAGATGCCGGCGATCACGCTGTCGGAGCCGTTCCAGAAGCCGACGACGATGCTCTACCGCAACCTGCTGGCGATGGAGACCGAGGAGCTGCTGCGCTCGTATCCGGCGGATGGCTGCGTGCTGATGGGCGGCTGCGACAAGACCACGCCGGCGCTGCTGATGGGCGCGATCAGCATGAACCTGCCGGCGATCTTCCTGCCGGCGGGGCCGATGCTGCGCGGCGACTGGCGCGGCGGCGCCCTGGGCAGCGGGTCGGACGTCTGGAAGTACTGGGCGGAGCTGCGCGCCGGGAATATCACCGAAGACACCTGGGAGGAGATCGAGAACGGCATCGCGCGCTCGCCGGGCCATTGCATGACCATGGGCACGGCGTCGACGATGACCTCGGCCACCGAGGCGATGGGCTTCACGCTCCCCGGGGCGGCGTCGATTCCGGCCGCCGACTCGCGGCACGCACGGATGGCGACCGACAGCGGCCGCAGGATCGTCGACATGGTGTGGGAGGATCTGAAGCCGCGCGACATCGTGACCGCTGCCGCGATCGACAACGCGATCACGGCGGTGCTCGCACTGGGCGGATCGACCAACGCCATCGTGCACCTCGTCGCGATCGCGCGCCGCGCCGGCGTTGCGCTCACGCTCGACCGCTTCGACGCGATCGCAAGGCGGACGCCGCTCGTCGCCAACCTGCGGCCCGCGGGAAAGTATCTGATGGAGGACTTCTACTACGCCGGCGGGCTGCGTGCGCTGCTCGCATCCGTCGCCGATCTCCTGACGCTGACCGAGCGCACGGCGAACGGCCGGACGCTCGGCGAGAACATCGCCGGCGCGGAAGTCTTCGATCGCGACGTGATCCGGCCGCGCGAAAGTCCCGCTGGTCGCGAACGACAGCCTGGCGGTGCTGCGCGGCAACCTCGCGCCCGACGGCGCGGTGATCAAGCCGGCGGCCGCCGAAGCGCGGCTGCTGCGCCATGCCGGCCCGGCAGTCACGTTCGCCGACTACAACGACATGGCCGCGCGCATCGACGATCCCGCGCTGCCGGTCACCGCCGACTCGGTGCTCGTGCTGAAGCATGCGGGACCGCTCGGCGCTCCGGGAATGCCCGAGTGGGGGCAGCTGCCGATCCCGAAGAAGATGCTCGCCGCAGGCGTGCGCGACATGCTGCGCATTTCCGACGCGCGGATGAGCGGCACGAGCTATGGCGCCTGCGTGCTGCACGTCGCGCCGGAGTCGTATGTCGGAGGCGCGCTCGCGCTGGTCCGGGACGGCGACCTGATCGAGATCGACGTGCCGGCGCGCAGGCTGGAGCTCAAGGTCGACGATGCCGAGCTCGCGCGGCGCCGCGCGGCGTGGACGCGTCCCGCGCCGAGGTACGCGCGGGGGTTCGGCGCGCTCTATCAGCAGCACATCACGCAGGCCGACCAGGGCTGCGACTTCGATTTCCTCGAAGGCACGGCGCCGACGCCGGATCCGGAGATCCATTGATGCGCGGCCGGCCGAGCCGACGGCGGCGTGCGCGCAACGACCTCGACGCCGGGCCTGGCGCACGATGAAGACGATACCGGCAGCGAAGCTCGCCAACCTCGTCGCCGCAATCATGGAGCGCGCGGGCTGCAACGCCGGGGAGGCGGCGACGGTCGCGCGGCGTCTCGTCGACTCGAACCTCGTCGGCCACGATTCGCACGGCGTGCTGCGCGTGGCCACTTACGTCGGGTGGGTGCGCAACGGCACGCTCAGGCCGAATACCGCGCCGACCGTCGTCTTCGACAGCGACACCATCGCGATCGTCGACGGCAACCGCGGCTTCGGTCAGGTCATCGGCGAATTCGCCACCGGACTCGGCATCGCCAAGGCGCGCGAGGCGGGCATCGCGATGGTCGGCCTGCGGAACTGCGGGCACCTGGGCCGTGTCGGCGACTGGGCGGACATGGCGGCGGACGCGGGCCTCGTGTCGCTGCATTTCCTCAACACGTCGGGCGCACAGCGCGTCGCGCCTTTCGGCGGACGCGACCGGCGGCTCTCCACCAATCCGATCACCATCGGCGTGCCTGTCGCAGGCGCCGATCCGGTGATCCTCGACGTGACGACGTCAATCGTCGCCGAAGGCAAGCTGGCGGTGGCGAGGAACCGGGGCGAGCGGGTGCCGGAAGGCTGGATCGTCGACAAGCACGGTGCGCCGACGACCGACCCGAAGGACTTCTACGACGGCGGGGCGCTGCTCACCGTTGGCGCGCACAAGGGCTCGGGTCTGTCGATGGTCACCGACCTGCTGGCCGGCGCCGTGTCGACCGGACGAAGCTCGGACCCCGCCGATCCGATCCTGCGCAACAACATGCTGTCGATCTACATCGCGCCCGCGGTCTACGACGCGGAGGGCGGAGTTGCGCGCGAGGCGCGCCGGTTCGTCGATTTCGTCAAGGCATCGACGCCGGTGGTCCCCGGCGAGCCGGTGCTCGCGCCGGGCGACGTCGAGCGGCGCAATCGCGCGTCGCGGCTTGCGGGCGGCGTGCCGCTCGACGACAAGACGTGGTCGGACCTGATCGGTGCGGCCGCCTCTGTCGGCATCGATGAGAACCGGGTTGCCGCAATCCTCGACTGAGGGTCTGTTCCCGGGTTTCGCGTCCCGGCGCATCGGCACCGCAGGTGCCGAGATCCATTGCGTGATCGGCGGCAGCGGACCGCCGCTCCTCCTGCTGCACGGCTATCCGCAGACGCACGCGATGTGGCATCGGGTCGCGCCGTCTCTCGCGCATCACTACACGGTCGTCTGCAGCGACCTGCGCGGCTACGGCGATTCGTCGAAGCCCGACGGCGGCGCGGACCACGCGGGCTATTCGAAGCGCGCGATGGCGGAAGACCAGGTGGAGGTGATGCGCACGCTCGGCTATCCGCGCTTCCGGCTCGCCGGTCACGACCGGGGCGCGCGCGTCGCGCATCGCCTGTGCCTCGATCACCGCGACGCGGTCGAGCGCGTCGCGATGCTCGACATCTCGCCGACGCGGATCATGTACGGCGCCACCGACAAGGCCTTCGCGACGGCGTACTACCACTGGTTTTTCCTGATCCAGCCCTTCGACCTGCCCGAGCGCCTGATCGGCGCCGACCCGCTCTACTACCTGCACCGGAAGCTCGCGGGCTGGTCGTCGGGGATGCAACACTTCGATCCGGGCGCGCTCGCCGAATACGAGCGCTGCTTTGCCGATCCGGCGACGATCCACGCGACCTGCGAGGACTACCGCGCCGCGGCGACGATCGATCTTGAGCACGATGCGGCGGATGCGGACGCCAGGATCAAGTGCCCGTTGTTCGTACTGTGGGGAACGAAGGGCGTGGTCAACCGGCTGTTCGATCCGGTGCGGGATTGGCGCCGCGTGGCGACGGACGTACGCGGGAAGGCGCTGCCGTCGGGACACTTCCTCGCCGAGGAGGCGCCCGAGGAGACGCTCGCCGAATTGCTGGCGTTCTTCCGGGAATGAAACGGCCCATTGCCTTGGTGCCGGCGGTGGTTCCGGCGGGCCGAATCCGGCTGCTATAATTCGCCCCTTGGCCAAGTAGCTCAGTTGGTAGAGCAGAGGACTGAAAATCCTTGTGTCGGTGGTTCAATTCCGCCCTTGGCCACCATTCTCTTCAAAGACTTGGCTCTGAGCTAGGTTTTCTGCAATGCGGGCTTGGCTGGCCCGCGGATGGTCCCTTGCGCAGGTGCAGATGAGAGATCGCCTGACGATTGCCCTGTGCGCCCCCGCGGACTTCGATCGCGCGACCCTGGTCGGCCGTCTCTGGCTTCCCGATGCCGGCGGACCGGCGCTGGTCGCGGTGCGCAGCGACGGCGTCTACGATCTCTCGCGGATCGCCCCGACGGCGAGTGCGCTCCTCGAGCTCGACGACCCCGTGCGCGCGATTCGCGGCGCCGGTAGCCTGCCGCGCCTGGCCGACACCGCCGACGCGCTGGCGAATTCCGCGAGCGGCGAGCGCGACCCGTCGCGTCCCTGGTTCCTCGCGCCCTGCGATCTCCAGGCGATCAAGGCGGCCGGCGTCACCTTCGTCTCGAGCATGCTCGAGCGGGTGATCGAGGAGCAGGCGCGCGGCGACGCGACGAAGGCCGAGGCGGTGCGCAAGGCGATCGTCGCGGTCATCGGCGACAACCTGAAGAGCGTGCGCCCTGGCTCGCCCGCGGCGTTGCGGCTGAAGGACGTGCTGATCGAGCAGCGCGTCTGGTCGCAGTACCTGGAGGTGGGCATCGGTTCCGACGCCGAGATCTTCACCAAGTCGCAGCCGATGTCGGCGGTGGGCACCGGCGCCGAGATCGGCATTCATCCGAAGTCGGAGTGGAACAACCCCGAGCCCGAGATCGTGCTGGCCGTGGACAGCAAGGGCCGCACGCTCGGCGCCACGCTCGGCAACGACGTCAACCTGCGCGACTTCGAGGGGCGCAGCGCCCTGCTCCTGGGCAAGGCCAAGGACAACAACGCGTCGTGCGCGATCGGCCCGTTCATCCGCCTGTTCGACGAGCACTTCGGCATCGACGACGTGCGCCGCTGCGAGCTCACGACCCGCGTCGACGGGCCGGACGGATTTGCGATGACCGGGACGAGCTCGATGGCGATGATCAGCCGCGACCCGCTCGATCTCGTCGGCCACGCGATCGGCGCCAATCACCAGTATCCGGACGGCCTGGTGCTCTTCCTCGGCACCCAGTTCGCGCCCACCCAGGACCGGCTCGCGCCGGGGCAGGGATTCACCCACGTCGTCGGGGACATCGTCAGCGTCGCGAGCCCGGGCCTCGGCGCGCTGGTCAACCGCGTCAATCACAGCGACCGGGTCGAGCCGTGGACCTTCGGTGCCGGCGCGCTGATGAAGAATCTCGCCCGGCGGCGATTGATCTGAAGCACCCCCGCTGCCGCGGCGAGCGTCTCGAAACTCACTCGGAGCAAGACGATGCAAGCCCTCTGCAAGAATCTCATCGCGGGCGAATGGGTCGCCGGCGCGTCGGTCACGCACAACCGCAATCCGTCGGACGTCCGCGATGTGATCGGCGAGTACGCGCAGGCGGATGCCGCGCAGACCGCGAGCGGCGATCGCCGCGGCGAAGCAGGCGTTCCCGGCGTGGGCGACGGCGTCGATCCAGGATCGCTCGAACATCCTGGACAAGGCGGGCAACGAGATCCTGGCGCGCAAGGACGAGCTCGGCCGCCTGCTCTCGCGCGAGGAAGGCAAGACGCTGCCCGAAGGCATCGGCGAGGCGGCGCGCGCCGGGATGATCTTCAAGTTCTTCGCGGGCGAGGTCCTGCGTCTGGCCGGCGAGAAGATTGCGTCGGTGCGGCCCGGGATCGACGTCGAGGTCACGCGCGAGCCGGTCGGCGTCGTCGGTCTGGTCACGCCATGGAATTTTCCGATCGCGATTCCGGCGTGGAAGATCGCCCCGGCGCTCGCGTACGGCAATACGGTCGTCTTCAAGCCCGCCGATCTGGTGCCGGGCTGCGCGTGGGCGCTCGTCGACATCCTCTCCCGGGCGGGCATTCCCGCCGGCGTGCTCAACCTGGTGATGGGCCGCGGGTCGATCGTCGGCGAGACCATCGTCAACCATCCCGACGTCACCGCGATCAGCTTCACCGGGTCGGTGTCCACGGGGCGCGCGATCGCCGGCAAGGCGGTCGCCCGCATGGCCAAGGTCCAGCTCGAGATGGGCGGAAAGAATCCGCTGGTCGTGCTCGACGACGCGGACCTCCCGACGGCGGTCAACGTCGCCGTGCAGGGCTCGTACTACTCGACCGGGCAGCGCTGCACCGCGTCGTCGCGGCTGATCGTGACCGAGGGCATCCACGACCGCTTCGTCGCGGCGCTCTCCGACAAGCTGAAGACGCTACGCGTCGACGATGCGCTGGCGAGCGGAACCGACATCGGGCCCGTCGTCGACCAGAGCCAGCTCGATCAGGATCTCGCCTACATCGAGGTCGGGCGGAGCGAAGGCGCGAAGCTGGTCGCGGGCGGCGAGCGGCTCAGGCGCGACACCGAGGGCTACTATCTCGCCCCCGCGCTGTTCACCGAGGCCCACAACGCCATGCGCATCGCGCGCGAGGAGATCTTCGGGCCGGTGGCGGCGGTGATCCGCGCCAGGAACTACGACGAGGCGCTCGCGCTCGCCAACGACACGGAGTTCGGCCTCTGCGCGGGCGTCGTCACGACCTCGCTCAAGCACGCGTCGCACTTCAAGCGGCACGCGCAGGCGGGCATGATCATGGTCAACCTGCCGACGGCCGGCGTCGACTATCACGTTCCGTTCGGGGGGCGCAAAGGCTCGAGCTACGGGCCGCGCGAGCAGGGGCGCTACGCGGCGGAGTTCTACACGACCGTCAAGACCGCCTATACGGCGCCCTGATACGCCGGCGCCGTTCTCGTATAATCGCCGTTGCCCGCGGGTACTCAAGCACAGGTCGCGACGGAGCCATCGTGCAATTCTCGAGCCGACAATTCGCCGACGTCGCCGTGGCCGCGCCGCTGGGTCGACTCGATCACGCGGCGGCCGGCGAGCTGGAGCAGGCGCTGGCGCCGCTGCTGCCGTCGTCGGGTTCGGGCAGGAACGGCCTGGTCCTGGATTTCGCCGGTGTCGATTACATCAGCAGCGTCGGGCTGCGCGTGCTGATGATCGCGGCCAAGCAGACGCGCGGCAACGGGGCCCGCATCGCGGTGGCCGCGCTGCAGCCGGTCGTCGCCGAGATCTTCGCGATCAGCCGCTTCGACCACGTGCTCGAAGTCTTTCCATCGGTTCGCGGCGCGCTCGAGAAGCTCTCGGCGCCGGCGCTCGCCGCGTTCGACGCGGCCTGAATCGCGCCCGGACCATGCGCGTCCGCTTCTGGGGCACCCGCGGCTCGCTGCCGGTTTCGCTCACCGCGGCGGGGGTACGCCGCAAGCTCGTCACGGCGCTGCGCGGGGCTTCGGGCCGCAGCTTCGCGACCGAGCGCGAGCTGGAAGACTACGTCGACAGTCTCGGGCTCGCGGTCGCGGGAACCTACGGCGGCCATTCGCCCTGCGTCGAGATCGAGACCGGCGGACCCGACTACGTGCTCTGCGATCTGGGCAGCGGCCTGCGCCCGTTCGGCCAGGCGGCGATCGCCCGCCACGGGCCGGCATCGCCGCAGACCTACCACGTGTTCGTGTCCCACGTGCACTGGGACCACATCATGGGATTGCCGTTCTTCACCCCGGCCTACATTCCGGGCAACCGGGTCCGCTTCTACGGCGGCCACGCGGAGCTCGAGGCCGCGCTGCGGCGCCAGCAGGAGGTGCCGTCGTTTCCGGTGGACTTTTCGTACCTGCGCGCGGACATCGAGTTCATGCATCTCGAGCCGGGGACGAGGTACGACATCGCGGGGATGACCGTGACCGCCAAGCTGCAGCGGCACGCCGGCGATTCTTACGGCTATCGCTTCGAATCGAACGGGCACACCGTCGTCTATTCGACGGATTCCGAGCACAAGCTCACGCTCGTCGAGGAGACCGACGGTTTCGTCGATTTCTTCCGCAATGCGGACCTCGTGATCTTCGACGCGATGTATTCGCTCGCCGAGGCGACGTCGGTCAAGGCCGACTGGGGGCATTCGAGCAACGTGGTCGGCGTCGAGCTCTGCCAGCAGGCGGGGGCGCGGCACCTGTGCCTGTTCCACCACGAGCCCGCCAACGACGACGAGACGATCAGCCGCGTGCTGGCCGACACGCGCCGTCTCGAGGAAATCACGCGCATCGGCGAGCCGCTCCTCGTGACGGCAGCCTACGACGGGATGGAAATCGAGTTGTGAGCCCGGGCGGGGCATCCGAGGCCGCCGCCCGCCGGTCCGGCCAGGTTCGCCTCGCGGCAGTTCCGCTCCTCGTTGCCCTCGCGGCGCTGATCGCGCTCGATCCGCGGTGGAATGCGCGATTGCAGGCGGCGTGGTTCGATGCCTGCCAGACGCTCTGGCCCCGGCAGATCGTCTCGATGCCGGCGACGATCGTCGAGGTCGACCACAAGAGCCTGGCGGCACTCGGGCAGTGGCCGTGGCCGCGCTCGGTCCTCGCGCAGCTGATCGACGATATCGCCCGCCATCGGCCGGCCGCCATCGGCATCGACATCGTGATGCCGGAAGCCGATGCGCGCACGCGCCGAGCGCGTGCTCGCCCGTGCCGGCAAGCTCGATCCCGCGATCGCCGCGCAGCTCGCGGCGCTGCCGTCCGGCGACACGATGCTCGCGCGCTCGCTCGCCGCGGCGCCCACGGTGCTCGCGATCACCGGCAGCGCGGACCCGACGGGGATGCCGTTGCGCGCGCCGCCGTTCGGCGTCCTGGATTCCGCGGCGGCGCGGACCGGGGCTCCTGCACCGGCGCCGCGGGTCATCCGTTATGCCGGCGTGCTGACCAGCATCGACGAGCTCGATCGCGCGGCGGTCGGCCGCGGCCTCATCTCGGTAGTGCCCGAGGGCGGAGTCATTCGCCGCATCCCGCTGGTCGCGAGCGTCGACGGAACGCTGGTGCCGACGCTGGCGATCGAGATGATCCGCGTCGCCCTGGGTGCGCCGCCGCTGCGACTGCACGTGGCCGCGGATGCGGTCGAAGGCGTCGAGGCCGCCGCATTCTTCGCGCCGACCGAAGCGGACGGCGCGGCGCGCGTCTACTTCTCGCCGAGCAGCGCGGATCGCTACGTCTCGGCGATCGACATACTGGAAGGCCGATTCGATCCGGAACAGCTGCGCGAGAAGCTGGTGCTGATCGGCGTGACCGGCGTCGGGATGATCGAAGACAAGAACACGCCCGCTCGGCGTCCCCATGCCCGGCGTCGAGATTCACGCGCAGCTCATCGAGAACCTCTTCGACCAGACGCTGCTCGCCCGTCCCGCGTGGGCGCCGCGCGTCGAAGCGCTCGCGTTCCTGCTGCTGGGCTCGGTTCTCGTGGTCGCGACGCCAAGGTGGAAGCCGCACTCTGCCGCGCTGCTCGCGCTCGGTGCGATCGCGCTCCTGCTGGCCTGCCGGCGTCCTCGTCTTTCGCACGCAGCGCCTGCTCTTCGACGCGGCGACCCCCGCGATGGGTCTCGGGCTGCTCTTCGCGACGCTGCTCGTGCTGACGCTCGCCGAGGCGAACCGGCAGAGGAAGTCGCTCGAGCGCATCGTGCAGCGGCAACGCGAGGAGAGCGCCCGCATCGCCGGCGAGCTCGATGCGGCGAGGCGGATCCAGACCGCGACGCTGCCGCGCCCCGACTTCCTGCGCGAGGATCCGCGGATCGACCTCGCGGCGACGATGATTCCCGCGCGCGAGGTCGGCGGCGACCTGTACGACTTCTTCCGGCTCGACGACCGCCGGCTGTTCCTCCTGGTCGGCGACGTCGCCGGCAAGGGTCTGCCGGCCAGCATCTTCATGGCCGTCAGCAAGGCGCTGTACAAGAGCGCCATGCTGAGGGCGCGCGGCGCGGACATCGGCGAGGTCATGTCCGTGGCCAACGCGGAGGTCTCCCGCGACAACCCGGAGATGCTGTTCGTCACCGCGTTCGCCGGCATCCTCGATCTCGAGACCGGCGATCTCGCCTACTGCAATGCCGGGCACGAGAACCCGTACCTGCTGCATCCGGGCGAGGCGACGGTGCGCCGCATCGAGGACGGCGGGGGGCCGCCGCTGTGCGCGGTCGACGACTACGTCTATCCGGAGGCGCGCTACCGGATGCGCCCGGGCGAGCGTCTTTGCGTCGTCACCGACGGCGTGACCGAGGCGCGGCGAGCCGTCCGGCGACCTGTACGGCGGGGAACGCGTGCGGGGGACGTTGCTCGGGCTTCGCGCAGTCCACGCTGGACGCGCGAGCGCTCGTCGACGCGCTGCGCGCCGACGTGGAAGCGTTCGCGGCCGGCGCGGAGCCGGCGGACGATCTCACGGTGCTGGTGCTGCGCTGGAACGGTCCCCGCGCAGCCGGCAGCGCCGCGAGCGGCTGAGCCCGCGGCGCTCGCGTCCGCGAGCGCCTGCGGCCGTCCGTCGGTCAGCGAACGACGATCTCGACGCGCCGATTGCGCGGTTCGGCAACGCCGTCGGGCGTGGGCACGAGCGGCTCGCGCTTGCCGCGACCGGCGGCCACGACGTTCTCGGGCGAGATGCCGCGGCCGATCAGCATCGTGCGCACGGTCGTGGCGCGGCGCAGCGCAAGGGCATCGTTGACGGTGTCGCTGCCCACCGCGTCGGTGTGCCCGATGACGACGATGTCGGGCACCGGGTGCTTCGCGATCTCCGCGAACACGTTGTCGAGGATCTGCCTGGACGCGTCGGTGAACTCGTCGCCGCCCTCGACGAAGTACAGCGTGAACGACGTCGGGCGAGCCGGGCTGCGCGGCGAGCGCCGGGCCGAACAGCGCCTGCACTTCCTCGGGGCTCGACTTGTAGGCGCGCGGGCCCTGCGTCGTCTGCCGCGCGGCGGCGTAGGGCTCCGCGAGGACGACCTCCTCGGTGCCCTGCCGGACGGTGACGGCGGCGTTGCGAGCCGTCCTTTTCCGGGAGCAGCACGACGGTCCCGGTCTGCGAGCGCGCAGCCGGCGAGGAGCGCGGCGAGCGCCGCGACGCCACAGCCCGCGACCGAAAAGGCCGCCCCTAGTCATCGGCGCTCACGACGAATTCGGTGCCGCGCACGCCCAGGATCGACGACGGCGTGCGCACCTTCATCGCATCCGGCGACTGCTTCGCGATGCGGCCCGAGATCACGGCGAGCGAGCCCTTGCGCAGCGACGCATCGAACTGTCCCTGGTTCGTGGTCGAGTCGAAGGCGTAGCGATCGAGCGACAGGATGCTGTTCGGCCCCGCGGAGAGCAGCGAGTTGTCGCTCATCGTGATCCCGACCGAGCCGTCGGCGCCGGTCTTCACCACGTCGGCGCTCTGGAGACGCATGCCCGCGTCGCCCGGGAGGACCCTGCCTTCGCGCTCGATCGACACCTGACCCTTGGCGACCTTGATCTGTCCGATCTCGGCCGCGCCGGCCGGTGCGGCAAGCGCGATCGACAATGCTGCCAGCAGTGCGCAGCGCAGAAGTCTGGTGGGTCTCGACATGGGAGCTCCCGGGGAAGGTGTCGCGCGACGGCGATGCCGGATGCGCGCCTGTCTGCGCCCTTGGCATGTCGGCGGCCGCGCGGGCGCACGCGCGGCCATTCTATACACATGTCGGGGCGCCTTTCCATGCCGGGCAAGCTTTCGGCGCCCGGCGGGACGGCGCTCACACGTGGGGCCGCCTTCAGGCGGCTTGCGACCCTGCGCCTTGCCGCGTCCGGCTGAAGCCGGACCCACGACGGCTTCCCCTCGGGGTCAGGGTCGACACCGAATGTCTCATGCCCGCTGCCGCGCCAGCTCCCGCAAGCGGCTCTTCAGGATCTTCCCGGTGGCCGACGCCGGCAATGCCGGCAGCACGACGATCTCGGCCGGCCGCTTGTACGGCGAGAGCCGCGCAGCGGCGAATCGGGCGAGCTCGTCCGGTGTCGCGCGCTGGCCGGGCGCCAATTCCACGAACGCAACGACCTCTTCGTTGTGGGCAACGGCGCGGCCGACGACCGCCGAATGCATCACCGCCGGGTGTGCATTCAGCACGTCTTCGATCTCCGCGGGGTAGACGTTGAAGCCCGAGCGGATGATGAGCTCCTTGAGGCGCCCGACGATGAACAGCGCGCCGTCGTCCTCCCGGCGGGCGAGGTCGCCGGTGTGCAGCCAGCCGTCGGCATCGACCGCCTCCGCGGTCAGCCCTGGGTTCCGGTAATAACCCAGCATCACGTTGGGTCCGCGCACCCACAGCTCGCCCGGCTCCCCCGGCGCCACGGCACGACCCGTGGAATCGACGATGCGCAGCTCCACGCCGGGCAGCGCGGTGCCGACCGACATGTCGCGTCGGGGCGCGTCGAGGCGCGTCTGCGTGACCGTCGGCGACGACTCGGTCAATCCGTACCCGTGGTGCAGCGGGAGCCCGAAGATGCGCTCGGCATCGGCCTTGAGCGACGGCGTGAGCGGCGCCCCGCCGGCGTAGAGAAACCGCAGCCGGGGTGCCGGGAAGGGCTCGCCACCGGAGCCGATCCGCTCGAGCAGGCGCGCGTACATCGTCGGCACGCCCTGCATCACCGTGATCCCGTCGTCGCTGAGCGCGCGTAGCGTTGCCTGGGGCGTGAAGCGCGCCTCGAGCTCCAGGCAGGCGCCCGCATACAGCGTGCTCAGGCACACGGACGTCAGACCGTAGACATGGGCGATCGGCAGCACGCCGTAGACACGGTCTCCGGGACCCAGGCGGCGCAGCGCGCTCGCCACCCTGGCGACGAAGAGCAGGTTGCGGTGCGTCAGCATCACGCCCTTCGGTTCGCCCGTGGTCCCCGTCGTGTAGACGAGCGTCGCGACCTGCCGCGCGGGGTCCTCGCTCACCGGCTCCGGCAGGCACGCCGGATCGGGGGCGCTGCGGAGCACCTCGCCCAGTCTCCCGAGCGTCCATGCTCGCGCAGCGCGGTGGCGCCCGGCGTGTGCCGCGGCGTCGGTCGACACCTCCGCCGTGTAGATCGCCAGGCGCGGGGTGCAGTGATCGCGGATCGCGTCGAGCTCGCGCGCCGACAGCCGGGCATTCACGACGACCGACCACGCGTCGAGGCGGGCGACGGCGAACAGGAGCGCCGGCAGCGCGGCGCAGTTCTCGCCGACGATCAGCACGCGGTCGCCTGCCCGCACGCCGATGGCGGCGAGGTCCTCCGCTGCGGCGGAGAACGCAGCAGCGAGCTCGCCGTAGCCGATGCTGCGCCCGCGCTCGCGCAGCGCGGGGTCGTCCGGCGCGCGTGCCGCCCGCAGCGTCGCGATGTCGCTGATGCGCCGCGGCAGCGTGGCGAGGAGGCGGGGAATGTCCTCGAGCGCGGTCTCCTCTGCGGGCGCGCCGCCGCTCATCGCCGCGCTTCGCGGATCATGTTGCGCGCGATGACGAGCTGCTGGATCTGGCTCGTGCCTTCGTAGATCCGGAACAGCCGCACGTCGCGGTAGAAGCGCTCGATCGCGTAGTCGCTGACGTAGCCCGCGCCGCCGTGGATCTGCACGGCGCGATCGGCGACGCGCCCGCACATCTCGGAGGCGAACAGCTTCGCGCAGGCAGCTTCCGTTCCGACGTCGCGCCCTTCGTCGCGCCGCCGCGCCGCGTCGACGACCATCGAGCGCGCCGCGTAGATCTCGGTCTTGCTGTCGGCGAGCATGGCCTGGATCAGCTGGAACTCGGCGATCGGCTGGCCGAACTGCCGGCGCTCGAGCGCGTAGGCGCAGCGCATCGGCGAGCATGCGCTCGGCGGCGGCCACGCACACGGCGGCGATGTGCAGCCGGCCCTTGTCGAGCACCTTCATCGCGGTCGCGAAGCCGATGCCCTCCCGGCCGCCGATGAGATTGGCCGCAGGGACGCGGCAATCCTCGAAGATGACGTCGCAGGTGTGCGCGCCGCGCTGCCCCATCTTCCGGTCGAGCCTGCCGAGGGAGAGGCCGGGCGTCCCCCGCTCGACGATGAACGCCGAAATGCCATGCGCGCCCCTGTCGCGCGGGTCGGTGCGCGCCATCACGGTGAAGATGCCGGCCTCGGGCGCGTTGGTGATGTAGCGCTTGGTCCCGTTCAACACGTAGCACTCGCCTTCGCGCCGCGCCGTCGTCGCCAGCGATGCGGCATCGGAGCCCGCGTCCGGCTCGGTCAGCGCGAACGATCCGATGAGCTCCCCGGCGGCGAGCTTCGGGAGGTAGCGCGCCTTCTGCTCCGGCGTGCCGTCGAGGACGATGCCCTGCGAACCGATGCCGTTGTTGGTGCCGAGCAGCGAACGAAACGCCGGGGACGTGCGGCCGAGCTCGAACGCGACGTTGACCTCCTCCTCCATCGTCAGGCCGAGGCCGCCATAGGCCTCCGGGATCGACAGGCCGAAGAGTCCGAGCGCCTTCATCTCGGCGACGATCGCCTCGGGAATCGCATCGCTGTCGGCAACGAGCGATTCGTTCGGGACCAGCCGCTCGCGGACGAATCGGGCGATGCCGTCGAGCAGTGCGGCAAGCGTATCGGGGTCGCGGATCATGATCGGGGCTCGCCCGTTGCAGGTTACCTGGCGCGTGGGCGACGACGCAGGGCACGGCCCCGCCGCGGTCGCTGGCGACATCATAGCCCCGGGACCATCCGGCCGCAGCGCCGCGGCCTTGCCGCGCGGTCGCTGCGCTCGCGCCACCGGCGGGGCACGCCGGCCTGCGCTACCATGCACCGCTGGAGCTCGCGGCACGGCGCCGCGAGCTCCGATATCCTTGGAGCAGATCGCCATGCGACACACGAAGCGTTCGACGGCGGCACTGGGTGTTGCTCTGCTGTGCGCGGCCTGCGCATCCTCGCCGCCGGGACCGGCATCCGGCGGCGCCACTCCGCGGACCGTCGTCGACGAGCTGCTCGCCGCGGACCGGGGATTTTCCACAGTGGCTGCGCGGACCGATCTCCTGGCCGGGCTGTCCGCGATGTTCGCGCCCGACGTGGCCATGGCGATCCCGGGGGGCCGATTCTCGACGAGCGCTGCCGAGGCCGTCGAAGCGCTTCGCGCCAACCCCGACAATGCCAAGTCGCGTGCCGAATGGGTCCCGGTGCGCGGCGGCATATCGGCGGACGGGCAGCAGGGCTACACGTGGGGATACATGACCGTGCACAAGGCGGACGGAACCACGGCGCCGCACAAGTACCTCTCGTACTGGGTGAAGCGACCGGAAGGATGGCGCGTCGTCGCATACAGGCGGCGCCCGCGGCCGCCCGGCGAGGTTTCGCTCGCGCCCGTCGCGCCATCGCTGCCGGCGCGCCTCGTCGCGCCATCCGCCGACGCCGCTGCGATCGAGCGTTTCAGGACGAGTCTCGACCAGACCGAGCGCGCGTTTTCCGCCGAGAGCCAGGTGATCGGGCTCGGCGTCGCGTTCGCCCGCTACGGCAGCGCCGATGCGGTCAACATGGGCGGGCCGAACGACGCGGCATTCGTGGTCGGGTCGCAGGCGATCGGTCTTGCCGTCTCCGAAGGGAAGCCGACCGAGCCCAGCGCCCTGAACTGGGCGCCCGACCGGACGATCGTCGCCACGAGCGGCGATCTCGGCGTCACGATCGGCATCATTCGCCAGAACGTGCCGCCGGCCGCCCCCGATGCGCCGGTCTTCCCGTTCTTCACCGTGTGGCAACGCGCGGATACGACTGCGCCCTGGCTCTACATTGCCGAATAGCATCGGCAGGCATCGCGGCCGCGATGCGACCGATGGCGTGACGCGGCGCCGAGATCGCTTTCGCCGCGAGCGCGAAAAAAAAGCCGGGCATCGAGCCCGGCTTTTCCAATGGGTGTTGCAACCCGTGACAGCGGTATTACGCAGCCTGGATGTTGCTCGCCTGCTTGCCCTTCGGGCCCGTCGTCACTTCGAACGAGACCTTCTGGCCTTCCTTCAGCGTCTTGAATCCCGGCATGTTGATCGCCGAGAAATGCGCGAACAGATCTTCGCCGCCGCCATCCGGCGTAATGAATCCAAAGCCCTTGGCGTCGTTAAACCACTTCACAGTTCCAGTTGCCATTTCAGTAATTCCTCACGAACAAAAAAGAAATCGGGATGGGTCCCGGCCAATGTTTCGATCTCAAGGAAAGAACGACGGTGGAACGACTGCAAAGCGGTCGTACAGGGCGTACTTACTGCCTTGAAACTAAAACACTTTGCGGAGGATACACAAGTCGCCCGCCGGACGCCAGCAGTATTTTGAGGGGGGTGGAAGGGGCCTTTTCGGGGGATTTTCGCCCCGGAACGGGGGGCAGAACGACCTGGCGGGGGGTCATTGGCCCTTCGGGAGCTCCGCCCTGACCAGGGCCGCCCCCGCTCCCAGCGCCCGAAGCTTGCCCCGGGCCACCTCGCGCGCGAGCGGCACCATTCCGCAGTTCGTGCACGGGTACAGGCGCTCGGCCGGGACGTGCTTCAACGCCGTGCGGATGGTCGCGGCGACGTCCTCCGGGGTCTCGATCCGGTCGGTCGCGACGTCGATCGCCCCGACCAGCACGTCCTTGCCCTCGAGGAGGCCGATGAGCTCGATCGGCACGTGCGAGTTCGCGCATTCCAGCGACACCTGCCGGATCGCCGAGCGCGCGAGCAGCGGGAAGGTCTGCTCGTACTGACGCCACTCGGCGCCGAGCGTCTTCTTCCACTCGATGTTCGCCTTGATGCCGTAGCCGTAGCAGATGTGCACGGCGGTCGTGCAGGCGAGGTTCCTGCGCAGCGCGTTCGAGCGTCGCCACGCCCCAGTCGCGGACCTCGTCGAAATAGACGTTGAATGCAGGCTCGTCGAACTGGATGACGTCGACACCCGCGGCCTCGATCGCGCGCGCCTCCTCGCTCAGGATTTCGGCGAACGCCCAGGCGAGCTTCTCGCGGCTCCCGTAATGCGCGTCGTAGAGCGTGTCGACCATCGTCATCGGGCCGGGCAACGTGAACTTCACCCTGCGGTCCGTCGCGCTCTTCAGGAACCGCGCCGCATCGACGAAGACCGGATGCCGGCGCGCGACCGGGCCGACGACGACCGGGACGTCCGCGTCGTAGCGGTTGCGGATGCGCACGGATTTCCTGTGCTCGAAGTCCACTCCGTCGAGAGCCTCGAGGAACGTGGTCACGAAATGCCGGCGCGTCTGCTCGCCGTCGGTGACGATGTCGATGCCGGCCTGCTCCTGGTCGCGAAGCGCGAGGCGCACCGCGTCGCCGATGCCCTCGGCCAGCAGGTCGTCCGCGAGGCGCCACGGGGCCCAGAGCGCGCCCGGCTGCGCCAGCCACGCCGGCTTGGGCAGGCTGCCGGCGATCGTCGTCTGCAGAAGCTTGGTCATCGCGGGTTCCCGGAGCAGCGGGCGGGCCGTGGAGGCAAGCGGGGATTATAGTCGCCGCGATCGCCGGTCCCCGACCGGAAGCGGTCAGACCGCTTGACCAATCCCCCCGGGGCCACGTACCGTTGCGCGTCGCCGATCCCGGTGGGACCGCGCGCGCCGTCCCGATCCGCCCCGAACGCCCCGATGCCCAAGTTCCTCTACGCAGACTACGACTACCCCGATTTGCGGCTCGAGCGCGAGCTGTTCGCCGCCGCCGGCGTCGAGCTCGCGACGGCCCAGTGCAAGACCGAAGACGACGTGATCGCCGCCGCGCGCGATTGCGCCGGCATCCTGCTGCAGTACGCGCCGATCACCGAGCGCGTCGTCGCCTCGCTGCCCAACCTCGGCATCGTGAGCCGGATCGGCGCCGGCTTCGACACGGTCGACACCGACGCCTGCGCGAAGCACGGCGTCTGGGTCGCCAACTCGCCGGATTACGGCGTCGGCGAGGTTGCCACGCACGCGCTGGCGCTCGCGCTGGCGCTCGTGCGCAACATCCTCGCCTACCATCGCGACATCCACGCCGGGAACTGGTATTACCTGTCGTCGGGACCGCTGCGCCGGGTCGGCGACATGACACTCGGCATCGTCGGCCTGGGCCGGATCGGCAAGCGGATGGCGCACGTCGGCCGCAACCTGTTCAAGCGGGTCGTCGCCTGCGATCCGTACATCATCGACGGCGACTTTCCGGCCTACGTCGAGCGCCGCGACCTTGGCCGGGGTGTTCGCGGAGAGCGACGTCGTCTCGCTGCACGTGCCGCTCACCGCCGAGACCCGGGGGATGATCGGCGCGCAGGTGCTCCGCGCGGCGAAGCCCGGCGCGTTCCTGGTGAACACGGCGCGCGGCGCGGTGGTCGACGTGGACGCCGCCCTGGCCGCGCTCGACGCCGGGATCCTCGCCGGGCTGGGCCTCGACGTGTTGCCGGTCGAGCCGGTGCCCGCCGGCTCGCGGCTCCTCGACCATCCGCGCGTGATCCTCACTCCGCACGCCGCGTTCTACTCGGTCGACGCGGAGCGTGAATTGCGGCGCAAGGCGGCGCAGAACCTCGTCACCTGGCTCCGGACGGGCCGGCCGGATTACGTGGTCGTCGCGGGCACGCGGCGCCCGTAGCGGTACACTGACCGAAACGGGGGCAGCGGCAGAATGGCAGGCGTCAGCATCCGGGCGGTGCACAAGCGTTTCGGGTCCACGCACGTGATCCGCGGCGTCGACGTCGCCATCGCCGACGGCGAGTTCTGCGTGCTCGTGGGCCCGTCGGGCTGCGGCAAGTCGACGCTGCTGCGGATGATCGCCGGGCTCGAGGAGATCGGCGGGGGCGAGATCGCGATCGGCGGCACCGTCGTCAACCGCGTCCCGCCCAAGGAGCGCGACATCGCGATGGTGTTCCAGAACTACGCGCTCTATCCGCACATGACGGTGCGCGACAACATGTCGTTCGCGCTGCTGCTGGCAAAGCGCTCGAAGGCGGACATCGAGGCGCGCGTGCAGAAGGCGGCGGACATCCTGGGCCTCGTTCCCTATCTCGACCGCTATCCGCGCCAGCTCTCCGGCGGGCAACGGCAGCGCGTGGCGATGGGCCGGGCGATCGTCCGCGACCCGCAGGTGTTCCTGTTCGACGAGCCGCTGTCCAATCTCGACGCCAAGCTGCGCGTGCAGATGCGCACCGAAATCAAGGAGCTGCATCAGCGACTCAAGACGACGTCGATCTACGTGACGCACGACCAGATCGAGGCGATGACGATGGCCGACAAGATCGTCGTGATGCGCGACGGCGTGGTCGAGCAGACCGGCGACCCGCTCGAGCTCTACGATCATCCGGCGAACACCTTCGTCGCCGGCTTCATCGGCTCGCCGGCGATGAACATGATCCCGGGCACGGCGCGGACGACGGGCGGGCGCGGCGCGCGTCGAGTTCGGCGACGGCGTCGCGCTGCCGGTGCCCACGGACGCCCGCGCCGACGACGGCCAGAAGGTGCTCTACGGCCTGCGGCCCGAGCACTGCGCGATCGGGGCGACGGGTCTGCCCGTCGAGGTCGTCGTCGTCGAGCCGACCGGCGCCGACACGCAGCTCTACTGTCGCTTCAACGGCCAGGAGGTGACGGCGACGATCGACGATCGCACCAACTGCCGGCCCGGCGACCGGATCAACCTCGCGCCGGACCTCGGCCGGGCGCACTTGTTCGACGCGGCGAGCGGAAAGCGGCTCGCCGCATGACATTCGAGCCGGGACGACAGACTCGAAATCCACCACCTGAAAGGAGGAAGGCATGAGCAGATTCAAGCGTCGCGATTTTCTGAAGGCGTCGGCGGGCGTCGCGGCCGGCGCGGCCGCCGGTCCGTTCATCTGGGTCAAGGACGCGAATGCGCAGTGGAGCAACACCCCCGAGAAGGGCGCGAAGCTGCGGGTGCTGCGCTGGAAGCGCTTCGTCCAGGGCGACGAGGATCAGTACTTGGCGAACGTGAAGAAGTTCAGCGCGAAGTACGGCGTCGAGGTGCGCGTGGACGCCGAGGGCTGGGAGGACGTCCGTCCGAAGGCCGCGGTGGCCGCGAACACCGGCGCGGGGCCGGACATCATCCTGTCGACCAACGACGACGCCAACCTCTATCCCGAGAAGCTGCTCGACGTCACCGACGTCTGCACGTATCTGGGCGCGAAGTACGGCGGCTGGTATCCGGTGTGCGATCCCTATCTCAGGCCGGACGGCAAGAAGTGGATCGGCGTGCCGCTCGGCGTCGCGGGGGTGTGCATGGTCTACCGCGAGAGCCACATGAAGGCGGCGGGGTTCACGAGCTTCCCGAAGGACACCGACGGCTTCCTGAAGCTCTGCAAGGGGTTGAAGGAGAAGGGCACGCCGCCCGGCTTCGCGCTCGGCAACGCCACCGGGGACGGCAATACCTGGGCCTACTGGCTGCTGTGGGCGTTCGGCGGCAAGCTGGTCGACAAGGACAACAAGGTCGTGATCGACAGCCCCGAGACGCTCAAGGCGCTCGAGTACGTGAAGGAGCTCTACGGGACGTTCGTTCCGGGAACGCTGTCGTGGCTCGACCCCAACAACAACAAGGCGTTCCTCGACAGTCAGATCTCGCTCACCAACAACGGCATCTCGATCTACTACGCGGCGAAGACGTCCACTGACCCGAAGGTCAAGGAAATGGCGGCGGACATCAACCACGCCAACATGCCGATCGGCCCGGTGGGCCGGCCGACGGAATTCCAGCTGTTCTTCAACCAGATGATCTTCAGATACACCAAGTATCCGAAGGCGGCGAAGGAGTTCCTGCGCTTCATGATGGAGGCGGAGCAGATCGACCCCTGGGTGCAGGCGGCGATCGGCTACGTGACGCCGGCGCTGCGCGCCTACGAGAAGAACCCGATCTGGACCGTGGATCCGAAGCACACGCCGTATCGCAATTCGATGGTGAACATGCTGCCCTCCGGCTACATGGGGAAGATGGGCTACGCATCGGCCGGCGCGCTGTCGGACTTCATCGTCGTCAACATGATCGCCGAGGCGGCGTCCGGGTCGAAGACGCCGAAGGAAGCGGCCGAGCGGGCGCAGAAGCGGGCCGAGCGCTACTACAAGGTGTGATATTGCGTCACCGCGTTCGGCGGTCCGGCTTCCGCCGGCGGGCTGCCGCGGTGACGCGATGCCTGCGCGGGTTCGAGCGTCGCCTGTCGGCGACGTTCAACCCGCGCGAGGCCCGCCACCGCGCGCCTCCCTCTCGCGCCCGGGCGGGAGTGGGTCGGGGTGAGGGTCGCCGTCGTGGTCCGTCATGCAACCTGTCAATCCAATCGCGCGCCATCCCGTAACTCGCCCCTGATGCCTTCCCGGCAATCCCTCGCCGCGCGCCTGCTGGAAGACCGCCACTTCCTCGGGCTCGTCTTCATGCTGCCCGCAGCGGCGCTGCTGCTGCTGTTCCTCACGTACCCGCTCGGCCTGGGGACCTGGCTGGGCTTCACCGACACCAAGATCGGTCGGGACGGAGTCTATATCGGACTCGAGAACTTCCAGTTTCTCTGGGGCGACGAGGTGACGCGCCTCGCGCTCTTCAACACGCTCTTCTACACGGTGGTCGCGAGCGTCATCAAGTTCGGATTGGGGCTGTGGCTCGCGCTGCTCCTGAACAAGCACCTGCCGTTCAAGTCGTTCATCCGCGCGATCGTCCTGCTGCCGTTCATCGTCCCCACCGCGCTCTCCGCGATCGCGTTCTGGTGGATCTACGACGCGCAGTTCTCGATCGTCAGCTGGACGCTCGTGAAGCTGGGCATCATCGACCGCTACATCGATTTCCTGGGCGAGCCGTGGCTGGCCAGGTTCTCGACGATCGCCGCGAACATCTGGCGCGGCGTGCCGTTCGTCGCCATCTGCCTGCTCGCGGGCCTGCAGACGATCTCGCCGTCGTACTACGAGGCGGCGAGCCTCGACGGCGCATCGGACTGGCAGCAGTTCCGTTACGTGACGCTGCCGCTCCTGACGCCGATCATCGCGGTGGTCATGACGTTCTCGGTGCTGTTCACCTTCACCGACTTCCAGCTGATCTACGTGCTGACGCGCGGCGGGCCGCTGAACGCGACGCACCTGATGGCGACGCTGTCGTTTCAGCGGGCGATTCCCGGCGGCAGTCTCGGCGAGGGCGCGGCCATCGCGACGGCGATGGTGCCCTTCCTGCTCGCGGCGATCCTGGTGTCGTACTTCGGCCTGCAGCGCCGGGCGTGGCAGCAGGGGGGAACCGACACATGAGCGCGAAGGGCCGCCCCGAGCGCGAATCAGCTCCCCGCTCGGGGGGAAGGCGCGCAGCGCCAAGGGGGCACATCATGAGCGACGCCAACGCATCCCCCGAAACCGTCGATTCGCAGGGGATGGGCTATCTCGTCTCGCTGCCGCGGCGCATCGTCACCGTCTACGTTCCGCTGGGCGCGTTTCTCTTCGTCCTGCTGTTCCCGTTCTACTGGATGGTGGTCACGACGTTCAAGCCCAACGAGGAGCTGCTCTCGCGCGAAGGCAACCCGTTCTGGGTGAAGAATCCGACGCTCGCGCACATCAAGAAGCTGCTGTTCGACACCGCCTACCCGGACTGGCTCTGGAACACGGTGCTCGTCTCGGTCGTGGCGACGTTCCTGTCGCTCTTCGCGAGCGTGCTCGCCGCGTACGCGATCGAGCGCCTGCGCTTCAAGGGCGCGCGCTATGTCGGGATGAGCATCTTCCTCGCGTACCTCGTTCCGCCTTCGATCCTGTTCATCCCGCTGGCAGCCATCATCTACAAGCTCCAGCTGTTCGACACGCGCCTCGCGCTGATCCTGACCTACCCGACGTTTCTCATCCCGTTCTGCACGTGGCTGCTGATGGGCTACTTCAAGTCGATCCCGTACGAGCTGGAGGAGTGCGCGCTGATCGACGGCGCGAGCCGGCTGCAGATCCTGGTGAAGATCATCCTGCCGCTCGCGGTGCCGGGACTGATCTCGGCGGGCATCTTCGCGTTCACGCTGTCGTGGAACGAGTTCATCTACGCACTGACCTTCGTCTCGTCGTCGGAGGTGAAGACCGTGCCGGTGGCCGTGGTCACGGAGCTCGTCGAAGGCGACGTCTACCACTGGGGCTCGCTGATGGCCGGGGCGCTGCTGGGCTCGCTGCCCGTCGCCGTGCTCTACTCGTTCTTCGTCGAGTATTACGTGTCGGGTCTCACCGGCGCGGTGAAGGAGTGAGGCGGACGATCGCCGCGCTCTCCGGGCTTACCGTCCGCCGGACGATCCCGCGGTGCCGTCGGCGCGGTCGATCGTCGGCGACGCCCGTCGCGGGTCCGCGGGCCGGGCATCGGATGCGCTAGAATCCACGTTCCTCTTCGGTGGAGCAACCTCATGGACGTCCAGGACAAGATTCGCGAACAGGTCAGCAAGAACCGCATCGTGCTGTACATGAAGGGCACGCCGCAGTTCCCGCAATGCGGCTTTTCCGCGACCGTCGTCGAGATCCTCAAGCGCTGCGGCGTTTCCGACTACGTCGCCGTCAACGTGCTCGAGGACAATGCGATCCGCGAGGGCGTCAAGGCGTACGCCAACTGGCCGACGATTCCGCAGCTCTACGTGAACGGCGAGTTCGTCGGCGGCTGCGACATCCTGAGAGAGATGTATCAGGCGGGCGAGCTGCAGCAGGTTCTCGCCAAGCAGCCGGTCTGAGCCGGCCGGCGCTCGCGCACGCCTGCGGGAGTCCCCGCCACCCCGCGGATTCCGCGCCTTCGCGCCCGAGCCCGTCCATGATCGCGCACCCGTTCCCGGCAACGCCGGCGGTCCGGCGAGCTCCGCTCCGGGCGAAGCTCGCGGGCGCCTGGCTGGCGCTTGCCGCGATCGCGTTCGCGGCCAGCGGCGCATGGCCCCGCGAAGTCGCTGCGCAGGGCGGTGCGCCCGGCGGCGAAGCGGTGGTCCCTGCCGCCGCGAAGCCGGTGGCGCCGCGCGAGGCGCCGACGGGCGGCACGCTGCGGGTGTTCAACCGAGCGATCTTCACCTTCCGTTCGCCGCTGTACGGCGTGCCGCCGCCGGAGCGCGCGACGCGCGCGCAGGCCCGGATCATGGCGCTGCTCGAGCGCGGGCAGGGGGGCGTGGTCACCTCCGACACGGAGGGCACCGGCAGGGTCGTCAAGATCGACGGCAGCCTCGCGTTCATCGTCGCGGAAGCCGACGTCGACGCACTCTCCGGCGAGACGCTCGCGACGGCGAGCGCGGCGGCGGTCGAAGCGCTCAAGCTCGCGATCGCCGAGACGCGCGAGGCGCGCAGCGGACAACTGATGCTCGCCGCGGCATTGTGGGCCGGCGGCGCGACCGTCGTCTACCTGGTCCTGTTGTGGCTGCTGCGCCTGGGGGGGATCGCCCTGAGGCGGCGCTTGCTGCGACTGGCGGAGGAGACAGCCGAGCACTTCAGGATCGGCGGCGCGGAGATCCTGCACCGGGCCCGCACGATCCGTGTCGTGCGGCGATTGCAGCAGATCGTTTTCCTTGGCCTTGCGCTGCTGCTGACCTACGAGTGGGTCGGCTTTGTCCTGAGTCGTTTTCCGTTCACGCGGCCGTGGGGCGAGCAGCTCAACACGTTCCTCGCGTCGACCACCCTCGGCATGCTCGCGGCGATCGCGCAGGCGGTGCCGGAGCTGCTGATCGCCGCCGTGATCTTCTTCGTCGCGCGCGGAGTCAACGGAATGCTGCAGGGCTTCTTCGAAGGCGTGCAGTCGGGGCGCGTCAAGGTGAGCTGGCTCGACGCCGACAGCGCGCGGCCGACCCGGCAGCTCGCCTCGGTCGCCGTCTGGGTCTTCGCACTGGTGATGGCGTATCCGTACATCCCGGGCTCCGATACCGAGGCGTTCAAGGGGCTCTCCGTGCTGCTCGGCTTGATGGTGTCGATCGGCGCATCGGGCATCGTCGGCCAGGCGGCGAGCGGCCTGATCCTGATGTACACGCGCACGTTCCGTCCGGGCGAGTACGTGCGCGTCGCCGACCACGAAGGCACGATCGTCGTGATGGGAATGTTCACGACGCGGGTGCGCACCGGCCTCGGCGAGGAGCTCACGCTGCCGAACTCGCTGGTCCTGGGCGCGGTGACGAAGAACTATTCGCGCGCCGTGCAGGGCCGGGGCTTCGTGCTCGACACCGCGGTGACGATCGGCTACGACGTCCCGTGGCGCCAGGTGCACGCGATGCTCATCGAAGCGGCGCGGCGCACCGATGGCGTTCTGTCCGAGCCGGCGCCGCACGTGTACCAGACCGCGCTGTCGGATTTCTACGTCGAGTACCGCCTCGTCTGTCAGGCGATCCAGTCGGAGCCACGGCCGCGCGCCCTGGTCCTGTCGGTGCTCCACGGCAACGTCCAGGACGTGTTCAACGAGCACGGCGTGCAGATCATGTCGCCGCACTACCTCGGCGATCCGGCCGAGCCGAAGGTCGTGCCGCCGGCGAAATGGCACGCGGCACCGGCGGTGCCGCCGGCCGCGCCGCCACCAGGACGTCGAGTTAGCGGCCATTCGATCGCCGTGCACGCGCGGCGCGCGAACACTCATTGCCCACGCCGGGTCCGGCGGGGAACCCAGGGGGAATCATGGAAACCTTGAAGACGAGCAGCGACACGCTATTCATCCTGCTGGGCGCCATCATGGTGCTGGCGATGCACGCGGGCTTCGCATTCCTCGAGCTCGGCACCGTGCGCAAGAAGAACCAGGTCAACGCGCTGGTGAAGATCGTCGTCGATTTCGCCGTGTCGACGGTCGCCTATTTCTTCATCGGCTATTCGATCGCCTACGGCGTCAACTTCTTCACGGGAGCGGAGACGCTGGCGCAGAAGAGCGGCTACGATCTGGTCAAGTTCTTCTTCCTGCTCACCTTCGCCGCGGCGATTCCCGCGATCGTCTCCGGCGGCATCGCCGAGCGGGCGCGGTTCAATCCGCAGCTCGCGGCGACCTTCCTGCTCGTGGGCTTCGTCTATCCGTTCTTCGAGGGCATCGCGTGGAACCAGCACTACGGAGTCCAGGCGTGGCTGAAGGGGGCCTTCGGCGAGGAGTTCCACGACTTCGCCGGCAGCGTCGTCGTCCACGCGGTCGGTGGCTGGATCGGCCTCGTCGCGGTGCTGCTGCTCGGCGCGCGGCGCGGCCGCTACTCGAAGGAGGGCGGCATCTCGGCGCACCCGCCGTCGTCGATCCCGTTCCTCGCCCTGGGCGCGTGGGTGCTGTCGGTCGGCTGGTTTGGATTCAACGTGATGAGCGCGCAGACGATCGACAAGATATCCGGGCTCGTCGCCGTCAATTCGCTGCTTGCGATGTCCGGCGGGACGATCGCGGCGTTCGTCGCCGGCAGGAACGACCCCGGGTTCGTCCACAACGGACCGCTTGCCGGGCTGGTCGCCGTCTGCGCGGGGTCGGACGTCATGCATCCGCTGGGTGCGCTCGCCACCGGCGTTGTCGCGGGCGGGCTCTTCGTCGTGATGTTCACGCTGACGCAGAACCGGTGGAAGATCGACGACGTGCTCGGCGTCTGGCCGCTCCACGGACTCTGCGGCGCATGGGGTGGCGTCGCCGCCGGCATCTTCGGCAGCAAGGCGCTGGGCGGCCTGGGCGGCGTTGCCGTCGCCTCGCAGGTCGTCGGCACGCTCGCCGGCGTGTCGATCGCCGTTGCGGGTGCGCTGATCGTCTATGGCGGGCTCAAGGCCACCGTCGGGCTGCGGCTCGGCGCGGAGGAGGAATACAACGGCGCGGATCTCACGATCCACAAGATCACGGCGACGCCGGAGCGCGAGCCGTCCTGGTGATGCGCTGCGGGGGCCGCCTCGGCCTCCGCGCTGCCGCATGAAGTTCGTGAAGTGGCGCTGTCGGCCTCGAGCGTCGACTCGCCCCGGTCGCATCCCCGCTCGCTTGCTCGCGGGGCCCCTGCTTCCGGGCTCGCGCCGCTAGGTTCGCGCCCGCTGGACGCGCCGGACGTCCTTGACCCGCTTCATTCCGCGCATCACGTGCGCCAGGTGGCGCCGGTCGCGGACCTGGACGCTGAAGAACATCGCGATGAGGCCGCCGCCGTCGGGGCGTTCCATCGACACGTTGTCGATGTTGGCCTCGGCGTCCGCGATCGCCGTGGCGAGATCGGCGAGCAGTCCCCGCCGGTCGGCGACCAGCACGCGGATGCCGGCGTCGAATACGCCCTGCACATCGTGCGCCCACTCGACGTCGACGAGCTGCTCGGTTTCGCCGCGCTGTTTTCTCAGCGTGAAGCAGTCGCGGGTGTGGACCGAGAGACCCTGGCCGCGGCGAAACTGGCCGACGACCCTGTCGCCCGGAACCGGTCGACAGCATTTCGCGTACTGGATCGCCACGCCCTCGACGCCGCGCAGCGTCAGCGCCGACGGCTTGGCGGGCATCACCGGTGCCGCGGTCCCAACCTCGTCTTCGGCCTTTCCGGTCGGGCGGGTCAACGCCTGTGCCACGACGAACGACAGGCGCTTGCCGAGGCCGATATCGGCAACGATCTCGAGCTGGCTCTTGGCCCCGTATTCCTTCTGCAGCGCTTCCCAGCGCTCCCAGGTGATCGACTCGGGCGCGACCTTGAGCGTTGCCAGCGCCTGGTTGAGCAGCCGCTCCCCAAGCGCCGCCGACTCCTTCTGCTGGAGGCCCTTCAGGAAATGCCTGATCCGCGAGCGCGCCTTGCCGGTGGCGACGAACGAAAGCCACGAAGGATTCGGACGGGCGGTCGGCGAGGTGAGTATCTCGACATGGTCGCCGTTCTTGAGCTCGGTGCGCAGCGGCATGAGCTCGTAGTTGATCCGCGCCGCGACGCAGTGATGGCCGACGTCGGTGTGCACGGCGTACGCGAAATCCACGGCGGTCGCTCCGCGCGGCAGCGCCATGATCTTTCCCTTCGGCGTGAACACGTAGATCTCGTCGGGGAACAGGTCGCCCTTGATGTTCTCGAGGAATTCCTTCGAGTCGCGCGACTCCGACTGGATTTCGAGCAGGCTCTGCAGCCACCGGTGGGTTTCGCGCTGCGCTTCCGCGAGGTCGAGCTCGCCGCCCGCCTTGTAGAGCCAGTGTGCGGCGACGCCGGCCTCGGCGATCCGGTGCATGTCGTGGGTGCGGATCTGCGCCTCCAGCGGCGTGCCGAACGGGCCGAACAGCGTCGTGTGCAGCGACTGGTAGCCGTTGGCCTTGGGAATCGCGACGTAGTCCTTGAACTTGCCGGGGATCGGCTTGTACAGACCGTGCAGCGCGCCGAGCGCCGCGTAGCAGGCGGTCCGGTCGGGGACCAGCACGCGCACGCCGTAGATGTCGAAGACCTGCGAGAACGTGTAGTGCTTCTCGAGCATCTTCTTGTAGACGGAATAGATCGTCTTTTCGCGGCCGGACACGGCGGCCGTGATCCCCGCCTTGGCGAAGCCGTCGCGGATGACGTCGAGCAGCCGGTTCATCACCTCGCGCCGGTTGCCGCGCGCCGCCTTGATCGCGTTGGCGAGGATCCGGAAGCGCATCGGATAGAGGTGCTTGAACGCGAGGTCCTGAAGCTCGAGGTAGAGCGCGTTCAGGCCGAGGCGGTTCGCGATCGGCGCGTAGATGTCGAGCGTCTCGCGCGCGATGCGCCGCCGGTGCGGGGGCGCCATCGCGTCGAGGGTGCGCATGTTGTGAAGCCGGTCCGCGAGCTTGATCAGGATGACGCGGACGTCCTGCGCCATCGCCAGCAGCATCTTGCGGAAGTTCTCGGCCTGCGCGTCCTCGCGCGAGGTCGACTCGATCTGGTCGAGCTTGGAGACGCCGTCGACCATGTCGGCAACGGGCTTGCCGAACGACGTCTCGATCTCCAGCTTGGTGATGGCCGTGTCTTCCATCACGTCGTGCAGCAGCGCCGCCGCGAGCCCCTGGGCGTCGAGCCGCCACTGCGACAGGATGCTGGCGACCGCCAGCGGGTGCGTGATGTACGGTTCGCCCGACTTGCGGAATTGCCCGCGATGGGCGGAATCGGAAAACTGGAACGCGCGCTCGACGAGCGCGATGTCAGGCAACGGCAGGTAATTGCCGAGGTGTCGGGTGAACTCTGCTATTTCCGACATGCCTCATTGCCGCCGTGGGAGTCAGTGCGCGCACGGCCGCCCGAAGCGCACTGTGCTCCCCCTCGGGGGGCAGCGAACGAAGTGAGCGTGGGGGTCGTCCATCCGCGCGCACGGCCGCCCGAAGCGCACTGCGCGCCCCCTCGGGGGGCAGCGAACGCAGTGAGCGTGGGGGTCGTCCATCCTAGCTCTGCACCTTGAGCAGCATCTCGATTCCGACCTTGCCTGCGGCGATCTCGCGCAGCGCGACGACGGTCGGCTTGTCGCGATCGGTGTCCACGAGCGGGGCGCTGCCTGCGGAGATCTGCCGCGCGCGGTTGGTTGCCGCGAGCGTCAGCTCGAAACGGTTGGGGATCTTGTCGAGACAGTCATCGATCGTGATGCGGGCCATGGAATCCTCTAGGGTGTCAAGGTTCGAGCAATCGCTGCAGCAGCTGCGCGTGGCGCACCACCTGCCGTCCGGTGGTCAGGCGCGCCGCGCGCACGATCGCGGACAGATCGTCGACTGCTCGCGCAAACTCCTGATTCATAATAACATAATCGAATTCGCTGCAGTGGCGCATCTCTTCGCGCGCAGCCTCGAGCCGGCGCAGGATGACCTCCGGCGAGTCCTGGCCCCGCTTTTCGAGCCGTTCCTTGAGCGAGGCGAGCGATCGGCGGCAGGATGAATATGTGCACGGCCTCGGGAATGAGCCGGCGCACCTGCGCCGCCCCCTGCCAATCGATCTCCAGCAGCACGTCATTGCCGTGCTGAACCTGGTCGCGCAGCCATGTGGCCGAGGTCGCGTACCAGTGGCCGTGGACGTAGGCGTGCTCGAGGAACTCGCCCGCAGCCTTGAGCTCGAGAAAGCGCGCCTCGTCGACGAAGTGGTAATGGACGCCGTCGACTTCGGCCGCGCGCGGCGCGCGCGTCGTGTACGACACCGAGAGCCGGATCCCCGGCTCGCGCTCGAGCAATGCCGCGACGAGGCTCGTCTTGCCGCCCCCGGACGGCGCGGCGAGAACGAACAGGCACCCCGACGCCGGCGGCGCGCGGGTCGCGGCTGCGGTAACGCTGTTCACCGTCGCAGCCTCATTGTTCGGCGGCGGGGCATTGGGGGCGCGTGTCGGCCGCTTCATTCCAGGTTCTGCACCTGTTCGCGCATCTGCTCGATCAGCACCTTGATCTCGAGCGACGCCTGCGATAGCTCGGCGTCGACCGATTTGGCGCCCAGCGTGTTCGCCTCGCGGTGCAGCTCCTGCATCAGGAAATCGAGCCGCTTGCCCGCGCTGCCTCCCGCCGCAAGCACGCGGCGCACTTCGGCAATGTGGGTCGACAACCTGGACAGCTCCTCGGCAACGTCGACCTTGCTCGCGAACAGCGCAAGCTCCTGTTTCAACCGGTCCTGGTCCAGGTCCAGCCCGGCTTCCAACAGACGCGCACTCAGCTTTTCGACATACGCGTCGTGAATGGCGGGAATGCGCGGCGCGACCCGCGCGACCTGCGTCTCGATCGCCTCGCATCGCTCGAGGAGCGTCGCGACCAGCTTCGCCCCCTCGCGAGTGCGCGAAGCGCCCAGATCGGCGAGCGCCTGCGCGACCAGCGCATGCGCTCGCGCAGCGAGCTCGTCCGGCGGCACCGTCGGCTCGGCCAGCACGCCCGGCCAGCGCAGGACCTCGCCGACGGACAACGGGGCCGCGCCGGGCATGCCGCCCTGAACGTCGGCGGCGGCCTTGGCGAGCTGCCGCACGCGGGCGAGATCGACCGCCAGACCCGCCGCCCCGGCCGCGGCGCGATTGAGCGTGATCCGGCACTCGACCTTGCCGCGCTTGAGCTCGGCGACGATGCGCTCGCGTAACGCCGATTCGAGGCCCCGCAGCTCGTCGGGAAGGCGGATCTGGAGATCGAGGTAGCGGTGATTGACGGAGCGCAATTCGACCGCGATCGCGACCCCGGGCAGCTCCGCGGCAAGTGCCGCGAAGCCGGTCATGCTGAGGATCATCGGCAAGAACTACCGGATTTGGACAACTTTTCCGGCTTTACTTTGGGCACGTTCATCCGGAGAATGTATGCGTTATCCGCGGCAGGCGCAAGCGAGCGGCAGCCTCTTGGCATGCGAATTGCGAGCAGCTTTCGCGGATGGCCCCCCGACAACAACGCCCATGCCCGTCACCAACCAGGCACTCTCCGGCGAATATCAGCTGCTGAACTATCGGATCGACCGGCAGATCAGCCGCGGCGGATTCTCCATCGTCTATCGCGCGTTCGACGAGACAGGCGTCCCGGTGGCGATCAAGGAGTACCTGCCGTCGTCGCTGGTGCTGCGCACCGAGGGCGATATCGTCCGCGCCACGTCGGCGGAGAACATGGCATCGTTCCGCTACGGGATGAAGTGCTTCTTCGAAGAGGGCCGCGCGCTCGCGAAGATCAATCATCCGAACGTCGTGCGCGTGCTGAATTTCTTCCGCGCCAACGAGACCGTGTACATGGTGATGCGCTACGAGCGCGGGCGCACGCTCCAGCAGCAGATCCAGATGCGCCAGGACCAGATGTCCGAGCGCCTGGTCCGCCACGTCTTCATGCACCTGTTGAACGGGCTGCGCGAGGTGCACACGCACAAGCTGCTCCACCTCGACATCAAGCCGGCCAACATCTACCTGCGCACCGACGGCAGCCCGGTGCTGCTCGACTTCGGCGCCGCGCGGCAGACGCTGACCAAGCAGAGCCCCAAGCTCGCGCCGATGTACACGCCGGGGTTCGCCGCGCCCGAGCAATACCGCGACCCGGACCGCCTCGGCCCGTGGACCGACGTCTACGGCGTGGGCGCGAGCATGTTCGCCTGCCTCGCCGCCTTCGCGCCGCAGGCCGCGGATGCGCGGCTGCAGGAGGACCACCTGGTGTCGGCGAAGAAGATCTGGGCGGGGCAGTATTCGGACAACGTGCTCGAGGTCATCGACTGGTGCCTGCGCCTGGATCCGCTCGAGCGCCCGCAGTCGGTGTTCGCGCTGCAGAAGGCGATCCGCGACATTGCGCCGAAGCGACGGAAGGCCACCGTGTTCGGCACCCTGAAACGGAAGCTGTTCACCGAAATCGGCACCTGAAGTGAACCGCCCCCCAGGCTCACTGCGTTCGCCACCCCCCGCGGGGGGCATTCAGTGCCCTTCGGGCGGCCGTGCGGGCACTGAGATGAACCGCCCCCCAGGCTCACTGCGTTCGCCACCCCCCCGCGGGGGGCATTCAGTGCCCTTCGGGCGGCCGTGCGGGCACTGAAGCATGCGCTTCACGATCTTCCAGGAGTCGCGCAAGGGCTCGCGCCTGGTCAACCAGGATCGGGTCGCGTACACGTACAGCCGGGACACGCTGCTGATGGTCGTCGCCGACGGGATGGGCGGCCACGCGGGCGGCGAGATCGCGGCGCAGATCGCCGTGCGACTGTTCATCGAGCGCTTCCAGCAGGAAGCGAAGCCGATGCTGAAGAACCCGCTCGGCTTCCTGCAGGAGTCGATGGTGAAGGCGCACGCCGCGCTGGGCTCCTACTCGACGCAGTTCTCGATGCTGGAGACGCCGCGCACGACCTGCGTCGCCTGCATCGTGCAGGCGGGCTACGCGTACTGGGCGCACGTCGGCGACTCGCGGCTGTACCTCTACCGGCAGGGCGCGCTGGTCAGCCAGACCAAGGATCATTCGAAGGTGCAGTACCTCGTCGATCAGGGCGTCATCGGCGCCGGCGACGCCGCCGAGCATCCCGACCGCAACAAGGTCTACAGCTGTCTGGGCGGCATGATCGAGCCCATCATCGACCTTTCGGTCCGGATGCCCCTGCGCAACGGCGACCTCATCGTCATGTGCACCGACGGGGTGTGGGGTCCGATGGGCACCGACGAGATCGCGTCGTGGCTCGCGTCGACGCCGATCCTCAAGGCCGCGCCGGAGATGCTGCGCGAGGCGGAAAAGCGTGGCGGCCCGGACGGGGACAACCTGTCGGCGATCGTCATGCGCTGGGGTCCGGAGACCCTCGTCGACGAGCCGACGACGACGATCACCGAGACGCTCGGCCTGGGCGAGTTCGCGACACAGCTCGACCGGACCCTCACGCTCACGGACCGCAAGGGCGCGGACCGCGACCTCTCCGACGACGAGATCGAGCGCGCGATCGACGAGATCCAGGCCACGATCCAGCGCTACCGGCGCTGACGCCGCGTCGCCGGCGACGCGGCGCCGATTCCGGACAGTCCCTGCGCCGCCGGCGCGACGCGAAACGCCGGGGTTCGTCGTATGATGACGGTTTCAAGCCGTCCCGATCCCCGCCCGCTGCCACGCGACACCGCCATGCGCCAGATCATCATCGACACCGAAACCACCGGGCTCGATCCGAAGCAGGGTCACCGGATCATCGAGGTGGCGGCGCTGGAAGTGATCGACCGTCGAGCGACGGGACGGACCGTGCATTTCCGCGTCGACCCCGAACGCGAGATCGACGCGGGCGCGACCGAGGTTCACGGGATGACCTGGGAGGATCTGAAGGGCAGACCCAGGTTTCGGGACATCGTCGCCGAGTTTGCCGACTTCGCGTGCGGCGCCGAATGGATCATCCACAACGCGCCGTTCGACGTCGGTTTTCTCGATGCCGAGTTGCAGCTCGCCGAGCGTGGCCGGTGCGCCGACATCTACGCCACGCTGGTGGACACGCTGGCGCTCGCCCGCGAGATGTTCCCGGGCAAGCGAAACAGCCTCGACGCCCTGTGCGAGCGGTTCGGCATCGACAACGCGCACCGGTCGGTGCACGGCGCGTTGCTGGACGCGCAGCTGCTGGCCGAGGTCTATCTCGCGATGACGCGCGGGCAGGAGTCGCTGACCATCGACATGGCGTCGCCGAGCGCTCCGACGGCCGCGGGCGCCGCCGGTGGGCACGCAGTGGCGCGCGCCGGTCCGCGCCCGACCGTCAGCGTGCTCGCGCCGACACCGCTGGAGCTCGCGGCGCACCACGAGTACCTGGCTGCGCTGGACAGGGAATCCAAGGGCCGCTGCGTCTGGCTTGCGCTGGCGTCGACAGGGGAACGAGCCGCAGCGTGACGCGCCGCCCCCGTCGCCGCGCGGCCCGGGCGCCCGGCGCTCCGGCTCCATCTGCGGCCATTCACGTCCCCGCGCCGCTCGCGTGGCAGCACAGCCGATGCCGATCGACTATCTTCAGAAGATACTGACCGCGAAGGTCTACGACGTCGCCATCGAGTCGGCGCTCGACTTCGCCCCGTTACTATCGCACCGCATCGGCAATCGCGTCCTCCTCAAGCGCGAGGACCAGCAGCCCGTGTTCTCGTTCAAGCTGCGCGGCGCGTACAACAAGATGGCGCACCTCTCGCCGGCCGAGCGCGGGCGCGGCGTGATCGCCGCCTCGGCGGGCAATCACGCGCAGGGTGTCGCGCTCGCTGCGCAGACGCTCGGCTGCGCGGCGACGATCGTGATGCCGGTGACCACGCCGCACATCAAGATCGCCGCGGTCGAGGCGCGCGGCGCGAAGGTCGTGCTCCACGGCGACTCGTACAGCGACGCGTACGCGCACGCGCTGGCGCTGCAGAAGCGCTCGCATGCGGTCTTCGTGCACCCCTACGACGATCCCGACGTCATCGCGGGCCAGGGAACGGTCGGCATGGAGATCCTGCGCCAGTGCCAGGGGCCGATCGACGCGATCTTCGTCGCGATCGGCGGCGGCGGGCTGATCGGTGGAATCGGCGCCTACGTGAAGCGGGTTCGGCCCGACATCAGGATCGTCGGCGTGCAGCCCGAGGACTCGGATGCGATGGCGCGCTCGCTCGCCGCGGGCCGTCGCGTGCGGCTCGCCCACGTGGGGCTCTTCGCCGACGGCGTCGCCGTGAAGCAGGTCGGGAAGGAGACCTTCCGGCTCGCGCGGAAGTACGTCGACGACGTCGTGCTCGTCGACACCGACGCGATCTGCGCGGCGCTCAAGGACGTGTTCGAGGACACGCGCTCGATCCTCGAGCCCGCGGGCGCGCTGTCGGTCGCCGGACTGAAGGCGTGGGTCGGTCGGCACCGGGCGAAGGACCGCACGTACGTGGCGATCGCCTGCGGCGCCAACATGAACTTCGACCGCCTGCGCTTCGTCGCCGAGCGCGCGGAGCTCGGCGAGCAGCGCGAGGCGATCCTCGCGGTGACGATTCCGGAGCGCCCCGGCAGCTTTCGCGAGTTCTGCGCTCTGCTCGGCACGCGGTCGGTCACCGAGTTCAACTACCGGTACGCCGATCCGAGTGTCGCGCACCTCTTCGTCGGCCTCGAAGTCGCGAACCGGCGCGAGACCGACCACCTGCTCGCCGAGCTCAGGCGCGGCCGGATCGAGGCCTACGACCTGTCCGACAACGAGATGGCGAAGCTGCACGTCCGCCACCTCGTCGGCGGCCATGCGCCGTCGGCGGAGAACGAGATCCTGTACCGGTTCGAGTTCCCCGAGCGCCCCGGAGCGCTGATGCGATTCCTGACGAGCATGAGCCGCGGCTGGAACATCACCCTGTTCCACTACCGGAACCACGGCGCGGACTACGGCCGCGTGCTGGTCGGGATGCAGGTGCCGCCGTCGGACAAGGGCGCCTTCCGCGCCTTTCTCGACCGGCTCGGCTACGACTGCGTCGAGGAAACGGGCAACCCGGCGTACCGGATGTTTCTCGGCCGCTAGACCGGGCCTGCGCGCCCGTCCGGGCGACGTCCGCAGGGACGGGCCGATCCGCGCCCGCGCAGCGACGCCGAAGGGCATTGAGTGCCCCTGCGCGGCAGCCCGTTCGCATGAAAACATGCGTCGCCGAAGCAAAACAGCCCGATTCCCTTCCCGGCCCCGATTCAGGCAAAGTTTATGCTCTAGGCAACTACCTTCCCTCGTGGCAAACTTGCCGGCCGAGCGTTGTGGTCCACAATTTGCTCCCCTGAAAAGGCGGAGTCGCGGAGAGGAAAAGCATGTCGCCGGAGCAGAACCCGCTTTCGGGCGTCAAGGTTATGGTGATTGACGACTCGAACACGATCCGCCGCAGCGCCGAGATATTTCTGCTGCAGGCGGGGTGCACGGTGATATTGGCCGAGGACGGATTCGATGCGCTTGCGAAGATCACCGACCACCAGCCCGATCTCGTCTTCGTCGACATCATGATGCCGCGTCTCGACGGTTACCAGACCTGTGCCCTCATCAAGAAGAACGCGAAGTTCCAGGGCACGCCGGTCGTCATGCTGTCGTCGAAGGACGGCCTGTTCGACCGGGCGCGCGGGCGGATGGTGGGCTCCGACCAGTACCTGACCAAGCCGTTCACCAAGGAGAGCCTGCTGAAAGCCGTTGCGACGCACGTGAATCGGGGGGCGCCGTCGGGAGCGATGGCGCCGGCCGCCGGCTAGTGCCGCAGGACCGCCTGCAGGAATCCGACCGCCACCGATGACCATCAAGCGAATCCTCATCGTCGACGACTCGCCGACCGAGCGCCATGTCCTGAACGACATGCTGACCAAGGCGGGCTTCGAGGTCGTTGCCTGCGACAACGGCCAGGACGCGGTCGCCAAGGCGAAACAGATGATGCCCGATCTGATCCTGATGGACGTGGTCATGCCGGGGCTCAACGGGTTCCAGGCGACGCGCGCGATCAGCCGTGACGCCGACACGAAGAACATACCGATCGTTCTCTGCACGTCGAAGAGCCAGGAGACCGACAAGATCTGGGGCATGCGCCAGGGCGCCCGCGATTACGTCGTCAAGCCCGTGCACCGGGACGAGCTCCTCGCGAAGATCGCCGCGCTGAGCTGATCGCCACTTGCCCATCCCCGACGAAGATGGCCCGCCCCGCCCGCATCGATCTCCGTTCGTTCCAGGACGAGCTGGCGACGCGGCTTGCCGCCAAGACGGCGGCGCAGGTCGAGTCGTCGCGCCTCGGCCTCGCCTGTGGAGGCGAGCGCTGGCTGGTGCGCCTCGGGGATGCCGCCGAGGTGATCGCCGTGCCGCCGATCGCCGAGGTTCCGCTGACCAAGCCGTGGTTTCGCGGCCTCGCGAACATCCGGGGCAATCTCTACACGGTCGTCGATTTCGCCGGCTTTCTCGGCCGCGAAGCCGCCGTGGCGCATGGCGCCGCCAGCCAGAGCAGGCTGATCATTTTCGGGCCGCGCGCCGGCGAGCTCAGGGCGGGTGTGATCGTCCAGAGCGTGCTGGGCCTGCGCAACCTCGCCGAGCTCGCCCCGGCACCGCCGGTGCCGGATGCGCCCGCATGGTACGGCCCCCGGTGGGTCGATGCCGAGCGCGGCGAGTGGCAGGAGATCGAGCTGGCGCAGCTCGCCGAGGATTCCCGATTCCTGAATGTCGGATTGTAGGCAGCGCGACGCGATGCCGGGGCCGGACGCCCGGACCGCCACGATATCGCGCGCTCCGGAGGCAACATGGCGTTTGAATTGAAGGTGCCGAAGATCTTCGGCGGGAACGGCGGAGCGGCGGCGGCGAGCCTCGACATGCCGACCACGCAGTTCCGCGCCGGCGCCCCGGCGCAGGCCTACGATCCGCTCGCGTCGGTGTCGATCGTCGAGGAGATGCGCACGGCGGTCGCCGAAACCCGGATGCCGCGACAGGTGCCGTTGATCGGCCGCCTGCCGATCGTGCGGCAGTTCCAGGTCCTCGGCATCCTGCTGGTGACTTTCCTGGTGTTGGCCGCGTTCATCATGTACCTCGACGTGCGGACGGCGGCGCAGGCTGCCGCGTCCGCGGCCACGGCGACGGAAATGCAGATGCTTTCGCAGCGGCTGGCGCGGGGAACCGCGCTGGCCGCGCAAGGCCAGGCCGCGGCCTTCGCGGCGGTGAAGGACAGTCGCGATCGCTTCAAGGCGGACATCGACGCGCTGCAGCGCGGAGGCAGCGTCAGGGGAGTCGCCCTCGACGTCGTGCAGGACGAGACGCTGTACGTGATCCTGCAGGACATCAAGGCCCGCTGGGATCGCGTGGACGCCAACGTGGAACGCATGCTCAACAGCCAGCGGAACCTGACCGACCTCGCGCTGGCGCTCGGCACGATCACGCAGGCCAGCAGGCGGATCGCCGAGCTCGCGCGCCAGGTCGGGCCGGCCGGCGGAAATGCGCGCGAGAGCGAGGTCGTGAACCAGCTGGTCGGACATTCGCAGCGCATGGTCAAGAATGCGACGGCGCTCGTGTCGTCGGCCGAGATCGATCCCGAGGTCGTGACGACGATGGGCCGGGATGCCGGGACGTTCCGCGACCTTCACGGCGGCCTGGCAAAGGGCGCCGACGCGCCGCGGACGGCCGCGGCCCGGGGCGAGGAAGGTCGCGGCAGCCTGGCCGAGCTCGTCAAGCAGTCGACCGCCTTCGACGCCGGCGTTGGCGCGTTCCTGCAGAACATGAGCCCGCTCGTTGCGGCGAAGCAGGCGGCGCGCAGCGTCAACAACGAGGCCGAGGCGCTGCTCACGGACACCACGAAGCTCGCGGAGCTCTACGAGGGCAGCGGCAAGTCGCGCCTGCCGATGTGGGGGGCGATCGCCTTCGCGCTCCTCGCGCTGGGCACGCTGCTGCTGCTGGGCAAGGTGTTCCTCGACGATGCGCGCGTGCGGGCCTACGAGAGCGAGCAGGAGAACAAGCGGAACCAGGAGGCCATCCTGCGCCTGCTGAACGAGATGGGGAACCTGGCCGACGGCGACCTCACCGTCCAGGCGTCCGTGACCGAGGACGTCACGGGTGCGATCGCCGATTCGATCAACTTCACCATCGAGGAGCTGCGCACGCTGGTCAAGGGGATAAACTCGGCGACCGACCAGGTGACGAAGGCGACGCAGGACGCGCAGGCGATCTCGAATCGCCTGTACGAGGCATCGCAGCGGCAGAACCGGGAGATCCAGCAGGCTTCCGGGTCGGTGCTGCAGATGGCGCAATCGATCAGCGAGGTGTCGCAGTCCGCCGCGCAGTCGGCGAAGGTCGCGCAGCAGTCGCTGGCCGCCGCCGAGAAGGGCGCGCAGTCGGTGCAGAACCAGATCGCCGGCATGCACGAGATCCGTGCGCAGATCCAGGACACGTCGAAGCGCATCAAGCGGCTCGGCGAATCCTCGCTGGAGATCGGCGAGATCGTCGAGCTCATCGCGGACATCACGGAGCAGACGAATATCCTGGCGTTGAACGCGGCGATCCAGGCGGCGTCGGCAGGCGAGGCCGGGCGTGGCTTCACGGTCGTTGCCGAGGAGGTGCAGCGCCTGGCCGAGCGCTCCGGCGAGGCGACGAAGCAGATCGACGCGATCGTCAAGACGATCCAGGCCGACACTCAGGATGCCGTCGCCGCGATGGAGAAGTCGACGGTCGGCGTCGTCGAAGGCACGAAGCTCTCCGATGCGGCGGGCCAGGCGCTGGAGGAGATCCGGCGCGTGTCGCGCGAGCTGGCCGAGCTGATCGGCGGCATCTCGGCGCAGACGTACAAGCAGTCCCTGTCGGTCACCGACGTGACGCGCGGCATGCAGGGGATACTGCAGATCACCGAGGAGACGACCGAGGGCACCAAGCAGACCAATGTCTCGATCGGCCAGCTGACCCGGCTCGCTGCCGAGCTGCGGAGCTCGGTGGCGGGATTCAAGGTCTGACCGTCCGTTCGATTGCGCCACGTCGCCGCGCACCTTCCACCAGCACGCGCCCTACGACTCCCGCCACGATGCCCACTCAAGCCGCCGCGATGAACGATACCGACACCGAGTTCGATCTCGGCCCGCTGTCGTGGGTGCACGCGGAGATCGACCAGGCGCTCGCGCGGGGACTCGAGCTGCTCGGGGCATTCGAGAACGACCCTTCCGATCCGACGACGCTCAAGCAGGCGCGCAGCCACGTGCACCAGGCTGCGGGGGCGATCCAGATGGTCGGCCTCGATGCCGTCGTCGTCTACACGGACGAGATCGAGCGCCAGCTCGCCCGCATCGACGAGCTGGCGCCGGCCGATATCGGGCCGGCGTGCGGGATGATCGACCGGGGATGTCGTCTGCTCCGGATCTTCCTCGAGGAAATCGCCGGCGGCCAGCCGCCCGTGCCGCTGAAGCTCTTCCCCGAATACGAGGCGATGCAGCGGGCACGCGGCGTCAGGGCGACGCCGGCGGATCTCTTCTTCCCGGAGCTCGGCGTTCGCGCGCCCGTGCTCGATGTGCCGCAGAGCGTGCCGCAGGAGAAGCTCGCGTCGCACCTCGTCCGGCAGCGCCGGCTCTATCAGGGCGGGCTCCTCCTGTTTCTGCGCGGCGATCCCGAAGGCGCGCGGAGCATGCGGACCGCGGTGGCGGAAATCGAGCGCGCCAGCGCGCGCCAGAGCGCGCGGACCTTCTGGTGGACGGTGGGGGCCTTCTTCGACGCGATCCTCGGACGCGGGCTCGAGGCGGGCCTGGGATCGAAGCAGCTCGCGGCGCGCCTCGACCTGCAGATCCGCCGGCTGGGCGAGGGTTCCGCGAAGGTCGCCGACCGGCTTCGGCGCGAGGTGCTCTACTACGTCGCGATCAGCACGCCGGTGGCGCCCTCGGTGCAGGCGGTGCAGAAGGGCTACGGGCTCGCGCAGCTGATACCGCCGGCGGATATCCTGAACGCGGATCGCGTCCGACTGCAGCCGATCCTGCGCGAGGCGCGCGAGCAGCTCGGCGTGGCGAAGGATCAGTGGCTCAAGGTCACCTCCGGTCGCATCGACAGCCTGCCGAAGCTGAAACAGACGCTGGCGCTGGTCCGCGCGAATGTCGCCGAATTCGGCACCGAGCCGCTGATCCGGCTGACCGCTTCCCTGGCCGAGCGGCTGGAGCAGCTTCCGCCGTCGGGCGGCGTGCCGGAACCCGTGGCGATGGAATACGCGACCGGCGTCCTGCTCGCGGAGAGCGCAGTCGAGAACTACGGGAGCCTCGCGAAGGAATTCCCGGGCCAGGTCGACGCCATGCTGGCGCGGCTCGACGCCGCGCAGGCGGCACTGCCGATCCCCGCCGCCACCGCGCCCCTGCTCGACGAGATGGTGCAGCGGGCGCAGGAGCGCGTGCTGCTCGTGCACGTCGCGCGCGAGATCCAGGTGAACCTGCGCCGCATGGAACAGGTTCTCGACGCGTTCTTCCGCGACCACGCGAAACGCGCCGAGCTGGCGACCCTCGGCAAGGACAGCCAGCAGATCCGCGGCGCGCTGAGGATCCTCGGGCAGGACGACGCGGAACGCCTCCTCGGCCTGTGCCAGGAGCAGATCGACAGTTACGCGCTTCCGGACACGGAAGTCGGTGACGAGGACCTGGAGCTCCTCGCGGAATCGCTCTCGGGGCTGGGCTTCTACGTCGAGGCGCTCGAGCAGCAGCGCCCGGACCGGCAGCGGCTGATCGCTCCGCTGCTGGCGAAGCGCCTCGGACAGGCACCCGCGGCGCCCGCCGACCGGAAGGCCGAGACCGTGGAAGCCGCGGTGGAGGAGCTGCGCGGCGCGCTGCCTGCGCTCCTCGCCGACGTCCATCGGGCGCCCGCGGACGCCGAGGCACGCGCCGTGCTGAGGGCCGGGCTCAGCGACCTCGTCAACGATGCGAAGCTCATCGACGACAGCGAGCTCGTCGCCCAGGCGCACGCGGCACTGGCGCAGCTCGACACCGGCGGCACGGCTGCGCTGCAGGCCGCCGTGACCGCGATCGCCGAGAGCAGCGACGCGGTATCGGCGCCCGCGCCGGCGATCTCGGCGGAGACGCAGCGTCTGCTGGCGACCGACGCGACCGGCCTCGACGCGGAGCTGCTCGCGATCTACCTCGCCGAGGCGGCGGAGGTGCTCGACACCGTCGCCGGGAATCTGGGCGAGCTCGAACGGAGCCCGAGCGACCGCGAGGCGCTGCGCACGGTGCGCCGGCAATTCCACACGCTGAAGGGCAGCGGCCGGATGGTCGGCTTGACCGAGCTGGGCGAGCTCGCCTTCGATGTCGAGAAGATCCACAACCGCCTGCTCGAGGAAGAGCGCCCGGTCACCGCGGCGGTGCTCGCGATGATCGGCGTCGCCGAGCAGAGTTTCCGGCGATGGATCGGCGCGCTGCGCGCGACCGGCAGCGTCGTTGCCGATCCGGCGGAGCTTCGCGCGGCGATCCATGCGGTCGAGGCGGAGCTTCCGGCCACGGGCGCGCCGATCGTCCCGGCGGCGCCGGAGGCGAAGGCGGCGCCGACCGAGCCGCCCGTCGCCGTCGCAAGCCCGGCATCGGGCGAGGGTGTCGCGCTGCCCGAACTCGGCGGCACGCCCTCGGGTTCGGCGCCGACGCAAGCACAATGGATCGACGAAACCGAAGAGAGCGAACACGACGCGGCCGACATCATCGAGGTCGCCCCGGTCGGGGAAGTGTCGGCGGTGGCAGCGGCCAGCGACGAACCGGCCCCGCCGCCTGCGGAGGTCGTGATCGGCGATGTCACGCTGTCGGCGGATCTCTACCGTCTCCTCGTCGACGAGGCGAAAGGGCATCTCGCCACGCTCGAGCGCGAGCTCTCGCTGTTGCAGTTCGACCCGACGCAGCGGCCATCGGCGGAGATGGTGCGTGCGAGTCACACGCTGTGCGGCATCCATCGCACGGGCGGCCTGCCGCTGATCGCATTGACCGCCGGCGCGCTCGAGCAATGTCTGCTGGGGCTGCAGCGATCGCGCGCGTCGTTGCCGGACACGGCGCTGCCGGTCCTCGCCGACGCGGTCCGGGGACTGACGGAATTCGTGGCGCAGGTCACGGCGCGCACGGGCTTCACGGCGGCCGATGCAGACCGTGCGGCCGAAATCCAGGAGGCGCTCGAGGCGCTGCGCCGGGCGTCGGCCACCGAGCCCGCGGCGGTCGAGCCGCAGGCCGCGGAGGCGCCGGACACCGAGCCCGCAGCACTCGAGCCGCAGGCCGCGGAGGCCACGTACGCCGCGCGCGACGAAGACGCCGCCGCGATCGTCGGCGCCGAGTTGGCCGCGACCGTCCCGCTGCCAACCGAGGCCGCGACCCCGCTACCGGAAGCATTCGCGCCCGAGCTCGCGGCGGCACCGGCGTCCGCCGCCGCGCTGCCCGAGTTCCTGCAGGATCCCCTCGCCGATATCCGCGACGATGTGGACGAGCAGGTGCTGCCGATCTTTCTCGAGGAAGCCGCCGAGCTCTATCCGCAGGCCAGCGCGCAGGTCCGCGAATGGCGCCGTGCCCCCGGCGACACCGCGAGCGCCCGCCAGCTGCGGCGCACGCTGCACACGTTCAAGGGCAGCGCGCGGATGGCGGGCGCGATGCGCCTGGGCGAGCTCGCGCACCTGATGGAGTCGCGGCTGTCCATCGACGACGCGCTCGCAGCGGGAACGCCGGAGCTGTTCGAGGCGCTCGACGCCGACCTCGATCATCTTGCGTACGTGCTCGACGCATTGCGCGCCGGCAGGACCAACGTGCCGGTGCCGTGGGCCGGCCAGCCGGCCGAGATCGCAGCGGAGGTCGAGCGGGAGGTCGGACCGGAGGTCGGACCGGAGGTCGGACAGGGGGTGCCGGCTGCGTCGGCGCCGGAAACGGCTCCCGCGACCTCGGCAACCCAGGGGCCGGTGGTCGTGCCGCTCGCCTCGCTGGAGACCGCGCCGCCGCGCATCCCTGCGCCAGGTGGCGACGGTACGGCACGCGCGATGCTGCGCGTGCGTGCAGACATCATCGATCGCCTCGTCAACGAGGCCGGTGAGGTTGCGATCACGCGCAGTCAGATCGAGGGCGAGCTGCGCGCGCTGAAGGCGAACCTGCTCGAGCTCACCGGCAGCGTTGCCCGGCTGCGCACGCAGGTGCGGGAGATCGAGATTCAGGCCGAATCGCGGATTCAGTCGCGGATGATGCAGGCCGGCGATGCCGCGGAAGCCTTCGACCCGCTCGAATTCGACCGCTATACGCGGCTGCAGGAGCTGGCGCGCTCGCTCGCCGAGGGCGTGAACGACGTCTCGACCGTTCAGCAGTCGCTGCTCAAGAATCTCGACATCGTGGATACCGCGCTGGCTGCGCAGGGGCGGCTTTCGCGCGAGGTGCAGCAGCAGTTGTTCTCGGTCCGGACCGTGCCCTTCGGCAGCCTGTCCGAGCGTCTGTACCGGATCCTGCGCGGAACCGCGAAGGAGCTGGACAAGCGGGCGAACCTCGAGATCCGCGGCGGGCAGACCGAGCTCGACCGCTCGGTACTGGAAAAACTCGTCGGGCCGCTCGAGCACCTGCTGCGCAACGCTCTCGCCCACGGCATCGAGCCGCGCAGCGTGCGCGCGAAGGCCGGCAAGTCGGAAACCGGCGAAATCACGCTGACGGTTCGGCAGGTCGGCAACGAAATCGCGATCGAGCTCGCCGACGACGGCGCAGGACTCGACTTCGGCCAGGTCCGTGCCAAGGCGGTTGCCCAGGGCAGGATCGGCGCCGACGCGAAGCCGACCGACGACGAGCTGATCGGGTGCATCTTCGAAGCCGGCTTCTCGACCGCGGCGACGGTCACCCAGGTGTCGGGTCGCGGCATCGGGATGGACGTCGTGCGCGCCGAGATCGCGGCGCTGGGCGGCCGCGTCGGGGTCTCGACCAAGGCCGGCCGGGGCACGACATTCGTGCTGTCCCTGCCGCTGACGCTCGCGGTCGCGCAGGCCGTGCTGGTGCGCGCCGGCGGCCGGCTCTGGGCGTTGCCTGCGCCGATGGTCGAGCAGGTCCAACACCTCAAGGCCGACGCGCTCGTCAACCTCTACCTGCAACGCCGCGTCGAATGGCAGGGGACGGCGTACCCGTTCCACTATCTGCCTCGGCTGCTCGGCGACACGCAGCAGATCCCCCAGTCGGGGCGCCACAACGCCGTGCTGCTGCTGCGCAGCGGCCAGAACGTGGCCGCCGTGCACGTCGACGAGATGGTCGGCAACCAGGAAGTCGTCGTGAAGAACACCGGGCCGCAGCTCGCCCGCGTGTCCGGGATCGCCGGCGCGACCGTGCTCGGCAATGGCGAGATCCTGCTGATCATCAATCCCGTGCAGCTCGCGCAGCGGACTCTGGTACCCGCGTTCGACCTCGGCGCCGAGCAGCTCGCGCCGGAAGTGCCGCGGATGTCATTGGCGCAGTCCGGGCGGCCGCTGGTCCTGATCGTCGACGATTCGCTGACGGTGCGCCGGATCACGAGCCGGCTGCTCGCCCGCGAAGGCTTCGACGTTCTCACCGCAAAGGACGGCGTCGAAGCGCTGGAGCTGCTCGACGCGGAGACGCCGGACGTGATCCTGCTCGACATCGAGATGCCGAGGATGGACGGCTTCGAATTCACGCGGACGATCAAGGGCAACCCGGAGCGGGCCCGGATACCGATCGTGATGATCACGTCGCGCACGGCGGAAAAGCACCGCAACCGCGCGAGGGATCTGGGCGTGGACCTCTACCTCGGCAAGCCGTTCCAGGAAGAGGAGTTGCTGAAGCACCTGCGGGAGATGCTGGCGCTGACGCCGTAGCGCCTTGCGTCCCGTCGCTGCCCGGGCCGTTCACCGTGCAGCCATTTGTTGCCCCACGTCAAAGCCGGCCGTCGGTCCGGGCGTCCAGAATAGCCCACGAAGAGGACTCGCTTGCCGCCGAAAGGCGGCTGCGGCGTCGCCGGCCGCGGCAGGCAGCGCTGTCTTCGCAACTGCAGCCGCGCGAGAGGAGGACCGACCATGCTCGATCGCGACCGCATGAGCGCGAAGGGCCGCTCCCGAGCGCGAATCGGTCCCGAAGCGCGCAGCGCGGAGGGTAGTCCAGTGAGCGCGAAGGGCCGCTCCCGAGCGCGAATCGGTCCCGAAGCGCGCAGCGCGGAGGGTAGTCCAGTGAGCGCGCATCCGACAGGCGCCAGGAAGCCATGACCGCGCCGCGCTTCGAGCGTCTCGCCGTGGAACTGGCCGACGGGGTCGCGACCGTCACGCTCGATCGTCCGGACAAGGCCAACGCCATCGACATGGCGATGTGGCAGGCGATCCGCGACGCGATGCGCTGGCTCGACGCCACGCCGGAGGCGCGCGTCGCCATACTGTGCGGCGCGGGAAAGCAGTTCACGGCGGGCATCGACCTCGCGCTGCTCGGCGCGATTCGCGCGGAGATCAACGACGCCTGCGACGGACGTGCGCGGGAGAAGCTGCGCCGCCTGATCGTCGACCTGCAGGACACGCTGACGTCGATCGAGCGCTGCCGCAAGCCGGTCATCGCGGCGGTGCACGGGGCGTGCATCGGTGGCGGCGTCGACATCGTCACCGCCTGCGACATCCGCCTGGCATCGACCGACGCCGTGTTCTCCGTCCGCGAGATCGACGTCGGCATGACCGCCGACCTGGGCACGTTGCAGCGCCTGCCCCGACTGGTGGGCGAAGGCATGGCGCGCGAGCTCGCGTACACCGGCCGCAACGTCGACGGCCGCGAGGCGCAGGCGATTCGCCTCGTCAACCGGTGTTGGGACACGCGCGAGGCGCTGTTCGCCGGTGCGCGCGAACTCGCCGCGGCGATCGCTGCGAAGTCGCCGCTGTCGGTGCGCGGCACGAAGGAGATGATCACCTACGCGCGCGACCATTCGGTGGCCGACGGGCTCAACTATGTCGCCACATGGAACGCCGCGATGCTGCTGTCGGCCGATCTTCCGGAGGCGCTCGCCTCTGCACGCGAGAAGCGCCCGCCGCGCTTTCGGGACTGAGCCCCGTATAGACAGGACTGGAGTGAGCACGGCCGGGCGGCCGCGGCGCAACCGGGCCGCGCCCCGAACTGCCGATGCGATTCTCGGGGCTGCGATCGCGCCTGCCCCCGATCGCGCCGCCCGACACGTCCCGGACCCCGCCGGCCTGGAGCGAATGTTGGCCTCGCGCGCCGGCGGAGCGCGCGCCGCCGGTATAATTTGTCGGAACAATCATCGGAGGAGGTCAGGAGCATGGCGAACTACGCCACCAGCAACATCCGTACGGTCGCCCTTGTCGGGCAAGGCGGGTCGGGCAAGACCACGCTCGCCGAGGCCCTGCTGCTCGCCTCCGGCGCGATCAAGGAATCCGGCACGGTCGAGCGCGGCACGACCGTCAGCGATTTCGACCCGCTGGAAAGGACGTGGCAGCACTCGCTGCGCGCGTCGATCCTGCACCTCGACACGCAGGACACCCGGGTCCACCTCATCGACACGCCCGGCTTCCCGGACTTCATCGGCCAGGCCATCGGCGCGCTCGACGCGGTCGAGACCGCGGCGGTAGTCGTCAGCGCGCAGTCCGGCATCGAGATGATCGCGTCGCGGATGATGGATTGGGCGGCGAAGCGCCGGCTCTGCCGGCTGGTCGTCGTCAACAAGATCGATGCCGACAATGTCGACCTGCCGGGGCTGCTTTCGCTGATCCAGGCGACGTTCGGCAAGGAATGCCTGCCGATCAATCTGCCGGCGGGCGGCGGCACGCGCATCGTCGACTGCTTCTTCAACCCCGACGGCGATTCCGACTTCTCGTCGGTCGGGCAGGCGCACCGCGCGCTGGTCGACCAGGTCGTCGAGGTCGACGAGGACCTGATGTCGCTCTACCTCGAGCAGGGCGAGATCGCGCCCGAGGAGCTGCACGCCCCTTTCGAGAAGGCGCTGCGCGAAGGCCACCTCGTGCCGGTGTGCTTCGTCTCGGCGAAGACCGGGGCCGGTGTCGCCGAGCTGCTCGACGTGCTCGTCAGGCTGGCGCCGAATCCGGCCGAGGGCAACCCGCCGCTGTTCTACAAGGGCGAAGGGGAGGCCGCCGCGGAATTCCGCTCGGAGCCCGATCCGAAGAAGCACGTACTCGCGCACGTGTTCAAGGTCGTGGTGGATCCGTTCGTGGGCAAGCTCGGCGTCTTCCGCGTCCACCAGGGCACGGTGACCAAGGATACGCAGCTCTTCGTCGGCGACGGCCGCAAGCCGTTCAAGGTCGGGCACCTGTTCCTGCTGCAGGGCGGCAAGAACGTCGAGATCGAGCGCGCGGGCCCCGGCGACATCGCCGCGGTCGCAAAGGTCGACGAGATCGAATTCGACTGCGTGCTGCACGACTCGCACGACGAGGATCACATTCACATGCGGCCGCTCGAGTTTCCGGTGCCGATGCACGGCGTCGCAATCACGCCGAAGAAGCGCGGCGACGAGCAGCGGATCTCGGACGTGCTGCACCGGATGATCGCCGAGGACCCCACGATCGTGATCGAGCACGACTCGACGACGAACGAAACGGTGCTCCGTGCGCTTGGTGACCTGCACCTGCGGTCGATCCTCGAGCGGATGGCGAGCCAGTTCAAGCTCGAGATCGATACGCGCCCGCCACGCATTCCGTATCGCGAAACCATCACCGCTCAGGCGGAGGGCTTCCATCGCCACAAGAAGCAGACCGGCGGCGCGGGCCAGTTCGGCGAGGTGTCGCTGCGCGTGGAGCCGCGCGAGCGCGGTGCGGGCTTCGAGTTCCTCGACCACACCAAGGGCGGCGTGATTCCGCACCAGTTCATGCCGGCGGTGCAGAAGGGCGTCGAGCAGGTGCTCGCCACCGGCGCGATCGCCGGTTTTCCGCTCCAGGACGTGCGCGTCGTCGTGTACGACGGCAAGCACCATGCGGTCGATTCGAAGGAAGTCGCGTTCGTCTCGGCCGGCAAGAAGGCGTTCCTCGACGCCATCGAGAAGGCGCGGCCAATCGTGCTCGAGCCGATCGTCAGCGTCGAGATCATCTGTCCCGAAGGCAACACCGGCGACATCGCCGGCGATCTCTCGTCGCGCCGCGGGCAGGTCACCGGGACGCGCGGCCTGCAGCCGGGCGTGCTCGCGATCAGCGGCCTCGCGCCGCTCACGGAACTCGATGGCTATTCGGCGCGGCTGAAATCGGTGACCGGCGGGCACGGTTCGTGGTCGATGCAGCTGTCGCACTACGAGCAGGCGCCCCCGCAGCTGCAGCAGCAGCTCGTCACCGAGTTCAAGAAATCGAAGAAGCAGGAAGAGGACTGACGGCGGCCCCCGCCGCGGCCCGATGAAGCGCGCGATCCTGCTGTTCGGCGCGATCGGCGGACTCGGCGTTCCCGTGACCTTCACGCTGGCCGGGTGGATGCTCCGGCGCTTCGCGCCGGACGCGCTGGCGTTCCTGCACGGCGTCCAGCTGCCGCTGTGGCCGATGTCGAAGCTCATCCTCGACGATCCCGCCGGCAAGCACTGGCTCTACCTCCCGCTGGCGGCGCTGCTGTCGAACGCGCTGATCTACGCCGCGGTGGGCGCGGTGGCTGCCTGGGGGCGCACCCGGCGCGCCGTGTTCGTGATCCTGCTCGCCGCCGTCGTCGCCATGCTGTTCGTGGCGGCGCAGGGCTTCGGGACCGGGATTCCCGGTTTCCTCGCAGCGGCCGCGATTTCCGTCCTCGGTCTGGTCATGCATCATCGGCGCGCGCCGCACGCGCCGCTCACGCCTCCCGCGCCGCCTTGAAGAGCGCCAGCGCGGCGCGGCGTGCCGCCGCGTGATCGACGATCGGCGGCGGATAGTCCCGGCCTATCAACACGCCCTTTGCCCGCTGGATCGCCGGCGGAACGAGCCACGGCGCGTGGATCTCGGTGGGTTCGAGCGCCGCGAGCTCCGGCACGTAGCGGCGGATGAATTTGCCCGCCGGGTCGAACCGCTTCGACTGGGTCACCGGGTTGAAGATGCGGAAGTAGGGCTGCGCGTCGCAGCCGGTGGACGCGGCCCATTGCCAGCCGCCGTTGTTCGACGCCAGGTCGAAGTCGAGCAGCGTGTCGGCGAAATACTTCTCGCCCTTGCGCCAGTCGACGAGCAGGTCCTTGACGAGGAAGGAGGCCGCGATCATCCGCAGCCGGTTGTGCATGTATCCCGACGCGTTGATCTGCCGCATCGCGGCGTCGACGATCGGATACCCGGTCCGGCCTTCGCGCCACGCGGCAAACATCGCCGGATCGTCGGGAAAGCAGAGCGAGTCGCACTCCGGCTTGAACGCCCGCGCGACCACGTGCGGGTGGTGCCAGAGGATCTGCGCGTAGAACTCGCGCCAGATCAGTTCCGAGAGCCACGTTGCGGCGCCAGCTCCGTCCGGCTCCAGCGAGCGCAGGTGCGCGTACGCGACGAGCTCGCGGATCGACACCGTGCCGAAGCGCAGGTGCACCGAGAGATACGAGGGTCCTTTCGCCGCCGGAAAGTCGCGGGCCTCCCGGTAGCGGTCGATGCGGTCGCGAAAGTCCGTGAACAGCGCCGCGCCGGCGCTCATCCCGGTCCCCACGCCAAGCGACCTCAGGTCGGTCCGTCGGAATCCGATGGCCTCGAGCGGCGGCACCGGGGCGGCGAGAGCCTTCGGCGGTGCGACGAGCGCGTCCGCGCAAGAATCGACCGTGCAGGCTTCGACGTCGGAGGGCGTCAGTCGTGCGAGCCAGGCGTTCTTGTACGGCGTGAAGACGCTGAACGGGCGGCCCGCCTGCGAGAGCACTTCGTCGCACTCGAAGATCACCCGGTCCTTGCAGGTCCGGAACGCGATCCCGCGCTCGGCGAGCGACTGCGCGACGGCGGCGTCCCGGTCGCGGGTGGCGGGCTCGTAGTCGCGGTTCGCATAGACGGCCTGCGCCCCAAGCGCGGCGGCGAGCTCCGGGATCGCGTCGCGGGCGCGCGCGTGGCGCACGATCAATCCGCCGCCCCGCGCGCGCAGCGCCGCGTCGACCTCGGCCACGCTGTCCCGGATGAACTCGACGCGGCGGTCTTCGGGCGACGGCAGCGCGTCGAGGATCTCGCGATCGAAGACGAAGGCGCAATGGACGGCGCGCGCCTCCCGGAGCGCGCGATGGAGCGCAGCGTGATCGAAATCGCGCAGGTCGCGGCGAAACCAGACGAGCGCGCGATCCAGCGTTCGCTCGGTCACGGGCGGGAATCCTGCCGGCGGGGAAAGCGCAGTTCGCTCGCGCGCAGCTCGTGCCGCCACAACAGCGTGCCGGCGCTGTCGTAGCTCTCGAGCGATAGCCGCCGGTCGTCGCCGGGACCGGTGACGCGGATCAGCCCGAACTGGCGCCGGGCAAGCTGCGTTCCGGCCACGACGTCGGGATTGTCGCGATCGGCCGCGTCGAGACGCGCCGGCGGCCGCGAGGTCAGCGGGCTCGACGTGAACTCGTAGAGCGGATACGCATCCGGCCGCTCGATCCGCAGCAGTTCGGAGAAATGGCGATCGCCGGAGAGGAAGACGACGCCCTCGATCCTCCGCGCGACGAGCCACTCCGCGAACGCGCGCCGCTCCGTCTCGAAGTGGTACCAGCCCTCGAAGCGTCCCGCGCGCTTCCAGAACTGGCTGCCGCCGGCGACGATCTTGATGGCGCCCGGCGGCGCCGAGACGAGCGCCTGCTTGAGCCACTCGAGCTGGCGCGCGCCGAACATCGTCTTGTCGGCACCGTCGGGCCAGCGATTGGGCGAACGGTAATAGCGATCGTCGAGCAGGAAGAACATCACGTCGCCGTAGCGGGCGATACCGAACGATCCCGGGACATCCGGCAGCCCGAAGCTCGGATTGGGCCAGTAGCGCTGGAAGAGCTTCAGCGTCTCGCCCTTGAGCACGTACGACGCGTCGCCGTCGTTCGGACCGTAGTCGTGATCGTCGAGGATCGCGAGATGCGTCGTTGCGGTCAGCAGCGCCTGCAACGGCTCGAATGCGCGCTGCCGGCGGTACCGCGCCGCCATCGCCGCCGGGTCGTAGAAGTCGGGCTGCTGCAGGTAGACGGTGTCGCCCAGCCAGAGCATCAGATCCGGTTTCCTCGCCGCAATGGAGCCGAAGATCTCGTAATTCCCGCCATAATCGGGGTCCGCGAACAGCGGATTGGGGTCGGCCAGAAAGAAGCACGACCCGATCGCGATCGTCAACGGCGCGGCGTCCCCGGGTTTCCTCCAGTACGGTTGCGCCCGCACCCTGCCTTCGCGATGTTCCGCCCCGGCCTGCAGGCGATACGTGGCGCTTCCCCCGGGCGCGAGGCCGGTGAGGCGGGCGACGACGACATAGTCGTCGGCCTCCGTCGCAGCGAGCTCGAGCGTCCGCTCGCCCGCCTCGCCGTCGACCTGCCAGCTCAGCTTGATCGGGGTCGCAGCATCGGTCTGAATCCAGAGCGTCGCACTGGCGAGCTCGGCATGGCCATGCATGACGACGAGCTTCGCCGCCGCCGGGAGCGCGGTCGTCCACGCGGCGAATGCGAGGCATGCGCACGCCAGCGCGCACGGCGCAATGCCGAGGAATCGCGGGAGGCTCGCGTGGCGCATCTTGGCGGGAACATCGCTCAACGGGTCGGGGACGGCAATTGTGCTGCGGTGACGCGGCGATTACAATTGGCCTCATGGGTGACTCGCCGGGTGGCCCGACCCCCAATTTCACGCGGCACTTCCTGATCGCCATGCCGGCCATGGCCGATCCGCGGTTTTCCCGTACGCTGACCTACGTCTGCGAGCACAACGAGAGCGGCGCGCTGGGCATCGTCGTCAACAAGACGACCGACATGACGCTGTCGTCGCTGTTCGAGCAGATCGATGTCCCGCTCTCGGACGCGGCGTTGCGGCGCACGCCCGTGCACTACGGGGGGCCGGTCCAGGTCGACCGCGGATTCGTGCTGCACCGGCCGCTCGGCAACTGGCAGTCGACGCTCGCGGTCGACGACGACGTCGGCCTCACCACGTCGAAGGACGTGCTGGAGGCGGTCGCGCGCGGCGAGGGCCCCCGGGACGTGATCGTTTCGCTGGGCTACGCCGGCTGGTCGGCGGGACAGCTCGAACAGGAGATCGCGCAGAACGCATGGCTCACCGTTGCGGCGGACCCGGAAGTGCTGTTCGAGACGCCGGTCGATGAGCGACTTCCGGCGGCGATGCGACTGCTCGGCATCGATTTCTCCCGCCTGTCCGACGCCGTCGGGCACGCATGACGGGTGAAGGCTGCGGCGCGCGCGGACACCGGTACGGTGCTCGCGTTCGATTTCGGGACGCGCAGGGTCGGCGTGGCGGTCGGTAACACCGTGGTTCGCGTCGCACACCCGCTGACGACGATCGACGACGAGGCGAATGCCGGGCGTTTCGCGGCGATCGCGGCGCTGATCGGGGAGTGGCAGCCGGCGTTGCTGGTCGTCGGTCGCCCGGTGCACGCGGACGGAAGGGCGCACGACATGACGGCTCGCGCCGAGCGCTTCGCGCGGCAGCTGGAGGGCCGTTTCGGCCTGCCCGTGGCGCGCGTGGACGAGCGGTACACGACCGTCGACGCCGAGGCCGCGCTCGCTGCGGCCGGCGTACGCGCGACGGAGCGGAAGGCGTTGCGCGACCAGGCCGCCGCGCAGCGGATCCTGCAATCCTGGTTCGACGACGAAAGGCGCAACGACGCCGATGGCTCTGCCTGACGCCGAACAGACGTACGCCGCGCTCGCGGACCGCCTGCGCGGCGCGGTGGCGTTCGACGCCAGGTTCGTCGGCATCTACTCGGGCGGCGCCTGGATCGCGGAGCGCCTCGCGCAGACGATCGAGGGCGACCATCCGGTCGGCTACATCGACGTCTCCTTCTACCGGGACGACTTCAGCCGCAAGGGTCTGAAACCCGAGATCAAGCGCACCGAGCTGCCCTTCGAGGTCGAGGGCGCGACCATCGTGCTGGTCGACGACGTGCTCTACACCGGGCGCAGCGTTCGCGCGGCGATCAACGAGCTGTTCGACTTCGGACGCCCGGCACGCGTCGAGCTCGCCGTGCTCGTCGATCGCGGCGGCCGCGAGCTGCCGATCGAGGCGACCTACGTCGGCGTGCGGCTCGCGGTCGCGCGCGAGCTCTCCATCGTTCTTTCGCGCGCCGCCGATGGCCGGTTTTCGCTCGCCGCGGAGGCGGGGAGTGCATAACCCGCAGCTCGACGCCGCCGGCGAGCTCACGCACCTGCTGACGCTCGAAGGCCTGCCCGCCGAATTCATCGTGCGGATCCTCGACACCGCGGTGCCGTTCGTGTCGATCGCCGAGCGGGACGTCAAGAAGGTGCCGCTGCTGCGCGGCCGGTCGGTGTTCAACCTGTTCTTCGAGAGCTCGACGCGCACGCGGACGACGTTCGAAATCGCCGCGAAGCGGCTGTCCGCCGACGTGATCAACCTCAACATCGGCGTGTCGTCGACGAGCAAGGGCGAGACGCTGCTCGACACGGTCGACAACCTCGTGGCGATGAACGCCGACATGTTCGTCGTCCGGCATTCGCAGTCCGGCGCCCCGCATCTGATCGCTGCGCACCTGAACCGCACCGGCCGCGCGCACGTGCACGTGGTGAACGCGGGCGACGGCCGCCACGCGCACCCGACGCAGGGGCTGCTCGACCTGTTCACGATCCGGCACTACAAGAAGGACTTCCGCCGGCTGACGGTCGCCATCGTCGGCGACGTGCTGCATTCGCGCGTCGCGCGCTCGCTGATCCACGGGCTCACCACGCTGGGCACGCCCGAGGTGCGCGCGATCGGCCCCAAGACCCTGCTCCCGACCGCCGTGCAGGCGCTGGGCGTGCGCGTCTTCCACGACATGCGCGAGGGCCTCGCGGGTTGCGACGTCGTGGTGATGCTGCGGCTGCAGAGCGAGCGGATGCGCGGAGCGCTGCTGCCTTCCTCCGGCGAGTACTTCAAGCACTATGGGCTCACGACCGAGAAGCTCGCGATGGCGAAGCCCGACGCGATCGTCATGCACCCCGGGCCGATGAACCGCGGGATCGAGATCGACTCGGCCGTCGCCGACGGCGAGCGCAGCGTGATCCTGCCGCAGGTGACCTTCGGCATCGCCGTGCGCATGGCGGTGATGAGCATCCTGGCGGGCGGCTGAGCCGGAGTGGCACTGACGTGAAGATCGAGATCAGGGGCGGACGGGTGGTCGACCCGAAGAACGGCGTCGATCGCGTTGCCGCGCTCTACGTCGCCGCCGGGAAGATCGCGGCGATCGGCGATGCGCCGGCGGGATGGACCGCGAATCGCAAGGTCGACGCGACCGGCCTCGTCGTCTGCCCCGGGATCGTCGACCTCTCGGCGCGGCTGCGCGAGCCCGGCTTCGAATACAAGGCGACGCTGGAATCCGAGATGCACGCCGCGGTCGCGGGCGGCGTCACGACGCTCGCCTGTCCCCCGGACACCGATCCGCCGCTCGACGAGCCGGGGTTGGTGCAGATGCTCAAGCATCGCGCGCGCTCGCTCAACCAGGCGCATGTGTTTCCGGTCGGCGCGCTGACCGTGGGCCTGAAGGGCGCGGAGATCACCGAAATGGGCGAGCTCGCCGAGGCAGGGTGCGTCGCCTTCTCGCAGGCCGAAGCGCCGCTGACCGACACCGGCGTGCTGCTCCGCGCGATGCAATACGCGGCGACGTTCGGCCACCGGGTCTGGCTGCGCCCGCAGGACGAGCACCTCGCGCGGGGCGGCGTCGCCCACGACGGCGAGGTCGCGACGCGCCTCGGCTTGCCGGCGATACCGTCGTCGGCGGAAACGATCGCGCTGGCGACGATCTTCGCGCTGGTCCGCGCCACCGGCGTTCGCGTCCACCTGTGCCGGCTGTCGACGGCCGAGGGCGTCGCGATGATCCGGGCCGCGAAGAAGGAAGGGCTGCCGATCACCGCCGACGTCGCCGTCGCATCATCTGCATCTGTGCGACGTCGACATCGGCTGGTTCGACGCGCAATGCCGGCTGATACCGCCGCTGCGCGGGACGAGCGACCGCGCGGCGCTGCGCGCGGGCCTCGCCGACGGCACGCTCGACCTCGTGTGCTCGGATCACACGCCGGTCGACGACGACGGCAAGCAGCTGCCCTTCGGCGAAGCGGAGCCCGGGGCGACCGGGCTGGAACTCCTGTTGCCGCTTGCGCTCAAATGGGCCGCCGAGGATAGGATTCCGCTTTCCGAAGCGCTGGCCCGCATCACCGCGGCGCCGGCGGCGATCCTGGGCATCGACGCCGGGCATCTCGGCGTCGGCGCCCAGGCCGACGTCTGCGTCTTCGACCCCGATGAGCACTGGCGGGTCGAGCCGGCGGCGCTCAAGAGCCAGGGCAAGAACACGCCGTTCCTCGGACTGGAGGTGCCGGGAAGGGTCCGTGCGACACTGGTCGGCGGGCACGTCGTATACGAAGGTTGAGCAGTGCCGGGAATGGTGCTCGGTCGGCGCCTGTTCACGCCAATTTGACCCGAGGCTGCGCCGCTGCGGCGCCTGAATGAGGAGAACTGCATGAAGCTCGATCTCGAGCAGGACGTGAAGGGCTTGCTCCCGGAAAAGGATTTCGATCGTCGGGACTTCATCTGGACGGCGCTCGGCGCGAGCGCGGCGCTGGCCGTGTCGTCGCCGGTTTCGGCGCAGCTCGTCACGACCGACGCGAGCGGCCTCGACGCTGCCGACGTGATGATCCCGGTCAAGGACGGCCAGATCCGCGGCTACCGGGCGATGCCCACGACGGGCGGACCGTTCCCGGTCGTGCTCGTCGCCGCGGAGATCTTCGGACTCAACCACTACATCAAGGACGTCTGCCGGAGGCTGGCCAAGGCGGGGTATTACGCGATCGTGCCCGACCTGTATACGCGCAAGGCCGATCTCACCAAGATCACGGTGATGGCCGAGATCATGCCGATCGTGAATACGAAATTCGATACGGAGCTCGTCGCCGACTACGACGCGACGGTCGCCTTTGCGCAGGCCAGCGGCAAGGCCAACACGGCGCGGATGGCGATCACCGGCTTCTGCCGCGGCGGGCGCACGACGCTGGTGTACGCGGCGGCGAATTCGACGCTCAAGGCCGCTGCGGCGTGGTACGGCCCGGTCGCCGGCGCCACGAACGAGTACGTGCCGAAGACCGCGATGGATCGCGTCGCCGAGATCAAGGTCCCGGTGCTCGGCCTCTATGGCGCCAAGGATGCCGGAATTCCCGTGGAGCCGGTCGAGAAGTTCTTCGCCGCGCTCAAAGCCGCGGGCACGCCGGCCGAGCTCGTCGTGTATCCCGAGGCCGGCCACGGGTTCCACGCCGATTTCCGCCCGGACAATTACCGCAAGGCGGACGCGGAGGACGCCTGGAAGCGAATGCTGGATTGGTTCAAGAAGTACGGCGTCGCCTAGGTCGTCGCGCGGAGAAACGAGCAGTGGGGTCAGCGTATGTTATCCGTACGGATAACATACGCTGACCCCATTGCCGTTCACCTGGCCGGCTTGTCCTTGGGCACGCGCCCGAGCAGGTAGAACTCGTCGTTCGGCCGCAGCCCGATGAGGTTGGCCATCCGGTTGGACAGGCAGAAGAACGCCGCGATGTTGCCGATGTCCCAGATGTCCTCGTCGTCGAACCCGTGCGCGCGCAGCGCGGCGTAATCGTCGTCGACGATCGCGCCGCTGTTCTCCGACACCTTGAGCGCGAACGCGAGCATCGCCCGCTGGCGCGGCGTGATGTCGGCCTTGCGGTAGTTGACGCCGACCTGGTCGGCGACCTGCGGGTGCTTCGCGTACACACGCAGGATCGCGCCGTGCGCGACGAAGCAGTAGACGCAGTCGTTGGCGCCGGCCACCGCGACGACGATCATCTCGCGCTCGGCCTTGGTGAGGCCCGAGTCGCGCAGCATCAGCGCGTCGTGGTAGGCGAAGAACGCGCGGAACTCCGCGGGCCGGTGCGCGAGTGCGAGGAACACGTTGGGCACGAACCCCGCCTTCTCCCGGACTTCGAGGATGCGGGCGCGAACGTCCTCCGGCAAGTCGTCGAGCCGGGGGACCGGGTAGCGGGAGACGGGAGCGTCGGTCATGGCCGCTGCCTCAAGGCTTCGGCGGAACGTAGCCGGTGGGCATCTCCGCCCCTCCGCCGAAGAAGTGCTGCTCCATCTGCTCGGCGAGCCATTTCCGCGCCCGGGCGTCGGCCAGCGACAGCCGGTTCTCGTTGACGAGCATCGTCTGATGGCGCAGCCAGCCCTGCCATGCCTCCTTCGACACGTTCTCGTAGATGCGCTGCCCGAGCGGGCCGGGGTACGGCGGGAAATCGAGCCCTTCGGCCTCGCGGCCGAGTTTCACGCAGTGAATCATGCGCGCCATGGTCTGCTCCTAGAGATTCTTGCGGTAAACCTGCGACTTGCGCTGGTAATTGTAGAGCGCCTGCTTCTGCCTGGGCAGGTCGGCGATCGTTGCCGTGTGGAACCCGCGCTCGATGAACCACTGCGACGCGCGCGTCGTCAGGACGAAGAGCCGGTCGAGCTTGAGCTTCCTTGCGCGCGCCTCGATCTCGGTCATCAGCGCCTCGCCGTAGCCCTCGCGGCGGAAATCGGGTTGGACGGCGAGCGCGGCGAGCTCGCCGGCCTTCTCGTCGGGAAATGCGTACAGGGCGGCGCAGCCGATGATCGCGTTGTCGTGCTCGGCGACGACGAAGCGCTCGATCTCCACTTCCAGCCGCTCGCGCGATCGGCGAACGAGGATGCCCTGCTCCTCGAGCGGCCCGATGATCTGCAGGATCCCGCCGACGTCGTCGATCGTCGCGCTGCGCAGGTGCGCAAGCGGCGCCGAGGCGATCATCGTTCCCACGCCGTCGCGGGTGAAGAGCTCCAGCAGCAGGGCGCCGTCGACGTGGCGGCTGATCAGGTGCGCGCGCTTCACGCCGTTGTCGCAGGCGCGGATCGCGCAGGGAAGGTAATGCAGGACGTCGGCGGGCTGCTTGCCGCGGCCGCGCGCCAGCAGCGCCTCGGCATCCTTGGTCGACAGCTCGGTCAGCAGCTGCCGGCCCCGCTTCACGCCTTCGGTCTCCATCAGGAACACGAGCTTGTGCGCGGATATCCGGACCGCGACCTGCGTCGCCACCTCCTCCAGCGCCAGGTTGAAGATCTCGCCGGTGGGCGAGTAGCCGAGCGGCGAGATCAGCACGATGTCGCCGTCGTCCAGACGCTGGCGGATCGCGTCGGTGTCGACCCGCCGGACCTCGCCGGTCAGCTGCATGTCGATGCCCTCGATCACGCCCTGCGGCTTCGCCGTGAGGAAGTTGCCGGAGGACACGCGGATGCGCGCGCCCGCCATCGGGGAGTTGGCGATCCCCAGCGACAGCAGCGCCTCGATGCGGCTGCGCACCTGCCCGTTGGCCTCGAGCACGCAGTCCATCGTCTCGGCGTCGGTGATGCGCAACCCGAACGCGTAGCGGCTCTCGATGTCCTGCTGGGCGAGGATCGCCTCGATCTGCGGCCGCGAGCCGTGGACGACGACGAGGCGCACGCCGAGGCTGTGCAGCAGGTTCAGGTCGTGGATGATGCCGAGAAACGTGTCGTCGGCGACCACCTCGCCGCCGAACGCGATGACGAAGGTCCTGCCGCGGAACGCGTGTATGTACGGCGCCGCCGAACGGATCCACTGGACGAACGCGCGCGTGGTCGCGGAATGGACCGACGGGGCGGCGTTCGGATTCGGCGGCATCGAAGGCGGCGGCGGGCAGCGGGCGTGGCGTCGCGGAGTGCGCGGATTATACGCCGCGACACCGTATAATCGCCTGCCCGATGACCTCGCCACTACTCGCCGATCTCAACCCGGAACAGCTCGCCGCGGTCACGCTGCCGCATCAGTCGGCGCTGATCCTGGCCGGCGCCGGGAGCGGCAAGACCCGCGTGCTGACGACGCGGATCGCCTGGCTGCTCGCGACGGGCCAGGCCTCGCCGCTGTCGGTGCTCGCCGTCACGTTCACGAACAAGGCGGCCAAGGAGATGCTCGTCCGGCTGTCGGCGATGACCCCGGTCGCCACGCGCGGAATGTGGATCGGGACGTTTCACGGACTGTGCAACCGGATGCTGCGCGCGCACTATCGCGATGCGAACCTGCCGCAGCTCTTCCAGATCCTGGACACGCAGGACCAGCTCGCGCTGATCAAGCGGCTGTACAAGGCGCACAACATCGACGACGAGCGGTTTCCTCCGCGCCAGCTCCAGCACTTCGTCTCCGGCGCGAAGGAGGAGGGGCTGCGTCCGAACCAGGTCGAGGCCGGCGACGAGTTCGCGCGGCGCCAGGTCGAGCACTACGCGCTCTACGACGCGATGTGCCAGCGGGAGGGCGTCGTCGATTTCGCGGAGCTCCTCCTGCGCAGCTACGAGCTGCTGGCGCAGCGCGACGGCCTGCGCGAGCACTACCGGCGCCGCTTCTCGCACATCCTGGTCGACGAGTTCCAGGACACCAACCTGCTGCAGTACAAGTGGCTCAGGCTGCTCGCGGGAGAGCACACGGCGGTGTTCGCCGTCGGCGACGACGACCAGTCGATCTACGCGTTCCGCGGCGCGAACGTCGCCAACATGCAGCACTTCGAGCGCGATTTCGCGCGCCCGGACGCGCCGGTGCGGCTGATCAAGCTCGAGCAGAACTATCGGTCGCACGGCACCATCCTCGACACCGCCAACGCGCTCATCCGGCACAACCGGACGCGTCTCGGCAAGAACCTGTGGACGAGCGGCGAGCGGGGCGATCCGGTGCGCGCGCTGGCTGCGCCGTCGGACATCGACGAGGCGGCGTTTGTCGTCGACATCGCGAAGAGCCTCGCCGCCGACGGCGTCGCGCTGTCCGAGGTCGCGGTGCTCTACCGGTCGAACGCGCAGTCCCGGGTGCTCGAGCACGCGCTGTTCAACGCTAGTGTGCCCTATCGCGTCTATGGCGGAATGCGCTTCTTCGAGCGGGCCGAGGTCAAGCACGCGCTCGCCTACCTGCGCCTGCTCGCCGCGCCCGACGACGATGGCGCGTTCCTGCGCGTGGCCAACTTTCCGCCACGCGGCATCGGCGCGCGGACGCTGGAGACGCTCGCCGACACTGCGCGCGGGCAGGGCACGAGCCTGTGGCAGGCGGCCTGCGCCGGCGGCAAGGCAGGCGGCAAGGCGAGCGCCAGCGTCAAGGCGTTCATCACGCTGATCGAGACGATGCGCGCCGCCACTGCGGGCCTCCCGCTGTCCGAGGCGGTCGAGCACGTGAACGCAGCCTCGGGCCTGCGTGCGCACTACAAAGGCGAGAAGGACGGACAGGAGCGGCTCGACAATCTCGAAGAGCTCGTCAACGCCGCCGCCGGCTTTCTGCGCGAGGCCGATCTCGCGGTCGACGCGCCGATCGCGTCGGCCGACGGCGTGGACGCCGGCGATGCGGTCGAGGCGGGAGCGGCCGATCCGCTGACCGCCTTCCTGGCGCATGCCGCGCTCGAAGCGGGCGAGACGCAGGCCGCGGAAGGGCGTCCGGCGCTCCAGCTGATGACCGTGCATGCGGCGAAGGGCCTCGAATTCCACACGGTGTTCGTGACCGGGCTCGAGGAAGGACTCTTCCCGCACGAGAACAGCATGAACGAGTACGACGGCGTCGAGGAGGAGCGGCGGCTCATGTACGTCGCCCTCACGCGCGCGAAGCGGCGGCTCTACGTCACGCACGCGCAGAGCCGGATGCTGCACGGGCAGGTGCGCTACCACATCGCGTCGCGCTTCCTCGACGAGCTGCCGCACGATCTCGTCCAGTGGCTGTCGCCGCAACGGCACCGCAGCGGCGGCGCAGTCGACATCGACGCGTCCGAATGGGGCGAGCGGGCCGCGGCGAACGCGCCGCATTCCGGCAGTGCGGCGGGCGACGCCCGCCGCGCGGGAGAGGGATTCCGGCTGGCGCATCGGCCAGAGCGTGCGCCACGCGAAGTTCGGGCTCGGCATCATCGTCGACGCCGAGGGTCGGGGGGGCGACGCGCGGGTGCAGGTCAACTTCCGCGACGCGGGCGTCAAGTGGCTCGCGCTCGAGTACGCGAAGCTGGAGGCCGCGTAGCGTTCGCGCCCGGCCGCGGGGCAATCCGCACGGGGACGCGCGGCGGCTTCCGCAGCTTCAGCCGGCGCAACTGCGCCGATCAGGCCCCGGTGGCGGCGTCCGTCGGCGGCGCCACGTCGGTCTCGCGCGCGTGGAAGATATCGCGATAGGCAACGTAGTCCGAGATCGTCTGGGCGGCGACGAAGAGGAAGATGTATGGAACGACCGTCAGCGCGACCACCCAGGGCGCGGCCGCAGGCGGGACGAGCCAGGCGATGAGCGCGACCGCGATTCCGGGCAGCACGGCGCCGTAGACGAACAGCAACAGGCCGTAGAAGGCGAGCGGACGCCAGTTGGCAAGGGCCGCGCGCAGGCTTCCGCCCAGCGCCTGCACGGCGCCGCAGTCCTGGAACACGACCAGCGCCGGCGCGAACCACACGGCGAGCAGCGTCGGGAGCGCGCAGACGATCGCGAACAGCATCGCAGTCTCGAGGCGCCCGTTCGCCGCGAGGGCCTCGTCGGGCTTCGCGCCTCCGGTGATCGCGGCGAGCAGCGCTCCGCCGTCGACGAGCGCCGTCGCCAGCACCGCCAGCGTCGTGCCCGCAATGAGCACGACGCCGATCGGCAGCAGCGCCCAGAGATTCGAGCGAAACCCGCGGAAGAGGTGCCCGACCCCGGGCGTTCCGCCGCGTTCCTGCGTCCACGCAGCGGCGAGGAATCCCACGTTGAACACCGGCCGCAGCATCATCATGACCAGCGGCCCGACGAGCGGCACGACGCTCACCATGAGCTGTATGAAATAGTAGAGCAGCAGCAGCATGAGCCACGGGATCCGCGCAGCCGCGAGCATTTCCGCCGCCTGCTTGAGCCAGACCGCACCGCGGCGCGCGGGATGGCGCGCGAAGTCGATCGCCTGCGGCGCTGCGCTCACGACTTCGCCACCGTTGCGGGCCGCGCGCCGGGCCGCTCCGGCAGGCTCGACGGATTGCCGACCCGGTCGCGCAGGATGCGCTCGAAGTGCGCCGGGTCGTGCGCGTGGACGAGCTCGCCGGGACGCGGCAGGTGCAGATCGTAGAGCCGCGACAGCCAGAACCGCAGCGCCGCGGCGCGCAGCAGCGCCGGCCACTGCGCGCGCTCGTCCGCGGTCAGGGGCCGCACCTCGTCGTAGGCGCCGACCAGGGCGGCAACGAGCGCCGGAACGAGCGCACCCGCGTTTCCGCCTTCCCTGACGATGCACCAGTCGTTGACGGTGATCGCAAGATCGTAGGCGAGGAAATCGGTCGCGGCAAAGCCGAAGTCGATGATGCCCGATACGCGACCGTCGACGAACAGCACGTTGTCGCAGAAGAGATCGCCATGGATCGCCCCGCGCGGCATGCGGACCTTGCCGAAACCGGTGAGGAACCTGAGCTCCGACGCCAGCAGCTCGCTCTGGCCGGCGTCGAGGAAGGGGCGAACGGCGCGCGCCGCCTGGCGCCACCACGACGGGCCGCGGCGGTTTGCGAGCCGGGCGCGATACCGGACCGACGCGGCATGCAGCCGGCCCAGCGCGGCACCGACTGCGGAGCAGTGCGCGGCCGTCGGCGCGAGCACCGGCGCACCATCGACCCTCGAGACGAGGCTCGCAGGTTTGCCATTCAGCATGCTGAACAGCGCGCCCGTCCGGTCGGGCGCGGGTGCCGGACACTCGACACCGGCGCGCGCGAGGTGCGCCATCAGGTTGAGATAGAACGGCAGCTCGGGGGGCGGAAGACGCTCGTAGAGCGTCAGCACGTAACGGCCTTTGGACGTCGTGACGAAGTAGTTCGTGTTCTCGATCCCCGCGGCGATCGGCGTCTGCTCGACGAGCGCTCCGACCGCATAGCGGGCGAGCCATGCTTCGAGTTCTTCAGCGCTGACGGGTGTGTAGACCGACATCGGGCATCGCGGCGCGCGGAGAGCGCGCCGCCTCGGGCGGACATCCGCAATGGAGACTCAGTTCAGAACTCGAGGAGCAGCCACAGCGGAACCCTGAGCCCGGTGTCGAGACTGTCGCGACGGATATAGACATTGCCGCTGCCGTCGGGAACCAGGAAATAGGGCTTGCCGTGGCGCGGTGTGACCTTGACCCAGACGATCTTCCCGTTGACCCGGGCTTCCTCGACGGTCTCGCCTTCCTTGCGGGTGATCGTCACCTGCGGCTCGAGCTCGGGATCGCCGGCAATCCCCGCGCCCGGCGGCGGCGGGATCTCGGGCAGGGGCTCGAGCTTCGGCGGCGGGAGCGGTGGCGGGGCGGGGAGCGGCGCGCTCTGTGCGAGCGCGAGACCGGCCGCCGCCAGGAGCGCGATGGCAACGGTGAAACGCGAACGTGGGCGCGGGTGGTTCATGCGAGCTCGGGTGTAACGCAATTTTAGCAGAGCAGCGCACGATCCGGCGGTCTCGCCCGGACGCAAATGCGCGCTCCCGCGGCCCCTCGCCGGATGGCCGAGGCCTCAGAGGTTCAGCATCTTCTGGCGCTCTTCGCGCGTCGGCTGGAAGCCTCGCGACTCGTAGAAGTCGAAGATCGCCTCGACGATCGCCTCCGGCTGCTCGATGACCTGCATCAGGTCCAGGTCCCTTTCGTCGGCCATGCCTTCGCCGACGAGCTTGTCGCGCATCCAGTCGACGAGCCCCCGCCAGAAGTCCCCGCCGACCAGGATGATCGGGATGCGCCGGCTTTTTCCGGTCTGCACGAGCGTCAGGCATTCGGAGAGCTCGTCGAGCGTGCCGAACCCGCCCGGAAGCACGACGTATGCGGAAGCGAAGCGCACGAACATCATCTTGCGCGCAAAGAAGTACCGGAAATCGAACGCGACGTCCTGAAACGCGTTGCCGCCCTGCTCGTGCGGGAGCAGGATGTTGAGACCGACTGCCGGCGACTTGCCCGCGAATGCGCCGCGGTTCGCGGCTTCCATCAGGCCCGGCCCGCCGCCGGAGATCACGGCGAAGCCCGCGTCGGAGAGCAGACGCGCGATGCGCTCGGCCTTCGCAAAATACGGATGGTCGCGCTTGATTCGCGCGCTGCCGAACATCGACACCGCGGGCCGCACGCCGCGCATGCGCTCGGTGGCCGCGGCGAACTCTGCCATAATCCCCAGCACCCGCCATGCCTCCTGCCCGTTGGAGGTGTACGTCGCCTGCGGATCGATGAGTTCCGGGATCTTCGGGGTCTGATTCATGCCCAAGCTCGTGCTGGTGGATGCGTCGTCGTACCTGTACCGCGCATATCACGCGCTCCCCGATCTTCGCACTTCGAAAGGCGAACCCACGGGGGCGCTGCGCGGCGTGGTGTCGATGCTGCGCAGGATAGCCGAAGACGAGAAGCCCGACTACTTCGCCGTCGTCTTCGACGCGCCGGGAAAGACGTTCCGCGACGACTGGTATCCGTCGTACAAGGCGCAACGGCCGCCCATGCCCGAGGATCTCGTCCGACAGGTCGAGCCGTTGCACGAGCTCGTGCGCGCGCACGGCTGGCCGCTGCTGATGGTCGACGGTGTCGAGGCGGACGACGTGATCGGCACACTGGCCGAGCAGGCGGCCGCCAGTGGCATCGACTGCGTGATCTCGACCTCGGACAAGGACCTCGCGCAACTCGTCCGGCCCGGCATAACGCTCGTCAATACGATGAGCAACGAAACGCTCGACGAGGCCGGCGTCCTTGCCAAGTTCGGCGTGCGAGCGGACCAGGTGCTCGATCTGCTCGCCCTCACGGGCGACGTCGTCGACAACGTGCCGGGCGTCGCGAAAGTGGGTCCGAAGACCGCGGCTAAATGGCTGGCGCAGTACGGGACGCTCGACGCGGTGATCGCGCATGCGGGGGAGATTCCAGGGGTCGTCGGCGAAAACCTGCGGACGGCGCTCGACTGGCTGCCGCAGGGCAAGCGGCTGCTCACCGTCAAGACCGACTGCGCGCTTCCGCTGAGGCCGCCCGATCTCGTTCCGGGTGCGCCGCAGGCGGACAAGCTGACGGCGATGTACGAGCGATTCGAGTTCAGGAGCTGGCTGCGCGACATCGCCGGTGGCGGGGGGCGGGACGGCAGCGCGCCGGCGGGCGATCGCGCGTCGCGGCGGGACGCGCCGGCCGCCGCCGACCGACCGGAGGACTCCGTCGCCGGGGACGCGCCAGCCGCGGTTCCCCGGCACTACGAGACGGTCCTCGACGCGGCGAGCTTCGAGCGGTGGCTGCGCGCGATCGAAGGCGCCGACCTCGTCTGCTTCGATACCGAGACGACCGGGCTCGACCCGCTGGAGGCGAAGATCGTCGGCATGTCGTTCGCCGTCGAGCCGGGACACGCGTGCTACATCCCGCTCGCCCACCGCCACCCCGGTGCACCGGATCAGTTGCCGCTCGCCGCAACGCTCGAACGGCTCGCCCCGTGGTTCGCGGATCCGGCGAGGCGGAAGGTCGGCCAGAACGTCAAATACGATCAGCACGTGCTGGCGAACCACGGCCTGTCGCTCGACGGCGTCGCGCACGACACGCTGCTCCAGTCGTACGTACTCGAGGCGCACCGGCCGCACGACATGGACAGCCTGGCGTGGCGGCATCTGAACGTCAAGACGATCACCTATGCGGAGGTCGCCGGAAAGGGATCGAAGCAGATCGGTTTCGATCAGGTGAACATCGACGATGCGACCGCGTACGCCGCCGAGGACGCGGACATCACGCTGCAGCTGCACCGCTGCCTCTATCCGCGCGTCGCCGCCGACGCGAAGCTCGACCATGTCTACACGGCGATCGAAATGCCGGTGCGCGAGATCCTGTTCGAGATGGAGCGCGAAGGCGTCATGCTCGACGCGGCGCTGCTCGCCGCGCAGAGCCGCGAGCTCGCCGAAAAGCTGATGGCGCTCGAGCAGCAGGCGTTTCAGCTCGCCGGGCAGCCCTTCAACCTCGCCTCGCCCAAGCAGCTGGGCGAGATCCTGTTCGACCGGATGAAGCTGCCGACGCTGCGCAAGACGGCGACCGGGCAGCCGTCGACGGACGAGGAAGTGCTGACCGAGCTGGCTGCCGACTATCCGCTGCCGAAGGTCCTGCTCGAGCACCGCGCGCTGTCGAAGCTCAAGTCGACGTACACCGACAAGCTGCCGCAGATGGTGAACCGGCGCACGGGCCGCGTGCACACGACGTTCAGCCAGGCGACGGCCGTGACCGGCCGGCTCGCCTCGTCGGACCCCAATCTGCAGAACATCCCGGTGCGCACGGCGGAAGGCCGGCGCATCCGCGAGGCGTTCATCGCTCCGCCCGGGCAGGTGATCGTCTCCGCCGACTATTCGCAGATCGAGCTGCGGATCATGGCGCATCTGTCGGGCGACCCGGCGCTCGTCAGGGCATTTCGCGAAGGCGAGGACATCCACAAGGCGACCGCCGCCGAGATCTTCGGCGTGCCGGTGGCGGCGGTGACGACCGACCAGCGACGCTACATCAAGGCGGTGAACTTCGGCCTCATCTACGGGATGGGCGCGTTCGGGCTCGCCCAGCAGCTCGGCATCGAGCGCGGCGCCGCGCAGCAGTTCATCGACCGCTACTTCCAGCGATACCCGGGCGTGGCGGCGTACATGCAGGCGACGCGCGATTTCGCGCGCGAGCACGGCTACGTCGAAACGGTGTTCGGGCGGCGGCTATGGCTGCCCGACATCAAGGCCGCGGGCGGGCCGCGCCGCGCCGGCGCCGAGCGGGCCGCGATCAACGCGCCGATGCAGGGCACGGCGGCGGACCTCGTCAAGCTCGCGATGATCGCGGTGCGCGACTGGATACGGCGCGAGGCGCTCGCGACGAAGCTCGTGCTGCAGGTCCACGACGAGCTCGTCTTCGAAGTCCCGAACGACGAGCTCGCTCGCGTGAAAAGCGGCCTTGCGCAGCCGATGACGGGGGTCGCCGAGCTCGCCGTCCCGCTCGTCGTCGACATCGGCGTCGGGCCGAACTGGGAGAAGGCGCACTGATCGAAATTCGGCGAACTGGGGTCAGTGTAATTTATCGGTGTCCCGACAAATTACACTGACCCCGTTTCGGCCCGCTCGAAGATGTCCTTGTAGCTTGCGTAGAAGCTGGCCGCGAACACGGGACCCAGCACGAACCAGCCGAGCAGGAACGGGATCGACGCGCCGATCGCGAACGCGAGTCCGAGCAGGCTGTAGACCAGCATCGGCAGCATGTTGCGCAGGCAGGCATCGAAGCTGGCCTTCGCCGCCGCGAGCGGCTCGTCGTTGCGCAGGGCGACCAGCGCCGGCGCGAACCAGAAGGCCATCAGCAGCGGGATCCCGAGCAACAATCCGAGCAATACGGCGAGCAACGCGCCGATGCCCAGCGCAGCGAAAGCGGCCAGGCCCGCCTGCAGGGGATCACCGGTCATCAATGCCGCGATGCCCGTCATGCCGACTGCGGCGAACAGCAGCGCGCCCACGACCGCCACGATCGCGAGCGTGCCGGCGAGATAGAGCAGGCCGACCAGCATCAATGGCCACAGCCGCTCGGCGAAGCCGGCGAAAAGGTGGGCGACGGTCAGTGCACCGCCGCGATCTGCTGCGCGGCAACCCAGGAGCACGCCGCCAGCGAACACCGGGGCGAGCAGCGTCGTTGCCAGCGAGCCCAGCACCGGGACGAAGGAGAGCATCACCATGATGACCAGGTACAGCACGGTGATCACGAGCCACACACCCGGCGCCCCGCTGAACATGCGCCAGCCTTCGGTCCACCACGCGAGACCGTTGCCTGCTTCGACCGCAGCGATCGGCGGCGGCGAAGAGCGGGGAGCGCTCGGGTCAGGCCTGGGTGGTGGAGGCGAGGGCGGCGGAGGCGCGGGTGGAGTCGGATCGGCCATGCTGGACGGGATCGGGGCGGTGACAGTTTGCCATGGTACGGCAAGGCGGATGCGCCCGGACGTCGTTGCGCGGCTCGCAGCTACCCGGACCGCTCGGCGCCAGAGTATCGGTGCCGGCGCAGCCCGACGTCAGTCGTGCGCGCGATTCACCGTCACGGTGCCGAGCCCCCGGCGGACCGAGTCCGGGGTGTCCTCGCGCAGGTACCACGCATCCTGGGGCGTTTCGCGCGCACAGGCATAGCCCAGCGACTCCAGCAGGTGCGCCATCGTCGGGCTTTCGCTCGCGGACGCGGCTACGCGCACGACGTAGGCTTCCCGCCCCGGTGGCGTATCGAGCAACTCGGCGAGCATGGCCCGGCCGTGGCCGTGGCCCCGCCATGCGGGATCGATGGCGGTGAGCCAGAGCTCATAACCGACCGCCGCGGCCTTGAAGAGCCCGAAGCCGATCGGCCGGTGTGCCGAGGCGTCGCTGTCGGGAACGAAGACATAGCCCGGAACGGCGACCGTTGCCAGCGTCCCTGTTCCCGCGTCCTCCTCGACGAAGTAACCGGTCGCGAGCGCCTGCCGCAGCTTGACGAAAAAATGGTTCGCCCTGGGCGAGTCGGTCGCGAGCGCGCGATCGAAGCTCCCCCGCGCCGCGCCCTCGCGGATCAATGCGCGAACGATCGGCAGGTCGACGACAGTGGCTGGACGGAGCATCTCCGGGCGTTGGACCGTCACGTGCGAAAAAGGTGGCGCGGGTTGTGCCGGCTCGATGCACAGGCTTACGGACGGTTGCCGGGGGGTCGTGGACGGTCGCGCATTCGCCGCGGCGGCGCATGGCGCGCCCGTGAAGGGGCATTCGGGAGGTCGCTCGTCGGCCGAAAGGCTTGCTTTCCGGGGTCTGCATCCGTATTATTAGCACTCGCTATCGCTGAGTGCTAACAGGGCTGTAGCGCTTTGCACGATCCCGGACAGCCGGCTAGGCCCCCTTGGGTTCGCCTAGATAAGCTATTGATTGTAAACAACACATTTCATAGGAGTGAGCGCTTACCATGAAGATTCGTCCACTGCACGATCGCGTGATCGTCAAACGGCTTGAAGAAGAGAGGAAGACCGCCGGAGGGATCGTCATTCCCGATACCGCGGCCGAAAAGCCCTCGCAGGGTGAAGTGGTCTACTGCGGCCCGGGCAAGACCGACGAGCACGGCAAGGTGATCCCGATGGGCGTCAAGCCCGGCAACAAGGTGCTGTTCGGCAAGTACTCCGGCCAGGAATTCAAGCTCGACGGCCAGGATCTGCTGCACATGCGCGAAGACGACATCATCGGCATCGTCGACTAAAACCTCTCATCCAATACAGCGAGATTCAGGAGAACACGACATGGCAGCTAAAGACGTACGCTTCGGCGAAGGCGCGCGCAACCGGATGATGGTCGGCGTGAATGTCCTGGCCAACGCGGTCAAGGTCACGCTCGGTCCCAAGGGCCGCAACGTGGTGCTCGAGCGCAGCTTCGGGGCCCCGACGATCACCAAGGACGGCGTGTCCGTCGCCAAGGAGATCGAGCTCAAGGACAAGTTCGAGAACATGGGCGCGCAGATGGTGAAGGAAGTCGCGTCGAAGACCTCGGACGTCGCCGGCGACGGCACGACGACTGCGACGGTGCTCGCGCAGTCGATCTGCAACGAAGGCTTCAAGTTCGTTGCCGCCGGCATGAACCCGATGGACCTCAAGCGCGGCATCGACAAGGCCGTGCATCGCCGTCGTCGAGGAGCTGAAGAAGATCAGCAAGCCGTGCACGACGAGCAAGGAGATCGCGCAGGTCGGCTCGATCTCGGCCAACGCCGACGAGGCGATCGGCAAGACGATCGCCGAGGCGATGGACAAGGTCGGCAAGGAAGGCGTGATCACCGTCGAGGACGGCAAGGGCCTCGAGAACGAGCTCGACCTCGTCGAGGGCATGCAGTTCGACCGCGGCTACATCTCGCCGTACTTCATCAACAACCCGGACAAGCAGGTCGCGCTGCTCGACGATCCGTACATCCTGCTGCACGACAAGAAGATCTCGAACATCCGCGATCTGCTGCCGCTGCTCGAGCAGGTGGCGAAGTCGGGCAAGCCGCTGCTCATCATCGCCGAGGACGTCGACGGCGAAGCGCTGGCGACCCTCGTCGTCAACAACATCCGCGGCATCCTCAAGACGACCGCCGTCAAGGCCCCGGGCTTCGGCGACCGCCGCAAGGCGATGCTCGAAGACATCGCGATCCTCACCGGCGGCACGGTGATCGCGGAAGAGCTGGGACTGAAGCTCGAGAACGCGACGCTGAAGGACCTCGGCCGCGCGAAGAAGATCGAAGTCGGCAAGGAAGACACGACGATCATCGACGGTGCCGGCGAAAAGGCGGCGATCGAAGCGCGCGTCAAGAACATCCGCAAGCAGGTCGAGGATGCGACGTCGGACTACGACAAGGAAAAGCTGCAGGAGCGCGTGGCGAAGCTTGCCGGCGGCGTGGCCGTGATCAAGGTCGGGGCCGCGACCGAAGTCGAGATGAAGGAGAAGAAGGCACGTGTCGAGGACGCGTTGCACGCGACGCGCGCCGCGGTCGAGGAAGGCATCGTCGCCGGCGGCGGCGTGGCCTACCTGCGCGCCCGCGCCAACCTCAAGGGTCTGAAGGGCGACAACCACGACCAGGATGCCGGCATCAAGATCGTGCTGCGCGCCCTGGAAGAGCCGCTGCGCCAGATCGTCGCCAACTGCCGGCGACGAGCCGAGCGTGGTCGTGAACAGGGTCGTCGAGGGCAAGGGCAACTTCGGCTACAACGCGCAGACCGGCGCAGTACGGCGACCTGGTCGAGATGGGCGTCGTGGATCCGACCAAGGTCACGCGCTTCGCGCTGCAGAACGCGGCGTCGGTTGCCGCGCTGTTGCTCACGACCGAGGCGATGGTCGCCGAGCACCCGAAGGACGAGAAGGCGATGGGTGGCGGCGGCGGCATGGGCGGGATGGGCGGCATGGGCGGCATGGGCGACATGGACATGTGACGAATCCGTCCTGTCGCGGGGCGCAGTTCGCCCCGGCGAGCGACGGATGGGCCCCCGGCATCGCGCGCAAGCGCGTCCGGGAGGCTCCCCGAGAAACCAGCAAAGGCCCGGTTCCGCCGGGCCTTTGTGCTTTGTCGTCGCGAAGCGCGCAAAAGCCGCAGTTTTCCGGCATGGAACGATGCCCGGCGCGTTTCCGCGGCGCCCGGAGTTGCATAGCCTTGCCAGCGGAAAATGCTTTAGACTATCCGCGGCGGACGAGAACCCGAAGAATTCCAAAGCTTATGCCAAGATCATCGGCGTGCCTCCGGCCCGGACGCATAGTCGCCGTTCCGGCGCGTGAGCAGAGCCCATGAGCTCGGGAATCCTGTTCGCGATCGCCATCGCCGCGCTTGCCGGCGCCATCGCACTCGGCCTGCTTCGCCGCGGGCGCGGGCGGGGGGGCGAATCGAAGCTGGGGGGCGGCGGGCCCGAAACCGTCGCGCAGTGGACCGAGGGCGAGACGACGCGGCTGCTGTCGTCCGCCGAACTGCCGGGGCTCTACCTGCTGCGTCCCCGCTTCCTCAGCAAGGCCGAGACCCTCGTCTTCCGGCTGCTCAAGGTCGCCTTTCCGCAATACGAGATTTTCGCGCGTGTCCGGCTCGCCGACGTGCTGCAGGTCAAGATCGGGCCGCAGGGGATGGAGCGGCTGCGCGCATTCCGCAAGATCGCGAACCAGCACGTGGGCTTCGTGCTCTGCGGCCGCGACATGACGATCGTGGCGATCGTCGACGCCAAGGAACCCGGCGCGGTGGTCAATCCGCGCGACCAGAAGCTCGACATCATCATGCAGCGTTGCCTGCAGGCGGCGCAGGTGAAGTACATCTGCGTCTACCCGCCGCAGCTGCCGCGCTACCGCGAGCTGCGCGAGCGGGTGCTCGGCCCCCTGCAGGACATGGACCGACCCTGACTCGCCGCCGCCCCCGAACGCGGGGCCGGGCCCGGCTCGATCTTCGGCCGAGGCCGCCAGCGGCGACGCTGTTCACAAACCCGTCGCAATCCTGAATTCCGCCATGTCCGCCACGCCCGAATTCAAGCTCACCTATTCGACGATGTTCGACCCGCCGCCGGAGCTCCATGCGCGCTTCGACGCCGCGCTGGCCGCGATCCGCCGGAACCTCGGCGCCGAGCATCGGATGCTGATCGACGGCGGCGACGAGCGCGCGGTGCGCCAGTTCGACGTGCGGAGCCCGGCGGACACCCGGATCGTGCTCGGCCGGTTCCAGGCCGGCGATCCGGAGCGTGCCGACGCGGCGGTCGCCGCGGCGAGACGGGCGTTTGCCGGATGGGCGAGGACTCCATGGCAGGAGCGGGTTGCGCTGCTGCGCCGCGCCGTCCGCCTGATCGAGGAGCGGGTGTACGCGATCGGCGCGGTGCTCGCGCTCGAGGTCGGCAAGAACCGGATGGAAGCGCTGGGCGAAGCGCAGGAGACCGCGGACCTGATCGCGTATTACTGCGACCAGATGGAGGCGAACGACGGCTACGTGAAGCCCATGGCGCACGATCCCGTCGCGGGCTTCGAGAGCGTGAACGCGAGCGTCCTGAAGCCGCTACGGCGTGTGGCTGGTGATCGCGCCATTCAATTTCCCGTTCGCATTGGCCGGCGGGCCATCGGGGGCGGCGCTCGTCGCCGGCAACACCGTGGTCTTCAAGGCCGCGTCGACGACGGCATGGAGCGGCCGGGCGCTGGCGGAGGCGTTCCGCGATGCAGGCATCCCGCCCGGCGTCTTCAACTACGTCACCGGTCCGGGCGGATCGCTCGGCGAGGCGCTGATACGGCATCCGGATGTCGCCGGGGCCACGTTCACCGGATCGTACGAGGTCGGCATGCACCTCTGCCGCACGATCGCGCAGGGGCGCTGGCCGCGGCCGTGCATCGCGGAAATGGGCGGCAAGAACGCGGCGATCGTGAGCCGGCACGCCGACATCGGCGATGCCGCGCTCGGGGTGATGCGCTCGGCATTCGGGCTCTCCGGCCAGAAATGCTCGGCGTGCTCGCGCGTCTACGTCGAGCACACGGTCTTCGCCGACTTCGTGGCGGCGCTGCATGCGGCAACGGCCAAGCTCGCCGTCGGCGACCCGACCCGGCGGGCGAACTGGATGGGGCCGGTGATCGATGCCGCGGCCGTCGCGCGCTTCGAGGACGCCGCGGCCCAGATCCTGGCGCTCGACGAGCGCGGCGCAATCGTCCACGGCGGCGAGCGGCTCGATCACGGCGAGCTCGCGCACGGCCACTACTGCGCGCCGACGATCGCGCGCGCTCCGCTCGACCATCCGCTCTGGGAGCGCGAGCTCTTTGCGCCCTTCGTGCTGGTCGCGCCGGTCGACGATCTCGATGCGGCGTTCACGCTGGCGAACGCGAGCGACTACGGCCTCACCGCGGGCTTTTACGGCGGGCCCGACGAAGTCGAGCGCTTCTTCGGCGAGATCGAGGCTGGCGTCTGCTACGCGAACCGCCCGCAGGGAGCCACGACCGGTGCGTGGCCCGGCTACCAGCCGTTCGGCGGCTGGAAGGGCTCCGGCTCCACGGGCAAGGCGGGAGGGTCGCTCTACTACGTCCCGCAATACCTGCGCGAGCAGTCGCAGACCCGCGTTCGCCGGCGCTGACGCCGGCCTCGGGCTCGGCGCGCGACCCGCGCCGCCTCAGGTCCAGCCCGCGCTCAGTACGCGCGCGTAGATCCCGCGGTCGACATTGCCGCCGGAGAGGATGACGGCGGCCCGTCGCCCGGCGCGATCGCCCTCCTTCAGCAGCGCGGCCAGGGGGGCCGCGCCGGCCCCTTCGGCCACCTGATGCGTGTCGCTGAAGTAGGCGCGCATCGCTTCCTCGATCTCGGCCTCGGTGACCTCGACGATGCGCGCCGCGCCTCGCCGGATGACGTCGAGCGCCGCCGGTACCGGCACGCGCACCGCCATCCCGTCGGCGAAGGTGTCGGCGGTCTTCGTCTCGACCGGCCTCCCGGCCGCGAACGACAGCGCATAGGCATTGGCGGTGGCCGCGACGACGCCTACGATCTGCGTCGTCAGCCCGAGCGCGTCGCGCGCGCTGATGAGGCCGCAGATGCCCGAGCCGCAGCCGATCGGCACGTACACGGTGTCGAGGTCGTCGACGGCGCGGAAGAGCTCGAGCGCATAGGTGCCCACGCCGGCCACGAGCTCCTGGGCGAACGGACCGACGAAGTGCAGTCCCTGTTGCTGCGCGAGCGCGGAGGCGTGAATGCGCGCCTCGTCGAAGTCGCGGCCGTGCTCGTGGAGCTCGGCGCCGAATGCGCGCATCGCCTCGTTCTTGTCGTTCGAATTGCCCTGCGGCACGACGATCACGCAGCGCACGCCGTGCAAGCGCGCCGCAAAGGCGAGGCTCTGCCCGTGATTGCCGCGGGTCGCGCTGATGATGCCGGCGAGGGCTGCAGGCGGGTGCTCGGCGAGCCGCGCCAGCAGGTTCAGCCCGCCGCGCACCTTGAAGGCGCCCGTCGGCGTGTGGTTCTCGTGCTTGACCCAGACTTCGCGCCCGGCGCGGCGTGCGAGGAGCGGCCACGCGTACTGTGGCGTCGGCGCCATCGCCGCGTAGACATTCTGCGCGGCGGCGTCGAGCGCGGCGAGCGGAATCATTGGTGCCGCGCGGCACGACCGCCGACGATCGGGGCGCGGGTCACTGCACGAAATTGATGAACGCCCACAACAGGATCATCGCCCCCAGGATCGACATGATCCAGCCCGCCGCGTGAAACTTGCCGTCCGGCGACTTCCAGACCAGGCTGCCGATGAAGCCGCCGACGATCGAGCCGCCGATACCGATGAGTGCCGTGAGCCACCAGCTCATCGGCACCGCGCCCGGGTAGAACCAGCGCGCGAGTATGCCAACGATCAGACCGACGATGATCGTCCAGATGATCCCCATGATCCCCATGTTGTCTCCTTCGCTGTTGTCGTTCCGCGCCCTGTCGGATCCGGATGCGCAGACGCTCCACGCCGGCGCGGTGCAGCGATGCTAGCACGGCGCGGCGGGTGCCGCAGGCGTAAGGTCGTGCACCCCGCGACCGACTCATGGGCAACGCGGGATCCTGGAGTGCGCGCGTGACCTGCTCCAAAGCCTCTTGCCGCGTCGGACCGCGCTGGCCGGCGCTGGCGTTGCTGGTCGGCGGCGCGCTGCTGGCGGCGCCGGCATCCGCCGACGTCTGTATTGCGAAAAGCGGAGCGCGGCGCGTGGCGCTCGTCGAGCTGTTCACGTCCGAAGGTTGCAGCAGCTGCCCGCCGGCCGACCGCTGGCTGGCGGCGACGTTCCCGCCCGGCGCCGAAGGGGCGAATGCGATACCGCTTGCCTTCCATGTCGACTACTGGGATCGGCTGGGCTGGAAGGACCGCTTCGCCACCCCCGCGTGGACGGCGCGCCAGCACGCAGCCGCGCGCGCGAATCGCCTCCGGTTCGTCTATACGCCGCAGGTGCTGGTCCAGGGCAGGGATTTTCCGGACTGGCGCGGCAGCGGCAGCGCGGCCGCCGTCGGCCGCGCGACCGCGCAGCCTCCGCGCGCCACGCTTTCGCTCGAGGCGCGATACTTGCGCGGCGCGCTCGCGGTGAAGGCGAGCGCGCACGTTCCGGCGAGCGGCGATCGCAAGGGAGCGGCGCTCTACGTCGCGCTGGCCGACAGCGGTCTCGTTTCGGAGGTCCGCGCGGGCGAGAATGCGGGCGCGCGCCTGATGCACGACCACGTCGTCCGTGCGCTGCACGGCGGCATCGCGGTGAACGGAAACGGCGACGCGGCGGGCGACCTCACGCTGCCGCTGCCGTCCGAGGCGGGCACCGCGGCGACCCTCGTCGCGTTCGTCCAGAACCCGGAAACCGGCGACGTGCTGCAGACGCTCGCGTTGCCCGTCTCGAGCGCGGACTGCAAGCGGGCGCGCTGAGCGACCGCAGCGCTCGCGCGGCGTCGCGGTCGGCGCATCGCCGGCGCGCGCCGCTGCGCCGCAGAACCCGTCAGGCGACGATCTGCGCGAGCTCGCCGGTCTTGTATTTCACGGCGACCTTGTCGAGCGCGACGGGCTTGATCTTCGACGCCATGCCGGCGCACCCGAATTGCTCGTAGCGCTGCTTGCAGATCTGCTTTGCCGCCTCGCGCGCGGGCTTCAGGTAATCGCGCGGGTCGAACGCGCTGCGGTTCTGGTTGAGAAACTTGCGCACCGCCGCCGTCATCGCCAGCCGGATGTCGGTGTCGATGTTGACCTTGCGCACGCCATGCTTGATCCCTTCCTGGATCTCCTCGACCGGCACGCCGTAGGTCTCCTTCATCTCGCCGCCGTTGTCCCGGATGATCTGCAGCAGGTCCTGCGGCACCGACGAGCTGCCGTGCATCACGAGATGGGTGTTGGGAATCCGCGCATGGATGGCCTTGATCCGGTCGATCGCGAGGATATCTCCGGTCGGCTTGCGCGTGAACTTGTAGGCGCCGTGCGACGTGCCGATGGCGATGGCCAGGGCGTCGAGCTGCGTCCGCCGGACGAAATCGGCAGCCTGGTCGGGGTCGGTCAGCAGCATGTCGCGGGTCATCGTGCCCTCGGCGCCGTGCCCGTCCTCCTTGTCGCCCTTCATCGTCTCCAGCGAGCCCAGACAGCCGAGCTCGCCCTCGACGGTCACGCCGATCGCGTGTGCCATCGCGACGACCTTCTTCGTGACGTCGACGTTGTAGTCGTAGCTCGCGATCGACTTGCCGTCGGCCTGGAGCGACCCGTCCATCATCACGCTCGAGAAGCCGAGCTTCATCGCCTGGGCGCAGACGTCGGGCGACTGTCCGTGGTCCTGGTGCATCACGACCGGAAGATCCGGGTAGCTCTCGACGGCGGCTTCGATCAGGTGGCGCAGGAACGTCTCGCCCGCGTATTTCCGCGCCCCGGCGGACGCCTGCATGATCACGGGGCTGTCGGTTTCGGCGGCCGCGGACATGATCGCCTGGACCTGCTCCAGGTTGTTGACGTTGAACGCCGGCAGGCCGTAGCCGTTCTCGGCGGCGTGATCGAGCAGCTGACGCATCGAAACGAGGGGCATGGTGTTCTCCTGGGAAACGGGGATGGCGATTGCGCGATCTTACCCGGAACGACGGCTCAGCCTTTGGCGCGGGTTTCCAGAATCGCGACGGCGGGCAGCGTCTTGCCCTCGAGGAACTCCAGAAACGCGCCGCCCGCGGTGGAGATGTACGAGATGCGGTCGGCGATCCCGAACTTGTGGATCGCCGCCACGGTGTCGCCGCCGCCGGCGATCGAGAACGCGGGCGACGCTGCGATGGCCTCGGCCAGCGCCCGGGTGCCCCCGGCGAAGGCATCGAACTCGAAGACGCCGATCGGCCCGTTCCAGACGATCGTGCCCGCCTTGGCGACGATCATCTTCAACACGGCGACCGAGCTCGGTCCGATGTCGAGAATCATGTCGTCGGGCTCGAGGTTCTCGATGGCCTTGAGCGTCGGCATGGCGGTCGCCGAGAATTCCTTTGCGCAGACCGCGTCGACGGGGATCGGCACCTTGCCCGGAAACGCCTCCATGATCGCCTGCGCCTCGCCGACCAGATCCGGCTCGACCAGCGACTTGCCCACGTGCCCGTGGACCGCCAGGACGAACGTGTTGGCGATGCCGCCGCCGACGATCAGCGCGTCGACCTTCGCCGCCAGCGCCTTGAGCACCGTGAGCTTGGTCGAGACCTTGGAGCCGCCGACGATGGCGACCAGGGGACGCGCCGGATGCGCGAGCGCCTTGCCGAGGGCCTCGAGCTCGGCCGCCATCAGCGGGCCCGCGCACGCGACGGGCGCATGCTTCGCGATGCCGTGCGTGGTCGCCTCGGCCCGATGCGCGGTGCCGAACGCGTCGTTGACGTAGACGTCGCAGAGCTTCGCCATCTTGCGCGCGAGGCCGTCGTCGTCCTTCTTCTCGCCCTTGTTGCAGCGGCAATTCTCGAGCAGCACGACCGCACCGGGCTTGAGGGCCGCATGCCACGCGCCGCCGTCGACCCAGTCCTTGACCAGCGGAACGGGCGTGCCCAGCAGCTCGGACAAGCGCTTCGCGATCGGCGCCAGCGAGTCGGCTTCGCTCCACTGGCCCTCGGTCGGGCGGCCGAGGTGCGAGGTCACCATCACCGCCGCGCCGCGCGCGAGCGCGTCGCGGATTCCCGGGATCGATGCCCGTATCCGCGAGTCGTCGGTGATGCTGCCGGCATCGTCCTGCGGCACATTGAGATCGGCGCGGATGAACACTCGCTTGCCGGCGACATCAAGATCGGTGAGGCGGTTGAAGGTCATGGCGATCCTCGGTTCAATGTCGGCGGAACGAGAAGGCGCGCCGGGATGCCGCAGGCGCGCCCCGCACAGCGGATTACCTGGACATCACGCGGACCATCTCCAGCACCTTGCAGGAATAACCCCACTCGTTGTCGTACCAGGCGACGACCTTGACGAAGGTGCCGTCCAGCGCCATGCCGGCGTCGGCGTCGAACACCGAGGTGCGGCTCTCGCCGCGGAAGTCGGTGGCGACGACCTTGTCGGTGGTGTAGCCCAGCACCCCCTTCATCGACCCTTCGGCGGCCTTCTTCATCGCGGCGCAGATCGCGTCGTAGGTCGCTTCCTTCGACAGCTCCACGGTGAGGTCGACCACCGATACGTCCGAGGTCGGCACGCGGAACGCCATGCCGGTGAGCTTCTTGTTGAGCTCGGGGATCACCTTGCCCACGGCCTTGGCCGCGCCGGTGGACGACGGGATGATGTTCTCGAGAATGCCGCGACCTCCGCGCCAGTCCTTGTTCGACGGGCCGTCGACGGTCTTCTGGGTGGCCGTCGCCGCGTGCACGGTCGTCATCAGGCCGCGCTTGATCCCCCAGTTGTCGTGCAGGACCTTGGCGACCGGCGCGAGGCAGTTGGTCGTGCAGGAGGCGTTGGAAATGATGGTCTGTCCGGCATACGTCTTGTCGTTGACGCCGAAGACGAACATCGGCGTGTCGTCCTTCGACGGAGCGGACATGATCACTTTCTTCGCGCCCGCGGCGATGTGCTTGCCGGCGGTCTCCAGGGTGAGGAAGAGTCCGGTCGACTCGACCACGACATCGGCGCCGATCTCGTTCCACTTGAGCTCGGCCGGGTCCTTGAGCGCGGTGAGGCGGATCTTCCTGCCGTTGACGATCAGCGTGTTGCCGTCGACGGCGATCTCGCCCTTGAAGCGGCCGTGCACGGAGTCGTAGCTCAGCATGTAGGCGAGGTAGTCGGGCTCGAGCAGGTCGTTGATGCCGACCACTTCGATGTCGGGGAAGTCCCGCACCGCGGCGCGAAACACCATGCGGCCGATGCGGCCGAACCCGTTGATGCCGATCCTGATGGTCATGCTCTTCTCCCGATGGACAAATGGAATCTCATTGCGTGCATGTGGTCACTGCGTGGGTGATTGCGCGACAGCGCAGGCGGCCGCGAGCGCCGGCAGATCGTGCCAGCCGTAGCCGGCCTCCACGAGATCCATGCCGTCCCACTGGAACGGCTGCTCGACGACGAGCTCGCCGCCCAATGCCTCATAGAATGCGCGCGCTCCCTTGTTGCCGGCGATGACCCAGGTCAAAAGACCCGTCGCGCCGTGCGCGCGCTGGGCGCCGACGACCGCGCCGACGAGGCCCCGGCCGAGGCCGGCACGCTGGAAATCGCGGCGCAGGTAGACCGCGGCCAGCTCGGCGTCGAAGCCGTGCTTGGGTTTCTCGAGCTGCGTCCCGCAGGCGAAGCCGACCACGTCGGCGCCGTGCTCGGCGACGAAGACGCTCGTGGAGTTGGGCCCTGCGGTCAGCACCCTGTCCCAGATCGCGGTGCTTGCTTCGAGCTGCATCCCGTCGAGGTACGCATCGGGAATCAGTCCGCGGTAGGTCGACCGCCAGCTGTCGATGCGCACGCGGGCAATCGCGGGAGCGTCGCCGGCACCGGCGCGGGCGGACGACCATCGCGGGCCCGCGGCGGGCGCCATCCGCGCTCACTGGACTACCCTCCGCGCTACGCGCTTCGGGGCTGATTCGCGCTCGGGAGCGGCCCTTCGCGCTCACTGGACTACCCTCCGCGCTGCGCGCTTCGGGGCTGATTCGCGCTCGGGAGCGGCCCTTCGCGCTCACGCGACGACGCGCTTCACCGTCGCGGCGACATTCTCCACGGTGAAACCGAAATGCTTGAAGAGCACGCCCGCCGGCGCCGACTCCCCGTACGTGTCGAGGCCGACGACGGCGGCGCGCGGATCGTCGACGGCGCCGACGTACTTGCGCCAGCCGTCGGTCGCGCCGGCCTCGACGGCGACGCGCGGCACGCCCGGAGGCAGCACGCTCGCACGGTACGCGGCGTCCTGTCGGTCGAATGCGCTGGTGCACGGCATCGAGACGACGCGGGCGGCGATGCCGTCGGCGGCCAGCGCCTCGCGTGCGCCCATCGCAAGCCCGACCTCGGAACCGGTCGCGACGATCACCGCGCGTTTCGCTCCCGCACCGCTCCAGTCGGCCAGAACGTAACCGCCGCGGCGAATCGCGGCGATCTGCGCGGCATCGCGCTTCTGGAACGGGACGTTCTGCCGCGTGAACAGCAGCGACGACGGGCCGTCCTTGCGCTCGATCGCCGCTGCCCATGCGACGGCGCTCTCGACGGTGTCGCAGGGCCGCCACACGTCCATGTTCGGCACGAGGCGCAGGCTCGCGGCATGCTCGATCGACTGGTGGGTCGGCCCGTCCTCGCCCAGTCCGATCGAGTCGTGGGTGAACACGAAAATCGACCGCAGCTTCATCATCGCCGCCATGCGCAGGGCGTTGCGCGCGTAATCAGAGAATGTCAGGAAAGTGCCCACGTACGGGATCAGCCCGCCGTGCAGCGCGATGCCGTTCGCGATCCCGCACATGGCGAACTCGCGCACTCCGAAGTGGAGATAGTTGCCGGCGGTGTCGCGGGTGACCGGCTTGCTGCCGGACCAGTACGTCAGCACGGACCAGGTCAGGTCCGCCGATCCGCCGAGCAGCTCCGGCAACGCCTTCGCATAGGCTTCGATCGCGAGCTGCGAGGCCTTGCGCGTGGCGACGACCTCGGCCTTCGTGTTCTGCGCCTGGGCGAACGCCTGCGCCGTCTCGCTCCATGCCGCCGGCAGCTCGCCGTGCATGCGCCGCGTGAACTCGGCGGCGAGTTCGGGATGGGCGGCCCGGTACCGCGCATAGCGCTGTGTCCACTCCTCCTCGAGGAGTGCCCCGCGCTCGCGGGCGTTCCAGCCGGCGTAGACCGCATCGGGAATCGCGAAGGGCGCATGCGTCCAGCCGAGCGCGGCGCGCGTCGCCGCGACTTCCTTCTCGCCCAGCGCCGCGCCGTGCACGTCCGCGGTGCCGGCCTTCGTCGGCGCGCCCTTGCCGATCACCGTCTTGCAGCAGACGAGCGACGGTCGATCGACCACCTGTTGTGCCTGCCGGATCGCCGCGTCGACCGCCGCGATGTCGTGGCCGTCGACGCTGCGAATCACGTTCCAGCCATAAGCCTCGAAACGCCGTCCCGTGTCGTCGGTGAACCAGCCCTTGGTCTCGCCGTCGATCGAGATGCCGTTGTCGTCGTAGATCACCATCAGCTTGCCCAGACCGAGCGTGCCGGCAAGCGAGCAGGCCTCGTGCGAGATGCCCTCCATCAGGCAGCCGTCGCCGACGAACACGTAGGTGCGATGGTCGACGATGGCATGACCGGGCCGGTTGAATTCCGCCGCGAGCAGCTTCTCGGCGAGCGCCATGCCGACGGCGTTGGCGAGTCCCTGCCCCAGCGGGCCGGTCGTCGTCTCGACGCCCGGCGTTGCGCCGTACTCGGGGTGGCCCGGCGTCTTCGAATGCAGCTGCCGGAAGTTCTTCAGCTCGCCGATAGGCAGGTCATAGCCGGCGAGATGCAGCAATGCGTAGAGCAGCATCGAGCCGTGGCCGTTCGAGACGACGAAGCGATCGCGGTTCGCCCAATGGGCATTCGCCGGGCTGTGCGACAGATGACGCGTCCACAGCGCGACCGCGATTTCGGCCATGCCCATCGGCATGCCCGGATGACCGCTCTTCGCGGCCTCGACGGCGTCCATCGCGAGGGCCCGGATGGCATTGGCAAGCTCTGTGTCGGAAACGCGGAGGGCGGCAGTCATGGGTGTTCGTTCGTCGTGTGGGGGATCCGGAACCATCGACGATCGCGCGCCGCCAAACCGCCGGAACGCGATCTCGAGATTCGGCCAATTTAAAATTATCGCTTCCGGACCTGCCCTGTGCAATAATTCCAATGGTTTGGGCAACATAATCCCAATGGTTTACATCGGCGGCCACGCCGAGGTAGCTGGATGCCCTTCTCCCCGTGCCGCATCGGGGCGGGGGGCTTTTTCTTTAGTGGCCCCGACGTCGTCGAACGCGCCTGGCAGAGTCCGCGCCGGCCGTTGCGTCATGGGGTCCAAGGGGACGGCTGATGGACGGAATCCATCTGTTAGGCGAATGGTACGGATGCCCTTCCCACGCGCCGGAGTTCACGCGCGCCGCGGCCCTGCGTGCGCTGTGTCTCGAGTGCGTGCGCGACACGGGGTTGACGATCGTCGGCGACGTGTTTCACCAGTTCGAGCCGCAGGGTGTCACCGGGACGGTCCTGCTCGCGGAATCCCACCTCGCGATCCACACCTGGCCGGAGTGCGGGTTCGTCACCGTCGACGTCTACGTCTGCAACCTTTCCACCGACAACACGGACAAGGCCGAACGGCTGTTCCGCTCGCTCGAGGCGGTGCTCAAGCCGGTGCGCACCAAGTTCCAGACGATTCATCGCGGTAGCCTGGATGGCTGACACGCCGGTGGATGGCGCCAGCGCGCCTGCCCACGACCTTGCTCCCGGGCTGATGACGGAGCAGCTCACCGACGAATGGGGGTTCTACATTCGCTCGGCGCGGCAGTTCGAGAGCTTCAGGTCGCGCTATCAGGCGGTCGAAGTGCACGACAGCGTCCCGTTCGGCATGCTGTTCCGCCTCGACGGCCATTTCATGACCTCCGAAAAGGACGAGTTCTTCTATCACGAGAACCTCGTGCACCTTCCGGCACTCGCGCATCCGCGGCCCGAGCGGGCGCTGATCGTCGGGGGCGGCGACGGGGGGTCGGCAGAGGAGCTCCTGAAACATCCGTCGATCAGGTCGGTGACGCTGGCCGAGATCGATGCCGCGGTCGTCGATGTCGCGCGCAGGTATCTCGGTTCGGTGCACGGCGGGGCGCTGGATGACCCGCGGCTCAGGCTCGAGATCGGCGATGGCTTCGCCTACGTCCGCGCCGCGACCGATCGCTACGACCTGATCGTGCTCGACCTGACGGATCCCGGCGGGCCGTCGGAGGCGCTCTATACGCCGGACTTCTACCGGGCCTGCGCGGCTCGGTTGAACGCCGACGGCGCGCTGACGCTGCACATCGCGAGCCCGATTGCTCATCCGGACCGCATCCGCGGGACGCTCGCGAGCCTTCGCGAGGCGTTTCCGCTCGTCACGCCGTACCTGACCTCGATACCGCTGTACGGCGGGATGTGGATGATGGCGTGCGCGTCGGCCACGCTCGACCCCGCGAGCCTGTCCGCTGCGGAGATCGACCGCCGCATCGCGGAGCGCGGTCTCGGCAAGCTCCAGTACTACAACGGCGACATGCACCGCGCGGCGCTGGCATTGCCGAACTTCGTCCGCGAGCTGGTCGGCTGAAGGCTGCCCGTTGCGCGGGGCTTGCCGCGCACGGCTGCATACCCCCGAATCCCCTCGGGGGCGCCGGAACCCGGATCTTCACCCTCCGGCGGGCCGCCATGCCCGTCAACCTGCACGGCGTCTCCGGCGTTGTTGCAGCGACGCCGCGGCGTTCCCGCGGGAAGCCGGCTTGAAGCCGGCGGCAGGCGCCCGCATATCGTACTGTGGGCAGGTCGGGGTTACCGCGTCGGGCATGGCGGAGGAACGATGGGAATCGGCAGCAAGAGGTCGCACCTGGCGCGCGCAATGGACAACGCGGACTACGTGTTGATCGATGGCGTCGTTTTCGAGACCGAGTACCTGCGCGCTCCGGACGAGACGACCGTGGCCGACGACGTCGTGCTCGAGGCGAAGCATGGCGACACCGAGATCACGTTCACGCGTGGCGAAATGGACGACGCCGAGCACCTCGGTCAAGGCGTCTACCTGCTGAAATCCGGTTCGCAGCTGCGCTTCCTGTCGAGCGCGACGATCCACTAGCGATCGTGCGCGCCGTACTGCACGCGGTCTAACGCATCACGAAATCGAAGGTTCCTGCGAGCGCGCCGCTCTCCCGCCCCGACGCCGGCGAGCAGCGCGATCGTCAGACGCTCGAGCGTTCCGCGGGGCGATCCGGCGAGCACCGGATCGCCGCCCACCGCATCCCCGGCGATGTAGATCTGTGTCGTCAGGGTGCCGCTGCCCGGATGGCCGCAGCCGGACGTGAATGTGCGGCGGCCGCCCGCCGTAGGGCACCGGCCGGATCGTCTTGAACGCGTAACGACCGTTCGGCGTCGGTGGTTGCGACGCCGTAGCCCTGGAAGTTGTCGTCGCGCGGCACGCCGTCGTCGCCGGCGTGGTGATAGCGCCCGTACACGTCGCACTGCCACAACTCGATCGTCGCGTTCGCGAGCGCCCGACCGTCGCGCGCGAGCGCTCGTCCGGACAGATAGAGCAGGGTTCCCTTCGCCTTTGCGGCGCGCCCGGCGATCTGCGTCAGATCGGAGTCGCGATCGGCCGGAAACGTCTTCGGGTAGAACGGACCCTCGGCCTGGCTCGGCGTGGGCGTCAAGGCCGGGGCCTGGGCGATGGCGTGCGTGGCCAGCAGCAGCGTCGTCACGGCCAGGACGTGCACGGTTCCAAGCTGCCGGAGAACGAAGAACAAGGAAGAAAATTCGCGGGGCATGCGGGTCTCCCGGCCCAGGCTTCGCCGCTCGCGGGCGGCGCGCCAATGCCGATTACGTTCGGATGTAGGTCCAGCCTTCGTGGATCCGCGTTACGACCTCGTCGAGCGCCGACGTCGCAACGGCCGTTTCGGGCAGCAGTTGCACGACAATGCCGCGCTCGCGAAGCCGCTCGATCGTCTGCCGGCAGGCGACGAGGCTGAGGTTCGGGTTCTCCGCGCGCATTGACGCGAGGCGCGCGGACGGTCCGGGAACATCCGCGCGCAGAACGTCCAGCCCCGTGTTGTTGGCAAGAATTTCGATCGCGATCGGCCGGTTCGCCGTGCGCGCAGCCTGCAACATCCCCTCCACATCGTCGAGCATCTCGGTCACGCGGTCCGGGGCGGACGAGCTGACGTGCACGACAATCTTGTCGGCACCCGTGGCCTGCACGGCCGCGCCCATGCGGTGAGCGATACCCGGTGGTTCGGACTCGCCCGCGGGCTGCTGCCAGGCATGGCCGGTCCATCCGGCGCCCACGCCGACGCCGACCAGGACGAGCGCTGCCACCGCCATCCAGCGCCAGTCGCGGGGATACCCCGTCCGACCCACGGTGCTCGCCGGCGGCATCGGCGGATAGGCATGGCGGATCAGATCCTTCATCAGGCGCAACTCGCTCACCCGCTGCTCGAGTTCCGGTTCGTGCCGGATGGCCTCGAGCAGCCGGCCCTCCTCCGCGCGGTCGAGCTGCCCGTCGACAAACGCGTTGAGCCGCTCGTACGACACGCCGTTCCTGACGTCGTCGTTCATTTTGCGCTCCTCAGGCGGGCCAGCCGAACGACCTCCGGTTGTCGCAGATGCTCCCGCAATGCGAGCCGGGCCCGACAGAGCCGACTCATGACCGTGCCGATGGGGATGTCCAGGATGGCCGCGACCTCGGCGTAGGAAAACTCCTCGAGATCGACCAGGGTCACGACCTGACGCTGCCCGCTCGGGAGGCGCGCGACGGCGGCCCGGACACGGGCGACGGTCTGGTTGCGGCCGTACGCCGCGTCCGGCGTCTCCTCGGAGCAGAAGCACTCCTCGTCGAGCGCGTCGATCTCGACGCTGGGTCGCAACGCGCGCAGATGGTCGCGCCAGCAATTCGCCATGATCCCGAACAGCCAGCTGCGCAAGCGCTCGGGGTCGCGGAGCTGGTCCGCGCGCTCGAGCGCCTTGACCAGGGTCTCCTGGACCAGGTCGTCCGCCAGCGCGCGGTCGTGCGACCAGGCGCAGGCGACCCGAAAGAGCGGCGGCCGATGCGGGTCGAGCCGGGACTCGAACCCATGGTCGGAGCGAAGGAGGGCAGCAAGTTTCATCGCAGTCGATGGGAGACGGCGGACCGGGTCGGTTTATTCCATCTTACCGGGCAGCGCAGGATTCTCGGGTGTCGATGGAATAAACCGGGGGGCCGAACCGTCTTAGCAGCTGGCTCGCTGCAATGGGGTGCGGGCCGCGACAATCTACCGCACCTGGGGGATACCGTGTTCGACCGCCGCATACGCGCCGCCATGGGCGCAGCTGCCCTGGCTGGAATGGCTCTGGCCTCGCTCGCCCCGGCTGCCGCGCAGACGGGGCTCGGCCAGGCGCCGGCCAGACAGAAGGTGATCTTCCACGTCGGTGACGCCGATCCGGCGAAGTGGACGGTCGCCTTCAACAACGTGTTCAATGTCCGGAAGGATCTCGGGCCGGCGAATGTCGACATCGAGGTCGTCGCGATCAACGCGGGGATCGGGATGCTGAAGCTCGATTCCACCGAGAGCAGTCGCATCGCCGAAGCGATCAAGGCCGGCGTGAACGTCGTCGCCTGCGAGAATTCCATGCGCGGGCAGAAGGTGAGCCGCGAGGATCTGCTGCCCGGCATAGGCTATGTGCCGGCCGGTGTCGTCGAGCTGATGCAGCGCCAGCGCGAGGGTTACGCGTACATCCGGCCGTGATCCCGGTGTCCGGTGGCACGCGCAACGCCGGCCCGTCGTGGACGGCGTCCAGGGGTGCGACCGCCGGGCGGGGTCGGCTGCGCGGGGACTTGTTCGAGGGGTGCGGGAGAGGCGCTCGCAGGGCGCCCGGGTGGGTATAAAATTCGAAATTTGAGCCGCCGAGCGGCGCATCGTCTTTGTCGTTGGGATTCATTGTCAGGACCTTTTGGAGGATCGCGAATGAGCACCACGCGTAGGGAAGTGCTGAAGACGGGCGGCGGCATGACGCTGCTCGCGCTGCTCGGGGCAGCGGGCTGGCTGAAGCCGGAGGATGCGGCCGCGCAGGCCTGGAACAAGGGCGCGTTCGAAGCCAAGACGATGGACGACACGATGAAGGCGTTCGGCGGCGGGGCGCCGGCGCAGAGCAAGGACATCGCGTTCGTGTCGACGCCGGATATCGCCGAGAACGGCGCCGTCGTTCCGGTCGGCGTGACGAGCTCGATTCCGAAGACCGAGTCGATCGCGATTCTGATCGAGAAGAACCCGAACATGCTGGTGGCGAGCTTCGACATCCCGGCCGGCACGGATCCGACGATCAGCACGCGCGTCAAGATGGGCCAGAGCTCGAACGTCTACGCGCTGGTGAAGGCGGACGGCAAGTACTACGTCGCCTCCAAGGAAATCAAGGTGACGCTCGGCGGCTGCGGCGGCTAGAGTACAACGGACAAAGGAGTCTGAAATGGCAGATCCGATGAAGATCCGGGCGAACGTCGTCGGCGATTCGACCGAGGTGAAGGTGCTGATGAGCCACGAGATGGAGACCGGCCAGCGGAAGGACGCCGCCGGCAAGGCAATCCCCGCGTGGTTCATCCAGAACGTGACCGCGACGCACAACGGCAAGACCGTGCTCAGCGCGCAGTGGGGTCCGGCGATTGCCAAGAATCCCTTCCTGTCCGTTCAAGTTCAAGGGCGGCGCGAAGGGCGACAAGGTCCAGATCACCTGGGTCGACAACAAGGGTGAGAAGCGGACCGACGAAGCGGTGATCGGCTGATCGTCGGACGTCGCTGCAGGTCCGTTGACGTTGGAGCAGCGGGGCGACGCCATGTCCCGCGAATTGGCCCGAGCGCGCGGTGACGCGCAAGCGGCCGGATAGGGGCGCCGTCGGGCGCCCGTTCAAGGAGGAGCAATGATGCACTTCAAACCTCGCCGTGCGTTGCAGGGCGTCGTGCTCGGTCTCGCGCTGGGCGCGCCGCTCGTGCTCGGGCAGGGCAGCACGGTCGACGAGATCGCGAAGTACCGGGCGGCGCTGCAGGACGGCAATCCGGCCGAACTCTGGGAGTTGCGAGGCGCGGGTCTCTGGCGGCAGAAGCGCGGCCCGAAGAACGCCTCGCTCGAGCAATGCGACCTCGGTCTCGGCGCGGGCGTCGTCAAGGGCGCCTATGCGCAGCTCCCGAGATATTTCGCCGACGCCGACCGGGTGATGGACCTCGAGACCCGGATCGTCTGGTGCATGGTGACGCTGCAGGGTTACGCCGAGGCCGATGCCAAGAAGGGCCCGTTCGGCGGTCCGGACCGGAAGTCCGACATGGAGGCCTATGTCGCCTACGTGACGTCCGAGTCGCGCGGGATCAAGATGAACGTCTCGCTGCGGCACCCGAAGGAGGAGGAAGCCTATCGGGTCGGCGAGAAGATCTTCTACTTCCGCGGCGGTCCGCACGACTTCGCCTGCGCGACCTGCCACGCCGAGGACAACAAGCGGATCCGTCTGCAGGATCTGCCCAATCTCACGCACACGCTGGGGGCGCAGAAGGCGTACACGACCTGGCCGGCGTACCGTGTCTCCCAGGGCGAGCTCCGCTCGTTCCAATGGCGGCTCAACGACTGCTTCCGCCAGCAGCGTTTCCCGGAGCTCGTGTTCGCGTCGGACGGATCGATCGCGCTGACCATGTTCCTTGCCTATAACGCGAACGGCGCCGCGTTCGATGCGCCCGCGATCAAGCGCTGACGGAGGCGACGCCATGCAACGCAGACAGTTCACATTTGCGCTGGTCGCCGCAATCGGCGCCACGGCGATCCTCGTCGGCTGCGCGACCGCGCCGACCGATGCGGAGATCAACGCCAAGGCGGACGCGATGCTCAAGGCATCGTTCGCCGCGCGGGGCCAGGCGAAGCTCGACCGCCTGGTGCAGGACGACACGCAGAAATCCTGCAGCGAGTACACCGGCAAGGCGCTGCCCAAGGACGTCGCCCAGCGGATCGAGAAGGCGAATCTGGCGTCGATCAAGTGGCCCGCCGACGGCAAGCTCATGGGCGACTGGAAGAGCGGCGAGAGGATCGCGCAGGCCGGCCAGGGCATGCAGTACTCCGACGATCCGACCAGGCCGTCCGGCGCCAACTGCTACGCGTGCCACCGGCTCTCGCCGCAGGAGCTGTCCTACGGCACCATCGGCCCGAGTCTCTACCATTTCGGCAAGCTGCGGGGCTACACCGACGAGAACCGCAAGTACGCGTACGGCAAGATCTACAACGCGGAAGGCTACAGCGCGTGCACGAACATGCCGCGCTTCGGGCACAAGGGCATCCTGACCGAGCAGCAGATCAAGGACGTCGTCGCGCTGCTGATGGATCCGGAATCGCCGGTCAACAAGTGAGCTCGCGGACGCCTTGATCGAGCCCCGGTGAACCGCCGCGATTCGCTCCGGATGCTCGCTGCCGCGATCGCCGCGGCGGCGCTGGATCCGGCGCTCGCGGCGGCCGTCGGCGATCGCGTCGAGTGGCGCGACGTCACGCTGCTCGACGGCCGCCTGCTGCCCGCCTCCGCGCTCGCGGGACGCGTCGTGGTGGTCGAGATCTGGGCGTCGTGGTGCCCGTTCTGCAAGCGGCAGAACCCGGTGCTGCAGCAGGTCTACGACGCGCACGGCGGGCGCGGCCTCGAGTTCCTGACGTTCTCCATCGACCGCGAGCCCGCCAAGGCCCGCGCCTACATGGCGGAGAACAAGTACACGTTTCCGGCGGCGATGGCCACCGCGCAGAGCGAGAAGTGGTTCGGCCCGCGCGAGGGGCTGCCGGAACTGTATGTCGTGGACCGTGACGGGCGCATCGCGTTCAAGGAGGCGAAGGAGATGTTCCCCGAAGACCTGCACGCGCTCGTCCGCTTTGCCCGCCCCTGATCCGCCACCCAAGCCAGCCGAGATCATGAACCGCCGCGAATTCCTCAACGTGCTCGCCGCCGCTGCCGCCGCGGGCTTTCCGCTTGCGTCGCGCGACGCGCTCGCGCAGGGCGGCGCGGCCGCCGCGATGTACGACGTCGCCCCGTTCGGCAACGTGAGTCTGCTGCACTTCACCGATTGCCACGCGCAGCTGCTGCCGATCTACTTTCGCGAGCCGAACGTCAATCTGGGAGTCGGCAACTTCGCGGGCAAGCCGCCGCACCTGGTCGGCGAGGCGCTGCTCAGGCACTTCGGCATCCGGCCCGGAACGATCGACGCGCACGCGTTCACGTATCTCGATTTCGCGGCCGCGGCGAGGACCTACGGCAAGGTCGGCGGCTTCGCGCATCTCGCCACGCTGGTCAAGCGCCTGAAGGCTTCGCGGCCGCAGGCGCTGCTGGTCGACGGGGGCGACACGTGGCAAGGGTCGGCCACCGCGCTGTGGTCGAAGGGCCAGGACATGATCGACGCGTGCAAGCTGCTGGGCGTCGAGGTCATGACCGGCCACTGGGAATTCACGCTCGGCGCCGACCGCGTGAAGCAGGTCGTCGACCGCGACTTCGCCGGCAAGGTCGACTTCGTCGCGCAGAACGTCAAGACCGCCGACTTCGGAGACCCGGTGTTTCCGCCCTACACGATCCGGCCCGTCAATGGCGTCCCGGTCGCGATCGTCGGGCAGGCGTTCCCGTACACGCCGATCGCGAATCCGCGCTACTTCGTCGCCGAGTGGACATTCGGGATCCAGGACGAGAACCTGCAGAAGGTCGTCGACGAGGCGCGCGGCAAGGGCGCGCAGGCCGTCGTGCTGCTCTCGCACAACGGAATGGACGTCGACCTGAAGCTCGCCTCGCGCGTGCGCGGCATCGACGCGATCCTGGGCGGCCACACGCACGACGGCGTGCCGGCGCCGACGCTCGTCGCCAACGGCGGCGGCCGCACGCTCGTCACCAACGCCGGCAGCAACGGCAAGTTCCTCGGCGTGCTCGACCTCGACGTCAAGGGCGGCAAGGTCGCCGATTTCCGCTACAAGCTGCTGCCGGTGTTCTCCGACCTGCTGCCCGCGGATCCGGCGATGGGCGCGCTGATCGACAAGGTGCGCTCGCCGTACAAGGCGAAGCTCGAGGAGAAGCTCGCGGTCACCGAGGGGCTCCTCTACCGGCGCGGCAGCTTCAACGGGACGTTCGACCAGCTGCTGCTCGACGGCCTGATGGCGGAGAAGAACGCCGAGATCGCTTTCTCGCCGGGGTTCCGCTGGGGCACGTCGCTGCTGCCGGGGCAGCCGATCACCTTCGAGCACCTGATGGACCAGACCGCGATCACCTACCCCTACGTCACGGTCAACGAGCTCTCCGGCGAGACGATCAAGACGATCCTCGAGGACGTCGCGGACAACCTGTTCAATCCGGATCCGTACTACCAGCAGGGTGGCGACATGGTGCGCGTCGGCGGATTGCAGTACGCGATCGATCCGCGCGCGCAGATGGGCGAGCCGCATTTCGGGCATGACGCTTTCCGGCAAGCCGCTCGACGCGACGAAGAGATACAGGGTCGCCGGCTGGGCGCCGGTGTCCGAAGAGGCGAAGGCCGCGGGTGGCGAGCCGATATGGGACCTGATCGCCCGTTACCTGCGCGCGCAGAAGACCATCGCGCCGCGCGCGCTCAACCTGCCGCGGATCGAAGGCGTGGCGGGCAACCCGGGCATGGCTTGAACGGCACGAAAACGGCGGGAGCATTCATGCGCGCGAGGAACTGGATTCTGACCGCGGTAACGATCGTTGCACTGGGTGGGGCTGCGCCCGCATCGGCGCAGAAGATGCTGGCGAATTACATGACGCTGACGACGGCCGCCGCACAGCAGGCGGCACAGGCTGCGCTGGCGCGATGCCAGAAGGATGGCTATACGGTCGCCGTGGCGGTCGTCGACCGGGGAGGGCAGCCGCTGGCCGTGTTGCGCGATAACCTCGCTGGTCCGCACACGACGCAGACCGCCGTGAACAAGGCCGCGACTGCCGTCAGCTTTCGCACCGATACGACCGAGATCGCCGCGGTCACGCAGGCTGGCAAGCCGCAGAGCGGCATCCGTCAACTGCCCAACGTGATCGCCGTCGGCGGCGGTCTCATGATCCGCGCCAAGGGCTCGCTCGTCGGTGGCATCGGGGTCTCCGGCGCGCCGGTCGGCGACATCGACGACGTGTGCGCGAAGGCGGGGATCGCGGCGATCAACGACGCGATCGAGCTCGAGTAGGTCCGGGGAGCCGACGGGGCTGGAACGATGCGAAAGCAGGTCCACCCCGATCTCGAGCGCAGGTCACTTCACGGTCACTCGGGCGAATTTGCGCTTGCCCGCCTGCACGACGACCGTGGTTCCCGCGGGAACCGTCAGCCCCCGATCCGTCACCCGTTCGCCGTCGAGCTTGAGGCCACCCTGCTCGATCAAGCGGTAGACGTCGGACGTCGAAAGCGATACGCCGGATTGCTTCCCCAGCTGTCCGATGCCGATGCCGGCGCCGCCAGTGTCCAGCGTCACCTCGGCAATGTCCTCCGGCAGCGCGCCCTGCCGGAACCGCGCCTCGAATTCCGCGAGCGCGTGTTCCGCGGCGGCCTGCGAGTGGAAGCGCGCGACGATCTCCTGCGCGAGCGCGACCTTCGCATCGCGCGGGTTGCGGCCCTCGGCGCACTCGCGCTTCAGGCGCGCGATCTCGTCGGCCGGACGGAACGAGAGCAGCGTGTAGTACCGCCACATCAGCTCGTCCGAGATCGACATCAGCTTGCCGAAGATGTCGTTCGGCGCTTCGGTGATGCCGACGTAGTTGTCGAGCGACTTCGACATCTTGTTGACGCCGTCCAGCCCCTCGAGCAGCGGCAGCGTCAGGATGCACTGCGGCTCCTGCCCGTAATGCCGCTGCAGCTCCCGGCCGACCAGCAGGTTGAACTTCTGATCGGTCCCGCCGAGCTCCACGTCGGCGTGCAGCGCCACCGAGTCGTAGCCCTGCGCCAGGGGATAGAGGAACTCGTGGATCGCGATCGGCTGGCCGGTCTGGTAGCGCTTGCCGAAGTCGTCGCGCTCGAGCATGCGCGCGACCGTGTATTTGGCCGCGAGCTTGATCATCCCGTCGGCGCCCAGCGGCAGGAGCCAGGTCGAGTTGAACGCAACCTCCGTCCGTTCGCGATCCAGGATCAGGAACGCCTGGTCGGTGTAGGTCTTCGCGTTGGCCTCGATCTCCTCGCGGGAAAGCGCGGGGCGGGTCACGTTGCGTCCGGTCGGGTCGCCGATCATCCCGGTGAAATCGCCGATCACGAAGACGATGTGATGGCCGAGATCCTGCAGCTGCCTCAGCTTGTTGAACTGCACCGTGTGACCGAGGTGCAGGTCCGGACGGGTGGGATCGAAGCCCTCCTTGATCCGCAGCGGCTTGCCGCGGGCCAGCTTGGCGGCGAGCTCGCTCTCGACCAGCAGTTCGTCGGCGCCGCGGCGGAAGACCGCGAGCTGGTGTTCGATGTCGACGGCCATGGTTGCGGCGGGACTTTCGTGGTGGCTGGGCTATGGGCGGCGGGGCACCGCCCCGGCCGACCGTCGGGGGGCATGCCACGGCCGGCATTTGCTAGAATCCCGGCCTTAGCCATCCGCCTTCGGCAATGACCGCCCGAAAAATCATGATTTTAGCGCAAAGCCCGCGCGCTGCCTCCGCGCGGCTCGTCCGCGCTCCGACAGCCGGGCAGTGGGTCGCGGTGGCGCTCTTCGGGCTGTCCGGGGTCGCGGCGTTCGGGTTGGCGCCCGGCACGACGCTGGAAACCACGCCCACGCAGCTGATTCGGCTCGAACTCGCGCAGCCCGTGGTGTCGGTCCTCGACGCCGATGCCGGCGCGGCCGGCTATTGGCGCGAGGAGCGGATCCGCCGCGGCGACACGATCGGCAGCGTGCTTGCCCGGCTGGGCGTCGACGATCCCGCGGCGCTGGAATTTCTGCGCACCGACGCATCGGCGCGGGCCGTCTACCAGCTGCGCCCGGGCAAGCCGCTCACCGTCGAGACCGACGGCGACGGCCGGCTGCTCACGATGCACTTCCTGACCGGCAGCGGCGAGCGGCTGTCGATCGCCCGCGACGGCGAGCGCCTGGTCGCGACGACTGCGGCTGCGCCGACGGAACTTCGCTGGCGGATGGCCGCCGGCGAGATCCGCTCGTCGCTGTTCGGCGCGGCCGACGCCGCGGGCCTGCCCGACGCCGTCACCCTGCAGATCGCCGATGTCTTCTCGGCCGACATCGATTTCTATCACGACATACAGCGCGGCGACCGCTTCGCCGTCGTCTACGAGATGCGCTACGTCGACGGCGAGCCGGTCGGCGCGGGCCGCATCGTCGCCGTCGAATTCGAGAACCGGGGCAAGACCTTCCGTGCGTTCCTCTGGCGCGGGGAGGACGGCAGCGAGAATTACTATGCCGAGGATGGCGCCCCGATGCGCAAGGCGTTCCTGCGCACGCCGATGGAGTTCTCGCGCGTGACATCCGGTTTCTCGAGCGCGCGCTTCCATCCGATCCTGCAATCGTGGCGCGCGCACAAGGGCGTCGACTACGCGGCGCCGACCGGCACGCCGGTGCGCGCGACCGGCGACGGCAAGGTCGTGTTTGCCGGAAAGCAGGGCGGGTACGGCAACGTGATCGAGTTGCGGCACCATGGCGCGTTCTCCACGCTCTACGCGCATCTGTCGCGGTTCGCGCCGCAGGTGCGCTCGGGCGCCCGCGTGACGCAGGGCGAGGTGATCGGGTACGTCGGACAGACCGGCTGGGCGACCGGACCCCATCTGCACTACGAGTTCAAGGTCGGCGGTGATCAGCGCAATCCGCTCACCGTCGCGCTGCCGTCCGGCGAGCCGCTCGCGGCGCCGCAGCGCGCCGCATTCGCCGAGCGCGTCGTGCCGGCCGGCGCACAGCTCGCTCTCGCACGGCAGCTTTCGGGCGCGCTGGTCGCATTCGGTGACTGACCCGGCGGCGTGATCGGCGCCGTGCGGCAGCTCTACGCCGGCGTGATGTCGGGCACGAGTCTCGACGGCGTGGATGCGATCGTCGCGGATTTCGCACCGGACAGCGGGCGGCCCTGCCAGCTCCTCGCCGCGGCGCACATTCCGTTTTCCCGAAGCCTGGCCGACGAGCTGTTCGCGCTCCAGCATCCGGGCGCCGACGAGCTCGCGCGCGCGGCGCGCGCCGCCAACGCGCTGGCCGACACCTGCGCCGACGCGATCGCTGCCGCGCTCGATGGCGCCGGGCTTGCGCCGCAGGATGTCGTGGCCGCGGGTGTCCATGGCCAGACGCTGCGCCACCGCCCCGACGAGGGCTGGACGCTGCAACTCAACAACCCGGCGCGCGTCGCCGAGCGCGCGGGCGTCACCGTGGTCGCGGACTTCCGGAGTCGCGACGTCGCTGCCGGCGGCCAGGGGGCGCCCCTGGTGCCCGCCTTCCACGCCGCACTCTTTCGCGGCGACACGCATCGCGTCGTCGTCAACATCGGCGGCATCGCCAACCTGACCGATCTGCCCGCGCGCGGAGAAGTGCGGGGATTCGATACCGGCCCCGGCAATATGCTGCTCGACCTCTGGCACGCCCGGCACCGGGGTGCCGCCTTCGACCGCGATGGCGCCTGGGCCCGCTCGGGGCGGGTCGACGACGCGCTGCTCGCGGCATTGCTCGCCGAGCCATTCTTCGCGCAGTCGCCGCCGAAGAGCACCGGACGCGACCTGTTCCACGCCGGCTGGCTCGATGCCAAGCTCGCCGGCCGCCACGTCGCTCCGGAGGACGTGCAGGCGACGCTCGCGGCGCTGACCGCGCGAGCCATCGGCGATGCGGTGCGCGCGCACTGCGCGGCCGCGAAGGAAGCGCTGATATGCGGCGGGGGCGCGAAGAACGCGGCGATCATGGACGCGCTCGCCGTGGCGCTCGCACCGCGCGCCGTGACGACGACCGCGGCAAGGGGCGTCGCGGTCGAGCACGTCGAGGCCCTCGCCTTCGCGTGGCTCGCCCGCGAGACGCTGGCCGGCCGCCCCGGCAATCTGCCGGCGGTCACCGGCGCGCGCGGATTGCGCGTGCTGGGTGGGATCTACCCGCGCTGAGCGCGCGGCGTCCCCTTAGGGCCTGTTAACGCTGCATTCGCGTGAGCGGCGCGGTCCTTGCGCCCGCAGGGCTAGGCGCGCGGTCAGCCGCCGCCGACGGGCGGGATCGCCGACAGCTCGTCGTCCGGCGCGAGCACGCGGCTTCGGTCGCGCTCGAACTCGCCGTTGACCGTGAAGACGCGGACCGTCTGCGGCGCAATGTCCAGCGTGCGCAGCACGTCGTCGATGGTTGCGCCGTCGGCCATCTCGATCGCGCCGCCGGGAGGCGTCCTGGCTTTGAGCATGCCCATCAGCTTCAGGCGGATCCGCACGGAGCCAACGGCTCGTCAGTTCTTGGCGACGAACACCGCGTGCGCCGCGTTGGCCGGCACTTTCGGCTCGGCCGACCCGAAACGGTACTGGCGCGCCTTGGCCGGCCGGCCCAGGAGCGCGGTGCCGACCAGCTTCGCCGCCACCCCGCAGCCGACGTACGCGCGGCGGATGTCGAAAGGGTGGTCCTGCAGGTATTTCTTCCACGGTCCGAGCCGCGTTTGCGTCTGCATCAGCCCCTTGACCATGCCGACGTCGGTGAGCATACCCATGTCGTTGGCGCGGCCCGCGAAGATCGCGCCGGTGATCCGGTCGTTGCTCCAGAGGAGCTTGCGATAGATGAATCCGGCCGGATGGTCGATGGTCATCGCCTCGGCCGCGGCGTCGTTCCAGCGACCGAAGCTCGCGCCCTGAATGCCGCAGATGTCGACCACGTTCATCAGGAGGCTGCCCGGATAGCGCACGTCGTGGCCCGCCATGTTGGCGCCGGCCACCCGGCCGTGGTCCACCGCCGTCGGCTGGATCGGATGGACCGCGTTCGCGTCGCCGAACAGAACCGGCCCCTGTGCGATGTCGCCGCCCGCGTAGACATGCGGAAAGTTCGTCTGCATCCGGTCGTTCACCAGGATCGCCTCGCCGGTGGCGATGCCCGATCCGTCGAGCAGGTCGAGGTTCGGACGGATGCCGGTGGCCAGGATCACGATGTCGGCGACGAGCGATCGGCCGTCCGACGAGCTCGACCGCCTTCGCGCCGTCGGCCTGCTGTCGGATCCGCTCGACCGTCGCCTGCAGTGGACCGCAACGTCGCGCGCAGCCAGCCAGCGATGCACGTGGTCCGCCGCCGCCGCGTCGAGCATCCGCGGGAGAACCTGCGCCTCGCGCTCGACGACGGCCAACTGCCATTTCCGCTTGTACATCGCGTTCAGCACGATGAAGCCGATGAACCCGGCGCCGACGAGCACCACGCGCGGCGTGCGTCCCGTCGGCCGCAGCGATTCGGCGTCTTCAGCACCTGACCGGTGTGGGCGAGCGACCACAGCGGCGTAACCCCCGGAAGATCGGCGCCGGGGATCGCCGGGCGCAGAGCGGCGACGAGCCGGTGGCGATCAGCAGATTGTCGAACTCGAGCTTGCCGCCGTCGCTCAGCGTCACGGCCTTGCGCTGCGGATCGACCGCGACGACGCGGACGCCGAACCGGGTTGCGACATCGAGCCGCGCGAAGTACGCGGCGTCTCCGGTGTGCGTGTGCGCTTCGGGGATGCTTCCCGGCCAGCCAGTACGGCAGCGCCATCCGGGAATGCGCCGGCTCGTCGCAGACGAGCGTGATGGTCGATCGACCGCCGTCGAATTCGACGGATCGTCTCGATCGCGTTGGTCGCGGCCGGTCCGCCGCCTATGATCACGTGATGCATGGTCTGGGTCCCAACTCGTTGTATGCGTTCGCGTGCTGGCGGTCGATCGCGCCGGATCAGGCCGACGCCAGGCCGAGCTCGGCCAGCTTCGCCCGCGTCGGAACGCCTTCCTCCGACCAGCCGCGCTCGCGGTAGTACACGGGGAGCATCGCGTCGAGGTTGACGACGACGCCGGCCGACGGCCCGCTCTTGTGCGCTTCCTTCAGCAGTCGCTGCGGCAGCGTGTCGTCGGCAGCGCGTCAGTCCCGCCTTCAGGTTGAACAGGCGTTCGAGGTTCCAGGTGCGCTCGCCGATCCTCACGAAGTCGTCGAGCGTGTAGGGGACGCCGGTGGCGGCGGCGGTGCAGGGGACGAGCGATTCGAGCGGTCCGCCCGCGGCGCCGACGAACATGCACACGCCCGTGTTGTCGTGCGCCGTGCTGCGGTTCTGTTCGTGGACCACCCACTCGCTCTTTCCCGCCGGCGTGTGCGGATCCATCTCGCCCGAGGATTCGATGCCCGGCGTCCACGCGCGGAGGTGGCACGCGCCGCGGTTGCAGGTGGCGTAGGCGATGCCCATCCCCTGGAAGCCGCGCGGGTCGTACGCCGGGAACTCCTGGCCCTTCACGCCCATGAACACTTCGGGGTGCCGGAACTTCTCGCCCATCCGCTTCGAGCCCTCGGCGATTTCGTTGCCGAAGCCTTCGCGATAGCCGGTCGCCTCGACCATCCGCACCAGCGCCTCGGCCGAGCCGAAGCGCAGCGGCAGCTCGACGTCCGCATCGCCGATCACGCCCCGCTCGTAGAGCTCCATCGCGGCGGCGAGCGAGGCGCCCATCGATATCGGGTCCAGCCCCAGGTCGTTGCACAGCCAGTTCGCCTTGAGGACGGCGTCGAGGTCGCCCACGCCGCAGTCGGCGCCGAGCGCCCACGCGTTCTCGTACTCGGGACCTTCGCCCGCCGGCTTCCAGTTGCGCGGATGCATGTTGACCAGATACTTGCCCGAGTGCTCGCCCAGGCGCGTGACACGGCCGCAGGCGATCGTGCAGGCGAAGCACGCCTTGTTGGCGACCATCCGCGTTTCCTTGATGGTCGTGCCGTTCAGGTTCTCGTAGTGCTCGAACTGCCCCTGCTGGAAGTTGCGCGTCGGCAGGCCGCCGAAGGCCTGCGTCAGGTCGATCGTGGCGGCCGTTCCCAGCTCGGTGAACGACACGCGCCCGGGGTTGTCCTGCATGTCGGAGCGCATCCGCCCAGACCGCCTTCATGAACGCGGCCGGGTCCGCGACGCGGACGCCGCCGGTGCCGCGGACCGCGATGGCCTTGAGGTTCTTCGAGCCCATGACGGCGCCGACGCCGCTGCGTCCTGCGGCGCGGTGCTTGTCGTTCATGATGCAGGCGAAGCGCACGAGCTTCTCGCCGCCCGGCCCGATGCACGCCACGCGCAGGCCCGGAATTCCCAGTTCCTGCCGCAGCCCGTCCTCGGTCTCGCCGACCGGCCGGCCCCAGTGCTGCGATGCATCGCGCAGCTCGACGCGGTCGTCGTAGATGAAGAGGTAGACGGGCTTGGGCGAGCGCCCTTCGAGGATCACCATGTCGTAGCCCGCGAACTTCAGCTCCGGGTCCGAAGTGGCCGCCGGAGTTCGACGTGGTGATGGCGTTGGTCAGCGCGCCCTTGGTCACCACCATGTACCGCGCGCCGCAGGGGACCGGCGTGCCGGTCAGCGGGCCGGTGGCGAAGATCAGCTTGTTGGCGGGGGACAGCGGGTCGACCCGCGCGTCGAGCTCTTCGTAGAGATAGCGGGCCGCCAGACCGCGACCGCCGACATAGTCGCGCCGCCAGTCGGACCGGATGTCCTCGACCGCGATCCGGCCGCTCGTCAGGTCGACTCGCAGCAGCTTGCCCGTGTATCCCGCCATCGTTCGCTCCTTCCGTGTTGCGTGGCGCGAGCCTGCGCTCCGCGCGACCGCCCGCTACGCGCCGAAGGCGTCGACGTAGTTGCGATGGACCTTCGCGCCCCAGGGCGCGAACCACTGCCCCGCCTGCGGCGACTCGCCGTACACGATCGCCTGCGTGGGACACGCGGCGGCGCACGCCGGCTGCGCCGCCGCAGAGGTTGCACTTCGCGGCCTTGTCGGACTGCGGCAGCGTGAACACGGTGCCGAACGGACAGGCGATCGTGCACAGATGGCAGCCGATGCACAGCTCGTCGACGACCAGCTTGGCGCCGGTCTGCGCGTCCGTCGCGATCGCATTGACCGGACAGGCGTTCATGCACCACGCCTCGTCGCACTGCACGCAGGTGTACGGGGCGTAGCTCGCTTCCTCGTCGAACACGTTGACGCGGATCAGGCTCTTCGACGGCGCAAACGTGCCCGTCTGGACCCACGAGCAGGCGAGCTCGCATTGCATGCAGCCCGTGCACCGATCGGGCACGATGTTGAGCGCTTTCGTCATCGCAGGACTCCTGTCAACGATCCCGCGGCGAGCCACGATGAACAGGACGCCGGCCCGCGGTTCGCGAGCGTGCAGTCTACATCAGCGAAGGCAAGGGAGTGAGCAACGGCAGGGTGCTCGTCGTGCGGTGTCGGCCTCGTTCGGAGGGCAGCTCCGCAGCCTTCGCGGGATCGCAATTGCGCGTCGTGCTAGGCTTTTCAGGACGTCGTCCCGCAGGCGGGGCCCCGAGCGGGGAAGGAATCGTCGTGCCCGTCGATGCCGCAATCCCGAGCCTCGGAATCCCGTGTCGTCCGAATCGTTGGATGTCGTCGCCCAGGAACAGGCTGAGGCAGCTTCGATGGCGATCAAGGTGTGTTTGGCGGGGGCGACCGGCTGGGCGGGCTCGGAGCTCGCCCGCGCGATTGCGCGGGCGGCGGACATCGCGCTGGTCGCGGCCGTCGCGCGCAGGCACGCCGGGCGCGGCCTGGGGGACGTGCTGGGCGAGCCGCGGCCTCGCCTGTTCCGTCTACGCCTCGGCCGCGGAGGCGCTCGCCCACCCCTGCGACGTCTTCGTCGAATACACCCAACCGGACAGCGCCAGGGCCAACATCCTCGCCGCGCTCGAACGCGGCGCACACGTGGTGGTCGGAACCTCGGGTCTGGTCGACGGCGATTTCGCGCGAGATCGACGTCGTCGCCCGCAAGCAGCGGCGCGGAGTCCTCGCCTGCGGCAACTTTGCCCTGACGGTCGTGTTGCTGCAGAAGTTCGCCGAAGCCGCTGCGAAGCTCATTCCGCAATGGGAGATCATCGATTACGCGCACGACGACAAGGTCGATGCCCCGAGCGGGACGGCCCGCGAGCTCGCGACTCGCCTGGCGAAAGTACGCCAACCGGCGCCTTCGGTCCCGATCGATCGGACGGTGGGGCCCCGGGAGGCCCGCGGCGCCACGTTGTCGGGATCCCAGGTGCACTCGCTGCGTCTGCCCGGTTACGTGATCAGCGCCGAGATCATCTTCGGAATGCCGGATCAGAGGCTCTCGATTCGCCACGACTCCGGAGGCAGCGCCCGCCCGTACGTCGACGGGGCGCTGCTCGCCATTCGCAAGGTGTCGACGCTGGTTGGCGTGCACCGCGGCCTGGACTCCGTGCTCGATCTCTGAGCGCGAAGCGCCGCTCGGGCTGCCCGAAACGACAACGGGGCCCGCGGGCCCCGTCGTCAGCGGTCTGGAAGCGCGCTCAGGCCGAGAAGGACGAGCCGCAACCGCAGGTGGTCTGGGCGTTCGGGTTCTTGATCACGAACTGCGCGCCTTCGAGACCTTCCTGGTAATCGATCTCGGCACCGACCAGGTACTGATAGCTCATCGGGTCGATCAGCAGCGTGACCCCGTTCTTGACCATCGACGTGTCGTCGTCGTTGACGGCTTCGTCGAAGGTGAAGCCGTACTGGAACCCCGAGCAGCCGCCACCGGTGACGAACACGCGCAGCTTGAGGTCGGGATTGCCTTCCTCTTCGATGAGCGAGCGCACCTTCTCCGCGGCGTTGTCGGTGAAGATGAGGGGCGCGGGCATTTCGGTCATTGAGTTCATTGATGCTCCTCGTGTTGCGTGTCGTCGATTATCGGCCGGCCCGCCGCTTGCCGCAACCCCGCCGCCGACAGGGTCGTCGGGATCCCGGCCGGGGAAACCGTCCAAGGCCGCAGCAGTCGTCTGCAGGCAAAGCTATTCGGAAGCCGCTCGCTTGATTTCGACCACGGACGCGGTGCCGGGTTCGGCGTGGATGAGCCGACCCTGAACCACCGCGCCGACGTGCATCTCCAGCGTCTTGTAGGTCACATCACCGACGATCCGGGCCTTCGGCTGCAGCTCCAGATAGTCGTTGGCGACCAGCGGGCCGTTCACGGTGCCATTGATCACCATGTGCGACACGCGGATTTCGCCGTCGATCTTCGCCTGCTCGCTGATCACCAGCGTGCTGGGTTCGCCGTTGGCCGCGACCACGTTGCCCTGGACCCGGCCGTCGATACGCAGCCCCCCGCTAAACGTGACGTCGCCGCTCACGACGGTTCCCGCACCGATCAGGCTGTCGATCCGCTTTTGCGGTGTCGAGCGTTTCCTATGCCCCCACATGGGTCCTCCTTACGGGATCACAAGATTGCGGGTGGCCCGCGGATTGGGCTGCCCGAACTCGAACACGCGGGCCGTGACGGCGCGCACCGCGCTGTCCTTGGGGACGCCAAAGGTCCCTTCAAGCCGCTGATAATACTTGAATTTGAGTTTCAGCGCCGCGGCGGTGCCGGGCTCCTCGTCGGGGAGCGTCAGGATGGTCGGGCGGCTCGCCGCACCGGTTCCCGCGATCGGGTGCACGGTCACCTGCAGCGTGACGTGGCCTTCGAACTCGTCCTTCGGGCTGCCGCCGCGCACCAGCAGCAGGCTGTAGTGCCAGGCGTCCTCGCGCTCGCGCTCGACGATCAGGCGCTGGATCGACAGTCCGACCTGCTTGTTGGAGTCCGCAACGAGCTTCTGGAGGAAGGCGAGCTCCTCCTTGATCTGCGAGTTCTCGTTCTGCAGCTCGATCGCCTGCTTGGACAGCGCCGCCTGCGCGCCCGCCGTGATCACGAGCTCGCTCTCCAGCTGCATGTTCCTGGCGCGAAGCTGCGCGTTCTCGCTGCGCAGCGCGTCATTCCCGGACTCCAGCATTGCCATCCGGTCCCTGATTTCGCTGCGATCCAGTCCGGAAAAGATCTGCCCGAAGTCGTACCCCCACCACCACATTCCGGTGACGACGGCGAGCACGACGAGTCCTGCGACCACGCGCCACGGCCAAGGCAGCCGCGAGCGCACGGCCATCCTCGGCGCGTCGATGGAGAAGTGCTGGCGCGCGCGGCGCCACCAGACGGAGACGGCCAAGGCGGAACCCTAGGGCAGCACCGGCGTCATGTCGACGAAGGGCTCGCCGGCGTAGCGCTTCTCGCGCAGCGCCTGCAGTTCGCCTCCGGTGTAACGCGTGCCGCCGACGATGCCGACCTTGATCATGGCGTCCTTGCTCGCGTTGCGCTCGCTGTTTCGATTGCGCGTTTCGATTCTAGCACCGGGGATTCGCCGAACTTCCGCGGTGTCTCGGCCGGCGATCCGGCCGCGGTCCGGTGTGCGGCGCGCGCGACCCTCGAAAACACGAAAGCCGCCTCGGAGGCGGCCTTCGCGGAGGATGCGCAGCGGCGATTACCGCTTCGAGAACTGCTTGCGCTTGCGCGCCTTGTGGAGGCCGACCTTCTTGCGTTCCACTTCGCGGGCGTCGCGCGTCACGAGGCCGGCCTTCGATAGCGTGGGCTTGAGCGCGGCGTCGTAATCGATCAGCGCCCGGGTGATGCCGTGGCGCACCGCGCCGGCCTGGCCGGATTCGCCGCCGCCCTCGACGTTGATCATGATGTCGAAGGTCGCCTCGTGGTTGGTGAGCTTCAGCGGCTGGCGGATCACCATGCGGCCGGTGTCGCGCGAGAAGAACTCGTCCGCCGGCTTCTCGTTGACGACGATCTTGCCGGTGCCCTTCTTCAGGAACACGCGGGCGACTGCGCTCTTGCGACGGCCGGTGCCGTAGTAGTAGTTGCCGATCATGAGGTTCAGATGTCCAGGTTCTTGGGTTGCTGCGCCGCGTGCGGGTGCGCCTCGCCCGCGTAGCACTTGAGCTTCTTGAGCATCTTGTAGCCGAGCGGTCCCTTGGGGAGCATCCCCTTCACCGCCTTTTCGAGGACCCGGCCGGGAAAGCGCTGCTGCATCTTCGAGAAATTGGTCGTCGAGATGCCGCCCGGATAGCCGCTGTGCCGGTGGTAGACCTTGTCCTCGGCCTTGTTGCCGGTGACGCGGATCTTTTCGACGTTGGTGACGACGATGAAATCGCCGGTGTCCATGTGCGGCGTGAAGATCGGCTTGTGCTTGCCGCGCAGGCGCAGCGCGATCTGGCTGGCAAGGCGGCCAAGCACCTTGTCCGTGGCGTCCACCACGAACCAGTCCCGCTTGATGTCTTGCGGCTTGGCGGAGTAGGTTTTCATCGGGATTTCCGGCTCGAGTCGATTCAGCAAAGTCTTAAATCTTAATTCATTTTCACCAATGTGGTCAAGGCGTGGCGCGCCCCGCTCTGCGGATGGTTCGCCCGGCGCCACGCCGCTCGGCCGTGTGCCGAAGCATTCCCGATCCCTTCCGCCCCGCCCGTCGATCGGGGTGTGGACGGCGCGGGCGCGCCCCGGCACGGACCGAATCGACCGCCGGGGCCGGCGAACGGCAAAAAAAGCGCAGCCCTGTGAGGGCCGCGCTTCAAGGATTCCGCCCTAGGAGGAGAAGGGTGGAAGTATCCGTCGGGAGCGAGGGGGTCACGTTCTCCCCCGGCGGGCGCTTATGATGTTGGCATATCACCTTGCGGTGCGCAAGAGCCATGTGTCGGAACGTCCGACCGTGTATCGGAAACGCCGCGCGACGGGCGTCAAGGCAGCACAGCGACGGTAGTCAGTAAGCGCTCACACAGGACGTGCGTTGCGCTTGTTCGGGACGCGATTGGGCGACAATGGCCGCCTATTCGGCGATCGCGGGGCACGCATGAAGGTCAGGGCGAAATGGGCGGAGGGCATGAGCTTCGTCGGCGAATCCCAAAGCGGCCACGCAATCGTGATCGACGGGGCTCCGGATCACGGCGGCCGCAACCGCGGCATGCGCCCGATGGAGCTGGTGCTGCTCGGGACCGCCGCGTGCACGGCGTTCGATGTCGTGCTGATCCTGAAGAAGGCGCGCCAGCCGATCGCCGACTGCGCCGTCGACGCCGAAGCCGACCGGGCCGCGACCGAGCCCAAGGTCTTCACCCGGATCCATCTCAAGTACACGGTCGCCGGCCGGGGACTCAACCCGGCCCAGGTCGAGCGGGCGGTCAAGCTCTCCAAGGAGAAGTACTGCTCGGCGACGGCGATGCTGGCCAGGACCGCCGAGGTGACGTTCGAGATCGCGATCGTCGACGCCGACCGGGTGCCGCTGCCGGCCGGGTGATCGTCGAAGCGTGTCCCGGCCGCGGGGAGGGCGAACCCGAATGCGATACCGGGGCAACCCGCGCCGCCGTCGGCGCGGCGGGCGCTCGCCTACTTCGCGTCGCGCAGCACGCGAATGAGGCTCGACGAATCCCAGCGGCCGCCGCCCTGCGCCTGCACCCGCGCGTAGAACTGATCGACGAGCGCGGTCACCGGGAGCGCCGCGCCCTTCGTGCGCGCCTCGGCCAGGCACAGCGCGAGATCCTTGCGCATCCAGTCGACGGCGAAGCCGAAATCGAACTTGTCGGCGAGCATCGTGCGGCCGCGATTTTCCATCTGCCACGACTGCGCGGCGCCCTTGCTGATCACGTCGAGCGCGCGCTCGACGTCGAGGCCCGACTTCTCGGCGAAGCTGATGCCCTCGGCGAGCGCCTGCACGAGCCCGGCGATGCAGATCTGGTTGAACATCTTGGTGAGCTGCCCGCTGCCGGGCCCGCCCATCAGCGTCACCGCGCGGGCGTAATGCGCAAGCACGGCCTCGGCGCGCGCAAACACGTCCGCGTCGCCGCCGACCATGATCGTCAGCTTGCCATTCTCGGCGCCCGCCTGGCCGCCCGAGACCGGCGCATCGAGGAAGCCGACCTGCTTCGCCTTGGCGGCAGCATGAATCTCCCGCGCGATCTGTGCCGACGCCGTCGTGTGGTCGACGAGGATCGAGCCCGCGCGTATCGCGGCGAGCGCGCCGTCGGGGCCGAGGACGACGGCGCGCACATCGTCGTCGTTGCCGACGCACATCATCACGATGTCGGCGCCGGCTGCGGCCGCGGCGGGCGTCGGCGCGCTTGCGCCGCCGTGCGCCTCGGTCCAGCGCTGCGCCTTCGCCGGGTTGCGGTTGTAGACGGTGACGTGGTGGCCGGCGCGGGCGAGATGCCCGGCCATCGGGTAGCCCATCACGCCGAGGCCGAGAAAGGCGAGTTTCCTTGCTTTGGAGTTTTCCATGGGAGTCGAGTCGATGACGGGGTGATGGACTGCCAGACGGCCGCCGCGCATGCGGCCGGCCGCTGGCCCTGGGTTAAGGCTGCGGGGGCCGGGGATTCGCGGGAGCAGCCGGTTCGGCGGCTTCGGCCATGAGCGCTGCGCGCGCGGCGGTGGCGGCGGCGCGCACCTGCGCGGGCGCCGTTCCGCCGGGGTGGTTGCGGCTCGCGACCGAGCCCTCGAGCGTGAGCACGGCGAAGACGTCTTCGCCGATGACCGAGGCGAATGCCTGGAGCTCGGCGAGCGTGAGGTCGGCGAGCTCGCGGGCGTTCTGCTCGGCGTGGCGCACGGTGCGCGCGACCGCCTCGTGCGCGTCGCGGAACGGCACGCCCTTCCTGACCAGGTAGTCGGCGAGATCGGTGGCCGTCGCGTGGCCCTCCGCTGCGGCGTCGCGCATCCGGGCGGCATTCACCGTGATCCCCGTGGCGACGATGTCGGACAGGATCGCGAGCGTGTCGGCGAGGGTGTCGACGGTGTCGAACAGCGGCTCCTTGTCCTCCTGGTTGTCGCGGTTGTAGGCGAGCGGCTGGCCCTTCATCAGCGTGAGGAGGGCAACCAGGTGCCCGTTCACGCGCCCCGTCTTGCCGCGGGCGAGCTCCGCCACGTCGGGATTCTTCTTCTGCGGCATGATCGACGAGCCGGTGCAGTAACGGTCCGCCAGCGCGACGAAGGCAAAGCGCGGATTCATCCACCACACGAGCTCCTCGGCAAACCGCGACACGTGGATCATCGCGAGCGCGGCGGCAGCCGTGAATTCGATGGCGAAATCGCGGTCGGACACCGCGTCGAGCGAGTTCGTGCAGAGTCCGTCGAAACCGAGCTCGCGTGCCACGCGCGCACGGTCGATCGGAAAGCCGGTGCCGGCGAGCGCGGCGCTCCCCAGCGGCAGCCGGTTGACCCGCCCGCGGCAGTCGCGCAGCCGCGCGGCATCGCGCGCGAACATGGCCTCGTAGGCGAGCAGGTGGTGCCCGAAGACGACGGGCTGTGCGACCTGCAGGTGCGTGTACCCCGGCATGATCGTGTCGGCGTGCCGCTCGGCGAGGTCGATGAAGGCGCGCCGCAGTCCGGCGAGCTCGTCGACCAGGGCATCGATGGCGCCGCGCAGCCAGAGGCGCAGGTCCGTGGCGACCTGGTCGTTGCGCGAACGGCCGGTGTGCAGCCGCTTGCCGGCGTCCCCGACGAGGGCCGTGAGGCGTCTCTCGACATTGAAGTGGACATCCTCGAGGTCCCGCGACCAGGGGAACTCGCCCCGCGCGATCTCGCCGCGAATCGTCCCCAGCCCGCGCTCGATGGCTGCCAGATCGTCGCTCGTCAGGACGCCTGTCGCCGCGAGCATCCGCGCGTGCGCGAGCGAGCCGGCGATGTCGGCATCGGCCAGGCGCCGGTCGAAATCCACCGACGCCGTGTATCGCTTGACGCGCTCGGCCACGGGCTCGCCGAAACGGCCGGACCATCCGGCTGCGGCAGGGGCGTCAACGGGCGGCTTCGCGTCGGCCATGGCGAACGGTTCGATTGCTCGGCGGGTCAGGAACGCAGCGGCGCCCAAGAACCTCGAGACCGGGGGATACTGCGTCCGCGGTCCGGGGTCGTATCCGGTTGAACTTGCCTCGCCCGCAGGGGTTGCCGACAATAGCTGCCGAAACCGTCGATGCCGCGGCATGGCCCGTTGCAGTCCCGGGCACAATGCTTGCATGCCGGTTTCGCTATCCGCTCGATTATAAGGCAAAACACCATCGCTCTCGAACTCCCGGACTTTCGCAACCTCGGCACGATCCTGCGCGTCGTGCTCGCCGTGAACGCGATGACGGCGGTCGCCGCGCTCGTGCGCGAGCCGCAGTTCGACCACTGGGCCGCGCAATGGCTGGAAATGTCGGCGACCGTCGAGCCGCATCTGATCCTCGAGCTCGCCGTCCTGTACGCGATCGCGCCCTGGCTTGCGCGCCAGTCGCCGTCGATGGGCGTGCTGGCGATCGTGGCGCTGACGGTCGGCGTCGGGATCGGCGTGCAGATGCTCGTCGCCAGCCAGGCTGCGCAACCCCCCCTCGCGTTGCTGCGGCACCTCGCTGCTCGCGCTGGGCGTCTGCGCGGTGCTGATCGCGTACTTCAGCCTTCGGGCGAGGGCGCTCTCGCCGGCCATTGCCGAGTCGCGGCTGCAGGCCCTGCAGGCGCGCATACGCCCGCACTTCCTGTTCAACAGCATCAATGCCGTGCTGTCGCTGATCCGCTCCGACCCGAAGCAGGCCGAGACGGCGCTCGTCGACATGGCCGACCTGTTTCGCGTGCTGATGCGGGACAACCGGGAACTGGTGCCGCTGGCCGACGAGATCGAGCTTTGCCGGCAGTATCTCGCGCTCGAGAAGCTTCGCCTCACCGACCGCCTGAACGTCGAGTGGCACCTGAAGAGCATGCCCGGCGACGCGCTGGTCCCGCCGCTCGTCCTGCAGCCGCTGCTGGAGAACGCCGTCTACCACGGCATCGAGCCGTCGAGCGCGGCCGGAGTCGTGTCGATCAACATCTTCTACAAGGGCGGCGAGGTCCATGCGATCCTGCGCAACCCCTACCGGGCCGACGGCGGCCGGCATCACGCGGGAAACAAGATGGCACTGGCGAACATCCGGGAGCGCCTCAGGTTGCATTTCGATGCCGAGGGCGCGCTGGAGTCGCGCGTGCGCGATGCCATCTACGAAGTCCACATCCGGATGCCGTACCGCTCGACCGGGTCGGCGGCCAAGGCGACGGGCGCGACAGGCGCGAGCGAGCGGACGACGGCCGGCAGCGGCCCGTTGGCGGGTGGGGCGCCGGCGCGTCCGGACGGACCGGCGCTCGTCGACGGCAACCACGGGAGCCCGCGTGTCTGACGCGCCGCTCCGCGTGCTGATCGTCGACGACGAGGCACCGGCCCGTCGCCGGCTACGCGAGCTGCTGGACGACTGCGCCGGCGCGCTGCCGCTTCTGGTCGTCGGCGAGGCGGCCAACGGCCGCGAGGCGCTCGACATGCTTCACACCGTGAGCGCCGACCTCGTGCTCACCGACATCCACATGCCGGAAATGGGCGGACTCGAGCTCGCGCGCCATGTGCTCAAGCTGCCGCAGCCGCCGGTCGTCATCTTCACGACGGCGCACGACGAGCACGCGCTGCAGGCGTTCGAGGTCAACGCGGTCGATTACCTGATGAAGCCGGTGCGCGTCCAGCGGCTGCTGGCCGCGCTGGAGAAAGTGCCCCGCCTGAAGCCCGTTCCCGGCGCGAAGCTCGACCAGCTTCCGGGATCGGTGCGCCGCTTCCTGTCGGTGACCGAGCGCTCGCGCGTGGTCCTCGTTCCCGTCGACGAGATCGTCTACCTCAAGGCGGAGCTCAAGTACATCACCATCCGCACGACGGAGCGCGAGTACCTGCTCGAGGAGTCGCTGACCAAGCTCGAGGACGAGTTCGCGCCGCGTTTCGTACGCGTCCATCGCAACTGCCTCGTCGCCCGCGATTTCGTTCGCGGTTTCGAGCGTCGGGTCGGCGACGGCGGCGATGCGCACTGGGAGGTGCTGCTGAAGGATGTTCCCGAGACCCTGCCGGTGTCGCGCCGGCAGCAGTCGATCGTCCGCGAGATCGGGCGCGAAATCGTTTGAATCCGTGACCCACGCCATTTCCATGTCCACGCGCACGCTGATCTGCGGTTCGCTCGCCTACGACACCATCATGGTGTTCCCCGACCGCTTCGAGCGGCACATCCTCCCGGACCAGACGCACATGCTGTCGGTGTCGTTCCAGATCGGCGAGATGCGCCGCGAGTGGGGGGGCTGCGCCGGGAACATCGCGTACAACCTGAAGGCGCTGGGCGGCGAGCCGGTCGTGATGGCGACGCTCGGCGACGACGGCACTCCGTACGTCGAGCGCCTTGCCGCGCTGGGCATCGCCGGCGACGGCGTGCGCAGCATGCCGGGCACGTATACCGCGCAGGCGTTCATCATCACCGACCTCGACGACAACCAGATCACCGCATTCCACCCGGGCGCGATGAACGCCTCGCACGAGAACCGCGTCGGGGACGTCGAAGGCATCGCGCTCGGCATCGTCGCCCCGGACGGCCGCGAGGGAATGCGCGCGCACGTCGAGCAGTTCGCGAACGCCGGGATACCGTTCGTGTTCGACCCCGGCCAGGGCCTGCCGCTGTTCTCGGGACCGGAGCTCGTCGAGATGATCGATGCCGCGACGTTCGTCGCCGTCAACGATTACGAGGGAAGCCTGCTTGCGGAGCGCACCGGGCTCGCCCTCGAGGCGATCGCCGCCCGCGTCGACGCGCTGATCGTGACCCGCGGCGGCGACGGTTCGCGCATCCACGCGGACGGCCGCACGCTGGAGCTGCCGGCGGTGAAGCCGCCGTCGCTCGTCGATCCGACAGGCTGCGGCGATGCCTACCGCGCGGGCCTGCTGTACGGCATCGCCAGCGGCTGGGAGTGGGAGCGCACGGGACGCCTCGCGGCGACGCTGGGCTCGCTCAAGATCGCGAGCCGCGGCGGCCAGAATCATTCCGTCAGCCGCGACGCGGTCGCGAAGCTCTACCACGACCAGTTCGCGGCCTATCCCTGGTGACCGGGCGCCGGCATCCCCCCACTCCGCTGCCGGTGCGGCTCGTGCGCTCGGCGCGCGTCACCGCGCACGTCGTCGGAGGGCTCGCCACGACGATGTTCGTGTTCCCGTGGATCGGTCCGCCGAGGAAGCAGGCGCTGATCCGCAGGTGGTCGCGGCAGCTCCTCGGAATGCTCGCCATCGAGACCCGCGTGCACTGGCGGCACGACGCCGGGCTGTCCGGAAACCTGCTGATCGTCGCCAATCACATTTCGTGGCTCGACATCTTCGTGCTGAACGCGCTGCAGCCGGCGCGATTCATCGCCAAGGCCGATCTGCGCCGGATGCCGGTCGTCGGTCGGCTGATCGCCAACGTGGGGACGCTGTTCATCGAGCGCGAGCGACGGCGCGACACGCACACGGTCAATCGCCACACGGTCGAGGTGCTGGCCCGCGGCGACCTGGTCGCCGTGTTCCCCGAGGGGACGACGAGCGACGGCCGGAGCCTCCTGAAGTTCCACAGCTCGCTGCTGCAGTCGATCGTCGACGCCGAAGGTCACGTGCAGCCGATCGCGATCCGCTATCGCACGCCGGACGACGCGCATTGCGAGGCGCCGGCGTATGTCGGCGAGCTGAGCCTGATGGGCTCGTTCTGGCGCGTCACCGGCGAGCGCGCGCTCGTCGCCGAGCTGCACCTGATGCCGCCGCTGTCCGCGCAGGCGAGCCATCGCCGCGAGCTTTCGCGCGCGGCCGCCGAGGCTATCCGAACGGTTTTGGAGTCACCGGGCGACGTCCCGGCACCTGATACACCCGGCGGTCCTCGAGCCTGATCGCGGTCAGCGTGCCGCCCCACAGGCAGCCCGAGTCGAGCATCAGCAGATTCGGCGCGAGCCTGAGCTCCAGCGTCGACCAGTGGCCGCAGACGATCGTCCTGCCGGCCGAGGCGCGGTGCTCGTGCTCGAACCATGGGCGGAAGCCCTCGGGCGCCGCCTGCGGCCCGCGCTTCTCGCGAAACTCCATGGTGCCGTCCGCGGCGCAGAAGCGCAGCCGCGTGCAGGCGTTGACGACGACCCGCAGCCGGTCGAAGCCCTCGAGGTCGTCGCGCCAGGCGCGGGGCTCGTCGCCGTAGAGCTCGCGCAGGAAGACATCGGCGCGCTCGCTCGCGAGCATCGCCTGCACCTCGCCGGACAGCGCCAGCGCCATCGCCGGCGTCCACGCGGGGAGGAGGCCGGCGTGGACGAGCAGATGTTCGCCGTCGTCCACGACCAGCGGCCGGCGCTGGAGCCAGCCGAGCAGCTCATCGCGATCGGGCGCCTCGAGGATAGGCGCGATCGTGTCGTGCCGGTGCGGCCTCGTGTGTCCGGCGGCGACCGTCAGCAGATGAAAATCGTGGTTGCCGAGCACCGTCGTCGCGCAACCGCCGAGCGCCTTCACTTCGCGCAGCACCGCGAGCGATTCGGGGCCGCGGTTGACGAGGTCGCCGACGAGCCAGAGCCGATCGCTCTCCGGCGAGAAGCCGACGAGCTCCAGCAGCTGGCAGAACTCCGCGTGGCAGCCCTGGATGTCGCCGATCGCGTAGAGGCTCATGGTGAAGACGCAATGCGCGCTCGCTCGCGCGGGGAGCCGCGGGTCGGGCCCGCGGCGATGCTAGAATCGCTGTCGATTCTAGCAGGCCGATGGAGCGACCATCGGCCCTGCGCCATCCGCCTGCGTCGTCTCGCCCTTCCTTCCGATGTCGTTTCCCCTCAATTCCGCGCAGCGCGAGGCGGTGCGCTATGTCGACGGCCCGCTGCTCGTCCTCGCGGGCGCCGGCAGCGGCAAGACGCGGGTCATCGCCGCGAAGATCGGCCATCTGATCGAGTGCGGCCACGACCCGAAGCGCATCGCCGCGATCACGTTCACGAACCGCGCGGCGCGCGAGATGCGCGGCCGCACGGCCCAGCTGCTGGAGGCGGGCGGCAGGCGCGGCGAGGCGGACGACGTCACGATCTGCACGTTCCACGCGCTGGGCCTCAAGATCATCCGCGGCGACGCCGCCGCGCTGGGCCTGAAGCCGGGCTTCTCGATCCTCGATCCCGACGACATCGAGCCGATCGTCGCCGAGCTGGCGCAGACGACCGACCGCGCGCGCGCGCGCGCCGCGCAATGGCGGATCAGCGCCTGGAAGAACGCGCTGGTCGCCGCCGGCGGCGGCGGCGAAGGCGGCGCGAAACGACGACGAGGCGGTCGCGGCCCGCGTCTACGCCCGCTACGACGACACGCTGCGCGCGTACCAGGCCGTGGACTTCGACGATCTGATCGCCCTGCCGATCGGACTGCTCGCGGCCGACGCGTCGGCCGCGGCGAAGTGGCGCGAGCGCTGCGCGCACCTGCTGATCGACGAGTACCAGGACACCAATCCCGCGCAGTACCGGCTGTTCAAGCTGCTGGTCGGCGACGCGCGCGGCGTTCACCGCCGTCGGCGACGACGACCAGGCGATCTACGGCTGGCGCGGCGCCTCGCTCGACAATCTGGCGGAGCTGCCGAAGGACTTTCCGTCGCTCAAGGTGGTGAAGCTCGAGCAGAACTACCGGTCGACGGTGCGGATCCTGCGCTCGGCGAACACGCTGATCGCGAACAATCCGAAGCTCTTCGAGAAGCGGCTCTGGAGCGAGCACGGCCACGGCGACGCGATCCGGGTGACGCCGGCGGCGGACGACGAGGCGGAGGCCGACGGCGTCGTCCGGCGCCTGCTCGCCCACCGCTTCGAGCACCGCGGCCGCTACGCCGACTACGCGATCCTCTACCGCGGCAATCATCAGGCGAAGCTGTTCGAGCAGCAGCTGCGCGCGCAGAGCGTGCCCTACGAGATCTCCGGCGGCCAGTCGTATTTCGAGCGCGCCGAGATCAAGGACATCGTCGCCTACCTGCGCCTGATCGCCAACGACGACGACGACCCCGCGTTCATCCGGGCGGTGACGACGCCGAAGCGCGGCATCGGCGCGACGACGCTGGAGCGGCTCGGCGCCATCGGCGGCGCCCGGCACGAGAGCCTCTTCGCCGCGGTGTTCGCCGACGATGCCCGTGCCGCGATTCCCGCGCGCCAGCGCGAGATCCTCGACGCGTTCTGCACGATGATCAACGATCTGCGCTACCGCGCGGCGCGCGAGCCGGCGGCGCGCCTGCTCGACGAGCTGGTCACGGCGATCGGCTACGAGGACTTCCTGAACGCGACCTGCGATCGCAAGCAGGCGGAGGCGCGGTGGAAGAGCGTGACCGATTTCGTCGGCTGGCTGTCGAGCAAGGGCGAGGCGGACCGCAAGAATCTGCTCGAGCTGACGCAGACGATCGCGCTGATCACGATGCTCGAGGGCCAGGACGAGCGCGAGACCGACGCCGTGCGGCTGTCGACGCTGCACGCGGCGAAGGGACTCGAGTTTCCGCACGTTTTCCTGGTGGGACTCGAGGAGGGACTGCTGCCGCATCGCGAGTCGGTCGCGAGCGGGAACGTCGAAGAGGAGCGGCGGCTGCTGTACGTCGGCCTCACCCGCGCCCAGCGCAGCCTTCATCTCTCGTACTGCCGCAGGCGAAAGCGCGCCGGCGAGTCGATCGAGTGCCAGCCCTCGCGCTTTCTCGCCGAGCTGGCGCAGGAAGACCTGCGCTGGGCCGGGGCGCCGGTCCCGCCGGAGGACGCCGCGCGCGAGAAGTTGGCGGGCAGCGAGCGCCTGAAGCTGCTCAAGGCGACGCTCGCGCGCTGACGGTGGATCCGCCTGACGAGGGCTCTGACGGTGGGGTCGCCCGGCATCCGGCTGAAGCCGGACCCACGGCGTTGACAGTTCGCGTCCTCCGCCGCTAAGCTTCCTGCTCGCGCCGATTTGAGCTCAGCTTGCGGGCGCGTAACAAATGCCGCTAAAGCGAGGTGAGGCTCCGGCCCGGATGAAACTCCGGGCTCTCGCGCCAAACCCGTTCGGCGGACGTCGAACGGGTTTTTTGCTTTCGAGGCGCTCATGACTGCCAACAAGCCACCGCGAGGCTTCACGACCTCGATCCTGCACTCCGACCGCGATGCCGGCGTCGAGCACGGCGCGCTCCACAAGCCGCTGCACGTGTCGGTCGCGTACGGCTATCGCGATGCGCGCGAGCTGGCCGCGGTGTTCCAGGGCCGCGCGCAGGGCTACGCGTACGGGCGGCAGGGCAACCCGACCAGCGCTGCGCTCGAGGCGAAGGTGACGAAGATGGAGGACGGCGTGGCCACCGTCTCCTTCGCGACCGGGATGGCGGCGATCGGCGCAGCGATGCTCGCGCTGCTGCGCGAGGGCGACCACGTCGTGGCGAGCCGGTTCCTGTTCGGCAACACGGTGAGCCTGTTCAACACGCTCGCCGCGCACGGGACGAAGATCACGTACGTCGACGCGACCGACGTCGCCGAGGTCGAGCGCGCGCTGACGCCGGAGACCCGCCTCGTCTTCGTCGAGACGATCGCCAATCCGCGCACGCAGGTCGCGGATCTCGCGCGGATCGGCGCGCTCGCCCGGGATCGCGGGATACTCTACGTCGTCGACAACACGATGACCTCGCCGGCACTGTTCCGCCCGAAGGCCGTGGGCGCGGGCCTCGTCGTCAACGCGCTGACCAAGTACATCGGCGGGCACGGCAACGCGCTCGCCGGCAGCATCACCGACACCGGCCTCTTCGACTGGACGCGCTATCCGAACATCGCCGAGAACTACAAGTCGCAGCCGCCGGCGCTCTGGGGCATCCAGCAGATCCGCAAGAAGGGCCTGCGCGACTGGGGCGGGACGCTCGCCGCGAGCGAGGCGCACCACATCGCGGTGGGCGCCGAGACGCTCGCGCTGCGGATGGAGCGCACCTGCGCGAACGCGCAGGCGCTCGCGGAGATGCTCTCCGCGCACCCGAAGGTGCGGGCCGTCTACTACCCGGGCCTGCCGTCGCACCCCCAGCATGCGCTCGCGCGGTCGCTGTTCTGCGGCTTCGGGGGGCTCTTCTCGTTCGAGCTTGGCGACGGCGTCGACTGCTTCGATTTCCTGAACCGCCTCGGCATCGTCGTCTCGTCGTCGAATCTGGGCGACAACCGGACGCTGGCGATACCGGTCGCGCACACGATCTTCTGGGAGATGGGCGCCGAGCGCCGCGCCGCGATGGGCATTGCCGATGCGTTGATCCGCGTCTCGGTCGGGATCGAGGACCGCGACGACCTGATCGGCGATTTCACGCAGGCACTGGCAGGGTGAGTCGGCCCCGGGGTGCCGCGGGTCCGGCTTCAGCCGGATGCAGGGCGGGGTCGGGAAGCGCTGTGGGTCCGGCTTCAGCCGGATGCGGTGGCCCGGTTCACTCAGCCGCGGGCAGCTCGCGTGCCCGCAAGCCATCCGCGTCGCATTCGAGATAGCTGCCTCGGTCGTACCAGTCGGCGAGCACCCAGCGCTCGCAGGCGCGGCCGTCGACGACGAGGTGGTGGCGCGCGGGGCGGTGCGTGTGGCCGTGGATCATCCGCGAGACCTCTGCCGCGCGAAACGCCGCCTCGACCGCCTGTTGCTCGACGTCGAGTATCGCTTCCGGCTTGGCGGCGGTCGCCGTCGTGCTCTTCCGCCGCAGCCAGCGCGCGACGCCGTGGCGCAGCGCGTACGGCAGCGCGAGAAAGCCGCGCTGCCACCGCGGATCGTGCGCGATCGCGCGGAACCGCTGGTACGCGACGTCGGAGGTGCACAGCTCGTCGCCGTGCATCAGCAGCGTCGGCGTGCCGGCGACGTCGACGACGATCTGCTCGGGCAGCAGCGTCGCGCCGGCGGCAGCCGCGAACCGTCGGCCCAGCAGGAAGTCGCGATTGCCCACGACGATGCCGACCGGCACGCCGGAGGCGGCGACGTCGCGCAGCGCGGACGCCACGCGCTCCGGCGAGCGGCTCGCGCAGCTGATCGTCGCCGATCCACAGATCGAACAGGTCGCCGAGCACGTAGAGACCTGCGGCCCCGCGCGCGCGGCTCGCGCAGAACGCCTCGAACGCCGACACCAGCGCCGGACGCGCCGGCGCCAGGTGGAGGTCGGAGATGAACAGCGTGGGCTTTATGCGACTTCCTCGGCCCGCCGGATCACGACGTCCTCCTTCGGGACGTTCTGGTGGAAGCCGCCGTCGGCGGTCGCGACGCCCTTGATCCGGTCGACCACGTCCTGCCCGGCGGTGACCTTGCCGAAGACGCAGTAGCCCCAGCCCTGCGGGCTCGGTCCCTTGTAGTCGAGGAAGTCGTTGTCGGCGACATTGATGAAGAACTGCGCGGTCGCCGAATGCGGCTCGGAGGTGCGGGCCATCGCCACCGTGTAGCGCTTGTTCTTGAGGCCGTTGCCGGCCTCGTTGGCGACCGCCGCGCGCGTCGGCTTCTGCTTCATGCCGGGCTCCATGCCGCCGCCCTGGATCATGAAGCCGTCGATCACGCGGTGAAAGATCGTGTTGTCGTAGTGGCCGTCACGCACGTACTGCAGGAAGTTGGCGACGGTCGCCGGCGCGTTCTCGGCATCGAGCTCGAGCGTGATGTCGCCGTGGCTGGTGTGCAGTATGACCATGTGCGCAGTCCTCAGTTTGCGCCGCCGACGACGACGGCCTTGTTGATGATGACCTTCTCGACCGGAACATCCTTCGGGAACGGCCCGCCGGACCCGGTGGGGGCCTTGGCGATCCGGTCGACGACGTCCATCCCGGCGACGACCTTGCCGAACACCGTGTAGCCGTAGCCCTGCGGGTCGGCCGAGCGGAAGTTCAGGAACTTGTTGTCGGCGACGTTGATGAAGAACTGCGCGGTCGCCGAGTGCGGATCGCCGGTGCGCGCCATGGCGACCGTGCCCGGCGCGTTGAGCAGCCCCGCCTTGCTGGCCGGCTCCGCTTCGTTGACGACGGGGGGCTTCGTCGGCTTCTGCTTGAAGTCCGGCGTGAACCCGCCGCCCTGGATCATGAATCCGGGGATCACGCGGTGAAACTGCGTGCCGTCGTAATGCTTCGCCTTGACGTAGTCGAGAAAGTTGGCGACGGTCTTGGGCGCGGCATCGGGGTAGAGCTCGATGCGGATCTTGCCGGCGGTCGTGTCGAATTCGACCAGCGGATTGGCGGCGAGCGCGGGCAGCGCGAACGCGGCGGCGAGCGCGGCGGCAGCGATCAGGAACGGGCGACGCAACATCGGAGTGCTCCTCGTGGTTGTCTGGAATCGGAGTGAAGAGGTTACGACCTGGGCGCGGCCGGCGCACCCCTGGCGAGCAGGTCGCGGGCGAGCAGGAGTTTCGCCGGCGCCGTCTTGTTGTCGCGGTCGAGCTTCGCGGCCCGGTCGTACTCGACGGCGGCGAGCCGCACGTAGACATCGCCCAGGTTCTCGCGGGCGACGGCCCAGTCCGGCGCCGTGCGGATCGCCGTCTCGAGTGCGATCCGGGCCCCGTTCAGGTCGCCCTTCTGCGCGTAGAGCACGGCGAGGTTGTTGTAGGGCTCGGGCAATTCCGGAAAGTCCTCGGAGAGCGCGCGGAACAGCGCAATCGCGGCGTCGGTGCGCCCCTGCTCGGTCTCGACCACGCCCTTGAGGAAGCGCGCCTGCGGCTCGCGCGGTCGCTGCGCGAGCAGCGCATCGAGCTTCGCCAGCGCGTTGTCGAATTGCCGCTCCCTGACGAGTGCCGTCGCCTCCTTCAGCTCCGCCGTGTACTGCCTGCGCGCTTCATCGGTCAGCTCGCGGCCGTCCTGCGCCCATGCCGGCGCGCCGGCGGCCGCGACGACGAAGGCGAGGACCCGGAGGTGACGGAGCAGCGCGACTCGGGGATGGACCACGTTTACCGGACGCCGAAAAGGGGTCTCGCAGACGGAGACGGGAAGCGGTGGGGCAGCCGCAGTTTCCGACGCGAATTCTATCAGCATCACGTCGACTCGCCGGCCAGCCGCGCGACCGTCGCTTCGATGAGCCGGCGCGAGATCGAGATGGAGGGCGGGAGGTCCGGCACCGCATCCCAGGCAAACCAGCGCGCTTCGGCGATCTCGGCTTCATCGAGCCGCAATTCCCCGCCCGCGTACTCGGCGGTGTAGGCGATCATCAGCGAATGCGGGAACGCCCACGACTGGCTCGCGAAGTAGGTGATGTTGCCGACCTCGATCCCCACTTCCTCGCGCACTTCGCGCCGGATGCAATCCTCGATCGTCTCGCCGGGCTCGACGAAGCCGGCGAGCGCGCTGTACATGCCGGGCGGGAAGCGCGGCGCGCGCGCGAGCAGCAGTTCGCGGCCGCGCGTGACGAGCACCATCATCGCCGGGGAGACGCGCGGGTAGGCCGTGTGGCCGCAAGCGGGACACTCCTTCGCGCGCTCGCCGGGCTTGTCGCGCGTCGGCGCTCCGCAGCGGCCGCAGTAGCGATGCGTGCGATCCCATTCGACGACCTGGAATGCCCGGCCGGCGATGGCGAGCAGCGGCTCGGGCAGGCGGAAGAACAGCGAGCGCAGTCCCGCATACCGCCAGCCTTCCGGTTCCGGCGCATCGTCCGGCAGGCGGACGGCGACGCATGCGGCGCCGCCGAGCTCGCCGAGGTAATGGACCGCGCCGGCGAGCCGCAGGCTCTGCAAGAGCTCCAGCGGCGGCACGGCGGGCGCGTTGTCCGGACCGCCGACCAGCAGCCGGGTGTCGCGAAACGCGAAGGCGAGCGCGCCGGCGGGGAGCACGGGCGGCAGGACATGGCTCGGCACGAAGCCTTCGGGCGTATGCATCGGGGATGACCGCCGCGTTCTCGCGCGAGACGGCGGCAATGGGCGAATGACCTGCAATGATAGGTGAAAGCACGGCGCCGCCCAAGCCGACGCTCCGAAAACCCATGGCCGGGCAAGGGCTTAGGATCGAAATCGGCTATACTTTCCGTTTGCTTCGAAGGAACGCATCGCCATGGAAGCCGAACAGCTCAACCAGATCGCCGCGAGGCTCGAGGACCTCTCCAAACGCATCGCCGATCTGCGGAGGTATCTTTGACTTCGATGTGAAGTCGGTGCGGCTCGTCGAGGTCGCGAGAGAGCTCGAAGATCCGAAGATCTGGGACGATCCCGCGCGCGCGCAGGAGCTCGGCAAGGAGAGGAAGGCGCTCGAGGGCGTCGTCCATGCGCTGACGAAGCTCGACACGAATCTCGCCGACAGCGCGGAGCTCTTCGCGCTGGCGCGCGGCGAGAGCGACGACGCGACGCTCGATGCGGTTGCAGCCGATGTCGCCGCCGTCGAGAAGGGCGTTGCCGACATGGAGTTCCGCCGGATGTTCAGCAATCCGATGGACCCCTCGCCCTGCTTCATCGACATCCAGGCGGGGTCCGGCGGCACCGAGGCGCAGGACTGGGCGGCGATGCTCGAGCGGATGTACCTGCGCTACTGCGAGCGCCGGGGTTACCGCACCGAAGTGCTCGAGGAATCCCCGGGCGAGGTCGCCGGGATCAAGAGCGCGTCGATCAGGGTGACGGGCGACTACGCGTACGGCTATCTGCGCACCGAGGTGGGCGTGCACCGCCTCGTCCGCAAGAGCCCGTTCGACTCGAACGCGCGCAGGCACACGTCGTTCGCCAGCGTGTTCGTGTACCCGGAAGTCGACGATTCGATCCAGGTCGAGATCAACCCGGCGGACCTGCGCATCGACACGTTTCGCGCGTCCGGCGCCGGCGGCCAGCACATCAACAAGACCGACTCCGCGGTGCGGATCACGCACCTGCCGACCAACATCGTCGTCCAGTGCCAGAACGACCGCTCGCAGCACCGCAACCGCGCGGAGGCGATGGCCATGCTGAAGTCGCGGCTCTACGAGCTCGAGCTGCGCAAGCGGCAGGCCGAGCAGCAGAAGCTCGAGGACTCGAAGACCGACATCGGCTGGGGCCACCAGATCCGCAGCTACGTGCTCGACCAGTCGCGGATCAAGGACCTGCGGACGAACTACGAGGTCGGCAACACCCAGGCAGTGCTCGACGGGGATCTCGACGACTTCATCGCGGCGAGCCTGAAGCAGGGCGTTTGAATGGACGACGCGCGCACCGCCGCCGTGGGTCCGGCTTCAGCCGGACGTGGCGGGTCGCCCGAAGGCGGCCCCGCGGGCAGGCACTGAGGCGGATCTACGGATGACAGCGTTCATCTTCGACATCGACGGCACGATCATCGACTCGATGCGCTGCCACGAGCGCTCGTGGGACGTCTTCCTCGCGCGCCGCGGCGTGCCGACGGCCGGAGAGGATTTCTTCCGCCGCACGGCCGGCCGCACCGGCACCGAAGTGATGCGCGAGCTCTTCGGCGCGCTGACCGACGAGGAGGCGCGCGAGCGCGTCCGCGAGAAGGAGGCGATCTACCGCGAGCTCTTCGCCGCCGAGTTCCGCGAGATCGCGGGCTTCACCGCGTTCGCGCGCGCCGCCAGGGCGCTGGGCGTGCGGCTCGCCTGCGCGACCGCGGGCGACGCCGACAACATCGCGTTCGCCGTCGGCGGGCTCGGGCTCGCCGGCTTCTTCGACGCGACGGTCGGCGCGCACGACGTCGCCCGCGGCAAGCCCGAGCCCGACCTGTTCCTGCTCGCGGCGGAGCGGATCGGCGCCCGGCCCGCCGAGTGCCTCGTGTTCGAGGACGCGCCGCTCGGCATCGAAGGCGCGCGCCGGGCCGGCATGCGCGCCGTCGCCATCGCCTCGACGCTGCCGGGCGACGAGCTCGGCGCGCCGCCGCACGTCGTCGCGCACGCCGCCGACTTCACGACGCTCGACCCGCGCGCGCTGGCGCTGCGGCTCGTTGCCTGAGACAACTCGCCGAACCGAACCGAACCGAACCGGACCGAACGGAACGCCATGGATGACGCCAACACCACGCCCAAGCCCGCGGCTCCGGTCGACGACAACCAGATCATCGCCGAGCGGCGCGCGAAGCTCGCCGCGCTGCGCGCGAACGGGAACAACGCGTTTCCGAACGACTTCCGCCGCGACGCGCTGGCGGCCGACCTGCATGCGCGCCATGGAGCGACGCCCAACGAGGAGCTCGAGCCCGCGGCCATCGGCGCCACCGTCGCCGGCCGGATGATGCTGAAGCGCGTGATGGGCAAGGCGAGCTTCGCGACGGTCCAGGACATGAGCGGGCGGATCCAGCTCTACGTGACGAGCGACGGGGTCGGCGCCGATGCCTACGAGGCGTTCAAGCACTGGGACCTGGGCGATGTCATCGGCGCGTCGGGGCAGCTGTTCCGGACACGCACCGGCGAGCTGTCGGTGAAGGTCACGGAGCTGCGGCTGCTCACCAAGTCGCTGCGGCCGCTGCCGGAGAAGTTCCACGGCCTCGCCGACCAGGAGCAGCGCTACCGGCAGCGCTACGTCGATCTCATCACCAATCCCGATTCGCGGCGCGTCTTCGTCGCCCGCTCGCGGATCGTGCAGGCCGTCCGCGAGTTCTTCATCGCGCGCGGCTACCTCGAGGTCGAGACGCCGATGATGCACCCGATTCCGGGCGGCGCCGCGGCACGGCCTTTCGCCACGCATCACAACGCGCTCGACATGCAGCTCTTCCTGCGCATCGCGCCGGAGCTCTACCTGAAGAAGCTCGTCGTCGGCGGCCTCGAGAAGGTGTTCGAGATCAACCGCAATTTCCGCAACGAGGGGATGTCCACGCGGCACAATCCCGAGTTCACGATGCTCGAGTTCTACGAGGCCTATCAGGATTACCGCTACCTGATGGACCTGACCGAGGAGCTCTTCCGCGAGGTGGCGCTGAAGGTCGCGGGCACGACGGCAGTGCCTTACCAGGGCACGACGATCGACCTGGGCCGGCCGTTCGACCGGCTGACGATGGCCGAGGCGATCCACAAGTACCACCCGCGGTATCCGCTGGCGGAGCTCGCGAAGCCGGAATACCTGAGGGTCGCGCTGGCGCCGCTCGACGTCGAGGTGTTCGCCACCGACGGCGTGGGTCTGCTGCAGTTGAAGCTCTTCGAGGCGACCACCGAGGACAAGCTCGTGCAGCCGACGTTCATCGTGGCGCACCCGACCGACGTCTCGCCGCTCGCCCGCGCGAGCGACGCGAACCCGACCGTGACCGACCGGTTCGAGCTCTTCATCACCGGCCGCGAGCTGGCGAACGGCTTCTCGGAATTGAACGACCCCGAGGACCAGGCGGCGCGCTTCCGCAGCCAGGTCGAGGCGCGCGAGGCGGGCGACGAAGAGGCGATGTACTACGACGCCGACTACATCCGGGCGATGGAATACGGGCTGCCGCCCACGGCGGGCGAGGGCATCGGCATCGACCGGCTGGTGATGCTGCTCACCGATTCGCCTTCGATCCGCGACGTGATCCTGTTTCCGCAGTTGAAGAGCGAGGGCTGAGCCGGGCGGCCGGCTGAAGCCGGCCCCACAATGTGGGTGTGCGAACTGGTGGGTGCGAGTTGTGGGTGCGAGTTGTGGGTGCGACTTCAGTCGCACGGCAAGCCGACTGAAGCCCGCACGGCGAGCCGACTCAAGCCGACTGATGCCCGAGCGGCAAGCCGGCTGAAGCCCGCGCCGGGAAGGAGGTCGAGACATGGCAACCGATTTTCGCAGCGACACCGTGACCCGGCCGACGGCGGCGATGCGCGCCGCGATGGCGGCCGCGGAGGTCGGCGACGACGTGTTCGGCGATGACCCCAGCGTCAACGCGCTGCAGGCCGAGGTCGCGGAGCTGCTGGGCTTCGAGGCGGGGCTGTTCGTGCCCTCCGGCACGCAATCGAACCTCATCGGCGTGATGACACACTGCGCTCGAGGCGACGAATACATCGTCGGCCAGGAAGCGCACACCTACCGCTTCGAGGCCGGCGGCGCGGCGGTGCTGGGCAGCGTCCAGCCGCAGCCGCTCGACAACGCCGCCGACGGCACGCTGCCGCTCCCGGCGATCGAGGCGGCGATCAAGCCGGACGACGCCCATTTCGCGCGGACGCGGCTCGTCGCCCTCGAGAACACGATTTCCGGACGCGTGCTGCCGGCGGGCTACACGCAGGCCGTGCGCGAGCTCGCCGACCAGCGCGGCCTCGCGATGCACCTCGACGGCGCCCGGCTGTGGAACGCCGCGGTGAAGCAGGGGGTGCCGCCGCGGGCGATCGCGGCCGGCTTCGACTCGGTGTCGGTGTGCCTGTCGAAGGGGCTCGGCGCGCCGGTGGGCTCGGTGCTCTGCGGCGGACGCGATTTCATCAAGGCCGCGCACCGCTGGCGCAAGATGCTGGGCGGGGGCATGCGGCAGGCGGGCATCCTCGCGGCCGCGGGCCGGCACGCGATCGCGCACCACATCGCGCGCCTGGCGGAGGATCACGAGAACGCGGCGCGGCTGGCCGCGGGACTGGCAAAGCACCGCGAGCTCGCGGTCGCGCCACCGCAGACGAACATGGTCTTCGTCACCGTCCCGGAGGGAATCGCCGCGGCGTTCGCCGCGCACCTCGAGGCGGCCGGCGTGCGGCCCCACGGCGCGACCCGCCAGCGCTGGTGCACGCATCTCGACGTCGCGCGCGAGGACATCGACACGGCGATCGGCTGCGTCGACCGGTTCTTCTCGCGTCGGGGCTGACCCGGGCGGGCGCGGCCGGGCCGCACCGCTTCCCCGGGCGCATCGGTCCCTGCCGTACGCTCGGGGGTCTTGCAATCCAAGGGAATCGGAGGTCATTTTGCACCGGTCATGGAATCGCGGGCCATCGACCTGCAGCTCACCGGGGCATGACCTGCGCCGCCTGCGCGGCGCGGATCGAGAAGGTGCTGAACCGCGCCGAGGGCGTCCGCGCGGCGGTCAATTTCGCCACGGAGACCGCGCACGTCGAGTTCGACCCGGCAAGCGCCACGCCGGAGGCGCTGATCGAGACCGTGCGCAAGGCCGGCTACGACGCCGCGCCCGCCGTCGATCCGTTCGCCCAGCCCGAGCGGGACGCCCAGGCCGAAGCGCTGCGCTATCGCGAGCGAGCTGACGCGCGATTCACGGTCGCGGCGCTGCTCACGCGCCGCTCGTCGCGCAGATGGCCTTCATGGCGTCGGGAAGGCATGACGCCGGACTGCCGATCTGGCTGCAGTTCGCGCTGGCCGCGCCCGTCCAGTTCTGGGCCGGCGCGCGGTTCTATTCCGGCGCGTGGAAGGCGCTGCGCGGAGGCGCGGCGAACATGGACGTGCTGGTGGCGCTGGGCACGACGGCTGCGTTCGCGTTCAGCGTCGCCGTGATGGCTCGTGCCGCTGGCGGACCAGCACGTGTACTTCGAGGCCGGCGCCGTGGTGATCACGCTCGTGCTGCTCGGCAAGCTGCTCGAGGGCCGCGCGAAAGCGCGGACCGCCAGCGCGATCCGCGACCTGCTCAAGCTGCAGCCGCCGACCGTGCTGCGCGAGCGCGACGGCGAGACCCGCGAAGTGCCGCTGGCCGCGATCCGCGCGGGCGATCGTCTTCCTGGTGCGCGCCGGCGACAGCGTGGCCGTCGACGGCCGCGTGCTCGGCGGCGAATCGGCGGTCAACGAGGCGATGCTGACCGGCGAGAGCGAGCCCGTCCCGAAGGCGCCCGGCGACCGCGTGCTCGCCGGAACGGTCAACGAAGCGGGTCCGCTGCGCTGCGAGGCGACGGCCGTGGGTCAGGCGACGCTGCTGGCCGGCGATCGTCCGGCAGGTCGCCGCCGCCCAGGGATCGAAAGCGCCGGTGCAGCGGCTCGCCGACCAGGTTTCCGCGCGCTTCGTGCCGGCGGTCCTCGGCGATCGCGGCGCGTCACGCTCGTCGCCAACGGCCTGCTGCTCGACGACTGGGCCGCGGCGCTGATGCGCGCGACCGCCGTGCTGGTGATCGCCTGTCCGTGCGCGCTCGGGCTCGCGACGCCGACGGCGCTCATGGTCGGCGTCGGCCGCGGCGCGCAGGCGGGCATCCTGATCAAGAACGCGGCGGCGCTGGAGCGCGCGGAGAAGATCGATGCGCTCGTCGTCGACAAGACCGGGACGCTGACCGCAGGCAGCCCGGCGGTCGTCGCCGTACGTGCGGCCCCGGGATTCACGCGACGACGAATTGCTGCGCCTGGCGAGCGGCCTCGAGCACGGGGCGACGCACCCGCTGGCCCGGGCGATCGTCGCCCACGCCACGGCGAGCGCCACGCGGACGCACCGTCCGTCGCGAACGTCCGCGTGCATGCGGGACGCGGCGTCACCGGCGAGCGCGGCGGGCGGACGATCCGGCTGGGCTCGCCCGCGTTTCTGCGCCGAGTCGGGCGTCGCGTTCGACGATGCAGCGCTCGCCGCGGCTGCAGTCGGCGGGGCAAACCGCTGGTCGGCGTCGCCGAGGATGCGACGCTCGTCGGCTGGATCGCGCTCGCCGATGCGCTGCGCCCGAACGCCGCGCAGGCGGTGGCCGCGCTGAAGGCGGAAGGTGTCGCGGTGACGATGCTGACCGGCGACCACCGGCGTCCCGCCGCGGCGGTCGCGAAGGCGCTCGGCATCGACGACTGGCGCGCCGGCCAGCTGCCGCAGGACAAGCGCGGACGCGATCGTGGCGATGCAGAAGAACGGCCGCGTCGTCGGCATGGTCGGCGACGGCATCAACGACGCCCCGGCGCTGGCGCAGGCCGACGTTTCGTTCGCGATGGGTGCCGGCGCGGGCAGCGCGCTGTCCGCGGCGGACGTGACGCTGCTGCGCAACGACCTTTCCGCGGTGGCGGCGGCGGTCGATCTGTCGCGGGCGACGCTCGCCAAGATCCGGCAGAACCTGTTCTTCGCGTTCGTCTACAACGTGCTCGGCATCCCGCTCGCGGCGTTCGGGCTGCTCTCGCCGGTGATCGCCGGCGCCGCGATGGCCGCGAGCTCGGTGTCGGTCGTCGGCAACGCGCTGCTGCTCAAGCGCTGGCGGCCACCGGTTGCGGAGGACGCCATGGCGCCGCGAACCCCCGCGACCGCGCTCCAACCTTCAGTGACCAAGGAGACTCCATGAGCACCGATGTGAAGCAGGAATTCGCCGTCAACGGCATGCATTGCGGCGGCTGCGTGAAGAGCGTGACCGGCGCGATATCGCGGCTGCCCGGCGTGCGCAGTGTCGACGTCTCGCTGGAACGGAAGGGCGCCACCGTCGAGTACGACAGCGCGGCCGTCGCGCCCGCGGCGATCGTCGCCGCGATCGAGGCCGCCGGCTTCGAGGCGAGCGTGCGCTGAACGACGGGTGTCGCGGAGCTCGGCGCTCGCGCTCACTCGCGTTGCGGTGGCATAATTGTGTCCCACGGGGTGTAGCGCAGTCCGGTAGCGCGCTTGCTTTGGGAGCAAGATGTCGGAGGTTCGAATCCTCTCACCCCGACCAGAATCAGAGGTGCCGATCGATCACGCCAATGTGTGATCGCATGGTCGTCGCGGCGGACCTCGACAAGGAACATCCCGGTGGCGCCCTGTCGCGCGCGCGTCCGCCGATGCGCCGGCGTACGCAGTAGGGGCTTTCGGGCCGGTCGACGCCGCACCGGCCCTGCGCTACGCTTCCGTCTTTCGCGCCTTCCGGGCGCGCGAGGAGACTGCCGTGGCCAAGGGACGATGCCTTTGCGGTGCGCTGACCTACGAGCTCGACGGGCCGTTCGGCGCGATGATCCACTGCCACTGCTCGATGTGCCGCAAGCACCACGGCACCGGCTTCGCCACCTTCGTCGTTGCACCGGTTGCCGGCTTCCGCTGGACCTCGGGCGAAGACCGGCACGCGCGCTACCAGTCGTCGGCCAAAGGCTATCGCACCTTCTGCCGCAGCTGCGGATCGGCGGGGCCATCGACGATGCCCGAGCTCGGGATCGCGGTCGCGCCCGCGGCGGCGCTCGAGGGCGAGCTCGGCATCAAGCCGCAGAGCCACATCTTCGTAGGTTCCAAGGCGTCCTGGGACACCATTGCGGACGAGCTTCCGCAATTCGACACGTATCCCCCAGGCTTCGGTGGCGAGGGCGTCGCGCGCCCGGTCGTGACGTCCCGTCCGGGAATCGCCGAGGGCAGCTGCCTGTGCGGCGCGATCGGCTTTGAAATCACCGGGGCGCCGCTGCGCATGATGAACTGCCACTGCAGCCGCTGCCGCCTCGGCCGTGCCGCGGCGCACGCCACGAATCTCTTCTACAAGCTGGACCAGTTCCGGTGGGTGCGCGGCGCGTCGCTGGCGACCGAATACAAGGTGCCCGACGCACGCTTCCATGCCGCGGCGTTCTGCTCGCGCTGCGGCGGCAAGGTGCCCCGGCCGTCCGTCGAACGCGGCGCCGTCGTGGTCCCGGCGGGATCGCTCGACACGGATCCGGGCATGCGCGCGCAGGCGCACATCTTCGTCGCGGACAAGGCGCCGTGGTTCGACATTGCCGGGCCGCTGCCCCAGTTTCCCGGGATGCCTCCGGGATAGGAACCGGCTGCGCATCCGGCAGCAATCGGCGCGATCCGCCCTGGCAGGCAATCGCCTTGCGCGCGCTGCGCCGTTGATGCAATCCCTGTTCGCGGCGATCGGCGTGCCGTATTGAGCGACGCGCGGTGCCCGAAGGCGTGGGGCACAATGCCGCCATGGACGCCCTGCTGACGCTGCCGCAACTCGCGGCTTTTCTCGCCGCCGCCGTCCTCGTCACGCTCGCCCCCGGCCCCGACAATCTGCTGGTGCTGAGCCTCGGGATGGCGCGCGGCCGCGGGCCCGGCGTCGCGTTCGGCCTGGGCTGTGCGCTCGGATGCCTCAACCACACGCTGCTCGCCGCGCTCGGCGTCAGCGCGCTGATCGCCGCGTCGCCGATCGCGTTCACGACGTTGCGCATAGCCGGCGGTCTCTACCTCGTCTGGATCGGCGTGCAGGCGCTGCGCAACGCGCGCGCCTTCGGCGCACCGCAGGCCGGCAGCGCGCCGACCGAGACCCCTGGCCGACTCTTCGTCAAGGGCCTCGTCGCCAACGCCATCAATCCCAAGGTGATCCTGTTCTTCCTCGCCTTCCTGCCGCAGTTCGTCGACAGCCGGCGGGGCCACGTCGCCTGGCAGATCGCACAACTCGGCGTGCTGTTCACCGTCGAGACCGTCGTGATCTTCGGGGCCATCGGCTGGTACGCGGGCAGCGTCGGCGAGCGACTCGCGCGGCGCCCCGCGATCGGCGCGTGGCTGGATCGCCTGGCGGGCGCGATCTTCGTGGCGCTGGGACTGAGGCTCGCGGTCGTCGTCTAGCGGCCGTGCGCGCGAGGCCTGCGCATTGCGGCCACGTTCGCGTTCCCGTTGTTGTTGCCCTGGGCTCCCGTTGCGCCCTATGATCCGGCCTGCTTCCCCTGCATGCGGCAGTAGCTCAGTGGATAGAGCACCGGCCTTCTAAGCCGGCGGTCGGGGGTTCGATCCCCTCCTGCCGCGCCATTCGCATTGCACGAGTTCCCGGTGAGCGTGACGGCCGTCTCGGTCAGTGCTCGGTCGATCGGAATGGATCGATTCCGGATGTGGGGGCCGGTCGTGGGTAATTCCGAAGGTGCGGTTGGACGTCGATCGGCCGGCAAACGTATAATGCCGGATGCCCTGCGCGGGCAAGGATGGGGAAAGGCCGGCGCGCTCGCGCGACCCTCCCGATCGAGGTTTACGGTGGCTGTAGCTCAGCTGGTAGAGTCCCGGATTGTGATTCCGGTTGTCGTGGGTTCGAATCCCATCAGCCACCCCAGTTCCCTTCAGTTCCCGCGCCGGCAAGCCCCCACGCGGTAGAGGAAGCGTCGATACCAGCGATCGTCGGGCCCGTGCGGACGCCTCGGCGCGCTTCGCTCGTACCACGGGCGCAGGCGCGGCCGGTCGATCCGGTGCGGTGGCCGATCGCAGGCTCCGGCGCGGGGCCGGCGCAGGTGGATCGGCATCCGTCGCGGCTCGGAACCGAATATCCAGGAGCTGATGCGTGCTTCGCGGAGCGCAACGCGCGCACGGCGCGGCGAAGGCCAGAGTTCCGATTTGGTCATGGTGTCGTTGCGCGTCGGTCGTTGCCGTGGATCCCGCGTGTCAATGCGATCGATCGCGGGCGTGCAGCCGGAGCTCGGCCACTCCGTCACCCGGGCGACGAGCGCCCGCGATGTCCCAACGGTGTGGCGACCGGGTACCGCCTGGACGGGGATTCATTTGTTCCGGCGCCACCGCGCTATGACGATCGCGGCCGCGCCGACGGCGAGCAGGGCCAGCGTTTCCGGCTCCGACACCTGGATGGGCTGCGACGCGTAAGCAAACGCGGGGATCGCCAGCATCAGGATCGATGCAAAGAGATGCTTGATGTTCATGTTTCCCCCTTGAAGGTCGGTACTGCCGATTGGGCTCGATTTGCGCTTCCCGTGCGCGCTGCGGGGCGCCTCCACACCTGCGATCATTTCCTCCCGCGCCAGCGGGCAACGACGAGGGCGATCGCGCCGATTGCGAGCAACGCGAATGTCTCCGGCTCGGGCACGCGTACCCGGCGTCGTGCCGGCGTAGGCAATGGAGGGGATCGCCAGCGCGACGATCGCTGCGAACAGATGTCGTTGCTTCATGCTTTCTCCTTCGACCAGATTCTCGCGAGTGTGCGGCGTCGGAGGCGTCCCGCGGAGCGCGACGCGTGGCGGCCACGGGCAATGGCCGTAGCGGCAGCACGAGGAGCTTCCACAGCGTGACGTCGCCCGCGGAGCGCAGTTCGGCGAGCCCCAGCGGCATCTCTGCGTGGCCGAGCCTCGGCTCGCGCTGGTAGGTCGCGAACAGGTCGATCCCACCACGGGAAGAGGTTCGCGAAGTTGCGGTTGCTCTCGGCGAAGTCGGCGGAATGGTGGATCCGATGCATGTCGGGGGTGACGACGAGCCAGCGCAGGAACCGGTCTGCCGGTCCCGGAAGCGCGACATTGGCGTGGTTGAACACCGATGCGATGCCACCGAGCACGAGGGCGAGGAGCACGGCGAGCGGCGCAATGCCGAACGCGGCGATCAGTGCGAGGTCGATCCCTTGCCCGAGCAGCGTCTCGACCGGGTGGTGCCGGATCGCGGTTCCGCAATCGACGTCCAGGTCGGAATGATGGATCTGGTGGAGGCGCCACAGGAGCGGGACCGCGTGGAAGAGCCGGTGCTGCGCATATCCGCCCAGATCGATGACGATCACACCGAGCATCAGCGTGAGCCAGGCCGGCAGCGCGACGTGATTGAACAGCCCCCAACCCTCCTGCTGCACCAGCAGCGCCAGCGCGAACGCCGCCAGCGGCATCGACAGCCGCACGAGCAACGACCCGAGCGCGGTCAGCGCGAGCTGGTTGAACCAGCGCGGGCCCAAGGGCATCGCGAACGGACGCCGCGGCAGGAACGTCTCCCAGACCGCGGCGCAGGCGAAGCTGCCGAGCAGCAGGTACGACTGCAGGCTTGCCTGGTGGGTGAGCAGCCAGTCCGTCATGGGATCCGTTCCGCCGGAATTCGCGGCTACCGTGGGCGCCGAGGCCTGCGGCCGGCGCTACTTGCGGCGAGAGCGGGCGCGCGATCACGCCGGCCACGACCGCGCCCACCACCAGCAATTCGATGACGCCTGGCTCCGGCAGCGGGACCGGCGGCGCCGCGAACGCCACACCCGAAGCGAGGGCCAGCAGCAGGCCCCCGAAGATCGTTCTTGCAACCATGGAATCCCCCCGACTGTCGTGTACGCGTGGCGGCCGGGCCACGGCGCGCCTCCGGTGCGCATTCCCGGAGGAATGCGCGGACCGGACGCAACGCCGCCCCCCGCCCCTTGCTGTCGCCCGTCCCGTCTACGGGTCGATGCGGCCGCCGTAGCGGAGCAAAGCAATATTCATGGCAGAAAAATTTGGTGAACCGATACAGGAGGTTGCAGGCACGATCCGATTTCGGAGCGGATCGAGTGTAAGCCTGCCCGACAATTCCCCTGTCCGCCCGCCGAGCGCATGGGCACGGTCCACGCTTCGACGCAGAACCCGTTAACATCGGGGCTAACGACGACCATCAGGGCCATGCGCTTCACTGTTGCGACCTACAACATCCACAAGGGCTTCACGCAACTGAACCGGCGGGTCGTGATCCACGAGCTGCGCGAGCGGCTGCACGGGCTCTCCGCGGACATCCTGTTCCTGCAGGAGGTCGTGGGGGTCCACCGCGGGCACGCCGCGCGGCACGTCGACTGGCCGGTGAAGCCCCAGCACGAGTTCATCGCCGACACCGTCTGGCACGAGGTCGCCTACGGCAAGAACGCGATCTCGCGGCACGGCCATCACGGCAACGCCGTCCTGTCCCGGTACCCGATCGTCACCCACGAGAACCAGGACATCTCGGCGCATTCGTTCGAGAGCCGGGGGCTGCTCCACTGCACGATCCAGCTCGGCGCCGACGCGCCGGCGCTGCACTGCCTCAATGTCCATCTGGGGCTGTTCGAGCGCGGGCGGCAGTGGCAGATCCGCGCGCTGTGCGAACGGATCCGCGCCACGGTGCCCAGGGACGCGCCGCTGCTCATCGCCGGCGATTTCAACGACTGGCGGCACAAGGCCAACCGGCTGCTCGTCGAGGAGCTCGGCGTCGTCGAGGTCTTCGAGGCCGTCCGTGGCCGGCCGGCGCGCACGTTTCCGTCGGTGATGCCGGTCTTCCGTCTCGACCGCATCTACGCGCGCGGCCTGTCGATCGTCGACGCCCACGTCCATTACGCGTTCCCGTGGGGACGGATCTCCGACCACGCGGCACTAGCGGCGACATTCGAGACCGGCAGGAAGCAACGGTGAGCCGATTCCTTCCGGGGAATCGCGTGGCGCTGCTGCGCAGCGGCGGAGAGTACTTCCCGGCACTCGTTTTCGCGATCGAGCGTGCCGAGCGCGAGATCTGGCTCGAAACGTACATCTACGCCGACGACGACGTCGGGCGGATCGTCACCGCGGCGCTCGTCCGCGCGACCGGACGCGGCGTCGCGGCACGCGTGCTCGTCGACGGATGGGGCGCCAAGCACTACCTGACGGCGGCGCTCGAGCGCGAGCTCGTCGAGGGCGGCGTGAAGCTCCTCAAGTACCGGCCCGAGGTCGCGCCGTGGCAGTTCCGCTCGCACCGGCTGCGGCGGCTGCACCGCAAGCTCTGCCACGTCGACGGCCGGATCGCGTTCGTCGGCGGCATCAACATCATCGACGACGTCAACACGCCCGGCCAGAAGCCCCCGCGCGTCGACTTCGCGCTGCGCATCGAGGGCCCGCTGCTCGTGGGCATCGTGCGCACGATGCAGCGGGTATGGGCGATCAACGAGCTGGTCCAGGCCGGGCGCAGCGAGGTGCCGCTGTTTCCCTCGCCCAGACGGGCGCAGCGCGCGGGAGCGCAGACGGCGAAATTCCTGATCCGCGACAATCTGCGTCACCGCCGCGACATCGAGCGGGCGTATCTCGCCGCGATCCGCACCGCCAGGCACGAGATCCTGATCGCCAACTCGTACTTCTTTCCCGGCATCCGCTTCCGCCGCGCGCTCATCGCCGCGGCGGCGCGCGGGGTCAGGGTGACGCTGCTGCTGCAGGGACGCGTCGAGTACGTGCTCCTCCACTACGCCACGCGCGCGCTTTACGGACAGCTGCTGTCGGCCGGCGTCGCGATCCAGGAATACCACCAGTCGTTCCTGCACGCGAAGGTCGCCGTCGTCGACGACCACTGGGCGACCGTCGGCTCGTCGAACATCGATCCGTACAGCCTGCTGATGGCGCGCGAGGCGAACGTCTTCGTCCGCGATCCCGATTTCTCCATGCAGCTGCGCGACGAGCTGCTGCGGATGATCGACGAGGGCTCGCGACGGGTGCGGCCCCAGCACTGGGCGCTGCGGCCACGGCTGTACAAGGCGCTGGTCTGGGTCGCCTACGGAGTCGTGCGCGTCGCCATGGGCCTGCTGGGCTACGGCGGCAACGAGTGGTTCCGCGGCGCGCGCCGCAAGCCGCGCATCTGGTTCCCGTCGCGCGCCGCGGACGATTGATCCGCGCGGTGGTTTAGAATCGGGGGCCGATTGCGCTCCCCTGCGCGACTCGGCTCCCCCGGATATGCGTCACCACTCTTCCTCGTCGCTGCCGCTGCCGGGACCTGCCAAGGGCGGCGACTGGCGCGTGATCGGCACGCTGCTGCCCTACGTCTGGGCGTACAGGGGGCGCGTCGTCCTCGCGCTGGCGGCGCTCGTCGCGGCGAAGCTCGCCAACGTCGGCGTGCCGCTGCTGATGAAGTCGATCGTCGACGCCCTCGACCCGAGGACGGCTGCGCTCTCGGTCCCGCTGGCCCTGCTCGCCGCGTACGGGCTGCTGCGCCTGTCGACGACCGCGTTCACCGAGCTGCGCGAATACCTGTTCGCGAAGGTCACGCAGCGCGCGGTGCGCACGATCGCGCTCGAGGTCTTCCGCCACCTCCACGCGCTCTCGCTGCGCTTCCACCTCGCGCGGCAGACCGGCGGGCTGACGCGCGACGTCGAGCGCGGCCAGCGCGGCATCTCGACGCTGATCAGCTTCACGCTGTTCTCGATCCTGCCGACGCTGGTGGAGATCGGCCTCGTGTCCGCGATTCTCGTCGCGCGCTACGACTGGACGTTCATCGCGATCACCGCGTCGGCGCTCGCGCTCTACATCGTCTCGACGATCCTGATCACCGACTGGCGGACCAACTTCCGCCGGCAGATGAACGAGCTCGACTCGAAGGCGAACACGCGGGCGATCGACAGCCTGCTCAACTACGAGACCGTGAAGTATTTCGGCAACGAGGAGTTCGAGGCGCGCCGCTACGACGAGAGCATGCAGCGCTGGGAGAAGGCGGCGGTCCGGAGCCAGACCTCGCTGTCGCTGCTCAACGTCACGCAGAGCGCGATCATCGCCGTCGCGGTGTCGCTGATCATGTGGCGGGCGACCGTCGGCGTCGTCGACGGCACGATGACGATCGGCGACCTCGTGCTGGTCAACGCGTTCATGATCCAGATCTACATCCCGCTCAACTTTCTCGGGGTCCTCTACCGCGAGGTCAAGCAGGCGCTTGCCGACATGGAGCGCATGTTCGCGCTGACGGCCGAGCACACGGAGGTGTCCGACATCCCCGGCGCGCCGGCACTCGACGTCGGCGCGGGCGAGATCCGCTTCGAGCACGTGGACTTCGGCTACGAGGCCAACCGGCAGATCCTGTTCGACGTGAGCTTCACGGTCCCGGCCGGGAAGACGGTGGCGGTGGTCGGGCCGTCGGGGGCCGGCAAGAGCACGCTCTCGCGGCTGCTCTTCCGCTTCTACGACGTGACCGGCGGGTGCATCACGGTGAACGGCCAGGACATCCGCCGCGTGAAGCAGGACAGCCTGCGCGCGGCGATCGGCATCGTGCCGCAGGACACGGTGCTCTTCAACGACAGCATCGAGTACAACATCGCCTACGGGCGTCCCGGCGCGACCCACGACGAAATCGTCGCCGCGGCGCGGCTCGCGCAGATCCACGACTTCATCGCGAGCACGCCCGAGGGCTACGCGACGCCGGTCGGCGAGCGCGGTCTGAAGCTCTCCGGCGGCGAGAAGCAGCGGGTGGCCATCGCCCGGGCGGTGCTCAAGGGGCCGCGGATCCTGATCTTCGACGAGGCGACCTCCGCGCTCGACTCGAAATCGGAGAAGGCGATCCAGGCCGAGCTCAGGCGGATCGCGCAGAACCGGACGACGCTGACCATCGCGCATCGGCTGTCGACGATCATCGACGCCGACGAGATCCTCGTCCTCGACCATGGCCGGATCGTCGAGCGCGGCACCCATGGCGCGCTGCTCGGGATGGACGGCGTCTATGCGCGGATGTGGCAGCTGCAGCAGACCGAGTCCGGCGACGAGACCGCCGCCGATGCGCCGCGCCGACCCGGCGCGTCCCCGCACGGGATCGGCGCATTCGATCCGGAGTCGGCCGCCGAGGTCGCGCCCGGGAAGCGTGCTCGCCGGTCGCCCCGCTACGTACCGCGACCGGCGGCGGTTCCGCGCGCCGTGCGCGCGGATCGATGCGCCGGGGCCCGCCGCGCCCGCGGCTGCCGTGCTTCTCAAACGGCTGATTTCGAAGGGGTATTGGCGAATCCCCGCGGGGCATGCTATAAGGCAGCTGCACTTGAGGTCCGACTTCATGAACCGACGCTTGATTATTGTTTTTTTGGGGCTAATCGCCGGCATTGCCGCCTGGCCGGCCGGCGCGCAGCAACGCGTGGCGCCGGATCCGGCGAAGCTTCGGCTCGGGTCCGCAAACGCGGTCGTCATCGACGCGTCGGCCAACCGTGCCGTGTACACCAAGGGCGCCGACGAGGTGACGTCGATCGCCTCGCTCACCAAGCTGATGACGGCAATCGTCACCCTCGACGCAGGCCTCCCGCTCGACGAGGAGATCGACATCGACACCGACGATTTCGATTATCTCAAGGGCACGCGATCCCGGCTGCGCATCGGCGCGCTGCTCTCGCGGCGCGAGATGCTGCGGCTCGCGCTGATGTCGTCCGAGAATCGCGCGGCGTCGAGCCTCGCGCGCACCTACCCCGGCGGCACGGCGGCGTTCGTCGCGCAGATGAACGCCAAGGCAGCCGCGCTCGGGATGACGCGGACGAGCTTCGCCGATCCGACGGGTCTCTCCGCGCAGAACGTCTCGACGGCGAACGACCTCGCGACGCTGGTCGCGACGGCGGCGCGGTACCCGGAGATCCGCGACTTCAGCACGACGCCGAGCCATTTTGTCGAGGTGCATCCGACGGGCCAGATTCTCGGGTTCAACAACACCAACCGGCTGGTCAGCAGCGCGGAGTGGGACATCCAGCTCTCGAAGACCGGCTACATACGCGAGGCCGGGAAGTGCCTCGTCATGCTGGCGACGATCGCCAGCAGGCCGTTCGTGATCGTGCTGCTCGATTCGGCCGGAAAGTACACGCGGCTGGGCGATGCGCAGCGCGTGCGGCACTGGCTCGAGACCGGCCGGGCGCTCCCGGCGGCGGCCCGCGCGAAGGCCGCGCGGAAACCCGCCAAGGTGAAGGGGGTCCCGACCGCGGCGCGGTCGTCGGCGAAAGTGGCCGTCGCCGTCAAGAGCGCGAACCCGGCGAAGCCGCGCCGCGCCTGAGCGATCCGTCGCGCCCGTCCTCAGCGCGGGCGCCGGTGCTGTTCGAGCAGTTCCCGGGCGTGCGCGCGTGTCTTGGCGGTGATCGCCGTGCCGGCGAGCATCCGCGCGATCTCCTCGATCCTGGCCGGTAGCCGCGAGCGCCTCGACCTCCGCGCGCACCGCCTCCGTGTCGCCGCACTTGGTCACCCGGAAGTGCGCATCGGCGAATGCGGCGACCTGCGGCAGGTGCGTGACGCAGAGCACCTGCCGGCGCGCGCCCAGTGTCTGGAGGAGCCGTCCGACCGTCGCGGCGACCGCGCCGCCGATGCCGGCGTCGACCTCGTCGAAGACGAGCGTCGGCACTTCGCCGATCTCGCTGGTCGCGACCTGGATGGCGAGCGCGATCCGCGACAGCTCGCCGCCGGAGGCGACCCTGGCCAGCGGACCGAGCGCCTGCTTGGGGTGGCTCGCCACGCGGAACTCGATCTGCTCGGCTCCGTAGCTCGCCGGCGTCGCCACGGGCTCGAGTCCGATTTCGAGCCGCCCGCCGGCCATCGCGAGGTGCTGCATTGCCTCGGTTACCCGCGTCTCGAGCTCGTGCGCGGCGAACTCGCGCTTCGCCGAGAGCTCCGCCGCGAGCGTGCGATAGAGGGTTTCCGCCTCGGCCGCCCGCGCGGCGAGCTTCGCGGCATCCGCCGATTCGGCGAGCGCCGCGAGCTGGGCCTCGCAGTCGGCGAGCAGCGCCGGCAGCGCCTCCGGTCGCACGCGGTGCTTGCGCGCGACATCGTGAACCGCAGTCAGCCGCTCCTCGACGCGCGCGAGCTCGGACGGGTCCAGGTCGAGCTTCTGCCGGTAGCCCCGCAGCGCGCGCGCGGCCTCGTCGATCTGGATCCGCGCCGGCTCGAGCAGCGCGACGATGTCCGCGAGGGCGGGATCGTGCGCCGCATTGGCCGCAAGCCTGGCGATCACCACGGACAGCCGGCGCCCGAGCGCGTCGTCGCGCTCGGCGAGCGCATCCTCGGCGGCCGCCGCTGCCTCGAGCAGCGCCGCCGCATGCGCGAGCCTCGACTGCGCTTGCGACAGCGATGCCCATTCGTCGGCCGACATTGCAAGCGCGGCGAGCTCGCGCCGGCGCTCGTCGAGCAGCGCGCGCTCGGCGGCGGAGGCGGCGGCGGCCTGTGCCGCCGCGTCGCGCCGGGCGACGGCCGCCTGCCATGCCTGCCATGCGGCGGCGGTCTCCCGGCCGAGCACGGTGAAGCCGCCGTACGCGTCGACGAGCGAGCGCTGCACGTCCGGGGCGAGGAGCGACTGGTGCGCGTGCTGTCCATGCAGGTCGACCAGCTTCTCGCCGACGTCCTTCAACTGCACGAGGGTTGCCGGACGGCCGTTGATCCAGGCGCGGCTGCGGCCCTGCGCGTCCAGCGTCCGGCGCAGGAGCAGGGTGGCGTCGCCCGTCGCGAGATCGTGCTCGGCGAGCCAGGCGCCGATGCCGGGCCGGTCGCCGACCTCGAAGGCGGCGGCGAGCTCGGCGCGCTCGGCACCGGGCCGCAGCTGGCGCAATTCGAAGCGGTCGCCCAGGAGGAGCGCGAGCGCATCCAGCAGGATCGACTTGCCGGCGCCGGTCTCCCCGGTCAGGACCGAGAAGCCGCCGTCGAGCTCGAGATCGAGCGTTTCGACGATGACGAAGTTGCGGATGGACAGCAGGCGAAGCATGAATCGGGGGACGCGCGGCGTGGCGCCGATCGGTCAGCGGGTCGCGCGGGCGGGCGCGATGGCCGGACTTGCGGGCTCGCCGCCGGTCAATGGGCGATCGGCGCGTGCATGGGTTCCAGGAGATTCGAGTCCGGTCCCGGTCATCTCCCGCGCAAACGCTCCGGCGTCTCGCTCCAGTGGAGCTTCTCGCGCAGCATCGCGAAGTAGTCGTGGCCTTCGGGGTGCAGGAACCGGGCCGTGTGGGGCGCGCGCCTGACGGTGATGCGCTCGCCCTCGGCCAGCGCGAAGTGGGCCTGGCCGTCGCAGTGCAGCGCGGCATCGCGGCCGCGCTCGAGGGTCAGCGCGACCGTTGCGGTGTCGGCGACCGCGATCGGCCGATGGGTGAGCGCGTGCGGCGCCACCGGCACCAGCGCGAACGCCCGCACCTGCGGGTCGAGGATCGGGCCGCCTGCCGACAGCGCGTACGCGGTCGACCCGGTCGGCGTCGCGACGATGACGCCGTCGGCGCGCGTCGAGTAGACGAAGCGGCCGTCGATCTCGACGGCGCACTCGATCATCGTGCCCCCGCCGCCGCGGTTCAGCACGACGTCGTTCAGCGCGAACGCGCCTTCGCGGGTGCCGTCGGCGCGGACGACCTCGGCGGCGAGCAGCGTGCGGCGCTCCTCGATGTAGCGTCCCGCGAGCATCGCCGTGAGCAGCGGCTCCATGTTCACGATCGGGATGTCGGTAAGGAAGCCCAGCCGGCCCTGGTTGATCCCGATCAGCGGCACGTCGAAGGGCGCGAGGCGACGGGCAATCGAGAGCATCGTGCCGTCGCCGCCGACGACGATCGCCACGTCCGCGCGCGCCCCCAGGGTCTCGGGCGGCGCGGACGCGTAGCCGGGAAGGGGCGTGAAACGCGCCGTCTCGGCCTCGATGACGACCTCGCGCCCGGTCGCGACGAGGAACGCCGCCAGGCGCGACAGCGGCTCCCCGATGTCGGGGCTCACGTGACGGCCGACGAGCGCGACCCGGGGGAACCGGGCGGCGGTCGCGGCGGGGCGGGCGGGCGGGGACATCGCCGCGATTAGAGCACACGCGCCGCCGCGGCCAAAGTCGACGGATGCATGATCCGCCCGCGCGCCGGGTCGACGCAGGGGTTCGGCTCAGGGGCTGGCAGGCCGTCGCTGTGGCGCCTGCGGCCCCTGGCCTGGGCCTGTCCGCAGTCGGCAGCGGACGAGCGGGGGCGGATTTGCCGGCGCCGTCTGTAAAATGGCGGGCATGCTGGATTCCCGGGCTCAACATCTGCTGAAGGCGCTCGTCGAGCGGTACATCGCCGAAGGGCAGCCGGTCGGCTCGCGCGTGCTGTCCCGGCAGTCGGGCCTCGAGCTCTCGCCGGCAACGATACGCAACGTGATGGCAGACCTCGAGGAGCTCGGGTACATCGCGAGCCCGCATACCTCGGCCGGGCGCGTGCCGACGCCCAAGGGCTACCGGTTCTTCGTCGACAGCCTGATGGTGACGAAGCCGCTCGAGCAGGTCGAGATCCATCGGCTCGAGGGCGAGCTCATCGCGGACCGGCCGCAGCAGCTCCTCAACGCCGCGGCGACGCTCCTGTCGCAGCTCACCCATTTCGCCGGGGTCGTGATGACGCCGAAGCGGCACGAAGCGAGCTTCCGGCACATCGAGTTCCTGCGCCTGTCCGCGCGCCGGGTGCTGCTCATCATCGTCACGTCCGAAGGCGACGTGCAGAACCGGATCCTGCACACCGACCGGCCGTACACGCATTCGCAGCTGGTCGAGGCGACCAATTTCTTCAATCGGCACTACTCGGGCCAGCCCTACGAGGCGGTCCGGTCGCTGCTCGCCGACGAGCTCAAGTCGCTGCGCGAGGACATCGTCGGCCTGATGACCGCGGCGGTCGAGGTCGGCGGCGCGGCGCTGAACGAGGGCGAGGAGCTGGTCGTCACCGGCGAGAAGAACCTGCTCGCGGCGTCGGATCTCGCGTCGAACATGGACCGGCTGCGGCGCCTCTTCGAGCTGTTCGAGCAGAAGACCTCGCTCCTCCACCTGCTCGACCTCTCCCAGCGCGCGCAGGGCGTGCAGATCTACATCGGGGGCGAATCCGGGCTCGTTCCGCTCGACGAGTGCAGCGTCGTCACGGCGCCGTACGAGCAGGGCGGCCGGGTCATCGGCACGCTGGGCGTGATCGGGCCGACCCGGATGGCCTACGAGCGCGTGATTCCCATCGTCGACATCACGGCCAGGCTCCTGTCGAATGCGCTGACCCATCAGCTGAACGACTGATGGCCGCCGTTCCCGCCCATCCGAACGCGGCGCTGATCGAGCGGTTCTACGCGGCGCTCGGCCGTCGCGACGCCGCCGCGATGATCGCCTGCTACGCGCCGGATGCGACATTCTCCGACCCTGCGTTCCCGGCGCTCGACGCCGCCGGCGTCGCCGCCATGTGGCAGATGCTGTGCGCGCGCGGCAAGGACCTCGCGGTGGTCGCGTCCGCCATCGATGCCGATGCCCGGGAGGGCCGCGCGCACTGGGTCGCGACGTACACGTACTCCGCGACGGGGCGCCGCGTCGAGAACCGGATCGACGCGACCTTCGCGTTCCGCGATGGCCTGATCGTCCGGCACGAGGATCGCTTCGACCTCTGGCGCTGGCTGCGCCAGGCGCTCGGCGCCAAGGGTGTGCTGCTCGGCTGGCTGCCGCCGGTCCAGCGCGCGGTGCAGGCGCAGGCCGCGAAGTCGCTCGCCGAATGGCGCGCGCGAGCGGCGATGACCGTGCGCCGAGCAGCCATGGGCGCCGGCGTCAAGCCGCGAATTGCTCCCCTCGGGGGCAGCGCAGCGGCGTCAGCCGCAAGCGTGGGCACCGTGATGCGTTCCTTCCCGAGCCGGGTTCGAGCACGACCGGCAGGCGCGAATCGGCGTCCTGCTGATAAACCTGGGCACGCCGGACGCGCCGACTCCCGCGGCGGTGCGCCGCTACCTCGCGGAATTCCTCTCCGACCGGCGGGTCGTCGAGATCCCCTCGGTCGTGTGGAAGCCGATCCTGCACGGCGTGATCCTGCGCACGCGCCCGGCGCGCTCGGCGAAGAAGTACGCGATGATCTGGGGCAGCGACGGCTCGCCGCTCCTCGCCCACAGCGTCAAGCAGAAGACGCTGCTCATGGGCTATCTCGGCCAGCGCCTGAAGGACGCCGGGCTGCCGTCGGACATGGCGCCCGTGGAGCTCGCAATGCGCTACGGCAACCCGGGGATCGCCGACGGGATGGGCAGGCTCAAGGCGGCGGGCTGCGACCGCATCCTCGTGGTGCCGCTCTTTCCGCAGTATTCGGGCAGCGCGACCGGGGCCGCCCTGGACGCGGTCTACGCCCACGCCCAGCGGTTGCGCCGGGTGCCGGCGCTGAGGACCATCGACTGCTTCCACGACGACCCGGGCTACATCAAGGCCCTGGCGCGCAGCATCAACGACTACTGGATGCGCCATGGACGCCCGGACCGGCTCGTGATGAGCTTCCACGGGCTGCCCCGGCGCTCGCTCGATCTCGGGGATCCCTACCACTGCCAGTGCCACAAGACCGCGCGCCTGCTCGGCACCGAGCTCGGCCTCGAGCCGAAGCAGTACACGCTCACGTTCCAGTCGCGCTTCGGTCGCGCCGAATGGCTGAAGCCGTACACGCAGGACAGCGTGGTGCGGCTGGCGAAGGAAGGCGTCGGGCGCGTCGACGTCGCCTGTCCGGGATTCGTCTCCGACTGCCTGGAAACGCTGGAGGAGATCGGCATCGAGGTCAAGCAGGCGTTCCTGGGCGCCGGCGGGCGCGAGTTTCACGCCATCCCCTGCCTCAACGAGCATCCGTCGTGGATTGCGGCGCTGGTCGACCTCGTGGTCGCGAACCTTCAGGGCTGGCTCGCGCCGCCGCCCGACGCCGCAGCGCGTGAGCTGACGCTGATGCGGGCGAAGACGCTCGGCGCTGCACGGTAAGGGCAAGGACCGGCCCCGACCCGGCTGCAACGCCGCCGGTTGAAAACCCGCGCGGCGCCCCCATTCTGCCCAAGGGACGCCGGAGGCGCGCCCAGGGGAACAAGAGAGCAATTGCACGGAGTCTCGATGCCGACACACCAGAATCCGGACATTTCCGCGAGCGATACGCCCGCCGAGGATGCGCTGCCGCCGATCGTGGCAGACCGGCCGGGCGCCGAGACCGCCGGCGGTCCCCCGCCCGCGGAGCCGGCGCCGGACATGGCCGAGCTGCTGAAGAAGCTCGAGGACGAGGCCGCCGAGCTGCGGGACGCCTGGCTTCGCGCACGGGCCGAGCTTGAAAACGTCCGCAAGCAGGCAGCGGCCGATGTCGCCCGGGCGCACAAGTACGCGATCGAGCGCTTCGTCGGCGACCTGCTGCCCGTGAAGGACGCCCTGGAATCTTCGCTGGCGGCGGAAAACGCGTCGTCCGAGGCGCTGCGCGCCGGGGTCGAGCTCACGCTCAAGGAGCTCGCGGCGGCCTTCGCGAAGGCCCAGATCGTGGAAATCGAGGCGGCCGGCCGGAAATTCGATCCGCACCGGCACCAGGCGATGGCGATGGTCGACAGCCCGGAGCCGGCCAATACGGTCGTGCAGGTCTTCCAGAAGGGCTATCTCCTCAACGATCGCATGCTGCGGCCGGCGATGGTGGCCGTGGCGAAAGCCAGGGAAACGAGCGCATAGGAATCGGGCCCGCGGGGGCAGCCGCTTGATTCGGCGGCCGAAAACCCCCACGTCTCGCACAGGCAACCAATCCAGCATCCGGAGGTATGGCAATCATGGGCAAGATCATCGGCATCGACCTCGGCACGACGAACAGCTGCGTGGCGATCATGGAGGGCGGGAAGCCCAAAGTGATCGAGAACTCGGAAGGCTCGCGCACGACGCCTTCCGTGGTCGCATACCAGGAAGACGGGGAAATCCTGGTCGGCGCGTCGGCGAAGCGGCAGGCCGTGACCAACGCCAAGAACACGCTGTTCGCGGTCAAGCGGCTGATCGGCCGGCGCTTCGAGGAAAAGGAAGTGCAGAAGGACATCGACCTGATGCCCTTCCGGATCGTCAGGCACGACAACGGCGACGCCTGGGTCGAGGTCCGGGGCCGGAAGATCGCGCCGTCGCAGGTGTCGGCGGAAGTGCTGCGCAAGATGAAGAAGACGGCCGAGGACTATCTGGGCGAGGAGGTCACCGAGGCCGTGATCACGGTTCCCGCGTACTTCAACGACTCGCAGCGTCAGGCGACCAAGGACGCGGGCAGGATCGCCGGACTCGAGGTGAAGCGGATCATCAACGAGCCGACGGCGGCCGCGCTCGCCTTCGGGATGGACAAGAAGGAGGGCGACCGCAAGATCGCCGTGTACGACCTGGGCGGCGGCACGTTCGACATCTCGATCATCGAGATCGCGGAGATCGAGCGCGAGCACCAGTTCGAGGTCCTGTCGACGAACGGCGACACCTTCCTGGGCGGCGAGGACTTCGACCAGCGCGTGATCGACTACATCGTCACCGAGTTCAAGAAGGAGGCCGGCGTCGACCTCAAGAACGACGTGCTCGCGCTGCAGCGGCTCAAGGAGGCCGCGGAGAAGGCGAAGATCGAGCTCTCGTCGTCGCAGCAGACCGACATCAACCTGCCCTATATCACGGCCGACCAGTCGGGTCCGAAGCACCTGTCGATGCGGATCACCCGCGCCAAGTTCGAGTCGCTGGTCGAGGACCTGATCGAGCGCACGATCGAGCCCTGCCGCATCGCCATCAAGGACGCCGGCGTCAAGCTGACCGACATCGCCGACGTGATCCTCGTCGGCGGCATGACGCGGATGCCGAAGGTCCAGGACAAGGTCAAGGAGTTCTTCGGCAAGGAGCCGCGCAAGGACGTGAACCCGGACGAGGCGGTCGCCGTCGGCGCCGCCATCCAGGGCGGCGTGCTGAAGGGGGAAGTCAAGGACGTGCTGCTGCTCGACGTGACGCCGCTGTCGCTCGGCATCGAGACCCTGGGCGGCGTGATGACCAAGCTCATCCAGAAGAACACGACGATACCGACCAAGGCGCAGCAGGTGTTCTCGACCGCGGACGACAACCAGTCGGCGGTGACGATCCACGTGCTGCAGGGCGAGCGCGACGTCGCCTCGGGCAACAAGAGCCTCGGCCAGTTCAATCTCGAGGGCATACCGCCGTCGCCGCGCGGCATGCCGCAGATCGAGGTCACCTTCGACATCGACGCGAACGGGATCCTGCACGTGTCGGCGAAGGACAAGGCGACCGCCAAGGAGAACAAGATCACGATCAAGGCGAGCTCCGGGCTCACCGACGACGAGGTCCAGCGGATGATGAAGGATGCCGAGGCGCACGCCGAGGACGACCGGAAGCAGGTCGAGGTCGTGCAGGCGCGCAACGCCCTCGACGCGCTCGTGCACAGCGTGAAGAAGTCGCTGACGGAGTACGGCGAGAAGGTCGGCGCCGACGAGAAGGCGAAGATCGAGGCGGCCGTGAAGGAAGCCGAGGACCTGCTCAAGGAGAAGGACGCGTCGAAGGAGACGCTGCAGGCGAAGGCGGAAGCGCTGTCCAAGGCCGCGCAGAAACTGGGCGAGGCCATGTACGCGGATGCGCAGGCCAAGGCGCAGCCCACGGGCGGTGGCGGTGGCGCCGGCGGCGGCGAGGGCGCGAAGAAGGACGAGAAGGTCGTCGACGCCGAGTACACGGAGGTCACCGACAAGAAGTGATATTCCGTCGCGTAAGAGCGTCTGAGCGCAAGCAGACTTTCGATCGCGACGAATTATCTGGCCGGATTCGAGCGTCGCCTGGCCCGGCGACGCTCAATCCGGCCGTGGCGTTTGTGGGCAAGGCAAGGCCTTGGGCAAGCGACAGGGCGCAAGCGGAATGACGGAATGCGTCCGTCGCAATCAAGCGGGGAACGATGGCTAAGCGCGACTACTACACGGTGCTCGGAGTCAATCGCGACGCGTCCGAGGAGGAGATCAAGAAGGCCTACCGGAAGCTCGCGATGAAGCACCATCCCGATCGCAATCCGGACGAGAAGGGCTCCGAAGAGAGGTTCAAGGAGGCGAAGGAAGCCTACGAGGTGCTCTCGGATTCCCGGAAGCGCGCCGCCTACGATCAGTTCGGCCACGCCGGCGTCGATCCCTCGGCGGGGTTCGGCGCGGGCGGAGCGCGCGGCGCGGGGCCGGAGGGCTTCGGCGGCTTCGCCGACGCCTTCGGCGACATCTTCGGCGAGATCTTCGGCGCCCAGCGCGGCGGGCGCGGCAACGGCGTCTATCGCGGCGCCGACCTGCGCTACAACCTCGAGCTCGCGCTCGAGGACGCCGCGCGCGGCACCGAGGCGAAGATCCGCATCCCGACGATGGAGGCGTGCACGACCTGCCACGGCAGCGGGGCGCAGCCCGGCACGCAGCCGAAGCAGTGCCCGTCGTGCCACGGGCGCGGCGAAGTGCGTGTGTCGCAGGGTTTCTTCTCGATCCAGCAGACCTGCCCGTCGTGTCGCGGGACGGGCAAGGTGATCTCCGATCCCTGCACGGCCTGCCACGGCGCCGGCCGCACGCGCAAGCACAAGACGCTGTCGGTGAAGATTCCGGCGGGCGTCGATCAGGACGACCGCATCCGGCTTTCCGGCGAGGGCGAGGCGGGCGTGAACGGCGGCCCGCCGGGCGATCTCTACGTCGTCGTGAACCTGAAGCCTCACGCGGTGTTCCAGCGCGAAGGCGCCGATCTGCACTGCGAGATGCCGATCAGCTTCGCCGTCGCGGCCCTGGGCGGCGACATCGAGATTCCGACGCTCGACGGCCACGCGAAGATCAAAGTCCCGCCGGAGACGCAGACGGGGCAGGTGTTCCGGCTGCGCAACAAGGGCATCCGGCCCGTGCGCGGCTCGGTCACCGGCGATCTCTTCTGCCACGTCGCCGTGGAGACGCCGGTCAAGCTGACGGCGCGCCAGAAGGAGCTCCTGCGCGAGTTCGAGGCGATCAACGAGAAGGATCCCGGCGCGCACAACCCGCGCGCGAAATCGTTCATGGAAAAGGTCCGGGACTTCTTCGGGCCCTGAGGAAGCTGCGTCGTGAGCCTGCGCGCAGCACCCGGCATCGTCGGCATCCTGCTCGCGGCAGGACGCGGAACGCGCTACGGCGGCGACAAGCTGCTCGCGCGGCTGGGGTCGGCTGCCGGACTCGCCGGCGAATGCGTCGGCGCGACGGCGTGCCGGCATCTCCTCGCGGCGCTGCCCCGCGTGATCGCCGTGGTCCGGCCCGACGACGCCGCGCTCGCCGCGGCGCTCGGCGCGGCCGGTGCGCGGATCGTCCGCTGCGCCGACGCCGACGACGGCATGGGCGCGAGCCTCGCGTGCGGCGTCCGGGCGACGAAGGACGCGGCCGGCTGGGTGGTCGCGCTCGCCGACATGCCGTGGATCGAGCCGTCGACGATCGCCCGCGTTGCCGCGGCATTGTCCGAGGGCGCGGTGGTCGCGGCGCCGGTCCATCGTGGCACGCGCGGGCACCCGGTCGGATTCTCGGCGGCGTGCTACGAGGCGCTCGCGGTCCTCACCGGTGACGAGGGCGCGAAGTCAGTCGTCGCCGCGCATCGCGACAGCCTCGCACGCGTCGATGTCGACGACGCCGGCACGCTGCGCGACGTCGACACGCCGGCGGACATCGGCTAGGGCCTGGCAACGCTACATTCGCGCGAGCGGCGCGGTCCTGGACGTCTCAGCTGCTGCCTTCCGGCTGCCACATGTCGGGCTGGAGGAGCGCGGCCCGCGCCTCCTCCTCCTGCGCCTTCCACCACAGCAGGAATTCGCGCTCCTCGAGCGGACGCGCGATCAGGAACCCCTGCGCCGCCTCGCAACCCTGGTGCTTCAGGAACTCGAACTGGGCGGAGCTCTCGACGCCCTCGGCGATCACCCGCAGTCCGAGCGAATGCGACAGCGCGATGATGGCCTGCGTGATCGCGACGTCGTTGCTGTTGTGCGTGAGGCCGTGGACGAAGCGCTGGTCGATCTTCACCGCGTGGATCGGAAGGCGGGCGAGGTAGGACAGGCTCGAGTAGCCGGTTCCGAAATCGTCGACCGTGATCGAGATGCCCCGCTCCTTCAGCTTCGCGAGCGTGGCGACCGCCCGTTCGGGATGGGTGATGATGACGCTCTCGGTGATCTCGAGGTCGAGGTACTGGGGCGCGAGACCGCTCGCGCCCAGCGCCTCCTCGACGATGGCCAGGCAGCTGTCGTGCTGGAGCTGCTGGACCGAGAGGTTGACCGAGAGCCGCACCATCATGCCCTGGCGGTGCCACTGGACGACCTGGCGGCAGGCGTCGCGCAGCACGCGGGAACCGAGCGCCTGGATCATCCCCGATTCCTCGGCGATCGGGATGAATTCCGTCGGCGCGATCACGCCGCGCGCGGGATCGCGCCAGCGCAGCAGCGCCTCGACCGCGCACACGCGGCCGGTCTGCATGTCGATCTGCGGCTGGTAGGTGAGAAAGAACTCGTGGTGCAGCAACCCGCGCCGCATGTCGGTCTCGAGCTGCAGCCGCGCCTGCACCCGCGCGTTCATGTCGGCAGTGTAGAAGCGGTACGCGTTGCGGCCGACTTCCTTGGCCGCGTACATCGCGGTGTCCGCCTGCTTGATCAGCGTGACCGTGTCGTTGGCGTCGAGCGGGTACATCGACACGCCGATCGAGCAGGTCAGCGTCGGCGTCTGGTCCGCCAGCCGGAACGGCGTGAGGAACGACTCGCGGATGCGCGCCAGCACGGTCATCGTCTCGAACGTCGCGTGCGCCGGATCGAGTCCCGGCAGGATCACGACGAACTCGTCGCCGCCCAGCCGCGAGACGGTGTCCGACTCGCGCACCGCCGCCGTGAGCCGCTGGGCGACCGCCTGCAGCAGCTGGTCGCCCGAGTCGTGGCCGAGCGTGTCGTTGATGCGCTTGAAGTGATCGAAGTCGAGGAAGAGGCACGCGACGTGCGTGCCGTTGCGCTGCGACTGCGCGAGTATCTGCTTGAGCCGCTGGTTGAGCAGCGCGCGGTTCGGCAGCCCGGTGAGGATGTCGTGCTGCGCGAGCTTGTACGCGTGCGCCGTCGCGATTTCCAGCTCCTTCGTCCGCTGAACGACCTTCTCCTCCAGCGTGCGCTGATAGGTGCCGACCTCCGCCTGCGACTCGGACAGCCGCTGGGTCATGTGGTTGAACGTGTGCGTGAGCAGGCCCAGCTCGTCGGACGAGCTCGCGGGGACGTAGACGTCGAGCTTGCCCGACCCGACGGCGCGCGCCGCGCGCATCAGCCGGTGCATCGGCGCGACGAGACCCCGCGTCAACAGGAAGGTCGCGCCGATGGTCAGCACGATCAGCGACGCGACGACGGAGAGCGCGCCGACCAGGTGCCGGCGGAACTGCTGCTGCAGGCGGTCGAACGTCATCCCGAGCCGGACGTAGCCGATCGGCGCGGCGCTGGGCGGAACCATGCCGGGGCCGCCGGCGGCGGCGTCGACCGGGTTCTGGGCGAGCGCCATGGCCATCGCCGTCTTCGTGCCGCCGACCGGCGCGATCAGCTCGACGTAGCGCTGTCCGCGGACGGTCAGATCGGCGCTGGCCGTGGTTCCGACGGCCGGCAGCTGCACCTCGGCGGGCATCGCCGGCGGCTCCTCGGCTCCGAGGGAGTCGGCGATCCGGCGCGTGGCGACGGGCTCGCGCCTGGCATCGACGACGACGGCGTACGCAAGGTCGCCCTCGGCCGAAAGGCTGTCCAGGATCGCGTCCAGATAGGCGCGATTGTTCGTGTAAAGCCCGAACTCCGAGAGCTCCGCCAGCATCGTGAGCGCGGTCGCCCCGCGCTGGCGCAGCTCGGTGCTGTCGTCGCGCCACTGCTGCCAGAGGTGAAAGCCCGTCGTCGCGATCGCGGTGAGGGAGATCAGTCCGATCGTGAGCAGATTGAGCTTCGTCAGCAGCCCCATCCGCAACGGCGGCAGGTTGAGCGACGATGTCGTGTCCGTCGCGAGCGGCGTCAGGTGCCTTCGGAACAGCTTCATGCATCCCGCCCAACGGTGGGGCCGCCTTCAGGCGGCGTGTGACGATTTCCCTCCATGCATCCGGCTGAAGCCGGACCCACGGTGGATGTGCATCGGACCGCAGTCGCTCCCGAGGGCAAAGCAGGATGCCTCATGCAGCTGTCAGCGGTATCTTCCCGATGCGCCGCTGCCACTCGCGCGGACCGGTCTGGTGCACCGACGTGCCGTTCGCGTCGACGGCGACGGTCACCGGCATGTCCTTCACGTCGAACTCGTAGATCGCCTCCATGCCGAGGTCGCCGAACGCGACGACGCGCGAGCTCCGGATCGCCTTCGACACGAGGTATGCGGCGCCGCCGACGGCCATCAGGTACGCGGCGCGGTGCTTCCGGATCGCCTCGATCGCCACCGGTCCGCGCTCGGCCTTGCCGATCATCGCGATGAGCCCCGTCTTCGCGAGCATCATCTCGGTGAACTTGTCCATCCGCGTCGCCGTCGTCGGGCCGGCGGGACCGACGACTTCGTCGCGCACGGGGTCGACCGGCCCGACGTAGTAGATCACGCGGTTGGTGAAGTCGACGCCGGGCGGCAACCCTTCGCCCTTGGCGATGAGATCGGCGATCCGCTTGTGCGCCGCATCGCGCCCGGTCAGCATCCGGCCCGAGAGCAGCAGCGTCTCGCCCGGCTTCCACGTCGCGACCTCGGCCGGCGTGAGGCGGTCGAGATCGACGCGCCTCGCCGCGGGTGCGGGCGCCCACTGCACGTCGGGCCAGCGCGCGAGGTCGGGCGGGACGAGCTTGGCCGCGCCGGTGCCGTCCAGCGTGAAGTGCGCGTGGCGCGTCGCCGCGCAATTCGGAATCATGCCGACCGGTTTCGACGCCGCGTGCGTCGGGTAGTCGAGGATCTTGACGTCGAGCACCGTCGAGAGGCCGCCCAGGCCCTGCGCGCCGATGCCGAGCGCGTTCACCTTTTCGTACAGCTCGAGCCGGAGCTCCTCGATCGCGTTCCGCGGACCGCGCCGCACGAGCTCGTGCATGTCGATCGGCTCCATCAGCGCCTCCTTGGCGAGCAGCATCGCCTTCTCGGCGCTGCCGCCGATGCCGATGCCGAGCATCCCGGGGGGACACCAGCCGGCGCCCATCGTCGGCACCGTCTTCAGCACCCAGTCGACGATCGAGTCGGACGGGTTCAGCATCGCGAACTTCGACTTGTTCTCCGAGCCGCCGCCCTTGGCGGCGATCTTCACGTCGACGGTGTCGCCGGGGACGAGGTCGAAGTGGACGACCGCCGGCGTGTTGTCCTTCGTGTTCTTCCGCGACCCCGCCGGGTCCGCGACGATCGATGCCCGGAGCGTGTTGTCGGGATCCGTATAGGCGCGGCGCACGCCGGCGTTGACCATGTCGGCGATCGACATCGTGCTGCGGTCCCACTGCGCGCCCATGCCGACCTTCACGAACGCGACGACGATGCCGGTGTCCTGGCAGATCGGGCGATGCCCCTCGGCGCACATCCGCGAGTTGGTGAGAATCTGCGCGATCGCGTCCTTCGCGGCCGGCGACTGCTCGGCGCGGTACGCCTCGCCCAGCGCCTCGATGTAGTCGAGCGGGTGATAGTAGGAGATGTACTGCAGCGCGTCGGCGACGCTCTGGATGAAATCGTCCTGCCTGATCGTGGCCATGTGGCGCTCCGGGGGGTCAGTGGGCGCTGTGATCGTCGCCGGCGGCCGCGACCCTCGCGACGTGAGGACGGCCTTGCGGCATGATGCGATCGACCGCGGCGATCGCCAGCGCGGAGATGAGGAAGGTGATGTGGATCGAAGTCTGCGCGATCAGCACCTTCGCGTCGTACGAATAGGCGTTGATGAAGGTCTTCAGCAGGTGGATCGACGAGATGCCGATGATCGCGGTGGCGAGCTTGACCTTGAGCACGCTGGCGTTGACGTGCGACAGCCACTCGGGCTGGTCCGGGTGGCCCTCGAGCCGCATCCGCGACACGAACGTCTCGTAGCCCCCGATGATCACCATGATCAGCAGGTTCGAGATCATCACGACGTCGATCAGGCCGAGCACGACGAGCATCACCAGCGTCTCGGGCGCAGCCGTGACCGTCTCGGCGCCGGCCGGCGTGACGTTCTTGAGGATCATCGCCAATGCATCCTTGCTGCCGAACGCGGCCTCGACCAGATGCGTCAGCTCGACCAGGAAGTACCAGACGTAGACCGCCTGCGCGACGATCAGGCCGAGGTAGAGCGGCAACTGCAACCACCGGCTGAAGAAAAGGATGGTCGCGATCGGACCGAGTCGGGATTGGGCCATGAAGGGGGAGGCTAAGGCATTGACGGAAAATGCAAGTTTATCATCGCTCCGGAGGCAGCCGCAGCCGGCGGGCGATGCGCCGGCGACGGGCCGCCATTCGCGCGCGAGCGCGACGGGCCCGGCTCGCGATCGGCCGAGGGACGGGCCGAGGAGGCGCAGCCGGGCGGGCCGGCAGCCCGCGACGGCTTGCCCAAACCGTCGCGGGATTGCGCTGCATCAAGCCCGCGGATTGCGGGTCTTGTGCGCGATTGGTTAGACTGCGGAGCGGTTGCCAGCGTCCCCGCCCGACCCGGAGTGCATGGGCGGCACCCCCTTGGAGGAGAGCAGAGCATGTCCACGATCGAGTCGGTATCGAACGAGCGCCGGATCTTCGAGCCGCCGCGCGAATTCGTCGCCCAGGCAAACGTCAAGAAGGCGGACTTCGACGCGCTGAACGCCAGCGCCGCGAAGGACTTCAACGGGTTCTGGGCGAAGCTCGCGCGGGACGAGGTTCTGTGGCACAAGCCCTTCACGCGGACGCTGGACGAATCGAACGCGCCGTTCTACAAATGGTTCGACGACGGCGAGCTCAACGTCTCGTACAACTGCCTCGATCGCAACCTCGCCAACGGCAACGCGGAAAAAGTCGCGATCATCTTCGAGGCCGACGACGGCGCGGTGACGAGGGTGACCTACCGCGAGCTGTATCACCGCGTGTGCCGGCTCGCGAACGGGCTCAAGTCGCTGGGCATCGGCAAGGGCGACCGCGTTCTCGTCTACATGCCGATGTCGATCGAGGGCGTGGTGGCGATGCAGGCCTGCGCGCGCATCGGCGCGACCCATTCGGTGGTGTTCGGCGGCTTCTCGGCGAAGTCGCTGCAGGAGCGCATCATCGACGCCGGCGCCGTCGCGGTGATCACCGCCGACGAGCAGGCGCGCGGCGGCAAGCACCTGCCGCTCAAGGCGATCGTCGACGAGGCGCTGGGGATGGGCGGCTGCGAGGGCATCCGCCACGTCGTCGTCTACAAGCGGACGGGCGGCAACGTCGCGTTCTCGGCGCCGCGGGACGTCTGGCTGCACGACCTCGTCGCGCAAGCAGGCCGACAGCTGCGAGCCCGTCTGGGTCGGCGCCGAGCACCCGCTGTTCATCCTCTACACGTCGGGCTCGACCGGCAAGCCGAAGGGCGTGCAGCACAGCTCCGGCGGCTACCTGCTGTGGGCGATGCTCACGATGCGCTGGACGTTCGACATCAAGCCGACGGACATCTTCTGGTGCACCGCCGACATCGGCTGGGTGACCGGACACACGTATATCGCGTACGGCCCGCTCGCCGTCGGCGCGACCGAGGTCGTCTTCGAGGGCATCCCCACCTATCCCGACGCGGGCCGCTTCTGGCAGACGATCGCCAAGCACAAGGTCGTCGATCTTCTACACGGCGCCGACGGCGATACGCGCGCTGGTCAAGGCGTCCGGCGTGACGCCGGCGACGGCGCCGAAGAACTACGATCTGTCCAGCCTGCGGCTGCTCGGAACCGTCGGCGAGCCGATCAATCCGGAAGCGTGGATGTGGTATCACGAGCAGGTCGGCGGCGGCCGCTGCCCGATCGTCGACACGTGGTGGCAGACCGAGACCGGCGGCCACATGATCACGCCGCTCCCCGGCGTGACGCCGACGGTGCCCGGCTCGTGCACGCTGCCGCTCCCCGGCATCATGGCCGCCATCGTCGACGAGACGGGGCACGACGTCGAGAACGGCCACGGCGGCATCCTGGTCGTCAAGCGGCCGTGGCCGGCGATGATCCGCACGATCTGGGGCGATCCCGAGCGGTACAGGAAGTCGTACTACCCGGAAGAGCTCGGCGGCAAGCTCTACCTCGCCGGCGATGGCTCGGTGCGCGACAAGGCGACGACCTATTTCACGATCATGGGCCGCATCGACGACGTGCTCAACGTTTCCGGCCATCGGCTGGGCACGATGGAGATCGAGTCGGCGCTGGTCGCCAATCCCATGGTGGCGGAGGCCGCGGTCGTCGGCCGTCCCGACGACATGACGGGCGAGGCCGTCTGCGCCTTCGTCGTGCTGAAGCAGCATCGGCCCTCCGGCGCCGACGCGGAGAAGATCGCGAGGGAGCTGCGCGACTGGGTCGGCAAGGAGATCGGGCCGATCGCGAAGCCCAAGGACATCCGCTTCGGCGACAACCTGCCGAAGACGCGGTCCGGGAAGATCATGCGGCGGCTGCTGCGCTCGATCGCGAAGAACGAGGAGATCACGCAGGACGTCTCGACGCTGGAGAACCCGGCGATCCTCGACCAGCTGAAGCAGGCGCTCTGAGAGCCGGTCGGATTCGCGTTGCGGCATTCGTCGCCGGGCCGTCGCGGTCGGGCGGCGGTGGCGCCGACGGCGGCGGACTGCACATTCTGTAAACTGGGGCTACGGGCATCGACAGGGCGGCGGTCCCGGCCGGGACGCCGCCCTGTTGCTCTCGGGCCCGGCGGGAACTTTCGGTGAACGACCTCCAATCGACGCTCTTCTGGCTGCGGCTCGTCCAGCTCGTCCTCGCGATACCGCTACTCGCGCTGCTCGGGCAGGGTGCGACCTATCTCCTCGCGCGGATGATGGGGCAGCCGCCGGAGCAGAACTTCTTCTACCGGCTGCTCCGGCTCATCGCATCGCCGGTGGTCAAGCCCTGTCGCTGGATCACGCCCAGGGTCGTCGCCGAGCGGCACCTTCCGCTCGTGGCGTTCTCGCTGCTCGCGGTCGCCTATGTCTGGACGATGCTCGCGATCGCGAACGCATGCATGGGCGTGGGACTTCCCGTCGCTCAGTGCCTGCAGGATCGCTGACGAAGCCGATGCCGAACCGGATCAAGCGCTGGTTCTACGATCAGATCGCGGCCTGGTGCGTCCTCTTCCGCCGGCGGGACCTCGCGCTCGAGTACTACGAGAAGATGCTCGAGCTCGATCCAGCCGACGCGCTCGCGCTCGCGTCGATCGCCTTCCAGATGGCGCAGCAGGGCCGCAAGCGGGACGCGCTGGCGATGCTCGACCGCCTCCTGGCGGTGAAGCCGGGGGATGCCGAGGCGCACTTCAACCGGGGCTTCCTGCTGCAGGAACTGAACGACCACCAGGGCGCGATCGCGGCGTTCGAGCGGGCGCTCGCCATCAACCCGGATCACGACCGCGCGCATTACGGGCTCGCGCTGTCGTTGATCTCGACGCGGCGGCTGGACGAGGCGGTGGCGCCGCTCAAGAAGAACACGAAACTGCAGCCGATGAGCCCTTACGGCTGGTACCAGCTGGCACGCGTCCAGCACGAGCTCGGCCGGACCAGGGAGACGCAGGAAGTGCTCGACCACCTGGCGAAGTTCGAGCCCAAGGTCGCGCGGCAGCTGGAGCGCGAGACGGGACTGAAAGCAAGTACGTTGTCATAAAGGGCCGCCCGGCGCCCGGGCGGCGGGAGGCGCGGCACGCGGCGGCAGGACGCAAAGCCGGCCCCGGCTGTTGCGGCGGGGGAAAGGTGGCTATACTGCCGGAAAACCGACGGCCCTCGACGAAGGGCCGCGAAACCAATAAGAATTTTCGCTGGCCACGTTTTGGGGATCCACGGTTATCCAAGGTTGTTCGTCAGGAGGAGCCTGCCATGCAGTTGACCGAAAAACACCTGGAGTATTGGAGCAAGAATCTGACCATCACGGGGATCTTGCTCTTCATCTGGTTCGTCGTGACCTTCGTCATGGGTTACTACGCCCGTGAGCTGCTCGTTCAATTTCTTCGGGTGGACGTTCGCCTTCTGGATGGCCGCGCAGGGATCGCTGATCATCTACGTGGTCATCATCTGGTACTACGCGCGGTACATGAACAACCTCGACCGCGAATACGACGTGCACGAAGGGGAGGACGAATAATGGCCGGCATTCCAGGAGCATCCGGGACGGGTGGCGTTTTCTCGTCCGGCACCCAGCGCGGGTTCAAGTCGCAGCTCAAGAAGGTTTACACGTTCTACACCGGGGGCTTCATCGTCTTCGTGATCCTGCTGGCCATCGCCGAGCAGATGGGTCTCTCGCGGCAATGGATCGGCTACATCTTCCTGATGGCGACGGTCGGCCTCTACGCCGGGATCGGCGTGATGAGCCGCACCTCGGATGCCGCCGAGTACTACGTCGCCGGCCGGCGCGTACCGGCGATATTCAACGGCATGGCGACCGGCGCGGACTGGATGAGCGCCGCGTCGTTCATCGGCATGGCCGGCACGCTGTACCTGACCGGGTTCGGCGGCCTGGCGTTCGTCATGGGCTGGACCGGCGGCTACTGCCTGGTCGCGCTGTTCCTGGCGCCGTACCTGCGCAAGTTCGGCCAGTTCACGATCCCCGACTTTCTCGGCGCGCGCTACGGCGGCCACATCCCGCGGACGGTCGGCATCTTCGCCGCGATCCTGTGCTCGTTCACGTACGTGGTCGCGCAGATCTACGGCGTGGGCCTGATCACCACGCGCCTGACCGGCGTCGATTTCACGCTCGGGATTTTCCTCGGCCTCGGCGGGATCCTGGTGTGCTCGTTCCTGGGCGGGATGCGCGCGGTGACGTGGACGCAGGTGGCGCAGTACATCATCCTGATCATCGCCTACATGATCCCGGTGATCTGGCTGTCGGTGAAGCAGACCGGCATCCCGATTCCGCAGATCGTCTACGGCAAGCAGCTCGAGAAGGTGACGGCGCTCGAAGAGAAGTTCATCAAGGATCCGAAGGAGCTCGAGGTCCGCGGCATCTTCAAGGCGCGCGCCGACGAGGCGAGCGCCAATCTCAAGGGCCTGCCGGCTTCCTATGCCGCAGCGAAGGCCAAGCTCGCCGCCGATGTCGAGAAGCTCAAGGCCGACAACGCACCGGCCGACCAGGTCGCGGCGGCCGAGAAGGCCGCGGCCGCGTATCCGAAGGACGAGGCAGCCGCCAAGGCGCAGTGGACGAAGGATTCGGGGCTCGCGGCCCGCGCGGGACCGCCGTTGCGCCACGCCGAGTCCTACCCGGGCAAGGACGATGCCGCGCGCGATGTCTCGCGCCGCAACTTCCTCGCGCTGGTGTTCTGCCTGATGGTGGGCACCGCCGCGCTGCCGCACATCCTGATGCGCTACTACACGACGCCGTCGGTGCGCGAGGCGCGGGAGTCCGTGTTCTGGTCGCTGTTCTTCATCTTCCTGCTTTACTTCACGGCGCCGGCACTCGCGGTGCTGGCAAAGTTCGACGTGTATTCGCTGGTTGTCGGCACCGAGTTCGCAAAGCTGCCGGCGTGGGTCGCGTCATGGCAGAAGGTCGATCCAAGCCTGCTGTCGATCGTCGACATCAACCGGGACGGCATCGTGCAGCTCGCCGAGATCGCGATCGGCGGCGACATCATCGTGCTGGCGACGCCGGAGATCGCAGGCCTGCCGTACGTCATATCGGGCCTGGTCGCTGCCGGCGGTCTGGCGGCGGCGCTGTCCACTGCGGACGGCCTGCTGCTGACCATCGCCAACGCGCTGTCGCACGACTTCTACTACAAGATGCTCGACCCGAACGCGTCGACGGCGCGCCGCGTCACGATCTCGAAGATGCTGCTCCTCGTCGTCGCGGTCATTGCGGCGTCGGTGGCAGCGCAGAAGCCGGCGGACATCCTGTTCCTGGTGTCTGCGGCGTTCTCGCTCGCCGCAGCGGCGTTCTTCCCGGCGCTCACGCTGGGGATCTTCTGGAAGCGCGCGAACAAGTGGGGTGCAACGCTCGGGATGATCGCGGGCCTGGGAATAACGTTCTATTACATGGCGACCACCCAGCCGTGGCTGCGCGGCGTTTTCGGCGTTTCCGGCTCCATCGCCGACAACACCTGGTGGGGCATTTCGGCGATTTCGGCGGGACTCTGGGGCGTGCCGCTCGGCTTCCTCGTCATCATCGTCGTCAGCCTGATCACGCCCGCGCCGAACCGGGAGGTGCAGGAGCTGGTCGAGCACGTGCGGTTCCCGAACCTGACCGGCGACACGATGGTGACCGAAGGCACCTGACCGCCCGCATTGCCTCCAAGGCGAAAGGCCCGCAGCGATGCGGGCCTTTTTTCTGGGTCTCCCCGGGATTCGGCCGGTCGCGTCAGAGCAGCCCGACGGCGCTGGCTGCCGCACCGACGAGGACCGAAAGGAACGTCAGCATGACGATGGAAATGCCGACGAACTCGGCCTGGGCTCCGGCTGGCACGTTCAGCACGCGCCGCGCCCCCAGCCAGAGCAGGAACAGGCTGTGGCACAAGCCCACCATCGTGACCATCGCCATCACCGGCAGCAGCAGGGTCGCGCCGGCGAGCATCAGGGGAATCGATCCGTAAGTCGCGACCTTCAGCGCGGCGAGATAGTCGCGCGCCGCACCGAACATCGGCGCGATGACGGCGAAGATCGCGGCGAGCACGAGGATCGAGCCCACGATCGCGAAATACGTCGTGGCCCCGGCCGCGAGGATCCGGTCGGCGGGCACGAGGTAGCCGTGCACCGGGCTCCAGTCGCGGTCGAACGTCTTCATCCCGATTACGGTCGCCACGGGCGCGAGCAGCGCCAGCGGCAGGATGTACGAGCGGAGCAGCCGGTCCACCGATGTCCGCTCGCGCGCGATCAGGTCCCATTCCGCCGTCGGGCGGAAGATCAGATAGACGATGCGGCGCAGGGTTTCCACGGCATTCCGTTCGAGCCGGCCAGTGTAACCGCCGCCCCGCGCGGCCGGAGACGCGTCAGAGCTGGTAGTCGAGCGCGAGGCGCGACTGCATCTCGCCGGCGATCCGGAACGCTTCCTTCAGGGTGCGGCGGTCGAGCTCGTTGAGCGCGGCGGTTTCGATGCGGTTTGCCGACTCGTCGCTCAGGACCTCGAGCGCGGCCTGGTGCCGGAGCCGGACACCCTGGATGAAGAAGAACGACGCGACGACAGCCTCGGCTTCGTCCTTCGGCATCGCGCCGGCGGCGCTCGCCGCGCGCAGCCGCTCGGCGGTCGTCGTCTGCGGCAGGCCGCGGGCCAGCGCCAGGATGCGCGCCGTGTCGACGAACGGACGCACGCCGTAGAGCTTGATGTTGATCGTCTTCGCGCCGTTGGACGCATTCTCGGTCACGAAGCGTCCCCATTTGCCGAGTGGAGGCCGGGTCTGCAGCGCATTCTCGGCCATCAGGCGCAGGAAGTTGGGGCGCGCGCGCGTCGCCGCGAGAAACCAGTCCCGCAACTCCCCGACCAGCCGCTCGTCGCCGTGCAACCCGCGAAAGTCGAAATAGATCGACGCGTCGAGCAGCGCCTTGGGGTCGGAGTTGTGCAGCCACCCCTCCATCTTCGCCTTCCACTCCGCGACCGAAAGGCACAGCTCGGGGTTCGACGCCATCACGTTGCCCTTGCACAGCGGGTAGCCGCAGGCATCGAGCGCTTCGTTGACCTCGCGCGCAAACGGGATGAGGCGCGTGCGAACCTCGGACGGCCCGGCGTCGCCGTGGGACTCGAAGATGAGGCCGTTGTCCTGGTCGGTGGCGAAGGTCTGCTCGAGACGGCCTTCGCTGCCGAACGCGAGCCAGCACCAGCTGACGCGCTCCCAGGCATGACGGTTGCGCACGAGCTCGATGACGCGCTGGCAGATCCTGTCATTCAGGACCGAGACGAACGTCGTCAGGTGCTCGGCCGCGACGCCCTGCGCGACGAGCAGCCGCGTCAGCCGCCGTACCCGCTCGGCGAGACCGGCGAGCGCAGGCACGTCGCGCGCGAGCCGGATCTCCATCGTCAGCTCGCCCAGCCCGAAGCGCTGCAGGGAGAACACGTCGCGCTCGGACACGACGCCGACGAGCTGGTCGGATTCGGTCACGAGCACGTGGCGGAACCGGCGGTCGATCATCGCCAGCGCGGCCTCGTAGGCGGGCGTATGGCCCGGCAGCCCCAGCGGGTCGCGCGTCATCACGTCCGCGATCGGCTGCGCGATGCCCGCACCCAGCGCGACGCCGACCAGGTCGCGCTCGGTGAAGATGCCGACCGGCCGTGAGTGCGCGTCGACGATCACGATGCTGCCGATCCCTTCGGCATGCATCACCGCGAGCGCTTCGCCCACGGTGCTGCCCTCGCGGCAGACGACCGGCGGACGCCGGACGAGCGTGCGCAGCGGACGGGCGAGCGTCTGGTGGTCGCCGGCGAGTCGGCGCTCCAGCGGGCTGTCGGTCTCGGTCATGATCGCGTGCGTGCGGGTCAATACTGCAGTCGGGCGTGGTAGGTCGCGCGCGATGCCTCCAACGCCTGGCCAAGCGTCACGATGCCGCGTTGCGCAAGCAACGGCAAGAGCTTCAGGAACACTTCGCCGGTCACCAGCGCGTCGCCGAGCGCGGTGTGGCGCCCGATCACCCGCACGCCGAGCCGCTCGGCGATGGTGTCGAGGTTGTGATTCTCGAAACTCGGGTGGACCACGGCCGAGAGCAGCAGCGTGTCGAGCACCGGCTGGGCGAAGCGCACGCCGGTCGCAGCCTCCTTGAGCTCGAGGAAGCGCATGTCGAAGGCGGCGTTGTGGGCCACCAGCACCGTGTCCTCGCAGAAGCGGTGGAAGCCGGGCAGGACCTTCCCGATCGGCGGCTGGCCGGCCAGCGCCCGGCTGTCGATGCCGTGGATGCGCGTCGCGTCGCGGGCGATCGGTCGCAGCGGGTCGACCAGCTGCTCGAAAACCTCGTTCTTGAGCAGCCGGCCGTTGACGATGCGCACCGCGCCGATCGAGATGATCTCGTCCCCGGCCGAGGGCTCGAGACCGGTGGTCTCGGTGTCGAATACCGTGTACGAGAGCTCGGCGAGGCGGCGCTCGGCCATCGCGCCGGTCGTCTCGATGTGCTCGAACAGGTCGAAGTCGTAGTACTCGGGCCGGTTGTCGGCGGCGGCGGGCCGGGGCAACGCGGCGGCCACGGGCTCGCCCAACGGCAGGAGGACGCGAAACCAGGCCTTCTGGCGCGGCCGGTCGGCCTGGCTCCATATCTCGCCGCCATGGCGTTCCAGCACGTCCTTCAGGGTGAGCGGGGACTCGTCGGCGCCGACGCGCATGGGCTCGGTCTCCCACAGCGCGAGCGCCTCGCTGCCCACGATCGCCCCGGTCCAGACCAGGTCGAGCTCGGCGAATTTGCCGCTCGCCGCGGCGCGGAAGCGCAGGTCGCGTATGCCGTAGTCCGCTTGCAGCCGCACCGCCAGCGAGGCGATCGCCTGCGCGAGCGCAAAGCTGTCGACCCGCACCCACAGGCCCTCGTCGACGTTCTCGGTGTGCACGGGAATGGCGACGGTGTCCGCGACGCGCCGCTGCACGACGGCCAGCAGATCGCCGACACGCATGTCCTCCAGCGTCAGGCTCCCCTTCAGCGCATCGGCATAGTCGCTCAGAGCGGTATTGAGGCGCTCGGTGAGCACGCGCGACTCGGCGGCGACGATCTCGACGAATTGCGCGCGGCGCGCGACTTCCATCTCGGGAAACGCAACCAGGCTCTCGGCGGCCGCGCGCAAGTTGGCGACCGGCGCGCGCACGCCGGTCGCGAGCGCCTGCAGCAGCTTCAACCGTTGCTCCTCGCGCCCGATCAGCATGCGCACGTCGTCGAGCGTGAACACCATCCCCGCCATTCGCCGGTCGGCCGACAGGAACGGAGCCACCTGCACACGCAGCAGCGCGCCGTTGGCGGCGCCGGTCACGAAGCGCGTGTGCGGGCGCTCGACCTTCCGCTCGATCTGCTGCTGCACCTTGTCCAGCGCATGCGCGACCTGATCGCGGTCGAGGAGCCCGAACACCGAGCGACCGAGGCCCAGCGGCGCGTAGTCGCCGCGCGCGGGACCCGAATCGGCGCTGCCGACGAGCTTTGCGGCGCGCGCGTTGTACAGCAGTATTCGCCCGTCGGCATTGCAAACGACGACACCTTCCGACAGCTCGGACATCAGCGCCGCGAAGCGATTGCGCTCCTCCTCGACACGTGCGCGGGCCTCGGCACTGCGCGCGTCGAGGTCGCGCTCGAGCTGGTGATAGCCGTCGGCGAACTGGTTGATCGTGGCCGCGAGCTCGGCCATTTCGGGCCCTCCGGTGGCGGCCACCTTGTGCTCCGGTCCTGCGGAGAGGAGGACCCGCGTCTGGTCCGCGAGCTGCCGCGCCGCCTCCGGATAGCGGCGAAACACCCAGCGCAGGACACCGGCACAGCCGAAGAGCAGGATGATCGCCGCATAGATCAGCCCCGGCGCGGCCTCGGCGAGCACGCCGGCGATTGCGGGACGCTGCGTTTCGTCGATCCCCATGCCCGCGACCAGCGCGAATGCGCCCACGACCGCGAGTACGCCCACATAGAAGACGGCGAGCCAGATCCAGAAGCTCCGCGCCAACTTCATGCGTCGCGCGGCTCGGTGCCCGGGTCGAAGAACGCGTTGATCGCGTTGATGAGCTCCTGCGTCGAGAACGGCTTCGTGATGTAGAGATCCGCGCCCAGCGACATCCCCTTGCTCACTTCCGCCTCGCGCCCCTTGGCGGAGAGCATCACGATCTTGATGTGCCGCCACTCGGGCCGCTCGCGCATGCGCTGGCACACCTCGTAGCCGCTCTTGACCGGCATCATGATGTCGAGCAGGACGACGTCCGGAACGTAGCTCTCGATCAGCGCCAGCGCGTCCGCACCGTTGGTCACGACCCGCACGTCGTAGCCGCTGCGCTTGAGCAGGAACTCGAGCGCCGTCACGATGTTCGGCTCGTCGTCCGCGATCAGCACCTTGCGTTGGGAATCAGCCATGCGAGCTCCTTGTTGCCTGTTCACGCCGCCTGCATGGCGGGCCGAGCGGCCGGCAGGGTGAAGGAGAAGCACGCGCCCTCGCCGGGCCGGCTGGTCACCCACATCCGGCCGCCGAAATGCTCGACGATCTGGCGGCTGATGTGCAATCCCAGCCCCGTGCCCGGCGGCTTCTCCGTCAGCGTGTCGCCCGCCTGCCGAAACTTGTCGAAGATGACCGCCTGGTCCGCCAGGTTGATGCCGGGTCCGTTGTCGCGCACGTCGATGCGCACCATCTCGTCCGCCTCGGTCAGCGCCACCTCGACCCGCCCCTTGCCCTCCGCGCAGAACTTCAGCGCGTTCGAGAGCAGGTTGAGCAGCACCTGGATCAGGCGATCGAGATCGGCGTCCACCGGCGACACCCGCTGGGGGAACCGCGCCTCGACCTGCACGTTCTTCTCCTTGAACATCTGGCTCATCTCCGCGAGCGTTTCGGCGACCACCTTGCGCACGTCGACGCGCGTGACGTGCCACTCGGCGCGCCCCGACTCGATCTTGGCGAGATCGAGCACCTGGTTGATGAGCCGGGTCAGGCGCTCGGTCTCCCGGGTAATGATACCGAGGAATCTCTGGCGCTCGGCGATGGCGATGTTCGGGTCGGCGAGCAGGATCTCGGAGAAGGCGCGGATCGACGTGAGCGGCGTGCGCAGCTCGTGGGTCACCGTCGAGATGAAGTCGTCCTTGAGGCGGTCGAGCTCCTGCAGGCGCTCGTTGGCGGCGCGGAGCTCCGCGGTGGCGGCCTCGAGCTCGCGCGACTTCTGCTCGAGCTTGTGGCTGTAGACGACGACCTGCGACGCCTCGTCGAGGATCTCCCGCACCTCGTCCAGCGTCAGCGCCTCCTCCTTCACCGCCGAGGCGACCATGACGCGCGCGGACGCGGCGCCGATCGCGCCCGCGAGCTGCGTCTCGACGAAGTGCACGAACTCGGCGTCGGCGTGCAGGTTGTCGTCCGGCCAGCGCAGGCCGCGGCCGCGCGCGTACTCGGCGAACGCCGTGTCGGCGGCGGCCACGCCGAGAAAGCGCGCGAGCACGCTGTGCAGTTCCGGCGCCGACGCCGTCCCGCGCCAGAACCGCGCGCCTCCGGCCTCGTGCCGGAACACGTCGACGAACACGCTCGCCTGCCGATGCTCCTCGGCGGTCTGCGAGCCGGAGAGCGAGACCGCGGCATAGACGCTGGCGTTGGCGATCATGCTCCAGAGCATCGCGTGCGTGATCTGGTCGAGACCGGTCAGGCCGAACAGCGCGAGCGGCTTCAGCAGCTCGATCCCGAACGGCCCGTGGTCGAGCAGCGCGATCGGCAGCCAGTCCGAGCGCGCGAACGCCGGCAGCATCAGCGTGTAGAACCAGACCGCGAAACCGGCGATCAGCCCCCACAGCGCGCCGCGGCGCGTGGCGCCCTTCCAGAAGATCCCGCCGAGCACCGCCGGGGCGAACTGGGCCACCGCCGCGAACGAGATCAGCCCGATGGAGACGAGCGCGTAGGCCTCGCCGGCGATCCGGAAGTAGAGATACCCCAGCAGCAGCACGAGCACGATCGCGCCGCGCCGGATGCCGAGGAGCAGTCCGGTGAGATCGGGGCGCTCGGTGAGCCGCAGGCGCGACAGCCGCAGCAGCACCGGCATCACCAGGTCGTTGCACACCATCGTCGACAGGGCGATGGTCTCGACGATCACCATGCCGGTCGCGGCGGACAGGCCGCCGATGAAGACGAGCAGCGCGAGCAGCTCCTGCCTCTCGGCCATCGGCAGCGTCAGGACGAAGGTGTCCGCGTCGACGCTGCCGTCGGGGAAGTGCAGGCGGCCGCCGAAGGCGATCGGCAGCACGAAGACGTTGATCGCGAGCATGTAGACCGGAAACAGCCAGATCGCCTTCTTCAGGTGCTTCTCGTCGACGTTCTCGATCACCGCGATCTGGAACTGGCGCGGCAGGAACATGATGGCGAGCATCGACAGGATCGTCAGCCACACCCAGTTCGCATAGCTGCCGGCGACCCCCTCGAGCGGGGTGAGCAGCGGCGCGAGCTTCGGTGCGGCGGCGGCGCGCGCGAACACGTCGCCGAATCCGTCGTAGATGCCGAAGGTCACGAACGCTCCGACCGCGAGAAAGGCGAGCAGCTTGACGATCGACTCGAACGCGATGGCCGCCACCATCCCTTCGTGGTGCTCCGCGGCGTCGAGGTGGCGGGTGCCGAAAGCGATCGTGAACAGCGCCAGGATCAGCGCGACCCAGAGCGCCGTGTCCTGGAGGATGGGCACGGCGCCGATCTTGGCCGGCATGACGATCTCGGGGTACTGGACGAGGATGGTGAAGCTCGTCGAGATCGCCTTCAGCTGCAGCGAGATGTAGGGGACGATTCCGATCACCGCGATGATGGTCACGACGCCGCCGAGCAGCGCGCTCTTGCCGTAGCGGGAGGCGACGAAGTCGGCGAGCGAGGTGATGCGGTTCTGCTTGGAGATGCGCAGGATCTTGCGCATGACGACCCACCAGAGCGCGATCATCAGCGTCGGTCCGATGTAGATCGGGAGGAATCCGACCCCGTCGCCCGCGGCGCGCCCCACGCTCCCGTAGAACGTCCACGCCGTCGCGTAGACCGCCAGCGACAGGCTGTAGATGTACGGGTTCGCGATGATCGAGCGGCCCGCGTCGGCGCGCTGGTCCGCGTAGTAGGCGATCGCGAACAGCAGGCCGAGGTACGCGAACGCGGTGGCGGCGATGACCCAGCCCTGGAGCATGGCTCGTGCGTCCGCTCTGGCCCGGAATGCTAGTCGTCGCGCTCGACCGCGAGCTTCATCAGCGCAATGAGCAGCGCCCAGGCGGTGAAGATGTACGCGTACAGGACCGGAATTCCCAGGACCGCGCCGGGCAGGTTGAACAGCGCCAGGATCGGGTAGTTGAAGAGCAGGCAGCCGAGCATGCACAGCCCTATGAGGCGCGGCGCCCGCTTGTTCGATTTGTCCATCGGCAGGTCCTTTCCGGCCGATCCGCTCCCGCGACGGCTCGGGTCGGGCCTCGGCAAAGGTACGGGTCGGCGCACATCGCTGTCAACCGACTCCTTCAGGGCGCAGCGTGCCTCGCGGCAGCGGAGAGTCCCTGCGTACCTCCCGAATGAAGCTCGCGGATGCCTGTGCTAGACTCGTTGCGCCCGTCCCGCGCTTCCGGGGCCGGCCACGCTGCGATGCCCGATTCCCCGACTGCCCTCATGGCGCTGTCGCCACTCGACGGCCGCTATGCCGCCAAGGTTGCCCCGCTCGCCGCGCACTTCAGCGAGTACGGGCTCATCCGCGCGCGCGTGCGGATCGAGGTCGCATGGCTCATCGCGCTGTCCGAGGAGCCGCGCATCGCGGAGGTCGCGCCGTTCGGCGCGGCGGCGCGCGCGGCGCTCGACGCGGCCTGCGCGTCGTTCGCGCAGGCCGATGCCGAGCGCGTCAAGGCGATCGAGCGCACGACCAACCACGACGTCAAGGCAGTCGAGTACTGGCTGAAGGAGCGCTTCGCCGACGTCCCGGAGATCGTGCGGGTCGGCGAGTTCATCCATTTCGCCTGCACATCCGAGGACATCAACAACCTGGCGTACGGGGTGATGCTCGCCGATGCCCGGCGGACGATCCTGCTGCCCGCGTTGCGCGACATTGCCGCCACGCTGCGCGCCCTTGCCCACGCGAATGCCGCCGTGCCGATGCTCTCGCGCACGCACGGCCAGCCGGCGACCCCGACGACGCTCGGCAAGGAGATGGCCAACGTGTACGCGCGGCTGGAGCGCCAGATCGCGGGGATCGAGCGCGTGCCGATCAAGGGCAAGGCCAACGGCGCGGTCGGCAACTTCAACGCCCACGTCGTCGCCTACCCCGACGTCGACTGGGAGAGGCTCGCGGCGGGCGTCGTCGCCCGGCTCGGCCTCGAGTTCAATCCGTACACGACCCAGATCGAGCCGCACGATTACATGGCGGAGCTCTTCGACGCCGTCGCCCGCGCGAACACCGTGCTGATCGACCTGGATCGCGACGTCTGGGGTTACGTCTCGCTCGGCTACTTCCGGCAGAAGGTGAAGGAGGGCGAGGTCGGCTCGTCGACGATGCCGCACAAGGTCAATCCGATCGATTTCGAGAATTCCGAGGGGAACCTCGGCCTCGCCAATGCGATGCTGAGGCACCTCGCCGAGAAGCTGCCGGTCTCGCGGTGGCAGCGCGATCTGACCGACTCGACGGTGCTGCGCAACATGGGCGTCGCCCTGGGCTATGCGCTGCTCGGCTGGGTGTCGCTCGCGCAGGGGCTCGCGCGCCTCGCCGTCGACGAGGCGCGCCTCGCCGCCGATCTCGACGCCAACTGGGAGGTGCTGGCCGAGCCGATCCAGACCGTGATGCGCCGGCACGGCGTGCCGAACCCCTACGAGCAGTTGAAGGCGCTGACGCGCGGCGTGACCGGCATGACGCGCGAGAGCCTCCACGCGTTCATCGACGCTCTCGCGATCCCGGCGGAGGCCAAGGCGCGGCTCAAGGCGCTGACGCCCGCGACCTACGTCGGCAAGGCGGCGGAGCTGGCGAAGCGCGTCTGACGGTCGGTATTGGGGTCCAACAATGGGGTCGGAGCGAGTCATCAGCGCGCTGATGACTTGCTCCGACCCCATCATTTCTTCTGAGCGCGGCGCTCGCTGATGAACGTGCTGACCGCCGGGATCAGCGAAACCGCGACGATCGCGACGACGATCAGCGTCAGGTTCTGCTTGACCCAGGGGATGTTGCCGAACAGGTAGCCGGCGTAGACGAGCGAGCAGATCCAGGCGACGGCGCCGATCACGTTGTACGACAGGAACCGGCGATAGGTCATCCCGGCAACGCCGGCGAGGAACGGCGCAAAGGTCCGCACGATCGGAACGAAGCGGCCGATGATGATCGTGACGCCGCCGTAGCGGTCGTAGAACGCCTGCGTGCGCCGCAGGTGCTCCTGCTTGAACCAGCGCGAATCGGGCTTGTCGAAGGCGCGCGGCCCGATGTAGTGGCCGATCGAGTAGTTGACCGTGTCCCCGAGGATCGCCGCGGCGATCAGCACGACGACCAGCAGGTGGACGTTGAGGTCGGCGGTCGCGACGACGGTGCCGGCGATGAAGAGGATCGAGTCTCCCGGGAGGAACGGGAAGACCACGAGCCCCGTCTCCGCGAAGATGATCAGGAACAGCAGCACATAGATCCATTGCCCGTGCTGGGCGGCGATCTGCGTGACGGTCTGGTCCAGCGCGAGCAGCGAGTAGAAGATCGTCGTCAGCATGGATGCGGGGGGAGTGGCGGCGCGGCCGGTCGGCGTTGGCGCCGCCACGCGGGGCCCCGCCCCACCGGGGCCCGGGCGCGCCGAAGCAGCGGTCTCCGGCTTCGCCTGCGCTACGGGAGGATCTTCTCGCCTTCCGGACCCTCGCGCTTGCGCTCGGGCTTCACGAGATCCTCGCGCGAGACCCCCATCCACATCACGAGCGGCGCCATCACCAGCACCGACGAGTAGATGCCGAAGCAGATCCCGATCGTCAGCGCGAGCGCGAAGAAATGCAGTGTCTCGCCGCCGAAGAACAGGATCGACAGCACCATCATCAGCGTGCTTCCATGGGTGATGATGGTCCGGGAGATCGTGCTGGTGATCGCGTTGTCGATCACGTGCGTCACGGACGCCTTGCGCATCTTGCGGAAGTTCTCGCGGATCCGGTCGGCGATGACCACCGACTCGTTCACCGAGTAGCCGAGCACGGCGAGGACCGCCGCCAGCACCGGCAGCGAGAACTCCCAGTGAAACAGCGCGAAGAACCCGAGGATGATGATGACGTCGTGCAGGTTCGCGATGATCGCCGCGACCGCGAAACGCCACTCGAAGCGCATCGCGAGGTAGCCGACGATGCCGAGCGAGACGAGCAGCAGCGCCAGCGCGCCGTTCTCGTAGAGCTCCTTGCCGACCTGCGGGCCGACGAACTCGACCCGCTGCTGCTTCGCCGACGGATCGTCGGCCCGCAGCGCTCCCATCACCTGCTCGGACAGCTGCGCGCTCGAGACGCCTTCCTTGAGCGGCAGCCGGATCAGCGCCGTGTCGGAGCTGCCGAAGCTCTGCGCCGAGTACTCGCCCAGGTTGAGCTTGTCGATCGCGGCGCGCACGCGGTTGAAATCGACCGCATGGCCGTAGGTCACCTCGATGACCGTGCCCCCGCGAAAATCGACGCCGAGATTCAACCCGCGAGTGGCGAGGAAGAACACGGCCAGCACGAAGGTGACGAGCGAGATCACGTTGAACGTGAGCGCGTACCGCATGAACGGGATGTCGCGCCGGATCCGGAAGAATTCCATGGTTCGGTCTCGTGGTTGGCTGCTGCGGCTGCGCTCGCGCCGGGTTGTCGCTCAGCGCGTGGCGCCCGCGGCGCACGGAAGATCGCAGGTCATGGCCGATGTCGGCACCGGACTCATTTCGCCGGCACGCCGGACGCCGGTGCCGGGCGCCATATCTGTCCGATCGAGATCTTGGCGAGGTGCTTGCGGCCGCCGTAGATCAGGTTGACGATCCCGCGCGACACGAACACCGCCGAGAACATCGACGTCATGATGCCGAGGCAATGGACCACGGCGAAGCCGCGCACGGGCCCGCTGCCGAAGATCAGCAGCGCGATGCCGGCGATCAGCGTCGTCACGTTGGAGTCGAGAATCGTGCCGAACGCGCGCTCGTAGCCCGCGGTGATCGCCGCATGCGGCGTCGCCCCCCAGCGCAGCTCCTCGCGGATCCGCTCGTTGATCAGCACGTTGGAGTCGATCGCCATGCCGAGCGTCAGCGCGATGGCGGCGATGCCGGGCAGCGTCAGCGTGGCCTGCAGCATCGACAGCAGGGCGACCAGCAGCAGCAGGTTGACCGACAGCGCGATCGTCGAGATGAGCCCCATCAGCAGGTAGTAGACGCACATGAACAGCGACAGCACGATGAAGCCGTAGAACACCGAGTTGAAGCCCTTGTCGATGTTCTCCTTGCCGAGCGACGGCCCGACGGTGCGCTCCTCGACGATCTCCATCGGCGCCGCCAGCGCGCCCGCGCGCATCAGCAGCGCGATGTCGTTCGCCTCGCGCGTGTTCATCCGGCCGCTGATCTGGACGCGGCCGCCGCCGATCTCCTCGCGGATCACCGGCGCCGTGATGACTTCCGCCTTGCCCTTCTCGACCAGCACGATGGCCATCCGCTTGCCGACGTTCTCGCGGGTCACTTCCTTGAAGATCCGCGCGCCGGTGCCGTCGAGGTTGACGTGCACGGCCGGCTCGTTGTTGCGCTGGTCGAATCCCGGCTGCGCGTCGTTGATCCGGTCGCCGGTCAGCACGACCTGGCGCCGGACGAGCAGCTGTCCGCCGCCGCGCTCCGTGTACAGGTCGCTGCCGAACGGCGGCTGGCCGGCGAGCGCCGCTTCGAGGACGCCGGGCTCGTCGTTGACCATCCGGATCTCGAGCGTCGCGGTGCGGCCGAGGATGTCCTTCGCGCGCGCCGTGTCCTGCACCCCGGGAAGCTGCACGACGACGCGGTCGGCGCCCTGCTGCTGGACGATGGGCTCGGCGACGCCGAGCTCGTTGACCCGGTTGCGCAGGATCGTGATGTTCTGCTGGACGGCGCCGTCCTGGATCCGCTTCTGCGCCTCGGGCTTCAGGGACCCGACGAGCCGCAGCTCGCCCGCCGTGTCGGCGTCGCGCAGCACGAGGTCCGGAAACGCCTTTTCGATCTCCGTGCGCGACTTCGTCCGCTCCGCTTCGTCGCGGAAGCGCACGACGACGTTGGTGCCCTCGCGGCCGACGCCGGCGTACTGCACCTTCTTCTCCCGCAGCAGCGAGCGGATGTCGGTGGTGTAGCGGTCGGCGGCCTTGTCCAGCGCCGCCTTCATGTCGACCTGCAGCAGGAAATGCACGCCGCCGCGCAGGTCGAGGCCGAGATACATCGGCAGCGCGCCGATCGCCGTCAGCCAGCGCGGCGACGCCGAAATGAGGTTCAGCGCGACGATGTAGTTCTCGCCGAGCTTCGCCTGCACCGCGTCCTTTGCCTTCAGCTGGGTATCGGGATCGGCGAAGCGCACCTTGACGCCGGTCGCGTCGAGGGTGGCGCCGCGATACGGGATGGCGGCGGCCTTCAGCGCGTCCTCGATAGTGGCGAGGAGCGCGTTGTCGATCTTCACCGACGCCTTCGACGAGGACACCTGCACGGCGGGCACTTCGGGGAAGAAGTTCGGAATCGTGAACACCAGGCCGACCGCGAGCGCGACCGCGATGATCACGTACTTCCAGAGGGGATATCGATTCATGGCGCGAACGGAGCCGGAAAGGAGGGTGCAGGGAGGCGAGTGCCCGGGTCAGGCGCGGTCGGATCGTGCGCCGCGGCCGCGATGCGGTGCCGGACGCCGGGTGCCCGGGCGAGCCTCACAGCGCCTTGATCGTGCCCTTGGGCAGGAGCTGCGCGACCGCACCGCGCTGCACGGTGATCTCGGTGTTCGGGGCGATCTCGACGGTCACGTACTGGTCGGTGATCCGCGAGATGCGTCCGAGGATGCCGCCCGCGGTGACGACCTCGTCGCCCTTCTGCAACGCCTCCAGCATGGCCTTCGCTTCCTTGGCCTTCTTCTGCTGGGGACGGATGAGCAGGAAATAGAAGACGACGAAGATGGCGATCATCGGCAGGAACGCCATCAGGTCGCTGCCGAATGGGGCCGCGGGCGCGCTCTGCGCGAGCGCCGGGGCGATCAAGAGGTCGATCAACACGTTCTGCTCCTCCGTAGTGGGGCTCGCGCGACATGGGCGGGACGGCGCGGCCGGGCGCCGCCGGGGCGCGAAAGGGACAGCTGCACATTCTACCATGCGCACCCGCCCCGACCGGGGCTACCCCCGGTCGCAGGCTGCGGCGCCCGGGCCTATGCCCCCCGCGCGCGATCGCGGTGGAACGCCTCGACCCAGGCGGCAAAGCGGTCGGCGGCGATCGCCTCCCGCATGCCGGCGGCGAGCCACAGGTAGTAGTGGAGGTTGTGGATCGTGTTGAGGCGGGCGCCGAGGATCTCGTTGACGCGCTGCAGGTGGTGCAGGTACGCGCGCGTGAAGTGGCGGCAGGTGTAGCAGCCGCAGGCCTCGTCGAGCGGGCGCGTGTCGGCGCGGTGGACCGCGTTGCGGATCTTGACCTCGCCGTGGCGAGTGAACAGATAGCCGTTGCGGGCGTTGCGCGTCGGCAGCACGCAGTCGAACATGTCGATGCCGGCCGCCACGCCCGCGACGATGTCCTCGGGCGTGCCCACGCCCATCAGGTAGCGCGGCCGGTCGGCGGGAAGCCGCGGCGCCGTGTGGTCGAGCACCGCGAGCATTTCGTCCTTGGGCTCGCCGACCGACAGCCCGCCGATCGCGTAGCCGTCGAAGCCGATGCCTTTGATCCCGGCCAGCGACGCGTCGCGCAGGTCGTCGAACATTCCTCCCTGCACGATCCCGAAGAGCGCGTTCGGGGCCGCCAGCGCGTCGAACTCGGCGCGCGAGCGCCGCGCCCAGCGCAGCGAGAGCTCCATCGACGCCGCGGCCTCGTCGCGCGTCGCGGGGTAGGGCGTGCATTCGTCGAAGACCATCGCGATGTCGGCGTCGAGCGTCCGCTGCACCTGCATCGAGATCTCCGGCGTGAGCAGCAGCCGGTCGCCGTTGACCGGCGACGCGAACGCGACGCCCTCCTCGCGCACCTTGCGCAGGGGCCCGAGGCTCCACACCTGGAAGCCGCCGGAGTCGGTCAGGATCGGCCGCGACCAACCCATGAACCGGTGCAGTCCGCGGTGCGCGTCGATCACCTCGACCCCCGGCCGGAGCCAGAGGTGGAAGGTGTTGCCGAGGACGATCTGCGCGCCGAGATCGGCGAGCTCGTTCGGCGCCATCGCCTTCACCGTGCCGTAGGTGCCGACCGGCATGAACACCGGCGTCTCGACGGCGCCGTGCGCGAGGTCGAGCCGGCCGCGGCGCGCGCGGCCCGACGTCGCAAGCAGCGTGAATTGCATCGCGCCGATTCTAGCAGTGAGGTCACCGGGGAACGGCCCCGGGATTCGTCAGCGCGCGTCCGCGGTGCGCTCGGCGAGCATCGCGTCGCCGTAGCTGAAGAAGCGATAGCGCAGGGCGATCGCATGCGCATACGCGGCGCGGACGTTCTCGTAGCCGGCGAATGCCGAGACCAGCATCAGCAGCGTCGACTTCGGGAGGTGGAAGTTGGTCAGGAGCCGCTCGACGATCCGGAAGCGGTATCCCGGCGTGATGAACAGGCGCGTCTCCGATTCGCCTGCGCGCACGCGCCCGTCGGCGCCCGTCGCCGATTCGAGCGCGCGCAGGCCGGTCGTGCCGATGGCGATCACGCGGCCGCCGCGCGCGCGCGCCGCATCGATCGCGGCGACGGTCTCGTGGGGAATCCGGTACCACTCGGCGTGCATCCGATGCAGCGCGAGATCCTCCGTCTCCACCGGCTGAAACGTTCCGGCGCCGACGTGGAGCGTGACATAGGCGGAGGCGATGCCGGCGGCAGCGAGTGCTGCGAGCATCGCCTCGTCGAAATGCAATCCGGCCGTCGGCGCCGCGGCCGCCCCCGCATGGCGCGCGTACACGGTCTGGTAGCGCGCCGCGTCGGCCGCCGCGGCGGGGCGGGAGATGTACGGCGGAAGCGGGATCTCTCCGTGGCACTCGAGGTAGTCGAAGATCGCAGCGATGCCCGCGAAGCGCAGCCGAAAGAACCGGCCGTCGCGCTCGCGCACGATCGCCCGTACGCCGCCGGGCAGCAGCAGCTCGCCGCCCGGTCTCGGGGGATGGCTTGCGCGGAGCTGGAAGATCGCTTCGTCCGCGCCGAGGGCGCGCTCGAACAGGAGCTCGACCCGGCCGCCGGTGGGGCGCCGGGCGTACAGGCGCGCCTTGATCACGCGCGTGTCGTTGAACACAGCGAGATCGCCGGGCCGGAGGAGCCGCGGCAGGTCGGTGAAGGCGTGGTCCGCGAGCTTCGTCCCCGCGACGTGCAGCAGCCTGCTCCCGGTGCGCTCGGCCGCGGGCTGCTGCGCGATCAGCTCGGGTGGCAGCGGGTAGTCGAAGTCGGAGAGGGCGTAGCCGGCCATGGTGTGTTGCCGCGGCAGCCGGTGTCGGCCCCGCTTACATTCGACGCGCCCGCGCAGGCGGGCTCGCGGCGCAAGCTCAGGATTTTAGGCAGCTTTGACCGGTTGGCACGTGTCATGCGTGTCATCGATCGTTGGCGCGTCGGGAATGCGCCGGATCGCATGGGCGCCGCGGCTCGTGCATGGTCTCGGTTCGATTTTCCGGCGAGCGACATCGACGGTGCGGGAGTAACTGGTTTGCCTGCGCCGGCGGGTGTCGATTGTGTTGCGCCGCCGCAATTGGAGCTCGCCAACCGGCGCAAATGTTGCACTCCTCTGGCAGTGTTCTTGGCCCTCGGCAACCCCGGGGGTCTTTTTTTGGCTGTGCGCCAGGAAGGGCGCTGCGCGTGGTGCCGGGAGGGGAAGTCGAATCCCCACGGTATTGCTACCGGCGGATTTTGAGTCCGCTGCGTCTACCAGTTCCGCCATCCCGGCGCAGGGTGCGGGGCGCGCTGCTGCGGCGCGTTGCCCGATGACGCCAATGCCGGCATTATCCCGGAAACCCACGCCGGCGCCCATAGCGGCGCGCAATCCGCGGTGCCGGAATGCCGGATCCATGCCCGCACGATCGACCGCACGCGCGACTCATCGACGGCCAGGCTCGAACCCCGCGCCTCGCGATCCCGCAGCCCCCGATGATCGCCGTTCGCAACGTTGCGCTCGTCGCCTGCGATCCCGATCCCTGCGCCGCCGTCACCCGGAGGCGGATCGGGGTACGATGAAGCCGGCAACGGCCCGGAGGCAGCGATGAAGGGGAATGCGCACGACACGAGGGCGCAGCGGCTCGAGGAGGTGCTCGCGCTGGTGCAGACGCGGATCAGCGGCCCGCAGCGCGGTCCCGTCGAGCGCTTCGTCGCCCGCTATTTCGGGCAGGTCGACCCCGAGGACCTCGACGCGCGCGCGCCCGGCCGATCTCTACGGCGCGGCGCTCTCGCACTGGAATTTCGCGCGCCGGCGCGATTCCGGCAGCGCCCGCGTGCGCGTCTTCAATCCGTCGATCGAGGAGCACGGCTGGCAGTCGACGCACACGATCATCGAGATCGTCAACGACGACATGCCGTTCCTCGTCGATTCGGTGACGATGGAAGTCAACCGGCACCGGCTGACGCTGCACCTCATCGTCCACCCGATCGTTCCCGTGCTGCGCGGCAAGGACGGGACGCTCGCCGACGTCGCTCCCGACGACGCGCGCGACGCGCGTCGCGAGTCGTTCATCCACGTCGAGGTCGACCGCGTGGTCGAGCCCGCGCGCCTCGAGGCGCTGGCCGGCGACGTCGCGCGCGTGCTCGCCGACGTGCGCATGGCGGTCGCCGACTGGAAGAGCATGCAGGGCCGTCTGCGCGACGTCGTGGCCGAGATCGACGCGCATCCGCCGCCCATACCGCCGGACGAGCTCGCGGAAGTCCGGGCGTTCCTGTCGCTGGCTCGCCGAGAACCATTTCACGTTTCTCGGTTACCGGTGCCACGATCTCGTCGTGGTCGACGGCCAGGATGCGCTCCGGATCGTCCCCGGCTCGAGCCTCGGCATCCTGCGCGAGGACCACAGCAAGAGCGTCGCGGCGAGCTTCGCCGCCCTTCCGCCGGAGGTTCGCGCGTACGCGCGCACGCCGGATCTGCTGATCGTCACCAAGGCGAACGCCCGGTCGACGGTCCACCGTCCCGGATATCTCGACTACGTCGGCATCAAGCGCTTCGACGGCGCCGGCAAGGTGTGCGGGGAGCACCGCTTCCTCGGTCTCTACACGTCGATGGCGTACAGCGCCAACCTGCCGAACATCCCGCTGCTGCGCCGGAAGGCGGCCAACGTGATCGCGCGGGCCGGGGTGGCGCGCGGCAGCCACGCCGGCAAGGCGCTGGTCAACATCCTCGAGAGCTATCCGCGCGACGAGCTGTTCCAGACCAGCGAGGACGACCTGCTTCGCGCCGCGATGGGCATCCTCCATCTCGGCGAGCGGCAGCGGTTCCGGCTGTTCGTGCGCCGCGACGCGTTCGAGCGGTTCGTCGTCGTGCATGATCTATTCGCCGCGCGAGACCTACACGACCGAATTGCGGGCGAAGTGGCAGGCGATCCTGCTCGAGGCGTTCAACGGCACGAGCTCGGAATTCAACGTGTACCTGTCGGAGTCGCTGCTGGCGCGGGTGATGATCACCGTGCGCACGACGCCCGGCCGGATTCCCGACGTACGACGTGCGCGAGGTCGAGGCCCGTCTCGCGGCCGCGGCGCGACGCTGGGACGACGATCTCCGCGACGCTTTGATCGACGCGCTCGGCGAGGCGCTGGGCAACGAGCTCTTCCGGCGCTTCGGCGGCGCGCTTCCCGCCGGCTACCGCGAGGAGTTCAGCGCGCGCGCCGCGGTGCCCGACATCGAGCTGATGGCGAAGCTCACCGCGGCCGCGCCGCTCGGCATGAGCCTCTATCGCCCGCTGGAGGCCGAGCGCCGGCATGCTCCGGTTCAAGCTCTTCCACTTCGGCGCGCCGGTCACGATGTCCGACAGCCTGCCGATGCTCGAGCGGATGGGGCTCCGGGTGATCGACGAGCGGCCGCATCGCGTGTCCCCGCCCGGCGAGCCGCCCGTCTGGCTGCACGATTTCGGCGTGCAGACCGCGCTGGCGGACGCCGATGTCGACGTGCACCGGCTGCACGCGGTGTTCGAGGACGCGTTCGGGCGCATCTTCCGCGGCGAAGTCGAGAACGACGACTTCAACCGGCTGGTCGTCGCCGCGCGCATGCCCGCCGCGGAGGTCGTCGTCCTGCGGGCGTATGCGAAGTACATGCGCCAGATCGGCTTTCCGCTTTCGCAGGCGTTCATCCAATCGACGCTCGCCGCGCACCCGGGCATCGCGCGGATGCTGATCGAGCTCTTCGAGCTGCGCTTCGACCCGACGCTGCCGGAGTCGGCGCAGTCGCGGGTGATCGCCAAGATCCAGCAGATCGACGACGCGCTCGACCGCGTCGACAACCTGTCGGAAGACCGCGTGCTCCGGCAGTACCTGATGCTGATCCTCGCGACGACGCGGACCAACTTCTGGCGGCGCGACGGCGAGGGCCGGCGGCGCAGCTTCGTCTCGTTCAAGTTCGATCCGGCGAAGGTGCCCGGCCTGCCCGAGCCGAAGCCGATGTTCGAGATCTTCGTCTACTCGCACGCGCTTCGAGGGCGTGCACCTGCGCGGCGGCCCGATCGCGCGCGGCGGCCTGCGCTGGTCGGATCGGCCCGAGGACTTCCGCACCGAGATCCTCGGCCTCGTCAAGGCGCAGATGGTGAAGAACACGGTGATCGTGCCGGTCGGGTCGAAGGGCGGGTTCGTGCTGAAGCGCGCCCCGGCCGCGACCGACCGTGACGCGACCATGAAGGAGGGCGTTGCCTGCTACCAGGATTACCTGCGCGGGCTCCTCGACGTCACCGACAACCGCGTCGGCGAGAGGATCGTGCCGCCGCCGCAGGTCCGCCGCCACGATCCCGACGACCCGTACCTGGTGGTAGCCGCCGACAAGGGCACGGCGTCCTTCTCCGACTACGCGAACGCGATCAGCAGGGAGTACGGCTTCTGGCTCGACGATGCGTTCGCTTCCGGCGGATCCGCCGGTTACGACCACAAGGCGATGGGGATCACGGCGCGCGGTGCCTGGGAGTCGGCCAAGCGCCACTTCCGCGAGCTGGGCGTCGACATCCAGGCCACCGATTTCACGGTGGTCGGCATCGGCGACATGTCGGGCGACGTGTTCGGCAACGGCATGCTGCTGTCGCCGCACATCCGGTTGCTGGCGGCATTCGACCACCGTCACATCTTCCTCGATCCGAGCCCCGACCCGGCGTCGAGCCTGCGCGAGCGCGAGCGCCTGTTCAGGCTTGCCCGCTCGTCGTGGGCCGACTACGACGCGAAGCTGATCTCGCCCGGCGGCGGCGTCCATCCGCGGAGCGCGAAGGCGATCGCCATCACGCCGGAGGTCAAGGCGGCGCTCGCGATCACCGCCAACACGCTGACACCGGCCGAGCTCGTCAACGCGATACTCAAGGCGCCCGTCGATCTCTTCTACAACGGCGGCATCGGCACCTACGTCAAGGCGACCGGCGAGACGCACGCGCAGGTCGGCGACCGCGCGAACGACGCGCTGCGCGTCGATGGCCGCGAACTGCGCTGCAAGGTGCTCGTGGAGGGCGGCAACCTCGGCTGCACGCAGCTCGGCCGCATCGAGTACGCGCGGACGGGCGGTCGCATCTATACCGACGCGATCGACAATTCGGGAGGCGTCGACACTTCGGACCACGAGGTGAACATCAAGATCCTGCTCGGCCTGCCGATGGCCGACGGCGAGCTCACCGAGAAGCAGCGCAACGCCCTGCTCGCCGAAATGACGGACGACGTTGCCGCGCTGGTGCTGCGCGACAACTACTTCCAGACGCAGGTGCTGTCGGTGACCGGGCGCATCGCGCCGCAGCTGGCCGATGCGCAGCAGCGTTTCATCCAGTTTCTCGAGAAGTCCGGACGGCTCAATCGCGCGATCGAGTTCCTGCCCTCCGACGACGAGCTCGCGGAGCGGCGTGCCGACGGACAGGGGCTCACGAGCCCGGAGCGCGCGGTGTTGCTCGCGTACGGCAAGATGTGGCTCTACGACGAGCTCGTCGCCTCGCCGTTGCCGGACGACCCGTGGGTCGCGAGCGCGCTCGCCCGCTACTTCCCCAGGGCGCTCGCCGAGCGCTGCGCCCCGTACATGAGCCGCCATCCGCTGCGGCGCGAGATCATCTGCGCGCACGTGACCAACAGCATGGTGAACCGCGTGGGCAGCACCTTCGTGCACCGGCTGATGGAGTGGACCGGGGCGCGGCCGGACGAGGTCGTGCGGGCGTATCTGCTGACCCGCGAGATCTTCGGCTTCATCGCGCTGTGGAAGCCGATCGATGCGCTGGACAACCGCGTCGACGACGCGCTCCAGGCCGCGATGCTGATCGACCGCGAGCCGGGAGCTCGAGCGCGGCACGACCTGGTTCCTGCGCTCGCGGCGGCTCGCCGAGGACATGGCGGCGACGATCGCTCATTTCCGTCCCCCGGTCGAGGCGCTGGCGGCGCGCCTGCCGGCGCTGCTCGATGCGGCCAGCCGGGCGCGCGTGGACGCGGCGGTCGCGGACTACGTGGCGAAAGGCGTCCCGGAGGAGCTCGCGACACGCGTGGTCACGCTCGACGCGTCGTACTCCGCGCTCGACATCGTGGAGATCGCGGGCGCGACGCGGCGGCCCGTCGAGCTCGTCGCCGAGGTCTATTTCGAGCTCTCGACGCGGCTCGGGCTGCCGTGGCTGCGCGAGATGATCGCGCGGTTGCCGGGCGATACGCACTGGCAGATGCTGGCAAGGGCGGCGATGCACGACGATCTCTCCGGACTGCAGCGGACGATCGCGGCCGACGTGCTGACCGAAGGCGGCGAGATCGGCACGCGCGATCCGCTGCTCGCCGAGTGGCAGGCGCGCAATCGCCGGGCGATCGAGCGCGCGCAGCAGCTGATGGCCGAACTGCGGTCGGCGCCGGGCGCCGACGGTGCGATGCTCACGGTGGCGCTTCGCGAGTTGCGCAGTCTGGGTTAGCGGCGGGGCGGGTGACGCGGGGCGCGAAGCGGGGAATCGGGCAATGAATCTGGCGGTGTCGCTGCTCGAACGCGGGCGCGACGACGCGGTCGCGCTCGTCACCGACGGCACGACCGTCAGCTACGCGGATCTGCGCGAGGCGGTGGCGCGAGCCGCGGGGGCATGGCGCGCGCTCGGCGTGGCCGAGGGCGAGCGCATCGCCATCGCGCTGGCCGACGACAGCGCGTGGGTCGTCGCGTTTCTCGGCGCGATCCGCGCGGGCGCGGTCGCCGTCGCGCTGAATCCGCGGCTCGCGCCGGCGGATCGCGACGCGCTCGCCGCGGAAGGCGCGTATGCGGCGTGGCTCGGCGAGGATGCGGCGCTCGCGCCTGCCGGGGTCGGGACGGTGCTCGCGCGCGGAGCCTTCCGCGAACGCTGCGCGGCGGCGGCGCAGGCGGCGCCGGCCGAGTGCGCGGCCGGCACCCCGGCGTTCTGGCTCTATTCGTCGGGAACGACCGGGTTGCCCAAGGCGGTCGTGCACGCGCATGGCGTCGTGCCCGCGGCCGCGCGCTGCGGCATGGAATGGCTCGGCATCCGCGAATCCGACCGGCTGTTCGCGCCTTCGCGGCTGTTCTTCGCGTATCCGCTGGCGAACAGCCTGTTCACGGGGCTCGCCTGTGGCGCAACCGTGATCCTGCAGCGCGAGTGGCCGACGGTCGACAACGTCACGGCGACCGCGCAGCGCGATCGGCCCACGGTCTTCTTCAGCGTTCCGGCGTTCTACCGCGCGCTCCTCGGCGGGGGCCACGCGGGCGTGCTTGCGCGCGGCCTGCGCCTCGCGGTGTCGGCCGGCGAGGCGATCAGCGCGGCGCTGGCCGTGCAGTGGCGCAGCGCGACCGGCGTGCCCATCCGCGACGGCTACGGCACCACCGAGACGCTGGCGCTGGCGCTCATCGGCACGCCGGAGGAAGGCGACGCCACCGTGCTGCGACCCGCGCCCGGCGTCGCCGTGGCCGCGACGCCGGCGGAGGCTGGTCTGTCCTGCCTGTCACTGCATACGCCCACGGTGGCGCTCGGGTACTGGCGGCGCGCCGCCGACGAGCGTGCGGCGTTCGGCCCGGACGGGTTCACGTCGGGCGACCGCTTCCTGCCCGCCGGCGACGGATGGCGCTACGCCGGTCGCGCCGATGCGCTGGTGAAGGTGCGGGGGCGCTGGGTGAGCCTGCCCGACGTCGAAACGCGGATCGCTGCCATGGCCGGCTCCGCGCTGCGCGAGGTCGCGGTGATCGCGCTCCCCGACGGGGACGGTCTCACGATGCTCGCGGCGGCCTACGTGGGCAACGGTCCGGAAGCCGTGGCGCGCGCCGCACTCGAGCGCGCGCTGGCCGCCCTGCCTCCGCACCAGCGTCCGACGCGCTGCGTCGCGATCGAGGCGCTGCCGCGCACCGCGACGGGCAAGCTGCTCCGGCGCGAACTCGTCGCGCGCCTCGCGTAGCCAACCCTCGCGGCGAGTCGTGTGCAACCGGGCGCGTCCCGGGACGAGCGCGACGTCAGGCGGCGGCTCGCTCGCGCTCGTAGGTGACGTACGCATAGGCGAATCCATCCGGCCCATCCGACCGGTGCGCTTCGCGCGCCGTCTGCCGCCAATCGAGAGGGACGATCGGCGGGAACAGGGCGTCGCCGTCGAAATCCCGGGCGATTTCGGTGAGATGGAGTGTGGTCGCCCGCGGCAGAGCCACACGGTAGAGCTCGCCGCCGCCGATGCAGAACGCGGGCTCGGGCAGGCGGACGAGGGCCAACGCCTCGTCGAGCGAACCGGCGATCTCGGCGCCCGGCGCCGTGTAGCCCTGCTGACGGGTGACGACGATGTTCTGGCGTCCGGGCAGCGCGTGCGGCAGCGATTCCCACGTCTTTCGACCCATGATCACCGCGTGGCCCATGGTCAGCGCGCGGAAGCGGCGCAAGTCGTCCGCGATCCGCCATGGAAGCCGGTTGCCCGCGCCGATGACCCCGTTGCTCGCCACCGCGGCGATGACGGCGAGGGCGGGCGCCGCGCGCGGGTTCGGCGTGGTGCGCTCGGGCTGCGAATTGTGCAGGGGCCGCGTGGGCGTGCCCGGGCGGGGTGTCATAATTGCCGCAGATTATAGCGGCCGGCCCGTGTACTACCCCCGTTCCTTCCTCAAGTTCATCCTGCTGGGCTTCCTGCTGGTGACCCTGCCGCTCGTCTACGCGCTGGGCGAGCTGATTCTGTCGCTCGACCGGCTGCAGACGCAGGGCCGCGAGGCGGTGCAGCAGGCGGCGCAAGCCGGGCGTGCGAGCCGCCAGCTGTTCGAGCAGTCGGCCACGCTCGAGCGCATCGTGCGCCAGCACCTGATCCTCGAGGACAACGCCCTGCTCGACGACTACGGCCGCGTCCGCCAGGAATTCCGGGCGACCGCGGGCCAGCTCGCGCTGCTGCCGCTCGGGTCCGAGCCGCTGAGGGCGCTGGACGCGCTGACTGCCAGCGAAAGCCGGCTGCACAAGCTGCTGTCGACGTCGCAGCGCTCGGCCGAGGACCAGCGACAGCTCGCGGACGGCTATGCCCGGCTCACCGACGGCACGCAGGCGATGCTCTCCGCCACCAATCAGCTCACCGAGCGGGCGATCGAGCAGCTGGAGCAGATCGCGACCCAGGGGCGACAGAAATGGCTGTACCTCGCGCTGGCCACCGCCGCCATCGCGCTGGCGCTGGCGATACTCTTCGCCGTGCTGATCGCGCGCCCGATCCGCCAGCTCGATCAGGCGATACGCAGGATGGGGACCGCGGACTTCGCGCACACGATCGAGGTCAATGGCCCGCAGGACCTGCGCTATCTCGGACAGCGCCTGGAATGGCTGCGCTCGCGGCTGCACGAGCTCGAGGAGCAGCAGAACCGCTTTCTGCGCCACGTTTCGCACGAGCTCAAGACGCCGCTGACCGCGGTGCGCGAAGGCGCGGAGCTGCTGCGCGACAACGTCGGCGGCCGGCTGTCGCCGGAGCAGCGCGAGATCGTGCGGATCGTCCGCGAGAATTCGCTTTCGCTGCAGAAGCTGATCGAGGACCTGCTGACGTACCACCAGACGCGCGCGATCGAGCCGCAGACGGTCGGCCCCGTGCTGCTCCCCGACGTGGTCCGGCGGGTCCTCAGGGAGCACAAGCTCGCTGCGTTCGCGCGCATGGTCACCTTCGTCGCCGACCTGAAGCCGGCGCTGGTCGTCGGCGATGCCGACAAGCTGCGCACGATCGTCGACAACCTCGTGTCGAATGCGGTCAAGTACTCGCCGCGCTCGGCGACGATCGACGTCGCGCTCGGGATCGAGCGCGGATTCGCCGTGCTCGACGTGCTCGACCGCGGCCCGGGCATTGCCCCGGAGGAACGCGAACGGATCTTCGATTCGTTCTACCGCGGTCAGGCGCCGGTCGACGGTCGGGTGAAGGGCTCGGGCCTCGGGCTTGCGATCGCGCGTGAGTACGCGCTGGCGCACGGTGGGCGGATCGAAGTCGGCGATCGCCCCGATGGCAGGGAGGGCGCCCACTTTCGGCTGTGGATGCCGCTCGCCGTGGGCGAGGTCGGGGCCGCGGTCGGCGCGACCGAGCCCTCGGCACCGGTCACGACCGCGGGTGGCGAATGACGGCGCGTTCGAGGCTCGCCCTGCTCGTGGCGCTCGCCTCGCTCGCCGGGTGTGCGACGCCGCCGCCCGCGCCCGTCCCGCCGAAGGAGGAAGTGCTGCCGGTCGCGGTGCCGGCGGCGCCACCGCCACCGGCGCCGATGATCGAGTCTCCGCCGATCGAACCGGTGGAGGTGGCGCCGCCGCCGCCGGCGCCGGCACGCGAAGCGGCGCCGACTTCCGCCGCCGCAGCGAGCGCTCCCGCGCCACCCGCCGAGCCGGTGGCCGCTCCGGCGCCGCCGGCCTCGTCCGAGCCCACGGACGAGCAGCAGCTCGCGAGCCTGCTGTCCGACCTGCAGCGGTACGGAGGGCTGAATGGCGACGAAGTGCGGCGGGAGCTCAATGTCGCGACGCAGACGCTCACGCGCCAGCGCAACGACTTCAATCGGGTTCGCGTCGCCGTGCTCTACACGCTTGCGAAGACTTCGCCGCAGGACGACCAGCGGGCGTTGCAGCTGCTCGACGGGGTCATGAAGACCAATCCCGGCACGCCGGCGCTCAAGCAGCTCGCTGCGGTCCTGCAGGCGCAGGTGGCCGAGCGTGTCCGCGCGGTCCGCGACGAGCAGCAGAAGGCCGAAGCCGCGGTGAAGAAGCTCGAAGCGCTGCGCTCGATGGAGCGCGACCTCCTGCGCGATCGCATCCGCGGCGGCGGCGGCGGCGGCGGCACGGGCTCGAGCGGCGGAGGCGGCGGAGGCGGCGGAGGCGGAGGAGGAGGGGGCTAGCGCAGCGGCCCGACGATGATGACGACGGTCAAAGGCGACATACTGCTGGTCGACGACGATCCTGATCTGCTCAAGCTGATCAGCCTACGGCTTGCGTCCGTGGGCTACCACGTGCGCACCGCCGACAGCGGCGAAGCCGCCCTCGGCGCGCTCGCGGTCGCGCGGCCGGGGGTGGTCATTACCGATCTCCGGATGCCGGGCATCGACGGGCTGCAGCTCTTCGAAGCCATCCATCGCACCCATCCGGCACTGCCCGTGATCATCCTGACCGCGCACGGCACGATTCCCGACGCCGTGGCCGCGACGCAGCGCGGCGTGTTCGGATTCCTGACCAAGCCTTTCGACAGCCAGGAGCTCCTGCAGAAGGTTGCCGGCGCGCTTCGCCTCGCGGGCGACGGCGCGCCCGAAAGCGCCGACATGTCGGGCGAATGGCGCGCCGGCATCATCACCCGCAGCCCGCGGATGGAGGATCTGCTCCGGCAGGCGCGTCTCGTGGCCGATTCGGACGCGAGCGTGCTGATCTACGGCGATTCCGGCACCGGCAAGGAGCTGCTCGCACGCGCGATCCACCGTGCGAGCCCCCGGCGTGACAAGCCGTTCGTCGCCGTGAACTGCGGCGCCATTCCCGAACCGTTGCTCGAATCGGAGCTGTTCGGCCACGCCCGCGGGGCCTTCTCGGGCGCGGTGCAGGCGCACAAGGGCCTGTTCCAGGCGGCCGACGAAGGAACGATCTTCCTCGACGAAATCGGCGACATGCCGCTGGCGCTGCAGGTGAAGCTGCTGCGCGTGCTCCAGGAGGGCGAGGTTCGGCCCGTCGGCGCGACGCAGCCGATCCCCGTCGACGTGCGCGTGATCTCGGCGACCCATCGCGACCTCGACGCGCAGCGGGCGTCCGGCCAGTTCCGCGAGGATCTCTACTACCGCCTCAATGTCGTGTCGCTGAGCCTTCCGCCGCTCGCCGAGCGTCGCGAGGACATTCCGCTGCTGGCGACGCATTACCTGCGCAAGCTGGCCGAGCGCTACAAGCGCCCCGTGCCCACGCTCGCTCCCGATGCGATGGCGCTGCTGATCGCGGCGCCGTGGCCCGGCAATGTCCGGCAGCTGCTCAACCTGCTCGAGCAGGCGGTCGCGCTGGCGACGACCAACCTCATTCCCGAGTCGCTGGTCCAGGGCGCGCTGCGGGAGGACGCCAGTGCGCTCGTCCCCTTCGAGGAGGCGCGCCGTACCTTCGAGCGCGATTACCTCGTTCGCCTGTTGAAGATCACCGACGGCAACGTTACGCAGGCCGCGCTGCTCGCCAAGCGCAATCGCACCGAGTTCTACAAGCTGCTGCAGCGCCACCGGCTGGAGCCGGCGATGTTCAAGGAGGGGAAGGCGCCCTGACGTCGTTGCGGTGCCCGTGCCTGCGCCCGCGCGCGCGGCTCTCGCCCGCGTCGCATCCAACATGATTCGAGCCGCGGCCCGGCGTTGCCGAGCCGCGGGCTCGCCCTATACCAATGTCATTTCGGGTGACGACCGGCGACCGTTCGGCTGGCGATTGTCGGGCCGAGGCGACAGCCTTTTTCTCATTTATTCCATGGGTTAGCATTTTTGCCACATGCGCTTGTCGGCGAAATGCGACAACTGCGGTTTTTTTTGCGGACGCGCGACTGCAATGCCCGTGCCCGGAGCTCGCCGTTTCTCATAGCGGAGCGCGCGGCAGCGATGCGCATTCGTTGCTGTGATCGACGTGCGGGCACGCGAATTGCTTTGTCGTCAGCGACGATCAACTCAGCTGGACGCGGCAATCATGAACGCCTTCTCGCCCGAATTCGCGCAGCACTGGCTTGCTGGCCAAGGATCGCCGGCGGACGAGCGAGCAGGCGGACGGCGCGACGATGCGCTGTCGCCGGCGCAGCAGGAAGCCCTGGAGGAACTCGCCGAACGCGTCAACGCCGCGCGCAGCGTTTACTGATCACGTCATCCGCGCTGGCCGCCGCGGCCGCCTGGCGCAGCCGCTTCGTCGGGGACCATGCGACGCGACGGACGATTCGATCCCCCTTGCCCGCTATCTTCCTCCCGGCGGGCTTTTTTTGCCCGGGTCCCACCGGCTCTTCCCGCCGCTGAGCGGCCTGTCCCTCACACGGCGACCGGCGCCCGGATTGCCGGCGTGGCATCGGTAATCGGCGATCTCGAAGTCCTCGTACCGGTAGTCGAACAGCGTGTCGGCCTTGCGGTGAATCACGAGGCGCGGCGGCGGATAGGGCGTGCGCGCAAGCTGCGTCTCCACCTGCTCGAGGTGGTTGAGGTAGAGATGGCAATCGCCGCCGGTCCAGACGAAATCCCCGACGCCCAGATCACATTGCTGGGCGACCAGGTGCGTGAGCAGGGCGTAGGAAGCGATGTTGAACGGGACGCCGAGGAAGATGTCGCAGCTGCGCTGGTAGAGCTGACACGACAGCCGCCCCCCGGCGACGTAGAACTGGAAGAACGCGTGGCACGGGGGCAGCTTCATCCGCGCGAGCTCTCCGACGTTCCACGCCGAGACGATCAGGCGGCGGGAGTCGGGATTCCTCCGGATCTCGGCGACGACGTTGGCCATCTGATCGACATGCGTGCCGTCGGCGGCCGGCCAGCTTCGCCACTGGTAACCGTAGACCGGGCCGAGCTCGCCGTTTGCGTCGGCCCATTCGTCCCAGATCGTGACGCCCGCCTGCTGCAGCGAGCGGACGTTGGTCTCGCCGCGTAGGAACCACAGCAATTCGTGGATGACGGACTTGGTGTGGACCTTCTTCGTCGTCAGCAACGGGAAGCCGTCGGCCAGCGGGAAGCGCATCTGGTAGCCGAATACCGAAAGCGTGCCGGTCCCCGTCCGGTCCTCCTTGCGGTGGCCCTGGTCGCGGACGTGCCGCATGAAGTCGAGGTACTGGCGCATGGGCGGAAGGCGGATGCAGGGACCCGGCAGCGATGGGCGGACCGGCGCGCGATGACCGCGCGCTTCCGCAACTGGAGGAATTGTAGCGTTTTGCGGGCAGAATGCGGGCTATGCACCGGCCCAGCCAGTTCGACCTGCTGAAGGAGCGCCGCTTCGCGCCGTTCTTCTGGACGCAGTTCCTGGGCGCGGGCAACGACAACGTCTACAAGAACGCGCTGGTCATCTTCGTCGCGTTCCATGCCGCGACGCTCACCTCGCTCGATCCCGACGCGCTCGTCAATCTCGCGGGCGCGGTGTTCATCGCGCCGTTCGTGCTGCTTTCGGCGACTGCGGGCCAGCTCGCGGACAAGGTCGAGAAATCGCGGCTGATCCGCTGGATCAAGCTGTTCGAGATCGGGATCATGCTCGTCGGCTTCGCCGGCTTCTGGCAGCGCGACCTCACCTGCTGTTCGCCGCACTGGCGCTCATGGGCGTGCATTCGACGCTGTTCGGGCCGGTCAAGTACGCGATCCTGCCCCAGCACCTGAAGTCGGAGGAGCTGATCGGCGGCAACGGCCTGGTCGAGATGGGGACGTTCGTCGCGATCCTGCTCGGCACGATCGCCGGCGGGCTCGTCGTCGCGATCGAGGGCAGCGGTCCCGTCGCCGCCGGGCGTGCTGGTCATCGGAATCGCAATCGCCGGGTATGTCGTCAGCCGCGCGATTCCGCACACGCCGGCCGTGGACCCGGGGCTGTCCATCAACTGGAATCCGGTCAGCGAGACGTGGAAGAACCTGCGCTTCGCGCAGCAGAATCGCGTCGTCTGGCTGTCGATGCTCGGCATCTCGTGGTTCTGGTACTACGGCGCGACGTTCCTCGCGCAGTTCGCGGGCTTCGCGCGCGACGTGCTCGGCGGCAACGAGCACGTCGTGACCTTTCTGCTCGCGCTGTTCTCGCTCGGCATCGGCGTCGGATCGCTGCTCTGCGAGCGGATGTCCGGCCGCCGCGTCGAGCTCGGCCTCGTGCCGTTCGGCTCGATCGGCCTCACGCTGTTCGCCGTCGACCTGTGGCTGGCGAGCCGGCACCTCCACGCCGACGCGCTGGCCGGCCTCGACGTGTTCCTCGCCAAGCCGGCGCATTGGCGCGTCGCCGCGGACCTCGTGCTGATCGGGCTCTTCGGCGGCTTCTACATCGTGCCGCTGTACGCGCTGATCCAGGAGCGCTCGGCGCCGTCGCACCGGTCGCGGATCATCGCCGCGAACAACATCCTCAACGCCATCTTCATGGTCGCCTCCGCCGGCGTCGTCATCGGGCTGCTGCGCGCCGGCGTCTCCATTCCGGAGCTCTTCCTCGTCACCGCGCTGATGAACGCGGCGGTCGCGTTGTTCATCTACGGGCTCGTCCCCGAGTTCCTGATGCGCTTTCTCGCGTGGCTGCTCGTCCACACGTTCTACCGCGTCGAGAAGGTCGGGCTGGAGAACATCCCCGAGGAGGGCGCATGCATCGTCGTGTGCAATCACGTGAGCTACGTGGATGCGGTCGTCATCGCCGCGTGCGTGCGCCGGCCCGTGCGCTTCGTGATGGATCACCGGATCTTCCGCGTTCCGCTGCTCTCGTTCATCTTCCGGACGATGCGCACGATTCCGATCGCGCCGGCGAAGGAGGACGCGGCGATGAAGGACCGGGCGTTCGCGGAGGCCGCCGACGCGCTGCGCGCCGGCGAGATCGTCGGCATCTTTCCCGAGGGCAAGCCTCACCGGGACCGGCGAGCTCAACCGGTTCCGGCCCGGCGTCGCGCAGATGCTGGCGAGCACGCCGGTGCCCGTCGTGCCCATGGCGCTGCGGGGGCTCTGGGGCAGCTTCTTCAGCCGCTCGTCCGGCGGCAAGGCGATGCGCCGACTGCGCGGGATCTTCTCGCGGATCACGCTGGTCGTCGCGCCTCCGGTGCCGCCCGAGCGCGTCACGCTCGAAGGCCTGCAGGCGACCGTGCTCGAGCTGCGGGGCGATCGCCGGTGAGCGCGCGACGCCGGCCGGAGGCGCGATGGCGGCGTTGATCGGGCTGTTCGTCGGCGCGTACCTGGGCCACCTGCTGTGGCACGACTGGGGCGCCGCGCTGGGCGGCATCGCCGGCTTTCTCCTCGGTGCGAAGCTCCCCGCGTGGCGGATCCTCCGCGGCGGGTCGCCCGCCGGCCGGCGCGGCCGGTTCGACTGCGGAGTCCGCGGAAGCGGGGGCTGCCCGCGCCTCCGAACACGCCTCCGATGCCGATCGGCAGCTGCTGCGCCGTATCGACCACCTGGAGCGGCGCGTGGCGGCGCTCGAGCAGGCGATGGGCGGCAGGGAGATCGGCGTGGCGGCCGACCGGCGCCGGCGCCGGCGGCGCCGGTCGCGGGAGCGGCCCCATCGGCCGCCGCGGTCGGCGAGCCCGGCGGGAGTTCCGGCCCCGGCGAACCGCATGCCGAACCCGCCGGGCCGGTCCCGCGGGTCGAGATCGCCGCGCCGGTTGCCGCGAGCCGCAATCCGCTGTGGCGCTGGTTCACCGGCGGCAACGCACTGACGCGCGTCGGCGTCGTCGTGCTGTTCTTCGGCGTCGCGTTCCTGCTCAAGTATTTCGCCGAGCATTTCACGATGCCGATCGAATGGCGGCTCGCCGCCGTCGCGGCCGGCGGGCTGGCGCTGATCGGACTCGGCATGCGCCTGGCGGCGGCGCGTCCCGGCTACGGGCTCTCGCTGCAGGGCGCGGGGGCCGGCGTGCTGTATCTGACCACCTACGCCGCATCCCAGCTGTACGGTGTGCTTCCCGAGATGCCGGCGATCGTGCTGCTCGTCGCGGTGTCGGCGCTGACGGTGTGGCTCGCGGTGCGCAACGACTCGCAGCCGCTGGCCGGTTTGGCGGTCGCCGGTGGCTTCGTCGCGCCGGTGCTGGTCGCGACCGACAGCGATCCCGCGCTGCTGTTCGGCTATTTCGCGGTGCTCAACGGCGCGATCTTCGCGCTTGCCTGGAGGAAGGCGTGGCGCGCGCTCAACGCGGTCGGCTTCCTGTTCACCTTCGTGCTCGGCGCGTACTGGGGCCACGGCTACTACCGTCCCGAGCACTACGCCGTCGTGGAGCCGTTTCTCGTCCTGTTCTTCGCCTTCTACGTGACCATCGCCGTCCTGTACGCGCGACGCAGCCCCCTCGCGGCGAAGGATCCGGTCGACGGCCTCCTGGTGTTCGGCGTTCCGCTGGTCGGCTTCGCGCTGCAGGCGGCGCTGGTGCGCGACGTCCGCTACGGCGCGGCCTGGAGCGCGCTCGCGATCGCCGCCATCTATGCGCTGCTCTTTCTCGCCCTGCGCCGACGGAGCGAGCCGGGCTTTCCGGCGCTCTCAGGCGCATTCCTGGCGCTCGCGGTGATCTTCCTGACGATCGCGATTCCCTTCGCGCTCGACAATCGCGAGACCGCTGCGCTCTGGGCGGTCGAGGCGGCCGGCGTCTACTGGCTCGGCGTCCGGCAGCGCTCGCGCATCGCCCGTGCATTCGCGCTCGTCGTCGAGCTGGGCTCGGGAATCGTGTTCATCGTCGCCGGTGTGGGCGGCGGCGACGATCCGCTGTTCGCCAACGCATTCTTCGCCGGCGCGATGCTGATCGCCCTGTCCGGCCTCGTCACCGCCCGCGTGGCCGATGCTGCGGGTGACGCGCTGCCGGCTGCCGAACGCAGCGTCGTCCCGCTGGTCTTCGCGTGGGGCGTCCTGTGGTGGCTCGCCGCCGGCGGCGTCGAGCTCGTCCGCCAGCTGCCCCGCCCCGAAGAGGCACACGCGATCCTGGCGTGGGTCGCCGCGGGGGTGGCGCTCGCGCTCGCGCTGCGGCGGCGGCTGGCGTGGCCACGGCTTGCGGGAGCGGGCGTCGCGCTGCTGCCGACGATGGGTGTCGCCGCGCTCGGCGATTTCGATTTCGCCCGCACCACGCTCACCCAATACGGGTGGATCGTGTGGCCGGCTGCGTGGCTGGTGCACTGGCGGGTGTTGCGGGCCGCGGACGGAATGCGTTCCGACGCGCCCGGTGCGAAGCCGCCGGCGGCGAAGGCCGGGGGTGTCCTGGCCACCGTGCACGCGCTCTCGGCGCTCGCGCTCACCGTGCAGCTCGCGTGGGAGGCCAGCGAGTGGACGGGACGCTGGACGCCGCCGTACACGGCGTGGACGCCGTGCGCGGCGGCGCTGCCCCCGATCGCATTCCTGTGGCTCGCCGCGCGAATGCGCGACAGCACGCGCTGGCCTGCGGTCCCCCACGGCCATGCGTACGCGATCGGCGCGGGCGTGCCGGTCGCGGCGCTGCTCTGCGTGTGGTTCTTCGTGGTGAACATGCTCTCGCCCGGCGACGCATCGCCGCTGCCGTATGTGCCGATCGCGAGTCCGCTGGATCTCACGCTCGCCCTCGCGCTGTGGGCGCTGGCGGCATGGGCAGCCCGGTGCACGCCGATACCGGAGCCTGCGCTCTATGGCTGGATCGGCGCAGGGCTGTTCGTCGCGCTGAACGGGATCGTGCTGCGCACCGCGCATCATTGGGCCGACATCCCCTGGCGGCTCGGATCGATGCTGACGTCGAAGCCGCTGCAGGCGGCGCTGACGCTCACGTGGAGCGCCACCGCGCTCTCGCTGATGGTCGCGGCGACCCGGCGACGGCTGCGGCCGCTGTGGATGCTCGGAGCGGCACTGCTCGCCGTGGCCGTCGGCAAGCTGTTTCTGGTCGACCTCGGCGCGCTGTCGGGGCTGCCGCGCGTCGCCGCATTCCTCGGCGCCGGAATTCTGCTGCTCGTGATCGGCTACCTGTCTCCGCTGCCGCCCGCGGCAACGGAGTCCGAGTCGCGCGGGGACGGGAGCTCGAAGGCGTAGACGGACGCGGCGGGGCGGCCACCCGTGGAAAAGGGCTCACGCCGCTGTGCTAGACTCGATTCGGTCGTCCGCCGCTCTTTCCCGTTTCGCGGTGTCCCATGTCCGGCAACACGCTCGGCACGCTCTTCTGCATCACCTCGTTCGGCGAATCGCACGGTCCCGCGATCGGTGGCGTCGTCGATGGCTGCCCCCCCGGGCTTGCGCTCGCCGCCTCCGACATCCAGCGCGAGCTCGACCGACGGAAGCCGGGCACGTCGCGGCACGTGACGCAGCGGCGCGAATCCGACGCCGTCGAGATCCTGTCGGGCGTGTTCGAAGGCCGGACCACGGGAACGCCGATCGCGTTCCTGATCCGCAACGAGGATCAGCGCAGCAAGGACTACGCCGCGATTGCCGACACGTTTCGCCCGGGGCATGCGGATTACGCGTACTGGCAGAAGTACGGAATTCGCGACTACCGCGGCGGAGGCCGATCGTCGGCGCGGGAGACGGCGGTGCGGGTGGCCGCCGGAGCCATCGCCCGGAAATGGCTCGCGGAGCGCTACGGCGTGGTCATTCGCGGGCACCTGGTTCAACTCGGGTCGAAAGCGATTCCGTTCGAGGATTGGGCGCAGGTCGACGCGAATCCGTTCTTCGTGGCCAATGCGCGGATCGTTCCCGAGCTCGAGGCGTTCATGGACGCGCTGCGCAAGTCCGGCGATTCCTGCGGCGCCAAGGTCACCGTCGTCGCCAGCGGCGTTCCGGTCGGCTGGGGCGAGCCGGTGTACGGCCGGCTGGATGCGGACCTCGCGCAAGCGATGATGGGGATCAATGCGGTGAAGGGCGTCGAGATCGGCGCGGGCTTCGCGAGCGTGGTGCAGCGGGGCAGCGAGCACTCCGACGAGATGACGCCCGAGGGTTTCCTGTCGAACCATGCGGGAGGCGTGCTGGGCGGAATCTCGACCGGTCAGGACATCGTGGTCACGCTGGCAGTGAAGCCGACTTCGTCCATACGGCTCGATCGCCGCTCGATCGACAAGGCCGGTCACCCGGTCACCGTCAACACCCATGGTCGCCACGATCCCTGTGTCGGCATCCGCGCGACGCCGATCGCCGAAGCGATGCTCGCGATCGTGCTGATGGATCACGCGCTGCGCCATCGCGCGCAGAACGCCGACGTCGTCACGCCGACGCCGAGGATCGCCGCACGCGCCGGCCACGGCGCGGCGACGCAGGCTGCGCCGAGCGCGGCCGTCGACGACCCGGATCCGGACGAAGCCTGACCGTGCGTCGGGCGTCGCGCTAACGCTCGACCTTGGTGATCTTCGCGCCGGCGGCCCCGCGCGCCAGCGCGAGCGCGACCTCGTCGCCGACGGCGAGCTGCGCGGCATCGTGGACGATGGCCCCGGCCGCGCGTCGTGACGATCGCATAGCCGCGCTCCTGCACCGCTCGCGGATTCAGCAGGGCGAGGCTCTGACCGAGCGCGGAGAGGCGCACACCCGAGCGTTCGAGGCGGATGCCGGCCGCGCGGCGCATCGCGTCGTGCAGCGATGTCAGGCGCGCGGATTGAGGCAACGGCTGGCGCAGCAGCCAGCCGAGTCGCCGGTCGAAGGCATCCACGCTGCCGGCGGCATGCGCCAGGCGGTTCCGGTAGGCGCGCGCAAGGCGTCCGGCGAGCGTCGCCGCGTCGCGCTGCTGCTGGGCGAGGCGTGCGGCCGGATGAACGAGCCTCCTTGCGAGGCCGTCGACGCGCTGGCTTCGGATTTCCAGCGCGCGCAGGCCCGCGCGCTGCCAGCGGCTCGCGATCCCGGCGACGCGGGCCAGCGCCGCGCGTCGATCGGGCGCGACCAGGGTCGCCGCGCCGGTGGGCGTCGGCGCGCGGGCATCGGCGACGAAGTCGCAGATCGTGAAGTCCGTCTCGTGACCGACGCCGGAGACTACGGGAATCCGCGATTCGACGACGGCACGGGCGACGGCTTCCTCGTTGAATGCCCAAAGGTCCTCGATCGATCCGCCGCCGCGCGCGACGATAAGGACGTCGACTTCGGCGCGCGCGTTGGCCGTGTCGATCGCGCGCGCAATCTCGCCGGCGGCGCCTTCGCCCTGAACCGCCGTCGGGTAGAGAACCACGCGCAGCGCGGGCCAGCGGCGCGCGAGCGTCGTCAGGATGTCGCGCAGCGCGGCCGCGCGCGCCGACGTCACGATGCCGACGACGCGGGGGAAGGCGGGCAGCGGGCGCTTGCGCTCCTCGGCGAACCAGCCGGCGGCCGCGAGCTTCGCTTTCAGGCGCTCGAATTTCTCGTAGAGCGCGCCGATGCCGGCCAGGCGCACGGTCTCGACGTTGAGCTGGAACTCGCCGCGCGCTTCGTAGATCGACGCGGTGGCGCGGACCTCCACCGCGAGGCCGTCCTTCAGCGCGAATCCGGCGAATTGCGCCTTGTGCCGAAAGAACACGCAACGCACCTGGGCGCCGCTGTCCTTCAGGTTGAAATAGCAGTGCCCGGACGCTGCACGCGTGAAATTCGATATTTCGCCGGATACCCAGACCAGGCCCAGGTGCCGTTCGAGGATGAGCCGTGCGGAACTCACCAGCAGCGACACCGGGATGACCGCCGGGCGGCCGCCGGTCCCCATGGCGTTGCCGGCATCGGTCATGGTTTCCCGGCTCGTGCCGGGTGGCGGGAGCGCCGGGCTCACGGCGCAATCGGCCCTGAGGGCATTGACACAGGAAGCGTTACGAACAATTTGTCCAGGTCAAGAAATTGCAGAGCCACCGCGCGCGGGATCGGATCGACGCGCGCCAAGCCTGCCTGGATCACGCTCGGCGGCTCCTGCGGCGACATCTCAAGCCCATGAAAAAATGGCGAAAATTCGAGGCGCGAAATTGAGCATCGCAACATTTTTCGCGGCCTGCGCACTACTTAGCGCCCGAATGTACAAGATACGCACAATTTTATCCACAGGATTTGTGGACAAGCGCGCTCGCGCGGCGCGGGGCCCACCCCGGAAACCCTTATCCGGCGCGGGTTCGCGGGGTACCGACCCTGCGCACTGGGGAGTCGGCCAATGACGGGTATTCCACCGCCGGTTAGAATGGCGGAGCGATTTCGATTGTTCATGAACAAAAACCGATGAGTGCTGCACCGCCGCGAGAAAAATCTCCGGGCGCCGATCGCCGCGGCGGTCCGTCGGCGCCGCCATCCACGGGCGGCGCGGGACCGGCATCGAATTTCCTGCGGGCCATCATCGCCGACGACAACCGCAGCGGCAAATACGGCGGACACGTGATCACCCGGTTTCCACCGGAGCCCAACGGCTATCTGCATTACGGTCATGCCAAGTCGATCATCCTGAACTTCGGGCTGGCCGCCGAGAACCGCGGGCGCTGCCACCTGCGCTTCGACGACACCAACCCCGTCAAGGAGGACGTCGAATACGAGGACTCGATCGCCGCCGACGTGCGCTGGCTCGGATTCGATTGGGGCGAGCACCGCTATCACGCATCCGATTACTACGACAAGCTGTACGCGTTCGCCGAGTGGTTCATCGAGCATGGGCTGGCCTACGTGGACAGCTCGACACCGGAGGAAATGCGCGCGTTGCGCGGCACGCTGACCGAGGCCGGGAGGGCGAGCCCGTACCGGGACCGCAGCGCGGCGGAAAGCCTGGATCTCTTCCGGCGGATGAAGGCCGGCGAGTTCCCGGACGGCGCGCACATCCTGCGGCTCAGGATCGACATGGCGAGTCCGAACATCAACATGCGCGATCCGGCGATCTACCGGATCCGCCACGCATCGCACCATCGCACCGGCGACACGTGGTGCATCTACCCGCTCTACGACTACACGCACTGCATCTCCGACGCGCTGGAAGGCATCACCCATTCGATCTGCACGCTCGAGTTCCAGGACCATCGGCCGCTGTACGACTGGGTGCTCGCCCGGCTCGCCGAAGGCGGGCAGCTGCCGGTTCCGCTGCCGCAACAGTACGAGTTCGCGCGGCTCAACCTCACCCACGTCGTGCTGTCGAAGCGGAAGCTGATCCAGCTCGTGGCGCAGCACCACGTCGACGGCTGGGACGACCCGCGGATGCCGACGCTCGTCGGCGCGAGGCGCCGCGGTTTCACGCCCGAGGGTTTCCGCCTCTTCGCCGAGCGCATCGGCGTGTCCAAGGCGGATTCGTGGATCGATCTGGGCGTCCTCGAGGATTGCATGCGCGACGACCTGAACGAGCGGGCGCCGCGGCGCACCGCGGTGCTCGATCCGGTCAGGCTGGTGATCGACAACTACCCGGAGGGCCGTCACGACGAATGCTTCGCGCCGAATCACCCGCAGCGGCCCGAGCTGGGCAAGCGCGTGCTGCCGTTCTCGCGCGAGCTGTGGATCGAGCGCGACGACTACCAGGAAGACGCTCCGAAGGGCTATTTCCGTCTCGCGCCGGGCGCCGAGGTGCGGCTGCGTTATGGCTACATCGTCAGGTGCGTCGGCGCCGACAAGGACGCCGACGGCAACGTCACCGCGGTCCACTGCACGTACGACCCCGCGACGCGCAGCGGGACGCCGGGTGCCGACGCGCGCAAGGTCAAGGGCAACATCCACTGGCTCTCGGCGGCCCACGCGGTCCCCGCGGAGGTGCGCCTTTACGACCGGCTCTTCGCCGTGCCGTTTCCGGGTGCGCGCAACCCGTGGGGCACCCGCGCCGACGGCGCCGAACCCGAGGTGGCGGCGACCCATGCGCCGGTCGTCGCCGGCGAAGTCGACGACGAGGAGGCGGCCGAGCCCGTCGAGCGCAACTGGCTCGACGACCTCAATCCCGCCTCGAAGCGCGTGATCCGCGCGTTCGTCGAGCCCGGGTTGGCCCAGGCCGCAGCCGACGAGCGGTTCCAGTTCGAGCGGCATGGCTACTTCGTCGCCGATATCCGCGACCACGCGCCGGGAAGGCCGGTGTTCAACCGCACGGTGACGCTCAAGGACTCCTGGGCGCAGCGCTAACAGGCCCTGGGCACCCCGGCGGCCCCCTTGTGCCGGCAACGCGGCGCCCCTATCTGGTGGCCATGTCGCGGGCACGCTAGAATCGCGTCCCCGCTCGTACCTCGGAGGTCGATTCATGAAACGCATCGTTCTCTTTCTCGCCACGAATCTCGCCGTCGTCCTCGTCCTGTCGGTGGTGCTCAAGCTGCTCGGCCTCGACCGGGCGATGTACGCGGAGACGGGAATTTCGTACGGAGGGCTCCTCGCGTACGCGGCGGTGGTCGGCTTCACCGGTTCGATCATCTCGCTGCTGATGTCGAAGCAGGCGGCGAAGTGGTCGACGGGCGCGCACGTGATCGAGCAGCCGGCGAACGAGCCGGAGGCGTGGCTCGTCGAGACGGTGCGCAAGCTCGCCACCAAGGCGGGGATCGGGATGCCCGAGGTCGCGATCTACGAGGGGGCGCCGAACGCATTCGCCACGGGCGCGTTCAAGAACTCGGCGCTGGTCGCGGTCTCCACCGGACTGCTGCAATCGATGAGCAAGGAGGAGGTCGAGGCGGTGCTCGGCCACGAGATCGCCCACGTCGCCAACGGCGACATGGTGACGCTGACGCTGATCCAGGGCGTCGTCAACACCTTCGTGGTCTTCTTCGCGCGGATCATCGGCACCGTCGTCGACAAGGCCGTATTTCGCACCGAGCGCGGCACCGGCCCCGGCTATTTCATCACCGTCATCGTCGCGCAGATCGTGCTCGGCATCCTGGCCTCGATGATCGTCGCGTGGTTCTCGCGGCTGCGCGAATTCCGCGCCGACGCCGGCTCGGCGCAGTACCTCGGCAGCCCGTCGCCGATGGTGAATGCGCTGCGGCGCCTCGGCGGACTGGAGGCCGGTCAGCTCCCGCAGTCGATGAGCGGCTTCGGCATCACCGACAAGGGCGGCGTGATGGCGCTGTTCTCGACGCACCCGCCGATCGAGGAGCGCATCGCCGCGCTGACCAGCGCGCGCGGCCGCGCCGCGTAGGCGCGCGGCCCGAAAAAATCACGGCCGGCGGGGCAACCCCGGCCGGCCGTGGCATCGTCCCCGCGAATAGCGGGACTGGAGTCGCCTATTTCAGATGGTTCGAGACCAGCTTGGTCATCTCGAACATCGACACCTTGCCCTTGCCGCCGAACACGGCGCGGAGCTTCTCGTCGGCATTGATGTTTCGCCGGTTCATCGCGTCCTGCAGCTTGTTCTTCTTGATGTACTCCCAGATCTTCTTCGTCACTTCGGTGCGCGGCATCGGCGTCGAGCCGATGACGTTGGCGAGGACGGACGAGGGCGTCATCGGCTTCATGAACGCGGCGTTCGGCTTGCGCTTGGCGGCCGGCTTCTTCGCTGCGGCCTTCTTGGCGGCGGGTTTCTTCGCCGGGGCTTTCTTGGCGGGTGCTTTCTTGGCGGCCGGCTTTTTCGCGGCAGGCTTCTTGGCGGCCGGCTTTTTCGCGGCGGGCTTCTTTGCAGCTTTCTTGGCAGTAGCCATAGTTCTCCTTCCTGTGAGTAGACGCGGGACACAACGCCGAACACTCTGAAGCAGACCCTCCTGTCAGGGGCAACGCTGCTCCATCGGCGGCAACTATAGCGCAATTCCACAGGAAGGGAATCCCTCGCAGGCGGTTTTTTCGAGGGGGCGCGCGCCGCCGTTGCACCGAAGGAATCGCGTCGCGCGAATGTCGGGCGCGCCCGACACGCGCCGGAAAGGCCCCGATGCGGCGCCGCGTCGCACGCGTCGGTTCACGGATCCGGAGAGGCGCCCCGCCGAACATGCGCGCTCGCCCGTTGTCCGACCCGATTGCCGGAGCGCTTGAGTCCTCCCGGATGCAATGCCAAACTGCGGAATGCCCGACGCCGCGACGACCATGACCGATGCCGCCCGAATCCCGACCTGCGCATCGAGACTGGCGCTTGCGCTCGTGGCCGTGGTCCTGCTGCTCGCCGGTCGCCCGCTGGCGGCGCAGCCGATGCCGATCTTCGATGCGCATCTGCATTACAACGACGAGGCGACCGCCGTCTATCCTGTCCCGGAGGTCCTCCGGCTGTTCCGGGAGAGCGGCGTCGTCGCCATCCTCGCGACGAGCCGCCCGAACGACGGGTCACGCTCGCTCGTGGCGGCGGCCGCGGCCGCGCCGCGCACCGGGCCGCGCGTGGTGCCGTTCGTCCGGCCCTACCGCAATCACGCGGACCGACAGACGTGGTTCAACGATCCCGAGATCTATGCGCTGATCGAGTCCGAATTGCGGCGGGACGTCGGTTACCGCGGCATCGGAGAGTTTCACGTCTTCGGTCGCGACGCCGACACGCCCTGGGTCAAGCGGATCGTCGCGCTGGCCGTCGAGCGGGGCCTGTGGCTGCACGCGCACTGCGACGATGCGGCGCTCGAGATCCTCTTCGCGCACGACCCCGGAGTGAAGATCATCTGGGCGCACACAGGCTTCTCGACGCCGCCGGCCACGATTGCCCGGTATCTGGCGCGTTACCCGAACCTGGTGGGCGAGCTTTCCTACCGTTACGACGTCACCGAGGACGGCAAGCTGGCCCCGGCCTGGCGCGAGCTGTTCGTCGCGTATCCCGACCGGTTTGTCGTCGGCTCGGACACATGGGTGAACGAGCGGTGGGCACGTTACCGTGAAATCATCGCCCATTACCGCGGCTGGCTCGTCCAGCTGCCGCCCGACGTGGCGTCGCGCATCGCGTACGGCAACGGCGAGCGGCTGTTCGGAACGGGAGGAAATCCGTGACCGCGGGCGCGTGCCGGGGCAATGCCGCAGGCCGGGGATCCGCCCGGACCGACGAGTTTCCACGCCAACCGCTGCTCGGGACTTCGATGACGACGAAATTTCGACCCACCGCTATCCTGGCCCTGCTCGTCGCGACCGGGCTGATCGCGTCGCCGGCGGGCGCGCTGACCTTCCTCACCGAGGAAAACCCGCCGTTCAACTACACCGAAAAGGGGAAGCTCGTAGGGTCCTCGACCGAGATCGTCCAGGAAATGGCGGCGCGCGCCGGCTTGCCGGTGAAGACCGAAGTGCAGCCGTGGGACAAGGCATACGTTCGCGCCCAGGGCGAACGGGAGACCTGCCTCTACTCGACGGCCCGATTCGAGAACCGGGAGCGGCTGTTCTCCTGGGTCGGGCCGATCGGCACCGGCCTGTGGGGGGTCTACGGCCGGGGCGAATTCGCGGTGCCGATCCGGGAGGTGAAAGACCTCGCGCCCTACCGGATCGGCACGCTGGCGCGCGACCCGAAGAACGATTTCCTGCGCGACAACGGCGTGACGGACCTGCGCCCGGTGCGCGAGGAGATGCAGAATCCGCAGCGGCTCATGCTGCCGCGCGGGCACCCGGACTACATCGATCTCTGGATCACCGACCTGTACGCCGGACGCGAGATCGCGCGGGCGGCGAAGGTGACCGACATCAAGCTCGTGTTCGTCGCCGCCGAGCAGCCGCTGTTCCTTGCGTGCAATCCGCAGCTCGACCGCAGGACCGTCAAGGCGCTCGCCGACGCGCTGGAGAGCATGAAGGCGGACGGCGCGCTCCGGCGGATCAGCGCCGACTACGAGAAGCGGTTCCCGCGATAACGTGCGCCGCTGGCGCTGCGCTGTCGGCGCGACGTGGGTGCTGGCGGTCGCCCTGGTTGCCGCCGTGCCGGTGGCCGCGGCGGACGAGCGGCGCGAGCCGTTCGCCCGGGGTCTGCTGTTCCGGCTCGACAAACCGGGAGTTCCATCGTCGTTCGTCTTCGGGACGATGCACTCCGGCGACCCGCGGGTTGCCGCGCTTCCCGCGGTGGTACTCGAGGCCTTCTCTGCGGCGCGGACCTTTGCCCTCGAGAGTCATCTCGTGGGCGGCGAGATCGACCGGTTCTACGCCGCCGCGCAATTCGACGACGGCCGGCAGCTCACCGACTACTTCGATCCGGCGGGCGTCGCGGCGATACGCGCTGCGCTCGGCGCCGGCGCGCCGCCCGCGGACGTCCTGGCGCGGCTGAAGCCCTGGGCGGTGCTGCTGAAGCTGGCCGAGCAGCCGATCGCGGGCGGCGCGTTGACGCTGGACGAGAAGCTGCTCGACGAGGCGAGACGCCGCCGGCTGGCCATTGTCGGGCTCGAGCTTCCGGACGAGCAAGTCGCGGCGTTCGACGCGATTCCGATCGCCACCCAGGTCGCGCTGGTGCGCTTCGCGCTCGCCCACCGCGATGCGCTGCTCCGCGATCACGATGCGGCGCTCGTGGCATGGCTGGACCGCGATCTCGCGGGACTGGCCGCCCTGAGCCTGGCGCCGGGGCGTCGGCATCCGGAGATCGCCCCGCACTACGCGGAGCTCACGCGCCACCTGATCGCGAACCGCTCGGTGCAGATGGCGCACCGGCTGTTCCTGCCGCTGCGTGCCGGACGCGTGTTCGTCGCGGTCGGGGCGCTGCACCTGCACGGCGAGCGAGGGCTGCTTGCACTGCTGCGTGACCAGGGTTACCGGGTGCGCACCGTGTACTGACTGACGCGCAGCGGCCTGCCGCCGCGGCCGCACAAGGTAGAATCCGGCGCATGCCGTCCGCCGCGGAAATGTCGTCGGGGCGTCGAGACTGCGTCCTCGTGAACCTCGCCGATCCGAGCAATCGATGCCGAGCGCGCGAAGGCCGGCGAGAAGGGCGTCGCGCCGAGGCGCCCGGGCGCAACGACCTGCGGGCCGCCCGGGGTCGCGCCGTGACCGGCGGCGCGGGCCGCGATCCGCGCACGCTCACCGTCCTGATCCTGCTCGGGATCGCCAACCATTCGGTGCTCGCCGGCAGCCGGGTCGTCGTGACCCTCGACGCGCTGTCGAGGGGCGCGTCGCCGTTCACCGTCGGCGTGCTGATGGCGCTCTATGCGCTGCTGCCGATGCTGCTTGCCGTGGCCGCGGGGCGATTTTCGGATCGTGTCGGCACCCGCCGGCCCATGCTGATCGGCTCGGCATTGACCGCCCTCGGCGCGACGCTGCCGCTCGCGTTCCCCGGTCTGCCGATGCTTTTCGGAAGCGCGACGCTGCTCGGAGTCGGGTTCATGGTCTTCCAGGTCGCGGCGCAGAACGCGACAGGCGAGCTCGGGGGTCCGGCCGCGCGCGCGCGCAACTTCTCGCTCCTCGCCCTCGGCTACTCGGTGTCCGGCTTCCTCGGCCCGCTGGCCGCCGGGTTCGCGATCGACCACATCGGCTTTCGCGCGGCGTTCGGCGCGTTCGCGCTGATTCCGCTGATTCCCGTCGCCGTCCTCGCGCGCGGCGGGCTTCCGTTTCCGGGCGGTCATCCGCGCAGCGGCGCCGCTCACCGCGGAGGCGTGCTCGCCCTGTTCCGGCACCGGACGCTGCGCCGCGTGTTCGCGATCAACGCGCTGTTGTCGATCGGCTGGGACCTGCACACGATCTTCGTTCCGATCTACGGCGCGAAGATCGGGTTGTCCGCATCCGAGATCGGCATCGTGCTCTCGTCGTTCGCGGCGGCGACGTTCGCGATCCGCTTCTCGATGCCGGCGATCTCGCGCCGGCTGAGCGAGCAACAGGTGCTCACGGCGGCGCTGCTGGTCGCGGGCGCCGTCTACCTCGTGTTTCCGTTCTCGACCAGCGTGCCGGGGCTCCTGCTCCTCTCGTTCGTCCTCGGGCTGGGGCTGGGCAGCGGCCAGCCGATGGTGATGTCGCTGCTGCACACGCACGCGCCGCCCGGGCGCATGGGCGAGGCGGCGGGCGTGCGAATGACGGTCGTGCAGGCGATGGCGGTCGGCGTGCCGCTCGTCTTCGGCGCGCTCGGCGCATCGATCGGCATCGCGCCCGTGTTCTGGTCGGTCGGTGCGTGCGTGCGGGTGACTCGGGGCCGGGCGTCCTGTGCGCAGCGGGCGCGCGCCAGCCCTGCGGGCTAAGGGCCGCGCCGCTCACGCGAATGTAGCGTTAACAGGCCCTAGCCCTTCCGCTTCAGCCGCTCGGTGAAGTGCTTGCGGAACTTCGCGACCTTGGGCGCGACCACCAGCGAGCAGTAGGGCTGGCGCGCGTTCCGCGCGAAGTACTCCTGGTGGTAGTCCTCGGCCTCGTGGAACTGCGCGGCGCCGGCGATCTCGGTGACGATCGGATCCTTCCAGAGTCCCGCCGCCGAGAGCTCTCCGATCACGCTCTCGGCGATCGCGCGCTGCTCGGGGCTCTGGCAGAAGATCACCGAGCGGTACTGGGTTCCGACGTCGTTGCCCTGCCGGTCGGGGGTCGTCGGGTCGTGGATCGTGAAGAACACGGTGAGGAGGTCGCGAAACGGGAGGCGCGCGGGGTCGAAGGCGATGCGCACGACTTCGGCGTGACCGGTCGCCCCGCTGCACACGTCGTCGTAGGTCGGCGCCGGCGTGCGCCCGCCCGCATAACCCGATTCGACGGACTGTACGCCGGCAAGCTCGTCGAAGACGGCTTCGAGACACCAGAAGCAGCCGCCGCCGAGCACGGCCGTTTCCACGACGGGGGACGCGGGCTCTCTGGACGTCATCGCGGGCTCCTTTGCTCGTGGGAGGGTGCGGCTGCGCGTGGCAGATCGGCATCGGTCGTCCGCGCACGGCCGGAGCTTACAACGAACCCCGCGGGGGCCGTGCGATAATCGAGCGGAACGTACTCGCCGGGCTGCATCCGGCCGCTTCGTGAAGGGAAATTCCTCGATTCTTGCGCGTAGCGCCCGCGCCGTCGCGTTCGTCCGCCGCGTCGTGTCCCATACGCGGGACATCCGGGTTGCGCGCACCGCCGGCAGCCTGGCGTTCACGACGCTCCTCGGCCTCGTTCCGCTGGCGACCGTCGCGTTCGCGTTCGTCGCGCGATTTCCGATCTTCCAGCAATGGCTCGACGCGCTGGAGCCGTTCCTGCTCGAGTACATGCTTCCCGGCAGCGCCAACGCCGTCGTCCACACCTACATCCGCGAATTCGCCGAAAAGGCCGCCGGGCTCACCGGCGTGTCGATCGCGTTCATCGTCGTCACGGCGGTGCTGATGATCGCCACCGTCGAGCGTGAGGTCAACGCGATCTGGGGGGTCGCGCGCGCCCGGCCGCTCGCGCGCCGGCTCGTCGTCTACGCGATTGGCGCGACCGCCGGGCCGGTCCTCGTCGGCGCGAGCATTTCGGTGACGACGTGGCTGCTCACCCAGTCGCTCGCCGCGGTGCCGCTGCGGACGACGCTCGCCGACCTCGCGCTCCCGGCGCTGCCGCTGGCGTTCTCCACGCTGGCGCTGGCGCTGCTCTACGTGATCGTCCCGCAGCGGCACGTTCCCTGGCGGCACGCCTTCGCCGGCGCCCTCGTCGCGGCGCTCGCGTTCGAGGGCGCCAAGCTCGGCTTCGCGTTCTATCTGACGCAGGTGCCGACGTACGAGCTCGTCTATGGCGCGCTCGCGGCGCTGCCGGTGTTCCTCATCTGGATCTATCTGTGCTGGCTCATCGTGCTGACCGGCGCGGCGATCACCGCGACGCTCACTCTGCCCGCCGAGCCGGCGCCGCAGCGCCGGTCCGACCCTGCGCCGTCGTGACGCGATGACGCAACGCGCGCTGCGCCGGCATCGGCGACCGGGGTCGGCAGTTTCGCATCGGCTGCCGCGCCGCATCCGTCACCGAATCCGGTACTCGCTTGCCGAATCGTAGCCGCCACGCTACATTCGGGGCACCTTTTTGCATCGGAGCGCATCCACCGTGTGGTCCATCGTTCAAGCAGCCGGCTGGCCGATCTGGCCGCTGATCTTCGCTTCGGTCATCGCGCTGGCGCTGATTCTCGAGCGACTGTGGTCGCTGCGCCAGAGCGTCGTCGCGCCGCCCGACCTCGTCGACCGCGTGCTCGCCGAATACCGGCAGAACGGCGCGACGCCCGAGCTCGTCGCGAGGACTGCGCAGCGCGGGCCGCTCGGACGGATCCTCGCCGCGGGCCTCGCCAACGTGAAGAGCCCGCGCCCGGTGATCAAGGAAGTGATCGAGGAGGTGGGGCGCGTGGTCACCCACGATCTCGAGCGCTTCCTCACGACGCTCGGCACGATCGCCGCGATGGCGCCGCTGCTCGGGCTCTTCGGGACGGTCGTCGGAATGATCGAGATCTTCGGCTCGCAGGGCATCACGGGCTCCAATCCGATCCAGCTCGCGCACGGGATCTCGGTCGCGCTGTACAACACCGCGTTCGGCCTGATCGTCGCGATCCCGAGCATGATCTTCTACCGCCACTTCCGCGCGACCGTGGACAGCCTCGTCGTCGAGATGGAACAGCAGGCGATCAAGCTCGTGGACTTCGTCCACGGCGAGCGCAGGTAGCCGGCGATGAACCTCCGCGGCCTCCGGCCCAGGGACGATCCCGAGATCAACTTCATCCCGCTGATCGACGTCCTGCTCGTCATCCTGATTTTCCTGATGGTGACGACCACCTACCAGCGCGTCGCCGAGCTGCAGATCACGCTGCCGGAAGCCGACGCCGAACCGGTCAAGGAACGGCCGCGGGAGATCAACGTCGGCATCGACGCGCAAGGGCGCTACGTCATCAACCGGACGGTGTTCACGTTCACCAGCGCGGCCGCGCTGGCGGACACGCTCAAGCAGGCCGGCGGCGACGCGAAGGACCCCGTCGTCATCATCAACGCCGACGCCAATGCGACGCACCAGGCGGTGATCCGCGTCATGGAGGCCGCCCGGGTCGCGGGGTACGTCCACATCACGTTCGCGACGCAGTCCCCGCCTCCCAAATGACGGTTTGACGCGCGCTTGCGGGCGCGAACGTCGTGACGCTTGCCGATCGACTCGTCGCCGACTGGTATTCGCCGCGGTGCTCGGCGCTCGCCGCGGCGCTGTGGCCGCTCTCGCTGGCGTTTCGCGCCGTGGTTGCGCTGCGGCGCATGCTCTACCGCCGCGGGATCCTTCCCGCGGTGCGGCTTGCCGCTCCGGTGGTCGTCGTCGGCAACATCACGGTGGGCGGCAGCGGCAAGACGCCTCTCGTTGCCGCGCTTGCACGCGAGCTCGCGCGGCGCGGCCATCGTCCGGGCATCGTCAGCCGGGGCTACGGACGCGTGAGCCGGGACCGCGCGCCGATCGCGGTCGCCGTCGACGACGATCCCGATCGGGTGGGCGACGAGCCGCTGCTTCTGGCGCGCGCGGGCTTTCCCGTCGTCGTCGCCGGCGACCGCGTGGCCGCCGGCCGTGCGCTGCTCGCCGGTCATCCGGAATGCGACGTGATCCTCGCCGATGACGGTCTGCAGCATTACCGGCTGGCGCGCGACGTGGAGGTTGCCGTGGTCGACACGGCGCGCGTGCCGGGCAGGTCCTGGCTGCTGCCCGCGGGTCCGCTGCGCGAGCCGCCGTCGCGGCTCGCCGAGGTCGATGCCGTCGTCGCGCTGGTGCCGGTGGGCGGGACCGTGCCCGCGAGCCTGCCCGGCGCGTTCGCGATGACGCTCACAGGCGACGTCTTCGTGCGCGTCGCCGACCCGCGCATCACGGCGCCCGCCACGCAGTTCACGGGCCCGGGCGTGCACGCGCTCGCCGGGATCGGCCATCCGGCGCGCTTCTTCGCGCAGCTCGCGCAGCTGGGCATCGCGGCGGCCGCGCATCCGTTTCCCGACCATCATCGCTTCGCGGCCGGCGACCTCGCCATCGCCGACGCCGGCGCGATCCTGATGACCGAGAAGGACGCGGTAAAATGCGCAGCGTTCGCCGATGCGCGCTGCTGGTACCTGCGTGTCGAGGCGCGCGTCGACGACAGGCTCGTCACCCTGATCGAAGGAATGCTCCATGGACCCCAAGCTGCTTGAGATTCTGGTCTGCCCGGTCACCAAGGGCCCGCTCGTCTACGACAAGGAGAAGCAGGAGCTGATCTCGAAATCGGCGCGACTCGCCTACCCGATCCGCGACGGCATCCCGGTGATGCTGGAGGACGAGGCGCGCCGGCTCGAGCCCGCCGAATACGAGTAGATCAGCGGGCCGCGCGCACGCGCAGCGGGCAGCGACATCGTGTTCACCGTCATCATTCCCGCGCGCTACGGCTCGACGCGCCTGCCGGGCAAGCCGCTGGCGGATCTCGCCGGCAAGCCGATGGTCGTGCGCGTCGCCGAGCGTGCGCAGCGCGCGGGCGCGCTGCGCGTCGTCGTCGCCACCGACGACCGCCGGATCGAGGCGTCGGTCCAGGCGCACGGCATCGCGGCGTGCCTCACCCGCGCCGATCACCCGACCGGCACCGATCGGCTCGCGGAGGCGGCGCAGCGGCTGGGACTCGCCGACGACGCGATCGTCGTCAACGTGCAGGGGGACGAACCGCTGCTCGCGCCGGAGCTGATCCGGGCGATGGCCGATCTGCTCGCCGCGCACCCCGACGCGGCGATCGCCACTGCCTGCCACGCGATCGCCGATCCCGCGGAGGCCTTCAACCCGAACGTCGTCAAGGTGGTGCTGGACCGGCGGCGCTATGCGCTCTATTTCAGCCGCGCGACGATTCCGTGGGCCCGCGAGGCTTTCGCCGCGGGGCGCGACGCGCTGCCGGCGGGGCTGCCCATGTACCGCCATTACGGGCTCTACGCGTATCGCGTCGGGTTTCTCCGCGCATTCCCCGCGCTCGCCAGCGCGCCGATCGAGCGCTTCGAGGCGCTGGAGCAGCTGCGCGCGCTGTGGCACGGGTTCCGCATCATTGTCGAGATCACGGCGGGCACGCCGGCGCCGGGCGTGGACACGCCCGAGGACCTCGAGCGCGTGCGCGCGATCTTCGCCGCCGGGGAACCCTGATCCGGCGCGATTGACCGACCGGCGGATTGCGGACAGAATCGCCGGCGGAATGCGCGAATGGGATCGTGTGCCGGAGCCTGGCCCGGCGCCGCCACGCCGCTCGCGTCGTTCCCCGCCTCAGGGCCCGCGCAACGATACGCAATCATGCGACTGATACTCCTCGGCCCGCCGGGCGCCGGCAAAGGCACGCAGGCCAACTTCATCACGCAGGCGTACGGGATTCCCCAGATATCGACGGGCGACATGCTGCGCGGCGCGATCGCCGCGGGCACGCCGATCGGCGTCGCCGCCAAGAAGGTGATGGACACGGGCAACCTGGTGTCCGACGACATCATCATCGCGCTGGTCAAGGACCGGCTGACGCGCGCCCGACTGCGCGAAAGGCTACCTGTTCGACGGCTTTCCGCGGACGATTCCGCAAGCCGACGCCGTGCGGGATGCCGGCGTGGCCATCGACTATGTGCTGGAGATCGACGTTCCCGACGCGTCGATCATCGAGCGGATGAGCGGGCGCCGGGTCCACATGGCGTCGGGCCGCACCTACCACGTCCGCTACAACCCTCCGCGTGTCGCCGGCAAGGACGACGTCACCGGCGAGGCGCTGATCCAGCGCGACGACGATCGCGAGGACACCGTCCGGAAGCGCCTCGACGTCTACCGTGCGCAGACCAGGCCGCTGATCGAGTACTACGCGAAGTGGGCGGCGAGCGGCGACGCGCGCGCGCCGAAATACCGGAGGGTCGACGGCATGGGCGGCGTCGAGGCGATCCGCGACGCCTGCCTCGCGGCGCTGAAGAGCTGAACCCCACTGTCATCTCCCGGTGAAGACCATGTCCCGACGCAACGCGTTCTATGCCCAGTCCGGCGGCGTGACCGCCGTCATCAACGCGAGCGCCGCCGGCGTCATCGAGACGGCGCGCAAGCACAAGGACCGCATAGGCCGGGTCTACGCGGGCCGCAACGGCATCATCGGCGCGCTGACCGAGGACCTGATCGACACCGGCAAGGACAGCGCCCGCGCGATCGCGGCGCTGAAGCACACGCCGGCCGGCGCGTTCGGCTCGTGCCGATACAAGCTCAAGGGCCTGGACGAGAGCCGCGCGCAGTTCGAGCGGCTGATCGAGGTGTTCCGCGCCCACGACATCGGTTACTTCTTCTACAACGGCGGCAACGACTCGGCCGACACCTGCCTCAAGGTGTCGCAGATCTCGCAGCTTCTGGGCTATCCGCTCATCGCCGTCCACGTGCCGAAGACGGTCGACAACGACCTGGCCGTCACCGACAACTGCCCGGGCTTCGGGTCGGTGGCGAAGTACGTCGCGACATCGATGCGCGAGGCGGCATTCGACGTCGCGTCGATGGCGTTGACGTCGACCAAGGTCTTCGTGCTCGAGGTGATGGGCCGGCATGCCGGCTGGATCACGGCTGCCGTCGGGATGGCCGAGGATGCGCAGACGCCGATCCCGCTGTTGCTGCTGTTCCCGGAGATCGCGTTCGACGAGGCGAAATTCCTCGCGGCCGTCGACGCCAGGGTGCAGCGCCACGGCTACTGCTGCGTCGGAGTGTCGGAAGGGTTGAAGAACGCGGCAGGCGAGCTGATGGCGGAAGCGGGCACGAAGGACGCGTTCGGCCACGCGCAGCTCGGCGGGGTCGGGCCGATGATCGCGGGCATCGTCAAGGACCGGCTCAAGTACAAGTATCACTGGGCCGTCGCCGACTACCTGCAGCGCGCGGCGCGGCACATCGCGTCGAAGACCGACCTCGAGCACAGTTACGCGGTCGGCAAGGCGGCCGTCGAGCTCGCGCTGGCCGGGCGCAACGCCGTGATGCCGGCGATCGTGCGCACGTCCGACAAGCCGTACCGCTGGAAGATCGTCGCGGCGCCGCTCGCCAGCGTCGCCAACGTCGAGAAGATGCTGCCCCGCGACTACATCAGCGCCGACGGCTTCGGCATCACCGGCAAGGCCCGCGCGTATCTGGCGCCGCTGATCCGCGGCGAGGACTACCCGCCGTTCAAGGACGGGCTGCCGCAGTACGTGCGGCTCCGGAACGTCGCGGTGCCGAAGAAGCTCGCGAAGGATTTCAAAGTCTGAGGTCCGCGGCTGCGGGTCCGTATTGGGGTCGTATTGCGGTCGGTGCAGGTTATCCGGCGGATCGGTCCTGCCGGATAACCTGCACTGACCCCAGTTCCCGGACCATGCCTGGGTGCCGGTAACCGAATGGTTGCGCGGCTCCCATGACGAGGTCATGGGGCTGGTGAGGAAGGCGAACGCGAAGCAGCCCGGGTGCAGCGCGCGGGTCAACATCGCGCAGCAAGATCGCCCGGACAGCCGCGCCACTCGACTTCCGCGGGGTCTAGCTGGCAAAATAGCGTGTTTGCCAGGCGGCGCACCGGTGCCCGGGACGCTGCCAGCGGGACGGGCGCGGCCGGCCAACGGCGGCGCCCCGGCTGACGGGCCGGCCACAGGCCCCGCGCCGCGGTTCCCTCACGGTTTCTTGCCATTCCATAGGGTTAGGGAGAATCACCATGTCCACAGGGGTCATCTTCGCGCTCATCTGCGCGGTACTAGCGATCGTCTACGGCGTCGTGTCCATCGGCTGGATCATGGCGAAGCCGACCGGCAACGACCGGATGCGCGAAATCGCCGCGGCGGTCCAGGCCGGCGCGCAGGCGTACCTCAACCGGCAGTACATGACCATCGGCATGGTCGGCGTCCTGCTGTTCGTCATCATCTGGTGGGCGCTCGGGGGCGCGACGGCGGGCGGTTTCGCCGTCGGCGCGATCCTGTCGGGACTTGCCGGCTACATCGGGATGAACGTGTCGGTGCGCGCGAACGTGCGCACCGCCGAAGCGGCGCGCACGGGGCTGAACGAGGCGCTCGCGGTTGCGTTCAGGGGCGGGGCGATCACGGGCATGCTGGTGGTCGGACTCGGCCTCCTCGGCGTCGCCGGCTTCTACTGGTTCCTGCTGGGCTCGGCGCACGGGGCGCCGAACCTGATGAAGGAGGGGCTGCACCATGCGATCCAGCCGCTCGTCGGTCTCGCGTTCGGCGGCTCGCTGATCTCGATCTTCGCGCGGCTGGGCGGCGGCATCTTCACCAAGGGCGCCGACGTCGGCGCGGATCTCGTCGGCAAGGTCGAAGCCGGGATACCGGAAGACGACCCGCGCAATCCCGCGGTGATCGCCGACAACGTGGGCGACAACGTCGGCGACTGCGCGGGCATGGCGGCCGACCTGTTCGAGACCTACGCGGTGACCATCGTGGCGACGATGCTGCTGGGCGCACTGCTGATGCCGGCGATGGCCGAAGCCGCGGTGACCTATCCGCTGGTGCTGGGCGGCTTCTCGATCATCGCATCGATCATCGGCTGCTACTTCGTGAAGGCGACGGAAGGCGGCAAGATCATGAACGCGCTGTATCGGGGCCTCGCCGTCGCCGGCGTCGTGTCGGCGATCGGGTTCTGGTTCATCACGCAGTGGATGATGGGCGGGATCGGCGCCGTCGATCCGTCGCTGTCGCCGCTGAAGCTCTTCGTCGCGGCGCTGATCGGCCTCGCGCTGACCGCGGCGATGGTGTTCATCACCGAGTACTACACGGCGACCGAATTCAAGCCGGTGCGCCACATCGCGGAGGCGTCGACGACCGGGCACGCGACCAACATCATCGCCGGCATCGGCGTGTCGATGAAGGCCACCGCGTGGCCGGTGATTTCGGTGTGCGTCGCGATCTGGGCATCGTACTGGCTCGCCGGCCTCTACGGCATCGCGATCGCGGCGACGTCGATGCTGTCGATGGCCGGCATCATCGTCGCGCTCGACGCCTACGGCCCGATCACCGACAACGCCGGCGGCATCGCGGAGATGGCGAAGCTGCCGGACTCGGTGCGCGCCATCACCGATCCGCTCGACGCGGTGGGCAACACCACCAAGGCGGTGACCAAGGGCTACGCGATCGGCTCCGCGGGCCTCGCCGCGCTGGTGCTCTTCGCCGACTACACGCATGCGCTCGATTCCGAGGGCATCGGCGTTTCCTTCGATCTGTCGAACCACAAGGTGATCGTGGGGCTCTTCCTCGGCGGCCTCATCCCGTATCTCTTCGGGGCGATGGCCATGGAAGCGGTCGGTCGCGCGGCCGGCGCGGTCGTCATCGAGGTGCGCCGCCAGTTCCGGGAGATCAAGGGCATCATGGAGGGCACGGCGAAGCCCGAGTACGGCGTCGCCGTCGACATGCTGACCAAGGCCGCGATCAAGGAGATGATCGTCCCGTCGCTGCTGCCGGTGCTGGTGCCGGTGGTCGTCGGCCTCGTGCTCGGACCGCAGGCGCTGGGCGGCCTCCTGATGGGCACGATCATCACCGGTCTCTTCGTCGCGATCTCGATGACGACCGGCGGCGGCGCCTGGGACAACGCGAAGAAGTACATCGAGGACGGCCATCACGGCGGCAAGGGCTCCGACGCGCACAAGGCGGCGGTCACCGGCGACACCGTCGGCGACCCGTACAAGGACACGGCGGGCCCCGCGGTGAACCCGCTGATCAAGATCATCAACATCGTGGCGCTGATGATCGTGCCGCTGCTCGGCAACCTCTACGCCGACAAGCCCGCGGCGGCGATTCCGGCCAAGGTTGCGGCCCCGGCGGCGGTCTCCGCGCCCGCGCCGGTTGCAGTCGTCGCAGTCGACGTCGTGAAGCTCTACTTCGACTCCGGCAAGGCCGATCTGCCGGGAGACGCCGCCGCCAAGCTGGCGCCGCTCGCCGACAAGGCGAAGGCCGGTGGCAACAAGTTCAAGGTCTCCGGCTACCACGATGCGACGGGCAGCCTCGAGCAGAACCAGGAGCTCGCGAAGAAGCGCGCGTTCGCCGTGCGCGATCACCTGAAGTCGGTGGGCATCGCCGAGGACAGGATCGAGATGGCGAAGCCGGAGCTGATGCCGGGGGCTGGGGAGAACGCGGAAGCGCGCCGGGTCGAGATCGTTCTCCTGAAGTGACCGGGGCCGCGCGGTGCGCGGCCGGATTGCACGGCGATGGGCAGCGGTGTTCCCGCTGCCCTTCCCTTTGGTCGGATCGCTTGCGCGCGAGGGCAGGTGCGCCGGCGACGACGTGATCGATCGCTTGTTCACCTGCGGGCGCAGGATGGCGGGATGGCCCTGAGCACGCCGCAACGGTTGCGCCCCGTCGTGCTGGCGCTGGCGCTGCTCGCGCTCGCCGCGGTCGCGACGGCACAGCCGCCAGCGCCCGAACCTCCGTCCGGGTGGACGGACAAGGCGCCGGTCGCCAGCAGGCGATACATGGTCGCGGCAGCGAATCCGCTCGCGGCGGACGCTGGCTACGCCATCCTGCGACAAGGCGGCAGCGCCGTCGACGCGGCGATTGCCGTGCAACTCGTTCTGGGACTGGTCGAGCCGCAGTCGTCGGGCCTCGGTGGCGGCGCGTTCATGCTGGTCCACGACGCGAAGCGCAATCGGCTCGTCGCCTACGACGGCCGCGAGACCGCGCCCGCCGCCGCGCGGCCGGACCGGTTTCTCGACCGCGACGGCAGGCCCCTCCCATTCTTCGATGCAGCGATCGGCGGCCGGTCGGTCGGCGTGCCGGGAACGGTTGCGCTGCTCGCGGAAGCCCACCGACGTCACGGCCGGCTGCCGTGGGCGAGGCTGTTCGCGCCGGCGATCGAGCTGGCGCGTAACGGCTTCCGCGTGTCGCCGCGCCTGCACGCGGCGCTTGCGGGCGAGCGCCATTTCACCCAGCCGCGGGCGCGCGCGTACTTCTACGACGCCACGGGCAATCCCCTCGCGGCCGGCGCGGTGGTCACCAATGCCGCGTATGCGGCGACGCTGCGCAGGATCGCAACGGGCGGCGCAAAGGCGTTCTACGAAGGCGACATCGCGCGCGACATCGTCGCGACGGTGACCTCGCACGCCGCGAACCCGGGCGACATGACGCTCGCCGATCTCGCCGGCTACCGGGTCCGGGCGCGCGATCCGGTGTGCGGCGCCTATCGCGTCTACCGGATCTGCGGCATGCCGCTGCCCTCGTCCGGCGGGCTCACCGTGCTGCAGATACTCGGCATCCTGGAGCCGTACGACCTCGCAGCGATGGGGCCGGTGTCGCTGTGGAGCGTCCACTTCGTCAGCGAGGCGGGGCGCCTCGCGTATGCGGACCGCGACGTCTGGATGGCCGACCCCGATTTCTACACGCCGCCGACGGGCCTCGTCGATCGCGGCTATCTGCGGGAGCGCTCGCGGCTGATCCGGACCGACGCCAGCATGGGTCGCGCCGAGCCCGGCGCGCCGCCGGAGCGCGGCGCGGCCAGAAGCGTCGCGTACGCCAGCGGCAGTGCGCCGGAACTGCCGTCGACTTCGCACCTGTCCATCGTCGATGCGCAAGGCAACGCCGTCGCGATGACGACGACGATCGAGGACGGATTCGGCAGCCGGCTGATGACCGAGGGAGGATTCCTGCTCAACAACGAGCTCACCGACTTCTCCTTCGCGCCGACTGATGGCGGCAAGCCCGTCGCCAACCGCGTCGAGGGGGGCAAGCGACCGCGCTCGTCGATGGCGCCGACGATCGTGTACGACCGCGCGGGGCGCCTCATCATGGTCGCCGGCTCGCCGGGCGGGAGCGCGATCATCAACTACGTGGCGAAGACGCTGATCGGCGTCCTCGACTGGGGCCTCGATCCGCAGGCCGCGGTCGCGCTCCCGAACTTCGGCAGCCGGAACGGGCCGACCGAGCTGGAACGCGGCACGGGCGCGGCGGCGCTCGAGGACAAGCTGCGGGCGCTCGGTCACCCGACGCTGGTGGCGGAGCAGACCAGCGGGCTGCACGTGATCGTGCGCACGCGCAGCGGCTGGGTGGGCGGGGCCGATCCGCGCCGCGAGGGAACGGTGCGGGGTGACTGATGGATCGCGGGGCGGGCGCGTGGTGCAGCGTGCGGGTATGCCGGCGGGCTTAGGATGAGGCATGCGCCCGCCGGCATACCCGCACGCTGCACGGCCAACGTTAGCAGGCCGGCTCAGGATGAGGCATGCGCCCGCCGCCGTACCCGCAGATTGCGCGGGACGCCTTGCGCTTGGGGACGCCCATGACCTCTGACGAGCGCCAGCCGCATCGAATCGTCATCGTCGGCGGCGGCGCCGCGGGACTGCCGCTGGCGTGCCGGCTCGGCGACACCCTCGGACGCCGCGGGCGCGCCACGGTTACGCTCGTCGATCATTGCGCTTCGCATCTCTGGAAGCCGCTGCTGCACGAGGTCGCGGCCGGGCGCGTGGACGCGGACGTGCACGGAGTCGACTATTTCCTGATGGCGTACTGGCACCACTTCCGGTTTCGCCAGGGCGCGGTGCTCGGCCTCGACCGCATGCGGCGCGAGCTGCGCCTTGGCGCGGTGAACGACGAGGACGGCGTCCAGGTCCTGCCCGAGCGGACCCTGCACTACGATTCGCTCGTGTTCTGCGTCGGGAGCGTCAGCAACGATTTCGGCATTCCAGGCGTCGCCGGGCGGGCGATTTCGCTCGACGCCGCCGCCGACGCCGAGCGTTTCCATCGCCGGCTCCTCGCCGCCTGCGTGCGTGCCGACGAGCGCGCCGCGCGCGGCGAATCGGCCACCGTCGATATCGTGATCATCGGAGCGGGCGCCACGGGGGTCGAGCTCGCCGCGGAGATCCGCCATTGCACGGGCGCCCACGCGAGTTACGGGCTCGAGCACCTGCGACCCGAGCGCGACATCCGGCTCACGTTGATCGAGGCGGCGCCGCGGGTGTTGCCGCCGCTCTCGGAAGCGATCGCTGCTGCCGCGACCGATCTGCTCGCGACGCTCGACGTGACGGTGTGCACGGGCGAGCGCGTCACCGCGATCGACGCCGACGGCGTGCACACGGCGAGCGGCGCGTTGCACAGGGCCGACCTCGTCGTCTGGGCCGCCGGTATCCAGGCGCCGGCGTGGCTCGGCGAACTCGACGGTCTCGAGGTCAATCGCGCGCACCAGCTCGTCGTCGACACGACGCTTGCGACCACCCGCGATCCCGATGTCTTTGCGCTGGGCGACTGTGCCGCGTGCCCGTGGCCGCAGGCCGGGCGCCCCGGTGCGATCCTGCCGCCGCGGGCGCAGGTCGCGCGGCAGCAGGCCTCGCTCCTGGTGAGGAGCATCCATGCGCGCCTTGCCGGAGCGCCGCTGCCCGTTTTCCACTTCACCGATTTCGGCTCCCTCGTTTCGCTCGGCGAGCTCTCCGCCGTCGGCAGCCTGATGGGACGGCTGATCGGCGGCAGCCTGCTCGTGCAGGGGCTGATCGCGCGGTGGATGTACGTCTCGCTCTACAAGCTGCACCAGATCTCGATTCACGGCTACCTGCGCGTCGGGCTCGATACGCTCTCGCGGATCGTCCGGCACCGGCTGGAGCCGCGCGTCAAGCTGCACTGATCGCCAGGTGTCCGCGCCGACCGCGCTGCATGCCCGGCCAATGGCACGTATCATGAACGCATGAGTGCCGAGCTCTTCTCCGCGACGATTCTGCTGGTCCTGGTGATCGACCCGTTCGGCAACGTGCCGCTCGTGGTGTCGGCGCTCAGGAACGTGCCGCCCGCGCGCCACGTCAAGGTCGTGTTGCGCGAATGCGCGGCGGCCTACGTGATCCTGCTCGCCTTCATGTTCGGCGGCCAGACGTTCCTGCGGTGGCTGCATCTGTCCGAGGAGTCGCTGACGATCGCCGGCGGGATCATCCTGTTCCTGATCGCGATCCGGATGGTCTTTCCGCGTCCCGAAGGCATATTCGGGGATCTGCCCGGCGCCGAGCCGTTCCTCGTTCCGCTCGCCATACCGTCGATCGCGGGTCCGTCGGCGCTCGCCACCGTGATGCTGATGGCCTCGCGCGATCCGGCAAAGCTCGGTTCGTGGGTGATCGCGCTGACGGTGGCGATGGGCGCGACGACGCTCGTGCTCGCGCTGGCGGACAGACTGCAGCGCTGGCTCGGCGAGCGCGTCGTGCTCGCCTTCGAACGGCTGATGGGACTGGTGCTGACCGCGCTCGCGGTGGAAATGCTGCTGTCCGGCGTACGCAATTTCGCCGGGAGCCTCGCGCGCTAGCGACGCGAGCCGGGGAGCAGGGGCCCCGCGCAGCGGGGATGCGACCAGGGCGAGTCGGCGCACGAGGCCGACGCGACCAGCGTCGCATCACGCAACGCGTGCAACGAGGCCGAGGCGACGCGAGCCGGGGAGCAGGGGCCCCGCGCGCGGGGATGCGACCAGGGCGAGTCGGCGCATGAGGCCGACACGCGAGCGTGCGCATTGCGCAATTCGTACAAGGAGGCCGAAGCGGCTGCGCGCCGCGCGGTCAGGCGGGGACCAGCCAGCCGTCCTCGCGCCTGGCGGCGCCGGCCTCCTCCAGCGCGCCGACGAGCAGCTCGGCGAGCTTCGCCGGCGGCCAGCGGAAGAAACGTGCGTTGAAGTCGCGGTAGATTTCCACGCGCTCGACGTAGGCCGGCATGTCGGCAAGCGACATACGCTGCTTGTCGAGCAGCGAAAACATGAGGTTCACCTTGAGCGCGTGCCGCGCGATCCGCAGGCTGTCGGCCTCGAACGCGGCGATGCGATTGCGCGCGCGGGCGATCGCCGCGGCGACGCTGGTGAACGGCTCGCCGTGGCCCGGGATCACGACGCGGATGTCGAGACGGGCCAGCATGTCGATCGTCGCGCGCGTCGCGGGAAGGGCGGCGGGATCGATCTCCGGCGGCATCACGAAGCCGAAGCCGTTCTCCCACAGCGCATCGCCCGAGATCAGGATCCGGTATTCGGGGTTGTAGAAGACGAGCGCGCCCATGTCGTGCCCCGGCGCGGCGAGTGCCTGCCACTCGAGGTCGCCCCAGACGTGCGTCGTCGCCGGCGGAAGCACGTGATCGACGGTGAAGCGCTCTACCTGCTGGTCGCAGTAGTCGTACAGCAGCGCCCTGCCGTCCCAGCGCTCGACGAGCGGCGCCTCCGCTGCCGGCACCGCGACCGGGCAGTCGTAGCGCTCGACGATCGCCGCGTTGCCGCCGACGTGGTCGGAGTGGCAATGCGTATTCACGAGGAAGGAGAGCCGCGCCGTGCCGATGCCGCGCTCGCTCGCGAGCAGCGCGAGGGTCAGCGGCGCATGCCGGAGGTAGCCCGAGTCGATCAGCACGTGGCCGTCGCGGCTCTTCAGCAGGATGTTGTTCGACGACAGCCAGTCGCGGACGAACACGTGCAGCTGCGGCGGCAGCAGGTCGGCCGGCAGATGCGCGTTCACGTGCCCCCGCCTCGCGTGGGGCCGCCTTCAGGCGGCTTGCGAAAATGGGCCTCGCCGCGTCCGGCTGAAGCCGGACCCACGATGCCGACACCCGTTGCGCTCATGCCAATCGCCCGACGAATTCCTTCACCAGTGCCACCCGGTCGGCGAGCGTCGGCGCGGCGCGCTCGATGCGGACGCGGTCCGGGCCGGCGAAGCGGATGCGGCCGTCCTTCTGCACGAGCGCGATCAGCGCAGCCGCGTCGAAGGGCGGGTCCTTGACGAACTGCAGCGTGCTGCGCTCCGGGCCGGCATCGACCTTGACGATGCCCTTCGGCTTCGCGACGAGCCGCAGCCGGTGGCACGCGACGAGCGCCTGCGCCGGCTCGGGCAGGCTGCCGAAGCGGTCGATGAGCTCTTCCTGCATTGCCTCCAGCTCCTCTGCCGTCTCGCAGTTCGCCAGGCGCTTGTAGAGGACCAGCCGCTCGTGGACGTCGCTGCAGTAGCTCTCCGGCAGCAGCGACGGGACGTGCAGGTTGATCTCGGTGGCGACGCCCAGCGGGGCGGACAGGTCCGGCTCGCGCCCCGCCCTCAGCGCGGAGACTGCCGCCCTGAGCATATCCGCATAGAGCTGGAACCCGACCTCCTGCATCTCGCCGGACTGCGATTCGCCGAGCACCTCGCCCGCGCCGCGGATCTCGAGGTCGTGCATCGCCAGGAAGAATCCGGCGCCGAGGTCCTCCATCATCTGGATCGCCTCGAGCCGCTTCTTCGCCTGCGCGGAGAGCGCTTCCTCGGGCGGCGTGAGCAGGTACGCGTACGCCTGGTGGTGCGAGCGTCCGACGCGGCCGCGCAGCTGGTGCAGCTGCGCGAGGCCGAAGCGGTCGGCGCGCTCGATGATGATCGTGTTCGCCGTCGGCACGTCGATCCCGCTCTCGATGATCGTCGAGCACAGCAGCAGGTTGACGCGCTGCGCGTAGAACTCGCGCATCACGTGCTCGAGCTCGCGCTCGCCCATCTGCCCGTGCGCGACGCCGATCCGGGCTTCGGGCACCAGTTGCGCGAGCCGCTCCGCCGTCGTGTCGATGGTGTCGATGTCGTTGTGCAGGAAGTAGATCTGGCCACCGCGCTTGAGCTCGCGCAGCACGGCCTCGCGGATGATTCCGCGCGAGTACACCGAGACGAACGTCTTGATCGCGAGCCGGCGCTGCGGCGCGGTGGCGATCACCGAGAAGTCGCGGATGCCCTCCAGCGACATCGCGAGCGTGCGCGGGATCGGCGTCGCGGTCAGCGTCAGCACGTCGACCTCGGCGCGCAGCTTCTTCAGCTGCTCCTTCTGCCGCACGCCGAACCGGTGCTCCTCGTCGATGATGACGAGGCCGAGGTTCCTGAACTGCACGTCGGGCTGCACGAGCTTGTGCGTGCCGATCACGAGGTCGAGCGTCCCTGCCTTGAGACCCTCCAGCGTCGCCTTCACCTCCTTCGCCGAGCGAAAGCGCGAGAGCTCGACCATTCGCACCGGAAGCTCCGAGAACCGGTCGGAGAACACCTGGAAGTGCTGCTCGGCGAGCAGCGTGGTCGGCACGAGCACGGCGACCTGCTTGCCGTCGGCGAGCGCGACGAATGCGGCGCGGAGCGCCACTTCGGTCTTGCCGAAGCCGACGTCGCCGCAGACCAGGCGGTCCATCGGCTTGCCGTCGGTGAGGTCCTTGATGACGGCCTCGATCGCCGCCTGCTGGTCGGGCGTCTCGTCGAAGCCGAAGCCCTCGGCGAACGCCTCGTAGTCGTGCAGGCTGAACTTGAACGCGTGCCCCTTGCGCGCGGCACGCTGCGCATAGAGGTTGAGCAGCTCCGCAGCGGTGTCGTGCGCCTGCCGCGCTGCGCGCTTCTTCGCCTTGTCCCACTGGCTGCTGCCGAGCTCGTGCAGCGGGGCCGCGTCGGGCGCCGCGCCGCTGTAGCGCCCGATCAGGTGCAGGTTGGCCACCGGAACGTAGAGCTTCGCGTCGTTGGCGTAGACGAGTTGGAGGAACTCGGCCGGTCCCTCGCCCAGGTTCATGGTGACGAGGCCCAGATAGCGGCCGATCCCGTGCTGCTCGTGGACGACCGGGTCGCCGATGCGCACCTCGGAGAGGTCGCGCAGCATGGCGTCGACATTCGACCGCCTGGCGGCATCGCGCTTGCCGCGGCGCACGACGCCCGCGTAGAGCTCGGCTTCGGTGACGAAGGCGAGCTTCGCCTCCGGCCACGCGAAGCCCGCGTGCAGCGGCGCGACGACGAGCGCGCAATCTGCTTCGCCGGCGACGAACGCGCGCCAGTCGTCGGCCGGCGCCACGTCGAGACCGTACTCGGCGAAGTACTGGTGCATCGTCTCGCGCCGGCCGGCGCTCTCCGCGCAGATCAGCACGCGCAGGCCCCCGCCCGAGACAAAGCGCTTGAGCGCCGCCAGCGGATCGTCGGCGCGGCGGTCGACCTGCACCGAGGGAAGGGCGACGGCCTTTGCGCCGCCGCCGGGAGACGTCGACGCCGCGTCCGCAGCCGCGAATTCGACGCGCGCGTGCGCCTTCAGCGAGCCGTTGAACGCGTCGGGCGGCAGGAACACCGCGGTCGGCGGCAACAGCGGTCGCGACTTGTCGCCGCGCAGCAGCCGGTAGCGCGATTCGGTGTCCTGCCAGAACCGCTCGACGGCGTTCGCGACATCGCCGACGAGCGCGACCACGGCGTCGCGCGGCAGGTAGTCGGCGAGCGTTGCCGTGTCGTCGAAGAACAGCGGCAGGTAGTACTCGATCCCGCCCGGCATCACGCCGTTGCTCACGTCCTTGTAGAGCGGCGAGCGCTGCGGGTCGCCCTCGAAGACCTCGCGATAGCGGCCGCGGAAGCGTGTGCGGCCGGCCTCGTCGATCGGAAATTCGCGCGCGGGCAGCAGGCGGACGTCGGGCACGGGGTAGAGGGTGCGCTGGGTGTCGACGTCGAAAGTCTTGATGCTCTCGATGTCCTCGCCGAAGAGATCGAGCCGGTAGGGGAGCGCGCTTCCCATCGGGAACAGGTCGATCAGCCCGCCGCGAACGCTGAACTCGCCGGGCGAGACGACCTGTGTCACGTGCTGGTAGCCGGCGAGCGAGAGCTGCGCGCGCAGCGCGTCGACGTCGAGCCGCGTGCCCTGCCTCAGGAAGAAAGTGAATGCGGCCAGGTAGTCGCGGGGCGCGAGCCGGTAGAGGGCGGTCGTCGCGGCGACGACGAGCACGTCGCATTCGCCGCGGGAGACGCGGTAGAGGGTCGCGAGCCGCTGCGAGACCAGGTCCTGGTGCGGCGAGAAGTGGTCGTAGGGCAGCGTTTCCCAGTCCGGCAGCAGCGCAACCCGGAGCTCCGGTGCGAACCACGGCACCTCGTCGGCGAGGCGCTGCGCCGCGAGCGCGTCGGCGCTGACCACGGCGAGCAGGCGCTTCCCGCTTGCGCAGCTCGCGGCAAGCTGGGCGACGGCCAATGCATCGGCGGACCCGGCGAGCGCCGGCGCACGCACCTTATGGCCGGCATCGGGCAGGCGCGGGGCGAGCGGGGGCAGCGCGGCGAGCATCGAAATGGTCGCGGCGGGGGCGTGGGTCGCGGGCGCGGCGGCGTTGCTGCCCGGTGCGGCGAGGCTCGCGTCCGACGACGCTGCGGCCGCCGCAGCCGCCGGCCCGACGGCGGGGGTGGCCGGCGGCACGTGCAACTGCGAATCGAGCGCGGATTATACGCGTGGCGCGCCCAGGCACCCGGTGCGGGGCGGCGGCGTGGGTCCGGCCTCAGCCGGATCGTCGACGTCGCCGACTGAAGTCGCCCCCACGACCGGGGCGCAACCTGCGCTGCATGCGATAATCGCCCCCTGCCATCGCGTGGCCCTCGGCGTCGCGATGGCGCAGACGAGATGTGATGAACGACATCGGCAACGCGGATCGCGTCGCGCTCATGCAGCGGCTCGTCGCCCTCAAGGTCGAGCACCGCGATCTCGACGCCGTGATCCACCGGCTCGCCGGCGAAGCGTCGCACGATCAGTTGCAGCTGACGCGCCTGAAGCGCCGCAAGCTGCTGCTGAAGGACCAGATCGCCTGGCTCGAGCGGCAGATCGACCCCGACGTTTCCGCCTGAGCAAACTGTCCGTGGGGCCGACGTCAGTCGGCGATGCGTTCGATCCGGCTGAAGCCGGACCCACGACATAGTCCCTCCGGCGGGTCGTGGGGCCGACGTCAGTCGGCGATGCGTTCGATCCGGCTGAGGCCGGACTCACGACAGTCCTCCGGCGGGTCGTGGGGCCGACTTCAGTCGGCGATGCGTGAGGTCCGGCTGAAGCCGGACCCACAGACTCTCACGCCGGGGCGCGGCCGTACCGGTCGTCGAAGCGGACGATGTCGTCCTCGCCGAGGTAGTCGCCGCACTGCACCTCGATCATCACCAGCGGCTCGCTGCCGGGATTCTCGAGCCGGTGCTTGGTCCCGACCGGGATGTACGTGGAGCCGTTGGCCTCAACCGCGAAGGTCTCCTCGCCTCGCGTCACGCGGGCGATGCCGGCGACGACGACCCAGTGTTCGCTGCGGCGGTGGTGGAGCTGCAGCGACAGCGCGGCGCCCGGCTTCACCTCGATGCGCTTGATCTTGAAGCCCGGGCCGTCCTGCAGCACCGTATAGGCGCCCCACGGCCGCGCGACCGTCCTGTGCATCCGGTACGATTCGTGGCCGCGCGCCTTCAGCTCGCCGACGACGTCCTTGACGCGCTGCAGGTGGTCGCGGTGCGCGACGAGCACGGCGTCCGGCGTCTCGACGATGACGAGGTTCTCGACGCCGACCGTCGCGACCACGCGATCGTCGGCGTGCACATAGGTGCCCGTGGTCGCGATCGTGACGCGCTCGCCCTGGCCGCGGTTCCCGTGGGCGTCGGCTGGCACGAGCTCGGCCACGGCCTGCCAGGAGCCGACGTCGCTCCAGTCGAAGGTGCCGCGCACGACGGCGACCTCGCCGGCCGCTGCCGCCTTTTCCATCACCGCGTAATCGAGCGAGATGTCCGGCACGGCGGCGAACATTCCGGCGTCGATCTCGAGCATCGGCGAATCGCCCCTTTCGGCGAGCGCCTGCGCGACGACGCGCACCGCGCCGAGCACGTCGGGCGCGTGGCGTGCGAATGCCGCGATGATCGACGCCGGGGTGAAGCAGAACATCCCCGAGTTCCAGACATAGTTGCCAGCGGCCAGGTACTCCCGCGCCTTCGCCAGCGCCGGCTTCTCGACGAAGCGGCGCACGGTGAACGCCGCCGGCGCGCTTCCGGCGAGCGCTTCGCCGCACTCGATGTAGCCGAAGCCGGTCTCGGGATGCGTGGGGCCGATGCCGAAGGTGACCAGCAGGCCGTCGCGCGCGAGGCGCGACGCGCGCGCCACCGCGACCGCGAATGCCGCGTGGTCGCGGATCAGGTGGTCGGCGGGCAGCACGAGCAGCACCGCGTCGCGGCCGCGCATGGCGACGCAGAGCGCCGCGAGCGCGACGGCCGGCGCCGTGTTGCGGCCGAAGGGCTCGAGCAGGAACGAGCGCCGCAGCGGCTGTCGGTCGCGCAATCCGGCGTAGGCGTCCTTCGTCTGGAAATAGTATTCGCGGTTGGTGACCGTGACCAGCTCGGCCACTCCGGGCAGCGCCAGTGCGCGCGCGGCGGTCTTGGTGAGGAGAGTCTCGCCATCGGGCAGCGGCATCGACGGCTTCGGCGTCGACTCGCGCGACAGCGGCCACAGCCGCGTGCCCGCGCCACCGGAGAGGATCACCGGGATTACGGGGGGCAGTTCAGGCGGTGCGGTCATCGACGACAGGAAGGGCGGTCAGGGGGCGCACAGGACTCGACGTCGCGGCCCGGAAAGCGGCGCCGCGAACCTGCAATCGCCGCCGCGCAGCCGCGACCCGGAAGCGCGAACTTGAAATCGCGCGAGTTTACCCCACATTGTCGATTGGACGCCGACGTTGGCGCGCGCGCCGAAAGGTGCGCAGTGCTATCATTGGCCGACTTGAGCGCAATGCGCGCCGCGACGATTACCGGGGGTGAACTGGTTTCGACGGGGGTTGCAAAGCAGCTCGGGGCATGCCGAGGCGCAGGTCCTCGTAAATCCCACTGCAATCGCAAACTTAACTGCGAACGACGAAACGTACGCTCTGGCGGCTTAATCCCGCCGGACCTCGCACCCGGCAGCGCTCGGCTGGGGTGATCCTGGTTGGCAACAACTGAGTCACGGCGAGGACATTCAGAGCGATCGCGCGCGCCCGGGTCACTTGGGCGTAGCGTTAAACCAAGGTGACTGGCCCTGCCGCAGCCTGTCCGTCGGCGGCGATGGGGCGAGAGCCAAACGACGAGACTAAGCATGTAGTCCTGACTGTCGAGTGCTTCCGGACGCGAGTTCGATTCTCGCCACCTCCACCATCAGCAAGAACGACGGCCCCCGAGCGGGGCCGTTCTTCTTTTCGGCGCGTACGTCGGGAAGTCGTCCGTCGATTGCGACGGTGCGATATCCGCGCCGCATGGAGAGCCGGCGCAGCGCAAGCACGGTGAGAAACGGACGAGTCCAGCCTATTGCGCCGTGATCCTGCCTCCGAGCTGGCCGCCCGACGTCCTCACCGGTATCTGCTGCATCGCGTCGCTCGGCAGGACGCGACTTGCCGATCCGGCGCCGGCGGCGTTGACCGTCACCTGAAGGCGGGCTGGATGGGCGCCGCCTGTTCTGACGGTATTCGAGCGCGACTCGAAGAAGCTCTTGGTCGTGGATCCCGGCGCCACCGCATTCGCATCGGCGCCTACCTTCCGGGGCGCCGGCGCCGCGTTGGGCCTGACGGTGATCACGTAGTCGCCCTCCTGGACGAAGCCGAAGCTGAAATTGCCTTGCGGATCCGTCTTCACCTGCCGGATCAGGCGGCCAGGCTTCCGCTCCAGCGACACGTCGACGTCGGGGACGGGGTCGCCCGTGATCGCCAGAACGGCTGGAGAAAGCGCGATGAACGAAAGCGCAACAACACCGAACAGGGAACGGTTCGGACCAGTCATACGAGCCTCCTGACCGCCATGCCAGCACGGCGGGGATAACGCAGCGCGCTGCAGGATTGCGCGAGCGCTGCGAACCGCCGCTTCCCGGATCCGAGCAACAATCGTGCCCAATGCAGGAGGCCGACGCGTCCGGGCACCCGGGATGTCGGCAACGGCGCGAGACCGGATCCAGGGGCGGCACAGGACGCAGGAGATTCCGGCGCCGGCTCTCGCCATGGCGCCACCACACGTTCCGCCGGAGCGGACGTGTGGCGGCGTGCGTCCGCCTACTGCTAGCGGCGCGACAACCCGAGACCCGCGAGGCCGAGGCCGAGGAGCGCAAGCGTTGCAGGCTCGGGAGCCGGGATGATGCCCTCGCCGCCGATGCGCACCTGCTTGACGTCATGAACGATTTCGGCGGCGGTGGTCCCGCTCGCGTCGGAGTAGGTCTTGAGCGTTATCGAGGAGAACGGACCGCCCTCGATCGTGAAGAAGTTCGACCCGTTTCCGAGCGAAAACAGTGAGCTGAAAAGGGCGCCGTCACTGAACTGGACGAATCCGGAACTGTGCTGGTCGCGATCGATGTCGACGATGAGCTTGGTGAATGCGGCGCTACTGCCGCGATAGATCGTCAGGTCGCCGAAGAGATCCGGAGTGGCCGGCGGCCCCCCGTCGACTTCCGCCTGACCGCCGCTCACGTAATGGAGACCCGTCGAATGGGTGGTCGAGAAGAGCACCGTTGCAGTGTGGTCCTGGTTGAGGCAGCCGCTGATCGGGTTGCCCTCGTCGACGTGCCCGGTACAGCTCCCCCCGCTGAGCACGTTGTCCGTGTCCGCATTGTCGGGACCCGTGCTCACCATCAACGTGGCGCGAGCCGGGCCGGCGAGCCCGAGCACAGTGATCAATGCCGCTGCGAGAAACGTCCGTTGGATCCGGATCTGTCCGGTCCGATGCAGGTATGTGTGTGTCATTGCAATGCCCCCTCGAGAACGACGCGAGCTGTTGGTCGCTGGCGTGCGTGGGCGAGACGGCTTTCCCGACCTTCGTTCCTGTCAGGCGCCGCCGCTGGCGGACTCGAGCTTCCACGCCTGCGGCACCATGTCGCGCGCGCCGGCCCAGATGACCTTGCATTGCACAACGCATGACGCGTGCCATCGAAGGCAAGGTATTGATTGCACGAGCGCTGCGGGCGTCGCGCGCGTTCTCCCGTCAACGAGATGGCAGAACGCTCGACATGATCCAGATCAATGGCGGCAAACGGCCGATCCTGTCGACGAGCATCCAGGGTGAGCATCTGTGCCGAACGGACCGTGCCGACCGGACGCCGCGTATAATGCGGGGCGAAAACAACCGGCGGGAACGCGCCGCCGGCATTGCCTTCCTCTCGCTGCGGCGACCACGGTCGGACGCGCGACGCGAAGGCGCATTCGGCCATCCGCGCGTGGCCTGGATCCGGCAGGATTATCGACCCCGTGATCTTTCCCGAGATGCGAAACGCCACGATGAAGCAGCGCCACCCCTGGCGCGTGGCTCGTTGGCTCGTCGCTGCCTTTCTCTGCGCCTGCGCGGCGCCAGGCGTGAGCGCGGCCGCCGAGTATCCCGACCGGCCGATCCGCCTCGTGGTGCCGTTTCCGGCGGGCGGCGGCGCCGACACGCTCGCCCGGATCATCATGCCGCGGGTCGCGCAGGCGCTGGGCGCGTCGATCGTGATCGACAACCGGCCCGGCGCGGGCGGCAACGTCGGCGCCGAGCTCGTGGCGCGCGCGGCGCCGGATGGCTATACGCTCCTCTATGGGACGAACGGCACGCACGCGATCAACCCGTCCCTCTACGCGAGCCTGCCTTTCGACCCGGTCCGGGACTTCGCGCCGGTTTCGCGCATGACGGTGATCGCGGCGATGCTCGTCGTCAACAACGACTTTCCCGCGCATTCGGTGGATGAGCTCATCCGCTACGCGAAGAGCAATCCGGGAAAGCTGAATTTCGCCTCTGCGGGCAATGGGACCACGTCGCATCTCGCCGGCGAGCTCTTCCGGACGATGGCCGGCATCGACATCGTGCACGTGCCGTATCGCGGCGGCGCGCTTGCGGTCACCGATGTCATCGGCGGGCAGGTGCAGATGATGATCGACGTGATGCCGAATGCCTATCCGCTCGCGAAAAGCGGCAAGGTGCGCGGCCTCGCGTGCACGACGGCGCGCCGCTTCCCGGCTGCCGCCGAGTACCCGACCATCGCCGAGTCCGGGGTGCCCGGGTTCGAAGTCACCGCCTGGGATGCGATCTTTGCCCCCGCCGGGACGCCGGTGCCGGTCATCGACCGGTTGAACGCGGCCATCCGGCAGGCGCTCGAGGATCCGAAGGTGGCACAATCGCTGCTGACGCACGGCGCGCAGGCGATTCCGAGCACGCCGAACGCGCTCGCGCAGCATGTCGCCACGGAAGCCGACAAGTGGGCAAAGGTCGTTCGGCGTTCCGGGGCGAAGATCGACTGACCCGCGGCGGCGCGAAACCCGCGCACCCCCCGCACGGAGAGCACGATGGACGTTCGCCCCATGCCGCCTGTTCCGGTCTGGAAGACCGTTGCGGGCTATCAGGACATCATCTACGCGAAGGCCGACGAGGGCATCGCCAAGATCGTCATCAACCGGCCCGAGGTCCGCAACGCGTTTCGCCCCGAGACCGTGCAGGAGATGCAGGCTGCTTTCGCGGATGCGCGCGACGACGCGGACATCGGCGTCGTGATCCTCACGGGCCAGGGCCGGGAAGCGTTCTGCTCCGGCGGCGATCAGCGGGTCCGCGGCAATGGCGGCTATGTCGGCAGCGACGGCGTTCCCCGCCTCAATGTTCTCGACCTGCAGCGCCAGATACGCACGCTGCCGAAGCCGGTGGTGGCGATGGTCGCCGGCTACGCGATCGGCGGGGGCCACATCCTGCACATGATCTGCGATCTCACCATCGCGGCGGACAACGCGCGGTTCGGGCAGACCGGGCCCAAGGTGGGCAGTTTCGACGGCGGCTATGGCGCGTCGTACATGGCGCGCATCGTCGGGCAGAAGAAGGCGCGCGAGATCTGGTTTCTGTGCCGCCAGTACGACGCCCGCCAGGCGCTGGAGATGGGTCTCGTCAATCGCGTCGTCCCCTACGAGGAGCTCGAAGCGGAAACCATCCAGTGGTGCCGCGAAATGCTCGACAACAGCCCGCTCGCGCTGCGCTGCCTCAAGGCCGCGCTCAACGCCGATTGCGATGGTCAGGCAGGGCTGCAGGAGCTCGCCGGAAACGCGACGCTGCTCTATTACCTGTCCGAAGAGGGCCAGGAGGGGCGCGACGCGTATCTCGAGAAGCGCAAGCCGGACTTCAGGAAGTTCAAACGGCTGCCGTGAGGCGCCTGCGCACCGCCGCAAGTGTGGGCCGCGCGCCGGCCGCCGCGGGCCGGAGCCGCATCCGGTGAGCGACGCCCTGTCCGTCTTTGCGGCCGCGCGCGAGGCGGGTGACGCGCCGGGCCTCGTGGTCGGCGAGCGCGTGTACACGTACGCCCAGCTTGCCGACATGACGAAGCAGCGCCTCCACGCGCTGTCGCCGGAGCTCTGCGACGGGCTGCCCTGCATGCTGGACGCGACCAACACGCTGGAGACCGTCGCCACGCTGTACGCGCTGCTGGAGGCGCGCGTTCCGGCGCTGCTCGTGCACCCGCAGCTCACGGCGACGGAGCGCGCCGACCTGACGGCTGCCGCCGCACGCGCCGGCCGAGTGCAGCATCCGGACGCGGCCGCGATCATCTTCACGTCGGGAACGACCGGTGAGCCCCGCGGCGCAGTACTGACCCGCACGGCGCTGCTCGCTTCCGCGTCGGCGAGCGCCGCCAACCTGGGTTGGCACAGCGACGACCGCTGGCTGCTCTGCATGCCGATCGCCCGCGTGGGCGGATTGTCGATACTCACCCGTTGCCTTGCGGCGCGCCGCTGCGTCGTGCTCGCGCGGTCGTTCGATGCCGGTCGCTTTCCGGAATGCGTCGCGACCCGACGCATCACGCTGGTGTCGCTGGTGCCCACGATGCTGACCCGCGTGTTCGATGCGCATCCGGCATGGCGACCACCGTCGCATCTGCGCGCCGCATTGCTGGGTGGCGCCTCCGCGTCGACCAGGCTGCTGCAGCGCGCGCACGAGCGAGGCATGCCGATCATCCTGACGTATGGCCTCACCGAAACCTGCTCGCAAGTGGCCGCAACGCCCTACGCCGCCCGCTTTGCGCCGACCGGTTGCGGCACCGGAGCTCCGCTTTCGGGAGTCGACATCCGCGTCGACAATGGTCATATCCACGTGCGTGGCCCTGCGCTGATGGCGGGCTACTGGAACGACGCGCCACTTGCGCCGGACGCGTGGTTCGACACCGGCGATCTGGGGGAAATCGACGCCGATGGCTGCCTGCACGTTCATGCGCGACGCGCGGATCTGATCGTCACCGGCGGGGAGAACGCGTATCCGGCGGAAGTGGAACGCGCGCTGGAGGCCTTTCCCGGCATTGCGGCCGCCGGCGTGTTCGGCGTGCCGGACGAGGTGTGGGGCCACACGGTGGCTGCGGCGCTGGTCGCCGAGAACGAACCGCCGCCGGATGCGGCGCTGTTCGAATACGTCAGCCGGCGGCTCGCCCCGCACAAGCGGCCGCGGCATGTCTGCTATCTCGCGCGCCTGCCGCACGCGCCCTCGGGCAAGCTCGACCGCCGTCGCCTGGCCGAGGTCGCACGGTCGTTGCGACCGCTATCGCCCGCGCGCGACGTTCGCGCCTGACCGGCGTCCCACTTTACCGCGCTGCCGCCGGCACCGCCCGCGGCCCGCGTCAGAACTTCAGCAGACCTTTGAGCTTGTTGACCGCGTCGGCGGCTTCGTCGGCGGGACTCGGCGTGCGACCGGGCGGCGCCTCCGCGGGCCGCGTACCCGGCGCGGCGGTGCTGCGCCCGCGTGACCGATTGGCGCTCGCCCCGTCCCCGTCGTCCATGCCCAGCGGCAGCATTCCGACGGACTTCACGCGAACGCGGGCGGTCCACACCTGTTCCCAGGCCGCTTTCGGATCGGCGGGACGCGGCGGATGCACGAGATTGAGCTCCTCGCCATACGCGATCAGCTGCAACATCGCTCCCTCGACGCCGTCGAATATGCCCTTCGGAATCGCGCAGCTCGTGACGCTGGTCGGGAGGACCACCTTTTCGCCGATCATCCTGCGCAGGAAATCGTTGGGCAGGTACGTGAGCAGTCCCCAGCCGGTGTCCTGCACCTCGCTGGATGACCAGATGATCATCTCGCCGGAGCTCTGGCGGTGGCCCATCGCCTGCAGGAAGTAGCCCTGCGCGTTTGGAATCGCCGTCCAGGCGAGTGCGAACGGGCCGGGCATCGCGCCCTTCGCCGTGACCTCGACCGGCGCGAGGAAATCCTGCTTCGCGCCGATCGCGAACCTGATGTCGGGCGTCGCGTTGCCATGGACGAACTGCTCGCCCTGGATCGAGGCGTTCGCCGGGACCGGCTTGGGCTCGCGCTCGTTCGGCCAGCGCAGCTGGGCGTTGCGCATCGCACCCGAACGGTCGGGGGGCGAGCGGCCGGCGAGGGCTTGCGCGAACTGCTGCGGCGACATCTTTTCGGTGTCGGCAATCTTGGGTTGTCCGGGACCGATGGCCTCGCCGCAACCCCAGTAGACGAGCATGCGCGCCTTGGGCTTTTCGGGCGGCGGTCCCTCTTCCGGGCTGTCGCGCCCACCCTGCGCGACCGGAGGCGGCAGCAGCGGCAGCGACTTGCCCATGGCCATTCCCGGCGGGATATCGTGATCGGCGGCCGGCGTGCCCGCGACCTTCTGCGTCGAGCGCAGCCCCAGCCAGAGCTCCTTTTGCGGCCCGCCGCCCATTCCGCCCGGCATCATCATCCCGGCCATGCCGCCCGCGGGCATGCCCGGGATCGACATGTTGCGGGTGCCGATGTCGACCCCGTACTGCGCTATGGGCGGCCGGACCTGCTGTGCGAGGGCGGCAACGGAGAACAGCGATGCGACGGCGAGCACCGCGGCGCGTTGGCGATCAATCATCTCGACTCCTTTGGCGATGAGCGTTGCCGGGCCGCCCCGGGACGCGCATTGCGGCACCTGGAGGCAGCCCAGCGGCGGCAGCCGCACGCGTGCCGGCTACGGCTTGTGCATGCCTCGTATGTTCCTTCCGAACGCGGCACCGCGCAACGTACCATTCTTGCGCATCAGGGCGGCGACGGCTTCGGCGGGCTTGTTGCAGAACACGAGCCGGTCGAGGTCGTGCGCGCCGATGAGTCCCGCACCGAGCATACGCTCGTGCATCCAGTCCAGCATGCCTTGCCAGAACGCCTTGTCGTAGAGGAGCACCGGTGCGTGCGGTGACTTTCCGCATTGGATGAGCGTCAGCACCTCGCCCAGTTCGTCCAGCGTGCCGAAGCCGCCGGGAAAGAACAGGAACGCCTTGGAATGGCGGCAGAATGCCACCTTGCGCGATGCGAAGTGTTCGAATTCGAGCTGGACGTCAAGGTGCGGGTTGGTCGTCTCTTCGACCGGCAGGCGGATCGACAGGCCGATGCTGCGTCCTCCCCGCCCGGCCTTCGCCCCTTCGTTGGCCGCCCGCATGATCCCCGGCCCGCCGCCGGTGATGACCGCGATGCCGGACTGCGACAGAAGCCGCGCAGTCTCGCGCGCGGCGACGTAATAGGGATTGTCCGGCTCGATGCGGGCACTGCCGAAGATCGCCACCGAGGGCCCGAGGTCGACGAGCGCGGCCTGCGAGGCGTCGACTTCCCTCGCGAGGCGTTGGCTCAGCGTGTTGTTGTCGACAGCCGTGGTTCGCAGGGTGGACATGAAGCGCGTGCCGCTTGCCGCTGCGCCTGGCGCCGGCAAGTGCATCTCCGATGGTGTGACCGTCACCGAAGACGAGCAAGAAGGGTGCCACCGGCGGCGGCGCTCGGGAGGGCCGCGGGTGACGGGTCGACGGCGGGAGCGCTCGACACGGCGCACAGCGCGAGGCCGCGCGAACGCGGTCGGCGCACCCGGCGCCCGCATGGCGGCGGACGCCGGTGCGGCCCCACGGGGCCCGACAAACCGCTCAGTGCGTGCCGGTCAGGGCGACCCCGGCGAAGGTCTGGTAGCCGCGCACCATGATGTAGTAGGTGCCGGCCTGCGCCGTGGCGAACGTGCAGGTCTCGTTGTTGCCGACCGCGTAGGGACGGCAATCGTATTCGTTGATTGTCGGTGCCTGGCCGAAGCGCACGTACAGGTCGGCGTCGCCGCTGCCGCCCGCCATCGCGAAGGTGAGGCTCGTGGCGCCGGCGGGCACGGCCATCGTGTAGTTCAACGTCGAGCTGCTGGCGCCGGCGATGATCACCGGCACGCCGTTGGCCAGCGTGTTGCCTGACGGCGGTGGCGTGCGCGTGCAGTGACGGTGACCGACTTGGTCACGCTGCCGGTCGCCCCGGCGTTGTCGGTGACGGTCAGCGTCACGTTGTAGCTGCCGCCGGCGGCATAGGTCCTGCTCGGGTTGGTCGCCGTGGAGGTGGCGCCATCGCCGAAGCTCCAGCTGCGCGAGGCGATGCTGCCGTCGCTGTCGGTGGAGCGTCGGTGAAGCTCGCGGTGAGCCCGCTGGTCGTGAACGTGAAGTTCGCCGTCGGCGGCACGTTGGCGGGCCGGTGCTGTAACTCCCGGTCAAGGTGACGCCGGAGAACGTCGGCGTAGCCGCGGACCATGACGTGGTAGGTCCCGGTCTGCGCGGCCGCAAAGGTGCAAGTCTCGCTGTTGCCGTTCACGTAGGGACGGCAATTGTAGCTGCTCGTGGTCGGCGCCGAGCCGAAGCGCACGTACAGGTCGGCGTCTCCGATGCCGCCGGAGATCGTGAAGGTCAGGCCGGTGGTCGCCCGCTGGGACGGCCAGCGTATAGCGCAATTCCGCGCCGCTGCTGCCGGAGAGGCCGGTACCGGCACCCCATTGGTCAAGGTGTTCGACGGCGGGGCGGACCGCGCTCACCGTGACCGGCTTGGTGACGCCGCGGGTCGCGCCGGCGTTGTCGGTCACGCTCAGCGTCACGCTGTAGGTGCCGGCGGCGGCGTAGGTCCTGCTCGGATTGGTCGCGGTGGAGGTGGTCGCCATCGCCGAAGCTCCAGCTGCGCGCGACGATGCTGCCGTCGCTGTCGGTGGAGGTGTCGGTGAAGCTCGCGGTGAGCCCGCTGGTCGTGAAGGTGAAGTTCGGCGTCGGCGGCACGTTGGCGGCGCCGCCGCTGTAGCTGCCGGTCAGGCTGACGCCGGCGAAGGTCTGGTAGCCGCGCACCATGATGTGGTAGGTGCCGGCCTGCGCCGTGGCGAACGTGCAGGTCTCGCTGTTGCCCGCGGCGAACGGCCGGCAATCGTATTCGTTGGTCGTCGGCGGCTGGCCGAAGCGCACGTACAGGTCGGCGTCGCCGCTGCCGCCCGCCATCGTGAAGGTCAGGTTCGTGGCGCCGGCGGGCACGGCCATCGTGTAGTTCAACGTCGAGCTGCTGGCGCCGGCGATGATCACCGGCACGCCGTTGGCCAGCGTGTTGCCTGACGGCGGTGGCGGCGCGTGCAGTGACGGTGACCGACTTGGTCACGCTGCCGGTCGCGCCGGCGTTGTCGGTGACGGTCAGCGTCACGTTGTAGCTGCCGCCGGCGGCATAGGTCCTGCTCGGGTTGGTCGCCGCGGAGGTGGCGCCATCGCCGAAGCTCCAGCTGCGCGAGGCGATGCTGCCGTCGCTGTCGGCGGAGGCGTCGGCGAAGCTCGCGGTGAGCCCGCTGGTCGTGAACGTGAAGTTCGCCGTCGGCGCGCCGGCCTGCCGCGCGGCCACCACCGCGCCGCGCGTCGACGATGCCGGCGCCGCAGAGCGTCGGTCGAACAGTTGCGGACCGTTCCGGTCGGAAACGCGCGCGCCGACGTCTGGATCTTCGCAGTCACCTCCGCGGGCGTCAGCGAGGGATTCCTGGACAGCATCGAGCGAGACAATGCCGGCGACGTGCGGCGTCGCCATGCTGGTGCCTTGCTTGTAGCCGTACGTGTAGCTTGCCGAGCGCGGGCGCCGTGGCGCTGTCGTTGATCGTCGACAGCACGGTTTCGCCGTCGCTGCCGCCGGGAGCCGAGATCTCGACCACGGGCCCGTAATTGCTGTACGACGCGCGCTGCCCCGCGCGCCCGATCGCGCCGACGGTAATGACCCCGTCGCAGTTCGCCGGCGTATGCGTCGGCTGCGTCCGAGTTGCTGTTGCCCGCGGCGACGACGACGACGGCGCCGGCGGCAACGGCGTCGTCGATCGCGTCCTGCATCGCTCGCAATCGCAACCTCGACGGTCCCGCTGAGGCTCAGGTTCAGCACGCGGGCGGGATTGGCGTTGTCGGGCACTCCGGAGCACCGAATCGCCGACCGACCAGCGAATCGCGTCGACGATGTCGGAAACGTTGCCACCGCATTGCCGAGCACGCGGACGGGGAGGATCTTGCTCACCCAGTTGATGCCGGCGACACCCGTGCCGTTGCTCGGTCGCGGCGCCGATCGTCCCCGCGACATGCGAGCCGTGGAAGCTGCTGTTGTCACGGCGCATCCGGCGTAATCCGACGTGAGGCTCTCTCGGGGTCACCCAGTCGCCGGGATCGGAGGGGTCGCCGTCGCGCCGTCGCCGTCGTTGCACGTCGGTCGGATCGTCGATGAAATCGTAGCCACCGATGTACCGTCCGGCGAGGTCCGGATGCGCGGGCAGGACTGCCGGTGTCGATGACCGCGACGACAATGCTCGAGGCGCCCGTCGTCATATCCCAGGCCGGTGGCAGATTGGCGCCGCCCATCTCCGGCGGGCGGACTCAGGTAATGCCACTGGCAGCGAATACGACGGGTCGTCCGGCACGAGCGCGGGATGCATCCGCAGGTCGGGCTCGGCGTACTCGACGGTCGGGTCGTTCGCGAGCGTGCCGCCAGCGAGCGGGCCTGGTCGGCCGGCAGCGCCTTGAAACAGACGAACGACATACGCGCCGCCCGACATCGCCCGCTGGTGGGCGACCGGCTGACCGGCCAGCGCCGAGAGGCGATTGACATGCGCACTGCCGAGTGCTTCGTTCCGTCTGCGCCGCGGCCGATGTCGCAGGATCGCGAAATTTCACGATCAACCTGCGCACCGGCGGCTGCGCTGCCGCGGCGTGTCGGAGCGGCGGAATTGGCCGAAGCGGCGGAGCGCGGTCGGGACGACGTTCGCGTAGAGCACCTTCGGCAGCAGTCGCACGCGATTGACCGCGGCGCGCGCCGCGTCCAGCGCGAGCGGCTGGTAGCAACTGCAGCTTCAGCGCGCCGTTGCGCTTGTAGCCGACGTGGGAAAACGGCACCTGCAGCGCGGCGTCGAGCGCGGCCCGCTCGCTGGCGGGCAACCCGGCGCTCGAATCGACGATCACGCCGTCGCGCAGCTTGACGACGATCGAATCGATCGTCGGGCTCGCGGCGAGACTACGGCGGCGAGCAGCTCCGAGCGCGGTCAGGCGAGCGCGGCGGCGCAGCAGCAACCGCAGCAGCAGCCGTTCGAGTCCTCGACGGACAATGCGGACTTCTCGAGCGTAAGACATCGCTTCGTCCCGAACTGCACGCTCAACCTCATCCGCGAACCGAGCCGACCCCGTGATGCGACGACGCACCTCGGCTAGGGTTCAACGCGCGCCGCCCTGGCGATTCTCTTGGTCTTGCGCGCGTTCATCCATCGTACTGGGCGACGCTGTTTGCGCCGCAACCTGTTTTCGCGCGCGGCGAACGGCGGCATCCGCGCGTCGCCGCGCCGCCGATGTCGCGCGCGTGCGCCTGAAGCACTACAGGCGCTCGCCGGATCGGGAGGCCGTAGTGCGTCGCCAGGGAGCACGATGCGCGCGCGGGCGCCGAAGCTGAACGCTACAGGCCGCGCAGGCACCGGCCCGGGCCAGCCATCGACGCGGTCGATGACGAGCGCGAAGTGTCGCACGCGGCGGCTGCGCGGCGGGCTACGACAGCTCGCGCGGTGCGCTGCGCCGGTCGGCGTGCTGCGTCGCGAAGCCGGACAGCATGCCGACTGCGAGCGCCGCCACCCCGATCACGACGAACAGCAGGAGGACGGAGCCTACGGCCGGCGTCGCGACGAGCGCGTGCAGCGTCGAATCGACGGGACTTGCCTTCGCGTCGAGCGCCCTTCGGTAGCTGCTGGATTGCATGCGAGTTCGTCCTGGCGGCAGATGTCGTTGCCGCGGCGCCCGCAATCATGCAATAGGCGTGCCGGAGCCCCCGCGCGTTCAGGCGGCGTCGGCGAGGCGCGCCTGCGCGAGCCTCGCGGCTGCGTCGCGCAACGCGGTGCGCAATCCTTCCTCGACGACGGGATGATAGAAGGGCATCGTCAGCGCCTGCCCGACCGTGAATCCGGCCTGAACGGCCCACGCGAGCAGGTGGCCGATGTGCTCGGCATCCGGACCGATCATCTCGGCGCCGAGCAGGCGTCCGCTCGCCGCGTCGGCGTAGACGTGCAGGAGGCCCGCGTTGCGCAGCATCACCCGGCTCCGGCCCTGGTCCTCGAACGAGACCGCGCCGGTGACGAAGCTCCCGGGCGCGAGCTCGGCGTGGCGCGCGCCGATCACCGCAAGCTGCGGATCGGAGAAGACGACGGCGAGCGGCGCGCGCCGCGGCGCCGCGCGGACGTCCGGGAAGCGCGCCGCGTTCTCGCCCGCGATGCGCCCCTCGTCGGCCGCCTCGTGCAGGAGCGGCAGATCGTCGTTCGACGTCGCCGGCGATGAAGACCGGGGAATCGCCGCATTGCATCGTATGCCGGTCGAACACCGGGATGCCGTTGCGCGTCGAGCACGAGCGACGTGTTCTCGAGCCCCAGCCGTCCGACGTTCGGCGCTGCGCCCGGTGGCCGCGATCACGAAATCGACCGCCGACGCGCGCTCCGCGCCGTCGCGCCCGCGGTAGCGCAATACCACCCGGTCGCCCTCGCGCTCGATCCCGCGGATATCGGCGTCGGCATCGAGGGCGAGCTCCCGCTGGAAGACGCGCGTCGCGTAGTCGCGGACTTGCGGATCGGTGAACGGGCCCACATGGCCGTGGCGGCCGAACATGCAGCACCTCGACGCCGAGGCGATGCAGCGCCTGGCCCAGCTCCAGCCCGATGACACCGGGACCGAATACCGCCACCGAGCGCGGCAGGTCGTCCCAGGCGAAGATGTCGTCGTTGACGACGAGCCGGTCGCCTGCCGCGCGCAGCATCGGCGGAATCGCCGGCGAGGAGCCGGTGGCGATCACCGCCCGCCCGAAGGCGATGCGCGTGTGCGCCGTCGACGTCGAGCGTGCCGGTCGTCGACGAAGCGCGCGTAGCCGTGGATCCGGTCCGGCTCGGGAATGGCGTCGACGCCGTCCAGCACGAATCCGACGAAGCGGTCGCGCTCGCGCTTCACCCGCGCCATCACCGCCCGGCCGTCGACGGCGAGCGTACCGTCGAGGCGCAGGCCGAACTCCGGCCACTTCAGCGGCCGCGTGCGCCGCCTCCGCGGCGGCGATCAGCAGCTTGCTCGGCATGCAGCCGACGCGCGCGCAGGTCGTGCCGTGCGGTCCGCCTTCGATGAGCACGGCGCGCCGGCCGGCCGCGATCGCGGCGCGATACGCGGCGAGTCCGGCGGTGCCGGCGCCGATGACAGCCACATCGACGGTGATCTGCTTCATCTGTCGACGAGTCACGCGTCGCGTTGACGGACAGGCTCTTGGTCGCGCGGTCCGCTCCGGATACGCGGCGGCCGGCAGAGCCGCCGCGTGGACCTCGGCGCCTGGCGCTCACGCCGCCTTGCGCGCCCAGCGCTCGAGCGCCTCGAGCCCGCCGATGCGCTCGCCGTTGATGAACACCTGCGGCACGGTGCTCTCGCCGGTCACCGCGCCCACGATCCGGCTGCGCATGCGTGTGCGCGCAGCGGAACCTCGGCGTAGTCGTAGCCGAGCTCCGTCAGCAGCGCCTTCGCCTTCGCGCAGAACTGGCAGCCCTCGCGGGTGAAGATCGCGACCTGGTCGGGCTTCTTCGCCTTCGGGTTGATGTAGGCGAGCATCGTGTCGGCGTCGGACACCTCGAACGGGTCGCCGGCCTTCTGCGGCTCGATGAACATCTTCTGCACGACGCCGTCCTTCACCAGCATCGAGTAGCGCCAGGAGCGCTTGCCGAAGCCGAGGTCGGCCTTGTCGACGAGCATGCCCATGCCTTCGGTGAACTCGCCGTTGCCGTCGGGCACGAGCACGATGTTGGCGGCCTCCTGGTCCTTCGCCCATTCGTTCATGACGAACGTGTCGTTGACCGACACGCACAGGATCGAGTCGACGCCGTTGGCGAAGAACGCCGGCGCGAGCTCGTTGTAGCGCGGCAGGTGGGTCGACGAGCAGGTCGGCGTGAACGCGCCGGGCAGCGAGAAGACGACGACGGTCTTGCCGGCGAAGAGCTCGTCGGTGGTGACGCTCTTCCACTCGTTGTTCTCGCGGACGCGGAAAGTGACGTCGGGCACGCGCTGGCCTTCGCGGTTCTGCAGCATGGCAAGGCTCCTTGGCGGTTGTGGTTGCGGTTCCGGGGATCCCTCGCGGAATCGACGCAGCGAAGGATAGGGACGCCGCCGCCGCGCGGCCAATACTTTGTTAGAATCGCTGCCGATAGGCGCAGCCTATCGCCATGACGCAACTGCCGATGACGCTGACCGAGCTCAAGTACGTCGTCGCCGTCGCGACCGAGCGGCATTTCGGCCGCGCGGCCGAGCGCTGCTTCGTGAGCCAGCCGAGCCTGTCGGCGGCGGTGAAGAACCTCGAGGACGAGCTCGGCGTGCTGATCTTCGAGCGCGGCAAGGGCGAGGTGCTGGTCACGCCGATCGGCGAGGAGGTCGTCGCGCAGGCGCGGCGGGCGCTCGAGGAGGCGGCGCGCGTCAAGACCGTCGCCGCGCAGGGCAGGAATCCGCTCGAAGGTCCGCTGCGTCTCGGCGTCATCCACACGGTCGCGCCGTACCTGCTGCCGGAGCTCGTCGCGGCGCTGCGCCAGCTCGGCGCCGCGGATGCCGCTCGACATCGAGGAGAACCTGACGGCGAATCTGGACACGATGCTGCGCGCGGGCGCGATCGACGCCGCGATCGTCGCGCTGCCCTACGCGGCGCCTGGAATCACGGTCACCGCCGCTCTACAGCGAGGAGTTTCGAGTGATCGTGCCGGCGCGGCACCGCGTGGGCGCGGCGGCGCACGATCCGCCCCGACGAGCTCGCATCGGAAAACCTGCTGCTGCTCAACGTCGGCCACTGCTTCCGCGACCAGGTGCTGGACGCCTGCCACGAGTTCGCCCGGCCGCCGGCGCAGGGCAGGCAGGGCAATTCGCTGGAGACGATCCGCAACATGGTGACGTCGGGCATGGGGATCTCGGTGCTGCCGGCCACGGCGCTGACGCCCAAGTACGCGATGCCGCTGGTCAAGGCGATCGATTTCGCGGCGCCGGCGCCGTCGCGCCGCATCGTCCTCGCGAGCCGCGACGGATTTCCGCGCCGCGCCGCGCTCGCCGCGCTCGCCTCGGCAATTCCGAAGCTCGCGCTGCCGATCGATCCCGCCGCCCAGCCGTCGTGAACGGGCCGCGGGTCCCGACCGCGGCTTACGCAGGTCAGGCGGAATGCTGCGCTACGGCGCTCGGATGGCGGCGGACCCGGCCGCCAACGCAATGCGTCATCTAGTGCCCGGAACCCGCAGAGCGCAGCGGAAACGTCCCGGACGAGGGCGGGCACCGTGGCGCGACGCCGCCGCGTTGGCCGTCGCTCCACGGGAGGGAGGGCGGCCGACAGGACCGGTGTCCACGCGGGTGACGGTTGATCACCGGGTCGTCATGGCACCATAAAATCAATCGGTTAGACACGAATTGCAGCCTTCCTGGCGGGACGCGGATACGGACGCGCGGGGTCGGCGGCGAGGGGACAGGATTCCGCCACGGCCTTGGCACGAACGATGCAATGTTGTCCGGCGACCCTGACCCTGAAGGCCGTCGCTGGCGAACCGGACGACGCGTCCTGTCCACTACAGAGCCCGAGGAGCCGTATCGGCGGCTCATCACGAGAGATGTCGAGCACGCCAGCTTTTCGAAACGCGCCCCGGGCCGATGGCCCGGGCCCGCCGTGTCCGCAACGGACTGCACCCGTTGCGCGCCGGCGCGCGCATTCCGCGCATTTCCGTCCCGCGCTGACCCGATGACCACCCCGAGCGCCGAAGTGATGGCGATGCCCGTCAGGGGCATGCGGTTCCTGATCGTCGACGACGATGCCGACCAGCGCTTCCTGCTGAGCGGCACCCTCGCCCGCATGGGCATGACCAACGTCGTCGAGGCCGCATCGGGCCGCGCGGCGCTCGATCTGCTCGGCCGCGACGATGCCGCCTTCGACATCGTGATCACCGATCTGCACATGCCCGACATCGACGGGATGGCGCTCGTCCGGCGCATCGGGCAGCGGCGCCTTCCGGTTGCCGTGGTGCTGGTCACCTCGCTCGGCGGCGACCTGCTCCAGACCGCCGCGGCGATGACCGAGGCGTACGGAGTCAAGCTGATCGGCAACCTCGTGAAGCCGGCGACCAAGGACAAGCTGTTCAACATCCTCACCCGCTACCGCGCGCCCGACGCCGCGCCGGCCGCCAGGTCCGCGGCAGCGTTTCAGCCGACGACCGAGGACGTCCTCAACGGTTTTGCGGCTGCCCAGTTCGTCCCGCACTTCCAGGCGATCCAGGACCTCGCAACCGGGACGATCGTCGCCGCCGAGGCGCTCGCGCGCTGGGACCATCCGGTCCACGGCGTCGTCGGTCCCGAGCTGTTCCTGCCCCCGCTCGCGCGGGCGGGGTACCTCGACGAGTTGTCTTGGATCATGCTCGCGCTGTCCGCGATGGAGGCGCGCAGCTGGCTCGATGCCGGTCTGCGCACGAAGGTCTCCGTCAACGTCTCGGCGACCTCGCTGGCGGATCCCGGTTACGCGGACTCGGTGACCGAGATCGTCTCCGGACACGGCATCGAGCCGTCGCAGATGACCCTCGAGCTCACCGAGACCGAGGCGATCCTGAATGTCGCCGCGGCGCTGGAGAACGTGACGCGCCTGCGCATGAAGGGCTTCGGCCTCGCCGTCGACGACTTCGGGGTCGGCTATTCGTCGATGCACGAGCTCTCGCGCATGCCATTCACCGAGCTCAAGATCGACCGGGCGTTCGTCACCGCGGCCCAGGTCGACGAGCGCCCCCGCCTGCTGATCGAGCAGACCGTCGCCATCGCGCGCCAGCTCGGACTCAAGACCGTCGCCGAGGGCGTGGAAAGGCGCGCGGAACGCGACATGCTCGCGCGGCTCGGCTGCGACTGGATCCAGGGCTACCTCGTGGCGAAGCCCATGGACGGCCGCAAGTTCCTCGAGTGGATGCTCGAGCAGCGCGCGAATGTCCGGACCGACGGGACGGCCCCCGCTCCGGACGCGGCGCGATTTGGCACCTGAGGGCACCTGACCCGGCGCCGATTCCCGGTTCGCGGCACCCTTCCCGCTCAGGGATAGGCGCGCGCGAAGCTGCGCCGGAAGGCGTCGAGCCGGTCCGCGGGCAGGTGGTTGATCCCGGCCGCCGCCTCGCGCCCGCCGCCGTTCGCGAATTCACGGCACAGCGCATCGGCGCCCGTCGGCCGCGAAATCGGGGCGCGGACGCTGACCGTGTATCCCTGTTGCCCGTCGGGCGTGAGCACCGCATGCGCACGCGCCGGATGCGCGTGCGCCAGCTCGTTGCCGAACGCGCCGCGAACCCTCCGGCTCCACGCGGCATCGGGCAGGATGTACATCGCGGCCCCGGGCGAGCGCATCTCGGGCGCGCTCGTGCGCGCCGATTCGAGATCGGCGCGCCGGGACGTGTCGATCCTGCGCAGCACGGCTTCGCTCTCGGCGAAGCGGAAGGGATCGGCGTGACCGCGCATGATCCGGAAGAGCTCCGCCGGATGGACGATCAGGTCGGCCTCGCAGTCTCCATAGGCGTTGTAGGCGAGGTTCTCGCCGAGCTCGCGCAGCACGCGCTGGCGCTCCTCGTCGAGTCCCAGCGACGCCGCCAGGCGGCGCGCCGCCCCGGCGAGATTGTCGCCATAGGCGGCGACGACCGCCCAGACGCGCTGCGCGCCGCCCAGATGGCGGTCGACGAGGATTCCCGTGCACACGTCCGGTGTGCAATCGATGTGCGCGGCGAGGCCCGCGTGCACGGGCACGTCGCCCGGATAATGGTGATCGAAGTACTCGACCGTCACGCCGCGCTCGAGGAGCGCCGCCAGCGCCGCGCGATTCGCGTCGAGCGAGATGTCGAGCGCCGTGACCGAGTCGCCGGGGCCCGCGGGAACGCGCTGCAGCAGCGCGATGTCGCGCTTGACGCCCGTGACCAGGACCGCGTCGCGCGGCGCCGCGAGCCGAAGCTGCTGCAGCGCGCAGAGCCCGTCCGCGTCGCCGTTGAAGACGTCGAAATGGGTCATGGCGGAAGGGTCTCCGCGTCGCCCAGCCATTCCAGCGCCGCGCGCCAGAATCGCGGCTCACGCGTCGTGTCGAGCGGGGCCTCGGCATCGACGGCGATCGTCTGCGCGCGCTCGTCGGCGCCGAGCGGCTCCTGCGCGCGCAGCTGGTGCTCGAGAACCGCGAGGTCCGCCTCGGAGGCGTCGCTCGCCTGGGCGGAGCGCGCCGCGACGCGCGCGCGCAGCGTCGCCTCGCTCGCCGTGAACGCGAGGATCGCGAAGGGAATCCCGAGCTCCGCTGCGCGGGCACGGAAGAGGTCGCGCTGCCAGCGCCTGAGAAAGGCGCCGTCGACGATCGCGACGCGGCCGGACGCCGCGACGCTCTCGGCGAGCGCGAGCGCGCGGCGGTAGGTCCTCTCGGTCGCGTCGGACGAGTAGAGCCCGGCGTCGATCGCCGAGGCGCTGCGCGCCCCGGAAGCCATGCCGTGGAGGCGCTTGCGCTCGACGTCGGTGCGGATGCGGATGGCGCCGGCCAGCTCGAGCAGCGCCTGCGTGAGCGTCGTCTTGCCGCATCCGGAGAGCCCGTGCGCGACCACGAGCGACGGCGGCCGCGCCTGCGCGTAGCGCTGCGCGAGCGCGACGTAGCCGCGGTACTCGGCGAGGAGCGCCGCCTTCGCCTCGCCCGCGGGCAGCTGCGCCGCGCGAAGGCAGGCGACCTTCGCGCGCACCAGCGCCCGGTACACGAGGTAGAACGGGAACACCGCAAGCCCGCCGTAGTCGCCGGTGATCTCGAGGTAGCCGTTCTGGAACCGGTGCGCGAGGTCCGCCCGGCCGCGATCGGCGAGATCCATCACCGTGAACGCGACCTCGCTCATCACGTCGATCCAGCGCAGCTCGTCGTTGAACTCGATGCAGTCGAAGATCGTGACCCGGTCGTCGATGACGGCGATGTTGCCGAGATGGAGGTCGCCGTGGCATTCCCGCACGAACCCGGCCTCCCTGCGCTGGCGGAGCAGCGGCAGGCGCGCGGCGTGCTCGCGCTCGGTCCATACGGAGAGCGCATCGAGCGCGGCGCGGTCCTGCGGATCGTCGAGCAGGGGCCGGATCTGCGTGAAGTTCTGCAGCGCCGCCGAGAGCGCCGTCTCCGGCGTGCCGAAGCGCGCGCCGGCGGCGGCGCGGTCGACGCGGCCGTGGAATTCCGCGACCTGCGCCACCAGCGCATCCAGGTGGCCGACGGTGAGCGCACCGCGCGCGAGCATGCCGCTCGCGAGCGCGTCCTGCGGGAACTCGCGCATCCGGACGGCGTATTCGAGCGCGGGTCCGTCGCCGCCGATGCGGGGATGCTCGACGCTTCCGGTGATCGCGACGACGTCGAGGTAGATGTCCGGCGCGAGCCGGCGGTTCAGTCGCAGTTCCTCGTCGCAGTAGTACTTGCGGTCGGCGAGGGAGGCGAAGTCGAGGAACCCGAGGCTGACGGGCTTCTTGATCTTGTACGCGAACGCGCCGGTCAGGAGCACGTGCGAGATGTGGGTCTCGAGGTGCGCAATGCGCCCGCCCGCAGCACCGCATGCCGCGGGGCTCGCGAGCGCCGCGACGAGCCGTGCCTGGTCGTAGGCGCGGTCGTCTGCGGTGGGCGGTGTCGGCGGCCTCATGCAGTGACTCTACATCGAACGGTGACCGCGCGGTCGCCATCGGCGGTGTGCGGCCGCGATGCCGCCCGTACCGGCGCGCGCAACGCCGCCGCTCGCGCGACGAGCGCGGCGCGGGTTCCGGATCGGTGTCGGCGTTGCCGGTTCCATCGATCGTTGATCGCCGTCAAGAAGTCGCCTCGCGCGTTCGCTACGATGGGATCCGATGTGCCGTCGGGACGGTCCGTGCCGGACGGAAACGCCGAACCCATGCAAGTCCATGCGTACCTCGCCTGCGCGCCGCGCGATGCCGGCGTGTCGGCCGCGTTGTTCTACGCGGCAGCGGGGGAGAATGTCCACGGCTGGCTCGCCTGCGAGCACGAGCGGCGCAGTGTCGCCGCTTTCTTCAGGCTGGAGGGTTACTACTCGACGCGCGATCCGGTCTTCTGCCGGAGCGTCGACGACGATGTGCGCGGCCGGTGGATCGAGCTGACGATCCCGCTGACCACCGGGATCCGCTGCCCCATCCCCGAGGCCGACTGCGGCGAGCTTTCGCGGCTGCAGTCGGAGTTCGTGCGCGAGTGGCTGTTCTACGACGACGATCCACGCGATCGCGCGGAAGTCGAAGCCTATCGGAAGCTCGGTCTCCCGGTGCGCGCGGTCAACGTGCGCGCCGCGCAGTTTCACCGCTTCGATCAACGCCGGTCGGTCTGGGTGCACGCGTCGCCGGGGATCGATTTCAACGTCGTGCTTTGCCTCACGAAACGGCTGCCGCTGGACTGGCGGGAGGCGCGGGCGCTCGCGTGACATGGATCACGCGCGCGAAGGCTCCAACGATCGTCCCTGACGGGACACCGAGGCCTCATGCGATCACTGGTCATCGTCTCCCACCCGACGCTCGCAACGTCCAAGGCGAATGCGCCGCTGGTCGAGGCGATCCGCGATCTGCCGGACGTCGAGCTCCGCCATCTCGAGGCGCTCTATCCGGACGGGCGCATCGACGTCCCGGCCGAGCAGGCGGCGGCGCTGCGCGCCGAGCGCATCGTGTTCCAGTTCCCGTTTTACTGGTACTCGACTCCGCCGATGCTCAAGCGCTGGCAGGACGACGTGCTGGCGTTCGGCTGGGCGTACGGTCCGGGCGGCACGATGCTCAAGGGAAGGACGCTGCAGCTCGTGCTTGACCACCGGCGGGCCGGAGTCGGTCTACCGGGTCGGCGGCTATAACCTTTATCCCGTCAGGGAATTGCTGCGGCCGCTCGAGGTGACCGCCCATCTGTGCGGAATGACGCTGGCGGAGCCGCTCGTTCTCTACGGCGTGCCGAATATTCCGGGGCTCGTCGTGCCGGGCGACCCGGCCCGCACGATCGCCGAATTTGCCGGCAGATACCGTGCACTTCTCGCGGCTTGAGTCGCACCGGTGCCCGCGTGGCGCGCCCAGATTCCGCCGCGTCCGGCTAGCTGTAACGGCACCCGTAACAAATCCGCCTGCGCTCGCGTCGGCGCCAGGCGCGACGAATCCGTCGATTTCGGCGGGACGGGCGCTGCAGGTGCGGCAATCTGTCGCGTTGCAAAAAGGCCACAGTTCCGGCGCCTTTCCAAATGCCGGATTCGGATCGAACTCGTGGCGTTGCAAACCTGCGGTAAGTTCACGATCGTTTCGTCGGCGTTGAGCGCAAATTGATTTACGTCAAGCTTGCCGCCGAAGGCTCAGGATTCAATGCACCGGAGGTAGAACTTTGGACGCGGCCCCGGGTCGCGGAGCCGGCAACCCCGAAGCGGGATTCCCCTGCGACGGGCGCCTCAAGGTAACAAGAAAGGGGACACCATGCGCTTCAAGTCCATCCTCGCCGCATCCGGCTTCCTGCTGGCGTTCGCGGCGTTCCTGGCGACGCCCGTGCTTGGGCAGCAGCCGGCGGCCGGCTCTGCCGCGGTCAAGCCCGTGTGCGCGAACTGCCACGAGTCGCAGCACACCTCGACGACGCTGACCGCGCACGGCGCAAAGAACGACGCCCGCGGCAGCATGTGCCAGACCTGCCACGGCGACGCCACCGCGCACCTGCAGGATCCGATGAAGAACAAGATGGCGGCCGCCTTCGCGAAGAACGTTCCGGCGGCGCAGAAGGACGCGGTGTGCCAGACCTGCCACGCCGGCAACCGGCACCTGGTGTTCTGGGAGTCGGGCAAGCACGCGAAGAACGAGGTGTCCTGCGTCAGCTGCCACAACCTGCACGGCAAGCCGGGGACCGTGCCGGTGGCGCCGTTCACGACGTCGTTCCGTCCCAACGAGGCCGACCTCTGCGGCACCTGCCACCAGCAGATCCGCTCGGCGATCATGAAGCCGTCGCACCATCCGATCATCGAGAACAAGATCAAGTGCTCGGACTGCCACAACCCGCACGGCGCGCTCACCCCGGTGATGCTGAAGGCGGAGACGGTGAACCAGCAGTGCTACTCCTGCCACACCGACAAGCGCGGGCCGTACCTGTTCGCGCACCCGGCGGTCGAGGAGAACTGCCTGTCCTGCCACAACCCGCACGGTTCGGTGTACGCGCGGCTGCTGAACGAGAAGGTGCCGAACCTCTGCCAGGACTGCCACGACGCGGCGCGTCACCCGGGCACGATCTACGGCGCGGCCGGCGGCTTCACCTGCCCGCCCGGAGCGACCACCGATCCGACGAACACGGCGTGCTTCAACAAGGCTCCCGGCTCGTACAACAGCGCCGTCAACACGCGCCTGATCGCCCGGTCGTGCGTGAACTGCCACAACGCGATTCACGGCTCGAACGCGCCCGGCGTCCGCGGCAAGACCTTCATCCGGTAAGGCGAGGACACCATCATGAACAAGAGACAACTTTCCATCCTGATCGCCTCGCTGTTCGTCGCGGCCCCGGCGCTGGCGCAGAGCGACCCCTTCGTGTCCACGGGCTCGGTCACGGCGGGCGGCATCTACAGCCAGAGCAACGATACCAAGGACCCCTCGAAGTTCCAGGAGTACCAGGACTTGGACAGCGGCATGCTGTCCAATTTCGGCTTCACGGGCCGCAACAGCCAGTCCTGGATCGACGCCTACGGCGAGAACTTCGGGCGTGACGACACCTACTTCTCGGTGCGCGGCGGGATGTACGACGTGTTCAAGGCCAGGGCCTACACGAACTGGATGCCCCACAACTTCCTGTTCAACGGCATCACGCCGTTCGCGGGCAGCGGCACGTCGAACCAGACGGCGACGTTCCAGAAGCCGAATCTCGGCACCTGGACCAACGTCGACATCGGCTACGAGCGCAAGGACACCGGCGGCTATTTCGAGTGGCAGCAGCAATCGCCGTTCTACTTCCGCGTCGACGGCAACCAGGTGAAGTTCGACGGCAGCAAGGTGGGCGGATCGTCCAACACGACGAGCCCGGGCGGCGGCTATGTCGACCTCTCGCTGCCCGTCGAGTACACGACCAACAACGTGGCGTTCGAGGCCGGCTACACGACGCGGACGATGACCTTCACGGCGAGCTTCCTCAACAGCAACTTCTCGAACGACAACGCGTATGTGAACTGGAACAACCCGAGCTTCGCCAGCCAGGTCGACCGGACGTATCTGGCGCCGGACAACCAGTACCAGCGCCTGGCGCTCAACGGCGTGGTCCGCGCGCTGCCGTGGAACTCGACGCTGGCGGCGCGCTACACCTGGGACAAGACGACGAGCGATTTCGCGATCGACAGCACTCGTGCTGAACTCGGCGACCGTGCCCGGCTACATCAATCTCCAGCCCGACCACACGAATTACGACGGCGACGAGACCCGGCAGACGTTCACGCTGGGCTGGTCGGCGACGCCGCTCGCCGGGCTCGACACCAAGTTCTACTTCAACTGGCAGAAGATGGACAACGACAGCACCGACGTGACCTTCTGTCCGAGCGGCGTGACGAGCGGCGCGGCGAACTGCGGCGGCACGTTCGAGAACGACCTGTGGAACTACAAGAAGCAGAACGCGGGCATCGACCTCTGGTACCGGATCAACAAGAACAACCGGATCGGCGGCGGCTACGACTACAACCACATCACGCAGAACCGGATCGACTTCGACGACACCACGTCGAACACCTTCTGGGTCGAGTACAAGTACACGGGGATGGAAGGGCTGGGCGCGCGCCTCAAGTACTCGTACCTCGACCGCAATTCGGATTACCTGGAGAGCGATGCGGGCGCGAACGCGAACGACCCGCTCTACTTCACGCGGTTCACCCGGGCGTTCGACCTCGCCGACCTCAAGCAGAACCGCGTCAAGCTGACGGTCGACTGGGCGCCCGCGGACAACATGGGTGTCGCCCTCGAGTACATCTACAAGGACAACGACTACGACGACACGACGCTGGGCCGCACCGGCGACCGGCGGTGGGAGGTCTTCGGCAACCTGACGTACGGCACACCGTCGTCGTGGCGCCTGAACCTGTTCGGCGACTACGAGAGCGTCAAGTACGACGAGTATCACCGGTACCTGAACAACCCGTCGTGCACGGCGGGCAACCCGCCGGCCGGGCCGAATTGCCAGGATCCGTCGACGCCGCCGACCGTAGGGGCGTACAACTGGAGCTCGACGGTCAAGAACTACCAACTGGCTGATCGGGCTCGGCGTCGACTTCCCGGTGAACGATGCCTTCACGGTCATCGGCTCGGTGCTCTACGAGAAGACCGACGGTTCGGCGGACTTCGAGTCCCAGAACAACTACGGCAATCCGCTGCCGCTGACCCAGTACCCCGACGTCAAGATGACCTCGCTCAACCTGAAGGGCGTGTACAAGGTCAACCGCAACTGGTCGATCACCGGCGGGTACGCCTACCAGAAATACGATTACAACGACGACCAGATCAACGGCTACACCAACACGATCCCGTTCCCGGGCGTGACGGTCAGCACGTCGCAGAGCTACCTCAGCGGATGGAACGCGTACCAGTCGTACAACGCGAACATCTTCTACCTGCTCGGCACGTACAAGTTCTAGCCGGATCGTCGTCCATCTCGAAGGCCGCGCGTGCATGCGCGGCCTTTTTTTGTTGTGCCCGGCGGGGCGCGATCTGGGGCTGGTATCGCTGCTCGATACGGTGCAGCGCCTCCAGCGCGTTTCATGAACCGCCGTATGCGGAACCGCACGTAGGTGGTGTGGGAAGGCGACCAGGATGATCCGGTCCGCTACCCGATCGTGCGACGGTGCTGCGCGGGGCCGCCTTCGGGCCGCCGGCGACAGGACTCGACCCTACTTGAGCGACAGGATCCAGTTCACGAGGTTGTTGATCCGGTCGATATCCCGCGTCTTGACGATCGGATGATTCTCTTCGTGGCCGTCGGCGAACTTCGCCTTGCGCCCCGTCGTGACGTGCAGGTAGAGCTTCTCTTCGGCGCCGACTTCGCCCAGGTATTTCGCGGCGACGTCCTTCCACGCGGGCGCGTCCTTCTTCACGTCCACCGAGTGGCACTTGAGGCAGCGGCTCTGGCGCGCGAGCGTCTCCGCGGCGGCCGCATCGACCGGCGCGGCGACCGGAAGCGCCAGGATCCAGGCGACCAGGTTCTCGATCCGCTTGGGGTCGTTCGTTTTGACGATCGGGTGGTTTTCCGTGTGTCCGTCGTCGAACTTCGCCATGCGTCCGGTGGTGACGTGCGCGTAGAGGCGCTTTGCGGCGCCCGGTTCCGCGTGGTACTTGGACGCGACGTCCTTCCACGCGGGACCGACCTTCTTCTGGTACACCGAATGGCAGTGAAGGCAGCCGCTCTGCCGCGAGAGCTGCTGCGCGGCGAGGACGTCCATCGCGGCGGTGGACGGTGAGGCGAGCCACGCGCCTGAGGCGAGGGCGCCGACCAGGAGCGCTCGTGCCGGAGGGTGTGCCATTCGGGCCTTCATACCGGGTTCAGCGAGCAGACGCGACGCGACGGCGCGACGAACGGCGGCTGCGCGGCGTGCTCGCTGGACTACCCTCCGCGCTGCGCGCTTCGGGGCTGATTCGCACTCGGGAGCGGCCCTTCGTGCTCATGCGGGGCGCCTCCGGCGTCGCTTGTCGCGCGCGGCCTCGAGCAGCCGTATCCCCGCCACGACGACGACCACGCAACCGGCGAACAGGCTGACCATCGCCGTCACCGCGAACACCATCCAGACCGCTGCCGACATCACGTTCTCCCGCGTCTCGAAATCCGGTGGGCGCGAAGCTCAGTCCTTGCTTTCGTCGTATTCCTTGGGCAGCAGGTGCGCGATGCCCTTGTGGCAGTCGATGCACGTCTTGCCTTCCTTCTGCCCCTTCTCCATCGGCGCGCGTGCGCGCGGATGCTGCTTGCTCGCGATCCATCGCCTCCCACGAGTGGCAGTTGCGGCACTCGTGCGAGTCGTTCGCCTTCATCGTCGCCCAGACGTGCCGGGCGAGCTCGATCCGCTTGACCTCGAACTTCTCCGGCGTGCTGACCGACTCGGTGACGAACTTGCTGTAGAGCTCCTGGCTCGCGGCGACCTTCCGCGCGAACTTGTGCAACCAGTCCTTCGGCACGTGGCAGTCGGAGCAGATCGCGCGCACGCCCGAGCGATTCTTGTAATGAATGGTCTCCTGGTACTCCTGGAACACCGTGTCGCGCATCTCGTGGCAGGCCGTGCAGAAGGCGAGCGTGTTGGTCGCCTCCATCCCGGTGTTGAAGCCTCCCCAGAAGACAAGCCCCGCGAACATTCCGATGGCCACGACCGCCGTCAGCGAGAGCGACGATGGCCGGAACAGGAAATCGCGCAGCTTCGCGACGATGGATTGCATTTCGGCGGGTTCGGCCATGGGCGCGTCCTAGGGAAGCCGTCAGGGGGACCGTTGGTTCGCGTTGCGCGGTCCGGGCACGCGGCCTGGAGCGCAGCTGCCGCGACACGCCGGCGGCCGCACCGGCATCAACGCGAAACGGCCTTCAGAGCGACAGGATCCAATCCACGAGATTCTTCGTGTCGTCCGGGCTCTTCGCCTTGATGACGGGATGGCTTTCGCGCCCGGTCGTCAGATGCATGACCAGGAACTCCTGCGCGCCCTTCTGTCCCTTGAGCCTTGCCGCCACATCCTTCCAGGCGGGCCCCATCTTCTTCGTGTCGACTGCGTGGCATCGGTAGCAGTTGTTCTGCCTGGCAAGCGCCTGCGCCGCTTCGGCATCGGCGGCGCCCGCAGCCATCGGCATGAGAAGCGATGGCGCGGCGAGCGCGAGCATCACGAGGCGCGTCGGGCGCGATGATTTCGTCGGTCTGACCATGGCGAACTCCTGGAAGGTGGCGTGATCACTGGGTTCGGTCGCCAGGCATCGGTTGGACACGCGGCGCGGGGCGACGTCGAACACAACCTGTCTTCGCGCGAACGTGCAGATGCGCAGGAGTCGCGCGGAATGGTGTGACTATTACGCCTTGCAACGCACGGCGAAATTGATCTGCGTCAAGGCGCAGCCGAATGCGCGTGGCCGTGCACCGCGCTCCGCGCGTTCCCCGCGGTCACTTGGCGGTTGGGACGCCGGCATTGAACATGTAGACGACCGCGCTGCGCATCTCGGCATCCGTCAGATCGGCCAACCCGCCGCGCGGAGGCATGGCCCCGTGACCATGGATCGCCGAGGCGACCACGACGTCGAGGCCTTGCTTCACGCGCGGGATCCACGCGGCACGGTCGCCGATCTTAGGTGCCCCCCCGACGCCGGTGCCATGGCATGTCACGCAGCGCGCCTCGACGATTTCCTTGCCGGTACGTGCCACGGCCTTCGTGGTTCGGCTGACGGGTTCGGTCCAGTTGCCGCCGGACTGGTTGACCATGTAGGTGATCGCGCGCTCGATCTCGGTGTCGGTGAGCGCGGGATTGCCGCCGTGCGCGGGCATCTGCCTGATTCCGGCGATCGCACTCTTGCCGAGGGCGGTCAGTCCCTTGGATGCACGGTCGGCCCAAGCCTTCCTGTCGCCGATTTTCGGGGCCCCACCCGCGCCGCTGCCATGGCACGACATACAGAGCGTATCCACGACCTCCTTGCCGGTCCGCTCCCTCGTCTGGGCATCCACGCTTGGCATCGCGGTCAACACGATCGGGAGCAGCACCCACCGGGCGAGGAAAGGCACCGAATTCGCTTTTCGATGCTTGACACCCATGCGTCCCTCCAGAGGCGTTACGCAAGCGTCCGTGGCGGACCGGGCCGTGGCTCCGATCACGGCCACACACCGATAATACGCTGTCGCCGCGCTAGTGGAACCCGAGCGCCCGCGCGCCCTGGTAGAACGCGAAGCTCGCGAGCCACGCGAGCCCCAGCGGCCAGGCGACGGCGAGCGCCGTGAAGCGGAGGCTTTTCGACTCGTCGCGGATCGTGGCCACCGCGGACAGGCACGGCGTGTAGATCAGCGTGAAGATCATGAAGCTCATCGCGCTCACCCAGTCGAGCCGGGCGGCCAGCGCGCTCGCCAGCTGATCGGTGCCCGCGCCCAGGACCACGGCCATCCCGCCGAGCACGATCTCCTTCGCGACGAAGCCGAAGAGCAGCGTGATCGACATCAGCGGATCGATCCCCAGCGGCTCGAAGATCGGCGCGAGCCACGTCGCGAGCTGCCCGGCGAGGGTTTCCGGTCCCGCGGGCGGCACGCCCGGCGGCAGGCGCGTCAGCGCCCAGATCAGCAGGACGCCCGCGACGATGAACCCCGTGGCGCGGCGCAGGAAGTGCGACGTCGCGCGCCAGGCCTCCGCGACCACCATCCGCAGCGTCGGCAGCCGGTACGGCGGCAATTCCATCAGCATCGGCTCGCGGCTCGCGTAACGGCGCTGCCACAGCGCGGCGGTGAGGAATGCCGCGGCGAAGCTCGCGACGTAGAGCGCGAACAGCGCGATCGCGCCCGCCGCCGGGCGCAGGACCGCGGCGGTGATGAACAGAAACACCTGCAGCCGCGCCGAGCACAGCGAGAACGGGATCACCAGCATCGACAGCAGCCGCGCCGCGCGATTGCGCAGCACGCGCGTTCCGAGCAGCGCCGGGACGTTGCAGCCGAAGCCCATCAGCTGCATCACGAACGCGCGTCCGTCGAGCCCGAGCCTTCCCATCAGCGCGTCCATCAGCCACGCGGCGCGCGACAGGTATCCCGAATCGTCGACGATCGCCATCGCGCCGAAGAACACCACCATCAGCGGCAGGAACGTCAGCACGGTCCCGACGCCGTCGACGAGACCGTCCAGGACGAAGCTCCGCACGAGCGCCGGCGCGCCGGCGAGCGCCACGGCAAGGACGTCGTTCTTCAGCGCGTCCAGCAGCCACTTCATTCCGTCCTGCAGCGGCGCGCCCAATCCGTAGACCGCCTGGAACACCGCGAACATCGCGACCAGGAACAGCGGGATTCCGAGCCATGGGTGCAACAGGAACCGGTCGAGCTTGGCCGTGAGGCCCGCCGGCAGCACGGCCGGCATGTGCACGCATGCCTCGCGCAGCCGCGACGCCTCGCGCTCGCGCGCCTCGCGCGGCGGGACGCGCGCGAGATCGGCGACGGCCGCCGCGGAACGGGCGTCGAGCAGGCGGCGCAGCGCGCGCATCGCGTCGTCGATGCCGCGACCGTACTTGGCGGAGGCCGCGACGACCGGAGCGCCCAGCTCGTCGGCAAGCCGCGGCACGTCGATCGCGACGCCGAGCTTCGCCGCCTCGTCCGCCATGTTCAGGACCACGAGCACGGGCACGCCGGTGGCCTTCAGCGCGAGGACGAGCGGCAGCTGCAGCTCGATGCGCGTCGCGTTTACGACGGCGACGATCGCGTCCAGCGCGACGGAGCCCAGGAAGCGCTGGACGAGCGCCTCGTCGTCCGAATGGCCGTCGAGCGAATAGATGCCCGGCAGATCGGCGAGCTTGACCATCGCGTCGCCGAGCAGCAGCCGGGCGGTCGTCACGTCGACCGTCATCCCGGGCCAGTTCGCGACGCGCGCGGATGCGCCGGTCAGGCGATTGAAGAACGTCGACTTGCCGGTGTTCGGAGCGCCGACCACCGCAACCGTGCGGATGTGCGGCCGGGAAGGATCCATCTGCGCAGCCGGTCAGGATCCGTGGCCGGAGCGTCCCCTGTGCACGTGGGAGAGCACGACGGCGCGCGCGTCGAGGCGGCGGATCATGAGCTCGGTCGGGCCGATGCGCAGATGCAGCGGCCCGCCGAAGGGCGCGCGGCGCAGCATCGCGACTCGCTTGCCGGGGATGAGCCCGAGGGCCGCCATCCGCTCGGCGGCCATTCCCGACGCGTGGACCGCGGTGATGGCCCCGGAGTGGTCGGGTGCGAGATGGTCGAGGGTGAGATTCATCGTCGGGCTCGTCCGCTAATGATTCTCATTATCCGCGATTGCCGGGACTGCCGCACCGGGGACTTCGCGACCTCTTGATGCGGATCAAACCGCGTGCTGCGCCGCCTTTCCCGGCCGCGGGGCCGTCGGCCGGCGGGTCAAAGGTGCTTTATTGCCGCGCAGGCCCTAAGATGCGCGCCATGACCGACATCCCCTCCAACGACGAGCACGTGACGCTGCTGGTGCGGCGGCACTTCCATCAACCTTTCGCGCCGGAGGGAATCGAAGACCTGCTCGCGGTGCTGCGCCACGTCCGCCTCGGCGCCGGCGAATCCGTGCTCCACGGGAGCGTGGCCGACGACGATCTTCTCCTCGTGCTCTCCGGCCGGCTGCAGCTGCGCATCGAGCTCGACCGCGGCGCGGCGACGGTCGAGGAGGTCGGCCCCGGCGGGGTCGTCGGCGAGATCATGCTGGTCACCGGCAATGCGCGCACGGCGACCGTCACCGCGCTCGAGCAAGCGAACTTCGCCCAGCTCGCGCGCGCGGACTTCGAGCGCCTTGCGGCAAAGCACCCGCAGGCGCTCGGCGGATTCATGCAGCGGATCCTGCCGCGCCTGCGTCGTGCGCAACTGGTACGGGTGCTCGTCGACCTCTTCGGCGAGCTCGACGAGCCGGCGCTTGCGGAACTGGAATCGGAGCTCGAATGGGTGAGACTCCGCGGCGGCACGACGCTGTTCGAGGAGGGCGAGCGCGGCCAGGACGTGTACATCGTGGTCAACGGCCGGCTCCGCGCATTGTTGGTCGATGCCCAGGGCAGCACGCGCGTCCTCGAGGAGGTCGGCCGTGGCGCCGCGGTGGGCGAGCTCGCGCTCCTCACCGGCGAGCCGCGCGCAGCGACGATCATCGCGGTGCGCGACAGCGACCTGCTCAAGCTGTCCAGGGCATCGTTCGACGCGCTGCTGCCGCGCCATCCGCGCGCGATGATGCAGATCGCGCGCTCTGCGGCGCTGCGGCTGCGGCAATCCGTGCATGGGCCCGCGCGGGCCTCTGCGCCGAACGCGTTCGCGCTGATCCCCGCCGGCCCCGGCGTGCCGCTCGCGGCGTTCGCGGCGCGCCTTGCCGACGCGCTGCGCGCGCATGGCACCGTGCTGCACCTGGCGAGCGCCGATGTCGACCGGATGCTCGCGAAGCCGGGTATCGCGCAATGCGGCGACGAGGAGGCCTTGCACGAGTCGCTCGTCGCCTGGCTCTCGGCGCAGGAACGGGAGCACGACTTCGTCGTCCTCGAGGCGGATGCCGAATGGACGCCGTGGACGCGCCGGGTCCTGCGGCAGGCCGACCGTGTGCTGATCGTGGGCCGCGCCGGCGACGACCCGGCGCCCGGACGCGTCGAGAAAGCGGCCACGGAGAACGGGCTCACGGCGCGCAGCGAGCTCGTGCTGCTCCAGGCGGAAGCGTGCACGCAGCCCGCGGGCACGAGCGCGTGGCTGGTGCCGCGCCAGGTCGCCACGCACCACCACGTGCGTCTCGGCCGCGACGGCGACCTGCGGCGCCTCGCGCGCCGGGTCAGCGGGCGCGCCATCGGGCTGGTGCTCGGCGGCGGCGGTGCGCGCGGGTTCGCGCACATCGGGATGCTGCGGGCACTGGCCGAGACCGGCGTCGACGTGGACATGGTGGGCGGAACGAGCTTCGGCTCGCTGATCGCAGCCGGCCACGCGGCCGGGCTCGGCGTGGAGCGCATGGTCGAGCTCGCCGGCGTGCTCGCCTCGCCGAGGAAGCTCCTCGATCGCACGCTGCCGCTCACGTCGCTGATGGTCGGCCGCAAGGTCACCAACATCTACCGGCAACTGTTCGGCGAGCTGCTGATCGAGGACCTGTGGACTCCGCTGTTCGTCGTGTCGAGCGGCCTCTCCCGCGCGCACGGGGTGGTCCACAAGCGGGGGGTCCTCTGGCGCGCGGTGCGCGCGAGCACGGCGATTCCGGCGATCTTCCCGCCGCTCCTGGCGGAAGACGGCGAGGTCCTGGTCGACGGCGGCGTGATGAACAACATGCCCCTCGACGTGATGCGCGAGTGGTGCGAGGGCGGCACGGTGATCGGCCTGAATCCCATGCCCACGAACGACAAGATGAAGCCCTATGCGTTCGGCGCGAGCCTTTCGGGCTGGGAGGCGCTCAAGGGGCGATTCGGCCTGTTCGGGTCGCGCACGCGCGCGCCGTCGATCCTGGGCAGCGTGATGCGGGCGACGGAGATCAACAGCGCCAACCGGATGCGCCAGCCGTCGTACCGCTCGCTGGCGGATCTGCTGGTCGAGCCGGCGCTCGGGGGCTACCCGATTCTCGCCTTCGATCAATACGAGCCGATCATCGAAATCGGCTACCAGAGCGGGAAGGAAGCGCTGACGGCCTGGAAGGCCGGGAAAGGCGCGCAGGCGTAGCGGCTATCCGGCTGAAGCCGGACCCACATCGAGTCAGTGGCGGCGATGTCCGGGTGAAGCCGGACCCACATCGAGGCAGTGGCGGATGTCCGGGTGAAGCCGGACCCGCGTCGAGTCAGTAGCGCCCGTGCTGCTTGTAGATGTAGTTGGACAGCTCGGCCTGCTGCATCGACAGCCGCCGCTGGATCTGGTGGACGACGCGGATGATCGCGCGCATCACGCGGTAGACGATCACCGGGTGCGTGGTCAGCAGCGATTCGAGCTTCTCGCGCTCCAGGCCCAGCACCTGCGTGTCGCCGAGCGCGACCTTGGACGCGTAGATCTCCGTGCCGTCCATGAACCCCATCTCGCCGACGAAGTCGCCGGTGGACAGCGTGTTGATCGTCACCTCGTTGGGAGTGCCGACCCCCTTGATGACGCCCAGCGTGCCGCGGAGGATGACGTAGAGATGGTTGTCCACTGTTCCCTCCTGCGCGAGCATCTCGCCCTGCTTCAGGTCGCGCAGCGTGACGAGGCCCGCGAGCACGCGGCATTGGTCGTCGTCGAGCTCGGCGGCGAGCGTGGTCAGGCGCAGCACCTCGTAGGCGGGGGTCGTGGTCATGATGGATCGCTCCTGTCGACGGAATCGTTGCGGTTGGCGGAAGGGTGGGAATCGGGGCCGGCCGGCGCGCTCGCCTGCGGCGGCGCGCCGATACCGACGATCGGCCGCGGCTGCGCCGCGATCGCCGCGGCGGGGCTGGGCGCGGACGGCGCGCCCGCGGCACGAACCTGGTCGGCGCGCGCCACGAACCGGTCGACGAGCGTGTTCGCAATGCGATCGAAAACCGGTCGCGCGATTCGCGCCATCGCCGTGCTGTCGAAATCGTAGTGCAGGCCGAAGTCGATCCGGCAGCCTTCGGCGGCGAGCGGCGTCAGGTCCCATACGCCGTCGAAGCGCCGGAACGGTCCGCGCTCGAGATGGATCGCCATCCAGGTCGGACGCCGCTTCGGGTTGCGCGTCCGGAAGTCCAAGCGCACGCCGTGGTAGTTGACCGTGATGTCGGCGACGACCGTGTCGTCGTCGCGGGCGACGACCGTCGCGCCGCTGCACCAGGGCAGGAAGTCGGGATAGTGCTCGCAGGCCTCGATGAGGTCGAACATCCGCTCGGCCGAATGGCCGACGAGCACGGTCTTGCGCACGTCCATGCGCGGTATTGTTTCACAGCGTCATCGCCCGCGGCGCATCGAGATCGCGTCTTCCTGCTCCAGCTCCTCCAGCCGCGTCTCGATCTCGTAGACGTCGCGGTCGAGCTCGGGCAGCAGCACGTCCTGCAGCGCGCGTGCGCGGCGGACCGCGCGCCGGTACTCGAGCGAGAGCCGCTCCAGGTTGCCCGCAACCGCGGCCAGCGGCGCCGTCTGCTCGACGAGGCGGGCGAACGCACGGCGGCACGCTTCCGCCTCGGGCGAGCGGTCGACGGCCGGCGGCGCCGGATGCGCCAGCGCGACGAGCGCCGCTTCCTGCAGCCGGACGCCCATCAGCGAGCGCGGCCTGCGCCGGACATCGGCATGGCCGAGGTCCGGCGCAGGATGGACCTGCAGGCCGTCCAGGCCGTGCCGTGCGACCGCCGCCTGCAGCGCCGCGACCGCATCGTCCCACGCGATGGCGAGCCCGCGCTGCAGCTCGGCGTGGTGCGCGAGCTCGCGCAGCATCTCGCCGGCGAGCAGCAGGCATTTCTCGTCGAGAAAGACGTAGCCCTCGTGCATCGCGCGGCGCTCGTCCCGCAATTCGAGCACGACGCTGCGGGTCGGTGTGACGTCCATGGGGAAGGGGGTCAGGTGAGTTTGGTTAGTAGGGTCAGACTCGACTCTTGCGGCATCGGCACAGGGGAGATCTGGCGAACGGAAAGTCGAGTCTGACCCTACTTACCCCAGCTTCGCGGGCTGCAGATGCGCGGCGATCTGCGCGTCGGAAAGCCGCCCGAGCTCGGCGAGCGGCAAACCCTGGAGCACGCGCCAGCCCGCGTCCATGCTCTGCTCGAGCGTGCGCGGCTCGCTCTGGGCGACCACGTTCTGCTCGAACGCGGCGCCGAACGCGAGGTACTGGCGGTCGGTCTCGGCGAGCCCTTCCTCGCCGACCACGCTCGCGAGCACCCGCGCCTGCACGGCGCGCGCGTACGCGGCGTAGAGCTGGCTCGACAGCGCCGGATGGTCCGGATGCGTGTAGTCGCCGCCGGTGCCGTCCTTCATCAGGCGCGAGAGGCTGGGCAGCACGTTGACCGGCGGGTAGATCCCGCGGCGGTCGAGGTCGCGCGACAGCACGATCTGCCCCTCGGTGATGTATCCGGTCAAGTCCGGTATCGGGTGGCCGATGTCGTCGGCCGGCATGGTCAGGATCGACAGCTGGGTGAGCGTGCCCGTCGCGCCGCGCACGCAGCCGGCGCGCTCGAAGAGCGTCGCGAGGTCCGAGTACATGTAGCCGGGGAAGCCCTTGCGGCTGGGAATCTCGCCCTTCGACGACGAAACCTCGCGCAGCGCCTCGGCGTAGTTCGTCATGTCGGTGAGGATCGCGAGCACGTGCTTGCCCTCGACGAAGGCCAGGTATTCGGCGGCGGTCAGCGCGAAGCGCGGCGTCAGCAGCCGCTGCGTCGACGAGTCGCTCGCCAGATTGAGGAAGAGGGCGGTGCGCTCGAGCGCGCCTCCCTGCTCGAGGCTGCGGCGGAAGAATTCCGCGCTGTCGTAGGGCACCCCGATGCCGGCGAACACGATCGCGAAGTCGCCGCCCTTGCCGCGCCGCAGCCGCGCGTGGCTCGCGATCTCCACGGCGAGCCGGTCGTGCGGCAGGCCGCCGCCGGAGAAGAGCGGCAGCTTCTGGCCGCGCACCAGGCTGTTCATCAGGTCGAGCGTCGTGACACCCGTCTCGATGAAGTCGCGCGGCATCGCGCGCGCGACCGGGTTGATCGGCAGGCCGTCGATCGGATAGCTGGCGCGCGCGGGTACGGGAGGACCGCCGTCGATCACCTGGCCCACGCCATTGAACACGCGGCCGAGGATTCCCGGCGAGAGCCCGAAGGACAGCGGCTCGCCGATGAAGCGGACGACGGTGCCGGCAAGCGAGAGCCCAGACGTCGACTCGAGCACCTCGATGGTCATCAGGTCGCGGTCGAGGGCGGCGACGCGGCCGAGCCGCGCGCGGCCGTCGGCGCCGCGGACCTCGACCGCGTCGTAGAGACCGACGTCGAGCGTGCGCTTCAGGAACAGCAGCGGCCCTTCGAGCCGCGTGGCGGCGCCTTCAACCGTGAGCCGCATCGCTCGTCTCGCTCTCGTGGATGAGCTCCGCGAATTCGCGTTCCATCGCGGCCTCGATCTCGGCGACGCGCGGAAGCTCGCCGTCGCCGATCTCCTCGCCCATCCGCTGCAGCGGGCGCAGGCACTTCATCCGGGCCATCCGGTCGGGCCTGACGCCCGCGCCGGCCGCCGTCTCGGCCAGGTCGATGAACCGGCCGATGACGCGCATCATCGCCCCCTGCCGCGCCGGGCTGCAGACGCGATCGATCTCCGAGAACGCGTTCTGCCGCAGGAAGGCTTCGTTGACGAGCTCGGCGCAGAGCAGGGTCAGCTGCTGGCGCGCCGGCAGGGCGTCCTTGCCGATGATCCGCGCCATCCGCTCGAGATGCGCCTGCATGTCGAGCAGCGTGAGAAAGCGGCGGCGCAGCGGGAGCCACTGGGAGAGGCCCTGCTCGGTCCACCACGGCGCGAACGTATGCGCGTCCTCGGCGTAGGACTGCAGCGGATGGATCGCCGGGTAGAACCGCGCCTGCGCGCGCTTGACGTCGAGCGCCCAGAAGGCCTTGACGTAGCGCTTGGTGTGCGAGGTCACCGGCTCGGAGAAGTCGCCCGACGGCGGACTGATCGCGCCGATGACGGTGACGGAGCCGACGCCGCCGCAGAGCGGCTCGACGATCGCCGCCCGCTCGTAGAAGTCGGCGATGCGCGACGACAGGTAGGCGGGGTAGCCGCCCTCGCCGGGCAGCTCGCCGAACCGGCCCGAGACCTCGCGCAGCGCCTCGGCCCAGCGCGAGGTCGAGTCCGCCATCAGCGCGACCGAGAGCCCCTGGTCGCGGAAGTACTCGGCGACGGTGATCGCGGAGTAGATCGACGCCTCGCGCGCCGCGACCGGCATGTTCGAGGTATTGGCGATGATCACCGTGCGCTCCATCAGCGGCCGGCCGTTCTTCGGGTCGGTGAGCTGCGGAAACTCCTCGAGCACGCCGGCCAGCTCGTTGCCGCGCTCGCCGCAGCCCAGGTAGACGATCACGTCGGCGTTGCAGCCCTTGGCGAGCGCTTCGAGCAGCACGGTCTTGCCGGTGCCGAAGCCGCCGGGCACCGCCGCCTTGCCGCCCTGCGCCACCGGGAACAGGCAGTCGATGATGCGCTGGCCGGTAACGAGCGGCACGAGCGGCGGCAACCGCCGCGCGACCGGGCGCGGATCGCGCACCGGCCAGTCGTGGCACATCGAGAGCTCGCGCACGGCGCCGTCGACGGTGCGCAGCGTGCACACGGTCGCGGTCTCGCGATAATCGCCCTGCGCGGCGATTTCGACGACCTCGCCTTCGGCGTCGGGCGGCGCGAGTACGGCCTGCTCCCGCCCGGACTCACCCCGCGCGTCGCCGATGATCGTCCCGGGTGACACCGAGTCGCCCGCCTTCACGCGCGGCGAGAAGGCGAACGATGCCGGCTCGGCGCGGCGCATTCCCGGCTGAACGAACGCCGAGCCCGTGCCCGACAGCGGGCGCAGCAGGCCGTCGAAGATGTTGCCGAGGAGACCCGGGCCGAGCGGAATGGCGAGCGGAAGTCCGCTGCCCTCGACCAGCGTGCCCGGCCGCAGGCCCGTCGTGTCCTCGTAGACCTGCACGACGATTTCGTCGCCGTCGATGCGCACGACCTCGCCCGCCAGCGCCTGCGGTCCGACGCGCACCGATTCGCGCATCGCGAACGGCCCTTCGGCGACGGCGCGCAGCACCGGGCCGGCGAGCCAGCGGATCGACGCGCGGCTCATGGGACGGCCTCCACGCGTGCGGCTGGCGCCGCGTCGGCCGCCTGCGGCGACGCTGCCCCCGCGGGGAGCATTCGCGCCGGGACGGCCCGGCGGCGCTCATGGCCGCGCTCCGGCTCGAGGAGGTGCAGCAGCTGCGATCCGATGTCGGCGCGATCGGCGAGCAGTCCGTCGAGCGTGCCGTCGACGACGTTGCCGTTCGCGGAGATCCGCAGACCCGCGCGGACGCGGGCATCCTCGTCGAAGCGGCACTCGACGCCGTGCTCCGCCGCCAGCTCGCCGCGGATCGCTTCACGCTCGGCAAGCGGGCCAATCGGGCGCATGGACGATGCGCCACGCCGTACCCGGCAACGCGGAGCGCGCCCCTGCGACGACCGCGGCAACCCAGCGGCGCCGCAGCTCCGGGGTGCGCCAGCGACGCAGCAGCTCCTCGGGCAGCCTCTTCCAGCCGGCGGCCAGCAGCGCGGCCGCGCGCTGCTGATCGGCCAGCCTGCGGCGCGTCTGGAGGTTGGCGTGCGCCGCATCGACGCGCGCGTCGCGTCGCGCGCGCTCTTCCTGGAAGGCCTTGCGCATCCGCGCCCGCGCGTCGGCGTGCGCCTGCTCGAGCACCGCGTTGCCGCGGTCCTGCGCCTCGGCGAGTATCGCGTCGCATTTCTGCCGCCGATCGGCCTCGACCAGGTCGAGCAGCGCCTGTGTCTGGCGATCGACGCTCATCGGTGCCGTCCGCATGTGGGGCAGCCTTCAGGCGGCTCGCGACGATGCGCTCTCCCGCGTCCGGCTGAAGCCGGACCCGCGAGGCACGCGCAACGCGCCGCACCTGTCCGCGAGGTCGTCACCGGTTGACTCATGCCTCCACCAATCCCAGCTGTCGGCGCAGGCGCAGCGCAAGATCGGGCACCGGAGTTGCGCCGTCGATGTCCGGCACGATCAGCACCAGCGGCGTGAGCGCGGCCAGCGCTGCGCGCAACTCGCCCTCGGCGATGCGCGCGGCGACGGTCGCGGACACCAGCACCAGCGGCGCGTCGGCGCGCGCCGCGGAGAGCGCCGCGGTTTCCTCGCCCCGCGCCGGCACCCGTGCCTGGACGTCCGGCGAGCCGGAAGCCGGCTGCGCTCACCTCGTCGCCGAGGTAGATCGGTGCGGCCATCGGCTCAGGCGAGACGGTTGAGGATGAGGATGGACACGATGAGACCGTAGATCGCGATCCCCTCGGCCAGGCCGACGAAGATCAGCAGACGGCCGAAGAGCTCCGGCTTCTCGGCCAGCGCACCGACCGCGGCGGTGCCGACCTTCGCCACGGCGAATCCCGCGCCGAGCGAGGACAGTCCGGTGGCCAGCGCCGCGCCGAGGAGACCATAGCTCCAGGCGTCGGGCGCGATCCCGAGACCGGCGGGACTGGTCGCCGCGGCGAGCGCAGGCGGCGCCGACACGAGCAGCGCGGTCGCCGCCAGGCCCGACATGGCCGCCAGCACCACGAGCGCAGCAACGAACTTGTGCGAGGGTTTCATCAGATCTTCTCCTGCGAGATGGATGGGGGCGCCGCCAGCGGGCGGAAGATCCGTCCCTCCGCCGCGAGGAACCGGGTGAAGAACTCGAACAGCACGAGGCGGGTGGTCTGGATCGAGACGACCATCACTTCGAGCACCAGCACGACGACGTTGCCGGCGACGAGCACCAGCGTCTGCGCGACGGGATTGTCGCCGGCGGCCATCAGCGCGACGATCGCCGACGACAGTCCGGCGTGCGCCAGCGCGAATGCGCCGACGCGCGCGAACGAGAGCGTGTTGATCAGGATCTGCAGCAGCCGCTCGACGAGTTCGGCGACCGCGGGCAGCAGCGCGGCGAGCCGGCGGGCGTGCAACGCGTGACCGAGGCAGAAGATCACCGCGCCGGCCGCCGCCGCGACGAAGCCCGCCGGGTCGACGAATCCGGCGAGGATGCCGAGATACGCGACGACGTAGCCGGCGTCGGTGGCGAGCCAGGTCGCCGAGCTCGCCGCGCCACCACGCCTCGAGCGCGTTGAGCGCGAGCCCGATCGTCAGCAGCGCCGCGCCGCCCGCGAGCGGGACGACCAGGATCGACAGCGGGTCGTCGAGTGGATCGATCCAGAGGGCCGGAATCGCATGTGGATGCTGAACACGCTGCCGAACAGGAAGCCGAAGACGATCGCGGCGAGCCCGCCGGCGATGAACAGCCGCGCGATCGGGAAGCGCTTCCGCACGGCGAAGGCGGCCGCCGCGATGACGAGCCCCTGACCGACGTCGCCGAACATGTAGCCGAACATCAGCGGCACGGCGATCGCGAGCAGGACCGCCGGATCGGCCTCGTTGCGCGACGGCATGCCGAGCGCGCGGCTGAAGATCTCGAACGGCCGCGCCCACAGCGGGTTGTCGAGCAGCAGCGGCGCCCGCGCCTTCGGCGCCGGGCGGCGGAAAGTGGAGCAGCGCCCGCGCGCCCGAGCGCGCGAGCGCATCGTCGAGGCGCGCGCCGGTGAAGTCGCTGGTCCAGCCGGTGATCCAGCAGAAGAGATCGCCCGATTCGAGCGCGCGCACGTTCTGGATCACCCATTGCAGCCGGTTCGCGTCGGCAGAGCGCCGTGGCGAGGTCGTGCTTCGCGTGCAGCGCGGCGATCTCCGCGCGCAGCCGCTGCTCCTCGCGCGCGAGCGCGTCGAGACGCGGCGCGATGTAGCGCTCCGTTTCCTCGGCGTCGGCGCGCAGCCACGCCGGCGCGTCGTAGACGCGGCCCTTGAGCAGCGCCGCCTGCTGCGCGAGCGCCTGGACGTCGTCCGCGTCGCCGACGGTCAGCGCGGCGAGCGCGCAGACCATCGTCCCGTCGAGATCGACGGTGCGCGTCAGCGTGCCGGGCGGGAGCTCGGGCGCGCTGTCCGGCGGAAAGACGAACAGCCGCGCGTGCAGTATCGGCCCGGCGCCGGCCAGGCGCGCGAAGTCGATGACGGACTCGCCGATCGTCGCCAGCACGCGGCGCCAGAGGAGGAGCTCGGCGCGCTCCGCCTCGCCGCGCTGGAGCTGCTGGATCACCGGCTCGGCGTCCTCGGCCCATGCGCGCAGGTGCGCGAGACTGCGCGAAAGCGTGACCGCGGGCGGCTCGGGGAACGGCGACGCCGAGGCCGCGACCTGCGGCCAGTACGCGTGATAGCGCGAGGCCAGCTCCGCGAACTCGGAGAGCTGCGGGCGCAGGTCGGCGAGCGCCGCCGGCAGCACGGCGCTCGGGCGGGCCTCGAGCTCGACGGCGCCGGTGGTCGCCAGCGCCTCGAGCACCAGCGTCGCGTCGTCGCGCGCGGCGAGAATCTCGAACCAGCGGGCGGGCCGCGGACGGATCATGACGCGAGCGGCATGCCGGGGAACACGACGCGGCGCAGGATCTCGCCGCGCAGCCGCTCGAGGTCGAGCGCCGCCAGCGCCAGGAAGATGAACGCCGCGGACGGGATCGATGCACCGCCCGCCGGAACAGCAGCGAGAGCCGCGCCTGCAGCGCGCGCCGCAGCGGCCAGCCGTCGCGCAGCGTCCGGTCGCGGAACGCCGCGAAATGCGCGCCGAGGACGCGCGCCAGCTCGTCGATGGCCGCGTTGCCGCGTGCGCTGCGATTCCGGGATGCGCCGCCGCCACTCGGCGAGCCACAGCTCACCGATGCGGTCGGGGTCGGTCCACGCCGCGGCGAGCGGCGCCAGCGCCTTGTCCGCGGGCGCCGCGCCGAAGCCCGCCGATTCGCGCTCGGCCAGCTCGCCGTAGACCGGGTCGTCGCGCATCCAGGGCGGCACCGCGCCGCCGCGCGCGAGATGCTGCAGACAGCGGCAGGTCGACCAGCACGGCGCACCAGCGCACGGCGCTCTGCCACGCCTCGGGCATCCACGCCGTGACTTCGGCGACGAGCTCGCGCCAGTGCCCGCGCAGCACCCGCTCGATCTCGTGCGGCGTCGTGTGCGCTCCGATGCCCGCCATCCAGACGCGCAGCGCCGACGCGCGCACCGCGTCGAGCAGCGCCGGAAGCGCGCGGACGTGCTCGATGCGCCGCCAGGCGAGCTCGTCGGGACGCTCGCCGTAGCGGGCCGACAGCCGCGCGTGCGCGTATTCGAGGCTGCCCGCCGCGATGGTCATGCGCGGACCGGCTTCGGTGAGGCGGGCGGCGAGCGCCGCAACGGCTGCATCGAGCCGTGCGAGCTCGGCGGGGGTGAGATCGTGGCGCGCTCCGGCCTCCGCTGCCGCGGTGTCGAGCGCGGCCACTTCCGCGGCCGTGCGCGACTCGAACGCCGCGCGCACCGCGCGGATCCGTCGCTCGGTGCGCTCGGCGAGCGCGCGCGCAGCTGGCGCGCGCGGCCTCGGTCATCGCCGCGGCCGCCTGCTCGGCATCGCGCACGGCGTCGCGCGCCGCATGCTCGGCGTCGAGCACGCGCGCGATCGCCGCCTCGACGGCGTGGTCCGGAGGGGATGCGGTCGGGGTTCGTCATGGCGTTCGCCCGCGGGCGGCCGCGCGGACGCCGCGCGACCCCGCGCCAAACGGCGCGCGCAACCTCCCCGATACTGCTACCGGCACCGTGCCCGCGGATTGATCTGCGTCAGGCGCGAGCTCGATGTCGCGCCCTGCGGCCGCCACCGGTGTAACGGATGCCGTTACAGATTTCCCGAAGCGAAACCGCGGATTCCGCGATGTGCAAGAGCGGTGTGCGCGACAGTCGGCTCCATTGATCCACGTCAACGGGTGCAGGGCGGCAACGGTTCTAAATCCATTCGTTGCCTAGTTTCCGCTTGTGCCCCGCGCGAGCGCACCTTCGTCCGGGCGAAGCACGTCTCCAGGAGCGACGACATGTTAGAAACCTATTACGAGTTGATGCGCCGGCAGGGAATATCGCGCCGGAGCTTTCTCAAGTTCTGCAGCCTGACCGCCGCATCGCTCGGACTCGGCGACGCCGGCGCGCAGCAGATCGCGCAGGCGATGCAGACGAAGCCGCGCACTCCGGTGGTCTGGCTGCACGGCCTCGAGTGCACCTGCTGCACCGAATCGTTCATCCGCTCGGCGCACCCGCTCGCGAAGGACGTCGTGCTGTCGATGATCTCGCTCGACTACGACGACACGATCATGGCGGCCGCCGGCCACCAGGCGGAAGCGGCGCTCGAGGAGACGATCAAGAAGTACAAGGGCAACTACATCCTCGCCTGCGAGGGCAATCCGCCGCTCGCCGACGACGGCATCTACTGCATCCCCGGCGGCAAGCCGTTCGTCGAGAAGCTGCGCCACGTCGCCAAGGACGCGAAGGCGATCGTCTCGTGGGGCTCGTGCGCGTCGTGGGGCTGCGTGCAGGCGGCGAAGCCGAATCCGACGCGGGCGACGCCGATCCACAAGGTGATCACCGACAAGCCGATCATCAAGGTTCCGGGCTGCCCGCCGATCGCCGAGGTGATGACGGGCGTGGTCACCTACATCCTGACCTTCGACCGGCTGCCCGACCTCGACGCGCAGGGGCGTCCGAAGATGTTCTACAGCCAGCGCGTGCACGACAAGTGCTATCGCCGGCCGCACTTCGACGCCGGCCAGTTCGTCGAGAAGTTCGACGACGCCGGCGCGCGGATGGGCTACTGCCTGTACAAGGTCGGCTGCAAGGGCCCGGTGACGTACAACGCCTGCTCGGCGCTGCGCTGGAACGAGGGACTGTCGTTCCCGATCCAGTCGGGCCACGGCTGCATCGGCTGCTCCGAGGACGCGTTCTGGGACAAGGGCTCGTTCTACGATCACCTGACCACGGTCAAGGTGCCGGGCATCGCCGGCGCCGAAGGCACGGCCGACCGGATCGGCCTGACGGCGCTGGCGGCGGCCGGCGCGGCCGTCGCGGCGCACGCCGCGGTGAGCGCGATCAAGCAGGCGCGCAGCAAGAGCAGCAATGACAAGCTGAGCGAAGTGGAGAAGTGATCATGGCGACCATCCAAACCCAGGGCTTCACGCTCGACAACAGCGGCAAGCGCATCGTCGTCGATCCGATCACGCGGATCGAGGGGCACCTGCGCATCGAGGTCAACGTCGACAAGGACAACGTCATCCGCAACGCGGTGTCCACCGGCACGATGTGGCGCGGCCTCGAGGTGATCCTCAAGGGCCGCGACCCGCGCGACGCGTGGGCGTTCGTCGAGCGCATCTGCGGCGTGTGCACCGGCGTGCACGCGCTCGCGTCGGTGCGCTCGGTCGAGGACGCGCTCGGCATCAAGATCCCGAAGAACGCGAACATCATCCGCAACCTGATGCACGCGACGCTGTACGCGCAGGACCACCTGGTCCACTTCTACCACCTGCACGCGCTCGACTGGGTCGACGTCGTGTCGGCGCTGAAGGCGGATCCGAAGAAGACCTCCGAGATCCAGCAGAGCATCTCGCCGTGGCCGAACTCCTCGCCGGGCTATTTCCGCGAGGTGCAGAACCGGCTGAAGAAGTTCGTCGAGAGCGGCCAGCTCGGCATCTTCAGCAACGCGTACTGGGGCCATCCGGCGTACAAGCTGCCGCCGGAAGTGAACCTGCTCGCGACCACGCACTACCTCGAGGCGCTGGACTTCCAGAAGGAGATCGTCAAGATCCAGACGATCTTCGGCGGCAAGAACCCGCACCCGAACTGGCTGGTCGGCGGCGTCCCGAGCCCGATCAACGTCGACGGCACGGGCGCGGTCGGCGCGGTGAACATGGCCTACCTCAACATGGTCGGCGACATCTGCAACCGCACGATCGAGTTCATCGACCAGGTCTACATCCCGGACCTGCTCGCGATCGCCGGCTTCTACAAGGACTGGGCGCAGTGGGGCGGCGGGCTGTCGAGCAAGAACGTGATGTCCTACGGCGAGTTCCCGGAAATCGCCAACGACTATTCGAACAACGAGCCTCGCGCTGCCCTCGGGCGTGATCCTGAACGGCGACCTGACCAAGGTGCTCCCGGTCGACCTCAAGGACCGCGAGCAGGTGCAGGAATGGGTCACCCACTCCTGGTACAAGTACCCGCAGGAGCAGAACGGTCTGCATCCGTTCGACGGCGTCACCGAGCCCAACTTCGTGCTCGGCAAGGACACCAAGGGCACGCGGACCAACATCGAGAACATCGACGAGAGCGCGAAGTACTCGTGGGTCAAGTCGCCGCGCTGGAAGGGCAACGCGGTCGAGGTCGGTCCGCTCGCCCGCTACCTCGTCGCCTATGCGAGCGGCCGGAAGGACATCAAGGAGCAGGTCGACGGCGCGCTGAAGGCGCTCGACGTGCCGATCACCGCGCTGTTCTCGACGCTCGGCCGCACCGCGGCGCGCGGGCTCGAGTGCCAGTGGGCGGCGCGCAAGATGAAGCAGTACTACGACGAGCTCATCGCCAACATCAAGGCGGGCGACCTCGCGACCGCGAACGTCGAGAAGTGGGAGCCGTCGACGTGGCCGGCGGAAGCCAAGGGCGCCGGCCCCTGCGAGGCCCCGCGCGGCGCGCTCGCGCACTGGATCAAGATCAAGAACACGAAGATCGACCTCTACCAGTGCGTGGTGCCCACGACGTGGAACGCCGGGCCGCGCGACGCCAAGGGCCAGATCGGCGCCTACGAGGCCGCGCTGATGAACACGCCGATGGCGAAGCCGGAGCAGCCGGTCGAGATCCTGCGGACCATCCACAGCTTCGACCCGTGCCTCGCCTGCGCCACGCACGTGCATGGGCCCGGAGGGCGAGGAGCTGGTGTCGGTCAAGGTGAGATGAACGGCCCCCACGCTCACTGTGTTCGCTGCCCCCCGAGGGGCGCACAGTGCCCCTCAGTTCCGTTGCGACGGCCGAGCGGGCACTGAACCGAGGGAGACCTTCATGCGAGTCGAGCCTGTATCCGGCCGGGTCACGAGCGGTCCGCTCGAGCCGGTCTACGTGTACGAGGCGCCGGTCCGGCTGTGGCACTGGGTGACGATGCTCGCTGATCTTCGTCCTCGGCGTCACCGGCTACCTGATCGGCGCTCCGCCGCCGGCGATCGGCGGCGAAGCCTACGACAGCTTCTACTTCGGCTGGATCCGGATGATCCACGAGATCGCGGGCTACCTCCTGACGGTCGCGTTCCTCGTCCGGATCTACTGGGTGATCGTGGGCAACCACAGCGCGCGCAGCATCTTCTACGTGCCGTTCTGGAGCGGCGCGTGGTGGCGCGGCTTCTGGAGCCAGGTCGCGTACTACCTGTTCCTGAAGAAGGAATCGGACCTGTGGGTCGGGCACAACCCGGTGGCGCAGGCGGCGATGTTCTTCATGTTCACGCTGGGCACGCTGTTCATGATCGTGACCGGCATGGCGCTCTACGCCGAGCAGTGGGGCTGGGGCTCCGGCTACATGGTCTGGTTCGGGTGGGTGTTCGTGGTGCTGGGCGAGCCGCAATGGGTGCGCACGCTGCACCATCTGGGAATGTGGTACCTGCTGCTGTTCGCGTTCATCCACATGTACATGGTGTTCCGCGAGGACATCATGAGCGGCGAGACGATCATCAGCACGATGGTGAACGGCATCCGCATGTTCAAGCGGGAGCCCAGGGCCTGACGGTCGCGTGCGCCGGGCGGAGCGCCCGGCCGGGGAGACGATGCTGACGCGCAACGAAAGCCTGCGCGCGAAGGGCTCGGGTCCGGGCCGCCCGGCGCGGCTCGCGCTGTCGTCGCGCAAGCCGCCGCACCCCGGCGAGTTCCTCGAGACGCGGTTCCTGAAGCCGCTGGGGATCAGCCAGACCGAGCTCGCCGACGCGCTCGGCGTGTCGCGCCGGCGGGTGAACGAGCTCATCAACGGGCGCCGGGCGATCACGCCCGACACTGCGGTGCGGCTCGCGATGTATTTCGGCAACGACGCGGCATTCTGGATGCACCTGCAGGTGGCGTGGGACATGCACGCCGCCGTGCGCCGCGTCGTCGCGCCGCGTCCGCGCAAGCGCTAGGCGCCGGCCGCGCCGCGCGGTCACGGGCTTCGCGCCAAGCGCGCGCGATGTCCGGGCCTCGCGCTTTTCGGTATATTCGCGGCGTGCGCGCCTTCCTCGACCGCAGCAGGGCCGTGCCGGTGATCCTGGCGGCGTTCGCGCTCTTCGCGGCAGGCACGACGCTGGCGCAACCCGGCCCCTCGATCGCCGCCGCATCGGATCTCAAGTTCGCGCTGGACGAGATCGCCGCGCGCTTCCGGCAGCAGACCGGGCAGGCGGTGCGCCTGACCTACGGCTCGTCGGGCAATTTCTATCGCCAGATCCAGCAGGGCGCGCCGTTCGAACTGTTCCTGTCGGCCGACGAGGACTACGTCGCGAAGCTCGCGCAGGAGGGGCTCACGGTCGACGGCGGCACGCGCTACGCGACGGGCCGGCTCGTGCTCTTCGTGCCCCGAGGCGGGACGGTGAAGGCCGATCCGGCGCTGGCGGACCTGCGCGCCGCGCTTGCCGACGGCCGGCTGCGGCGACTCGCGATCGCCAATCCCGAGCATGCACCCTACGGCCGCGCGGCGCGGCAGGCGCTCGAGCACGAAAAGCTGTGGTCCGCGCTCGCGGCCCGGCTGGTCCTGGGCGAGAACGTCTCGCAGGCCGCGCAATTCGCGCTCTCCGGTTCCGCGCAGGCGGGGATCTTCGCGCTGTCGCTGGCGCTGTCGCCGGATTTCGCCGGCAGGGGCGATTACGTGCTGATTCCGGAGGGCTGGCACGCGCCGCTGCAGCAGCGCGCGGTGCTGCTGCGGCGCGCCGGCGAGACCGCCCGCGCGTTCTACCTGTTCCTGCAGCAGCCGCCGGCAGGGGAGGTCTTCCGGCGCTACGGCTTCGTCCTTCCGGGCGAGTGATCGCTCATGGACTGGGAAGCCCTCCGCCTGTCGTTGATCCTGGCCGTGGCCACGGGCCTCGTGCTCATTCCCGCGGGCGTCATGGTCGCGCGCGCGCTGGCGTATTCCGCGTTCAGGGGCAAATCGGTCGTCGAGGCGGCGATCGCCATCCCGCTGGTGCTCCCGCCGACGGTGCTGGGCTTCTACCTGCTGACGGCGATGGGCGGCGCGTCGCCGCTCGGGGCCTTCTACGAGCGCCTGACGGGATCGCCGCTCGCGTTCTCGTTCGAGGGGCTCCTCGTCGGGTCGCTGATCTTCAACCTGCCGTTCGCGCTGATCCCGATGGAGCGGGCCTTCGAATCCATCCCCGTCGAGGTTCGGCAGGCGGCGGAATGCTGCGGGTTGTCCTGGCACCGGACGTTGTGGCGCATCGAGCTCCCGCTCGCCTGGCCGGGCATCGTCTCGGCGCTGGTGATGACGATCGCGCACACCGTCGGCGAGTTCGGCGTCGTGCTGATGGTGGGCGGCAACATCCCCGGGGAGACGAGGACCATCGCGATCTCGATCTACGACCGGGTGCAGGCGTTCGACATGAGCGCAGCCGGGGCGATGTCGAGCTTCCTGCTGGTGTTCTCGCTGCGTGACGCTCGCGCTCACCAACCGGCTTACGCGCCGCGTCTGGTAGGGCTGCCGGGACCATGCTGCACGTCGAGATCCGCCAGGCGAGCCCCATCGCGCTCGACGCGCGCTTCTCCTGCGACAACGGCCAGACGCTGGTCCTGGTCGGGCCGTCGGGCAGCGGGAAGTCCACGATCCTGAAGACGATCGCGGGCATCTATCGCCCGGCCGAAGGCCGCATCGAGGTCGACGGCGAGGTCTGGTTCGATTCCGCCGCGCGCCGCCATGTTCCGGCGCGGCGAAGGCGCGCGGGCCTCGTCTTTCAGAGCTATGCGCTGTTTCCGCATTTGAGCGTTCTCGCGAACGTCCTCGAGGCCGTGCCTCCCGGGGCGCAGCGCCAGCGGGCCGAGCGGGCGCGCGACGTGCTGGCGTCGGTCAAGCTCGCCGGCCTCGAAGGCCGGCGTCCCGCGCAACTGTCGGGCGGGCAGCAGCAGCGCGTGGCGCTGGCGCGGGCGCTGGCGCGGGAGCCCTCGGTGCTGCTGCTGGACGAGCCTTTCTCGGCCGTCGATCAGGCGACGCGCGAGCGCCTGTACGAGGAGCTCGCCAATCTGCGCCGTCAACTGAAGATGCCCGTCGTGCTGGTCACGCACTCGCTGCAGGAGGCCCTGCTCCTCGCCGACCGGATGTGCGTGCTGCATCACGGCACGACGCTGCAGGCGGGCACGCCGCAGGACGTCATGACGCGTCCGCAATCGGTGGAGGTCGCGCGCCTCGTCTCGCTCAAGAACATCTGCACGGCGACGGTGCGCGCGCACGACGCGGCAGCAGAGCGCACGATCCTCGACTGGAACGGCTTGCGATTGGAGGCCGGGCTCCAGGCGCAGCACGCGGTCGGTGCCGTCGTGTCGTGGGTCGTTCCGTCGGGCGCGATCCTGCTGCATCGGCGCGATCGGCCCTCGCACGGGGAGCGCGAGAATCCGGTGCCCTGCTGGGTCCGGCGCTGTGTCGTGATGGGGGACATGGTCCAGGTGACGCTGGAGCCGGTCCATGCGCGCGGCGAGCACCTGGCGACGTCGTTGTCGGTCCACGTGGCGGCGCGCAACCGGGTGCAGGCAGACGAGCCCGCCGTCGTGTCACTGCTCGCTTCCGGCATTCATCTGCTGCCGGGCCCGTCCGCCTGACGCGGAATTCGCGCAGGGGCGGGTGCGGTTCCACCGATCGCGCACCGCCACGTGCTGCGTGCGCACCGGCTCAGAGGAAAGTGCCGTCGCTCCGCTGCGCCTCAAGCTCCACGAAGCGTGCGGTGAGCTCCGCCAGCTCGCGATAGAACGCGGTCTGCGCGCTGGCTGCGATGGCCGCGGTGAACGGGCGCACCCACGCACCCAGGTGCGCGGCCAGGAATCGCCGGCGCAGATCGCTCGTCGCGGCCCGCGCGACGACATCCCCCTTGCCCTGCGCCTCGGTCTCGCGAAAGATCAGCAGGTAAAGGAATTCCAGCTCGGCCGCGATGTGATCGGGCAGTTCGCGAAACCCCTCGTCGAGCTCGAATCCGCCTTCGTCGTAGAGCTGCAGGACCGCCAGCGTCGAATCCTGCATCAGCACGTTGTCGCCGCGCAGCCAGACGGAACCATAGGGCTTGGCGAGGGTGTCCACCGGCCCGAGAAACAGGCGCGTGTAGTCGACGAGCAGCGCCTGCCCGTCCTCGGCCGCGTACGCCTCGCCCAGCCGGCGCGCGGACGCCGCGAATTCCGGCTGCAGCCGCGATGCCGCGGCGAGCATGGAGTCGAAGAGCTTCTCCTCGGCGAACTCCGGACCGGGCTGGTAATAGCAGGCGGCCAGGAAGCGGCAGAGGTCTGCGCGGGCGGCACCGCGCTCGAGGTCGTCGTGTGGCATCCGGACTCCGGCAATGAAAAGGGGGCGGGGTGGCCCCGCCCCCAGCACTGGCGTGGTCGAACTCAGCCCCTGGCGCTGTACTTGCCCACGTAGTGTACGTTGGGCTTGGTGCCCTTTTCCTCCTGCAGGCGGAACGACTTCTGCGCCCTCAGCACCTTGGCGATCTCCGAGTTCGCGTCGTCCTGATCGCCGAAGATCCGCGCCTTGGCCGGGCAGACCTCGACGCAGGCCGGCTGCAGGCCGTTGCTGGTGCGGTGGTAGCAGAACGTGCACTTCTCCACGACCCCGGCCCGGCGGATCGGCTGCGCGTCACCCGCCTCGAACGCGTTGAGCGCCGGGATCGTGACGCCCGCCGCCTGGGCCGTCGCCGCTCCGGACGCGGTGCAGCCCGGGATGATCGACGTCGTGTCGGTCCACTCCGGCTGGGTGTCGCGGCCGGGGAAGTTGTAGCTGATCACGCTGTAGGTCGCCCCGTCGAGGCTCGTTTCGTCGAGCGAGCCGGCGCTGTACGGACAGGCGTATTGACACTTCCGGCAGCCGACGCACAGATCCGGATCGTGCATCGTGATGCCTTCGGGCGTCTTGAACATCGCCTTCGGATTGACCGGGCAGGCGGTGACGCAGGGGGCGTCGGTGCAGTGGTTGCACAGCACCGGCATCACCCAGTGCGTGACGTTGGGGAAGGTCCCCTCGGTCTTCATGATGAAATCGGCCCAGTTGTAGCTCTGGCCGTCGGCGCGGTTGCGCGTGTTGTTCTCGGTCTTGCAGGCGAAGGCGCACGCTCCGCAACCCACGCACCGCTGCAGGTCGATGACCATTCCAAGTCTTGCCATCATTGCTCTCCGTTAGCGCAGGTTGGGGGTCAGGCCTTCTGGACCTTGACGCCGGTGAATCCGCCGTTGCGCGCCGTGGAGCCGCTCAGGCGATCGTAGTCGTCGACCAGAATGTCGTTGTTGTTGCCGCCGTTCGGCATTGCCTTGCCGTAGTTCTTCGCGGCGACGCGCCCGTAGGCCCAGTGTCCCTGGCCGTAGCATTTCGCTACGGTGCCCGGACGCAAACCCTCCCAGAGCTTGAGCCTGGCGGTCATCGATCCGGCGGGGGAGCTGATCTTCACCATGTCGCCGGTCTTGAGTCCCAGCTTCACGCCGTCGACCGGGTTCATCTTCAGCACGTCGTCCCACGACACGTCGCCCGGGTCGACCTTCTTGAACTCCTGGTACCAGGGGAGATTGGCCGACCGGCCTTCGCGATTCAACCGCGACTTGTAGTCGATGAAGGTGAACGGATACTCGTCGAGGCTGCCGTGGCGCTTGGGCGGCTCGTAGTGGGGCACGAAGGCGACGTCGCCGCGCGCGACATAGCCGCTGACCGTCATGATGTCGTCGACCGTGGTCTCGTACTTCTTGGCGTGCTCGGCGAGCCCCTTCTTCGCGGTCTCGCTGTAGAACTCGAACTTCTTCGTGGCCGTGTTGAACTTGCCGCCCCAACCCTTCTTGAGCGTGTACTTCGCGCCGCTGAACATGCCCTTCTTGCGGAAGTCGGCCCAGCCGGCCAGCGGGGCATCGCCCTTCAGCGGCTCCTTGGGCTTCCACAGCGATGCGCTGGACATCTTGGTCGCGATTTCGGAGAACTCCATCGCGCTGGTCGGCGCCTTGCCGGTCTCCGGATCCTTGAACTCCTTCGCGTAGTAGTCGTGCAGGTTCGCGAAACCCCTCGCCTTCAGCTTCTCGGCGAGGAGCCACATCACCTCGGTCTCTTCCTGCTTCACGTCCCACAGCCGCTTCACCACGCCCTGCTGGATCGACGCGTAGCCGTACCCGTTGCCCATGTTGGTGACAATCGACCAGCCTTCGACCGAGTTGAACGTCGAGGGCAGCACGATGTCGGCGAACTGCGTCATCTCCGACGGGTTGGTCACCATGTGCACGAAGAACGGCACGGCGGCCATCGCCTTGTCCCAGCGCTGCGCGCCGGTGCAGGAGAAGTTGAAGTTCGACCACGACGCGATGAACGACCTTGACGGCGCCGGGATCCTTCAGCATGCCGTTGGCGACGTTGTTGGTGACCACGCCGCTGCCGGGCCGCGCGTTCATCATCGCCGGCATGTCCTTGACGCCGCGCCCGTCGAGCTTCTTGAACTTGCCGGCGCCCTTGGCGACGTCGTCCAGATACGCGTCGGCTTTCGGGAACCCGGCGATCGGAACGCTGCTCGACTGCCAGACGCCGCCCTCGACGTCGATCGAGCCGAGCAGGCCGTTGAGCGCGTACACCGCCATCGACGCGTAGGTCCCGCGCGGATTCATCGCCACACCGGGGCCCATCCAGACGGCGGTCTTCGGCGCGGCCTTGCCCATGGCGCGGGCGACGCGGACGATCTGCGCCGCGGGGATCAGCGTTTCCTTCTCGGCCCAGTCCGGCGTGCGGTCCTTGAGCTCGAGGTTCCACCACTTGACCAGGCCATAGGTTTCCTTCTCGGCGAAGGCTGCCTCGTCGACCGTCCGGCCGGCGACGAAGAGGTTCTTTCCGTCCTTGAAATCGCCGACGAACTCGCGATTCCAGAGGCCTTCGGTCAGCAGAACGTGCGCGATGGCGCCGGCCAGCGCGCCGTCGGTGCCGGGCTTGACCGGCAGCCACTCCTGCGACTTCGCGGCGGCATTGGACAGACGCGGGTCGACGGTGATCACCGTGCCGCGCGCCACGATCTCGTGGAAGCGGTGGATCGCGTTGGGAACCATCCGGTTGGAGGCGAGAGGATCGCAGCCCCAGACGACGAGGCAGTTCGTCTTCTCGAGGTCGTAGTCGCGATAGCCGAAGAAGCCCTGCGTGAGGCCGGGACCCATCTTCTCGGCTTCGGCGCAGATCGCGCTGTGCGAGAAGTAGTTCGTCGTCCCGAAGATCTTGGGCATCGCGCCGTAGAGGAGCTCGGTCGACGTCGGCGAGTAGCGGCCGCGCATGTAGACGAGCTTGTGCGCCTCGTTGTTCCTGCGCAGCGCGATCATCCGGTCGGCGATCGTGTCGAGCGCTTCGTCCCAGGTGATCGGCACGAACTTCGGGTCGATGCCGCGGCCCTTCTGCGCATTGGTGCGCTTCATCGGGACCTTGACCCGGTCGGGGTCGTAGGCCTGCTGCGGAATCAGGTGACCGCGCGGGCAGACGTAGCCGTGATTGGTCTTCGACAGCGGATTGCCGCGCACGCGCACCGCGCGGCCGTCCTCGACGAAGATCTGGATCGCGCACCATTGCGTGCAGCCCTGGCAGGTGCTCGCCACCCATTCACCCTTGGCCGGGCTCGCGGGCCGCGCCTTGCGCACGACCATCGCGCTCGTCACCGGCGCGGCAGCCGTGTCGCGCATCCGGCGATCAGCATCGCCTGCCGTGGCGACCGACGCCTGGATGAATTCCCGTCTCGTCAGCTTCATGCGCTCTCCCTTTCCCCGCAGTCCTTTTCGATGCGTCGCTCCCGGCCGGTTGCGACGGCGTCCGTTGCGAAGTTTCCATGATCGGTCGCGCGGCGGTTTGATGGATGTCAACGTTCGCGCAATGGGTATTGTCGAAAATCAATCACCCCGATAGGGTGTGGCAATCTGTCGCGTTCGCGTGCGCGGCTGACGTGCAACGTGGAATTGAAGTGAGGAGGATTGCGTTGGTCGTGATCGGCATCGTGGGTGCATCGGCATTGCGCGAGCGCGACGTCGTCGACGCGCTCGTCCTTTCGCTGCGCTTCGATGGCTGGTCGGTGTCGACCATCAAGCGGGCGCCGGACGGCTTCGACGTCGATCAACCGGGCAAGCTGTCGTACCGGCGGCGCGAAGCGGGCTGCGCCGAAGTGCTGCTGGTGGGCGACCGCCGCTCGGTGCTGATGACCGAGTTCCGCGACGAATCGGCGCCGTCGCTGGAGCAGCTCGCCGCGCGCCTGCTGCCCGTGGACGTCGTGATCGCCGAGGGATTCAAGGGCGCCGCGGTGCCGACGGTCGAGGTCTACGTCGCTTCGCGGCAGCGGGAACCCCGTTGCCGCTCCGACCCGAACATCGTCGCGATCGTGACCGCGACTCGATCGAGTGCGCCGTGCCCTGCTTTCGCTTCCCGACGACATGGACGGGCTGTGCCGCTTCATCGTCGAGCGCCTTGCGCTGGCAAGCCCAGGGAGCGCAGGCACCTGAAGCGTGCGGGCCCGGGTCGCGGGCCCGCGAATGCAGTGCCGTCGCGCGCGGATTCCTGAGGTCTGGCAGCAGCCGCCAATCTATGGTTCAATATTTCAACGAACGTTGAATTTATGGCCATGCGCAAGAACGCCGCCGTCACCGTCTTCGAGACGCTCTCCTCGGGCGTCCGGCTGGATGTGTACCGATTACTGGTCCGCACGGGCACGGACGGGATGGTCGCCGGTGAAATCGCTGCGGCGCTGGATGTTCCGCCGACCAATCTCTCGTTCCATCTCAAGGCCATGACGCATGCCGGTCTGGTGACCGTGGCGCAGCAGGGGCGTTTCCAGCGCTACCGGGCCAACCTCCCGCTGATGCGCGAGTTGATCGGCTATCTCACCGACGAGTGCTGTGCCGGGCACCCGGAGCAGTGCGCGGACCTCCGCGCTGTTTCCCGGCGCACCGGGCGCGCGCTCGCTCCGGTTCCCCCGATCCGACGCAGGCGCTGAACCCATGAACGTACTTTTTCTTTGCACCGACAACTCCTGTCGCTCCATCCTCGCCGAGGCGGCGCCGCCTTCGAAAAGGCGTATCGCATCCTGCGCGCGCGAATCGAGGCGTTCGTCGCGCTGCCGCTGCAGACGCTAGTGCACGACAAGGCGGCGCTCGAGGCCGAGCTCGACAGGATTGCCGCGATCACCGATCGAGGGAAAGCCGGCATGAAGACGATTCAGGTATTCGACCCCGCGCCGTGCAGCCATACCGGCGCCTGCGCACCCGAATTTGCGAGCGCCTTCCGATGAGTGCCATAACCAAAAAGCTCTCGTTCCTCGACAGGTATCTGACTGTCTGGATCTTCGCGGCGATGGCCCTGGGAATCGGACTCGGCTTCTTCGTGCCTGAGATCGAAGCCTTCATCAACAGCTTCCAGGTCGGCACGACCAACATTCCCATTGCGGCCGGCCTGATGTTGATGATGTACCCGCCCTTCGCCAAGGTTCGCTACGAGGAACTGCCCGACGTCTTCCGGGACAGGAAGGTATTGGGGCTTTCGCTCGCGCAAAACTGGATTGTCGGGCCGGCGCTGATGTTCGCCCTGGCAATCATCTTCCTGCACGACAAGCCGGAGTACATGGTCGGTCTCGTCATGATCGGCCTGGCGCGCTGCATCGCGATGGTGATCGTCTGGAACGAGCTCGCCAGGGGTTCCACCGAGTATGCGGCGGGCCTGGTTGCGTTCAACTCCATCTTTCAGGTGCTGTTCTTCAGCGCGTATGCGTGGTTGTTCATCACCGTGCTGCCGCCGTACTTCGGGATGTCGGGGGCGGTCGTCGATGTTTCGATCGGCCAGATCGCCGAAAGCGTTTTCATCTATCTCGGCATCCCGTGCATCGCCGGCGTGCTGACCCGCGTCATCATGCTGCGCTTTGTGTCGAAGGATTGGTATCACACTCGTTTCGTGCCGAAGATCGGGCCGATAACGCTGATCGCGCTGCTATTCACCATCGTCGTCATGTTCAGCCTGAAGGGCGAGCTGATCATCAGCATTCCGCTGGATGTCGTCCGGATCGCCATCCCGCTTCTGATCTACTTCATCGTGATGTTCCTCATTTCGTTCTTCATGAGCATGCGTTTGGGCGCGAATTATGAAAAGAGCGCCACCCTCTCGTTCACTGCTGCCAGCAACAATTTCGAGCTGGCCATTGCGGTTGCCGTGGCGGTCTATGGAATCAATTCCGGAGCGGCATTCGCGGCCGTCATCGGACCCCTCGTCGAGGTGCCGGTGATGATTGGCCTGGTCAATGTCGCGCTGTTCTTTCAGAGGAGATATTTTGCTGCGGGTGAAGGCACGGCTGCCGAGCTCGTCGACCCGATCGGAAGTCGACGGGCAGGGGAGAGCGAGGGGCTCCGGCGATGAACTGCCTCATGACCGCCTGGCACGCGAACGAAGCCGAGTTGCGCGGCTGGCTGCGGCATCGCCTGGGCAACCCGGTCGATGCCGAGGACATGCTGCAGGATCTGTTCATCAAGGCCATGCGCCAGGGCGAACGCTTCTGCGCGATCGGCAATGCCCGGGCCTGGCTCTTTGAAGTGGCGCGCAACGCGTTGGCCGACCGGCTGCGCCTCAAGCGTGAAACGATCGAGCTGCCCGCGGATCTGGCGGACGAAGCCGAGGAGGTCGCGACCGTCGATAGCCTGGTCGCCTGCCTGCCGCGCGTGCTCTCCGAACTGAGCGCCGAGGACCGCGAGGCCATCACCCTGTGCGACCTCCAGGGCCTGCCGCAGGATGAATACGCGCGCCGCAAGGGGTTGAGCCTGCCCGGAGCCAAGTCCCGGATCCAGCGCGCCCGGAAACGGCTGCGCGAGCAGCTCTCGCAAGCGTGTCAGGTTCGTCTGGACGAAGCCGGCCAGGTGAGCGACTTCGTACCGCGCCCGCCGCTAGCCTGAAATCGGAGAATCCCTCTCCCCGGGGAACGAAGGCGGCATTCGAAAAGGCGACGCACTTCGCCCGCTTCTGCGGGTGCCGGGGCTACGCATTGCGGTTGCGGTCGTCCGATCACGCCTCGAGGATGTCGTTGACCCACGAGTAGGCTGCCATCGCTGCGGGAAAGCCGAGCGTGGTGATCGCGAGCAGAACCACCTGGCGGATGTCCGCGTCGACGATTCCTTCCTCACGGGCCTGCCGGGCGTGCGAATGGACCGCACCCTCGGAGCCGGCGCCGACGGCCAGGGCCAGCTTCAGCAGACGACGGGTACGGGCATCGAGTTCTCCCGCTTCCGCGGCCGACTTCCCGAGCGCGGTGTAGTTCTCCCAAACGTCGGGGTAGTCGTTGGCAAGCCGGCCGGCGCCGGAGGGCGGAAGCTTGGTCATCTTTTTCTCCCTAAAAATGAAGGACTTTTGCGCCAGGCGGCGCCATCATCACCCGCGCATTATCGACCACGACTCGTCGATTCCCACCGGTAGGCACCGGCCCGCCTTTGCCGAACGGGGCCCCGGATCCAATTCAGCGCAAGGACTGCATCTTTTGCCGTGGTCGTTCGTCTTCTGGGTATGAGGCGCAATTTGTACCCCGGCTACATTGACGAAGGACTTGTCGCGTGAATGCCGTCCTGGCCCCTTTGAAACGCTGGCCCAACCAGCAGCCGCTCTTGTTCCTGCTCGTGGCCGCCGCGGCATGGTTCGGCCTGTACCAGACACTGAGCCCGGCGGCTGAGGCGCTGGTGGCCGCGTTGCCGGTCGAGAGGGACAGCCACCTGGGCGGCGCCCTGCAGTTCTTCCTCTACGACACGCCCAAGGTACTGCTGCTGCTCACCGGCATCGTGTTCGTGATGGGAATGATCAATTCCCACTTCACGCCGGAGCGTACCCGCGCCATGCTCGCCGGACGCACCGAGGGTGCCGCCAACGTCATGGCAGCGAGTCTCGGCATCGTCACGCCGTTCTGCTCCTGCTCGGCGGTCCCGCTGTTCATCGGCTTCGTGCAGGCCGGCGTGCCGCTCGGCGTGACGTTCTCGTTCCTGATCTCGGCGCCCATGGTCAACGAAGTCGCGCTCACGCTGCTGTTCGGGCTGTTCGGCTGGAAGGTCGCCTTGCTTTACCTGGGCCTGGGACTGTCGGTGGCGATCGTCGCCGGCTGGGTCATCGGGCGGTTGAAGATGGAAGCGCATCTGGAAGACTGGGTGCGCGCGATGCCGCATACCGCCACCACGACGGCTGACGACAAGCTTTCGCTGGGCGAGCGCATCGACGCCGGCTTCACCTCGGTACGCGAGATCGTCGGCAAGGTGTGGCCGTACATCCTGGTGGGCATCGCCATCGGCGCCGGCATCCACGGCTACGTGCCGGCCGATTTCATGGCCAGCTTCATGGGCAAGGATGTCTGGTGGGCCGTGCCGCTGGCCGTGATCATCGGCGTGCCGATGTATACCAACGCGGCGGGCGTAATCCCCATCGTGCAGGCGCTGCTGGCCAAGGGCGCGGCGCTGGGCACGGTGCTCGCGTTCATGATGAGCGTGATCGCCCTCTCGTTTCCGGAAATGGTGATCCTGCGCAAGGTGCTCAAGATGCGACTCATCGCTACATTCATTGCCGTCGTCGCCAGCGGCATCCTGCTGGTGGGCTTCGTGTTCAACGCCGTTCTCTGATCGGGTCTCGCAGCCTTCGCACTGACCAGTCGATGTCGACACGCCGTCATGCTCGCCGGATCCAGACGTCGCTCCCTCGATCAGGTCGACGCTGCCGGTGCGCTCGCGGCGATGCTGCTCGCCGCGAGCGCCCACGCGCTCGAGGTGACGTTCCGGCCGGTCGCCGATGGCGTCTATGCGTACATCGGCGACACGGGTCCGCGCAGCGTCGAGAACGAAGGGCTCAACGCCAACATCGGTCTGGTGGTGACACCGGCCGGCGCCGTGCTGATCGACAGCGGCGCCACGTACCGGTCCGCACGCCAGATCCACGAGGCGGTGAAAACGGTCACGCCGCAACCGGTGAAGTGGGTCCTCAACACGGGCGGGCAGGACCATCGCTGGCTGGGCAATGGCTATTTCAAGGAACAGGGCGCCGAAATCATCGCGCATGCGGATGCCAAGGCCGACATGCAGGCGCGCGGCGGCGACCATTTGGCCGGACTGAAGGCCACTCTGCAAGACCGTGCCGACGGCACCGTCCCCTCACTGCCCACGCGTTTCATCAGCGAGCGCGATTCCCGCCTCGAACTGGGTGGTGTGGTGTTCCAGCTCGAGCACCGCAACGGCGCGCACACCCCCGGCGACATGATGGTCTGGCTGCCGCAGAAGAACGTGCTGTTCACCGGCGATGTGGTGTACGTCAACCGGCTGCTCGGCGTGATTCCGGTCAGCAACACCCGGAACTGGCTCGCGACCTTCGCGGTCATCGAAGCACTCAATCCGAAAGTCATCGTGCCCGGCCACGGCGACGTGACCGATCTCGCCACCGCCCGCGCCGACACCCAGGAGTATCTCGTGGCGCTGCGCGCGCACATGAAGAAGGCGGTCGACGACGGCGTGGACATGAGCGCCGCCGTGAAGTCGTTCGACGCTCGACCCTACATGCGCCTGCGGAACGCGGCCGAGTTGATGCCGGGCAACGCGAGCCGCACCTACCTCGAACTCGAGCGCGAATGATCCTCCAGCACAAACCCTTTCCTGTTCGTTGACTCTTTTCCGGAGATATCGCATGGACATCAAGGTACTCGGCACCGGTTGCTCGAACTGTCGCACCACCATCGCACTCATCGAGCAGATGGCGCAGGCCAAGGGCGTTGCCGTCAATCTGCAGAAGGTCGAAGAGTTGCGCGACATCATGAGCTACGGCGTGATGTCGACGCCCGGCGTGGTCATCGACGGCAAGGTCGTCCATGCGGGCGGCGTCCCGGGGCGCGACAAGATCGAACGATGGCTAGCCGCGACGAACGCTTGAACATCATGGGTCACTTCAAGCCAGGAGCGCCCACCATGCTCGTTGGCGAACACATGCCAGCGGCAAGCGAGATTTGCTGCGCTCCACAACCCAAACGCAGTGGGGCCTGTTGCTGAGGCGAAGACTGCCATGTCCGGTCACCTCGGTGTCACCCACGGACTTTCGGCGCGCCGCCGCGGGGTTTTCGTCGCAGTGCTCGGCCTTGCGATGGCCGCCGGCGCGATCAGCTACGTGTTGATGGAGCGCGCGACGGCGCCTGCACCGGATGTTCCGTACGTCGCCGAAGTGGACGAGGTGCAAAAGGCATTGCGGCTGGGGAAGCCTGCCGTGGTCGAATTCGGAGCCAATGCCTGCGCCAGCTGTCGCGAGATGAAGCCGGTCCTTGAATCGCTCGAGCGGGAACATGGGGAGCGCATTTCCGTGCTCAATGTCGACATCCTGAAGACGCGTGGCTACATCTCGCGCTACAAGATTCAGCTGATGCCCACGCAGGTGTTCTTCGACGCGCAGGGTCGCGAGATCGGGCGCAACATGGGCAAGGTCTCGGCCGGCGAAATCCTTGCGCGGCTCGGCGTTGCATCGCCGGAACGCACGCCATGACGGGCCTCGAGAGCCTCGTTGCGGCGCTGCTGGGCGGCCTCCTGACCTCCGCCGCCCCCTGCGTGCTGGCCGCCGTGCCCGTGGCCGTCGGCTACGTCGGCGGTCAGGCGACCACGCCACGCCGCGCGTGGTTGCTGTCATTGTCCTTCGTTGCCGGGATGAACGTCGCCCTGCTCGCGCTGGGGCTGCTCGCCGCGCGCCTCGGTCTGCTGCTGGGGGCATTGCCCGGTCCGTGGTCCATCGCTGTCGGCATCGTGGTTGCCGGGGCCGCCGTCTGGCTGTGGCGCGCCAAGGCCGCGTCCTGCGGTCTGCATCTGCCGGCGGCGTTCGAGCGTCGGCTCGCGCAATCGGGCATCGCCGGCGCGGCGGTGCTCGGCGCGTTGATCGGCACCGTTATGAGCCCCTGCGCGACACCGGCTCTCGCCACCGCGCTGGCGTTGGCCGGAACGGGCGCGCTGTTCGGGATGTCGATGCTCTGGGGCGCCGCGCTGCTGTTGGCCTATGGGCTGGGCCACAGCGTGCTGTTGCTGCTGGCCGGCGCCATGCCCTCCGCCGCATCGGCGCTGGCTCGCCGCTTCGCTCCCTTCCAAGCGTGGATCCCCGGGCGGCGCACGTTCGCGCTCGTCATGTTCGCTGCCGGCCTGTGGTGGATTGCGCAAGCACTCGACCCCTACTGACCCTGAGACCTCAAATCATGAAAAAGCTGCCCAAGCGTCGCTTCCACCTCGTGTTCTCCCTGCTGATGGGCGCGATGATGATCTTCCTCATGACCTTCGTCATCACGATGGTCAATGTCGGCCCGGTACCGGATTTCGTCGTGCGCTGGGCGCGCGCCTTCCTGATCGCCTACGTCGTCGGCGTCCCGGTCATCTATTTCCTGGCGCCCACCGCGCGCAAGTTGACGACGAGGTTCGTCGAAATGCCGTGAACGGACCTCGGGACCAATGACCATGAGCGCGCCGACAATGAAGATGGAATTCCATGTGGAGTCGCGCCGCGTCGATGCGCATGGAAGCCTCGCCCGCTGCAAGGACGCCGAGATTTCACTCGATACCGATCTCGCCGGAAATCGGGATGCGTTCAACGCGGCCGAGTTGCTGCTCGCAGCGCTGTCGGCCTGCATGATCAAGGGCATCGAGCGCGTGACGCCGATCCTCAAGTTCTCACTGCACGGCGTCGAAGTGCGCATCCACGGCGTACGGCAGGATGTCCCGCCGAAGATGGAGTCGATCAGCTACGAGATCATCGTCGACACGGACGAGCCGGATCGGCGCCTGGATCTGCTGCATTACAACGTCAAGCAGTACGGCACGGTCTTCAATACGGTCGCACCGGGCACGGTGCTCGTTGGCGTGCTGCGGCGCAGGGAGGTGCAGAAGTGAGCGGCCAAGCATTGATCCTCGTCAGTGCACCCATTCTGCGAACGCGCAAACTGGATCTGAAGGCGGGAAGATTACTTATGGCGTGGAGGGGGTAGCGGTAGTGCATGACGGCCGCCAAGTGAACCCTGCGGGCCTTCCGCGGATATGGATACTTTTCTGCACTTGATGAATGGCGGGGCCGGCAACCTCGCCACCTATCTCGCGGCCCATGTGTTGCTGTGCCTGCTGCCGGCATTCTTCATAGCCGGCGCCATGGCCGCGCTTATCCCGAAGGCCAGCATCACGCGCTGGCTGGGCCGTAGCGCGCCCTACCGCGTGTCCTACCCGGCCGCGGCGGCGGCCGGCTCGCTGCTGGCGGTGTGCTCCTGCACCATCGTGCCGCTGTTCGCCGGCGTCTATAAGAAAGGTGCCGGGCTGGGGCCGGCGATCACCTTCCTGTTTTTCGCACCGGCCGGCAACGTGCTGGCCCTCGCCTACACCGGCAGCATCCTCGGCGCGGAGTTCGCGTTCGCGCGCTTCGTGCTGTGCCTGCTGTTCGGCATCGGCATCGGCATGCTGATGGCCATGCTGTTCTGGCGCGACGATGCCACGCACGACCAGCAGACCGATGCCTTGTTCGCCGAGCAGGCGAGCATCGGCCCGGCCGCCACCGGCGTGCTGCTGTCGCTGGTGGCGGTGTTGATCGCCGGCACGCTCAAGGTGTCGCTGCTGACGGCCACCGTCGGCGCGGTCACCCTGCCGCTGCCGTGGGCAGAAGCGTGGCAGGCCACGCTGTTCCAGTGGGTGCCCTTCGACGCCGCCCGCGGCGAGGAAGGTGTGAGCGTGCAGGGCTCGTTGCTGATCGTGTTGCTGCTGCTGATCGGTCTGTCTGCCTGGAAGGGTCTCGAGAACATCGTCGAGGGGGCAAATCGCTGGACCTGGATCGCATTGGGTCTGACTGCCACGACGCTGCTCATCGCGGCGATGCGGTTGACGCCCCGAGCGGACGGTCTGGAATTTGCGCTCACCGGGCGTGCGCTGGCGGTCGGCCTGACCCTGTGGGCTGTGCTGCACCATGCGCGGCGGCTCGAGGCCGACGCCTGGCGGGCGTGGCTGTGGGAATCCTGGCGCTTCGTCAAGCAGATCTTCGCGCTGCTGGTGGTGGGCGTGTTCGTCGTGGGCGTCATCCGGCAGTTGATCCAGCCCGAGTGGATCCAGAACCTTGCCGGCAGTAACACCCTGCTCGCCAACGCGGTGGCCGTGGTGTTCGGCGTGTTCATGTACTTCCCGACCCTGGTGGAGGTCCCTGTCGCGCGCATGTTCCTCGACCTGGGCATGCACCGCGGGCCGCTGCTGGCCTATCTGATGGCCGACCCGGAGCTGAGCCTGCAAAGCATCCTGATGGTGGCCGCCGTGATCGGCAGACCCAAGACCTTCACCTACGTCGGCCTGGTGGCGGTGTTCAGCATCGTGGCCGGACTGCTGTACGGCGCCTGGGTGGACGGCGTGAACCCGGTTTGGATCGCCATCGGGCTGGCCGTCTTCCTGGGCTCGCTGGCGGCACTGCTCGCCTGGACGCTGGGGCGCCGGGCGGCCCCAGTTCACGCCTGACCATTTTCGACAAGGAGAGCAATGATGAAGACCGTAAAGATCCTCGGATCCGGATGTGCCAACTGCAAGAAGCTCGAAGCCGTCGCGCGTGAGGCCGCGACCAGCGCCGGGGTCGAGGCCGAGTTCGTCAAGGTCACCGACATGAAGGCGATCATGGCCTACGACCTGCTTTCGACACCGGGCCTGGTGATCGACGAGAAGCTGGTCAGCAGCGGCCGCATTCCGACGCAGGCCGAGATCCGGCATTGGATGGTGGGCTGAGGACGGCACCGGCGCGACGCTACCAGACCACGAGAGTTCTGCATGAACAAGACGGCCGTTCTCGCGCTCGACCTCTCGCCGGCAGCCGAGCCCTTGCTCGAGTGTGCCGCCGAGTTGCGCCGCTGGCGTGTGGGTCGGCTCGTGATCGTCCACGTGGTTCGCATGGGCTATGGCCAGGCACCCGGCGACCGGGCGCTGCAGGAGATCACCGAATGGCTGGAGGGGCGGGCGGACCGCTTGCGCGGCGCCGACCTACGCGTCGATGTCACGGTTCGCGCCGCCGGCTCGCCGGCCGACGGGATCCTCGCGGTGGCCAACGAGACCAGGGCTGACCTGATCGCCCTCGGCTCGCGCAGCCACAACCTGGCCAGCCGACTCTTCCTCGGCAGCGTCGCGTCTGACATGGTCCGCAAGACACCGGTGCCGCTGCTGCTGGAATGGCTCGAGCCCACAGGCCATGGTGCCGCGACGGGCTGCGCAGCGGTTTGCGTCGATACGTTGCGTCATGTCCTGCTGGCCACCGATTTTTCGAAGCATGCGGGTGCCGCGGAGCGCGCCGCCGTTGCATTGGCATCCGATGCGCAGCGTGTCGATTGCCTGGCCGTGCTGACAGCAGACGCCATCGACGCCACGCCCGCCTTGCCGCTGATGGCCCGGGCAGCGCTGGACGCACTGGTCGCCCGGATCGATGCGGCGGGCGGTCACGGCGAGGCCCTGGTGATCGAAGGTGACCCCCATGAGGTGATCGCCCGCGTGGCGCAAGAGCGCGATTGTTCCCTGATCGTCTGCGGCAAGCATGGCCAGCACTGGGTGCAGAGCATGGTGATCGGCAGCACCGCGTTGCGCCTTTGCGAAATGGCGGGGCGGCCCGTCCTGCTGGTGCCGGTGGGTCAGTGAAGGTGAGTGGGCGGCTTCGGAGCCCATCGCACAGCCAATTGTGGACACCGCCTGGTTGGCCAAGCCGAGCTCAGTTGGTGAGGCACGCTGCACGCACGCGCAGCCCTTCCATTGAGGGAACGCGCGCGTACGCTGCGGTGGCGCTCGCCCCCGTGGCGGCGCCAAGGTCGCTCGCACCCCGTCCCTCCACCCCGGTCTCGCTTGACCTGCCTCAATACGGCCCTCCGGCGGCAAGGTAGGCTTCGCTCTGTTACGACCTGCGTAACAGAACGAGAGGTCATGCAAGCCTGCGAAGTGCTGGTGCTCGGCATCGGCAACGTGCTCTGGGCCGACGAAGGTTTCGGCGTGCGCGCGGTCGAGAGCCTGCACGCCGCGTATGCATTCCCGGAGGCGGTGACGCTGCAGGACGGCGGCACGCTCGGCTTGAACCTCTACGAGCCCGTCGCGTCGGCGCGGCGGGTGCTCGTCTTCGACGCGATCGATTTCCACCTGCCGCCGGGCACGCTCAGGGTGTTGCGCGATGCCGAGGTTCCGGCGTGGGGCCGCACCAAGCTGTCGCCGCACCAGACGGGATTCAACGACGTCCTGGCGCTGGCGCAGCTGAACGGCCGGGCTCCGGAGACGATCGTCGCCATCGGCGTCCAGCCGGTCGAGCTCGCGGACTTCGGGGGAAGCCTCACCGAGCCCGTGCGCGCGCGCATTCCCGAGGCCGTGGCGCTCGCGGCGCAGCAGCTGGCGGCCTGGGGCTACGCCGGCGTGCCGCGGCCCCCGGACGCGGTTTTCGAGCCGCTGAACGCGGTATCGCTCGCGCTCGCGAACTACGAATCCGGTCGTCCCTCGGCGGAGGACGCCTGCCGCATCGGCGATGCGCGCGTGCTCGCGCGCGCGCTCGAGCCGCGCGGAGACTGACGATGTGCGTCGGCGTGCCGATGCTGATCGTGGGCGCGGAGCCGGGGATCGCGGTCTGCGAGGGCCGCGGCCGGCGCGAGCGGATCAGCATGCTGCTGCCGGGCGATCAGCCCGTCGGCACGTGGATCCTCGCCTACCAGGGGTCCGCGGTGCGCACGATGACGCCCGACGAGGCCGCGGAGACGGGCGCCGCGCTCGACGCGCTCGAAGCGGCGCTCGCGGGCGAGACCGATCTCGATCGCTACTTTGCCGACCTCTCGACGCGCGAGCCGCAGCTGCCGCCGCATCTCAAAGGAAGCACGCCATGACGACCGTCGCGCCGATTCCCATGCCGCTGGCCGCGGGCGCCGACGCGCGGCTCTATCCGCCGATCGCGCGGCTCTTCGCGGCGCACGGATACACGGAGGTCCGGGCCGACAATTTCGACGCCGTCGCCGGCCGCGCCGGACACACGCTGCTGTTGTTCACCGAAGACCCGATCCGGTACAAGGAGACGCTCGATCTCGCGGTGATCGTGCCGGAGATCGCGCGGGCGTTTCCCGGGCGCTTCGCCGTCGGCGTGCTGCTGCCGGAGGCGGCGCGCGAGTTCCATGCGCGCTACGGCTTCCGCCGCTGGCCGGCGTTCGTGCTGCTCAGGGACGGAGAGTACGTGGGCGCCGTGGACGGGCTGCGCAACTGGGACGAATACGTCGACGAGGTCGCCCGCCTGCTCGCGGCGGCGCCGACCCGTCCGCCGACGGTGGGCATTGCAGTGAAGGGCGCGGGCGAGGCGCCCGGCGCCTGCGGCAGCTGACCGTGCGACAAGCTACCCTGGGGGTGATGCGATGAACGACTTCCCGATTCCCGTGCGCATGGTCGGCGCGGGCTCGCAACCGGCCGACGACGACGAGCTGCAGTACCTCCCGATGCCGCGCGAGATGAACACGTTCCGGATGCCGATCGTCCCGGAGCGCGTGGATGCGGAGCCGCTGACCGAATCGCGCGACCTGCTCGCGGCCTTTCTGCGCGAGCTGGAGCGCTGGAACCCGGAAGCCGATCGCCTGCGGTCCGCAGCTCGACCTGTCCGCCGTGTCGCCGAAGGCGCTGGAGATCACCAACCAGATGCTCGGCGAAGGCGAGGTCAGCATCCAGATCGGCGGCGCGCACGCGGTGCGCATCCAGGAGAGCGTGTTCACGGGGCTCTGGCGGGTGTGCACGCTGGACGGCGACGGCAGGCTCTGCCGGCGACCGGCTGGAAGCCGCGGCGCTGCCGCGCGTCGTCGTCGACGCCGCGCGCGCCGCCGCGCTGCCGCGCCTCGCGCCGATCGCGATTCCTGCCGGCGCGATGAACTCGCCGGCCGTCATCAACGAGATCAGCGCGCAGATGCACGCGCAGCGTCCCGGGAGCCGCGCCCACGTCGTCAACCTGACGCTGTTCCCGCTGACGCCCGACGACCACGCGGTGCTCGACGCGGTGCTGCCGGTCGGGCCGGTCGCGCTGATCTCGCGCGGCTTCGGCAACTGCCGGATCACCTCGACGCTCGCCCGCGACGTCTGGCGCGTCCAGTACTTCAACAGCATGAACACGCTGATCCTCAACACGATCGAGGTCGTCGAGGTCCCCGAAGTGGCGCTCGCCGCCGCCGAGGACCTCGTCGACAGCCGCGTCCGGCTCGCCGAGCTCGTCGACTGGATGAGCGAGTCCTGCGCCGAGCCCGCCGGGTGATCCGATGTCCGGCCTGAAGGGATTCGACGACGGAACGAGGTCCGGCCCCGGCACGCGGATGGAGTGCAACGTGTGCTGGTACGTCTACGACCCGGCCGAGGGCGACGTCGTCTGGCAGATCCCCGCGGGCACGCCGTTCGCGCAGCTGCCGCCGCACTGGACCTGCCCGAACTGCTCGGCGACCAAGGACCGCTTCCTGGTGGTGCCCGATGACCAGTAGCGTCGTCCGCGACGTTCGGCTCCCGGACGGCGCCGGTGCGGCCCGCGGTCCCGCCGAGGACGCGCGCGACGCCGCCTTGCGGCCGGATCCCTCGGCCATGCTGACCGCGGTGTTTCGCGCGGCCGCCACGCGCATGGAGGGGCTCGCGTTCGTCAATCCCGCGCTCGACGTGGAGGCGGTCGGCTTCGCGCCGTGGCAGGGACACTGGCTCGGCGTGATGGTGACGCCGTGGTTCATGAACCTGACGCTCGCCCCGGCCGATCCCGCCGCGTGGCAGCCGCTGGCGCTGGGCGCCAAGCGGCGCTACCGCTTTCCCGCGGGCGACTACGAGTTCATCGGCGCGCACGACGCGGCGTTCGGCGATTACCAGGTCTGCTCGCTGTTCTCGCCGATGGAGCGCTTCGAGGATCACGCCGCGGCGCGGCTCGTCGCGCAGCTCGCGCGCGACGCGCTGTTCGATCCGGCCAACGCGGAAGTCCCGGCGCTGCCGGCGGCGACCCTGTCGCCGGCCGACGCCAACGACGCATCGCCGGGTCCGCTTGCGCAGCTCGAAGCCACGCTCGATGCGCCGCTGTCGAAGCGCGAATTCCTGCGCGGGCGATTCCTGCCCGGCGACCGTGACGATCGAAGGTGAACTGACCGTGCGGCTCGACTGGGACGGACGCCGCGTGCGCAAGGCCACGGTCCGCTCGACGCGGCCGTTCGCGGCGGCGCGCGTGCTCGTCGGCAGGGCGCCCGCGGAGGCGGCGCGGACCGCGCCCCGGCTGTTCAGCATCTGCGCCCACGCGCAGGCCGCGGCCGCCGCCGGCGCCGTCGAGGCCGCAACCGGCCGCACGCCGCCGCGCGGAGTCCTCGCCGCGCGCGAGGCCGCCGTGGTGCTCGAGGCGATCCAGGAATACCTGTGGCGCATCCTCCTCGATTGGCCGCAGGCGATGGGCCATGACGCCGAGACCGGGCCCGTCGCCGCCGCGCGTCAGCTCGTCGCGCCCGCCCTGGCGCGCGCCGCACTGCAGGGCCAGGCGATGGAGAGCGATGCGCCGGAAGCGTCGGCGGCCATTCCCGACGAGCTCGCATCGGAGCTCGCGCGGCTCGTCACGCAGCACGTCTACGGCATGCCGCCGTCGGCGTGGCTCGCGCTCGGCGACGCCGATGCGCTGGCCGCGTGGTCGGCGCGCGCGCCCACGCTGCCCGCGCGGCTCTACGGCGAGCTGTGCGCGAAGTCGCCCGCGCTCGGCCGCAGCGACGTCGCGTTGATGCCCTCGCCGCGGCGCGAGGCGCTGCTCGCGGCCGTCGTTCCGGCGATGCGCACGACCTCCGGATTCGAATGCGCGCCACTGTGGGAGGGCGTGCCGGTCGAGACGGGGGCGCTTGCGCGCACGCGCGCGCACCCGCTCGTCGCGGCTGTCTTGACACGATACGGCAATGCGGTGCCGGCACGGATGGCGGCGCGGCTCGCGGAGCTCGCGCTCCTCATCGACCGGATGGCCGGCTCGCCGGCCGGCGATGCGCGCCCGCCGTGGGTCGACGCGTTCCCGCTGGCGAACGGCGAGGGACTGGCCGCGGTGCAGACCGCGCGCGGCCTGCTGCTGCACCGTGCGGTGGTGACCGGCGAGCGGGTCTCCGCCTACCAGATCGTCGCGCCGACCGAATGGAACTTCCACCCGGCGGGCGCGCTCGTGCGCGGCCTCGAGGGTGCCGAGGCCCGCGACGAGGCGGCCCTCGCATCGGATGCGCGCCTCGTGGTGCAGGCGCTCGATCCCTGCGTCGCCTGCCGTGTCGAGGTTGCCCATGCATGAGATGGCGATCGCCGAGGGCATGCTGCAGCTCGTCGAGGACACGGCGCGCAAGAACGGCGCCACGCGCGTCACCGCGGTGCGGCTCGAGCTGGGCGCGCTGTCGCACGTGGAGCGCGAGGCGCTGTGCTTCTGCTTCGACGCGGTCGCCAGGGGCGGCGTCGCGCAGGGTGCCGTGCTGGAGATCGATGCGACGCCCGGCGCCGCGTGGTGCATGCCCTGCGGCGCGCGGGTCCCGCTCGCGCATCTGGGCGACCCCTGCCCGCGCTGCGGCGGCTGGCAGCTCAACGTGGTGCAGGGCGAGGACATGCGGGTGAAGGAAATCGAGATCGCGTAGGCTGCTGCCGGCAGCGCGATGGAGCTTGGGCAAGGAGAGCGATCATGTGCACGACCTGCGGCTGCGGCCAGGGTGAGACGACGATCGAAGGCAAGCCGGTCGACGAGCATGCGCACGTCCACGGGCACGTTCACGAGCACGCGGACGGCACCGTGCACTCGCATCCGCATGACCACGACCATGACCACGAGCATGGGCATGCACACGAGCACGCGCACGCTCATCCGGCCGGCGAGCACGTCCACTGGCGCCAGCACGCCGACGGCACGTGGCACAGCCATGTCCACGGCGGCGGCAGTCCGCATGCGCTCGGCGCGGCCGCGGGGCTTTCGGCCGGGCTCTCCGCCACGCACGCGCCGGGCCTGTCCGAAGCGCGGCGGGTGCAGATCGAGCAGGACATCCTCGCCAAGAACGACGCGTACGCGGCGCAGAACCGGCGCCTGTTCGCCGACCGCGGAATCTTCGCGTTGAACCTCGTGTCGAGCCCGGGCTCGGGCAAGACGACGCTGCTCACGCGCACGATCGAAGCGCTGCGGGGGCGCGTCGCGGTGGCGGTGATCGAGGGCGACCAGCAGACGTCGCTCGACGCCGACCGCATCCGCGCGACCGGCGCGGCGGCGGTGCAGGTCAACACCGGCAAGGGCTGTCATCTCGACGCGCACATGGTGGGCCGGGCGCTGTCGACGCTGAACCCGGCCGACGGCAGCCTGCTGCTGATCGAGAACGTCGGCAACCTGGTCTGTCCGGCCGCCTTCGATCTGGGCGAGGCGCACAAGGTCGTCGTGCTGTCGGTGACCGAGGGCGACGACAAGCCGCTCAAGTATCCCGACATGTTCCATGCCGCGGACCTCCTGCTCGTCAACAAGATCGATCTGCTGCCGCACGTGCAGTTCGACGTCGACGCGGCGATCGGCTACGCGCACCGGATGCGTCCGGGCCTGCCCGCGATGCGGATCTCGGCGACCACCGGCGAAGGCTTCGCCGAGTGGCTCGCCTGGCTCGAGCACGGGGTCGCGACGGCGCGGGCGGCTCGCGAGCAGAGCGTCGAGGCGCTGCGCCGTCGCGTCGCGGAGCTCGAAGCGGAGCTCGCGCGCCGGCCGCGGAGTGACGTTGGACGACGCGCCGGGCCAGCGCGTCTTGGCACGACTGCGCCAGCCGCGAGCGCCGTCATGACTTCGACGCAACTGCTGTCCCGCCCGGCGCTGGTGCGCCGGCGCATCGTCGTGCGCGGCATCGTGCAGGGCGTGGGCTTCCGGCCTTTCGTCTGGCGGCTCGCGACCGAGCTGTCGCTCGCCGGCTGGGTGCGCAACGACGCGGCCGGCGTGACGATCGAGGTGCAGGGCGAGGGCGAGCGCGTGCTGGAGCTGGCGCGACGCCTGCGTGCCGACGCGCCGGCGCTCGCCCGCGTGGACAGCGTGGCCGTGGCCGAGTGCCCGCTGGCGGAGGGCGGCGACGGCTTCGCGATCGAGGAGAGCGGCGGCGGGCCCGCGGGCACGGCGATCGGCCCCGACAGCGCGATCTGCGCCGATTGCCTGGCCGAGCTCTTCGACCCGGCCGAATCGGCGCTACCGCCACGCGTTCATCAACTGCACGAACTGCGGACCGCGCTACACGATCACCCGCGGCCTGCCTTACGACCGCGCGATGACCAGCATGGCGGCGTTCACGCAGTGCGCGGAGTGCGCCGCGGAGTACCGGTCGCCGCGCGATCGCCGCTTCCACGCCGAGCCGAATGCCTGCGCCGCGTGCGGGCCGCGCCTCGCGCTGCTCGACGCCGCGGGCGCGCCGATCGCGGGCGTCGATCCGCTGGCCGCGACCCTCGCTGCGCTCGCGCGCGGCGAGATCGTCGCGATCAAGGGGCTCGGCGGCTTTCATCTGGCCTGCGACGCGCGCAACGCCGCGTCGGTCGCCGCGCTGCGGGAGCGCAAGGCGCGGGAGGAGAAGCCTTTTGCCGTGATGGCCGCCAACCCGGCATCGCTGCTGCCGTGGGTCGACGCGTCGCCCGCCGAGCGGGCGCTGCTCGAATCGGCGGAGCGCCCGATCGTGCTGCTGCGCAAGCGCGACGGCGCCGACGACGCGCTGCCCGGCGTCGCGCCGGGGCTGGCGTGGCTCGGCGCGATGCTGCCGTACACACCGCTCCAGTATCTGCTGTTCCACGAAGCGGCAGGCCGGCCCGCGGGGACCGCGTGGCTCGGCGAGCCGCAGGCGCTCGTCCTCGTGATGACCAGCGCGAATCCGGGCGGCGAGCCGCTGGTGACCGGCAACGACGAGGCCCGCGCGCGCCTCGCCGGGATCGCCGACACGTTCCTCGTCCACGACCGGGACATCGTGATCCGCTGCGACGACAGCGTCGTGCGCGCGGTGAGCTCCGCGGCGTCAGCCGCAAGCGTGGGGGCACGTGCTGCGGGTCCGCAGTTCGTCCGGCGCGCGCGCGGCTACACGCCGCGGGCCATCCGCCTCGACCGCGCCGGCCCCTCGGTGGTCGCGGTCGGCGGCTACTTCAAGAGCACGGTCTGCGTCACGCGCGGCGACGAGGCGTTCGTCTCGCAGCACATCGGCGACCTCGACAATGCGCCGACCTGCGCCGCGCTGGAGCAGGCCCTCGCGCACCTCGTCGCGATCCTCGACGTCGAGCCGGCGATGATCGCGCACGATCTGCATCCCGACTTCTTCAGCACCCGGCACGCGGGCGAGCTCGCGGCGCGGTGGCGCGTGCCGCTGCACGCGGTGCAGCATCACCATGCGCACATCGCGGCGGTCGCCGCCGAGCACCGCGTCGATGCGCCGCTGCTGGGGCTCGCGCTCGACGGCGTGGGACTCGGCACCGACGGCGGGGCGTGGGGCGGCGAGCTGCTGTACCTCGACGGCGCGCGCTGCGAGCGCCTGGGGCGGCTCGCGCCGCTGCGCCTGCCCGGCGGCGACCGCGCGGCCCGCGAGCCCTGGCGCATGGCCGCGGCCGCGCTCGCGCGCGCCGGCCGCGCCGAGGAGATCGCGTCGCGCTACGCCGACGAGCCGGCGCACGCGGCCGTGGCGACGATGCTCGCGCGCGGCTTCAACGCGCCGGAGACGAGCAGCATGGGCCGCTGGTTCGACGCCGCGGCCGGGTTGCTCGGCGTCCGGCGACGCATGGCTTTCGAAGGGCAGGCGGCGATGCTGCTCGAAGGGCTCGCCGAGCGCCACGGTCCCGTGCCGGCGGAGCACGACCTGTACGCGATCACTCTGGCCAACGAGCTCGACCTGACCGCGCTCGCCATGCGCGTTGCGCAGGAGCGCGATCCGGCGTTCGGCGCCGCGCTGTTTCATGCGACGCTCGTCGCGGCGCTGGCCGAGTGGGTCACGCGCGCCGCCGAGGCGCTCGATCTGACCACGGTCGCCGGCGCCGGCGGCTGCTTCCTCAACGCGATCCTCGCGCGCGGACTGCGCGCCACGCTCGGCGCGAGGAATCTGACGATGCTCGAGGCCCAGGCGGTTCCCCCGAACGACGGCGGCCTGTCGCTCGGACAGGCGTGGGTCGCGCAGCGCGTGCTGGCCCGCGGAGGCTGACCATGTGCCTCGCGATTCCCGCGCGCGTGGTCGACCTGCCCGAGCCGGACGTCGCGCTGATCGACGTCGGCGGCGTGCAGAAGCGGATCTCGCTCGCGCTCGTCGACGACGTGCGGCCCGGCGACTACGTCATCGTCCACGTCGGCTACGCGCTGACCAGGCTCGATCCCGACGAGGCCGAGCGCACGCTCGCGACCTTCGCCGAGGCCGGGCTCCTTCCCGCGGCCCCCGGGTGAAGTACATCGACGAATTCCGCGACGGCGCGCTCGCGCGCGGCCTCTCCGCCGCGATCGCGCGCGAGGCACGGGCCGATCGCAGCTACAACCTGATGGAGTTCTGCGGCGGCCACACGCACGCGATCTCGCGCTACGGCCTCAAGGACCTGCTGCCGGCGAACGTCAACATGATCCACGGTCCGGGCTGCCCGGTCTGCGTGCTGCCGATCGGGCGCATCGACAACGCGATCGAGCTCGCGGCGCGCCCGGGCCTCATCCTCTGCACCTACGCGGACACGATGCGCGTGCCGGCGTCGAAGGGCGCCGTCGCTGCTGAAGGCGAAGGCGCGCGGGGCCGACATCCGGATGGTGTACTCCAGCGCCGATGCGGTGCGCATCGCCGGCGAGCATCCCGACCGGGAGGTCGTGTTCTTCGCGATCGGCTTCGAGACCACGACGCCGCCGACGGCCGTGGCGATCCTGCAGGCGGAGACGCTGCGGCTCGCGAACTTCAGCGTGTTCTGCAACCACGTGCTGACGCCCTCGGCGATCGCCAACATCCTCGAGTCGAAGGAGGTGCGCGAGATCGGCACGGTCCCGCTCGACGGCTTCATCGGGCCCGCGCACGTGTCGACGGTGATCGGCAGCCAGCCCTACGAGTACTTCGCCGAGGAGTACCGCAAGCCCGTCGTCATCGCCGGCTTCGAGCCGCTCGACGTGATGCAGGCGATCCTGATGCTGGTGCGGCAGCTGAACGAAGGGCGCGCCGAGGTCGAGAACGAGTTCACGCGCGCGGTCACCCGCGACGGCAACGCGAAGGCGAAGGCGCTGGTCGCCGAAGTCTTCGAGCTGCGCCGCTCGTTCGAGTGGCGGGGCCTGGGCGAGGTGCCGTACAGCGCGCTCAGGATCAAGGAGAGGTACCGTGCGTTCGACGCCGAGGCGCGCTACGGCATCGCCTACCGCTCGGTGCCCGACAACAAGGCCTGCGAGTGCGGCGCGATCCTGCGCGGGGTGAAGAAGCCGACGGACTGCAAGGTGTTCGGCACCGTCTGCACGCCCGAGAACCCGATCGGGTCCTGCATGGTGTCCTCGGAGGGCGCCTGCGCCGCGCATTACACCTACGGCCGGTTCAAGGACCTGCCCGTCGTCGCGGGGGTGGATGCATGAGGCCGCCTGAAGGCGGCCCCAAGGCGGTCGTGCCGGCTCGGGGCGGCTGCGCCGACATGAGCCGGCAGGTGCGCGACGGCTACATCCGCCCCGTCGATTTCACGCACGGGCGCGTCGACATGACGCACGGCAGCGGCGGCCGCGCGATGGCGCAGCTCATCGACGAGCTGTTCATCCGCGCGTTCGACAACGAGTGGCTGCGCCAGGCGAACGACCAGGCGCGCTTCGCGGTGCGCGGCGGACGGATGGTGATGGCCACCGACAGCCATGTCGTGTCGCCGCTGTTCTTTCCCGGCGGCGACATCGGCTGCCTGTCCGTCCACGGCACGATCAACGACGTGGCGATGTCGGGCGCGGTTCCGCTCTATCTTGCGGCGGGATTCGTGCTCGAGGAGGGGTTTCCGCTCGCCGATCTCGAGCGGATCGTGCGGTCGATGGCGGCCGCGTCCCGCGAGGCGGGCGTGCCCGTGATCACCGGCGACACCAAGGTGGTCGAGCGCGGGAAGGGCGACGGCGTGTTCATCACGACCACCGGCGTCGGCGTCGTTCCGGACGGCATCGAGATCTCGGGCGACCGGGCGCGGCCGGGCGACCGCATCCTGGTGAGCGGCACGATGGGCGATCACGGCGTCGCGATCATGTCGCTGCGCGAGAACCTGAGCTTCGAGACGACCATCCGCTCGGACACGGCGGCGCTGCACGGCCTCGTCGCCGCGATGATCGGCGCGGTGCCCGGCATCCGCTGCCTCCGCGATCCGACGCGCGGCGGCCTCGCGACGACGCTGAACGAGCTCGCGCGCCAGTCGCGCTGCGGCATGCTGATCGCGGAAAAGGACATTCCCGGTGAGCCCGCAGGTCGCGGCCGCCTGCGAGTTCCTCGGCCTCGACCCGCTGTACGTGGCGAACGAAGGCAAGCTGGTCGCGATCTGCGCCGGCGGACGACGCGCCGCGCCTGCTCGCGGCGATGCGCGCGCACCCGCTGGGGCGCGACGCGGCGATCATCGGCGAGGCGATCGCCGACCCGCATCACTTCGTGCAGATGGACACGAGCTTCGGCGGCCGCCGCGTCGTCGACTGGCTGACCGGCGAGCAGCTTCCCCGGATCTGCTGATGCGCATCCTGTTCCTGACGCACGCGTTCAACAGCCTGACGCAGCGGCTCTGGGTCGAGCTGACGGAGGCGGGGCACGACGTCTCGGTCGAGCTCGACATCAACGATCGCGTGACCGAGGAGGCGGTTGCGCTCTGGAACCCCGAGCTCGTCGTCGCGCCGTTCCTCAAGCGCAGGATTCCGGAGTCGGTGTGGCGCCGCCGCCGCTGCATCGTGATCCATCCGGGAATCGTGGGCGACCGCGGGCCTTCGGCGCTCGACTGGGCGATCGTCGACGGCGAGCGAGAGTGGGGCGTGACCGCGCTGGAGGCGAACGGGGAGATGGACGCCGGCGACGTGTGGGCGAGCGTCGGCTTCCCGATGCGCGAGGCGACGAAGAGCAGCCTCTACCGCAACGAAGTCACCGAAGCGGCGGTCGCCGCGCTGAAACTGGCGCTCGAGCGCATCGGCAGGGGCGGGAAGCCCGAGCCGCTCGCGACCACGCGGCCCGGCGCGCGCGGCAGGCTGCGGCCGCCGATGCGCCAGGCCGATCGGGCCATCGACTGGCGCGCGGACGACACCGCGACGGTGCTGCGCAAGATCCGCGCCGCGGACGGCACGCCGGGCGCGCAGGACGAGGTTCTCGGCGAGCGGGTTCATCTGCACGACGCGCATCCCGAAGGCCGGCTGCGCGGTGGCGCGGGCGAGATCCTCGCGCAGCGCGACGGGGCGATCTGCCGCGCCACGGTCGACGGCGCGGTCTGGATCACGCACCTCAAACGCGCCGGCGGTGCCGAGCCGCAGTTCAAGCTTCCGGCCGCGATGGTGCTGGGCGACCGTCTCGCGGGCGTGGCGCAGGCCGCGCTCGCGCCGGAGGCCGTCGTCGACTACGCGACGTGGCGGCCGATCCGTTACGAGGAATCGGGGAACGTCGGCTGGCTGCACTTCCCGTTCCACAATGGCGCGATGGGCACGGCGCAATGCGCGGCGCTGTGCGAGGCCTACCGCCACGCGCGATCGCGGCCGACCCGGGTCATCGTGCTCGCCGGCGGGCCGGACTTCTGGTCGAACGGCATCAACCTCAACCTGATCGAAGCCGCCGACCATCCGGCCGAGGAATCGTGGCGGAACATCAATGCGATGGACGATCTGGTCCGCGAGATCATCGTGACCGACCGCCAGCTGACGATCGCCGCGATGCAGGGCAACGCGGGCGCCGGCGGCGTGTTCCTGGCGCTCGCCGCCGACCGGGTCTACGCGCGCGACGGCGTCATCCTGAACCCGCACTACAAGGGCATGGGCAACCTCTACGGATCGGAGTACTGGACGTACCTGCTGCCGCGCCGGGTCGCGCCGGACGAGGTGCGCGCGGTGACCGGCAACCGCCTCCCGGTCGGCGTCCGGCAGGCGGCTGCGACGGGGCTCATCGACGGCCATTTCGGAGCGACGCCGGCGGCGTTCCGGGCCGAGATCGACCGGCGAGCGCGTGCGCTGGCCGCCGAGCCCGGCTTCGACCGGATGCTTGCCGGGAAGCGTGCGCGCCGGGCGGCGGACGAGGCGGCGAAGCCGCTCGAGACCTACCGTCGCGAAGAGCTCGAGCGGATGAAGCTCAATTTCTTCGGCTTCGATCCCAGCTACCACGTCGCCCGGTACCACTTCGTCGGCAAGGTTCCGCGGTCGCGCACCCCGCTCTGGCTTGCGCGCCACCGGGGGGCGAGGGCGACCGTCATGGCGACACCCTCGGTTGCGGCGGCCGATTGACCTGTGACGCTACGCCGCAGCGCGCGAATTTCCATCGCATCCCGTGTCAACCGTTCGGGGCGTCGTGCGCTAGAATTCCGTCTGCCGAAATGAGCGAAAAAACGGTTTGCAACCGCCCGCGCGGGACGCGACGGGCATTCTTCCTGAAGGAGCGTGTATGAAGTCGATCGTGATGGTGGCCGTCGTGGCCGCGGGGTTTGCAGTGGCCGGTGCGGCGAATGCGTCCGAGGCCCTGGCGAAGAGCAGCGGCTGCATGACCTGCCACGATGTCGCAACCAAGAAGATGGGCCCGTCGTTCAAGGACATCTCCGCCAAGTACAAGGGCAAGGCGGGCGCCGAAGCGACGGTGGTCGCGAACCTCAAGGCGGCCAAGGGCCACCCGGCGGTCAAGACCTCCGATGCCGACACCGCGAGCCTCGTGAAGTGGATCTTCGCGATGTGACCGGCGGCTGACGTCCGGCCGGCCGGCCGGACGTCAGGCGGGGGCGGTCCCGCCGCGGCTTCCGGGACACCAACACGGAAACGTGGGTGGCGTGTCAACGCCGCCGCGAGGGGTGCGTTAATATGCGATGCTGCGCGCCGGGCTGGCGTCGGCAGGCACGTCGCCCGCGCATCCGCGACGGGGCATCAACCCAACAAGGAGCCGAAGACATGAAATCGATCGTAATCGCGGCCGTACTGGCCGCCGGCCTGGCGGCCGCCGGCACGGCGAACGCACAGGAGGCACTGGCCAAGAGCAGCGGCTGCATGACCTGCCACGATGTCGCAACCAAGAAGATGGGCCCGGCGTTCAAGGAAGTCGCCGCCAAGAACAAGGGCAAGGCCGATGCCGAAGCGAAGATCATCGCGAAGCTCTCTGCCGGCAAGGACCATCCGGAAGTCAAGGCCAAGGGCGATGACCTCAAGGGCATCGTCAAGTGGGTGCTGGCACAATAGGCACCCGGGAATCGACCACGAAGAAGCCGGCGCCTGCCGGCTTTTTCGTTTCCAGTAAGCGCCCTGTTTGCGCTGGCGCAAGGAATGCCACCCGCAAGCGGCGGGCGGGCGGCTAAGATGCGACATATCGCCGCACGTCAGATTGCCGCGAGCGGTGCCCCCGCCATGAACGTCGACGCCCGGCCTGCCGCTACGGACAGCCTGCTGCAAGGGGCCGGGCCTGCGCCGGCGCCGGGCGCCGCACTGGCGTCGCGCCGGGCGCGCGTCGAGCAAGCCGATCCGCCGGCGCTGCTCGCGAGCCTCCGGCAGCTGATGCACCTGCGCAGCATGGCGATCGTGGGGCAGGCCACGGCTGTCGCGCTTGCGCTGACGCTCGGGGTGACGCTGCGCCCGGTGCCGATGGCGATCGTCATCGCTGCGCTGGCCGTGCTGAACCTGCTCGTATCGGCGCGGCTCGCCCGGGGGGCGCCGGCGACGCATCGCGAGGTGGCCGCCCATCTCGCGCTCGATCTCGCCGCGTTCAGCGCGCTGCTGCTCCTCGCCGGCGGAACGGCCAATCCTTTCGCGTTCCTCTATCTGCTGCACGTGGTCCTGATCGCGATGCTGCTGCCCTGGATGCTCGCGCTCGGCGGCACGCTGCTCGTCATAGGAAGCTTTGCTCTCGCGTTCGCCTTTGCCGAGCCCTTGCGGTATGCCGACGGCCGGGCCGCTGCCGGACGCCACGATGGCGCTGGGACTCTGGGCGAGCTTCACGCTGACGGCCGCCGTCACCGCATGGTTCATCGTGCGCATCGTCGCGGCGCTGCGCGAGCACGAGCGCCTGCTGCGCGAGGCTGCCCGCCGCGCGCTGAACGACGACGCGGTGCTGCGCATCGGGACGCTCGCGGCCGGCGCCGCCCACGAGCTGGGGACCCCGCTCACGACCATGGCGGTCCTCGTCGGGCGAGATGCGGCGCGACGCGGACACGCCGGAGCGGCGGCGCGACACCGCCATCCTGGCGGCGCAGATCGACGCCTGCCGGCAGGCGCTCGCCAACCTGCGCGCGGCCGCGGGCCATGCGCGCGTCGAGGACGGGCAGCGCGAGACGGTCGACGCCTTCGTCGCATCGACGGTCGCGCGCTTCCGTGCGCTGCGGTCCGACGTCCGGCTCGAAGCGCATGCGGACGGCCCGGCGCCGGCGCCGGAGATCGCGGCCGATCCGTCGCTGCGGCAGGCTCTTCTGATCCTTCTCAACAACGCCGCCGACGCCTCGCCGGATCACGTGGACCTGGACGCGCGCTGGGACGCCGATTCGCTGCACCTCGCCGTAGGCGACCGTGGCGCCGGCGTCCCCGTCGGCAGCCTGGACAAGCTCGGCCGGGCCTTCTTCACGACCAAGCCGCCAGGGAAAGGCACGGGCATCGGCCTCGTGCTGACGGCGTCGACCGTGGGCCGGCTGGGTGGTACAGTCCGCTGGTCGAATCGGGCCGACGGCGGGCTGGTTGCGCAGATCCGTCTCCCGCTGGCGAGCCTCGATCCCGGAAATCCCGCCCCATGACTGCTCCGAGCGCCGACATCCACGACCACGCCACCCTCCTGCTCGTCGACGACGACGTCACGCTGTGCGATGTGATGGGCCGCGCGCTGACCGCCCGCGGCTTCGCGGTGACGGCGGTGCATACGCTGGACGACGCGCTGCGCGCGATCGACGCCGACCCGCCGGAGTTCGCGTTGGTCGACCTCAAGCTTGCCGACCAGTCGGGGCTGAAGGTGGTGGCGCGGCTCAAGGCTGCCGATGCGCACACGCGCATCGTGGTGCTGACCGGTCACGCCAGCATTCCGACGGCGATCGAGGCGATCAAGCTCGGGGCGACCTATTATCTGACCAAGCCCACCGATGCCGATGCGGTCGTGGCGGCGTTCGGCCGCGACGGCGGCGACGAGAATGCGCCCATCGATCCCAGGCCCATGACGGTCGAGCGTGTCGAGTGGGAGCACATCCAGCACGTGCTCCACCAGCACGACGGCAACATCTCGGCGACGGCACGCGCGCTGTCGATGCACCGGCGCACGCTGCAACGCAAGCTGCGCCGGCCACCGGGCGAGTAGGCGGACGACCGCTGTGGGGCCGCCTTCAGGCGGCCTGGTCGATCCGGCTGAAGCCGGACCCACCCGATGGCGAGGTTACGACCTCAGCCCTTCGTCGGGTCGAGGGTCATCTCCGGCCACTTCCGGCCGTGGCAGGCCGGATTCGAGCAGAAGCTCCCGCCGTCCTTGCCCCACTTGATCGGGCCGTGGCACATCGTGCACGTGTTGTCGATCTTGGTGCGGTGCTCGTGCATCCAGTTCGGCGCGTTGTGGCCGTCAGGCGGCGTCAGGCCGGTAGCCACGGTCGACGCGACCGTCTTCAGCGTCCCGTCGATGCTCACCTGCGGGATGTCGTGGCACAGCGTGCACTGCAGCCGGATCGCCTCGCCTTTCTCGTTGACGTGCTTGCCGTCGTGGCAGCGGAAGCAGCCCGGGAAGTCCTTGTGGCCGACGTGATTCGGGAACGACTTCCACGTGAGGTCCTTCGCCTCGAACTCGGACAGCTTGAGGATCTCGAGCATCTGCTTCGCGAACTGCGCCTCGGCTTCCTTCGCCTCCGGCTTCATCTCGCCCTTGGGCGCGGCGTCGGCGATGATCTGCTGGAACTTCGGAACCTGCTCTTCCATCGGGCCGTGCAGCGACGACGCCTTCTCGATGATCGCGAGCGCGCGCGCCTTGATCGACGGCAGGCTGCGGTCGATCTTGCCCTCCTGGATCGCGTGGTCGACGCGGTCGGACGGGTTGACGAACGGGTGGCCGGCCGCGTTGTGGCAGTCGCTGCACTCCATCCGCTGCTTCGGCTTCTGGTCCATCTCGGCGCGGCCGACCTTGCTCGTGGCGTCGAAGTAGGTGGTCGTCTTGCCGTCCTTGCCGGTGATGCGCACCCAGGGGATCGTCCGCTTCTGCACGTCGTCGCTGACGTACTCGACGTTCTGGGCGATGTGCCAGTGGATGCCGCGCGTCGCCTTCTCGCGCGCTTCGCCGCTGCCCGTGTGCACGACGAGCCGCGTGCGCGTTTCGGTGTTCTTGGCGTCGGTCTCGTAGTGGACCTTGGTGCGGACCTTGTCGGAGTGGTTGACTTCCGGCCAGTGGCAGCCTTCGCAGTTGTCGCGCGCCGGGCGCAGCGTGGTCGCCGCGAGCGGACGCTGGTAGCCGGTGATCATGCCCAGGAGCTCGTGGTAGTGCGCCATCTTCAGCGTCATCAGCTGCAGCGTCGGCAGCCGGCCCATGTGGCACTCGACGCACTGGACGCGCGCATGCGTGTGGACCGGCGTAGGCCCGCGGCTCCTCGGGGTGGACCGCGTGGCAGTTGTTGGTGCAGAACGCGTTGCTGTTGCTGTACTCCCACGCGACGATGCCGCCCGCGCCCAGGATGGCGAGAGCGATGGCGCCGACGACGATCGTCGTCACCGTGCCCAGCATCAGCGTGCGCCGCCCCAGCGAGATCTTCATTGCGGATCCCCCACGGTTGCTGCGCTGCCTGCGTCACCGCCCGGGTTCGCGATCCGTCGCGTCCCGCGCCCCACAGTGCGCAAAAGGGCCTTCGCGGCCCGTCGAATCCCCCGGCCAGCACTCTCCCGCGGGAGGGCGCTGCGCCGGATCACTTCAACACCCTGCGACTAGAACAGACTGTAGACGATCAGTACGATCGCGACAATGCCGAGCACAAGCGCCGCGCCACCGACGAACCAGCCGAACGCACTGCGATTCCAGGGTCGGCGGCGGCGCGACCTTGGCCGTCGAGCCGGCCTTCGCGCACGAGGCGCTCGTACTCGGTCGCGCGCTCGTCCTTGAGCTCGTGCTCGCTGATGCGTCCGGTGAAGACCACGGTGTCCATCGGGAACTTCGCCGGACGCACGTGGCCGTTGAAGAAGTGGAAGGTGAAGATGAAGCCGACGGCGAGCAGCGCCTCCTCGCCGTGGATCAGCGCCGCGATGTTGAACATCCACCCGGGCAGGAGCTTCGAGAAGAAGACCGGGAACCAGAGCAGCAGCCCCGACCCGCCGATGATCACCATCCCCCAGAACACCGCCCAGTAGTCGAACTTCTCCCAGTAGGTCCAGCGGTCGAACTGCGGCTTCGGCCCGCGCCCGACGAACCACGAGAATGTTCCGGTAGATGTCGATGCCGTCCTGCGGTTGCGGCACCATCGAGTCCGGGCCCCAGAGGATCTTCATCAGGTTCGCCGGCGATCGCCTTGCGGAACAGCATCGCGACGTGGCTCACGAAGACGATGATCATCACGAACGCGCAGATCCGGTGGATCAGCGCCGGCGCCCTCGAAGCCGCCGAGGATGCGCGCCAGCGTGGCCGCCCACGGCTCGATCCGAATAGAGCAGCGGCAGTCCGGACAGCGCGCAGCCGACGAAGGTGAGCATCAGGAACGCGTGCATGGATGCGCTCGAGCGCGCGTGAAGCGCCGGTAGTAGCGCTGCGTGGCGCCGCGTTGCCGCCCGATCGCCGGCGAGCGTGCCGGCCGTGTTTCCCGTAGCGATCGCCATCAGTGCCCTTCCTTGCGGTTGCCGCCCGCGAGCTTCTCGCGCGTCTCGCGGTAGAGCCAGAGCAGCGTGTGGATGCCGAAGAACGCGAACACGCCGATCAGCAGCAATTCCATGAACTTCGCGGAGTAGTAGTAGATCGGATCGCGCGACTTGTCGTGCTTGTTCGCGTGCGGATCGAAGCTCGCGAAGTTCGCGCTCGCGCCGGCGTGGCACGTCTGCACAGGTCGCGAGCGCGGTTCTGCTTCGAGACCTTCGACGCGGGATTCGACGCCGGCAGCACCTCGTGCGCGCCGTGGCACGACGCGCAGGTCGCCATCCGCGCGTAACCCAGCGCGGTCACCTGGCCGTGGAACGTGTCGCGGTAGGTCGAGATGTAATCGGTGTGGCAGTTGCCGCACTCCTTGATCACCTCGGTCTGGAACCGGGCCACGTCGTGCTGCTGGATGCTGTGTGCCGAGTGGCAGTCGGTGCAGCCCGGGCGCGGCCAGCACGCCGTCCTGGCGCAGCTTGCCGTGCATCCCCTTCATGTACGCTTCGCGCTCCGGCTTGTGGCAGGACGCCGCAGGTGTCGGGGATCTTCGCGCGCGAGACGTTGCTCTTCTCGTCGGTCTTGGGCCGGATGCTGTGCGCGCCGTGGCAGTTGGTGCAGGTCGGCGCAGATCCCTGCGCTGCGGTCGTCAGCGCCTTGCCGTGAATGCTGTCGTGGAACTTGCTCGCCACGTTGCCGCCGGGCAACTTGCCCTTGGCGACGATCGCGTCGTCGCCGTGGCACTTTCCGCAGGTGGCCTCGACGTTGGCGTGATTCGTGCGCGAATCGGCCCCTTTCGCCCGCTTGATGTCGTGCGTGCCGTGGCAGTCCGTGCAGGTCGCGGCGACGGTATTGCCGCCCTTTCTCGCCACGCCGTGCACGGTTCCCGTGTACTCCTGGACGGCCTTCTCGTGGCAGCTCGCGCAGTTGACCGGCGTCGAGCTTCTCCGCGTGCGGCAGCTTCTGCGGCGAAACGTCCGCGTGACAGTCGGTGCACTTGAGCTTCATCTCGCCGTGCACCGACGCCGCGAACTTCGCGCCGTCGACGGCGATCGACTTGCCGCCGGCGCCCTTGGCGTCCGCGGCGGCGTGGCACATCAGGCAGGTTTCGACGACGCCGGGGGCGGCCGCCGGCGGGTTGGCCGGCTTGGCGAATGCCACGCGCGGCGACGCCGAGGCAGAGGATCGTGCAGATCGACCGGATTGTTCTCATTGGAGTCTTTCGACATCCCGAAGGCACGCGGCCGACCCGGCCCGCCGCCAAGCCGCATGTTCGCACCCGCTACCGGCTCCGATCTTGACTTGGGTCAACCGCCCCTGAACCACGCGGGGCGCACGGCCCTCGCCTGCGCGGGACGCGCGTGCCCGCTCGGCGTGGCGCGACGACCACCGCCGGGCATCACTGCGTTTTCGGCCCCGATGCGCGCGCCTTGACCCTGACGCCGTCGGCAATCGCATCGCCCGGATACGCAATCACCCGCGTCCCGGGCTCGAGACCGTCGAGGACGACCGCGACCATGCCGTTGCGCGGACCGGTCTTCACGGGCTGCAGCCGCGCGCGGCCGCCGTCGACGGCAAAGACCGCCCAGCCCTCGCCGCGTCTGAACAGCGCGCTGACGGGCACGAGAACCGCGTCGTCGCGCGTGTCGACGGTGATCCGCGTGTCGACGCGATGCGCGTCGCCCAGATTGCCCCACGCCGCCGTCGGCGACGCGAAATCGATCACGACGTTGACGCGCTGCTCCTCGACGCCCAGCGCCGAGATCTTGGTGAACGCCGCCGGCTCGACGAGGCGGACGCGTCCCGCGAGCACGGGCGCGCCGCCGCCGTGGTCGAGCTCGGCCGCCGTTCCGGGCCGGATCGCCGCGGCGTCGGCCGTCAGCACGTCGACGACGACCTCCAGCTCGCGCGGATCGCCGATCTCGAGAATCGGCGCTCCGGCCGCGACGACGTTCTCGCTCTCCTGAACGACGCGCAGCACGCGGCCGGCGACGGGCGAGCGAATCTCCCAGATCGCTCCCGGCGTCTGGCCTCCGGCGTTCTGCCGGTAGCGGCCGAGGGCGGCCTGCGCCATCGCCATCTGATGCTGCGCGGCGTCGCCGTCGAATTGCGCGGCCGCGAGCTCCTTGGCCTTGAGCTCCACTTCGCGCTGCGCGTTTTCCAGCGCCTGGCGCGACGTGAATCCCTGGTCCGCGAGCCTCAAAGCGCGCGCCTCCTCGGCCTTCGCCTGCGCGAGCGCGACGTTCGCCCGCTCGATGTTGGCGGCCGCGCGCAGCTGCGTGGCCTCGGCGGCCCCGAGGCGCTCGCGGTATTCGAGCTCGGTGCGCGCGTCCAGCGGCGTCGGCGCGGCCGGCGCGAGCCGCGCGAGCAGCGTGCCCGGCGCGACCGGGGCGCCCGCCTTGAGGTCGACCCGCAGCAGCCGGCCCGGGATCGGCGCCGACACGACGTAGCGGTCGCGCACGCGCGTCTTCCCGTCCTCGTCGACGGTCTTCCGGAACGGGCCGCGGGTCACGGTCGCGGTCTCGACGTCGACCGGACGCGGCGCGAATGCCCAGGCCAGCAGGCCCGCGGCGATCACGCGCGGCGAGGATCCACGCGCCTCTGCGCAGCCAGACCTTGCTCATCGCTATTCTCTCGTCTTCAGCACGCCGACCAGGTCGAGCCGGTCGATCCGCGCGCGCACGATCAGCGCGCTCGCAGCGCCCGCGAGCACGATCGCCAGCGCGGCGAACGCATACGTGCGCGGAGCGACGACGATCGGGATCAGGATCATGTCGGTGTGGCTCGTGGCCACGATCGTCCACGACAGCAGGTAGCCGAGCACGCATCCCAGCGGAATGGCGAGGGCGAGCTCGAACGCCAGCTCGCCCAGCAGGAACGTCGACACCTCGCCGCGGGTGAACCCGAGCACGCGCAGGCTCGCGAGCTCCCACGCGCGCTCCTGCAGGGCGATGCGCGCGTTGTTGTAGACGACGCCGATCGCGATCACCGACGCGAACGCCGTGAGTATCGTCGTGAAATAGAGCACGTTGCGCGCGGACGTCTCGCGGAAGCTTGCCAGCATCGCGGACTTGCTCGCGACGGTCGCCACGCGCGGGAACTCCTTCAGGTGCCGGAACAGGGCGTCGCGCTGCGCGCCATCGAGGCGCACCGAGAACGACGAATACGTGTCGCCTTCGCCCATCAGCCGGTTCAGCGCATCGAGATCCATGTAGGCGAACAGGCCGATCAGGTCGCGGACGACGCCGACGACGGGAACACTGCGCTTGTTGCGCTTCCCCGCCAGCGTTTCGACGACGAGCGTATCACCGACGCGCACGTCCAGGCGCTGCGCCAGCCGATCGGTGAGCAGGATGCCTTCGGAGGGAACCGGTATCCGGTCGAGATCCGCGTCGAGCAGGCGGCGCAGGTCGCCGGCGGGCGGGATGCCGAGCAGCGCGGTCCGGTAGTGGCGGTGACCGGCGACCAGCCGGACGGGCACGTCGCGCGAGCCCTCGGCCTGCATCACGCCGGGCATCCGCGCGATCTCGTGCAGGGATCGCGACCCCAGCGGCTCGACCAGCGCGATCTCGGCGTCGCCCGGCTGCGCGGCCTCGAACTGGACGTCGATCATGTACTCGAGGGCGTCGCGCCAGAACAGCCCCGAGATGATGATCGCCACCGCCGAGGCCATGCCGACGGTCGTGAGCAGCGCGCGCAGCGGCCGGCGCTCCATGTTGCGGATCACCATCCGCATCGCCGGCGAGAGCGGCGGCCGAGGCCGGCGCGCTCCAGCAGCGTCGGCCCGTAGCGGCCCGGCGAGGGCGGGCGCATCGCCTCGGCCGGGGCGAGCGTGACGGCCGCGCGCACCGCGCCCAGGGCGCCCCCGCCCGCCGCGAGCATCGTCACCGCCCCGGCGGCCAGCATGACCCATGGCGGCATGAAGAAGCGGTAGCTGGGAAAGTGGAAGAATTCCGCATACAGCGCGGTGACGCCGCCGCCCCACCAGTAGCCGACGGCGATGCCGATCGCGATGCCGATGCATCCGATCACGACGACCTGCATCAGGTAATGCGCGGCGATCGCGCCGTTGCCGTAACCCAGCGCCTTCAACGCCGCGATCTGCTCGCGCTGGGTCGCGACCTGGCGGTTCAGCACGACGTTGAGCAGGAACGCCGCGACCGCCAGGAAGATCGACGGGATCAGCGTGCCGATCACCTTCCACTGGTTGAGCTCCTGGTTGAGGATGCGGTTCGACAGCTGCTCGTCCCGGCCGTGCGCGTTCATGCCGCCGTAGGGCTCGAGCAGGCGGTCGAGCGCATCGATGACCGCGCGCTTCGGTCGCGCCCGGGTTCAGCAGCACCGTGACGTGGTTGAACGCGCCCTCCATGTTGTACGCGGCGGCGAGCCGCTCGCGCGCGATCCAGAACACGCCGAAGTTGCGGTCGTCGGGAAAGGCGCCGCCGCGCGTCGCGTAGATGTAGTCGGGGGACAGCCCGACGCCGACGATGCGCAGCGTCTCCTTCCGGCCGTTGATGAGCGCGGTGATGCTCGTCCCCGGGCCGAGATCGCGGTTGCCGGCGAACGCCTCGGAGATGACGACCTCGCCCGGCGCGCCGCGCTCCGGCGCGCGCCCGCGGCGGATCACCAGCTGGTCGAGCCGCGGCGCGGCGCCCTCCGGCAGCCCGATCATCCGGCCGACGATCGGCTCCGCGACGCCGGCGACGTCCAGGGTCACGTCGAACACGACCGTGGTTTCCACGTGGCTCACGCCCGGGATGGCGGCGATGCGCCGCTCGATCTCGCGCGGCGCCCGCTTGATGTCGGCGAACACCTGCCCGAAGCGCGCCGATTCGTAGAAGTCGTCGCGTGCCCGCTCGAGGGAGTAGTACGTCGCGAACGAGCCGGCGAAGCCGGAGAACGCGCTGGCGACGACCAGCGCGACGGTGACGACCTGGCTCTTCAGCTGCCACAGGTCGCGCAGCAGCTTGCGGTCGATGGCCTTCACCAGGAAAGCTCCGATGGCGTCAGCTTGCGCGCGTTCGCGTCGACGTGCGTGATGCGGCCGTCGGCGAGATGCATCACCCGGTCCGCCATCCCGGCGATCGCGACGTTGTGCGTGATGACCACGGCGGTCGTCCCGAGCTCGACGTTGATCCGGGCGATCACCTCCAGCACGACCTTGCCCGTCGGATAGTCGAGCGCGCCCGTCGGCTCGTCGCAGAGCAGGACATCCGGGCGCTTGACGATCGCGCGCGCGATCGCGACCCGCTGCTGCTCGCCGCCGGAGAGCTGCGACGGGAAGTGGTCGAGGCGCTCCGACAGGCCGACGCGACCGAGCGCCTCCTCCGCCGTCATCGGGGACGCCGCGATGTCGGTGACGAGCGCGACGTTCTCGCGCACGGTCAGGCTCGGAATCAGGTTGTAGAACTGGAAGACGAAGCCGACGTGCTCGCGCCGGTAACGGGTGAGCTCGGCCTCATCGGCCGTGACGAGGTTGTGGTCGCGCCAGAACGCCTCGCCCGACGTCGGGCGTGTCGAGCCCGCCGAGAATGTTGAGCAGCGTCGACTTGCCGCTGCCCGACGGCCCGAGCAGCACGATGAATTCGCCCTCGTGGATCTCGAGCTCGAGATCGGACAGCGCGCGCACCTGCGACCTCGCCCATCCGATAGATCTTGGTGAGCCCGCGTGCGACGAATACCGGCGAGCGCCGGTCGGGGTCGATCGCGTTCATCCGCGCTCAGCATACGTCGTCGTGCGTGCCGCCGGTAGACGCGCTCGCGCGGCGGGCGCGAGGGAATTGCGCGAGGTCAAGGAAACCCCGGTTCGCCCCCGCCGCCGGGCCGCTCTGCGGGATCAGCGCGTCGCGAGGCCGCTGCGCACGAGCTCGGCCCATGCGCGCTCGGCGAGCGCGTCGTGGCCGGCGGCGTTCGGATGCAGGGGATCCTGCCGCAGCGTCTCGTCGGACAGCACCGAGGGCAGCGCCTTCTCGACGAGGGGCACCTTCGCGCGCTTCGCGATCTCGCCGTAGACTCCCGCGGGCGCAAGGCCGGTCAGCACGCCGAGCGCCGAAGGTTGCGGCGCCGCGATCAGCGCGACGCGTGCGCCGCGTCCGCGCACGGTTGCGATCATCGCGTCGAGATTGCCCGCGATCTCCGCCGCCGGGACACCGCGCAGCAGATCGTTGCCGCCGAGCTCGATCAGCACCAGCGCGGGCGCGTGCTCGTCGACGAGGGCCGGCAGGCGCGCGCGGCCGCCGGCGGTGCGCTCGCCGTTGACCCCCGCGGCGACGACGCGCCAGCCGGTGCGCCGGGCGAGCCGCGCGGGCCAGGCCTCGTCGGCATCGACGCCGAAACCGGCGGTGATGCTGTCGCCGACGATCAGCACGACACTGCCGGCGGGCAGCGACGCCTCGCGCGGGCCGCCGCAGGCGGCGACCGCGAACGCCACCGCGAGCGCCACCGCGACGCAGGCCAGCCGAAGGGCGCGCCGGGCGCGTGCGCCGTCAGGCGAGGGCATCGTGCCAGCCCGCGCGCATCCGCACGAAGCGCACGATGTGGTCGATCGCCAGTGCCGACTCGGGCAGGAACTCCGCGAGCTGGAACACGTGCGCCGCGCCCGGCCACAGCTCGAGCTCGACGTCGACGCCGGCCTCGTACGCCTTGTCGGCCGCGCGGGTCGCCTCGTCGCGCAGCAATTCGGTGCTGCCGACCTGGAAGAACAGCGGCGGGAAGCCGTCGAAATCCGCGAACAGCGGAGAGACTTCCGGGTCGAGGTACTGGTGCGGCGACGGCACGTAGAGTCGCCGCAGCACGAGGAGGCTCGCGAGGCGGATCAGCGGGTCGCGCCCGTCGTAGGTCGCCATGCTCGGGCTGCCCATCGTGCAGTCGACGGCCGGCGACAGCAGCACCGCGCAGGCGGGCAGGGGCTCGCCGGCGGCGCGCGCCCGGTGCAGCGTGACGAGCGCGAGGTTGCCACCCGCCGAATCGCCGGCCAGCACGATGTTCCCCGGCTCGACGCCCTGCGCGAGCAGCCCGCGGTAGGCGGCGTGGCAGTCGTCGGGCGCCGCGGGAAACGGGTGCTCGGGCGCCAGCCGGTAATCGGGGATCAGCGCCCGCGCGCGCAGCCGACGGCAGAGCCGGGCCGCGAGCGACGCGTGCGCATTGGGAAAGCGGAACGCGAACGATCCGCCGTGCAGGTAGAGGATCACCCGCTCGAAACGGCTCTCCGGCGCGCTGACCCATTCGGCGGGCACTCCGCCCACTTCGGCGGCCTGGCGCTCGACCGGCGGACCGACCTTGAACTGCCGCGCGTCGAGCTTTTCGTAGTGGCGGCGCAGCGCGACGACGTCGGCGTCGTGCGCGAGCGGCTTGCCCAGCGTCAGCCGCAGCAATGCGTTCAGCGCGTAGCTGCGCATGCTCGGCTTGACCTGGATCTCGCGGCGGTAGCTCGGGCGGCGGTGCATCGCGACTCTCACTCCGGCTCAGGCTAACCGATTTCCGCATGCGCCGGCGGCGCGCGAATGCAAACGGGCACCGCGACGGTGCCCGTTTGTGGTTGCCCGGCGAACCCGCTGCCCGATGGGCTCCCGCTGTCCGGCCGATGGTCCGGTCGAGCCGGACGGACGATCAGACGCGGCGACGGTATTCGCCGGTGCGCGTGTCGATCTCGATGCGATCGCCGGTCGTGACGAACAGCGGCACCTGGATCTGGACGCCGGTGGCGAGCTTGGCGGGCTTCATCACCTTGCCCGACGTGTCGCCCTTCACCGCGGGCTCCGTGTACTTCACCTCGCGCACGACCGACGTCGGCATTTCGACCGAGATCGCCTTGCCGTCGTAGAACGTGAGCTCGCAGGCGAGCCCGTCCTCGAGGTAGTTGATCGCCTCGCCGAGGTTGTCCGCCTCGACCTCGTGCTGGTTGTACTCGTTGTCCATGAACACGTAGAGCGGGTCGGCGAAGTACGAGTACGTGACTTCCTTGCGCTCGAGCTGGATGACGTCGAACTTCTCGTCGGCGCGGTAGACGGCTTCCGTCCCCGAGCCCGACAGGAGGTTCTTGAGCTTCATCTTGACGACCGACGCGTTGCGGCCGGATTTCGTGAACTCGGCCTTCTGGACCACCATCGGGTCCTTCCCGATCATGATCACGTTGCCGGCGCGGACTTCCTGGGCAGTTTTCATAAGGGCACCTCAATTGCCATGGGGTTGCTATAAGGGGTTGATTCGGAAAACTTTTAATTATACTGGATCCGTGGCCCACTTGACCAGTCCCGCCGCGAGGTCCGGCAGTGAGGCAAGCTTCGCCGCCCATGAATCCGCATGCGCCTCGAGATGGGGGCGCGCGGCGGCAAAATCCAGCCAGGCGGGGCCGATCGGGGCGGCTCCGGGGGCGCCGTTCCACGCCCGCCAGAACCGGCGCAGCGCCGCCGCGGGGGCAGGGTCGAGCCCCGCCGCGTAGAGCTCGAGGAAAGCATCGAGCTTGCGCCAGTGGGCGCCCTCCGCCTGCGGGTAGATGTGCCAGGCGAAGGCCCGGGCCGCCCATTGCGCGCGCACGAACGAATCCTCGCCGCGAACGAAATTGACGGCGCAAAGCCAGAGCAGGCGGTCGTAATCGTCCTGCGGGACGAAGGGGATCGCATGGATGGCCAGCCGGCCGCGCATGCAGGGGGCACCCGGATGCGGCAGGTTGCCTCCCGTCCAGGCGTCGAGCGCACCGGCAGCCACCCCCTCCGGGACGATGCAGCTGACGCGCGCGTCGCCGTCGGCCCACGCATCGAGCAGAGCGGGCAGCGCCGCGTTCGGATAGCAGAACAGCGAGATCCGGATCTCGTCGTCGGCCACGGGCGGGACTCCCAGCGACGACCAGAACGCCTGCCGGGCGGCGACGTCCCGCCGCAACGCATCGCGGGCATCGAGGAGTCCGCGCTCGCGCGGCAGCCCCCCGGACGCCGGCGTGAAACCGGGAAACCAGAAGCTGCGCGGCAGCGCCAGCTGCGGATGCGGGGAAGCGAGGCCGTGCGCGCCCTCGATCCACGCCTCGGCGCTCAGGTACTCCAGAATGATCCACGCGGGCGCCGGGCTGCGCCGCGCCATCGCCGCGACGTAGCCCGCGGGGAGCCCGCAGCCGAACGCCTCGACCACGACGCCGGCCGCCTCGGCCGGGGGAAACGGCTCGGCCCAGCGGCGTATCGTGACGCCGGCCGCCCGCTGCGCATCGCGACCGCGGTCGATCTCCGGCACGATCCGCGACAGGGTGGCGAGATCGTCGAGCCAGAGCGTGACGTCGAGCGCGTGCTCCTGCGCGAGCTGGCGCGCGAGGCGCCACGCGACACCGGCGTCGCCGTAGTTGTCGACGACCTTGCAGAAGACGTCCCAGCGGGAAGGAGCGGGCATGGCGGCGATGTTGCGTCGATGCGCAACCCATTATCACGCCGGGCATCGCGCACCGCATAATGGCCGCAGCTCGACCGCGATCCGACGATGAACACCGCCACTCCTCCCCGCGTCCTGACCGTCGACGTCATCTCCGACGTCGTCTGCCCGTGGTGCTTCATCGGCCGGCGGCGGCTCGGCGCCGCGCTCGCCTCGCTCGCCGGGCGCGAGCCCGACGTGGAGCCGCGCGTGCGCTGGCATCCGTTCCAGCTGAATCCGGATCTGCCGCGCGAAGGCATCGCACGTCGCGCGTATCTCGAGGCGAAATTCGGCGGACGCGAGCGCGCGAGCGAGATCTACGAGCGCGTCCGCGCGGCGGGCAGGACCGTCGGCATCGACTTTGCGTTCGACCGGATCGAGCGGCAGCCGAACACGCTCGATGCGCACCGGTTGATCGCGTGGGCGCAGTCGCGCGGGAGGGGCGAAGACGTCGTCGAGCGGCTGTTCCGCGCCTATTTTCTCGACGGGCGCAACATCGGCGACCGCGCGGTGCTCGCGGCGATCGCCGTCGAGGCGGGCCTCGATGCGGAGGCCGCGAGCGCCATGCTCGCATCGGACGATGGCGCGGCGGAGGTCGAGGCCACGGACCGCCGCGTCCGCGAACTGGGCGTGACCGGGGTGCCGTTCTTCATCTTCGCCGGCAGGCTCGCGGTGGCCGGAGCGCAGGAGCCCGACACCCTGACCGACGCGATGACGCAGGCGCTCGAACACGCCGGCGATTGATCCGCCTCAACGCGCGGTCGACGGCGACCCGAGATGATGGAGGTCGTCGTTGGCTCCCGCGGGGGAAAGGTCATGCGTGCCGTGCGCCGGATGGCGTACCTGTCGATTGCGACGTCGCTCGCGACGATCGTCCTGAAATTCGGCGCGTACTTTCTGACGGGTCGGTGAGCCTGTGGTCGGACGCGCTGGAGTCGCTCGTCAACCTGGCTGCGGGACTGGTCGCGCTGGGGGCCCTGATCGTGGCGGAACAGCCGGCCGACGACAGGCACGCGTACGGGCACGACAAGGCCGAGTACTTCGCGAGCGGCGTCGAGGGCGCGCTGATCCTCGTCGCGGCGGTGTCGATCATCTGGTCGGCGGTCCATCGCTTCGTCGAGCCCCAACCTCTGATGCGCCTGGGACCCGGTCTCGTCGTCGCGTTCCTCGCCGGCGCGGCGAACTTCGCGACCGCGCGCATCATGCTGCGCGTCGCGCGGCAGCACGACAGCATCACGATCGAGGCCGACGCGAAGCACCTGCTGACCGACGTGTGGACCTCGGTCGGCATCATCGCGGGGCTGCTGGTCGTGATGGCGGTGCCGGACTGGGCGATCCTCGACCCGCTGATGGCGATCGCCGTCGGCATCCACATCGTCGTCACCGGCGTCGGACTGCTGCGGCGCTCCGCCGACGGGCTGATGGACGTCGCGCTGCCGCCTGCCGAGGTCAGTCGCGCCGAGACGCTGATTCGCGCGGAGCTGCCCGCGGGCTCGAGCTTCCATGCGCTGCGCACGCGCAAGGCCGGGGCGCGGCGCTTCCTCGAGTTCCACCTGCTCGTGCCCGGGACGATGAGCGTCGTCGACTCGCATTCGCTCTGCGACCGGATCGAGGCGGCGCTGATGGCCCACCTCGCGAAGGCCCACGTGACGATCCACGTGGAGCCCAGCGAGTCGCAGGCGCCCCATCCCTGAGACTGCAACCGCCCCGGCGCTCACCGGGCCGCGCTCAGAGGGCCGCGCTCCAGGGAACGGAAAGGCGTATGGCCGAGCTGATCAGGCCGACCATGCTGTAGGTCTGCACGAAGTTCCCCCACAGCTCGCCGGTTCTCGGGTCGAGATGCTCGGCGAGCAGCCCGTGCCGGTTGCGGCACGCGAGCAGGCGCTCGAACAGCGACCGCGCCTCGTCGCGGCGGCCCAGCGCGGCCAGCGCGTTGGCGTACCAGAACGAGCAGACGACGAAGGCGTTCTCGGGCACCCCGAAATCGTCCTGTTCGACGTAGCGGAACACGAAGTCGCCGCGCTTCATCTCGCTCTCGATCGCGCGCACGGTCTGGCCGAAGCGCGGATCCTCCGGCGTGAGGAACCCCAGGTCGGCGAGCAGCAGCAGGCTCGCATCCAGCGAGTCGCCATCGGCGGCGCCGACGAAGCTCCGACGCTTCTCGCTCCAGCACCGTTCGTCGACGAAGCGCCGGACACGTTCGGCATCGCTGCGCCACGCGTGGGCGCGCTCGGTCATTCCGAGCCTCGTGGCAATGCGCGCGAGGCGATCGCAGGCCGCCCAGCACATCACGCTCGAGAAGGTGTGCACGCGCATGCTCTGCCGCAGCTCCCACATCCCGGCGTCGGGCTGGTCGTAGACCGTGAGCGCGCGCCGGCCCAGCGATTCGAGCCGCTCGAACAGGACGGCGTCGCCCCGCTTCACCAGACGCTCGTCGAAGAACACGTGCGTGGAGGCGAGCACCGCCGAGCCGTAGACGTCGTGTTGCACCTGCCGGTACGCGTCGTTGCCGATCCGCACCGGACCCATGCCGCGGTAGCCGGGCAGCGATTTCACGACTTCCTCGCCCAGCGCGAAGTCGCCGTTGATCCGATAGACGGGCTGCAACGGCGCCTCGCCGCCGCCGGCCACGATGCCGACGATGTAGCCGAGGTAGCCTTCCATGGTCTCGGTTGCGCCCAGCCGGTTCAGCGCGTCGACGACGAAATAGCCGTCGCGCAGCCAGCAGTAGCGGTAGTCCCAGTTGCGTGACGAGCCCGCCGCCTCGGGGATCGACGTCGTCATCGCCGCGACGATCGCACCGGTGTCGTCGTAGGCGTTCTGCTGCAGCGTGATTGCGGCACGGATGACGGCGGCCTGCCATTCGAACGGTATCGCGAGCCGGCGGACCCAGTCGCGCCAGTACTTGATCGTCTCTTCGATGAACCGGCGGCCGACCTCGTCGACGGCGCTCGGCACGGTCTCGTCGGGGCCCAGCAGCAGCGTGACGGCGTCGCCGAGAAAGAACGGCCGCTCTTCGAGGATCGACGTCAGCGATACATCGGTCGTGAGCCGCAGCGTCACTCCCGGCATCACGTAGCGGATATGACTGCTGCCCGCGGTGACGGACGGCAGCGCGCGTCCGTAGCCCGCGGCCGGCCGCAGCCGGACCCTGATCCGCGGGCTGCCGGCCAGGCGCCGGATGCTGCGGACATGCGTCATGGGGTGGAAGACGCGCCCGTGCTGGATGAAGCGGGGGACGCAGTCGGTGATCTCGATCGCGCCGCCGGACTCGTCGTACAGGCGCGTCACGAGGACCGCGGTGTTCGTGCAATAGGACTGCTCGGCGCGCGAAGGATCGAGGATCTCCACGGCGTAGATGCCGCGCTCCTCGCCCGGCGGAGTGTCGTCGAGCAGCGCGCAGAACGTCGCGTCGCCGTCGAAGCGCGGGAAGCAGCCCCAGACGATGGCGCCCTGCGGATCCACGAGCAGTCCGATGGCGCCGTTGCCGATCAGCGCGAGATCGAGATCACGCGGCATCGCCGGCCCCTCCGCTGCCCGCAGCGTCGGGCACCAGCGCCGCGAGCCACCGGCGCACGGCAGCGACGTTCGCCAGCCGGTAGTGCGCGTTCGTCCGGCCGGGACCGACCTTGACCGCCCATCCGCCGGCGGCCGTCACCGCGGCGAAGCCGTACTCGTCGGTGTGATCGTCGCCGACGAACACCGGCAGCCGCCGGGCAAACGGACGCTCGCGCATGAATTCGATGATTGCCGTGCCCTTGTCCCGACCGTCCGGCTTCACTTCGAGTATCCCCTTCCCCGGTTGCAGGCGCCAGCCCGATCCGGACGCGGCGTCGCCCGCCAGCTGCGCGCGCAGCGTGCGATGAACGTGCGACGCGAGTCGCGGCGCCTGCCGATAGTGCAGCGCCAGCGTCGCTCCCTTGTCCTCGAGGAGCAGGCCTTCGTGCCGCGCGGCAAAGCGCGCGAGCTCCCGGCGCAGGCGCGCGAGCCCCGAAAGCGAAGGGCGGTGCCGGTGCAGCGAGCCGTCGGCGGCGCGCCGCTCGAGGCCGTGCTGGCCGGCGATCGGCAGCGACGAGCCGGGAAACAGGCGGTGGGCGTCGTCCAGAGCGCGCCCCGTGATCAGCGCGACGGCCCCGTCCAGACGCCGGGCGAGCGCCGGCAGCAGCGTCGCGATGCCCGCATCGACGCGCACGGCGTTGGGTGTCGGCGCGAGCTCGAGCAGCGTGCCGTCGATGTCGAGAAACAGCGCACAGCGGACGTGGAGCGCGGGCGGCGGACCGCGGCGCGGCGTCGATCGCCGCGCGCGCGGCGTGCGCGACGTGCGCGGCGGGCCCCGGCGCCACGCGCTCAGCCATGGGTGAACGCCCCCTCGGAGGCGCGAAAGCGCCCGCGCTGGCGCATCACCGCGGCATCGAGCAGCATGCGCCCGGCCCAGCGGTAGACATTGAACTCGCGGACGACCCCGCGCATGAAGCGCATGCGGTCGCGCTGCTCGTCGGTCGGCATCGTCAGTCCCATATGCAGCGCCGCCGCGCACTGGTCGGCGTCGTAGGGGTTGACCACCAGCGCCTCGGGTAGTTCACGGGATGCGCCGGCGAACTGCGACAGGATCAGCACGCCCTGCTCGTCGTCGCGCGCGGCGACGAACTCCTTCGCGACCAGGTTCATTCCGTCGTGGAGGCTCGTCACCATGCACAGGTCCGCGGCGCGCAGATACTCGTAGACGGCGTCCGGCTCGTGGTGCTCGGCGAGCAGCACGATCGGCGGAAACTTCGCGTCGGCAAAGCGGGCGTTGATCTCGGCGGCGAGCGAGCGCACCCGTGCCGCGTAGTCGCGATAGTCGTCGATCGTCGCCCGCGTCGGCGCCGCGATCTGCACGAAGGTGAAGCGGCCGACCCAGCGCGGCTCGACCTCGAGCAGGCGCGCCACCGCGTTCAGCCGCTCGAGGATCCCCTTCGTGTAGTCGAGTCGATCGACGCCGACGCCGAGCCGGTGATCGCGCGGCAATCCCAGGCGTTCCCGGACCGTGCGCCGCGCGTCGGATACGCTCTTCGCCGTGGCGAGCGAGACGGGCGGCCACTCGATCGAGATCGGATAGCGGTGCACGGTCGTCGACTGGCCGCGGCAGGTGATGGTGAACGCTTCGCGGTCGACGCGCGCTTCCAGCAGCCGGTCGACGGTGTCCATGAAGTTGTTGCAGTGGAACTGCGTGTGGAATCCCAGGATGCTGCTCCCGAGCAGGCCGTCGAGCAGCTCGACGCGCCACGGGCAGATCGCGAAGGCCTCGGGGTTGGGCCAGGGAATGTGCCAGAAGGTGATGATGGTCGCGTCGGGCAGACGCTCGCGGATCATCCGCGGCAGCAGCGCGAAGTGATAGTCCTGCACCAGCACCACGGGGTCCTTCGTCTTCGCCTCGGCGACCACCGCGTCGGCGAACTTCGCGTTGACGTTGCGGTAGTGCTCGAAGTCGCCGGTGCGGAACGTCGGCCGGACGTGCGCGATGTGGCACAGCGGCCACAGCCCCTCGTTGGCGAAGCCGCCGTAATACCCGCGCTCTTCCTCGGGCGTGAGCCAGATGCGCCGGAGCTGGTAGAGCGCCTTCCCGGGCGGCACCGCCACGCGGTCGTGGCGATCGACGGTCTCGCGATCCGCGCTCCCGCTGCCGTGGGCGATCCAGGTTCCCGAGCACACGCGCATCACCGGCTCGAGCGCGGTCACCAGCCCGCTGGCCGGGTGCTGGAGGCGCACGCCCTCCGGCGTGCGCACGTGTATGTACGGCTCCCGGTTCGATACGGCGATCACCTCGTTGCCGTGGAGCTCGCTGCGCAGCGTCGCCCGCAGCGCCTGCTGATCCCAGATGCGCTGGCTGCCGTCGAGCGGCCGGTACTGCCGCTCGAGGTCGCGGATCAGGTCGCGGAGGTCGCTGGCGATCGGGCGCAGCTCCGGGGCCGTGTTCGATCGCGTCGGCCGCAGGATGCCCTCGCCGCGCAGGAGCGCGCGCAGGCCCTGCACCCAGCCGCGCCACGAAAGCTGCGCGATGACGACGGTGATCAGCGCGATGCACGCGCCCAGCGCGATGAAGAAGTAGAACAGGTAGCGCCGCGTTTCCTCGCTGCGGCGCTCCACGAAGTTCATGTCGTGGACGAGCACCAGGCTCGCTTCCGTGCGTGCCTTCGCTTTCGATGGGGCGGATCGCCAGATGCAGCAGGCCGCGGGTCGAGCGCAGCATGCGCTGCCCGGCGTCGGCGTAGGCCTCGAGCCCGTCGCAACGGATCTCGGGCGGAAACTGGCTCGTGGCGATCGGCGCCTTGCGCTCGCCGAGACAAAGCCCGACGGCGTAGAGCCGCTCGTCCTGCAGCATCCGGTTGAAGAAGGTCGTGATCCGCGGTGTGGAACCGGTGTCGATCAGGCTCGACAGCGGCTCCTGGACCGTCGAGGCGATGAGGCTGGAGCGCATGTCGAGGTCGCGCACGAACCAGCGCAGCATCAGCGCGTCGGCGAGCGGGACGGCCATGTACGCGAACGCCCCGAGCGCAAGGAGCAGCGGTACGACGAAACGCAATGAGAGTCGCATGCTTTTTCGCGTCCGGTCTGGCAGGCGCGTCGGCGATTGCCGATGGCGCGATCGCTGAGCCGCTGCATTGCAGCATACACGGGCCCGATTCCGGGCCCAACCATGAAGACCGTCGTGCGGCTCCGGGGTTCCGCGGCACTCCGGACGATTCTAGCCTCTTCGCCGAGCTACGAGACGACGCTCGCGCCGTAATTGCCGACGAGCAGGCGACCGGCTGCGAAGCGCTCGATCGAGTACGGCGCGAGCGGCAGGTCGGGCGCGAGTTCCCAGCGCGGATTGCGCGACGATGCGCCCGACGATGGGCGACAGCTTGAAGCCGTGCCCGGAAAATCCGAACGCGACCTGCAGGCCGTCGATCCCGGGCAGCGCGCCCAGCACGGGGTTCCAGTCCGGCGTGACGTCGTAGACGCCGGTCCACGATGCGGCGAGCCCGGCATCGGCAAACGACGGCATCCGGCGCGCGAGCTTTCCGCCGATGTCGGCGACGTGCTCGAGCGGAACATCGGCCTGGGCGGTGTCCGGAGCCGCGATGACCTCGCCGTCGCCGGTGTCGCCGACGAGCACCTGCCGTCCGCCGTAGCAGCGGAAATAGATTCCGCCGGGCTGACACCAGTCCATCACCACCGGCAGCCGGCTCGTATACGGCGTCGCGGATTCGAGCGTCATCACCGCATGACGGGACAGCGTGAGCGGCACGTCGATGCCCGTCCACTGCGCAAGCTCGCGCGACCAGATGTTCTGCGCGCTGACGACGAGCCCGGCGTATAGGCGTCCCTGCGTCGTCTCCACGCCGGTGACGCGCGCTCCATCGCGCACGAGACCGGTGACGGCGACACCCTCGCGGATCGTCGCTCCCCGCCGCCGCGCGGCGCGCGCGTAAGCGGACAGCGTCAGGTAGGCGTCGGCATAGCCGGCGCCCGGCTCCCAGCCGATGACCGGGCCGTCGCCGAAGTCGAGCAGCGGGTGGATGCGCCGCGCCTCGTCGGCGCCGATTTCGTGCGCCGGAATCCCGGCGCGGCGCTGCAGGGCGAGGGTTTCACGCAGCGCGTGCGCGCGCTCCCCCGCGGGGGCGACGAGCATCAGCCCGCAGCGGTTGAGACCGCAGTCGGCTTCGGCGTCCTCGAGATAGTTCGGGAAATCGCCGTAGATCGCGAGCGCCGCCCGCGCCAGCGCGATGTTGTCGGGCACCGAGTAATGCGTGCGCACGATGCACGACGATTGCGCCGAGGTGCCGCCGCCGAGCTGGCCGCGCTCGAGCAGCAGCACGCGGCCGGCGCCGAGGCGCGCGAGGTGGAAGGCGATCGACGTGCCGATGACGCCGCCGCCGATGACGATCGCGTCGTATCGTTCCATGTGCTCGTGGCGTGTCGGGCCGTAGCTCTCGTTCCCGTGGTACATTCCGCGGGCCAATCGGGCGGTAGGTCCAGCTTAGCAAGAATCGCGCTCGCAGTGGCCCTCGGCGCGGCGCGCGCAAAGCCCGGTGTCCGAGCGCCGGCCGCGGGTTCGGCTCGTCGTTGACGCGGCACATGCGCCAAGGGGCGGCCCGCAGCGTTCGCGCCGCCTGTTGCTCCCGGGCAACATCCCGGATTCGATCGCGATTCTCGCGCCGACCTGCATTGACTTGGAGCAAAGGCGATCGGCGTGCGCGCGCGCAATGTCTTCACCTAGCTGGCCTCCCCGCAGGCGGGGGCGGACTGAACCTACCGGAGCCCGAAAGCATGGATACCTCGACCCAAGTCGCCCGCCGGACCCTCGCGCTGGCGGCGGCGCTCACGCTGCTGGCAACGTACGGCCCAGGGGTCGCGGCACAGACGGCCCCGGTCGCTGCGTCCCCGGCCGCGCCCCGCATCGGGCTCGCCCTGTCCGGCGGCGGTGCGCGCGGCATCGCCCACATCGGCGTGCTCAAGGTGCTGGAGGAGCTGCGGGTGCCGATCCACTGCGTGACCGGCACCAGCATGGGAGCGATCGTCGGCGGCACGTTCGCCGCCGGAGTTCCGCCGGCGAAGCTGCAGGAAATCGTCCTCAAGACCGACTGGGACGAAGTCTTCCGCGATCAGCCGCCGCGCGACGAAATCGCGGTGAGGCGAAAGATCGACGACTACAAGACCCTGTTCAAGCCGGAGTTCGGCGTCAAGGACGGCGGACTCGCGCTGCCGAAGGGCGTGATCGCCGGCGTGTCGATCGAGTCGTTCTTCAGGGTGCTCACGACGCCCGCGTACGACATCGAGGACTTCCGCAAGCTTCCCATTCCGTTCCGGGCGATGGCGACCGACATCGAGACCGGCGAATCGGTCGTGCTCGACCGCGGCAGCGTGGCCCAGGCCATGCGCGCCAGCATGTCGGTGCCGGGCGCGCTCGCGCCGGTCGAGATCGACGGCAAGCTGCTGGTCGACGGCGGCATCGCCAACAATCTGCCGATCGACGAGGCGCGCAAGCTCTGCGGCGACGTCGTGATCGCCGTCAACATCTCGACGCCGCCGCTGAAGCGCAGCGAGATCACTTCGGCGTTGACCGTGGCCGGCCAGCTCGTCAATTTCCTCGGCAAGCAGACGGTGGACGACCAGTTGAAGAGCATGACGTCCCGCGACGTGCTGATCGCGCCGGACCTGGGCGACATCTCGGCGGCGAAGTTCGACCGCTCCGCGGATGCCATCAGGATCGGGGAGGACGCGGCCCGCAAGCTCGCGGATTCGCTCAGGCGTTACAGCATTCCACCGGAGCAGTACGCGGCGCTGCGCACGAAGCAGGTCGCCGTGCCCAAGCCGCTCGGCACCGTCGACGAGATCCGCTTCTCGGGGCTCGAGCGCACCAATCCGGAGGTGCTGCGCGCGCTGGTCGAGACCAAGCCGGGCGAGCCGCTGGACGAAGCGAAGCTCGGCCACGATCTGCGGCGCGTCTACGGACGCGACGACTTCGAGAGCATCGGCTACCGGATCGGCGGCGACACCGGCCCGCGCGCGCTCATCATCGAGCCGCGCGAGAAGTCCTGGGGTCCCGACTATCTGCGCTTCGGGCTGGGCCTCGCCAGCGACTTCCAGGGCACCAACCAGTTCAACGTCCTCGTCGATTATCGCAGGACCTGGCTCAACCGCCTCGGCGCCGAGTGGACGACGCAGGCGCAGATCGGACAGAACACGTATCCTGTCGACCGAGTTCTACCAGCCGGTCGTGGAGTCGGGCCGCTGGTTCGTGGCGCCCTTCGGCGCAGATCGGCCAGCAGACGCGCGGCGTTTTCCAGGGCGATGACAAGGTCGCGGATTATCTGGTCAAGTCGACGCAGATCGGTCTCGTCGGCGGCGCGGTGCTCGGCACCTGGGGCCAGGTGGGAATCGGCCCCGTGTTCACGCACGTCAACGCGAGCGTGGACACCGGCTCGCCGGTGCTGCCGTCCGGCAGCGAGGACACGTCGGGGATTCGGGCGCGGCTGTTCGTCGACCAGTTCGACCACGCGTGGTTCCCGACGGACGGACAGTCCGGGACGGGGTCGGCCTACGCGGCGCTGACGGCGCTCGGGTCGGCGCAGAGCTACCAGCGCCTCGAGGGCTCCTTCCGCGTCGTGCGGAGCTGGGGCCCGCACACAGTCCAGGTCGGGGTTTCCGGAGGCACCGATCTCGACTCGGACATGCCGGCGTACGAGTCGTTCACGCTCGGCGGCCCGCTGCGTCTGTCCGGCTACCGGATCAATCAGTTCGCCGGCAGGCAATACGCCTTCGGGCGCCTGATGTATTACAACCGCGTCCTCGCGTTGCCGGACCTCCTGGGGTCCGGGGTCTACGCCGGCGCGTCGGCCGAAGTCGGGCGCGTGTCCGATCGCTTCGACAGCCTGCCGACGCCGGGGACGCTGTGGTCCGGCTCGCTGTTCCTCGGAGCGGACACCTTCCTCGGGCCGGCCTTCATCGGCGTCGGCGCGGCACCGGGCGGAAACTGGAGCCTGTACATGCTGCTCGGCGCGCCGTAGGAGTGGTCGGACCGATCCCGCGCCCGTTGCGTAACGGGTAGAGGTACCGTCGCAGCCGGTCGCGAGACCTCGCTCGGACGCCTCAGTCCGGGGCCGCCGCCTCGCTCTCGTGCCAGCGCGAGAGCACGGCGTGCGACAGCCACACCGTCGCCGCGAACAGGGCGATCCCGGCGCCGGCGATCAGGAACAGCGCGGCGAACAGCCGCGGAATGTTGAGCTGCATTCCGGCGAGCAGGATCTGGTAGGCGAGGCCCGCCCCCTGGCCGCCGGTTCCCGCGACGAACTCGGCGACGACCGCGCCGATCAGCGCGAGCCCGCTCGCGATGCGCAGGCCGCCGAAGAAGTAGGGCAGCGCGCCGGGCACCCGCAGCCGCGTCAGGACCTGCCAGCGGGTGGCGCGGCACATGCGGAAGAGGTCGAGCAGGCCGCGGTCGACGCTGCGCAGCCCCAGCGTCGTGTTGGAGATGATCGGAAAGATCGCGACGACGACGGCGCACAGGATCAGCGCGATCCGCGTGTCCCTCACCCAGATGATGATCAGCGGCGCGATCGCCACGATCGGCGTCACCTGCAGCAGCACCGCGTAGGGAAAGAAGCTCATCTCGATCCAGCGGCTCTGCACGAAGACGAGCGCGACCAGCGTTCCCAGCACCGTCGCGATCGCGAGCGCCGTCAGCGCGATCCCGAGCGTGACGCCGAGCGCGTCGGCCAGCAAGCGCGCGATCGATGAGGAGCGTCTGCAGCACGACCCACGGCGAGGGGACGATGTACGCGGGCACGTCGTAGGCGACGACGAGACCCTGCCACGCGGCGAGCAGCAGCACGGCGATGAGTGCCGGTGCCGCAATGCGCAGCGCGCGGGACGGGGCGTCGCTGGTCACGGCCCGGCGCTCCGGTCGACGCGGGGCGGTTGGGGTTGCGTGGGGCCGCCTTCAGGCGGCGTCGCTCGTCCGGCTGAAGCCGGACCCACGGGCGCCGCGGCTCGTCCGGCTGAAGCCGGACCCACGGGCGCCGCGGCTCGTCCGGCTGAAGCCGGACCCTCGGCAGACGCGCCCGCCCCGGCCTCGGCGACGAGCGCGGACAGCTTCTGGCAGTGGCGCGCGAACGTCGTCGACACGCGGAAGTCGTCGCCACGCGGGAACGGCTCGTCGATCGCGACCTCCGCGATGACGCGGCCGGGGCGCGGGCCCATCACGGCCACGCGCGTCGAGAGGAACACGGCCTCGTAGATGCTGTGGGTGACGAAGACGACGGTGAGTCCGCGCGCCGCCCAGAGCGCCGCGAGCTCGCCGTCGAGCCGCTGCCGCGTGAATTCGTCGAGCGCGCCGAACGGCTCGTCCATCAGCAGGAGATCCGGCGCGTTGGCGAGCGCGCGCGCGATCGACACGCGCATCTGCATGCCGCCGGAGAGCTCGCGCGGAAAGTGCCGCGCGAATTCCGCCAGGCCGACCTGCTCGAGCGCGGCGATGGCGGTCTGCGTCGCGGTGGCGCGCTCGACGCCGGCGAGATCGAGGGGCAGCCGGACGTTGGCTTCGACGCGCGCCCACGGCATCAGCGTCGGCGCCTGGAACACGAACCCGAGCCGGCGTCCGGGAATGCCGGTGGCCGCGAAATCGCCGCCCCACCAGCGCAGCGCCCCACTGCTCGGTGCGATCAGCCCGGCGATCAGGTTGAGCAGCGTGGTCTTGCCGCAGCCCGACGGTCCGAGCAGCGTCAGGAACTCGCCGTTGCGGATCGCGAGGTCGACCGGGGCGAGCGCGCGCGTGCCGTTCGGGTAGACCTTCTCGGCGCCGGCGATCGCGACGACGGGCGCGGCGCCGCGGTCGTTGGCAGAGACGGGCAGCGTCAGGGCAGCACCCTCACGTCACGGACGATCGACAGCGTCCACGCCTGCGCGTAGTCGACGTTCGACCTCGCGAGACCGGTCGTGCGGAGAAACTCCACCGTCTGCTGCCATCGCGCGTCGGTCATCGTCAGCAGCCCCGCCGTCGGCGCGTCGCCGCCGGTGACGATCGCGTACTCGCGCATCTTGCGATGGCCGTAGGCGAGGAGCTCGTCGGACATCTGTGGATTGTCGCGCCGGATGAGCGCGTTGCCGGGCGCCGGATTGGCGAGATAGCTCTTCCAGCCTTCGGCGGAGGCGCGCACGAATCGCGTCAGCGCATCGGCGCGCTTGGCCAGCAGGTCGCGCCGCACGGCCAGCACTTCGGAGTAGGGCGGATAGCCCTGCTCGGCGAGCAGGAACACGGCGGGCCTCACGCCGCCCTTCTCGATCGAGAACGGCTCCGACGTCGCGAAGCCCTGCTGCGACAGCTTCCGGTCGACGAGGAACGGCTGGACGCTGAACGCGTAGGGCCGCTTCTGGTCGTCGGTGAAACCGTAGCGCTGCTTCAGCCACGGCCAGAACGTCGTGTTCGCGGCCGCGCTCACCGCGATCGGCCTGCCCTTGAGCTCCTCGAGCTTCGCCACGCCGGGGTGCGCGATGATCACCGTCGGATTCCTCTGGAACGTCGCGGCGATCGCCGTGACCGGGACGCTCTGCTCGACGGCGGAGAGCACCTGCAGCGCATCGCCCATCACCACGTCGAGCTGGCCGGCGGCGAGCAGCTGCAGGCCGTTGACCTGCGGACCGCCCATGCGGATCGTCACGTCGAGTCCGTGCCTGCGGTACGTGCCTTCGGCGAGCGCCTGGTAGTAGCCGCCGTGCTCGGCCTGCGCGAGCCAGTCGGTGGCGAAGACGAGACGGTCGGTCTGCTGTGCCTGCGCGAGGGCGGAAGCGGCGGCAGCGATGATGGCGAGCAGCAGGCGGCAGGCGAGGCGGGGCATCGGAGTCCGGTCGGCGGAGGCACGGGCGTCGGCGCAGGCGCCATTATGCGCAGGTTCCCGCCGGTGTGCCCGGCCCGGATTCGACGTCCGAAAACGGCGAGCCGGCGTGCGCGGCGCTGTCATAATCCGCCCATGCCGCTCGATCCGGACACCTGCTACCGCGCGCTGAGGACGCACGATCCCCGCTTCGACGGCCGGTTCTTCGTCGGGGTTTCGTCGACGCGCATCTATTGCCGGCCGGTGTGCACGGTGCGCCTGCCCCGGCGCGAGAACTGCCGCTTCTTCGCCAGCGCCGCGGCGGCCGAGGTCGAGGGCTACCGGCCGTGCCTGCGCTGCCGTCCGGAGCTCGCGCCGGGAAACGCCAGCATCGACGCGGGCGCGCGCCTGGCGCAGGGCGCCGTGGACCTGATCGAGAACGGCGATTCTCGACGCGGGCGGCATCGAGCGGCTGTCGGAGCGCGTCGGCGTGACGAGCCGCCATCTGCGGCGCATCTTCGACGCGGAGTTCGGGGTCTCGCCGATCGAGTATGCGCAGACGCAGCGCCTGCTGCTCGCGAAGCGCCTGCTCACCGACACCGCGCTGCCCGTCACCGAGGTCGCGCTGGCCAGCGGGTTCGCGAGCGTGCGGCGCTTCAATGCGCTGTTCAGGGCACGCTACCGGATGGCGCCGGGCCGATTGCGCGAGGCGCGCGACGGCGCGGCCCTCCCGGCCGCGCTGGCGTTCGAGCTCGCATTCCGGCCGCCGTACGACTGGAAGTCGATGCTCGTGTTTCTCGGCCATCGGGCGATCGACGGCGTCGAGACGGTGACCGACGACGCGTACGCGCGCACGGTCCGCATCGCGCATCGCGGAACGCCGCACGTCGGCCGCATCGAGGTGCGGCGCTCGCCGCGCAGGGCTGCGCTGCTGCGTCTCGGTGTCGCCGACGCTCGCGCGCGCGGTGCCGGCGGTGCTTTCGCGGGTGAAGCACGCGTTCGACCTGGCCTGCGATCCGGCGGTGGTCGCGGCCACGCTGGGGCCGCTCGCTGCGGCGCGTCCGGGACTGCGCGTCCCCGGCACCTTCGACGGCTTCGAGCTCGCAGCGCGCGCCATCGTCGGCCAGCAGATCTCGGTGCGCGCGGCGCGCACGGTGCTGGGCCGGCTCGCCCGCAACTTCGGCGACGCGGCGACGATCGACGGCGGCGATGCGTTGACCCGGCTGTTTCCCACCGCCGCGCGCATCGCTGCGGTGGCGCCGCGCGAGCTCGTCGACCTCGGCCTGACCCAGGCGCGCGCGCGGGCACTGATCGGACTCGCCGCGGCCGTCGCGTCGGGGAGGATCCCGCTCGAGCCGGAGAGCGACGTCGAGGCGGCCGTCGCCGCGCTCGCCGCGACTGCCCGGGGATCGGCGCGTGGACCGCGAATTACATCGCGATGCGGGCGCTGCGCTGGCCGGACGCGTTCCTCGCCAACGACCTCGTCGTGCTGAAGGCACTGGACGAGACGCAGCCCGCGCGCGCGCTGCGCCGCAGCGACGCGTGGCGCCCCTGGCGCGCGTATGCCGTGATGCACCTTTGGAGGAATGCCGGATGAACACCACTGTCTATTTCGATCGCATTGCGTCCCCGCTGGGCCCGATGGTGCTGGCGAGCGACGGCGACGCCCTGACGGGCGCCTGGTTCGACGGGCAGCGGCATCAGCCGCCCGTCGGCCCCGACTGGCAGCGGCGCTCCGACCTGCCGATCCTGCGGCGCGCGGCGGCGGCGCTCGCCGAGTACTTCGCGGGCGAGCGGACCGCGTTTCGACCTGCCGCTGTCGCCGGCGGGAACGCCGTTCCAGCGCGCCGTGTGGGCGGCGATCGCGGACGTGCGCTACGGCGAGACGATCGCGTATCGGGAGCTCGCCGCGCGCGCCGGCCGACCGCGGGGCGTTCGCGCGGCGGGCGCGGCCACCGGGCGCAACCCGCTGTCGATCGTCGTGCCCTGCCATCGCATCATCGGCGCGGACGGCGCGCTGACCGGCTACGCCGGCGGGCTCGCGCGCAAGCGCTCGCTGCTCGCGCTCGAGCGTGGCGGCGCCGCCGCGGCGCGCGGCACCGCGAATGGCGCGCGAGCGCGTCGCCGCGCCCGCCTGACCGGGTTCCCGATCCGGTGCGCCAGTCCGACGTCGCGCGGCTCGTCCTGCTCGCCGCCATCTGGGGCGCATCGTTCATCTTCATCCGCGTGCTCGCGCCCGCGCTGGGGCCGGTGCTGACGGTGACCACGCGCGTGCTGATCGGCGGCGCCGTGCTGATCGCCTATTGCCGCGCCATCGGCTTCGACACCGGCCTCTCCCGCCACTGGCGCCAATACGTCGTGATCGGCCTCGTCAACTCGACGCTGCCGTTCATGCTGTATGCGTTCGCCGCGCTGCACCTGCCGGCGTCGTACTCGGTCATACTCAACTCGACGACACCGCTGTTCACGGCGCTGCTGGCGGTCCCGCTGCTCGGCGAGCGTCTGACCGCGGGCGAAGATCGCGGGACTCGTCGCCGGAGCGGCCGGTGTCGCGCTGGTGAGCCGCGCGGGACCCGTCGTCCCCGACCTGTGGTTCGCGGCTGCCGTCGCCGCGTGCCTCGCCGCGACGCTCTGCTACGCGGCGTCGAGCATCTACATGAAGAAGCGCGCGGCCGGCGCGAAGCCGCTGGCGATCGCGGGCTGGAGCCAGATCTTCGCCGGGGTCGCGCTGCTGCCGCTCGTGCCCTTCGCTCCGCCGAGCGCCCCGATCACGCCGCTGATCGCCGCCAACGTCCTGGGGCTCGCGCTGCGTGTGCAGCTCGATCGCGTACGTGCTCTATTACCGCCTGATCGCCGACGTCGGCCCGACGCGCGCGCTGACGGTCGCGTTCCTGATGCCGGCGTTCGGCATGCTGTGGGGGGCGCTGTTTCTCGACGAGTCGATCACGCTGCCGATGATCGCCGGCTGCGCGCTGATCATCGGCGGCACGGGCGCGGTGCTGCGCCCCGGCGCACGGCAATGACGGGGAACGACGCGCCGGCCGCAGGGAACGTCGCGTCTTCGACGCCCGGCTCCCTGGACTCCGGCGATTGCGCTTCCGATTGTCGACGACCCGGCCGGTCGCCGGCGGCGAGATCGGATCCTTTCTGTCGCAAACCGATCAATTGGGCGGATTGACCACCACGAACTGCGATCCCTGGGGCTGGTACCAGGTGGTGCCACATTGCTGGTAGACGACGCCACCGTAGTTCACCGGCACGCAGCCTGGCGGAACGGTGGCTACCATCGAGCCGATCACGGCCGAAGTCACGGCAACCGCGGTGCCGACCGCTGCCGCTCTCGCGACCGGGTGATAGTCGTTGTCCCAGCCGTTGTCCACGTCGACGTTGACGTTCCGTTCGACGTTGACGTTGTTGACGCTGCCGCTGCGCACATTGTTGGTGCGCGTGTCGGCCCTGCTGTTGTTGACTTGCGCACTCTGCCTGGCGCCGCCACCCGCCGCCTGCGCGCCGCCGCCGCCACCGCCACCCGCCGGCGCGCGCGCCGCCGCCACCGCCGCCGCCGCCACCCCTCCCGCCGCCCCCGCCCCGCGGTCACCCGCGGCATCGGCGTAGGGGGCCATGGCGAAGCTGGCCACGACGAGGGCGGCGAACGCGGCCGGAAGCAATCTGCCGAATGGTCTTTGCATGTTGGCGCTCCTCTACTTTGTCTTCCGCGGAACGATCTCGATCTTGGTCGCCCCCTTGGGCGGCGTGAACCTGAAAGCCGAGTCCTTGAAGCCGGGTTTCAGATTCCAGTCGAACACCTGGACCGACTGCGGACGCGCTTCGTCGCTGCGGTTGGTGATCACGACCTTGCGCGGCAGCGGCTTGTTCCCGGTGGCGATCCAGATCTGCCAGTCGATCTTGCCCTGCCGAAAGGCGTAGTGGTCGCATAGATCGTCGTCGATGAAATCCTGGCCGGCATTCATCGCCGATTCGATCTTGCCGAGAGGTGCGGCCGGGGTGCCCCAGACGAAAGAGGTCCTGCATCGGGATCTGCACGCCGTACTTTGCCTCCAGCCGGTCGATCAGTCCGCCGATCGTGTCGGAAAATTCGACCGTCGAGTAATACTTCTGCGCGGGTGTGTACAGCGTGACCGTCTTGCCGTCGTAGAACAGCTCACGTGCGGAACGGGCGCTGTGCATCCGCACGCGCAGCTTGTCCGGGCGCTCGACGTCCATATTGGCGGTCGCCGTGTGCTGGAGCTTCTGGCCATCCGCGAGCACGCGCTCGCCGGTCAGTTCGGTCGACACCCGGAAGCGCTTCAGCGTGTGCAGAAACGCGCCCATGTCCTTGAGGGCCTGGATCGACGCGGGATCGACGGCGCTCGCCGCGGGCTGGGCGGCACCCACCGGCGCAGTCTGCGCAGATACGCCCGGGGCCGCGAGCGACATTGCCAGCAGGCCGAGCACCAGCATCTTTCGTACCATGGTCATCTCCGGGGTTGGAAAAAATCCTCGAGCAAGGCCAACCGCCTGGCCTGTTCGCCACGGTGGAAGCTCGGCGGAATCCGAATGTACATCATGACCTCGGGGCGCGTTGCCCGGTATTGACCGGTGTCAACGATCGACCGCCCTGCAAGGCCGCATGTCCCTCTTTGGCGCATGGGAACGGAGGCGTGAGTCCGGCCGGCGTCGAATCGCGACAGTCGGGAGCCGATCCCTGCCGAGCCGGCTGGGCTCCCGCGTGAAGCCATTGGCGTGGTTTGCCTTCGCCGTGCTGAGCCAGATCAACAAATCGTGGCGGCGTGCGCCTAGACTGCAGGTTTGGCCAATCCTGGCGAGCGACTCGTGCCGGCAACGAAGGAGCCAGCCGACAGCTCGGCCAGGCGGCAGCGGGGTTTTCGCGCAAGCGGGCCACCCCGTGACGCCGGCTCGTGAATCGGCAATCCAACTGAACCGGAGGGAGCATGAATCGTCGCATGATGATCTGGGCAATGGCTTTCGCGCTGGCCGCGCCCGGCGCCGCGCTTGGCGCGAGCAAGGCGGACGAGCAGGCGGAGGTGCGCAAGGCGGCGCAGGACGCGCTCGCCGCGGTCTACAAGGTGCAGCCGTCGGCGCGCAAAGCGGTCGAGGCGGCTGCCGGCTACGCCGCGTTCAGCAACTTCGGCATGAAGATCTTCATCGCCGGCGGTGGCTCGGGCAAGGGAATGGCCGTCAACAACAAGACCAAGGCCGCGACGTACATGAAGATGGCCGAGATCCAGGCGGGCCTGGGCTTCGGCGTCAAGAAGTTCCAGCTCGTCTGGGTGTTCGAAACCGATTCGGCGTTCAACAACTTCGTCAACTCCGGATGGGAGTTCGGCGCGCAGGCGACCGCGGCGGCGAAGGCCGGCGACAAGGGTGCCGCCTACCAGGGGGCGGTGGCGGTGGCGCCGGGGGTCTGGCTCTTCCAGCTCACCGAAGGCGGCCTGGCGCTCGAGCTCACCGCCAAGGGGACCAAGTACTACAAGGACAACGATCTGAACTGAGTCGCGCGCCGGGCGCACGAAACCCTACCGATCAAGGCGGAACGACACATGAATCTGCACGGCAAACCCGAGCGTGAACTCGAGCCCCGTGGCACCTCCGGACTGCTCGATGTCCTCATCCGTGCCGGGCTCATCTTCGCCTTGGTGGCGCTCTGCTACCAGGTCTTCTCGCCGTTTCTGACATTGATGGTATGGGCGCTCATCCTCGCCGTCGCGCTGTATCCGATGCAGCAGTTCATGGCGGCGAAGCTGGGGGGCAGGCAAGGGCTTTCGGCGACCGCTGCTGGTGATTCTGGGCATCGTCCTGATCGTCGTCCCGACCGCCGTACTGATGAGCTCGCTCGGCGACTCGATCCATCAACTGATCAACGACTTGCAGAACGATGCGCTCGAGGTCCCGGCGCCGCCCGAATCCGTGGCGGGGTGGCCGATCATCGGCGAGAAGGTGCATGCGACATGGTCGCAGGCGCACGACGATCTTCCGGCCCTCGTCCAGAGCATGCAGCCGAAGATCGGCGATCTGGCGAAGTCCGCGCTTGCCTTCGTCGCCAGCATCGGCGGCGGCCTTCTGCAGTTCCTCGCCTCGTTCATCATCGCCGGCATCGTCATGGCTTTCGGCGAGTCGGGCAGCCGTGGCAGTCTCGCGATTTTCGAGCGTGTCGCCGGCGTTGAACGCGGCGCCGAGTTCACCAGGCTGGCCACGGCGACGATTCGGGCCGTCGCGCAGGGCGTCATCGGCGTCGCCTTCATTCAAGCGATCATCGTCGGCCTCTGCCTGCTGGTCGCCGGCGTGCCCTGGGCCGGCATTCTGGCGGTGATCGTTCTGGTGCTCGGCATCGCCCAGGTGCCGGCGCTGATCGTCACGCTGCCGGCCATCGGCTACATCTGGTGGCTCGGGGAATACGGGAACGTCGAGGCGATCGTCTACACGGTGCTGATCTTCGTCTCCGGAATGACGGACAACGTGTTGAAGCCGCTCATGCTCGGCCGGGGCGTCGATGCGCCGATGCCGGTCATCCTGCTGGGGGCGCTCGGCGGAATGGCGAGCGCAGGGATTCTCGGGATGTTCGTCGGGGCCACCCTGCTCGCGCTGGGCTACCAGCTTTTTACCGGTTGGGTGGCGTCCAACCGCGACGCGGAGGCGCGTCGCCCGGAGTCCGATTCGGCCGGGCAGGCTGAGTCCGCGAAGCACGAAAAAGAGGGCCCCGGACGGGGCCCTCGCGATTCGGAAATCGACTCGAAGCGCTACTTCTTCGCCGCCGCGGTGACCGCGGCGATCAGCTTGTCGGCGCCCTTGTTGGTGGCGCTCATCCGCACCAGGACGTCGGGCGGGAGCACCTTCTTCCCGTAGTACGCGTTGTTCCAGTCGTCGGACGCCGTGACCACGGTGCCGTCGAAGTTCACGCCGCCGTAGATGCCCTTGGCGCGGCTGAACGTGATGAGGTCGGCCACGATGTCGCTCTTGGCGCCCGCGCCGACCGGGCCCGCGGCGATGCTCGCGTCGCCGCCCATCTTGAACGAGGTCGCCAGCAGCGAGTTGAACCCCTTGTCGGTCATCACCAGCGTGAGCGCCTCCGACACCTGGATGCCGGCCTGGAAACCGACGCTTGCGGTCGCCATCCCGTAGAACACCGGACCGACCCACTTGCCGGACTTGGGGTCGCGCGCGAGGACGACGGCGTGGCCGCCCGAGCCGCCGAAGATGAAGCCGGCCTTGAGCACCTCCGGCGCGATCATCACCGCCTTGGCGCGGTGCAGGTTCTGCTGCAGCCACTTCATTTCCGGATCGCGCATGAAGTTGGACAGCGAGGCTCTCCGCCATGATTGACGAGCTTCTGCTGATCGGCCTGCGCGTGGACGGACGGTGCAACGAATGCCGCCGCCGCGAGCAGCGTGGTCAAGCCCATGGTGCGTAGCAATTTCTGCAACATCAGGTTCTCCTTGGCGCGAGTTGCGCGCAGTTGTTGAATCCGTGCCATCGGCGGGACGGCTGTCCGGGCCGACGAACCGCATATTCTATTACATCTTCGCGGCGGAGGCACCGGTCGTCCCGTGCGACGACGGCCTCGCGTCACCACGTCGCGGGGCGATCGCCGCGCGGCGGCTACTGCGGAATCGCGTTCAGCAGGTACATCGCGGCGAGCAGCCCCGACGGCCGGCCGAGGGGGCCGAGCCACTGCCTGAAGATCGCCTCGATCGCGCCGCTCGCGTACACCTGCGTCAGCGCACGGTTGACCTCGAGCCGCAGCGCCGAGTCGCCGCGCGGCAGCGCGAACGCGAGGGGCTCGACCGAGATGTCCTCGGCCAGCAGCGTGAGCGCCTTCGGATCCTTCGCCTGCAGCGCGAGGCCGACCAGCTTGACCTTGTCGCTCGCGAAGGCGTCGAGGAATCCCGTCTCGAGCATGGCGACGCCCTCGTTGCCGTCGCGCAGCCGCGTCACCTTCGCGTTGACGAGGCGCTCCTTCAGCAGCGCGGAGAGCCGCGTTTCCGTCGTCGTCCCGGCGATGACCCCGACGGTCTTTCCGGTGAGGTCGCCGAGCTTCTGGATCCGCGAGCTCTCCTTGACCAGCAGGCCGCCGCTTTCGATGAAGACCAGCGAAGAGAAATCGACGTCCCGCATGCGCGTCAGCGTGGCCGTCGTGTTCGCGCAGTCGATGTCGGCCTTGCCCGTAGGCCACCAGCAGGATGCGCTCGGAGACCGTGCCCGCCTTCCAGTCGACCTTGAGGTCGGGCACGCCCGCCGCCGCGGCGAGATGCGCGATGACGCGCTTGCACAGGTCGATCGAGTACCCGGCAGGCTCCCGCCTGTCGTTGACGAACGAGAACGGCAGCGAGTCGCCGGAGTACACGACGGCGATCTGCTTCGTGGCTTTGAGCTTCGCGAGCGTGTCGCGCGCCGGCGCAGCGGCGGCGGGCGAGGGTGCCTGCGCCACGGACGGCGTGGCGAATGCGGCGGCGGCGAGCGCCGTTGCGGCGAGAATGGCGGAGAGGAGGCGCTTCACGTTGATCGACCTTTGCGGGAATCGGCGACGCCGGCGGCGCGGTCCGGCCGCGATTCTACAGTCCCGGATCGCCCTCCGCCACGCGCCGCCGCGCGCGCACGACCGGGACGGGGGCGCATGCTAAACTCGGGACCCATTTCCCGGCTCGCAGTTGCCATGCGCAAGTCCATCCTGTTCTCCTTCGCGCTCGTCGCGTTGGGCCTCGCCCTGGCCGGCGTGCGCGCCGGACGCGGCGGCGGCCTCGCCGACCCTCGACCGGATCAAGGCGACGGGCGCCATCACCTTCGGCTACCGCGACAACGCCGTGCCGTTCTCGTACAAGGATCGCGAAGGCCGGGTGCGCGGCTACAGCGTCGAGCTCTGCATGCGGATCGCGGGCGCGATCCAGAAGGAGCTCGCGCTCTGCCGAGCTCAGGATCGAGTGGCTGCCGGTCGAGGCGTCGAACCGCCTGGACTACGTCACCGGCGGCAAGGTGGACGCCGTCTGCGGGACGACGACGATCACGCTGTCGCGGATGCGGCTCGTCGATTTCAGCCTGCCGTTCTTCGTCGACGGCGGCAGCGTGCTGGTGCGCGCGAAATCGAAGCTCGCGCGAATCGCCGACCTCAAGGGCAAGCGCATCGCGGTGATCGCCGGCACGACCACCGAGGAGTCGCTCGTCCGCGGCATGAACGCGGATCTCTGCGCCCGCCGTGCTCGTCCCGGTCCAGAACGCCGCCGAGGGAATGGCGATGCTTTCCGAGCGCAAGGTCGACGGCTACGCCGGCGGATCGCACCGTGCTCGCGTACCTGAAGCTGCGCTCGCGCAACCCGAAGGACTACGCCTTCGTCGACGGCGACTTCTCGTACGAGCCCTTCGGCCTGCCCATGCGCCGCGACGACCCCGATTTCAGGCTCGCGGTGAACCGCGCGCTCGCGAACCTCTATCGCACCGGCGACATCGACGAGATCTTCCAGCGCTGGCTCGGCGCGCTGGGCAAGCCGGGCCCGCTGCTGCACTCGATGTTCTACCTCAGCACGCTGCCGGAATGAGCCGAACATGCCCGCGTTGATCGCACGCCTGGCCGCCTTCGCCGTCGCCGGTCTCGTCGCCGTCCTCGCTGTGGTGCCGGCGCAGGCGCAGATGAAGTCGCAGCTGCCCGCGCAAAGCGCCAGTGCCGGGGCCGACTGCACGAGCTTTCCCTGCGGCCGCGTCGAGACGATCCGCCAGACCACGGTCAAGCAGGCGTGGACGCCGCTCGGAACGCCCAGCGGCTTCGACGCCGACGGGCGCGCCGTCACGTCGTACAAGATCGGGCCGGGGCTGTCGAACCAGGGCATGGTCGTGCTGGGCGCCGGTGGCGGGGCGACCTACCGCAAGTCGCCCAACGCCTACGAGCAGCCGCGCTGGGAAGTGACCCTCAAGATGGACAACGGCCAGAAGCGCGTCGTCACCGTCGCCTACGAGCCGTTCGTCCGCGAAGGCGATCACGTGCGCGTCGCGGGCAACAGCCTCGAGCTCGTCGACTGACCTGTCGACGGCGATCGGCGGGTTGCACATGGCAGCGCTGGCGATCACCGACACGGCGGACGGCCGGCGCATCCTCGCGCTGACGGGCCGCCTCGACGCGACGACGCTGCCCGACCTCTGGGACAAGGCGCGGCGCGCCGCGGACGACGCGGCGACGAAGCCGCTCGTCGTCGACGCGGCCGGCGTCGAGTACTGCGACGGCGCCGGCGCGGCGCTGTTCGTCGAGCTGCTGCGCCGCCCGCGCGCCGGCAAGGTCGAGGTCGCGAACCTCAAGCCTGCGTACGAGGTGCTGCTCAAGCAGTTCGACCCCAAGGTCCTCGAGCACGACCTCGATCCCGAATCGCCGCGCCGGCCGGCGGTCGAGGAGATCGGCTACGCCGCCGCCGGGGTCTGGCGCGACATCCGGATCCAGGTCGAGTTCATCGGCGAGACGTCGGCGGCGCTCTTCTACGCGGCGACGCACCCGGCATCGGTGCGCTGGCGCGACGTGTGGCGCATTTGCGAGCGCGCCGGCGCCGACGCGCTGCCGATCGTCGCGCTGATCTCGTTCCTGCTCGGGATGATCCTCGCCTTCCAGTCGGCGGTGCCGATGAAGCGCTTCGGGGCGGAGATCTTCGTCGCCGACCTGATCGGCCTCGCGATGCTGCGCGAGCTGGGCCCGCTGATGACCGCGATCCTGCTGGCCGGCCGCTCCGGCGCCGCGTTCGCCGCCGAGATCGGCACGATGCGCGTCAACCAGGAAGTCGACGCGCTGACGACGATGGGGCTGAACCCGGTCCGCTTCCTGGTCACGCCGCGCATCATCGCCGCGCTGCTGATGACGCCGCTGCTGACGCTGTTCGCCGACCTCGTCGGGGTGCTCGGCGGTGCGCTCACGATGCAGTCGTTCGCGATCCCGTACCTGACGTTCCTGAAGGAAGTCGACAGCGCGGTGACGATGACCGATTTCCTCGCGGGCTTCGTCAAGTCGTTCGTGTTCGCGGTGCTGGTCGCCGGCATCGGCTGCCTGCGCGGCCTGCAGACGGCGGCCGGCGCATCGGCCGTCGGGGACTCGGCGACCCGCGCCGTCGTCTCGGGGATCATCCTGCTCGTCGTCGTCGACGGGCTGTTCGCCGTCGCCTTTTACCTGCTGAACATCTGAGATGAGCGACGCCGACGACGTCATCATCCGCGTCGAGAACGTCGACGCCGGCTACGAGGGTGTCGCGATCCTCGAGCGGGTCAATTTCGAGATCCGCCGCGGCGAGGTCTTCGGCATCCTCGGCGGCTCCGGTTGCGGAAAGAGCACGCTGATGAAGCACATGATCGGCCTGCTGCCGCCGGTCGCGGGCCGCGTGCTGATCGCCGGCGACGACATCGTCACCGCCGAGGGCCCGGCGCTGGAGGCGATTCAGCGCCGGTTCGGCGTGATGTACCAGTCGGGCGCGCTCTTCGGATCGATGACGCTGCTCGAGAACGTGCGGCTGCCGCTCGAGGAGTACACGAACCTGCCGGACGCGGCGATCGACCTCGTCGCGCGGATGAAGCTCGAGCTGGTGGGACTGGAGGCGTTCACCGGGCACCTGCCGGCGGCGCTGTCCGGCGGCATGCAGAAGCGGGCCGGGATCGCCCGCGCGATGGCGCTCGACCCGTCGATCCTGTTCCTCGACGAGCCGTCGTCCGGCCTCGATCCGATCACGGCGGCCTCGCTCGACGCGACGATCAGGCGCCTCGCCGGGAGCCTCGGCGTGACGTTCGTGATCGTCACCCACGACCTCGGCAGCGTGTTCGTCGCGACCGATCGCGTGATCCTCCTCGACCGCCGCGCCAAGGGTATCATCGCGGAGGGCGACCCGCGCCGCCTGCGCGACGAGACCGACGACCCGCGCGTGCGCGCCTTCTTCCGGCGTGAGGCCGAGGCGGTCACGACCTGAGCGAGCCATGAGCCTCAAAGCCAACTACTTCAAGCTGGGCTTGTTCGTGATCGGCGCGGTCATCGCCGGCGCCATCGTGCTCGTCGTGATCGGCTCCGGCCGCTGGTTCCAGCCCAAGGTCGCGATCGAGAGCTATTTCGACGAGTCGGTGCAGGGCCTCGACATCGGCTCGAAGCTCAAGTACCGCGGCGTGGTCATCGGCCAGGTGACGCGGATCGGATTCACCTACAACAAGTACCAGCAGGACCGGCCGATGGCCGAGCGCGCGCGCTACGTGCTGGTCGAGGCGCAGATCGAGCCGAAGCAGCTCGGAAGCCGTGCGGGAGCCGGCGACATCACCAATCCGGCCGCCGCGCAGTTGGAAGTCGAGCGCGGTCTGCGCATGCGCCTCGCACCGCAGGGGATCACGGGCACCAGCTACCTCGAGATCGATTTCGTCGACCCGATACCGCCGACTCTGCCGATCGACTGGGCGCCCGACAATATCTACATCCCCAGCGCGCCGTCGACGGTGGCGACCTTCGTCAACTCCGCGATCGAAGTGCTCGACCGGCTGCGCCGGCTCGACATCGAGAAGACGCTCGACAATCTCAACACGCTGCTGGTGACGACCAACGCGCGGATCGACGCCATCGACACCAAGACGATCTCCCAGCGGACCACAACGGCGCTGGCCAAGATCGAGGCGGCCCTCGACGACCTCAAGAAGAAGAACCTCACCGGCGAGGCGGCTGTCCTGCTTGCGGAGCTCCGCGCAAGCAACGCCGAGCTCAAGAAGACGCTCGCGAGCCCCGCGCTGCAGAAGCTGCCCGATGACACGGCGGCGGCGCTCGAGCGCCTGCGCGCGATCCTCGACGATCCGAACCTGCAGAAGACGCTGTCGCATCTGTCGCGCACGCTGGGCCGCATGGACCGGATCCTGGGCGGCGGCGAGGCGGACCTCGCGATCACCGTCGAGAACCTGCGGCAGATCACCGACAACCTGCGCGACCTGACCGAGGACGCGAAGCGCTATCCGGCGAACGTGATCCTCGGCGAGCCGCCGAAACCGCCGGAGCGCGCCCGATGAAACCGACGTCCCCCCTGCCATCGCCGCGCGCGTTCCTGCGACGCGCCGGAGGCGCGCTTGCGCTGCTCGCGGTCGCCGCGATCCTTGCGTCGTGCTCGATCTCGCGCCTGGCGCCGGTCAAGCGCACGTTCCTGCTCGACCCCGCGATGCCGCCGATGGTCTCGGTGCAGAAGCTCGCGGTGCTGCGCGTGGGTATGGTCAACGTCGGCGCGCCCTTTCGCGGCAAGGCCTTCGTCTACCGCCAGGACGAATTGAAGTACGAGGCGGACTACTACCACGAATTCTTCGTCGCACCCGTCGCGATGCTGTCGGAAGCGACGGCGAAGGCGCTGGCGGCGGCGAACGTGTTCCGCCGCGTGGTGCCGCCCGGCGCGACCGCCGACGAGGGCGACTACGTGCTCGACGGCTTCGCTTCGGAGCTCTACGGCGATGCGCGCGAGGCGGGCAAGCCGGCGGCGGTGCTCGCGGTGACTTACTACGTCTCCTCGGCGAAGGCGGCGATCCCCACGGTGCTCTGGTCGCGCGAGTACCGGCAGCGCGTCGCGTTCACCGGGACGGACCCGGAGGCGCTCGCCCGCGCGTGGAACGCGGCACTGTCCGCGATCCTCGCCGACCTCGCGCGCGACCTCGCGGCGGCGGAGCTGCCGAAGCCCTGAACGAAGTGCCCGGATGCCGTGGACCCGTGCCGAGCACGGGCTCCGCACCGGCCTGTCAGAACAACGGCTGGCGCGCCGGACTTTCGGGGGCCGGCTTCGCCACGCCGCCCGTCGTCAGCCTGTCCGCCTCGCTCACCCAGCCACCGCCCATCGCCTTGTACGTGCTGGCGGCGGAGTTGAAGACCGACGCGCGCACGGCGGCGAGCGTCAGCTCGGCGGGAAACAGCGACTGCTCGGCCTGCAGGACGGTCGAGTAGGCGGTATAGCCGCCGTCGTACTGCAGCTTCGCCAGGCGCGCGTAATCGCGGAGCGCGGCGACCAGGCGCTCCTGCGCCGCGAGCTGCTCCTCGAGCTTCTGCCGGGCCACCAGTGCGTTGTCGACGTCGGCGAACGCATTCTGGATCGCCAGCCGGTAGTTGAGCAGGGCGGCCTGCTGCGCGGCTTCGGACTGTGCGACCTGGCCGCTGACCGCGCCGAAGGTGAAGATCGGCCCGACGATCTGGCCCGCGTAGTTCCAGACCCGCGTCGGCCCCTTGAACAGGTCGGAGAGGTCGGTGCTCGAGCTGCCCAGCGCGCCGGTGAGCGAGATCGTCGGGAAGTAGAGCGCCTTGGCGGCGCCGATCTGCGCGTTGGCTGCGATCAGCGATTGCTCGGCCTGCATGATGTCCGGCCGGCGCTCGAGCAGCGTGGAAGGCACGCCTGCGGGCACTTTCGGCAGCGGCCAGCGCGTAGATGGACTTGCCCCGCGGGATGGGACCCGGGTTGCGGCCGAGCAGGATCGACAGCGCACTCTCGGTCTGCGCGATCTGCGACTCGATCTGCGGGATCTGCGCCGCCGCAGTCTCGTACTGCGACTGCGCCTGGGAGACGGTCATTTGCGAAGTCTGCCCGTACTTGAACTGGAGCTGGTAGAGGCGCACCGATTCGCCGTAGGTGCCGAGCGTGCGCTTCGAGATCGCAAGCTGCTCGTCCAGGCCGCGCAACGCGATGTAGTTGGTGGCAACCGCGCTCACCAGCGTCAGGATCACGCCGCGCCGGGCCTCGTCGGTGGCGAGCATGTTCGCCTGCGCCGCCTCGGAAAGGCGCCGGATGCGTCCCCAGAGGTCGATTTCCCAGCTCGCGCTGAGCAGCGCCTGGTAGGCGGTCTGCGGATTCGGATAGTTCGGAATCACGGCGACGATTCCGGTGTCGGGGATGCGCGCCTGTTCCCCGTACGCCGAGTAGCCGACCTGCGGGAAGAGCGCCGAGCGGGTCTGCGTGATCACCGCGAGGGCCTGCTCGACATTGGCGGCCGCGATCTTGACGCTGAGGTTGTTGGCGAGCGCGGTCTCGATCAGCCCGTCGAGCACCGGGTCGCCGAACTGTTTCCACCACGCGGTGTTCGCGGTTTCCGCCACCTGCGCGGGCTCGAAGCGGAAGGCGGCCGGCGCGTCGACTTGCGGTCGCACGTAGTCCGGTCCCATCGTGCAGCCTGCAAGTGCCAACGCGGCTACGCAAAGGACGGCACCCAATGCGTCCAGCTGAAGCCGGACCCACGGACGGAGTGCCTGCCTTTCATGTGGGGCCGCCTTCAGGCGGCTTCGCGCGTCCGGCTGAAGCCGGACCCACGGACGGAGCGCTGGCTCCTCATGTGGGGCCGCCTTCAGGTGGCTTCGCGCGTCCGGCTGAAGCCGGACCCACGGACGGAGCGCCTGCCTTTCATGTGGGGCCGCCTTCAGGCGGTCGGGCGCGTCGAGGCCGCTCATCTCAATCACCCTTCGCCGGCGCGGGCGGCGGGCTCGCCGGCTTCGTCGCCGCCGGTGGCGGCGGAGCAGGGGCGTCCGCCGCCTTGTCCTTGCCCTCGGCGAACCGATCGAACAGGTAGAAGAGCAGCGGCACGTAGAGCATCGCGAGCGTGGTCTCGCCGATCATGCCGCCGATGATCCCGGTGCCGATCGAGTGCCGGGCGTTGGCGCCGGCGCCCACGGCGAGCGCGAGCGGCAGGCAGCCGAAGGCGAAGGCGAGCGAGGTCATGATGATCGGCCGCAGCCGCTGCTCGCCGGCCAGCACCGTCGCCTCCATGATCGACTTGCCCTGATGCCGGAACTCGACGGCGGCCGAGACGCGCAGGACGGCGTTCTTGGCCCCGAGACCGATCAGCACCAGGAGGCCGATCTGGAAGTAGACGTCGTTCTCCAGGCCGCGTGCCCAGTTGGTCACGAGCGCGCCGAGGATGCCGAACGGCACCGCGCTCATCACCGCGCCCGGCAGCGTCCACGACTCGTACTGCGCGGCGAGCACGAGGAAAACGATGATCAGGCCGAACACGAAGGCGATCGTCGAGGTGCCGCCGGATTTCTTTTCCTCGAACGCGAGTCCCGACCAGGCGAACGTGTAGCCCGGCGGCAGGACCTCCCCGGCGACCGCCTCCATCGCGGCAAGCGCATCGCCGGAGCTGTACCCGGCCGCCGGATTGCCGTTGACCTTCGCCGCGGGAAAGCCGTTGAAGTGCGGCAGCAGGTCCGGTCCGGCGACCCATTCGGTGCGCACCAGCGCCGACAGCGGCACCATCTCCCCCTTGCTCGAGCGCGTGTACAGGCGCGTGAGGTCGGCCGGGTCCTGCCGGTACTTCGCGTCGGACTGCACGATCACCCACCAGACGCGGCTGAACTGGTTGTACTGGCTCGCGGTCAGCGAGCCGAACTGCGCCTGGATCGCGCTGTAGACGTCCTCGACGGGGACGCCAAGCAGCACCGCCTTGTCGCGGTCGACGATCGCGCGCAGCTGCTGCGTGTTCGCGCGGAACGTCGACGAGAGGCTCGCGAGCTCGGCGCGCGTGCGCGCCTTCTTCAGGAATTCCTGCGTGAGCTCGTCGAGCCGGGCGGGATCGCCGGCGCCCGTGTCCTGGATCCAGAACTCGAAGCCGCCGGTCGTGCCGATGCCGGGAATCGGCGGCGGCGCGACGGGGATGACGATCGCCTCGTCGATCGCCTGCGCCTCGCGGTGGAGGTTCATCAGCACGGCCCGCGCGTTCTGCGCGCGCGCCGACTCGGTCGTCGCGTAACGCTCCTTGAAGTCCTTCAGCGTCACGAAGAAGGCGCCCGCATTGGTCTTGAAGCCGCTGTCGAGCAGGCTGTAGCCGGTGATCATCGCGCGCATCTCGACGCCCGGCGTCTTCGCGAGGATCGCGTCGACCTTCTCCGCGACCGCCTGCGCCCGGTCGAGGCTCGCCGCCTCGGGCATGATGATCGCGGCCATCACGTAGCCCTGGTCCTCGTTGGGCACGAAGCTCGTGGGCAGCACGGTGAACAGGTGGTAGATGCTCCACAGGAAGAAGGCGAGCAGCATCAGCGCGACGACCGCGCGCTTGATCGTGAGCTCCACCGCGTGCCCGAAGGCGCGCGTCACCGCGTCGACCTGGCGGTTGAACCACGCGAAGAAGCCCTTCTGCGGCGGCGGATTGTGCTTCAGCATCAGCGCGCTCATCGCCGGCGTGAGCGTCAGCGCGACGAATCCCGACACGGCCACCGAGATCACGATCGTGACCGCGAACTGCTTGTAGAGCTGGCCGGTGGTGCCGGGCAGGAACGCCGCCGGGACGAACACCGACGACATCACGAGCACGACGGCGACGAGCGAGCTCGCGATCTCGCCCATCGACCTGATCGTGGCCTCCTTCGGCGCGAGATGGTGGTCGTGCATGTTGCGCTCGACGTTCTCGACGACGACGATCGCATCGTCGACGACGATCCCGATCGCCAGCACCAGCCCGAAAAGCGTGATCAGGTTGATCGAGAAGCCGAGCGCGAGCATCCCGGCGAAGGTCGTGATCAGCGACACGAAGATCGCGACCGTGCAGATGATCGTCGTGCGGAAGCTCTGCAGGAAGAGATAGACGACCAGCACGACCAGCACGACCGCCTCGAGCAGCGTTTTGATCACCTCCTCGATCGACAGCCGCACGAAGTCGTTGGTGTCGAGCGCGACGACGTACTCGATGCCCTCGGGGAAGCGCGGCTTCATCTCGGCGAGCGTCTTGCGCACGGCGTCCGAGACCTGGAGCCCGTTCGCTCCCGGCTGCAGGTAGACGGCGATCGCCGTCGACGGCACGCCGTTCATCTTGGTGTCGACGATGTACTGGCGCAGCCCGACCTCGGCGCGCGCGACGTCGCCGAGGCGCACGATCGCGCTGCCGTCCTGGCTCGCGCGCAGGATGATCTGCTCGTACTGGCGCGGGTCGGTGAACGGCGCCTGCGTTACCACGGGGAACGTCAGCTCGACCGGCCCGGCGGTGGGCTGCTGGCCGATCTGCCCGGCGCCGAACAGCGCGTTCTGCGCCTTGATCGCGTTGGCGATGTCGCTGGTCGTGATCCCGAGCGAGGTCATCCGGTCGGGATTCATCCAGATCCGCATCGCCTGATCGGGAATGCCCATGATCGACGCCTGGCCTGCGCCAGGCACGCGCTTGATCGCGTCGAGCACGTAGACATTGGCGTAGTTCGCGATGTAGTCGGACGAGTACCGGTCACCCTTGCCGTAGATGCCGATCAGCATCATGATCGACGAGGACTTCTTCTGCACCGAGACGCCGAGTTGCGTGACCGCCGAGGGGAGCTGCGGCAGCGCGAGGTTGACGCGGTTCTGCACCTGCACCTGCGCGATGTCGGGATCGGTGTCGAGCGAGAAGTAGACGGTCAGCGTCAACTGGCCGTTGGCCGAGGAGGTCGACGACATGTAGAGCATGTTGTCGACGCCGTTGATCTGCGCCTCGATCGGCGCCGCCACCGAGTCGGCCACCGTCTTCGAGTCGGCGCCGGGGTACGTGGCCGAGACGGTCACCTGCACCGGCGTGATCGTCGGGTACTGCTGCACCGGCAGAACGACCATCGCCACCGCGCCGGCGAGGCAGAGGACGATCGCGACGACGGCGGCGAAGATCGGCCGCTCGATGAAGAAGCGGGAGAACATGTTCTGCGGCGCCCCCGTTACCTGCCGACGGCGATTTCGACGCGGCGGGCCTCGCGCTCGCTGCCGGGACCGGTGACGTTCTCCGGCTGCCTGAGGCGCACGCGGTCGGCAGGGATGCCCTCGGCGATCAGCGCGTCGCGCACGGCGGTCGCTCGCTGTTTCGCGAGCTCGACGTTGGCCGCCGGGTTGCCGGTGCGGTCGGCGAAGCCGGTCACGTCGATCGGGTTCGCGCCGGTCTTCATGCCGGGCGCGAAGCCCTTGAGCAGCCGGATCGCCTCGGCGTCGAGCGCCGCCTTGCCGGTCGCGAAGTTGACGACCAGCGTCGCCCCGGGCGGGCGCGCCGCCGGCGCCGCGCCGGCGGTCCCGGGTTTCGGGACGTACGGCGCCGTCTTGACCGTCGCGCCCGGCCCGAGCCGCAGCCCGCCGTCGACGACCACGACGTCACCGCCGGAGAGCCCCTGCGTGACGAACCAGTCGTCGCCCTGCCAGTCGCCGACGGTCACCGGACGCAGCTCGGCCTGGCTCTGCTTGTTGACGACCCAGACGAAGTGGCCCTTTGCGCCCTGCTGGACCGCGCGCTGCGGGACGAGGATCGCGTTCGGCCGCAGCGCGCCCTTGAGCCGCGTGCGCACGTACTGGTTCGGCCGCAGCACGCCCTGCGGATTGTCGACCGCCGCGCGGATCAGGAACGTTCCGGTCTGGGCGTTGTACGACGGATCGGCGAACGTGATCCGGCCGGAGTGCGGGAAGATCGATCCGTCGACCAGCTCGATCTCGACGACGAGAGAATTCGTCCCCGGCAGCCTGAGCACGCCGTTGCGCACGTCGTTGCGCACGCGCTCGTACTCGTTCTCCGAGATGCTGAAGTTGATCCACATCGGCGTCAGCACGGACACCGTCGTGAGCTGGCTGTTCTGGGCGTTGACGTAGGTGCCGTCGGCGACCGCCGCGAAGCTGGAAACGCCGGTGACCGGCGAAGTGATCGTCGTGTAGGACAGGTTGAGCTTGGCCTCCTCGAGCTGGGCTTTCGCCTGCTCGACCGCGGCTGCAGACTGCTCGTACTGGCCCTGCGCGTCGTCGAGATCCTTCTGCGACAGCGCGTTCTGCTGGGCGAGCGGCTTCGTGCGCGCGAGATTGGCGCGCGCGACCTCGAGGGCGGCCTGATTGCGCTGCAGCGCCGCCGCGGCGCCATCCACCTGCGCCTGGAACGGCTTCGGGTCCATCTGGAACAGCACCTGACCGGCCTTGACGACCGAGCCTTCCGTGTAGACCCGCTTGTCGAGGAAGCCGGAGACGCGCGCCGCGACGTTGACCGCCTGCGAGCTCTGCGTCTGCGCGACGTAGGTGGGCGCCACCGGCACGTCGCGCGCGACGACGGTGACGACCGTCACGTCGGCGGGCGGGCGCGCCACGTCCTTCTTCTCCTCCTTGCCGCAACCGCCGGTCAGCAGCAGCGCGACGCTCAACGCAACGAGCGGCGGAAGGATGCGCGCCGGGCGCGTCGGGGCGTCGGAGAAATTCATGGCAGAGCCTTCGTGGCGATGCGGGCAGTACGGGAAATATCCGGCCGGAAAGGGCACGGAAAACGCGCACTTTACAGGGAGACGCCGGAAGCTGTCGACGCGCCGGCTCGTCGCGCGGGTTCCGAAAATGCCGAATTCGTGGAGTGCCGGCGCGCACGGACAATTGACGAGAGTCAACGGCCGGCGCCCGAACCGGGTTGGCACAGGGATATAATTCACGGGTACTCAACCAAGTCGAAAGGACATTCCATGCGCAAGCTGCACCTCGCACTCCTCGCCGCCGCTGTCGTTACCGGCGCGGCGCTCGCCCAGACTCCTGCCCCGGCCCCTGCCAAGGCACCCGCTGACCACGACGACGGCGGCCGGTACGGTCGTCAAGGCCGTCCAGCCCGGCCTGTTCGAGGTGGCCGGCCCCCGCGTCAACGACGTCATCGCCGTCGGCATCCAGAAGATCACCGCGACGCCCGGCAAGGGCGGCCGTTCGATCGCGGTGCAATCGCCGTGGGGCAACAGCTACTGGGGCTGGCCCAAGAACGTGAAGCCCGTCGCCTTCACCATCGAGACCGGCAAGCCGCGGGCGGCGCGACGATCAGCGCGCCCGGCTTCACGGAGGCCAGCCAAGGCCGATTACAGGGCGTCGATCGAGGCCGTCGTTCCCTTGGCGATCGCCAGCACCAAGCAAAGCAGGAACTGGATGGAAACAGGCGCGCCAGGCGGGAATTGACGCCTGCGCGGCCAACCGCGATGTCGCCATCGCGGGTCGCGCTCAGTTCGATCGAGACCCCCGGTGCGAGCCGGGGGTTCTTGTTTATCAGGACGCGGCCGGCTGCGCCCCCTCGGTTGCCTTTGCCTGCATCGCCTGGTAGCGCTCGATCGCCGCGCGCGCGTTGAACAGCATCCGCTCGCGGCCGAGTCGCTGGTCCAGTCCGGCATGGCGTACCACCTCCAGCGCGCCGGGATTGAGACCCGCCAGCCACACGACGGCGCCGCTCTCGGTCGCGCGCTTCTCGCCCTCGATGAGTGCCTGCAGCGCCGAGTATTCGATATCGGGCACCCGGCTCATGTCGAGCGCGACCACGCGCGGCTTGTGCTGCGCGACGAGCGCGTTGATCTGCGCCGCCACATCCTGCGCATTGCCGAAGTAGAGGCGCCCTTCCGGCCGCAGGATCAGCAGGCCCTCGAACGTCTCGTCGTCGGGGTGCTCGGGGGACAGCGGTCGAAGCACGTCGGCCCCGCGCTTGCGGCCGATGACGGACACGCGCGGGTGGGCGGTCTGGCTCGCCAGTCCGATCATCGACACGATGATCGCCACGACGATGCCGTTTAGCGTGCCGAGGATCAGCACGCCCAGCGCGGCGATGATCGCCCAGCGAAACTCCATCGTGCGCACATTGCGGATGGCACGGAACTCCGCCGGCTGGATCAGCCCGACCGAGTAGACGATGACGACCGCTGCAAGCGTTGCGTGCGGCATCAGGCCCAGCATCGGCGCAAGCAGGAGCATGGTGGCCACCGCGGTGCCCGCGGTCACCAGCGACGCCTTCTGCGACCGCCCGCCTGCGGCGCGCACGACCGCGGTCTGCGAGGTGCCGCCGCCGGCCGGCATCGCGCCGAACAGCGCGCCCCCCAGATTGGCCGCCCCCGTGGCGACCAGCTCGCGATTCGCATTGATCGCGGGATCGTCCGGGTGGGCGAAGGCGCGACCCGCCGCGATCGTTTCCGTGAAGCTCATCAGCGCGATCCCCAGCGCGCCCGGCACCAGTTGCTCGATCAGTGCGAGGTCCGGCATCGTGAGCGACGGAAATCCCTGCGGAATCAGGCCGACCGTCGAGACTCCGGCTGCCGTCAGGCCGAAGAACCAGGATGCGGCGATGCTGCCGCCGACCGCCACGAGCGGCGCCGGCGAGTGCGGCCACAGCCGCTCCATTCCGATCAGCACCGCGAAGGTCGCTGCGGCCACCGCCAGCGTCAGCAGCGACGTACCGGGAACGTGTTGGGCGACGCTCAGGATGTCGGCGAAGAACCCTTGCTTGGTGATGTGGATTCCGAGGAGCTTCGGCACCTGGTCCAGCACGATCACGAGTCCGATCCCCGCCTTGAAACCGGTCAGAACCGGCATGGAAATGAAATTCGCCACGAATCCCAGATTCATGAGCCGCGCCACAACCAGCATCGCTCCGACCAGCACCGTCAACGTGGCCGTGGCCGTGACGAGCCTCGCAGGGTCGCCGTCCGGCACGACCAGCCCGAGCTGCGTGCCGGCCAGGATCGCCAGCGTGGTGGTGGAGCTGACGGAGAGCACGCGCGACGTGCCGAGCAGCGCGTAGATGACCATCGGGACGAACGCGGTATAAAGACCTACGGCGACCGGCAGTCCGGCGACGGTCGCGTAGGCCATCGCCTTGGGCAGGACGACCGCGGCGGCGGTGAGCCCGGCGACCACGTCGAAGCGAAGTGCGCCAGTGCCGGACGGACTGGCTGGCGCGGCTGCCGGTGGTTGGTTCATGCGGGTTGCTCCCAGTGGTGCGCGATCTCGATTGGTTCACGTTCCTCCGCGAACTGCGCGGCGCTGCGCGATTGTAGCCCTGTCCACGCGCGCCATCCGGTGGACGCGTCGTGTTGCGCGTCGACGCAGCGACGGTCAGAATCGCCGCAAAGGGAGTTGGCGGATCGACGGATCCAGCAGGGGGCGAATCGCGATGGGCAACGAAGACGCAATCGAGAAGGAGGTCCGCGAGCCGGTGCTGAGCCCCGTGGACCGGGTCTCGGAACTGCTCTTCGGCCTGTTCATGGCGCTCACCTTCGTTGGCGCCGTGTCCGTGGCGGAGTCGGGGCGCGACGAGATCCGGGCGATGTTCGCCGCCGCCTTGGGCTGCAACCTGGCCTGGGGCCTCGTCGACGCGGTCATGTACCTGGTGCGCACGGTCACCGATCGCGGAAGATCGATCACGCTCATCCGCTCCGTGCGGGAGACCGCGAACGCGGAAGCCGGCCGCAAGCTCATCGGGGACGCGCTGTCGCGGCCAATGGCGGGCCTCGTCTCGTCGACGGAGATCGAGGCGATTCGCGGACGCATCGTCGCGTTGCCCTCGGTGCCGGACGCGACCGAAGCTGCACCGGGGACGATCTGCTCGCATCCCTCGCGATATTCCTGATCGTCGTCGCGTCGACCTTTCCCGTCGTGCTGCCCTTCGTGCTGTTCGACGATGTCGCAACGGCGAAGACCGTGTCTCGCGCCGTCGCGCTCGCCATGCTGTTCTTCGGGGGGCTCGCGCTCGGCCGTTATGCGGGCTACGGGAGCTGGAAGGTCGGGTTCATGATGGCAGGGCTGGGCACGGCGCTCGTGATCGCGATCAACGCGCTCGGCGGATGAAGGCCATCCCGCGGGCCCTGGTCGTGCTGGCGGTCGTCACGTCCGCGTCGGCCTTCGCCGGCGACGACGATCGCAGCGGGCGCCGCGCTTCCCCTGCCGAAAAGCCGTCGTGGGAGTTCGCGCTCACCGCCTATCCCACGATCGTGCGCGGCGGCGAAAACTACACGTCGGCGATCGCGGTCGCCGACCGCGGGCCATTGCATTTCGAGGGCAGGGTCAACTACGAGTCGATCGGCGCGCGCTCGGCCTTCGTCGGCTGGACCTTCTCCGGCGGGGACGAGATCACGTGGGAACTGACGCCGCTCGCCGGCGGCGCCTGGGGCACGACGCAGGCCTTCGTGCCCGGACTCGAAGCGAGCGTGGCCTGGGAGTGGCTCGACTTCTACGTCGAGGCCGAGTACGTGCGCGACAGCCACGCGCGGAGCGACAGCTATCTCTACGCCTGGAGCGAGCTGGGCGTCCGGCCGGTCGAGTGGCTGCGCATCGGGGTCGCCGGACAGCGCACGCGGCTCTACGGCGGTGACCGCGACATCCAGCGCGGGCCGTTCGTGCAGCTGACGCTGGACCGCGTCACGGTGGGCGGCTTCTGGTTCAACCCGGGAACGGGCGACCAGATCTTCGTCGGCACGATCGGCGTGACGTTCTGAGCGCCGACCACCCGACCGCATATCGAGGAGGCAGGCAACATGCGCTGGAATCTGAAGTACGCGATCAGGAGCTACGCCATGGGCTCGATGTGGCTCGTGCCGCTCTTCGCCGTCCTGTTCTATCTGGTGTTCCAGCGAATCACGTTTGCCATCGGCGGGTGGCTCGAGGAGACCGGGCACGTCGATCGTGAGCACGCGTTCTTCGGCCTGCCCGTGGTCGGGGCGCGCTCCATGCTGGAGACGGTGATCACGCTGAACCTCTCGTTTCTCGTGTTCACGTTCGGCTCGCTGCTCGTGGCTATCCAGGTGGCGGGCGGGCAGTACACGCCGCGAATCATCGCGACGACGCTGCTGCGCGACAACGTGATCCGGTCGACCGTGGGCGTCTTTGTCTTCACGATGGTCTTCGCGTTGCGGGTGCTGACACGGATGGACGAGACGGTCGATCAGTTCAACACCTGGATTGCGGTGTTCCTCGGGCTCGTCTCGATCCTGGTCTTCCTCTATCTGATCGACTACGCGGCGCGATTCCTGCGCCCGGTCAGCATCGTGGCGAAGGTGGGAGAATTCGGAGTTGCGGTCATCCAGAGCGTCTATCCGGACAAGACCGAGCGCCCCCGTCCGGTCCCGCCGCCCAGAAAGCTCGGGGCGCTCGACCGCACCGTCGTCAACGTCGGCACCCCGGGGGTCGTGCTCGCCGTGGATCTGAAAGGGCTCGTCGAGCTCGCTCGCCGGGCCGGCGGAGTCATCGAATTCGTTCCGCAGGTGGGCGACTTTCTCGGCGTCGACGAGCCGTTGTACCGACTGTACGGCGGCGCCGGCGCCATCGACGATCGCCGGTTGCGGGAGGCGGTCGTGCTCGGAACCGAGCGCACCATGGACCAGGACCCGACCTTCGCCTTCCGCATCCTGGTCGACATCGCGATCAAGGCGCTGTCGGCGGCCATCAACGATCCGACGACGGCGGTGCTGTCCCTCGACCAGCTGCACCGCCTGCTGCGGCTGGTCGGGCTGCGCGATCTGCGCGGCGAGGAGTTCCGCGACGACGCCGGCGAGTTGCGGCTGGTCTTCCGCACGCCGAACTGGGAGGACTACGTGCACCTCGCGTGCACCGAAATCCGGCATTGCGGCGCGGGCAGCATCCAGATCATGCGGCGGCTGCGCGCGATGCTGGACAATCTCGTGCAGACCCTGCCGCCGCATCGTCACGCCGAACTGCACCGACAGCTCGAGCTGCTGGATCGCACGGTCGAGGGACATTACGCATTGCCGGAAGACCGCGCGCTCGCCCGCATCCCCGATCCGCAGGGGCTGGGCGGGACGCTGGGCGTGGAGCCCGTGGCGGAGGCGACCGCCGCCGATGGCAACAGGCGCGACACCTGAGTGCGCTCCGGCTGCTCCCGGATGCGGCAGCGGCGCCTCGGGATGCCGCGGGCCGCGCATGCCCAGACGACCGAGGTTGGGCGAGCCCGACCCCGCCCCGCGCCGGCTTGACTTGGAGCAAGCCCGAGATGCGAGATTGCGTTCAATCTCCATACTGACGAGACATCGAAGGATGCGTCTTCGCCTGCCAGCCGATGGAACCCATGGCGCAGCAATTGACGGATCTCGTCGGGCCGGGTGGCCTGCTCCGCCATCCGCCGGACTTCTCGCTCGTCCCGGAACATTGTTCTAGGTTCATGGTGCGTCCGATTCGATCCACGGGACCGGGCATCGCGGTGCTCGCCGCGTGCCTGCTCGCGGCGGTCGTGTCGCCTGCGCGTGCGCAGGACATCGAGCCCCGCGCCTATTCCAATGCGCCGATCGGCGTCAACTTCCTGATCGCGGGCTACTTCTACACGCGCGGCGGAGTGTCGTTCGATCCGGCGGCGCCGATCGACAATGCGAACCTCGACACGTCGAACGCCGTGCTGGCGTACGCCACGGTGCTGGATGCCTGGGGGAAGTCGGCCAAGTTCGACGTGATCGTGCCCTATACCTGGCTGTCCGGAACGGCCGATGTCGACGGTCAGCCCGTGCAGCGGATCGTCAACGGTGTCGCCAATCCCGCGGCCCGGCTGTCGATCAATCTCTACGGGGCGCCGGCGCTCACGCTGAAGGAATTCGCCGGCTGGGAGCAGGACCTGATCATCGGCGCGAGCCTGCGGGTGTCGGCGCCCTGGAGCCAGTACGATTCCAGCCGGCTCGTCAACATCGGCACCAACCGCTGGTCCTTCAAGCCGGAGATCGGGATTTCCAAGGCCGCCGGACCGTGGACGCTGGAGCTCCAGGCGGCGGCCACGTTCTTTACCGACAACGATGAATTCTACGGGGGCAAGACGCGCTCGCAGGACCCCCTCTACTCGCTGCAGGGGCACCTGATCTACGGCTTTCGCTCCGGCATCTGGGTTTCGGTCGATGGCACGTACTTCGCCGGCGGGCGCACGACCGTCGACGGCGTGCTGAACAACGACCTGCAGCAGAACTGGCGTGCCGGGGCGACCCTGGCGGTCCCGGTGGACCGGGCGAATTCGATCAAGTTCTACGCCAGCAGCGGCGTCGCGGCGCGCACCGGCAACAACTTCGACGCGATCGGCGTGGCGTGGCAGTACCGCTGGGGCGGCGGCTTGTGACGGAGGCGAACCATGAAACCTGCAATCGTCGATGTGACGGAACAGAAGCGACTGAACGAAGCACGCGAGGCGCAGGTCCCGTGGAAGAAGTGGGGGCCTTACCTGAGCGAGCGGCAGTGGGGCACGGTCCGCGAGGACTACAGCGACGACGGCAACGCCTGGAACTACTTCACCCACGACCAGGCGCGCTCGCGCGCCTACAAGTGGGGCGAGGACGGGCTCGGCGGAATCTGCGACGACAAGCAGCGGCTGTGCTTCGCGCTGGCGCTGTGGAACGAGCGCGACCCGATCCTGAAGGAGCGCCTCTACGGCCTCACCAACAGCGAGGGCAACCACGGCGAGGACGTGAAGGAGTACTACTTCTACCTCGACAGCACGCCCACGCACTCGTACATGAAGTACCTGTACAAGTATCCGCAGCGGGAGTTTCCCTACCGGGACCTGGTCGAGACCAACCGGAGGCGATCGCGGGAGGAGCTCGAGTACGAGCTGCTCGACACCGGCGATCTTCGACGACGACCGGTACTTCGACGTGTTCGTCGAGTACGCCAAGGCGGGTCCGGAAGACGTGCTCGTCCGCATCACCGTCCACAATCGCGGGCCGGAAGCGGCCCGGCTGCGGGTCCTGCCGACACTGTGGTTCCGCAACACCTGGTCGTGGGGCGAGGACGAGCCCAAGCCTTCGCTGCGCGAAGCGGGGCCGGGCGTCATTCAGGCCACGCACCATGAGCTGGGCGAATACTGGCTCCATTGCGATGGCGCCCACGGAGTTGCTCTTCACCGAAAACGAGAGCAATGCGCAGCGTCTGTGGGGCCAGCCCAATGCGTCGCCCTACGTCAAGGACGCGTTCCACGCCTGCGTCATCTCGGGACAGGGCGAGGCGGTGAATCCCGCCAAGGTCGGGACCAAGGCCGCGGCCCACTATGCCCTCGACGTGCCCGGCGGCGGCAGCAAGACGGTCCGGCTGCGCCTGGCGGCCGCGAAGACAAGCGACCCCTTCGGCGGCTTCGAGAAGATCTTCGACGAGCCGCATCGCCGACGCCGACGAGTTCTACGCGCGCATCGCGCCCCAGTCGCTGACCGAGGATCAGCGCCGGGTGCACCGCCAGGCGCTGGCGGGAATGCTGTGGGGCAAGCAGTACTACTACTTCGACCTGGAGCGCTGGCTGCGCGAGCACAAGAGTCATCCGCTGCTCGAGGCCGCCCGCCACGACGTGCGCAACACCGAGTGGTTCCACATGCTGAACGCCGACGTGATCTCGATGCCGGACAAGTGGGAGTATCCGTGGTACGCGGCCTGGGACCTGGCTTTCCACACGGTCGCGCTGTCGACGGTGGATTTCGATTTCGCCAAGGAGCAGCTGCTGCTGATGCTGCGCAGCCTCTACTTCCACCCGAGCGGGCAGATTCCCGCGTACGAGTGGAACTTCAGCGACGTCAATCCGCCGGTGCACGCCTTCGCCACGCTCTGGCTGTACAAGTACGAGAGGCAGCTGGGCCGGGCGGACCTGCGGTTCCTGGAGCGCTCGTTCCAGGGGTTGATGCTGAATTTCAACTGGTGGGTCAACCGCAAGGACCCCGCGGGGCGCAACGTCTTCGCCGGCGGCTTCCTGGGTCTCGACAACATCGGCATCTTCGACCGCAGCGCGCCGCTGCCGACCGGCGGCTCGCTGGAGCAGGCGGACGGGACGGCGTGGATGGCGTTCTACTGCCAGAACATGCTGGAGATGGCCCTCATCCTGACCGAGTACGACCCGATCTACGAGGAGATCGCCTTCAAGTTCGTCCAGCATTTCATGTGGATCGCCTATGCGATGGATCGCCGCGGCGAGCACCACGACGAGATGTGGGACGAGCAGGACGGCTTCTTCTACGATCTGCTGCGGCTCCCCGACGGCCAGGCGATGCGCTTGAAGGTGCGGTCGCTGGTGGGGCTGCTGCCGCTGTGCGCGTCGACGGTGTTCGAGGCGGATGCGGTCACGCGCTATCCGAAGCTGATGGAGCTGATCGCGCAGTTTCGAAAGCGCCACCCCGAGCTGGTTTCCCATGTGGCACCGACCGATGCGGGCTTCGACGGCTACAAGGGTCGCAGGCTGCTGTCGATCCTCAACAAGCGAAAGCTCGAGCGCGTGCTCGGCTACCTGCTCGACGAGAACGAGTTCCTGGGACCGCACGGCATTCGTTCGCTCTCGCGCTATCACCTGGAGCATCCGTTCGTGTTCCACGTCGGCGGCCAGGAGTACAGGGTGCAGTACCTGCCGGCGGAATCGAATACCGGCATGTTCGGCGGCAACTCCAACTGGCGCGGTCCGGTGTGGATGCCGGTCAATGCGCTGATCGTCCGGGCACTGACGAATCTGTACAGCTTCTACGGCGACGAGTTCAAGGTGGAGTGCCCGACCGGTTCGGGGCGGACCATGACGCTGTTCGAGGTGGCGCAGGAGATCGTCCGCCGGCTGACGGGCACGTTCCTGCGCGATGCCGACGGGAAACGACCGGTCTACGGCGGGACGGCCAAGTTCCAGGACGATCCGCACTGGCGCGACCTGATCCTGTTCTACGAATATTTCCACGGCGACAACGGCGCGGGTCTGGGTGCCAGCCACCAGACGGGCTGGACCGGTCTGGTCGCCCCGCTGCTGGATCTGTTCGCACGGGTCGACGCAAAGACCCTGCTGGAGACCGAACGCGGGACGGTGTTGGCCAGGGTGATCCGGGAGCAAGTGGGCGGAGAATCGGCGGGCGTGCAGTAATCTCATCGCGCACGGTCTCGCGTCGCTCGCCAGCGCGCCGGCGTGGTGCCGCTCCAGCGGCGGAATGCCCGCGTGAACGCGCTCGCGTCGGCATAGTCGAGCGCCGCGGCGATCTGGCTCACCTCCATCGCCGAGTCCTCGAGCATCTGCCGGGCGATCTCGAAGCGGCTCTCGTTCACGAGCTCCTGGAAGCCGGTGCCGAAGGCGTTCAGCCGGCGATTGAGCGTGCGCACGTGCATCGAGAAAAGTGCCGCGACCTGGTCCGCGCTGCCCTGACCGGTGACGAGCGCCGTGCGCAGCACGCTGCGCACCTGCTCCGGGAAGTCCTCGGCGTGGCGGGCATCGATGGCGTCGATCTGTTTTTGCAGCAGGCGGCGCAGCTCGGGATCGTCGTCGCGCAATCGGTGATTCAGCCAGTCCGCGGAGAACACGACGGCGTTCTGCTCGGCGTCGAAGCGCAAGGGAGCCCGGAAGAACCGGCGGTACGGCCCGACATCGTTCGGCCGGCGGTGGGCAAAGCGGACCTCGACGGGTTGCCAATCGGGACCGCAGAGAGCCCGCATGATGTTGAACATCGCCGCCACTGCGCCATCCCCGACCTGGTCGGTGGCCACGACATGCGGCTGATGGATTTCGTGGTTCAGTGTCGCCAGGCCGTCGTCCACCGCCAGGGTCGTCGTTGCGCCGCGGACGTGTAGGTACAGATAGCGAGCGAGGCTGCGCAGGGCGGTTCCCACGTCCGGCGAGTATTTCACCAGCAGGCCCACGAGCCCCAGGGAATGGAGACCAGCCCTGCTGACCGACCAGGAGCCCGACGTGCGGGCAGCCGGTTCGCGCCACGCAGTGAGCCAGCAGACGATTGCGGGCCGCGTAGGAGAGCCGGTTGTCGGGTTCGGCGAAGAGGGTGAGGTCGAAGCCGGTCCCCGCAAATACGTCGGCCGGATCCGCGCCCGAGATTCCGCAGCACCGCGGGCAGAGCCACCAGGGGCCCGATGCGTACCGTGGCTTCCGCGCCGTTGCGCCGCGCCGTCCGCCGTTTCGCGACGCCCAAATGAGCCGATGTTGATTTCACGCAAGAAGAGTAGCGCAGCTTGTCCGGAAATATCCAATGGATGTCCGAAAAGGTACAGCCCGTTCGCCATCCGACTCCATAATTCACTTGGGCGGATCGGCGTTGCGCAGGAGGCGGCGTTGGCAGCGCGGAAATCAGCGCAGCGGATGCTCGCAGACACGAGATGGCCAGTGAAGGGAGGGCATCATGAGCGCACGACATGACGAAACCGGGACATCGTCCCGCAGGAACATGCTGATCGGCTCCGCGGGCCTGCTGGTGGGCGGGGCGATGGGCGGCGCGGTGGGCGCGTACGCGGCGGCCGCGGGTGAAGCGCCGGCGAATGCGGCGCCCTCGGCGGCGCGGCGACCATCATCAACATGGTCACCTACGGCGAAAAGCGCGACGAGTACCTGCAGAACAACCAGATCATCGACCGCCTGTTCTGGTGGTACGCCGATCAGGATTTCCCGGGCGATCGCTTCGACGACCTGTCGCAGGCGGCGGCGAAGTGAGCGGGTGACCCCATCTCCGACACTGCTCGTCCCGCACGCGGGGCGGCTGATCTGCCGATGCGCGCGACGCATGCCAAGGGGTGCGACGGGCGTCATCGCGGGAGAACCGGTAGAATGAAAGGTTGACCGGGGTCGTCATCGTCAGTCCGGCAGGTCATGGGATCCCGCCTGCCGCCGTCGGAACTCAATCAGGAGTCGGCATCAATGCACACCCATCGATTCGCAGCAGCCCGCAGCAGCCTTTCTGGCACATGGTCCGCCGTCATCGCCGTGGGCATGGCGATCGTGTTCGCCGTGCAGGCCGTCGCGCAGGCGCCCGCGGCTGCGGGCGGCGCAGCGCCGCCGCCAGCGGCCGAGGACCTCGGCCAGCTCGTCGGCCGGATCGCGCTTTATCCGGACGATCTCGTCGGGATCATCCTGCCGGCCTCGACCAATCCGCTGCAACTGGTGCAGGCGGATCGCTTCCTCGACAAGCGCAAGACCGATCCCAAGCTGCCGGTCGACGAAAAGTGGGACGACGCGGTCAAGTCGCTGCTGAACTACCCCGACATCGTGAAGATGATGAGCAACGACCTCGACTGGACGAGCGAGCTGGGCGAGGCGGTGGTCGCCGACCAGGGCGCCGTGATCGAGGCGGTGCAGGCGTTTCGACGAAAGGCCCAGGCGGCCGGAAACCTCAAGTCCGACGACAAGCAGGTCGTCAAGGTCGAGAAGGAGATCGTCTACATCGAGCCTGCCGATCCGCAGGTGATCTACGTGCCGCAATACAACCCGGCGACCGTGGTCGTCTATAGCCCCGCGCCGGTTTGGGGCTACTACCCGACGCCGTACCCCTCGTATTACTACCCGTATCCGCCTGGCGCGGCGCTCGCCACGGGCATCATCTGGGGCGCCGCGATCGGCGCGGCATGGGGCGGCAACCGCTACGGCTGCTGCGGGGACACGAACATCAACGTCAACCGCAACACCAACATCAACCGTGGCGCTGGCGCGAGCCAGCGGCCGGCCGGCGGCGGCACCGCGTGGAAGTCCAACAAGCAGCCCGGCCAGGTCAGCAACTCCGTCGGCAAGACGGCATCGTCAGCGCGCGCGGGCGATGCGCGCGGCGGGGCAGGCTATGGGTCGGCCGGCGGCGGAGCGGGTCGCGCATCGGCGCAACCCGCCAGCGCGGGTGCCGGTCGGGGTGGTGGGGGAGGCGGCGACGCCTTGGGCGGCTACGGCTCCGGGCGGCAGGCCCAGATGGACAGCTCCCGCGGCGCGTCGAGCCGCGGCGCGATGGCGAGTTCGAGTGGCGCGATGGCCGGTTCCGGCGCGGGGGCACGTGCGTCGCCGAGCAGCGGCGCCTCGCGCTCGATGTCGTCGGGTGGCGGCGGTGCACGCGGTGGTGGCGGCGGTGGTGGCGGGGGCCGTGGCGGTGGCGGTGGCGGTCGTGGCGGCGGCGGTCGTCGTTGAGGGCAGGAGAACGATCATGCGCACATTTCCTTCCATCGAACGCAGGGCCACACCCATGAACATCGATCGCCTCTCCTCGTACTTGCGCCGGCTTTTCCTGGCGCTGCTTCTCGCCGTTCCCCTCGCCGCCGCGGCCGCGCCGCAGGAAACCTTCGCGACGCCGGAAGCGGCGGTCGATGCGTTCATGGCAGCGCTCAAGGCCGACAGCGATGCGGCGATGGTCGCGATCTTCGGCGATGCGCACAAGGATCTGCTCATCCCCTCCGATCGCGCGGAGGCGAGCGCAAACCGGGCGAGGCTCCTCGCGGCGATGCAGACGCTGCGCGTGCTGCGCGAGCCGGGCCCGGATCGCCGGGTGCTGGTGATCGGCGATCAGGCGTGGCCGATGCCGATTCCCATCGTGCGCACCGGCGATCGCTGGCGCTTCGCCACGGAGGAGGGCGCGGAAGAGGTCGTCAATCGCCGGATCGGCGGCAACGAGCGCAACGCGATCTACGCGCTCAACGCCTACCTCGACGCGCAGCGCGCGTACGCCGCGCGCGATCGCGACGGCGACGGCGTGCTGCAGTACGCGCAGAAGCTCGCCAGCTCGCCGGGCAAGCAAGACGGCCTGTACTGGCCCGCCGACGCCGCGAAGGGCGAAGAGCCGAGCCCGTTCGGGCCGCTGATCGCCGAGAGCGCCGCCTACCTGAAGGGTCACACGGCGAGCGACCCGTTCCGCGGCTATCACTTCAAGATCCTGACGCGCCAGGGCGCGAACGCGCCGGGCGGCGCCTACGGCTACGTGATCAACGGCCGCATGATCGCCGGCTTCGCGATGGTCGCCTACCCGGCGGAATACGGCCAGAGCGGCGTGATGACGTTCATCGTCAGCCACAACGGCAAGCTCTACGAGAAGGACCTCGGCAAGAACTCGGCGCAGGTCGGCGCGCAGATGACGACGTTCAATCCGGGCGCGGGCTGGAAAGAGGTGGCGCGCTGACCGGTCCGGAGCAAGAAATGCACGGGAAGCGGACGTCCGTTTTCCCGATCGATCGGAAGGGGCCATTCAAATGAAGTTGCGAATTCTGTGGACGCTGGCGTTGACCGCGGCAGTGGTTTCCCAGGCATGGTCAGCGCAATACGTGTATCCGGCGAAGGGGCAGACGCCGCAGCAGCAGAAGAGCGACGAGGCTGCCTGCGACAAGTGGGCGGTCCAGCAGACGGGATTCGATCCGGCCAAGCCGCCGCAGCAGCAGGCGGCCGCCAAGCCGCCGACGACGGCGACGGGCACGACCCCGGGTGCCGGCGCGCGCGGCGCGGCGCGCGGCGCGGTGGTGGGCGAGATCGTCGGCGGGGACGCGGGAGCGGGTGCCGCCGCGGGGGCGGTTGCAGCGCGCAGTCAGAGTCGCCGGCAGAATGCAGCGGCGGAACAGCAGGCGCAGCAGCAACAGCAGGCGGCCACGCAGCAGCAGCAGGCGACATTCGCCAAGGCGCGCGCTGCGTGTCTCGAGGGCCGCGGATACACGGTCAAGTGATGTTGATCCGACGCCGGGCAAATCTCCGGCGCCGCGGGAAAACGTGCGATTGGCCTCGGTAAAGGGGCCCAGCGCAATCGCGATCGGCGTGCGCCGTTCCCTATGATGGGTGAGGCCGGACGAGCCGCGGGCTCGCAATCCCGCTTACCTCGTCACGCGGTCGCCAGTTCAGAAGGAGGTCGATCATGCTCATGCAAGTGACGAAAGAGTGGCGCAAGTTCTCCGGTGCCGTCTGGCAGCGGCAGATCGACGTGCGCGACTTCATCGTGTCCAACGTCACCCCGTACACCGGCGGTCCCGAGTTCCTCGCGAAACCCACGAAGCGCACGCTCGCCGTCTGGGAGAAGCTCCAGCCGTACTTCCGCGAGGAGGCCAAGAAGGGCGTCCTCGACGTCGACGTGGCCACCCCGTCCTCGCTGACCTCGCACGGACCGGGCTACATCGACCGCGACAACGAAGTGATCGTCGGCCTGCAGACCGACAAGCCGTTCCGCCGCGCGATCATGCCCACCGGCGGCTGGGGCATGATCGAGAACGGCCTCAAGGCGATCGGCCGCGAGCCCGACCCTGCGGTGCGCGAAACCTTCACCAAGTACCGCAAGACGCACAACGCGGCCGTCTTCGACATGTACACGCCGGAGATCCGGGCCTGCCGGCGCTCGCACATCATCACCGGCCTGCCGGACGCCTACGGGCGCGGGCGCATCATCGGCGACTACCGGCGCGTCGCGCTGTACGGCGTCGACCGCCTGATCGAGGCGAAGCAGGCCGAGCGCGCGGAGATCGACGCGCGCTGGCCGTCCGAAGATGTGATGCGGCTGCGCGAGGAGATGGCCGACCAGCTCCGCGCGCTCGCCGACCTCAAGACGATGGCGGCGACTTACGGCTGCGACATCGGCAAGCCGGCGGGCAACGCCCGCGAGGCCGTGCAGTGGACGTACTTCGGCTATCTCGGCGCGATCAAGGAGATGAACGGCGCCGCGATGTCGGTGGGCCGCATCTCGACCTTCCTCGACATCTACATCGAGCGCGATCTCGCCGAGAAGACGCTGACCGAAGCCGAAGCGCAGGAGCTCGTCGACCAGCTCGTGATCAAGCTGCGCATCGTCCGCTTCATGCGCACGCCCGAGTACGACGCGCTCTTCTCGGGCGACCCGTACTGGGCGACGGAGTCCATCGGCGGCATGGCGCAGGACGGACGCACGCTGGTCACGCGCACGAGTTTCCGCACGCTGCAGACCCTCGTGAACCTCGGGCCGGCGCCCGAGCCCAATCTGACCGTGCTCTGGTCGAAGAATCTGCCGGAGCCCTTCAAGCGCCACTGCATCGCCACGAGTGCCGCTTCGTCGTCGCTGCAATACGAGAACGACGACCTGATGCTGCCGAAGTTCGGCGACGACTACGGCATCGCGTGCTGCGTCTCGGGGATGCGGCTGGGCAAGCAGATGCAGTTCTTCGGCGCGCGCGTCAATCTCGCCAAGTGCCTGCTCTACGCGATCAACGGCGGGCGCGACGAGGTGAGCGGCGTCCAGGTGGGGCCGGCCTACCGTCCCGGTGACCGGCGACGTCCTCGACTACGACGACGTGACGGCGAAGTTCGACGACATGATGGACTGGCTCGCGCGCACCTACGTCCACGCGATGAACTGCATCCACTACTCGCACGACCGCTACAACTACGAGCGGCTGATGATGGCGCTGCACGACCGCGACATCGTGCGCACGATGGCCTTCGGCATCGCCGGCCTGTCGGTCGTCGCCGACAGCCTCTCGGCGATCAAGCACGCGAAGGTGAAGCCGATCCGCGACGAGAACGGTCTCGTCGTCGACTACGAGACGACGGGCGAGTTCCCGGTGTTCGGCAACAACGACCCGCGGGTCGACGACATCGCGGCGGACCTGGTGAAGCGCTTCATGGACAAGCTGCGGCAGCACCCGACCTACCGCGGCGCGATCCACACGCAGTCGGTGCTGACCATCACCTCCAACGTCGTCTACGGCAAGGGCACCGGCAACACGCCGGACGGCCGGCGCAAGGGCGAGCCCTTCGGCCCGGGCGCGAACCCGATGCACGGCCGCGACTCGCACGGCTGGCTGGCGTCGTGCCTGTCGGTCGCGCGCCTGCCCTACGACGAGGCGGAGGACGGCATCAGCTACACGCTCTCGGTCGTGCCGGCGGAAAGCCGCCAGGGCGACAGCGAGGCGGTCAAGCGCGGCGTCGACGCGCTGGACATGTACTGCGGGGCGGGCGGGTTCCACATGAACCTCAACGTCCTCAGCAGGGAGACGCTGCTCGACGCCATGGACCACCCGGACAAGTACCCGCAGCTCACCATCCGGGTGTCGGGGTATGCGGTGAACTTCATCCGCCTCACGCGCGAGCAGCAGATGGACGTCGTCAGCCGCACCTTCTTCCACGGGAAGATCTGAGAGATGATCGACCTCCCCGAAGCCTCGCGGCCGCTGCGGCGGTCGAACTCCCGGAAGGCAGTCGCCACGAGTTCCGCCACGACCTGTCGCCGGACGCGCCCGAGCTCGAGAACTACAGCGAGGGCGACGGCGCGTTCGGCTACGCGCACTCGTACGAGACCGGCTCGCGCGTGGACGGGCCCGGCATCCGGATCACGCTCTTCCTTTCCGGGTGCCCGCTGCGCTGCCAGTACTGCCACAATCCCGACACGTGGAAGCTCAAGCACGGCGTGCGGGTCACGCTCGAGCGCGTCGTCACGCGGCTCGGACACTTCGCCCCCGCCCTGCGGGCGATGAAGGGCGGGCTGACCATCTCCGGCGGCGAGCCGCTCGTGCAGGCCGCGTTTTCGCGGCGCATCCTGGCCGCGGCCAAGTCGCTGGGCCTCCATACGGCGATCGAAACGTCCGGCTTTCTGGGCGAGCGCGCGACCGACGAATACCTGAAAGAGCTCGACCTCGTCATTCTCGACATCAAGTCGGGGGACCCGGAAACGTATCGCCGCGTGACCCGGCAGGAGCTCGCGCCGACACTGCGCTTCGCAGAGCGGCTGGCGGCGATGGGCAAGCCCGTCTGGGTCCGGTACACGCTCGTGCCGGGGTTGACCGACGATCCGGCCAATGTCGAGGCCGTCGCGAAGTTCGTGGCGCCGATGAAGAACGTCGAGTGGGTGGAAGTGCTTCCCTTCCACCAGCTCGGGTCGTTCAAATGGAAAGCGCTCGGGCTCGACTACACGCTCGCCGACACGCCGCCGGCGCCCCCGGAGCTCGTCGAACGCGTTCATGGTCAGTTCCGCGACGCCGGCTGCAATGTGCGGTAACGGACCGCGGGAGGAATCATGGACCTGATCAGAACGCTGCTCGAGCAGCAACCGTTGATGGCGCTCTTCCTGACGATCGCCATCGGCTATCTCGTCGGAGAGATCAACGTCAAGGGGTTCTCGCTCGGCGTGGGTGCGGTGCTGTTCGTCGCGCTCTTCATGGGCTGGTTCGCGCCGAAGTCGGCGCCCGCGCCGATGGTGGGCACGCTCGGCCTCGCGCTCTTCCTCTACGGCGTGGGCGTCCAGTACGGCAAGCAGTTCTTCATCGGGCTGGTCAGCCCCGCCGGACGCCGGGCGAACCTGATGGCGCTGATCGGCGTGCTGTCGGCGGGCGCGGTGAGCCTCGTGTTCGTGAAGACGATGGGTCTCGACCTCGGTCACGCGCTGGGCCTGTTCGCGGGTTCGGGGACCAGCACGCCGACGCTGCAGGCGGCCATCGCGACGCTCGGCAACGACGACCCGGCGGTGGGCTACTCGGTGTCCTATCCGTTCGGCGTGGCCGGGCCGATCCTGTTCCTCTACGTCGCGTTCATGATCCTGAAGCCGAAGATCGAGGCGCCGACGTCGACGGGTCTCGAGATGCTCGAAATCGCGCTGCACAACCCGGACCTCTTCGGCAGGACGGTCGGCGACGTGATGGCCGCGCTGCCGGCCGGCGTGCAGATCGTGGCGCTGCGGCGCGAGAGCCGCAACGAGCCCGCCTCCGCCAGCTCGGTCGTCGCCGAAGACGACGTGCTGCTCGCCATCGCGCCCGGCAAGGAGGCGCTCGCGCAGGCGGGCAAGATCCTCGGCGAGGCGGCGCCCGGCCGCTTCGTCAAGGACCGCCGCGACCTCGACTATCTGCGCGTGTTCGCCTCGCGGCCGACCGTGGTCGGCCGGGCGCTGGGCGATCTCGAGCTGCCGGGCGAGAAGGCGTCGATCCTCGTCCAGGTCCGCCGCGGCGACACCGACATCCTGCCGCGCCCGGATCTCGTGCTCGAGTTCGGCGACCGCGTCGGCGTGCTCGCCCATCGCGGCGATTTCGCGGCGATGCGCAAGTACTTCGGCGACTCGATCAAGGGCACCGCCGAGTTCAGCTACATCTCCATCGGCATCGGCATGGCGCTCGGCTTCCTGATCGGCGCGATCCAGATTCCGCTTCCCATGATCGGCAAGCTCTCGGTGGGGCTGTCGGGCGTGCTGATCGTGGCGCTGATCCTCGGCCACCAGCGCCGCACGGGCGGCATGAACTGGACCATTCCGCTCTCCGCCAATCTCGTCATCCGCAACCTCGGGCTGACGCTCTTTCTCGCGCAGGTCGGGATGGCCTCGGGGCCCAAGTTCGCCGCGACGGTCACCGAGACCGGTTTCACGATGCTGGGGCTCGGGGCGCTCGTGCTGATCGCGCTCGTCGTGCCGATCCTGATTCTCGGCCTCTTCGTCTTCCGGATGCCCTACGACGAGGTGGCCGGCATCGTCGCCGGCGCCTGCGGCAATCCGGCGATTCTCGCCTACTCGAACAAGCTCGCGCCGACCGACCGGCCGGACATCGGCTACGCGATGATCTTCCCGGGCATGACCATCGTGAAGATCCTGTTCGTCGACATCGTCCCGGCATTCTTCGGACCGTAGAGCATCGCGGAAGTGCGGAAATTCAACGGCGGCCGGACGCCGGTTCGACTGCAACGCGATCCGGCGCGAGCGTGGATGCCCGCCATTCGTGTGGGATAATCCCCGGCCAGGCTTCCGCGGGCTCGCGGACCGGGCTGGCGACGCCCCACCGTCGGAATGCCGCCTCCTCGAGGGTGAACACGGGGACGCAGCCCCGCATCTGCGGACCCAACACCAACGGAGACCCGTCGCCGATGAAATCCCGAATGTCCACGCCGCGGCCGTGTATCGCAGCTCGCCGCGGTCGCGCTCGCCTTGGCCGGGCTGGCACTTCCGTTGAGCGCGCACGCGTCGTTCCTCCCGCCCGAGATGATGGACACGGCCGCGATGGGCCTCGCGTGGTTCGTCATCTGCGCCGTCCCGATCGGCGGGATCGTGCTGTTCTGGATGGTGCACGTGCTGCCGGAAAAGATCGCGCACAAGCGCCACCATCCGCAGCGGGACGCCATCCACACGCTGTGCCTGCTGTCGCTGGTGTTCGGCGGCCTGCTGTGGCCGATCGCGTGGCTGTGGGCGTACGTGAAGCCGGTCGGCTACCGGATGGCCTACGGCACCGAGAAGCACGAGGACTATTACCACGAGCTCGGCGAGAAGGCGCAGGCGGGAGAGCTGCCGGAGCATGAGCTCGCGCACCTGCGCGAGGAGCTCGACGCGATGGCCGCCAAGGGAACGCTGAGCGCGGAGCTCAAGGCGCTGCGCAGGGACCTGGCCGCGGTGACGCCGGCGTCTGCCGGATCGGGCGCCGCGCAGGCCGCGCCTGCCGGCAACGCAGCGGCACGAGCCGCGCCCACCGGGTCGGCCGGGAAGGCGGGGAGTGCCTGATGGAAGCCCTGCTACTTGCCATCTACTCGTTCTTCGTCTGGCTGATCTTCATCAAGTTCAAGTGGCTGCCGTGGAACACCGCAACGCAGGTGACGGTCGTCATCATCCCGATCGTCGCGATGGCCGCGCTGATCCTGACGCTCAACGTGGTCGCCCCGTCGTCGGCCGACGTCCGGGTCATCAAGTACGTCGTGCAGGTGATCCCGCAGGTCAAGGGGCGCGTGATCGAGGTCCCGGTCGAGCCCAATCGGCTGGTGAAGAAGGGCGAGCTGCTGTTTCGCATCGACCCGACGCCCGTACCAGAACGATCTCAACGTCGCCAAGGCGAAGCTCGCGGCCGACGAGGCGAAGTTCGCGCAGGCCGGCGCGGGCCTCGTGGACGCCTCGGCCGGCGCGCGGCAATTGCAGGAGCAGCTGAAGTCCGCCAGCGGACAGGTCGCGGCGCTGCAGCCGAGGCTCGAGCTCGCACGGCTGCGCGTACGGCAGAACAGGGAACTGGTGGCCACGGGCGCCGGCGACCGCTTCGCGCTGGAGCAGGCCGAGGCCAACGTGACCGAGCTGGAAGGCCAGATCGCGACGGCCAGGGCGAACGAAGCGCAGGTCGTGCAGAAGCTGTCGGGACAGGTCAACGGCGAGCAGGCGTCGGTCGCGGCGGCGCGGGCGCAGCTCGCGACCGCGAAGGCGCAGGTCGACCTCTCCCGCGCGGATCTCGCCAACGCGCAGTGGAACCTCGACCAGACGGCCGTCTATGCGCCGACCAGCGGCTACGCGATCAACGTCCAGCTGCGGCCGGGCTCGTACGTGACCGCGTTCCCGGTGGCCCCCGCGATGAGCTTCGTCGAGGAGGAATACCAGGTCATCGCGCTGTACGCGCAGAACGAATTGCGGCTGGTCGAGCCCGGCAATCCGGCTGAATTCACGCTCAAGACGTATCCGGGGCGCGTGATCAAGGCGACGGTGGACTCCATCGTCTGGGCACAGGGTCAGGGACAGGTGCCGCAGTCGGGCATGCTGCCGCAGACCGGCGCCTATCCGCAGGTGCCGGGCCGCTTCCCGGTCAAGTTGGACGTCGCCGAGCGCGACCGCAAACTGTTCCTCGCCGCCGGAGCGGATGGCGCCGGCGCGATCTACACCGAGCACGCGGCGGCGATCCACATCCTGCGCATGGTGATCCTGCGCGTCGGCACGATCACCGATTACCTCGTGCTGAAGCTGCACTGATGCGTGCCGCCCCATCCTGCGCGGTCCGCTCGTCGCGTCGCGGCCGCTGCTCGGCGGCCACCATCGGCGGGCTGCGCGCTCACGCCCCCGCCGACCACGGACGAGCTGCAGAAGGAGGTGCTGACGCACACGAGCGCTGCCGGCGGCGTTCAAGGCCGGTGGCGTGGCGGCGCCCGTGGCCGACCGCTGGCTCGCGTCGTTCGACGATCCCGCGCTTGTCCGCGCTGGTCGACGAGGCGCTCGCCTACAACGCGGATCTGCGCGTGTCGGCGGCGCGCGTCGAGCAGGCCGCCGGCTACGTGAAGGTGGCGAACGCCTCGCTGCTGCCCTCGGTGGGCGTGTTCGCCACGGGCGGCGGGAAGTCGGGCGGCAGCGGCGGCCTGGACGGCGTCTTCCTGAACGCGTCGCTGGAGCTCGACGTCTGGGGCCGCGTGCGCTACGGGGGCGCCGCGGCGGAGCAGCAGTCGGCGGCCGTCGCGGCCGACTACGCGTACGCACGCCAGTCGCTCGCGGCCACGGTGGCCAAGGCCTGGTTCCTCGCGATCGAGGCGGGACTGCAGCGCGGAATCGCGCAGGACGCGCTGCGCTCGTCGGAGTCGCTGCTGCGGCGTCGCGCAGGAACGGCTGCGCGTCGGCAACGGCAACGAGCAGGCGGTGGCGCAGGCGCGTGCGACCGTCGGCACCTACCGCGACACGTTGCGGCAGATCGAGCTCGCGCGCGAGCAGGCGCTGCGCGCGCTGGAGCTTCTCCTCGGACGCTATCCGGCGGCGGAGATCGCGGTCGCCGATCGTCTGTCGACGATGCCGCCCACCGATGCCGGTCGGCATGCCGTCGCAGCTGCTCGAGCGCCGGCCGGACGTGGTCGCCGCCGAGCGCCGCGTCGCCGCGGCCTTCAACCGCGTCGGCGAAGCCCGCGCGGCGCAGCTGCCGCGCATCAGCCTGACCGCCGGCGGCAGCAGCGTGTCGAGCTACCTGATCGAGTTGAAGGACACGAGCAACCCGATCTGGAGCCTCGGCGGCAACCTGATCGCGCCGCTCTACCAGGGCGGCTCGCTGCGCGCGCAGGTCGAGATCCGCTCGGCCGAGCAGAAGCAGGCCGTCGCCGACTACGCGCGCACGGGACAGCGGGCGTTCGGCGAGGTCGAAAGCGCGCTGGCGGCCGAGAATGCGCTGCGCGAGCGCGACGCCATACTCGAGGCGACCATCCGCGACAGCGAGCGCGCGCTGGAGCTCGCGCGCATCCAGTATCGCGTGGGCGCCGTCGACCTGCGCGCGGTCGAGCAGAACCAGCTCGCGCTGTATTCGGCGCGCACGGCGCGGCTGCGCGTGCAGACCGAGCGGCTTGCGCAGCGCGTGAACCTCTACCTCGCGCTCGGCGGGGGGTTCGACCTGCCGGCGATGGAGCCCGTGGCGACGCAGGGAAAGTAGGGTCAGAGTCGACTTTCCGTCTCGATGCGCACTGGCAGCAGGCAACTGGAAAGTCGACTCTGACCCTACTTTCGAATCGACGCAGTGACTCGACGGAGATGACGATGGCAAAGAAGAAGGCGAAAGCGAAGGACAAGGTCAAGGGCAAGGCGAAGAAGGGCAACGGCGACGCCGCCAAGGTCGCGGCCAAGAAGCGCGGCGCTTCGACGGCGGGCGAGGAGCTCTCCAACAAGGACTACGCGCGCGAGCTCAAGAAGCTGCACGTCGAGCTCGTCAAGCTGCAGGAATGGGTGAAGCTCAAGGGCCTCAAGGTCTGCGTCGTCTTCGAAGGCCGCGACGGCGCCGGCAAGGGCGGGACGATCAAGGCGATCACCGAGCGCGTGAGCCCGCGCGTGTTCCGCGTGATCGCGCTGCCCACGCCGACCGAGCGCGAGAAGTCGCAGATGTACGTGCAGCGCTATCTTCCCGCACTTGCCGGCGGCCGGCGAAGTCGTCATCTTCGACCGCAGCTGGTACAACCGCGCCGGCGTCGAGCGGGTGATGGGCTTCTGCACCGAGGAGCAGGCGCGGAAGTTCCTGCAGGTGGTGCCGATGTTCGAGAAGCTGATGGTCGAATCCGGCATCATCCTGCTCAAGTACTGGCTGGAGGTGAGCCCGGAGGAGCAGACGCGCCGGCTCGAGTCGCGCGTCGACGACGGCCGCAAGATCTGGAAGCTCTCGCCGATGGACATCAAGTCGTACACGCGCTGGGACGACTACACGAAGGCGCGCGACGAGATGTTCGCGGCGACCGACACCGCGTGGGCGCCGTGGTACGTCGCGCACTCGGACGACAAGAAGCGCGTGCGGCTCAACATCATCTCCCACCTGCTCTCGCGCATTCCCTACGAGGCACCGAAGCGCGAGAAGGTGAAGCTGCCGAAGCGCAAGGTGCGCGCGAAGCCGCCGACCGATTCGGTGAAGCTCGTTCCAGACAAGTTCTGACGCGAGATTGCAGCGGGCGATCCGGCCGCGGTGCCGTCCCACGGACCCCGCAATAGTCCGTACCGTGCCCGTACCGGAGTCTTGACCGATGAACCTGGCACGCGACCATGTTTGGGCCGAAACGCTCAGGAACGGCCTCGAGGTGACGATCCGGCCGCTGCGCCCCGATGACCGCGACCGGATCGCCGCCGCATTCCGGCAGCTCGACCGCGAGTCGATCTACACGCGGCTCTTCTCCTACCGCACCGAGCTCACCGAGGCGGGGCTCGATCGGATCATGCGCGTCGACCCCGCGGGCGAGGCGGCGCTCCTGGTCACCCTCGGCACCGGCAAGGACGAGATCGTGATCGGATCCGGCCGTTTCATGGGCGCCCCCGGTTCCGGCGCCGCACGCACCGCGGAGATCGCGTTCGTCGTCGAAGAGGACTACCACGGCCTCGGCATCGCCGGTCGTCTGCTGCGCCATCTCGCCGAAATCGCGCGCGAGAAGGGCATTGCGGAGTTCGAGGCGGACGTGCTGGCCGAAAATAAGGCCATGCTCGCCGTCTTCGCCCGCTCCGGCCTGCCGATGGAGAAGCGGCGCGACGGAGAGACCGTGCACCTCACGCTTTCGCTGCGCGAAGATCCGGCGGCGTGACCGCAGTTGCCCGATCGGCGCCCGTACAGGCGATCTGCGGGGCCTGAGGGCCACGGGAAACGCTCGCCGCGGGAACGGCTGCTATCCGCCGTCGAGCATCGCGGCGATCCGCTGGGACCGCACCACGGCGCCGCCGAATTCGTCGAACGCTTCGAGATCGGCGGGCGGATACGCGAGTCCGA
>CAWAZS010000005.1:0-339079 GCA_963786625.1 uncultured beta proteobacterium
GGGGCATACATTTTATGTCCGGCGACGGTGAGAAGGTCGACGCCCAAATCTTGGACGTTCACCGGGATTTTCCCGACCGTTTGAGCCGCGTCGGTGTGCATGAGCACGCCGTGCTCGTGCGCGATGGCCGAAATTTCGCGAATCGGTTGAATCGTTCCGACTTCGTTGTTCGCGTGCATCACCGATACGAGCGACCGTGTTCGGTCGGATCGCACGACGCACGGATTCGGGATCGACCTGCCCGAAGTCGATCGACCGGAACTTGCGTCACTTCGCGCCCAATCGTTCCAGGAAACTCGCCACGTTCGGAAATCGACGGATGTTCCACGCTGCTGATGATGAAATGCGGCGGCTGCTTTCGCCTCGACTTGAAGAAGACGCCAGCGAGCGCCGAGTTGTTGGCTTCGGTGCCGCCGGAGGTGAAAACGATCTCGGTCGGTTCGCAATTCAAGCAGCGCGGCAACTTGACTGCGGGCGTGATCGATTGCCGTGCGGGCACGTTCGCCGGCCCAATGCAGGCTCGATGGATTGCCAAACTCCTCTTCCAAGAACGGACGCATGGCCGACGCGACTTCCGGAGCGAGCGGCGTCGTCGCGTTGTAGTCGAAGTACACACGCGTCCATGACACACTCCAGAGTCGGCTACAAAGCGGGAGCGGATGGGAATCGAACCCACCAAACGTCGGTGTACGACGTTTCACCGGTTTTGAAGACCGGGGCGGTCACCAGAGCCGCATTCACTCCCGAAGACGACTATTGTAGCAGTCCGGCTTGCGGCCGTCCGTTCGACGAGCGACATTTACCCGATCATGCAGTCGAGGATTCGGCCCAGGAGTGATTCGTCATCCTCCGGCAGCGACGGTGCGCAGATCGATCAAGGACGCGACCATCCTGCACGCGGCAGAACACGGCCGGCTTGCCCAGTCGCAATTGTCTCGCGACATGATCGGCACTGTCACACGAGATCGCAATCGCCCAACTGGGAATCGACAGTTCGGGCAGCGCGCCGCCGCCGGGGGCCGAGGAAACCGGCTCGACGGAGAACAGCATTCGACGATGCCGAAGTGTGTTCGCAGTCGCTCGACCAATCGCTCGGCCCGGGCGCGGATTTCGTCGGCGGCGAGCGACAATTGGCGCAGCACCGGAATCTCTTCGAATGCGCGTCCCGCGCGATGAATTTCCAGCGTCGCCTGCAGCGCGGCAAGTGTCAGCTTGTCGACGCGCAGCGCCCGGGCGAGCGGATTGGACCGCAGTTTCGCGACGATTTCCGCTCGTCCGACAATGATGCCGCACTGCGGACCGCCCAGCAGTTTGTCGCCGCTGAACAGCACAAGGTCGGCACCGCCCGCAGGCTTTCGCTGACGATCGGTTCGTCCGGCAGACCAAAGCGCGACAGATCGTAGAGGCAGCCGCTGCCGACGTCGTCGATCACGGGAAGCTGATGCGCCTTTCCCAAGTTTGGCCAGTTCGGCGATGGTCACGGATTCGCAGAATCCTGAGATGCGATAGTTGCTCGGATGCACGCGCAGCAGTGCCGCGGTTTCCGGACCGATGGCGGCGGCGTAGTCGGCAAGGCGCGTGCGATTCGTCGTGCCCACTTCGTGCAACTGCACGCCCGCCTGCCGGAACACATCGGGCAAGCGAAACGAGCCGCCGATCTCGATGAGCTGGCCGCGACTGATGACGACTCGCCGTCCGGCGGCCAAGCGTCTGCAACGTGAGCAGCGTGGCGGCGGCACAGTTGTTCACGACGAGCGCCGCTTCAGCGCCGGTCACCTCCTGGCAAAGAACTTCCACCGCCGCGCCGCGCCTGCCGCGCTGGCCGGTCGACAGGTCGACTTCCAGGTTGGTGCACGCCGCGGCTGCGTTCATCGCCTCGATCGCCGCCGGCGCAAGCGGCGCCCGGCCGAGATTGGTGTGAATCACGATTCCGGTGCCGTTGATGACTTTGCGCAGGCGTTGCGAGGCTGCACTCTGAGCCGACTTCGTTCACGCGCTCGACGACGAGACCTTCGACCTCTGCCGCATCCGCCGAGAGTTGGTCCGACTGCCCGTTGCGCATGTCGCCCAGGATTTGGCGAACCCAGTTGGTCACCGTCGTGCGACCGAACTGCGCGCAGATCGCGACAACCTGCGGCAAGTTGAGAACTCGTTCGACCGCCGGCAGCAGTCGCAAGTTTTTTCGGTCGTCAGAATTCACGTGATCGCCTCGTCGACCGGTATCGATATGCGTGGACCCGCCGAACGCAGGTCGCCTTCACGCGACGTGATCTGGCACTCATCGAAGAACTCGAAAATCGGCACGGCGTGTTTCCGCGTGATGCCCCATTGCTCGCGAATCTCGCCGACCTTGGCCGTCGGTGATTTGCTGAAATGATCGACCAGGCGCTGTCGCAACGACTCGAGCGCCCGTCGATCCATGATAATCTGCGGCGACAGGCGAACGAATTGCCCTTCGTCGACGGCCACTTGCACGATCGGTTCCAGGTCCTTCAGCGTATGGCCGTGCTGTTCGGCGAACTCCTTCAACGTCGGCGGCGTCGGGCCGGCGGCCGACACTTCGGCGAGTCAGCGTCGGTCAGCGTGTTGCGTTGGCGATTGGAAAGTTCTGGCCCGGTCGACAACCCGATGCGATTCTCGCGACGCACGATCTCGCGCTTTTCGGCACATCGCAACGAGCAATGCATCCAGCACGGCCGGGCTGGCATGGCGCTTCATCGCGGACAGGATCACGGAGAGCGGCACGAGCGACGCCGGGCGACGGCGTTCCAATTCCGTTTGGCAGCGGGCAATCAGTCGCTCTTTGAGCTGCTGAAATCGCTGCGCGGTAACAAACGTCGGCGGGGTTCCAGGAATTCGCACGACCTCCCCGCGCTTTTCCAATTCGCCGACGACCGTCTCGCATTGCGATCGATTCAAGCCAACCCACGATTCGGCGGTTTCATCGAAGGTCGCTTCGCGGCGCAGATCGATATAGGCTGCCAGTCGCTCATGTGCATCTGCGCTGGCCAGACCAGCCGCGACAGCCAGGCAACGATTCTGTCGATCGGCGGCGCGAAGCGCGGGACCAATGATCGTGCCGCCGCCAATCGTTCGGGCCGGCGAAAGTTGTCGCAGCACGAAGGGCTGACCGTATTCGGCGACAATCGGCGTTTCGCATCGCAGGATGGCGAATGCCGACTCGCCCGGTGCAACCGTGCGTTGGCTCATCAGCACTTGGGCCGTGGCCTGGTTCGCGCCGAGATGGACGCGCACCAGTTGTCGATGCTTCAGTCCTCGCGCGGCGTCGGGCAGGATCCGCAGCTGCACCAGGTGCCGCGTCGATGGCTCGAATGCATCTGGCGTGGTCAATTCATCGCCGCGGTGAATGGCCGAGCTCTTGATGCCGACCAGGTTGATGGCCGCTCGCTCGCCGGCGGATACTTGCTCGACATCGACGCCCTGCGATTGCAGCCGGCGGATGCGCACCGGCGCTGCCTCGGGCAGCAGGTGCAGCGTGTCGCCGACGCGCGCGGTTCCTCGCCACACCGTTCCCGTGACCACGGCTCCTTGCCCGGTCGCCGAAAATGCGCGGTCGATCGGCAGTCGGAATCGCGGATCGTCGTTCGGTCGCATCGGCGACGAGCGCGCCGCATCGATCAGCGCTTGCCGTACTTCCGCGACGCCTTGTCCTGTTTGAACCGAGACTTGAATCCGCGGCGCGTCGGCCAGGAACGTCGATTCGACAAGTTCGTCGACCTCCAAGTTCGACCAGCTCCAGCTGCTCTTCGTCGGCCAGGTCGCATTTCGTGATCGCGACCACGCCGCGCCGAACGCCGAGCAGCTCCAGCAGGGCCAGGTGCTCGCGCGTTTGCGGCATCACCGAATCGTCGGCCGCGACGACGAGCAGCGCGGCATCGACTCCCGACGCGCCGGCCACCATCGTGTGAATGAAGCGTTCATGACCGGGAACATCGATCAGCGCGAAGCGCGAGCCGTTGTCGTCGAAATGCGAGAATCCCAGCTCGATCGTGATGCCGCGGCGCTTCTCCTCGGGCAGCCGATCGACCGTGCCGCCCGTCAGCGCATGGACCAGCGCCGACTTGCCGTGATCGATATGTCCGGCCAGGCAAATGACGAATTGAGAACGAGTTCTGACTGACGGAGCATGCATCCGACGAGGCCCCGCGACGGCTTATCCACTCATGTTAGCTGGCAACTGCATTCAGCTGCTGTCAGTCCATTCTGCAGCCAGTCGACTGAGTCGCAGTTGGTCGAGATTCAGAACGAATCGTCGACGCAAGCGGCTGGTATAAGTGCAGCAGTGGAATCATGTAACGAGGTACGACGATGAGCGACCCGATCCGACTCACTCAATTGGCCAAACGCGCGGGTTGCGCTGCCAAGCAGCCGCCCGGTTATTTGCTGTCGCTCTTAGGATCGCTGCCGCCGATCACCGATCCGAACGTGCTGGTCGGCAGTGCCACGGCCGACGATGCGGCGGTTTACAAGCTGTCCGACGAGCTGGCGCTCGTGTTCACGACCGATTTCTTTACGCCGATCGTCGATCGCCCGTACGACTTTGGCGCGGTCGCCGCTGCGAACGCGTTGAGCGATGTCTATGCGATGGGCGGCACGCCGCTGACGGCGCTGAGCATCGTCGGCTTTCCCGACACGCTGTTGCCGCCGGAGGTGCTGGTCGAAATTCTGCGCGGAGCCGCCGACAAAGCGGCCGAAGCCGGCATCGCGATCGTCGGCGGACACACGATCAAATCGGAAGAGCCGATCTTCGGCCTCGCCGTGGTCGGCAAGGTTGCGCCGGACCGCGTTCTGTCGAACGACAAAGCTCAGCCCGGCGACGTGTTGATTCTCACCAAGCCGTTGGGACTGGGAATCATCACGACCGCCGCCAAGAACGGCGAGGACAAACTTGGCGCAATCGGCGATGCCATTCGAGTGATGACGACGCTCAATCGGGTCGCGGAGAAGAGTTCGCTCGCTGCGGGCGCATGCGCTGACGGACGTGACTGGTTTCGGCCTGCTCGGGCCACCTGCGAAATATCGTCGCGGCCAGCAAAGTCGGAGCGCGCATCTTTTTCGATCGAGTGCCCGTTCTGCCGGCCGCCGGCGAATATGTGCACGCGGCATTTCGCCGGGCGGCACGCACGCCAATCACAAGTTTCTCGCCGATTGGGTGAGCTACGACAACGATGTGACCAAGGAGGAGCAGCTTATTTTGTGCGACGCGCAGACGTCCGGCGGCCTGCTGGCTGCCGTTGCGCCTGATCAGGCGGAGGCGGTGGTCGCATCGCTGCGAGCCCGCGGCGTGGCTGACGCGTTGCGATTGGAAGAATTGAATCCGGCGAATCCTGGCCGGATTGCTGTCAGTCGCGCTGCGGCACGATTGACTATATAGGGCGGCGATTCGGCAAGTTCGTTCCGGATTGCCGTGCTACATCGGCAGAAACGTAGAATCGTAGTGCTGACATCTGACCTTGCCTGGGAAAGTCGTAACCGATGACCACAAAACGGTTTATCCTCAACTCCTCGCGATCCTCCAAGCAGGGGACGCTCATCAATGTCGGAAAAGAGTCGGAAGAATATAAGGCTCTGACCAACACGATGACGATGGCAGCCGAGGACATGGCCGAGATTCGGCTTGGCCGAGGGACAAATGGCCGTGGTTCGCACGGAATTTGGCGAGGCCGCGTTCAAGTGCCAGGCGGGCAAGATTCCGCTGGGGATGATCTTCGTGCCCTACGGTCCGCCGACGTGTAAACTGATGGGTGGAGACACCGACGGCACCGGGATGCCGACGTCGAAGGGTTGGGAAGTTGAAGTCGTGCCTTGCACGAATTGAGGGAGTAAGTCAAGCAATGTCGCAAGAATTCAGCAACGAGCAAGCTCTTCGGCGTCGGACGCCCTGCAATTCTCGATCGACGGCGACGTATCGACGACGTCGCGGCCTGGACGGAAATCGAAGCCGGGCGGTTCATGCCGCGCCGCGTGCGCGGCAGTTTCCAGGGCCGGGCGCTGGGGTGAGTGTTTACGGTTCCGTCGTCCGGTTCGGACGATGCTCAGTGTCAAGATAAGCCATCAGCTCTAAGTCGAGCTGCCAGAGCTCGCATTCAATCGAGGATGTGCCATGACTCTCTCGATCATCGACAACGCCACCTGCACGTTTTGCGGCTGCGTGTGCGACGACATCCAGCTGCATCACGACGAGATGCGGATCCACAAGGCGAACAAGGCCTGCGTGCTGGGCACGGCGTGGTTTCTGAATCACACGGCCGAGAAGAAATATCCGATCGCCCTGATCGACGGCCAGGAAGCGACGCTCGACGATGCGATCGAAGCGGCCGCCACTTTTCTGCACGCGGCCGACATGCCGCTCGTCTACGGCATGAGCAACACGACCTGCGAGGCGCAGAAGGAATGTGCCGCGCTGGCCGACCAGCTGGGCGGCCTGCTCGACAGTCACACCTGTTTGTGACACGGTCCCACCGAGATCGCCGCCCAGTTGGGTGGCAAAGTTACTTGCACGCTCGGCGAAGTCAAGCAACGAGCCGACTTCATCGTGTATTGGGGCGGCAACCCGGCCGAGTGCCATCCGCGCCATTTCACCAAGTACACCATCATGCAGAAGAGCAAGTTTCTGCCGCGCGGCCGCAAGGACCGCACGATGGTGCTGGTCGACATTCGCGAAACGAAGAGCGCCAAGGCGGCCGACATCTTCCTGCAGGTCCGGCCCGGCAAGGATTTCGAGCTGATCACGATCCTGCGGGCGATGATCAAAGGCCACGACGTGGCGGATGAACAGATCGCCGAAACCGGCCTGACGCGCGAAACGGTCGACGACCTCATTCATCGCATGAAATCGGCCAAGTTCGGCTGCTTCTTCTTTTCATCTGGATTCGGTTCGCGAACCTTGACTGGCGGTCGATCGCAGATTCTACCGTTCCCGCTGGCCTTGCCGTTCCCGAAGGAATCGCCCGAGGCGCGTGGGCGGCTCGCCGGAATCTGCCCACAGCTTCCGCCGACGAATCTAGAATGGCGCCATGGCACGCATTCTTCTCGCCTGGGAGCTCGGTGGCGACTACGGCCACCTGATGCGATTCCACGTGCTCGCGCGCGAGCTGAAGCGCCGCGGGCACGAACCGGTCTTCGCCATTCGCGACCTGACGTTCGTCGAGACCATATTCCGCGGCGAGCCGTTACACGGTCTTCCAGGCGCCGGTCTGGATGGGGACGCGTGACCGGGCTGCCGCCTCCGATCGGGTTCGCGGAGACGCTCATGCGCTTCGGATTCTTCCATCCCGAAGCGCTGACCGGGGTGTGCCGCGCCTGGCGCACGCTGGTCGATGCCGTCCGGCCCCAGCTCATGGTCTTCGACTATGCCCCGACGGGCATGCTCGCGACCAGGGGACTGCGCGTGCCGCGCGTGCTCATCGGCGAGTCGTTCTCCATTCCGCCGCGCACCGAGCCGATGCCGATCTACCGCTGGTGGCGTCCGGAGCCGCCGGCACGAATCCTCGAAGCCGAGCGACGGGTGCTCGCCAATGCGAATGCAGTGCTCGCGCGTCTCTCGGAGCCGCCGATGCAGACGGCTCGCGGACCTCCTCGAGGCCGAGGAGGCCATCATCACCACGTCGCAGGAGTTCGATCAGTACCCAAGTCGCACCGATGGACGGTATTGGGGTTCCGTCGCCGAATCTCGACCAGGGCGCGCCGCCGCGCGTGGCCCGCCGGTCGGCGGCAAGCGGATCTTCGCCTACCTCAAGCCTCGTCATCGGGATTTCGACGCGCTGCTCACCGCGCTGCGCGCGATCGACGCATCCGTCGTGGTGCATGCACCGGGCGTTTCGCCGCACGCGGTGCGGACTCACACGGCGCCGAACGTCACGTTCAGCCTCGACCCCGTTCGGATGGCCGACGTTTGCCGGGAGTGCGATCTCGGCATCTGCCACTCGGGCGCGAATACGGTCGCACGCACTGGTGACGGCGGGCAAGCCGGTATTGCTGCTGCCCCAGCACCTCGAGCAGATGATGACCGCCAAGCGCGTTCTGGAGCTTGGCGCCGGGCTGGTCGTCGACTACGAGGAGCCGGCGCCGGACTACCACGCGTTGCTGCAGCGCCTGCTCGACGAGCCCTCGTTCACCGAGGCCGCGCAAGCCGTCGCTGCCCGGCATGCCGGCGACGATCCGGCCACGCGCGTGCCGCGCATCGTGGACCGACTCGAGGAAATCGTCGCGCGCGCACCGACGGGATAGTCGTCTGCCCGCGCGCGCACCCGCCTCAGGCGGCCAGCTCGATCCGGTTGACGACCCTGTCGACGGCGAACAGCGCCCAGGCGTCCTCTTCCGCGCGCCGCCGCTCGGCCTCGGTGCGCACGCAGCCCTCCAGGGTCACGACGTAGTTCCGGCAGCTCACGGCGATCTGGTCGCTGCGCACGAACGGATCGATCTCGAGCACCAGGCGCAGGGCATCGACCACTTCGGCGTCGTTGTCCTCCTCGGCCGGCACGACGGCGAGCGCATTGACGACGTCGCGGCAGCCCGGCGTCCACCAGGCGAGCACGCCCGCCACGCGCTTGTGCGAAAGGCTGTTCGCCGTGCCCTCCAACGTGACGACGCCATCGTCGACCGCGACCTCGATCGCGCCGGTAGCCTGGGCGCCTGCGTCGCGCAGCGTCTCGACCCGGCCTTTGGCGACGGCGCGGATCGTGCAGGTCCGCAGCTCCACTTCACCCAGCAGGAAATCACAAAGGGACGTGCGGATCGCGCCATCACCGCGGCGCTCCGCCACCGCGATGCGCAGCCGGTCCACCACGCCGCGTATCCCGTCCGCCGCCGCGGCGAGCTCGAGCGCGAGCTTCTTCGCCGCGATGCCCTCGACCTCGCCTTCGAGCACCACCGCGCCGTCGGCGACGTCGACCCTGATCGGGTGGCGGTGCAGGTTGATGCGGGGCTCGTTCTCGAGCGCACCGCGCACCTGCCGGATGATCGCGTCCTTGCCGGGCATCGAGTCGTTCTCCGGGACGCGCGCGCCGCGCGCTCAGAGCGTCGGCGTTCCCTCGTGGGCGTAGGTCCGCTCGCGTTGCTGCTGGCAGCGGACGCAACGCCGCGCGGTGGGATAGGCGCGCAGGCGCTCGAAGCCGATCGCCTCGCCGCAATCCTCGCAGGTGCCGAACCTGCCGTCCTTGATGCGCGCCCGGGCAGCTTCGATATCGCGGATCTCCTGGATGTGCCGGTCGATGAGCGCCAGGCTCAGATCGGCCAGCGCGTCGCCGACCGACTGGTCGCCGATGTCCGCAGGCACGCGGTCGATCAGCTCGATGTACTGCTGGTTCTCGCTCTGCTCCAGCGCGTCCCGGACCTCCTCGAGCAGCGACGCGTAGCGCCGGTCGAGCATTTCCCCGATCTCGGATACCTGCTTCACGGAAATGGCCATGTCTCTGCTCCGGGCGAGAATGCGATCGACGATATACACATTGTAGGATCGAAGTCGCCGTACGGTTTGACTTCGCGCAATCGACGATCAGGCCACCACCTGCTCGCCGTTCGCGCGCTTCGCCCACCGGTACAGCCGCATGGGCGGAATGTTGAACGGCGCCATTTCGACCTGCGCGCGACCGAGCAGCGGGCGCGAGAGCGCGTCGACCTGCCGGCTCCACTGGTAGGCGACGAAGCGGCCGCCGACGGCGAGCACCGACGAGATCGTCTCGAGAATGCGCGAGCCGGTCGCGGGATCGATGGTGGAGAACGGGATTCCCGAGACGACGGCATCCGGCGCCGGCAGGCCGTAACGCGTCAGCGCGTCGCGGAGCTCGACGGCGGTGCCGCAGTGCACGGTGAGCCGCGCATCGTCGATGCGCCGCAGCAGCGCGCAGAAATGGGGATTGATCTCGACGACCAGCAGCCGTGCGCCCGGGGTCATGGCGGCGAGAATTGCCCGGGTCGTCCCGCCGGTGCCGGCGCCGAGCTCGACGATCATCCGGGCGGATCGGACGGCGGCGAGGTCGACGATGCGGCGCACCAGGAAACGCGAGCTGGGCGTGATCGAGGCGATCTGCCGTGGGTTGCGCAGGAATTCCCGGAGGAAGACCACCCGGTCGTCGATCGTGTTGCCCCGCCGCGGGGTTGTCTGCATGGTTGCCATTCGGGCCGCGCTTCACGCGATCGCGCCGGCGGCGCTTCCGGGGCGCGGCCTCAGCTGACGCGAAAATTGGTGAACTGCCACGGGTCGTCGCGATCCACGTCCTCGGGGTACAGCCATTCGCGACCGGCAAGCGGGGTCCAGTCCGTGTAAACGCCCACCACGTCACCGAGGTAGGGGCGGCACAGGCGCAGCATCTCGTCGTAGGGCAGGTCGTCGGGCTCGACCACGTCGCGGGCCGGATTGGCTATCGCCCACAGTACACCCGCGACCACCGATGCCGCCACCTGCAGGCTGGTGGCGCTGTTCTGCGGGCACAGCGCGCGCGCCTGGTCGATCGACAGCTGCGAGCCGTACCAGTAGGCCCCGCGCGCATGGCCCATCAGCAGCACGCCGAGCTCGTCGATGCCGGAAACGATCTCGTCCTTCAGCACTCGCTCGCGCTCCTGGATACGCCAGTTGCGCGCTGCAAGCTCGTTGACCGAAAGCACGGCGTCGTCGCAGGGATGGTAGGCGTAGTGCACGGTGGGCCGGTATTCCGGCGCGCCGGGCTCGCCCAGGGTCAGCAGATCGGCGATCGAGATCGATTCGCCGTGGGTGATCAGGAATCCGTGCATCGGCCCGGTCAGCGGCGTCCAGCTGCGCACGCGGGTGCTCATGCCGGGCCGGTTGAGAAAGATCGCGGCGCGCGAGCCGGTGGCGTGCTGCGACGCGTCCGCCGGCAGCGCCCGCTCGTGGCTGCCCCAGCCGAGCTCGGCGGGCTGGCAGCCCTCGTCGACGAAGGCGCGCACCGACCAGGTGTTGGCGAACTCGCCGGGCGTCTTGCGCGGGTTGGCGACCTGCGTGTCGCGCTCGGCGACGTGGATGACGCGCACGCCCAGGCGCTGCGCGAGCCGTGCCCACTCGGCGCGCGTGCGCGGCAGCGCGGTCTGCACGCCCGTATCGCGGGCCACGTCGAGCAGCGCCTGCTTGAGCAGGTGCGAGACCAGGCCCGGGTTGGCTCCGTGGTTGACCAGCGCCGTCGGCCCGTCGCGCGCGGGGCGGCGCAGCGCGAGCGCCGCTTCGCGCTGCGCGTAGTTCGACCGCTGCGCCGGCGAGAGCGAGGCATCGAAATAGTCGCCCTCCCAGGGCTCGATGCAGGTGTCGAGGTAGAGCGCACCGCGCTCGTGGCAGAACGCGATCATCGCCGTGCTGCTGACGTCCACGGCCAGGTTGAGCAGGAAGTCGCCCGCGCCCAGCAGCGGTTCCAGGCACGAGCGGACGTTCCGGGCATCGAGCCCCTGCCTGAGGAAGGTCGCACCGTAGGAGCGCGCCGTCGCGGCCGCCGCGTCGTCGGGATCGACGATCAGCACCTGCGCCGGCTTCATGTCGATGTGGCGCAGCAACAGGGGCAGCGTCGCCTGCCCGACGCAGCCGAAGCCGACCATGACCAGGCGGCCGCCGTAAACGCCCTCCTTGCGCCAGACGTCCATGTTTGTCTTCCCCCTGTGGCCCGAGATAGGCGTGCCGCGCAGCGGCGGAGCATACCAGCAGCCGCGCCATGCGTGGAGCCTAGCCGCGCGGTGGGCACGCTGGGTTGACGCGCGTCAACGCCGGGTTAGGCGGCCCCGCGTCCCGGGGAGCGGGCGCCGCGCGGCGATGGCCGGCGTGCTGGCGACGGGAGCAGTCCGGCGGCCGGCCTTGCTCGGGCAGGGGTCCTCGCGCGGTCCTCGCGCTGTCACATGATGTGGAAGCGGCGCGTCGCCATCGCCGCGCGCACGCGTCCGGTGGCGAGCTCCATCGCCGCCTCGCGCGGCAACAACCGCTGCTGCTTCGCCGCGGCGAGCACCGCTTCGGTGTTCGCGCGGATCTTCTCCTCGATCGCCTGGAACGCCGCCGTCTGCGTCGCGCCCGCGTACTCCATCGCCGCGCAGATCACGCCGCCGGCGTTGGCGATGAAGTCGGGCACGACCAGCACGCCCCGCTCGTGCAGGAGCTTCTCGGCCCCGGCGGTGAACGGGATGTTCGCCCCCTGGAGCACGAGCTTCGTCCTGAGCCGCCCCACGTTGTCCTCGCGCACGACGTCGGGGCGGGCAGCCGGAATCCAGATGTCGCACTCGACGTCGAGCACGCCCTCGCGTTCGAGCTTGCGGCCGTCCGGATAATCGCCGACGGGCCGGCCCTCGCTCTTCAGCTGGGCGAGCGCTGCCACGTCGATGCCCCGCTCGCCGACGATCGCGCCCCGCGAGTCGGACGCGGCGACGAGGATGGCGCCGCGCGTCGCGAGGAAGCGCGCCGCGTGGCGGCCGACCGCGCCGAAGCCCTGGATCGCCACGCGCGCGCCGTCCAGGCTCATGCCGAGGTGGCGCGCCGCGACGTCGGCGGCATGGAAGAGCCCCCAGCCGGTCGCGCCGATCTCGTCGAGCGGAATTCCGCCCAGGGCGGCAGGCAGCCCGACCGAGCGCCCGATCTCGTCGTGCACCCAGGCCATGCAGGTCTCGTCGGTTCCCATGTCGGGCCCGAAGATGTAGTCGCGCTCGTTGGCGAGCGCGTGCGCGAACGCCCGGATCAGCTGCTCCTTGCGCTCGCGCGGCATGCGCGGATCGCCCCGCAGCACCGACTTGCCGCCGCCGTGCGCGAAGACCGGCCGCGGAGTTCTTCATCGTCATCGCGCGAGCGAGCCGGAAGCACTCCTCGGTGGTGACGTCCGGCGCCATGCGCAGCCCGCCGATCGACGGCCCGCACGCGACGTTGTCCACGACGAGCGTCGCCTCGAGCCCGAGCCCGGGCTCGTGCACGTGGATGATCTTGGCAGGGCCAAGATCGTCGCCGAACCGGAAGCAGTCCGCCACCACGACCTCCGTCTTGTCGACGCGCGAACGTTTTTCTGATCGTGCTCTCGCGATCGCCGGCTGGCGAGCGCATTGCGGCCATGACTTGACCGAGGTCAACCGCGCCGGACGCCCAGCGCCCGCCGCGGCGCACAACGCGGCGAACCCTGCCCGGCAACCGCCTTGACGCTCGTCAACATCGGGCGAACCGCGTCCGCGGGCATCTTCCAATGGCCGACGAAAGAGGGGGATCATGGTTGCGAGCAGGGCCAACCGGACAGGTTGCCATGAACGACACCACGCGCCTCCTGCCTTCGCAGCTGTACCAGCACTGCGATCCCGCCGAGTTCGCGTTCGCGACCACCAGCGAGCTGGACGACCTCACCGAGATTCTCGGCCAGGGCCGCGCGCGGGAGGCGATCGAATTCGGCCTCGGCATCCGCCGCGAGGGCTACAACCTCTACGTGCTCGGTCCCCCCGGCGCGGGCAAGCAGACGCTGGTGCGGCAGTTGCTCGCGGCGCAGACCGCCGCGACGGCGCCGCCGCCGGATTGGTGCTACGTGCAGAATTTCGACGCGCCGCATCAGCCGCGCGCGCTGCGCCTGCCGCCGGGCGGCGGCGCGCGGCTGCGCGACGACATGCGCCACCTCGTCGAGGAGCTGCTCGCGGCCGTCCCCACGGCGTTCGACAGCGACGAGTACCGTGCGCACCGCGGCCAGATCGACGCGGAGTTCAGCGAGCGCCAGGAAAAGGCGTTCGGCGAGCTGGCCGAAACGGCCGGAGCGCAGGAAGTCGCATTGCTGCGCACGCCGACCGGGTTCACGCTGGCGCCGCTGAAGAAGGGGGAAGTCATCGGCAGCGACGACTTCGCCGCGCTGCCCGAAGAGGAGCGCAAGCGCATCGGCAGCGCGATCGAGTCGCTGCAGGGGCGGCTCGAGCAGCTGATGCACGACGCGCTGCGCTGGCGCAAGGAGCAGCGCGAGCGCATCCGGCAGCTCAACCGCGAGGTCGCGCAGTACTCGGTCGGATCGCTGATCGACGAGCTGAAGCAGCGCTACCGCGAGCTGTCCGACGTCAGCGCCTATCTCGCCGCGGTCGAGCGCAACCTCGTCGACAACATCGACGATTTCCGCCACGGACGCGAGCCCCAGCCGACGGTCCTGGGCCAGCCGGACGGGCAGGCGCCGTCGTTTCGCCGCTACGAGGTGAATCTGCTGCTCGAGCGCCGCGAGCCGGACGGCGCGCCGGTCGTGTTCGAGGACCACCCGACCTATCAGAACCTGATCGGGCGCGTCGAGCACATGCCGCAGCTGGGTGCGCTGGTGACCGATTTCACGCTGATCAAGGCCGGTGCGCTGCACCGCGCGAACGGCGGCTACCTGCTGCTCGACGCGCACAAGCTGCTGTCGCCAGCCCTTTGCGTGGGAGGGCCTCAAGCGCGCGCTGCGCACGCGGCGGATCCGGATCGACTCGCTGGGCCAGGTGTACAGCCTGGTGAGCACGACCTCGCTCGAGCCGGAGGCGATCCCGCTCGACGTGAAGATCGTGCTCTTCGGCGAGCGGCTGTGGTATCACCTGCTGTTCGCCTACGACCCCGATTTCGGCGAGCTGTTCAAGGTCGCCGTGGATTTCGAGGACGAGGTCGCGCGAACGCCGGAGAACCACCAGCTCCTCGCGCGCCTGATCGCGACCATCGCGCGGCGCAACGCGTTTGCGCCGCTCGATCGCGCCGCCGTCGCCCGGCTCATCGAGCACCGCGCGCGCGAGATCGAGGACAGCGAGCGCGTGTCGACGCACATGCAGGGCCTGGTCGACCTCATGACCGAGGCCGACTTCGCCGCGCGCCGCGCCGGCGCCGCCGCCATCGATCCCGGTCACGTCGAGGCCGCCGTCGAGGCGCAGCGGCGGCGCGCCGGGCGCCTGCGCGACCAGGTGCAGCAGACGATCCTCCGCGGCACCGTGCTGATCGACACCGACGGCGAGAAGATCGGCCAGGTCAACGGACTCGTCGGTGTTCGCGCTCGGCAACCAGACGTTCGCCAAGCCGACGCGGATCACCGTCAACACGCGCGTGGGCGACGGCGAGGTGATCGACGTGCAGCGCGAGGTCGAGCTCGGCGGGCCGATCCACTCGAAGGGCGTGCTGATCCTCGCCTCGTTCCTCGCCGCGCGCTTCTCGCCGACGCGCCCGCACTCGCTGCGCGCCCACATCGTCTTCGAGCAGACCTACGGCGAGGTCGAGGGGGACAGCGCGTCCGCCGCGGAGCTCTGCGCGCTGCTGTCGGCGCTCGCCGAGGTGCCGATCCGGCAGTCGATCGCGGTCACCGGCTCGGTCAACCAGCACGGCGAGATCCAGGCGATCGGCGCGGTGAACCAGAAGATCGAGGGCTTCTTCGACATCTGCAAGGCGCGCGGGCTCGACGCCGGGCACGCGGTGCTGATCCCGGCGAGCAACGTCAAGCACCTGATGCTGCGCGCCGACGTCGTCGCCGCCACCGCCGAAGGCAGGTTCCAGGTGCACGCCGTGCATACGATCGACGAGGCGATCGAGCTCCTGACCGGAGTGCCCGCCGGCGAGCGCAATGCAATCGGCGAGTTCGCCGACGGGCTCGATCAACGCGCGCGTCGCGGCACGCCTGCGCGACTTCTCGGCGATCCGCCAGGCGTTTGCCGGGATCCCGGTGCCGGGCAAGCTGACCGCGGGGGCGCGGCGGTCGCGCCGCTGAGCCCGGAGGCGCCGCGATGACCACGCTCGGCCTGTCGAGGGTGCTCGTTGCCCTGGGCGCTGCGATCCCGAGCCGGTCCGCCGTGGAGACAGGTGTCGGACTGGCCGCGGCGATGGGCGCCGCGCTCGAAGCGCTCTTCGTCGAGGACGTCAATCTGCTGCGCCTCGGATCGCTGCCGTTTGCGAGCGAGATCAGCGCACTGACGGGCGCTCCGGCGGGCGCTCGCCGTCGGCGAGCTGGAGCGCGCGCTGCGCGTCGAGGCGTCCCGGCTCGAGCAGCTGCTCGCGGCGGTCGGCCGCGCAGCAGCGCGTTCCGTGGTCGTTCGCGGTGACGCGCGGCGAGCTGCTCGCCGAGGCCATGACGCGGGAGGCCGATCTGATCGTGTTCGGCGCCCCCATGCGGCCGTCGGCGCCCGCGCAGGAGCCGGAGCGCGCGGGTCCGGTGGTCTCGCTCTTCGATGCCTCGCCGGAGGCGTTGCGTGCGCTCGCCGCGACGACGCGACTGGCCCGCGCGCTCGCCCGCAAGCTGGTCATCCTCGTTCCCGCAGGGGAGGGCAAGGCGCAGCGCGCGTTGGGCCAGCGCGCGCGCGAATGGCTGGCGGCGGAGCAGGTCGAGGGCGTCGTCGTGCCGTTGACCGGGGCGCATTCGGCACTCGTCGAGGCGATGCGCACCCGGCGCGGCCGGGTGCTCGCGCTGCCGGCCTCCGCGCTGTCGGCGCGGCAGGTGACGCTGGCGATGCTCGTCGCCGATCTGACCTGTCCGGTGGTGATCGTCCGATGACCGATGTTCGGCCGCAGCCGGGCGACCCGCTCCTTACCCCGGCCGGCGCGGCAGGGGGCGCTTCGGCTATCGCGCCGGGGCTTCGCTTGCCTTCGCGAGCTTCGCCTTGAGCCGCTGCGCGGTCTTCTCGATGTCCACGATGAACCGGTTGTGCTTGCCGCGCGCGACCTGTTCGACGGCGTCGCGGGCCGTGAAATCGAAGCTCACCGCATTGCCGTTGACGGAGGCCAGCGTCACCGTGATCTCCACCCACATGCCCATCAGGGTGGCGCCGACGTGGTCGAGCTCGACCCGGGTGCCGACCGAGTCCTTGCCGGGCTCGCCGTGCCCGAGCAGGAGCTCGCGGCAGGTCATCTCGATGTCGTAGAGCATCCGCGGGGTCGAATACACGCGGCATTCGTCGCCCATGAAGCTGATCGTGCGCTCGCGGTCGATGTCGATGCGGCGGGTGAGGGTGAGTCCGGCTTGCAGTGGCTCGCTCATCGTTGGGTCTCCGGGCTGGGCGTTGGCGAATCAGGGGCGTTGGCGCAGGGCGTCGGCGTAGAGGCGGGCCTCGACGTAGCGCACCAGCGCGCGGGTGCCGCGGCCGCAGTTGCGGAACACGCAGACGCCCCGGTCCATCAGGCCTGCGGCCATCGCATCGTAGAGACGCCCGGCGTCGACGATGCCGACGATCGGCTTCTCGTTCGCGTCGACGATGGGCGGCATCAGGTGCACCGTGCTCTTCGGATCGCGGATGTCGAAGCCGGGCCTGAGCTTGCTCTCCTCGAGCGCGCGCACCGCCGGCGCCGTCGGGTCGAGCGCGACGACGACGGCGTCGATGTCGGGATCCTGCACGAAGGCCTCGGTGATCTGCAGGTGCGCCTCGTCGTCCGCGCCGGGATTGATGTCGATGGGATTGCCCACCTCGACCAGCGCGTCGAGCCGCTTGGCAGCGAGGATCTCCTCGACGCGCTTCACGGTTGCGGCCCCGAGCGCGCCCATCTCCATCGAGAAATTCTCCGACTCGATCGAGTCGGCCATGCCCACCGCCTCGAATCCGGCGCCGCTGATCGCGCCCAGCCGAGCGCCGCCGATCTTCTTCCCGTGCAGCGCGCCGGCGATGTAGAAGAGATCGTCGAACGCGGTGAAGTCCTCGGCGACGATCGCGCCCGCATGCCGCACCACGGATTCGAACAGCGCGGGGCTGCCGGCGATCGACGCGGTGTGGCCCAGGGCGCCGCCGATGCCGGGCGCGGTCCGGCCCGCCTTGTAGACGACGACGTCCTTGCCGTTCTTCACGGCCTTGCGCACCGCCTTGACGAAGTCGAGACCGTCGCGATCCTTGAAGCCCTCGAGGTAGATGCCGATGGTCTCGATCTCCGGCCGTTCCGCGAACCAGGCGAGCATGTCGCCGTGGGTCAGGTCGGTCTGGTTGCCGACGGCGAGCATGTAGCGCGGATCGAGCCAGGGGTTCTGGCTCAACCGCGTGATCATGAACGCGCCGCTCTGGCTCAGCATCGCCGCCGTGCGCTCCGGCTTCTTCTGCGGCTTGGGCAGGCGCTCCAGGGGAATGAACCAGGAGTCGTAGGAGCCGGGATGCGAGACCACGCCGAGACAGTTGGCGCCGAGGAAGATCGGGCCGCCGCCCTCCCTGCCGTGCGCGGCGTTGATCCTCGCCGCCAGCGCGGCGGCGGGCTCCCGGCTCTTCCGGGTCTCGCCCAGGCTGCCGGGAATCGAGCATCACCGATTCCACGGCGCCGGACTCGATGATCTCGTCGACGAGGCCGTAGACGGCGTCGGCGGCCACCGCGACGATCAACAGATCGAGCTTGCCGTCCAGTGCCTTCAGGCTTTCGGCGCACCTGACGCCGTCGATCTCCGTTTCGCCGGGACGGATGATCGTCATCCGCTCCTTCGGGTACCCGCTGCCCATCAGATTGCGCAGGATGATCCGGCCGAAGTTCATGCTGGTGGCCGAAACTCCGACGATGCCGATCGAGGCCGGATGGAGCAGCTTGTCGATCTTGTGGATCGGGCGCGGCAGGCGGGGGGCAGCCGGCGCGCCGAACGTGCAGCGGGCGGACCCCACCGTCAGCCGGTCGCCGATCGTCACCGGATCGAGCGTGAGGCTGCGCAACCGCAAACGGCGCGTCGGGATCGCTCGCCGCATGGCGACTCGCCAGCGCGAGCACCTGCGCGAAGGCTGCTCGCAGCGGCTCGTCGGGCGAGCGGGCGTGCGTCGCGGCGGGCGAGCCGGGCGAGCTTCCGATAAGCGAGCGTGCGCCGGAAGAGATCGAGGAAATCGTCGGCGTCGGTCAGCGCGACGGCTGCATGGACGCACGCGCGGTCCCTGCGGAAATGGCTTTCCCCCAGCTCGGCGTCCACCCCGCCCGAGCCGGCGCTGATCACCGGGCCGAACTCGCGGGTGTCCTCGAGACCGATGCGCAGGTCGACGGCGGAGGCTTGCGCGGGCCGGGCCGCGGCTTCGTCGAGCGCAAGGCCCATGCCGGAAAGCAGCGACTTCAGTTCCGCGCCGTTCAGCGTGTCGCGGGCCTCCGCGGCGGCGCGCCGGAAGAGCTCCGTTGCCGCGGAGCTCGCGGCAGCGACGCCCGGATTCGACTTCGACGGTTGCTGCACGGTGCCCGCTCCCCCCACGACGACAGCGAAGCTTAGGTCCGGCGCACTTCCCGGTACTTGTGCTGCATCAAGGAATGAGGGGGTTCAGGTCTCCGCGATGGCGGACGGGTTCGGGGCGCGGCGATCGCGGCGCATCGTCCCGCGTTGCCCACGTCCAGGACGAGGATGTCGGGCCAACGGACGGAAATGTCCGCTACTCGATGCGGATGTGCGCGGCCTTGACGACCTTGCTCCAGCGGTCCTGCTCCGCCTTGATGAGCGCCGCGAAGTCGGCGGGCGTGCCGCCGCCCGCCTTGGCGTCGTCGTTCGCGAAGCGCGTCGTGATCGCGCTGGTCTTCAGCGCCTTGTTGATTTCCACCGAGAGCTTGTCGACGACTTCCTTCGGGAGCTTCGCCGGCCCGATGATTCCGTACCACTGCGAGGTCTCGAAGCCCGGGTAGCCCATCTCGGCGACCGTCGGCACGTCCGGAAGCGCGGGAATGCGCTCCGGCGTTCCCACGGCGATCGGTCGCAGCTTCCCGGACTTGATGTGCGGCATCAGCGCCGGCGTGCCCGCGGACGCTGCCTCCAGCCGGCCGCCGAGCAGGTCCTGCAGCTGCGGCCCCGTCCCGCGGTACGGGACGTGCACGATGTCCATGCCGGTCACGTGCTTCAGGTATTCGAACGCGAGATGGCCCGCGCTGCCGTTGCCCGCCGAGCCGTAGTTGAGCTTGCCGGGGTTCTTCTTCGCCAGCGCGACGAACTCGCGGAAATCCTTCGCCTGCACGTCGGCATTGAGCACGAAGATGTTGGGCACCTTGGCGAGCAGCGCGATGGGCACGAAGTCGCGGTTCACGTCGTAGGGCTGGCGCTCCATCGCATAGGGATTCACCGCCAGCGTGCCGACGTGGCCGAGGATCAGCGTGTAGCCGTCGGGCGCGGCCCGGGCGACCTCGAGCATGGCGATGGTCCCGGCGCCTCCGGCGCGGTTGTCGACGATGACGCTCACGCCCATCGAGGTGGTGAGCTCCTGCGCCACCGCCCGCGCGACGATCTCCGAGGTGCCCCCCGGCGCGAACGGAACGACGAGGCGGATGGTCTGCGTCGGGTACGCCTGCGCGAAGGCGAACGTCGAGAACGCGAGCAGCATGGCGGCGATGGCGAGAATTCTCTTGAGCATGGGGATGTCCTCCAGGTCGATTGCGGCGTCCGGCCGCGAATTCAGTGCCCGCGCGGCCGCCCGAAGGGCACTGAGCGCGCTCTCGTGGGGCCGCCTTCAGGCGGCATCGCGCGTCCGGCTGAAGCCGGACCCACACCGCGAGCGTGGGGGCCGTTCATCTCAGAACTGGTAGCGGCGCAGCCCGCCGTCGACGGGGATCACGGCGCCGGTGATGTAGCGCCCGCGCGGGCTCGCCAGGAAGCAGACGAGGTTCGCCACGTCCTCGGGCTGGCCGTACTCGCCGACCGGGATCTCGTCCTCCGACTGGCGCTGCCGGTATTCCGGCGTGTAGTTGCGCAGGATCTGGTCGCTCAGGATACGCCCCGGCGGCACGCAGTTCACCGTGATGCCGTGCCGGCCCACGATGCGCGAGAGCCCCTTCGCCCACGAGTGCACGGCGGCCTTGGCGCAGAACGCGCCGTTGATGCCCTCGGGCTCGCTCTTGCCGGTGATGTTGACGATGCGCCCCCAGCCGTTGGCGATCATCGCGTCGACGAGGCGATCGGTGAGCTGGCGGTGGCGCGTGAAGTTGAGCGTGAGCGCCTCGTCCCACTGCGCATCGTCGGCGTGGAGCTCGAAGGCGCGGCTGCCGCCGGCATTGTTCACCAGGATCTCCACGCTGCCGAGCGCCGCGGTCGCCTCGCGCGCCACGGCCTCCGGATAGGACTCGTCCAGCGCATCGTGAACGATGACGGTGGCGGGACGGCCGCCGGCAGCGGCGATCTGGCGTGCGACTTCCTCGAGATTGGCGCGTCGCCGGCCGGTGATGGCGACGCGCGCGCCTTCGCCCCCGAGCGCGAGCGCGACGGCGCGGCCGATGCCCGAGCTCGCGCCCGTCACCAGCGCCGCGCGGCCGCTCAGTTGCAGGTCCATGGGGATGCGGCCTCGGCTTCCTCAGCGCGCCTGTTCGATCGCGGAAAACACCCGTTCGCAGCGCTGCCGGTCGCCCGTGTCGGCAACGCCCGGTTCGGCGCACCACGCGAGCAGGCGCTCGCCCGCGGTGCCTGCAACGGCCGGCGCGGCGCTCTGGAACCGATCGCGCAGCTGCTTCACCTGCAGCGCGAGCCGTTGCGCCTGGAGCTCGGCCGGCGATTCCAGACCCAGCGCCATTTCGAGCCCGAGCAGGATCTCGCGCCGCGATTCGACACCGCGCTCGATGCGCACCGCATGCTCGGCGGCCGGGGCTTCCCCGGCGAGCGCGCGCAGCGCGGCGTCGCGGCGCGTGACCATCTTCTTCTCCCATGCAGCGGGAAGCGCCGGCAACGCGGCCCAACGCTCGTGCACGGCCGCCGCGTTCGTCGCCCCGGCCGCGGTTTCGCTCGCCCGCAGCAGGCCGTCGAGCTCCTCGCACAGGCGCTCCTTCGCCGCCAGGGTCTGCCACACCGCGGCTTCGCGCGACCGGGCGCGCGCGGACAGCGCCGCCTCGACGGCGGTCTTCGCATTCCGGAAGCGCGATTCGACGGGGCGCAGCGCGGGGTCGAAGCCTCCGAACCGCTTCCTCCACTGCTCCTGCAGATCGCGGAGCGCGCGCCGCATGTCGCCGTCGTCGCTGTCGGTCGCCGCCGCCAGGCGCTCCAGCTCGACGCAGATCTCCTCCAGCGCGCGGCGCTGCTCGTGCTTGACGCCGTCCTCCTGCTTGCGCTTCGCCTGGCGCGCCTCGAAGACGGCGTCGCAGGCGGCGCGGAACTGCTCCCAGAGCGCGCGCTCGTCGCGCTGCGCGAGCGAGAGCTCCTTGGCCTGCGCCTGCCATCGGGCCTGGATCGCCTTGACCTGCGAGGGCGCGTCGCGCTCCATCGCCTTCGCCGCCAGCGCGGTGACCTCGTCGATCAGCGCCTGCCGCGCCGCCTTCGCCTGGTCGCGCGCTGCCGCAAGGGCGTCGCGCAGCGGGGCGAGCGCAGCCTTGAGCCGCGCATCGAGGCTCTTCCAGCTCCTCGGCTCGACGCTGCCGAGATCGCCCTCGCGCCACGCGCGATCGGTCTCGCGCAGCCAGTGCTCGATCGCGCGCCAGTCGCGCGGCTCGCCGAGCAGCGTCGGCGCGTGCGCCGCCGCCGCCGCGATGAACTCGTCGCGCCGCTTGCGCGCCTCCTTGCGGTGCGCCGCCATTTCGGCGAAGTGCCGGGCGGCCGGCGCGTAGGCCTTCTCGCAGGCCCGGTCGAAGCGCTCCCACAGCGCCTTGGGGACGCCCGCGTGCTGCTGGTCGAGCGCCTTCCATTCGTCGCGCAGCTTCTGGACCTCGGCGGCGAGCTGCGGCGCGTCCAGGGTCGTCGCCGTCGCGGCGGCCTCCGCGCGCTCGCACAGCTGCATGCGCGCGTGCTGCTGCCCGAACGATTCCCAGCGCTCGAGCTCCACCAGCTGCTGCATCAGCCGGCTCATGCGCTGCATCGTCGGCTTGGGCAGCGTGCCGGCGTTGGCCTTCCTGCGCCCGGATCTCGTCGGCGGCCGCGCGGGCGGCCTGCAGCTGGCCCGCGGCGAGCGCCTGCTCGGCGGTGTGCAGCAGGCCGTGCACCTGCTGCCGCGCGGCGTTCGCCTCCTGCTCCGCGGCGCGAATCTGCGCCAGCCGGCGCTGCTCGACCACGATCAGCGCGGCCTCGAAGCGCCGCGTCAGGGCGGGCGTGCGAATGGCGCGATCGAGCGCCTGCCAGCGCTCCGGCAGCTTGGCGTCGTCGATCGACGTGCCGGCGGCGAGCTGCTCGGCCTCGACGACGAGCGCTTCGGCGTCGGCCCGGGCGGCCAGCTCCTGCGTCCACTGCTCGATGCGCCGCTCGGCCTCGTCCAGCCGCGAGCGCACGGCGTCGTCCGCGGTTTCGCCCGCCTCCTCGCGCAGCGCGGCGAGCTCGGCCGACAGCGCGGCGAGCGCCTCCGGCGATGCGGGCGATTCCGCCAGCGCCGCCAATTCGGCGCAGCCTGCGCTCGAAGCGCGCCCGCGACCGCTGCTCCTCGTGCTCGCGATCGAAGCGCGCCTGCAGGGCCTGCGCGGGCAGCTTCGCAACGCGCGACGCGCGCGGTGTCCTCGCCGATGTCCAGCGCCTGCCAGCGCCGATTGAGCTCGATCACCGCGGTGAGGATCGGGCCGGGCCTGGTCGCCAGCGCTTCGAGCTGCTCGAGGACGGCGTCGGCTGTCGGCGGCCTGGCCCTCGCGATCGGCGATCGCGTCGATGCGCTTCCGCGCGAGGCGGGCCACGCCGTGATCCTTGTTCCGGGCGGCGTCGGCGAGCCTGCGCAGCCCGTCGGGCGTGCGCACGCGCTCCGCCGCGGCCATGCGCGTTTCCGCATGCTCGGCGGCGAGCGCGACCTCGACCAGCGCGTCTTCGTCGCGGATGCCGGCGATCGCGACGCGGCGGCGCTCGGCGTCCCGCGTGCGGCGTGCGACGTCGGCGCGGATCGCGTCGGTGCAGCCCTCGGCGCCGAGCAGCACCGCGGCCGCTTCGGCGTTCTGCGCGTCGGCAAGCGCGGCGCCGAGCGAATGCGCGAGCGCTGCGCGCACTGCGGGATCGCTTTCCGTTTCCCAGGCCGCGGCCAGCGCGGCGAGCCGCGTGCAGCGCTTCGCCGCCGCGGCGCGGACCTCCGGCGCGGGGTCGGCCGGCCAGCAGGGCAGCGATCTCTTCGGAGTCGGGCGGCAATTCCGACGCGCCGAGCACCCGCTGCGCCGGGTCGGCATGCTCGTGCAGGGCGGACCGGAAGAGACGCTTGGTGACCATGGAGGAGGGTGCGCCGCATTCCACCGGTGGCGGGGACTTTGGTCGCGGGAACCGTGATGTTAACCAAAAAACGGCTTCCCCTGCCGTGGATCCGGCGCAGCGCGTCCCCGGCGCCCGGACCGGGCGCCCCGGTTGACCGACGGAATGCGATCGTGGACGATGGCCGTCGCCCGACCCGGCGGAGGCGCCGGGGCGGATGCCGACGAGGTTGCCGATCCCGGCGACCCGGCCGCGGTCGGCGTTGCGCGGGGAAAGCGATGGCAACCACGATGGCAACCGACGACGTGCGCGCCGATGCCGACTTCTATGCGCGCCTGCCGGTCCTTGCCGGGTTCCCGCAGATCATGGATCCGGCGCGCTACCAGCCGCTGCCCGACGGCTGGCTGATCGGTCTCACCGATGTCGTGCATTCGACCCGGGCGATCGAGGCGGGCCGCTACAAGGCGGTCAACACCGCCGGCGCCGCGGTGATCGCTGCCGTGACCAACGCGCTGGAAGGGCGTCCCTTTCCGTTCGTCTTCGGCGGGGATGGCGCGAGCCTTGCCGTGCCGCCGCGCGACGAGGCCGCCGTGCGCGCCGCGCTCGCCGCGACCGCGGCCTGGGCACGCGACGAGCTCGATCTCCGGCTGCGTGCCGCGCTCATTCCGGTTGCCGCCGTGCGCGAGCAGGGGCTCGACGTCAGGGTGACCCGGTTCGCGCCCTCGGCGAACGTCTCCTACGCGATGTTCACCGGCGGCGGGCTGGCCTGGGCCGACCGGACGCTGAAGGCCGACCGCTACGCCGTGGCGCCGGCGGCACCGGGGGTCCGGCCCGATCTTTCCGGATTGTCGTGCCGCTGGAACGACATTCCGGCCTCGCACGGCGTCATCCTGTCGCTGGTGGTGGCGCCGGTGCAGCAGGGCGACCCGGCGTTCCGCCGGCTGGTCGAGGCGCTGCTCGCCGAGCTCGAACTGAGCGCCGAGGTCGCGCGGCCGGTGCCCGACGGCGCTCCCGGCGTCCGCTGGCCGCCCGCGGGCATGGACCTCGAGGCGCATGCGGCGCGGAAGAGCGGCGAGTCGCTCTGGATGGCGCGGCTGCGCGCGATGTGGGTGACGCTGCTGTCGTTCATCGTCATGCGCTTCGGCATCCGCGTCGGCGAGTTCGAACCCGCCGTCTATCGGCGCACGGTCGTCGAGAACTCGGACTTTCGCAAGTACGACGACAGTCTGCGGATGACGCTCGACTGCACGCCCGGGCTCGCGGACCGGATCGAGGCGCGCCTCGCGCAGGCGGCCGCCGCGAAGGTCCTGAGGTTCGGCTTGCACCGGCAATCGGCCGCGCTGATGACCTGCATCGTGCCCTCGATCACGGAGCATAATCACATCCACTTCATCGACGGCGCCGGTGGCGGCTACGCCATGGCGGCGCGAGGTCTCAAGCCATGATGCTCTGGGAAGCCCACGCCTGCCTGCCGCTGCACCCGCAGGCGGATTTCGCGCCGATCGACCGCTATCGCGCCGCGGGCGTGAATTACGTGTCCGTCAACGTCGGCATGGACATGAATCCGCTGCCGCAGGTGCTCGCGGTCATCGCCGGCTTCCGCGCGAAGATCGCCGCGCACCCGGATCGCTATCTGCTCGCGTCGGGCGTCGCGGACATCGAGCGGGCGGCGGCGGGCGCGCTGCTCGCGATCGGCTTCGATCTCGAAGGCGCGATGCCGCTGCTCGAGCAGCCGGCGATGGTGGCGCTGTACCGGGACCTCGGCGTGCGCCAGATCCATCTCGCGTACAACCGCAACAACAGCGTCGCCGACGGCTGCCACGACGTCGAGCGCGGCCTGACCCCGCTCGGGCGGCGCATGGTCGCGGCCGTCAACGAGGCCGGTCTGCTGATGGATTGCTCGCACACCGGCCGGCGCTGCAGCCTCGACATCATGGCCGCCTCGACGCGACCGGTGATCTTCAGCCACTCCAATCCGCTGGCGCTCGTCGAGCACGGGCGCAACGTCACCGACGAGCAGATCCGCGCGTGCGCGGCGACGGGCGGCGTGGTCTGCGTGTCCGGGGTGTCGATATTCCTGGGAACCCGCGAGCCGACCGCGGCCGACGTGGCGCGCCACGCGGCCTACGTCGCCGGACTGGTCGGCGTCGAGCACGTCGGCATCGGGCTGGACATCAGCTTCCGTCAGGAGGGCATCGACGACGATCCGCCGGGAGCATTCGATCCGGGCTATTGGTGGCCGAAGGCGGCGGGCTACGACCGGGCGCTCTCGCGCAGCACCTATCCGCCGATCGAGGCGTGGCGCGAGCTCGCCTCGGCGCTGCAGGACACGGGGATGACGCCGGACGAGGCCGCGCTGGTGACGGGCGGCAACATGCTGCGGGTGGCGCGGCAGGTTTGGCGGTAAGATTCCGCGTGCGCGTCTGCCCGCGCGCGGCCGCCGTTCAATCGACACACAGGGGGATCCCATGAAGCAATCGCCGCCGTCGCTCGTCCGCCGCCTGCTCGGTTCCGCGGTGCTATCCGCGCTGCTCGTCGCCGCCGGCCCGGCGTCCGCGGCCACGCCGAAGGACACGCTGGTCGTCGCCTGGGCGATCGACGACATCATCACGATGGATCCGGCCGAATCCTTCGAGATCTCCGCCGGCGAGATCATGGGCAACACCTACGACCGGCTCATCCGCTTCGACGTCAGCGACCCGTCGAAGCTCTCGGCGACGTCGCCAAGACCTGGACGGTCTCGCCCGACGGCAAGACCTACAGCTTCGAGCTGAAGCCGGGCTCGAAGTTCGCCTCCGGCAATCCGCTGACCGCCGAGGACGTCGTCTTCTCGCTGCAGCGCGCCGTCATGCTCGACAAGACGCCGGCGTTCATCCTGACCCAGTTCGGCTTCACCAAGGACAACGTCAAGGACCGGATCAAGCAGACCGGCCGCCTGACGCTGCACGATCGAGACCGACAAGGCCTACGCGCCGACCTTCGTGCTGAACTGCCTGACCGCCAACGTCGCCGCGATCGTCGACAAGAAGCTCGTGCTGTCGAAGGAGGCGAACGGCGACCTCGGCTACGGCTGGCTCAAGACCAACTACGCCGGCTCCGGGCCGCTCAAGCTCCGCGAGTGGCGCGCCAACGAGATCGTCGCGCTCGAGCGCAACGACAACTACTACGGCGAGAAGTCGAAGCTCGCCGCGCGTCATCTACCGCCACGTGAAGGAGGCGGCGACGCAGCGCCTGCTGCTGGAGAAGGGCGACGTCGACATCGCGCGCAACCTCACGCCGCAGGACCTCGCCGCGCGTCGCCGTCCAACAAGGACATCCGGACGACGTCCACGCCCAAGGGCACCGTCTACTATTTCAGCCTCAACCAGAAGAACCCGACGCTCGCCAAGCCCGAGGTCCGCGAGGCGATGAAGTGGCTGGTCGACTACGCGGCGATCGGCGACACGCTGATCAAGAACATCGGCGTCGTCCACCAGAACTTCCTGCCCGTCGGCCTGCTCGGCGCCAGCACCGAGAATCCGTACAAGCTCGACGTCGACAAGGCGAAGGCGCTGCTGGCCAAGGCCGGCGTGCCGAACGGCTTCAAGGTCACGATGGACATGCGCACCGTGCAGCCGGTGCAGGGCATCGCCGAGGCGTTCCAGCAGACCGCCAAGCGCGCCGGCATCGACGTCGAGATCCTCCCGGCGACGGCAAGCAGACGCTGACCAAGTACCGCGCCCGCACGCACGACATCTACATCGGCCAGTGGGGCGCCGACTACTGGGATCCGCACACCAACGCCGACACCTTCGCGCGCAATCCCGACAACGCCGACGACGCGAAGTCGAAGCCGCTCGCGTGGCGCAACGCCTGGGCGATTCCCGAGCTGACGAAGAAGGCCGACGCCGCCGTGCTCGAGCGCGACGCCGCCAAGCGCAAGGCGATGTACGAGGAGATGCAGGCCGACTTCCGCAAGAACAGCCCGTTCGTGATGCTCTACCAGCAGACCGAGGTGGCGGCGTTCCGCAGCGACGTCGCAGGGCCTGAAGCTCGGGCCGACGTCCGACACCACCTACATGTTCAGGGTCTCGAAGTCGTAGCGGGACCTTGACCCCGGCCGAGCAGATGCCGACGGGCGGGCGCCACGGCGCCCGCCTGCTGCGGGCCGGGGACGTCGTCGGCCGCTTCCTCGCTCGTCATCCTGCTCACGTATCTCGGCCTGCTCGCCGTCACGTTCTTCATCGGCCGGGTGATCCCGATCGACCCGGTGCTCGCCATCGTCGGCGACCGCGCGCCCGAGCACGTCATCGCCCGCGTGCGCGAGGAGCTCGGCCTCAACAAGCCGCTCTGGGAGCAGTTCTGCATCTACGTCAGCGAAGGTCCTGCACGGCGACTTCGGCACGCTCGGTGCTGACGTCGAACCCGGTGATGCAGGACATCCGGCGCGCGTTTCCGGCGACGCTCGAGCTCGCCACGCTCGGCACCATCATCGGCGCCGGGCTCGGCGTTCCGCTCGGCGTCTGGGCGGCCGTGCGGCGCGGCGGCGCTCGCCGACCAGATCGTGCGCGTCGTCGGCCTGATCGGCTATTCGGTGCCGATCTTCTGGCTCGGCCTGATGGCGCTCGTCGTGTTCTACGCCCGGCTCGGCTGGGTCGGCGGGCCGGGCCGCATCGACATCGTCTACGAGTACACGCTGACGCCGGTGACCGGGCTGCTGCTGCTCGACACCGCGCATGCCGGGCGAGTGGGAGGCCTTCGGCAACGCGCTGTCGCACCTCATCCTGCCGGCCTCGCTGCTCGGCTATTTCTCGCTCGCCTACATCAGCCGGATGACGCGCTCGCTTCATGCTGAACGAGCTCGCGCAGGAATACGTGGTCGCCGCCCGCGCCAAGGGCCTGTCCGAGAGCGCGGATCATCTGGCGCCACGCGCTGCGCAACGCGATGGTGCCGCTCGTCACCGTGATCGCGCTGTCCTACGCCGGGCTGCTCGAGGGCTCGGTGCTGACCGAGACGGTCTTCGCCTGGCCGGGGCTCGGCCTCTACATCACCAATTCGCTGCAGAACGCCGACATGAACGCCGTGCTCGGCGGCACGATCGTCGTCGGCTCGATCTTCATCGGCCTCAACCTGCTCTCCGACCTGCTCTACCGCATGCTCGACCCGAGGACGCGCGGGCGATGAGCGGTCGGGGTCGCGCGATGAGCAACGACGGCGCGGCGACGCGGGAGCCCCTGCGCGACTGGCTGCTGTCCGACCGGCCGCGCTCGCGCCGGCAGGCGTCCCTCGGGCGCGCGTACGGCGCGTGGCGCACGTTCGCGCGCAACCGCCTCGCGATGGCTGGGCCTCGCGATCGTGGTCGGCGCTGGTCGCTGATCGCGATCTTCGCCGACGTGCTCGCTCCGTACTCGCCGTTCATCGGCGACCTGCGCACGACGCGCCTGCTGCCGCCGTCGGCCGCGCACTGGTTCGGCACCGACGACCAGGGCCGCGACATCCTGTCGCGCATCGTCTACGGCTCGCGCATCACGCTGTTCGTCGTCGTGCTCGTCGCGGTCCTCGCCGCGCCGATCGGGCTCGCTCGTCGGCACCATCGCCGGCTATTCGGGCGGGCTGGTCGACGCGGTGCTGATGCGCATCACCGACATCTTCCTCGCCTTCCCGCGGCTCATCCTGGCGCTCGCCTTCGTCGCCGCGCTCGGGCCCGGCATCGAGAACGCGGTGCTCGCGATCGCGATCACCTCCTGGCCGCCGTACGCGCGGATCGCGCGCGCCGAGACGCTGACCATGCGGCAGCGCCGACTACATCGCCGCCGTGCAGCTGATCGGCGCGTCGCCGTGGCGCATCGTGCTGCGCCACATCATGCCGCTGTGCGTGTCGTCGGTGATCGTCCGCGTGACGCTCGACATGGCCGGCATCATCCTCACCGCCGCGGGCCTCGGCTTCCTCGGCCTCGGCGCGCAGCCGCCGATGCCGGAATGGGGCGCGATGATCGCCAACGGGCCGGCTCTACGTGCTCGACCAGTGGTGGGTCGCCGCCGCGCCGGGCGTCGCGATCTTCGTCGTCAGCCTCGGCTTCAACCTGCTCGGCGACGGCCTGCGCGACGCGCTCGATCCGAAGGCGGCAGCGAGCCAATGAGCAGCCGCTGCTCGACGGTCGAGGACCTGCGCGTCTCGTTTCCCGACCGCGACGGCGGCGTGACCGAGGCCGTGCGCGGCGTGTCGTTCACGCTCGGCCGCGAGCGGCTCGGCATCGTCGGCGAATCCGGCTCCGGCAAGTCGCAGACCGGCCGCGCCATCCTCGGGCCTCACCGCGCCGGAAGGCCGGGTCACCGCGAAGCGGCTCGCGTTCAACGGCGTCGACCTGCTGCGCTGCCCGCCGCGGCAGCGGCGCGAGCTGCGCGGCGGGCGCATCGCGATGGTGCTGCAGGATCCCGAAGTTCTCGCTGAACCCGGTGATGACGATCGGCGAGCAGATCGTCGAGACGCTGCGCGCGCACGCGCGCGTCTCGGCGCGCGAGGCGAGGGCGCGCGCGCTCGCCATGCTCGAGGCCGTGCAGATCGACGACCCGGAGCGCGTCTTCGACCTCTACCCGCACGAGGTCTCCGGCGGCATGGGCCAGCGCGCGATGATCGCGATGATGCTGATCGCCGAGCCCGACCTGCTGATCGCCGACGAGCCGACCTCGGCGCTCGACGTGACGGTGCAGCTGCAGGTGCTGGCGATCCTCGACGAGCTGGTCGCGCGAGCGCGGCATGGGGCTCATCTTCATCTCGCACGACCTGCGGCTCGTCTCGTCCTTCTGCGACCGCATCCTCGTCATGTACGCCGGGCGCGTCGTCGAGGAGGTGCCGGCCGGCGGCCTGGCCGACGCGCACGCATCCCTACACGCGCGGGCTGATCGAACTGCCTGCCGCAGCTGGGCGAGCGACCGCCATCCGCTGCCGACGCTCGATCGCCAGCCGGAGTGGGCCGCTGAGTGCGCCGGACGGCGGGCGCCGACGCGAGCGCGCAGCGGGTCGGCATCGAGGTCGCGAGCCTGCGCGTGGTCTTCCACCGGTTCGTCGCCGTCGACCGACACGTCGTTTCGCGTCGCCCCGGGCGAGAGCTTCGGCATCGTCGGCGAATCGGGCTCGGGCAAGTCGACGGTGCTGCGCGCGATCTGCGGGCTCGCGCCCATCGCTGCGGGAACGGTGCAGCTCGTCGGCGAGGGCACGCTGCCCGCGCCGCGGCGCCAAGGCCTTCCGCCGCCTCGTGCAGATGGTGTTCCAGGACCCCTACGGCTCGCTGCATCCGCGCCAGACGGTCGACCGGATCCTCGCCGAGCCGCTCGCGATCCACGGCATCGGCGACGCCGAGACGCGCATCGAGCGGGCGCTCGACGAGGTCGGCCTCGGCACCGGCTTCCGCTTCCGCTATCCGCACCAGCTCTCCGGCGGCCAGCGCCAGCGCGTCGCCATCGCCCGCGCGCTGATCCTCGAGCCGCAGATCCTGCTGCTCGACGAGCCGACGTCGGCGCTCGACGCCTCGGTGCAGGCCGAGGTGCTGAACCTGCTCGAGGAATTGCGCCGGCGCCGCGGCCTGACCTTCGTCATGGTGAGCCACGACCTCGCCGTCGTCACGCACATGTGCGAGCGGCTGATGGTGATGCAGCGCGGGCGGACCGTCGAAATGCTCTCGTCGGCGGACCTCGCGGCGCGCCGCGTGACCGACGAGTACACGCGCGACCTGATGGAGGCCTCGGTGGGTTTCCGTCGTGCGGCTGTGTAGGCCGCGGCACCCGATCCCGCTGCGGCAGCGCCGGGCAAGGCCGACCGCTGCGGCAAGGGTTCGCGTCGAGCCGGGGCGCCGCGACGGTCGGCGCTCGCCCCTGGACGCGGCGCGGATTCTTTCGCAGGGAATCGCGCACTTGGGCTGGGCTTTTTGCCGATTCACGCTAAACTACGGACAAGGGGCCGGAATCAGGCTCCGGGTCGGACGGCCGACAGAAGAACAGTGGCGTCAACCAGACGGGTGCAGCAGATTTGATCGATTGGTGGCCGATCGCCGTTTCGGCGGCATGTGCAGGCATCCTGATGCCGGTGGCGATCCGCGCACGTTCGATCGGCGTCGACGAAGCCGACGGCCTGCGCAAGCTGCATTTCGTTCCAACCTCCCGGCTGGGAGGGGCGGTCGTCGTCATCGCCTGCCTCGCGGCGCTCGCCGTCGCGCCGGCGTCCGGGGCGCCGGGGTTTTCCACCGCGCTGCCGCTGATCCTCGCCGCGCTGCCGGTGGTGCTGGCGGGATTGTTCGAGGATGTCGCGCGCTGCGTGCGGCCCCGCTACCGGATACTCGCGGCCATCGTCTCGGCCATGCTCGCGAGCGCGTTCGCCGGCGGCGTGATCCCGCGACTCGATCTCCCGTGGGTGGACGACCTCGTCCCCCATCTCTGGCTCGCGTTGCCGTTGACGTGGTTCATGGTCGCCGGCGCCTGCAACGCGATCAACCTCATCGACGGCGCGAACGGACTGGCCGGCGGCACGGCGCTCATCCTGTTCGGCGGCCTGGCGGCTGCGGCGGGCTGGTCGGGCGATGCGCTGACGCTCTCCGAAGCGCTGGTCGTGATGGGCGCGCTGGTCGGCTTTCTCGCCTGGAACTATCCGCGCGGCCGCATCTTTCTCGGTGACGCCGGCGCGTACTTCATCGGCTTCATGTACGCGGAGCTCGCGATCCGGCTCGTCGCGCGCAACGACGACATCTCGGCGTGGTACGTCATCGTGCTGGCCGCCTACCCGATCATCGAGACGCTGTTCTCGATCTACCGGCGCAAGATCCTGCACCGTTCACCGTCGATGGCGTCCGATGCGCTGCACCTGCACTCGCTGATCTACCGCCGGGTCACGCTGCCCGCCGCGCTGGATCGGACCGGCCACGAAAGCTGGCGGGCCAACGCCCGCGTCGCTCCGCATCTGTGGCTGCACGGCGCGATCTGCCTCGTGCTCGCCGTCGTGTTCCACGACAACACGCCGGCGCTCTGGCTTGGCCTGACGGCGTACACGGCGTTCTACGTGAGCCGGTACCGTGCCCTGGTGCGATTCGGCGACAGGCGGGCATGGGCGCGCATGGTGGACGTCGAGCGGGGAAGGGACGCGGTCGAGCGTCCGGATGTGCCGTGACGGTGTGCCGCTCCGGGCCGGCGTTCGCGCGAGCGCCCGGCTCGGCCGACCGTCGTCGGCAGCGGCTCGATAGCCGCGCGGCCGGTCGGACGCCGCAACGCGTGTCCGCGGGCCGGTCGCGCGACGCATTGACGGGCGGGTCCTGAGACACCCATGTGCGGCGTCGCCGGCATCTACGCGTACCGCGATTCGGCGCCCCCCGTCGACGGCGACGAGCTGCTCCGCATCCGCGAGGCGATGATCCGGCGCGGGCCCGACGGCGCCGGAACGTGGATCGCCGACGACCGGCGGATCGGCCTCGCGCATCGCCGCCTGGCCATCATCGATCTCTCCGACGCGGCCGCCCAGCCGATGGCCGACGGCCGACGGGCGTCTGCGGATCACCTACAACGGCGAGATCTACAACTACCGGGCGCTCCGCCGGGAGCTCGAAGGCCGGGGCTGCGTGTTCCGCACCCGCTCCGACACCGAGGTGCTGCTGCATCTGTATGCCGAGCGCGGGACCGGAGATGGTGCACGCGCTGCGCGGCATGTTCGCCTTCGGCATCTGGGACGAGCGCGAGCAGGAGCTGTTCCTCGCGCGCGACCCGCTCGGCATCAAGCCGCTCTACTACGCCGACGACGGCGGGACATTTCGCTTCGCCTCGCTGGTCGACGCGCTGATCAGCGGCGGGCAGCGTCGATGCCGGGGAGGACGCAGCCGGGCATCGCGGGGTTCTACCTCTTCGGCTGCGTGCCCGAGCCCTACACCTTTCACCGCGCCGTGCGCGCGCTGCCGGCGGGCGCGACGCTCACGCGTCGGGCGCAACGGCCTGCGCGGGCCGACCCGGTATTTCAGCATCACCGACGAGTTCCGGCGGGCCGAGGCCGCGCCCAGCGATCTCTCGCCCGAGGAGGCCGACGAGCAGATTCGCGCGACGCTGCGCGATTCGATGCGCCACCACCTGGTGTCGGACGTGCCGGTCGGGATCTTCCTGTCCTCCGGCGTGGATTCCAGCGTCCTCGCCGCGCTGGGCGCCGACCTCGATCCGCGGCAAGCTCCACGCCGTCACGCTCGGTTTTCGCCGAGTACCGGGGCACGCCCGACGACGAGACCGTGCTCGCCGGGAAGTCTCGCCGAAGGCCTCGGCCTCCGCACATGCGACGCGGTGGATCGAGCGCGGCGATTTCCACGACGCGTGGCAGGGATTCTTCGCCGGCATGGACCAGGCGACCACCGACGGGGTCAACAGCTATCTCGTGTCGAAGGCGGCCGCGGCGAGCGGACTCAAGGTGGCGATCTCGGGCCTGGGCGGCGACGAGCTCTTCGGCGGCTACCCGAGCTTTCGCGACGTCCCGCGCATGCGGCGCTGGGTTCCCGACGCGCCGGCGCTGGGCAAGGCGCTGCGCGTGCTGTCCGCTCCCGTCCTGCGGCGGTTCACCTCGCCGAAGTATCGCGGGTACGCTCGAATACGGCGCGAGCCACGCCGGCGCCTATCTGCTGCGCCGGGCGCTGCACATGCCCTGGGAGCTCCCGCGGCTGATGGGGCGCGAGCGCGCCGCGGCCGGACTGGAAGCGCTGCGCCCGCTGGAGCGCCTGCGAGGAGAGCGTACGCGGCCTCTCCAACGAGCGCTGCATCGTCGCCGCCCTCGAGCTTTCCTGGTACATGCGCAACCAGCTGCTGCGCGACTGCGATTGGGCCGGCATGGCCCACGGCGTCGAGATTCGCGTTCCGTTCGTGGACGTGACGGTCATCCGCGCGCTCGCGCCGATGCTGGCCGGCCCGCGCCCGCCGACGAAGGCGCAGCTCGCGAAGACGATCGCCCATCCGCTGGCCGCGACGATCGCCGCGCGGACGAAGACCGGGTTCTCGGTGCCGGTCAGGGATTGGCTGCGCGCGGAGATTCCCGCGCGTGTCGCGCGAGCGCGGCCTGCGCGGCTGGGCGCGCGTCGTCGGACGACTCAAGGGCGGGCGCCGGTTCCTGTCGTTCGTCACCGACGCGTACGGCGGGCATGGCGGCATCGCGCTCTACAACCGGGATCTCCTCGCAGGCGCTGTGCAGCTTTCCCGCCTGCGCGCGGGTGGCCGCGCTCCCCCGGCATCTGCCGAATCCACCGACGGCCGATGCCGCGCAAGCTCGTCTATGTCGACGCGGCTGCCGGCGGCAAGCTGCGCTACCTGGCCAGCCGCCATCCGCATGCTGCGCGGACGATCGCAGCTACGACCTCGTGGTCTGCGGTCACATCCATCTCCTGCCGCTCGCCTGGCTGGCGAGCCGGTATCTGGGCGTGCCGCTGATCCTGTTCATCTACGGCATCGACGCGTGGCAGCCCACCCGCAGCCTCCTCGCCAACGCTGCTGGCGCGACGCGCGCGCTGGGTCGTCTCGATCAGCGACGTCACCGCGCAGAAGTTCCGCTCGTGGGCCGGCTCGGCGGCGCAGCAGGTGCGAGCTGCTGCCGAACGCCATTCACGCCGATTGGTACGGTCCGGGCGCGAAGAGCCCGGCGCTGCTCGCGCGCTACCGGCTGGAAGGCAAGACGGTGCTGATGACGCTCGGGCGACTGGTTTCCGCCGAGCGCTACAAGGGCTTCGACGAGGTGCTCGAGGCGATGCCGGAGCTCATCGATGCGCTGCCCGACGTCGCCTACCTCATCGTCGGCGACGGCTCGGACCGGGCGCGCCTCGAGCGCAAGGCCGGCGCGCTCGGTCTCGCCGGCCGCGTCGTGTTCGCGGGCAACGTTCCCGAAGTCGGAGAAGGCCGAGCACTACCGGCTGGCCGACGTCTTCGTCATGGCGAGCCACGGCGAGGGATTCGGCTTCGTGCTGCTGGAGGCGCTGGCCTGCGGCGTGCCGGTGATCGCCAGCAGGCTCGACGGGGGACGGGAGGCGCGTCCGCGACGGGCAGCTCGGCATCCTGGTGAACCCCGCCGACCGCAGCGAGCTGAAGCACGCGATCCTCGACGCGCTGCGGCAGCCCAGGGGCATCGTGCCGGCGGGGCTCGAGCACTTCTCGTATCGCAATTTCGAAGCGCGCGCGCATGCGCTGCTCGGGCAGGTGCTGGCGCAGTCGCCGCAATCGTTCGGGCCGGGCATGAAGCGGGCGCTGATCGTCGGCATTTCCGGCCAGGACGGCGCGTACCTCGCGCGGCTCCTGCTCGACAAGGGCTACGCGGTCTTCGGCGGCTCGCGCGATGCGCAGGCGCATTCGTTCGCCAATCTCGTCCGGCTCGGCGTTCGCGATCGCGTGACGCTCGATTCGGTCAGCCTCAACGATTTCCGCAGCGTGCTCCAGACGCTCGCCAGGATCCAGCCCGGACGAGGTGTACAACCTCGCCGGGCAGAGCTCGGTGGCGCTGTCGTTTCAGCAGCCGGTCGAAACGCTGGAGAGCATCGCCTTCGGGACGTTGAACCTGCTCGAGGCCATCCGGTTCAACGACCGGGCGACGAGGCTCTACAATGCGGGGTCCTCCGAATGCTTCGGCGACGTCGCTCGGCGGCGCAGCCGACGAGAGCACGCCGTTCCGGCCGCGGAGCCCCTACGCCGTGGCCAAGGCCGCGGCGTTCTGGGAGGTCGCCAACTACCGCGAAGCCTATGACCTGTACGCCTGCTCGGGCATCCTGTTCAATCACGAGTCGCCGCTGCGGCCGGAGCGGTTCGTGACGCGCAAGGTCATCGCCGCGGCGTGCCGCATCGCGGCGGGCGCGAAGGAGACGCTGCAGCTGGGCGACCTGTCGATCGCGCGCGACTGGGGCTGGGCGCCGGACTACGTCGAGGCGATGTGGCTGATGCTGCAGCAGGAGCGAGCCGGACGATTTCGTCGTGGCGACCGGGGAGACCTACCGGCTGCAGGACTTCGTCGAGTCGGCGTTCGCGCGCCTCGGCCTCGACTGGCGCGAGCACGTCGTGATCGACGCCGGGCTCCAGCGGCCGAGCGAATTGCGGGTGAGCCGGGCCAATCCGGCGAAGGCGCAGGCGCGGCTCGGCTGGAAGGCGAGACACGCGATGCCCGACGTCGTGCGACTGATGATCGAGCATGAGAAGAAGCCCGGCCCCGGTTGACGCGCGCCGCGGTCGGGGCGCAGCGCCGGTCCGTCGGCTTCGCCGGGCGATCCATGGCGGATGAGCGCGTCCTGATCATCGAGGCGGGCAGGGCCGAGCGCCACTACTGGGCCGATCTCTGGCGGTACCGGGAGCTGCTCTGGTTCCTGGCCTGGCGGGACCTGCTCGTCCGCTACCGGCAGACGGCGATCGGAATTGCGTGGGCGGTGCTCCGGCCGGTGCTCACGATGGTGGTGTTCACGCTCGTGTTCGGCAAGCTCGCCGAGCCTGCCGTCGGAGAACGTGCCGTATCCGATCCTCGTGTTCGCGGCATTGCTGCCGTGGCAACTCTTCGCGAGCGCCTTCTCCGAGGCCGGCAACAGCCTCGTCAGCAACGCGAACATGATCTCCAAGGTCTACTTCCCGCGGCTGATCGTTCCCGTCGGGCGCCGTGATGGTGAGCTGCGCGGACTTCCTGATCTCGCTCGCTGATTCTGGCCGCGCTGATGGCGTGGTACGGGTTCCTGCCGGACTGGCGGATCCTGACGCTGCCGCTGTTCATCGTCGTCGCGCTGGCCGCGGCTCTGGGCGCCGGCCTGTGGACGGCCGCGCTCAATGTGCGCTACCGGGACGTGCGCTTCGTGATTCCGTTCGTCGTGCAGATGGGGCTCTACGTCTCGCCCGTCGGCTTCAGCAGCACGGTGATTCCCGAGCAGTGGCGACTGGTCTATTCGCTCAACCCGATGGTCGGCGTGATCGACGGCTTTCGCTGGGCGGTCCTCGGCGGCGGGATGTCGATCTACTGGCCGGGCATGCTGCTGTCGGCGACGCTGATTGCCGTGCTCGTGGCGACCGGCATCGGGTATTTCCGGCGCACCGAAAAGACCTTCGCCGACATCATCTAGCCATGTCCGTGGCGATCAGGGCCGAAGGCCTGTCCAAGCGATACATGATCGGCCATCGGCACGCCGCGACGTACGGCACGCTGCGCGACTCGCTCGCCGACGCTGTCCGGGCCTTCGGGCGGCGCGTCGCGCATCCGTTCGCCGCCGGCGCGCCGAATGGCGACGCCGGCGAGACGCAGGAGGAGTTCTGGGCGCTGCGCGACGCGAGCTTCGAAATCGAGCAGGGAGAGCGCCTCGGCATCGTCGGTCGCAACGGCGCCGGCAAGTCGACGCTGCTCAAGATCCTGTCCAGGATCACCGAGCCCACCCGCGGACGGGTGGAGATTCACGGGAGGGTCGCCAGCCTGCTCGAAGTCGGCACCGGCTTCCATCCGGAGCTGACCGGACGCGAGAACATCTTCCTCAACGGCGCGGTGCTCGGCATGAGCCGCTCCGAGATCGTGCGCAAGTTCGACGAGATCGTCGCGTTCGCCGAGGTCGAGAAATTCCTCGACACGCCGGTCAAGCGCTACTCGAGCGGCATGTACGTGCGCCTCGCCTTCGCGGTCGCGGCGCACCTCGAGCCGGAGGTGCTGATCGTCGACGAAGTGCTCGCCGTGGGCGACATGCGGTTTCAGGACAGGTGTCTCGGCAAGATGCGCGCCATCGGAGCGACGGGGAGAACGGTGCTGTTCGTGAGCCACAATGCCGGTGCCATACGAGCGCTGTGCACGCGGGCCTGCTGGCTGGATGACGGCCGGGTCGCGCGGATCGGCGACGTGCAGGAAGTGGTCGACGCCTACGTCAGCGCCGTCGCGGACACTCGCGCCGAAGGCGCCGTCCCGGTCGCGAGCCGTCCCGAGGACCAGCGCTTCTTCGTCGAGGGCATGACCCTGTTCGCCGACGGAGTCGCTGCCTCCGCGATACCCTGCGGGGCGCCGATGGCGCTGGAAATCGCCTACGCCACCCGGGAGCCGCTGCACCATCTGCGGATGCACGTGGTGATCGACACCGCCTTCGGCGAGCATGTCGTCTATCTCGGAACCGACCTTGCCGGGCAGGATTTCGTCGACCCGCCGGTGGCCGGCCGGATCCGCTGCGATCTCGGCGCCTGCGCGCTGATGCCGGGGAGTTACAGCATCTCGGTCTACGGTGTGACGAACGGCGAGCACGGCGACGAGTTTCTCGATGCCCTGCGCTTCCAGGTCGCCGACAGGAACTACTTCGGCACGGGTCTGCTGCCACCCCGGAACTTTGCCAGGGTCCTGGTGCGCCATCGGTGGGGAATCGAGGAAACGCAGCTTGCGCGACCGCGATGAAGCGTCTCCTGGTCTGCGTCTACACGCACAACACCTGGGGCGGGATCGAGAGCTGGCTTTCCAGCGTCGTCGATCATCTGGGCGCCCACGGCTGGGACGTCGTCCTCGGGCTCGCGCGCGGCCGCGTGCACAACGACCCGGAAGCATTCCGACGCATCCATCCGCATTTCAATGGCATCGAGCTCGACGGCCGCTCCGGCACTCCGGCCGGACGTGCGCTCGCGGTCGTGCGCGGGATACGGCGCGTCCGGCCCGCAGTCGTGCTGCCGCTGGGGCTGGCCGACGTCTATGCCGCGGTTGCCCTGCTCAAGGCGGCCCGTGGCGACGTACGCCTGGCCGTCGCCGTCCACGCGACGAACCTCGCGCTGTTCGCGGATCTTCGCCGGTTCGAGCCTGTCGTCGATCTTTGCCTGGGCGTGAATCCGCTTCACGCTCGATTCCTCGAGTCCTGGGCCGGCTACTCCCGGGAGCGCGTCGGCACAATCCTGAACGGCGTGCGCCTTCCCGCAGCGGGCGGCGGTCCTGCGCCGCGCCCCACCGGACCGCTGCGCGTGGCGTTCGTCGGTCGGCTCGATCCGCTGATCAAGGGGGTGCTCGATGCGATCCCGCTGGTGCGCGAGCTCGAGCGGCGCGGTGTCGAGTATCGGTTGAGCTTCGTCGGCGACGGCGAGGCCGCGGACACGCTGCGGGCGCAGCTTGCCCCGTCCCTCGCCGCGGGACGGGTCGCATTCCATGGCTATCTCGAACCGGAGCGCGTGCAGAGCGAAATCTATCCGCGGCACGACGCCCTGATCATGTTCTCCCGGCAGGAGGCTTGCCCGCTCGTGATGCAGGAAGCCATGGCGCACGGCGTCGTTCCCGTGTGCACCGACTTCACCGGCATCCGCAGCCTGGGCTTCGTCCGCGATGGAATCAACGCCCTCGTCTATCCCTGCGGCGACGTGTCGCGTGCCGCCGATCATCTCCAGACGCTGGCCGGTGACCGGCGGGCGATGCTGACCATGGCGCAGGCGTGCCGCGAGAGCGCGCGGGACTTTCCGCTGCGGAAGATGCTGCAGGAATGGCTCGAGGCCCTCGACCGGCTCGCGAGCCAGCCACCACGTCCCCTGGCCGAGCGCGCGCGCGATCTTGCCCTGCTGCGCGAGCCGGACGGAAGCCGCCTCGGACGCCTCGGCCTGTCGCCGGCCTGGGCGGATCGCGTGCGGCGCTGCCTGCTTCCGCCGCCGCGCTTCGCCGACGGCTGGGCCGAGTGGCCCGGCACCTACTCGCACGTCGACGAGAATACGCGCCGCGCCATGCTGGAGCGATTGGCGCAGCTCGACCGTGCCGACGGGCCGTCGCCGTGACCGAGTTCATTTTCGTCGACAAGGACGCGAAGATGCGGCGGGGGCCCGAGGCGCAGCGTCTGCTGGAGCAGGGGTCCGACAGCGTGTACCTGAGCGCGGGCAGCGGCATCACCCGCGTGCCCGAGGAGCGCTGGAAATTGGCGCAGGCGTACGAGGCGACCACCTGGATGTCCGAGGGTGCGCACGCGACGGAGGACCGGAATTCGGCGCACCGGGACAACTTCGACGGCTATCGCGCGCTGCAGGGGATGCGCTTCGAGCACGCCATCGAGCTCGGATGCGGGCCGTTCACCAATCTGCGCTGGATCGCCGCCGCCTGCCGGATCGAGCGGTGCACGCTGCTCGACCCCCTGATCGCGCGCTACCGGTCGCACCGCCATTGCCGTTACGCCGGCGGCCTGCTGCGCGACGGAGGAGAAGCCGCTGTCGCGGCGCCTCGGAAAGACCGTCGCGCATCGCGCCCTGCGCCGGGCGATCCGCGCACTCGCCCCGGCCTGGCTGAACGACGGCGTGCCGGTGGCGAAGACCATTGCCGCGCCGATCGAGGAGCTGTCACCCGGGCAACGGTATGATCTCGTCGTGATGATCAACGTGATCGAGCACTGCTACGACCTGCGCAGGATTCTCGCCACGATCCTCGATCTGCTTCCGGACGGCGGCATCTTCGTGTTCTCCGACAAGTACTTCGACCATGACGACGTGGCGTCCTTCGTCCGCACCTACTACGACGCGGGACATCCATTGCGCGTCGACCGACGCGTGCTTTCCGAATTCATGCAGCGCAACTTCGAGCGTCTCTACGAGAAGGTCGTGCCGGTCGACGAGAGGATCGCCGGAGAGACCACGGTTCATTACGACGAGTTCTACTTCGTCGGCCGCAGGCGGCCAGTGGCCGGCGCGGCGGCGGTGACCGGCGCGGCGCCGGCAGCGAAAAGCGGGCAGGCGTGAGTATCGGCGTGACGATCATGCGGCGCGGTGCGACGCGGTCCCTCCCCTCCCCGGAGGAGCGTCGACCTTGAAGAAGTCGGCCATCGTGGTCACCACGATCTTCGAGCCGGAGTTCCTCGGCGGCTACGTCGCGAACCTGGAGGCGCACGGCCGCTCGCGCGACGTCGACATCATCGTGATCGTCGACCGCAAGACGCCACGATCGATGGAGGAGGCCTGCCGGCAGCATCGGGCGCAGGGATACTCCGTGCTGTGCCCCTCGCTCGACGAACAGGAGCGGTTCGTCTCCCGCCTGCCGGACATGGCGGGACGCATTCCCTACGACAGCGACAACCGGCGCAACGTCGGCTTCCTGATGGCGCTGGAACGCGGCGCCGACGTGCTGATCTCGATCGACGACGACAACCATTGCCTGCCGGGGACCGATTTCGTCGGCGAGCACGCGATCGCCGGCGAGACGCGCACGGTCACCGAAGTGACGACCAGCGACGGCTGGTTCAATGCGGCGACGATGCTGCGGGAGGACGGCGCGCGCGAGATCTACCCGCGGGGCTTCCCCTACGCGGCGCGGCACGGCCCGCGCGAAGTGACGCGGAGCGAGCCGGTGACGCGGCGCATCGCGATCAATGCGGGCTTGTCGATCGGCGATCCCGACGTCGATGCGGTGACCCGCCTGGCGACGCGGCCGCGGGTATCGGCAGCCGACGGGCAGGCGCTGGTTCTCGGTCCCGCGGCGTGGAGCCCCGTCAACACGCAGAACACGGCGGTCGCGCGCGACGCCGTCGCCGCCTACTATTACGTCCGGATGGGACATTCGCTCGGGGGCATGACGATCGACCGCTACGGGGACATCCTCAGCGGCTATTTCGTGCAGAAATGCGCGAAGACGCTGGGTCAGGCCGTCCGGATCGGCGGACCGGTGACGGATCACCGCCGCACGCCGCACAACCTGTTCAAGGATCTGTACCATGAGCTCGCGGGCATGGTGATCGTCGAGGAACTGCTGCCGTGGCTGATGGAGACCCGCCTGGCCGGGAGCAGCTATGCCGACGCCTATCTGTCGCTGGCGGAGGAGCTCGAGGCGCGCGCCGCCGGCTGCAGGGGCTTCGTCTGGGACCAGGGCGCACGCGAATTCCTCGCGTCCACCGCCGCCAGCATGCGCGCCTGGGTCGGCGCGGTGCGGGCGATCGGGTAGGCGATTGCGGGAAGGCCAAGATCCGTGAATCCGGCTCGCTTCTGACCGACCGGACAGCGATCGACGGGACAGTCCCTTGCACGACCGACCTCTGGTATCCGTCATCGTCCCGAGCTTCAACCAGGGGCGCTTCATCGGCGAGACGATTGCGTCCGCGCTGGCGCAGGACTATCGCCCGATCGAGGTGCTGGTGCTGGATGGCGGGTCCACCGATGCGACGCTGGACGTCCTCCAGGGATTTGCCGGCGCGCCGGAGCTCGCCGTCTCGTCCGAGCCGGACCGCGGCGTCGCCGACGCCGTGAACAAGGGCCTGCAGAGGGCGCGTGGCGACATCCTGGCGATCCAGAGCTCGGACGATGTCTACCTTCCCGGAGCCATCGCGGCGGCGGTCGACGCGCTGAGCGCCCATCCTGCCGCGGGCCTCGTATTCGGCGACGTCGAGCACATCGACGATCGGTCGAGAGTGACCGGGCGCGACGTGCTGCCCGCATTCTCGCTCGCCGAGTATCTCGGGCGGCTGACCTACATTCCGCAGCCGTCGGCGTTCTTCCGCGGCGGCGCAGCGCGCAGCGTCGGCGGGTGGCGGGCCGAAGTCAGCTATGCGGCCGACGCCGACTTCTGGATCCGGATCGCGCTGCGTTTTCCGGTCGTCAAGATCGACCGGGTGCTGGCGCGGTATCGCCATCACGCCGGCCAGCGCGATGTGCACGTCGAGCGCATCCTGCGCGACTGGGAAAGGATGGTCGCGGACCTGCCGGACGACCCGCCGATGCCGCCGCGCCTGGCGCGGTACGCGCGCATGGGCGTGCACCTGGCGCGATATCGCTACACGCCCGAGGCGGACTGGCCGGCCCGAACCCGGCACCTGTATCGCGCCGCGCTCGCGAATCCCTGCGCGATCGCGCATCCCAACTTTCCGAAGCGCGAGCTCTTTCCCGGACGCACGCCGGTGTGGGCCGCGCTCTCGCGCGTCAAGCGCGCGCTCGGGCTCTCCCCGCGCAGCCGGTAGCGGCGATGGGGTACAGCCTCCGGCAGCAGCTGGGCGCCGCGGTCATCGACTGGCCGCGCTTCGAGATCGGCCTGCGCGGCTCCTGGACGCGGATCCGGAACCGGCGCGAGCGCTTGCGCGAATCGCCGGACGGCCGCGGAGTCGCCTGCGACTGGCGGTGGACCTCCGACCTGCACGTCGCCAAGGTCTTCCCGTCGCTGGGCAGGCGGCTGCATGCTGCGCGCCACCGACGATTGGCCGATATCCTTTGCGGCGTCTCCTCCGGAGCGTGGCGGTGACGTTCGGGTAAGCTTCGTGATCGGTCACCGCGGCATGGAGCGCGTCCCGCAGCTGCTGGCAACGCTGGCTTCCATTGCCGCGCAGCGGGACGTCCGCTGCGAATGCGTCGTGGTCGAGCAATCGGCGCGGAGCGAGGTTCGCGATCTCCTGCCGCATTGGGTGCGTTACCTCCATACGCCGCCACCGAGCCCGGCGATGCCGTACTGTCGCTCGTGGGCATTCAACGCCGGGGCACCCGGCGCCCGCGGGAAGCTTCTGGTCTTTCACGATGGCGATGTGCTGGTCCCCGAGCGTTACGCGGCGGAGCTGTGGGATCGGTGGCAGGAGGGCTACGAGGTCATCAATCTGAAGCGGTTCATCTTCTACCTCGGCGAAGCGCAATCGCGGAGCATCGCGTCCGAGCGGCGGCTTGAGCCTCGACGCAGCCTCCGGAGGTCGTCATGCAGAACGCGGAGGCGGGCGGGAGCATCGCGCTGTCCCGCGATGCGTTCCATGCGATCGGCGGGTACGACGAATCGTTCGTGGGCTGGGGTGGCGAGGACAACGAGTTCTGGGAGCGCGCGCAGACGCGGCGCGTCTGGCCCTACGGCTATCTGCCGTTCGTCCACCTGTGGCATGCCCCGCAGCCGGAGAAGCTGCAGCCGAGCCGACGCGGAGCATTTCCGCCGGCGATCGGAGCTGCCGCCCGCGGCGCGCATCGCCGAATTGACCGCGAGGGACTTCGGAAATCCCGCGCGGATCGATCCCCCGTGGAATCCCGCCGAGCGGGATCCCGGGCCTCGCCGGCAGCGCCCATGACGCGCGCTAGCCGCCTGTCGCTGCGGGCCGACGCATCGTGCGCGCAGCCGGCGGCGGCAAAGCTCTCGACGTGCCTGCCGGATCGGTGCGCTCGTGTGCGCGATAGCGGGTTGGCAGCGGGTTCCGGCGCATCGTCCGAACCCGGCGACCTCGCGGCGATGGCCCGCGCCGATCGCCCATCGCGGTCCCGACGACGACGGCACGTACGTCGACGCCGCGCACGGGGTCGCGCTCGCCCATCGGCGGCTCAGCATCATCGACCTCACGCGCCGGCGGCCATCAGCCGATGGGCCAGCGACGACGGCTCCGTGGTGCTCGTGTTCAACGGCGAGCTGTACAACTACGTGGCGCTGCGGCGCGAGCTGGAGGCGGCCGGGCGCGCGTTCCGCTCGCGCAGCGACACCGAGGTCGTCGTGAACGCGCTGCGCGCAGTGGGGGCCGGCGGCGCTCGAGCGCTTCGACGGCATGTTCGCGCTGGCGGCCTGGTTTCCCCGGACGCAGCAGGCTGCTGCTGGCGCGCGACCCGATGGGCATGAAGCCGCTCTACTACACGGCGCTCGCCGGGGGCGGCATCGCGTTCGCCTCCGAGATCAAGGCGTTCCTGGCGCTGAAGGCGTTCCGCGCCGGCGATCAACGCCCGCTCGCTCGCGGCAGTACCTCGAGTTCGGCTACGTGTTCGACGAGCGACGACACGATGCTCTCGGCGGTGTCCAAGCTGCCGCCCGGGCCACGCGATGGAGATCGTCGCCGGCCGTCGCCGGCCGGCCGTATGCCGTATTTCGCCGCGCCCGCGTCGCGGCCAGCCGACGCGCGCTCGCTCGACGCGATCGTCGACGAGCTGCACGCGCACGCTCTCCGACGTCGTGCGCGAGCACCTCGTCGCCGACGTGCCGGTCGGGCTGCTGCTCTCGGGCGGACTCGATTCGAGCATCGATCGCCGCGCTCGCGGCACGCGAGGCGCGCGTCGCGACGATCAGCATGGGCTTTGCCGAATCCACGGTCGACGAGCGCGCCCGTTCGCGCGCACGGTCGCCGCGCACATCGGGTCGGAGCATCGGGAGGTGCTGATCCATCACCGCGACGTGGTCGAGGAGCTGGACGACGTCGTCTGGTACTTCGACGACCTGTTCGCCGACTGGGGCACGGTCTCGACGCGCCTGCTCTACCGGAAGTGCCGCGAGCAGGGCATCAAGGTCGTGCTGGTGGGCGAGGGCGCCGGACGAGCTCTTCGGCGGCTATCCGATCTTCGCGCGCCGCGCAACGGACGCGCGGCCCGATGCCGTGGCGGCTCTTCCAGCTCTATCGTCGCTATGCGGGACGCCGCTATGGCGGACAGTTCCGGGCCTTCGCGGCCATCATGCGCCGGCATCTCGCGCAGAGCGCGCGGCAACATGTTCGACGCGGTGCGGCTGTTCGAATCGCGCAACCAGCTGCCCAACAATTACGTGATGAAGGTGGACAAGGCCAGCATGTCGGTGAGCGTCGAGGCGCGCGCGCCGTATCTCGACCGGCGCGTCGCCGAGCTCGCCTACGCGATCCCCGGGCGTGACCTGCTGGCCGAGGGCACGGACAAGCTCGTGCTCCGGCGCATGGCCGAGCGCCACCGGCTCCTGCCGGACGAGATCGCCCGCCGACCGAAGTTCGGCGCGTCCATCGCCGCCTCGTGGATGGACGAGTCCGACGGAGTTCCGGCGCTACGCCGCGCGCCATCATCCTTGCCCGCGACGGCTGGACCGACGCGCTGGGGCTGCGCGGCGCGATGACCGATTTCTTCGCGGGCCGCCGCGACGGCTACCGCTTCCCGCGCGCCATCGGCATCTTCAGCAACGTCGCGTGGCGGCTGCTGCTGCTCAATCTCTGGTCGAAAAAGTATCTCGCGCGCGCAATGAGCGGAACCGCGATCGCCGGGCTCGTCAGCACGATCATCCCGGTGCACAACCGGGCCGACCTGCTGCGCGAGGCCGTGGCGAGCGTGCTTGCGCAATCCTATCGACCGATCGAGATCGTCATCGTCGACGACGGGTCGACCGACGACACGCCCGCGATCGCCGACGCCCTGCAGCCGCGCACCCGGCGGAGATCCGCGTCGTCCACCAGGCGAACGCGGGTCCGGGCCTCGCGCGGGAGGCGGGGCGGCGCCTGGCGCGCGGGGAGTTCATCCAGTATCTCGACAGCGACGATCTGCTCCTGCCGGACAAGTTCGCGCTGCAGGTCGCTGCGCTGCGCGACGATCCGAAGTGCGACGTCGCGTACGGTTACACGCGCTACCGTCACGCCGACGGCCGCGTGGAGCCGCGGCCGTGGAAAGGCTCGGGGACCCGGTTCGAGACGATGTTTCCGTCGTTTCTGCGCTCCCGCTGGTGGGACACGCCGACGCCGCTCTACCGCGCGAGCGTGTGCGCCGCCGCGGGCCCCTGGAGCGATCTGCGGCTGGAGGAGGATTGGGAGTACGACTGCCGCATCGCGGCGCTTGGCGCGAGGCTGCATTTCTGCGCCGCGTACGTGGCCGAAGTGCGGGATCACGGGCACGATCGCCTCGGCCGGGGGGACGCGCTCGATCCGCTGAGGCTTGCCCAGCGGGCACGGGCGCACGCCCTCATCCACGGGCACGCCGTGCGCGCCGGCATTTCCGCGGAGGCGCCGGAGATGCAGCACTTTGCCCGGGAGCTCTTCCTGCTCGCGCGCCAGTGCGGTGCGGCCGGATTGGCCGCGGAGTCCCGCGATCTGTTCGCGCTGGCCAGGACCGCGTCGGGTGAGCAGCGGGCACGGGGCCTCGACTTCCGGCTCTACGCGGCGGCCGCGGCGATCCTCGGCTGGCCGCTTGTCGGACGGCTCGCCTGCGCATCGGACAGGCTCCGGAAATGACGACGGCACCGGAAGTGTCGGTGGTCATGAGCGTCTACAACGGCGCGAACCGTGTGCGGGAGTCGGCGATGAGCGTGCTCGCACAGGAGGGCGTCGCGCTCGAACTCGTGGTCGTCGACGACGGCTCGACGGACGGCTCGGGCGCCCTGCTGGACGCGATGGCGCGCGCGGATCCCAGGCTGCGCGTCATCCATCAGGACAACCAGGGCCTGACGCGCGCGCTCGTCCGCGGATGCGCGGCGGCCACCGCGCCGTTCGTCGCGCGCCAGGACTGCGGGGACGCGTCGCTTCCCGGCAGGCTGGCCGCGCAACTGCGCGTCGTGCGGGAGCGGCCGGCGGCGGCGCTGGTCTCGTGCGCAACGCGCTTCGTCGGCCCTGACGGCGAGGCGCTCTATGAAGTGGCGATCGATGCGGGCGAAGCGACCGATCGGCTGCTGACCCTCGACCCCAAGCGCCTGCGCGGGCCCGCGCATCACGGCAGTGTGCTGTTCCGGCGCGAGCTCTACGAGCGTGTCGGCGGATACCGCGAGTCGTTCCATTTCGCGCAGGATCTCGATCTGTGGATCCGTCTCGCCGAACAGGGCCCGCACGTCGCGCTCCCGGAGGTGCTGTACGAGGCGAGCTTCACGCCCGGCTCGATCAGCGGCCTCCACCGGGAGCGGCAGATTGCGTGCACCAGGATCATCCTCGAATGCGCGGCGCTGCGCCGCGCGGGGCAAGGCGAAGCCGACGCGCTGGCGCGGGCCGCGGCGATCGTGCCCGGGCGGGGGACGACAACCCCGGCGGACCGCGCGGCTGCACTGTATTTCGTCGGCGTGTGCCTGCGCAAGCGCGCCGATCCCCGGGCGAGGCGGTACTTCCGCGATGCGCTGCGCGCCTATCCGTTGCACGTCAAGTCGGCCGTGCGCCTGCTCTTCGGCTGAATCCGATGAAGCCGCCGGTGTTCGACCCCGCGTGGCCGCCCGACGTGGTGGCGCTCTACCGGCACGACCTGCAGGAAATGTGGGACCGGACGATTGCGCCCCAGGTGTGGAACCAGTATCACAACCAGCTGGACACTCTACGCCGCGCTCGTCGACGGGCGCGGCCCGCTCGACGTGCTGGATGTCGGCTGCGCGCAGGGGACGCTCGCGCTGCTGCTCGCCGAGCGCGGCCACCGGGTCTGCGCGATGGACATCCGGCGGCAGTTTCTCGATTACGCGGCGTCGCGCCATGAGCGGGGAGACGTGCGCTTCGTCTGCGGCAATGTGCTGGATGCCGTCCCGGGCGGAACGTTCGACGTGATCTTCGCGAATCAGCTCGTCGAGCACCTCGTGCACCCGAAGCGGCTGGTCGAGCGGCTCGCGAGCTGGCTCGAGCCGGGCGGGCGCCTGGTCGTGACGACGCCCAACTGGGAATACGTTCGGAATTCGCTGCCGAGCTTCGGCGAGCTGGGCGACCCGGCGGCGCACGAACATCGCCAGCACTCGGCGGACGGCGACGGCCATTTCTTTGCCTATCGCGCCGCCGAGCTCGTCGCGATCTTCAGGAGCGCCGGCCTCGCGCGAGTGCGCGTGATGCATTTCGAATCGCCGTGGATCTCCGGACATCTTCGCATCCGGCATCTGCACCGCTGGTGGCCCGCCGCGATGTTGCGCGCGCTCGACCGGATGACGCTGCGCCTGCCGGCGATCGGCAGGCGCCTGGCGCACCAGCTGATGATCGTCGGCGAGACGCCGTGAGCGCGCAGCGCCGGAGCTGCCGCAATGCACGCGCGGGCCCGCGTCGATTGCCGCCGCGCGACGCGGTATGCTACGGTTGATTTTCTCTTCCGTCCCGCGGGCCGCTCGAATGGAATTGCAGCACCTGACGGTCGCCGTGCCCACGTATCGGCGCGAGCGGGTACTCGTCGACACCCTTCACCATCTGCTGAAGCAGAGCGGTCCGGCGGAGATCGTCGTCATCGACCAGACCCGCGACCACGGTTCGGATGTCCAGCACGAGCTCTCGGAACTGGCGGCGCTCGGCAGGATACGCTGGCTGCGGCTTTCGCGCCCGTCGATTCCCGCGGCGATGAACCACGGGTTGCGGATGGCGACGCGGCCCATCGTCGCGTTCGTCGACGACGACATCGTCCCGGGTCCGGAGCTGCTCGCGCGGCACGTCGCGTGCTACGCCGACGAGCGTACGGTGGCGGTCGCGGGTCAGGTTCTCCAGCCGGGGCAGGAGCCCGCGCGAGCGCGCGGCTTCGCGACGACGGGCTTCGGGGCGTTCCTCGATTTTCCGTTCAACTCGACGGAGCGCGCAGTGATCGCGAACGGCATGGCCGGCAATCTGTCGATGCGCCGGGCGGCAGCCCTGAATGCGGGCGGATTCGACGAGAACTTCGTCGGCGTCGCCTATCGCTTCGAGACGGAATTCTGCCGGCGGCTCGCGCGGCACGGCCACATCGTCTTCGAGCCGTCCGCGTCCATCCGGCACCTGCGGGCAGCCGAGGGCGGCACGCGCGTCTATGGCGATCACCGGCGCTCGCCGTCGCCGGCGGTCGGCGTCGGCGACTATTACTTCGCCCTGCGCCAGGGCGCGAGTCTCGACAGCATCGCGTACCTGCTCGGACGACCGTGGCGCGAAGTCGTGACCCGGTTCCACGCGCGCCGGCCGTGGTGGATCCCGGTGAAGCTCGTCGGGGAGCTGGGCGCCCTGCTGTGGGCATTCCGCCTGGCGCTGCGCGGACCCCGCTACCTGCAGGAAACCCTGGCCACACCGTGAGCGCACGGGCCCGGAACTTCTACACGGCCCAATTGCGGGAGCATGCGTACGCGCGTACCGGCGATGCGCGCAGCGAGACCGCGGCCATTGCCGCTTTCGTGGCGGAGCACGGCCTGCGCGAGCACGCGCGCGTTCTGGAAGTGGGCTGCGGACGAGGGGCATTCCACGAGCTCGCCGAAGGCTGGGTCGGCATCGATGTTGCGGAGAGCGCCGCCCATGGGGTCCGTAAACCCTTCGCCGCCGCGTCGGCGACGTCGCTTCCCTTCCCGCCGGCGGCGTTCGACGGACTGTGGAGCATCGCCGTGCTCGAGCACGTGGCGGAGCCGGAAGCCGCTCTCGTCGAAATCGCGCGCGTGCTGCGGCCGGGAGGCGTGGCCTACCTCGCCCCGGCCTGGCATTGCCGGCCCTGGGCGGCGGCCGGAATCCACGTGCGCCGCTGGTCGGATCTCGACGTCGCCGAGAAGCTCGTCCGGCTCACGATCCCGCTGCGCGAAGCGCTCTGGTTCCGGGCCGCATCAGTGATTCCCGCGCGCCTGGTCCGCGAGCTCGCGCTGCTGCTGCTCCGCCGGCCGACTCGCTTTCGGTTCCGTCGTCTGGCGCCGAACTACGAGACGTATCCGTGCACGGATTCCGACGCCTGCGCCGCGATGGATCCTCACGAGATGCTAGCGTGGTTCGTCAGCCGCGGGTGGACGAGCCCCAGCCATCCGGATCGCGCCCGTCGCCTGACCGTGCGGCACGGCGCGATCGTCGTGAAGAAGCCGTTGCGTTCCGCAATGGACCGCGGGGATCGTCGATGGTGAGCTGGTGGGCGGTTGCCCTGATCCTTCCGGCGGCCCTCGTCGCGCTGCTCAACTGGCGCATGGGCCTCTTCGCGATGCTCGCGGTCGCGTTCCTGCAGGACCCGGCGCGCAAGCTGGCGCTCGACAAGCCGGTGTATTTCACGGTGCTGGTCGGCGTCGTGTTCGCCATCGCGTACGTCCGCTCGCAGATCCACAGGCGATTCGTTCCCGCGCAGATTCCCGGGTGGAAGCATTACCTGCGGATACCCGCGATCCTCTTTGCGCTCCTGCTCGCCGGCCAGGCCGTCCATTCGCTGGTGCGCTACGGCAATCCGACGATCGCGGGCATCGGCGCAATCTCCTATCTGGCGCCGTTGCCGGCAATGCTGGCCGGATACTGGTTCGCGGTACGGGAGGGGCAGGCCGGCGTGGAGCGCTGGCTGCGCTGGTACCTGATCGCCGCGCTTGTGGTGGTGCCCAGCGTCGCGCTGGAGTACGTCGGCCTCGAATGGAAGGTTCTCGGCGACGTGGGCATCGGCATACAGATGTTCCAGGAGGACTCGATCCTGACCGCGCATTCGGGGCTGTTCCGCGCGTCGGAAACGGCGGCCTGGCATACGGCGACCGCGGTCTGCCTCGTCCTGCTCTTCAGCTCGATGCGCCGGCTGTCGACGCGACAGATCGCGGTGGCGTTCGCGGTCACCGTCGCGCTGCTGACGATCGGCGTCCTCACCGGCCGGCGCAAGATCTTCGTCGAGATCATCATCTTCATGAGCGTCTACGTGTCGCTGCTCGTGCTGTTCGGCAAGGGCGGCGTGAAGCTCGCTGCGGCGATCTTCGTCGGAGGGCTCCTGAGCTTTCTCGCGGTGACGTGGTGGGTCACGGAGGGCCCGCCGGACGCTGCGACGCCGGATGGAGCCCGTTACCAGCGCTACGCGGAACGGAGCGCGACCGTCGGCTCGGCCGTCGCCGATCGCGTCGTCGGGTTGGGCCTCGATTCGGTCCTGTGGGCGATCGACGGCTACGGATGGACGGGTGGGGGGCTCGGCATCGCCAGCCAGGGGGCGCAGCACTTCGGTGGCGGTGCCGAGGTCTACGGAGGAGCGGGCGAGGCGGGACTCGGGAAGATCACCGCGGAACTGGGGGTGCCCGGGCTGCTGATTGCGCTCTGGTTCGCCTTCGCGTCGGTACGCTGCGCCTGGGCGATTCTGGTCTACGTATCGCGGCGCTCGACCGTGGTGGCGCGCCTGGCTTACGGACTCGCGGCGTTCCTGGTCGCGAATCTGGCGGTGTTCTTCGTGGCCACGCAGGTGTTCGGCGACCTTTTCGTGCTGCTGCTGCTGGGATTGGTGTCCGGCTTTTTCGTGGCGACGCCGGTGCTGGCCGAGCGCGAGCAGGCCCGCCGGGGCGTCGCGCGAAGCCCCGTCGAACTGCCGGCGACGCGCCTCGCCGCCGCGGGCTTCGCCAGAAAGGCCGGGCGTCCTTGAATGCCGACGGGCGCGTCGCTCGCCGCAGGCGTGTGCGCGTGGCCATCTTCGCCACGCATCCGATCCAGAACCAGGTGCCCTGGTTCCGCGGCCTCGCTGCTCGCCCGGAGCTCGACGTGAAGGTGTACTTCGGGATGGTTCCGACCGCCGTGCAGCAGGGCGTCGGATTCGGCGTGGGCTTTCGCTGGGACGTTCCGCTGCTGGAGGGCTACGCTTCGGAGCTCCTGCGAAACGAGGCCAGGCATCCTTCGCTCGGGGCGTTCGACGGCTGCGACACTCCGGGCATCGCGCGCACGCTGCGCGCATGGAAGCCGGACGTCGGGATACTGACGGGCTGGCATTCGAAGATGCTGGTCCAGGCCTGGTGGGCGTGCGTGCGTCTCGGCGTCCCGCGCATCGTCCGCGGCGAATCCAATGCCATGCGCAATCGCGCGCCATGGAAGCGGCTGCTGCACCGGCTTTGGCTGCGCGGCTTCGATCGGTTCCTGGCGATCGGCAAGGGCAACCGCGAGTTCTATCGGCAGGCCGGTGTCCCCGCCGCGCGAATCCACGATTGCCCGTACATCGTCGACAACCAGCGCTTCGTGGCGGCGTCGGCCGCGGTGCTGGGCGAGCGCGCGCAGCTGCGCCGCGACTGGTCGATTCCCGATGGCGCCGCGTGCTTCCTGTTCTGCGGAAAGCTGATCGCGAAGAAGCACCCGCTCGACCTGCTGCACGCGCTGCAACGCGCGACGGAAGCGGGCGCGCAGAGCTCACGTCCTGGTCGTGGGCGACGGCGAGCTGATGCCCGACGCCCGGACGCTCGTCGAGCGCCGGCGGCTGCCCGCGACCTTTGCCGGCTTTCTCAATCAGACTGACATCGTGCGGGCCTACGTGGCGGCGGACTGCCTGGTCCTGCCCTCCGACGCCGGAGAAACCTGGGGCCTCGTGGTCAACGAGGCAATGTGCTGCGGACTCCCGGCCATCGTCGGCGATCAAGTCGGATGCGGGCCCGATCTGGTCGAGGAAGGCGTCACGGGCGCCGTGTATCCGACGGGCGACGTCGACGCGCTGGCGAGACTGCTCGTCGCCTGCTCGGCGGATGTCGCGGGCCTGCGCGCGATGGGAGCGAGTGCCCGCGACCGGGTCCTGTCGCGCTACTCGGTGGCGCGTGCGGTCGAGGGCACGCTGGCCGCGATCGACGCCGCGACGGCTGGGCGATAGGCGGCGATGCGTCTGCTGCACGTCACGCCGACGTACCTGCCCGCCACGCGCTACGGCGGACCCATCCAGTCGGTGCACGGTTTGTGCGCGGCATTGGCGGCGCGCGGCCACGACGTGCACGTCTTCACGACCAATGTCGACGGCCCCGGCGACAGCGCGGTGCCGCTCGCCCGGTGCGTGCGGACCGACGGCGTCGGCGTCTGGTACTTTCCGTCGCGATGGCTGCGCCGGCTGTACTGGTCGCCGCCCATGGCGCGGGCATTGCGGCAGCAGGTGGCGAGCTTCGATCTGGTGCACCTGCATTCGGTTTTCCTGTGGCCGACGTGGGCGGCGGCGCGCGCGGCCCGAGCGGCGGGGGTTCCGTATCTGCTCTCCCCCCGCGGAATGCTGGTGAGGGACCTCGTCGAGGCGCGCAGCCGCCTCGCCAAGACGGCATGGATGGCGCTGGTCGAGCGCGCCAATCTCGCGCACGCCTCCGGGGTTCACGTCACGTCCGCGATCGAGGCCGTCGAGCTGAGGAAGTTCGACGTTCGCCTCGGCGGCCGGATCGTCGAGGTGCCGAATGGCGTGGCGCTCGCGCCGGAGCTTCCGCTCGAGCCGGGTGCGGGTCCGGACTACGTGCTGATCCTGGGCCGCATCAACTGGAAGAAGCGCATCGAGATCGCGCTCGAGGCGCTCGCGCTGGTCGACGGCATCCGGCTGGTGGTCGCCGGCGTCGACGACGACGGATCGACTGCGGCGCTGCGTGCGCGCGCGGGGGCGCTGGGCATCCTGGGGCGCGTCGACTTCGTCGGACCGGTCGCCGGCGATGCGAAGCGGCGGCTGCTGCGCAGCGCGCTGGCGCTGTTGATGCCCTCGCTGTCGGAGAACTTCGGGAACTCGGCGCTGGAGGCGATGGCGGAGGGGACACCCGCGATCGTCGCCCCGCGGGTGGGCGTCGCCGACTTCATCAGCGAGTCGGGTGCCGGCTTCGTCGTCGCGCCGGAGGCAACGGCATGGGCGGATGCCCTGCGCAAGCTCCAGGGGGACCCCGAGCTGCTCGCCCGAATGCGCGCGCGGGCGCGGACCTCGGTCGCAGCCACGCTGTCGTGGCCGGCGATAGGGGCACGCATGGAGGCGGAGTACCGCGCGCTCGTCGGCGACTTTCGACGCCGGGCCTGATGGAGTCGCAACCGTCGATGCTCGATCAGGATCACGCCGCTGATCCTCACGCTCGACGAGGAGGCCAACATCGAGCGCGTGCTCGGGCGTTTGCGCTGGGCGCGGGAGGTCGTGGTCGTCGACAGCGGCAGTCGCGACGCGACGCGCGCCCTGCTGGCGCGCTTCGGGAACGTGCGCTGCGTCGAGCATGCGTTCGAGAGCCACGCCGCGCAATGGAACTTCGCGCTCACCGCGACGGGCATCGCAACCGAGTGGGTCCTGGCGCTCGACGCCGACTACGTGCTGTCGGAGGCGCTGATCGAGGAAATGCGCGCCACGACGCCCGATCCCGACGTGGCGGGCTTTCGGGCGCGGTTTCGCTATTGCGTCTTCGGCAGGACGCTGCGCGGAACGCTCTATCCGCCGGCCGTCGTGCTCTATCGGCGCGGCAGCGCGGAGTACGTGCAGGACGGGCACACCCAGCGCGTGCGCTTGCGCGGCAGGGTCGCGGAGTTGCAGTCGCCGATTCTGCACGACGATCGCAAGTCGCTTTCGCGCTGGCTGGCGTCGCAGGCGCGCTACGCGCAGCTCGAGGCCGATCTGCTGTGCGGGAAGTCGTGGCGGGACCTGGGCTGGCCCGATCGCCTGCGCAAGCTGCTGGTCGTGATGCCGCCGCTCGCGTTCGTCTACTGCCTGACGGTGAAACGCGGAGTCCTCGACGGCTGGCCCGGCCTCTATTACGCGCTGCAGCGCGGCGCTGGCCGAGGCGCTGCTGTCGCTCGCTCTCGTGGAGCGCAGGCTCACGCGGATGCGAGCGTTGACCGGCCCTAGCGCGATCTCCGGCGTGAGAACCCGAGTCCGGCAAGGCCGAAGCCGAGGAGCGCCAGGGTCGCCGGCTCCGGTACCGCGGTCCCGTTCTGCGGCTTGATTCGCACGACGTCGTCGTAGACGCCGATCAGGCCCGCCGGCGCGCCATCGGCGAGGTTGTGCGTGGCGACGATCTGCGCGTTCGGGTTCGAGCCGTACAGGCTCACCGTGTTGCCGTTGTTGAAATAGAGCTGCGAGACGCCGGCGAACAGCGGGTGGCTGCCGGAGGTCGGCAGTGTCCCCATGATGCCGTTGTAGCTCGGGCCGAAGTCCAGGCCGAAGGCCTGCGAGAACGAATCCCAGGCGGTATCCTCGCCACCCATGCTGGCGGTCCCCGCCGCGAGGTAGGCGCTGTGCCCGCTGTTGATGTATGCGGTGAGCACCCCTGCGTCGTAGCCGTATTGCATGCCTCCGAGCAGCACGCCGTCGTACGCGGACAGCGATCCGGCGGTGAACGTGCCGGTGCTGTAGGAGACCGAGCAGCCGCCTCCGACGAGCGCCGAGGCGAGCGAGGACTCGGTCAACCCGAAGTTGCTCGAATAGACGAGGAGATTGCACGCCCCGCCGTCGATGTTCATGTACGAGGCGAGGTTCTGCGCGAAGGTCGTCGTCGACCCCGGCGCATTGCCGAAGCCGGTATTGCTCAGCGTCCACTCATCGTTGTTCAGGATCACGCGGCCGGCCGACGCCGTGTGCGAAAGGACCAACGCGGCCGCGAACAAGACAGCCCCGCAAGTCGGTGTCGCGATGCGATTGAACATGACAGCAATCCTCTGTTTCTTGTCATCCTCCGGCTAGTCGATGCCAGATTTAATCGCCCCCGACCTTCGTTAAGCACGTCGCGTACCATTGCACGCAAGTCATTGTTGCAACGGCATCTTCGATAACGGCTCCGACGCGCGGGCGGCGAAGTGTATGTGACTCCGACATTGTCCAAATTGAAGCGCGCAGGTTGTTCGCTGCGTGATCGTGCGGTCATCCTGTGCCGTACAACCGCTTAGGGGCGCGCGCGCTGGCGGGCGGCGACGTGGCGCATCCGCTCGCGCGTCGACGCGCGGGTGGGGGGATTGCCGGTGCGCTCAGGGTGCCGAAGTTCGCGCCGCGTGCGTCTCAGCGCTCAGCGCGCGGAGGCTGGCCGCGGGCTTCGAGTGCCGCGAAGTCCGGGGAATCGCCCCGGAACCACGCCGGGCGCGCTCTACCCGTGATGCGCGGGAAACGGCGACAGCCCTGCCGACTCGCGGAGAATCTGCGTGTTGGCGTTTCCCTTCGCGAGAAAGACGCATCCTCGCCTGCTGCCGGACTCCAGATCCGACGGCGCGTTCGGAAAATACGCCTCGATGGCCTTCCCGCGAATGCGGGGCTCGAGGCAGGAGTACCTCAGCACCTTCTTGCCGCCGTAGTCGTCGTATCCGTAGCCCGGGTCGCCCGGCACCTCGAAGTCGTCGACGAGTGCGATGTAGCTCGCCCAATGCGCGTCGATCATCGTCACTTCATCGAAGAGCGGCAGGTCGTCGTGCCAATGCGCGTCGAGGTAGAAGAAAGTCGCCGATGCGTTCACCCCGTCCGCGATCAGCCGTGCCAGCATCTCGCGGCTGTCGCCCAGCGTCAGCGTGACGTTGCGCAATTGCGAGAGCCGCTGCCGCGCCGCGAAGTGGAGCGGCGCCGATATCTCGCACGAGTGAACCGGAACGTCGAACCGCGCCAGGTAACCGGTGGTGCTGCCGAGAAAGGTGCCGGTCTCGACGATGGTCGACGGCTTCATGCGCCGGATGATGTCCGTGGCCAGCTCGCGACGAATCGTCTGCCCATTGAACGATCCGTCGTCGTTCTCGTACCTGGCCTCGGTCGCGAGGACGGCGAATGCCGATTCGATGGCCCGCAGCCTTGCGCCGATGTTGGCAAGCTCGGGAAAGGCCCCCGTCGCCAGTCTCCTGATGAGCCGCTTGACGAACATTGCAATTCACCTGCAGCGTGGCTCCGCGCCGCGAAGGCGGCGAACTCCGCGAAGTGTAACGGCGTCTCTCGCAAAGGCAAGGCTCGCGCGTTTGACCGCAGGCATCGCGGCGCTCGGCGACCCGGCACAGACCACATTCCGATCGACGACGCACGTTGCAGTATGCTTGCGCGATGATTTCGATGCCGGCGCTACGTGTGGCCAGTTCGGGCGTGCTGATCGTTGCCCACCGGGAGGACACGACGGCATTGCGCGCGGCGCTGCGCGCCGAAGGCTTTGCCGTCGACGAAGTGCGGGGGCCGTACACGCCGGAGCAGCTCGCGTACTCCAGCGTCGTGCAGGCCCTGGTCAATCACGCGAACGCGTGGCGGATCGCGGCGGGCCGCAGCCTCCCGACCATCGTCGTTGAGCCGGACTTCGTTCCGGTGAAGGGGTTCGGCGCGTTGCCCGCACCGGTTCCGGCGGAAAAACCGGACAGCAGTCTCGCCTATCTCTACTCGGTGGGACCGGAGGTCTGGGACCTCGCCGCATCGGATGTGGCGCGAGGGCACGGCGGCGGGACGGTCGCGCTGCTGATTCCGCCGCGCGTGGCATCGCTGCTCCTGGAGTTCTTCGACGAGGAGCTGCGCGCCAATCCGTCGGGCAAGTACCGGCCCTGGGACTCGGGAATGGGATACTGGCTGCTGCAACGGGGCGTCGAGAGCTACATTCCCTACCGTCACTATGGAGAGCACGGAGGCATCGGAAACCCGGAGCACGCGCGCTTCGGACTGGGCCGTGCGCACCGGGCCGATGCGCTGCACGGGCAGCTTGCCTTCGCTCCGGCGTACGCGCGGGGCAGCACGCTGCGTTTCCAGGGCACGCGCATGCGGGCGCGGCTCTGGGGTGTGCTGCGGCTCCTCGCCGGCCGCTTCCTGCGCTGGCACGATCTGGCGCGCAGCGATGGCTCGGCCATGGTCAAGTTCGCGGTGGGTCGCCTGCTGTTCCGCCGTTCCCCCTCGTGAGCGTTCCGCGGTCTGACCCGGGACGATCAGCGGATGACCACGATCCTCGGGCTTAACGCATTCCACGGCGACGCCGCGGCCTGCCTGGTCCGCGACGGAAGGATCGTCGCGGCGGCCGAGGAAGAGCGTTTTCGCCGGGTCAAGCACTGGGCGGGCTTTCCGAGCGAGGCGATCCGCCATTGTCTCGCGGATGCCGGCATGGTGCTGGCCGATGTCGACCACGTGGCGGTCAATCAGGACTCGAAGGCCCATCTGGGCAGGAAGCTCGCCTATGCAGTGACGCGACGCCCCGATCTGGCCCTGGTGCTCGATCGCCTGCGCAACCGGCGCGAGCGCGAGGGAGTGGAATCGCAACTGGCGCGCGCGTTTCCGGGCGAGCCCTTCCGCGGTCGCGTGCATGCGGTCGAGCATCATGTCGCGCACCTCTCGTCGGCATTTCACGCTTCGCCTTTCGACGAGGCCGCGGTGGTGTCGGTGGACGGCTTCGGCGACTTCGCCAGCGCGGCGTGGGGCGTGGGCCGGAACGTCGGCATCGAGGTCTCCGATCGTGTCTACTTCCCGCATTCGCTGGGCATCTTCTACCAGGCGCTCACGCAGTTCGTCGGCTTTCCGAATTACGGCGACGAGTACAAGATGATGGGGCTCGCGCCGCACGGCGAGCCGACGCATCTCGACGCCATGCGGCGGATCGTGCTGCTGGACGAGGGCGGGGGCTTTCGCCTGAACCTCGACTGCTTCCGTCACCACCGCGAGAAGATCGAATACGAGTGGGACGAGCGGCTCGCCGACCGTCGGCGCGCTGTATTCGGCGCATCTGGCCGAGCTGCTGGGACCGCCCCGCGGCGCCGACGAGCCGCTCGAGCGGCGCCACATGGACATCGCGCGCTCGGCGCAGGCCATGTACGAGGAGGCCTTCTTCCATCTGCTCGCGGCGCTGCACCGGCGCTGCGGGCTCGATGCGCTCGCCATCGCCGGGGGCTGCGGGAACAACTCGGTGGCCAATGGCAAGGTGACGTCGATGACGCCCTTCCGCGACGATCTACGTCCAGGCGGCGCCGGGCGATGCCGGCGGAGCCTTGGGCGCCGCCTGGACGGTCTGGCACGCTCTGGGCGGGGGTCGCGCTCCGGCGATGCGCCATGCGTACTGGGGGCCGCAGTTCGACGACGAGGCGATCCGCGGGCTGCTCGAGCGCCGGCGCGCGGACCTGGCTGCCGCGGGCTGCACCGTCGAGCGCATCGACGACGACGACGCGCTCTGTCGCCGCACCGCGGCCGCGATCGCCGCTGGCGGCGTGGTCGGATGGTTTCAGGGGCGCATGGAATGGGGACCGCGCGCGCTGGGCAACCGCTCGATTCTCGGCGACGCGCGCCGCGCCGACATGAAGGACACGCTGAACCACAGGATCAAGCGCCGGGAATCGTTCCGGCCCTTCGCGCCGTCGATCCTGCGCGAGGCGGTGTCGGAGTGGTTCGAACTCGACGGCGACGTGCCGTTCATGACGCAGGTGGTCCCGATTCGTCCCGGACCAGCGCGCGCGCATTCCCGCCGTGACCCATGTCGATGGCTCGGGCCGGCTGCAGACCGTCGATCGGCGAGTCCAATCCGCTGTACTACCGGCTCATCGAAGCGTTCCGCGACCTGACCGGCGTTCCCCTGCTGCTCAACACGTCGTTCAACGAGAACGAGCCGGTGGTCTGCCGGCCGGACGAGGCGCTCGATTGCTTCCTGCGCACGCAGATGGACGCTCTGGTGATGGGGCATTGGGCCATCGCGCGCGTCGCGGCATGATCCTGCGCGGGCCGCACGCGCCGTCCGTTCCGGTTCGGGGGCGCCGTCGTCGCGGAATCGTCCCGGTCGCAGCGGAACGTCCTTGAAGATCGTCTTCGTCAATCGCTACTACGCGCCCGATCATTCGGCAACGAGCCAGATGCTGACGGACCTCGCCGCGGCGCTGGCCGCGGCGGGCGCCGATGTCCACGTCGTGACCAGCCGCCTGCGCTACGGCGATGCGTCGGCATCGCTGCCGGCGCGCGAAGCGATCGATGGCGTCGACGTCCACCGCGTCTGGTCGCCATCGTTCGCGCGCGGCAGGCTCGGCGCCCGCGGGCTCGACGACCTCGGCTTCTCCGTCGCCGCGTCGGTCGCGCTCTTCCGGCTGGCGCGTCGCGGCGACGTCGTCGTCGCGAAGACGGATCCCCCGCTGGTCATGGTGCCGGCGGGGTGGGTGGCGCACCGGCGCGGCGCACGGCTCGTGAACTGGCTGCAGGACGTCTTTCCGGAGGTGGCGGCGGAGCTCGGCGTGAAGCTCGCGCGCGGTCTTCCGGGGCGTCTGCTGCGCTGGCTGCGCAACCGGTCGCTGCGCGGCGCGTCGGCCAATGTCGTCGTCGGCGAACGGATGCGCGAGCGGGTATCGGCGCTGGGTGTCGATCCGCGCAGCATCGCGGTCATTCCGAACTGGGCCGACGGCGCCGCGCTGCGGCCGGTCGCGCCGGGCGCGAACGCGCTGCGCGCGGAGTGGGGCATCGGCGACCGGTTCGTCGTCGGCTACTCCGGCAACATGGGCCGGGTGCACGAGCTCGCGACGCTGCTCGACGCCGCGGTATTGCTGGCAGCGCGGTCCGACATCGTCTTCCTGTTCGTCGGCGACGGCGTGCAGAAGGCGGCGCTCGTGCACAGAGTTGCGGAGCAGGGTCTGTCCAACGTCCTGTTCGAGCCGTATCAGGCGCGCGCCCGGCTGGACGCAGAGCCTCAGCGCGGCGGATGTCCACGTCGTTTCGCTGCATCCGGGGCTCGAAGGACTCGTCGTGCCCAGCAAGTTCTACGGCATCGCGGCCGTCGGCCGCCCGATCGTGTACATCGGCGATCCCGACGGCGAGATCGGCGCGATCATCGGCGCAGCGGATTGCGGAATGCGTGTTGCGCCCGGCGACGCGGCGGGGCTGGCCGCGGCGCTCGCGGCGCTGTGCGAGGACCCCGATCGGCGCGCGCGCCTGGGCGACAATGCGCGACGCATGTTCGAAGCGCGCTACGACAAGCCGATCGCCGTCGCAAAATGGCAGGAGCTGCTCGAGCGGGTCGGCAGGGACCGCGCCGCGTAGCGGTGCCGTCAGCTGCGCGCCAGGAAGTCCGCGTAGGCGCGGCGGACGCCGCTGTCGAGGCCGATCGTCGGGCGCCATCCCAGCGCGGTCAGCTTGCCGACGTCGAGCAGCTTGCGTGGCGCGCCATCGGGCCTGGACGCGTCCCACGCCAATGCGACATCGGCGCCGACGATCGTCCGCACGAATTCCGCGAGCTCGCGGATGGTGAGATCCTCGCCGCAACCGACGTTGACGAGCGGCGGTTCGCGGTCGTTGACGAGCGACGCCAGCCGGTCGGGCGGGAGCTCCATCAGGTGCACGCATGCCGCAGCCATGTCGTCGCTGTAGAGGAACTCGCGGCGCGGCGTTCCGGTTCCCCACAGCGTGACGGTGCGCTCGCCGCGCGAGCCTGGCTTCGTGGAACCGGCGGATGAGCGCCGGCAGCACGTGGCCGGTCTGCAGGTCGTAATTGTCGCCCGGTCCGTAGAGATTGGTCGGCATCGCGCACAGGTAGGCCGTGCCGTGCTGGCGGTTGTACGCCCAGCACATCTCGATGCCGGCGATCTTGGCGAGGGCATACGGCCGGTTGGTGGGCTCGAGCGGCCCGGTGAGCAGGTAGTTCTCGCGGATCGGCTGCGGGCAATCGCGCGGGTAGATGCACGAGGAGCCGAGGAAGAGCAGCCGCCTGACGCCCGCGCGCCAGGCCTCGTGGATCACGTTGGTCTGGATCGCCAGATTGTCGTGGATGAAATCGGCGGGGGCCGTGCTGTTGGCCAGGATGCCGCCGACCCGTGCCGCCGCGAGAAAGACGACGTCGGGCCGCTCGGCCTGGAAGAACGCAGCCACCGCGCGCGCATCGGTGAGGTCCAGCTCCGCGTGCGTGCGCGTGACGAGGTTCGCGTAGCCCTTCGCCTTCAGCGTGCGCACCAGTGCCGAGCCGGCGAGGCCGCGGTGGCCGGCGACGTAGATGCGGGCATCCGGTGTCATGACGCTCCCGCGAGGACGGCGCGGCCGCGGCTTACAATGGAGGGCCGGATCCGGAAAGGGCGCTCCCCGCGTCCCGCGACACTCCATCCGGCCGCCCATGCCCGCCCACTCGAACCGTCGGACGCTTCTCCGGATACTGCTGTGGCTTGCGCTCGCCGGCGCGCTGGCCGTCGCCGTGCTGGCCTGGGCGGTGTCGCGCGCAGGCTATTGGCTCGAAGCGCCGGCGCAGCCGCCGACGCCCGCCGACGCGATCGTCGTCCTGGGCGGCAACGACGGGGATCGCGCGTTGCGCGCGCTCGCTCTCTACCGCGACGGCTACGCGCCGAAGATCGTGCTGACCGGCCTCGAGCACGGCAACGCCGCGCCGCCGGCCAATCTCACGTGGCGCGCCGAGTTCCTGGTCGCCCACGGCGTGCCGAGGTCGGCACTGCGCCTCGAGGTGTATTCGCAGAACAGCTACGAGGAGGCGACCCGCGTCCTCGCGCTGATGCGCAAGCAGCGCTGGCGCACGCGTGATCGCGGTCAGCGACCCGCCGCACATGCGCCGTCTCGCCTGGACCTGGCGCCGCGTCTTCGAGGGCTCCGGGTCTGCATTACGCGCTGGTCGCCTCGGCGGCCGACTGGTGGGTGCCCGGCCGCTGGTGGCGCGACGAGCGTTCCGGCGCGTTCGTCATCAGCGAGTTCATCAAGCTCGCTTATTACATCGCGAAGCGCTGATCGACCCGGCATCACGCATCGCCGCGCCTGTGGACGGCGTGTCCGTGCCGCTGGACGAGCTCGTCGCGTTGCGCGATCCGGTAGTCCTCGCGCACCATTTCCGCGACCAGCTCGGGAAAGCGCACTTCGGGCGTCCAGCCGAGCTTCGTCCGGGCCTTGGTCGCGTCGCCCTGCAGCGTGTCGACTTCGGCGGGCCGGAAGTAGCGACGATCGATGCGCACGACGACCTGGCCCGGCTCGAGCTTCGTGCCGCGGCCCGGAGTCGACGCCGGCGACGCGCCCGACTTCGTCCGGGCCGCTGCCTTCCCATGCGAGCGCGACGCCGAGCTCGGCGGCGGCAGCGGCGGCGAAGTCACGGACGCTGTGCTGCTCGCCGGTGGCGATGACGAAATCCTCGGGCGCGCTCTGCTGCAGCATCAGCCACATCGCGCGCACGTAGTCCCTGGCGTGGCCCCAGTCGCGCCGCGCGTCCAGGTTGCCGAGATACAGGCAGTCCTGGAGGCCGAGCGCGATGCGGGCGAGCGCGCGCGTGATCTTGCGCGTGACGAAGGTCTCGCCGCGGATCGGAGACTCGTGGTTGAAAAGGATGCCGTTGCAGGCGAAGAGCCCGTACGCCTCGCGGTAGTTGACGGTGATCCAGTGCGCGTACAGCTTGGCCACGCCGTAGGGCGAGCGCGGGTGGAACGTCGTGGTCTCCCGCTGCGGCGATTCGCCGACGAGGCCGAACATCTCCGACGTCGACGCCTGGTAGAAGCGGGTCGTGCCGGACAGCCCGAGGATCCGGATCGCCTCCAGCAGCCGCAGCGTGCCGATCGCGTCCGAGTTCGCCGTGTACTCGGGCTCCTCGAACGATACGGCGACGTGGCTCTGCGCGCCGAGGTTGTAGACCTCGTCCGGCTGCACCTGCTGCATCACGTGGACCAGGCTCGAGGCGTCGGTAAGGTCGCCGTAATGCAGGATCAGGTGGCGGTCGCGGACGCTCGGGTCCTCGTACAGGTGATCGATCCGGTCCGTGTTGAACAGCGAGGTCCGGCGCTTGATGCCGTGGACGACGTAGCCCTTGTCCGAGCAGGAGTTCGGCGAGGTAGGCACCGTCCTGGCCGGTGATGCCGGTGATGAGAGCAGTGCGCGGCATGAGGTTGCGGACGTAGATGGCGCGGCGGGCGCGCGGTGGGCGGGTTCGGGCGGACGCATCTATTATGCGGCAAGAGGGCGGCCGCGATCCGGCGCCACGGCCCGCCCGCCGCGAGCGCGATGCGCGCCGCCGCCGCGGACCTGGCCGGCCGGCACGGCGGCGCTTTTCAGCATCCGGGTCCTTGCCACTGCACCGCGGCTTGCCGCAGGCGGATAGAATGGCGCCATTGCCGTGACGCTGTACCCGGCCCTCGCCACGACCCATGAACATTTCGCTCGAATCACGCGTCGCCGTATCCACCGAAGTGATGCTGCAGGAGGTCGGCGGCGAAGGGGTGCTGCTCGATCTCAAGAGCGAGCGCTATTTCGGACTCGACGAGGTCGGCACGCGGATCTGGCGTCTGGTCGAAGGCGACGGTCGTCTGCAGGTGGTCCACGCGAGAGCTGTTGGACGAATACGACGTCGAGCCGGCGCGGCTCGAACATGACCTCAGGGAATTGATCGGCCGGCTGGCCGACGCCGGTCTCGTCAACGTGGAGTGCGCGGGTGCGGAGGAGGCTTGACCAGTGGCGGGCATTGCCCGGCGACGAACGCCGGCTGCTCGTCGGCCTCGCCGTCCTGCTTCCGCTGATCGACGTCCTGCGCTGCGCCTGCTGGGCGTCCGGCGCACCTGTCGGCTGCTGGGCGGATCCGGCGCGAACGGCGTCGGGTCATGCTGCCGTCGGCGACGACGGCCAGGTCATGGCGCATGCGCCTCGGTCGATTGGTGAACATCGCGTCGCGCCACGGCCCCTGCGCCGCAACCTGCCTGCGCCGATCGCTCGCGCTCCGGTGGCTGCTGCGACGGCGCGGGCTGCCGGCGGAGCTGCGCGTCGGCGTCGGCAGGGACGACGGCACGGATGCGCGCGCACGCGTGGGTCGAGCTGGCGGGACGGGTCGTCGACGAGCGACCGGCGGTCGTCGCCGGAGTACGCCGCGTATCGGGAGCTCGAAAGCCGCCTCCCTCGCACGCTCCGAACCTCATGAGCGGCATTCCCAGGGGCCTTCGATCGCGTCCAGCAAGCCGTCGCGGCGCACCGTTCGAAAGCTGGGCCAGTGAGCGCCTCGGTGTATAGCGTCGCCGTGTACGGCGAAATGATGGGCGATGCCGTGCGCATGCGCGCCTACGCGCAGGCGCTGCGCGAGGCGGTCAGGCCCGGATCGGTGGTGCTCGACATCGGGACGGGCACCGGAATATTCGCCATGCTGGCCGCCCGGTTCGGTGCGCGGCGGGTGTATGCGATCGAGCCGGCCGACGCCATTCAGGTCGCACGCGACATCGCGGCAGCCAACGGCTGCGCCGATCGCATCGAGTTCATCCAGGGCCTGTCGACCGAGGTGTCGCTGCCCGAGCGCGCCGACGTCATCGTGTCCGACTTGCGCGGCGTGCTTCCGCTGTATCAGCGACACCTGCCGTCCATCGTCGACGCCCGGGACGCGGTTGCTGACGCCCGGGGGCAGGATGATTCCGCTGCGGGACGTCCTGAGGGCCGCGGTGGTCGAATCCGCGGGCTTGTACGGCCGCCTCACCGAGCCCTGGGGTGAGAACACGCACGGGCTCGACATGGGGCCGGCGCGCCGGATCGTCACCAACCGCTGGAGTCATGCGCGGGTCAAGCGGGACGAAATCCTGCTGCCGCCGCAAACCTGGGCCACGCTGGACTACACGCGCATCACGGATGCCGACGTGACCGGCGAGCTGACCTGGATCGCGGAAACATCGGGAACGGCCCATGGACTGGTCGTCTGGTTCGACGCGATCATGGCCGAGGGCGTGCAGTTCACCAACGCACCGGGCGAGCCCGAGCTGATCTACGGGAGTGCGTTCTTCCCGCTTGCGCAGCCGGTGGCCCTCGATGTCGGCGACACGGGTCACCGTGACGCTCTGCGCCGACCTGGTGGGTGCCGACTATGTCTGGCGCTGGAACACCGTCGTCGTCGCGCCGGGGAACCCGGAGCGGATCAAGGCGACGTTCAGGCAGTCGACCTTCTTCGGCGCTCCGTTGTCGCCGGCGGAATTGCGCAGGACGGCGGCTCGCCTACGTTCCCACGCTCGACGAGGATGGCGAGGTCGATCGCTTCATCCTGTCGCGCATGGACGGCGCCAGGACGCTGGAGACGATTGCGCGGCAGCTGGCCGAACATTTCCCCGGTCGCTTTGCCCGCTGGACGGACGCATTGCAATCGCGTCGGCGTGTTGTCGAAAGCATACAGCCGGCGGTCGGACGCCGCGTAACGGCTGAGGGATGCGCCATTCCCGTCGCAGGGCGCACGGGTATGATGTCTCGCGGGCATGCTCCAGGCAGGCGAAAGTGCACGAGGAACACGTATGCGCAAGCGTAGCCGATTGACCCGAGCAGGTCGCTTCCTGCGGCGCGCCGCCGCTGCCGTCGTCGTGTGGTTGCTGTCCGCGCTGGCGGCGCCGCTCGTCGTCTACGGGCACAACCTGCAGACCAAGATGGTCTACATGTTCTTCGACCCGAACACGCAGGCGATGCTGGACGCCCGCATCGTCGCCAACCCGCCGCCCGCGCCGCTGCTGCAGGTCGGCGACGAGCTCGGCATCATCATCAAGGTCGTGCCGCGCGACGGCACCACCACCGGCGTCGGCGGCCACGTCGACTTCTACGTGCCCAACGGCGTCCAGGTGGTCGACGTGGCCTACCTGCTGCCCGGCGACAGCGTGGCCGACGGCATCACCGGCTACGACAAGGTGCCGATGAAGGGCCAGTCGCTGATCGCCATCGGCGCCGGCCCCATCGGCGCCAAGAGCACCGCCGCGCTCATCGGCCTGGGCGGAACGTACACCAACATCAACGGCGTCACCGAGGCTCCCGTCGTCGACGCCACGGGCCTGCATCGCGGCACCATCGCCGGCGTCTACGGCGACACCGGCATCTTCTACTCCACCGATCCCGACACCGCCTACGGCTCCTGGCAGCGCTTCACGGAAGGCGCCGGCGCCGGCACGCAGCAGGTCTGCGGCCTGGCGGGCTCCCCGGGCCTCACGGCCGGCAAGACCATCACCAACAACTCGGGCGACGTCTTCGTCCCCTGCAACAAGTGGGACGCGGGGCAGATGTACGCCTGGGGCGTCAAGGGCACGACCTGCGCCTTGCCGGGCTGCCAGTCCGCGCCCGATCGTCGACTACGCCGACGGCCGCGGCAATACGCCCTGGGGCTTCGGCAGCGGCACCGCGGGTCCGCAGAGCGGCTACCAGTGGCAGTTCGACTGGAACGAGTGGTCGGCCAGCGCGCGGGACGCGGCCGCCATGCGCGCGGCCATGGATCCCGGCAGCGTCGGCCCCTGGAAGCGCCTCAAGTACACCGGCAGCCGGGTCTCCTTCGACCAGGCCGGGCAGCGCCAGCTCCGCGCTCGGCCTCGCCAGCATCGACGCCAGCAACCTCGGCGTTGCGGTCAACACGCTGCCGGCCACCACGTCGCAGACCGACGCCACCAGCCCCAAGGCCATCCGCTGGGCCGTCGGCCAGCTCACCGCGCTGGTGCCCGAGTACGTCTGGGTCAAGGTCAAGATCACCGACCTCGACGCGCTCCTCAACGGCTTTGGCGACGGCTGCCCGCGCTTCCACGGCGACACCTTCGGCGGCGACGCCGGCGGCACCGACAACGGCAAGGACCACCTCTGGCGCTACTACGAGCCGTCGCTCGTCACCGTCAACGCCTGCGCGATGCTGGGCAAGCCGACGAACGTCGCGGCCGTCAAGCCCGGCGATATCTACAAGTACAAGGTCAAGGATCTACAACCTCGGGTCCACCAATCTGACCAACGTCGTCGTCAGGGACACGCTGCCGGGCGGCGTCAGCTTCGTCAGCGCGGTGCCGGCCCAGAACTCCGGCCCCAATCCGCTGGTGTGGAACGTCGGCACGCTGCTGCAGGGCGACAACTTCGAGACGCTGGTCACGGTCAGGGCCACCGGCACGGGCGCCATCGACAACACGATGTGCGTGACCTCGGACCAGTTCCCGGTGGCCTCCTGCACGACGGAGACCATCCCGTCGGGCAACTACCCGATCCTCAAGCAGAACAAGACCGTCACGCCCACGACCGTGAGCCCGGGCGCGCCCGTCACGTACACGATGCGGATCGACAACATCGGCAGCGGCACCAGCGCCAGCCCGACCCGGATCGAGGAGCACCTCGACCCGGCGCTCATCTACACGTCGCTGGTCAGCGCCACGCTGAACGGCGCGAGCGTCACGCCGACGGTGACCGGTCTGGGCACCAGCAACCCGGTGTTCACCGTTCACCGGCGGCATCAACGCCGGCAGCGCGCTCGTACTCACGTTCACGGCGCAGGTGTCCGCCGCGACCGGCGCGGGGTCCTACTGCAACTACTTCACGTCCTACGCCGGGACCGTCCCGCTCACCACGGGGTCGCTGGCCTGCGTCACCGTCTCGGGCGGCGGCACCGCGCAGATCGGCGACACCCTCTTCGTCGACTGGAACGGCAACGGCGCGAAGGATGCGGGCGAAGGCGCACTGGCCGGCGTCACCGTCACCCTGTCCGGCGCCGCCAGCGCGACCACGGTGACCGACGCCAGCGGCCAATACCTGTTCAACGGACTGGCCGCGGGCAATTACACGGTGAGCGTGCCGACGGCGGGCAGCGGCGGCGTGCCGGCCGGCTACACGATCACCTCCGTCCCGCCGGGCGCGGCCGGGAGCAGCGCGACCCGCGGCGTCACCCTGGTCGCCGGCGCAGCAGGATCTGACCGAGCGACTGGGGCTACCGGCCCTCCGGCGCCGGCGTCCTCGGCGATCTGGTGTTCGACGACAAGGACGCGAACGGCAGCTTCAACGGCACCGACGCCGGCATCTCCGGCGTCACCGTGCAGCTGTATCAGGACGCCAACGGCAACGGCGCGATCGATGCCGGCGTCGATCCGCTGGTCGGCACGACCGTCACCAACGGCAGCGGCAATTACTCCTTCACCAGTCTGCTGACGGGCGTCAAGTACATCGTCAACGTCGACGCGGCACAGTCGGCGCTGACCTCCTATTTCGGCGCTCCGTTCGCGGCGACGACGCCGGATCCGTACAACGCCGGCACGCTGGCCGGCACCGACAACAACGCCGATTTCGGTTTCCACAAGGGCGTGGCCGCCGGCACCGGCACGATCGGCGACCTCGTCTACATCGACGTCAACGGCAACGGCGCCTACAACGTCGGCACCGATTCGCCGCTCGCCAACGTGACGGTGCAGCTCTACGCCAGCGACGGCACCACGCTGATCACGACCGCCGACGTCGGCGCTCGACGGCACGTACAGCTTCGCGAATCTGCCGGCGGGCACCTACGTCGTCAGGGTGGACACGACCGACCCCGACATCCCGGCCCAGTACAGCGCGAGCGTGAGCCAGTACACCGGCGTGGCGCTGGGCGCCGGCCAGACCGACAACACGCGCGACTTCCCGTTCGCGAGCGCCCTCGCGAAGTCTGTCGACAAGAGTGTCGTCACTCCGCCGGACACGCTGACCTTCACGATCACGCCGTCGTATCCGGGGACGGCCCCGCTGGTCGGCGCGACGGTGACCGACACCGTGCCCACCGGCACCACGTTCGCCAGCGCGCTGCAGGGCGGCGTCAACGTGCCGCCGGTCACCTGGAGCCTCGGCAGCACGGTGGCCAAGGTCGACGGCTCGGGAGCGGCATCCACGGCGAGGATGGCCACCGGTTCGTACACCGGCAACGGGGTCGACAACCGCGCGATCACGGGTCTCGGCTTCCAGCCCGACATGGTCTACATCAAGGCCCGCACGGCGCGCTCGTCGATGATGCGGCTGTCCACGTTCGGCGCGGGCGACGCAACGAAGGACATCGGCGTCAGCAACGGCAACTTCGTCCTGAACAACATCCAGTCGCTCGATGCCGACGGCTTCACGATCGGCACCGACGTCCGGGTGAACGAGAACGCCGTCACCTACGACTACGTCGCGTTCAAGGCCGCCGCCGGGTACATGACGGTGGGCACCTATACCGGCAACGACGGCAACCCGCGTCCATCACCGGCCTCGGTCTCGCGCCGGTCGCGCTGTTCATCATGTCCTCGGGCAATCACACGATGTTCAAGACCGCGGACATGCCGTCCAGCGCGTCCTTCGAGACGCGCCCCGGCCAGAACGCGGTGAACAACCGCGTGAATTCGCTCGACGCCGACGGCTTCACCGTCACCAACAACAACGCCGTCAACAACAACGGCGACACCTACCACTACATCGCCTGGGCGAACGTGGCGGGCCAGGTCGCTCACGGGACCTTCACCGGCAACACGTCGGACAACCGCAACATCACCGGCGTGGGCTTCCAGCCGGCGTTCGTGTTCCTGCGCGCCTCGCCGTCGACGAACCAGGAGCCCGTCTTCAAGATGGCCTCCACGGGCGCGGCGACCGACACGACGCAGAGCACGGACAACCTCGCGAACTTCGCGAACGGGATCCAGGCGCTGCAGGCCGACGGCTTCCAGGTCGGCACCAGCATCAAGGTCAACAACAACGGGACGGCCACGTACTGGACGGCGTTCGGCGCGGTTCCCGCGGCGGTGGCGACGACCACGACGCTGACCGCGAGCCCGCTCCTCGTCACCGACACCGGCGCCGGCGCGAGCGTGACGGTGACGATGACGGTGAGCTCGGCCTCGGCCGTCTCGCTCATCACGCCGCCGACGAATCTCACCGTCATCAACGGCGCGAACGGCGCGACGGCGACCAAGGTCTCCGGCCCGAGTCCGGCCACCGGCAGCCTCGGCGCCGGCGGCGGCAGCGTCGCGTTCACGTACACGTACAACGTCACCGCCGATGCGACGCCGCCGACGCTGCCCGATTCCGTGAGGTTCTCCGGACCTGGCCACGGGCACCGGGGCCAACTTCGCCACGGCCACCTCGAACAGCGTCATCGTCACGCCGCCGCTCAGCCTTCACCGTCAACGTTCCGGCGAGCCCGGGCGTGAGCGTGGTCACCAACCAGGCGACGTTCAACAACAACGGCAGCCTCGTCTACACGTCGCCGCCCACGTTCACGGCGATCAACGGCTCGATCGGCGACTTCGTCTGGCAGGACGTCGACGGGGACGGCGTCCAGGACGCCGGCGAGTCCGGCATTCCCGGCGTGCGCGTGTACGTCGACAGCAACGGCAACGGCCAGTACGACGGCGGCGAGCCGAGCGCCGTCACGGACGCCACCGGGCAATACCGCATCTACGGCGGCTTCGCGGCCGGCACCTACACGGTGCGCCTCGACCCGGCGACGTATCCGGCGGGCTACGTGCCGACGACCGGCGCGCTGAGCGTGACGCTCGCTTCCGGCGAGCAGTACAGCGCCGCGGACTTCGGTCTGCAGCCGCCGCCGGCGCCGGCGTCCGCCGGCAGCATCGGCGACACGGTCTGGTTCGACACGAACAACGACGGCGTGAAGGACGCGGGCGAGAGCGGCATCCCGAGCGTCACCGTCAGGCTGTACCGCGATCTCAACGGCGACGGCGTGCTCGACGCTCGCCGATCCGCTCGTCGGCACGACCACGCACCAATGCGAGCGGCGTCTACGGATTCACGCGGCTTGCCCATCGGCTCGGGTGTCGGCAGCCCGGTCAAGTACCTGGTGCAGGTGAACACGGGCAGCACCGTGACCAGCCCCTACGACGTGGCGGTGACGACCACGATTGCGGCGGGCATGGCCGCGACCACCGGTACGGTCAATCCGAGATCAGTTTCGCTGTACACCGGCGCGGCCAGCGTCACCAACGCCGACTTCGGCTACAACTGGGGCGGCTCGATCGGCAACTTCGCGTGGTACGACACCAACGCCGACGGCCTGCAGAACGAGACCGAATGCGCCGGCGGCCCCTGCGGCGCGCCCAACGCCACGCTGGTGCTGGTCTACGACACCAACGGCAACGGCGCCGCCGATGCGGGCGAGCCGCCGCTGGGGACGTACACGACCTGCAACGGCACCGCCGCGTACCCGTGCACGCTGCCCGGACAGACATCGGGCAGCTATCTGTTCCAGAACCTGCCGCCGGGCAATTACGTGGTGCAGGCGTCCGAGCAGGAGATTCCGGGCCCCGTCTCCGGCAACGTGAACGTGATGGTGCCCACGACCTCCGGCAGCCAGGCGGTGAACCTGGCGGCGAGCCAGCAGTTCGCCACCGCCGACTTCGGCTTCGCGGAGTCGGCCAAGATCGAGGGCCACGTCTACTACGACGCCAACAGCAGCGGCGTCCTCGATGTCGCGCGAAACCGGTCTCGCCGGCGTGACCGTCACGCTCACCGGCACCGACATCAACGGCAACGCGGTGAACCGAACCGCGCCCGTCACCACCGGCAACGGCGAATACAGCTTCCTGGTGCCCGCGGGCAACTACAGCATCACGTACAACGCGGCGCCGGTCGCGGGAACCTATCCGGTCGCCACCACGCCGACGACGCTCAACCTCGCGGCGATCTCGGGCGTCGAGTACACGGACATGGACTTCGGACGCACGGTGGCCGGCAGCCTCGGCAACCGCGTCTGGAACGATGCCGACAACGACGGCATCCAGACGGCGGGCGAATCGGGCCTCGCCGGCGTCACCGTCCAGCTGTACGCAGCCGACGGCACGACGCTGCTGGCAACGACGGTGACGAACGCCGGCGGCAACTACAGCTTCGCCGGCCTCGGCACCGCGACCTATGTGGTCAAGGTGCCCGCCAGCAACTTCGCGAGCGGCGGCGCACTGAACGGCTTCACGGCCACCGGCGAGGGCGATCCGGGGACGGCCTGCGGGGGCGGCTGCGACAACGCCATCACCGCCGCCGTCGCCGGCGTCGCCAACAACGCCGCGGACTTCGGCTACCGGACCGCGGGCTTCACGGTGAGCGGCAACGTCTGGAACGACAACGGCGCCGGCGGCGGCACCGCCGGCAATGGTGTCAAGGACGGCGGCGAGCCCGGCATCCAGAACGTCACCGTCACGCTCTACACGGACACCAACAACAACGACCTGTACGACGCCGGCGAGCCGGTGTACGCCACCGGCACCACCGACGGCAGCGGCAACTACAGCTTCCCCGGCGTGCCCAACGGCGAATACGTGGTCGGTCGTCAGCACGACCACGCTGCCGTCGACCGCCTTCGTGCAGACGGGCGATCCGGACGCCGATCGAGAACGACCAGTCCGCGGTGACGGTGAGCGGCGGCAATCCCGCGGCCGAGAACTTCGGCTACCAGGAGAGCCTCGGCGGCATCGCGGGCAAGGTCTGCGCCGGCAGCGGCGACGGGCTGTGCAACAACCCCGCGCTGGATTCGCCGCTGTCCGGCGTGACGGTCACTCTGCGCTGGGCGGGCACCGACGGCTTCCTCGGCACCGACGACGACGTGACCGCATCGCTCGTGACCGATGCGAGCGGCGCGTATCTGTTCAACGGCGCGAACATCACCGCTGCGGGAACCTGCGCGTTCAACGGCGCCTACTACGCGGCTTGCCCGCTGGCCGGCGGCCTGCCGCCGGGGACCTACCAGATCAACGAGACCAATCTGTTCGGCTACCAGAGCATCGCCGATGCCGACGGCGGCAATCCGGACAGCATCAGCCTGGTGCTCGCCAGCGGCGAGAGCAAGACCGGGCAGGATTTCGAGGACCGGCTGGTCAAGGCCGCCATCGGCAATCTGGTCTGGCTCGACGTCGACGGCGACGGCGTGCAGGACGTCGGCGAGCCGGGCCTGCCCAACGTGACGGTGCGTCTCTACCGGGATGCCGACGGCAACGCCGGCACCACCGGCGACCGGACGCTCGTGGGCACGCAGCTCACCGACGTCAACGGCAACTATCTGTTCGACGGCATCGGCGTCGGCTATTACCTCGTCGACGTGGTCGATGCGACGCTGCCATCGGGCCTGAAGACGGCGCCCGCCACGACCGACCCGAGCGGCATCGTGCAGATCACCACCGCCGAGCAGGTCCTGGACGTCGACTTCGGCTACGTCAGCCTCGACGCGAACAAGGTGATCATCGGCGACCGCCTTTGGGCGGATGCCAACGCGAACGGCGTGCAGGATCCGAGCGAAGTCGGCATCGCCGGCGTCGCGCTCGACCTGAAGAATCTCGCCGGCACCGTCGTGGCGACGCACGACCACCGGCGCTTCCGGCGCGTATCTGTTCACGGGCGTCGATCCGGGCACGTACGTGGTCGAGATCGCCGCGAGCAACTTCACTGTCGGCCCGCTGCAGGGCTACTCGGTGACCAGCGGTCCGCAGAGCGAGGGCGCCAACACCAGCACGGCGCGCACGGTGATCGCCGGCGACATCAGGGTCGACGTCGACTTCGGCCACGACAAGGCCGCGCTCCACAGCATCACCGACAGGCTGTGGTTCGACCTCGATGCCGACGGGCTCGACGCGGGCGAGAGCGGAATCGCGGGCGTCACCGTCAATCTGCTCGATGCGAGCGGCAAGGCCGTCGCCACCACGGTCTCGGATGCGAGCGGCAACGTCGTCTTCAGCGGCGTGCCCGATGGCAGCTACACCATCGCCGTGACCGACAACACGGGCGAGATCAGCGATCTGTCCGGCACGACCCGGGGCGCTTCGCTCTCGCTCCCGGTCATCGCCGGCGGCGTCGACGTGAACGGAGACGGCGCGGTCGACGGCTCGGACAACGGCGTCCTGAAGGGGCCGGTGGACTGGTCCGGCAACGGCGCCGGTCTCGACGCGATCGTTCGTCAACGTGATCGGCGGCAAGCTCGACATGGACGGCGACGGGTCGATCACCGCTGCGGACGACGGCACGTTCGCAGGCGTTGCGGTGATCGACGGCCAGCTCGACGTCAGCGCGCCGGCCGGCATCGACGCGCGGCGACAACTGGTCCGGTTATCCGGTCACCGTGTCGGGCGCGGACGTCGCGGGCGCGCACTTCGGCTACAACATCCCCGGCGCCATCGGCGACACGCTCTGGAGCGACAACAACGGCAACGGGACGCGCGACCCGGGCGAGGTGGGCATCGACGGCGCGGTGGTGTACCTCTACCGCGACGCCAATGCCAACAGCACCCTCGAGACGGGTACCGACGTGCTGATCAGCACGCAGGTGACCGACAGCTACGGCAATTACCTGTTCCAGGGCATCGCGCAGCCGGGCACCTACTTCGTCAGCGTCGACGGGACCCAGGCCCTGCTCACCGGGTACACGCTCACCACACCCGACAGCCAGGCGGCGGCCGGCGCCCAGCGCACGGCCGTGCTGTCGAGCACTGCCGCAACCCATCTCGCTGCCGATTTCGGCTACCAGAAAACGAGCCTGCCCGAGGTCTCCGGCAACGTCTGGAACGATACGAACGAGAACGCGCTGATCACGACCGGCGAGCCGATGATCGCCGGCGTGACGGTCGAGCTGCTCGATCCGAACGGCGGCCTGGTGGCGACGACCACCACCGATGCCGGCGGCAACTACGTCTTCCACGACGTGGTCGCCGGCAGCTACACGGTGCACGTGACCGACGACGGTGGCGTGCTCAAGGGCTACACGCTCACCAGCAGCCTGGACGCCATCGCGGTGTCGGTCGGCGCGACCAATGTCGGCGACGTCGACTTCGGCTACGCGCGCAAGCAGGGGACCGGCAGCATCGGCAGCATCGTCTGGCTGGATGCCAACGCCGACGGACAGTTCCAGCCGAACGAGTCCGGGCTGGCCGGCGTGACGGTGGAGCTGAAGGACGGCGCCGGTAGTCCGATCGATTCGGATCCGAACGTCGGCGGCGTGCAGCCGACGCGGGCGGTCACGGACGCGAACGGCAATTATCAGTTCGCCGGCCTGCCGGCGGGCACGTACACCGTCGACGTGCTCAGCGGCGTGCCGACCGGGCTGCAGACCACGGTCGGCACCTCGGATCCCACGGCGCCGATCGTGCTGGCGCTGGGTCAGACCTATGGCGGCGCCAATTTCGGCTACCGGCCCGACACCGACACCGTGGCCCTCGGCGACCGGGTCTGGTACGACGCCGACGGCGACGGCGTGCAGGATGCGAACGAGACGGGGATCGCCGGGGTGACGGTGAACATCTCCAAGACCGATGCAGACGGCAACGTCCAGGCCGAATACACCGTCACCACGGCGGCGGATGGCTCCTGGGTCAGGACGGGGCTGGCTGCCGGGTCCAAGTACGTGGTGACCGTGGACACGGACACGCTCCCGCCGAGCCTGGGGTTGGGGACGACGCCGACCAACCTGGGCGGCAACGACACCTACATCACCGCGTTGACGACGGCCGGCCAGGTGCTGACGACGCTCGACTTCGGCTTCACCAGCGGCGTGGTCACCGCCGGGTCGATCGGCGACACCGTGTACTTCGACGCCAACGGCAACGGCATCCAGGATGCGGGCGAGGCGGGCATCGCCGGTGTCACCCTCAATCTGATCGGCGCCGGCGTGAACGGCACCGTCGGTGACTCTGACGACGTGTTGCTGGACACCAAGGCGACGAACCTCGCCGGCCAGTACGCCTTCACCGGCCTGAGCGCCGGAAATTACCGGGTGGTCGTTACCGATCAGAGCCAGGTCGTGCGCAGTCTGAGCCTCACCGCCAGCGCGCCATCGTCGATCAATATCAACTGCCCGGTCGCCTGTGCGATCGCCAACGCCGATTTCGGCTACGCGCCCACCGTCGGCGCCACCGGCACCATCGGCGGCACCCTCTGGCGCGACACGCAGCAGCCCGGCGGGATCCTCGGCACGCTGCAGGCGGGCGAGCCGGGCGTGCAGGGCGTCCAGGTCGAGCTGTGGCTGGATGTGAACGGCGACGGCACCATCCAGCCCGGATCGGACAACCTGGTGCGCACCGCGCTGACCGACACGAACGGCAACTACCTGTTCCTCGGCATCCCGGCGGGCAACTATGTCGTTCGCGTCCCGGACGACGTCACCCAGAACGTGCACGGCCTGACGGGGGCAGCAGCCAACCCGGTCATCGCCGGGATGGCGCAGGTCCAGGGTCCGTCGCCGACGGCGGACAGCAACGGGCACTTCGACCCGTATGCGCTGACCCTGGTGGCCGGTGCAACGAACACGAGCGTCGACTTCGCCTACAGGGCCAGCACACCGTTCAGCATCAGCGGGTCGGTGTTCGAGGATGCCGGCACGAGCCTCGGCGCGTTCAACCCGCCCCCGGGCGACGATGTTCCGGCGCCCGGTGCCGTGGCGACGCTGTACCGCGTGGTGAGCGGCGTGCAATACCTGTTCGGCAGCGCGACGACCGACGCCAGCGGCGCCTACAGCTTCGCCGATCTTCCCGCGGATGGCACGTACGTCGTCAAGGTGGACGTCACCGGCACGCTGGCGGAGGGGATGCAGCAGACGGTCGATCCGAGCGAGTCGGGAGTGTGCTCGATCTGCGACAGCCAGTACACGTCCGCGCCGCTCGTCGGCAACCTGGCGAACATCGATTTCGGCTACTGGAACGGCGGCATCGTCACCACGCCGGTGACGCTGGCGTACTTCAAGGCCACGCCCGGCAGGAACAAGGGCTCGGTCGACTTCGAATGGTGGACCGCGACCGAGGTGGGCAACCTGGGCTTCGAGCTCTACGTGGAGGCGGGGAAGAAGCGCCTGCGCATCAATGCGCAGCCCGATCCGCGGCCGGATCACCAGCACCGAGCCGGTGCGCTACGCGTACACCGCCGACGGCGTCGAGGGCGACAGGTTCTGGATCGTCGATGTCAGCACCGAGGGCGGCAAGCGCACTGCGCACGGACCGTACCGGCTCGGCGAGGCGTTCGGACACCAGCCCAGAATCCGGGCTATCGACTGGGCGTCGGTGAAGAAGGAAATGCGCGACAAGAAAGCCTTCCGCGACCTGAAGGCACGGCAGGTTTCCGCCGCCGCGGTGGAGCTCGCGGCGGTCACGACGGGCAGCGCCAATGCCGTGGATCTCGTCGTCAAGCGCGAGCCTCTGGATGCGGACCGGGTGCGGACGACCTATGCGGTGCGCGGGCGCGTCTATCGGGTGACCTACGAGGCACTGGTCGAAGCCGGCATGGATTTCACCAACGTGCCGCTCGGCCGTCTGGCGCTCTACAACCGCGGCCAGCCGGTGCCGATCCACGTGGTCGGCGCGGGCTCCGGCGACACGCGGAGCCAGTTCGTGCCCGGCAGCTACCTCGAGTTCATCGGCGAGGGCGAGATCAGCCTCTACACCGGCGAGAATCCGTACCGGCTCGTCATCGAGATCCGTTCGCGGCGCCCGCGTGGCGGTGGACCGGCGCACTCTGCCGGAGACCTTTACGGCGGCGCCCTGGTACATGGAGCGGGTGACGCGCGAGCGCGAAGGGGATTACGCCATCGAGTCGCCGAACGGGGATCCCTGGTACGACGAGTACCTGTTCGCCTGGGGCGGCCCATCCGGCGTCCTGCAGCGCTCGATCGACGTCGATCACTACGTTCCGGGCGCCGGTCCGGCCCGGCTCGGCATCGGCGTGTGGGGCTCGAGCTCGCTCAGCGGCAACCCCGACCACCACGTCGTCGTCGGGCTGAACGGCCGGAACGATCTGGGCGGGCACACGTTCGACGGACTCGCCGATGGCGCGTTCGAGCTGCCCCTACCCGAGAGCCTGTTGCGGGAGGGCAGCAACACGCTGTCCCTGCAGCTGCCGTTCGATCTGAACTACGGTACGGACGAATCGGGTGATGCCTACGACCTGGTCGCGCTCGACAGCTACAGCGTCACCTACCCGCGGCGCTTCGTGGCGCGCGACGGCACACTGAGCTTCACCGCAGCCGGCGCCGCCTTCACGGTCGAGGGGCTCACCAGCGACCGGGTGCGCGTCTACCGGGTCGACGGCAGCGGCGTGAGTCGCCTCACCGGAGTGATGGTCACGGCATCGGGCAGCGGCTACCGCGCCAGTTTCCCGGGCACCGACGATGCGGCGACCTACCACGTCACGAGCCTGAACGCGCCGGCGACGCCCGCGATCGAGCCGGTGACCGCGCCCGTCGACTGCGCCGAGGGCGGACGGGCCGGATTCCTCGTGATCGCGCACGAGGACTTCATCAACGCCGATCTGCAGCGTCTGATCGATGCGCGGATCGCCGAGGGATACACGGTGGCGGTGGTCCCGACCGGCGGTCTCTACGCCCAGTACAGCCACGGGATCTTCGACCCGTCGGCATTGCGCGCCTGCGTCAAGGATGCCTATGCCAATCGCGGCACGCGGGCGGTGCTGCTGGTCGGGTCCGACACCTACGACTACCTCGACTATTTCAGGCAGGGCACGGTCAGCCATCTGCCCAGCTTCTATGCGCGGACCGGCAGCCTCGTGCACTGGGCGCCGGCGGACGGTCTCGTCGGCGACGTCGACGGTGACGGCCTGCAGGACGTGGCCGTAGGGCGCTTCCCCGTGCGCAACGATGCGGATCTCAAGGCCATGGTCGATCGCACGCTGCAGTACCGCAACAACACCTACGGCAGGAGCGCGGTGTTCGCCGCCGACAGGTTCGACGCTGACCAACGGTACGATTTCGCCGCCGACAGTGCCGCGATCATTGCCAGGCTGCCGAGCAACTGGACGGTGAAGCAGGCCAACGTCGACGACCTGGGCGTGGCGGGTGCGCGCAAGGAGCTCGTCGATGCCATCAACGGCGGCGCCGCGCTGACGGCTTTCATCGGTCACTCGGGCCCGACCTACTGGACGTTCGACGGGTTGTTTGCGTCGGCGGACGCGGCGGCGCTCACCAACGCCGGGAAGCCGACGGTCGTGACCCAATGGGGCTGCTGGAACACCTTCTACGTGTCGCCGTTCGCGGACAGCTTGAGCCACAGCTTCATGCTGAGCGGCGACCGCGGCGCCGCGGCGGTGCTGGGCGCCAGCACGCTGACCGAGGCCGCGCACGAGACCGAGTTCGGCAAGCGGCTGTTCGGCATCGGAGGCATGGTGAGCGGCAACACGATCGGCGACGCGGTCCTGCGCACGAAGCGCCACGTGGCAATCGATCACCCGGATTGGCTCGACGTGATCCTCGGCTGGCAACTGCTCGGCGATCCGCTGCTGAAGATTGCCCCCTGAGCCCGGCCGACCGCCCCGCCCCCATGCCGGGGCGGGGTCTTCCGGCGAACTGGGCTGAAACTGCCCCCGAAGCTCACTGTGTGCGGCTGCGCCGCATCCGCTGCGCGGGACCAGCCTTCGGCTGTCCTGCGGCCTGCGGCCTTGTGTTCGCCTCCCCCAAGGGGGCAGGTCAGTGCCCTTCGGGCGGCCGTGCGGGCACTGAAATGAGCGCGATCTGCGGGGTGGTCAACTTCGACGGTGCGCCTGCCGATCCGTCGACGCTGCACACGATGGCGGCAGCGGCACCGCACCGGGGTCCCGACGGCGTGCGCCACTGGATCGACGCCAACGCGGCGCTCGCCCATCAGGCGTTCCACGTCACGCCCGAATCGGTGCGCGAGCGCCAGCCGCTGGCGAGCGCCGACGGCCGGCTCGTGCTCGTTGCCGATGCGCGCATCGACAATCGCGACGAGCTGATTCGCGCCCTGATCGGCGAGGGACTGCCCGGCGAGCCCACGGACGCCGACCTGATCCTCGCGGCCTTTCGGCGCTGGGGCGAGGGCTGTGCGGAGCGGCTGCTGGGCGACTTCGTGTTCGCGGTGTGGGACGCGGCGAACCAGTGTCTCTTCCTCGCCCGCGACGCGCTGGGCGCGCGCAGCCTGTGTTACCGCGTCGACGACCGGCGTTGCCTGTTCGCCTCGGAGGTGAGCCAGATCCTCGACGTGCCCGGCGTGCCGGCTCGCATCAACGAGGGCAAGGTCGCCGATTATCTGGCGGGCCTCAACCACGAGTACGAGGACACGCTCTTCGAGTCGATTCAGTACTGTCCGCCGGCGCACACCGTCACCGTGTCGGCGCGAGGCGTGCGCAAGCGACGCTATTGGGACGTCGATCCCGCGGCGCGGATCCGGTACCGGGACGACCGCGAGTACGCCGAGCATTTCCTCGAGCTCCTCACCGCGGCCACCCGTTGCCGGATGCGCTCCATCGGGCCCGTCGGCCTGTCGCTGAGCGGCGGCCTGGACTCGACGCTGCTGGCGGCGGTGGCCACGAGCCTGCTGCCGGAGACCGGGCCCGCTCAGACCCGCCTGAAGAGCTTTTCGTACGTGTTCGACGAATTGCACGGTTGCGACGAGCGCGAATACATCCGGCCCGTGGTCGAGCACCTGGCGCTGGACGCCACCTTCCTGCGCTGCGACGACAAGTGGCCGCTCAAGGATCTCGCGCGATGGCCGGTCGAGCGCGATTCCATCTGGGCGGACGCGTATGCATTGCTGCCGGCCACGGTGGCGGCGGCGGCCCGCGACGCCGGCTGTCGCGTTCTGCTCGACGGCCATTTCGGGGACATCCTGTTTCTCGGCGGCAGTTACTGGGCCGCCGGTCTGGTCAGCGACGGGCGCTGGAAGGACCTCGGCCGCGCGCTGCGCGAGCACGCCGGCGAGATCCGCTGGCGCTCGGATCTCCTCGAGCACGGCCTGCGTCAGCTGGTTCCGGCCCGATTCAAGCGGGTGCTGCATCGGCTCAAGCGGCGGCCGCCGGCGCAGCGCAGCGCCAGCCTGCATCCGGCGATGGCGGAGCGCGTGCGGTTGCGCGCGCGGCTCGCGGAGGACCCTCGCGCGCGCCGGTTTGTCGCGCCGGGCCAGTGGGTGCGGCTGACCGCACTGACCGACAGCTCGTGGGCCGAAGGTTCCGGGGAGGCCAGACGGTACTATAATCGCCATCAATTGGAGGTCGAGTCGCCGTACTATGATCGCCGGCTGGTCGAGTACGCGATGGCGTTGCCCGCGGACCAGCTGGGCCGGCCGTGGCGCAATCGCTGGATACAGCGCAATGCCATGACCGGGTTGCTGCCGGTGGCGGTGCACGAGAGGACGGCGAAGACCGATTTCGACGCGCTGATGACCCGGGGCTTGTTCGAGCGCGAGACCGAGACGGTGCGCAACGTTCTCGCCCGGGCCCGCAGCGTGCACCGGCATTACGTGCGACGCGAGTGGCTGGAGCGGGCGCTCGACGACAGGCGATTCGCGGCGGAAAACAGTTACCAGCTCTGGCTGATCGTAAGTCTCGAATTGTGGTTGCGAGCCCAAAGCGATTTTGCACACTCTGAGCAATCGGCATCAGCCTGGAACAATCGCCAATGAACGACCCTGCGAACGAAGCAAAGGTCCCAGCCCAAGGCACGAACGCGCCTGGTCCCGCGCCGCGTCCCAGGAAGCCGTATTCCACGCCTGTTCTGGAACCGCTCGGCGATATTCGCGATGTGACCCTGGCCGGCTCCCTTGGCATGGGGGAGAGCGGCATGATGGCGACGCGCAAGCCGTGAATGGCGCCAGGATCCGGGCTGCAGTGTCGGCTGCGGCCTGATCGGTCGCCGCGGCGGTTGCGCCCGTTCCGTTTCGCGGGCCGGATTCTCGTCGCCGATGCGGTGATCGCGCCACTGGCGCCGTTCGCCAGCGCCGAATCGGCCCGTCCGTCTGCCGATCGTCCGCCGCCGCTGTTCCGGGCCGGGCGAGCTCGTCTCCCGGAGCCACGGCTGGATCGCCGATGCGTGGCGGGACGTCGCGCGCCTGGCGCCATGAGCAGGGACTGCGCCTCCATATCGCGGGCGTGGGCGAGTTCTGCGTGACGGCGGATGGCGTCGCGGTCGTCGCGCTCGAGCCCGCGATCGTCGGCGGCGCACTGGCGGAGACTCTGCTCGGGCCACCGCTGGTATTGGCGCTCGCGATGCAGGGAGTGTGGTGCCTGCACGCCAGCGCGGTAACCGTCGATGGTCGGGCCGTCGCCTTCGCCGGCGAGTCCGGCAACGGCAAGTCGACGCTGGCCGCATCGCTGAACGATGCGGGAGGAAGCGATTGGCGTCGGCTGGCCGACGACACCCTGCCGGTTTGCCGGGGCAGCGAGGGCGTGGCGGCGCTGCCGCATTTCCCGCAGCTCAAGCTGCCGGCATCCGAGCAGCATCCGGTGGATGCGCCCGCCCGCCTGCCGCTCGCCGGCGTTTTCGTCGTCGCGCCGCCGGACGGCGAGCGCTCGGTCACCGTCCGCCTGCTGACGCGCCGGCAGGCCACGCAGGCGCTGATCCGTCACACCGTCGCAGCGCGATTGTTCGACCGGCCGCTGCTCGCGGCGCATCTCGATTTCTGCGCCGAAGCCGCCGCGCGCGTTCCCGTATGGCGTCTGGGCTACCCGCATCGGCGCGAGACGCTGCCGCAGGTCCGCGACGCCATCCGCCTGGAGCTTTCCGCTTCCGCGGCGAGGCGGCGCCCGCTGCGCAGTCGCCGGCGGTCGCCGGCAATGTAGCGCGCGGTCGACGCCGCGTCGCTATTCGCCGTGGCCGGTGCTGCGCGAGAAGATCAGGCGCGCGGCGCCGGTCAGCGCGCGACGCGCGTACAGGACGGGCAGCCAGCGGCCGGGCGCGTCCGCGATACATCGAGCGCATGTAGTCGGCGGATGGAAACGCCAGCTCCTTGACCCAGCCACGGCGCTCGCTCCAGCGATCGAGCGCGAGAAAGTCACCGAGCATCTGGCGCGCCCGGCCACCGGACAGATAGCGCGCGGACGCCTCGACGGGGCCGGGTCGGTTCAGCGCAGTCGATGACCTGCGCCGGAATCGGCGTGGCGTAGCATTCGCGGGTCCGCTGCAGCGCTTCGCCGCAGATCGCCCGGATCTTCCTGGACGTCGGCGAGCGCGACGAATTCGTCGAGCTCGCCGGCGGACATCCCGCCGACGAGCAGGTGGATGTCGTAGAGCCAGATGAGTCGGTCGCCCTCGGGACTCGCGATGCCGTCGACGTGGTAGGGCGCATTGGCGTGCCCCGCGCGATGGATGCACGCCAGGAGCAACGCATGCACCGGCGCGATGGCATGCGCATTGCGGCCGAGCGCGGGCAACGGGACGGCGCGCGCCGCGAGCTCCCCGTAGTCGAGCGCCGCGGCCAGCATCGGCGAGTTGTTGATGCGCCAATGGACGTCCAGGTGGTGGGTCGCACCGAGGGTGTCCGACCGGCTCCAGCGCGCTCTGATGCGAGATGAACTCGCCGTCGACGCCCGCGGCCTTGACGTAGCCGAGCCGGGCGAGCGCGAGTTCCGCTTCGTTGCGCCGGTCACGCGGAATCAGCAGATCGGTGTCCGCGCGCGGCCGCAGCGCGGCGTTCGCGTAATGGCTGTAGGCCAGCGCCGACCCCTTGAGCAGCAGCGGCGCGGCGCCGGCCGACGCGAGCGCGTCCAGGACGCCGACGAGCTCGGCGCGGTGCGCGAGCTCGAACATCGCCTGCGTGCGCGCCGCCTCGCGGCAGGCCGCGAGAATTTCCTTCGGCCAGTGTTTCCGAGGCCTTGCGGTCGCGGAGATTCGCGTCGAGCAGCGGCAGCACGCCGTGCCAGCGGCCGGCGACGAGGAATTCGGCGATCGCTCCGGCGCCGTCGCCGCCGCGCCAATCGGCAGCCTCGCCCCGGAGGACGTCGCAGATGAGGCGTCGCGTATCGAATGTCGGCACGAAGTGCTCCGCGCGGCCATCGTCGCCGGAGGCGAGCGATCGGCATGTCGGTGGGAAACAGCCGCCGGGGCTCATCATAGCCGGCCACGCATCTGTTGCGGCGCCGGTCCCGAATCGCGGCGAAACGCCGCCTCGGTCCCTCGCGAGAGCGTTGGTGAGCGGGGCGCCTTTCTGCTAGCATCCGCGGTTATTCACGTTGCCAGTTCAGGAGGTTCCGTGGCCACGACCCTGTTTGGCCCCGTTCGTCTGGTTGGCAGCCTCTTGCAGGGTACGCGGCCCTGGCTCCTGGCGGGCATCGCCGCCGCCGCCGTTTCCATCGCGATGATCGTGCCGAGCGCCGTGGCGCAGAGTCCGGCGCCCGCCGCGCTCCCCGAGGCGTCGTCTGCCGCGCCGGGCACGACCGAGCTCCAGGTCGTCCCTTCGGAGCGCTCGCTGCCGGGGGCCGTGCGGATCGAGCCGGTGGAAGAGGATTACCGGATCGGCACGCAGGACCTGGTCGAGGTGCAGGTGCTGGGCATCCAGGACCTCCGCCGCGAGGCGCGGGTCAACGCCAAGGGGATGATCGGGCTGCCGCTGATCGGCGCGGTGCGCGTCGCGGGCCTCACCACGGCGGAGGCGGAAGCGCTGATCGGCGGGCTGTATCGCAAGGACCATCTGCAGAATCCCGAGGTGTCGGTCTTCGTCAAGGAGTACACGCGGCAGCGCGTGACGATCGAGGGCGCCGTCGGCCGGCCCGGCGTCTATCCGCTGAAGGGCCCGACGACGCTGCTCCAGGCGCTGGCGATCGCGGGCGGCCAGGGCGCGCTGTCGGATCTGACCGACGTCGTGCTGTTCCGGATGGAAGCGGGCGAGCGCCGCGCGATCAAGTTCGACGTGACCAAGATCCGCAGCGCCGAGGCGCCCGATCCGCTGCTCCAGCCCGAGGACCTGATCGTCGTCAATCGCACGCCCAGCCGGGTGGCGCTGCGTGACTCGCTGTTCGGCGACATCCTGCAGGTGATCTTCAACCCCTTCACGTCGATTACGAAGCCGTAACCGCGATGCCCGAAGAAGGCCGCCGCTCCGATCCACCGGGTCCTCCGCCCGCCTCGGCCTCCACGTCGCTCCAGCTTCGTCGCGACACCGAACTCTCGACGCTCCTGTTCCCGGCCGAGGCGGCGGCCGCGGCCGCCGACGACGATGTGCACTTCCGCGACCTGTGGCACGTCGTCGTCAAGCGCAAATGGTCGATCGTCGCCGTCTTCCTGATCGTGGTCGTGGCGACCGCGATCGGGACGCTGATGCAGACCCCGATCTACCGTGCCGAGATCACGCTCAAGATCGACTCCGAAGCGTCGAAGATCATCCCGTTCCGCGACGGCGTGCAGTTCGACACCGGGGATCCGGACTATTACCAGACCCAGCTCGAGCTGCTGAAGAGCCGCGCGCTCGCCGAGCGCGTGGTGGCGCAGATGAACCTGAAGCCGGCCGTCGTGACCGCGCCGCCGGTCAAGGCGTGGTGGGAGGAGCTGTTCCGCACCGAAACGGCCGACGACGCGCCGCTCTCCCCGGACGAGGCGACGAAGGCCGCATCGCGGAACGTCGCCGACGCCTTCCGCAACGGCCTCGTCGTGACCCCGGTCCGCAGTACGAAGATGGTCAGGGTGTCGTACGCGTCGACGAGCCCCCGGCTCGCCGCCGACATCCTGAACTCGCTGGCGCAGAATTTCATCAACTTCAATCTCGAGCAGCGCTACGACGCGTCGTCCTACGCCAAGGCCTTCCTCGAGGAAAAGCTCGCGGAGACCAAGGCGAAGCTCGAGTCGAACGAGCGCGCGCTGATCGAGTTCCAGCGCGAGAACGGGATCATCAATCTCGATGACCGGCAGACGGTGCTGTCATCGACGCTCGCCGATTACACGGCTGCGGCGAACCGGACCGAGCAGGAGCGCTCGCGCGCGGAGGCCCTGTACGAGCTGATCAAGACCAACCCGGAGTCCGCGCCGCAGGTGCTCGAGAGCAAGACCGTGCAGGCGCTGAAGGAGCAGCGTGCGAAGCTCCAGGCGGAATACGTCGACCAGCTGCGGATCTACAAACCGGGATTTCCGAAGATGCAGCAGCTCAAGGCGCAGATCGACGAGGTCGAGCGCAGCATCAGGGCCGAGATCGACGCCGTGCGGAAGTCGGTCGAGACCGCCTACCAGGGGTTGCTCGGACAGCAGAAGAGCATCAATGCCAGGCTCGAGCAGACCAAGAAGGACGTGCTCGACCTGCAGGGGCGCAGCATCCGCTACAACATCCTGAAGCGCGACGTGGACACCGACCGCGCGATCTACAACAGCCTGCTGCAGCGGTTGAACGAGGTCGGCGTCACCGGCGGGACCGGCGCCAACAACATCACGGTCGTCGATCGCGCCGAGATCCCGGCGGCACCGTTCAAGCCGGATCTCAACCAGAATCTCCTCACCGCGATGCTGCTCGGACTGATGGGCGGCATCGCGCTCGCGTTCTTCCTCGAGCACCTCGACGACACGATCCGCACGCCCGAGGACATGGAGAAGCTCACCCAGCTGCCGGTGCTGGGGGTCATCCCCCGGATGCCGTCGCAGCAGGCGGCGGAATCACGGTCGCTGGGCCTGCTCGTGCATGCGGACGTGCGCTCGCCTTTCGCCGAGGCCTATCGCTCGGTGCGCACGGCGCTCCAGTTCTCGACGCGCGACGGGGCGCCCCGCGCGTTCATGGTGACCAGCACCTCGAAGGGCGACGGCAAGACGACGACCGCGCTCGCGCTGGCGATCAACAGCGCGCAGACGGGCCGCCCGGTGCTGCTGATCGACGCCGATATGCGCCATCCGTCGCTGCACCACGCGCTCGGTCTGGACAACGCGCGCGGACTGTCGAATTTCCTGTCGAGCGACGTCCCCGCGCTCGGCGTCGTGCGCACGACCAATGTCCCGAACCTGTTCGTGATTCCCGCGGGGCCGATGCCGCCGAACCCGGTCGAGCTGCTCTCGGGACCGAAGCTGCTGTCGCTCCTCGGACAGCTCGGCGAGCGGTTTGCGCAGATCATCGTCGATTCGCCGCCGGTGCTCGGGCTCGCGGACTCGATCGTGCTCGGAGACCAGGTGGGCGCGGTGCTGTTCGTCATCGCTTCGGGCAACACGCGCAAGGCGCACGCGCGCGCGGCGTTGAAGCGGCTGCGCCAGGCGAACGTGCATCCGCTCGGCGCCATCATGACGAAGCTCGACCTGCGCGACGGCATGTACGGCTACGAGAGCGCGTATTACTACTACCGGAGCACCAATGATTCGCCGGCCGCGCTTCCCTCGGCGTAGGTCGCGCCCCGCGCCGGCGAAGCGGTATGCCGGGTAAGCATCCGCATCCTTCCCGCGTTGCCATTCCCGCCGGCCCCCGGCGGAGGCCTGCCGCGGCGCCAGCATGAGCGCCGCCGGGCCGCCGGCGGCCGACCTGATCGCCCACTTCCTGCAGCGGCGCTTCCGGGATCGGCCCCGGGGCGATGCGCAGGCATGGCGCGAGGCGCGCTCGCTGGGCAATCTGGACGTGGTGCTGCGCCTGGCCCTCGGCCTTCCCGTCGACTTCCTCGATCCATCGCTCCGGGGACCCGGCGCCGCCGCAGCGCTCGAGCGTGATGCGCTGTCCTGCATCGCGCAGTGCTTCTTTCGCGACGACGCGACCCACTACGACGTCCTGGGACTCTCGCCCGACGCGTCGCCGGAGGCGGTGCGCGAGCATTTCGGACTGCTGATGCGGTTGATCCATCCGGACCGGCAAGGCGCGGGAACGGTCTGGCCGGAGAGCTTCGCCGCGCGGGCCAACGGCGCGTATGCGGTGCTGAAGGTCCCCGAAGCGCGCGCAGCCTACGACGCGGAATTGGCGGCGGCCCGGTTCAGGCAGCAGGCGGTGCACGGCGTTGGGTCGATGCGGGGCCGATCCCCTGCGGTTGGACCTGCGCAGGGCTATCGCCGGCGCCCGGTGCCCACAGCCGCGCTGCCGGAGTGGCTGACGCTGGACGTCGGGGGGTTCGTGCGCGAGCACCCGGTCGTATCGTCGATGGTGGCGATCGTCGTCGGCTCGGCGTCGATCATCGCCGCCCTTGCGTGGGAAGGCCGGGTCGCCACGCTGACGCGGGAGACGCGGACACCGGCGGTGGAGAAGCGCGGCCGCCGACGCGCGGTCGGCGGGCGGAAACGGCAGATCGGAAACGGCAACGACCGCGAAGCGGCACGACCGGAAGCTCCGGCACTTGCCGTCCCGACGAGTCCGTCGACCGTCGTCACCGCGGCTCCGACAGCGCAGCGGCGCCCGCGCCGAGCGGGAAGCCGTCGGCGCAGCCGTTGCCGGCGACGGTTCCCGCCGCGAAGGCGGCTGCATCGGCCGACGCGGCCAACGCATCGCGCACCGTGTCCGTCGCGGTTCCGGCGAAACGGGAAGCGCTCGCGCCGCCCATCCCCGAGGCGGCGCCGCCGGTCGCTGCCGGGATCGACGCGGGCCGAGCTGCGGGTGCCACGCCGATGGCGAAGGCGAGCCCACCCCGAATGGCGGGTGTTCCCGAACGCGTTCCGGCGGTGCCGGACGGGCCCCCGGCGGCCGCGCCGGTTGCCCAGGCCCGTCCCGCGGCATCCCCTTCGGGGCGCGCGAGCGCCGCGGAGAATCCGGAGCGCAGGGCACCCGTCGTCGCCGCAGTGGCGGTTGCGACTCCGCCCGCCGCCACCGTCGCGGTTGCGGCTCCGGCCGCCGCCACGGCGGCAGCCGCGGAGCCTGGCACGGCGACGACGCTGCCTCCGGCGACCGCCGAAATCGAGGCGTTCTTCGCGGCCTTCGTCGAGTCCTACGAGAAAGGACGCCTGGACGCCTTGGCTGCGCTGTTCGACGACGATGCGGAGATGAACCTGCGCCGCGGCCGGCCGGCGATTCGTGGCGAATACGACGAGCTGTTCCGCCTCTCCAGCTCGCGCCGGATGCAGCTGACGCGCATCAACTGGCGACGCACCGGCGATCGGGCGCATGCGAAGGGCGAGATCCTCGTCCGGATCGGTTGGCGCGACGGACGCGAAGTCGAGCAGCGCATCGCGGTCGATATGGAGCTCGTGCGCCGTGACGGGCGCGCGCTGATCGCGAAGCTGTCGCAGCAGCCGCGCAACTGACGAGGTGGCGGCGCCCGGTCGATGATCGCACAAGGCCACGCATTGCCCCGCGGTGTGCTGCTCGCGCTCGCCACGGCCGCGGCCGCCGTGCTGGGCTGGCGCGTGCTCGTCGTCGGCGTCGATGCGCTGTCCGTACAGAACGCGGCCCCCGACGCGCAGGGGCGCCGAGTCCCCTGGGCAACGGCGGAGCCGGAAAGCGCGTCACGGCAGCGCCTTGCCCGCAATCCTGCCGACGCCGCGGCGATGCTGTCGCTGGCGCGCGAGCTCGAACGGCAGGGCAGGCGCGACGAAGCGGACGCGGCGATGCGCGCCGTGCTGCGTCTCGCGCCGTCGGACTCGCAGACCCTGGTGCAGGTGGCCGGCTACTTCCTGCGCATCGGCGACGAGGCGCAGGCGCTCGCGACGCTGCGACGCTCGGCCGACGTTGCCCATGGCGGATTGAACGACACTGTTGCGCGAGTCTTCCTGACCGCGCTGGACACCGGACGGCATCGCAGCTTCTTCGAGCGGGTCGCCCGCGACAATCCCCGGTGGTGGCCGGAATTCTTCCGCCGCGCGTGCGAGGGCGCGGCCAACGCGGGCGTCGTGGCGAGCGTGCTGGCGGTGCGCGCCGATGCCGGTGTCGCCTCCGCCGACGAATGGCGCTGCCTGATCGAGCGCCTGCAGCGTGAGGGTCAATGGGTCCGCGCGCATCAGCTCTGGTTGAACAGCCTTCCCATGGACCAGCGTCAGCAGGTGGGCTACGTGTTCAACGGCGGGTTCGAACTGCCGATGTCCAACACGGGCTTCGACTGGATCGTTCCCGCGCAGGACGGCGTCACGGTATCCGCGGGTCCCGGCGAGGGAATGAACGGGCGCCACGCGCTCAACGTCACCTTCGTGAACAAGCGCTACGGCGAGGCCCCGATCCGGCAGTACCTGATGCTCTCGTCCGGGCCGCACCGACTCGAGGGCCGTGTGCGCTCCGATCTCGAGTCCTGGCTCGGATTGCAGTGGGGCATCTACTGCCACGACCGTAGCGGACGCGAACCGCGCCAGCTCGCGCGCACCGAGCGTTTTGCCGGGTCCGCCGACTGGGCCGGCTTCGGCGCGGAATTCGTCGTCCCGAAGGATTGTCCGGTGCAGTTGTTGCGCCTCGAGCTCGCGAATCCGCAGCCGGCGGCCGCTGCTCCGGGAGCCGTGGCGGTGCGGCTCAAGGGAACCGCGTGGTTCGACGATCTGCGCATACGCATTCTTGACTAGGAGGGGGTGTCGTCTATACTTGGTCATGCGAAAACGCATCGAGAAACACTTCCTTTCACCGCGGGGTCGGGCCGGCGACGTTGCGCGAATCGCACCGGATTCGGGCCGCCGCCGGAACGATGACTGCAGGCGCTGACGACGCTTCCGGCGGGAACGGCTGATGTCCACGCTTACGGCTTCCGGCGCACTGATGCTCGCTGCTGCGCTCGCGGCGAGCGGCGCGCTCGCGCAGCAGCCGACGTCGGCACGCCCGATCGCGAGACTGACCGGCGTTCAGGGCAACGTGCTCGTCAGCCAGGCCGACGGCATGGCGGCCGCGGTCAACGAACAGAAGCTGACACCCGGCGTGCGGGTGATCACGACGGCGGGCGCGAAAGCGACGGTATCCTACGACCGCGGATGCCTCGTGAACCTGGGTGAAAACCGGCGGTACATCGTTCGCGAGGAGGCGGAGTGCATGGCGGCGAAGGCGCCGCCTTTGGGAACGGTGGCAAGCTTCGCAGTGCTCGGCGGCGCGCGCGTGGTCAACACCGGCGCGAGCGTGATTCGCGGCGATCTGGGAGTGAGCCCGGGAACTACCGTGACCGGTTTCCCCCAGGGCAAGGTCGTCGACGGCACGATCGAGACGGCAGGCGAGCTCGCGACCCGCGCGCAGCGGGATGCGGCGGTGGCGTACGCCGACCTCACGGCCCAGCGGTGCAATCTCCGGCTGACCGGCCAGGATCTGGGCGGGCTGACGCTCACACCGGGCGTCTACTGCTTTCCATCGGGACCGGCGAAGCTGACCGGCGAGCTCGTCCTCGATGCCCAGGGCGATCCCGATGCCGTCTTCGTCTTCCAGGTGGGGACGACGCTGACAACCGCGAACAAGTCGTCGGTGCGCGTGATCAACGACGGACAGCAGGCCGACGAGAGCGCCCGGGCGGCAGGTGCCCGAGATCAGCGGCGCGCGACGCTCTGCAACGTGTATTGGGCGGTCGGCGACTCGGCCGTGCTCGGCAAGGAAAGCACGTTCATCGGCAGCATCTTCGCGCTGGCCAGCATCGACGTGTTCAGCGAAGCAAGCATCTATGGGCGGACACTGGCGCGAGCGGGCCCGGTTACGCTGGTCAGCGACGCCGTCGAATTGCCTGCGTGCTTCGTGCCCATCGCGTATCTGCCCGCCGGCGTGCTCGGGGTCATCGGCGTGGGGGCCATCGTCGAGGGCACGAAGAAGCCGAACAGCCCGAATTGACCGGCCGCCGGAATCCATGAGGCGAGGTCCGGACGCGCTCGAGAATGTGGAGCCTGCGGGCTCCATGTTTTTTTTCTGCTATTCCGTCTTTCTTCTGGCGGCTCCGCTGTACAAGGCGGGCAACCGGCCGCTTCCGCTGCTGCTGCTCGAGCTCGCGGCGATCGGCATCCTCTTCGCGATCGTCGCGGCGCAGCGCGCTCCGCTGGCGCTCCCTCGCGCGCTGTCGGCGGCGATCGGCATCCTGCTCGTCTATCCGCTGGTGCAGATGCTTCCGCTGCCGGAATCGCTGTGGCGGGCGCTGCCCGGGCGCGGGGAATACGCGGCGGTCCTCGAGCGCTTCGCCGCCGCCGACGGGGCGGCCGACCGGGGGTCCATGTGGCACGCGATCTCGGTGATTCCCTCCGCCACCGAATACGGCTGGCTCGCGCTCCTTCCGCCGCTCGCCGGTCTGCTCGGCGCGCTTCGGCTCTCGACGGCGCATGCGGCGCGGCTGCTCCTGCTGCTGGCGATCTTCGCCGGCGCCGAAGGCCTGCTGGGATTGCTCCAGGTCGGCCCGAGCGGGGGCGGGGCGCTCTACCTGGGCAACGAAGAGCCCGGCCAGCGTGTTGCGATCGGGACCTTCGTCAACCGCAACCATTTCGCTGCGATGCTCGCGATGATGTTGCCGGTGATCGTCGGCCTGCTGGTGTACAGCATTCGCCGCGGGCGTCGCCCCGCGACGCGGCCGATCGGCTCCCCCGCATCCGAAGCCTCGGCGCAGCGCGCGCTGCTGTTCGCATCGGCCGTGCTCATCCTGGTCTGCCTGCTGTTCACGCGTTCGCGCGCGGGCATCGCGTCGGGTTTCGTCGGGCTCGTGTGCTCGGGGATGGTGCTGGTGCGCGCGCGCACGGCCGGTACCGGCGCGGCGCGCACGCGAGTTGCCAATCGGATCGTGACGGCGCTCGTGCTGATCGCGATCCTCCTTGCCCTCGCCATCGGCATCGGGCCGCTCGTGAAGGGCCTGGAAGCGGGACCATTGCAGGTGAGCGCGGATTTCCGCGTGGCCATCTATGCGGCGACCCTGCGTGCGGCCGTCGAGTTCCTGCCCTTCGGCAGCGGCCTGTCCACGTTCGCCTACGTCTTTCCGCGATTTCAGGTGGGCGAGCTGGCCGGATACATCGATTATGCGCACAACGACTACCTGCAGGCCTTTCTGGAGCTCGGCCTCGCGGCGCCGGTGATCGTCGCGCTGCTGCTCGTCGCGTACGTGTCGCGGATGATCGAGCTGCTGCGCTTGCCGGGCGATCGCAGCTTCGCGCTGCTGCAGCTCGGGGCGGGCGCCGGCCTCCTGCCGATGGTGCTGCACAGCCTGTTCGATTTCTCCCTGCACATGCCGGCGAACGCCATGTGGTACGCCGCGCTCGCGGGCGTGATGTTCCACTCCGGCGTCGGCGCGCGCGCGCGCGCCGGTGGCGAGAGCGAGGCGGCGCGGCTCAATGTGCGGCGACGGGCGGCACGATGATCGACCTCCACTCCCACCTCCTGCCGGGCATCGACGACGGCGCGCCCGACGAGGCCACCGCGCTCGCCATGGCGCGCATCGCGGTTGCCGACGGCATCCTCGTGTCGGCGTGCACGCCGCACGTCTATCCCGGTGTCTACGAGAACGACTCGGCGGGAATCGCCGCGGGCATTGCCCGATTCCAGGCGCGGCTCGACGCGGAGGGCATCGGCCTAAGGCTCACGATCGGCGCCGATGCCCATCTGACGCCCGAGCTTCTGGGCCGGCTCAAGGATGGCACGGTGCCGACGCTGGCCGGCAGCCGATACTTCCTGCTCGAGCCGCCGCACCACGTTGCGCCGCCGCGGTTCGAGGATGCGGTTTTCGCCTTCATCGCCGCGGGCTACCTGCCGGTGATCACCCATCCCGAGCGGCTGTCGTGGATCGGCCGGCATTACGCCGCGTTCGCCAACGTCGTGCGCGCCGGCGCCTGGCTGCAGGTGACGGCGGGCAGCCTCAACGGCCGCTTCGGGACGGCAGCGCAGCTCTTCGCCGAAAAGCTGCTTGGCGACGGCCTGGTGCACGTGCTCGCCACCGATGCGCACAGCATCCGCCATCGCCCGCCGCTGCTGACCGAAGGCTGGAAGGCCGCGGAGAAGCGGGTGGGCGCCGACGAGGCCTACCGGCTCGTCGTCGAACGCCCGCAGGCGATACTCGACAACCGTCCTCCGCAGCAGGTCACGCCGATCCCGGCGTTTCGCGCCGGCGGCGTGAACGCGCAACGGCGCGGCTTCCTGGCGCGGCTCGCGGGCCGCGGCCAACGGCGCTGATCGGCGCCGCCGCCCCGACGGGGACGTCACCCCCTTCCTTCCCGCGACCGATGGCCCCAACCGACAGGGCGTCGATCTGCGCGGCGGCAGGGAAATTGCTTTAGGCGAACCCTGACGCATCCGTTTCGGGGCGCGGGCCCGTGGCCGGCCCGCGGCCGTTCGCAAGACGCAAAACGATAGTTATGCAATCCTCTGTTTTAGCGAGACAATTTCTTGCCGCCGTGCCGCGCTGCCTTGCCGCCGAGCGGGTGGGGAGGCGTTCCGGAAGTTATCGGGCGGAACCTCCGCGGTCGCCGGAATGCCGGCCGACGGCAGGCGACGCGGCCCCGTTGCGTCCGGGGGTGACCCCCATATGCCGACCTTGCGGCGACTTCGGCGCGACGCAGCGCTGTCCGGACACCCGCGGGGACGGCCGCGGGGTCCCGGTTTCTCCAACGTCGAACATCTAGCCGGCCATGTTCTCGCTCCCGCCGATGCCCGCCCTGTCGATGCGCAGCGTCCAGGTCCGCATCCTGGCGTTGTTCGTCCTCGTGATCGTCGCCCTGCAGGTAGGCGTATTCGTGCTGATCAATACGCTGGGTGCCGCAGCCGTGCGCAAGAACGTCGGCGCCGAGGTCGTTGCCGGGGTGCGCGTGTTCGAACGCCTGCTCGAGCTCGACACGCAACGGCTGATCGAGGGCATGCGCGTCCTGACGGCGGACCCCGCGTTCCGGGAACTGGTCGTCGCGGGCGACCGCAATGCGCTCGCCCCGGTGCTCGCGAAACAGGCGAAGCGTAGTAACGCGGCGGTGACGCTGCTGGTCAATGTCGACCACCGGGTCGTCGCGGGGACGCTCGAGGCCGAAATCGGCCGCCGCATCTCCTTTTCGAAGCTTCTCGACCGGGCCGCGGCGGCGCAGCAGGCGGCGGGCTTCGCGACGATCGGCGGACAGCTCTTCCAGCTCGTCGTCGTGCCCGTGCCGGCGCCGCAGCCGCTGGCCTGGGTCGTCAGCGGATACCGGATCACCGATGCGCTTCGCGCAGGAACTGCGCAATCTGACGCGCCTGGAGGTTTCGTTTCTCGGCCGGCACGAGCGAGGGGACCTGGCGGCTCCATGGCAGCACGCTGCAGGAGCCGGAGCGCGGGGCGCTCGCGCGCGACATCACCGACAATCGCTACTCCGCCATCGACAGCGACGGCAATTCGGAATTCGGCGACGCGGCGATCACCCGCGTGCTGAACCTCGCTCCCCGTGCCGACGACGGCGTCGTCGCCGTGTTCCAGGCGCCGCTGGCGACGGCGCTCGAGCCGCTCCGCGAGCTGCAGACTGGAGGTCGCGTGGCTGTCCCTGCTCGGCGTCGCCGCAGCGATCGTGGCGGGCCTCGCGCTGGGCCGCGGAATCGCCGGTCCGGTGCGCGAGGTTGCCGACGGCCGCCAGGCGTGTCGCCGCCGGCGACTATGCGCTGGTTGCGCCAGTCTCGCGCAAGGACGAGATCGGGGAGCTCGTCACCGCATTCCGCACGATGCAGGACGCCGTCGCGACCTGCGTGTCGAAAATGACCGATCTTGCGCACAAGGACGCGCTGACCGGCTTGCCGACCCGCGTGCTGTTCGTCGATCGACTGGAGCAGGCGCTCGCCGGCGCCGCGCGCGCGGGCTCTCCGGTTGCCGTGCTGATCCTGAGCCTCGATCATTTCGCCGACATCAACGAAACGCTCGGGCGACCGATCGGCGACCTGCTGCTGCGCGAGGTCGCCACGCGCCTGCGGTCGGTCGTTCGCCGGGCGACGGACAGCGTCGCGCGCATCGGCGGCGACGAGTTCGCGATCGTCATGCCCGGGGGGAGAGTCGCCGACGCCCAGCGCGTGGCCGGAGCCGTGCTTCGCGCGCTCGAGGTGAAGATGACCCTCGACGGCCACATCGTCGACGTGAGCGCGAGCATCGGCATTGCCGGATGTCCGGATCACGGCAGCGATCCCGCGAAACTCATCGAGCGTGCCGACGCCGCCATGCACGCGGCCAAGCGCGACCAGTCCGGCATCGCCGTGTGGGACGAGCAGTACGACGAGCATGGCGAGCAGCGGCTGTCGCTGCTCTCCGACCTGCGCAAGGCCATCGACAACGACGAGCTGGCGCTGATCTACCAGCCGAAGATTGCGCTGGGCGATTGCGGCGAGCACTTCGTCGAGGCCCTCGTCCGCTGGCAGCATCCGACGCGCGGGCTCGTGCCGCCGTCCGAGTTCGTCCCTCTGGCCGAGCAGACCGGCTACATCCGGACGGTCACCCAATGGGTGCTCGGCCGCGCGATCGCGCAATGCGCGGAGTGGCGCAGCCGCGGCCTGTCGATGAACGTCTCGGTCAACATCTCGGCCCGCGACCTGTTCGACAGCGAGTTGCCCGCCCGGCTGACCGAAATGTTCGAGCGCGAGGGCTGCTCGGCGCAATGGCTGACGCTCGAATTCGCCGAGCGCGCCATCGTCGCCGAGCCCGGCCACGCGCTCAAGAGCCTCGAGCGCCTGCATGGCCTGGGCTGCAGGCTCGCGGTCGACGACTACGGGACCGGAAATTCCTCCGTCGCGCACCTGCGGCGTCTGCCGCTGGACGAGCTCAAGATCGACAAGTCCTGCGTCGCCGGCATGGCGGTCAATGCCAGCGATGCGCTGGTCGTGCGCACGACCATCGAGCTCGCGCACGAGCTCGGATTCGCGGTCGCCGCCACCGGAGTCGAGAACGAGGTGACGTTGGAGCAGCTGCGCGAGCTCCGCTGCGACAGCGTGCAGGGCTTCCTCCTGAGCCGGCCGCTGCCCGTGGAGGATGTGCCCTCCTGGGTCAAGGAGTCGGTGTGGGCGCGCTCGGCGCGAGAGAAGGGGTCGCTGCGGCGCGTCGTCTGATGGGCGTTAGGGCCGGCCGGTTCGCCGATCGGCGCCGTGAATTGCCGCAACCGCGTGCGCGCGAGTCTCCTGCGCGCTTGCCACCGCGAGCTGGCCGCCGCTACGCTCGCCGGCGTGCTTTCGATTCGCCAACTCGCCAAGGCCTACGTCGGGCCGCGGCAGCGCACGGTCCTCGCCGGCGTCGATCTCGAGCTCGTGGCCGGCGATTACGTCGCGATCATGGGCGAGTCGGGCGTCGGCAAGTCGACGCTGCTCAACCTGATCGCGGGTCTGGATCGCCCCGACGCCGGCTCGATCGCGCTCGATGGCGTGGAGCTCGCCGCGCTGGACGACGATCGGCTGACCGAGCTGCGCCGCATCCGGATGGGCTTCGTCTTCCAGGCCTTCCACGTGCTGCCGTACCTCACGGTCGCGCAGAACGTCGGGCTTCCGCTGTCGCTGGTCGGGACTCCCGAAGCGACAGCCGCGCAGCGAGTGACGGCGATGCTCGCCGCCGTGGGGCTCGAGGATCGTGTGGCCAGCATGCCGCGCGAGCTCTCGGGTGGCGAGCTGCAGCGCGTCGCGATCGCGCGCGCGCTCGTCCACGCGCCAAGCCTGGTGCTCGCCGACGAGCCGACCGGCAACCTCGACCCGGAGAGCGCCGGCCAGGTGCTGGCGCTGTTGCGCGATCAGGTCAAGGCGAATCGTGCCGCAGGGATACTCGTCACCCACTCGCGCACCGCCGCGGAAACCGCCGATCGCATCCTCGTGCTCTCGCGCGACGGACTGCGCCCTCTGGGATCGGCGGACGGGGAGTCGGCGTGAGCGCGCAGGGCCGTCCCAAGCGCGAATTGCTCCCTCTCGGAGGGAAGGCGCGCAGCGCCAAGGGTGCCCCTTGAGGCTTCGCGTGCCGCCTGGACGTCGCGTCCGGGTGCCTATCTTGCGTTCGCCGATCGATACGGGAGGAAGTCGTCGCCACTGAGGCCACCTTCGCGGTCACGGCAACGGGCGCCGTCATGCGCGGGGCCCTCGCGCAGAATCGCGCGCGCACGGCGCTCGCCGCGGTCGCGATCGCGCTCGGCGTTGCCCTCGGCTATGCGGTCCAGCTCATCAACCAGACGGCGGTGAACGAGCTTGCGCAGGGCGTGCAGGCGCTCTCCGGCGACGCCGATCTCGAGCTGCGCGGTCCGCGCGGCGGCTTCGACGAGGCGCTCTATCCGCAGATCGCAAGGATGCCGGAGGTGGCGGTCGCGAGCCCCGTCGTCGAGGTCGACGCGAAGCTCGCGGGTCGCGACGACGCGCTCAGGATCATCGGCATCGACATCTTCCGCGCCGGCTTCATCCAGCCGGGCCTGATCGCGTCGTCCGCGGACCGGCTCGACACGCTGCGCCCCGACGCGCTCTTCCTCAGTCCGGCGGCGGCGCGCTGGCTCGATGCGAAGACGGGCGACAGGATTCACGTGCAGGTCGGGCTCGACGAGGTTCCCCTGCGCGTGGCGGGCGAGCTCGGGCCCGGCACGAACCAGCGCTTTGCCGTGATCGACATCGCCGGGGCGCAGGCCGCGTTCGATCGCCTGGGCAGGATCAGCCGGCTCGATCTGCGATTGCGGCCCGGCGTCGACGTTGCGGCGTTCGCCGCCAGGCTTGCCGCCAGCCTGCCGCCGGGCGTGGCGGCGCTGCGTCCCGAGACGAACCTGGCGGCGGGGGCGAGCCTGTCGCGATCCTATCGCGTCAACCTCAACGTGCTCGCGCTGGTCGCGCTGTTCACCGGCGGTCTGCTCGTGTTCTCGACCCAGGCGCACGCGGTCGTGCGGCGGCGCGCGCAGTTCGCGCTGCTCCGCGTGCTCGGCGTGACGCGCGACCGGCTCACCAGGCTGATCGTCGCCGAAGGCGCGCTCATCGGCGTGGTCGGCAGCGTGTTCGGGCTGGCGCTCGGCTACGCGCTGGCCGGGCTGGCCGTGCGCTGGGTCGGTGCGGACCTGGGCTCCGGGTACTTCCGCGGCAGCACGCCGGCGCTCGCGCTCGATCCCGCGGCGCTGGCGGTGTTCTTTACGCTCGGCGTCGCGGCGGCGGTGCTCGGCAGCCTCGTTCCCGCCGTGGAAACCGCGCGCACCGCGCCGGCGCTTGCGCTCAAGGCCGGCGATTCGGAGCGGGCGCTCGCCCGCTTGCGTACCGTGTTTCCCGGCATCGCGGCGATCCTCGCCGGCGTTGGCACCGCGATGCTGCCGCCGGTGTTCGCGCTGCCGCTGTTCGGGTATGCGGCGATCGCACTGCTGCTGGCCGGCACGCTGCTGCTGATGCCGCGCTTTGCGGCGTTGGCGCTCGCGCAGCTTCCGCTTCCCCGCGGGCCGGCCGCGCGGCTCGCGCTCGCGCAGCTGCGCGGCGCGCCCGGACAGGTTTCGGTGAGCCTCGCGGCGATCGTCGCCAGCGTCGGCCTGACGGTCTCGATGATCATCATGGTCGCCTCGTTCCGCGACTCGCTCGATGCCTGGCTCGAGCGCATCCTGCCCGCCGACGTCTACGTCCGCGCAGCGAGCGGCGGCGACACCGCCTACCTGACGCCTGAGCTGCAGGCAAGGATCGCGGCACTGCCGGGTGTGCGCGGTGCCGAGTTCCTGCGGGAACAGCAGCTGCTGCTCGATCCCGCGCGGCCCCGCGTGGTGCTGCAGGCGCGCGTCGTCGATCCGGCCGATCCGGCGCGCAACCTGCCGATCGTCGGCGCGACGCTCGTCCCCGCCGCCGACGCGCCGCCGCCGGTCTGGGTGAACGAGGCCGTGGTCGACCTCTATGGCTACGCGCCGGGGAAGGTCGTGGAGTTGCCGATTGCCGGAACGGTCGTGCGCTTCACCGTCGCCGGCGTCTGGCGCGACTATGCGCGCCAGCAAGGCGCGATCGCGATCGAAAGGCCACGCTATGTCGCGCTGACCGGCGATCGCACGGCGACCAACGCCGCGCTCTGGCTCGACGAGGGTGTCGCGCGCAGCGCCGTCCAGGCGTCGATCCGGCGCGACATTCCCGGCGGCGACCGGCTGGAGATCGCGCTGCCGGGGGAGATACGCAGCCTGTCGCTGCGGATCTTCGACCGGACCTTCGCCGTGACGTACGCGCTCGAGCTTGCCGCCGTGGTCATCGGGCTGGCGGGCCTTTCCTCGTCGTTCGGCGCATTGGTGCTCGCGCGCCGGCGCGAATTCGGGGTGCTGCGCCACCTCGGGATGACGCGGCGGCAGATCGGGACGATGCTCGCGACCGAGGGGCTCGCGGTGAGCGGCATCGGCCTCGCGGCCGGACTCGCCCTCGGGTTCGCGATCAGCCTCGTTCTCATCCACGTCGTGAACCGGCAGTCGTTTCATTGGGGCATGGAGCTCTCCATCCCCTGGCTCGCGCTCGGCGGATTCGGCGCCGTGCTGCTCGCGCTGTCGACCGTGACGGCGCTGGCGAGCGGGCGGCAGGCGATGGGCGAGGACGTCGTGCGCGCGGTCAAGGAGGATTGGTGAACGCCGCTGGCCGGGGCCCGTGGCCGGCGTGCTCCGCACGGGCACCGATGATCCTGCGCACCGGCAATCCGGGAGAAAGGGAGTGAAACGGCGCACGTTTCTGCTGCTGCCGCTGGCTGTCGGCGCATCACCCGCACTCGCCGACGCCGACTATGGACGCGTCGAGCCCGGCCGCGCGCTGCGCTTCCCGCGCGATCACGGCAGCCACCCGGAGTTTCGCACCGAGTGGTGGTACGTCACCGGCTGGGTCGCCGACGAAGCTGGCAGCGCCTATGGCGTGCAGGTCACCTTCTTCCGCAACCGTCCGCGCGTCGCCGAGGCGCTTCCGGGCGCGTTCGCGCCGCGCCAGCTGCTGTTCGCGCACGCGGCCCTCGCCGATCCGCGTCGGGGCCGGCTGCATCACGACCAGCGTGCGGCGCGCGCGGGCTTCGGCCTGGCGGGTGCCGAAGCGTCGTCGACGCGGGCCTGGATCGACGACTGGTCGCTCTCGCTCGTCGACGGCGACTACGTCGCGACGATTGCCGCGCGCGACTTCGCGCTCGATCTGCGCTTCGCCCCGACGCAGCCGCTGCTGCTGCACGGCGATGCGGGCTACTCGCGCAAGGGCGCGGCGTCCGCGCAGGCCAGCTACTACTACAGCCAGCCCCAGCTCGCGGCGACCGGGACCGTGAGCGTCGCCGGCCGGCGCGTTGCCGTCGCCGGCACGGCGTGGCTCGATCACGAATGGTCGAGCGAAGTGATGGCGCCCGAGGCCGCCGGCTGGGACTGGACCGGGATCAATCTCGCCGATGGCGGCGCGCTGATGGCATTCCGGATGCGCGACAAGTCCGGCGCGACGCTGTGGGCCGGCGGCACGCTGCGCGGGAGCGACGCGCGCACGCGCGTGCTCGCGCCGGGCGACGTGCGCTTCGTGCCGCTGCGGTCGTGGCGCTCGCCGCGCACCGACATCGGCTACCCGGTGGCGATGACCGTACGCGCGGGCGGCAGCGAAATCACGCTCGACCCGCTCTTCGACGATCAGGAGCTCGATTCGCGGGCGAGCACCGGGACCCTCTACTGGGAGGGAGCGGTGCGCGCAATCGGTTCCGGGCGCGAGGTGGGCCGCGGCTATCTGGAGCTGACCGGCTACGGGACCCCGCTGCGGCTGTGACAGTCTGGCGGCGGTCGGCGCGCCGCGTCGCGACCCTGCACGACGACCCGTGCAGGAATCGGCTGCTGTGCGCTACGCCATCCGGACGATCCGGCCCTCGCGCCACGACGTGGTGGCGGCCTCGGCGAGCTCGAGCGCCTTCAGGCCGTCGTCGATCGTGGTGCGCAGCTTCTCCCTGCCGGCGAGCACCGCGAAGAAGTGGCTCATCTCGTTCGCGTAGGCCGCCCGGTAACGCTCGAGAAAGAAATGCTCGGGCAGGTCGCGGGAGACCGCCTTCGCCGAGCTCGCGACGACCTCCGTCGGCGCGTGATTGCCGGCCTGCAGCATCCCTTGGCTGCCCAGCACCTCGAAGCGTTGATCGTAACCGTACGCCGCGCGACGGCTGGTGTTGATCTGGCAGAGCCTGCCGCGCTTGGTGCGGATCGTCACCGCGGTCGAGTCCGCGTCGCCGGCTTCCGCGATCGCGGGATCGACGAGGCAGGATGCGTTGGCGTGCACGGTCTCGGCCTCGTCGTCCAGTACCCAGCGGAAGACGTCGAAGTCGTGGATCAGCATGTCCTTGAAGATTCCCCCGGAGCTCCTGATGTAGGGCAGCGGCGGGGCCCCCGGGTCGCGGCTGGTCACGACGAGCATCTCGGGCGTGCCGATCTCGCCCGCGACGAGCCGGGCCTTGAGCGCCGCGAAGGTCGGATCGAACCGGCGCTGGAAGCCGATCATGCAGGTGACGCCGGCGCGTGCGACCGCCTCGGCGCAGCCCCGCGCGCGCCCGATGGCCAGGTCGACCGGCTTCTCGCAGAAGATCTGCTTGCCGGCGGCCGCCCCCGCCAGGATCAGGTCGGCGTGCGTGTCGGTGGACGAGCAGATCAGCACCGCGCCGATCCCGCGATCCTCGAAGACCTGCGCGACGGTGGCGACCTGCGCGCCATGGACCGCCGCCAGGGCGCGGGCCGCCTCGGCGTCGGGGTCGACCACGAACCGGAGCCGGGCGCCGGCCTCGCGCGCGACGTTGCCCGCGTGGATCTTGCCGATGCGGCCGGCACCGAACAGCGCTACGTCGATCATGGATTCCTCGCTCACGCCGGCGCGCACGGTTGCGCGCTTCGTCCAATCCCACTATGTTACCGGAACAACGCCAATCCGAAACCGGCGCGCGAGCGCGCGGACACCCGCCCTTCCCGATGAAGAACACCACGCGTTTTGCCGCCGGCCGGCGCTTCGACGTCGTCTGCCTCGGTCGCCTCGCGGTCGATTTCTACGCGCAGCAGATCGGCGCGCGCCTGGAGGACGTGGCGAGCTTCGCCAAGTATCTGGGCGGCTCGTCGGCGAACACCGCGTTCGGCTGCGCGCGGCTCGGGCTCAAGGCCGCGATGGCCGCGCGGGTCGGCGACGACGCGATGGGCCGCTTCCTCACCGAGACGCTCGCCCGCGAAGGCTGCGATGTCTCGCACGTGAGCGTCGATCCCACGCGGCTCACCGCGGCCGTCGTGCTGGGGATCAAGGACCGCGACACCTTTCCGCTGATCTTCTACCGCGAGAACTGCGCCGACATGGCGGTGACCGACGACGACGTCGCCGAGGAGTTCCTCGCCCAGACGAAGGCACTGCTCATCACCGGCACGCACTTCTCGACGCCGCAGGTGCACGGCGTCAGCACGACGGCGCTCCAGCGCGCGCGGCGCAACGACGTGCGCACGGTGCTCGACATCGACTATCGGCCGGTGCTGTGGGGACTCACCAAGCGCGGCGACGGCGAGACGCGCTTCATCGCCAGCGACACCGTCACCGCGCACCTGCAGGCGATCCTTCCGTACTTCGACCTCGTGATCGGCACCGAGGAGGAGTTCGCGATCGCCGGCGGGGCCACCGACATCATCGAGGCGCTGGCCGCGGTGCGCCTGGTGACGCCGGCGACGCTCGTCGTCAAGCGCGGCCCCATGGGCTGCGCGGTGATCGACGGGCCGATTCCCGCCTCGCTCGACGACGCCTTCAACGGCCACGGTGTCACGGTCGAGGTGCTGAACGTCCTCGGCGCCGGCGACGCTTTCTCGGCGGGATTCCTGTCGGGCTGGGTCCGGGGCGAGAACTACGACGAATGCTGCCGGTACGCGAACGCCTGCGGCGCGCTCGTCGTGTCGCGCCACGGCTGCGCGCCGGCGATGCCGACGCGCGTCGAGCTCGATCACTACCTCGCCAACGCCGAGCGCATCCCGCGCCCGGACCGCGACGCCGAGCTCACGCGCCTGCACCGCAAGAGCGCGCCGCGCACGCCGCGGCCGGAGCTGTTCGTCTTCGCGTTCGACCACCGCGACCCGTTCTACGCGCTCGCGCGGGCCGCGGGCGCCCGGGAGAACCGGCTACCCGCGCTGAAGCTGCTCCTGGTGGAGGCGGTGGCGCAGACCGAAGCCGCGCGCGGCATCCAGGGACGCGTCGGCCTGCTGTGCGACGATCGCTACGGCCAGGATGCGCTCAATGCCGCGACCGGTCGCGGCTGGTGGGTGGGGCGTCCGGTGGAATGGCCCGGATCGAATCCGCTGGTCTTCGAGCACGGGCGCTCGATCGGCACGACGCTGCTCGCGTGGCCGGTCGAGCAGGTGGTCAAATGCCTCGTCCCGTTCCATCCGGACGACGACGTCGACAACCGGCTCGAGAACGAAGCGCAGGTGAGGGCGCTCTACGACGCCGTGCAGGTGAGCGGACACGAGCTCCTGATCGAGATCGTGCCGCCGAAGGGATTGCCGGCCGGTCCGGACGTCCTTCTGCGCGCGATGAAGCGGCTGTACAACCTCGGCATCTACCCCGAGTGGTGGAAGCTGCCGCCGCCGTCCGCCGCCGAGTGGCCGGCGATCGACGCGCTGATCGCCGAGCGCGACCCGTACTGCCGGGGGGTCGTGCTGCTCGGCTTGAGCGCCCCGATCGAGGAGCTGGCGCGCGGTTTCGCCGCCGCCGCCGACAGCATTCACTGCCGCGGTTTCGCGGTGGGGCGCACGATCTTCCACGATCCGGCGCGAGCGTGGCTCCTCGGAACGCTCGACGATGCCGGGCTCGTCGGCGCGGTGCGGCGGAACTTCGAGACGCTGATCGACGCGTGGACGGAAACGCGATCGAAGCAGGATGGGCAGCCTCAGTGCTGCGGCGACGCGGCCCGTATGGCGCGGACGTGACGCGCGATGGTTGCGGCGCCCGAGCGGACCGCAGCGACGAGGTCGCAGAGGCCGTCGGCGATGCTTTCCGCCGCCCGCAGCTGGGCCTTCGCGGCCTCGCGGTCGACGACGCTCATCGGCATGTCGTCGATGCGCCGGTACAGTGTTTCACGGGCAAGATGGCGTTGGTTCGATGTCATTGCGGATGTTCCGTTGAATTCGGGGTTTGTTGCATTGCACAACGCGAATATAGGGACGGGTTCGGCGAACCGCCAATCGTTTTTTCGGATGCCGGTGATCGGAGCGACGAATGAATGGCAACACGCTGATTGACAACAGGAATGTCTGATCTCGCCGCGGCCCCCGGGGCGCACGGGAGACCTCGATGACAACGTTGCGATTGACGATGGCGCAGGCGCTGGTCCGCTTTCTCGCGGCGCAGGGAACGATCTGCGACGGGCGCGAAGTGCCGCTCTTCGGCGGGGTCTGGGCGATCTTCGGGCATGGCAATGTCGCCGGTCTGGGCGAGGCGCTGCACCGGCATCGCGCGGAGTTGCCGACCTATCGCGCGCACAACGAGCAGGCGATGGCGCACGCGGCGATCGCCTACGCCAAGGCGCATTTCCGGCGGCGGATGATGGCCTGCACGACCTCGATCGGTCCCGGCGCGACGAATCTGATCACGGCGGCGGCGACCGCGCACGTCAACCGGCTGCCCGTGCTGCTCCTGCCCGGCGACGTGTTCGTGTCGCGCTCGCCCGACCCGGTGCTGCAGCAGGTCGAGGACTTCCACGACGGCGGGATCTCCGCGAACGATTGCTTCCGGCCCGTGTCGCGCTACTTCGACCGCATCGTGGCGCCGTCACAGCTGCTGACCGCGTTGCCGCGCGCGATCGCGGTGCTGACCGATCCCGCACTCTGCGGTCCGGTGACCCTCGCGCTGCCGCAGGACGTGCAGGCGCAGGCGTGGGACTTCCCGGCGGCATTCTTCGCGCCGACGATCGTCCGCGTCCGCGCGCCGGTGCCCGAGGCGAGCGAGCTCGACGCGGCCGCGAAGCTGCTGCGCGCGGCGGCGCGTCCGCTGATCGTCGCCGGCGGCGGCGTGCTTTACAGCGACGGCGGGCCCGAGGCGCTGCGCAGTTTCGCCGAGACGCACCGCGTGCCGGTGTCGGAAACGCAGGCGGGGAAGGGCGCTCTGCCTTGGGACCATCCGCAGCAGGCGGGACCGATCGGGGTGACGGGAGGGACCGCGGCGAATGCGCTCGCGCGCGATGCGGACGTCGTGATCGCCGTCGGCACGCGCCTGCAGGACTTCACGACGGGCTCGCACTCGCTGTTTCCGCAGGCGCGGATCGTCGCGGTGAACGTCAACGTTTTCGACGCGCTCAAGTGGCGCGCGACCGGCGTGCACGGCGACGCCGCGGCGACGCTGGCCGCGCTGTCGGAGCGCCTCGCCGGCTGGGCCGCCGGCGCCGCCTGGCACGAGAAGGCGGTCCGCGAGGCCGATGCGTGGCGCGCGACGGTGTCGGGAATCGTCGACGTGCGCGAAGTCGCCCCGCCGGCGCTGCCCTACGACGGCGAGGTGATCGGCGCGGTGCAGCGGAGCGATTCGCAATCGGCGGCGAACGACATCGTCGTCTGCGCCGCGGGCACGCTGCCCGGCGAGCTGCACAAGCTGTGGCGCGCCGGGCGCCCCGGTGCCTATCACGTCGAGTACGGCTACTCGTGCATGGGCTACGAGATCGCGGGCGGCATCGGGGTCAAGATGGCGCATCCGCAGCGCGAGGTCGTGGTGATGGTCGGCGACGGCAGCTACCTGATGCTCAACTCGGAGATCGCGACCTCGGTGATGCTGGGCACCAAGCTCGTCGTCGTCGTGCAGGACAACCGCGGCTACGGCTGCATCCACCGCCTGCAGCAGGCCTGCGGCGGCGAGGGCTTCAACAACCTGTTCGACGACTGCCTGCAGGGCCCGCTGGGCGCGCCCGCGATCGACTTCGCGGCGCACGCGCGCTCGCTCGGCGCGCTGGCCGAGCACGTCGGCTCGATCGCGGAGCTCGAGGCGGCACTGGCACGCGCGCGCGCCGCCGACCGGACCTACGTCGTCGTCATCGACACCGACCCGCTGCGTTCCACCGAGGCCGGCGGCTGGTGGTGGGAGGTCGGGGTGCCCGAGTTGTCCGAGTCCGAAGACGTGCGAGCCGCCCGCACCGCCTACGAGCAGGGCAAGCGCCTCCAGAAACCATGAATCCGGGGTCAGACTCGCCTTTTTCGCAGCGAAGCGACATGCCCATGAACCTGACAGAAAAGTCGAGTCTGACCCCACATTTGCGCATCGGCATCAACCCGATTTCCTGGACCAACGACGATCTTCCGGCGTTGGGCGGCGAGACGCCGCTGGAGACGGCGCTGACCGAGGGGAAGGCGATCGGCTACGAGGGCTTCGAGCTCGGCAACAAGTTTCCGCGCGAGCCGGAGGCGCTGCGCTCGGTGCTCGCGCGGCACGGCCTCGCCTGCGTGTCGGGCTGGTACTCGGGGCGGCTCGCGCGGGAGAGCGTCGCCGACGAGATCGCAGCGGTCGAGCCGCATCTGAAGCTCCTCGTGGCGAACGGCGCGAAGGTCATGGTCTACGGCGAGGTGGCCGATTCGATCCAGGGCCGGCCCGAGCCGTTGTCGCGCCGACCGCAATTCGCCTCCGACGCCGAATGGTCGGCGTACGGCGCGCGGTTGACCGCGTTCGCGCAGCATCTGCTCGAACGCGGGATTCGCCTCGCCTATCATCACCACATGGGCGCGTACGTAGAGACCGCCGACGATGTCGATCGGTTGATGCGGGTCACCGGCCCCGAGGTCGGATTGCTGCACGACACGGGGCACGTCACGTTCGCGGGCGGCGACGCTCCGACCGAGCTCGCGAAGCACGTCGGGCGTGTCGTTCACGTCCACTGCAAGGACGTGCGCCCCGGTGTTGCCCGCATGGCGCGCAATCGCGGCTGGAGCTTTCTCGATTCGGTGCTGAACGGCGCATTCAGCACGCCCGGCGAGGGCTGCGTCGATTTCGCCGCCGTGATCGGCATTCTCCGCGACGCCGGCTACCGTGGCTGGCTGGTGGTCGAGGGCGAGCAGGATCCGGCGGTCGCGCCGGCGTACCGCTACGCGGACATGGCGTATCGCCTGCTTTCGGCGCTGGTCGCGGGAAAGCCGGATGCGGAAGCGCGCGCGGCCGCCGCGGCGGCGAGGGCGGCATGAGCGCGAAGGGCCGCTCCCGAGCGCGAATCAGCCCCGAAGCGCGTAGCGCGGAGGGTAGTCCAGTGAGCGCGCGCCGGCGCGAGCGCGCCCGTCGCAGGGTCCGGCTTCAGCCGGATGGGCACGGCCCGCGATTCCCAGCCGCCTGAAGGCGGCCCCACGCGGGTGGCCGCGATGAGCGGGCGGCTGCTGGTGAAGGCCGCGCGCACGGGCCGCACGATCGCCCGCGTCACGCCGCAGTCGGCCGGTTGGCGCTACGTCGGCTTCGAGGCGATGTGGCTCGCGCCCGGCGAGACCTACGCCGGCAAGACGGCGGGGCGCGAGCTGTGCATCGTCGTCGTCGCCGGGCGGGTCAGTCTGGCGAGCGGCGAGCTGACCTGGGCGGACATCGGCCAGCGCGCGAGCCCGTTCGAGGACGTCGCGCCGTATGCCGTGTACCTGCCACCGGGGCGCGAGGCGCGGATCACCGCGCACACCGACGCCGAGATCGCGCTGTGCTCGGCACCGGCGAAAGAGGGCGTCGCGCCGCGGCTGATCGAGCCCGCCGCAATCCGGCGCACGGTGCGCGGGCAGGGCTCGAACACGCGCTATGTCCGCGACATTCTCCCGCAGGACGCACCCGCCGAGGCCCTGCTGGTCGTGGAAGTGATCACGCCGCCGGGCCATTCGTCGAGCTATCCGCCGCACAAGCACGACACCGATGCGGTTCCGGTCGAGAGCTCGCTCGAGGAGACCTATTACCACCGGCTCGATCCGCCGCAGGGCTTCGCGTTCCAGCGCGTCTACACCGACGATCGCTCGCTCGACGAGACGATGACCGTCGAGGACCGCGACGTGGTCATGGTGCCGCGCGGCTACCATCCGGTGGTCGTTCCGCACGGCTACACGTCGTACTACCTCAACACGATGGCCGGACCCCAGCGCGTCTGGCATTTCCACAACGATCCCGCGCACGCGTGGATGCTCGCGTAATGGTGTAATGAGGTCAGAGCAGCGGCGTGGTCACCCGCTCGCCCTTCTCGTAGACGACGTTCGCCCGCCCGACCAGGAGCGGGTCGAGCGCGCCGATCCGGTCCAGGTCCTTGTTGGTGTAATCGAGCTTGTGCAGGACGTAGCGCATCGCGTTGAGCCGCGCGCGCTTCTTGCAGTCCGACTTGATCACGGTCCACGGCGCGTCCGCGGTGTCGGTGTAGAAGAACATCGCCTCCTTGGCCTTGGTGTACTCGTCCCACTTGTCGAGCGATGCCGTGTCGATCGGCGACAGCTTCCACTGCTTCAGCGGATGGCGCTCGCGCTCCTTGAACCGGCGCATCTGCTCCTTGCGGCTCACGGAGAACCAGAACTTGATCAGGTGCACGTTGCTGTGGGTCAGGTTGCGCTCGAACTCGGGCGCCTGGCGCATGAACTCCAGATATTCCTGCTGCGCGCAGAAGCCCATCACGCGCTCGACCCCTGCGCGGTTGTACCAGGAGCGGTCGAAGAGCACGATCTCGCCCGCGGTCGGCAGGTGCTGGACGTAGCGCTGGAAGTACCACTGGCCGCGCTCGGCCTCGCTCGGCTTCTCCAGCGCCACCACGCGCGCGCCGCGGGGATTCAGATGCTCCATGAAGCGCTTGATCGTGCCGCCCTTTCCGGCCGCGTCGCGGCCCTCGAACAGGATGATGACTTTCTGCCCCGTCTCCTTGACCCAGGACTGGAACTTGAGCAGCTCGACCTGCAGCCGGTATTTCTGCCGTTCGTAATTCTTGCGCGACAGCAGGTTCTTGTACGGGTAGCCTCCGGCGCGCCAGTTCTCGGCGAGCTCGTCGTCGGGATGGCGCGGCTGCCGGCGAACCAGCACCTGCTGCTGCTTGAGCAGGCGCTGCATCAGCTCGGTCGCCTCGGTGGGCGAGCGCCCCGCGAGTATGTCGCGCAGGGCCGCCACCTGCGCCTCCTGCGCGGAGTCGACGTTCTCGCCGACCGCGAAGCTCTCGATCAGCTCCGCGCTGTCGATCGGGCCGATGTCGCCGGCGCTGACCGGGCGCACCGCACCGCGCCGTCGGCTCGCCGCCTTGCCGCCGGCGCTCCTGCGGTGGGTGGTGGTCACGGTTGCAGGTTTCGCTGCCATGGCAGGGTCTCTCCATTACGGGTCCGGGGTTCGTTCTGCAGGCGGGATTGTGCACGATTGCCACCGAAATCGTCACGCCGACCCGGCGCGCGCGACGGGCGGCGGCAATGCGTGCCGGCGCTCCGCGCGACGACCTGCTCTCGCGGGAAGGCGGCGACGGGACGATGCTACTTCGTCGTCGGCATCATGAACTCGGCGCCGGCGCGGATGCCGGAAGGCCAGCGCTGCGTCACCGCCTTCTGCCGCGTGTAGAAGCGCACGCTCTCGGGTCCGTAGATGTGGTGGTCGCCGAACAGCGACGACTTCCATCCGCCGAAGCTGTGGAAGGCGACCGGCACCGGAATCGGCACGTTGACGCCGACCATCCCGATCTGCACGCGCTGGACGAAGTCGCGCGCGGTGTCGCCGTCGCGCGTGAAGATCGCGGCGCCGTTGCCGAATTCGTGCGCGTTGACGAGCGCCAGCGCCTCGTCGTAGTTCCGCACGCGCATCGACGAGAGCACCGGGCCGAAGATCTCGTCCTTGTAGATGCGCATGTGCGGCGCCACGCGGTCGAAGAGCGTCGGGCCGACGAAGTAGCCGCCTTCGTGCCCGGGGACCTTGAGCGCGCGGCCGTCGACGACCAGATCGGCGCCCTCGGCGGCGCCGCTGTCGATGTAGCCGGCCACCTTGTCGCGATGCGTGGCCGTCACGAGCGGCCCCATCTCGGCGCCGGCGTCGTCGGAGGCCCCCACCTTCATCGCGGCGATCTTCCTGCGCACCCGGCCGAGCACGTCGTCCGCAATCGCGTCGCCGACGAACACCGCGACCGAGATCGCCATGCAGCGCTCGCCGGCCGAGCCGTAGGCGGCGCCGACCAGCGCGTCCGCGGCCATCTCCGGATCGGCGTCCGGCATCACCACCGCGTGGTTCTTCGCGCCGCCGAGGGCCTGCACGCGCTTCCCGTGCGCGGTGCCGGTCGAGTAGATGTACTTCGCGATCGGCGTCGAGCCGACGAAGCTCACCGCCTGCACGTCGGGATGGGTGAGCAGCGCGTCGACCGCTTCCTTGTCGCCATTGACGACGTTGAACACCCCATCGGGCAGGCCGGCCTCCTTGAACAGCGAGGCGAGGATCAGCGCGGCCGAGGGATCGCGCTCCGAGGGCTTCAGCACGAACGCGTTGCCGCAGACGATCGCCATCGGGAACATCCACAGCGGCACCATCGCGGGAAAGTTGAACGGCGTGATCCCCGCGACGACGCCCAGCGGCTGGCGCAGCGTGTACGTGTCGACGCCTGTGCCTACGCTGTCGCTGAACTCGCTCTTCAGGAACTGCGGCGCGCAGCACGCGTACTCGACGATCTCGATGCCGCGGGCGAGCTCGCCGGCGGCATCCGAGAGCACCTTGCCGTGCTCGCGCGCGACGACGGCGACGATTTCGTCGGCGCGCTGCTCGAGCAGCGCCTTGTACCGGAACATCAGGCGCGCGCGGGCGATCGGGGTGGTTGCCGCCCAGCCGGGAAACGCGGCCTTCGCCGCCTCGACGGCGCGCGCGACTTCCGCCGCCGTCGCAAACGGGACGCGAGCGCCGAGCGCTCCCGTCGCCGGCGTGTAGACGTCGCCGAACCGCCCCGATGTCCCGGGCGTGCGCTTGCCACCGATCCAGTGGGCAAGTGTCGGGACATCGGCTTGGCGCAGGGCAGGGGTGGCGTTCATGGCGGAGGCTCCGGAGAAACGGTGTGCATAACCGACGCGGGCGCGACGCCGGCAGGTGAAATAGTTTAGCGCTTCCGCTATGCGGCGGGGAAACGCGTCGCGGAGCCGGTAAAATATGCACTTGGCGCGGGCGAACGGCTGCATTCGCAGCCTCGTTCCGCGCTGCCATACGAGGGGCAGTCGATGAGTCGCAAGGTTTTCGTCGCCGGTGTCGGGATGGTTCCGTTCTCCAAGCCGGGCGCGAGCGAGCCCTACGACGCGATGGGCGCGGCAGCGGCCCTGGCGGCGCTGGCCGACGCGGGAGTCGCCTACGTGGACGTGCAGCAGGCCTACGCCGGATACGTGTACGGCGATTCCACGGCGGGCCAGAAGGCGCTCTACCACGTGGACATGACCGGGATCCCGGTGTTCAACGTCAACAACAACTGCTCGACCGGGTCGACGGCGCTCTTCCTCGCGCGGCAGGCCGTCGAGACCGGTGTCGCCGACTGCGCGCTGGCGCTGGGCTTCGAGCAGATGATGCCGGGCGCGCTCGGCACGCATTTCAACGATCGCCCGACGCCGTTCGACGATTTCAACCGCGAGACCGATGCGCTGGTCGGCGCGCCGGACGTGCCGCTCGCGATCCGCTACTTCGGCGGCGCCGGGCTGTCGCACATGCGCAAGTACGGGACGAAGCTCGAGACGTTCGCGAAGATCCGCGCCAAGGCGAGCCGCCACGCCGTCAACAACCCGCTCGCGCTCTTTCGCCGGGAAGTGACCGTCGACGAGGTGATGTCGTCGCCGACGCTGATGCCCGGCGTGATGACCCGCCTGATGGCCTGCCCGCCGACCTGCGGCGCGGCCGCGGCGGTGCTGGTCTCGGAGGCGTTCGCGAGCCGTCACCATCTCGACCGGACCGTATCGATCGCGGCCCAGGCGATGACGACCGACACGCCGATCACGTTCGCGGCGCACGACATGATGCAGCTCGTGGGTTACGACATGACGAAGTCCGCGGCGGCGCGCGTTTACGAGGCCGCCGGCATCGGCCCTGACGACGTCGACGTGATCGAGCTCCACGACTGCTTCGCGCAGAACGAGCTCATCACCTATGAAGCGCTGGGGCTGTGCGCCGAAGGCGGTGCCGAGCAATTCGTCGAGGCCGGCGACAACACCTACGGCGGCAGATACGTGACGAATCCCTCGGGCGGGCTCCTGTCGAAGGGACATCCGCTCGGCGCGACCGGCCTCGCCCAGTGCTTCGAGCTGACGCAGCAGCTGCGCGGAACCGCGGACCGGCGCCAGGTGGAAGGCGCGCGGATCGGGCTGCAGCACAATCTCGGGTTGGGCGGCGCCTGCGTGGTCACCCTGTACCGGGCGGGGGGATGAACGGCCCCCACGCTCACTGTGTGCGGCAAAGCCGCATCCCGCTACGCGGGACCAGCCTTCGGCTGTCCTGCGGCCTTCGGCCTGGTGTTCGCTGCCCCCCGAGGGGGAGCACAGTGCCCTTCGGGCGGCCGTGCGGGCACTGGACCCCCATTTGAAGGTCGACCGCAGCCGCATCGGGTACACGTTCCCGCCGCATTCCGCCGATGTCGAGGCGGGGCGGCTGCGCCTGTTCGCCAGGGCGACCGGCGAAACGCGGCCGGAGTACATCGACGACGACGCGGCGCGGGCGGCCGGGCATCCGGGACTGCCGGCGCCGCCGACCTTCGCGGTCTGCCTCTACCTGGAAGTGCCGGATCCGTTCGCGTGGTTTCGCGAGCTGGGCATCGACCTGCGCAAGGTGCTGCACGCCGCGCAGAGCTTCCGCTATTTCGCGCCGATCCACGCCGGCGACCGGCTGACCTTCGCCTCGCGGATCGGCAACGTCTTCCAGAAGAAGGACGGCGCCCTGACGTTCATCGTCAAGGACACCGACGTGACCAACCAGAGGGGCGTGCGTGTCGTCGAGCTGCGCTCCACGCTCGTCGTTCGCGGCGACTGACGGTGTGAGCACGGGTCCCGCATTCGACGCGGTCAACGTCGGCGACGCGCTGCCGCCGCTGGCGCTGCCCCCGGTCAGCCGGGCGATGCTGGCGCTGTACGCCGGGGCGTCGGGCGACCACAACCCGATCCACATCGACATCGATTTCGCGCGCGCGGCCGGCATGCCCGACGTCTTCGCCCACGGCATGCTGTCGATGGCGTGGCTGGGCAGGCTGCTGACGAACTGGGCGCCCCAGCGCGATCTCCGCGAGTTCAGCGTGCGCTTTTCCGCGATGACCCACGTCGGCGAGCGCATCGTCGCCACGGGCCGGATCGTCGAGAAGCTCGCGCGCGACGGCGAGCGGCTCGTGCGCATCGCGCTGGAAACGGCGAACGAGGCCGGCGAGGTCAAGCTCGCCGGCGAGGCGCTGGTCGCGCTTCCCTGAGCACCTCCCGCGAGGAATCGATCCGATGTCCGACTATCGTTCGCCCTGGCTCGACGACGAGCTCGAATCGTTTCGCGGCACCGTCCGGCGCTTCGTCGTCGACGAGCTGGCCCCGCGGGAGCCGGCCTGGCAGCAGGCGCATCGCGTGGACGCGGCGTCGTGGCGCGAGGTCGGGGCGATGGGACTGCTGCTCTGCGACGTGCCGGAGACCTGGGGCGGCAGCGGCGGCAGCTTTGCCCACGACTGCGTGGTCTTCGAGGAGTTGGCGTACGCGGGCGTGATGAGCTTCGGCAAGCACGTCCACAACATCTGCGCGCACTACGTGCTGGCCTACGGCAGCGACGACCAGAAGCGGCGCTGGCTGCCACGGCTCGCGAGCGGCGAGCTCGTCGGCGCGATCGCGATGTCCGAGCCCTCCGCCGGGTCGGATCTGCAGGGAATCCGCACGCGCGCGGTCCGCCGTGGCGAGCACTACGCACTCGATGGCTCGAAGACGTTCATCTCGAACGGCCAGGTGGCGAACCTGATCTGCGTCGTCGCGAAGACCGACACCGCGGCCGGCGCCAAGGGGGTATCGCTGTTCATGGTCGAGACCGACGGGCTCGCCGGCTTTCGCCGGGGGCGCACGCTGGACAAGATCGGCATGCCGGGGCAGGACACCTCGGAGCTCTTCTTCGACGACTGTCAGGTGCCCGCCGAGTGCCTGCTCGGCGGTGCCGAGGGCGCCGGATTCGCCCAGCTGATGGAAGAGCTCCCCTACGAGCGGACGCTGGTCGCGCTCTCGGGCGTCGCGGTGATGGAGCGCGCGGTCCGCATCACCACCGAATATGCGCGGGAGCGCCGCGCGTTCGGCAAGGCGCTGATCGAGATGCAGAACACCCGGTTCAAGCTGGCCGAGGCGAAGACCATCGCGCACGTCGGCCGCGTGTTCATCGATTCCTGCATCCAGCGCTACATGGCCGGCACGCTGGACACGGCGACCGCGTCGATGGCCAAGTGGTGGCTGACCGACATGCAATGCCAGGTCGTCGACGAATGCCTGCAGCTCTTCGGCGGCTACGGCTACATGCGCGAGTACCCGATCGCGCAGATGTACGCCGATTCCCGCGTGCAGCGCATCTACGGCGGGACCAACGAGATCATGAAAGAGATCATCGCGCGCACGCTGTGACTCGCCGGCGGCGCGCGATCATTCACCCCCTTTCGAAAAGCACGAGCCGCCACCGGCTCATGGAACCGCGATGACCACGACCTACCCCCATCTGCTGAGCCCCCTCGACCTGGGATTCACGACGCTGAAGAACCGGGTGCTGATGGGCTCGATGCACACGGGCCTCGAGGAAGCTCCCGACGGCTACGCGCGGATGGCCGCGTTCTACGCCGAGCGCGCGAAGGGCGGCGTGGGCCTGATCGTGACCGGGGGCATTGCGCCGAATTTCGCGGGCCGCGTCGAGCCGCGCGCGGCGCAGCTCTCCTTTCCGTGGCAGGTCGCCAGGCACCGCCTCGTCACCGACGCGGTCCACGAAGCCGGCGGCAAGATCGCGATGCAGATCCTGCACGCGGGGCGCTACGCCTACCACCCGCTGTCGGTCGCGCCGTCGGCCGTCCGCTCGCCGATCACGCCGTTCAAGCCGCGCGCGCTGTCGGGGTGGGGAGTGCGGAAGACGATCGCCGACTACGCGCGCTGCGCCCGCCTCGCGCAGCGCGCGGGCTACGACGGCGTCGAGATCATGGGCTCCGAAGGCTACCTGATCAACGAGTTCGTCGCGCCGCGCACCAACCTGCGCGACGACGACTGGGGCGGCGCCTTCGCGAACCGCATCCGCTTTCCGGTGGAGATCGTCCGCCGCACGCGCGAGGCGGTCGGACCCGACTTCATCGTCATCTTCCGCCTGTCGATGCTCGACCTCGTGGAAGGCGGCAGCACCTGGGAGGAGGTCGTCGCGCTGGCGAAGGCGGTCGAGGCGGCGGGCGCCACGATCATCAACACCGGCATCGGCTGGCACGAGGCGCGGGTCCCGACCATCGCGACCATGGTCCCGCGCGCGGCTTTCGCGTGGGTGACGAGGCGCCTGAAGGGCGAGGTGACGATCCCGCTGGTGGCGACCAACCGCATCAACGATCCGGCGGTGGCCGAGGACGTGCTCGCGCGCGGCGACGGCGACATGGTGTCGATGGCGCGGCCGTTTCTCGCCGACGCCGATTTCGTCGTCAAGGCGCAAGAGGGGCGCGCCGACGAGATCAACACCTGCATCGCCTGCAACCAGGCCTGCCTCGACCAGATCTTCACGCGGCAGATCGCCTCGTGCCTGGTCAACCCGCGGGCATGCCACGAGACCGAGATCGTGCTGAAGCGGGCGGCGCGCAAGAAGCGGGTCGCGGTCGTGGGCGCCGGCCCGGCGGGCCTCGCCTGCGCCACGAGCGCCGCCGAAGCCGGCCACGCGGTCACGCTGTTCGACAGCGAAGCCGAGATCGGCGGGCAGTTCAACCTCGCGCGGCGCATCCCGGGCAAGGAGGAGTTCGCCGAGACGCTGCGCTATTACCGCCGGATGATCGAGCGCAACGGCGTGGAGCTGCAGCTCGGCCGCCGCGTGGGCGCCGGCGATCTCGCCGGGTTCGACCACGTCGTGCTCGCGACGGGCATCGTCCCGCGCACGCCCGCGATTCCCGGCATCGAGCACCCGAAGGTTGCCGGCTACGTGGACATCGTGCTGGGACGCAGGCAGGCGGGCAGGCGCGTCGCGATCATCGGCGCCGGGGGCATCGGCTTCGACGTCGGCGAGCTCCTGACCCATTCCGGCGAGCCCGACGACACGCAAGCCTATTGCGCCGAGTGGGGGATCGACCCGGCGTATCGCGAGCGGGGCGGGGTGAAGGCGGCCGAGGAGCAGCCGTCGCCGCGGGAGGTCTGGCTGCTGCAGCGCAAGGCGAGCAAGGTCGGCGACGGTCTCGCGAAGACCACGGGCTGGATCCGGCGCACGCTCCTCAAGAAGCGCGGCGTGAAGATGATTCCGGGCGTCGAGTACGAGCGGATCGACGACGCGGGCCTGCACATCCGCGTGGACGGCAAGCCGCAGCTGCCTCGACGTCGACACGATCGTCGTCTGCGCCGGCCAGGAGCCGCGCCGCGAGCTCCTCGATCCGTTGCAGAAGGCCGGCCTGCCGGTGACGCTGATCGGCGGCGCGGACGTCGCCACCGAGCTCGACGCCCGGCGCGCGATCGCGCAGGGGGTGGAGGTCGCACTCCGCTTGTAGCCGACGCTACTCGTTGCCCTTGGGCAGATCGGCGCGCACCAGCTCCAGCGCCGCGCGCAGCAGCGCCTCGTAGCGCGCGCGCTCGGCGGCGATGGTCTCCGGCGTCCACGCGTAGAACCCGCGGCCGGTCTTCATGCCGAGCTCGCCGCGCGCGACGTGCTCGCGCAGCACGCGGGCCGGCTCGGCATTCGTGGCGAGTGTCGGATACATCGTGGCGGCCGCCGAGCAGTGGACGTCCAGGCCGGCGTGGTCGCGTTGCAGCAGGGGTCCCGCGGCCAGGAAGCGGAAGCCGAACCCGAAGCGCACCGCGGCGTCGACATCCTCGGGCGTGGCGATGCCGGCATCGACCAGCGCCAGCGCCTCGCGGGCCATGGCGTGCTGCATGCGATTGGCGAGAAAGCCGGGGAGGTCGCGCCGCACCAGCACCGGCACCTTGCCGTTGTCGCGCATCAGCTGGACGAGCGCCTGCGCGAGCGTGAGGTCGCTCGCGGCGCCGCACACGACCTCGACCAGCGGGACCAGGTGCGCCGGCATGAAGAAGTGCAGCCCGAACATCCGCCGCGCGGTCGCGAGACCCTCGGCGATCGCGCTGATCGGGAAGCTCGAGCTGTTGCTGGTGAGGAGCGCGTCGGGCCGCGCAAGCCGCTCCAGCGCCGCGAACACGCTGCGCTTCAACGGCAACGCCTCCGGCACGCACTCGATGGCGACGTCGATCGCGTCCCAGGGGAGCGCGTCGAGCGCGGCATGGACGACCGGGAGCGGGGCGGAAGCGCCGATCCGCCCGCGGTCGAGGCGCCCGGGCAGGGCGGCGCGCCGCTGCGCGTCGGTTTCGGCGACGTGCGTCGCGCAGCCCGCGGCGGCGAACACGGCGGCGATGTCCGTGCCCATCGTGCCGCCGCCGATGATCGCCATCGTCGTCATGGCTTGCCTCCCGAGGTTGATTCGCCGCGGCGTATGCCGAGCCGGCGTCCGAGCTGTGCGGGCGGCGGCAGCGCCGCGTGCGCCGAGCGCATCGCGGCGATGCGCGCGGCCACACCCTCCGGAAAGGGGGCGCTCCTGCGCGACTCCATGTCGACATGCATCGCGAGGAGCTCGTTCGTCGCGGCGAGCCAGCCTTGCGCGGCGTGGACCATCTCGTGGAAGTAGTGGAGGCGCTTGTGGTCGACGTCGACGACGCGCGTCGCGATGCGCACTTCGTCGCCGGAGCGCAGCTCGCGGACATAATCGACGTTCATCGCGAGCGTGAACAGCGACTTCCGTTCGCGCCCGACGTAGTCCCAGCCTATGCCCAGCGCATCGTAGAGGATGTCGGTGGCGCGGTCGAACGCGAGCACGTAATAGGCGACGTTCATGTGCCCGTTGAGGTCGGTCCACTCCGGCAGGATGCGCAGCCGGGTCTCGACGAAGGTATCGTCCGGCACGGGGTCAGGACAGGCGGCCCGCCGGCATGCGCGGGACAGCGCGCATGGTCAAAGGCCCCGGTGGGCGAGCGCGCCGGCGGCGAACAGCATGCCGAACGCGAGCTCGAGCATCACTGCGCGAAACAGCAGAGCGTTCTGCCCGAGGCCGTCGGGCGTGATGGCGAAGTCGCGGACGATGCGCAGCGCCCACGGCAGCGCGAGCACCGGCAGCGCCAGCCAGGGGCTCGCCATCGACGCAGCGAGCAGGATGACCAGCGCGAACGGCAGCAGCTCGAGCACGGCGAACAGCCGCACCGACGCCGCGGCGCCGATCACGACCGGCAGGGTTTGCCGCCCGGTCGCGGCGTCGTGTGCCCGGTCGCGGTAGTTGTTGACGAGCAGGACGGCCGCCGCGTGCGCGCCGATCGCCACCCCGGCGAGCCACGCGGCACCCGCAACCTGGCCGGTCTGCACGAAATACGAGCCGCAGACGGCGGTCAAGCCGAAGAAGACGAACACCGTGAGCTCGCCGAACGGCGTGTACGCGATGGGTCGCGGACCGCCCATGTAGCCGTATGCGGCGAGCGTGGACGCGACGCCGATCGCCAGGATGGGCCAGCCCCAGCGCAGCAGCAGCGGCAACGCGATGATCGCCGCGATCGCGATCGTGGCGGCGATCGCGCGGTTCACCGCGCTCGTCGACAGCCAGCCGTTGGCGGTGGCGCGCGGCAGGCCGACGCGCCCGCCGGTTTCGGCCCGGCGCTCGGTGTAGCCGACGTCGTTCTCCAGATTCGTCAGGACCTGCATGAGCACCGACACCACGAACGCGATGAGCGCGCTCCAGCGATCGAAAACGCCGGCAAACGACCACGCGAGGCTGGTGGCGACGATCACCGGGACCGTCGCGATCCACAGCGTCTTCGGGCGCAGCGCGATGCGCCACGCCGCCCAGGAGCCGGGGCGGATCGACGCAGCCGGAGATGAGGTGGTGGTCGAGGCGTGCATGCGCAGGTGGCGTGCCCCCGATGCGGGCCCGCCATGGCGGATTATAGCCGCGGACGCGAACGGGCCCGTCGCGCGCCCTCAGGGCGCGGCAGGATGTCGCGTCCCCGGCGGCCGGGACACGCGCCGTCCCATGGGGGTAAAATGAACTGGTGAATTGGCAATGTTCGAATGCCGCGCCGATCGCGACGCGTGCTGTTTCCACCGCCCGACAAATAGGAGCAATGCCATGGGTCTTCTCGATTTCGTGAAGGATGCAGGAGAAAAGCTGTTCGGCGTGGGCAAGGCCAAGGCTGCCATGCAGGAAGCGGCGGCGGCTGCCGCGGACGAGGCCAAGGTCAAGGCCGCCAACGACGCCGCCGCGGACGCGATCCTCGGGTACATCAAATCGCAGAACCTGTCGGCGACCGGTCTGTTGGTGACGTTCGACGCGGCGAGCTCGCAGGTCAGTGTCTACGGGGTCGCGCCGGATCAGGCGACGATGGAGAAGATCGTGCTGTGCTGCGGCAACGTCTCCGGCGTCGCCAAGGTCAACAACATGATGAGCGTCGATCAGAGCGCGCCCGAAGCGACCTACTACACGGTGGTTTCCGGGGACAATCTCTCGAAGATCTCCAAGGCGCATTACGGCGATGCGAACAAGTACATGAAGATCTACGAGGCGAACACGCCGATGCTCAAGCACCCGGACAAGATCTACCCGGGACAGGTCCTGCGCATTCCCCCGCTGTAGGCAGGCATCGCCTTGCCGGTCGCCCGGGCGGCTCGCTCGCCCGCGCGACCGGTCGTCCGGTCCGCCTGCAACGGCGCATCCGATGATCTTCAGCGACCGCCTCGACGCGGGCCGGCAACTCGCCCGCCGGCTCGACGCCTGGCGCGGCGAGAAGCCGATCGTGTTCGCGATTCCGCGCGGCGCGGTGCCGATGGGCAAGGTCATTGCCGACGCGCTGGACGGTGAGCTCGACGTCGTGCTCACGCGCAAGCTCGGCGCCCCGGGCAACCCCGAATTCGCGATCGGTGCCGTCGACGAGACCGGCTGGAGCTACATCGCCGAGTACGCCGAGATGGCCGGGGCGACACGGGAGTACATCGACAGGGTGGTCGCGGCCGAGATGGAGACGATGCGCCGGCGGCGCGCCGAGTACACTCCCGTGCGGCCGCCGCTGGATCCGGCCGGCCGGGTGGCCATCGTCGTCGACGACGGTCTCGCGACCGGGGCGACGATGATCGCCGCCCTGCACGCGCTCCGCGCCCGCCGCCCGCGGCGCCTGATCTGCGCGGTGCCGGTCGCCTCGGTCGAGGCGGTGGCCAAGGTGCGCGCCCACGCCGACGAGGTCGTCTGCCTGGACACCCCCGAGTTCTTCCACGCGGTCGGACAGTTCTACCGCGACTTCCGGCAGGTCGAGGATCGCGAAGTCATCGCGCTCCTCCGCGCGGCGGGCAGCGCCGCCGCGAAGGGCTGATCGCCTATTTCCGCCAGTTCACGCGCACGGCGTAATCGTCGTGCCCGTAGGTGATCTCGAGCGTTCCCTTGTGCGCGTGCCGCACAGCTTCGCCGATCCGCTGCGGCAGGTGCACGTCGGTCGTCGTCACCAGCACCCGGTCGGCGTCCTTCTCGATCGCCATGATCCGATGCAGCGGATGCTCGGCCGTCTCGCGCTTCTCCACGTTGCGTGCGATGCGCACCAACTCGTCGCGATCGCCTTCGACGAGCGCGCCGGTCAGCGTCAGGTAACCCGCAGGCTGCTTGTCGCGAATGCGGTGGCAGGCCGGGCATTCCGCGGGATGCGCGCCCTCGGGCGCGGTGCCACGCGCCCAGTGGCCGTGCTGGAAGATCGCGCCGCAACCGGTGCAGACGGTGGGTTCGGGATATTTCCCCTTCGCCTGATACGGGTCGTGCCGTGGATCGTCGTAGATCCGGTCACGGTAGCGTGGCGTGCCCCCGTGGGGCGCGAGCGGCGAGGGTGTCGTCGTATGTCTCATCATCATCCCCTCTGGTTACCTTGGGTCCCGAAGCGGGCCAATTCCACCCTAGCACCGGCGCCGCTCGCACGTGTTGACCGGCCTCAAGCTCCGGCGCCTTCGCGGCGGCGTCCCCGCACCGCAAGGACACCATCGGCCGCGCCGCTCACGCGAATGTAGCGTTAACAGGCCCTAAGGCCGCACGCACTTGGCGTAGAGGTCGGGAAGCGCGTGCGCTGGATCGTAGCGTGCCTTGAGCGCCGCATACGCATCGCGATCGTATGCCGACCAGAACTCGTCCTCGGTGTAATACGAGTCCGAATAGAGCGACTTGATGCCGGAGAGCTCCGCGACCTTCCGCTCGATCTTCCGGTTCAGGTAACCCGGGGGACGCGACTCGCGGCTCTCCACCACGTCCCAGAACCCGAAATTGACGTAGACGGTCGCCGGGCGCAGTGGATAGAGCGGAAAGCGCCGTGCCGGGTCCGAGGGCCGGATCGGGCACAGCCATACCGGCAGGATCCCCGTCTCGCGGTGGAGGAACGCCAGGAATTCCGCCGCGCGATCGAGGGGAATGTCGACGTCCTGGATCACCGATTCGGCGTGCACGCCCCGGAGGCGGTCGAGCGCCCGGGTGATGCCCCAGCGGGCGTTCCAGCGCATCATGCGCTGGTAGGTGACCGAGTTGAGGCGCTTTCGGCCCAGAAGCCGGCGCACGAGGGGGTGCTGCGCGCCGACGTTCTTCGAGCACCAGAACCAGTCGGTGTCCCAGCGCCAGAGGTAATCCCGCGTCGTCAGGCAGTCGCTGTCGCGCTCGCGGATCGACCGGTAGTAGATCCGCTCGTACGTGTAGTCGCTGGTCGACGGCGCTTCGTCGACGAAGCGGCCGAGCGTGAGGTAGAGCTCGCCGGGCGCGAACACGGTCCCGTCCAGGAAGTCCAGGCGGCCCTCCGCGCAATGCCCGGCGATCTCGGCGAAGCACGCGGCGGGGTCGGCATGCCGGACGTGCGTGAGCTGGACATAGCGCTTCACCGGGACGAGCCGCGCGGTGACGCCGAGCGCATAGCCCAGCGTCCCATACGAATTGGGGAAGCCGAAGAAGAGATCGCGATGCTCGTTGTCAGGGGTGCAGTGGACGATGGCGCCGTCGGCGGTCAGCACGTCGAGCGCTTCGACGGTGTCGTGCACGAGCCCGTGCCTGAACGACGAGGCCTCGATCCCGACCCCGGCGACGGCGCCCCCGAGGGTGATCGACTTCAGCTGCGGGACCACCGCCGGCATCGCGCCGTGCGCGAGCGTCGCATCGGCGAGCGCCACATAGGGAATCATCCCCTCGGCCTCGACGACGCCCGCGGCGGTGTCGATCCGGATGACCTGGTCGAAATGCGAGAGATCGATCTTCGGCCGCTGCCTTGGCTCGCGGTCGCGGAACAGGTTCGACGTCTGCTTGCGCAAGCCCGCGGCTCCCGTGCCGCCCGCCGCGGCGAGCTCCGCGGACAGGCGCGCCTTCTTCTCGGCGTAGGTGATCACGCTTGTCCGTACAGGAAGGCGCGGCTCATCGGGTACCGGTTGCCGACATTGCCCTTGCTGACGGTCACCTGGAACAGGTTGAGCTGGACGTTCCTGCCCCGGAAGACCTCCGCGCACGACCACAGGTACGACCGCCAGATGCGGCGGAAGCGCTCGTCGAAGCGCCGGGGGTCGAGCGCGTGGATGGTTTCCCAGTTGCGGTCGAAGCGCTCGCCCCAGCAGTCGAGGGTCAGCGCATAGTGGCGGCGCAGGTTCTCGACGTCGAGCACCTCGAGACCGCAGCGTTCCATCTCGGCGAGCGCCTGCGAGAGGCTCGGTATCCAGCCGCCCGGAAAGATGTATTCGCGGATGAAGAATTCGGTGTCGCGCGTTCCGACGTGGCCGATGAAGTGGATGACGCCCAGCGCGCCGGGCTTCATCGCGTCGGCGTGCGCGCGCACCACCTGGGGGAGCTGGTCCGGCCCGGCATGCTCGAGCGTGCCGATCGACAGCAGCTTGTCGTACTGCCCTGGGATTTCGCGGAAATCGGTCTCGACCACGCGGATCCGGTCGTCGAGCGCACGCCGCGCGATTTCGGCCCGTAGCTCGGCCACCTGCTCGGTCGTGGCGTTGATCCCGGTCCCCAGCGCCCCGTAGTGTTCCCAGGCGTGGAACAGCAGGCCGCCCCAGCCGCAGCCGATGTCGACGAAGCGTCTCGCCCGGCTGCAGCCGCAGCTTGCGGCAGACGTGGTCCATCTTGTTGCGCTGCGCCTCCTCGAGCGTGGTCGTGCCCTCGCTCCAGTACGCGCAGGTGTACATCATCGCCGGCAGGTCGAGCCATTGCCGGTAGAACGCCTCGCCCAGGCCGTAGTGGAAACGCGCGTTCGCCTTCGCCTGCGCCATCGACCGATTCGAATAGCGCCACTCGTGCCAGCGGTTGCGCAACCCGACGAGGGGATTGCTGACCCGATCGTAGCCGCTGTCGATTCCGGCCCGAAACGCGAGGGCGAGGTCGCCGTCGACGTCGAGACTGCCGTCGAAATACGACTCCAGCAGGCCGACGTAGCCGAAGAGCAGGAGGCGGCGCTGCGCCCGCCGCGTCCGGAGGGTGATCGTGAAGGCCGGATCGGCGCTGCCGTGGCGGAAGACGGCCCCGCCAGGCAGAACGACCTTGAATGGGATGTCCGTCCCTGCGGCGATCGCGGCGAGCTTGCGCGTCAGGGCGCCCGACGGAAGGCGGGCGGCGGGTTCCCGGTCGCCCGCGGCGATGTTGTGATTGTCTCTCATGATGCCCCGGCCGAAGCCGTCGCTGCACCCTCGGCTCGCGCCTCGATTCTGAGCGCTAATGTGCGGTCCGGCTTGATCGCGATCAACGACGGTCCTCCCGCTCGGGCGCGGGCCGCGATTCGCGGTAACGTATGCGCTGTTCGCCCCATTCCCGGGACCGTGACGGGAGCCCCGATGAATCTCCTCCATTCCACGCTTGCCTCGATCCTGAACGAGAGCGCCGCCCTGCCGGACGTCCCGCCATGGCTCCTCGACAGCTCCTCGAGCACGCCAATCGCTGGCGGCGGCCCGGGCCCCGGTGACGACGACGACGACGACGATGATGTCGGCGAAGGCAACATCGAGCCCGACGAGGACGAAGGCTACGACGACGAGGAGGACGACGACGACGACGAGGAGCCGCTCCGGTGCGCCCGTCCCCCGCATGCGTGCGAGCGTCAGGGAGGCAGCGCATCGACCGCTTCGCTGCGGCGCAGCATTCCGTGATATGATGCGGCCTGTGCGGCGATCTGCGAGTTCGTGACGATTGCCCGCCGCATGCGGCACCCTCCAGGCAATCGGATCATCGGTTTCTAATCTCTCGGTTCATTCTCCCGGCAGTTCGAGTCTGAACGGCAGCCTCCGGTTAGCGACGATGGCTTTGCAGTCTGTCGACCCGGTTGCGGCTGTCTGCGCGCGCCCGTAGCGTCCGAGCTGACGGCGATCTTCGCTCTCGGTTGGCGTGCGGCGCCGCGCGTCTTCCGCCATTCCGGATTTCTGGGCACGGGCCGCCGCCTTGGCGATGCCCGATTCTTGCCCGTGCCCCGCGCGCCGCGTCAGCGTGCCGCGGAGCGTATGGAAGGGAACGGAAATGACATTCGAAGAACTGAACCTTGCGCCGGAGTTGCTCCAGGCGCTCACCGCGTGCGGCTACACCGAGCCCACGCCGATCCAGGCGCAGGCGATTCCGCCGCTGCTCGCGGGACGCGACCTGATCGGCTCGGCCCAGACGGGCACCGGCAAGACCGCCGCGTTCGTCCTGCCCGCGCTGCAGCGGCTCGCCGCGTCGGGGGAGCGCGCCGGCGCCGGCCGCCATGGCGTCGCGACTCCGCGCATCCTGGTCCTCGCGCCGACGCGCGAGCTCGCGCAGCAGGTTGCCGAACAGGCGCTGCGCTACGGCCGCACCCTGCGTGTCAGCACCGTCTGCATCTACGGCGGGGCGCCGTACCCGCTGCAGAACCGCGAGCTCGCGCGCGGCGCGGACATCATCGTCGCCACGCCGGGCCGCCTCATCGACCACCTGGAGCGCGGCCGGATCGACCTCTCGGCGCTCGAGCATGCTCGTCCTCGACGAGGCCGACCGCATGCTCGACATGGGCTTCGTCGACGATGTCGAGCGCATCGCCGCGCTCGCGCCGAAGACCCGGCAGACCGTGCTGTTCTCGGCGACCTTCGACACGGCGATCGCGAGGCTTTCCGCGCGCCTGATGCGCGATGCCGTGCGCATCGAGGTCGAGTCCGAGAAGGGGGCGCCGCTCGCGATCGAGCAGCGCGTCCATTTCGCCGACGACCACTCGCACAAGCACCGCATCCTCGATTACCTGCTCGCCGACGTCGCGATGACGCAGAGCATCGTCTTCATCGCCACCAAGCGCGACGCCGAGTCCCTCGCCCAGCGGCTCCAGGGCGAAGGCCACGCCGCTGCGGCGCTGCACGGGGACATGGACCAGCGCCAGCGCACGCGAACGCTGCAGGACATGCGGCGCGGCCACGTGCGCACGCTGGTCGCGACCGATGTCGCCGCGCGCGGCATCGACGTGGCGGGCATCAGCCACGTGATCAACTTCGATCTGCCGCGGCAGGCGGGCGACTACGTGCACCGCATCGGCCGCACCGGCCGCGCCGGCGCGGCGGGTATCGCCGTGTCGCTGGCGAGCCATGCCGAGCGCGGCGCGCTGCGGCAGATCGAGCGCTTCACCGGCGCCGCGATCGCCGCGCACGTGATTCCGGGGCTCGAGCCGCGCCGGCGCGACGAGCGGGCGGCGCCCGGTTCCGGATTCGGCAAGCCGGCGAGTCGGAGCGTCCGCGCACCGGCCCATGGCCGGCCGCCGACCCGCTGGGAGGATCGCGTGGGCGCCACCGGTGGCGGCCGTCGCGACCGCGACAGCCGCGACGCCGGGTGGGGAGCGCGCAACCGCGGCTACGCCGGGAAGGGCGAGCGCGCGCGCTGAGTCGGCCGGCGATCAGCCTGGATTGCCGCGACGCCGCCCCCGGCGTGCGCGCGGCGGCTCGTGGCGAAACGCCTGCCAGGCCGCGGGGACGTCGAAATCCCCCGAGACCAGCCCGTCGAAGCCGGCGCGCACGCGCGCGTCGGTTTCGGCAGGCAGGGCACCCGGGTTGGGCTCGCACAGGATCGCCTTCGCGCGCCGCAGCGCCCGGGCGTGGGCATCGAGGCTTCCCTCGCGGATCCAGACTTCGCGGCGTTCGCGGTCGGCGACCTCCGGCAGGAACGCGGCGCTCTTCATCCGCGCCAGGGTCTCGGCATGGCCGACGAACATGCCGCCGGGCCCGGCTTCGCGGATCTCGGCGAGGCCTTCGTCGAGGCTGCCCCAGGCAAGGTCCTGCCGCGTCCGCTTCAGCATCAGCGCGATCTCGTTGTCGATGACGAGCTGCCCGAAGTCGAAGGCCATCAGCGCATCGACGAGCCCCCCCATGACGACGAAGTCGATGCCCGCGGCTGCGGCGAGCGCCGGCGACAGGGCCTTTTCGAAGCCCGCCTGGGCATCGCCGATCTTGGCGTTGGTCAACCCGAGGTACGAGCCGCTCGGCACGTCGTAGAAGCGGGCCATCTGGGCGAGCGCCATCGCCATGATTCCGGTTTCCACGGCGCCGGCGGCATAGGCGCCGGTGCGCATGTCGCCGACCACGGGCAGGAAGTTGTGGATCAGCGGCGTGCCGGGTCGCGACATCTGCGCCAGCACCGCCGCCGCCAGCCACTCCGCGGTGATCTGGGCCAGCATGCCGATCATCGACAGCGGCGCGCTGATCCCGCCGATGGGCGCGATGGTCCCGTAGGCCGGGAGCTCGTTCTCGGCGAAATACATCAGCATCTCGGTCGAGTCGAAATCCATCGTCAGCGGGGAGACGATCGCGCAGTAGCCGAAGGTGATGAACGGCCGCGCCTGGAACTCCTGCTCGCTGCCGGCCACCAGCGCGCCGAGCCTTCGCACCTGCTCCGCCTCTGCAACGTCGATGACCGACGTGCGCACCGGCTTCGCGCAGTGCTTCACCGCCGGATAGAAGCGCGACAGGCTGAACTGGCCCGGCGGCGCGTCGTCGGCGGTCACCGAGACGGAGAACACGTCGATTCCGTGCAGCCGCGAGACGAGATGGCCGATGCGCGCGATGTCGTCGGAGCGGGAACGGCGCTCCTCGCCGCTGTCCGGATCGAGCAGGTTCGGCGCCGAGCTGGCGGTTGCGACGACCAGCGCGTCGTCGGGGATCGTCTTCGAGTATTCCTCGTTGCGGGCGTGGAACGTGAAGCGGGGCGGCACGAGCCGGCGGAACTCCTCCACGACCGCGCGCGGGAAGGTCACGATCTGGCTCTGCGCGTCGACGCGGCAGCCGTGGCGCGCGAAGCGCTCGCGCGCCTTGGCGTTGCGCACCAGCAACCCGACCTGCTCGAGCAATTCGAGCGCCGCCTCGTGCACGGCGGCGACTTCGGCGGGCGTCAGCAGCTCCGCATGGCGCGCGATCACGGCCGCCGCTTCCCGAGCCACGGCAGTTCGGAGGCCACTGCGCCGCCGTGCGTCACCGCCATTCAGTCTTCGAGCCCGCCGAAGCGGCGGTAGAACCACGGCAACGCCGGGGGCAGGGCGCCGCGCGGGCCGCGCAGCGTGGCCATGAGATGACGCTCGGCCGCGCGGTGCGTGAGCCGGTAGAAGTCGCGGCACAGCGCGTAGGCCGCGGCGCCGGGCCAGTCGAGGGGCAGCAGCGCGGCCGGGAGCTGCGGATCGCGCAGCAGCACGCGCCGGTACTCGTGGATCAGCAGCGTGCGCACGAGGAAGGACTGCGCCGGATCGTGCGCGGCATCGTCGGCCTGCCGGAAGCGCTCGATGACGCTGCCGAAGCGCAGCAGGAAGCGCCGGTAATCCGCCGCGAGCCCGGCGAGGTCCCAGGCTCTGGACACGGCCGAGGCCAGCGTCTGTCCACCGAGCGTCGCGTCGTCGTGCGCGCGGGCGGCGACGATCCGGCCCGGAAACGCGCAGCGCGGCGGCGATCCGCGGCACGGCCGAAGGTGCCTGCGACGGACGCGCGTAGACGCCCGGCGCCAGCGTGCCGAAGCCCTCCCAACCCAGCTCCTGCCGGAGCGCCCGGCGCTCTCCCGCCGTCGATCCGTTCGCGATCACGATCTCCCACGAGTCGTCCCAGTGCTCGACCGTTGTCGCGTAGATCCGCCGATACGCCTGCTCGAAGCGCCGGGCGCCGTCCGGCGTCAGTCGATAGAGGCTGTGCCGGCCGATGGGCGTCGCCTTCAGCCAGCCCTCGCGGGCGAGGCGAAAGACGCTGGTGCGCACCAGCCGCTCGTTCACCCCGAACGGCGCCAGCAGGTCGATCAGCCCGGCCAGCATCACCGCTCCGCCGTGGGGGGCGATCGCGTCGCCCCAGACGGTGATGATCAGCGAGGGCGCGCGCGGCGGCGAGGAGGCCAGCTCGCGGAGGATCCACCGGCGGATCTGCGGACTGGGCGGGGCGGCGGAGCGGGGCTTGGCGCGCATCGATCGGCGGCGTGCAACCGGGGCAACGTGATACAAACTCTACACTAGCCAGACGGAATATGTATCGTTTATGATCCCCTCGCCGGCGCATCGGGCAGCCGCCGGTCGCGGTCGCCCGCGGGGCGGACCGCGCAGCGGCGGGCCGCGGGACTCCCCCGCCCGCGCGAGGAGGATTGCATGTACGCGCAAATGGTCGACACCGGCGTCAAGGCGGTGCGTACGGTCGCCGACATGTCGCCCGAGGAACTGGCGTTCCAGGCGCGCATCGATGCCGACATCCGGATCGAGCCGAAGGAGTGGATGCCGGACGCGTACCGCAGGACGCTGGTGCGCCAGATATCGCAGCATGCGCATTCCGAGATCGTCGGCATGCTGCCCGAGGGCAACTGGATCACGCGGGCCCCGACGCTGAAGCGCAAGGCGATCCTGATGGCGAAGGTCCAGGACGAAGGCGGCCACGGTCTCTACCTCTACGCGGCGGCCGAGACGCTCGGCGTCTCGCGCGACCAGATGGTCGCCGACCTGCACGCCGGGCGCGCGAAGTACTCGTCGATCTTCAACTATCCGACGCTCACCTGGGCCGACATCGGCGCGATCGGCTGGCTGGTCGACGGCGCGGCGATCATGAACCAGATCCCGCTGTGCCGCTGCTCGTTCGGCCCCTACGCGCGGGCCATGGTGCGCATCTGCAAGGAGGAGAGCTTTCACCAGCGCCAGGGCTACGACATCATGCTGGCGCTCGCGCGCGGCACGGCCGAGCAGAAGGCGATGGCGCAGGATGCCCTGAACCGCTGGTGGTGGCCGTCGCTGATGATGTTCGGCCCGCCGGACGCGGAAAGCGTGCACAGCGCGCAGTCGGCGGCGTGGAAGATCAAGATCCTGTCGAACGACGAGCTCCGGCAGCGCTTCGTCGACCAGACGGTGCCGCAGGCCGATTATCTCGGGATCACCATGCCCGACCCGGACCTCAGGTGGAACGCCGAGCGCGGCCATTACGACTTCGGCGCGATCGACTGGGCCGAGTTCCAGAACGTGGTGAAGGGCAACGGACCCTGCAACCGCGACCGGCTCCGAACCCGGGTCCGGGCCTGGGAAGAAGGCGCGTGGGTGCGCGACGCCGCAATGGCGCACGCGGAGAAGGCGGCTGCCCGCGCGGCGGCGAAGGCGGCCGCATGATCGCGAGTCCGGCGCAGCGCATCTCCCGCAGCAGGGGAGACCGGTGCCGGGCAAGGCCCCGGCATCCGAACGTTTTGGGAGGTCCGATGAGCGAATGGCCGTTGTGGGAGATCTTCATCCGGTCGCAGCACGGCCTCGCGCACAAGCACGTCGGAAGCCTGCACGCGCCGGACGCGGAGATGGCGGTCAAGAATGCGCGCGACGTCTACACGCGGCGCAACGAGGGCGTGTCCATCTGGGTGGTCAGGTCCGCGGACATCGTCGCGTCCTCGCCCGGCGACAAGGAGGCGCTGTTCGAGCCCGCGAACAGCAAGGTCTACCGGCACCCGACGTTCTTTCCGATGCCGGACGACGTGAAGAACATCTAGGCAGCGGTCCCGCCGCCCGGTTCCCCAGCGATGCACCGCGACGAACAGCTGTTCCAGTACCTGCTGCGGCTCGGCGACTCGCCGCTGATCCTCGCGCAGCGGCTGGGCGAGTGGGTGGGGCACGGGCCGGTGCTCGAGGAGGACATCGCGCAGACGAACGTCGGCCTCGACCTGCTGGGCCAGGCGCGGCTGTGGCTGTCCTACGCGGGCGAAGTCGAGGCGCGTTCTGCCGGGAGCGCTCGCGACGAGGACGCTCTCGCCTTCCTGCGCGATGCCGGAGAGTTCCGCAACCTGCTCATCGTCGAGCAGCCGAACGGAAGCTTCGCCGATACCATCGCGCGGCAATTCCTGTTCGACGCCTGGCATCTGCTGCTGCTGCGTGCGCTCGCCGGATCGGGCGACTCGCGGATCGCGGGCATCGCCGCCAAGGGGGCCAAGGAGGTCGCCTATCACGTCGAGCGCTCGGGCGACTGGGTGCTGCGGCTGGGCGACGGCACCGAGGAGTCGCACGCGCGCATGCAGCGGGCAATCGACGACCTGTGGATGTACACGGGCGAGATGTTCGTTCCCGATGCCGCCGAGCTGGCGCTGGTCGAGGCGGGCATCGCCGTGGACGTGCGCACGCTCGCCGCGCCGTGGCGCCAGCACGTCGACGCCGTCGTGACGGGGGCGACGCTCGCGATGCCGGCGGACACGCACATGCAGAAGGGCGGCAAGCAGGGCGTGCACACGGAACACCTCGGGCACCTGCTGGCGGAGATGCAGTTCCTGCAGCGCGCCTATCCGGGCGCCCGCTGGTGAGCGCCCCGATGGCGGCGATGGATTCACGTGACCGCGCAGCCGCCGAGGCGCCGGCGGCCGGCGGATCGCGGCCGACGATCGCCGAGGTCTGGCTCGCGCTCGGCGCCGTGCCGGACCCGGAGATTCCGGTCGTCTCGGTCGTCGAGCTCGGCATCCTGCGGGGCGTCGAGTGGGACGCTGCCGACCCCGCGACGCTCGTCGTGGCGGTGACGCCGACCTACTCGGGCTGTCCGGCAACCGAGCTCATCATGACGTCGATCCGCGAAGCGCTGGCCGCCGCGGGGGTCGCGCGCGTCCGGCTGGAAACGCGGCTCTACCCGCCGTGGACGACCGATTGGCTGGCGCCCGAAGCCCGGCGCAAGCTTCGCGAATTCGGCATTGCGCCGCCCGAAGGCGCGTGCGCACCGGTGGCCGCGGCGATCGACGTCGCCGGCATCAGCCCGCTGCGCCGGGCCGGCGTCGCGGTCCCGTGCCCGCGCTGCGGGTCGCTCGACACGCGCCTGCTGGCGCAGTTCGGCTCGACCGCGTGCAAGGCGCAGTACCGCTGCCTGCAGTGCCTCGAGCCGTTCGACTACTTCAAGCCACACTGAGCGGATGGACGGCCCCCACGCTCACTGCGTTCGCTGCCCCCCGAGGGGGAGCACAGCGCCCTTCGGGCGGCCGTGCGGGCGCTGGCCATGAGCAAGTTCCACCGCCTTTGCGTGGCGAAGGTCGAGCGCGAGACGCGCGATGCCGTGGCGATCACCTTCGCCGTGCCGCCGGAGCTTGCCGAGGCGTACCGCTTTGCCGCGGGCCAGCACCTGACGCTGCGCGCCGCCATCGCCGGACAGGACGTGCGTCGCTCGTACTCGATCTGCTCGGGCGTGCAGGACGGCATCCTGCGGATCGCCGTCAAGCGCAATCCGGGCGGCGTCTTCTCGGAATGGGCGAACGAAGCGCTGAAGGCAGGCGATGCGCTCGACGTGATGCCGCCGCTCGGGCACTTCAACGTGCCGCCGGCGCCGGACGAGCGCAGGCACCATGTCGGCTTCGCCGCCGGCAGCGGGATCACCCCGCTCCTGTCGCTGATCAAGACCACGCTCGCTGCCGAGCCGCTCTGCGAATTCACGCTCTTCTACGGCAATCGCGCTTCCGGCACCGTGATGTTCAGGGAGGAGCTCGCCGCGCTCAAGGACGCCTACCTGACCCGTTTCAACCTGGTCCACGTGCTCTCGCGCGAGGCGCAGGACATCGAGCTCCTCCACGGCCGCATCGATCGCGCCAAGGCCGATGCGCTGCTCGCGCACTGGGTGGACCTGGACGGGGTCGACGTCGTGTACGTGTGCGGCCCCGACGGCATGATGCGTGCGGTTGCGGACGCGCTGAAGGCGCGCGGATTCCCCGAAGCCAGGATCAAGATCGAGCGCTTCGCGACCAGCATACCGAAGCACGAGCACAAGCCGGGAAAGGCGCCCGAGCCCGGCCACGCCGAGTGCGAGGTCACGGCGATCCTGGACGGCGCCACGAAGACGTTCACGCTGCGCAAGGGGCAGGAATCCATCCTCGAAGCGGGGCTCAAGGCCGGTGTCGAGCTGCCGTACTCGTGCAAGGGCGGCGTCTGCTCGACCTGCCGCGCCAAGCTCACCGCCGGCGAGGTCGACATGGACGTCAACTATGCGCTCGAGGATTACGAGGTCGCGCGCGGGTTCGTGCTCACCTGCCAGAGCTATCCGGCGACCGACAAGGTGACCGTCGACTACGATCAGACAGGCTGACGCTGCGATCGGTCCGGCTGAAGCCGGACCCACGAGACGGGGCCGCCGGCTCGCATGTGGGGCCGCCTTCAGGCGGCGGTGCGGTGCATCCGGCTGAAGCCGGACCCACGAAAGGATGGCGGTGTGGGGCCGCCTTCAGGCGGCGGTGGTGCATCCGGCTGAAGCCGGACCCACGGTCAGCCGGTCCGGCGCGCGTGCTAGAGTTTGCAGGCTCACGAACGACGAAGGAGCTCCCCGTGCCGCATCCGCTTTTCGAACGCCACGCCGCGACGCTCGAGCGCGCGCTGACCGCGATCGCCGACCGCGGCTACTGGAGCGCGTATCCCGAATCGCCGAGCCCCAAGGTCTACGGCGAGGGCGCTGCCGAGGCCGGCAAGGCGGCGTTCGACGCGCTCCTCGACAAGCCGTTCGCGCTCGACCAGCCGGGATCGACGGGCTCGGTCGGCCGCGAGGTGTCCCCGTACGGCTTCCCGCTGGGCATCAGGTATCCGAAGTGCGACCTCGACGCGCTCTTCGCCGCCGTCGCGAAGGCGCAGAGCGCGTGGCGCAAGGCGGGACCGGAAGCATGGGTGGGCGTGTGCGCCGAGATCCTGCAGCGGATCAATCGGCAGAGCTTTCTCTTCGCCAACGCGGTCATGCACACGACCGGTCAGGCGTTCATGATGGCGTTCCAGGCGGGCGGGCCGCACGCGCAGGACCGCGGGCTCGAGGCCGTGGCCTACGCCTGGGCGGAGATGAAGCGGATCCCGGCGAGCGCGCTCTGGGAGAAGCCGCAGGGCAAGAACGAGCCGCTGAAGATGGAGAAGCACTACCGGATCGTGCCCCGCGGCACCGGTCTCGTCATCGGCTGCTGCACGTTTCCGACCTGGAACGGCTATCCGGGCCTGTTCGCCGACCTCGCCACCGGCAATGCCGTCGTCGTCAAGCCGCACCCCGCCGCGATCCTGCCGCTCGCCCTCACCGTGCGCATCGCGCGCGAGGTGCTGGCCGAGGCCGGCTTCGATCCCAACGTCGTCAGCCTCGTCGCCCACGAGGCCGGCGACGACGTTGCGCAGAGGCTCGCGCTGCGGCCGGAGATCCGGCTCGTCGATTTCACGGGCAGCGCGGCGAACGGCAACTGGCTGGAGGCGAACGCGCGCCAGGCGCAGGTCTTTACGGAGAAGTCCGGCGTCAACCAGATCGTCATCGACTCGGCCGACGACATCAAGGCGGTCGCCCGCAACATCGCGTTCTCGCTGTCGCTGTACACGGGACAGATGTGCACGGCGCCGCAGAACATCTACGTGCCGGCCGCCGGCATCGCCACCGCCGAGGGCCGCCTGACCTTCGACGAGGTCGCCGCGGCGATCGCCGATGCCGTGCGCAAGCTGCTGGGCGACCCGGCGCGCGCCGTCGAGATTCTCGGCGCCGTGGTCAACGACGGCGTGCTGCAGCGGCTGGACGCGGCGCGCGCGCTGGGGACGATCGTGCTCGACACGCAGTCGATCACGCACCCGCAGTTCCCGCAGGCGCGCATCCGCACGCCGCTCATCGTGAAGCTCGCCGCCGCCGAGCGCGACCGCTACCTGGCCGAGTGGTTCGGTCCGGTCGCCTTCGTCATCGCGACCGATTCCACCGAGCAGAGCCTCGCGATCGCGCGCGAGGCGGCGAAGACGCACGGCGCGCTGACCTTCTCCGTGTACTCGACCTCGCGCGAGGTGATCGAGCGCGCGGTCGACGCGGCCGAGGAGGGCGGCGTCGCGCTGTCGATCAACCTGACCGGCGGCGTCTTCGTCAACCAGTCGGCGGCGTTCTCGGACTTCCACGGCACGGGCGCCAACCCCGCGGCCAATGCGTCGCTGACCGACTCCGCGTTCGTCGCGTCGCGGTTCCGCGTCGTCCAGCATCGCGCGCACGTGTGAGGAAAAGGCGATGAGCTACGAGCACATCCTGTTCACGATGGAAGGCGGCATCGCGCGCCTGACGCTGAACCGCCCCGACCGGCTCAACAGCTTCAACGATGCGATGCACGCGGAAGTGCGCGACGCGCTGGACCGGGTGAGGGCCGAGCCAGCGACGCGCGTGCTGCTCCTGACCGGCGCGGGCCGCGGCTTCTGCGCGGGCCAGGACCTTTCCGACCGCGCGGTCGCGCCGGGCAGCGCGCCCGTCGATCTCGGCGAATCCGTCGAGCGCAACTACAAGCCGCTGATCCTCGGCCTGCGCGCGCTGCCGCTGCCCGTCGTCTGCGCGGTCAACGGCGTCGCCGCGGGAGCCGGCGCCAACCTGGCGCTCGCCTGCGACCTCGTCATCGCCGCGAAGTCGGCGAGCTTCATCCAGGCGTTCTCCAGGATCGGCCTCGTCCCCGACTCGGGCGGCACGTATTTCCTGCCGCGTCTGGTCGGCACTGCGCGCGCGATGGGCCTCGCGCTCACCGGTGACAAGCTCACCGCGGAGCAGGCGGTGCAGTGGGGGCTCATCTGGCAATGCGTCGACGATGCGGAGCTGCCGGCCGTCGCCAACCAGCTGCTGCTGCACTTTGCGCAGGCGCCCACGCGCGGGCTGGCGGCGATCAAGCACGCGATCCAGGCTTCCGCCGGCAACACGCTGACCGCGCAGCTCGATCTCGAGCGCGACCTCCAGCGCGCGCTGGGCAACGGCGAGGACTACCGGGAAGGCGTCGCGGCGTTCATCGCGAAGCGTCCCCCCCGCTTCACCGGCAAATAACCGCGCGCCATCGATGGCTTCCGCGCTGCCTCCGGGTTCGACCGTCGCCGTCATCGGCGCGGGGGCGATGGGCGCGGGCATCGCGCAGATCGCCGCGGTGCACGGCCACCGCGTCCAGCTCCACGACACGCGTTTCGGGGCGGCCGACGCCGCGAAGAAGAGCATCGCCGCCGCCCTCGCGAATCTCGTCGCCAAGGGCCGCCTCGCGCCGCAGGACGCCGAGGCCGCGGTCGGCCGCATCGCAACGGTGGTCACCCTCGCCGATTCGTGCGTGGCGCAGCTCGTCGTCGAGGCGATCGTCGAGGACCTCGCCGCCAAGCGCGAGCTGTTCGCGTCGCTCGAAAACGTGGTGACACCCGAGTGCATCCTGGCGTCGAACACGTCGTCGTTTTCGATCACCGCGCTCGGCAGCGGCCGCAAGCGGCCGGAACGCGTCGTCGGCATGCACTTCTTCAATCCGGCGCCGGTGATGCCGCTGGTCGAGGTCGTGACCGGTCTCGCGACGTCGCCCGCGGTGGCGGAGGCCGTGGTCGCAACCGCGCACGCCTGGGGCAAGACGCCGGTGCGCGCCTCCTCGACGCCCGGCTTCATCGTCAATCGCTGCGCACGGCCGTTCTACGCCGAGGGCCTGCGGCTCCTCGGCGAGCGTGCCGCGGACGTGGCCACGCTGGACGCGGTGATTCGCGAGGGCGGCGGTTTCCGCATGGGCCCGTTCGAGCTGATCGACCTGATCGGCCTCGACGTGAACCTCGCGGTGACGACGAGCATCTGGGACGCCTATGCCCACGACCCGCGCTACGCGCCCTCGGTGCTGCAGCAGGAGCGGGTGGCGGCCGGTTTCCTCGGGCGCAAGGCAGGGCGCGGATTCTACGACTACACGGCGGGCGCGCCGAAGGCGGAGCCGCGCACGGAGCCGGCGCAGCCGGCGCCGGCGGGGGTGACCGCGCATGGCGAGCTCGGCAGCGCGGCGCCGCTCGTCGAGCGGATCGCCGCGGCGGGTGTGCCCGTCGAGCGGGCGCGCGCCGATTCGCGGTTTCCGAGCGGCGCGATCCGGATCCCGGGCGGCGCGGGCGGGGTGTGGCTGGCGCCGACCGACGGGCGCACGGCGACCAAACGGGTCGTCGACACCGGTGTCCGGGATCTCGTGCTCTTCGACCTCGCGCTCGATTTCGCCGCGACGACCCGGCTCGCGGTGGCGCGCGCGGACACCTGCGGCGACGCCGCGTACGCGCTGGCGCTCGGCGCGCTGCAAGCGGCCGGCCTCAAAGTGTCCCGCCTCGACGACGTTGCCGGACTCGCGGTGCTGCGCGTGGTCGCGATGCTCGCGAACGAGGCCGCCGACGCCGTCGTGCAGGGCGTCGCGGCGCCCGACGCGATCGATCTCGCGATGCAAAAGGGCGTCAACTATCCGCGCGGCCCGCTGGCGTGGGCAGACGCGATCGGCGTGGAAACCGTACGCGACGCCCTGGCGCATCTGGCGGCGCACTATGGCGAGGATCGCTACCGCACCTCGCCGCTCGTGGCGCGACGGGCGGCCACCGGGGGAACGCTGCGTGGGTGAGCATCATCCGGCGATGACGACCGCCGACGCGCGCACGCTGGCCGAGCGCGTCGCCGAGTCGATGTACCACCGCGACACGGCGACGCAGGCGCTGGGCATCCGCATCGCGCACATCGGGCCCGGCTTCGCCGAGCTCGCGATGGCGGTGCGCGCCGACATGCTGAACGGCCACGAGATCTGCCATGGCGGGTTCATCTTCACGCTGGCCGACAGCGCGTTCGCCTACGCCTGCAACAGCTACAATCTGAACACCGTCGCGTCGGGCTGCGCGATCGAATTCACCGCGCCGGCACGCGCCGGCGACGTGCTGACGGCGCGCGCACACGAGCGCCAGCTGGCCGGTCGCACCGGCGTCTACGACGTGGAGGTGGCGAATCAGCGCGGCGAGACGGTCGCGCTGTTCCGCGGCAAGAGCTACCGGATCAAGGGTCATCTGATCGAGGAATAGGAGGACGCACCATGCCCGTCAAGAAACCGGCGCCGGGGGATCTCGAGCCCGTCGAAACGCTGCCGCCGGGGAAGCTCGCGGCGCTGCAGCTCGAGCGCCTCAAATGGTCGCTCTCCCACGCGTACGACCACGTGCCGCACTACCGGCGCAAGTTCGACGCCGCGGGCGTCCATCCGCGCGACCTCGCGACGCTCGCCGACCTCGCGAAGTTCCCGTTCACGACCAAGCAGGACCTGCGCGACAACTACCCGTTCGGGATGTTCGCCGTGCCCCGCGAGAAGGTCGTGCGCATCCACGCCTCGTCGGGGACCACCGGCAAGCCGACGGTCGTCGGCTACACGGCGAAGGACGTCGACACCTGGGCCACCGTGATGGCGCGCTCGATACGCGCGGCGGGCGGGCGCGCGGGCGACATCGTCCACGTCGCCTACGGCTACGGGCTGTTCACCGGGGGCCTCGGGGCGCACTACGGCGCCGAGAAGCTCGGGGCCACCGTGATCCCGATGTCCGGCGGCATGACCGAGCGGCAGGTGCAGCTCATCCAGGATTTCCGGCCGGACATCATCATGGTGACGCCGTCGTACATGCTGGCGATCGCCGAGGAGATGGAGCGGCAGGGGATCGACCCGCGCAGCTCGTCGCTCAAGGTCGGCATCTTCGGCGCGGAGCCGTGGACCCCGGCGATGCGCGCCGCGATCGAGGCCAAGCTCGACATCGACGCGATCGACATCTACGGGCTCTCCGAGATCATCGGTCCCGGCGTGGCGCAGGAGTGCATCGAGACCAAGGACGGCCTCACGATCTGGGAGGACCACTTCTACCCGGAGATCGTCGATCCGCAGACCGGGCGCGTGCTCCCCGAAGGCGAGAAGGGCGAGCTCGTGTTCACCTCGCTCACCAAGGAGGCGCTGCCGATGGTCCGCTACCGGACCCGCGATCTCACGCGGCTGCTGCCACCGACGGCGCGCGCGATGCGGCGGATGGAGAAGATCACCGGCCGCTCCGACGACATGCTGATCATCCGCGGCGTCAACGTCTTCCCGACGCAGATCGAGGAGCTGATCCTGAAGGAGCCCGAGCTCGTCCCGCATTACCAGCTCGAGATCACCCGGCCGAAGAACCTCGACGAAATGGCGGTGCTGGTCGAGCGCTCCCCGGCCGTCGGCAGCGCCGACGGCGACGCGGCGGGGACGCGGCTCGCGCACATGGTCAAGTCGATGATCGGCGTGACCGCGGAAGTGCGGGTCGTCCCGCCGGGGATGATCGAGCGCTCGCTCGGCAAGGCGAAGCGCGTCGTCGACAAGCGACCGAAAAGCTGAGGCCGGGAGCCGGTCGGACCTGCCTTCGCGCATGCGTTGTCCATAGGGACTCACGAATGATCCATGCGTTCATCTGCGACGCGGTACGCACGCCGATCGGCCGCTACGGCGGCGCGCTGGCCACCGTGCGCACCGACGACCTGGCGGCGATCCCGATCAAGGCGCTGATCGACCGCCATCCGGGCGTCGACTGGGCCGCCGTCGACGACGTCTACTACGGCTGCGCCAATCAGGCGGGCGAGGACAACCGCAATGTCGCGCGGATGGCGGCGCTGCTGGCGGGGTTGCCGACCGATGTCCCCGCCGCGACCGTCAATCGCCTGTGCGGCTCGGGGCTCGACGCGCTGGCGCTGGCGGCGCGCACGATCATGGCCGGGGAGGCCGGGCTCGCGATCGCCGGCGGCGTCGAGAGCATGAGCCGCGCGCCCTTCGTGCTGGCGAAGGCCGACAGCGCGTTCTCGCGCGCGGCGAAGATCGAGGACACGACGATCGGCTGGCGCTTCGTCAACCCGCTGATGAAGGCCAGGTACGGCATCGACTCGATGCCGGAGACCGCGGAAAACGTCGCCGCGGAGTACGGCATCACACGCGCCGACCAGGATGCGTTCGCGCTGCGCTCGCAGTCGCGCGCGCTCGCCGCGCAGGCGAACGGCAACCTCGCGCAGGAGATCGTCGGCGTGCCGGTGGCGCAGAAGAAGGGCGATCCCCTCGTCGTCGACCGCGACGAGCATCCGCGCGCGACGACGCTCGAGGCGCTGGCGAAGCTGAAGGGGATCGTGAAGCCGGACGGCAGCGTCACCGCCGGCAACGCCTCGGGTGTCAACGACGGCTCCTGCGCGCTGCTCGTCGCCAGCGAGGCCGCCGCGGCCAAGCACGGCCTGACGCCTCGCGCGCGCATCGTCGGCGCGGCGACGGCCGGCGTCCCGCCACGCATCATGGGCATCGGCCCCGCGCCGGCGACCCGGAAGCTGCTCGCGCGCATCGGCCTCGCGATCGGCCAGATCGACGTGATCGAACTGAACGAGGCGTTCGCCGCGCAGGCGCTCGCCGTGACCCGGACGCTGGGCTTGCCCGACGACGCGGCGCAGGTCAATCCGAACGGCGGCGCGATCGCCCTCGGGCACCCGCTCGGCGCATCGGGCGCGCGGCTCGCGACGACGGCGCTGCACCAGCTCGAGCGCAGCGGCGGCCGTTACGGCCTCGCGACGATGTGCATCGGCGTCGGGCAGGGCATCGCGCTGGTCATCGAGCGGGTGTAGCGATCGCCGGGCTTGCGCGTGCCGGCGCGCGACTGCCGACGATCGCGCCGCCGATGATCAGGCGCGGCGAGGCTCGCCGCGAGGCGACGTCGATCAGGGAACGACGGTCGTGAACAGATAGGTCGCGAAGATCACCAGCAGCACGGTGCCCTGCAGGACGGTGGTCCGCCCGGTGCCGAGCGAGATCGCCGTCACGAACAGCGACAGCAGCAGCAGGACGGTCGATTTGATGTCGATGCCGAGCGTGAGCTCGAGACCGGTCGCGAGCGAAACGATGGCGACCGTCGGAATGGTGAGGCCGATGCTGGCCAGCGCCGAGCCGAGCGCGAGATTGAGGCTCGTCTGCAGCCGGTCCAAGCGGGCGGCGCGCAGCGCCGCAAGGCCTTCCGGAAGGAGCACGACCGCGGCGATGACGACGCCGACCAGCGCATTGGGCGCGCCGATCGCTGCGATGCCGGCTTCGATGGCCGGGGCGAGCGCCTTCGCGAGGAGCACCACGACGCCGAGACATGCGATCAGCAACGCGCCGCTCAGCGCGGCGGCGGCGGCCGACGGCGCCGCCGCGTGCACCGCCTCGTCGCCGGCCGCGCGCGCTGGCAGGAAGTAGTCGCGGTGGCGGATGGCCTGCGCGAACACGAACGTGCCGTAGAGGATCAGCGAAACGACGGCGATGAAGACGAGCTGACCCGTGGTGAACACGGGGCCGGGGGTGCTGACCGTGTAGTTCGGCAGCACGAGCGTCAGCACGACGATCGCGGCGAGGGTCGCGAGCGAGGCGCTGACGCCGTGCAGTCCGAAGCTCTGCTCGCGGTAACGGGCGCCGCCGACCAGCAGGCACAGCCCGACGATGCCGTTCAGGATGATCATCACCGCGGCGAACACCGTGTCGCGGGCGAGCGCGGTCGTTGCCGGGCCGCCGGCCAGCATCAGCGAGACGATGAGCGCGACCTCGATCACCGTGACCGCCACGGCCAGCACCAGCGTGCCGAACGGCTCGCCGACGCGGTGCGCGACCACTTCCGCGTGGTGCACCGCCGACAGCACGGCGCCGATCAATCCGGCCGCGACGAGCACGAGGAAGGCGCCGCCCAGTCCGAACTGCGTCCCGGCGAGCAGCAGCCACGCGACGACCGGCGCGGCGATCGTCCAGAGCGGAATCACCGATGCGAACCTCATGCAGCGACTATAGCGTATGCCGGCGCTCTGGCGTCCCGGCGCCGGCTGGTGCAGGGACGGCGGAATCTATCTCGGCGATCGCCCGGCGGGCGCTGCACCGGGGCGCCGCCCGCGGGCACCGGTGGCCGCGAACACGTCGTGGTGCGCGGCCTCGCTGATCGCCATCGTTGCCGGGTGCGTCAGGCGGCGCTCGGTCGTGATCGCGTAGAGCTGCTCGGCGACGGTCTCGATGCGGCCGAGCGCACGCACGCCGTACTGGCGGCAGACGTCGTCGGCGATCGCCGTGGGCGCGACGAACAGGCCGGCGCCACCCTGGCCGAAGGCCTTCATCAGCCCGCTGTCGTCGAACTCGCCGACGATGCGCGGGCGCAGGTTCCGCGCCTCCAGCCACTGCAGCAGCCGCGGCCGCAGCGCGACACCCTCGCCGGGCAGCAGCAGCGGCGCGTTGTCGAGCAGCGCGGGGAACCGGCCCTTCAGCGTGCGCGCCACCGCCTTGGCCGCGAACACCGTGATGTCGCTGGCCCCGAGCAGGTGGTTGTAGCCGCGCACGTTGAGCTCGGGGGGCAGTGGACGGTCGGCGATGACGAGATCGACCCGGTGCACGGCGAGCTCGCCGAGCAGGGACGCGAGGCGCCCTTCGCGGCAGATCAGCCGCAGCGGCTCGGAGAGGCGCAGCGCCGGCTGGATGACGCGGTAGGCAATGGTCTTCGGGACCGAGTCGGCGACGCCGATCCGGAAGGGCGTCGACTTCTTCGCCGCCTGGTCGCGCGCGACCTCGATCAATTCGTCGCCCAGCGCGAAGATCTCGTCGGCGTACGACAGGATCCGCCGACCCGATTCGGTGACCTCGAGCCCGCGGCCGGCACGGCGGAAGAGCGCGGCTCCCAGCGACTCCGCGAGCTCGGTCAGCTGGCCGCTGATCGACTGCGGCGTCACGTGCAGCTGCTCGCTTGCGCGGGCGATGCTGCCCGAGCGCGCGACCGCCCAGAAGTACCGCAGGTGCTTGAAGTTCAGTTGCGCCACGAGGACTCGCAATCATCAGAAAAAACCGATCTGTCTTTTAATTATATTCGAGTTGTGCGATGTAATGGCCATGCGCAGAATGCGCGCCATCGACCCGAGAGAGGAGCGGCACCATGCGCATCGACATGCAGTCCCGCGGCTTCACCCTGACTCCGGCGCTGCGCGCACACGCCGAGCGTCGGCTCCGCCTGGCGCTCGGCGCCACTCGGCCCGAGGTGCTTCGCGTCGCAGTCCGCCTGTCCGACGACAATGGGCCGCGCGGCGGCGAGTGCATGCGCTGCAGCGTCCGTATCGTCATCGCCGGGGTGCCCGACATCGTGGTCGAGGACGCGGAGTCCGACCTGTACGTCGCGATCGACCGGGCCACCGACCGGGCCGGCCGGACGCTGGTGCGGTACCTCACGCGGCGGGGCGAGCAGCGTCGGGGTCCGGCGGCGATGGATCGCTGCGAACCCGCCGGCCTCGTTCGCGTCCGCGCCCGGCGCTCCTCGGTCGGCGGCAGCGCGAAGCGCGCTTGAAGGGGCTGCGAGCGGCGGCCGGACGGCGACAAGGGAGCAGACGAAAGTGGAAACGATTGGCACCTGGTGGATGTGGAGCGGCTTCTTCGCGGTCGTCGTCGTGATGCTCGCGATCGACCTGTTCGCGGGCGGCGGCAAGGCCCATCGCCCGACGCTGCGCGAGGCCGCGGCATGGTCCGCCGTCTGGCTCGCCGTCGCCCTGCTGTTCGCGGGTGTGCTGTGGGCGTATCTCGACGGCAGCGTCGGCCGCGAGGCGGCGAACGCCAAGACGCTGGAGTTCGTCACGGGCTACCTCATCGAGAAGGCGCTGGCGGTCGACAATGTCTTCGTCTGGCTGATGCTGTTCTCGTTCTTCGCGATTCCGCTCGAGCTGCAGAAGCGGGTGCTGGTGTACGGCGTCCTCGGCGCGATCGTCATGCGCACGGTGATGATCTTCGCCGGCGTCTGGCTGATCGCCCAGTTCCACTGGCTGCTCTACGTGTTCGGAGCGTTCCTGCTCGCCACCGGCATCAAGATGTGGTGGTTCGCCGAGGACAAGCCCGACCTCGGGAACAATCCCGTGATCCGCTTCATCCGGCGGCACATGAAGGTCACCGATGCGCTGTCGGGCGAGCGCTTCTTCGTCGTGCGCGTGGAGGCGGGACGGGCCGTCCGCTACGCGACGCCGCTGTTCCTGGTGCTGATGCTGGTCGAGTTCTCGGACCTGATCTTCGCCGTCGACTCGATCCCGGCGATCTTCGCGATCACGACCGACCCGTTCATCGTCCTGACGTCGAACGTGTTCGCGATTCTGGGCCTGCGGGCGATGTACTTCCTGCTTGCCGACATGGCCGAGCGCTTCTCGCTGCTGAAATACGGCCTCGCGCTCGTGCTCTCGTTCATCGGGGTGAAGATGCTGCTGCTCGACGTCGTCAAGATCCCGGTGGCGGTCTCCCTCGCCGTGGTCGCGACGATCATCACGGTGGCGATCGTGCTCTCGCTGCGGCGCGAGGCGCGCGGGCGGGCCACTTCCGGCGGCCGGGGACCGGCCGCGCACCACGGTTGACGGTCCCGCTTCGATGAAGGAACCGACCATGGAGAAAAGGACGCAGTTCTCGCTCTGGTACTTCGCGGCGGCGATCCTCGCCGTGCTCGTCCTGCAGGACCTGTGGGTCGGCGCGCGCACGACGGCGCCGATTCCCTACAGCGAGTTCCAGGCGCTGGTGAAGGAGGGCAAGGTCACCGACATCGCGATCGCCGACAACCAGATCCACGGCAGCTTCAAGGAGCCGCGGGAGGGCAAGTCGCGGTTCGTGACCACGCGCGTCGACCCGGAGCTCGCCAAGGACCTCGCCCAGCACGACGTGCGCTTCAGCGGCGTCGTCGAGAGCACGTTCCTGCGCGACGTTCTCGGCTGGGTCGTGCCGGCGGTGGTGTTCATCGGGATCTGGCTGTTCGTCATGCGCCGCTTCGCCGACAAGATGGGAGGCGGCGGCTTCATGAGCATCGGCAAGAGCAAGGCGAAGGTGTACGTGGAGACCGATACCAGGGTCGACTTCGCCGACGTCGCCGGCGTCGACGAGGCCAAGGAGGAGCTGCAGGAGATCGTCGGCTTCCTCAAGGACCCGAAGCGCTTCGGCCGGCTCGGCGGCCGCGCGCCGAAGGGGGTGCTGCTGGTCGGACCCCCCGGCACCGGCAAGACGCTGCTTGCCCGTGCCGTCGCCGGCGAGGCGGGAGTGCCGTTCTTCTCGATCTCGGGCTCCGAGTTCGTCGAGATGTTCGTCGGGGTGGGCGCGGCGCGGGTGCGCGACCTCTTCGAGCAGGCGCGCGCGAAGGCGCCGGCCATCATCTTCATCGACGAGCTCGACGCGCTCGGCCGCGCCCGGGCCTCGGCCGGCGCGATCGGCGGCCACGACGAGAAGGAGCAGACGCTCAACCAGCTGCTGGTCGAGCTCGATGGCTTCGACGGTTCGAAGGGGCTGGTGCTGCTCGGCGCGACCAACCGGCCCGAGGTGCTCGACCCCGCGCTGCTGCGCGCCGGGCGCTTCGACCGGCAGGTCGTCGTCGACCGCCCGGACAAGACCGGCCGGATCGCGATCCTCGACGTGCATACACGGAAGATCACGCTCGCCCCGGGCGTCGACACGGCCAAGGTGGCCGACCTGACCCCGGGGTTCACCGGCGCCGAGCTCGCGAACCTGTGCAACGAGGCGGCGCTCGCCGCGACGCGGCGCGATGCCGACGCGGTGACGCTCGACGACTTCACCGTCGCCATCGAGCGGATCGTCGCGGGCCTGGAGAAGAAGAGCCGCGTGCTGTCGCCGCGCGAGCGCGAGGTCGTCGCGCACCACGAGATGGGGCACGCGCTGGTCGCGATGGCCGTGCCCGGCGCCGACCCGGTGCACAAGGTCTCGATCATCCCGCGCGGCGTCGGCGCGCTCGGCTACACCATCCAGCGCCCGACCGAGGAGCGGTACCTGATGACGCGCGAGGAGCTCGAGAACCGCATGGCGGTGCTGCTCGGCGGCCGCGCCGCCGAGGAGATCGCCTTCGGGCGCTTCTCGACCGGCGCCTCCGACGACCTGCAGCGCGTCACCGCGATCGCCCGCGCGATCGTCACGCGCTACGGCATGGACGGCGGGATCGGCCACGTCGTCTACGACGACGAGCGTCCGAACTTCCTCGGGCAGGCGGTGCCGATGGGGGGCGCCAAGCCGTACAGCGAAGCGACCGCGCGCGAGATCGACGTCGCCGTCCGCGAGATCGTCGCGGCGACCTACCGGCGCACGCTGGAGCTGCTGCGCGCGCGGGAGGCGCTGCTGCGCGAATCCGCGGCACTGCTGCTCAAGCGCGAGACGCTCGGCGAGGCGGAGCTGGAGAGGATCCGCGCGGCCGCGGCGGCGGCGCTGCTGCCGCTGCCGCGCGCGGCCTAGATGTGCCCCTGGCCCGCTCCGCTCGCATTCGCGATGCCGGGCATCTTCGTCTTCGCGATGTTCGGCCGGGCCCCGTGATCCCGATGGCGCCTGCGACGACCGACCGCAGAACGGGCAGCGAAGCCGGCCGCGCCACGGCGAGGCGCGCACTGCTGGCGTTGCTGCTCGCGGTCGGCGCGGTCGCGGCGCTCGCGGCCGGGGCACGGCTCGTCTGCGCCGGCGACACCTGCCACGCGCCGGCCGTCGACACCGCCGGCCTCGCCGGGCTGCACGCGTGGGCCGATCGTCGGCTCGACCCGGCCGTCGCCGCGCTGACCTGGCTGGGCTCGATCGCGCTGCTGCTGCCCCTTGCCGCGCTGCTCACGTGGCGCTGGCGGCGCTCCGTGCCGGGGCGCGTGCTTGCCTTCCTGCCGCTGGCGCTGCTGGGCGCCACGGCGCTCGCGCAGGCGGCCAAGTTCCTGGTCGCACGGCCGCGCCCGGACCTCTTTCCCGCGCTGGTCACGATGCCGGCCGATGCGAGCTTTCCCAGCGCGCACGCGATGCAGGCGACCGCGTTCGCCCTCGCGTGGCTGCTGCGACCCGGCGCGCGGCCCGGTCCGCTGGCCGCGGCCGCCGCAGGCCTGCTGGTGCTGGCGGTCGCGGGCTCGCGCGTCTACCTGCAGGTCCACTTCCCGACCGACGTGCTGTTCGGCATGACCGCGGCCGCGCTGTGGGTCGTCGCGCTGCGCTGCGCGCCGGTGTGGCCGGGGGCGTCGCGGTGAGGCACAAGTTCCTCGGCATCGGCGAGGCGGGCTACCACCCGCTGCGCAAGCTGCGCACCGTCTTCTCCGGGCTGCGCTACGCGGTGCTCTATGACTGGTCGGTGACCTACAAGCTCGTGCTGTCGGCGGCGGTGCTGGTGGCGGCGTTCGCGCTGCGGGCCTGGGTCGACTTCCTGCTGATCCTGGTCGTCACCGCGTTCGTGCTGGTCGCCGAGATCTTCAACAGCGCGATCGAGGCGCTGTGCGACTTCGTCGAGACGAGGCACAACGAGAAGATCAAGGTGATCAAGGACATTGCCGCGGCGGCCGTCGGCATCGCGATCCTGGTCTGGATCGTCGTGCTGGGCGTCGAGGTCGGGCGCTTCGTCGCCGCGGCCGCGGCGTAGGCAGCGCACCCGCGGAGGCGTGCCATGGACAAACGCCGCCCCGCGGATTAGATTGCCCCGACGTTCGCGCGACCGGCACTGCGGGTTGCGGACGCCACGCACGCGCGACACGGAGGGGTGGTGGAGGTTTCCTTTGCACGAGAGGTCGGGATGCTGCGCCGGGGCGCCGGCGAGGTATTCCACGGCGAAGGCATCCTCGCGATCACCAAGGCGCTGCTGCAGTCGGGCGTCGCCTACGTCGGCGGCTACCAGGGGGCGCCGGTCTCGCACCTGATGGACGTGCTCGTCCAGTCGAAGGACTACCTGTCCGAGCTGGGCGTTCACGTCGAGGCCTGCTCGAACGAGGCCTCCGCCGCGGCGATGCTCGGCGCGTCGATCCACTACCCGCTGCGCGGCGCCGTCACCTGGAAGTCGATCGTCGGCACCAACGTCGCCGCCGATGCGCTGTCGAACCTGGCTTCGCCGGGCGTCACCGGCGGCGCGCTGATCGTCATCGGCGAGGACTACGGCGAAGGCGCGAGCGTGATCCAGGAGCGCACGATCGCGTACGCGCTCAAGTCGTCGCTGGTCCTGCTCGACCCGCGGCCCGAGCTCGCGCACATGGTGCGGATGGTCGAGGAGGGCTTCGCGCTGTCGGAAGCGTCGAACACCCCGGTGATGCTGCAGCTGCGCATCCGCGCCTGCCACGTGCGCGGCAGCTTCGTCTGCAAGGACAACGTCGCGCCGCCGACTTCGGAGCGGCACCGGATGGTCGAGCCCGCGCCGTTCGACTATGGCCGGCTGTCGCATCCGCCGGCGACGTTCGGGCACGAGCGGCTGAAGACCGACGAGCGGCTGCCGGCGGCACGGCGCTACATCGCCGAGCACGGGCTGAACGAGCAGTTCCGCGGGACGCGCGACGACCTCGGCATCGTCGTGCAGGGGGGGCTGCACAATTCGCTGATCCGCGCGCTCGTGGAACTCGGGCTGGCCGACGATTTCGGCGCGAGCGTGCCGTCGCTCTACGTGCTCAACGTGACCTGTCCGCTGGTGCCGGACGAGCTCCTCGCGTTCTGCGCCGGCAAGCGCGCGGTGCTGATCGTCGAGGAGGGGCAGCCCGAATTCATCGAGCAGGAGGTCGCCGCAGTGCTGCGCCGGCGGGAGGTCGCGACGCCGCTGCACGGCAAGGACCTGCTGCCGATGGCGGGCGAGTACACGGTCGAGGCGATCGCACGCGGCGTGGCCGCGTTCCATGCCCGCCATGCCCCCGAGCTGTCGATGGTGGAAGGGCGGGCGTGGCTCGACTCGATCCCCGCGCGGCGCGAGGCCGTTGCACGCGATCTCGCCACGCCGTTGCCGGCGCGCCCGCCGCAGTTCTGCATAGGCTGCCCGGAGCGGCCGGTGTTCGCCGCACTGAAGCTGCTGCAGGAGGACATCGGCCGTCTGCACATCGCCGCCGACATCGGCTGCCACTCGTTCGCCTCGTTCGAGCCGTTCAACTCCGGCCACACGATCCTCGGGCTACGGGATGAGCCTCGCGTCCCGGGCGGGCGTCTCGCCGATGAGCGAGCGGCGCACGCTCGCGATCATGGGCGACGGGGGGTTCTGGCACAACGGTCTCGTCTCCGGGGTGCAGTCGGCGCTCTTCAACGGCGGCGACGCGGTGCTCGTCATCATGAAGAACGGCTATACGTCGGCGACGGGCACGCAGGAGATCATCTCGACGCCCGGCGAGGAGCGCAGGGCGGCCGCCGCAGACAAGTCCGGAAGCCTCGTGCACACCAATCTCGCGATCGAGAAGACGCTCCAAGGGATCGGCGTCAAGTGGCTGCGGACCGTCGACAGCTACCGTGTCGACGACATGCGCGCGACGCTCGAGGAGGCGTTCACCACCGATTTCGCCGGGCTCAAGGTGATCATTGCCGAGGGCGAGTGCCAGCTCGAGCGGCAGCGGCGAATCAAGCCCTGGATGGCCGGTCTGGTCAGGGCCGGCAAGCGGACGGTGCGCGTCAAGTTTGGCGTCGACGAGGACGCCTGCTCCGGCGACCATTCGTGCATCCGGCTCTCCGGTTGCCCGACCCTGTCGCTGAAGGAGAACCCCGATCCGCTGCGTCCCGATCCGGTCGCCACGGTGCTGGACGGTTGCGTCGGCTGCGGGCTGTGCGGCGAGAATGCGCACGCGGCGGCGTTGTGTCCGTCGTTCTACCGGGGCGAGGTGATTCGCAATCCGAACTGGCGCGAGCGTCTCGGCGCGCGCCTGCGGCATGCGGTGATCGGCCTCGTCCAGCCGGCATGACTGCTCCTGTGGCAGCGTCGAGTGCACGGGCAGTGCGGTGCGAGTTGGCTGTGGGTCCGGCTTCAGCCGGACGCCGCAGCGCACATGGCCGCAAGCCGCCTGAAGGCGGCCCCACGGGCGAGCCGCGCTCATGAGCGCAAACGCGGGGGCACACCCAGCCAGGGGACGGCCGATCGCGATCCTGATCGCGGCGCTGGGTGGCGAGGGCGGCGGCGTGCTGACCGAGTGGCTGATCGCCGCGGCCGCGGCCGCGGGCTACGCGGCGCAGAGCACGTCGATCCCCGGTGTCGCGCAGCGCACCGGCGCCACGACCTATTACATCGAGGTCTATCCGGTGCCGATCGCGGCGCTGGGCGGCCGCACCCCGGTGCTCGGCCTGCTGCCGGTCCCCGGTTGCATCGACCTCGTCGTCGCCTCCGAGCCGCTCGAGGCGGTGCGCACCGTTCAGGCCGGGATGACCGACCCGCGGCGCACGCTGCTCGTCACCTCGACCGCGCGCACGCTGACGACGGCGGAGAAGCTGCCGCTGGGCGACGGGCGCCTCGGCGCGGCGCAGCTGATCGACGTCGCGCGCAGGCACAGCCGCGAGGTCGTCGCCTTCGACATGTCGGCGCTCGCGCGCGATGCGGGAACCGTCGTGAGCGCGGTGATGTACGGTGCGGTGGCCGCCTCCGGCGTGCTGCCCTTCGGTCGCGACGCCTGCGCCGCGGCGATCGAGGGATCGGATCGCGCCGCCGAGGCGAGCCGCGCCGGCTTCGCGGCGGCATGCGCGGCGATCGACGCCGGAATCGCTCGCCGGAATCGGTCCCGCCCGGCGCGGCGGCCGCGCGCGGCCTCGCGCCGGGACGCCGTGCCGGTGCCGGATGCGATCCGCACGGCGTTCCCGCCGGCGACGCACGCGATCGTCGCGCTCGGCCACGCGCGGGTCGAGGCGTTCCAGGACCGCGCCTACGCCGAGCTCTATCGCGAACGCCTCGCGCGGGTGCTCGACGCCGAGCGCGCGGCCGACCCGGCCGGCGCGCACGGCCACGCGCTGACCCGCGAGACCGCGCGCTATCTCGCATTGTGGATGGCCTTCGACGACATCGTGCGTGTCGCCGGGCTCAAGTGCCGCGCGAGCCGTTTCGCGCGCGTGCGGCGCGAGGTCGCCGCCGGCGCGGGCGACGTCGTGCGCATCGTGGACTTCTTCAAGCCGGGCGTGCCCGAATTCGCCGGGCTGCTGCCCGCGGGGCTCGCGCTCCGCCTCGCGGCGTGGGATCGCCGGCGGCAGGCGGGAGGCCGGGCGCCGCTGGCCTGGGCGATCGCGCTGCCCACCGACGGCATCGGCGGCTACCTCGCACTGCGCGCGCTGGCCTCGCTCCGATGGCTGCGCCGGGGCGGCGCGCGCTACGCGCAGGAGCAGGCGGGCATCGAGCGCTGGCTCGCGGCCATCGTCGCGGCGGCGCGCGAAGACTGGCGGCTCGCCCACGAGATCGCACTCGCCGCGCGGCTCGTCAAGGGCTACGGCACGACGCTCGAGCGCGGCAAGGAGAACCTGCTGCACATCCTGTCCCATCTCGCGCCCGCCGACCGCGGGACCGGTCCGGCCGAGCGGGCGCAGGCGATCCGCGACGCGCGCGAGGCCGCGCTCGCCGACGAGGCCGGCCGCGCGCTCGACCGCGCGCTTGCCGTGCACGGCGCGCCCCCGCGGCCGGTGAAGGCGCAGCCGATACGTTGGGCGAAGGCGCGCGCCGTCGCGCGTCCGGCCACGAAGGACACCGTCACGTGACGAAGCGGCACACAACCCGCTTCACCGTCGAGTTCGGCGACTGCGACCCGGCGCAGATCGTGTTCTATCCGAATTTCCTCAAGTGGATCGATTCCGCGGCGCGGCACTATTTCGCCGCCGCCGGCGTGCCGCACTGGTCGGAGCTGGAGGCCGCCACGGGGATCATCGGGACGCCGCTCGTCGACGTATCGATGAAATTCCTGCGCTCGGCAACCTATGGCGACGAGATCGCCGTCGAATCGTGGATCGACGAGTGGCGGGGCAAGAGCTTCGTGATGAGGCACGTGATCCGGCGCGGCGACGAGGTGCTGGTCGAGGGCATCGAGACGCGCCTGTTCGCGCGCCGGCATCCGGACGATCCGAAGCGCATCCAGGCGGTGGCGCCGCCCGAGGAGCTGCGCCGGCTTTTCGGGTGACGACGCCGGCGGATTCGGCGGTGGGGTCGCCGCCCTGCCGCCGGCCGTGGCGGGAAGCCCGCGGACCGGTTCGAACCGGCCGCGCGGTCGCAGAGGGAGGGGGGCGGGGATGCCGGACGAAGCGGTAGGGGCGCCGGTCGCCGTGGGCGCCGGCTTCGGCCCCGGTGGACGCGCGCTGCTCGCCGCGGCGAGGCAGCTCGCGATCGCGGGCGGCCTTGTCTTCGTCGGGCTGGTCGTGATGTCGATCGTGTCGATCGTCGGCCGCAAGCTCTTCGCGTGGCCGGTCCCCGGCGACGTCGAGCTGCTGCAGATGTGCGCGGCGTTCGCGTCGTCGGCGTTCTTCGCGTGGTGCCATCTGGCGAGCGGTGACGTCAAGGTCGATTTCTTCACCCACAACCTGGCGCCGCGCGTCGTGGCGACGCTCGATGGCGCCGGCTCGCTGCTCGTCGGGCTGTTCGGCGCGCTGATCGCGTGGCGGACCGCCGTCGGGGCGCTCGCGCTGCGCGAGGTCGGCGAGACGTCCGCGGTGCTCGGCTGGCCGGTATGGATCGCGCAGGCGCTGATGGTGCCGGGCTTCGCGCTGCTCGCGGCGGCCGGGCTCTACATGGCGTGGCTGCGGCTGCGCGCCGTCCTGCGGGGAGCGGCGTGACCGGCATCGAAGTCGGCTTCGTGGTCTTCGGCGTCATGCTGGCGCTGATGGTGGCGCGCGTCCCCATCGGCATCGCGATGTTCGCCGTCGGCTTCGGCGGCTACCTGTATCTCACCGGCGGCAACCTGAACGCGCTTCTCAACTCGCTCAAGAACCTGGCCTACGCGCGGCTGTCGAACTACGACCTCGTCGTGATCCCGCTGTTCCTGCTGATGGGGCAGTTCGCGACGCACGGCGGCCTGTCGAAGGCGCTGTTCCGCTTCGTCGGCGCGTTCCTCGGCCACCTCCGGGGCGGCGTCGCGATGGCGGCGATCGGCGCGTGCGCGGGCTTCGGCGCGATCTGCGGCTCGTCGGTGGCCACCGCGGCGACGATGGGCCAGGTGGCGCTGCCCGAGCTGCGGCGCTTCGGCTATTCGGGCTCGCTCGCCACGGGCGCGCTGGCCGCCGGCGGCACGCTGGGCATCATGATCCCGCCGTCGGTGCCGCTCGTCATCTACGCGATCCTGACCCAGGAGTCGATCGGCAAGCTGTTCGTCGCCGCGGTGCTGCCCGGCATCATCGCGATGCTCGGATACATGCTCGTCGTGCGGATCGTCGTGTCGCTCGATCCGGCGGCCGGCCCCGCCGGGCCGCGCGTCGCGTGGTCCGAGCGGCTCACGAGCCTCGCCGCGGTGTCCCCGGTGCTGCTCGTGTTCCTCGTCGTGATCGTCGGCATCTACGGCGGCTGGGCGAACCCGACCGAGGCCGCGGCGATCGGCGCGGCGGCCTGCGGCCTGCTCGCGATCTTCGGCGGCGGCATGCGGGTGAAGGGGCTGATCGAGAGCGCGCTCGGCACCGCGCAGGCGACGGCGATGATCTTTCTCGTGCTCCTCGGCGCCGACATGCTGAACTCGACGCTCGCGCTGTCGCAGATGCCGGTCGAGCTCGCGAACTGGGTGAAGGCGAGCGGGCTCTCGCCGCTGCTGGTGATGGCGTCGATCCTGGTGATCTACATCTTCCTCGGCTGCGTGATGGACGCGCTGGCGATGATCCTGCTCACGATCCCGATCTTCTACCCGGTGGTGATGGGCCTCGACTACTGGGGCATGTCGCCGGAGGACAAGTCGATCTGGTTCGGGATCCTGGCGCTGATGGTGGTCGAGATCGGCCTCGTGCACCCGCCCGGTCGGCATGAATGTCTACATCATCAACCGGCTCGCGAAGGACGTGCCGCTCACGGCGACCTTCCGGGGCGTCGTGCCGTTCCTGCTGTCGGACCTCGTTCGCATCACGTTGCTCGTATACTTCCCGATCATCTCGCTCTACCTCGTACACGCCTTCAAGCGCTGAAGCGCACCCACCTGCCGGAGGAGACACCATGAAAGCACGCCATCTCGCAACCGCCCTCGGCGCCGTCCTCGCGCTCGCGGCCGTCGCCGCGAACGCGCAGGACGTGACGCTCAGGATCCATCATTTCCTGCCGCCCAAGGGCACGATCCAGGCGCAGGTGTTCGAGCCCTGGTGCGAAAAGCTGGGCCGCGAGTCCAACGGCCGCATCAAGTGCCAGATCTACCCGGCGATGCAGCTGGGCGGCACGCCGCCGCAGCTCTTCGACCAGGCGCGCGACGGCGTCGCCGACATCATCTGGACGATCCCGACCTACCAGGCCGGGCGCTTCGTCAAGTCCGAGGTGTTCGAGCTGCCGTTCATGTCGCGCAATGCGGAGAGCGGCAGTCCGGCGCTCTGGGAATACATCCACAAGAATTCGCTGGACGAGTTTCGCGGCGTGCGGCTCCTGGCGACGCATCTGCACGACGGCTCGCTGCTGCATTTCTCCAGCAAGCGCGTGACGAACATGGACGAGCTCAAGGGGCTCAAGGTGCGCGCGCCGACGCGCATCGCCACCCGGTTCCTCGCGGCGATCGGCGCGGTTCCCGTGCAGATGCCGGTGCCGCAGGTCACCGAGTCGCTCGCAAAGGCCGTGATCGACGGCGCCATGGTGCCGTGGGAGGTCGCGCCGGCGCTCAAGCTGCAGGAGGTCACGAAGTACCACCTCGACACCGCGCCGGGCGTGCCCAAGATGTCGAACTCGATCTTCGTGATCGCGATGAACCCGGCCAAGTACGACGGCATGCCCGCGGACCTGAAGAAGATCCTGGACGCGAACACGGGCATCGAGTTCTCGAAGCAGATCGGCAAGATCTTCGACGGCACCACCGAGGCGGGCAAGAAGCTCGCGCGCGAGGCGAACGGGGTGTTCGACGTGCTCGCGCCGGCCGAGTACGAGCGGTGGAGGAAGGTGAACGAGGGCGTCGACAAGGAGTGGATCGGCGAAGCCAACGCGAAGGGCGCGAACGGCGCGGCGCTGCTCGACGACGCGCGGGCCCTGATCAGGAAGTACGGCGGTTAGCAGCGCGGGACCCGCCAGGCGTCCGGGGCGATGCCGCGCGGGCGCGGTCGGGTGTGGGCGCCGGGGTGGGCGCCGGGGTGGGCAATTTGCCGGCGGCGGCGTATCGGCTACCATTGCCGGACCGCGCCGCCGGCCGGATGCAGTCGAAGCCGAGGTTCTCCCATGAGTGAAAAGAAGTTCGCGTCGCAGGCCGACCTCGTCGAGAAGAAGGTCAGCTTCGACAAGCTTTCCGAGCACGCCTACGCGTACACCGCGGAAGGCGACCCCAACACCGGCATCGTCGTCGGCGACGACGCGGTGATGGTGATCGACACCCAGGCGACGCCGGTGATGGCGCAGGACGTGATCCGGCGCATCCGCGAGGTCACGGCCAAGCCGATCCGCTACGTGACGCTGTCGCACTACCACGCGGTGCGGGTGCTGGGCGCGTCCGGCTACAAGCCGGAGCACGTCATCGCCAGCCGCGACACCTACGACCTGATCGTCGAGCGCGGCGAAGCCGACATGAAGAGCGAGATCGAGCGCTTTCCGCGGCTTTTCCGGGCCGTCGAGTCGGTGCCGGGGCTCACCTGGCCCACCATCGTGTTCGAGCGGCGGATGACGCTGTGGCTGGGCAAGCTGCGGGTCGAGATCATGCAGCTGGGCCGCGGCCACACCAAGGGCGACACCGTGGTCTGGCTGCCCGACGACAAGATCCTGTTCTCGGGCGACCTCGTCGAGTTCGACGCGACCCCTTACACCGGCGACGCGTACCTCGGCGACTGGCCGGCGACGCTCGATGCGCTCGCCGCGCTCGGCCCGGAGAAGCTGGTGCCCGGGCGGGGCGCTGCGCTGACGACCCCGGCGCAGGTGCAGGCCGGGCTCGACGGCACGCGCGCCTTCGTCACCGAGATGTTCGAGTCCGTGAAGCGCGGGGCGGCGGCGGGCGAGGACCTGCGCAGCGTCTACCGGAAGACCTATGCGGCGCTCAAGCCGAAGTTCGGACACTGGGTGATCTTCGACCACTGCCTGCCGTTCGACGTGTCGCGCGCGTACGACGAGGCGACGCGCTACCGCGACCCGCGAATCTGGACCGCGCAGCGCGACAAGGAGTTGTGGGAGGCGCTGGAAGGCTAGCGCCGGGGTCCGGGAAGCCGCCGCCCGCGGCGTGGCTCTCCCTCGGGGCGCCGGGCAGCGGGCGGGTGTGGACCGCCGGCCCGGCCGGATCGCTGCGCCGCGCGAATGCAACCGATGAAGACGTACACGAATCCCCTCTATTCCTACCAGCGGCCGCCGGAGCTCGACGCGCGCGGGAGCCGGCGGCCGGTGGTCGTCGTGGGCGCCGGTCCGGTCGGCCTGGCCGCGGCGATCGATCTCGGGCAGCGCGGCATTCCCGTGGTCGTCCTCGACGAGGACCACACCGTGTCGGTCGGCTCGCGCGCGATCTGCTACGCGAAGCGGGCCCTGGAGATCCTCGATCGGCTGGATTGCGGCCAGCGCGTCGTCGACAAGGGCATCGGCTGGAACGTCGGCAAGGTGTTCTTCCGCGACGAGCTCGTCTATCGCTTCGACCTGCTGCCCGAGCCCGGCCACCGGCGTCCGGCGTTCGTCAACCTGCAGCAGTACTGGTTCGAGGAGTGCCTGGTCGATCGGGCGCGTGCGCTCGACCGCGTCGAATTGCGCTGGGAGAGCAAGGTCGTCGGCGTGGCCCCGCATGCCGAGGGCGTCGACGTCGAGGTGGCCACCCCGGAGGGGGAATACACGATCGCCTGCGACTGGCTCGTCGTCTGCGACGGCTCGACGCAGTCCGGTGCGGCAGATGCTCGGGCTGGAGGCGGAGGGGCAGGTGTTCCGCGACCGCTTCCTCATCGCCGACATCCACATGAAATCGGATTTCCCGACCGAGCGCTGGTTCTGGTTCGACCCGCCGTTCCACCGCAACCAGTCGGCGCTGCTGCACCGGCAGGCCGACGACGTCTGGCGCATCGATTTCCAGCTCGGCTGGGACGCCGATCCCGAGGAGGAGAAGAAGCCCGAGCGGATCATGCCGCGCCTGCGCGCGATGCTCGGCGACAAGGCCGATTTCGACATCGAGTGGGCGAGCGTCTACACGTTCCAGTGCCGGCGGATGCAGCGCTTCCGGCACGGCCGGGTGATCTTCGCCGGCGACGCCGCGCACGTCGTCTCGCCGTTCGGCGCGCGCGGCGCGAACAGCGGCATCCAGGACGCCGACAACCTGGTGTGGAAGCTCGAGCTCGTGATGAGCGGCCGCGCGCCGGACCGGCTGCTCGACACCTACGATGTCGAGCGCGTCCGGGCCGCCGACGAGAACATCCTGAACTCGACGCGCTCCACCGACTTCATCACGCCGAAGAGCGAGGTGTCGCGGACCTTCCGCGACGCCGTCCTGTCGCTGGCGAAGAAGTACGCGTTCGCGCGCCGTCTCGTCAACAGCGGACGGCTCTCGGTGCCGACGATACTCGCCGAGTCCCCGCTCAACACGCCGGACCGGCGACCCCGATTTCGCGCGGGGGCCGGGCGCGATGATTCCGGGCTCGCCCGCGGCCGACGCCCCGGTCGAAGGCCCCGGCGGGGCGTGGCTGCTGGGGTATCTCGGCGGTGGCTTCACGCTGCTCGGCTTCGGCGACGCCGTCGGCCCGTTCGGCGTCGCGTCGCTGGCGCGCGACCGCATCCCCTGCAGGGTCGTGCTGGTCGACGCAAAGCCGACCCCCGGCGCGACGCGGGTCGAGGACGTCAACGGACTGGCCGTCCAGCGCTACGACGCGTGGCCCGGAACCGTCTATCTGCTGCGGCCCGATCAGCACGTGTGCGCGCGCTGGCGCGAGTTCGACCTGCCGAGCGTCCGTGCGGCGATCGCGCGCGCGACCTGCAACACCTGAAGGTTTCCCCATGCCCATGCTCAACACCGAACCCAACCTCGCGTCACCGGACGACTTCTACGAGCGGCTGATCGCGACGCATCGCGGCCTTTCCGACGAGGACAGCGCGCTCGTCAACGCGAAGCTGGTGCTGCTGCTGGCCAATCACATCGGTGACCCCGGCGTGCTCGCGCAGGCGATGGCCGCCGCGCGCGACGGGATCGGCGCCGCATCCGGAGGAGAAGCGTCATGAAGCACTACATCCGTTTTCCGCGGGCGGACGGCGGCGCACAGCCGCCAGGCGCACGCCGATCTGCCGGCCGGGACGTTCGAGCGCGAGATGGGCAAGGAGGGCTTCTTCGGTCCCGCCGCGCATTTTCACCACAGGCATCCGCCGACCGCGTGGGAGAGCTTTACCGGCACGCTCAATCCGCACGCCTACGATCTCGACAAGCTGCCAGCGGAGGGGAGCTCGCCCTGGGACGCCACGCCGCTCATGCACAACGGCGACGTGAAGATCCGCCACTGGAAGACCGGTCGCGCGATGGACCACCTCGTGCGCAACCAGGACGGCGACGAGCTCTTGTTCATCCACGACGGCGCCGGCGAGCTGTACTGCGACTGGGGGCGGCTCGCGTACCGCGACGGCGACTACATCGTGATCCCGCGCGGCGGCATGTGGCGCATCGTGCCCGTCCGCGCCGACGACGCTGCTGCTCGTCGAGTGCACCGAGGGCACGTACACGCTGCCGGAGAAGGGCATCCTCGGCCCGCACGCGATCTTCGATCCGGCGATCCTCGACGTGCCGGCGATCGACGCGGAGTTTCGCGCGCAGCAGACCGAGGACCCGTGGACGGTGGTGGTGAAGCGCGTCGGCAAGCTGTCGACGATCCGCTACCCGTTCAACCCGCTGGACGCCGTCGGCTGGCACGGCGACCTGTGCGTCGTGCGCATCAACGTCCGCGACATCCGGCCGCTGATGAGCCATCGCTACCACCTGCCGCCGTCGGCGCACACCACGTTCGTCGGGCGCAACTTCATCGTCTGCACGTTCGCCCCGCGGCCGATCGAGTCCGACCCCGGCGCGCTGAAGGTGCCCTTCTACCACAACAACGACGATTACGACGAAGTGATCTTCTACCATCGCGGCGAGTTCTTCAGCCGCGACAACATCAAGCCCGGCATGGTCACGTTCCACCCCTGCGGCTTCACCCACGGGCCGCACCCGAAGGCCTTCCAGATCGGCGCCGCGCACGCGCGCAAGGAGACCGACGAGTACGCGGTGATGATCGACACCCGCTTCCCGCTGGACGTCGCGCCGCTGCCGGAGGGCGTCGAGAACCGCGACGTACGTCGACTCGTGGAAGGCCAGGCCATGACCTACCAGCACATCCTCGTCGAGACCCGCGAGCGCGTCGGGGTCGTCCGGCTCAACCGTCCTCAGGTCATGAACGCGCTGAACGACGCGCTCGCCGTCGAGCTGAAGGACGTGCTGGAGCGCTTCGATTGCGACGACGCGATCGCGGTGATCGTGATCACGGGCAACGACAAGGCATTCGCCGCGGGCGCCGACATCGGCGCGATGGCGGAGTGGGACTACCAGAAGGTCTACCACGACGACTACATCACGCGCGACTGGGAGCGCATCCGCGACGTGCGCAAGCCGGTGATCGCGGCGGTCGCGGGCTACGCGCTGGGCGGCGGCTGCGAGCTCGCGATGGCCTGCGACCTGATCATCGCCGCCGACACGGCGAAGTTCGGGCAGCCCGAGATCACCATCGGCACGATGCCCGGAATGGGCGGCACGCAGCGGTTGCCGCGCGCCGTGGGCAAGGCGAAGGCGATGGACTGGTGCCTGACGGGCCGGATGATCGACGCCGCCGAGGCCGAGCGCAGCGGGCTCGTCGCGCGCGTCGTCCCGGCTGACCGGCTCGAGGAGGAGGCGCTCGCGGTGGCGGCGAAGATCGCGGGCTTTTCGCTGCCCGTCATGCTGAAGATCAAGGAGTCGATCAACCGCGCCTACGAGTCCTCGCTCGCCGAGGGACTGTTGTTCGAGCGCCGGGAGTTCCACGCGACCTTCGCGCTGGACGACCAGAAGGAAGGGATGCGCGCCTTCGTCGGCAAGCGCAAGCCCGCGTTCCGAAACCGCTGAGGCAACGACGGCGCGGCATCCGGGCCAGGATTCGGGCGCGGATTCGGACAATCGGCCGTAGAATCCGGGCATGACCGAGTCCACGCCGCAGCCCGTCCGCCGGGATATCCTCGTCGATCGTCCCGCGCCGGGCGTCGTGCGCATCACCTTGCATCGTCCCGATGCGCGCAACGCGCTGCGCACGCAGACGCTCTCCGAGATCGCCGCCGAGCTCACGCTGGCCGCGGCGGCCGACGAAACCCGCGCGGTCGTGATCACCGGCGGCCTCGCGTACTTCGCGGCGGGCGCCGACCTGCGCGAAATGGCGCCGCTCGGGCCGGTCGAGGTGCTGACCCACGAGCGCCAGCGCCACTGGCGCGCGATCGCCGCGTTCCCGAAGCCGCTGATCGCCGCCGTCAACGGCTATGCGCTCGGCGGCGGCTGCGAGCTTGCGCTGTGCGCGGACATCGTCGTCGCCGGCTCGAACGCGCAGTTCGGCCAGCCGGAGATCAACCTCGGGATGATTCCCGGCGCCGGCGGCACGCAGCGCCTCGCGCGGGTGGCGGGGAAGGGGCTGGCGATGCTCATGGTGCTGACCGGCTGGCCGATCGACGCGCAGGCGGCCCTGGCGGCGGGCATCGCCGTCGAAGTGGACGAGCCGGAGAGCGCTCTCGCGCGCGCCGTCGAGATCGCGTCGATCATCGCCGCCAAGCCCGCGCTCGCGGTCCGCCTCGCGAAGGAAGCGGTGCTGCGCGCGTACGAGGCGCCGATGTCCGAGGCGCTCGCCGCGGAGCGACAGGCGTTCGCGCTGCTGGCGGCGAGCCACGACCGCAACGAGGGCATCGCCGCGTTTCTCGAGAAGCGACCGGCGCAGTTCACCGGGCGCTGACCGATCGCCATCGCCGACCCGCGCCTGCCGCGTCACGGGGCGGCGTCTGCTCAACCGCGAGGACCTGTTGGAACCGCACGATGCCCGATTCGGCGCCTGAGTTCGCGGACCGCGCGCCGTGGCGCCTGCGCTGGGTCGTCACCGCGCTCGGCATCGCGCAGATCATCTCCTGGGGCAGCCTGTTCTATCCGCTCGCGGTGCTGGCTGGCGCGATTCGCCGCGATCTCGGAATCGGCGACGCGGCGGTGTTCGGCAGTTTCACCGTCGGGCTGTTCGTCTCCGGATTCGCGGCGCCGGTCGTCGGCCGATTGATCGACGCGCGCGGGGGCCGCTCGGTCCTCGCCGGGGGATCGGTGCTCGCGGCGGGGGCGCTTGCGGTGCTCGCCGTCGCGCAGGGCACGGCGACGCTGGTCGCGGGCTACGCGCTCGCCGGGTTGGCGATGGCCGCCTGCCTCTACGACCCGGCGTTCGCGGAGCTGCATCGGATCACCGGCTCCGCCTATCGCAAGGCGGTGACCGCGCTCACGCTTTTCGGCGGTTTCGCGAGCACGGTGTTCTGGCCGCTCTCGCAAGTGCTGCTGGACGGCGTGGGCTGGCGGATGACCTTCGGGATCTACGCGGCGCTGCACCTGACGATCTGCTTGCCCTTGCATCTCGTGGCCTTGCCCCGCGGCCGGAATCCGGTGCGGCACGCGGCTGCGGCAACCGACGCCGCACCGCCGCCGCCGACGTATCGATCCGCGGTGTTCGCCTGGCTCGCGGTGGCGCTTTCGCTCGCCGCATTTCTGTCGTCGGCGCTGTCGGCGCACGTGATCGGGCTGCTCGTGTCCTCGGGCCTGACCGCGCGTGATGCGGTGCTGGTCTCGTCGCTGATCGGGGTCATGCAGGTGGTCGGCCGGGTGCTGGAGTTCACGGTCGGCCGCGGGCTGCGGCCACTCACCGTCGGCACGCTCGCGTTTGCGCTGCTCGCGAGCGCGCTGCTGTTGCTCACGCAGGTCCGCGGCGTCTGGATCGCGGCGCTGGCGTTCGCGGTGCTCTACGGATGGAGCAACGGTGTCATGACGATCGTGCGCGGCACCGTGCCGGGCGAGCTCTTCGGCCATCGCGGCTTTGGCGCGCTGCTGGGACGCCTCGCCCAGCCGCAATTCATCACCAAGGCGATCGCGCCGCTGGCGGTGACCCTCGTCTTCGCCGTCGATCCGGAGCGCACGATCACCTTGTACGCGCTCGCCGCGGGCGGGCTGGCGGCGCTCGCCGCCTATCAGCTCGCGCTGCGCTCGCGCGCGCCGCGCCGCGGCGACCGAAGCTGAGTCCGGCGCGGGGGCTCGCGCCGCAGAGCGCGCCGCGTCAGACGGGTTCCTTGCGCCCTCGCCATCGCTTCCACCGTCCGTACAGCCAGATCGGGATCCCGACGACGGAGATGAGTCCCCAGACGATCGCCGCGTAGTCCGACGGCGGGCGGCGCGGCGGCAGCAGGTCGGGGTCGCGCAGCGAATCGGGAAAAGGGCGCGGCGGCACCGGGACGATCTGCGCCATCCCCGGCTCCGGCGGCACGCGCGCGTGGTACTCCCTGAGGGTGACCGCGGGCGCATCGCCGAAGACGCGGCTGGACGGAATCTGCGGGAAGCGCAGAAAGGCGATGGCGTCGACGTCGTCGGCGAGCATGCGCGCGAGCCGCCCCTCGACGGGCGCCGCGTCGGTACCCGAGGCGAGCGCCAGCAGGCTCGCCCCGGCCTCCTCGAAGGTCGCCGCCGGCAACAGGCGCGTCTGGTCCTCGTTGAGATAGTCGAAGGCAATCCGCGCCTTGGCGATCGACCGCTCCCTGATCGCGAAATACGGGAAGCCGAGCGCGGCGAGCAGGCGGCTCGCCGGTCCGCGCGCGGGGACGTCCCAGCCGAGCAGGCGCAGCACGTCGACGCTGATCGACGCGCAGTTCATCGTCGCGTGCCGGTAGACGAGCTGATGCCGCCAGAACTGGTTGTAGACGCGGTTGAGCGCCGCCTGGACGAGCGCCGCCGCGCGCTCGTCGGCGAGCACCGCGACCAGCATGTACGACGGCCGGTACCAGCTCTGACCGCTGTTCAAGTCGGCGAGGTAGTTGTCGAGCGGCACCGGCGCGGCCAGGATGCCCTTTTCGCTTTCGGAATCGAGGGTGTAGAAATTGTTGACGAGCCAGTCGCCGATCGCGCCATCGGGTTGGCTGCGGCCGGTGACGAGCGCGAAGTGACCCGCGTGCGCCTCGTCGTCGTCGCCCTGCGCGCCGTTGACCATGATCCCCAGGATCGGGCGTCCGGGAGGCACGGCGTCGCGCGCAGGATCGCGCTGCCACAGCGTCGAGGCGACGTAGGGACTCCGCGCGCCGCCGGCGGGCTCGCCGCGGACCAGCGCGCGCAACCCCTCCGTCGTCGGGAGCGACGCGACCAGCGCGTGGGGCGGCGGCATCGCGTCGAGCCGGAAATCCTCGGGCCACAGCGTGCGCGCGACGAGCGTCCCGTCGTCCAGGCGTCCGCGCATCCTGACGCTGCGCCGCGCGAAGAACTCCGCCGACGAGCGATCGAAGTACGATCGGTTGAGCGCGATCTTCGGAACGAGCGCGAGGCGCAGTCGGCCGCCCGCGTGTTCGAGCTCGCTGGCGTCGGCGGACAGGCGCGCCCCGGCGACGACCTCCGGCGCCGCGACCCAGACCAGCGGCGGGTATTCCGGCGCGGTCCCCGGGGTTCGGGCCGCAAGCCACGTCTCTAGGTCGTCGGCGACGGTGACGCCCGGCGCAAAGGAAGCGACGGTCACTCCCGGACCCGGAACGGCGATGGTCTCGTTCTCGAAGTACCACAACGCCTGGCGGATCGTCGGGCAATCGCGGCAATGCCCGTCGGCGAGCCGGAAGCCGGACGCGGAATACAGACCCAGCGCGGAGCCTGCCGCGACCGCCGACGCAGTTGGGCGGGCGGATTCGCCGGGTGCGGGGTCGCCAGGCATGAAGGCGTGGGGTGGGTCGCGGCACCGGGTGGCAGGCGGCAGGCTGCAGCGCGCAGCCAGGCAGCGCGATTATCGCGCAGGCGCGCCTTCCGCCGCTGCTTCCCGGGGGCGTGCCGGCGCGGATTTGCGCCCGGACTCAGCCGACGGCAATGTGCGCCGCGCCGGACGTGATCTCGCCGATGACCGCCGCCTGGCCGAAGCCCTCGTCGCGGAAGACGGCGAGCACCTCGGCGACGGCGTCCGGTGCACACGCGATCAGGAGGCCTCCCGAAGTCTGCGGATCCGTGAGCAGCGCGCGGCTGGCATCCGACACGGCGTCGGCCAGCGTGACGGCGTGTGCGTATCCCGTCCAGTTGCGGGCCGAGGCGCCGGTGACGATTCCGGCCTGGGCAAGCTCGCGCGCTTCCGGCAGGAGCGGAATCGCCGCGAACTCGACCCTCGCGCCGGCGTTCGACGCGCGGCACACCTCGAGCAGGTGACCCAGCAGGCCGAACCCGGTGACGTCGGTCACCGCGTGCACCGATGCCATCGTGCCGAACCTCATGCCCGGCGTATTGAGCTGCGTCGTGCTCGCGAGCATCGCCGCGTAGCCCTGCGGCGACAGTCGCTGCTTCTTGAGCGCCGCGCTGTAGATGCCGACGCCGATCGGCTTGCCGAGGATCAGCCGGTCACCCGGTCGCGCTCCGCCGTTGCGCTTGACGCGCTGCGGGTCGACGAGTCCGACGACGACGAGCCCGTAGATCGGCTCCGCCGAATCGATCGTGTGGCCGCCGGCGATCGGGATGCCGGCCCTGGCGCACACGGCTTCGCCGCCGCCCAGGATCCGGCGGATGGTGTCGACGGGCAGCTTGTCGATGGGCATCCCGACGATCGCCAGCGCGAACAGCGGCGTCGCTCCCATCGCGTAGACGTCGGAGATCGCGTTGGTCGCGGCGATCGCGCCGAAATCGTGCGGGTCGTCGACGATGGGCATGAAGAAGTCCGTCGTGGCGACGATCGCCTGCCGGTCGTTCACCCGATAGACGGCGGCGTCATCGGAGGTCTCGATGCCCACCAGCAGCGCCTCGGGAATCGGCGCGCCGCCCGCCTTCGCGATGATCTGCTGCAGCAAGGCGGGCGCGATCTTGCAGCCGCAGCCGCCGCCGTGGCTGAACTGCGTCAGGCGGAGAGGGGGGCTTTCGGCGGCGTTCATGGCACTCGGGAAAGCTTGATTCGGCGATACGGGATTCGGGGAACGAGGTCGTGCTGCGGGCGGCCGGGCGGCACGCGCGCATTCTACCGTTGCCACCGGCCATGTAACAGGAATCTGACGCAGATCAAGTTTGCATTGGACGCATCCTTTCGGTGCGGGGAGCACGGGCGTAGCATCGCATTCCATCAACCATGGCCGATCCGGCGAGGTGGACCAGCGAGCGCAAGACATGCCCGGACGCCGCCGCCGGCCGCGGTTTCGACACGAAAGCGAACGCAATGTCCAATTTCGAGATCGTCGCCCGCGAGGATTTCTCCGACGTCACGTACTTGCTGGAGATCCGCCATCCGGTGATGGCGAAAGCCGCACAGGCCGGCCAGTTCGTCATCGTGATGGAGCACGAACACGGCGAGCGCATTCCGCTGACCCTCGCCGACTTCGACCCGGAGCAGGGCACGATCACGCTCGTGATCCAGGCCGTCGGGAAGACGACCCGGGAAATGCAGCAGAACTGCCAGGTTGGCACGAGCCTGTATGCGGTGGTCGGCCCGATGGGCATTCCAAGCCTCATCGGCAAGCGGAAGAAGGTGCTGTGCGTGGGTGGCGGCCTCGGCGTCGCGCCGGTCTTTCCGCAGGCCCGCGCGTACGCCCACAGCGGCGCCTACGTGATCGGCGTGCTGGGCTTCCGCAACAAGAGCGTCATGTTCTGGGAAGACAAGTTTCGCGCGGTCTGCGATGAGCTGATCGTGTGCACCGACGACGGCTCCGCCGGCGTCAAGGGCCTCGTGACCAGGGGCATGGAACAGGCGCTCGCCGCGCACGCGGACATCGACGAAGCGCTCGCGATCGGGCCGCCGATCATGATGAAGGCCTGCGCGGAAGTCACCCGGCCGCGCAACATCCACACCGTCGTGAGCTTGAACCCGGTGATGGTCGACGGCACCGGGATGTGCGGCGGCTGCCGCGTCAAGATCGGCGAGGGCATCAAGTTCGCGTGCGTGGACGGTCCCGACTTCGACGGTCACCAGGTCGACTTCGACGACCTGATGGCCCGCCTCGCGCGCTTCCGTCCCGCCGAGCAGGAGGCCCTGAAGAAGTGGGAAGAGGGCTGCCGCATGGGCGCCGGCACGGCCAAGGCCGACGAGCGGTTCTGAAGCCACCCGCCTGCCCACCCCACGCCGATTTCGCGAGTACCCCATGGCGAAAAAGAAGACCATCCGCACGATTCCGCAGGAGCGCACGCCGATGCCCGAGCAGGACCCGGCGGAGCGCGCGCGCAATTTCAAGGAAGTCGCCATCGGATACACGTTGGAGAACGCGCTGCGCGAGGCCGAGCGCTGCCTGCAGTGCCCCGACGAGCCCTGCATCCGCGGCTGTCCGGTCGGCATCGACATCCCCGCGTTCATCCAGAAGATCGCGGAAAAGCACTACCACGGCGCCTACGACGTCATCACCGACACCAACCTGCTGCCGTCGGTGTGCGGCCGCGTGTGTCCGCAGGAGAACCAGTGCGAGGGCGTGTGCACGGTCGGCGACACGCTGGCGCCCGTCGCCATCGGCCGGCTCGAGCGCTTCGTCGGCGACATGGCGATCAAGGAAGGCTGGGTGAACGTGCCGCACATCGAGCCCTCGGGCTTCCGCGTCGGCATCGTCGGTTCGGGCCCCGCCGGCATGGCCTGCGCCGCGGACATGGCGAAGGCGGGCTGCGAGGTCATCGTCTACGAGGCCTTCCACGAGCCGGGCGGCGTGCTGAAGTACGGGATTCCGGATTTCCGTCTGCCCAACGAAGTGATCGACGTCGAGATCGACAAGTTGCGGAAGCTCGGCGTGAAGTTCGAGTGCAACACGCTGGTCGGCCGCCTGTTCACGATCGAGCAGATGATCACCGAGATGGGCTTCCACACGGTGTTCATCGGCACCGGCGCCGGGTATCCGAGCTTCATGGGGATTCCCGGCGAGTCGCTGAACGGCGTGCTCTCGGCGAACGAGTTGCTCACCCGCTGCAACCTGATGCGGGCGCGCGACTTCCCGAATTTCGACACGCCGCTGCAGCCGGGCAGGCGCGTCGCGGTGATCGGCGCCGGGAACACGGCGATGGACGCGCTGCGCGTCTCGCTGCGGCTGGGCGCCGAGAAGGTGTACTGCGTCTACCGCCGCGGCAAGGCCGAGGCCCCGGCGCGCATCGAGGAGATCCATCACGCGGGCGAGGAGGGCGTCGAGTTCCACTGGCTGACGAGCCCGGTCGAGGTATTGGGCGACGAGCAGAAGCGCGTGCGCGGCATGCGCTGCCAGAAGATGGAGCTGGGCGAGCCGGATGCATCGGGCCGCCGGCGCCCGGTCCCCGTGCCGGGCAGCGAGTTCGAGTTCGAGTGCGACAGCGTCGTCTACGCGATCGGCACCAACGCCAATCCGATCCTCGGCCAGACCTCGAAGCTCAAGCTCAACAAGCGCGGCTACATCGACACCGACGAGAATCTCGCGACGTCGATCGCCGGCGTGTACGCGGGCGGCGACATCGTGACGGGCGCCGCCACGGTGATCGAGGCGATGGGCGCGGGGCGCAAGGCCGCGCGCGCGATGAAGGCCTGGCTGGGCTTGCGCGACACCGACGTGATCTACGCGTCCGAGGCGCCGCATGCGGGCCGGCGGTTCGGCTTCGCGCCGGACGAGCACGGCTACGCGCGGGTGCGCGTAGGATGAGCAGCCGCCACGCCCGCGGCAGCGCGCCCATCGTGGGTCCGGCTTCAGCCGGACGAGGCGACGGAGTCACCTGCCGGCCGCCTGAAGGCGGCCCCACAGGATCGATGGATCGGCGCGCGCGCGTGCGCACCGCCTGCCGTACGAGAATCATGCACGTTGCGAGGCTGGATCGACCATGAGCGAAGCTGCCACCCTGGCGCCGGGCGCGACCCGCGCACCGGCCCTGCCCGCCGAGTTGCGGCCCGCAGAGACCCTGTCCGAGCACATCGTCGAGGTCATCAGCGACTCCGGCGAGGGCGCGCAGCGCTGCGGCCAGTCGCTCGGCGCCATCGCCGCGAGGACCGGCAACGGCATCTGGACCACCGAGATCATCCCGGCCGAGATCCAGCCGCCGGCGCGCAGCGTCGCCGGCGCCTCCGGCATCCGCATCCGGATCGGCACCAAGCGCGTGACCAACGGCGGGGACGAGACCGACCTCGTCGTCGCCTTCAACGAGCAGGTGCTGCTGGGCCGCGTCCGGGCCGGCGAGCTCAAGCCCGGCGCGCAGATCCTGCTGGAGAGCATGTGGCGCGAGCACCGGGATCCGAAGATCGTCGATTCCTATGTCGAAACGGTGGCGATGCTCAAGGAGGCGGGCTACCGCGTCTACGAAGTGCCGCTCGAGCGCGAGTGCCACAAGCTGGTCGCCGATCCGCGCAAGGGCAAGAACATGTTCGTGCTCGGGGTGCTGTGCAATCTGTACAGCCTCGACCCGACGCTCGGCCGCGAGCAGGTCGCGCTGACGTTCGGCAAGAAGGACCCGAAGGTCATCCAGGTCAACCAGGGGCTCCTCGACGCAGGCTTCGCCTGGGCCGAGCGCAACCTCGACTTCAAGTACCGGATTCCCGCAGTGCGATCGACGGAGCCGCAGATCGTCGTCAACGGCAACACCGCGCTCGCGCTGGGCGTGCTCGCCTCCGGCATGGACATCTGCGCGATGTACCCGATCACGCCGGCGACGTCGGTCTCGCACTACCTGTCCGACGTGTTCGAGCGGGTCGGCGGCATCGTCCACCAGGCGGAGGACGAGATCGCCGCCTGCGCGTTCGCGATCGGCGCCTCCTACGCCGGCAAGTGCGCGGTCACGGTCACGTCGGGACCGGGCTACTCGCTGAAGCAGGAGGGCATCGGGCTCGCGGTGATGGCCGAGATCCCGCTGGTCGTCATCAACGTCCAGCGCGGCGGGCCGTCGACCGGCCAGCCGACCAAGGTCGAGCAGGGCGACCTGCTGACCGCGATCTACGGCAGCCACGGCGATGCGCCGAAGGTGGTGATGGCGGTGTCCGGCATCGAGGACTGCTTCTATTCGATGATCACGGCACGCAAGATCGCCGAGACGTTCAACACCGTGGTCGTCGTGCTGTCGGACGCGAGCCTCGCGACCGCGCAGCAGCCGTTCCCGCGGCCGCAGTTCGATGCCGGACTGGCTCGCCCCGCCGCTCGACCAGACGCCGGTCCCCGAGGGCACCAAGCCCTACGACTGGGACCCGCTGACCGGCATCGCCCGGCGCTTCGTGCCGGGCCAGCCGCACGGCATGCACACGCTGACCGGCCTCGCGCACGATCGCGGCAGCAAGGTCGCCTACGATCCCGAGATCAACGAGGAGGGGCTGCGCTACCGCAGCCTCAAGATCGCCGCGCTGCAGAAGACGCTGAAGACCCCGCCGGTGTTCGGCGACCCGGAAGGCGACCTGCTGGTCGTCGGCTGGGGCAGCATGAAGGGCGTGATCGAGGAAGCGGTCGAGCGGCTGCGCGACGAAGGGGTGCAAGGTGTCGTCGCTGCACCTCACGTTCATCCAGCCGATGCCGTCGGGCATCCGCGAGATCCTCAAGCGCTTCAAGCGCGTGATGACGATCGAGGCCAACTGGGCCGACCGCCGCGACGACGAGCTGATCGACGAGGACAACCGGCGCTACGCGGCGCTGGCGATGATGCTGCGCGCGCGCTTCCTCGTCGACGTCGACTGCTGGACCCAGTCGCGCGGCCAGCCGATCAAGCCCGCCGCCGTCGTGCGGTGCTGCGCGACAAGCTCGCCGAGCTGGCCTAGCCGGAGAACCGCCATGACCATGCCCGTCACCCAGTGCCTGATCAAGCTGCACGAGGCCCAGCACAATCTCGAGGACTACCAGGGCGGCGTGCCGCGCTGGTGCAGCGGCTGCGGCGACAACGCGATCCTCGCGGCCGTGCAGCGGCTGTGCCGCGACGAGAACCTGGCGCCGGAGCGCACGGTGTTCGTGTCCGGGATCGGCTGCTCGTCGCGCTTCCCGCACTACATGAAGACCTACGGCTTCCACGGCATCCACGGCCGCGCGTTCCCGATCGCGCGAAGGCGTGAAGATGGCGCGCCCCGACCTCGCCGTGTTCGTCAACACCGGCGACGGCGACTGCTGCAGCATCGGCGCGGCGCACTGGATCCACGCGATCCGCTACAACATGAACCTGACCGCGATCCTGCACGACAACCACGTGTACGGGCTCACGAAGAAGCAGGCGTCGCCGACCTCGCCGCGGGGCCTGAAGAGCAACACGACGCCGCGCGGAGCCACGCTCGAGGCGATGAATCCGCTGACGGTCACGCTCGGCGTCACCAACGTCTCGTTCGTCGCCCAGGCGGTCGACTGGATCCCCGAGCTGCTGTTCGACATCATCCGGCAGGCCTACCACCACCGCGGCTTCTCGTTCGTGCGCATCATCCAGCGCTGCCCCGAGTTCCTGCCGAAGATGTTCGAGCCCTGGCTGCACGACCCGGGCCGGACGCTGCTGCTGTCGCATCCGAACGGCCTCACGATCTCCCCCGAGCTGTCGCGCACCTACAAGAACCAGATCGAGCACGATCCGCTGAACATCGACCGGGCGCGCGAGATCGCCTCGTCGGAGGACCCGATCCCGGTCGGCATCCTCTACCACAATCCCGACGTGCCCTGCTACGACGACCTGCGCGGCGTCGGCCCGCTGCGCACCGCCGAGCAGATTCGCGCCGGGCTCGAGAGCGAGCTCGACAAGGTCACCGTGTGGCCGGACGACGATTCGCCCGCGCGCCGCGCGGCCTGACGCCGCCGGCCGATTACCGACATTCGAACCCAGCGATCCGCTATGGACATGGCCGCCCGGCATCACGAGCAACGACTGTTCTTCTCGACGGGCACGCGGCACGGCGAAGGCGTCGACGCGATCGAGCGGCCTCGGCCTGCGGCCCGCGCTGCTCGCCCGCTACCGCGACCTCACCCGGCTGCGCTACGACTTTCCCGTGGTGCTGGTCGACCGCGGCCCGGGCGCGGGCACGCTGCGGTCGCTCTCGTCGGTCGTCGACGAGGTGCTGCAGGAGATCGCGCCGCGCGGAATCGACGGCGAGCGGCTGCGCAAGCACGTGCTGCGGCTCGAGCGCGAGCTCCGCGTCCTGCTCGCGGGCGGCGCCCGCGGAAGGCTCACCGAGCTGTGGGCCGAGGCGGCGCCGCGGCTCGCGGCGCCGGGCGATCCCTCGGCCGAAGGCGTGCTGACCCACATCGCCGAGAAGCTGCAGCTCGACGGCGAGGTCGTCGACTGCGACCGGGACATGCCCGCGCGCGTGATCGCCCACGTGTGGGAGGCCGCGCAGCAGCGCAAGGCCAGGGCGTTCCGGACGACGGTCGACCGGCTGGTGATCAAGCTCTCCGACATCCTGCGGGCGGCGTTCATCCACTCGCAGGCCGGACAGCGCCCGGACGCCTTGCGCGCGTCGCTGGGCGGCGCCCACCGCGACGCCTTCGACTTCGCCGTGATGTCGCGGCTCGTGGCGCGCGGCACCCCCAAGGACGAGCTCCCGGCGGCGCGGCGTCGCCGCATCGAGGGCGCGCTCGCCGTCCTGAAGACCCAGCCGTTCTATGCCGATCCGCGGCTTGCCGACCGCCCCGACGCTCCGGCGTCCTACGGCTTCCGCTACGACAACTGCGCGGCTGCCGCCGCCGCCTACCGCGAGCGCCTGCCGAAGCTCGCCGACGTCGTGAAGGCGATCGCGATCGCCGAGCTCGAGGTCGGCGGCGCCTACGACGAGGCGCGGCACGACGCGTTCTTCGCCCATTTCGACGAGGGGGCGCTCTCGGCCGACGACATCGCGCTGTTCCCCGATTACCTGGTGTGCGTGCCCGCGGATCGCGCGGACGCGCCGGAGAACGCCGGGATGATGGACATGCTCTCGGCCGGATTGCCGGTCAAGGTCCACATCGAGGCGACGGACCTGCTCGAGGAGGCTTCGGTCGGAACCGGGCACTATGCGTTCGGCGTGCGGCAGGTGCGTCTCGCCAACACGGCCACCGCGCTCGGCGGCGTGTTCGTCGTGCAGTCGGCGAGCTCGAACCTGTACGCGCTGCGCGAGCGCCTCGCCAAGGCCTGCGCGCACCGGGGAGCCTGCCTCGTCAGCGTCTATGCGGGAGCCGGTGCGGTGGGCGAGCTGCCGCCGTACCTGACGGCAGCCGCGGCGATGGAGTCGCGGGCATTTCCCGCGTTCACCTACGATCCCTACGCCGGCGACAATCAGGCGGCCCGGTTCGCGCTGGAGGACAATCCGCAGCCGGAAGCCGACTGGCCGGTCGCGCCGTTCGAGTACGCGGACGAGGGCCTGCAGCGCGTGGTCGAGGAGACGCCGTTCACGCTCGCCGATTTCGTGCTCTGCGACACGCGTTACGCGGGGCACTTCGCCCGCGTCCCGCGCGAGTACTGGAATGCCGAGATGATCCCGGCCGACGAATGGCTGGCGCGCGATCCGAAGAGCGTCGGCGACGCGATCCCGTACGTGCTGGCCGTCGACCCGCAGGACGTGCTGCAGCGGGTCATCGTCGATGCCCGGCTCATGCAGATGGCCGCACGCTGCCGGACGTTCTGGCACCGGCTCCAGGAGCAGGGGGGCATCCACAACTCGCACGCCGAGATCCTGCTCGCGCGCGAGAAGGCGCGATGGGAGCAGGCGAAGGCGAACGAGCTCGATGCGCTCAAGGGCACGGCCGCGCCCGCCGCGAGCGCGCCCGCCGCCGGCGCGAGCGCGCGGAGATCCGCCGCGGCAGCGCCCGGCGCCCCGCCCGCGGCGGCGGCCGACGCCGCGCCCGCGGCGCCGGAGCGCAATCCGGACGAGGCCTGGATCGAGACGGCGCGCTGCCCGAGCTGCAACGAGTGCCAGAACATCAACGACAAGATGTTCACCTACAACGAGAACAAGCAGGCGTACATCGTCGACGTCAAGCTCGGCACCTATCGGCAGCTCGTCGAGGCCGCGGAGGTTTGCCAGGTGGCGATCATCCATCCGGGCAAGCCCTGGAACCCCAGCGAGCCGGGCCTCGAGGAGCTCGTTGCCCGCGCCGAGGCGTTCCGGTAGCGGTAACGCGGCGCCCCTCTCCGTAGCCGCCGCAAAGGCACCAATCGGCGCGTGGTCTTTTCCGCGCGCGCCGTGGCTTTCCTCGTAGCCCGCACAGGCGTAGCATCGAGCCCGCCACGCGACGGTTCGGGCGCAGATGTTGCTTGTCCTGCCCGAATGCGCTTTCCGCACAAGGCAAGAAACGCGGGCGCGACGCGTCATCGGAGATGAATGTCTTGAAGCCGACGGATATCACGCACCCCGACTATTTCCACAAGGTCGTCGATTGTCAGTGGGCGTGCCCGGCCCATACGCCGGTCCCGGAATACATACGGCTGATCGCCGCGGGCCGCTACGACGACGCCTACCTCGTGAACTGGGAGTCGAACGTCTTTCCGGGCATCCTCGGGCGCACCTGCGACCGTCCCTGCGAGCCTGCGTGCCGGCGCGGGCGCGTGGAAGAGGGCGGCGACCGGAAGGCGAAGCCGGAACCGGTCGCGATCTGCCGGCTGAAGCGCGTCGCCGCCGATCACAAGCAGGACATTCGCGCGCGGCTGCCGCCCCCGGCCGCGAGGAAGAACGGCAAGCGCGTCGCGCTCGTCGGCGCGGGACCGGCGTCGCTCACCGTCGCGCGCGACCTCGCGCCGCTCGGCTATCACTGCGTCGTGTTCGACCGCGATCCCCAGGCGGGCGGCATGATGCGCACGCAGATCCCGAAGTTCCGGCTGCCCGACACCGTCATCGACGAGGAAGTCGGCTACGTGCTCGACCGTGGCGTCGAGTTCCGTCCCGGCGCGCCGATCGAGAGCCTGGCGGCGCTGCTCGCCGGCAAGGGGCCCGACGCGTTCGACGCGGTGTTCATCGGCACCGGCGCGCCGCGCGGCCGCGACATCGACGTGCCGGGGCGGCGCGAGGCCGCCGCGCACATCCACATCGGCATCGACTGGCTGTCCTCCGTCTCCTTCGGTCATACGACGAAGATCGGCAAGCGCGTCGTCGTGCTCGGCGGCGGCAACACCGCGATGGACTGCTGCCGCTCCGCGCGCCGGCTCGGCGGCGAGAGCGTGCAGGTGGTCGTGCGCTCGGGCTTCGACGAGATGAAGGCGTCCCCCTGGGAGAAGGAGGACGCGATGCACGAGGGCATCCCGATCCACAACTTCCTGGTGCCGAAGGCGATCACCCACGCTGGCGGCACGCTCACCGGCGTGACCTTCGAGAAGGTCGCGCCGCGCTACGACGACAAGGGGCGCCGCGAGCTGATCCCGACGGGCGAGCCGGACGTGCATTTTCCGTGCGACGACGTGCTGGTCGCGATCGGCCAGGAGAACGCGTTTCCCTGGATCGAGCGCGACGTCGGCGTCGAGTTCGACCGCTGGGGCCTGCCGGTCGTCGACAAGGTCACGATGGCGTCCACGCGCAGCGGCGTGTTCTTCGGCGGCGATGCCGCGTTCGGGCCCAAGAACATCATCTGGGCGGTTGCCCACGGCCACGACGCGGCGATCTCGATCGACCTGCATCTGCGCGGCGAGGACATGGCGCGGCGCCCGCCGCCGACGGTCAACCTCGTTTCCCAGAAGATGGGCATCCACGAGTGGAGCTACGACAACGCGATCAACCCGGACCGGCGCCACCGCGTGCCGCTCAAGGACACGGTGATCGCGCTGAAGAGCATCCGGGTCGAGGTCGAGCTCGGCTTCGAGGGGAAGATGGCCTACGCCGAGGCGCGGCGCTGCCTCAACTGCGACGTGCAGACGGTGTTCAACGACGGGCTCTGCATCGAGTGCGATGCCTGCGTCGACATCTGCCCGATGGACTGCATCACGTTCACCGACAACGGCGACGAGGCGGAGCTGCGCCCGCGGCTGCGCGCGCCGGCGCTGAACCTCACGCAGGATCTCTACGTGTCGGCGCCGCTGAAGACCGCGCGCATCATGGCGAAGGACGAGGACGTCTGCCTGCACTGCGGGCTCTGCGCCGAGCGCTGTCCGACCGGCGCCTGGGACATGCAGAAGTTCCTGCTCGTGATGGCGCATGCCGGCGAGATTCCGCGGCCCGAAGCGCCGCCGCAACGCGCCGCCGCGGCGCAGCTGGCGGCGGATTGATGAGCCCCCACGCTCACTTCGTTCGCTGCCCCCGCGGGGGAGCACAGTGCCCTTCGGGCGGCCGTGCGGTCACTGAGGACGACGGTGAAGCCCATTTCGCGCGTCAACGATTTCGTCGTCAAGTTCGCCAACGTCAACGGCTCCGGATCCGCTTCCGCCAACGGGCTGTTCGCGAAGGCGGTGCTCAGGATGGGCGTGCCGGTCGCCGCGCGGAACATCTTTCCGTCGAACATCCAGGGACTGCCGACGTGGTACGAGGTGCGCGTCGTCGAGGCCGGATGGCGCGGCCGCCGCGGCGGAGTCGACCTGATGGTGGCGATGAACCCGGAGACCTGGGACGGCGACGTCATCGAGATCGAGCCCGGCGGCTATCTGTTCTACGATTCGACGAAGCCGCTCCCGGCGTCCAAGTTCCGCGAGGACATCACCGTCGTCGCGATGCCGCTCACCGAGATCTGCAACGCGCAATACACGGACGCGCGCCAGCGGCAGCTGTTCAAGAACATCATCTATCTCGGCGCGCTCGCCCGCCTGCTCCAGATCGACCCGGAGGTGATCGAGGCGCTGCTCGCGAAGCAGTACCGGGGCAAGCAGCCGCTGCAGGAGTCGAACCGGCAGGCCTTCCGGCTGGGCTACGACTACGCGGCGGCCCATTTCCAGCCGATCGGGCTCAAGGTCGAGCGGCGGGACAAGGTGGGCAAGCGGATCTTCGTCGACGGCAACAACGCGGCGGCGCTGGGTGCCGTCTACGGCGGCGCGACCGTGTGCGCCTGGTACCCGATCACGCCGTCGTCGTCGCTCGCCGAGTCGTTCGCCAAGCACTGCCAGCGCGATCGCGTCGATCCGGCGACCGGCCGGAACCGCTACGCGATCGTGCAGGCCGAGGACGAGCTCGCGTCGATCGGCATGGTGATCGGCGCCGCGTGGAACGGCGCCCGCTCGTTCACCGCCACGTCGGGCCCCGGCGTCTCGCTGATGCAGGAATTCATCGGGCTCGCGTACTTCGCCGAGATCCCGGCGGTGATCTTCGACGTGCAGCGCGGCAGTCCGTCGACCGGGATGCCGACGAAGACGCAGCAGTCCGACCTGCTGATCTCCGCGTACGCGTCGCACGGGGACACGAAGCACGTGCTGCTCTTCCCCGAGGACCCGAAGGAATGCTTCGAGATGGGCGCGCAGGCGTTCGACCTCGCCGACCGCCTGCAGACGCCGGTTTTCGTGATGATGGACCTCGACATCGGCATGCAGGACTGGCTCTGCGACCCCTTCGCCTGGGACGACGCCCACCGGCTCGACCGCGGAAAGGTGATGACGGCGGCCGCGCTGGAAGCCGGCAAGGATTTCGGGCGCTACCTGGACGTCGACGGCGACGGCATTCCGTATCGGACGTACCCGGGGACGCACCCGAAGCGCGGCGGCTATTTCACCCGGGGGACGTCGAAGGACCGCTACGCGCGCTACACCGAGGACGGCAACGCGTACGTCGACAACATGCACCGGCTGCTGCGCAAGTTCGAGGCGGCGAAGGAGCTGCTGCCGGCGCCGGTCGTCCAGCGCGCGGCGCAGCACACGCGCGCCGGCGCCATCTGGTTCGGATCGACCGGCGCGGCGATGGCCGAGTCGCTGGCGGCGCTCGCCGCGGAGGGCATCCACCTCGATCAGATGCGCATCCGCGCGTTTCCCTTCGCCGATGCCGTCGCCGAGTTCATCGCCGAGCACGACCACGTGTTCGTCGTCGAGCAGAACCGCGACGCGCAGATGCGGATGCTGCTGGTGAACGAATGCGGGATCGACCCGGCCAAGCTGATCCCGATCCTCCATTACGACGGCAACCCGGTGACGGAGCGCTTCGTGACCCGCGAGATCGCCGAGAAGGCGCATCTGTTCAACGTGACACCCATGCGCAAAGTGGCGCGATGACGGCGCTGCGCTCCCGGGCGACGAGGCGGCCAGGATGAAACTGCCCCCGAAGCTCACTACGTTCGCCTCCCCCCAAGGGGGCAAGTCAGTCCCTTGGGGCGGCCCTGCGGGACTGACATGACCTACCTGACCAAGCCGAAGCTGCACCACCCCGCGCTGCCGACGAACGCGCTCGGGCTCACGCGGCGCGACTACGAGGGCGCGGTCTCGACGCTGTGCGCCGGATGCGGCCACGATTCGATCTCGGCGGCGATCGTCCAGGCGTTCTACGAGCTCGCCATCGCGCCGCATCGCGTCGCGAAGCTCTCCGGCATCGGCTGCTCGTCGAAGACCCCGACGTACTTCCTGGGCGCCGGCCACGGGTTCAACAGCGTGCACGGCCGGATGCCGTCGGTGGCCACCGGCGCCGCGCTCGCCAACCGCGATCTCATCTACCTCGGCGTGTCCGGCGACGGCGATTCGGCGTCGATCGGCCTGGGCCAGTTCGCGCACATCATGCGGCGCGGCGTGAACATGGTCTACATCGTCGAGAACAACGGCGTCTACGGCCTGACCAAGGGCCAGTTCTCGGCGACGGCCGACAAGGGATCGAAGGCCAAGCGCGGCGCGGTCAACAGCGACGAGCCGATCGATCTCGTGCAGCTGGCGCTCGTCCTCGGCGCGTCGTTCGTCGCCCGCGGCTTCTCGGGGGACAAGGGCCAGCTCGTCCCGCTGATCAAGGCGGCCGTGGCGCACAAGGGCGTCGCGTTCATCGACGTCGTCTCGCCCTGTGTCGCGTTCAACAACCACCCCGGCTCGACCAAGAGCTACGACTACGTGCGCGCCCACAACGAGGCGGTGAACCGCCTCGACTTCATGCCGAAGCGCGAGCCGATCACCGCCGAGGTGCCGCCGGGAGAGGTGCAGAGCGTGGTGCTGCACGACGGGGGCGTCCTCCGACTGCGCAAGCTGCATCCGGAGTACGACGCGCACGACAAGGTGGGCGCGCTCGCCTACCTCGAGGCGCACCGCGCGAAGGGCGAGGTGGTCACCGGTCTGCTGTACGCCGACGAGAACCCGACCGAGCTGCACGATGCGCAGAACACGGTCGAGGTTCCGCTCAACGCGCTGGGCGACGCCGAGCTCGTTCCGGGCAGCGCGGCGCTCGACCGGTTCAACGCCGCGCTGGCGTAGCCCCGCGACCGCTGCGCCCCCGGACGGGGCCGCGCGCAGCGCTACAATCGCCGGATGCCCAGCCTGACCAAGGCCCTGGCGATCGCCGCCGGCGCGTTGCTGCTCGCGGTGATCGGCGTCGCGATCGCGGTACTCACCGTCGATCCGAAGCAGCTCGTCACCCCCGTCCTGGCCCGCGTCAAGGCCGCGACCGGACGCGACGTCACCGTCGGCGGCAGCATCGAGCTCAAGCTCGGACTCGTGCCGAGAATCGTCGCCGGCGACGTGCGCGTCGGCAACGCGCCCTGGGGCCGGGCGCCGCATCTGCTGACGGCGAAAGAGCTCGCGATGCAGGTCGCGCTGCTGCCGCTGTTGCGGCGGCAATTCGAGCTCGTCCGCCTCGAGCTGGTCGAGCCGGTCATCGCGCTCGAGACCGATGGCCAGGGTCGGCACAACTGGGAGCTGGGGACGACGCCGGCCGCGGCCACGGCGCCGGCCGCCGATTCACGGCCCGGCGCGCTCGCGGTCGGCGAGCTCGCGATCGAGCGCGGCGAGTTGAGCTACCGCGACGCTGCGGGAGGAGCGGCGCTCCAGGTGACGATCGCCGAGCTCGCGCTTTCGACCCGCGATGCGCAGGCACCGGTCGAAGCGAAATTCCGCGGGACGCGTCGACGGCACCGCCGTGGCGCTGACCGCGACCCTGGGTCCGTTCGCGACACTCGCCGATCGCCGCCTGCCCTATCCGGTGTCCGTGCAGGGTGAAGTCGCCGGACGCAAGACCGCCGTTGCCGATGAAGGTCCTGCGCGCGGACGGCCATGTCGAGCTGCAGGACATCGACGCCACCTTCGGTTCGAGCAACGTCAAGGGGCGCGTGGACATCCGCGACGACGGCCCGAAATCCGCGTGGACGGTGAATCTCGCGTCGTCGGCGTTCGCCGTCGACGACCTGCCCGCGCTCGGCGCGGCGCCTGCGGCGAAGCCGGCGGCCGCGCGCGCCGGTTCGTCGCGCTACGTCTTCTCCGACGACGGCGGTATCGTTCGAAGCGCTGCGCACGCACGACGCGAGCGGCGAGGTGACGATCGATCGGCTCAAGCTCGCCGACGGCCGCACGCTCGAGCGGGTCCACGCCCGGTTCGCCTTGCGCGACGGCAAGCTCGACGCGCCCGCGCTGCAGGCCGTCGGCCTATGGCGGGACGGTGTCGGGATCGCTGGCCGTCGATGCGCGGCGCGGACGCGCTCCGGAGATCGCCCTGCGCGTCGAGGGCCGCGAGCTCGATCTCGCCGCGCTGTTCGCCGCCGCCGGCGTCGCCCGCGAGGTGCGAGGCGGAAAGACCAGCCTGTCCATCGACGTGACGATGCGCGGCGACTCCCCGCACCAGTGGGTGAGCGGGATCAACGGCCGCGCGCGGGCGGTGGTCGGCCCGGCCACGCTCGTCAACACCAAGATCGATCCCGCCGTGACGCTCGATCGTCTCGCCGAGGCGGTCAATCCGTTTCGCTCGGTCGATCCCTCCACGGAGCTGCGCTGCGCCGTCATCCGTCTGCCGCTCGCGGGCGGCGTGGCGCGGATCGACCGCTCGATCGCGATGGAGACGAAGCAGATCGATGCCGCGATGAGCGGAACGCTCGATTTCCGCAACGAGACGCTCGACCTCTCGATCCGGCCGCGGGTTCGCCAGGGCCTGCCCATCGAGATTCCGCAGATCGCCGAGCTCGTCCGCGTGCGCGGGAGCTTTGCCGCGCCGACGGTTGCCGTCGATGCGGTGGCGTCCGCCACGACCATCGCCCGCATCGGCGCGGCGATCGGCACCAGCGGCCTCTCGGTGCTCGGCGAAACGCTCGTTGCCCAGGGCAACCGCAGGGGGACCGGGCGCCTGCGACGTCGCGCTCGGCAAGGCCTCCCCGGCGCCGGCCAGCCCTCCCGCGGAGAAGGGGAGGCGCGCCAGTCCGCCGCCGGCGACCGACGACCTGAGCAAGGCGCTCAAGGGGCTCTTCGGCCGATGACGTGGCGGCATCGCGCCGCGACCGCTGCGCCGGGCGATGTAGTATCTGGCGCTTCCATGTCCGCAGGGGAGAACCACATTGAACGCCCGCCTGGTCGCTTTGCTGTTGCTTTCCACGTTGCCCGCGCTGGCCGGCGCTCAGACCGGTCCGAGCGATGCCTGGGAGAAGTTTCATCTCGCCATCGCCAATGCGGACCGGGCCGCGGCCGCCTCCGTCCTTGCCGCCGACGTGCAGATTTTCGAGTCGGGTTTCGTGGAGCGGTCCCGGGACGAGTATCTGACGCATCATTTCGAAGCCGACGCCAAGTTTGCGAAGGCAGTCCCGCGAAGGGTGACCCGGCACAGCGAGCAGGCGGCGGGGAATATGGCTCTGGTCCTGGAGGAAACCGAAACCAATGGCAGCTACGAAGACAAGCCGGTCAAGCTGATCGGCACCGAGACCGCCGTCCTTCGACGGGATGACGGGACTTGGCGGATCGTGCACATCCACTGGTCGTCGCGGAAGCCGAAGCCGTGAACCGGGGATGCCCGGCGCGCGGCATCCGTGCGCCGGCATTGCGGGGCGGGTTCGCTTAGGACCGCGATCTGCCGGCGTCGCCGCCCGCCGCGGCGCCGAATGTCGCCTCAATGCGGATGCCGGTGATGGACATCCGGATAGTGGGGGTGCGCATGCTCGATCGGTTCATGCACATGCGCGTGGGTATGCGGCTCCTTGCCATCCCACTCGGGCGCGTGCCGGTGTCGATGGTGCAAGTCGTGGGTGTGGACATGCGCATGTTCGAGTCGCTCGTGTGCGTGCCGGTGTCCGTGCTTCTCGGCAAGGTGGAGCCACGTGCCGGCGGCCATCAGTGCGCCGGCGACGATCAGTTGCCAGGTCACCGGCTCGCCTTGCAGCAGCACCGCCAGCACTGCGCCGAAGAAGGGCGCGACCGAGAAGTACGCGCCGGTCCGTGCCGTGCCTAGATGCCGAAGGGCGAGCACAAACAGCACGAGGCTCACCCCATAGCCGAGAAAGCCGACGACGGCGGCGGTCCCTATGACGCCGGTGGCCGGCAACTGCGCGCCCAATGCCAGAGCGAGGCCAAGGTTTATCGCACCCGCGGCCAATCCCTTCAGAGCGGCGATCACGACCGCGTCGTTCGCGGATATCCGGCGCGTCAGGTTGTTGTCCAAGCCCCAGCAAAGACAGGCCGTGGCAATCAGTGCCGGGCCCATCGCTGCGGTTCCGACGTCGCCCGGCGTCCACGCCAATACCAGTCCACCGGCGACAATGGCCAGCATCCCCGAGGCTATCCGCCAGTCGAAGTTCTCGCGGAATACGAACCAGGCGAGCAACGCGGTGAACACGGCCTCCAGATTGAGCAGGAGCGACGCGGCCGACGCGGTCGTGGTCACCAGGCCGTACATCAGCGCGACCGGACCTGCCACGCCACCGAACAGAATGGCGCCGGCCAGCCATCGCCACTCGCCGCGCCGAGGCAGACTCTCCGCCGCCTGCCCCGGATTCCCGAGACTCCGGCCGGCAAGTACCAGCAGCAGGCCCAGGCCGGAGCCGCTGTAGAGCAACCCCGCCAGCAACAGTGGGGAGACGGCGCCGAGCAGCATTTTCGCGAGCGGAGTGCTCAGACCGAAGAGCACGGCCGCGCCGAGCGCGTAGAGGACTCCGCGGTGCATCACGCCTCCAGTTTGCTGACGCGGCGGCCGCGATGCGCGGATCGGCAAGCCGTCGGATCAACCGGATCCGCCGCAGCAACTCGCCTGCTTGCCGTGCTCCTGGATCGGAGGGCAGGGTATCGTACCGTAGGAGCAGAAGACGCAGCAATCACCTGGCTTCGGCTTGAGCACGGTGTGACATCGCTCGCACTCGTAGAACCATTGGCAGGCATCGGTCGGCATGCGCTCGCTCTTGACGTGGCCGCAGTGTGGACAGGTCAGCGTCGAATCCAGGATAACGGCGCTCATTTCACGTTGCCTTCACCGCGCCTGGCGCGCGCGCTGGCCAACCAGGCGAGCGGCGTTCCGGGGGCTACGCGGCGCTTCATGCGGACTTGTGCTGGTTCGGCGCCCCTCACCATGCGAAGGGCTGAATCTGCGTGACGCGGCCACCAGGCCATCGGACGGTACCCGTCGCCGGCGACGAGAACGTCAGGGTGATGCCTCCATCGTCTCCCGCCAGTATGGGCCTCTGGTACATGCAGGATGCGCACTGACCGCCGCGGTATTTGTCGAGAGTTGCCGTTGCCGCGACGCCGTCACCCGCATTGGCAAGCGGCGCGACGGCGAGGTACCAGAGCGGATCGCCGGTCGACGAATAGCTGTAGATGGTGGCGACCAGCACGCCACGCTGCACCTGCAGGTTGTATCCCGTGCCCGATTCGTCGGGATTCCACCAGATTCCCGTCATCGGCGTGAACGCGAGCGGGGCCGCGCCGCCGCCCGGCTGCGCCACAGTGCCCGGGATCGAATAACCGGACAGGACCGCGGTGTTGGCTCCATCGCTCATCTTGACCATGCCGACACCGGCCGCGTACCAGACCTCGCGCACATACCCCGCACCACGCTGCTCACGCACGTGCAACGCGTTGGCGAACGTGCCGGCGGGCGTGGTCACGGTTTCCAGAGCCAATGCCTGATAGGAGCTCATGTGACTCTGTCCGCCCATCATGCTGCTGGCCCAGGTTACGCCGGCCTGCCACATCTCCACGTTCTGGTAGCCTCCTCCGGGTCCACCCATCATGGTTCCCGGCGTGATGGGACTCTTGAGGAGCCATTCCGGGCTGGTGTAGGTCATCATCGAATACTGGGTTCCCGCGGCGTTCGCGCCCATGCCGCCGAAGTACCGAATACCGTCCGGGTCCATCCGGTAGAAGTCCGTCGCGTCCGGCGCACAGGAAACGCCCACATTGCAGACGTACGTCGTGTGCATCGCAGTGAGTCCGGCAACTCCTGCCCAGGTTTGCCCGGAACGCATCACCGCCGTGGAGGTCGCCCAGGGTCCGCCGGTGTGCACGTAGTCGTACCGCGCCCCGTCGACCAGTGGGAAGTATTCCGACGTCGACATCGGACCGCCCATCATCTGGCCGGCGCTTGTACCGGAAATTATCGCCAAGAGGAGTACGCCGAGAGGCCTGAACATGTCGATGCTCCTTGTTGACGCTCGCGCGGAGATCGGATTGAAGCGGAAAGTCCGATGACCTTGCATCAGAATGCGTTTCACGTGGTCGGTGGCGATCCTTGGGCAGCGACGCATGGGGCAATCATTGCCGAAATGCATCGTCGTGAATGTGATCTACGTCACGCGATGTCGATATCGGTTCGCCATTCGCACGATGGATGCGCGGCGACCGTCAGGGAAGATTACGTGAAGCTTACAAAGCTGTAATGGCACGAACGGACAGCGCAGACGTCGCGTTCGCGCGCGAGGTCCGGCACCTAGACCTCGCAGACATCGAGACTGCCCCCGCATACCGCACCTGCCAACGACGACGCGCGCTTACGCGGGTGTAATTCTGTCGTCAGCCTCCGGTTGGTATCGATGGCGTAACTTCAATATGCCCATGGCGGACAAGGTGAAATCTGCAGCAAATCGAGTTCGCGCGGTAACCGCCGACAATCGTCATGGACCTGAACCGATACTTGCCAACATCAGGAAACGGAAAATGCGAAAACTCTTGTTACCGTGCGTGCTGGCGCTGGCTTTTGTGGGCACCGCTCACGCGATGGCGGACGAACGTGTGATTCCCCTTAAGGATGGCGCGAGCGTTGTCATATTCCAGGACGGGAAGATGTCCATGCGCGACAAGTTCGGGCGGGCGCACGCCATGCCGGAAGGCACGATTATGGAAACAGCCGATGGGCAGAAGATCCTCATGAGGGGCAATGAGTTCTACCGACGGACGACCGCCGAGGAACTCAGGAGGCCGTCAACCATTTTTGTATTCCGCTGACGATGAGCGGTGATTTCGATCGAGCGCGACCGGTGATTCCAGCGGATCGTTACCTGCACGAACGCCGGTTCGACGTTGCTGACGGGTTTTCCGCGGCTAAATCCAGTACCAATCGAGAGGTGATGTGATTTGTAGATCGGTGCTGGCCCCAGCAAACGCTTACCTTGAAGTACGTCGAATGCGGGCCACGGTCGCGCCGTGGATGACGGGATCCGGCAGTTCCTCCGGAGGTTCTCGCCCAAGGCGCTCAACCGGGCTCTGGCGCGCTTGACTCGACGAAGAATTCCCGAACGACCTGCTGGAACCTGACGGTCATGTCCTCTTTCTGCTGGTAATAGTCGAGCAGCTCTTTCCACGGTGACGCCATGTCCGCATAAGCGGCGAGGACCGCGACCAGGGCCCCAAGCGATAGTTGACCCTTGATCGCCAGATAGCCGCCGATCGAAAAGAAAAGCAGCGGTACGATCTTATTGAGGCTGTTGTTCAAATACTTCATGAGGAATTTGCGCTCGAAGATCTCGTAGCGGATCGCACGGAGCTTTGACAATTTGGCATCCATCGCCTGGATTCGATCTGCGGCGCTTTGTGGGCCGCGGATTTCCGCGAACGAGGCGACCGTGTCGCCAACCTGATCCGCGACGGCGCGCATCAACCGGATGCGGTCACGGGAGAGGGAATTGATCTTGGCCTGCAACTTCGGAATGAGCCAGGCCTGCACAGGGTAGAGGGCGATTGTGCCGAGGCCGAGGATCGGCTCCTGCGCGAAAATGAAGGCGAGGTAGACCAACAACGTACCGCCCTGCATGACCGGTAGGGCCACGGCGTCGCCGATGAAGCCCCCGAGCGCTTCGGCCTCGGCGGTGATCATTGCGACGAATTGGCCGGGAGATGCACCCGACATCCGTTCTGGTGGAAGCCGCAGCAACCTTTGGTACAGATCACTCCGGAGAGTTGTCACGACGCGTTCGCCGAGGCGACTCGCCCGCGAGGTGATGAGAAACTTGAAGAAACCGTTGAAGAGGTTCAAACAAAGATAGATTGCGCACAGGGCGAACAAATGCGGGATCTGATCGGCGGGTAGGTACCCGTACAATCCTTCGTGCAGGCCGTGCCCGGAGATCGCCTTATTGACGATGTGTTTGGGCAGATCAAGGGCGACATAGATGAACGGGAACGACGACAACGTCAGGAGTACGATGCGAACCTGATCCGACGCGCTGTGTGACCAGATGTAACGGTAGAGACCGGGCGCCATCGCGTTGCTCAGCCGACCGACACGGCGCGGCCATCGCCCGCCATCGCCAGGTAGATGAATCCGGACAAGGCCGGCACGTAGCTCATGTCGGCAACCCACAGTTGGCGCGGGCCTTGGCGGCCAGCTGGCGATTGACCGGGTCCGCGCCGGACGTCGCCGGGTCACTTCGCGAGACTGATTTGCGTGACCGTCGGTTGCTGACCGACCATCGTTGCGCGGAAGCGGACTTTGTCGCCGGGCTTCAGCTTCGCGAGCAGGGTGGCGTCCGCCGCCTTGAATACCATCGAGCTCATCGGCGCCATCCGCAGGCCTGCGATCTTGCCGTGCCCGAGAGTGATCGTTCCATCTTCGAGGTCGATCTCGCGCACCTCGCCTGCGACGAGCGATGCTGCCCTCGCGACAGGCTTATGTGCCGGTTCAGTCCCCGGTGCGTGATCGTTGCACGCGAGGGCGAACGTTGACGAACCCGCGAGCATCGCGAAGAGGGCCAAAGCGACAATTCGCGTCATCGCATCCTTTCGTTAGCCACGATACTTGGCGTAGCTGGAACTGCCGCCGTCGCGATGAAGCAGCAGCACAGTGTAGGGATCCACACGGCCTCCTTGCTCCATGCCCGGTGAGCCGATGACCATGCCCGGGACGGCGAGGCCGATGGCGGCGGGGCGTTCCTTGAGCAGCCGCTGAATTTCCCGGACCGGCACATGACCCTCGATCGCGTAGCCGTCGATCAGTGCGGTATGGCAGCTGCCGTACTGGGGCGCAATGCCGGCCTTGGTACGTGCGGCAACGTTGCCGGAGTCGTGCGCCGTCACGGTGAATCCGGCATTGCGCAGCAGCGCGATCCATTCCCTGCAACAGCCACAGGTCGGATCCTTCCATACCTCGACAGACGGCCCGGTGGCCGCAGCCGCCGGCAGGTCGAGCAAGGCTCCCACCGGCACTGCGATAAGGCAGGCGAGGAATCGGCGTCTTTGCATCGTTGGTCTCTGCATGATGGGAAACTCTCCAGCGTAGCGTGGATCGAGCTACTTGCATTTCATATTCCCGCTTTCGGGCGCCTTCGACTTCAGTCAAAGCGCCTCAGGCGGGGGCCGCCTGCGCTGTCGGTCGGACCACTCGCCGGCGCAATTCCCACTCCTTCACCAGCGCATAGATCGCGGGGATCACGACCAGCGTCAGGATCGTGGAGGACACCATCCCGCCGACCATCGGCGCCGCGATGCGGCTCATCACTTCGGAGCCGGTGCCGGTGCCCCACATGATCGGCAGCAGGCCCGCCATGATGGCGACGACCGTCATCATCTTCGGCCGGACGCGCTCGACGGCGCCTTCCATCACCGCGCCGTAGAGGTCGGTCGCGGTGGCGTGCCGTCCCTCCGCCTGGCGTTTGGCCTGGATCTCCTGCCAGGCGTGATCGAGGTAGATCAGCATGACGACGCCGGTCTCGGCCGCGACGCCGGCCAGCGCGATGAAGCCCTACCGCCACGGCGACCGACACGTTGTAGCCGAGAAACCACATGTACCAGATGCCGCCGACCAGTGCGAAGGGCACCGACAGCATGACGATCAGCGTCTCGGTGAGGCGCCGGAAATTGAGGTAGAGCAGCAGGAAGATGAGCAGCAGGGTCACCGGAACGACGACCTTCAGCTTTTCGGCGGCGCGCTCCATGTACTCGAACTGGCCGCTCCAGGTCGCGTAGTAGCCGGGCGGGAACTTGACGCTGTCGGAAACCGCCTTGCGGGCCTCTGCCACGTACGACCCGATGTCGCGGTCGCGGATGTCGATGTAGATGTAGGCCGAGAGCAACGCATTCTCGGTGCGGATCCCGGGGGAGCCCTTGGCCACGACGACCTTGGCCACCTGCCCGAGCGGAACCATTGCCCCGTCCATCGTGGGCACCAGAACGGAGCTGGCGATCTGTTGCGGATCGGACCGCAATTCGCGCGGGTAACGCACCGTCACGCCGAAGCGCTCGCGGCCTTCGACGGTCGTGGTCACCATCTCGCCGCCGAGCGCCGTCGCGATGACGTCCTGCAGGTCGCCGATCGCCAGCCCGTAGCGGGCGAGCGCCGCGCGATCCGGCTCGATGTTGAGATAGAACCCGCCGGTGATGCGTTCGGCGAACGCGCTCGTGGTTCCGGGCACCTTCTTGACGACGGCCTCGATCTCCTTGGCGAGGCGCTCCATTTCGTCGAGGTCCTTGCCGAAGACCTTGATGCCGATCGGCGTGCGGATGCCGGTGGACAGCATGTCGATCCGCGCCTTGATCGGCATCGTCCACGCGTTCGAGATGCCCGGGGAGCTGAACCGCCTTGTCCAGCTCCGCAATGAGCTTGTCGGTCGTCATTCCCGCCCGCCACTCGGACTCGGGCTTGAGGTTGATGACCGTCTCGAACATCTCGAGCGGCGCCGGGTCGGTCGCCGTCTGCGCGCGACCGGCCTTGCCGTACACCGACGCCACCTCGGGAAAGCTCCGGATGATCTTGTCCTGCGTCTGCAGCAGCTCCGCGGCCTTGGTGACCGACATGCCGGGCAGCGACGCCGGCATGTAGAGCAGCGTGCCCTCGTTCAGCGTCGGCATGAACTCGGTGCCCAGTCGTGAGGCCGGATACAGGCTGACCGCCAGCGCGACGATGGCGAGCGACGATGGTCGTCTTCTTCCAGCGCATGACCCAGGCGATCACCGGACGGTAGATCCAGATCAGGAAGCGATTCACCGGGTTTTTCGCTTCCGGCATGATCCTGCCCCGGATGAACAGGATCATCAGCACCGGAACCAGCGTCACCGAAAGCAGCGCCGCGCCGGCCATCGCGAAGGTCTTCGTGTAGGCGAGCGGCGAGAACAGGCGCCCCTCCTGCGATTCCAGCGTGAACACCGGCAGGAACGACACGGTGATGATGAGCAGCGAGAAGAAGAGCGCCGGTCCGACCTCCTTGCACGCCGCGATCATCGCCTCCAGCCGCGAGCCGCCCTCGGGCAGCCGCTCGACGTGCTTGTGCGCGTTCTCGATCATCACGATGGCCGCGTCCACCATGGCCCCGATGGCGATCGCGATGCCGCCGAGGCTCATGATGTTCGAGTTCATCCCGAGCAGGCGCATGGCGATGAAGGCGATCAGCACGCCGACCGGCAGCATCACGATGGCCACCAGCGCGCTGCGCACGTGCAGCAGGAACACGATGCACACCGCGGCCACGATGACGCTCTCCTCGAGCAGCGTGCGCTTGAGGGTTTCGATCGCCCGGTGGATCAGGTCCGACCGGTCGTAGACGGTCACCACCTCCACGCCCTCGGGCAATCCGGAAGCGACCTCGGCGATCTTGGCCTTGATGTTGTGGATGACTTCGAGGGCGTTCTGGCCGTAGCGCGCCATCGCGATGGCCGACACGACTTCGCCCTCGCCGTTGAGCTCGCTCAGGCCGCGGCGCTCGTCCGGCCCCATCTCCACCCGGGCGATGTCGCGGATCAGCACCGGCGTCCCCTTTTCGCTCTTGACCATCAGCGACTCGATGTCGGCCTTGCCGCGCAGATAGCCCATGCCGCGCACCATGTACTCGGTTTCGGCCATCTCGACGACGCGGCCGCCGACGTCGCGGTTGGACTCGCGGATGACTTGCGCCACCTTGGCCAGCGGAATCCCGTAGGCGCGAAGCTTCACGGGATCGACGACGACCTGGTACTGCTGCACGAAGCCGCCGATGCTCGCGACCTCGGCGACGCCCTGCGCCTTCGCGAGCTGGTAGCGCAGGTACCAGTCCTGGATCGTGCGCAGTTCGGCGAGGTTCTTGTTGGCGCCGACCAGTGCGTACTGGAAGACCCAGCCGACGCCGGTCGCGTCGGGTCCGAGCTGTGGCGAAACGCCCCTGGGGAGGCGACCGGCCGCGAAGTTCAGGTACTCCAGCACCCGCGAGCGCGCCCAGTAGATGTCGGTGCCGTCCTCGAAGATGATGTAGACGAACGACGCGCCGAAGAACGAAAAGCCCCGTACGACCTTGGACTTGGGGACGGACAGCATCGCGCTCGTCAGCGGATAGGTGACCTGGTCCTCGACGACCTGCGGCGCCTGGCCGGAATACTCGGTGTAGATGATGACCTGGACGTCGGAAAGGTCGGGCAGCGCGTCGAGCGGCGTCTTGACGACCGCGTAGATGCCGCCGACGGTGACGAACACGGTCGCCAGGATGACGAGGAACCGGTTGCGCGCCGACCACTCGATGACCTTGCCCAGCATGACGGCTGCTCTCAGTGCACTTTGTGGGTGCCCGGCTTGGCATCGGTGCCGGCGGACTTGCCGGAGCGGCAGGACTTTCGTGATCACCCACTCGCCCGGCGCCCGTTCGACGAACTCGAAGGCGATCCGCGGCCCCCGGTTTCAGGTCCGCGAGCAGTGCGCTGTTGGCGGCCTTGAAGTCCATCGTCATGCTGGGCCACTTGAGCGTTTCGACGGGACCGTGACTGATCGACAGGGTCCCCGATTTCGCATCGATGGCCCTGACGGTTCCCTCGGCGCGATGACCGACGCCGGGAGGCTTGCCGGCAGGCGCCGAGGCGATCGGACCGGCTGCACCCGCCCCGGGGGCTTGGGCGGGGGTGCCTGCTGCTCCCGGAGCCCCGCTCGGCCCCGACGTGCCGAAGCCGGCAATCGCGGCCTTGAGATTGCTCTCGGCATCGATCAGGAAATTGGCGGACACCACGACCTGCTCACCCTCCTTGACGCCGTCCATCACGGCGACGTAGGTGTCGGTGCGGCTTCCCAGCTTCACTTCGCGCGGCTCGAACCGGCCTTCCGCGAGCTGGACCAGGACGATGCGGCGCGTGCCGCTGTCGATGACGGCGGATATCGGTACCGTCAATACCTTCCCCTTGCCACCGACGGGCAATTCCACCTCCGCGAACATCGCGGGCTTGAGCAACTGGCGCGGATTGTCGATTTCGAGCCGTACCGAGACGGTTCGGGTCTCGGGCTTCAGCGTCGGATAGACGTAGGTGATCGTGCCCTCGAAGCGCTGTTCGGGATAGGCGCTGATGCTGATCTTGGCCTTGGCGCCGGTCCTGACCAGGCCGATGTCCTGCTCATACACGTCGGCCATCACCCACACCGACGACAGATCGGCGATCTGGTAGAGGCTGTCGCCGGGCATGAAGCGCATGCCCTGGACGGCTTTCTTTTCCATGACGATGCCGGACACCGGCGAGCGGAACGTGAGGGTTCGGCGCGTCTCTCCGGACTGGGCCAACGCACGCACTTGTTCCTCGGAAATGTCCCAGTTCTTGAGCCGGGCCAGGCTCGCGTCGGCGAGGCGCTGCATGTCGGACCTCGGGCCTTCGCCGGCGTCCTTGAGCGCATCGACCGCCGCGGCCGCGATCGCATATTCGCGCTGCGCGGATACCAGTTCCGGGCTGTATACCTCGAACAGCGGCTGGCCCTTGCTGACCGGCTGGCCGGTGGCGTTGACGAAGAGTCGCTCCACCCAGCCTTCGAACTTGGGCGCGATGGCGAAGACGCGCCGCTCGTCGACCTCGATGCGGCCGACAGCCTTGACGACCTTGTCCAGCGAACGCAGCGCCGCGGGTTCGCTGCGCACGCCGAGCTTCTGCACCTTGTCGACGCTGATCTTGATCTGGCTGTCGCCGGCGTCGGGCTCCTCGCCTTCGTAGACGGCGATGTAATCCATTCCCATCGGGATCCTTCTTCGGCACCGGCGAGGTGTCGGGCAGTCCCATGGGATTCCGGTAGAACTTGATCTTGCGTTCGGACTTGGCGCCGCGCCAGTCGACGCGCTCGCCCCGTCCGACGCCATGGGAGCCGGCTCGGCCGAAGGGGACCGCGCGCCCCACCAATATCCGGCGCCAATGCCCACGGCCACGGCGACGACTGCAGCCAGGACTCCCGCTCCCCGTGTCATAGGTCCTCTCCCAGCAGCCGTTCGATCGCCGCGAGCCGCGCCTGCGCCTCCGCCTGCGCCTTCAGCCGGTCCTGTTTGGACTTGCGGATCTGCCGCTGCGCATCGAGCAGCGTCGCGAAATCCACCTTGCCGGTCTCGTAGCCGGCCAGTGCGGCCTGGAGTGTCGCTTCCGATTGCGGCAGGAGGCTGGTCGTGGTCAGTATTTCGATTCGCTGCGCGGCCTTCAACGCGGCCAGGTTCTCGAACAACTCGCCGATGAGCCTGTTGGCCGACGATTCCTTCTGCGCGCGCGCGGCCGAAAGCATCGATTCGGCCTCCGACTCCTGCCGTCGACGGGAGTCCTGCTGCAGTGGAATGCTGACTTCGACCATCAGCTCCCACTCGCCGATGCGCGAGCCCATCTGGATGGGCGAAACCCCGACGGCAAAGTCCGGATAGCGATTCCTGTACGTGAGCTCGCGATTCTTCTCGGCAGCGCGAATGCGCGCGTCGCTCGCGAAGAGCTGCGGGTTGTGGCCACGCAGGCGGTCCACCAGCGCATCCTCGTCCAGCTTCGCCGGGGGAGGAACGCGACGCAGCCGCTCGGGCAGGGCGAGCGGCGCCGCCGCCCTCCGGGCCAGCAGGCTGTTCAACGCCGCCTGCACGCCTGTCGCGCTCGCTCTCCTGCATCAGCAGCTCCCCGCGCATGGTCGTGAGCTCGACCTGGGCACGGATCACGTCCTGCTGCGGCGACGAGCCCGCTTTCGTAACGTACCAGCGCGATTCTCTCGAGCCGGGCGAGCAGGTCCAGGATCTCCCGCGTGAGCTGCTCGTTGTGGACGACCAGGTAGTAACGCGCATAGGCGGTCTTGACGCTCGCCGCGAGCTCGGACCAGGTCATCGCCGCGCGCCCCTGGGCCTGCTCGGCGTCGGCCTCGGCCACTTCGCGCTTGAGGTCCCGTTTGCCCCAGAACGGAACGGGCTGGACCAGCGTGTACTTGGTGCTGCCGACCTTGCTGGGCAGCACGCTCGGCGACGCATCGGAGCCTGCGTTGGTGATGTTCTGCAACTCCATGCGGAACAGCGGATCGGGGAACGCGCCCGCCGGATACACGCGCTGCGCGGCAGCGTCCGCTTCGTGGCGCATGGCCGCGTATTCCGGGTTCCCCCGGGCGAATTCGAGCAGGCCCTCGACATTGGCGCCAAGCGGCAATTCCGCCGCGTTCCCGCTGACCGGAAGCGCGAGACCCGCGAGACACAGCAACGCCGTGCGCAAGAAGTTCACTGATTCCATTCGATTCCTCCCGCCGGCAGGGAGCGGAGAGTATGCATGCATTCCGGACAGGTTCGACGTGCCGCCCCGGCCCGGCCGCCGGTGTGCCCGCGGCCGCGGGAGGCTATTTCACGGCCTCCAGGGCAACGACCGTCAGCTCGCCATTCACGTTTTCGGCGACGAACCGGATCTTGCTTCCCTCCTTGATTCCCTCGACCAGCGCGGGAGACTTGAGACGGAAGGTCATGGTCATCTTCCCCATGCCGAGATTGGCGAGCGGCTCGTGAGAAATGGTGATTTGGTTTTCCTGCTTGTGGATCGTCCTGACGACGCCTCCCGTCCAGGCTACGGCAGGCGCGGACGATTTTGCCTGCGCATGCATCATGTGGTTGCTCTGGGCCAGCGCGGGGAGCGCCACGACCAGTGGCATGGCGACGAGGATCGGCGGGAGCAGGCGGTAGACGAGCATGATGAACTCCGTTGGGAGGTGATAGGGAAGCAACGTATCCGGGAATCGGGGCCGATGGTACCTGCGCCGGGCTTGTTGGGGTTGATCCATCAAAAGATCGGGAAATTCGACGCACTCCGCTGGGCATGGACTTTGGACGGGGTCGGCTGCACGTACGGCGTATGCAGACACGCTTGTCCTCACGTCATTGCGGTGCCGCAATTCTGCTGTCGGGTTCCCGACGCCATCCTGACAGTACAATTACAAATCCGTAAGGAAGTGCGCGTGCTCCGCGCGACTGTGCACAATTATGGCGCGCGACAACCAACGCGGGGTGCGACGATGAAGATTCTGGTCGTCGAAGACGAGCCGAAGACCGGCAATTATCTGAAGCAGGGCCTCACCGAGGCCGGCTTCGTCGTCGACCTGCTGCGCGACGGCAACGACGGGTTGCATGCCGCCAGCACCGAGGATTACGACCTGCTCGTGCTCGACGTCATGCTGCCGGGGCTCGATGGCTGGTCGGTGCTGCGGGCCATGCGCGAGGCCGGGAACACTTTGCCGGTGCTGTTCCTGACGGCTCGCGACCAGGTCGACGACCGGGTGAAGGGACTGGAGCTGGGCGCGGACGATTACCTCGTAAAGCCGTTCGCCTTCTCCGAGCTGCTCGCACGTGTGCGCTCGCTCCTGCGGCGTGGCCAAGCGAAGGAACCGGAGGTGCTGCGCGTCGCCGACATGGAGCTCGACCTGTATCGACGGCGGGTCACGCGCGCCGGCAAGCGCATCGAGCTCACCGCCAAGGAGTTCGCGCTGCTGGAGCTGCTGCTGCGCCGCCACGACGAGGTGCTGCCGCGCTCGCTGATCGCCTCGCAGGTCTGGGACATGAACTTCGACAGCGACACCAATGTGATCGAGGTGGCGGTCCGTCGGTTGCGCGCGAAGATCGACGACGGCTTCGAGCCCAAGCTCATCCAGACCGTCAGGGGCATGGGCTACGTACTCGAGACTCCGGATTCCGCCTGATGTGGCGCAAGTCGATCACCTTTCGGCTCGCGCTGTATTTTGGCGGCGCGTCGACTGCGGTGCTGCTTGCCATCGGATACCTGGTCGGCCTGTCCGTCGAGCGGCACTTTCTCGAGCTGGATCACGCCGATCTCCACGGCAAGATGGAGCTGGTGCGCCACGTGCTGTCGAAGGTGCAGACACCGGCCGATGTCGAAGCGCTTCCGGAGCGGATGGGGGATGCGTTGATCGGCCACGACCGCGTTGTCGGTGAGCGTCACCCGGCCCCACGGCAAGACGCTGTTCGCTACCGCTGGCGCGGCCTTCCCCGAGGCGCTGATCGATGGCGCCGCCAGGGCGCCCGCGGCGCAGATGTCCGCGCTTGCCTCATGGGAACACGACGGTCAGGCCTACCACGGCTTCGCGAGCCGGGTCCCGACGCACCGCGCCGGGCTGCCGCGAGGTTGTCGTGGCCGTTGCCCTCAATTTCGCCGTGCACCACGCGTTCATGGCGGGCTTCTACGAGATACTCTGGCTGGCGATCGCCGCCGGGATCGTCTGCACCGCGCTGCTCGGCTGGCTCGCCGCAAGGCGAGGCCTGGCACCCGTCCGCGAGATGACCAGCGTTGCGCAGAGCATCACCGCGAGCCGGCTGCACGACCGGCTGCCGACGGCGTCCTTGCCGATGGAGCTCGTCGATCTGGCCGCGGCGTTCAACGGCATGCTGTCACGCCTGGAGGAATCGTTCCGCCGCCTGTCCGAGTTTTCGTCGGACCTGGCGCACGAGCTGCGGACGCCCATCGGCAGCCTGATGACGCAAACGCACGTGGCGCTCTCGCGGACGCGGTCCGCGGACGAGTACCGCGAGGTGCTGTATTCGAATTCCGAGGAGTACGAGCGGCTCGCACGGATGATCGCGGACATGCTGTTCCTAGCCAAGTCCGACAACGGCCTGATCGTGCCGCGGCGCGAATCCGTCGATCTGGCCACCGAGGTGAAAGGAGCTGTTCGAGTTCTACGATGCGCTCGCGGAGGATCTCGACGTCAGCCTGGCATTCGACGGCAGCGGCACCGTCGATGGCGAGCGACTGATGATTCGTCGCGCCATCAGCAATCTCCTATCCAATGCGATCAATCACACCCCGCGAGGCGGATGCGTCAATGTGCGCATCGAGCGCGCCGAAGGCGGGGCCGTTCGGCTTTCCGTGGAGAATCCCGGTGACGGAATTGCCGCCGAGCATCTGCCACGCGTCTTCGACCGGTTCTATCGTGTCGACCCGTCGCGGCAGACGGTCGACGGATGGCGCCGGTCTCGGTCTGGCGATCACGAAGTCGATCGCGGCGGCGCATGGCGCAACCGTCCGCGCGCTGTCCGCGGGCGGTCTGACGCGATTCGAAATTCTGTTTCCGACACCTGCGTCCGCGTGAACTCCCGATCGACGACTACGTTTTGCTCCGCCACTGCGGGGGCGACGGTGTGCGGGTCGAAACCCGAACACCGCGGCCCCGATGGAAGAAACGGCAATCGCTCTTACTTCTTCGCGGCCGCCGTCGCCTTGAGCCCAGCGTCGGCCTTCGTGAGCTCACGTTCGAGCCGATCGGCGGGCAGAGCGCCGGCGGTCATCGACCCGTCCGCGAAAATCAGCGTAGGGGTGCCGTTGATCTTCAGGCGCGCGCCGAGCGCCTGGGTCTTCGCCACGGGATTCTCGCACTCCCCGGCATTGTCGGGCAGCGCACCGGAATCGTAGTGGGCATCCCATGCCTTCTGCCGGTCGGCCGCGCACCAGATCATTCGTGCCTTGCGCGCGGCGTCGGGGTGGAGCTTGTCGATCGGTAGCAGGAAGGTGTAGACGGTCGTGTTGTCGATATTCTTCAGCGTCTTCTCAAGTCGCGCGCAGAACGGACAATCCGGGTCCGAGAAGACCACGAGTTTGCGTGCTCCGTTGCCTTTGACCTTCTTGATCGCGAGCTCGAGCGGAAGGGCTGCGAAATCGATTCGATTCTGCTGGCGTTGCCGCTCTTCAGTCAGGTTTGTCTTCGACGCCGTGTCGTATACAGCGCCGACCAGCACGTATTCGCCCTTCGCATCCGTATACACGATCCGATCGTCGAGCATCACCTCATAGAGGCCGGAGTAAGGCGTCTTCGCGACGCCACGGATTTCCGCGCCGGGGAATCGCAGTTCCAGCGTTTTCTTCAGGCCCGCTGCCTCGGGTGGCATCGGGGACGCCTTGTCGGTTCCCTGCGCCCAGGCGGGCAGCGCCGCAGCGTGAATGCCGCTGCGGTCAGCGCTGCCAAGGTAGCCGTGCGAGCGCGGAGGGTCGAAGGCGGACGGAAGGCCATGACGTCTCCAATGATTTCGATCGGCGGTTGGACAGGCTCTTCGGCCGGACGTTCGGCCCGATCGTGACTTTCGTCAGCGCGAATGATCGACGATCGCGCGACCGATGTCTTGCACGGTACAGAGTTGGTGCAGGCACCCCCGGGGCATGGTCGTTGCCGGTGCGCGCGGGCGCCCGCCGCAAGCGCCGCCCTGCTTACGCCGCGATTACCGAGTTGTAATGCGTGCGTCATCGGTGTGCCACCCGCTCGCAGGTATCGTTGCCATGTGGCCGTATCTGTTCATGTCGAATCGTTTTCGATCGCTTTGGTGCGTCGGCAGGCGATCCAGGTTCGGAGCGACCTGCAGTAGGCAGCCACATTGCGCGAAGGAGCAAATGCTGTGTCCGACGACGAAGGCTGCAGCATTGATCATCGCATTGACGTTGAGCGCATGAGCCGGCCGGTCGCCCGTTGCCGTCCGGCCCGTTCTCTGCGGACCGGTCGGGGCGACCCGCGAGCTTTGGCATCGGGGCGTCATTCACGGAACAGAGTCGACGGTCTCCGCCCCGGTATATGACGTCCTCAACAGCAAGGAGATTGACCATGAAACACCTGATCGCAACCGCGGCATTGATCGCCTTTGCGGCCGTCCCACTCGCGACGTTTGCCGCCCAGGACGAGGCGCAGCGGCAAATTACCCAGCGCCTGCAGGAACAGAAGCTCAAGCTCGCCGCCGCCGAGAAGGCGCAAGGCGCCGAGCGCGACAAGCTGATGCAGGAACACATGAAGATGATGCAGGACACGATGGGCAGGATGCAGGCGATGAAGCCGCGCGAAGGCATGACGCCGAAAGAGCAGAAGGAGTGGATGGACGAGCACCAGAAGCTCATGGAGCAGATGATGGGTCAGATGATGGCCGAGCATCACATGATGATGCAGGGAACGATGGGGAAGGGAATGATGGGGCAGGGCACACCGCGCAAGTAGCGGTGCGGCGCTGTCTCGAGCGGGCGCGAACCTGCCTGACGCTCATCGCGACATGGGAAGCGATTCCGACACGTCCGGCGAGGAACGACACGTCGAGCGTTGGCATCGACGGGGAACGCTGGCGCTCTTCGCGTTTGCCGCTATCGGCGTCTTTTTGCTGATTGCCGAGCATCGGGCGCACGTATTGCCCTGGTTGCCCTGGCTATTCCTGGCGGCATGCCCGCTCATGCACCTGTTCATGCATCACGGACACGGCAGCCACGATCGTCCCGGAGGAAAGACGGCATCCGACGCTTGCCCCGAAGCGTCGTCGAGTCCCGATTCCACCATTCCCGGCACGACATCCCAACATCAGCATGGAACGCGGCGATGAACGATGCTCCGGCCTACGGGCTCTGGTCGCTGGTGATCGTCAACTCACTGATCTTCATCATCTTCGCGTTCAGCTTCGCCAAACCGCAGTCGCCGCGGGATTGGCGCTCGTTCGGCGCGTTCTCCGCATTTCTGGTGGCGCTGTTCACCGAAATGTACGGATTTCCGTTGACGATCTACCTGCTTTCGGGCTGGTTGAGTTCACGCGTCCCGGGTGTGGATTGGGCCAGCCATGATGGTGGTCACTTGCTGGAGATGATGTTCGGCTGGCGCACCAACCCACACTTCGGTCCGTTCCACGTGCTGAGCTTCATCTTCATCGGCGGAGGCTTCTGGCTGCTCTCGGCGTCGTGGCGTGTCCTCTATCAGGCGCAACGCGCGCACCGTCTGGCCACATCGGGTCCCTACGCACGCATTCGTCACCCGCAGTACGCGGGCTTCGTGCTCGTCATGATCGGGTTCCTGGTGCAATGGCCAACGCTCGTCACGCTGATCATGTTCCCCATTCTCCTCACCATGTACGTGACGCTGGCCCGACGCGAGGAGCGCGACGCGGAAGCGGTGTTCGGGGACGAATATCGACGCTACGCGTCGGGCACCCCCGCGTTCGTACCACGATGGGGCCACGCGACACCCGCACATCACAGCAACCGATAGCAGGGGTGCCCTTGATGTTCCATGGTACGACGACGGTTCCGGAGTTGAAGTGCCTGGTCCGGCCGTCGCGAAGTGCCCTTTGGAAGTGCAACCGCGGACGGCTGCAAGCTACGCGATTGTGCTTCACCTGGTCGACACGACGGGATCGCTCTGTCGGCAACGGCACCTTCGCGGCCATGAAGCCGACCGCTGACGCAGGGCTGTGTGCGTTGCCGCACAGACGTCGGCAATATGTCAACGTAGATTCGCGCGAACGATACGGATTCCGAATCCATTTTGTTCCTGTGTTGCAGGCAGGTGGAGCGGTTGAGGGAGTGTGCAGACCTTTGGCGCGCGTGGCCCGGGATCGTCGGGCGGCAAGGTGCGGATTCGGGCTCATACGCTCTTTTGCCGAAGTGGTCCGGTAGTTTCATTGTTCAGCTTAGGAAGACTCATGAAAGCGTTGCTTGCTATGGTTGTTGGTACGGTGCCGCTGTTGGCCAGCGGCGTCGCTTGGGCGCAGACCGGAAACATGATGAATGGCGATGGTGGCATGTGGGGCGGCGGCTGGATGGGCGGATACGGCGGGATATGGGGGCCGATCCTGCTTGTGGTCGTGATTGCCGGCGTCGTGGCATTGGTCATGCAGCGGAAGGGCAAGTGAACCGAGGTGCGCATCGGCGAGTTGTGCCCGACCTGCGTCAATTCACCCCAGCTTGATCGGTAACGGATCGAGCCGGTAGCATCGAAAACGTTATGACTCGGATACTGCACCGCCATCGCCAGTTCCTCGCCTCCGCCGTTCTGGGGTTGTGGGCGTTTGCGGTGTTCGTGGGTATCGCGAATGCGTGTACGTGGGATGGCGTCGCGGCCGTTCCGCACCAACCGACCACGGCAGTACACGCAGGCGGTGACCCCATGGAAGATGGCATGGCGACTGGCTGCGAGGAGTTCTGCAGCAACGACGTGCCCTTGGTCGGCGTGCTTCAGCTGGTCCAGGACCCGCCCGCCGGGCAGCCACTGGTAGTTGCAACACATCACGACCTCGGCTTCCTGCCGATCTCCGCGCCGCTTCTCCGGTTGGCGCGGACAGCACATCCATCGTCGGGTGTGCCGTTCTCCCTCCGCATCGTCCGTCTCACGTTGTAAGCCGCGGTAGCGGTCGAGCGCGTTTCTGGCGCTTGGCCCGCGTACGCCCGGAGCTTCCTGGCGTCGCGTCCCTCCGGGCTCGCGCGCCCTAAGCGTACTTGCCCGTTCGTTCAATCGGTTCACTTGGAGAGTCACATGAAGAGAACGTTCGCAATTGCTGTTGGTACGGCCGTTTTGCTTGCCGCAGGCATGCCCATGGCGCAGAACACGAAAGCGCCCGCGTCGAACTCCAACCCCACTGCCATGCAACCCAGCCCGTCCATGAGCATGGGCAGTCAGATGGGACAGATGGACGAACACATGAAGACGATGCAAGCCCTGCACGACAAGATGATGAGTGCAACCACGCCCGAGGACCGCCAGAAGGTGATGGACGAGCAGCGGAACGAAATGCAGGGCGGCATGGCCATGATGGCTCCGATGATGCAGGGCGGCGGCATGATGGGTGGAATGGGCAGCGGCACGATGGGTCAGAAGGGCAAACCTGCCGACGCCAACGCGCAGATGCAGATGATGCAGAAGCGCATGGACATGATGCAGATGATGATGCAGACGATGATGGACCAGCAGGGGATGATGGCTGGCCCGCAAGCCATGGTCGCCGCGCCAAAGACGTAGCGCGCGCACTAACTGCAGGTATGGGGACGTTGAGACATGCGACGTGATTTCCACAATGCAAGGGATCGGTGCGCGACGCCACGCCGCATAAAACGCGGCGGTGGCATCAGCTGGTGGCGTCGCACCGTCATCCCACCGCCCAACCCATGGTTCCGCCAATTTGAAGGAGTCGATGCATGTACGGATTCAGCACGCAGCTAAAGGTACCGTTCGATATCGCCGTCGCGAAAGTCACCGAGGCCCTGAAAAAGGAAGGATTCGGCGTGCTCACCGATATCGATGTCAAGGCAACGCTGAAAGCCAAGCTCGATGTCGACCGCCGGCCGTATCGCATACTCGGGGCATGCAACCCCCCGCTCGCACACCGCGCGATCGAGGCTGACCCCGACGTCGGTCTGTTACTGCCATGCAACGTGGTCGTGCGCGAGGAGGTCGATGGAACCATTACGGTAGCGTTCATGGATCCCGAGGCCGTGTTGCAGTTGGTGGACAAACCGGAGGTGCACGCCCTTGGCAAGGAGGTACGGGCACTTCTGCAGCGGGTCTGCACGAGCCTCACGGCGTGACACCACGATAAGGCGCGGACTCGAAGGCGACGATGGTCGACGCGGAAAAGCCTGGCCGCCGCGCCAGTGAAGTAGCAAGCGGGAGCAACGCATGGCTGTAACGATCACCAAGGAAAAGAGCAGCCTGCTGCGATCGGCACCGCGCCTCATGCAAATCCTGCGCGTGCTCGCCAGGCACGGGTGCCTGGGGGCCCTGCTCGGCAGGAAGCGCTGGCCGTCGCCGAAGAACGTACGGGAAACCTTCGAGGAACTGGGACTCGTCTTTCTCAAGTTCGGGCAAGTGCTCGCGATGCGGCGTGACCTGCTGCCGGACCGCCTACACCAAAGAGCTGGAGCAGCTGCACGACGAGCTGCCGGCGATGGGCATTGACACCGTGCGCGCGACGGTCGAAGGCGAACTGGGCGCCTCGTTGACGGATTTGTTCCCGTCGTTCGACGAAACGCCGCTGGCCGCCGCGACCATCGCCCAGGTGCACGAGGCGACAATCCACGATGGGCGGCACGTGGCCGTGAAGGTGCAGCGGCCCGGCCTTGAAGCGATCATCTCCACGGATATCGCGGCACTGACCTACCTGGTCGCGCTCGGAGAACGGCTCGTTCCGCGCCTGCGCGCGCTCGACCTTCCTGTCGTGGTGAGCGAGTTCGCCGACAGCCTGAGGCGGGAGACCGATTTCAGCCGCGAAGCACGTTCCGTGGTGCTCTTTCGCACCGCGCTCGCGGATGTTCCCGACCTCTGGATTCCGGATGTCGTGGCGGAGCGCTCGGGCGCGACCGTGCTGACGCTGGAGTTCTCCGCCGGCGAACGGGTCGATCACTATGCCAAGCTGCACCCGGAAGCGATGCCGGGTTCGATGCATACCCTGGTGAAGCTGATGCTGCAATCGATCTTCGAAGAAGGCTTGTTTCACGCCGATCCGCATCCCGGCAATGTCTTCGTCCTGCCCGACGGGCGGCTCTCCCTGCTCGATTTCGGCAAGACGGGCGAGCTCGACGAGCCGATGCGCGAATCGCTGATCCTTCTTCTCGAGGCGGTCGTCAAAGGCGATGCGCGGGCTGCCACCGAGGCCTATCTCGAAATGGCCCCGGCGACCGAGGACGTCAACCGCACGGCGCTGTTGGCGGACATCAAGGCGGCGCTCTATGAAATCCGCCGGACCAATCTGGCGGATGTTTCGATCGGGGATGCGTTCGATTCGCTGATGCGCGCCGGAAGCCGGAACGGGGTGCACAACCCCGGCGAGTTTGTCCTGCTGACGCGTGCCTTCGTCATTCTGGAATCGATGACGCGGGCAACTCGCCCCGGACCATGACTACATGGAATCGTTTCGCGAAGAGATCTCGCGCCTGACCAAGCAGCACTTCTCGCCGGCGCGGATAAAGGAGAAGACGACCACGCTTGCCCGCGAGTTCGAGCGCCTGGTCAAGGATGCGCCCGGCGACACGCGACGCGTCCTCCGCCGCATCGCCGAAGGCAATCTGGGCCGACTGCCCGGTCTGGAGGCCCTGGGAGGCTCGCTTCAGCCGCAATCTCGAGCGGCTCACGAGCGCCATCGCTTTCGCCGCTCTCGTCATCGGCGGCTCGATGCTGTTGATGACTCCGATGGGCGGCTGGCACGACATTCTCGGCGAAGCAATGCTCGTCACCGGGATTGGCGGCATGCTCATGACCGCCATTCGTGCATTGCGTCGAGACCATGGCCTGCGCTGACGTCCTACTTCCGAATGCATCGGTATGAAGCCGTGAATCGGTGGATCCTGCCGACCACGCCGAACCGGGAGTCGAGGTAATCCGATGGCGGTGTCGCGCATCGAGCAGCAAGCGGCCCCGACGGGCCCCGGCTTCGCGCTGACGTGGACGCTTTGGCTCTTCGCGTTGAACCTCGTCTGGGAAGTCGTGCAGCTTCCGCTTTACGCCATGGATCGCTACGCGGATTGGCCGGCGCTGGGTTACGCCGTGCTCCACTGCACGGTCGGTGATGCGACGGTGGCGTTGTTGTCCTACCTGATCGCCGCGCTGGCGACCGGGGCGCCGCTATGGCCGCTGCATCGACCACTGGCAGGCCTGGCAGTGGTATTGGTCGCCGGCGAGTTGTTCACGATCTGGGCGGAGTGGTACAACGTGTATGTTCTGCGCAGCTGGGCCTATGCGGCCGGCATGCCGACGATTCGCGGCATCGGTGTCGCTCCGCTCGCGCAATGGCTCGTCTTGCCGCCGCTGGCGTTGACGATCATGCGTTTCCGGTATCGGCAGCGGGTCGAGTCGCGGCTCTCCCCGCCGGCGCGGCATTGACCGGGCTCGCCGCAGTCGCTGCCGATACTGCAACCTGACCGAAGGAGGTCGAGGCCATGAACGAATCGCACACGGGCGACCGGCACGCGCACGCGCCAGCGCACGCTCCTGCCGGCGATGACCACGGCCCCCGTCACGCGCATCAACATGCGCCGGTAACGGTGCACTCCGTGCCGGCGCATGCAGGTCACCCGCAAGCCCCGTCAGCGCCCCGCGCCGCGACCGCGGGACCGACGATCTACACCTGCCCGATGCACCCGCAGATCCGGCAGCCGGCGCCCGGAAACTGCCCGATTTGCGGCATGGCCCTCGAGCCGGTCGACGCAAACCTGGAAGAAGAGAACGTCGAGCTCGCGCGCATGACGCGCCGTTTCTGGGGGAGCGTCGTCCTGACGCTTCCGATCGCGCTGCTGGCGATGTCCGAGTTCTTCCCGGGACTGCACGAGCGCATCGCGCACCTGATGGGTCCCTGGTTCGCGCGCATCCAGTTTGCGCTGGCCACCCCGGTCGTGCTGTGGGGTGGCTGGCCCTTCTTCGTCCTGGGCTGGCGTTCGCTCGTCTATCGGTCGCTCAACATGTTCACGCTGATCGCGCTGGGCGTGGGTGTTGCCTACGTGTTCTCGGTCGTGGGCTTCGTGGCTCCGGATCTGTTGCCTGCCGCGTTCAGGGTGGGCGGCAATGCGCCGCTGTATTTCGAGGCGGCGGCGGTGATCACGACGCTGGTGCTGCTCGGGCAGGTGCTGGAGCTTCGTGCCCGCTCGCAGACCTCGGCGGCGGTCAAGGCGCTGCTGCAGCTTGCGCCGCCCACCGCGCGACGGATCGAAGCGGACGGCGCCGAGCGCGACATACCGCTGGACGAAGTGCGGGTCGGCGACCGCTTGCGCGTGCGTCCAGGCGACAAGGTGCCGGTCGACGGGATCGTCGTCGAAGGCGCGTCGAGCGTCGACGAGTCGATGATGACGGGCGAGCCGATTCCGGTCGAAAAGACGGCCGGCGGCAAGGTGACCGGTGCGACCGTCAACCAGACGGGGAGCTTCGTGATGCGCGCGGAGCGCGTGGGCAGCGACACGCTGCTCGCGCAGATCGTGCACATGGTGGCCGAAGCTGCGCGCTCGCGGGCGCCGATCCAGAAGCTGGCCGATACCGTGTCGGGGTGGTTCGTTCCAACCGTCGTCGGCATTGCCGTCGTCGCCGGCATCGTCTGGGCGACGATCGGACCGGAGCCGCGGCTGCCCAACGCCATCGTCGTCGCCGTCTCCGTGTTGATCATCGCCTGCCCGTGCGCGCTCGGCCTCGCGACGCCGATGTCGATCATGGTGGGCGTGGGGCGCGGGGCGCAGGCCGGGGTGCTGATCCGCGACGCCGAGGGCCTGGAGCTCATGGAGAAAGTCGACACGCTCGTCGTCGACAAGACCGGCACCCTCACCGACGGCAAGCCGCGCGTCACGACGCTGCGGGCGGCCACCGGCACCGACGAGCCGGAGTTGCTCGCGGCTGCGGCGAGCCTGGAGGCGGCGAGCGAGCATCCGCTGGCGCAGGCCATTCTGGCGTACGCCAAGGAGCGCGCAATCACGCCGCGCCCGGTCAGCGGATTCGCGTCAGTCACCGGGCGCGGCGTGCAGGCCGAGTCCGACGGCGAGACGCTGCGGCTGGGCAGCCCGCGCTTCATGTCCGAGAACGGCGTCGCGATCGCCGAGTCCGAGGCGGCGGCCGACGAGCTGCGCGCGCGCGGTGAGACGGTCGTCTTCGTCGCTCGCGGCAGCCGTCTGCTCGGCCTCCTCGCCATTGCCGATCCGGTGAAGGCGAGCACGCCGGAAGCGCTCGCTGCGCTCCGTGCATCCGGCGTGGAGGTCATCATGGCGACCGGCGACAATCGCGCGACCGCGCAGGCGATCGCGAGCCGGCTCGGCATCGCGGACTTTCGGGCCGAAGTGCTGCCCGACGCCAAGCATGCGCTGGTGAAGGAATTGCAGGCGTCCGGGCGCATCGTGGCGATGGCCGGCGACGGCGTGAACGATGCGCCCGCACTCGCCCAGGCCAACGTCGGCATCGCCATGGGCCACGGCACCGACATCGCCATGCAGTCGGCGCGCATCGTGCTCGTCAAGGGCGATCTGCGCGGCATCGCACGCGCCCGCACGCTGTCGCGGCACGTGATGGGCAACATCCGGCAGAACCTGTTCTTCGCCTTCGTGTACAACGCGCTTGGCGTGCCGCTTGCTGCCGGAGCGCTGTACCCGCTCACCGGGTGGCTGCTGTCGCCGATCATCGCGAGCGCGGCAATGGCCGCCTCCTCGGTGTCCGTCATCGTCAACGCGCTGCGGCTGCGGCGGACGATGCTTTGATCACAGGCGGGACGCGACACGACCTTCTCGTCGAGCCCGACGCCGGTTCTGCCGACCCGTAAAGCGGGCGCCGTCAGTCGCCGTCGATCAGCGCGTCGAGCCGCAGCCGTGCGATGCGCGCGATCTGCGCGAGCGCCTCGTGGAGCTCGGCGCTCCTGCCGCGCTCCACGCGCCGCGCGAATTCGCGCAGGATCCCGGCGCGATCGTAGCCCTTGACCGCAAGGACGAACGGGAAGCCGAATTTCTCGTTGTAGGCGGCGTTGAGCGCCTGGAGACGGGCGTATTCCTCGGCCGTGCACCGGTCCAGGCCGGCGCCCGACTGCTCGTTCGTCGATTCGGCCGTGAGCTCGCCGCGCACGGCGGCCCCGCCCGCGAGCTCCGGGTGGGCGCGGATGAGCGCGAGCTGCACGGCCTCGGGCGCGTTGCGGACGGCATGTGTCATCGCGTCGTGCAGCGCGCCGACGCTTGCGAACGGCCGCGCGTCGCAGGCGCGCTCCGCGACCCACGGCGAATGCTCGAAGATTCCGCCCAGCGCGGCGACGAACGCCGCGCGGCTCATCGCGTTGACGTCGGGCAGTCTCACGGGCCCGCGCGGCATCGGTCGTCGGTCGCGGGATCGCGTGCCGGCGACGGGGGTGACATACAATTCCGGCCGGGGCGGTATCGGAAACCCGGACATGGCGATTCGGCGCCGGGCCGACCGCAATTTCCCCGCGCAAACACCGCTTCGGCCGGTGCGGAGCGCGCAACGGGGAGGGCGTGATGGGACGTCTGACGACGCACGTGCTGGACACCGCGCACGGCAAGCCCGGCGCGGGAATGCGCGTCCGGCTGTATCGGAAGAGCGGCGAGAGCTACGCATTGATCAAGGAGACCGCGACCAATGCCGACGGACGTTGCGACGCGCCGCTGCTCGAGGCGGAGGCTTTCGTCGCCGGACACTACCGGCTCGTATTCTCGGCCGGAGCGTACTTCGCGGCGCAAGGCGTGCAGACGCCGCAGCCGGCGTTCGTCGGCGACGTCACGCTGGATTTCGGCGTGGCCGACGCGCTCGCGCACTGCCATGTCCCGCTGCTGGTCTCCCCGTACGGCTATTCGACCTACCGCGGCAGCTGATCGCGCGGCGCGATGCCGACTGCGCGGGCAACGCGGCCTGTCGCCGATCGCGACTTCGAGTCAGAACAACTCCTCCTGCTCCGGGCGATGCGGCGGCGGCCCGTGATCCGCGTCGCTCTCGCCGGGCGGCGAGGCAGCGGGCTCGATCAGCGTCGCGTCGTCGTGGCGGACGTTGTTGACCCGGCTGGACACGGGGTAGTACGCCATCGCGGCCGCGGGGTAGGGCACCAGCAGATCGACGACGTCGGCGTTCGCCGGATCGAGCCAGCGCGCGTAATGCTCGGGCGGGATGATCGCCGGCATCCGGTCGTGGAGCGGGCGCAGCAGCGCGTTGGCCTCGGTCGTGATGATCGTGCAGGTGTCGAGCACGTCGCCTTCCTCGCTGCGCCAGCGCTCGTAGAGACCCGCGAATCCGAAGAGCGACCCGTCCGCCATGCCGATGTGCTGCGGCTGCTTGCGGGCCGGCTCGCGCGCCCCGGATCCCGGCGACAGCGTCATCCATTCGTAGAAGCCGTCGGCCGGGAGCAGGCAGCGGTGGCGGCGAAACGCCATCCGGAACGAGGGCTTTTCCGCGATGGTCTCGCCGCGCGCGTTGATCATTCTCGCGCCGATCGCCGTGTCCTTCGCCCAGCGCGGGACCAGTCCCCAGCGCATGCGGACGAGCTCGCGCCGTCCCTCGGCGCCGACGCGCACGATCGGGACCTCGGTCATCGGCGCGATGTTGTAGCGCGCGTGGACGTCCGGCGGATGCGCGAGCCCGAAGGCCAGCGCGATCGCCGCCGGGTGACTGTGCAACTCGTAGCGGCCGCACATCGTCAGTCGCCGGGCACCGGGGCCCGGTCCCGCGACGCCGGCGCCGCATCCGCGTCCGGCGTCGCTTCGAGCAGCCGCCGCGCCGTCCTCGCGACCTGCAGCGTGTCCCAGTACGCATAGGCGCCGACGGCCGCCGCCCCGGCGAGCGGCACCCAGCGGCTGACGGCGGTGCCGGCGACACGTTGGGTCACGGTCACGCCGAGCGATCCCAGCGCCTTGTTGAGCGCGCTCGACGACAGCTGCCGGACGAGGGCGCGCTCGCCCGCGCGCACGACCACGTCGCGCACGACGTGGCTCGCCATGTGGCGGAACAGGCAGTACAGCATGTGCGTTTTCGTGAGCTCCGCGGTGCGCCCGTGCAGCGCGAAGATGTCGGCGACCATCTGCCGCTGGAGCTTCCAGATGAGATACAGATCGGGCAGCACGGTCAGCATCCCGAGCGGGCCGGGCGGGAGCGCGAGCGAGCTCGACAGCAGGGCGGCGCTGCGCGCGGCGGCCCGCGCGAGCTCCTCGGCCGCGCTCGCCGGATCCGCCGCCGCTTGCGTGCGCGGCGGGGGCACGTCCGCGATCACGCGTTCGATGACTCCGGACACGGCCCGCGACGGCATCTCGCCCTCGACGGGCACGGGAAGCTGATTTCGATCCATTTTCGGCATCGGTCGGCCGCAGCGCTGACGGAAACCCGGGGAGGCAAGCTTAGCCCCGGGAACACCGCCGTGTCGACGGCCGGCCGCCCTTGCGGGGACGGTCGGTACAATGCCGCCGATCATGCGCATATTCGGATTCGCCGGGTGGTCCGGCAGCGGCAAGACCACGCTGATCGAGCAGGTGATCCCGCGCCTGGTTGCCCGGGGCCTCGTCGTCTCGCTGATCAAGCACGCGCACCATCGCTTCGAATTCGACCAGCCGGGCAAGGATTCCTACCGGCACCGTCACGCGGGATGCAGCGAAGTCCTGATCACGTCGGGGACGCGGTGGGCGCTGATGCACGAGCTGCGGGGCGGTCCCGAGCTTTCGCTCGAGGGTGCGCTGGCGCGGTTGTCCCACTGCGATCTGGCCCTGGTTGAGGGCTACAAGGCGTTCCCGATCCCCAAACTCGAAATCTGGCGCGCCGAAGTCGGCAAGCCGCTGCTGCATCCGCGCGATCCGCACATCCTCGCCATCGCAACCGACAGCGCGGAGGCGCTGCCCCCGGGAACGGCCGAACGCCTTCCGGTATTCGCCTTGTCCGATGTCGACGCCGTGACAACATTCGTCGTCGACAGGGCGACCGTCGGTCCACCCGGGAATTGACTTCGCCCTGGGCCGCGAGTAGCGTGAACTCAGTGGCCGACGCAGTGCCAAACACCTCTGAAGAGGGTTGATCGGGGCGGGCTGCGGGGCTGGCAGGTTCGAGGTGATTACGATCGTCGGCGAAGCTTGAAAAACATGAAAATTCAGCGCGTTGCCACGATTATCTCGACTTTACTTGCACTCGGAGCCACGGTTCCGGCGCACGCGGCCGAGCGAACGGATCGCCCGGCAAGCGGGTTCTACGGCGGGGTGTCCCTGCGCGACCGCGGAGCAGACAGCGCCGCGTTGAAATTCGGGTCCGTCGATTCGGTCTGGAACCGCTACGTCGCGCCGGTCAGCGACGAAGGTTCGCCGCGCGCCCTGGTGTTCGGCGGGTACCGCTGGCGCAGCGATATCGCCGTCGAGGCATCGTTCAATTCCAGCGACCAATATGCGCTGCGCCCGGCCGACGGCGTCGGCGGGGCCAATGCCATCGGCCTCAACATCGCGCCCGGCGCCGGATTCGGCGACGCGCAGGCGCGAACCTGGAACGTCGACGTATTCACGAGCTGGACATTCCTCCGCTCGTTCGCCCTCTACGGCCGGTTGGGTTACGGCCAGAGCGAAGGGACGCCGGCACTGGGCTACTCGTCGACGGCGGCGGCGGATGCCCGGCGCCTTCGCGACGGCGTCAACTACGGCCTTGGCGTCCGGTACGACATGAATTCGGCGCTGGGCCTGCGTCTCGAATACGGCCGGTTCGGCCGCTTCGTCGGCGAATTCGGTCCGGGCATGCCGGAGACCGACCAGGTCAGCGTCGGCGTTCAGCTTCGCTTCTAGCCCGGGTACGCGGCGCCGGCGGGCACGCCGATCCGCGGTAAACTTCGCGGCAGGGCCCGACCGGGTACCGCCTCTCGCCTCGCACAGCAATCCGGCATGCGCGACACCGCCACCGCTACGCTCACGCTCGTCTACCTCGCCCGGCTGCGCGAGGCCTTCGGCATGGCGAGCGAGCGCATCGAACCGCCGGTCGACGTGACGACGGTTGCCGCGCTGCGGACGTGGCTGGCCAGGCGCGGCGGGGCCTTTGCCGCCGAGCTCGCGCCCGGTCGCGCCGTGCGCATCGCCGTCAACCACGACCTCGCCGGTCCCGACACTCCCGTTCGTCCGGGCGACGAGATCGCTCTGTTTCCGCCCGTCACCGGCGGTTGAGCAGCGGGAGCGCGAACGTGCCGGTACGTGTCCAGGTCGAGGATTTCGACGTCGCGCGGGAGCTCGACGCGCTGCGCGCAGGAAACCGCGCGATCGGCGCGGTCGCTGCGTTCATCGGTACCGTTCGCGACGTCAACGAGAACGCCGAAGTCGCGACCATGACGCTGGAGCATTATCCCGGCATGACGGAAAAGGCGCTCGCGGAAATCGTCGACGCCGCCAGGTCGCGGTGGGATATCGTCGATGCGCTGGTGATCCACCGGGTCGGCGCATTGAAGCCCGCCGACCAGATCGTGCTCGTCGGCGTGACGAGCGCGCACCGTGGCGAGGCCTTCGCGGCCTGCGAGTTCATCATCGACTACCTCAAGACGCGGGCGCCGTTCTGGAAGAAGGAAGACACCGCTGCAGGCGCGCGCTGGGTCGAGGCGCGCGCCAGCGACGATGAGGCCGCAGCGCGATGGCAGGCGCAGCGCGAGCCGGCCCCGCGCTCCAGCCACGGCTGAACCCGCGCGCTGCGATCCCCGCTTCGATCGATCGCGCGATCGGCTCGCTTGACCCCGAAACGGGCGTGGGCTACCGTCGCTGGGCGTGAACGACGCCAGCCGCACCGCCTTGATTGCCATCGACTGGGGAACGACGTCGGCGCGGGCGTATCGCATCGGTGCTGCGGGCGCAGTCCTCGCCGTGCGCAGCGCTCCGCTCGGCATCCGCAACGTCGAGGCCGACGGATTCGCCGCGGCGCTCGATCAACTGCTCGGCGATTGGCGCGGCGAGCGCGCCCCGAGGGTCGCCTGCGGAATGGTCGGAAGCCGTCAGGGATGGATCGAGGCGCCTTACGTCGCGTGCCCCGCGGACCTGGCCGGGCTCGGCAGCACGCTGACGCGCACGCCCGGCGGCGAGCTCGCCATCGTGCCGGGTGCGAGCTGCCGCGACGGCGCCGGGATTCCCGACGTGATGCGCGGCGAGGAGACGCAGCTCGCCGGCGCAGTGCGCCCGGGCGATGGCCGCGTGCTCGTCGTGCTTCCGGGGACGCACAGCAAGTGGGCGCTGGTCGACGAGGGAATGCTCGTCGCGTTCGCGACGTTCATGACCGGCGAGCTGTATGCGGTGTTGCTCGAGCACAGCATTCTGGGTCGGATGGCCGAACGCGGCGCGCCGTCCACGGCGGCGGCGGGAACGGCATTCGGCCGCGGCGTCGTGCGCAGCCTCGCCGGGGGCGGACTCACGCACCTGATCTTCGGCGCAAGGACGCTCGCGCTTGCCGGAGAGCTCGGGCCGGCCGAGGTCGGCGACTTCCTGTCGGGCGTGCTGATCGGCTATGAAGTCCGCGCGGCCGATGCGTGGGCCCGGGAGCGCGGCGGCCGCGTCGGCCCCGTGCGGGTGATCGGCGGCGACGTGATCGTCGGGCGCTACGTCGACGCGCTGGGGCGCGCCGGCATCGACGCCGAGCAGGGTCCCGCCGATGCCGCGGCGCACGGCATCTTCCGCATCGCGCAGCGCGCGGGGCTCGTCCACTGACCCACCATCGCCATGTCGAATCCGCTCACGCGCTATCTCGATCCGCTGCCGCTCGTCGCGGTGCTGCGCGGCATCGCGCCCGAGGAAATCCCCGCGATCGGCGCCGCGCTGGTCGCCCACGGCTTTCGCATCCTCGAGGTGCCGCTCAACTCGCCGCGGCCATTCGAGTCGATCCGGCTGCTCGCCGAGCACTTCGGGGAGCGCTGCCTCGTCGGCGCCGGCACGGTGCTCGCCGTGGACGAGGTGACGCAGGTGAGTGCGGCGGGCGGTCAGCTGGTGGTCATGCCGCACGGCGACACGGCAGTCATCCGCGAAGCGAAGCGCCAGGGGCGGATCTGCATTCCCGGTGTCGCCACGCCGACGGAGGCGTTCGCGGCGCTCGCCGCCGGCGCCGATGGCCTGAAGATGTTTCCGGCGGAGCAGCTGCCCGCGGCGGCGCTCAAGGCATGGCGCGCGGTGCTTCCTGCGGCCGCGCTGGTCTTTCCGGTGGGCGGCATCCGGCCGGACAACATGGGGCCGTACTGGGCGGCCGGTGCGGATGGCTTCGGCACCGGAAGCAACCTCTACCGACCCGGCATGGCGGTCGCGGAAGTGGAGAAGTCGGCGGCCGCGTACGCCAGCGCGTTCCGCGCGCTGCCGCCGCGATCGCCGGCGGGGGCCGGGTTGCGATGACCCCGGCGTCGCCCGCGGCGCCGGCGATCGTCGCGCTCGGCGAGGCGATGGTCGAGTTCAACCAGGCGCGCGCCGAGGCGCCGGATGTCTACCTGCGCGGCTTCGGCGGCGACACGTCGAACATGGCGATCGCTGCGTCGCGGCTCGGGGCGGCCAGCGGCTACGTGACCCGCGTCGGCGACGATGCGTTCGGTCGCGCGCTGCGCCGGCTGTGGTCCGACGAGGGCGTGGACACCCGCGGCGTGGAAAGCGATGTCGATGCGCCGACCGGCATCTATTTCGTCACGCACGGGCCGGGCGGGCACGAGTTCTCGTACCTCCGCGCGGGATCCGCGGCGTCGCGGATGGATCCGGCGAAGCTGCCGCTGACGCTGATCGGCGCCGCGCGCGTGCTGCACCTGTCCGGCATCAGCCAGGCGATCAGCGTTGGCGCCTGCGACGCGGCGTTCGCGGCGATCGAAGCGGCAAAGGCCGGCGGCGCGCGCGTTTCCTACGATCCCAACCTGCAGGCTGAAGCTGTGGCCGCTGGCGCGGGCACGCGCGGTCGTGCTGGCCACGGTCGCGCAATGCGACTGGTTCCTGCCGAGTCTGGACGAGGCGCGCCTGCTGTCGGGCCTGTCCGAACCGGAAGCGATCATCGACTGGTGGCATCGTCGGGGCGCGCCGGTGGTCGCGCTGAAATGCGGCGCGGACGGTGCCGTGGTCTCCGACGGCCGACGCATCGAGCGCATCGCCGGTCACGCCGTGAACAGCGTGGATGCAACCGGCGCGGGCGACTGCTTCGACGGGGCCTTTGCCGCGCGCACGGTGGCCGGCGACGATCCGTTTGCCGCGGCGCGTTACGCCAACGCCGCGGCCGCGCTGGCGACGACCGGATTCGGCGCGGTGGCGCCTCTGCCGCGCGATGTCGACGTGCGCGCGCTGCTCGCCTCCGGCTCGGGTCCCGGGCGCTGAGCGGCGGCGGAAATCGCTGGCAATTGCCGGCGCAGCGGATAAAATCTCCGTCAACGCCAGTGTAGGAGGGGAGGAAGCGCGTGACTCCGATCGCCAAGGCGGTGCAGCATCTCGAGGCCGGGGAATGGAAGGCGGCGCACTCGCTGGTACAGAAGGACGCGTCGTGGCTGGGCTGCTGGGCCCACGGCATCGTGCATCTCGTCGAGGGCGACCTCGACAACGCCAAGTACTGGTATCGGCGGGCTCACCGCCCGATGCCGCACGGCAACACGGCGAACGCCGAGATCGCCGCACTCAAGGCGACGCTCAAGGACGGCACGCAGTGACCGCGGCGGCCGGCCCGCGCGGCCGGCGCGGAGCCGGCCGCGGCGCTCCGCGCGGCTGACGGAGGGATCGCGGCGCGCCCGGCTGCGCACGGAGGTCACGATGCCCTGGAGCGGGATACTGGCGGTGGGCGGCGGCGCGGCTGCCGGCGCGTGGCTGCGCTGGGGACTCGGCATCGCTCTGAATCCGGTGTTTCCGACGCTGCCCCTGGGCACGCTGGCGGCGAACCTCGTCGGCGGCCTCCTCATGGGGGTCACGATGGAAATCCTCACCCGGCATGCGGTGCTCTCGCCCGAGGCGCAGCTGCTCGTGACCACCGGCTTCCTCGGCGGACTCACGACGTTCTCGACGTTCTCCGCCGAGATCGTCACGCTGCTGCTGCGCCGGGAATACCTGTGGGGAACGATCGCGATAACCGCGCACGTCGTCGGTTCGCTCGCACTGACGATCGTCGGCATTCTGCTGGCGCGCGCGCTCTTTGCCTGGGGGGCCCCATGAACGGCACGCTGCTGCGCTTCTACGTGCACGAACGGCGGATGCATCGCCACGTCGCGCTGTACGAGTGGCTGCTCGAGCAGGCCAAGGCGCTCGGCATCCGCGGCGGCTCGGCGTTTCGCGCCATCGCGGGATTCGGCCGGCATGGCATCCTGCACGAGGAGCACTTCTTCGAGCTCGCCGCCGACACGACGGTCCAGATCGAGTTCGCCGTCAGCGACGAGGAGGCCGGCCGATTGCTCGACCTGCTCCGCCGCGAGCGGATCAGCGTCTTCTACGCGCGCGTTCCCGCGGAGTTCGGCGCCATCGAAGGCGATCGCTAGCCGGACGTCGCGGCGGGCGCCGGTCCCATCCGGTAGACTGCTGTCTTTCTCCTACGGAGTTTCCGATGTCGAAAGCCATACGCATCCACGCCAACGGCGGCCCCGAGGTCCTGCAGTGGGAGGACGTCGCCGTCGGCGATCCCGGCCCCGGCGAAGCGCGCGTGCGCCACACCGCGGTCGGACTCAACTACATCGACACCTATCATCGCAGCGGTCTCTACAAGCTCCCGCTGCCGTCCGGGCTGGGCACCGAGGCGGCGGGCACGGTCGAGGCGGTCGGCGCGGGCGTCGACTGGGTGAAGCCCGGCGACCGCGTCGCCTATTGCGGCGGCCCGCTCGGCGCATACAGCCAGTCGCGGGTGATGCCGGCGGACCGGCTGGTCAAGCTGCCCGACGGCGTGTCCGACCGCGTGCGCCGCGACGCTGATGCTGAAGGGCCTCACCGTCCAGTATCTGCTCCGCCAGACGCACCGGCTCAACGCCGGGGACACGATCCTGTTCCACGCCGCCGCCGGCGGGGTTGGCCTGATCGCCTGCCAGTGGGCGCGCGCGCTCGGCGTCACCATGATCGGCACCGTCGGCTCGGACGAGAAGGCCGCGCTCGCGAAGGCCAACGGCTGCGCGCACACGATCGTCTACACGCGCGAGAACTTCGTCGAACGGGTCAAGGCGCTGACCGGCGGCAAGGGCGTGCCGGTCGTCTACGACGGCATCGGCAAGGACACCTTTCCCGGCGTCGCTCGACTGCCTGTCGCCGCGCGGGCTGTGGGTGAGCTTCGGCAACGCGTCGGGCGCGGTCCCGCCGTTCGACATCCTGATGCTGTCGCAGAAGGGCTCGCTGTACGCGACCCGTCCGACGCTCGCCACCTATGCGGCAAAGCGCGCGGACCTCACGGCGATGGCCGCGGAGATGTTCGATCTCGTGCGCGCCGGCAAGCTCGTCAGCGAGCCGCGGCAGACGTTCGCGTTGAAGGACGCGGCCGACGCGCATCGCGCGCTCCAGTCGCGCGCGACGACCGGCGCGACCGTCCTGCTGCCCTGACGTTCGCTGGACCCCTCCGCGCCACGCGCTTCGGGGCTGATTCGCGTTCGGGACGCGGCCCTTCGTGCTCAGTGCGCCGTCGCGCGCGGCGGCATTGAGCAGCGCGCGCGCGGCCGGCGCGAGCTCGGCGGCGGTGAGGCCCAGCGGTCCGCGACCCGTCGCGCACGCAGGCGTCCGCGGCGGCGCCGTGCAGGCAGACGGCATAGCGCAGCGCGGTCTTCGCGTCGAGTCCCTGGGCGAGGAACGCGCCGGCGAATCCCGCGAGGACGTCGCCGGTGCCGGCGCTGGAAAGTCCCGGGTTGCCGCTGGCGTTGATGTCCCAGGTCCCGTCCGGGTACGCAAGCACGCTGCCGGCGCCCTTGACGACCACCGCCGCGTGCAGCCTCGCCGCGAGCGCGCGCGCCGCCCCCAGGCGGTCCGCCTGGACCGCGGCGGTGCCGGTGCCCAGGAGACGCGCGGCCTCGGCCGGGTGCGGCGTGACGCAGCGTCGGGAAATCGCGCGCAGCCACGCGCCGCGGCCAGCGCGGGATCGGCGGCGACGGCGTTCAGCGCGTCGGCATCGAGCACCAGCGGGACGCGCTCGCGCGATCGCCCGCGCGAGGAGCGCTCGCGCGGCACCGCTCGCACCGAGCCCCGGACCGCAGACGAGTGCGTCGCGCCGGCGTCGAGCACGTGCTCCGCGGAGCGCAGCATCAGCTCCGGCTGACCCCAGTCGACGGCCGGGCGCCTCGCGGCGAGGATGCCGACCCACACCTTGCCGGCGCCCGCGTGAAGCGCGGCGCGTCCCGCGAGCAGCGGTGCGCCGACCATGCCGTCCTCGCCGCCGACGATGCCCAGCGTGCCGAAACTCCCCTTGTGGACGTTCCGCGATCGCGTCGCGCGAGGACGTCGGGCAGCGCGGCCGCGAGGACGGGCCAGTCGAGCCGGTGGCCCGCGGCCGGCGCGATCGCCTCCGCGTCGAGGCCGAGCTCGTGCACCGAGACGGTGCCGCAGAGATCGACGCCGTCCGCGGTCAGGAGCCCGGGCTTGAGCGCGATGAACGTCGCCGTCGCCGTCGCATGGATCGTCGGCCCGAGGGCCGTGCCGGTGTCGGCGGCGAGTCCGCTCGGGATGTCGAGGGCGAGGATCGGAGCGCCCGCGCCGTTCGCCCATTCGACCATCGCAGCGTACTCCGCGGACAGCGGTCGGCCGAGACCGATGCCGAACAGGCCGTCGATCACCAGCGATCCGCGCCAGCCTGCCGGAATCGCGGACACCGTTGCCCCGCCGGCAGCGAGGAATGCGCGATGCGCGGCGGCCGCGTCCGCGGGCAGCGCGGCCGGATCCCCGCGAAACACCACGGTCACCTCGAAGAATGCTTCGCGGAGCCGGCGCGCCACGACGAACGCGTCGCCGCCGTTGTTGCCGGGCCCGGCGAGCACCAGCACGGATCCGCCGCGCTCGCCGATGAGCGCGCGCGCGACCTCCGCCGCGGCTTCGCCCGCGCGCTCCATCAGCGGCGCGGCGCTTCGCCGCCGTCTCGACGGCACGCAGCTCGTCCGTGCGGTAGATGGGGCGCAACGGGCGCGCGCGGGTCATGCCCGATTATAGGCTGCGCGAGCACCGCGCCGACGGGCGCTTTCCGGCCGCATGACGCGTCGTCGCGCATGGACAGGATCGCGCCGGCGACGCTAGAATGCTGCGCTTGCGAGCCGGTGCCGGCGCAGATCCCGCCCGGCACGGCAATCCGCCATTCCGTCGCGGCCCGCGGGGCCGATCCAAAGGAGAAACTCGATGAAGCTCATCCCCAAGGCCGGGCTCGCGCTGGCCGCCGCCATGTTCGCGCTGACCGCCCATGCGCAGGAGCTGACCGGCACGCTGAAGAAGATCAAGGAGACCGGCGCGATCACGATCGGCCACCGCGAGTCGTCGATCCCGTTCTCGCTACCTCGACGACAAGCAGCAGCCGGTCGGCTACGCGATGGACCTGTGCATGAAGGTCGTCGACGCGATCAAGGCCGAGCTCAAGATGCCGAACCTCAAGGTCAACCTGCAGCCGGTCACCTCGGGCAACCGGATCCCGCAGCTGCAGGCCGGCAACATCGACATGGAATGCGGCTCGACCACCAACAGCGTCGAGCGGCAGAAGCAGGTCGCCTTCGGCCCGACCTATTTCGTCATCAACGTCACCGCGGCGGTGAAGAAGAGCTCCGGCATCAAGCAGCTCGCCGACCTGAACGGCAAGACGATCTCGACGACCTCCGGCACGACGTCGGTGCCGCTGCTCAAGCAGTACGAGAAGACCAAGAGCGTCGACATCAAGGAAATCTACGGCAAGGACCACGCCGAGTCGTTCCTGCTGCTCGCGCAGGACCGCTCGGCGGCGTTCGTGATGGACGACATCCTGCTCGCCGGCCAGATCGCGAACTCGGACAAGCCCGGCGACTACCTGATCATCCCGGAATCGCTGCGCCAGGAGCCGTACGGCATGATGCTGCGCAAGGACGACCCGCAGTTCAAGGCGCTGGTCGACAAGACGGTCGGCGCGGTGATGAAGTCGGGCGAGATCGACAGGATCTACGCCAAGTGGTTCACGAGCCCGATTCCGCCGAAGGGCGTCAACATGAACTTCCCGGCGACGCCGGCGATCAAGGAAGCCTTCAAGAACCCGAACGACAAGGGCGTCTGACAGGTTGCACGCAAAGCGCTCCGCATCGGCGGAGCGCCGAGGGGCCGGACGTTGCGCACGTTGCCGGCCCCTTTTTTCCGCCGGGGGTGCCGCGGCGGGCGCGGTCGAGGCGCAGGGGAGGTGAGCCGTGAAATTCGACCTGGACTGGACGGTCTTCTTCCAGGAGATCCCGGGCGGCGGCGAGACGTACTTCGACCTGCTCGTCTCCGGACTGTGGTGGACCCTCGGGGTGTCCGCCTGCGCGTGGGTCATCGCGCTCGTCGTCGGCTCGGTGATCGGGACGATCCGCACGACGCAGCAGCCGTGGCTCGTCCGGGCCGGCAACGCCTGGGTCGAGCTCTTCCGCAACATCCCGCTGCTCGTCCAGATGTTCCTCTGGTACTTCGTCATTCCGGAGTTCATCCCGCCGCTCAAGCACTGGGTCGTGCAGGCCGATCCGGCGCACGCGCAGTTCCTCTCGGCGGTGCTCTGCCTCGGGCTGTTCACGTCGGCGCGCGTCGCCGAGCAGGTGCGCGCCGGGATCCAGTCGCTCCCGCGCGGCCAGCGCTACGCCGGGATGGCGATCGGCCTCACCACGACGCAGGTCTACCGCTACGTGCTGCTGCCGATGGCGTTCCGGATCGTGATCCCGCCGCTGACCAGCGAGACGATGAACCTGATCAAGAACTCGTCGATCGCGCTGACGATCGGGCTCGCCGAACTGACGTTCCGCTCCCGCGAGATGGGCGAGTACACCTTCCGCTTCTTCGAGGCGTTCTCGGCGGCGACGCTCGTCTACATCGTCATCGCGATGACCGCCAACCGCGTGATGGCGGTGGTCGAGCGCAAGGTCGCGGTGCCGGGCTACATCGCCGGCGGCGGGAAGTAGGGGACCGGCGATGACCTCGACTTCGACGTCGTCAGCCGCTCGCTGCCCTACCTGTGGAAGGGCTTCCAGTACACGGTCCAGCTGACCGCGATCGCGTCGGTCGGCGGGCTCTTCTTCGGCACGCTGCTCGCGCTGGCGCGCCTGTCGTCGTTCCAGGTCCTGTCGAACGTCGCCGCCGGCTACGTGAACCTGATGCGCTCGATCCCGCTGGTGCTGGTGCTGTTCTGGTTCTTCTTCCTGATGCCGCAGGTGCTGCAGCTCGTCACCGGGGGCGAGCGGCCGCCGCAGATCGGCGCGGAGCGCACGGCGATCATCACCTTCATCATGTTCGAGGCGGCGTACTTCTGCGAGATCATGCGCGCCGGAATCCAGTCGATCGCCAAGGGGCCAGGTGCACTCGGCGTACGCGCTGGGGCTCACCTACGGCCAGGCGATGCGGCTCGTCATCCTGCCGCAGGCGTTCCGCAACATGATCCCGGTGCTGCTGACGCAGACGATCATCCTGTTCCAGGACACCTCGCTGGTGTACGTGATCTCGGCGACCGACTTCACCGGCGCCGCGTCGAAGATCGCGCAGCGCGACGGCCGGCTGGTCGAGATGTACCTGTTCGTGGCCGTCGTCTACTTCGTGCTCTGCTACACGCTGTCGTACGCGGTGAAGCTGCTGCAGAAGAAGATCGCCGTCATCCGCTGAGGCCCCCATCATGCCCATGATCTCCATCGACAACGTCTCCAAGTGGTACGGCCAGTTCCAGGTGCTGACCGATTGCACGACCAAGGTCGAGAAGGGCGAGGTGATCGTCGTCTGCGGCCCGTCCGGCTCGGGCAAGTCGACGCTGATCAAGTGCGTCAACGCGCTGGAGCCGTTCCAGAAGGGCCAGATCACGCGTCGACGGCATCGCGGTCCACGACCCCGAAGACCAACCTGCCCAAGCTCCGCGCGCGCGTCGGCATGGTGTTCCAGCACTTCGAGCTGTTTCCCGCACCTGTCGATCACCGAGAACCTGACGCTCGCGCAGATCAAGGTGCTGAACCGCGGCAAGGACGAGGCGATCGAGCGCGGTCTGAGGCTCCTCGACCGCGTCGGCCTCAATCGCGCAGAAGGACAAGTTCCCCGGCCAGCTGTCCGGCGGTCAGCAGCAGCGGGTGGCGATCGCGCGGGCGCTGTCGATGGATCCGATCTGCATGCTGTTCGACGAGCCGACCTCCGCGCTCGATCCCGAGATGATCAACGAGGTGCTCGACGTCATGGTGCAGCTCGCCAAGGAAGGGATGACGATGATGGTCGTCACCCACGAGATGGGCTTCGCGCGCAAGGTTGCGCACCGGGTCATCTTCATGGACCAGGGAAGCATCGTCGAGGACGCGACCAAGGACGACTTTTTCGGCAAGCCGCGCTCGGAGCGCGCCCAGCAGTTCCTCGCCAAGATCCTGCACCACTGATTCCCGCGGCGAGGCATGTCGTCGCGGCGCCGCAGGCGGAGTGCGTCCGGCGGCTGCGCGTATAATCCCGGTTTACGTCCACTGCGCCGGACATGCCGCATCTCCTCACGCTGCGCGGGCGCCACGCGCTGTCGCCGTTCCGCGTGGCCAAGCTCCTGGCCGCACTCGCGGCTTCCCGACCAGACCACGCCGTCGCCGGCGTCTCCGCAGTCTACTGGCACTTCGTCGAGGCCGAACGCGGCCTTGGCGCGGAAGAGCAAGCGACGCTGGAGCGTTTGCTGACCTATGGCCCGCACGACGCGGACGCGGCCGACCGCGGCGAATTGCTCGTCGTCGTGCCCCGACCGGGAACCGTGTCGCCCTGGTCGTCGAAGGCAACCGACATCGCCCGGAACTGCGGACTCTCCGCCATCCGGCGCGTCGAGCGCGGCGTCGTCTATCGCGTCGAGTCGCGCGGCGGCTCGCCGCTCGACCCCGCCGATCGCGCGGCGTTGCTCCCGTTCGTGCACGACCGGATGACCGAGGCGGTGCTGCCGCGACTCGAGGATGCGCAGGCGCTGTTCGCGCATTTCCCGCCGCGCCCGCTGACGACGATCCCGCTGCTCGCCCAGGGCCGCGCCGCGCTCGAGACGGCGAATGCCGCGCTCGGCCTCGCGCTCGCGCCGGACGAGATCGACTATCTCGACGCCTCGTTCCGGCGCATGGGCCGCGACCCGACGGACGTCGAGCTGATGATGTTCGCGCAGGCGAATTCCGAGCACTGCCGGCACAAGATCTTCAACGCCCGCTGGATCGTCGACGGCGTGCCGCAGGAGCACAGCCTGTTCGCGATGATCCGGCATACGCACGCGGCCGCGCCGCGGGGCACCGTCGTTGCGTACGCCGACAACGCGGCGGTGATGGAGGGCGCAACGGTGCGCCGCTTCTATCCGGACGGCGAGGGGCGCTATGCGGCGCACGCCGAGCTCACGCACACGCTGATGAAGGTGGAGACGCACAATCACCCGACGGCGATCGCGCCTTTCCCGGGCGCGGCGACGGGCTCCGGCGGCGAGATCCGCGACGAGGGCGCGACGGGCAGGGGCGCGAAGCCGAAGGCGGGGCTCACGGGCTTCACCGTCTCGCATCTGCGGCTGCCCGCGCTGCCCCAGCCCTGGGAGGCGCACTACGGCAAGCCGGACCGCATCGCCTCCGCACTGGCGATCATGCTCGAGGGGCCGATCGGCGGCGCCTCGTTCAACAACGAGTTCGGGCGTCCCAACCTGCTCGGCTATTTCCGCACCTTCGAGCAACGGGTCGCCGGCGAGGTGCGCGGCTACCACAAGCCGATCATGGTCGCCGGGGGACTGGGGAACGTTCGCGCCGAGCACACGGCGAAGCATGCGATACCCGATGGCGCGCTGCTGATCCAGCTCGGCGGGCCCGGGATGCTGATCGGCCTGGGCGGAGGCGCGGCGTCGTCGATGGCCACCGGCGCCAACACCGCCGACCTCGATTTCGATTCCGTCCAGCGCGGCAACGCCGAGATCCAGCGCCGTGCGCAGGAAGTGATCGACCGCTGCTGGCAGCTCGGCGCAGGGAACCCGATCCTGTCGATCCACGACGTCGGGGCCGGCGGTCTGTCCAACGCGTTTCCGGAGCTCGTCCACGGCGGCGGCGCGGGCGCCGTTTTCGACCTGCGCAAGGCGCCGTCCGAGGAGCCGGGAATGGCGCCGCGGGAAATCTGGTGCAACGAGGCGCAGGAGCGCTACGTGCTCGCCATCGGCGCGAAGGACCACGACCGCTTCGCCGCGATCTGCGCGCGCGAGCGCTGCCCGTTCGCGGTGGTCGGGACCGCGACGGCGCAGGGAAGGCTCGTCGTCGCCGACCCGCATTTCGGCAATCGCCCGGTCGACATGGACCTCGACGTGCTCTTCGGCAAGCCGCCGAAGATGACCCGCGAGGTCACGCACGCGAGGCGCGCGCTCGTGCCGCTCGACCTGACCGGCGTCACCGTCCGCGATGCGGCGTACCGGGTGCTGCAGTTCCCGGCCGTCGCCGACAAGACCTTCCTGGTCACGATCGGCGACCGCACCGTCGGCGGGCTCTGCGCGCGCGATCCGATGGTCGGGCCCTGGCAGGTTCCCGTGGCCGACGTCGCGGTCACCCTGATGGACTTCGACGGATACGCCGGCGAGGCCATGGCGATCGGCGAACGCACGCCGCTCGCGCTGATCGACGCGCCGGCTTCCGGCAGGATGGCGGTCGCCGAGGCGATCACCAACATTGCGGCGGCAGGCATTGCGCAGCTGTCCGACGTCAAGCTCTCCGCGAACTGGATGGCGCCGGCCGGGCACCCGGGCGAGGATGCCGCGCTCTACGACACCGTGCGCGCGGTGGCGATGGAGCTCTGTCCGGCGCTGGGCATCGGCATCCCCGTCGGCAAGGATTCGATGTCGATGCGCACGACATGGCGCGACGATGGCGACGAGACAGGCCGTCACCGCGCCGCTGTCGCTGATCGTCACGGCCTTCGCGCCGGTGCGCGATGCGCGGCGCGTGCTGACGCCGCTGCTGTCGCGCGACGGCGAGCGCACCGAGTTGCTGTGGATCGATCTCGGCGCGGGCAAGCGGCGCCTCGGCGGCTCGGCGCTGGCGCAGGTCTATGGTCAGCTCGGCGACGTCGCGCCGGACCTCGACGACCCGGCGCGCCTGTCCGCGTTCTTCGCGGCGATCCAGGCGCTCGCCGCCGAGAGCCGCCTGCTGGCGTACCACGACATCGCCGACGGCGGCCTGTTCGCCACGCTGTGCGAAATGGCCTTCGCTTCCCGCTGCGGCCTCGCCGTCGCGCTCGACGGCGTGGATGGCGATCCGCTCTCGGCGCTGTTTGCCGAAGAGCCCGGTGCCGTGATCGAGGTGCGCGCGGCCGAGCGCGCGGCCGTCGCGGCGCGGCTCGCGGCCGCGGGGCTCGTCACCCACATCGTCGGCGCGCCGGACCCGGGCGATCGCATCACCATCACCACCGGCGGCGCGACGCTGCTGGACGAAGCCCGCGTCGATCTGCACCGCGCCTGGTCGGCGACCACGCACGAGCTGCAGCGCCTGCGCGACAACCCCGTCGTCGTCGACCAGGAATACGCGAGGATCGCCGATACCGCCGACCCGGGTCTCTCGCCGCTGCTCACCTTCGATCCGGCGCAGGACGTCGCCGCCCCGTTCATCGCGACATCGCACGCGCCCGCCGATCGCGATCCTGCGCGAGCAGGGCGTCAACGGCCAGGTCGAGATGGCGGCCGCCTTCGACCGCGCCGGCTTCGCGGTCATCGACGTGCACATGACCGACATCCTCTCGGGCCGCCGGTCGCTCGCCGACTTTCGGGGGTTCGTCGCCTGCGGCGGGTTTTCCTACGGCGACGTGCTGGGCGCCGGCGAGGGCTGGGCGAAGTCGATCCTGTTCAACGCACGGGCCCGCGACGAGTTCGCCGCGTTCTTCGCCCGCGGCGACAGCTTCGCGCTCGGCGTGTGCAACGGCTGCCAGATGATGAGCAATCTGCACGAGCTGATCCCGGGCACCGGTCACTGGCCGCATTTCGTGCGCAACCGGTCGGAGCAGTTCGAGGCGAGGCTCGTGCTGCTGGAGGTCGGGCGCTCGCCGTCGCTGTTCTTCCGCGGGATGGAAGGCAGCCGCATCCCCGTCGCCACCGCGCACGGCGAGGGCTACGCCGAGTTTCGCGATGCCGCGCAGCTCGCGGCCGCACAGCCGCTGGTGGCGCTGCGCTTCGTCGACAATCGCGGGCAGCCGACCGAAGCGTACCCGGCCAACGCCAACGGCTCGCCGCAGGGGATCACCGGGCTCACCACGGCCGATGGCCGCTACACGATCCTCATGCCCCATCCGGAGCGCGTGTTCCGGACCGTGCAGATGTCCTGGCATCCCGCGGCAGTGGGGCGAGGATTCGCCGTGGATGCGGATGTTCCGCAACGCGCGGGCGTGGCTGGGGTAGATGTTGACCCGGCATCGCGCGTCGATGATCATGCGTGAGAACAGGGACTGATTGATGAGACTGCATGAAATGGTGCGCCGTGCGAGTATCGCCGGGCTGACTGCCGTCATCCTCGCTGCAGGCGCCGCATTCCCCGCGGCGGCGAAGGAACCGCCGACGGCCGCGGCGGTGCCCGCATTGCCGGAACCGCTGACCCGCGAAGCGGTGCGCGATCTGTTGGCGCGCCTGTCCGACGACGAGGTGCGCAAGCTCCTGCTCGACCAGCTCGACCGGACCGCCGCCGTGGCGCCGGCAAATTCGAAAGCCGGCAAGGGCATGTCGGGAATGGTCGAGCAGAACGCCGGAATGGTGCGCACGCGCCTCGGGGAGCTCCGGGATGCCGTCGGCGCGCTGCCGCAGACGCTGCGCGACGTCGTCGCGAAGCTCGACGACCCCGAGGGGCCATCTGCGTTACCGCTCGTCGGTGCTTTTCTGGCGGGGGCGCTGGTGGTCGCCTGGCTTGCGCAACGCATGTACGATTTCGCGCTGCGGCATTATCGCAGGAGGCTCGTGCCGCCGCCGGTGGAGACCTTCACGGCCCGTGCGTTTCGACTGGCAGCCGGTCTTGTCCTGGATCTTGTCGGGATCGCCGTGTTCGCGCTTGCCTTTCTCGCGATATTCCTCGCGCTCTGGCAGGGGCACGGCCTGCGCCGGATCGCGATACTGGAGTTGCTGATCGCGGTCGTCGCCGTGCGGATCGCGTGGCTCTTCGCCGAGTTCCTGCTTTCGAGCCGCGGCGGGGAGGAGCGGCTCCTGCCGTTCGCCGACGCCCCTGCGCGGCAGTTGCGCTGGTTCGCCGTTCTGTTCGCCGCGCTCTGGGGCCTCGGCAGTTTCTGTCGCGCGGTATTGATGGGCGGGGGAGCGAACGAGGCGACGATCGATCTGCTGCTGATGTCCACGTCGGTGCTGGGTCTTGCGATCGTGCTGTGGACCGTGTGGCGCGTGCGTGCGGCGGTCGCGGGTCTGATCCGTGGCGAGGGAAAGCACAACGCCGTCATCGGCTGGCTCGCCGACCTGTGGCCCGTGCTCGCGATAATGTACTTCGTGGCCATCGTCGCTGCCCGGGTGTACGACATTCTGATGGGCACGCCCGTCACGCAAGGGGCCGGCGCCATGAGCGTGCTGCTGGTGGTCGCGCTGCCGATCGTCGACATGGCCCTGTGCCGCGCGCTCGCGGCCGCTGCCGGAACGCCGGCCGCCGAATCCGCCCCGCCGGGATTTCTCGCCGCCTACGAGCCCGTGTTCCGCCGCGCCATTCACATCGTCGTCGTCGTCGTCGGCTTGCTGCTCCTCGCCTATCTGTGGGAGGTCAACCTGTTTGCGATGGCGCAGGCGAGCATGGGGGGCAAGATCTCGAGTTCGCTGTTCGGCATTTGCATCGTGCTGCTGCTCGCCTACCTGCTGTGGGAGATCGCCAAGACAGCGATCGACCGCCGCCTGCAGGCCGAGGGCGACCAGGGGCCGGATGTCCCGGCGTCGCGGCTGCGGACGCTGCTGCCGCTCTTGCGCATGCTCATCCTGATCACGATCGTCGTGATGACCACGATGTCCTTCCTGGCCGCACTGGGCGTCGACATCCTGCCGTTGCTCGCCGGCGCCAGCGTCGTCGGCGTGGCGATCGGCTTCGGCTCGCAGACACTGGTGCGCGACGTCGTCTCCGGCGCCTTCTTCCTGATGGACGATGCGTTCCGCCTCGGCGAGTACATCGAGGTCGGCAGCGACAAGGGGCGGGTCGAGAAGATCAATGTGCGGACGCTCTTCCTGCGCCACCACCGCGGCGCGATCAACATCCTGCCGTACGGCGAGATCAAGCGGCTGCGCAACACCAGCCGCGACTGGATCGTCATGGTGCTGGACTTCCGGCTCACCTACGACACCAGCCTGCTGCAGGTGAAGAAGATCCTGAAGCAGATCGGCGACGAAATCGCTGCCGATCCCGAATTGGCGCCGAATCTTCTGCAACCGCTCAAGTTCGGCGGCGTGACGGCGACCGAGGACAGCGCGATCGTCGTGCGGGCCAAGTTCATGGCGCGGCCCGATCGCGAGCCGTGGATGATCCAGAAGGCGGCCTACACCAAGATCATCAAGGCTTTCCGCGACGCCGGAATCAAGTTCGCCCACAAGCAGGTGACGGTCAACGTGCCGGAGTCCTTCACGGGAGACCGGGCGGCGCTGGCCGCCGAGGGCGCGGCGGCGCTCGCCGCGCAGGACGCGAAGCCTGCCGGCTAGGCGCGGGATTGGCCGTGCCGCAATCCTGCGCCGACGTGAACCGGAGACCCGGATGACCTTGACCGTGTGGGCGATCGACGGAGCGACGCCGGTCGTCGATCCGACGGCGTACGTGCATCCGAGCGCGGTGCTGATCGGCGACGTGATCGTCGGGCCGGGCTGCTACGTCGGGCCCGACGGCCTGCCTGCGCGGGGATTTCGGCCGACTGGAGATGCGCGCCGGGTCGAACGTGCAGGATGGCTGCATCCTGCACGCGTATCCGGGGAACGAGACGATCGTCGAGGAGCACGGGCACATCGGCCACGGGGCGATCCTGCACGGCTGCCGGATCGCGCGCAACGCGCTGGTCGGGATGAACGCGGTCGTCAACGACAACGCGGTGATCGGCGAGTCGGCGATCGTCGCGGCGCTCGCGTTCGTGAAGGCCGAGATGATCGTGCCGCCGCGCACGCTGGTTGCAGGCGTTCCCGCGCGCGTGCTGCGGCCCTTGACCGACGACGAGCTCGCGTGGAAGGTCGAAGGCACGGCGAGCTACCTCGAGCTCACGCGGCGCAGTCTCGCGACGATGCGCGCGACGGTGCCGCTCGCCGCGCCGGAACCCGGTCGCCAGCGCATCGCCCTGCCCGAGTTGCTGCCGCTGTCGGCGCGGAAGGCCAGGGGCGGCTGAGATGAACCGCCGCCACGCGCAGGGTCGTCGCTGCCTGCGATGGCGAGCGTCGTGACCGCCGTCGCCGGCTCGCGCCGGTCGCCATGACCGCATTCCCGAACCGGCTCGCCCGCGAAATCTGGGCGGGTCGCTATCGCTTCGACGCGCCGGGCGCAGGGCCGGAGGCTTCGATCGACGCGACCTGGGCGCGCGTCGCGCGGGCACTGGCGGCGTCGGAGCGCTCGGACCGTGCCGGTCTGGGAGCAGCGCTTCGCCGATGCGCTCGCGGATTTCGCGTTCCTGCCCGGCGGCCGAATACTCGCGGGCGCCGGCACCGGCCGTCGCGTCACGCTCTTCAACTGCTTCGTGATGGGCACGATCGAGGACTCGATCGACGGCATCTTCGGCGCGCTGCGCGAAGGCGCGTTGACGATGCAGCAGGGCGGGGGCATCGGCTACGATTTCTCGACGCTGCGCCCCGCCGGCAAGCCGGCGGACGCCGCCGGCACGATCGCATCGGGGCCCGTGTCCTTCATGCGCGTGTGGGACGCGATGTGCGCGACCGTGCAGTCGACCGGCGCCCGGCGCGGCGCGATGATGGCCACGCTCCGTTGCGATCATCCCGACATCGAGGCGTTCGTCGCCGCCAAGCGGCAGCCGGGCGCGCTGACGCGGTTCAACCTCTCGGTGCTCGTCACCGACGCGCTCCTGGAAGCGGTCGACGCCGACGCGGATTGGCCGCTCGTGTTCCCGGGCGAGGGGGCAGGGCGCCATACGCTGCGCACCGTGCGCGCCCGCGCGCTGTGGGAGAGCATCGTCCGCTCGGCGTACGAATGCGCGGAGCCCGGCGTGATCTTCATCGACCGCGTGCGCGCGCTCGACAACCTGGGCTACGCCGAGCGCATCGGCGCGACCAACCCCTGCGGCGAGATTCCGCTGCCGCCCTACGGCGCGTGCGATCTCGGGTCGCTCAACCTGACGCGGTTCGTAGCCGACCCGTTCACGCCGACCGCGCGGCTCGACCTGGGCGCGCTCGCGAAGACCGCGCAGGTGGCCGTGCGGATGCTGGACAACGTCTACGACGTCTCGGGCTTTCCGCTGCCGCAGCAGGCGACGACCGCGCGCGCGTCGCGGCGCCTGGGGCTCGGCATCACCGGGCTCGCCGACGCGCTGATCATGCTCGGCCTGCGCTACGACGGCGACGCCGCGTTGCGCGTCGCCGCCGACGCGATGCGCAGCGTGAAGGAGGCGGCGTATTCGGCGTCGATCGAGCTGGCCCGCGACAAGGGAGCGTTTCCTCTCTACGATCGCGATCGCTACCTGGCGACGCCGTTCGTCAGCGCGCTGCCGCCGGAGCTTCGCGCAGGCATCGCCCGCGACGGGATCCGCAACAGCCATCTCACTGCCATCGCGCCGGCCGGCACGATCAGCCTGCTGGCAGGCAACGTGTCGAGCGGACTGGAGCCGGTGTACGCGCTGGCCTACGAGCGCGGCATCCGGCAGGCCGACGGCTCGGTCGCGCGCGTGCCGGTCGAGTGCTACGCGCTGGCCGAGCACGCCCGCCTGCGCGGGCGCGACGAGACGCTGCCGGCGGCCTTCGTCACCGTCGACCGGGTCGGCCCGGACGCACAGCTGCGGATGCAGGCCGCGCTGCAGGCCCACGTCGACAACGCGATCGCGAAGACCGTCAACGTGCGTGCCGATATCCCGTTCGGCGAATTCGCCGCGACGTACCGGCGCGCGTACGCGCTCGGGCTCAAGGGCTGCACGGTCTATCGCCCCAACGCGGTGACGGGCGCGGTGCTCTCGGCACTGCCGATGGCCGAGCGCTGCTGCGATCTCCCCGGCGCGGATTGACCGCGCTCTAGAATCCCGCCGCCTGCCCGTCGCGCCGCGGATCCGATGCGGCGACATGACCGCCGGCGGTGCGCAGAATGATCTGCCCGGCGCCGAAATCCATGTACGAGTCGGCGACGGCCTTGATCTCGTGGCCGAGCGCGATGAGGCCCGCACGCAGGTCCGAAGGCGCGCTCGCTTCGAGATCGACGGAAACGCCGCCGTTCAATTTCCACCGCGGAGCGTCGAGCACGGCCTGCGGGTTCATCCCGTGCGTGAGCAGCCGCACCATCGTCTGCACGTGCCCCGGGGGCTGGATCGGGCCGCCCATCACGCCGAACGCGGCGAGCGGCATGCCGTCGCGCGTCAGGAAGCCCGGGATGATCGTGTGGAACGGCCGCTTGCCGCCGCCGATCTCGTTCGGGTGGCCGGGGAGGAGCGAGAAGCCCGCGCCGCGGTTCTGCAGGCTGATGCCGGTGCCGGGGACGACGACCCCGGAGCCGAAGCCCATGTAGTTCGACTGGATCAGCGACACCAGCATGCCCTGCTCGTCGCCGGCGCAGAGGTAGACGGTGCCGCCGCGCGGGGGTTCGCCAGGGCCGAAATCCTGCGCCCGCTGCGGATCGATCAGCCGCGCGCGCGCAGCGAGATAGCCGGGATCGAGCATCGCGGACGGCGCGAGCTCCATCGTCTGCGGATCGCTGACGTAACGGTAGGCGTCGGCGAAGGCGAGCTTCATCGCCTCGATCTGCAGGTGCTGGCTGGCGACGGAATCGGGCGGCAGCGATCGGAGATCGAACGCGCGCAGGATGCCGAGCGCCATCAGCGCGGCGATCCCCTGTCCGTTGGGCGGGATCTCGTGCACCACCGCGCCGCCGTAGTCGAGGGCGAGCGGCACCACCCAGTCCAGCGTGTGTCCGGCGAAATCCGCGGCCGTATGGAGCGCGCCATGCGCCCTGGCGTGCGCGGCCATGGCGGCCGCGAGCTCGCCCCGGTAGAAGGAATTGCCGCGTGTTGCCGCGATGCTTTCGAGCGTTTCCGCCATCGCCGGACAGCTGAAGATCTCGCCCGCCTCCGGCGCCCGGCCGCGCGGCAGGAAGTGCTCGGCGAAGCCGAGGTCATGCGGCAGCACGGTTGCCGCGAGCTGCCACTTCTCGGCGACGACGGGCGACACCGCATAGCCGTCGCGCGCATAGCGGATCGCCGGGGCGAAGAGGTCGGCGAAGGGCAGCGCGCCGAAGCGCTGCGACAGCGCAGCCCATCCCGAGACGGCCCCCGGAATGGTCACGGCCTCCCAGCCGCGCGGCGGAATTTCCGATTTGCCGCGGTACCGCGCCGGTGTCACCGCCGCCGGGGCATGCCCCGACGCGTTGAGTCCCACGAGCTCGCGGCCATCCCAGAGGATCGCAAAAAGGTCGCTTCCGATCCCGTTGCTGCAGGGCTCGACGACCGTGAGCGTGATCGCCGCCGCGAGCGCGGCATCGACCGCATTTCCGCCGCGCTGAAGCATCGCGATCCCGGCCTGCACCGCGAGCGGCTGCGAGGTCGCGACCGCGTTGCGCGCGAGGACGGGCTGGCGGCGGGAGGCGTAGGGAAGGTTCCAGTCGAAGTTCATCGCTGACTCAATCGCCGACGTCGGCGGGGCGACCACGGCCCAATCGAGCGGCGCGCGGCGCTCCCGCGGGCATTCGCGTCAGATCCCCGGCATGCCGACATAGCCGGGCAGCGCCTTGATCCGGTCGATCCAGCGGCCGACGTTGCCGTAGGCTTCGAGCGCGACACCGCCTTCCGGGGCGAGCGCGACATAGGGGAAGCAGGCGACGTCGGCGATGGTCAGCCGTCCGCAGGCGAGCCAGTCCCGGTTGCGCGAGATGGGCGTTCATCACGTCGAGAATCTTGCGCCCCATCTCCCGGCAGGCCTCGATGTCGCCGGGCATGCCGAACTTCTGCATCACGCGCGCGCGGGCGAGGCCGTAGAGCACCTCGTTCTCCGAGACCGCCATCCACTGCATCACTTCGGCCATCCCCCGCGCGTCGGTCGGCAGCCACTTCTCGCCGCCGTAGGCGCGGGCAAGGTAGACGAGGATCGCCTGCGAATCCCACACGGTGAAATCGCCGTCGGTCAGCACGGGGACCTGGCCGCGGGGATTGAGCGCGAGGTACTCCGGAGTGCGGTTCTCGCCGGCGCGCATGTTGACCGTCACCTTCTCGTACGGCTTGCCGAAGAGCGAGAGCAGCAGGCGAACGCGGTGGCAGTTGCCGGAGAGTTCGGCGTCGTAGAGCTTCATTCGTGCCTCCTCGTCATTCTTCCTGGAACGCCGCCGCCCGCGTCTTGCGGAAAGTCGGCAGTACGATCAACAGCACGAGTCCGGCCGCCATCAGCAGCATCGCGAGCGACAACGGCCGCGTGAAGAACACCGTCGGATCGCCGCGCGACAGCAGCAGCGCCCGGCGCAGGTTCTCCTCCATCATCGGCCCGAGGACGAAGCCGAGCAGCAGCGGCGCGGGCTCGCACTCGAGCTTCACGAAAATGGTGCCGAGCAGGCCGAACAGCACCGTCAGCATGATGTCGGTATTGTTGTTGTTGATGCTGTATACGCCGATCGAGCAGAAGAGCAGGATCGCCGGGTAGAGCAGACGGTACGGCACGCGCAGCAGCTTGATCCACAGGCCGATCAGCGGCAGGTTCAGCACGACCAGCATCAGGTTGCCGACCCACATCGACGCGATCAGCCCCCAGAAGAGCGCCGGGTTCGACGTCATCACCTGCGGGCCCGGCTGGATGTTGTGGATCGTCATGGCGCCGACCATCAGCGCCATCACCGCGTTCTCCGGGATGCCGAGCGTCAGCAGCGGGATGAACGAAGTCTGTGCGCCGGCGTTGTTCGCCGCTTCGGGGCCGGCCACGCCCTGGACCGCGCCCTGGCCGAACTCGCTCGGATCGTCCGCGACCTTCTTTTCGATCGTGTACGACGCGAACGCGGACAGCATCGCGCCCCCGCCCGGCAGCACCCCGAGGACCGACCCGAGACCGGTGCCCCGCAGCACCGCGGGCCAGGCCTTCCGGAACTGTTCCTTCGAAAGGAAGAAACCCTTGATCTTGGCGGCGATGACCTCCCGCTTCTGGGTCATCTCGAGGTTCGCGATGATCTCGGCGAAGCCGAACAGCCCCATGGCGACGGTCACCACGCCGATGCCGTCGGTGAGCTCGGGGATGCCGAAGGCGAATCGCGCCACGCCCGAGTTGACGTCGGTGCCGACGATGCCGAGCAGGAGGCCGAGGATGATCATCGCGATCGCCTTCAGCAGCGACCCGTGCGCCAGCACGACCGCGCCGATCAGCCCGAGCACCATCAGCGAAAAGTATTCGGCCGGCCCGAATTTGAGCGCGAGCTCGGACAGCGGCGTGGCCACCGACGCGATCAGGATCGTCGCCACGGTGCCGGCGAAGAAGGAGGCGAGGGCCGAGATCGTCAGCGCCGCGCCGGCCTGACCTTTGCGGGCCATCTGATGGCCGTCGAGGCAGGTGACGACGGACGACGATTCGCCGGGCATGTTGATCAGGATCGCCGTCGTCGAGCCGCCGTACTGCGCGCCGTAATAGATGCCGGCGAGCATGATGAGGGCGGACACGGGCTGCAGCGCGTAGGTCGTCGGCAGCAGCATCGCGATGGTCGCGACAGGGCCGATGCCGGGCAGCACGCCGATCAGCGTGCCGAGCACGACGCCGATCAGCGCGTACAGGAGATTGATCGGAGTCAGCGCGACGCCGAAGCCCAGCGCGAGATGACCGAGCAGGTCCATTGCAGCCCTCTCAGTGCCCGCCGGGCCAGATCGGGAGCTGCAGCTTGAGCCCGACGACGAAGACCGCCACGACCAGCGCCGCGAGCAGCAGGCCGCTGATCGCCGCTTCCTTCGGCCGGAACTCGTGACTCGCGGCGCTCGCCATCGCGATCAGCAGGACGGTCGACAGCACGAGGCCCACACGGGTGACGATCAAGCCAAACACGACGACGCTGCCGAGCACGACGATGACGGGGCGCCACTTCCATCCCGGGAGCGGGGCGCCGCTGAGCTTCAGCGACCGCAGCGCCAGGACGGCGCCGAGGGTGATCAGCAGCATGCCGAGAATCCGCGGGAAATAGCCCGGTCCCATCCGTGCGGCGGTGCCGAGCGTGTAGCCGGCTGCCAGGGCAATCGCGGCGATGCCCACGGCGATGAACAGCAATCCGGCGAGAAGATCCTTCGGGCTGCGGACCGACCGCATGCGCTCCTCCCTGCGTCCTGCTCGCTTCAATGCGGAATGCCGGCGGGCGCTTTCTCGACGGCGTCCCGTCCGGCGGATGTCGAGACGTAAGAATAGCATCGAACCGAACGACGGCGACGCGTGTGCGCCGCGACCGAAAAGGGAAAGGGCAGGCGCGTCGCCTGCCCTTTCCGATTCCGGCGGCACGGGCTCGTCGCCCGCACCGTTGCGGCCGCGTCTTACAGCCCGTTCTTCGCGCGGAGCTCCTTGAAATAGGAGTCGAGCGCCTGGCCCTGCAGCCGCTGCTGGAGCTGCGGCTTCACCTCGTCGAAGCCCGGCACCTTCGCATCGCGGATGTCGGAAACTTCGATCACGTGCCAGCCGAACTGCGTCTGCACCGGTTGCGCCGTGAACTTGCCCTTCGGCAGCTTGACCATCGCGTCGGAGAACGGCTTGACGAAATTGCCCGGCGCGTTCCAGTCGAGGTCGCCGCCGTTGGCTTTCGAGCCCGGGTCCTTCGAGCGCTCGGCGAGCTTCTCGAACTTGCCGCCCTTCTGCAGCTCGACGATGATCTCCTTCGCCTCGTCTTCCTTCTCGACGAGGATGTGCCGGACCTTGTACTCCTTGTCGCCCATCTGCGACTTGATCGCGTCGTATTCCTTGCGCAGCGCGGCTTCCGGAGATCGGGTTCGCCTTGACCCAGTCGGTGACGTACGCGCGGACCAGCACCGTCTGCGCCGTCAGGTCCATCTGGGTCTTGACGTCGGCATTCTTGTCGAGTCCCTTCTTCTTCGCCTCGCGGGCGAGCAGCTCGCGCGTGTTGAGCTCGTCGCGCAACGCGCCCCGCAATTCGGGCGTGTCGGGCTGGTTCTGCGCCAGGCGCTCCTTCAGCAGCAGGTCGAAGTAGGCCTTCGGATACAGGTCCTTGCCCGCCGCCGGCGAGGCGGCCTGGCTTTTCGCAGGCGCGGCCTTGTCCTGCGCGTGGGCGGGTAGAGCCGCAAACGCAGCGAGCGCGGCGAGTACGGCAACGGTGACGGATGCATGCTTCATCGTGGACGGTCCTTCAGGGTTGGGAGGGAAATTCTTCGGGGGTCAGCGCTTTGATGGAAAGGGCGTGCACCGGGTGCGGCAGGAGGTCGGCGACTTCGCGCAGGACCCGCTGATGCCGCTGGAGCCGTGGCAGTCCGGAAAAAGACTCTGACACGATGAGCAGCGAAAAGTGCCCGCCGCCGCCGGCGGCCCCGGCATGACCGGCGTGGGCGGCGCTGTCGTCGCGGATCTCGAGCACCGACGGCGCGAGTCCTGCGAGGCGCGCACGCAGCTTCGCCGGAACGTCGGCCGCGCTCACGCGGTCTCCTCGCTCAGGTGGCGCGACAGCCACAGCCCCTGAGCGAGCGCGAACACGAGGAAGAGTCCGATGCCGCCCCATACCTTGTACAGCACCCACGTCTGCTCGGAGTAATGAAACGCCACGTACCAGTTCGCGACGCCCATGAAGGCGAAGAAGGCCACCCAGGTCCACGTCAAGCGCGTCCATACCGGCGCGGGGAGGGCGACGCCTTTCATGATGTGCTTGAGCAGGTCCCGCCCGAAGGCGAGCTTGCCGGCGGCGAGAATCACGCCGAAGAGCCCGTAGAGCACCGTCGGCTTCCACATGATGAACGTCTTGTCCTGAAGCAGCAGCGTCGCGCCGCCGAAGACGACGATGATGACGAGCGACAGCCAATGGGTGACCCCGGCCCGCCCGAACTTCCAGTGGATCCAGGCGATCTGCGCGATCGACGCGACGATGGCGATGCCCGTCGCGAAATAGATCCCCTGCCAGAGGTAGGCGGCGAAGAACACCAGCAGGGGGAAGAAATCGATAATGAATTGCATAACCTATTATTATACCTCGTAAATGCGGCTCACGGCGCCCGTATTCTCGGCGTCGTCCGGGACCGGCGACCGAGGTCCTTCCGGGAGCCGGGCCGCGAGGCCCCGTGGTCAGCGCGGGCGCGGGACGAGGAGCCGGCGCAGCCGTGCCCAGTCGAATGCGGGACCGGGGTCGGTCTTGCGCGAAGGCGCGACGTCGCTGTGACCCGCGACGTCGGCGATCGCGTAGGCTCGACGAAGCGCGCGCACGAGCCGCGCCAGCATCGTGTACTGCGCCGCGGCGTACGGAACCTCGTCCGTCCCCTCGAGCTCGACGCCGATGGAGAAGTCGTTGCACTGCCGGCGACCCTTCCATTCCGACTCGCCGGCGTGCCAGGCGCGGTCGTTGCAGCCGACGAACTGGACGAGCTCGCCGTCGCGGCGGATCAGGAAGTGCGCCGATACCCTGAGACCGGCGATCGACGCGTAATACGGGTGCGCGCCGGCATCGAGCCGATTGGTGAACAGCCGCAGGATGCCGTCGCCGCCGAATTTCCCCGGCGGCAGCGAGATGCCGTGCACGACGATCAGGGTGACGGGCGTTCCCGCCGGTCGCGCGTCGCGGTTCGGAGAGCGGATCTGGCGCGCCGTCGTCGCGTAGCCGCTCGCATCGATCGCGAGGCGGCGCCGCGAAGCTGCGGCCACCCCCGTCCTGCCCGCCCTGCCGCGCGGAACGGCAAGCAAGCCGTGCCCGCGGGTGGCGCTACCGCTCATTTAATGCCCAGCCGCTCCATGCGATAGCGCATCGCCCTGAACGTGATGCCGAGGAGCTTCGCGGCGGCGGTGCGGTTGTACCGCGTCTTCTCGAGGGCTTCGTTGATCGCGGCACGCTCGACGCGGTCGAGGTAGTCCTGCAGCGGCCACTTGTCCCCGGCGGCCACCGTGAACTCCGATTCCTCGGCGACCGGCGTCAGGTGCAGGTCCTCCGCGGTGATGCGCTGCGGGTCCGCCGCGAGCGAAAGCCCGCGCTCGAGCACGTTCTCGAGCTCGCGCACGTTGCCCGGAAACGGATAGCGCTCGAGCGCGGCGAGCGCCTCGGGGTCGAGTTTGGCCGGATTGCCGCGCGAGAGCCGCTCCAGGATCGCGTTGGCGATCAGCGGGACGTCCTCGCGCATCTCGCGCAGGCTCGGCATCGACAGCTCGATGACGTGCAGCCGGTAGTAGAGATCCTGCCGGAACTCGCCGGCATCGACCAGCGCCGACAGCTTCTTGTGGGTGGCGCTGATGATGCGGACATCGACGGGATCCTCCTGCGTCGCGCCGACCTTGCGCACCTTCTTCTCCTGGATGGCGCGCAGCAGCTTGACCTGCATCTGCAGCGGCAGGTCGGCGACCTCGTCGAGAAACAGCGTGCCCCCGGTCGCGGCCTGGAAGAACCCGTCGCGGTCGGCTTCGGCGCCGGTGAACGCGCCTTTCCGGTAGCCGAAGAACTCGCTCTCCATCAGATTCTCGGGAATCGCGCCGCAGTTGACGGCGATGAACGGCTGCTCGGCGCGCGCGCCGCCGGCGTGAATCATCCGCGCAGCGAGCTCCTTGCCGCTCCCCGATTCGCCGTTGATGAACACCGGTGCCTGGCTCTTCGCCAGCCGGTCGATCATGTCCCGGACATGCAGCATCGCCTGCGACTCGCCGAGCAGCCGCGTGCCGGGTGTCGGCGTGGCCTTCTCCGGAACCTTCAGCGCCTGCTTCACCAGCGCGCGCAGCTGCTCCAGCGCGACCGGTTTCGCGAGGTAGTCGAAAGCGCCGGCTTTGAGCGCCGCAACGGCGTTCTCCGCGCTGCCGTAGGCCGTGATCACGGCGACCGGCAGGTCGAGGCCCTTCTGGTTGATGTGCTCGACGACGCGCAGCCCCGGGCCATCGGGCAGGCGCATGTCGGTGAGGCAGAGATCGAACGCTTCGCTGTCGAGGAGCCGGATCGCTTCGCCGACGGTTTCCGCGCGCGTGGTGTCGAGCCCCATCCGCGAGAGCGTGAGCTCGAGCAGTTCGAGCAGGTCCGGTTCGTCGTCGATCAGGAGGACTTTGGGCTGGCCACGGGATTTTCGGGACATGGATTACCTCTTATCTCGCTACGGGTTTGAATGCGCGCTTCATCGTCATGCGGAAGTGGGCGCCCGGGCCTCTGGGCAGCAGCTCGAGCGCTGCGCCGTTCGAGTCGGCGAGCTCGCGGGCGATGTACAGACCGAGTCCCGTTCCTCCCGGGCGCGTGGTGAAGAACGGCTCGAAGATCTGCCCGCGAAGGTCGGCCGGTATGCCCGGCCCGTCGTCGGCCAGCTCGCAGATGATCGCATCGCCCATGTAGCCGGGGCGTGCTGCGATCCGGATGCTGCCATCCTTTTTCTGGCAATGCTGCCAGGCGTTGCGCACCAGGTTCCAGATGATCTGGTTCAGGTGCCCGCGATCGAAGATCACCTGGATCTCCTCGGGGATCAGGATCACGATGGACTTCGGCGGAATGTTTTCCGCCTGGACGATCTCGTCGATCAGCGAGCGGACGAATTCGCCCAGCGTGAATACCTCCGGCTGCTGCCGGTCGCGCCGGTTGAGCTGCAGCACTTCGCCGACGATGCGGTCGATGCGCCGCGCGTTGTTGCGGATCATCCCGAGCAGCCGCGCGCCGGCCGGGGGGACCGCGCCGTCCTCCTCGAGGAGCTGGGCGGCCTGGTTGATCGCCGACAGCGGATTGCGGACCTCGTGCGCGATCGACGCCGTCAGCCGGCCGAGCGCCGCGAGCTTCATCTGCTGGGCCTCGTTCTGCGCCCGGCCGAGGTCCTCGAGATAGATCAGCGTGCCGCCGTTCAGGCCGGACCCGATGCGCACCAGGCGCACGCGCAGCAGCCGCTGCGACGACTCGACCTTGAACGGGGGCAGCGGCTCGCTGTAGTCCTCCTGCCAGCGCCGCCAGTAGTCGTGCAGCGTCGAGCTGAATTCCGCCAGGCGCATGCCGCCGCGCATCCGGCCGAATCCCCCGAGGAGTCGCGTCACCTGCGCATTGTGGCCGCGGACGACGCCGTTCAGGTCGACGACCAGCACGCCGTCCTGCATGTCCTGGATGATCAGCCGGTTGACCTGCTCGAGATTCGCGACGTCGATGCCGCGCTGCGCCGCGAGGTCCTCCGACGCCTTGGTGTAGCGCCCGAGCGCGATCGCGATGCCGATGGTCGCGAAGTAGCCGAAGCCGATGAGCCCGGTCTGGAATGGCTGGGCGCCGGTGACGCGGCCCTCGAGCATCCGCCACACGTCGAGCCCGAGCAGGATGAAGCTCGCGACCGCGGCGTGGAAGAACGCGGTCTGCGTGCCCAGCAGCCAGCCGCTCGCCGCGAGCTGCGGGAACAGGAGGATCGGCAGGGAGCCGCCGGTGCCGCCGCCGGCGACCATGACCAGCGCGACGCAGAGCACATCGCCGGTGAGCAGCACCGAGACGAGGGCGGGCAGCGACATTGCCAGCGGCTCGCGCTGGATCCAGACGAAGGTGACCAGTCCGAAGACGAAATAGAGCGCGGACGCCCAGACGAAGGCGTTCGGTGCCGCGATCCCGAGCACCCGCAGATCGAGCAGCAATGCCGTTCCGAGCAGCGCCGCGCCGCAGACTGCACGGTAGATGCCGACGATCCACAGGATCCGCCGGCCCGACTCCTCGGGCGACAGGGGCAGCGTCGATTGCTCGAACGGCGGGATCGCGGAGGGGGCGGGCATCGTGGAGTCGTCGCCGGCAGTCACGTGTCGCGTCAGCCGCGTTGCGCGCAGCCCGGGTCGCCGCAAATCAGGCCGGCAGGACTCGGCTTGGCGTCCGCGCGCGGCAGGTACACGCCGCAGCGGGCGCAGCGGACCATCGTTTCCGGTGGCGCAGTGCGCGCTGCATCCCCGGCGGCCCGGTCGGCGCGCCGCTTCCCCTTGGCGGCGTTCAGCAGGCGGAGCCCGAACAGCACCGCGAAGATCACGACGATCCAGAGCAGGATCTTGGTCATGGGCCGCCCTGGAGCACCTTGCCGGGATTGAGCAGGCCCGCGGGATCGAGGGCTGCCTTGAGGCGACGCATCAGGTCGAGCTCGACGGCGCTCTTGTAACGGACGAGCTCGTCGCATTTCTGCTGGCCGATCCCGTGTTCGGCGCTGATGCTGCCGCCATAGGAGGTCACGAGGTCGTGGACGATCCGGTTCGCACGCGGCGTGCTCGCCATGAACGTGTCGGGCGCGACGTCCTCCGGCCCGGCCAGGTTGTAGTGCAGGTTCCCGTCGCCGAGATGGCCGAAGGTCACGAAGCGCACGCCGGGCAGCGCCGCCGCGAGCGCCGCCCGCGCGTCGTCGAGGAAACGGGCAATCGCGGAGACGGGGAGCGAAATGTCGTGCTTGATGTTGGGGCCCTCGTGCCGCTGGGCCTCGGCGATGTACTCGCGCAGCGCCCAGAGCGCGCGGGCCTGCTCGCCGGATTGCGCGATCGTCGCGTCGAGCACCGGGCCGCTCTCCAGCGCGGCGCCGAGGGCGCGTTCGAGCTGCGCGGCGACCGGCGAGTCGGCCGCGCAGTCGTCGGCCTGGATCAATGCGTACCACGGATGCCCCGGACAAGGATCCGGCAGCGTCGGGAAATGCCGGCGCGTCAGCGCGATCGTGTACGCGGACATCAGCTCGAAGCCGGTGATCCGGTCGCCGAGGGCCTGCCGCAGATCGTAGAGCAGGCGCACGGCCGCGGCGACATCCGGCAATGCGGCCAGCGCGGTGGCGCGGGTCCTCGGGGCAGGGAAGAGCTTCAGCACGGCAGCCGTCACGATGCCGAGCGTACCCTCGGCGCCGATGAACATCTGCTTCAGGTCGTAGCCCGTGTTGTCCTTGCGCAGCCCGCGCAAGCCGTTCCAGACCCGGCCGTCGGCCAGCACGACTTCGATGCCGAGGACGAGGTCGCGGGCGTTCCCGAAGCGCAGCACGGCGGTCCCGCCCGCGTTGGTCGAGAGGTTGCCCCCGATCGTGCAGCTCCCTTCGGCGGCGAGCGAGAGCGGAAACAGCAGGCCGTGGTCCGCGGCGGCCTGCTGGACGGCAGCGAGCGGCACGCCGGCTTCGGCAGTGAGCGTCGCATTGTCCGGATCGACGGCGCGCACGTGGTTCATCCGCGCCAGGGACAGGACGATGGCGCTGCCGTCGGGGTCCGGCGTCGCGCCGCCGCACTGGCCCGTGTTCCCCCCCTGCGGCACGATCGGCACCTTCAGGTCGGCGCAGGCGCGCACGACCGCGGCGACTTCCTCGGTGCGGCCCGGGCGCACCACCGCCAGCGCGCGGCCGTGAAAGCGGCCGCGCCAGTCGGTGACATAGGGGGCGACGTCGTCGTCGGCGGTGAGTACCTGCGCGCTGCCTACGGCCGCGTCGAGCCGCGCCCGCAGGGTTGCGCGAAGATCAATCATGAACGGCGATGATAGCGGATTACCCCAGCCCTCGCACCCGCGACGCGAGAGGGCGCCAGGATCGAAGCGGGGTGGGCGCCGACACACCGCCCGACTTGCAGGTATCGCGTTGCCCGAGAGCGCGCGGCAACGTGGTGGTTCGACCAAATCGGCGCGGCGCCAGCCGAGGCCGAACGCCGCGCCGCAATCTCAGTCCTGCTTGCCCACCGAGTCCCAGGGAATCGCATCCCCGGGGTGCAATTCGTCGTAATGGGCGCGGAGCTTGAACAACTCGCGCAGGACCTCGACCGGGAAGCCCTGGCGATTGCCGCGTCGGTCGACGAGCAGGTCGTCCACATAGCGGCGCAGCGAATTGGGGTCCTGCCACATCGCCGCCATCAGATTGGCGATCCGCGGAAACTTGTACATCAGCGTGCGCGGCTGGATGTCGAGGGGCAGCGTGGCGGCCCATGCGAACGTCGGCTTGAGCAGGCCGTTGGCAGGCTCGGAGGTGCGCCGCTTGGTCCATTCGGCGGTAGTGTCCGGCGCCAGGGAATCCGGCCGTGCACCTGGCTCGACCTGAAAATCGTTCGCTGGAACGCGGTCAGTCCGGCGATAGATAGACATGTTTGGGCACTAATATCCCTATGGCGGCAGGTCACCTGCCCGGATCCCGAACCCTACGGGAACGTTGGTGTCAGCCAAGCAAGAGGCGGGCCAGATAGAGGCGGGCCAGATGCCCTCTGCGTGGCTCCGACGCGTTTGCCGTGTGCCGCCGATCGCGACAACGGAGCCCGTCGCCCCTCGGCCGGGGCGCAGACCGGGGTGGACGCGGTACGATAGACGGCGGCGGCAGGCCCGGCCGCATGGATGGCCGTTCGCCGGCCACGCACAGGGGGTGACGCATGACGGAAGCAAAGAAAGACGAGGCGAGCCCGTCGTTCAACGACATCGCGCAATTCATGCAGCGGATGTGGAACCCCTTCGGGGTCCCGATGCCGGGATTCGGCATGCCGGCGGCTGCCGACCGGTGCCACCGGTGACGCGGGGACGCCCGTCGCGGGAATGCCCGGCGGCATGCCGTTCCCCAATCCGGCGGCGATGTTCGCGACACTCGACCCTGCCGAGCTGGGGCGCAAGATCGACGAGCTGCGGATCGTCGAAGGCTGGCTCCAGATGAGTCTCAACCTGATGCAGTTGAGCATCAAGACCATGGAGCTCCAGAAGGCGTCGCTCGAGGCCCTGCGTGGCAGCCAGGGACAGGGCGCACAAGCTCCCCACGCCCGCGGGACGCAAGCCCTGATCCCGAAGCAGTCCAACCCGTCGATTCGCGAGAGGCACATGGCACTGATCCTCTATTACGGTTCCGGTTCACCCTACGCCTGGCGTGTGCAGCTTGCGCTGGAGCACAAGGCGCTCCCCTACGAGCGGAAGGTGCTGTCGTTTTCCACCGGGGACACCCGCAAGCCCGAGTTCCTCGCGCTCAACCCCAGGCATCGCGTCCCCGTGCTCGTCGATGGCGACTTCGTGCTCTACGAATCCAATGCCATCGTCGAGTATCTCGACGAAGCGTACCCGGCCACCGGCGCGCCGCTGTTCCCCGGCGACGTGCGCACCCGGGCGCTGGTGCGCCGGCTGATCAGCGAAGTCGACGACTATCTCGACCAGGCGCTCGACCCCCTGACCACGCAGGCGTTTTCGAAGAAGCCCGAGGAGCGCGACGCCGCCGCGATCGCCGCGGCGCGCAGCGCGATTGTCGATGAGCTGGCGCTGTTCACGAAGTCGATGCGCGGCGACTTTTTCGCGGGACCGCTCTCCGCCGCCGACTTCGCGTTCTATCCGGAGCTGGCCTACCTGTGGCGCTGCGAGATGAGGCTGCCCGACCTCGATGCCGACGGCATGCTTACCCCCGAGCTCGCCGCATGGCGGAAGCGGATCGAAGGCCTGCCGTATTTCGACGCCACGATTCCGCCCCACTGGAAGAAGAGCTGAGGAGCCGCCGATGCGCCTATCGACGACCGCGTTTCGCGACATGGGCACCATTCCCGCCGAGTTCGCCTTCGGCGCGATGGACCCGGCGAGCCACGTCAAGCTGTCCGGCAACCGCAATCCCGACTTCGCCTGGTCGGGGCTTCCCGCGGGCACGAAGTCGCTCGCGCTGATCTGCCACGATCCCGACGTCCCCTCGCGCGGCGACGACGTCAACAAGGAGGGCCGCGTCGTGCCGGCCACGCTTCCCCGCGTCGACTTCTTCCACTGGGTGCTCGTCGACCTGCCGCCCGACACGCCGGCGATCGAGCGCGGCGAGTTCTCCGATGGCGTGAGCGCACGCGGCAAACCCGGCCCGCAGGCGCCCCGCGGCGCGCGCCAGGGAACGAACGACTACACGGGATGGTTCGCCGGCGACAAGGACATGGCCGGCAACTACTTCGGCTACGACGGTCCGTGCCCGCCGTGGAACGACGAGCTGCCGCACCGCTACGTCTTCACGCTGTTCGCGCTCGACGTCGCGCGGCTCGACGTCGGCGGCGTCTTCTCCGGGGCCGACGCGCGCAAGGCGATGGCGGGCCACGTGCTCGCGCAGGCAGCCCTCACCGGCCGGTATGCGCTGAATCCCGCGGTCAGGCTCTAGCGCGCCGCGCGCGGGCCACGCGCCTTGCCACGGCTGCGCCCGCGGGCTCGGCCGCGGTCCGGTTCAACAATCGCGGCCAAGCCAGTCCGCGCGCCGCGCGCGCGTGTCCGCATCGGCGTCCTTGGCCGGTGCGAGCCAGAATACGTTGCGCGGATCCTCGGCGAGCGTCACCGCAGTGGTGACGAGCTCGTCGCGCCGGAACGCATGCACGGTGAGCACCTCGCCGGCGCGCCGCCGGCGCAGCATCCGGTCGATGGCTTCCACCGACGCGCGCAGGCCGTCGACGGCGACGATCGCATCGCCGCCCGCAAGCCCCGCCTGTTCCGCGGGGCCGCCGCTGAACACGTGCTGCAGCACGGGGCTCGCGCCGCCGGTCAGCGTCGCGCCCAGCCAGGCGCGCGACGGATCGCCCTCGGTGGTCCCGGCCGGCGCCTTGCCGCCGCGGTCGCTTTCGCTCTCTGCCGCGCGGCGGCTGACGGCGATGCCGAACGCGCCGAGGAGGTCGTCGAGCGGCGGCTCGTCGGTCCCGCGGACGTAGCGCGTGAAGAACGACGCGAGCTCCGCGCCCCCGAGCTCGGTCGCGATCCTCTCGATGCCGTCCTCGGGCACGCCGACGCCGGAACGGCCGTGGCGCTCCCATAGCGCGTGCAGCAGCGCGTCGAGCGAGCTGCCTCCCTTGACGCAGCGTGAGGTCGAGCGCGAGCGCCACCAGCGAGCCCTTCAGGTAGTAGCTGATCGTCGCGTTGGGCGAGTTCTCGTCGCGCCGGTAGTACTTGATCCAGGCGTCGAAGCTCGCCTCGGCGATGCTCTGCACGCGCCGGCCCGGATCGCGCATGACGCTCGTCAGCGTTTGCCCGACGAGCTCGAGATAGCTCCGGGGCTCGATCACGCCGCTCCGCACCAGCGCGAGATCGTCGTAGTAGGAGGTGATGCCTTCGAACGCCCAGAGCTGACGCGTGTAGTTCTCGCGCGCCAGGTCGTAGGGCGCAAATGCCGCAGGCTTGATCCGCTTGACGTTCCAGCTGTGGAAATACTCGTGACTCGCGAGCCCCAGCAGGCGGCGATAGTCGTCGGTGACCCGGGCGGCCCCGGGTGCGGGGAGCTCGTCGCGCTTGCAGACGAGACTCGTGCTCGATCGATGCTCGAGTCCGCCGTAGCCGTCGCCGACCGCCGCGATCTGGAACAGGTAGCGGTCGAACGGCGCGCGGCTGCCCGGGCGCGTTGCCGAAGAGGTCGATCTGCCACCGACAGATGCGCGCGAGGTCGCCGGCGAGGCGATCGAGGTCCGCGTGGATGTGCCCGGTGACGACGATGTCGTGCACGGCGCCGCCCGCCTCGAACGACGAGTGGGCGAAGTCCGCCATCTCCACGGGGTGGTCGATCAGCTCGTCGTAGTTGTCCGCGCGATAGCGGCCGAAGCCCCAGAGCGGGGCGCCGGCCGGGCGCAGCGTCGTCGCCACGCGCCACCGGCGACCGGCCTCGCCGGGCGGCGCGGCGATCTCCACCTCACAGGGCGCATCGGCGCGGCCGTCGGGGCACAGGAATACGAGCGCGCCGTTGAAGTAGCCGCGCGCGGCGTCGAGGTACGCGCCGCGGACCGAGAGGTCGAACGCGTACACCTGCGCGACGACGGTGAGCGGACCGGCGCACGGCGCCGCGCGCCAAAGGTCCTTCGCTTCCTTCTCGATGGCGACGGGTTCGCCCGCCGCTTCGGCGCGCACCGTGACGAAATGCCGGGCGAACTCGCGGATCAGGTAACTGCCGGGAATCCACGCCGGGAGTCGGAAGCGCTGGCCGTCCGGCGCCGGCGCGTCGAGCGTGCAGCGCACCTCGAACAGGTGCGCGCTGCAATCGAGCGGTACGATCCGATAGCGGGTCATTGGCAGTGAATTCATGGCGCGGCTGTCCGCCAGCCGTTCAGCGCTCGCCATTCGCGGCGGATTCGCCTTGCTGCATGCGTTCCCTCGGAGGATGGATTCGCGCGAGGCGGGCGGAGCTTACACGCTCCTTGCTGCAGTCGCCAAACGGCACGGCGGCCACGAGCATGGCGTCACGACGGCGGCACGCGGTCGGCTGCGCGACGTTTGCGCCACTGCAGGAACGCGATCATCGTGACGCCCAGGCCGAGCGCATAGCTGATCACCGAGGCCGTCACGGCGGGTGGGGCGCTGTTGACGGTGGCGATCACGACGGCCAGGCCCGGATTGCGCATCGCCGCGGCAACGGCCGCGACCGGCCACACGGCGGGGTCGCGCCAGGCGAAGGCCGCGCCGATGGCAAGCGCACTCAGCGTTATCCCCACGCCGGCGAGCATCGGCGTCCAGCCCACGGCGGCGATAATCGGGGGCATGTCGACGAGCACCATGACCGCCAGCGCCAGCAGAAGCAGGTTGCCGATGCGCCCCAGCGGCGGTTCGAGTCGAGCCGCAAGCCCCGGGCGAACGCCGCGAACGAGCGCACCCAGCGCCATCGGCAGCAGCTGGGCGAAGAACACCTGGCGCCCGATGTGCAGCGGACTGACGGCGAAATCGGCGGCGAAGATCCAGTCGAGGATCAGGACCGTCGCCGGCACCGTCAGCACGGCAAGCATCACGATCGACAGGTGCAGCGCAGGCGCAAACGCCCGGTCGCCGCCGGCGTCCAGCGCGCGCCGCAGCGCAACCGGTGCCCCCGGCGAGATTGCCATGAGCACGATGCCCACCGCGACCGGCCCCTTGAGCCCGAGAAGCTTGAGCGCAAGCACTGCGAGCGCCGGCACGGGGACGACCACCGCGAACACCACGGCCGCCAGCACGACGCGGCGCTGAAGGGCTGCCGCGAACTGCTCGCGCCCGAGCATCAGTCCGAGCGTGAACATGACGACGAACACCGTCACGGTCGCGAACAGCCCGATCGCCTGCATTGGAACGAACACGGGTATCCCTTCGCCTCGGCTGCGATCGCCCGGCATCGACCGGGGCGTGTGATGGCGGGCCGACGCAGATCCGGCCGTTCCTGGCTGCGCCTTCCGCGGTGCCGACCTGCCGTCGCAGCCGGGCCGCAGCGGTCCGGCGCTTCGCGCACCGTCGGATCCGCGAATTTTCGCACGGCGTCGACCCTGATCGGAAGCCGATCGGCCGCGGCAGCCGTCCCGCGTCGGCGCTATCGTAATTTCCTCTTCCGCGCGCTCCTGCGTTAGGATGTGCGTACGTTGTCTGGACGAGCCGCCGCGGGAGTGCGATGACTTTCACCGTCTTTGTCGATGGCCAGGAGGGCACGACGGGCCTGCGCATCCACGAGTACCTGGGCCGGCGCAGCGACGTCGAGCTGCTGCGCATCGATGCCGACAAGCGCAAGGATCCGGCCGAGCGCGCCCGGCTGCTGAACCTCGCCGACGTCGCCTTCCTGTGCCTGCCGGATGCCGCCGCGCGCGAGGCTGCCGCCATGGTCGGCAATCCCCGGACGTGCCTGATCGACGCCAGCACCGCACATCGGACCGCGCGCGGGTGGGCGTTCGGCCTGCCGGAGCTCACGCCTGGCCAGCGCGACGCGATCCGCGCGTCGAAACGCATTTCGAACCCGGGCTGCCACGCCAGCGCGTTCATCCTGGCGGTGAGGCCGCTGGTGGATTCCGGCGTGCTCGGCGCCGACGCGCTGATCAGCGCGACGTCGATCACCGGCTACTCCGGCGGCGGCAAGAGCATGATCGCCAAGTACGAGGCGGGCGGCGACGCGAGGCTCGAATCGCCGCGGCCGTATGCGCTGAGCCTCGCCCACAAGCACCTGCCCGAGATGACGGCGCACACGGGTCTCGCGTCACCCCCCGTGTTCATGCCGATCGTGGCCGACTTCTACAAGGGGATGGCGGTGATGGTCCCGTTGCATCTCCGCACGCTTCGGCCTGGCACCCGGCTCGAGCATGTGCACGAGATCCTCGCGGCGCGTTACGCCGGCGAGCGTTTCGTCCGCGTGATGCCCGCACGCGATGCGGACACGCTGGCCGAAGGCTTCTTCGACGTCCAGGCCTGCAACGATACGAACCGCGTCGACCTGTGCGTGTTCGGCAGCGAGACGCAGGTGCTCGTCACCGCCCGCCTGGACAACCTCGGCAAAGGGGCGAGCGGGGCGGCGGTGCAGTCGATGAACGTGCACCTCGGCGTGGACGAAGGCCTGGGCCTCTGACGGCGCTGCGGGAGGCGCGGCCGCAGCCGGGTGTCGACATCGGTGACGCCGGCTCCCATGCCATTGGCCGGCACCGGCGAATCGTGGACGGATGGCGCCCCGAAGACGAATCGAACGTCCGACCTGCCTCTTGGAAGGGTAGCGGCAGCACCTCAGTTCGAGATGTCCGTACTTACCCAGATGGCTCCAATATGCCGATCAGCGCCTGGCTCCATTATGCCGATCGGGATCTGTTACAGTGCGCACCCCTTCCACCGGTGTCTGCCTTGCCCGAAATCCTGAATTGCCTCAAGCAATACGGTCAGCGACTCGACTCGGAACTCGCGAAGGAGACCGACGTGCCGATAGCGAAGGTCCGGCAGCGTCTCGCTGAACTGGCCGCGACGGGCGCCATCATCACCTGCAACGTGACCCGCTTCGAGCACGGCAAACGAATCGACGGTTTGCTGTGTCGCATTTCTGGTTGGGTCCCACCTCCAGCGCCCGGTCGAAAAGCGAAGCTGCCGGCCTAGTCAGCAGTCAGACTCCTGCTTCAGAGTAGACGGGTGCATCGGGCGACAGTTTGCCGTCCAACGAGTCGTTGCGAACGTCCCAGACCGACCGTCGACAATCCCCCGGCGCGGCGCCGGGCAGGCTAGCACTCAGCGTCAACCGATGATGCGGTACTTGGGCAGGCGCCGCGTGGGGTTGAGGTTCCTTTCCTTCGGACAGCGATTTCTTATATCCTCTCGGCGCAGAAGAATTAAAGAACAACATGGATCGACGGTGCTCGCGCGCCGATGTGATCTTCGGTGAGCGCGATCGACTTCATAGAACCGTCACGCCGCCTTCCGGTTTGCAATCACCAGCCTATTGACCTGGAGCGTGCATCATGCCGCAGTATCATCCCTGTCGCATTGCTCTCGCCGCCGCGCTCGCGTTGTACTGCCTCGCTGGTCAGTCTGCGTCAGCCACGACAGACCTAACCAAGAGCGGGAGCATTTCCCAGTACCTCACCCAAGACGCGACGCCCTTGCTGTCAATGATCGGGATCTGGAATCCCACGGGTGCAAGTGGTGAGGACATGGTCGATTTCTGGGGAGTCGCCAGGCTGGGCCCGAACCAGCTGCAAGGTATAGTGCTGGCCTGTTGGGCGTACTCCGGGTTCAGCAACACTGCGACCGCCATCACGCCCACCGCCATTGCGTTGCTTGCCCAGCAAGCAGATGGGACGCTCAACCTGGCAGGAGAGCAATTCCTGTCGTCCTCAATGGTCAACGGAGCGGGTTCCGTTTTGGTCGCGGACTTCAACGGCGATGGGAAAGACGACATTTTCCTGGCCGCTCACAATGAAAGCCCCTTTATCGCCAAGGCCAGTACGGCTTACTTGTCCAAGCCCGATTCGACGTTCACCAAGGTCGCGCTGACCGACAGCGTCATGGCGCATGGCGCCAATCTGGCCACGATAAACGGCAAACCGACCGTTCTGGCGGCAACGTACTCGACGATAACGAACCCGATCTATACCTATGACGGTCAGGGTGGATTCAGGGTCAATACGACCGCGGGGAACGTATACGGCAGTGCGGTCGCCGCTGCGGATTTTCTGGGGAATGGCGGCACCCAGATCGTCTATGCGGACGTAGCTGCGGGACCGGGTTATTCGGCCCCGCCCAACAGTGCTGTGGTGCAGGTTCTTTGGCGCTATGAAAATGAAAAGATCGTGGGCGGGCCGGTTACATTGCCGGCGCCCTACTTCAATGGCAAACCGCAATACAGCCAATACGTGAGTTATTTGGATCCCGGGTCGAAGACGCACAACCCACGGGTGTGGACCGACGACATCAATCACGACGGCAAACCTGACATAGTCGTCGCCGGCGTAATCTGGAGCCCCACAGTCATCGGGCAGCAGAAATCCATATTGCAGTTGCTGGTGAACCAGGGCGGGGGGCAGTTTATTGACCGGACGGACGAACTCAACCCTGAATACAGCCAGGATTCAGACGTTGATTATTCGCTGCGCATGGCCGACCTGGATGGAAGCGGGATCAACACCTATTTCATGGCGCGGGCGGCGCTGATCACCAACGACAGCCACGGCAATTACATTCTCGTCAACGATGGCACGGGGCGATTCCACGTGGCGATGCACGACGAATTCGTGAAGATGGGCGACGCCGTAGTCAGCTTTTTGCTGAATCAATTCAAGGGCACCGACCGTTTTCCGACCGGCCAGACACCCAGTTTCATCGCTTACCAAACCCCGAGCGGGCTGATTAATTTTGTCGCGAAACATAGAATCGGGGAAAAGTTCGTCTCTGCTACCGGGATTACCTACCCTGCCAGACAGGCCTTGTTGAACGTTCCGGTGGGCATCAACCTGACGACAGACTTCAAGAAGGACATCACGGTCACCAACCGGAACGGCAGCAAGCGGATTCGGACGTTCGCCGGCAACGACACGATCAAACGCGCGCTTTCGGACCCCGAAAGCAGCATCGACGGCGGGCTGGGCACGAACACGGCGGTCTATCCGGGCAACAAGGGCGACTGGATCATCACCAAGACAACGGACAAGCTCACGGTGCGGCCCGTCTCGGGTGCTGGAGGCACGGACAATCTGACGCGCATCCAAAGAGCCCAGTTCGACGACCAGACCGTCGATCTGGCGTCCCTGCCGACCAGCGCCGCCGCGAACTACCAGGGCATGTGGGCCGTGCCGAACCTCGCCGAGGCGGGCTGGGGCATCAACTTAACGCACCAGGCCGACATCCTCTTCGCGTCGTGGTTCACCTACGGCGCCAACGGCAAGCCGCTGTGGATGACGATCACTGCGTACCAGCAGGCCGACGGCAGCTTCACCGGAGACATCGACCTCACCGGCGGTCCACCGTTCAGCGCCGTGCCGTTCAACCCGGCGCTGGTCACGCACACCACACGGGGGGCGGCCCGGTTCACCTTCAGCGACGCCAACAATGGCTCGCTCTCCTACACCATCAACGGCGTCACGCAGGTCAAGGCGTTGGCGCGCTTCCTGTACGCCACACCGGTACCGGTCTGCACCTTCAACAGCGCACTGGCCCCGACCCTGGCCGTCAACTACCAGGACATGTGGGCGGTGCCGAACCTCGCCGAGGCGGGCTGGGGCATCAACTTCACCCACCAGGGCGATTTGATCTTCGCGTCGTGGTTTACCTACGACCTGAACGGCGTCGCGTACTGGGTCACCGGCGTGCTGGCGAAGTCTGCCACGCGGACCTACGCGGGCCCGCTGGACGCAACGACGGGGCCGCCGTTCAATGCGGTGCCGTTCAATACGGCACTCGTCACGCACAGCACGGTGGGGACGGCGACGGTGACGTTCACCGACGGCGCCAATGGCAGCCTCGCCTACACCCTGAACGGGGTGACGCAGACCAAGCCGCTCACGCGCTTCGTGTTTCGCGCGCCGGGGACGGTGTGCCAGTAAACGCGCGCGTGTAGCACGCATCGCACCGTTTGCTCGATCAACCCATCGGTATGTCGACAGCGTCCTAGGCGGGCACGCGCCATGCCGTGCAGCTCTGGATGGAGACCGCGAACAGGCACTTCGGTGTGTTCCTTACCCTTGCCGGAACGAAATCAGCTCGACTCGCTCTGCAACAAGGATGCGCCCTCGTCGCGTCGCTTTCTTGTTGTCCTCCGCGCGGAGGGGCCAGCGAACGTGGTCCGGCGCCATCCACCACTTGGGACGCAATTCCACCTCCCCCACGGGCAAGCCTTTCGTGTATCCGTGGCCCTCGATGCGAAATGCATCGAAAGTGCCCGCCGGGACCGTGATTCGCTCGCGCGCGGCGATATGCAGATCCACGACGCTCGTGCCAACTGCGCCCTGGGGGTTCGTCGATTCGAAGCGGGTCGTCCAACGCTTGCCGACTGCGTATTCGAGAGGATACTGCTGCCTCGGACTAAAGCGCTCGCCACGACGGGTCTGCCGGACATTCCCGAGCAGATCGGTCACGACCCCGTTGTCAAAGACAACTTCCGATTCCGTGATCTGCGCGACGGTCATCGTGAAGGTGGATTGCTCGACGCCCGAAAAGAGCTCCGATACTCGGTTGGTGTAGGAGTCGCCGACCCTGAAATTCGTATCGGCCTCCGCTGATCCCTTGGTGAAGGGGTTGCCTTCCTGCGAGGCGACCAGGATCTTCTTCTCGCCCTGCTTGGCGAGCACGCGCTCGAGGTGCAACTGGGCAACCTCGGAAAAGTTCCCGTTCGGGTAACGCCGCAAGTACTCTTCCAGCGGACCGGGCGCGGTTGCGTCCTGAACCTTCTCCCACAAGGCCAGCTCCTCCTGAAAGAGCCGCTCCTTTTCCTCGTCCGAGAGTTTCTTCAATTGCGCGGGCGGCAGGAACCAGAAGTCCTCCTCCAGCGAGGTACTTTCCCAAGGGATCTGCGCACCGTTGGACTTGCGCCGGACCCCCAGACGCACCCGCTTGAACACGTCCTCGATCTTGGCCTCTGGCACCTTGATTTCGCGCAGCAGGTTTTCGGTGTAGAGGCCATTCACGCCATCGCCGTCGCTCGCCACGTTACCAGGGCTCGTCGCGTATGCGAGGATCGTGTGGGTCGGCGCGTCCATTTGCGAAAGTCCTTTCTGCGATGGCCGCTTGGCCCCGCCGAACGGGTTGTCGCGGCAGGCATCCAGGATGATTATGTTCAGGGGATTGGAGGCCTTCATGAGGCCCCGGATGAGCGAGTTCACTTCCACCGCCTGCTTCTGCACATCCTCGGCGGTGTCCACCTCGGCGTCCACTGGCAGCATGTAGTTCTTCCAGTCGAGCTGGATCCCGTGCCCCGCGTAATAGAACAGCCCCACGCACTTCTTGGCTTCCAGCTCCTTCACGTAGGCCTGCACCGCAGCGACCATCTCCACGCGCGTGGCGTCCAGCATGGTCGTCACCGCGAATCCCGACTCTTTGAGCGCGTCACCAATCGCCTTCGCGTCGTTGGTCGGGTTCTTGAGCGGGGCGCCCTTGTACTTGCCGTTGCCCACAACGAGCGCGAGCTTGGGCAGGCGAAGCAACGTCAACGTCCCGCCGGACTCCGCCCATACCCAGGCACATGGCAGCGGCAAGAAAAGTGAGCCGACAGCGACACCCGCTCGCAAGACGTGGCGGCGGGTGAAAGCGATTTTCTCCATGTACTCCTCCTGTTCGCCGCCAAGCTTACATTTGTTTGCCTGCGGCAAGCCGTTGTTGCGGCACGTTTTGCCGACATGTGGGCCATGGGCGCGCCAGTGGTCCATCCCATATGGCGGAAGTGAGCGCGACGCACACCGGCAGCCGCCTGTCAGAACATCGAATTGCCCAGGCAATAGGGACTTCAAACCGGTCAGGTGCCAGCGGATCAGGTAATCTCACGCGCCGTCTGGGGCACCTGGCCCTCGGCCCTCCCAGCCGGTATGACGTACGAAACCCCGAGCACGTTGCTGCACTGGCGCAATGGGCTCCGACTTAGTGTCCACCTTCAACCAGAAGTCCGGCATCGGCGAGTGCAATTGCGAGATCCCGTTCGATGCGCACCGCGTCGGCTTGTGCGATGTGCTGCAGATGCAGCACCGGGCCGATCAGCAGTTCCTGGCCGCGCTTCAAGACGGCGCCGGCCGCGCGTATGCCGGCCTTGTGCTGCTCGAAGCGCTGCGCAGGGGCGTAAGCGGTCATGCCGACATAGACACCTTGCAGGCCAGCGCCGCGATCGCTGTAGTCGAGCCGCACGAGATAGATGTTCTGTCGTCCCCGCTTCGCCGCCTTGAACCCCGCCGCGACCGCGTAGACGAGCGGCAGCCACGACACGTAGTGCATCGGCAGCCAGTCGGGAATCGACTTTGCCGCGTGTTGCCACAACCGCGCGAGCGCTGCCTCAATGTATGTGGGGAACGCGTTGCGCATCCACCACTCGTGAATGCAGTGAGCGCCCGCGACACCATCGTGGGCCGTGAGGGCCGTGCGGAACTGCGTCTGCAGCTCAAGCTCCTGGGCGGTCCGGAACGGACGTGCGGCAGGCAGCGTCTTCTTAAGCGATGCGGTTACCATCGTGTTGATGCGGGAGTCCGTCAAGCGGATGATATGCCGAGCGCCGGGCGCGATTTGAAACTGACGCGATCGCTTGCTGATGCAACCACCCTTGCAGCCAGTGACGAGCAGTTTCGGCCCGAGGTGCCGCCCGATGAGCGCGATCCGCATCCGGCAGGCGCTCGGATTTTGGCGACGTGGAAGACGACCTTAGTGAGGGAACCGAAGGCGAGGCAAGGCACCGATGTTTCGTTCGTGATCGGTCCGTTGCTAAGTGCTTGAATATTGGCGCCCCGAAGACGAATCGAACGTCCGACCTGCCCCTTAGGAGGGGGCTGCTCTATCCACTGAGCTACCGGGGCGCGCAGCGCGCCATTCTACCGGATCGCCGCAGTTCATCTCCGTGTCAGCCGCGTGCGGCGGACGCGCGCTGCACGGCCGACCAGCGGGGGCAGGCGACCAGATGGTCGTTCACCAGCCCCGTCGCCTGCATGAAGGCATAGACGATCGTCGGCCCGACGAAGCGGAAGCCGCGCTCGAGGAGATCCTTCGACAGCGCGTCGGATTGCGCCGTGCGGGCCGGGATCGAGGCGAGCGTACGGCGCCGGTTCTGCACGGGCTTGCCGCCGACGAATCCCCAGACGTAGCGGTCGAAGCTGCCGAACTCGCGCTGCAGCGCGAGAAAGGCGCGGGCGTTGGTCAACGCGCTCTCGATCTTGAGCCGGTTGCGGACGATCCCGGCGTTGGCGAGGAGTCGCGCGACATCGCGCGGACCGAAGCGCGCGACCTTCGCGGCGTCGAAACCCGCGAACGCATCACGGTAGGCATCGCGCTTGTTGAGTATCGTCGACCACGAAAGACCCGCCTGCGCGCCTTCCAGCAGCAGGAACTCGAAGAAGACGCGATCGTCGTGCACCGGTACGCCCCATTCCCGATCGTGGTACGCCGTGTAGAGCGGGCTTGCGCTTGCCCAGGGGCAGTGTGGAATCGTCGATGGCATCGGGAGCAGGGCGGGATGCTGGCGAGCGATTATCGATGTGCCGGCCTGCCGCCGCAATGTCTGCGCGGCGGGGCGACGATGCGCGTGGCAGAATCGCCGGATGATTCCGTGGCTGCGCCCCAATGCGCCGTTTCCTCCGATCGATACTGCCCTCGAGGAGCCCGACGGGCTGCTCGCGGCCAGCCGCGATCTCACGCCCGAGCGCCTGCTCGATGCGTACGCGCGCGGCATCTTTCCCTGGTACGCACCGCGACCAGCCCGTCCTCTGGTGGAGCCCGGACCCGCGCACGGTGCTGTTCGTCGACGAGTTCCACGTGACGCGCTCGCTGCGCAAGCGCGTGCAAGCAGCAACGCTTCGAGATCCGGGTCGATTCCGCGTTCCGCGCCGTGATGGAGGCCTGCGCGCGCGTGCCGCGGCCCGGACAGGCGGGGACGTGGATCACGCCTGCCGTCGTCGCCGCATACGGCGCGCTGCACGAGCGCGGCAACGCGCACTCGGTCGAGGCCTGGCGCGAGGGCCGGCTGGTCGGCGGGCTCTACGGCGTCGCGATCGGCCGGATGTTCTTCGGCGAGTCGATGTTCGCGCTCGAGCCGGACGCCTCGAAGGTCGCGCTCGTTCACCTGATCGCCATCCTGCGCGCGCGCGGCGTCCCGCTCGTCGACTGCCAGATGGAGACCGCGCATCTCGCGTCGTTCGGCGCCCGGCCGATTGCGCGCCGCAGGTTTGCCGAGCTTGTTGCGCAGTTGGTACACTCGACCACGCCGGAGGACCCATGGGGGATGCCGCCGGCGTCGGACGTGCTCCCGTGACCAGGCTCAACGACCTACCGCTGGCGTCGCTGCAGTTCTATGCGACGGCGCCCTATCCGTGCAGCTACCTGCCGGACCGGGTGGCGCGGTCGCAGGTGGCGACGCCGAGCCATCTCATCGACAGCCATGTCTACAGCGAGCTGGTCCGCCATGGCTTCCGCCGCAGCGGGGGCTTCACCTACCGCCCGTACTGCGACAACTGCCGCGCCTGCGTCCCCGTGCGCATCCCGGTGGACCGCTTCCAGCCCAACCGGACGCAGCGGCGGTGCCTGCGCACACACGCCGAGTTGACCGAAGTTAGGCATAAATTGGCGTTCAATGCCGAACATTACGCGCTTTACCTGCGTTATCAGCGCTACCGCCACCCGGGGGGCGGGATGGACCAGGACAGCCGCGACCAGTACCAGCATTTCCTGCTCCACAGCAACGTGGCAACCGACCTCTTCGAGTTCCGGGACGGGCGCACGCTGCGCATGGTCAGCCTGGTCGACCGCCTGGCCGATGGGCTGTCCTCGGTCTACGCATTCTTCGACCCGGGCGTCCCCCGCGCGAGCTTCGGAACCTACAACATCCTCTGGCAGATCGAGCGGTGCCGAACGCTGGGACTGCCCTACCTCTACCTCGGGTACTGGATCGCCGAGAGCCGCAAGATGGCCTACAAGGCGACGTTTCGACCCGCGGAGGGGCTGATCCGGGGCTCGTGGGTGGCGCTGTAGGCCCGTCGGTCATCGAGTCGTCCAGTGCCTGACGCCCAGTTCCAGGCCGCGGGCGTCTCCGAGACGTCGGTCCGCTTCCCGGCGCTCGACGGATACTCGCTCGGGGCGACGCTGTTCGCTCCTTCGTCCCCGGGGGAACCGGCAACGGCGGCGCTGCTGAGCTGCGGCGGGGGCGTGCCGGCCGCGCGCTACGCGCGCTTCGCCCGCTTCCTCGCCGGTCACGGCGTTCCCGTCGTCACCTTCGACTATCGCGGCATCGCCGCGTCGCGGCCGCGGAAGCTTCGCGGCTTCGCCGTGGTGGCGGAGGACTGGAGCGAGCACGATTGCGGCGGCGCCATCGCCTTCCTGCGCTCGCGCTATCCGCGTGCCGCGCTCGTCGGCATTGCGCACAGCATCGGCACGCTGCTGATCTGCGGCGCGCCCAACATCGCGGAGATCGCGCGCTTCGTGTTCGTTTGCGCGCACACCGGATATTTCGGCGATTACCTGCCGAGGTACCGCCTGCCGATGGCCCTGTTGTGGCACGGGGTCATGCCGTCGGTCACGCGCGTCGTCGGGTATTTTCCCGCCAGGATGCTTCGCCTTGGCGAAGACCTGCCGGCCGGGATCGCCATGCAGTGGGCTGCCCGTCGCAGCGCCGCGCTGCAGCCGGACGCAACCCCGACCGACCTGACACGGGCGCGGTCGATGATCGCCCGATACGCCAACGTCGCCGGGGACGCGCTGGTGCTCGGGTTCGCCGACGATGCCTTTGCCACCGAGGCGGGGACGCGTCGATTGCTCGCCCAGTTTCCGGGGCTGCGCCCCCAGTTCCATCTGATTGCGCCGTCGGCGATGGGCATGAAGTCCATCGGTCACTTCGGTTTCTTTCGGCGCGGCGCGGAGGCAAAATTGTGGCGGTTCGTCCTGCCGTTCGTGGAGGGTGCGGGCGAACGCCTTACGACCTGAAGGAGCCCAAGCGATGAATCGCTCGATTTTCTCCCAGCCCGATCCCGAGCTCGACCTCGTGTTCGAACGCGTCGTCGATGTTCCGCGAGAAGTCATCTGGACCGCATGGACCACGCCGGAGCACCTGAAGAAATGGTTCACGCCTGCGCCATGGACCACCGTGGATTGCGAAATCGATCTTCGTCCCGGTGGCATCTTCCGCACGGTGATGCGCTCACCGGAGGGGCAGGAGTTCCCGAATCTCGGTTGTTACCTCGACGTCGTCAGGAACGAACGGCTCGTCTGGACCAACGTTCTCGGGCCCGGCTATCGGCCGTCCGTTCGGCCCACCGACGAGTCCTGCGACGCATTCGCGATGACGGCGTTCGTTTCGCTCGAATCGCACGGGGGTGGGACGAAGTACGGCGCACGCGTCATCCACGGCGATGCCGGAAGCCGCAGGAAGCATCAGGACATGGGTTTCCACGAGGGCTGGGGAAAGGCGCTCGATCAGCTCGTGGACCTCGCCCGGACGCTGTAGCGGGCCCCCTCTCCTGATCGCCTGACAACCAAGGGCCGTGCCGGCGCGTTAAGGGCTGCACGACGGACCGGGAAGTGCGCCATCCGACGGAATCAATGTGGAGGAATCCATGCGAATGACGTTGCGACTCCTGCTGGGCATCGGCGGGCTCCTCGCGGCTGCGCAAACCCTGGCCCAGGTCACGCTGTACGAGGGCGAAGGCTTTCGGGGACGTGCGTTTGCCACGTCCCGGCAGGTCGTCAATCTCGACCGAACCGGATTCAACGATCGCGCGTCGTCGGTGATCGTCGACCGCGGGTACTGGGAAGTCTGCGAGCACGAGCAGTACCAGGGTCGATGCATGGTGCTGCGTCCGGGCAGCTACGACTCGCTGGCGCGGATGGGAATGAACAACCGCGTGTCGTCGCTGCGTCCGGTCCCGGCGCAGGCCCGCGCCGGGCGGGAGCTGCCACCGCCACTTCCCGCCCCGACCTACGAGTATCGTCAGCGGCCCAACGAGCGGCTGTACGAGGCCACCGTGACGTCGGTGCGCGCCGTTGTCGGTCCGCCGGAACAGCGCTGCTGGATCGAGCGCCAGCAGGTCGTCGACGCTCCTCCCGGCGGCGCCAACGTTCCGGGAGCGATCGTCGGCGCCGTCATCGGCGGCATCCTGGGGCACCAGATCGGCGGCGGCCGCGGCCAGGACGCGGCCACGGCGGGCGGCGCCGTCGCCGGAGCCGCAATCGGGGCGAACGTGGGCCGCGGGACGGGCCAGGTCTACACGCAGGATGTGCAGCGCTGCACGACGGTGCCCAGCGCGCGACCGGCGTATTGGGACGTCACTTACAGCTTCCGGGGTCTCGAGCATCGCATCCAGACGAGCGCGCCTCCGGGTCCGACGATCACCGTCAACCGCAAGGGCGAGCCGCGCGGATAGTTGCGGGCGGGACGGGCGCGAGGGTCACTTCGCATCGGGCGGCAGGTGCAGACGCCGGAAGAGCCCGAGCAACGCCAGGTCGTAGCAGATCTTCAATGCGCCGCAGGCGACCAGCGGCGCGGCGAGCATGCCCGCGGCCAGCAGAGCGCCGGCCAGCGTCGGACTCGCCGCCGACGCGAGGCTGCGCGGCACCGCGGTGAAACTGGCCGCGGCCGCGCGCTCGGGGGGCGTCACCGCCGCCATCACGAACGCGGTGCGCGTGGGCACATCCATCTGCGAAAGCGCGCTGCGCGCGAACAGCAGGCCGAGGGCGACGGGCAGGCTCGACGACAGCGCGGCGAGGATCAGGAAGACGTTGGCAGGAATGTGCGTGAACACCATGGTGTTGAGCAAGCCGATCCTGCGCGCGACGATCGGCGCCGCAAGCTGCGAAAATGCCGCCAGGAGCCCGGACCAGAAGAAGAACAGGCCCGCCTGGGCGAGGGAAAGCCCGAATCGCTCGAACAGCCAGAGCGCCAGCAGCGAGTTCACGACCAGCCCTCCGGCAAAGGCGTCGACGGAAAACAGCGCGGCGAGCCTGAACACGACGCGCCGCGACGGTCCCAACGGCGTCGCGGCCGGGGCCCCGGTGTCCCTTGCCTGGGGGAGTCGGCGGTACATCAGCCAGATCGCTGCGCCGATGACGGCGTAGAGGACGAACATTGCCCGCAGGCCCGTGACCAGCGGCACGTCGGCGAGCGCCATGAGCCAGGACGGCAATCCTGCCGCCAGCGCACCGATCGCGGCACACAGGGCACCGGTCAGCGAATAGCGCGCGAACAGCGCAGTGCGCGTGTCGCCGCTGGCGGCATGCGCGAGGCGCGCATGCTCGAGCGGCAGGAACACGCTCACGTCGCCGGCCCCCGGGTTGATCGTGCCGAAGAAGGCAACGACGGCGAGCGGCCAGAAGGCCGAGAGGCTGGCGAAGCCGAGCCCGGTGGCCGTCATCAGCACCGCCGCACCGAGCAGCAGGGCGCGCGGCGGCCACCGGTGACCGAGCGCACCGACGGCCAGCGTCGCCAGTGCCGAACCGGCAAGGGTCGCCGTGCTGAGGAAGCCGACGTCGAGCTGGCCGTAGCCGAGCGCGAGCAGGTAGGCGGGCAACAGGACGGCAACGTAGCCGTCGGCGAAGGCGCGCAGACCCCGTGCGACGAGCAGGGGAAGGACCGCCGGGTCGGCGCCGGCAGGGAGCAGGAGCCGGGCTGGGGCAACCATGACGCGCGTCGACCTGGCGCGTGGTTCGGCGGCGGGCGGCCTACGTCCCGGCGGCGATCGCAGCGAGAACTTCGCGGCCCGCCAGCATGTCGTCGGGCGAGCCGAAATTGTTCATGTAATGGCCGCGAAAGCCCGCGGCTTCCAGGCGTCGGAAGAGGCGGGCGAAGTCGATGTTGCCCTCGCCCGGCTTCAGGTGGACCTCGCGGTCGCCCAGATTGTCGGCGAGACGGACCTCGCCCAGGCGCGCGATCGGCAGCGCATCGAGAAAGCCGTCGATGCCCTCGGGCACGAGGTGGGCGTGGTTGACCGTGAACGACAGGCCGACTGCCGGGGAATCGAGGAGGTCGAAGTAGTAGCGGAACTCGGCCAGGTCGTGGGCCAGGTAGTGGACCTCGGCATCGTCCGGCTCGCGGTTCAGATTCTCGAGGAGGAGGCGCGCACCCTTCCGCTCGGCAAACGCGGCTGCGCGCCGCAGGCGCTCGTGGCCTGCTTCCATCCGCCGCGTCCGGTCCGAACCGAAGTGGAATCCGGCATGCACGACGATCCACTCCGCGCCCAGTCGCGCGGCCGCCTCGACATAGCCTTCCAGATAGCGGTCGACGGCGTCACGGACGAACGGCGACGTCTCGCCCACGTTGACCGCGGAGAGCGTGTGCAGGCCGAGGTGAATGCCGTGCCGCTCGCAGGCGGCGCGAATCGGACGGCAGCGGTCGTCCGTGAACGATTCGAGCGCGTTGGGAGCGTGGTCGGCTTCCACCTCCAGGTACGCGATCCCGTGCCGCGCGGCCCAGGCGACGGCGTCCTCGATCGCCAGCTGGCGGCCGCAGTCGATGCCGATGCGTGCGCGGATATCCATGCGTCGCCTACGGGCGTGGTGTCGTCAATGAATCTCGATCGGCCGGCGGAACAGGCGTGCGAAGAGCGGCATCAGCACGATCGCGAGCGTCAGGACGATGAGCGCCGCGGAGATCGGCCGGGTGACGAAGACGGCGAGGCTGCCGTGCGACAGCGTCATCGATTGGCGCAACGCGGTCTCCAGCATCGGCTCGAGCACGAGGCCCAGCACCAGCGGGGCGACCGGGAAGCCGTACTTCTTCATGAAGTAGCCGATGACGCCGAAGGCGCTCATCACCCAGAGGTCGTCGGCGCTGTTGGCCTGGCTGTACACGCCGGCGATGCACAGCGCCAGGATCACCGGATAGAGCAGCGCATAGCGGACGCGCAGCAGCGTGGCGAACATCCCGGCGAGCGGCAGGTTCAGCGCCAGCAGTATGGCGTTGCCGACGTACATGCTGGCGATGACGCCCCAGACGAGGCTGGCGTTCTTCTCGAACAGCTGCGGCCCCGGCTGCAGGCCGAACATGATGAGTGCGCCCAGCATGACGGCGGTGGTGCCGGAGCCCGGGATGCCGAGCGCGAACATCGGCACCATCGCGCCGGTGGCCGCCGCGTTGTTGGCCGCCTCGGGCGCCGCGACGCCTTCGACCGCGCCTTCGCCGAACTGCTCCGGGTGCTTCGAGACCTTCTTCTCGACGGCGTAGGCGATGAACGAGGCGATCGTGGCGCCGGCGCCGGGAAGCACGCCGATCAGAAACCCGATCACCGTTCCGCGCAGCACCGCGAACCGGCTGCGGATCCAGTCGGCGCGCGTCGGCAGCAGGTTGCGTATGGTGAGCTCGACCTTGGGTGGCACGAGTCCCTGTTCGACGCTCGCCAGCACCTCGCCGACGCCGAACAGCGCCACCGCGAGCACCAGGAAATCGATGCCGTCCATCAGCCACAGCTGGCCGAACATGAACCGGGTGTTGCCGACCTGCGGATCGACGCCGATGGTGGCGATCATCAGGCCGACGAGCCCCATCATCAGCCCCTTCACCAGCCCGCCGCCGACCAGCGACAGCGCGGTGAGGCCGACCAGGACGAGCGAGAAATACTCCGGCGGCCCGAAGTACAGGGCGGCCGCGGCGAGCGGCGGGGCGAGCAGCATCAGCCCGAGGGTGCCGACCGTGCCGGCGAAGAACGAGCCGATGGCGGCGATGCCGAGCGCGGCGCCCGCGCGCCCCTGGCGGGCCATCTGGTAGCCGTCGAGGCTGGTCATCACCGTCGACGATTCGCCGGGGATGCTGACCAGCACGGACGTGAGCGTGCCGCCGTACTGCGCGCCGTAGTAGATGCCGGCGAACATGATGATCGAGCCGGTCGCATCGCCGCCGAAGGTCAGCGGCAGCAGGATCGCGATCGCCGCGCTCGGCCCGATGCCGGGCAGGGCGCCGATCACCTGTCCGACCAGCACCCCGGCGAGGCAGAAGCCGAAGTACTTGAGCTGCAGCAGCACGCCGAAGCCATGGGCAAGGTGGGCGAACGCATCCACGGCTCAGAACCCCCACGGGCCTTTCGGCAGCGGCACCTGCAGCCACAGGCGGAACAGGCCGAAGAGCACCGCGATGGCGCCGGCCGTCACGCCGAGCGAGGTTGGCCACGACTCCTTCTCGACCGCGCGCAGCAGGAACAGCACATACGCGCCCACCGCGACCACGAATCCCAGGGACCCGATGACCGCGACGCACGCGACGAGTCCCAGCGCGACGGCGAGGACCTTGCCCCAGTGGCCGGTCGGCAGTCGGGCGGGCTGCGTGCGCAGGCACGACAGCACGTGGACCACGGACAAGCCCACCAGGCACACCCCGAGCCAGAGCGGCAGGAAGCCGGAACCCGGGGCGAAGTCGCCCATGTAGGGGAGCCCGAGCGCGGTGGCGATCCATACGCCACCGAACGCGGCGCACAGCGCGCCGCCGACGAGCTCGCCGCGCAACCTCATCGAGCTGCCTCGGCGCCACCGTGCCGGACCCGCTCCCAGTCGATGTCGGCACCCAGCCCCGCGCCGCTCGGAACGCCGATGTATCCGGGCTCCGGGCGCAGATCGTTGGTGACGATGTCGGTGGCTGCGCCCATCGGCGCCATGGAGCCGATCTCGCAGGGCATGGCGAGTCCGGGCGTGCAGGCGGCGAACTGCGCTTCGGCAATCGCGGCCAGACCCATTTCGAACACGTGCCCCAGGACCGGGGTCAGGCCGGCAGAAGCCAGCATCGCGCAGATGCTCCGCGCGCCGTCGAAGCCGTGCTTGGTCACCTTGACCTTGACCCGGTCGGCAGCGTCGAGGCGGATCACGTTCATCGCGTCCTCGGGTGTGGCCACCATGTCGTCGGTCATGACCGGAACCCCGACGTTGCGGCGCACCGCGGCCAACCCGAGGATGTCGTGACGCGCCACCGGCTGCTCGACGTGCTCGGGGCGGTAGCGCTCGATCGCGCGGGTGAGCCGGATCGCGTCGGCGGGAACGTAGTGGTCGTTGGCGTCGACGCGCAGCGCCATCGACTCGCCGATCGCCTCGCGCACGGCGGCGACGCGGGCGATGTCGGCTTCCACGGTTTCGCCGACCTTGATCTTGACGGCAAGAAAACCCGCGGCCCTCTGCGCCGCAGCCTCGGCGGCCATGGCTTCCGGAGTCATGATGCCGACCACCGGTCCGATCACCGGAACCCGATCGAGCAACCGGCCGCCCAGCAGATCGGCAAGCGGCACGCCGATCGTCTTCGCGTGCAGATCGTAGAGCGCATTGGTGACCGCGGCCTTGGTCCAGACCCGCCCCTTGAGCGCCCTGGCGACGGCCAGGACCGCGCGGCTGCGCTCGCGCACCGGCAAGCCGACGAGCGCCGGCGCGACGTAGCGCCCGATGGCGCCGACGATCTCCTCGAGGAACTCCTCGGGCTTGCCGGGCGGCGCGGAGACGACCTCGGCGTTGCCTTCCAGACCGTCGACGTCGGTCAGAAGGCGCAGGACGACCGATACGTGAACGCGGGTCGCGCCTTCGGAGATGCGGAACTCGCGCGCCCCCTCGACCCGCACCGGCACTGCCTCGACCGCGCGGATCGTCGGCGAATCCGCCACCTTAGATTTTCCCGAGCCGCTTCAGCATGTCCTTGTAGAGCGACTCCTGGGATTCCAGGAACCGGGTGAAGTCGGGGCCGCTGACCACATGCATCGTCGCCACGTTCTGCTTGATGTAGTCGGTGAACGCCTTCGATGCGGCGACCTTCTGCATCACGCCCTGCCAGTAGGCCACCGCGTCGGGCGGGACGTTCTTCGGCAGCGCCACGCCGCGCCACATCTGGAACGGCACGACGTCGATTCCCTGCTCCTTCATCGTCGGCACGTTGGGCAGATCGGTGAAGCGCGTCGGCCGGAAGACGCCGAGCGCGCGCGCCTGTCCGCTGGAGAGGTAGCCCATGAACTCGAGCGGATTGCCGGCGGCCAGATTCACGTGTCCGCCGGCGAGCGCGGTCAGCACCTCGCCGCCGGAATTGAAGCGCACGACGTTGAGCTGGATCCCGGACGCCGCTTCGAACACCGCGATCGCCATGTCGTCGGCGGTGCCCGCGGAGCCGATCGAAACCGTCTTCGGCGGCTTGGCCTTGGCGTCCTTCACCAGATCGGACGCGGTCTTGTACGGCGAGTCCTTGCCGACGAAGATCAGGTAGTCGTCGAGCATGAGGTTCGTCACCGGCGTCAGGTCGCGCCAGCCGCGCGCGTCCTTCACCGTGAGCGGAGTGATCTGGGTCTGCGGATTGAACAGCACCAGCGTGTTCGGGTTGGCGTTCTTCGTCGTCAGCACGTACGCGACGCCGACCGACGCGCCGCCGCCGGGCTTGTTGACGGCGGCGACGTTGACCGGGACCAGCTTTTCGTCGGCCATGATCTTGATGATGACGCGCGCCAGCAGATCGGCGCCGCCGCCCAGTCCGTAGGGAATGACGAATTCGACGTCGTTCGTCGGCTTCCAGTCCGCCGCCTTCGCGGCGGAAAGCGGCAGCGCCGCAGCCAGCGCGAACGCGACGCACTTAAAGAAATGAACTGTCTTCATTCTTCCCCCTCCATCGAGCGATCCGAGCGGACGCGCGTATCGGCGACGATAGTAGTCACGACCTCCGGATTTGCGCAAGCGAAATGAGAACTGTTCCGCCGCCGATGTCGACGGCGCCAGCCACCGGCCATCGTCGGAAGTCGGCGTCTGCAGCGCTAGCTCTTCGTTTGCCCGCGCAACCCCTGGTCGACGCTCCACGGCCCGCCGCCCGCCGCGGCGAGATAGAGAAACACGAAGCAGTAGAGGGCCGCCAGCTCGCCGCGATTGACGAGCGGCCAGAAGCCCTGCGGCGCATGCGCGATGAAGTAGGCAAACGCCATCAGCCCGGACATGACGAACGCGACGGGGCGGGTGAACAGTCCGACCAGCAGCAGCGCGCCGCCCGCGACCTCGAGCACGCCCGCCATGCCGATCAGCGACCACAGCTCGAGCGGGGACGAACGCGGCACCGGGAAGTCGAACAGCTTCTGCGTGCCGTGGGCAATGAACAGAAAAGCGGTGACGAAGCGCAGCACGCTCAGGAGCCGCGGCGACCAGGAAGCGAGTAAGGATTCCATGCGTGAGACACCTTGGACGAGGAGATCGGAAGTAGGGCCGGCAGCTTTCGCCGCGCGGCCGCTATGCTCGCCAACTGGAGCGCTCTCGTCAATGGTCGGCGGCGGTCGTCTTCCCGGTGCGCCGCGGGCGGCACGCCGCGCCGGGGCAGGCGGCGCCGGCGCGTGCCGCGCCCGGTACGCCGGGGCGGACCTTGGCCGCGGCGTCCCGGTGCGCTACATTGCCGGACATCCGCGATTTCGCGGCTCGACCCGGCGCGGCGAAGCGCGCGGGATCGATCGACTCCCGAGACTGACCGATGTCCCAGACCTTGCTCGAGGCCGCGAAGGCCGGCGATCTTCCGCGCGTGCGGGAGCTGCTGGCCGCAGGAGCCGACCGCGAAGCGCGCGACGCCGACGGGGCGACGGCGCTGATGCTCGCAGCGCATGCGGGCCGGCTGGACGTCGTTCGTGCGCTCATCGCGGCCGGCGCCGACGTGAATGCCACCGACGAGCGGGGCTGGGGGCCGCTGGCGAAGGCCGTCTACAACCCGGATGCTCGATCGGGGCTTTGCCGACGTCGTGCAGGCGCTCGTCGATGCGGGCGCGAACATCGAGGCGCCGATCGCCTACGGCATCCGCCCGTTGATGCTCGCCGCAGGTTATGGCGAGACGGCCGTCGTGGAAACGCTGCTGAAGGCCGGCGCCGACGTGCTGGCGCGCAACGAGGGCGGCCTGACCGCGCTGATGATGGTCAAGGAAAAGTTCTACGTCGACGTCATCAATCTGCTGCACGAAGCCGAGCGCGATGCCGGCGTCGGCGAGGGCAGCTGCACGACCAAGAACGCGCCGGGCTCCAACGTCGTGACCTTCCGCAAGCCCGCGGCGGGCAGCGCCGAACGCTGAGGCCGCGTCACTTCGACGTCGAGCCGGAGCGCGCTATCCCGACACAGCGCGCCGCGTACTGTTCGGTCAGCGCTTTCCTGCGCTTCGCGCTCGACGCGCTCTCCTTGCGGCCGCGCCTGGCGTCGCGGTCCGCCTCGGCCGCGAGCCTTTGCGTCTCGTCGAGCAGCTGCGCGCACACGTTCGGGTCGGTGGCACTCGCCCTGGGGTCATCCGGCAGCTTGAGCGGCCTGCTGGCGGGAGCGCAGGGCGCGTCCGAATAGGTCGTCTTGCCGGCGCTGTCCGTGCACTTGTAGACCTGGCCCTGCGCGATCGACGCCGTCGCGGAGACTGCCAGTGCGGCTGTCAGCGCGATGGCCCGGCGAAGCAGACGGCCCGCGCATCACGTTGCCGTATGCTGGAGCACGATCAGCGTGCCCCAGGCGATGAGCCCGATCCCCAGCGGCGCGGAGAGCTGCCGGCCCCAGGCGACGTTCTTCTCCACCGCCATCACCGCGCCGAGGGCGACCATCCAGCCGAGGCTGCCGGTTCCCACGGCGAACATCAGCAGCATCAGCGCCCAGCAGCAACCGACGCAATACGCGCCGTGGTGCAGGCCGAGGCGCAACGCCTGGGCGCCCGGGGCGCCCCCCGTCCAGTGCTGGAGCACGAACGACAGCGGGCGCGCGGCACTTGTCGAGGCAACGATGCTTGAGTTTCGAGAACTGGAAGGCGCCGGCGAGGACGAGCGTCGCCGCGCCGAATGCCCACGAGCCTGCCTTGAACGATGCGCCGCGGTCGAACACGTCATGCAGGGCCACATCGAAGGCGTGGGCGGCGACGCCGAAGGCGAGCCACGCGGTCAGGTACCCGGCAATCACCAGCACGATGAGGCGAGTGCGGTCGCGGCGGTTTCCGGTGAGGCGGCGAAAGATCTCGAGCAGGGGCAGCGTCGTCGGCAGCATCATGGCGACGGTCATGAGGGTCCAGCCCGCGACGTAGACCATCCCCTCGGTGAGCACGATCTGCCAGCCGTCGGCAACCCGGATGGTGCAGATGTCCGCATGATTGATGTAACGCGCGTACGGCGAGCCGTCCCACAGCCACAGCGCCGCCCAGGCGAGCAGCGCCATGCCGCCGACGATCGGCACGAGGAGTCCGCGATGCGCGATCGGACGCATCGAATGCTGTGCCAACGCAGGCATCGGCTATCCCCGCAGGTGTGCAGGCGGCCGGCGCTCAGCCCGGCCGGCCCGTCAACTGGCGAATCGGAACGTCCCCTGAACCGAGTTGTGTCCGGCGAGATCGACGTTGACGCCGATCGACGGGGCGTCGGCCCTGTACCGCGACGCCCTCCCGACATAGGCCGGCGAGCCCGGGATCGTGCTGAAGATGCTGTGCGACAGCTCGGTCGATTCCCCGTGCGCGCCGACGAAGGGCTCGACGTCCGCGGCCACCGCCTGGCCCATGCGCAGCGTGCCCTTGCCGCCCTGCACGTCGAAGACGACCGGCACCCGCTGGACGCTGACCACCTCGCCGATCAGCTGCGCGAGGTCGGCGACCGGCCCGCCCTTCTTGCCGGTCCACACCGCGAGCAACGCCTGCTCCTGCTCCTTCGTCGCGCGCTCGTCGAGGAGGACGACCATCCGCCAGTTGCCCTTGAGCACGTTGCCCGGGATGTGCGCGACGCCGCCGATCGTCAGGCCGCCGACGTCGACGCCGTCGATCGTGCCCTTCTCGATGTGCCACGCGAGCACGCCGTCGCAGATGCCGTTGTCCGGATCCTCGCCGACCCAGCACGGGCAGATCGCCTTGCAGGTGCAGACTTCGAGCAATCGACCTTCGAGGTGGTATGCCATCGTCGTTTCCTCCGTCTGTCGATAGGTGGAAAGACGCGGGCGCCGATGTCGCACCGACATCGGGGCCGACGCGAACCGGGGAGCTTATGCCTCGTCGCGCGGCGCTGCAACCCGGCGACCGGACCTCGAACCGGTACGACCTGCGCCGAGGCAGCGCATCGCGCATCGGCGCAAGCGGATCAACCGACAGGGTGGGCGAGGGCGGTGAGGGTGTGCGCGAGACCGGCGACCACCTGCGCCATGGGCACGTAGGCGAGCTTCTCGGGCGTGTCCGTGGCGCAGTGGTAATGCGGATACCGGTAGAAGGCCGTGTCGGTCACCATCAGCGCGCGATACCCGGCGCGCCAGAACGAGAGCTGATCGCTCCACGAAACGCCCGGCACGATCCCGGGGCTCGCCAGCCGCTCGACCGGAAAGTCCGTGCCGGCCTTGAATGCATCGACCGCCGCACGCAGAGCGGAGCGCGAGCGCAGGTTCGACACGAACGCGATGAAGTTGCCGCGATCGGGATAGAAGTGCCGCAGCAGCGGTGGGTACTGCTGGCTTCCGCGCTCGTCGCTGTAGCAGCCGAGCATCTCCAGCGAAAGCATGATCCGGATGTCGTCGCCCCGCGCTCGCGCGGCGCGCGCGTAGACGCGGCTGCCCATGTCGCCGACGTAGAAGAACGGCGGCTCCTCGTTGACGAACGCCACCAGGCGTATCGACTGCGCCGTCCGCGCGTCGCGGAGGAGCCGGGCGAGCTCGATGAGCGCGGCCACGCCGCTGGCGTTGTCGTCGGCCCCCGGACTCCCCGGCACGGTGTCGTAATGCGCACCGGCGAGGACGATCGCCGTCGGCCGCTCGCGACCGGGGATGGTGATCGCGAGATTGGCCGATTCGACCCCGTACGCGTCGTAGGTCTGCCGGTCCACGGCGTACCCGAGGCGCGACCATGCGTCGTGGATGTAGGCCTCCGCCGCATGCAGCGCGTCGGGGCGCCACACGTTGCGCTCGCCGATCTCGCCGGCGAGGTGCTCGACATGCCGGCGCAGCGCCAGCGCGAGCGACGCCGGATCCGGCCCGGCGTGCCGGGTTTCCGGCGGGGCTCGCTCGGCCACGCGCTTCACTCTGCGGCAATGTGTCGGCTCGCGAACGGCGCCGACTCATCACTTTAGCAGCGATCGTGACTCGATGCGCGGCCCGGTGCACGAACGCGCGAGATTCCCGCGGGGCGGCAGGCGAGCCGTCGCGGCAACATGCATGGCACGACATTCGATTTCGCGCTGGCTTGCGCTAACTCAAGCTCCATTGCGGATCCGGCGCGCACTATTTGCAGGCATGAAGAGGAACGCGATGCAGGGCCGCAGCCGATCTGCGGTCCCGCATCGTGACGGTTTGCCATCGGGGACGCCACCATGAAACTAACCATCGACGTCGCGACGCGCGTGAGCCAGGAGCTCGGGGCCGTCATCGAAGCAATGGTCGACAATCCGGAGCGGGAGGAGCCTCCGACGCTCGACGAGGTGCGGCAGGTGGTATCGGCGATGGCGGACGATGCCGACCGCCGGGACGAGGCCATGCATCCGCAGGAGCGGGCATCGGTCCTGCGGGAGATCGACGATCTCGTCGACGAATTCGGCGGCGAGGCGCTGGCCGTCGATTTCCTCGCGGTGAAGGCGAGCGAGGAGCTGTCGCGCATCATCGAGGTCGCGATGGAAAACCCGCTGGTTCGCCACGAGCCGACCCTGGGCGCCGTGCGCGACGCCATGGCCAACGGACTGATGGCGCGGCTGGTCGGCGACGGCACCATCGAGCCTGACCAGGACCAGACGCTGCTGGCCGAGATCGACGGGCTGGTGCAGCGCCATGGTTCGGACGCCGTGGCCGAGGACTTCGTCCGCTTCGAGTAGCGGCAGGGCATCCGGCTGCGCGGTTGCGGGATTCGACCGCGCTCGGCAAAATGGCCGGGGCGCGGCGTCCGGTCGTTCGCCGGACGCCGACGCTCGGCGGGTTCTCGCATCGGCACGTCCGGTGCCGGATCCGTGCCGATCCACGCGATGGCGGCACGATGAAGACATCGACACGGGTCCTGGTCGCGGCGTTCGGTCTGGCGCTGCTCGTCGCCGGAGGCGCCGGCGCGCAGGAGCGCGCGCCGCAACCCATCGACATTCCGCGCTGGTTCACCGAGACCTTTCTCGACTTCCGCGAGGACATCCGCGACGCGGCGCGCGACGGCCGGCGGCTCATGGTCTATTTCGGCCAGGACGGCTGTCCGTACTGCCGGAAGCTCATGGTCACCAACTTCTCGCAGCGCGCCATCGTCGAGAAGACGCGCCGCCATTTCGTCGCGATCGCGCTCAACATCTGGGGGTCGCGCGAGGTGACCTGGCTCGACGGGCGCGTGCTTCCCGAAAAGGAGCTCGCCGTGCTGCTCGATGTGCAGTTCACGCCGACGCTGCTGTTCTTCGACGAGCAGGGCGCCGTGGTGGCGCGAATCAACGGCTATTACCCGCCGCATCAGTTCGAGCCGGTGCTCGACTACGCGGCGGGGAAGGCGCGGCCGGGCGAGACGCTCGCCGCCTACCTGAAGCGCGTCGGGAAGGCGCCGGCGAGCGCGCGGCTGCACGACGAGCCGTTCTTCGTGAAGCCGCCGCACGACCTCGCGCGCAAGCCGGGCGGCAAGCCCGTCGCAGTGGTGTTCGAAACGACCGGCTGCACCGCCTGCGACGAGCTGCATCGCGAGGGATTCAAGCGCGCCGAGGTGCGCGCGTTGCTGCCGCGATTCGACGTCGCGCGTTTCGCGCTCGGCGCGCCGACGGCGCTGACGACGCCCGACGGCCGGACGACGACCGCGGACGCCTGGGCGGCCGAGCTCGGCGTCACGTACACGCCGACCTTGGTCTTCTTCGACGATCGGGGCGCGGAAGTCTTCCGCATCGAGGCCTACCTGCGGCCGTTCCACCTTGCCTCGTCGCTCGACTACGTGGCGAGCGGCGCGTACCGCAGCGAGCCGTCGTTTCAGCGCTTCATCCAGGGGCGCGCCGAGCGGCATGCGCGCGCAGGGGAAGAAGGTCGAGCTGTGGCAGTAGGCATTCGCCCGACGGGATCCGACATCGCGGCTCCGTTCAGTCCCAGGAGAGCGCACCCCCGGTCTGGTACTCGGTGACGCGCGTCTCGAAGAAGTTCTTCTCCTTCTTGAGATCGATCATCTCGGCCATCCACGGGAAGGGGTTGTCGGCCTTGTCGAACAGCGGATCGACGCCGATCTGCTGGCAGCGGCGGTTGGCGATGAAGCGCAGGTACTCCTTGAACATCGTGGCGTTCAGTCCGAGCACGCCGCGCGGCATCGTGTCCTCGGCGTAGGCGTACTCGAGGTCGACGCCCTTCTTCATCAGCACGCGGATCTCCTCGCGGAACTCCGGCGTCCACAGGTGCGGGTTCTCCATCTTGATCGTGTTGATCAGGTCGATGCCGAAATTGCAGTGCATCGACTCGTCGCGCAGGATGTACTGGTACTGCTCGGAGGAGCCGGTCATCTTGTTCTGGCGGCCCATCGCGAGGATCTGCACGAAGCCGACGTAGAAGAAGAGCCCCTCCATGATGCAGGCGAAGACGATCAGGCTCTTCAGCAGCGCCTGGTCGGCTTCGGGCGTGCCGGTCTTGAACAGCGGGTTGGTCAGCACGTCGATGTACGGGATCAGGAACTCGTCCTTGTCGCGGATCGACTTGACCTCGTGGTAGGCGTTGAAGATCTCCGCTTCGTCGAGGCCGAGGCTCTCGACGATGTACTGGTAGGCGTGCGTGTGGATCGCCTCCTCGAACGCCTGGCGCAGCAGGTACTGCCGGCACTCCGGCGCCGAGATGTGGCGGTAGGTGCCGAGCACGATGTTGTTGGCGGCGAGCGAGTCGGCGGTGACGAAGAAGCCGAGGTTGCGCTTGACGATCAGGCGCTCGTCGTCGGTCAGGCCGTTCGGGTTCTTCCACAGCTCGATGTCGCGCTGCATGTTCACTTCCTGCGGCATCCAGTGGTTGGCGCAGGCGGCGAGGTACTTGTCCCAGGCCCAGCGGTACTTGAACGGGACGAGCTGGTTGACGTCGGACTGCCCGTTGATGACGCGCTTGTCCTCGATCCGCACGCGGCGGAAGCCGTTCTCCATCGCCTGCCGCTCGACGTCGAGGTCGTGCACCGGCTCCGGAAAAATGCGGCGACAGGATGCCGCTCGCGATGGTGGCCGGCGGTGTGCGCGCGGATCGTCTCCGGGGTCGGCGGCGCGACGCGCGGCTGCGGGGCGGGGGCGATGTCGTCGTCGAATCTCAGCATGGTGATTCTCTCCGTTCGCTGCAATCAGTGCATTGCGCTCAGCTTCTCGTACAGATAGTCGGCCGCGAAGTCGACACCGTGATGCCAGGCGATCGTGGCGAGCCCGTAGTCCAGATAGAAGTCGGCGAAGCGCATGCGGTCGCGCAGCACGTCGAAATTCTCGCCGTAGAGATCGTCGGCGAGGTCGACGACTCCCTTTCGTCCATCGTTGAACTCCAGCCAGATCTTGTAGTCACCGAGATACCTTGCTTCGGTCACGTGACGCTGTACATGCTCGTAACGGGCCAACTCGACCTCCATGGGCAAGTGGACGAACGCGCCGCCGGTTGCGCCGCGCGCCGAGGCGCGCAGCGGTTCCTGCGGCAAGCCAGACGGACCGGCTGCCCGGCCCGCACCGTCGTGGTCGCTACTTGCCGCGCGCCAGCAGCGGGGCGAAATTCGCCTGCTGCGGCGACGGCCACCCGGTGCGTTGCCTGGATTCCACAGCGACATCGCGTCCGTCGCGCTCCGACGGGACGCTCGCGGCCGGCCAGCGCCAATGGCGCTTGCCGGCCTTGTCGGTGTAGACCTCCCACCGATCGGTCTTGGCGTTCATCGCTTGCCCTCCTGTCTGGGTTTGCGGGGTTGGCTACCTCTGCTCGCGCGCGGTCCCGTTGTGATTGCGGGGGACCTGTCGCGCACCTCTGCTCGCCGCACTACGATGCGTGGCCGGCGTCGGCCATCGGCCACGGCACCACTGCCTGGTACTCCAACTTCCACCGGCGGCCCTACTGGCAGGCCTCGCAGGTCGGATCGTCGATCGAGCAGAACTTCGGCTCGGCCTCCGCGGACTTCGCTGCGGAGGCACTCCGGCCGCTCGACCCCGGCCGCCGCGCCCAGTTGCGCGCCGCTCGCCGATACCGCGTTCAGCTCGCCGCCTTCGCCCGTCGACTTCTCGGCCGACGTCGCGGCCAGCGTGCGCAGGTAATACGTCGTCTTGAGCCCGCGCAGCCACGCGAGCTTGTAGGTCTCGTCGAGCTTCTTGCCCGACGCGCCGGCCATGTAGATGTTGAGGCTCTGCGCCTGGTCGATCCATTTCTGGCGCCGCGCGCCGGCCTCGACGATCCACCTGGCGTCGATCTCGAACGCGGTCGCGTACAGATTGCGCAGCTCCGCGGGAACGCGATCGATCGCCGCCAGCGACCCGTCGAAGTACTTGAGGTCGGCGACCATCACCTCGTCCCAGAGGTTGAGCTTCTTCAGCTCGGCGACCAGATGCTCGTTGACGACCGTGAACTCGCCGGACAGATTCGACTTCACGTAGATGTTCTGGTACTCGGGCTCGATCGAGGCGCCGACGCCGATGATGTTCGAGATCGTCGCCGTCGGCGCGATCGCGACGCAGTTCGAGTTGCGCATGCCGTGGATGCCGATGCGCGAGCGCAGCGCATCCCAGTCCATCGTCGCCGACTCGTCGATGTCGACGTAGCCTCCGCGCTCTTCGCGCAGCAGCTTCAGCGTGTCCTGGGGCAGGATGCCGCGGTCCCACAGGCTGCCCTTGTACGACGAATAGCGGCCGCGCTCGGCGGCGAGCTCGGTCGACGCCCAGTACGCGTAGTAGCAGACCGCCTCCATCGAGGTGTCGGCGAACTGCATCGCGGCCTCCGACGCGTACTGCGCGTGCATGAGGTGCAGGCAGTCCTGGAAGCCCATGATGCCGAGGCCCACCGGCCGGTGCTTCAGGTTCGAGTTGCGCGCCTTGGCGACCGCGTAGTAGTTGATGTCGATGACGTTGTCGAGCATCCGCATCGCCGTGCGGATCGTCCGCTGCAGCTTCGCGTGATCGAGCTCCCAGGCCGCCGTGTCGCCGTCGCCGGTCTTCTTCATGTGGGCGAGGAGGTTCACCGAGCCGAGGTTGCACACGGCGATCTCGCTGTCGCTGGTATTGAGCGTGATCTCGGTGCACAGGTTGGAGCTGTGCACGGTGCCGACGTGCTGCTGCGGCGAGCGCACGTTGCAGGCGTCCTTGAAGGTGATCCACGGATGGCCGGTCTCGAAGAGCATCGACAGCATCTTCCGCCACAGCTGGACGGCCGGTATGCGCTTGTAGAGCTTCAGCTCCCCGCGCGCGGTCATGCCCTCGTAGCGCGTATACGCCTCCTCGAACGCGCGGCCCCACTTGTCGTGAAGGTCGGGCACGTCCGACGGCGAGAACAGCGTCCAGTCGCCGCCCTCGATGACGCGCTTCATGAACAGGTCGGGAATCCAGTTCGCCGTGTTCATGTCGTGCGTGCGCCGGCGGTCGTCGCCCGTGTTCTTGCGCAGCTCCAGGAACTCCTCGACGTCGAGGTGCCAGGTCTCGAGGTACGTGCACACGGCGCCCTTGCGCTTGCCGCCCTGGTTGACGGCGACCGCGGTGTCGTTGACGACCTTGAGGAACGGCACGACGCCCTGCGACTTGCCGTTGGTGCCCTTGATGTGCGAGCCCATCGCCCGCACGTTGGTCCAGTCGTTGCCCAGCCCGCCGGCGAACTTGGACAGCAGCGCGTTCTCCTTGATCGCCTCGTAGATGCCGTCGAGGTCGTCGGACACGGTCGTCAGGTAGCACGACGAGAGCTGCGAGCGGTGCGTGCCGGCGTTGAACAGCGTCGGCGTCGAGCTCATGAAGTCGAACGTCGAGAGCACGTTGTAGAACTCGATGGCGCGCGCCTCGCGCTCCACCTCGTTCAGCGCCAGGCCCATCGCGACGCGCATGAAGAAACACTGCGGCAGCTCGAAGCGGCGTCCCGCGTTTGCGTGCACCGCGTACTGGTCGACGAGGAAGTAGCGGTCGTAGAGCGTCTGCAGGCCGAGGTAGCCGAACTGCAGATCGCGCTCGGGCTTGAGCGCCGCGGCGATCTTCGCCATGTCGTACTGCAGCAGCGTCTCGTTCAGCAGTCCGATCTTGACGCCGTGGCGCACGAACTGCGGGAAGTACTCGGCGTATCGCGTCGCCATGTCGTGCTGCGCGACCTCCTCGCCCAGCGCCTCGTAGCGCAGCGAATCGAGCAGCAGCCGCGCGGTGACGAAGCTGTACGCGGGATCCTTCTCGATCAGCGTGCGGGCGGCGAGCACCACGCACTTGCGCACTTCCTCCATCGGCACGCCGTTGTAGAGATCCTTCAGCGTCGCCTTGAGAATGCGCTCGGGGCTGACGCCGGCGAGCCCGTCGCAGGATTCCCTGACCACGGCGGTCAGCCGCTCGAGGTCGAGCGGCCGCGACACGCCGTTGTCGACGACGGTGATCGAGGGCGTCTCCGCCTTGCCGCGCTTCTGCGATTTCTCCTGCGCGCGCTCCTGCGAGCGGCGCTCGCGATAGAGGACATAGGCGCGCGCCACTTCGTGCTCGCCGCCGCGCATCAGGGCGAGCTCGACCTGGTCCTGGATTTCCTCGATGTGGATCGCGCCGCCTTCGGGCTTGCGCTTCATCAGCGCGGCGACGACCGCGTCGGTGAGTTTCACGACCTCGTCGCGCACGCGCGCGCTGGCCGCGCCCTGGCCGCCGTTGACGGCGAGGAAGGCCTTGGTCATCGCGATCGTGATCTTCGCCGGCTCGAAGGCGACGACCGCGCCGTTGCGCCGGATGACCTTGTACTGTGCAAGACGAGTGTCGGCCGGCGTCATCGCGCTTCCGGTGTCTGCGGCCAGGAGGTCGCGTGGTGGCTGGGACGCCGCAGCGGCCGACGCGCTCGTGAGTTGCATGGGTTCTTCTCCTGTCGAAATCTTGTGGTTGTATACGCGATCGGCGCGTTTGGCCCCGCTGCCGGCAGTTTCGTGCAATGCCATGCACGAAGCGGGTTTCGGGACTGCGCGCTCGGATTTCCCTTCGCCACCCCGGCCTCGGACGGGGTGGTCGTCCGCGGGGTGCCGCAATTCTCGTTGCAAATCAAAATCTACTACATCTTGTGTTGAAGTAGCTGATGAGCACAAAGCATAGTGGGCTGCGCGGCGCTTTGCAAGCGCTTTTTGATGCACAGCGAAGCGCTCCGAAAAGGACAACAAAAACAGTCCACTGCGCCGCGGTTCGTGGCATATCCACGCATCTTCCACCGCCCGTTCACCGACTTGTCCACAGACGCCCGCGCGGCGCCCGCTAGGCGCGGGCGGGCAGGGCAAACAGGCGCGATCCGGCGATCGCAACCCGGGTCTCGCCGGGGACGGGCGCGACGAGCGCCAGCCCCGTTAGACGGCCGAATGCCGGCAGGAGCGTGCGGCGCCGGCCGACGACGAAGCAGGGCAGGCGCACGGACCCGTGCGCGCTGCCCGCGATCCGCACGCCGGGGTGGACGTGCCCGCACAGCGCGTATCCGGTCTTCGGGCTGGCGGGCTCGTGACAGAGCACGAACGGCGGGAGGGCCCGCGGGTCGGCGACGACGCGCACCCCCCACGCCGGCGGCGGATCTCCGGCGCGGGCATCGTGGTTGCCGCGCACGAGGGTGATCGCCAGCCGCGCATGCGCGTCGCGCCAGCGCGTGAATGCGGCGTCCAGCGCTGCGACGCGCCCGGCCGCCGCGTGCAGCAGATCGCCGAGCACGACCAGATGCTCGGCGCCGGTGCGCTCGATCAAGCCGGCGAGGCGCGCGAGATCGCTTGCCGTCGCGCCGCGCGGGACGGGGACACCGCCTGCGCGGAAGGCGGCCGCCTTGCCGAGATGCACATCGGCGACGAACAGCGTGCGCGCGCCGGGCCAATGGAGCGCCCGCTCGGCGAGGAGCTCGACCGTCTCGCCCGCGAGCCGGACGACCATGGCGTCGTCGCGCAGCGGCGCCGCGCGCGCGTCGGTCTGCCAGTCGACGCCGGCAAGTTGCGAACTCAGCTGCGGCCGCGCAGACTCCATCGTCGAATTGTAGCCCGCACGGCCGCCGGATCCCGCATCCGAACGGCCATCGCGCACGCATCGCCGGTTTCCGCCTTGCGCCGAGGATCCATGCCGCGGTATTCCGCCAACCTGTCGTTCCTTTTCACCGAGGTGCCGTTCCTCGAGCGCTTCGGCGAGGCCGCGCGCGCCGGCTTTCGCGCCGTCGAATTCGGGTTCGCCTACGACGTGCCGCGCCGGAGATCGCCGCGCGCCTGGCCGAGCATCGGCTCGCCTGCGTGCTGATCAACGCGCCTCCCGGCGACTGGAGCGCCGGCGAGCGCGGCATTGCGGCACTGCCCGGCCGCGAGCACGAGTTCGCCGAGAGTTTCGCCACCGCGCTGCGCTACGCGCAGACCTTCGACTGCCCGCGCATCCATGTGCTGTCGGGCGTCGTGGCGGCCGATGCCGCCGGCGCGCAGCGCACACGCCAGCGGTCGGTGCTGCGTGCGCAATCTCGATCTTGCCTGCGGCGCAGGCGCGGCGACAGGGCGTCACCGTGCTGATCGAAGCGCTCAACCCGCAGGACGTTCCCGGCTACCTGTTCTCCACGCAGGCGGAGGCCCACGCGATCCGCGAAGAGGTCGGCGCGCCGAACCTCCGCGTGCAGATGGATTTCTATCACACGCAGATCGTCGAGGGTGACCTGGCCGCGAAGCTCGAGCGGTGGCTGCCGCACGTCGGACATATCCAGATCGCGGGCGTGCCGGGGCGGCACGAGCCGGACATCGGGGAGATCAATTACGCGTGGCTGCTCGGACGCGTGGACGAGCTCGGCTACGACGGCTGGGTCGGCTGCGAGTACCGGCCGCTGCGCGGGACGGTGGCGGGCCTCGCGTGGCGGGAGAAGTTCGCGCGTCGCACGTGAGCAGGTTGCCCTAGACGTGCACCGGAAGGTTCCTACAACGCGACGCTCATCCCGCCGTCGATCGTGATGCAGCTGGCCGGTGATGTAGTTCGCGGCCGCGGAGGCGAGGAACACGGCGAGACCGGCGATCTCCGGCGGGTCCCCCCAGCGGCCGGCCGGCGTGCGCTTGCACACCCAGGCGTTGAATTCGGCGTTGTCGATCAGCGCGCGATTCATCTCGGTCGCGAAATAGCCCGGCGCGATCGCGTTGACCTGGATGTTGTGCGGCGCGAGCTCCACCGCCATGCCCCGCGTGAGCTGGCGCACGCCGCCCTTGGCCGCCGTGTAGGGCACCACGGTGGGCCGCGCGAGCTCGCTCATCAGCGAGGCGATGTGGATGATCTTGCCGGACTTGCGCGCGATCATTCCCGGCAGCGCCGCCTGCGAGACCAGGAACGGCGCCGTGAGATTGGTCGCCATGATGTCGTCCCAGTCCTGCTGCTTGAAATCGACGAGCGCATTGCGCCGCTGGATGCCGGCGTTGTTGACGAGGATGTCGAGGCGGCCGTGCTCGCGCTCGATCGCGGCGATGCCGGCGCGAACCGCGTCGCCGACGGTCACGTCGAACACGCTGGTGGAGGCGCGAAGGCCCGCGTCGGTCATCGCCTTGGCGGCCGTGGCCAGCGCTTCCGGCCTGCGACCGTTCACGACCACGGTCGCGCCGGCCTGCGCGAGGCCGTTCGCGATCGCGAAGCCGAGTCCCCGATACGCGCCGGTGACCAGCGCGACTTTGCCGGTGAGGTCGAAAGGATGATCGGGCATCGGGGAGCTCCTGGCGGGTGGATCGGGGGGACGGGCATCCATTATGCCGACTGCGCCGCGCGCTCGAGCTCCGCGACCATCCGCGCAACGCGCTCGTCGAGCGCCTCGGTGGAGATCTCGTCGCGGAACATCTCGACCAGCAGCGGAAATCCGAACGGCGTCGGTCGCGGCGGGCGGGTCAGCAGGGCCCGGCTGGCGCGCAGCCGCGCGAGTGCGGTGCCGATGCGCGGCGCCTCGAGCCGGCGCAGCAGCACTTCCTGCACCGCCTGCTCGAGCAGCAGGTTGTCGGGATCGTACTCGGCGAACACCTCGTAGAGCAGCGCGGACGAGGCCTGCAGCTGCCGGGCGGGGTTCGGCTCGCCGGGGTAGCCCTGGAACACGAGGCCGGCGATGCGCGCAATTTCGCGGAACTGTCGCCGGCCGAGCTCGGCTGCGTTGAGCCCCGCGAGCATGTCGGCCTCGATTCCGGGCGCCGCGAGAAGCCTGCCGAGCTCGCCCAGGGTCAGCGATACGGGCGTCGGCGAGAGCAGACCGAAGCCGTAGTCGTTGGCGGTCAGGCTGAAGCTGCGGGGCGTCGCGCGCGACAGGCGGTACGCGAACAGCGTCGCCAGCCCGAGGTGCGCGAGCCGGCCCTCGAAGGGGTAGAAGAAGAGCGCGTGACCCTCGCGCGTGGCGACCTGTTCTATCAGCCATTCGTTCGCGCCGGGAAGCGCGGACCAGCGCGACTGCAGCTCGAGCAGCGGGCGCACGAGCGCGAGCTCCGGCGAGCCATAGTCGCCGTGTCCGGCCGCGGCGATGAGCCGGCGCGTGGCTTCGGCAAGCTGGGTGGACAGCGCCATCGGGCCGCCGGCCCAGCGCGGGACGAGCGCGGCCTTCGTCGTTGCCGGCTTCACCCAGGCGGTCAGCTCGCGCACGCGCACGAACTCGAGCACCCGGCCCGCGAAGACGAAACAGTCGCCCGGCGCGAGGCGGGCGATGAATCCCTCCTCGACATGTCCGAGCGACTTTCCGTTCTTCAGGCGGACGGTGATCGAGGCCTCGGAGACGATCGTGCCGATGCCGATCCGGTGCCGCCGTGCGATCCGCGCGTCGGGCACGCGCGCGATTCCGTCGTCGCCGATCACCACGCGGCGGTACTCGGGATAGGCGTTGAGGCTGGCGCCGCCGTGAACGACGAAGTCGAGCGCGAACTGCCACTCGGACGCGGTGAGCGCCGAATACGCGCGCGTGCCGCGAACCTCGGCTTCCAGCTCGTCCGGCCGGAAGCCGCCGCCCAGCGCGCAGGTGACGAGGTGCTGCACCAGCACGTCGAGCGGCGCCGCGACCGGCGGACGCGCCTCGATCGCGAGGGCGGCGGCGGCTTCCCGCGCGGCGGCCGCCTCGACGAGCTCGAGGGCCTGCGTCGGCACGACGATCGCGCGCGAGACGGCACCGGGGCGATGCCCGCTGCGGCCGGCGCGCTGCAACAGGCGCGCGACACCCTTGGGGCTGCCGATCTGCAGCACCTGCTCGACGGGCGCGAAGTCGACGCCGAGGTCGAGGCTCGACGTGCAGACGACTGCGCGCAGCCGCTCGTGGCGCAGACCGTCCTCGACCCAGTCGCGCACCTCGCGCTCGAGCGACCCGTGATGCAGCGCGATGGTGCCGGCCCAGTCCGGCCGCGCGTCGAGAATCGCCTGGTACCAGATCTCGGTCTGCGAGCGCACGTTGGTGAAGACGAGCGTCGACTTCGCGCGCTCGATCGCGCGGATCACCTGCGGCAGGAGCTTCAGACCGATGTGGCCGGCCCAGGGAAAGCGCTCGATCGTCGCCGGACGCAGGCTGTCGATGACGATCGCCTTCGCGTCGAGCCCCCTGACGATCGTCGCGCCGGAAGTGCCCGCGGGTCCCACGAGGCAGGCCAGCGCATCGTCGAGGTTGGCGAGCGTCGCGGAGAGCCCCCAGACACGCATGGCAGGATGCAGGCCGCGCAGGCGCGCCAGCGCGAGCTCCGTCTGCACGCCGCGCTTGGTTCCCATCAGTTCGTGCCACTCGTCGACGACGATCGCGGCGAGGTGGGCGAAGCGCTCGCGCCAATCGGCGCGCGCCAGGAACAGCGTGAGGCTCTCGGGTGTGGTCACCAGCGCCGTGGGCAATCGCCGGTCCTGGCGTGCCCGCGCCGCGCTGCCGGTGTCGCCGGTGCGCACGTCGATCGTCCAGTGCGGCGCGAGCCCGGCGCCGGCCCGCGCCAGCGCGAGCGCGGTATCGCCGGCAAGCGCGCGCAGCGGCGTGATCCAGAGCAGCGCCAGGGGTGGCGGGGCGTCCGGCGCGCCGGGGACGCCGAAGAGCATCGGCGGCAGTGCCGCGGCATAGGTCTTGCCCATTCCGGTCGGCGCATGGAGGAGGCCCGACCGGCCGCGCGCATACGCGGCCCACACCTCCTCCTGGAACGGAAAGGCCGCCCAGCCCTGCGCCGCGAACCATGCGCGGGCGGCGGACAACGGATCGACACGGTCGGCGACCTGAGCGTCGGGCATCCGGCATTCTACGGGGCGTGCCGGGTCGGAACCCGCGGCCGCGAAGCCGGGGCGACGCGAGCGGGGCGCGTGTTGGCACGACTTGTGCATGACATGGGCGAGCTTTTACAAGACGGGCGCCGGGATGCTTGGATTCGTGACCCCTGTAGGTGCCAATGCGACCGATCCGCTGGCCGATGTGCCGGCGGCGGACGCGTTTTGGCGGATGTTGCCGCGCAGCGACGCGATCGAGGCGCAGAAGGCCGTATGCGGGGCGCTCGCCGACCTCGTCGCCCGCGACAAGCCCAGCATCGGCCGGCTGCGGGCGGTGCTGGCGCTGGACCGGCAGCGCGCGCAAGCTCGTCGATGGCCTGCTCGTCAATTACGCTGCCGGAGATCCCCGGCCGCCGGAGCTCGAGAAGCCGTACTGGCAGGCGGCTTTCGAGCTTTGCGGGTCGTTTGGCGAGGCGCACGGATATTTTCTGCGGTGCATGCGCACCCGCCTTCTCTTCCAGGGCTGGCGCGAGTACCTGCCGTTCGTGGCGTTGCGCCTGTTCCAGCATCGCCAGATGGAATTGCTGCTGCGGCCCTTCGCCGACGACCGGTTCGCCCCGATCTGCTGGAAGGATGTCCATGAGGTCTACCGGTTCGCCGAATCGCGCAAGCTCCTGCACGAGCCGCTGCCGGTCTACCGCTGCCACTCCCAGCAGAAGGCGGAAACCACGCTGGAGCGCGAGTACATCCATGTGCTGCTGCAGAACCTGATCAACGACGCGCAGTTCCCGCCGTACGACGCGTTCTGGGTGGGTCAGAACATTCCGCGCTGGTGCCACGCGCTGGCGCTGCAGCCGCATCAGGCCGACGCCACCGACCGAACGGTTCGTGGTCGACGTGAACGGCGACGCGCGGGCTCGCGCGGTCATCGCGCGAATCGGCAGGCACGTGCCTCTGCCTCGACACGATTCCGCTCCTCGAGTCGATGCGCGAGGAACTGGCGGCGCTGCGCGATGCGCCCGAACCCTCCGGCGATGGCTCGGCGCCGGGGCGCGGGCGGCAGCTCAAGGTGTTGCGCAAGCTCAGCGTGCTCTGTGCGCCGAAGCGACCCGGTGATCGTGCGCCGCGGTGAGCGCAAGCCGGCGGCGGTGACGGTCGAGGTCGTCTCGGGCATTCCGGAGATCGCTCCGCGCGCTGCGCGACACAGCCACAGAATGCAGTTGCCGCCGCGCCGGCCGACGTGCCGGAGATCGAGGAGATCACGATAACGGCGGTCAGCGAGTTCACCGAGGTTCCGACGACGATCATGTCGATCGGCGGGCTCGCGGACCCCACCACGATGGGGCTGCCCGGCGGCACGAGCACGGTTACGCAGTGGTCGATGAGCGCCGGAGACCTGAAACACCCCTCCATGAAACTGGTGGACCGCAGCGAATCGGGCTGCCGGCTGCACGGACAGATGTTCGGCACGAACCGGGTCATGCCGGGTGCGCTGATCGCGTATCGCGAGGACGCGGCCTTTCCCTGGACGCTGGCGGTCGTGCGCCGCATCGACCGGCTGGCCGGCGGGCGGATCGAGATCGGGGCGGAGTACGTCGGCACCGATCCGCGCGGCGTGATCGTCGGCCTCGCAACCGATTCCGACCGGGTCCCCGCAGGCCATGCCGGCGGTGAACGCGCGCGTTTCGCCGCGCTCTATCTTCCGGAGAGCGTGAAGCGTCCGACGCTGCCGATCAAGACGCTGGTCCTGCCGGCGCGCAGGTTCGCCCCCGCGGATCACCTGATGCTGTGGTCGGCCGCGGCCGTGTTCACGATTCGGCTGAAGGAGCCGCTCGAGGAGCAGAGCGGATTCGTCTGGTCGCCGTTCGAGATCCTCGACCGCCAGCCCAGGGAGAACCCGCTCGCCACCGAAGCGACACCGGCCCTGTCATAAGGCGACGCCATGCGGGTTCTCGAAAACAGCGCGAGCAGGGACGCCACCGACCCGCTCGCCGACGCGACGGCGGCCGAAGCGTTCTGGCAGACGTTGCCGCGCGCCGATCCGATCGCGGCGCAGAAGGCCGTGTGCGCAGCGCTCGCGGATTTCATCGCCCGGGGCAGGCCGAGCATACCCCGGCTGCGCGCACTGCTGGCGCTCGACCAGCGGGCACGGTCGCTCATCGATGCCTTGCTCGTCAACTACGTCGCTGGAGACCGGAAGCCGCCAGCGCTGGAAGCGCCCTTCTGGCAGGCCGCGTTCGTTCTCTCCTGGTCATTCAGCCAGGCGCATCGCCGCTTCCTCTGGTCGATGCGCGACAGCCTGCTCTTCCAGGGCTGGCGCGGGTATCTGCCGCAAACGGCGCTGCGCCTGTTCCATCACCGCGCGACCGAATTGCTGCTGCGCCCGTTCGTCGACGAGCTTTCCACCCGGCCGTACTGGAAGGAACTGCACGAAGCGTATCGATTCGCAGATTCGCAGGGGGTGTTGCACCACCCGCTCGTGACCACCCGAGTCCACTCTCAGCAGAAGATGGAGACCACGCTGGAGCGCGAATACATCCACATCCTGTTTCAGGATCTGGTCAACGGCGGGCAGTTCCCGCCCCACGACGCGTTCTGGCTGAATCAGGGCATCGCGCGCTGGTGCGAGTCCGCTGCGCTGCGACCGCACGAAGCCGGGTGCGCCGGGCAGCATCTCGTCGTCGACCTCGACGGCGACGCCGGTCTCGCCCGGTGCTCGCGCGAGGCGGCGGGGACGTGCCTCGAGCTCGACCCGGCGCCGATCCTCGAGTCGATACGCGTTCAGATCGCAGCAACTCACGATGGCCGCGGCGACCCCGGCAAGGGCCTGCCGTCGCGCCGGGAACGGCAGCGCAAGCTGCTGACGAGGCTGACACTCCTGTGCGCGCCGGAGCGGCCGGTGATCGCGCGTCGCGGGGAGCGCAAGCCGGTAGCGCTGACCGTCGAGGTGGTGGTGGGCATCTCGCAGATCCTCCGCAGGCTGCGCGACAACCCGCAGGACGCGGCCATCGCCGGCTTGCAGCGGGCAACCCCCGCCGAGGGCATCACGATCACGGCACTCGGCCGGGTTACCGAGATCCCGACCGGCGCGCGGGCCGACGACGGGAGCACGGTCACCCAGTGGTCCGCGGGAGGCGGCGATTCGCCGCGCCCACCCATGACGATGGTGGACTGCAGCGACTCGGGGTGCCGGCTGCACGGGCCGACCGCGGATGCGAGTCCGATCATGCCGGGCGCGCTGATCGCCTTCCGTGATGGCGCCGCGTCGCCGTGGACGCTCGCGGTCGTGCGTCGCGTCAAGAAGCGGCTGGCCGGCAAGCGTATCGAAATCGGCGTGGAATTCGTCGGCAACGATCCCCGCCGAATCATCGTCCTCGCCGCCGATTCCGCGGGCAGCACCGCCGGACCCGTCGGCAGCGAGCGCCCGCGCTACTCGGCAATCTACCTTCCGCAAAGCGCGAAGCATCCGGTGCTGCCGATCAAGACGCTGGTTCTCCCGGCGCGCCGGTTCACGCCCGAAGGCCTGCTCAAGCTGCGATCCCGCTCGGCGGTCTACGCGGTTCGGCTGAAGGAGCCGCTCGAGGAACAGGCCGATTTCCTGTGGTCGCCGTTCGAGATCGTCGAGCGCCGCTCGGCCGAGATCGTCGACACGGGAGTCGACGCGGCGCTGACGTGACGGTGCGCGGCAGACGCCGGGCTCAGGCCACGGCGAGGGCCTCGACCCTTGCCCCGGACGGCTTCGCCTGACGGAACGCCACGAGCAGCTCGGCTTCCCTGAGTTTCGCCGCCTTCAGGTGGCGCTCCTTCACGTGGCCGAACCCGCGGATGTGCTCGGGAATCTCCGCCAGCTCGACGGCGAGCGAATGATTGTGCGGCGCCAGCGCCGCGACGAGCTCGTCGACGAGCTTCTCGTAATCGCCGGGGAGCGCGCGCTCCATCCGGCGCTCCGCGGTCCTGCCGAAGACATCGAGCGCCGTGCCGCGCAGGCGGCGCATCTTCGCCAGCACGCGGAACGCCCGCATCATCCACGCGCCGTAGGCGCTCTTCGTCGCCTCCCCGGTCGCCGGGTCGGGCTTGTTGAAGACCGGCGGCGCAAGATGGAACACGAGCTTGTAGTCGCCCTCGAATTGGCCGGCGATGCGCGCGGCGAAGTCGGTCTCGGCGTACAGCCGCGCGACCTCGTATTCGTCCTTCACCGCGAGCAGCTTGAAATGGTAGCGGGCGACGGCCTCGGTCAGCGCCGTCGCGCCGGGCACCTTCGCCGTCTCGGCGGCGCGCACGCGCGCCACGAGATTGGCGTAGCGCTGCGCATACGCCGCGTCCTGGTACGCGGTCAGGTATTCGACGCGGCGGGCGATCCGCTCGTCGAGCGAGGCTGACAGGCGCTGCGATTCCGGCAGCGCCGACGGTGTCGCCGCGGCGGCCACGCGCGCCGGATCGACGGCGGCGAGCCGGCCCCAACGAAAGCTCTGCGTGTTCGACTCGACCGCCGTCGCATTGAGCTCGATCGAGCGCAGGATCGCCTGCTCGCTGACCGGCAACAGGCCGCGCTGGTACGCGAAGCCGACCATGAACAGGTTGGTCGCGATCGAGTCGCCCATGAGGCCGGTCGCGAGCTTCGTGGCGTCGACGAACTCGGCATCGCCCGGCGCAACCGCCTCCTCGATCTCCCGCTCCATCGATCCCATCGGAAAGGCGAGGTCGGGATTGCGGGTGAACCCCGCCGGCATCACCAGCGCCGTATTGACGAGCGCCCGGGTGACGCCCTTCTGCATCTTCGCCAGCGGGTCGTAGCCGACGCCGGTCAGGATGTCGCAGGCGAGCACCAGCTTCGCGTCGCCCGCGGCAATGCGGTTGGCGTGCAGCTGCTCGGGCGTATCGGCAATGCGCACGTGGGAGACGACCGCACCGTTCTTCTGCGCGAGCCCCGTCATGTCGAGCACGCTGCAGCCCTTGCCCTCGAGGTGCGCGGCCATGCCGATGAGCGCGCCGATGGTGACCACACCCGTGCCGCCGATGCCGGTGACGAGAATGCCGTACGGCTCCGCCGTCGTCGGCCGCACCGGCTCGGGCAGCTCGGGAAACTCGCCGGCCGACGCCTTTCCCGGCTTGCGCAGCGTGCCACCCTCGACCGTCACGAAGCTCGGGCAGAAACCCTTCACGCAGGAGTAGTCCTTGTTGCACGAGCTCTGGTCGATCGTGCGCTTGCGCCCGTACTCGGTCTCGACGGGGGCCACCGACACGCAGTTCGACTTGACGCCGCAATCGCCGCAGCCCTCGCAGACCAGCTCGTTGATGACGACGCGCCGGGCCGGATCCGGGAACTTGCCGCGCTTCCTGCGCCGGCGCTTCTCGGCGGCGCAGGTCTGGTCGTAGAGCAGCACCGTGCAGCCCGGCGTGTCGCGCAGCTCGCGCTGGACGGCGTCGAGCTCGTCGCGATGACGAATCGCGATATCGCCCGCGAAGGTGTGCGGCGGATACTTGCCGGGCTCGTCGGTGACGACGACGATCTTGCCGACGCCCTCGGCGGCGACCTGGCGGGCGATGTCGGCGGGGGTGAGCGGGCCGTCGATCGGCTGGCCGCCGGTCATCGCCACCGCGTCGTTGTAGAGGATCTTGTACGTGATGTTGACCCGGGCGGCCACCGCGGCGCGGATCGCGAGGATCCCGCTGTGGTAGTACGTGCCGTCGCCGAGGTTCGCGAAGACGTGCTTCTCGTCGGTGAACGGCGCCTGGCCGATCCAGGGCACGCCCTCGCCGCCCATGTGCGTGAACGTCGAGGTCCGGCGGTCCATCCAGATCGCCATCACGTGGCAGCCGATGCCGGCGGTGGCGCGGCTGCCTTCGGGCACGTTGGTCGACGTGTTGTGCGGGCAACCGGAGCAGAAATACGGAATGCGCTCGAGCGTGATCTTCGGCCGCGAGAGCGCGGCTTCCTTGGCATTGATCCAGTCGACGCGCGCATTGAGCTTCTCGGCGGCGCGCGGATGGAGCCCGAGGCGACGGATGCGCTGCGCGATCACTCGCCCGATCATCGCGGGCGTGAGCTCGGAGAGCGCCGGCAGCAGCCAGTCGCCATGCGGGCGGACCCATTCGCCCTTCTCGTCGAACTTGCCGACGACGCGCGGCCGCACGTCGTCGCGCCAGTTGTAGAGCTGTTCCTTCAGCTGATACTCGACGACCTGGCGCTTCTCCTCGACGACGAGGATCTCCTCCAGGCCCTCCGCGAATTGGCGGACGCCCTCGGGCTCGAGCGGCCACGGCATCGCGATCTTGTAGACGCGCAGGCCGATCTCGGCCGCGTCGGCCTCGGTGATGCCGAGATCGTCGAGCGCCTGGCGCACGTCGAGATAGCTCTTGCCGCTGGTGATGATGCCGAGCCGGGGCTTCGGCGAGTCGATCACTACCCGGTTCAGCTTGTTCACCCGGCAGTAGTGCAGCGCCGCGTAGATCTTGTAGTCCTGCATCCGCGCTTCGGTCTCGAGGAATCCGTCCGGCCAGCGGATCGACAGGCCGTCGCGCGGCATCGGAAAGTCGTCGGGCACGACGATCTGCGTCCGTGCCGGATCGACGGTCACCGACGACGAGCTCTCGACGGTGTCGGCGACGCACTTGAAGCCGACCCAGCAGCCGGAATAGCGCGACATCGCCCAGCCGTGCAGCCCGAGGTCGAGGATCTCCTGCACGCTCGACGGGTAGAGCACGGGAATGAGCGCCGCGGAGAACATGTGATCGGACTGATGCGGCAGCGTCGACGACTTCGCGCCGTGGTCGTCGCCGGCCAGCACCAGCACGCCGCCGTGCTTCGAGGTGCCCGCGTGATTGGCGTGCTTGAACACGTCGCCGCAGCGGTCGACGCCGGGACCCTTGCCGTACCACATCGCGAACACGCCGTCGTATTTCGCGCGCGGGTACAGGTTCACCTGCTGCGAGCCCCAGATCGCGGTCGCGGCGAGGTCCTCGTTCAACCCCGGCTGGAAGCGGATGTGCGCGCGCTCGAGGAACTTCTGCGCCTTCCACAGCGACTGGTCGAGCGCGCCGAGCGGCGAGCCGCGGTAGCCGGAGACGAAGCCGCCCGTGTTGAGCCCGGCCAGCGCGTCGCGCTGGCGCTGCAGGATCAGCAGGCGAACGAAAGCCTGAGTGCCGGTGAGGTAGACGCGGCCCGATTCGAGCGCGTACTTGTCGTCCAGCGTGACGTTGCGCAGCGCAGTGGCGGCAGGTGGCATCGAACGGACTCCGCGAGCGTGTTCTTGGGGGGGCGGGCACGCGGGTCAGCGGCTCGTGACCGCGGCCCGGCAGAGCCTCGCCCCGGGCGCGAATTCTACGCGCGTTTGCCGGGCGGCGGACCTGCCCCGCGTCTCAGGCGCCGGCTGTCTCGTCGAGCGTGACGTCGACCATGAACTCGTTGGCCAACGCTTCGAGCCGCTGGCGCAGGTCGCCGGTGGCGAGCGCGGCCGGAGCGATGAGCAGTGCCTGAGCATGAAACAGGGATTCGCCCGACATTGCGCCGCTCGTGATCTGGGTATGCAGCTCGGCGATGCTGACGCCGCGCTCGGCGAGGGTGCGCGAGACGTCGCGAATGATTCCCGGGCGGTCGTGGCCGACCAGGTCGAGCTTGAGCCGGCGTCGGACGGGGAGGCTCGCGGGCGTCTCGCTCTTGGCGATCAGCACACTCAAACCCTGCGTCTCCAGCTCGCGCAGGGCCGCCTCCAGACCCTTCGCATTCTCCGCCGGCACCTGGAAATGGACGATGCCGGCGAACTGGCCGGCAAGGTTCGCCATCCGGCTTTCGGCCCAGTTCGCGCCGAAGGCCATCGCCCGATCCGAGAGCAGGCTGACGAGCCCGGGCCGGTCTTCGCCGATGACCGTTACGACGAGGGACGTGATCATGATCGGTGATCCTCGAAAAGCCGACATCATCCCCTTGTTTCGGCCGCGGTCAAAGACCCGGCCGTCGCCGGCCCGTCCGCGGCGGAAGGCGTCGACCCGGCCGGGGCGGTCGGCGCCGCCGGGCGCCCGCGATCGAGGTCGAATGGCAACCGATCCCGCGTCGCGAAGCGGCACTGCGCAATTGTTGACGCTGGTCAACTTCCTCCGGCCACGGCAGGCTACGCTGAAGCCGCGAAGCCAAGCCACGCAGCAGAGGGGACGACGATGAGTGCCACCATGACGGCCGCCGGAAAAGCGCGCAGCGGATTGATGCGGGCGCAGCAGCTGCGCCAACTGGAACGCAAGCTGCGCACGCAGCGCAGTGCGCTGGCCAGCGCAGCCCACGACGAGCTGCTTCGCGGAGAGGAACAGCCGTTTGCGATGATCGCCGGAGAAGTGCCGGACGTCGGCGATCAGGCGACGGCCGCGGCGCTGACCGACTTCGACAACGAGATTGCGCGGCGCCACGACGAGACCATCCGCGACATCGATGTGGCGCTGTCGCGCCTGGGCAGCCCGGACTTCGGAAGCTGCCTGGACTGCGGCGGGGAAATCGGCTTCGAGCGGCTGATGGCGTTCCCGACGGCCACGCGCTGCGTCACCTGCCAGAGCCAGCACGAAAGGACCTACGCGACGCTCGCCAGGCCGACGATGTAGCGGCGCCGGGACGAACCCGCGTCCGCTCGGGACGTTCGGCCAGTCGGCGCGGCCTTCCGGGTACCCGCGGCCCTGCAGTCGCCGCGCGCAGCGCGGCGGGCGGCGCGCGATCAGCGCAGGGCGTGCTTGCCCGCGGTCACCCTTTTCGCCTGCATCCCCTCGGCGGCCGGTTCGGCGATGAACTGCACGAGGTCTCCCTCCTGCAGCCGGTTGAACGACGGATCGACGACGTTGTCGCGGCTGAAGTAGAACTCGGTGCCATCGCCCGCGGTGATGAAGCCGTACCCCTCGTCGGCGAAGATGCGCGCGACCGCGCCGTGCAGCGGCGTCTCGTGCGCCTTGACGTCGCCGCGCTGCCTGCGGGCAATGTCCTCCAGCCTCCGCGTGACGGCATCGAAGGCGTCGCGCAGCGCGACGTAGGGGTCTTCGTCGTGATCGCGGTTCACCACGATCTCGTGGCTGGGGACGCGCACCGCGACGCGGACGTTGAACCAGCGTCCCTGTTGATGGTGGCGGCGCTGCTCCTCGACGGTCACGTGGCACCCGGTGACATTCGGATGGAAGGCGTCGAGCCTGGCGGCTTTCTCGCGAATCCGCGCTTCCAGCGCGTCGGACTGCGGCATGTGCCGCATCGTGATCTGCAGTGGTACGTGCATGATGACTCCCGAATCGGGGATCGACGAGCCGGTCTGCCTTGCATCCACCCGTGGCGCCGAGCCCGGCATCCAAATTACACGTTACTCGGCGAGGGCGGCGACGTCTTGATGCTGGTCAATGGCGCGTGCCCGGGCCGCACGGGCTACGCTACGGACTCCCGTTCCGCGAGATCGGGCTCCCCGCAGGCGGCGAGGATCGCTGCGCGCGTGCGCTCGCGCAAACGCAGCGCCGCCGCCCAGTCGCGCCCGTCGGGCAGGACCGGCGGCATCACGATGATCTGAATCAGGCTTCGCCGGGGGAGCCATTGGCCATCGCGCAGCACCGAGCGCGTTCCCCGGAGCGCGACCGGAACGACGGGAAGGCCCGCGCTCGCCGCAGCGACGAACGCCCCCAGGTGGAATTCGCGCAACCCGGATTCGCGCCGGAACGTGCCCTCCGCGAAGAATGCCAGCGACTCGCCCTGCGTCGCGCGCCGGTTGAGGTCCTGCGCCGCCTCGACGCTTGCCTCGACGTCGAAGCGCTCGACGAAGCGCGTGCCGATGCGGCGCAGCAGCAGCCCGCTCGACGAGACTCTTCGCCAATTCGCGCTTTGCGACGAAATTGCAGCGCTCCGGCAGACAGGTGATCAACAGCGGTCCGTCGACGTAGCTGGCGTGATTGGCGACGACGATCAGCGGTCCGGTGGCCGGGAAATGCCCGGTGCCGCTGACCTGCACGGGCAGACCCGATGCGCCGACGAGTGCGCGGGCGAGCGCCGTTGCCGCGTGCCGCCGCCACGCGAGGCGCGGCAGCAGCGCCGCCAGCGCGAGCGCGAGGGGCAGGGCCAGGGCGAGCAGCAGTCCCGCATAGACGCCGAACGCGGCGTCGCGCAGGCGGGCCAGGCCGCGGCGCGTCCAGCCGACCGCCCCGGTCCACGCGAGGCGCAGCATCTGCGGCCACAACGCGCGCGGCTCCGGCGCCCGTCATTCCGCGGCGATAGAGCTCGCTGCAGGCGGCGCGCCGAATCTTTCCGCTCGAGGTCTTCAGCACGCTGTGCGGCGGGGCCAGCACGACGTCGTCGGGAGGCGCGCCGAGCAGCGCGGTGGTGAGCTCGACCACGGAGGATCGCAAGCGCTTCCTTCCGGTCGGGATCGGACTCGCGGGTTTCGGCGAGCACGACGACCTTTTCCGTTCCGGAGGCGGGGTCGGGCGCGCCGAACAGCGTCACGCAGCCCTTGCGGATGCCGGGCAGGTTGCCGATCGCCGCCTCCGCCTCCTGCGGGTGGATGTGCTGTCCGCCGCGGATGATGATGTCCTTGGCGCGACCGGTGACGTAGAGCTCGCCGCCGGCGAGGTAACCGAGGTCGCCGGTGTCGAGCCAGCCGTCGTCGAACAGGCGGCGGGTCGCCTCGGGGTTGCGGAAGTAGCCGCTCGTCGCCGACGGGCCGCGGAACTCGATCCGACCTTCGCGCCGCTCCGGACACTCCTGTCCCGCGGCATCGACGACGCGGATCTCGTGTCCGGCAGGGGGCGCCCGCAGCAGACGATGCGCCGCGCGTTCGCATCGCCCTCGGGCGCCGGAAGTGCCGTCGCCGGCGATGGCGAGCTGGCGGCGATCGACGCGATCGATCAGTACGCCGCGATCGAGCGGCGGGAAAGTCAGCCCGACCGCCGATTCGGCAAGCCCGTACACGGGGGCCTGCGCGCGCGGGTCGAATCCGTAGGCGGCGAAGCGCCGATTGAAACGAACGACGGTGTCCGGGCTCACCGGCTCCGATCCGTTGTAGGCGACGCGCCACGACGAGAGATCGAGCCCGGCGAGCCGGCTGTCGTCCAGGCGCGTGGCGCATATCTCGTAGGCGAAGTTCGGCGCGCCGGACAGCGTGCCGCGATGGCGGTGCATTGCCCACAGCCAGCTTTCGGGGCGGCCGAGGAAGTCCGTGGGCGACATCACGACCAGCGGCACCCCGTGGTAGAGCGTGCCCAGCCAGGCGCCGATCAAGCCCATGTCGTGATAGAGCGGCAGCCAGCTCACGAAGACGTCGTTCGGCAGCACGCCCGCCGCGCGTCCCATCGCGCGGATGTTGGCGAGCAGATTCGCGTGGGTGAGGACGACGCCCTTCGGGCTGCCGGTGCTGCCGGACGTGTACTGCAGGAACGCGATGTCCCGTGCCGCGGGCCGGAAGGAGCGGCGGCGGCGAATGCGCAGTGTCGAGCTCCGCAACGCAGACGATCTCGCGCAGCGTGCGGGTCGAGGCGCGCAGGAGCCGTGCGACGCCGCGCGCCTCGGGCACGGTGATCAGCAGCTGCGGCCAGGCTGTTCGCCAGGATGCCGGACTGGCGGCGCAGGTGGTCCTCGAGTTGCGAGCGGCGCGCCGGCGGGTAGAGCGGAACCGGAACGGCGCCGGCGAGGAGTACGCCGAAGAAAGCGACGAAGAATTCGCGCGAGGTCGGCAGCATCAACGCGACGGCGTGCCCCGGCTCGATGCCGCGCCCGGCGAGGCCGGCGGCCACGCGCGACGCCTCGGCGAGCAGATCGCCGCAGGTCAGCGGCTGTTCGCTCGGACCGGCATCGGTTTCGGCGAGCAGGGTGAGGGTCGTGCGCTGCGGATGCGCGCGGGCGTGCCATTCCAGCACTTCGGGCAGGGTCGTGGCGTCGTCCGGAATCGCGCTCGCCGGCGTGACCCGTGGCGCGGCGATGGCGCGCAGCGCCGCAGGCGACCGCGGCGCGCCGGCGAGCACCGCGCGCACGAGATCGCGCGGCGTCTCGGCGGTGGCGAGCGTGCGCGCGGGCAGTCGCAGGTCGAAGGCGTGCTCCAGCCGCAGCAGCAGCTCGGCACGCTCCAGACTGTCCAAGCCGAGCTCACGCTCCAGGTTGCTGTCGAGCTCACTGCGCGGCGCCCCCGCGCCGCCCCGGACCTCGCGACACAACTCGGTGACGATCTGCAGCACGCGCGCCGCCGCGTCGGCGGCGGCGTCGGTGCGAGGGGAGGGAAGCTCTAGGGACTGAAGCATCGCCAAACCAAGACGACAGGCAGGCGACCGCGCGAGCGTCGCGTGCGCTCGACGCAGCGCCAAATGCCGGCCGCCCGACCGCGGCGTGAGCAGACGACGGTTTGCCGGCGCGTCGCGCGTCGCTGCCTGTGCCGCAGGCGGCAAACGAGCGCGACGACGGAGCCGGCGCCTCCGGCGCGCGCGCTCAACGCTCCGTGCGCGCCGGAACCCTTCGGATTGAGCACGAGATGGTCGACTTCCGCCTCGGCTTGCAGCCAGTCGTCGAGCTCGTAGCCGTCGACACAACCACGCTCCTCGTACAGCCGGAACGCCGTTTCGCTTACCATCCGGTGCCGCAGATCGGGGTCGATCGAGTCCCGCACGCCTTCCTCGAACGGTTGATCGGGATCCCGCTCGTCGTCCACTTCCAGGGCGAGTATCGGCACCTCGCGCGGGTGTGCGGCCGGGCGCGCGCTCCGCCCGCCCTTGGGCGTCGACGGCTTGGTGCGCGTCTTTGCTGCCATGTTCGCTCTCCTCTGCATCCGCGCTGCCGGAGAGGCTGTCGCGAGCAGACTGGAGACTCGAAGCGCGGCGGCCCGCCCAGCCCATCGCAACACGCGCGCTCCGTCGGCACGCGATCCCATTGTCCTGCCGGCCGGCGGCGCCGGATTGACCGGCGTCAAGGCACGCTCATTTGTACTGCATCGTCCCCGGCAGCCAGAGCGCGATCTGCGGAAAGAACATCACCAATGCGAGCCCGAGGATCAGCAGCGCGACGTAGGGAACGACGCCGGCGATGATCTCGGCGATCGGCGCCCGCGTGATCGCCTTGATCGCGAACAGGTTCATCCCGACCGGAGGCGTGATCAGCGCGAGCTCGAGGTTGATCGTCAGCAGGATGCCGTACCAGACCGGGCTGATCTTCAGCGCGGCGAGGACGGGCAGAATCACGGGCGTCGTGATCAGGATGATCGAGATCGTCTCGAGAAACATGCCGAGGACGAAGACCAGCACCATCACCGCCAGCAGGAAGCCGAGCTGCGAGACGCCGTATTGGGTGACGAGCTCGACCATCTGGTTGGGGATGCGCAGCTTGGTCAGCACGTTGCCGAGCAGCGCCGCCGCCGCGAGGATCAGGAACAGCATCGCGGAGTTGCGCGACGCGTCGATCGCGGAAAGCCACAGGTCGCGCAGACCGAAGTTCCGATAGACGAACACCGCGATCAGCAGCGCCCCGAGGGCGCCCGCCGCCGCCGCCTCGGTGGCGGTGAACACTCCGAAGTACATGCCGCCCAGCACCAGCGCGGGCAAGGTCAGCGACCAGAACGACTTGCGCACCGCGGCGATCGCCTCCGCGAGCGATGCCCGTGGCTCGGTGCGGACAGGGTGCGCGGCGAGCCTGGCGGAGGTCATGCAGTAGACGGCGAAGATGGTCGCGAGCATGCAGGCCCGGGGACGACGCCGGCCATGAACAGCGCGCCGATCGACGTGTCGGATACGACGCCGAAGAGCACCATCGGCCCCGACGGGGGAATGAGGATGCCCAGCGTGCCGCCGGCGCCGACGACGCCATAGGCGACGCGCGGGCTGTAGCCGTAGCGGATCATCAACGGTATCGCCGCGGACCCGATGGTCAGCGCCGTCGCCACGCTCGATCCCGAGATCGCGGCGAACACCGTGCAGGCGGCGACGGTCGCCACGCCCATGCCTCCGGGCAGATGGCGGAGCAGCGTGTGCGCGGCGCCGAACAGGTCGTCGACGACCTTGCCGCGGATCATGAAGTGCGCCATCAGCGTGAACAGCGGGATCGACACCAGCAGGTAGGTGTCGAGCTTGCCGAACACGAGGTCGCCGATGCCGCCGATCTTGCCCTCGACCAGCGAGCAGCAGCGCGGTCGAGAACAGCATCAGGCCGGCGAACACCGGGACTCCGGTCAGCAGCACCAGCACCAGACCGACGAGAATCAGGGCGAAGACCATGCGCTCTACTCGATGCCGGTCGCACCGCTGCGACTCGGCCTCGGCGGCCGATCGCCCGGCGCCGCGCCGCGACCGCGAATGCCACGATGGCCGCGAGCAGCAACAGGACCGCGCCGATCGGGACCAGCAGCTGCGGGATCCACATCGGCACGGCCATGTAGCCGTTGGACCGCAGCCCGACCATCCGCGAGAAGCCCACCATCTCGGAGCCTTCGACGACGAGCAGCAGCGCGGACAAGGCGATGGCGACGAGGCCGCCCAGCAGTGTCGATCCGCCGGCCGCGCGAGCCGAGACGCTCGGTGACGATGTCCACCGCGAGGTGCTCGCCCTCGAGCATGGCGTCGGCGGCCGCGAGCATCACGCACGCGACGAGCAGATAGCCGACCAGCTCGTCGACCCACGCGACCGGCTGGTTCAGGAAATAGCGCATCACGACCGAATAGACGATCAGCGCCATCGAGCCGATCAGCGAGAGCGCGGCCAGCGCAACGCCGAGCGCCGCGAGCCAGCGGACGAGGCGCTCGAAGTGCTTCATCGATCGATCAGTGCGCGCGCGCGGCGCCGGTTGCGCGCGCCGGGCCGGGCGGGGGCGTCAGAGCTTCTGCAGCAGCTCGATGATCTTCGCTCCACCCTCGGGGGCGCTCTTGAGGAACGCGTCGCGCACCGGCTTCTCCATCGCCGCGCGCCACGTCTCGCGCTCCTGCGGCGACTGCACGTGCAGCACCATGCCCTTGGACTTCAGGTCGGTGAGCGCGGCGGCGGCCGTCGCCTCGGTGATGCCGATGGCGTCCTGCTCGCTCTTCGCGGCCGCGGCCTCGATCGCCTGCCGGTGCGCCGGCGTGAGCTTGTTCCACCAGGCGGGGTTGGCGTACATGTGGAAGTAGATCGTGAAGATCGGGCCGACGGTGCCGTATTTCTGCACTTCGTAGTACTTGCGGCTGAACGCCGCCGAGAGGTCGGTGAGACCCGCGTCGAGCACGCCCGACTGCAGCGCCTGGTACACCTCCGACCCCGGCATCGCCGACGGCGCCGCGCCGACGGCGGAAAGCCCGTTGTCCGTCAGGGTGTTGAGCCCGCGGATCTTGACGCCCTTGAAGTCGTCGAGGTTGACGATCGGCTTCTTGCCCGAGGTGACGATCGTCTCGCGCGTGATGTACAGCCAGGCGACGCTCTTCACGCCGCGCTGGGCGAGCTTGTCGTCGAGGAACTTCCGCGCCTCGGACGTGGGGAAGCGCTTGATCCGCTCGAGGTCGCCCATGGCATAGGGGATGAGCGTCGCGCTCATTTCCGGGATGGTCGTGCCCCACTGGAAATTGACGCTCATCGCCGCCTCGATCGTCCCGCGGGCGACGGCCGGAAAGTTCTCGGCGGCCTTCGCCAGCTGCTCGGAGCCGTAGAGCTGGACCTCGACGCCGCCGTTGGTCCGCGCCTTCACGTCGGCGGCGAAGGCCTCCAGCATCTTCGTCATATGGTGCGCGGGCGGCACCTGATGCGAGATGCGCATGATGACCGGCTGCTGGGCGGCGGCCGTCGCGGCGACGGACAGGAGGGCGACGGCGATGAACCACGAGCGGAGGGACGAGAGCGACATGGCATGACTCCTTGCGATTGACGAAACTCAGCGCGGATCGCGGTGCGCGACCAGCGCCTCGGCGAATTCCTGCAGTCTTGCCTCCTCCCGGCGTTGCGCCGAGAGGCCGACCAGGTCGTTGAAGGCGTTGAATTCGATGAGCCGCGGCAGGAAGTCCGCGGTGCTGCCGGTGCGCTTGAGGGTCGCGAAGAGCTCGGTCAGCGCATGCGCGACGGCGTAGGTCGCCGCGACCGGAAACACGACCGCGGCGTAGCCGATGGCCTGCAATTGCGCAGCTGGCAACAGCGGCGACAGCCCGGTCTCGACGTTGTTGGCGAGGCAGGGCCCCGGAATCTCGGCGCAGATGCGGCGCATTTCGTCGGTCGTCGTGGGTGCCTCGACGAAGAGCAGGTCGGCGCCCGTTTCGCGCGCCAGGCAGGCGCGCTCGATCGCGGCATCGACGCCGTTGACGGCAAGCGCGTCGGTGCGCGCCATGATGACGAAATCGGGGTCCTCGCGCGCGTCGAGCGCGGCCTTGAGCTTGGCGAGCCACTCGGCCGGCGGCACCACGGCCTTGCCGGCCATGTGGCCGCAGCGCTTGGGGAAGACCTGGTCCTCGATGAACAGGCCGGCCACCCCGGCCTTCTCGTACAGCCGCACGGCGCGCGCGACGTTGGTCACGTTGCCGAACCCCGTGTCGGCGTCGGCGAGGAAGGGCAGATCGGTGGCGTCGCAGAAACGCGAATACATGTCGGCCAGCTCCGTCAGCGAGAGCTGCGACGAATCGGGACGCCCGAGGAGCGTGGCGGTTGCCCCGTAGCCGCCGGCCGTGAGCGCGGCGAAACCGGCTGCGTCCGCGAGCCGGACGCCCAGCGCATCGTGAACGCCCGGCATCACGAGGATCTCCGGGTCGGCGATCAGCTGCTTCAGGCGGGTGGTCTTGCGCAAACGGGATTTCCTCGGGAAGCGGGGCGCCGGGGCCGCGCGAACCGTGCATTCTCCCACAGTCGACGCCAGCGGAAATCGCCGCGCGGGTAAAATGCGCGGCCCGCCATTGCACGACCATCCATGCGAGACGCCCATGACCGCCGATCTCCTCCCCTGCATCGAGCTCGAAACCGGACCGCGGCCGGACTCCGCCGTCATCTGGCTGCACGGGCTCGGCGCCGACGGGAACGACTTCGTCCCGATCGTCGAGGAAATGCGGCTGCCCGACACGCTGTCGATCAGGTTCGTCTTTCCGCATGCGCCGGTGCGGCCGGTGACGCTCAACAACGGCTTCCGGATGCGCGCCTGGTACGACATCGCGGCCGGCGACGTCAGGAATCGCGCCGACCTGGCCGGCGTGCGCGCGTCGCAGGGAGCGCTCGAGGCGCTGATCGCGCGCGAGCGCGCCCGGGGAATACCCGCCCGGCGCGTCGTCGTCGCGGGCTTTTCGCAGGGCGGTGTGATCGCGCTGCACACTGCGGTGCGCCACCGCGACCGGCTCGCGGGCGTCGTCGCGCTGTCGACCTACGTCGTGGAGCCGGAGGCGCTGGTGGGCGAGGCCAGCCCGGCGAATCGCGACATCCCGATCTTCATGGCGCACGGGACGGCCGACCCGATGATCCGGCTCGAGTGGGGCGAGGCGTCGCGCCGTGTCCTGGAGGCGGCGGGATACCACGTCGAATGGCACACCTACCCGATGCCGCACTCGGTGGTGTGGGAAGAGATCGAGGCCATCAGCGCATTCCTCGCTCGCGTGCTCGCGTAGCGTCTGCTTCCCGGACCGCAGCCCGCCGCCGGCCTCACCCGGCGCCGCGGCTGCCGGGCGTCAGTCAGGACGCGGTCGCGGCTCGGCCTTGCGTGCCCGCGCGGCCCGCTTGATCGCAATGCCGCGGCGCCCCAGCGCGTCACGGAGCAGAAACTCGATCTGCGCGTTGACGCTGCGCAACTCCGCCTGCGCGAGGTGCTCGAGCGCAGTCCACACCGCGGGGTCGAGCCGCAACAGGAAGGCTTTCTTGTCGGCCATCGCTAACGCATGAGGTCGGTGGGTGTTGCGGCGCAATCGGCGCGGCGTGGTCGAGCGCATGCGGGACGCGGAGCCGCGATCTCCGTGCGCCGCGACGTGTGCGGCACGGCGCGCGCTGCGCTTCGCGGTGCCGTCAGCGCCGGGCGAGGCACCCGGCCGCGATGCCCAGCGTGAGTCCGATCGCGAGTCCCACCGAGGCCGCGCCGAGCGCGGCGCCGGCTGCTATGCCGATGCCGGTCCCGACCGCGATCCACAACCCGCCCGCATTGCGCGCCAGCATGTTCATCGATGGCCTCCCGTCGATCCTGTCGTGGGCACCGCCTGCCCTCGCATAGCAAAATGATATCATAAAAATATTAGATCATGTCAAGCGGCACCGACCCCGGTCCTGGCGACCGATGGCGGGAGGAGCAGCGCGTCCGCCACCGCCGGCCGCGACGTTGCAGCGCGGGGCAGGGCGCCGGGCAGGGAGAGCGGGCGCGCGCGCCGTCAGAAATACGCGAGGAGCCGGCCGCAGGCGATGACGCAGGTCCAGAGCAGCAGCGACACGGCTGCCGCCGCGCGCACGCGCCGCGGCGGCAGTGTCGCGACGTCCCACAGGCCGGCGCTCTTCAGCGCGCCGGCACGCAGCAGGGCAGCATTGATGCCGCCCAGCACGATCAGGGTCATCTTGAGCAGGAAGATCGGCAGCGTGGCGAACTCGGCGGCGTGGGCCGTGAACATGAGCGAGCCGGTCACGGCGGCGACGGCGAAGCCGGCCAGCGTCCAGGGCAGCACGTTGCGCGTCACCGCGACCGCGGAGATGTTGCGGCCGAGACCGAGCAGCCGCAGGTCGACGATGACGATCGTGCCGAACAGCAGCGCGAGGCCGATGATGTGGATGGTCTCGACGGCCGGATACGCCCACAGTGCCTCGCGCATCCAATGGCCGACGCTCGACCCTTCGAGCCCGCCCATGCCCATGCTCATGGCCATCGCGGTCCGCTCCGTGCAGCCTCAGCGGAGCTCGACGGTCTTGCCCGCGATCGTGATGCGCTCGGCGCGCATCTCCTCCGGCTTGTTGCGGTTCGGGTAGCCTTCGACCGACGCCGTGGCCCCGGCCTTCAGCAGGTCTTTGGCCAACCCGCGCATGTCCATCCGCGACGGCGGCGCGAGCACGACGATCCAGGTCTTGGCGGGCGTCTTCAGATGGATCGATCCGTGCGGATGCTCGTACGTCGATGCCTCGATCGTTCCGGTGAGTTTCAGGAGCTGCGTGGCGTCGTACTCGCTCCAGCCGTGGTGCGCGAGCACCGTCAGCGGAAGCGCGATCAACGCCACGAGGACAAAGTGCAATCGATTCATGGCCTGTCCTTCGCAGATGGCGGCGCGCCGGATGCGAATCATTGTAGCAAGGGTCCCCGGGCGGATCGGCAGCGGCCCGGATCGCATCCGCAGTCGTCCGATCATCCGGAATTGAGAGCATCCGTCTGATGGCTCACGACCTGCCGCGTCGCGCTGGATTGGCAGCACCACGGACTTCCCCGCGCTTTCGGTCAGTCCTTCGGCTCGAACTTGAGCGCTGCCGAATTCATGCAGTAGCGAAGGCCGGTGGGCTCGGGCCCGTCGTCGAAGACGTGGCCCAGGTGCGCGTCGCAGGCGGCACAGACGACCTCGGTGCGGCGCATGAACCAGCTCGAGTCGTCCTCGTTGCGCACGCTTTCCGTGGCGATCGGCGCATAGAAGCTCGGCCAGCCGGTGCCGGAGTCGAACTTGGTCTCGGCGGCGAACAGCGGCGCGCCGCAGCATACGCACCGGTACGTGCCCGGTGCGTGGTTGTCCCAGTGCTCGCCGCTGAAGGCGCGCTCGGTTCCCTTCTTCCGGGTGACGTTGTACTGCTCCCGCGTGAGCTGGGCGCGCCACTCGGCGTCCGATTTGACGACCTTGTCGACCATCGCGGTTTCCTCCTCGAGGCTGCCGTGCCGGGCGCGACGGGGCGGGCGGCACTCGTCCGCGCGACCGGCACAGCGGATCAAGTATAGTGGAGACTTTCCGCAGCTGCCGGCCATGGCACTGGATTCCGCCCGTCCCGACTCGTTCCGCCGCGATGCGCGCGTCATCGGCACCGTCGGGCTCGCGCACGCCGCATCGCATTTCTTCCAGCTCGCGCTGCCGCCGCTGTTCCCGCTGATCCGGGCCGAGTTCGGCGTCAGCTACGCGGTGCTCGGCACGCTCGTCGGCGTGTTCTACGCGGCGAGCGGAATCACGCAATTCGCGTCGGGCTTTGCGGTCGACCGCTTCGGCGCGCGCCCGCTGCTGCTGGCCGGCCTCGCGCTGCTGGCCGGCGGCACGACGCTCGCGGGCCTCGCCCCGGGGGTCGGCTGGCTGTTTCCCATCGTCGTGCTGATGGGCATCGGCAACGGCGTGTTCCATCCCGCCGATTTCGCGGTCCTCAACGCCAACGTGGCATCGCAGCGGCTCGGCCATGCCTACAGCTCGCACGGGATCGGCGGCAACGTCGGGTACATCCTCGCGCCCATGGTGAGCTTCGCGCTCGGCGCCGCGTTCGGGTGGCGATTCGCGCTCGCCGCCATGGGTGCGCTCGGCTTCGTTGCGCTGGCGGTGATCGCGACCCAGCGCTCGGTGCTCGTCTCGCATCATGCTGACGATGCCCACCTGCACACGCTGAAGGGCAGCATCGCGCTGTTCACGCAGGCGCCGATCATGCTGTGCTTCGCCTATTTCGTGGTCCAGACGATGGCGGGCATCGGGCTGCAGACGTTCATGCCGACCGCGCTCAACGCGGGCCTCGGCATTCCGTTGCTGCTGGCGACCTCGGCGCTCACCGCCTATCTGACCGGTGCAATGGTCGGGATCCTTGCCGGCGGATTCCTTGCCGCGAGGACCGGCCGGCACGACCGGGTCGCGGCTTCCGGGCTCCTTGCGGCCGCGCTGCTGCTCGTCGTCGTTGCCGGGGGCATGGTCGTGCCCGCGATCGTCCTCCCGATGTTCGTCATGATCGGCTTCGCACTCGGCGTGACGGGCCCGTCGCGCGACCTGATCGTGCGCGGGGCCACGCCCAAGGGGGCGACCGGACGGGTGTACGGATTCGTCTACTCCGGGCTCGACGTGGGCGGGACGCTGGGCCCGGTCCTGTTCGGCTTCATGCTCGACCATGCGCTCGCCCGCGAGATGTTCTTCGCGGTGGCCGCGTGCCTCGCGCTCGCCATCGCCACGGTCGTCCAGGTGCGACGCGCCGGCGCTGCGCCGGCCACGCCCACCGGCCAGACGGTCTGACGATGGATCTCGGCATCGCCGGCAAGCAGGCGCTGGTCTGTGCGGCGAGCAAGGGGCTCGGCCGCGGCTGCGCCCAGGCGCTCGCCGATGCGGGCTGCGACGTGACCATCGTCGCGCGCACCGCCGACGCGCTCGCTCGCGCCGCCGACGAGATCGGCGCCCGTGCCGGGCGGCCGGTGCGCCACGTCGCCTGCGACATCACGACGCCGGAGGGGCGGGCGGCGGCGCTCGCGGCCTGCGCGGAACCGGACATCCTGATCAACAATGCCGGTGGGCCGCCGCCCGGCGACTTCCGGGACTGGGACCGCGCGGCGTGGCTCCGCGCGCTCGACGCGAACATGCTGACGCCGATCGAGCTCATACGGGCGACGGTCGACGGGATGATCGCGCGCAGGTTCGGGCGCATCGTCAACATCACGTCGTCCGCGGTGAAGGCTCCGATCGACATCCTCGGCCTCTCCAACGGCGCCCGCTCCGGGCTCACCGGCTTCGTCGCCGGGATCGCGCGCAAGGTCGCCGTGCACAACGTCACGATCAACAACCTGCTGCCCGGCTCGTTCGACACCGACCGCCTGCGCGGGACGATGGCGCTGCGCGCGAAGGCGACCGGAAAGCCGCTGGCCGAGCTGCTGCAGGCAGGGCGGGAGGCGACGCCCGCCGGGCGTTTCGGCACGATCGAAGAGTTCGGCGCCGCATGCGCATTCCTGTGCAGCGCGCACGCGGGATTCATCGTCGGCCAGAACCTGCTGATCGACGGCGGCACCTATCCGGGCACGTTCTGATCCGCCGCCACGTCCGCGTCGGCGCGCTCCGCGCGTAAGGCGCGCGCGGAGCGAAGGTCAGTCGGCCGCGTCGGCCGCGCGGCGAACGTCGATGGCGAACGCGCCGGCGCCCTGCGCCGCCGCCGCGAGCTCGGTGGCCTGCTCCAGCATCGGGTCGACATCGAAGGCGAGATCGCCATCCGCCTCGTCGCGGCCCGTCGCGCGCACCGCCGGGAAATCGAACAGCCTGCGATCCATGAGGTGCGATGGCACGACCTTGGCGAGCGCGTTGAAGATCGACGCGATCCGCCCCGGATGCTTCCTCTCCCATTCGCGAAGCATAGCGGTGACCTGCTTTCGCTGCAGATGCTCCTGCGAGCCGCAGAGGTTGCACGGAATGATCGGAAACGCGTTCAGCTCCGCGTAACGCGCGAGGTCGCGCTCCCGGACATAGACGAGCGGCCGGATCACCACGTGCCGGCCGTCGTCGGAAACGAGCTTCGGCGGCATCGTCTTCAGCTTGCCGCCGAAGAAGAGATTGAGAAAGAACGTCGCGAGGACATCGTCCTTGTGGTGGCCGAGCGCGATCTTGGTCGCGCCGATCTCGGTCGCGACGCGGTAGAGCACGCCCCGGCGCAGCCGCGAGCACAGCGAGCACATGGTCCCGCCCTCGGGGATCACGCGCCGGACCACGCTGTACGTGTCCTGCTCGACGATGCGGTAGGGTATGCCGCGACCTTCGAGGTAGCGGGGCAGCACCTCGGCGGGAAAGCCCGGCTGCTTCTGATCGAGGTTGACCGCGACCACGTCGAACGGGAACGGCGCGCGGTCCTTCAGCGTGAGCAGGATGTCGAGAAGGCCGTGACTGTCCTTGCCGCCGGACACGCAGACCATCACGCGGTCGTGCGGCGCGATCAGTCCGTAGGCGCCGATCGCCTCGCCGACCTGCCGCCGCAGGCGCTTCCTCAGCTTGTTGGCCTCGAACACGGCTTTCCGCGGGTCGCGGACCGCCGAGGGCCGACCGGCGGCGGACGCATTCGACGTGGAAACGGGAGGCAGATCGTCCGTCATGGCGCGGTCATTCTACCGGCGGCGAGCCCAATGGCGCTAACATTGAGCCTTTTCGCACAACGCATCGCGCAGGGAGATATCGATGCAGACCATCCTCGTCGCCAATCCCAAGGGCGGCAGCGGCAAGACTACGCTTGCCACCAGCGTCGCGGGTTGGCTCGCGGGCAAACGCCAGCGCGTCGCGCTGCAGGACCTCGATCCGCAGCGATCGTCGGCCGAATGGCTGGGGCGCCGTCCGGCGCTGTTTCCGCGTATCGGCGCGGCCGACGCGGACGCGAGGAACCGCGACCTCAAGGACGACGGCGTGCGGTGGCTCGTCGTCGACACCCCGGCCGGCCTGCACGGGGAGGACCTGCGCGAGGCGGTGCGGCGCGCCGACCTCATGCTGGTGCCGCTGACGCCGTCGGCCTACGACATGGCCGCCACCCGGCGCTTTCTCGCCGCGATCCACGATTTCAAGGCCGTGAAGAAGGGCACGCTCGCGCTCGGCATCGTGGCGATGCGCGTGGACGCCCGCACGCTGAGCGCGGCCGAGCTCGACACGTTTCTCGGGGAATTCGAATTCCCGGTCGTCGGACACCTGCGCGACACGCAGGTCTACGTGCACTGCGCGCGCGACGGCGCGTCGGTGTTCGACTTGCCGCGCTCTCGCGGCGAGCAGGATTGGGCGCAATGGAAACCGCTGACGCGCTGGATCGCGCGCCATGCGGCGCTCAGGGACGGCTGACCGGCCGACCGCAGGCTTCGCGCCGGCTGTCGCGCGCCCGAAGGAGAAACGCCGGCATGGCGCCGGCGTCTCCCGTCGTGTCGCCTCGGCAGGGTTACTTCTTGGGCGCTGCCGCTTCCTTGGCAGCCTGCACGGCCTTGTCGGCGGCTTCCTTGGCCGCGTCGGCGGACTTGGCGGCGGCATCCTTGGCGGCATCGGCGGACTTGGCAGCGGCGTCCTTGGTCGCGTCGGCGGCCTCCTTCGTCGCTTCCTTCGCCGCCTCCGTGGCCTTCGTCGCCGCCTCCTTCGCCTTCTCGGCCGATTCAGCGGCGGCCTTCTTCGCAGCGTCCGCGGCCTCGTTGGCCTTCTGGCCACAGGCAGCGAGGGTCATCGCAACGGTCAGCGCCGTCAATGCGACAAGCAAGCGGGATTTCATGAGTCACTCCTTCGTCGGATAACGCGTCGGAAATTCCCGTGCGCGGCACGCAGCCGAACGCTCCCGGGACAAGCGCAAAACATCGATATTTTAGCGCAATTCCGCGGCGGGCTGCCAGGCCGCCTTGGGTCAGACGCCCGGGTCGGCGGCTGCGGCTGCCGCGTTGCGGGGATCCAGGCGCGCGACCCAGCCGAACACCGTTGCGAACAGGATGGCCGCGTGCGCCGCCATCGTGAGCACCAGCGGATAGACGGTCCCGTTGTGCGTTGCCCCGATCCATGCGCCGGTCAGTCGACGCGACCACCATCACGAGGAAGCCGAACAGTCCGGCCGCCGCGCCGGCGAGGCGGGCAAACGGCGCGGCGCTGCCGGCCTGGCCGCAGGGGAAGTTGATGCCGTGCGCGAGGAAGACGACGAATGCCGGCCCGAGCACGGCCGCCCAGTGATGGACGCCGGCTCCGGCGAGGGTCGCCATCGTCACGCCGCCTCCCAGCGCGAGCGCCGCACCCGTGCGCAGCGTGCGCTGGATACTCATCCGGGACAGCAGGTAGCGACAGGCGAGCGTGCCGACGAGATAGCCGCATACGCAAAAGGCGAATCCGAAGCCGAAATACGCGGTGGGCACTCCAAGAACGCGTATGAGCACGAACGACGAGCCCGATATGAACGCGAAGAGCCCGCCGTAGGACGCGCAGGCGACCAGCGTGTACGCGCGAAATTCCGGCGAGCGCAGCACGCGCCGGTAGTTGGCGGCCAGCGCGCGCGGCCGCGTCGCGGCGGGGTCGAGGTGACGGTTGGTCTCGGCGAGCTTCGCGAGCGTCGTCGCCAGCAGCGCCGCGGCGAACAGCGTGAGCGCGACGAAGGTGGCGCGGTGTCCGAATCGCACTTCGAGGAAGCTGCCGAGGACGGGACCGAAGATGGGGCCGATGGCGAGCACCGTGGACGCCTGCGCCAGGGCGTGGGCGCCGGCGCGCGTGTCGTAGACGTCGCGGACGATGGCCCTCGCCACGACGACCGCCGCGCAGCAGCCGACGGCCTGGAAGAGCCGCGCGGCAATCAGCAGCTCGATCGTCGGCGCGAGCGCGCAGCCGACGCTGGCGGCGGCGTACAGGGCGAGACCTCCGGTGAGCACCGGGCGGCGGCCGTAGCGATCGGACATCGGGCCGGCGAGGAGCTGCATCAAGCCGAAGGCCGCGACCCACACCGACAGCGTGAGCTGCACGGTAGCGATCGAGACGGCGAAGGTCCGGGTGAGCCCCGGCAGCGACGCGAGATAGACGTCCGTGGACACTGCCTGCAGCATCAGCAGGCACCCGATCAGCGTCACCATCGCGCGGTTGCCGATGCCGTGCGGCAGGTGGTGCTCCGATGGCGCCGTGCGCATCGGGGTAGTCTATCCGACGGATCCGGTCGGCCGTTCGGTCGCGCCGGCGGGTCCGCAGTCGCGCGCCGGTCCGCGCGGCGTACATGCCGACGAGCGCGGCGGCTTCGACCGCCGCGCCCGCGCCGGCGGAGCGCTTGCTACGCGGCCTTCGCCATCAGCTCGCGCAGCACGAATGGCAGAATTCCGCCGTTGAGGTAGTAGTCGACCTCGATCGGCGTGTCGATCCGCAGCAGCACCGGAACGCTGGTCACGGTGCCGTCCTTGCGGCGGATCGTCAGCATCACATCCATCTGCGGGTTGATGCCCGCTTCGATGCCCGTGATGTCGAAGGTCTCGTCGCCCCTGATGGCGAGCGACGCCACGGTGTCGCCGCCCTTGAACTGACAGGGCAGCACGCCCATGCCGACGAGGTTCGATCGGTGGATGCGCTCGAAGCTCTTCGCCACCACCGCCTTCACGCCGAGGAGCTGCGTTCCCTTCGCCGCCCAATCGCGCGACGAGCCCGTGCCGTACTCCTCGCCGCCGAAGACGACGGTCGGCGTGCCCGCGGCGATGTACTTCATCGCGGCGTCGTAGATCGGCAGCTTCTCGCCCGTCGGCTGGAACAGCGTGACCCCGCCTTCCTCGCGCGTGCCGTCGGGGCGCGCCGGCAGCATCAGGTTCTTGATCCGGACGTTGGCGAACGTGCCGCGCATCATCACGTCGTGGTTGCCGCGGCGCGAGCCGTAACTGTTGAAATCGGTGATCGCCACCTTGTTCTCGAGCAGGTAGGCCCCTGCGGGCGAGGTCGCCTTGATCGAACCGGCGGGGCTGATGTGATCGGTCGTGACCGAGTCGCCGAAGATGCCGAGCGCGCGCGCGCCCCTGATGTCCGCGACCTTGCCGGTCGTCATTCTGAAGCCGTCGAAGAACGGCGGCTTCGCAATGTACGTCGACGCCGGCCAGTCGTAGACCTGGCCCTTGGCTCCGGAGATCGCGCCCCACAGCGGATTGGCGTTGGCGAGGTCGCCGTAGAGCTTGCGGTAGATCGCCGGGTCCTTCGCGTTGCTCATCACTGCCGCGATCTCGTGCGAGGTCGGCCAAAGGTCCCGCAGATACACGGGACCGTCGCTGCCGATGCCGACCGGCTCGCTGGTGAGATCCCTGAGCACGGTGCCCGCGATCGCGTAGGCGACGACGAGCGGCGGCGATGCCAGGAAATTCGCCTTCAGGTTCGGGTGGATCCGCGCCTCGAAATTGCGGTTGCCGGATAGCACCGCGGCACAGACCAGATCGTTGGCGGTGATCGCCTCGTTGAATTCCGGGCGGAGGTCGCCGGCATTGCCGATGCAGGTCGTGCAGCCGTACGCGGCGACGCCGAAGCCGAGCTTCTCCAGATAGGGGAGGAGGCCGGCCTTCGTCAGGTAGTCGGTGACCACGCGCGAGCCCGGAGCGAGCGAGGTCTTGATGTGCGGCTTGACCGTCAGGCCGCGCTCGACCGCCTTCTTGGCGAGCAGGCCGGCGGCGAGCAGCACGCCCGGATTCGACGTGTTCGTGCACGAGGTGATCGCGGCGATCAGCACGTCGCCGTTGCCGAGGTCGACGCCCTCGCGCGTGGTGAGGCGCCGGCCGAGCTTGTCGGGCGCCTGTGCGAAGCCGTTCTCGGACACCGGCTTGCTGAAGAGCTCGGTGAACGTCTTCTTCAGGCTGCCGAGCTCGATGCGGTCCTGCGGGCGCTTCGGACCCGCGAGCGAGGCCTTGATCGACGCGAGGTCGAGCGAGACCACCTTCGTGTAGTCGATGTCGCCGGACCGGGGGATCCCGTAGAGTCCCTGCGCCTTGAAATACGCGCTGAAGGCATCGATCTCCGCGGCCGTGCGGCCGGTCGCCGTCAGGTAGTCGATCGTCGCATCGTCGACCGGGAAGAAACCCATCGTCGCTCCGTATTCGGGCGCCATGTTGGCGATCGTCGCGCGGTCGGGCACGGCGAGCGACGCGGCGCCTTCGCCGAAGAACTCGACGAACTTGCCGACGACCTTCTCCCGGCGCAGCATCTCGGTGACCGTCAGGACGAGGTCGGTCGCGGTGATCCCCTCGCCGAGCCTGCCCTTGAGCTCGACGCCGACGACGTCCGGCGTGAGGAAATAGACGGGCTGACCCAGCATCCCGGCCTCCGCCTCGATGCCGCCCACGCCCCAGCCGACGACGCCGATGCCGTTGATCATCGTCGTGTGGCTGTCGGTGCCCACCAGCGAGTCGGGGTAATAGAGCGGAAACTGCGCGCCATCCTTGCGGTGCACGCCGCGCGCCAGGTACTCGAGGTTCACCTGGTGAACGATGCCGATGCCCGGGGGAACCACCTTGAACGTGTCGAACGCCTGCATGCCCCACTTCATGAATTCGTAGCGCTCGGCGTTGCGCTCGAATTCGAGCTTCATGTTGAGGTCGAGCGCGTCGGGACGGCGGGAGTAATCGATCATCACCGAATGGTCGACGACCAGATCGACCGGAACCAGCGGCTCGATCGCCTTCGGATTCCTGCCCATGGCGGCGGCGACGTTGCGCATCGCGGCCAGGTCGGCGAGCAGCGGCACGCCGGTGAAATCCTGCAGCACGACGCGGGCGACGACGAAGGGGATCTCGTCGGTGCGCTTGCCGTTCGGCGCCCAGTTCGCGAGCTGCCGCACATGCTCGGCGGTGACCTTCTTGCCGTCGCAGTTGCGCAGCACGCTCTCCAGCACGATGCGTATCGACACCGGCAGCCGCGACACGCGGCCGATGCCGGCCTTCTCGAGCGCGGGCAACGAGTAGAACTGCCCGGACGCGCCGGATGCGAGCTTGAACTGCTGGAGGGTGTCGTGCAGGTTGTGTGGCATGTCGGCTCTCGTCGTTCGTGAAAGGGGCGCCGCAGGCGCTTCAAGCAGGTCCTAGATCTTCTTCTGACCCATCATCAACTGGCGGATGTTCACCGTCTGCCCGCCGGGCAGGATCATGTCGCCCGGCTGCTGGCCGGGCTTGCAGGCTCCGACGTGCCGGCCCTCGATGACCGTCGTCGATTCCCGGGTGCCCATCATCGGCGGATCGAAGGTCGCGTGCGCCTCGGTGCGATAGGCGGTGTTGCCGGTCAGCGTCATCACCGCCCGCGACTCCATCCGCGTACCGCCGAGATCGCAGATCGCATTGGCGGTCACCTTGCCGCCGGCGACCTTGATGTCGTGCTTGCTGCACATGCCCGTCATCATTCCCGTGGACATCGTGTACATGGCCTGCTGGACCGAGTCGTCGAGGCACATCGACGTCGGCCGCGGCGCCGGACCCTCGCGCCGCGCTGCCGTCGTCGTCACCTCCCACAGGCCCGGCTTGAGCTTCGGGAAGTCCTGGGCACCCGCGGCGGTGGCTGCGGCCAGGAGGGCTATTGCCGTCAGTCGACGCATGCGACCTCCCCGGCGGCAAAGCGCCGGCATGGCGGCCGGAGCGCGCCCGGCTCGACGAAATCCGGCCCCGGCATCGTGGCGTTCGGTTTTCCCAAGGGCATTCCGGTCCTTTGCGGTCAACGCGCCGGCACCGCCGGCGCGAAGTACGGTGCCGCCGCCGCGGGCAGCGCCATGCCTGCCGCATGCGCCCGCTGCAGCACGGCCCAGCAGTAACGGTACGACGCGCGGTCGTGCATCTTGCCGCCGGCGGCCAGCGGTGCCCAGTCCACGGCCTGTGCCGCGGCGAGCACGGCCGCTGCCTCCTCCGCCTCGCGGAGGTCGGGCTGCATCGCACGCAGGATCGGGTCGATCTGCGACGGATGGATGCTCCACATCCGCAGGAAGCCGAATTCGTCGCGCGCACGGCGGGCATCGGCGAACACCGCTTCCGGATCGTCGATCGCGCGCGTGATTCCGTGCGCCGGTACGCGGGCGTGCGCGAGCGCCGCGGCTGCCGTCTCGCACTTGGCGCGGCGCACCAGCGGATGGTCGAACTGGCCGGGGCTCTCCATGGCCGACTCGGGTATGGCGCCATGGTGCGCGCTGACGAAATCCAGCGTGCCGAAGTCGAGGCTGGCGACGCCGGGCAAGGCCGCGATCGCCCAGGCGTCGCGCACGGCGCCGTGGGTTTCGACGAGCACGCTCACGGGGATCTCGCGGCCCAGCCCGCGCCGGGCGTCCTCCAGGGCGAGCGCGTCGAGAAAGCGCTGGACGTCGGCCGCGGACTCGGCCTTCGGCAGCGTGAGGAAGGCGAGCCGGTCGCCGGCGTCTCCTACCAGGATCTCCAGCTCGTCCCGCCACGCCGGATGTCCCGGGCCGTGGATGCGCGCCCCTACCCGATCGTGCCGGTTGGCCTCGCTCGCGATCAGCCGGGCGAGGGCCCGGGCGTGCGCCGATTCCGCGCCGATCGGCGCGCCGTCCTCGCAGTCGGCGGCGACGTCGAACACCGGCCCGCGCGCCGCCTGCAGCGCCATGGCCTTCTCGACGTGGCGCGCGCTGCCCGCGTAGTGGACGCAGGGCGGCCACGGCGGCGGCGATCCGTGGCGGTCGAAGAGCGCCGCTTGCGGAGAGAGCCGGGCGGTCATCGTGGCGGCGAGTCGTGGCGACGGGCGGGCGGACCTACCCGAGCAGCGACGCGACGCCGGCGCGCTCTTCCTCCAGCTCCTTCAGCGTCGCGTCCATCTTCTCGCGCGAGAACGCGTCGATCTCGAGGCCCGTCACGCGCGTGTACTCGCCGCTGGCCGTGGTCACCGGCACGCCGTACATCACGTCCTGCGGGACGCCGTAGCTGCCGTCGGACGGGATCCCCATGGTCACCCACTTGCCGCCGCTCCCGAGCGCCCAGTCGCGCACGTGGTCGATGGCCGCGTTGGCGGCGGACGCCGCGGACGACGCCCCGCGCGCCGCGATGATCTCGGCGCCGCGCTTGCCGACCTTCGGCAGGAACGCCGTGCGGTTCCATTCGTCGTCGTTGATCAGCGCCTTCAGCGACTGACCCTGCGTGGTGGCGAAGCGGTAATCGGCGTACATCGTCGGCGAGTGGTTGCCCCACACGCAGAACTTCTCGATGGACTCGATCGGCTTGCCGCTCTTCTGCGCGAGCTGCGAGAGCGCGCGGTTGTGGTCGAGCCGCATCATCGCCGTGAAGTTCTTCTTCGGCAGGGACGGCGCCGATTTCATCGCGATGTAGGCGTTGGTGTTCGCCGGATTGCCGACGACCAGGACGCGCACGTTGCGCGAGGCCACCTTGTCGAGCGCCTTGCCCTGCTCGATGAAGATCTTGGCGTTCTCGAGCAGCAGGTCCTTGCGCTCCATCCCCGGGCCGCGCGGCTTTGCGCCGACGAGCAGCGCGTAGTCGGCGTCGCGGAACGCCGTCGCCGGGTCGCCGGTGCCGGTCATCCCGGCGAGCAGCGGGAACGCGCAGTCTTCCAGCTCCATCATCACGCCCTTCAGCGCGGCCTGCGGCTTCTCGATCGGCAGCTCGAGCAGCTGCAGGATCACCGGCTGGTCCTTGCCCAGCATTTCGCCCGAGGCGATGCGGAAGAGGATGGCGTATCCGATCTGGCCGGCGGCGCCGGTGACGGCAACACGGACGGGTTTCTTCATTGCGGGCTCCGGGGAGGGGTGGAAGGGAAGAGGGGAAGAACGACGTTCGCGCGAGCGTGGAACCTTTCGGCACTGCACCGCATGGCCGGCATCCGGCAGGTGCTGCAGTGCGGCAGAATCGCCGGCGCCGAAGGCGATGCGGTCGACCTCGTCCGGCGCGAGCATTCTAGACTGCGGCGCGGCAAAGTGTCAATCAAGTCCTATGTCTTATATAAGATAACAGACATGAGATAGACAACCAGCGTCGGCCGGGCGGATAATGCCCGATCGCGCGCCCGCGAAATGGCAGCGGGCCGCCTTGCCAACCCGGGCCCGACCTTCGCGACCGACCATGTCCGCACCGCACGGCGCGCCGTCGTTCAAGCCGCTCTACGAGCAGATCAGGGCGCTGCTCGAGCGCAGCCTCGACGAGGGCGAGTGGCGACCCACGGAGGCGATCCCCAGCGAGGCGGCCCTTGCGACGCGCTTCGGCGTCTCGCAAGGGACGGTGCGCAAGGCGATCGACGCGCTGGCCGCGGACAATCTCGTGGTGCGCCGGCAGGGGAAGGGAACGTTCGTCGCCACGCACACCGAGGAGCAGTCCTCGATGTTCCGGTTCCTGCGGCTGCGGCGCAACGACGGACGCGACGAGCATCCGGCGAGCCGGCTCCTCGACGTGCGCCGCGGCAAGGCGACTGCCGAAACGGCGCGGCTGCTCGACCTCAAGCCGGGCGATCCGGTGATCCTGCTGCGCCGGGTGCTCGAATACTCGGGCGAACCGGTGATCCTCGACGAGATCGCGCTGCCGGCATCGCCGTTCAAGGGTCTGACGCGAGCGAAGGTCGAGGCCTATGAAGGCTCGATGTACAGCTTCTTCGAGACGCAGTTCGGCGTGCACATCCTGCGGGCGCGCGAAAAGCTGCGCGCGATCGCCGCGGACGAGGCGAGCGCGGCCATCCTGCGGGTCGCCCCGGGCGAGCCCCTGCTGTCCGTCGACCGCGTAACGCTCACCTACGGCGACCGACCGGTCGAGTGGCGGCGTGGCCTGTGCACGACGCGCAACCACCACTACCTGAACGAACTTCGATGACGCTGCCGGGGCCCGGAGGGGCCCGCGCGGATTGCCGAGAGCGCCGCTCGACGCGCTATAATCGGCCGCTGCCCTGCAAAACAACCGCCGGTGGGCGCGGACGCGTCGGGTCGGTCGCGAGAGGGATGTTGCGATCGGCGTGCCTGCCTCGGCGCCTGCGGACCGCCTTCATGCCCAGTCAACGGTTTCCATGTTGCCCCTTCGAGCCGTGCCCGCGGCCGCGGGAGCGCGGCCCCGCCGGAACGAATGATGACCGGCGCTGAGCACCCCGCGGCGAAGCGCCGCCCGGTCTACCTGAACCTGCCGCGGATCCGTCTGCCGCTGCCGGGCTTCGTGTCGTTCCTGCACCGCTTCTCCGGCGCGGTCATGTTCGTGTTCGGCATCCCGCTGCTGCTCGCCGGCGTCGGGGCGTCGCTCGCCTCGCCGGAGTCGTACGCGGAAGTCAGGTCCGCGTTCGCCCATCCCCTCGCCAAGCTCGTGGCGATCGGCGCCGTCTGGGCGTACGCCCATCATTTCTTCGCCGGCATCCGGCATCTGCTGCTCGACCTGCACGTGGGGATCGAGCTTCAGGCTGCGCGCCGGTCGAGCGCGGCCGCCGGCCTGCTTGCGATCGCGCTCACGCTGATCGTCGGGGTGCGCCTTTGGTGACTCGGCGGCACGCCGTCGGCGCGCACTACGGTCTGCGCGACTGGCTCGCGCAGCGGCTGACCGCGCTGGTGATGGCCGCCTACACGCTGCTCCTCCTCGCGGTCGCGCTGTGGAACGGCGGCATCGACTACCCGCTGTGGACGGCGCTGTTCCGCAACGCCGCGTTCAAGCTCGCCTCGTTCGTGTTCATGGTCGCGCTCGGCTGGCACGCGTGGGTCGGCATGCGCAACATCTACATGGATTACGTCAAGCCCGCCGCCGTGCGGATGGCGCTGCACGCGGCGACGATCGCCGTGCTGATCGCCTATCTCGGCTGGACGATCCAGATCCTGTGGGGCGGCGCGCGATGAGGCTGCCCGTCCGCCGATTCGACGCGATCGTCGTCGGCGCCGGCGGCGCCGGCATGCGCGCGTCGCTGCAGCTCGCCGAGGCCGGACTCTCGGTCGCCGTGCTGTCGAAGGTGTTTCCGACGCGCTCGCACACGGTGGCCGCGCAGGGGGGCATCGGCGCCTCGCTCGGCAACATGTCCGAGGACAGCTGGCTGTGGCACATGTACGACACGATCAAGGGCTCCGACTGGCTCGGCGACCAGGATGCGATCGAGTACATGTGCAAGATGGCGCCGCAGGTCGTCTACGAGCTCGAGCACTTCGGTATGCCGTTCGACCGCAACGCCGACGGCACGATCTACCAGCGCCCGTTCGGCGGGCACTCGGCGAACTTCGGCGACAAGCCGGTGCAGCGCGCCTGCGCCGCGGCCGACCGCACCGGGCACGCGCTCGTGCACACCCTCTATCAGCGCAACGTCCGCGCGAAGACCCACTTCTTCGTCGAGTGGATGGCGCTGGACCTCATCCGCGACGCCGACGGCGACGTGCTCGGCGTCGTCGCGATGGAGATGGAGACCAGCGAGGTCGTGATCCTGCACGCGAAGGCGACGATGCTCGCGACCGGCGGCGCCGGCCGCATCTTCGCGGCGTCGACCAACGCGTTCATCAACACCGGAGACGGTCTCGGCATGGCGGCGCGCGCCGGCATCCCGCTGCAGGACATGGAGTTCTGGCAGTTCCATCCGACCGGCGTCCACGGCGCAGGCGTGCTGATCACCGAAGGCGTGCGCGGCGAGGGCGGGATTCTGCTCAACTGCGACGGCGAGCGCTTCATGGAGCGCTATGCGCCGAACCTGAAGGACCTCGCCTCGCGCGACGTCGTCAGCCGGTCGATGGACCAGGAGATCAAGGAGGGCCGCGGCTGCGGTCCGCACAAGGACCACGTGCTCCTCAAGCTCGACCATCTCGGTCCGGAAGTGATCCTGAAGCGGCTGCCGTCGATCCGCGAGATCGCGCTCAAGTTCGCGAATGTCGACTGCATACGCGAGCCCATTCCCGTAGTGCCGACGGCCCACTATCAGATGGGCGGCATCCCGACCAACGTCCACGGCCAGGTGGTCGCGCCGAAGGGGGGCGACTACAAGGCGGTCGTCAACGGCCTCTACGCGGTCGGCGAATGCGCGTGCGTGTCGGTGCACGGCGCCAACCGGCTGGGCACCAATTCGCTGCTCGACATCGTCGTGTTCGGGCGCTCGGCCGGCAACCACATCGTCGAACTGAACCTGCAGCGCGCGGCGCACAAGCCGCTCCCGCCGGATGCGGCGGATGCCGCGCTCGCCCGGCTCGCCCGGCTCGACGGCGCAGTCGCCGGCGAATCGGTGCCGGAGGTCGCCGGCGATCTGCGCAGGGTGATACAGGCGCACTGCGGCGTGTTCCGCAACCAGGAGCTCCTGGCGGAGGGAGTGCGGATGGTGGCCGAGCTCGACGAGCGGGTGAAGCGCAGCGCGATCAAGGACCGGAGCAGGACGTTCAACACGGCGCGGGTGGAGGCGCTGGAGCTCGACAATCTGATCGAAACCGCCAAGGCCACCGTGGTTTCGGCGGAAGCGCGGCGGGAGTCGCGCGGCGCGCAGGCGCGCAGCGACTATCCGAACCGCGACGATGCGAACTGGCTCAAGCACACGCTGTGGTATCGCGACGGCAACCGCCTCGAGTACAAGCCCGTGAACCTGAAACCGGTGTCCGTCGAGGCCTTTCCGCCGAAGGCTCGCACCTATTGATCGAGCGCATGGGCGTCATTCCGCATTGCGGCTCGATCGCAGGTGGTGATCGGGCAGTGCCCGGAGATCCTGGATGAAGTTCCGCATCTACCGCTACGACCCCGAGACCGACGCCAAGCCGCGCCTTCAGGATTACGACGTCGCGCTCGATCCGCACGACCGGATGCTGCTCGACGCGCTGATGCGGCTCAAGGCGGTCGACGACACGCTCAGTTTCCGCCGGAGCTGCCGCGAGGGTGTCTGCGGCTCCGATGCGATGAACATCAACGGCAAGAACGGGCTGGCGTGCGTCACCAATCTGAACGACCTCAAGGAGCCGGTCGAGCTGCGCCCGCTGCCCGGGCTGCCGGTGATCCGCGACCTGATCGTGGACATGAGCCAGTTCTTCAAGCAGTACCATTCGATCACGCCGTACCTCGTCAACGATGCGCCGCCGCCCGAGAGGGAGCGGCTTCAGTCGCCCGAGGACCGCGAGGAGCTCGACGGGCTCTACGAGTGCATCCTCTGCGCGTGCTGCTCGACGGCCTGCCCGTCGTTCTGGTGGAATCCGGACAAGTTCGTCGGCCCCGCCGGGCTGCTGACGGCCTACCGCTTCATCGCGGACTCGCGCGACCAGGCGACCAACGAGCGCCTCGACAATCTGGAAGACCCCTACCGGCTCTTCCGCTGCCACTCGATCATGAACTGCGTGGACGTCTGCCCGAAGGGGCTGAACCCGACGTTGGCGATCGGCAAGATCAAGGAAATCATGGTGCGGAGGGCGATCTAGTCTTCGTTCCCCGCGTCCGCGAGCCCGACCGATGCCTGCCGAGTCCGCCGATCCACGCCCGCTGCCCGGAGACGGGACCCCTGCCGCGTTCGACGACCGGCGCCTGGCGCGTCTGCGCTGGCGCTGCCGGCGGGGAATGCTGGAAAACGACCTCGTCCTGGCGCGATTCCTCGACGCACGCGGCACGGCGATGACGGCGGACGAGGTGGTCGCGCTCGACCGGCTGCTCGACCTCGCCGATAGCGATTTATGGGACCTGCTCGCGGGCCGCTCCGAGCCCGACGACGCGGCGCTGCGCCCGCTGGTGGCGGCGCTGCGCGCGGCGTGAGCGGGGTTCCGGGAGACACGAACGTGCCTTGCGCCGGAAGGCCGCGAGACAGGCAGAATAGGCGAATATCAGGAGGCGCCGCGGCAACACCGTTGCCGCGGCAGCAGGAACAACCGTGGATGGAGCAGACGACATGACCGACCGCACCGCGAGCTTGACCTTTTCCGACGGATCACCGGCCGTCACCTTTCCGATCCTGAAGGGCACCATCGGACCGGACGTCATCGACATCCGGACGCTCTACGGCAAGACCGGCAAGTTCACCTACGACCCCGGGTTCCTGTCGACCGCATCGTGCAACTCGACGATCACGTTCATCGACGGCGACAAGGGGGAGCTCCTCTACCGCGGCTACCCGATCGAGGAGCTCGCGGTGAAGTGCGATTTCATGGAGGTCTGCCACCTGCTGCTCTACGGCGAGCTGCCGAACAGCGCGAAAAAGACGGAGTTCACCGGCCGCGTGATCAAGCACACGATGGTCAACGAGCAGATGCAGGCCTTCCTGACCGGCTTCCGCCGGGACTCCCACCCGATGGCGGTGATGACCGGGCTGGTCGGCGCGCTGTCGGCGTTCTACCCCGACTCGATCAACCTCCACGATGCGAACCAGCGCGACATCTCGGCGATCCGGCTGATCGCGAAGATGCCGACGCTGGTCGCGATGGCCTACAAATACTCGGTCGGCCAGCCTTACATGTATCCGCGCAACGACCTGTCGTACGCCGGGAACTTCATGCGGATGATGTTCGCGACGCCCTGCGAGGACTACAAGTCGAACGACGTGCTGGTGCGGGCGATGGACCGGATCTTCATCCTGCACGCCGACCACGAGCAGAACGCGTCGACGTCGACGGTGCGGCTGTGCGCGTCGTCGGGCACGAACCCCTTCGCGGCGATCGCGGCAGGCGTGGCCTGCCTGTGGGGCCCGGCGCACGGCGGCGCCAACGAGGCCTGCCTCAGCATGCTGGGCGATATCCAGGCCAACGGCGGCATCGCGAAGATCGGCGAGTTCATCGCCAAGGTCAAGGACAAGAACAGCACCGTCAAGCTGATGGGCTTCGGCCACCGCGTCTACAAGAACTACGACCCGCGCGCAAAGCTGATGCGCGAGACCTGCCACGAGGTGCTGGAGGCGCTCGGGCTGCACGACGACCCGCTGTTCAAGCTGGCGATGGGCCTCGAGAAGATTGCGCTGGAGGACGACTACTTCGTCTCGCGCAAGCTCTATCCGAACGTCGACTACTACTCCGGGATCGTGCAGAAAGCGATCGGCATTCCGGTGCCGCTGTTCACGGCGATCTTCGCGCTCGCGCGCACGGCCGGCTGGATCGCGCAACTGAACGAGATGATCGCCGACCCGGAATACAAGATCGGCCGGCCCCGCCAGCTCTTTTCCGGCGCGACGCGGCGCTCGGTGAAGCCGGTCGGCGAGCGCTGAGCCCGATCGGCAGGAGGCAGCACCGCCCGGCCCGCCGGGCGGTCGCACGCGCCCGCCGCGGAGCGGGCGGGATGGCGTTCGGTCCCGGCGGCCGCCGGGACCCGTTCGATCGTGATGGGCCGAGGACGAGGCGATGAGCAATCTGCACGAATACCAGGCGACGAGCACGCTCTTCGGCGGCAACGCGCCTTTCATCGAGGAGCAGTACGAGCGCTACCTCGCGAATCCGGCGTCGGTCGCGCCGGACTGGCGCGCGTATTTCGATTCGCTGCGCGGCGGTGCGGCGGATGTCGCGCACGCGCCGGTGATCGAGTCGTTCATCCAGCTCGCGAAGAGCCGCAAGCTCGCCGCGGCGATGGTCGACGCGTCGACGATGCACAAGCAGGTGCTCGTGCTGCAGATGATCGGCCGCTTTCGCACGCTGGGCATGTTCCACGCGGACCTCGACCCGCTGCAGCGGCAGGAGAAGCCCTACCTCGCCGACCTCGATCTCTCCACGTACGGCTTCACGGCCGCCGACATGGACACGGAGTTCGACGTCGGCTCGTTCAAGGCGGGCTCGGAGCGGATGCGCCTGTCGGCGCTGATCCAGGCGCTCAAGGACACCTACTGCCGGTCCTTCGGCGCCGAGTACATGTACATCAACGACACGGCGACCAAGCGCTTCGTCCAGTCCCGCCTCGAGCCGATCCGCTCGCGGCCGACCTATCCCGCCGAGCAGCGCCGCCACATCCTCGAGCGGCTGACCGCAGCCGAGACGCTCGAGCGCTACCTGCACACCAAGTACGTCGGCCAGAAGCGCTTCTCGGGCGAGGGCGGCGAGACGATGATCCCGATGCTCGACCACCTGATCCAGATCGCCGGCGCGGTCGGGGTGCAGGAGACAGTGATCGGCATGGCGCACCGCGGACGCCTCAACGTTCTGGTCAACACGCTGGGCAAGATGCCCGCGGACCTCTTCTCCGAGTTCGAGGGCAAGCACACCGAGGAGCTCCTCGCCGGCGACGTCAAGTATCACCAGGGCTTCTCCTCCGACGTCGTCACGCCGGGCGGGCCGATGCACCTGACGCTCGCGTTCAATCCGTCGCACCTCGAGGCGGTCAACCCGGTCGTCGAGGGCTCGGTGCGCGCGCGCCAGCACCGCCGCGGCGACGACAAGGGCGTCCAGGTGCTGCCGGTGCTGATCCACGGCGATGCTGCCGTCGCGGGGCAGGGCGTGATCCAGGAAGTGCTGAACATGGCGCAGACCCGCGGCTACTACACGGGCGGCACGATCCACATCGTCGTCAACAACCAGATCGGCTTCACGACCTCCGACCCGCGCGACACGCGCGGCACGCTCTACTGCACCGACATCGCGAAGATGGCCGAGGCGCCGATCTTCCACGTCAACGCCGACGATCCGGAAGTCTGTCTGCTCGCGATCGAGATGGCGATGGCCTACCGGCAGCAGTTCCACCGCGACGTCTTCATCGACCTCGTCTGCTTCCGCCGGCTCGGGCACAACGAGGCCGACGAGCCGATGATCACCCAGCCGCTCATGTACAAGCGGATCGCCCAGCATCCGGGCACGCGCCGGCTCTACGCCGACCGGCTGGTCGCGGCCGGCGTGATCAAGCCGGAGGACGCCGACGCGATGATCGCCTCGTACCGCGCGGCAATGGACAAGGGCCTGCACACGAACACGACGATCCTGTCGAACTACAAGCCGCCGCTCACGGTCGACTGGTCGCCGTACATGAAGCGGAAGTGGACCGACCCCGGGGACACCGCGGTGCCGCTGGCGAAGCTGCAGACGCTCGCGCAGAAGGTCACCGAGGCGCCGGACGGCTTCAAGCTGCATCCGCGCGTGGCGCGCGTGCTCGCCGACCGCAAGGCGATGGGCGAGGGCACGCTGCCGCTCGACTGGGGGATGGGCGAGACGCTCGCCTACGCGACGCTGCTCACGGACGGCTATGGCGTGCGCCTTTCCGGCGAGGACGTCGGCCGCGGCACGTTCTCGCACCGCCACGCCGTGCTGCACGACCAGAACCGCGAGAAGTGGGATTCGGGGAACTGGATTCCGCTCGAGCGGCTGACGGCGGGCCGGCCGGCGTTCGAGGTGATCGACTCGGTGCTGACCGAGAACGCGGTGGTCGCCTTCGAGTACGGCTATGCGACCTCGGACCCGAAGCGTCTGGTGATCTGGGAGGCGCAGTTCGGCGATTTCGCCAACGGCGCGCAGGTCGTCATCGACCAGTTCATCGCCTCCGGCGAGGCGAAGTGGGGCCGCATCTCCGGGCTCGTGATGCTGTTGCCGCACGGCTACGAGGGCCAGGGTCCCGAGCACTCGTCGGCGCGCCCGGAGCGCTACCTGCAGCTCTGCGCCGAGCACAACATGCAGGTCTGCGTGCCGACGACGCCGGCGCAGATCTTCCACCTGCTGCGCCGGCAGATGATCCGCCCGTTCCGCCGGCCGCTGATCGTGATGAGCCCGAAGAGCCTGCTGCGGCACAAGGAGGCGGTGTCCTCGCTCGACGACCTCGCGACGGGACAGTTCCAGAACGTGATCGGCGAGACGGAGAAGCTCGTCGCGAAGAACGTGCGGCGCGTCATCGTCTGCTGCGGCAAGGTCTATTACGAGCTCGTCGCCTACCGGCGCGAACACGGTATCAACGACGTCGCGATCATCCGGATGGAGCAGCTCTACCCGTTCCCACATGCCGATTTCAAGGCGGCGCTGACCAGGTTCCCGAAGGCGACCGAGGTCGTCTGGTGTCAGGAGGAACCGCAGAACCAGGGCGCGTGGTACCGGCTGCGCGCCTACTTCCGTGCCGACGCGCTGCCGAACCAGGTGGTCGCCTACGCGGGCCGTCCGGTGTCGGCGTCGACCGCGGTCGGCTACATGTCGAAGCATCTCGAGCGCCAGCAGAAGCTGGTCGCCGACGCCTTTGCGCCCGACCTCTCCGAAGGCGAGATGCTCGTCGGCACCTGACGCGAAAGTCCATCCATGCGCATCGAAGTCAAAGTTCCGCAGCTCCCCGAATCCGTCAGCGAGGCAACGCTCGTCAGCTGGCACCGCAAGGTCGGCGAGCCGGTGGCGCGCGACGAGAACCTGGTCGACGTCGAGACCGACAAGGTCGTGCTCGAGCTCCCGGCGCCCGCCGCGGGCGTGCTGGTCGAGGTCGTGAAGGGCGACGGGTCGACGGTTGCCGGCCAGGAAGTGATTGCGGTCATCGATTCCGCCGCGGTGGCGACCGTTGCCGCGCCCGCGGCAACGCAGCCGGCGGCGGCGCCTCCGCCCGCCGTCGCCGCGCCCGCGACGGCGTCGCCGGCCGCCTCCCCCGCGGCGCGCAAGCTGCTGGCCGAGCAGGGAGTGAGCGCTGTCGACGTGCAGGGCACCGGGCGCGGTGGCCGCGTCACCAAGGGCGACGTGCTGGCTGCGGCCACCACGCCCGCTCCGGCCCCCGCCAGGCCCGCGGTCCCGGCCGCACCCGTGGCGCCCGCCGCACCCCGGGCGGCCCCCGCGATCGCGCCGCCGACCGCGCTCGGGCAGCGCCCCGAGCAGCGCGTGCCGATGTCGCGGCTGCGCCAACGCGTTGCCGAGCGCCTCGTCGCCTCGCAGTCGACGGCCGCCATCCTGACCACGTTCAACGAAGTCAACATGCAGCCGGTGATCGACCTGCGCAACCGGTACAAGGACCGGTTCGAGAAGGAGCATGGCGTGAAGCTCGGCTTCATGGGCTTCTTCGTGAAGGCGGCGGTTCATGCGCTGAAGAAGTTCCCGGCGGTGAATGCCTCGATCGACGGCGTCGACATCGTCTACCACGGCTATTTCGACATCGGCATCGCGGTCGGGAGTCCGCGCGGGCTGGTCGTGCCGATCATTCGCGACGCCGACCAGCTGTCGATCGCCGAGATCGAGGCGAAGATCGCCGACTTCGGCAAGCGCGCGCAGGAGGGCAAGCTGACCGTCGACGAGCTGACCGGAGGCACGTACACGATCAGCAACGGCGGCGTATTCGGCTCGATGCTGTCGACGCCTATCATCAACCCGCCGCAATCGGCGATCCTCGGCGTCCATGCGACGAAGGAACGCGCGGTCGTCGAGAACGGGCAGATCGTCGTGCGGCCCATGAACTACCTCGCGCAGTCCTACGACCACCGGATCATCGACGGTCGCGAGGCCGTGCTGTCGCTGGTCGCGATCAAGGAAGCGCTGGAAGATCCGGCGCGGATGCTGCTGGACCTGTGAGATGACGACCCCCACGCTCACTCCGTTCGCTGCCCCCCGAGGGGGCGGGTCAGCGCCCTTCGGGCGGCCGGGCGGCGCTGAGGCCGCGATGATCGAACAATTCGACGTTGTGGTGATCGGCGCCGGCCCCGGCGGCTACATCGCCGCGATCCGCGCCGCGCAGCTCGGCTTCAGGACCGCCTGCATCGACGACTGGACCCGCTCCGGCGGCAAGCCGGCGCCGGGCGGCACCTGCACCAATGTCGGCTGCATCCCCTCGAAGGCGCTGCTGCAGTCCTCCGAGCATTTCGAGCACGCGGGTCACGCGTTCGCGGACCATGGCATCGCGATCACGGGTCTCGCCATCGACGTGAAGCGGATGCTCGCGCGGAAGGAGAAGGTCGTCGCGCAGAACAACGACGGCATCCTGTATCTGTTCAAGAAGAACAAGATCGCGTTCTTCCACGGCCTGGGCTCGTTCACCGGCGGCAGCGCAGACGGTGGGTGGAAGCTCCGGGTCGAGGGGACGAAACCCGCCGAGCTCGCGGCAACGCACGTGATCGTCGCCACCGGCTCGAAGCCGCGGGCGCTTCCGGGCGTGCCGTTCGACAACCCGCGGGTGCTCGACAATGCCGGAGCGCTCGCCATCGACTCCGTGCCGAAACGGCTCGGCGTGGTCGGCGCCGGGGTGATCGGCCTGGAGATGGGCAGCGTCTGGCGCCGGCTGGGCGCGCAGACGACGGTGCTCGAAGCGCTGCCGGCGCTGCTCGGGACCGCGGATGCCGCGGTGGCGAAGGAGGCGAGCCGCGCGTTCGCGAAGCAGGGGCTCGCGATCCATACCGGTGTCGCGATCTCGGCGGTCACGGTCGGCGAGGCGGAGGTCGTCGTCGACTACGCCGACGCGGCCGGCGCGCCGCAGCGGGCGGCGTTCGACAGTCTGATCGTCGCGATCGGCCGCGCGCCGCACACGGCGGGTCTCGGCGCCGGGGCCGTCGGCTTGCAGCTGGACGAGCGCGGCTTCGTCGCGGTGGATGGCGATTGCCGGACGAACCTGCCCAATGTCTGGGCAATCGGGGACGTCGTGCGCGGCCCGATGCTCGCGCACAAGGCGGAGGAGGAGGGCGTCGCGGTCGCCGAGCGCATCGCCGGACAGCATGGCCACGTCGACTTCAACACGATTCCCTGGGTCATCTACACGGCGCCGGAAATCGCCTGGGTCGGGAAGACCGAGCAGGAGCTGAAGGCGGCCGGGATCGCCTACCGCGCCGGGAGCTTCCCGTTTTCGGCGAATGCCCGGGCGCGGGCGTTGGGCGACACGACGGGTTTCGTGAAGATCCTGGCGGACGCGGCGACCGATCGCATCCTGGGCATGCACGTCATCGGTCCGTACGCGTCCGAGCTGATCGCCGAGGGTGTGGTCGCGATGGAATTCGGCGCGGCGAGCGAGGATCTCGCGCGGATCTGCCATGCGCACCCGTCGCTGTCCGAGGCCACGAAGGAAGCGGCACTCGCGGTCGACGGGCGGACGCTGAACCTGTAGGGACGATCCGGTCCGGTGTCCGCTGCGACCTCCGACGGGCCGCCTCCGGTCGGGTCCGCGCCGGAGCGAGCCGCCCTCGACCGCGACGTCGCGCCCCGCGCGGGCGCGCTGGTCGCCTGGCTCGACCCGATCCTCGCGGCGCGAGGCACGACCCTCGACCCCGCGCAGGCCGCCGCGCTCGACCGCCTGCAAAGGCTCGCGTCCGAGCTCGAGGCGTTTCGCGCGGCCCGACGGTCCACGCTGAAGAAGCTGTTCGCGCCGCCCGCGGTGCCGCGCGGCGTGTATCTGTGGGGTGGCGTCGGTCGCGGCAAGAGCTTCCTCATGGACGCGTTCTTCGCGACCGTCGGGATCCGTCGCAAGACTCGCGTCCACTTCCATGCGTTCATGCGCGACGTGCACGCGGCGCTCGCCACGCTCAAGCGCGAGGCGGATCCGCTGGCGATGGTCGCCGCGCGCATCGCGCGCAAATGGCGCCTCGTCTGCTTCGACGAGTTTCACGTGTCGGACATCGCCGACGCGATGATCCTCGGGCGCCTGCTCGGCGCGCTGTTCGACCACGGCGTCGTGTTCGTCATGACGACGAACTACCCGCCCGACGGACTCTGGCCGAACGGCCTGCAGCGCGAGCGCTTCCTGCCGACGATCGCGCTGCTGAAGAAATGGCTGGACGTGGTCGAGGTCGACGGGGGCATCGACTACCGGCTGCGGGCGCTGCAGCGGGTCAGGACCTACCACACGCCGCTCGGCCGCGAAGCCGACGCCGCGCTGGCGGCGGCGTTCGAGTCGATGCGTTCGGGGCCGGACGAGGACCCCAGGCTGCACATCGAGGGCCGGACGCTGACCGCGCGGGCGCGCGCGGGCAGCGCCGTCTGGTTCGAGTTCGCGACGCTCTGCGAGGGTCCGCGGTCGCAGCGCGACTACCTCGAATTGGCCCGCGGCTACTCGCTGCTGTTTCTGTCCGGCATCCCGCGGATGACCGCCGAGATGGGCGACCGCGCGCGGCGCTTCACGTGGCTCGTCGACATACTGTACGATCACCGCGTGAAGCTGCTGGCCTCCGCTGCGGCCCTACCCGAAGACCTCTATCGCGAGGGGCCGAACAGCCGGGAATTCGCCCGCACCGTGAGCCGCCTCGTCGAAATGCAGACGCATGACTACATGGCCGAGCCGCATGTCGCGGCCGAAGCGCCGCCGTCCCGCTGACGTCCGTTCCGATTCCTTCCGCCATCCCGTTCTTCGCTTCCCGACCGCATCCCCAAGGAGACTCGCGTGCAGAAATTCAAGGCCTACCGGACGTTCCAGGAGAACGACGCGGTCGTCAGCCGCTTCGTCGAGATGACGCTCGACGAGCTCGATCCCGGCGATGTCGTCGTCCGGACGAAGTACTCGACCATCAACTACAAGGATGCGCTGTCGTACAACGGTGCGGGCAAGATCATGCGCAAGTACCCGACCAACGCCGGCATCGACATGGCGGGCACGGTCGAATCGTCGACGGATGCGCGCTGGAAGCGCGGCGACAAGGTGATCGTCCATGCCTACGACATGGGCGTCGCGCACGACGGGGGCTACAGCGAGCGGGTTCGGGTGCCCGCGGACTGGATCGTGCGGCGGCCGGAAAGCATGACCGCATTCGACGCGATGACGCTCGGCACCGCGGGCTTCACCGCGGCGCTGGCGATCATGCTGATGGAGACCAACGGGCTGAAGCCCGACAACGGGCCGGTGGCGGTGACCGGGGCGACGGGCGGCGTGGGCTCGGTCGCGGTCGAAATCCTGGCCAAGACCGGCTATCACGTGGTCGCGATCACCGGCAAGCCCGAGGAGGCCGGCTACCTCAAGGAGCTCGGCGCGAAGGAGGTGCTCCAGCGCCAGGCGATCGACCTCGGGAAGATCCGCGCGCTCGACAAGTCGACCTGGGCCGGCGCGATCGACAACCTTGGCGGCGACATGCTCGCCTGGCTGCTGTCGACGATGAAGATCGGCGGCACCGTCGGCGCGGTCGGGAACGCCTCGGGGATGAAGCTCAACACGAACGTCGCGCCGTTCATCCTGCGCGGCGTGGCCCTGCTCGGCGCCGACAGCGCCAACTGCGCGCTGTCGCTGCGGCAGAAGATCTGGAACCGGCTCGCCGTCGAGTGGCGGCCGGATCGCGTCCACGATCAGGTGCGGACGATCGATTTCGAGGACCTGCCGACCCATTTCGACCCGTACCTCAAGGGGATGGTCCGCGGCCGCACCGTCGTCCGGATCGCCCCCGACAGCCACCCCTACGGCGCTCGGCGCCAGGCGGGCGTTTCCGCGGCGCCGGTCGCGAGGGTCCGGTCGGCCGGCGCCGCCCTGACGCGGGCTTGATTCGGCGCAAGGTCCGGCGGGCCCGCCGACCGTAGGATTGCGCGTGGCTGTGCCCCCTTGTGCAGTCCGTCGAACTGGGAGAATCGAACGATGGCGACCTACCGGGAATTCCATCGCCAGTCCATCACCGACCGCGACGCGTTCTGGCGTGGCGAGGCCGCGCTGGTCGATTGGCAGACGCCGTTCGCCGACGTGCTCGATTACTCGAAGCCGCCGTTTGCCAGGTGGTTCGTCGGCGGGCGGATCAACCTCTGCCACAACGCCGTCGATCGGCACCTCGCCGCGCGCGCCGACCAGAAGGCGCTCGTCGTACCTATCGACCGAGACCGGCGACCAGAGGACGTACACGTATCGCGAGCTCGCGGCCGAAGTGAACCGGCTTGCCGCGATCTTCAGGGCGCAGGGCGTCGCCCGGGGCGATCGGGTGCTGATCTACATGCCGATGATCGCCGAGGCGGCGTTCGCGATGCTGGCCTGCGCGCGCATCGGCGCCATCCACTCGGTCGTCTTCGGCGGCTTCGCCGCGGCGAGCCTCGCGACGCGGATCGACGACGCGAAGCCGAAGCTGATGGTGACCTCGGACGCGGGGATGCGCGGCGGAAAGCCGGTTCCGTACAAGCACCTCGTCGACGAGGCGATCCGCCTCGCCGCAAACCCGCCGCGGAAGGTGATCATCGTCAACCGCGGGCTCGATCCGGCCATGACGGTCGTGGCCGGTCGCGACCTCGACTACGCCACGCTGCGCGCCGGCTGCATGGATGCCCGGGTGCCCTGCGAATGGCTCGAATCGTCCGAGCCCTCGTACATCCTCTACACGTCGGGCACGACCGGCAAGCCGAAGGGCGTGCAGCGCGACACCGGCGGCTACGCGGTCGCGCTCGCCTCGTCGATGCGCCGCATTTACTGCATCGAGCCCGGCGACACGATGTTCACCACGAGCGACATCGGCTGGGTCGTCGGGCACTCGTACATCGTCTACGGGCCGCTGATCGCCGGGGGGACGACGATCATGTACGAGGGTCTGCCGATCCGTCCGGATCCGGCGATCTGGTGGAAGATCGTCGCCGAGAACAAGGTGAAGACGATGTTCAGCTCGCCGACCGCGATCCGCGTGCTCAAGAAGCAGGACCCGGCGTTCATGAAGCAGCACGACCTGTCGACGCTCAAGTTCCTGTTCCTCGCCGGCGAGCCGCTCGACGAGCCGACGGCGCGCTGGGCGTCCGAGTCGCTCGGCGTTCCGATCGTCGACCATTACTGGCAGACCGAAACGGGCTGGGCGATCCTGTCGGCGATGCCCGGCGTGGAGGATACGCCGCGCAAGTTCGGCAGCCCTTCGTTCCCCGTCTACGGCTACGATGTCCGGCTGCTGCGCGAAGGCAGCGGCGAGGAGGCGGGCGCGGACGAGAAGGCCGTGCTCACGATCATGCCGCCGCTGCCGCCGGGCTGCATGACGACCGTGTGGGGCGACGACGCGCGCTTCGTGAAGACGTATTTCTCCGATTTCGGCACCAAGCTCGCCTACTCGACGTTCGACTGGGCGACGCGGGATCCCGACGGCTACTACTTCGTGCTCGGACGCACCGACGACGTGATCAATGTCGCCGGCCATCGGCTGGGCACGCGGGAGATCGAGGAGGCGGTGCAGGCGCATCCGGGCATCGCCGAAGTGGCGGTGGTCGGGGTCGCCGACGCGCTGAAGGGGCAGATCCCCGTCGCATTCGCGGTCGTCAAGAACCCGGCCACCGTGGCCACGGCAACGGCGGCCGCGGCAGTGTGCAAGGAGGTGATGGACACCGTCGACCGCGAGCTCGGGGCGATCGCACGGCCGGGTGCCGTGCACTTCGTCACCGTGCTGCCGAAGACGCGCTCGGGGAAGCTCCTGCGGCGCACGATCCAGGCGCTGGCGGAAGGGCGCGATCCGGGCGACCTTACGACGATCGAGGATCCGGCGGCGCTCGAGCAGATCAGGGCGGCGCTCGCGCCGCGCTAGCGGGCGGCCCGCCGCCATCGGGGCGGCGGTTCGCGCTAGGCGCTCCGCGCGGGTGATAATGCGCGGTCCGTTCACCGCCCATCCATGCTCGCCGCTCCCCCTGCAACTGCCCGAAGTCCCGCCGCCGCCGGCCACGCCGGCGCGGGACACGTGCCGCTCGCGGCCGTCACCCGCGGAGCCGTGGTCGAAAGCATCCATCTGGGCTCGATCGCCGTCGTCGACCGCCGTGGCCGCCTGCAGCACGCGGCCGGCGATCCGGCATTCCTGACGATGACGCGCAGCGCGTTGAAGCCGCTGCAGGCGATGCCCTTCGTTGCCGCTGGCGGAGTCGAGCGCTTCGGCTATTCGGCCGCGCAGGTCGCGCTGATGTGCGCGAGCCATTCGGGCGAGCCGCGGCACGTCGAGGCCGTTGCCGACATGCTTGCCCGGGCCGGCAACGCCGCCGGCGACCTGAAGTGCGGCACGCACGTCCCCGGCTTCTACGAGCGGCGCGGCGAAGTGCCGCCGCCGCCGCCGTACTCGCCGCTCGAGCACAACTGCTCGGGCAAGCACAGCGGCATGCTCGCCTACTGTGTGCATTGCGGGCTGCCGAAGGACAGCTACCTCGCGTTCGAGCACCCGCTGCAGCGGGCGATCCGCCGCGCCGTCGCGCATTTCACGTCGACGCCGGAGGCCGACCTCGTCGGGGCCATCGACGGTTGTTCCGCGCCGAACTATGCGGTTCCCCTCGCAGGGGCTCGCGCTCGCCTATGCGCGGCTGGCGGCGCGGGAGGACGACGCGGAGTACGGGACGGCGCCGCGGGCGCTGGCCGACGCCATGACCGCGCACCCGGAAATGGTGTCCGGGGAAGGCCGGAGCGACCTGGCGCTGATGCGGGCCGGGCGCGGCGATTGGGTGGCGAAGATCGGGGCCGAGGGCGTGCAGGCGATCGGACTGCGGAGCGCCGGGGTCGGAATCGCGATCAAGGTGGCCGATGGCAACAAGCGCGCGCTGCGGCCGATCGTCGCGGCCGTCCTCGATCAGCTGGGGTTGCTGGATACGGATCGTCGCGCCGAACTCCGCGACTGGGTCGCACCGGTGATCCGCAATTACCGGGGCATCGCCACCGGCGACCTGCGGTCGATGGTTGTCCTGGACAAATCGGCGGTCGCGAAGGCCGCGCTGCCGATGCCGGCAGAATGACCACAGTGCCGCGTGAACTTCCCGCGCGTCTCGCGGTCTGTTGTTGCAAGCGCGCGCCGCACGGCGCCCCGGCGAGGTGGTGGTTGAAAGCCGGGGCTGCCCGAGCCAGAGGCCGGTAGCCGCACTCGCCGTTCGGCGGGCATAACAACGAATGAATCAGGGACTGGATGGGTGATCGCGAGGTCGATCAGCAGCTCGTCGAGCGCGCGCAGCGTGGCGACAAGCGCGCTTTCGAGCTGCTGGTTCTTAAGTACCAGCGCAAGCTGGGGCGGCTGTTGTCCCGGTTCGTGCGCGATGCGGCGGAAGTCGAGGACGTGACGCAAGAGGCTTTCATCAAGGCGTACCGTGCGCTCCCCAGTTTCCGTGGGGACAGCGCGTTCTACACTTGGCTGTACCGGATCGGGATCAACACGGCGAAGAACTACCTCGTCGCGCTCGGCCGCCGCGCACCGACGACGACGGGGTTCGACAACGAGGAGGCGGAGGGCTTCGAGGACGCGGAACAGCTGCGGGACGCCAACACCCCCGAGAGCGAGCTCGAGGGCAAGGAGATCGCGGCGACCGTGAACCGTGCGATGAATGCGCTCCCGGACGACCTGCGGACCGCGATCACGCTGCGCGAGATCGAGGGCCTGAGCTACGAGGAAATAGCCAACGTGATGAACTGCCCGGTGGGCACGGTGCGGTCGCGGATCTTTCGGGCGCGCGACGCGATTGCGGCGGAGCTGCGGCCGCTGCTGGGGACGGACAAGGATCGGAGATGGTGATGGGTGAGCGAATTTCGCGCTTGATGGACGGCGAGCTCGAAGGCGCCGAGGCGGATGCGGCGTTGCGGGAGCTGAAGCAACCGGAGGCGGTTGCCACATGGGTGTGCTATCACGTGATCGGCGACGCGCTGCGCGGCAGCGGCGGGCCGACACCGGGCTTTGCGGAGCGCTTTGCGGCGCGCTTCGAAGCCGAACCCACGGTGCTTGCGCCCAAGCCGCTGCGCCCGCCACGGCTCCCCTTCGCGTGGGCGGCGGCGGCAACCGTCGCCGCGGTGGCGCTCGTCGGCTGGGTCGCGACGAGCATGCTGGATTCGCAGGTCGACGGCCGTGGCCATGCGCGCCGCGCCGGCAAAGGCGGCACCCGTATCGCAGGATTATCTGCTGGCGCACCGGGAATCCTCGCCGACGGCGCAGATCCAGGGCGTGGGGCCCTACCTGCGCCCGGCGTCGGCGGGCGGAACCGATGGCCGACCGTAGGTCGCAGGTCGGGACGGAGGCGGCGCGGTGACGGAACGGCGCGTCCGGGTCGACGCCGGCATGCGGCTGGCGCGCGCAGCCATTGCGGGGCTGGCGATGCTCGCCGCGGCGCCGTCGGCGCTCGCCGACGATGCCGTGGCGTGGCTGGCGCGCGCGGCCGCGGCGGCGCGTCAGCTCAATTACGTCGGCACGATCATCTACCAGCACGACGGCCACGTCGAGACCTCGCGGCTCGTCCACCTCAACGACCTCGGCGAGGAATTCGAGAAGATCGTCAACCTCGACGGGCCGCCGCGCGAGGTGATCCGCAGCCAGGGCGAGGTACGCTGCTATTACCCCGACGCCAAGGTCGTTCGCATCGAGCCGCGCACGTTCCGCAACGCCTTTCCTTCGCTGTCGCCGCAGCAGCAGAAGACGCTCGCCGAGTTCTACGAGTTTCGCAAGGCGGAGACCGGACGCGTCGCGGGCCTGGACACGCAGGCGTGGACGTTCGAGCCGAAGGACGGCATGCGCTACGGCCACAAGTTCTGGGCGGATCCCGCCACCGGGCTCCTCGTGCGGGCCCGCCTCATCAACGAGCGAAACGAAGTCGTCGAGCAGTTCGCGTTCACCGACATCACGATCGGCGCGACGATCACGCGCGACATGGTCAAGCCGACCTGGGCGCTGGCTCCACCCGATTGGCACATCCGCCCCCCGGGAAAGGGCGATCTCGACATGAAGGAGACCGGCTGGACGGTGACGCGCGTGCCGCCCGGCTTCTCCAAGATCATCGAGGGCACCCGGCGTCTGCGCGGCGCGCGCGAAGTGGCGCACCTGGTCTACTCGGACGGCCTGGTCGCGGTTTCGGTGTTCGTCGAGCCCATGGCCAGGGGTCCGCACCCGACGGGGCAATCGTCGCAGGGCGGAATCAACGTGTACATCCGGCAGCTCGACGACAACATGGTGACCGTGCTGGGCGAAGTGCCCGCGCTCACCATCCGGCAGATCGCCAACTCGGTGACGCGTCGCTGAGCGTTCCGGGCTCCCGCTTCGTTCTTGTTCAATAGGCAAAGAGGCAGACTTACCATGATTCGTCGTTACCGTTCCCAAATCACCACCGCCATCTTCGGGATACTGCTCGCCGCGCTCGCCGCGGCGGGCACGCCGGCGGCGGCGCAGGGCCGTGCCGCGGGCCTGCCCGATTTCACCGACCTCTACGACAAGCAGGGGCCGGCGGTGGTCGCCATCGACGTCACGCAGAAGGTCCGGCGCGGGCGCGGCCTCGAGCTCTCCGAGGACGATCCGTTCTACGAGTTCTTCCGCCGCTTCGGGCAGATTCCGCGCCAGCGCCCCGGGCCCGAGCGCGAGTTCGAGCAGCAGTCGGTGGGCTCCGGATTCCTCATCTCCAGCGACGGCTACCTCATCACCAACGCGCACGTCGTCGACGGCGCCGACGAGGTCAGCGTCAAGCTGACCGACAAGCGCGAGTTCAAGGCCAAGGTCGTGGGTACCGACAAGCGCACCGACATCGCGCTGCTCAAGATCGACGCGAAGGACCTGCCCAGAGTGACGATCGGCGATCCCGAGAAGCTCAAGGTCGGCGAGTGGGTCGTCGCCATCGGCAAGCCCTTCGGGCTGGAGAATTCGATGACGGCAGGCATCGTCAGCGCCAAGGGCCGCGACCTGCCGCAGGAGAACCTCGTGCCGTTCATCCAGACCGACGCGGCGGTGAACCCCGGCAACTCGGGCGGCCCGCTGTTCAACCTCAGGGGCGAGGTCGTCGGCATCAACTCGATGATCTTCTCGCGCACGGGCGGCTACATGGGGCTGTCCTTCGCGATCCCGATCGACATCGCGATGAACACGGTCGCGCAGCTCAAGGAGAAGGGCCGGGTGACGCGCGGGCGCATCGGGGTGCAGATCACCGAGGTGAGCAAGGAGACCGCCGAATCGTTCGGGCTTCCGAAGCCGTCCGGCGCGCTCGTGAACTCGGTCGAGAAGGGCGGACCGGCGGACAAGGGCGGCGTGGAAGCGGGCGACATCATCGTCAAGGTCGACGGCCGCGAGGTGAAGACCTCCTCCGAGCTGCCGCGGATCATCACCGTCGTCAAGCCCGGCACGAAGGTGACGCTCGGCGTCTGGCGGAAGGGCGCTCCGCGCGATATCGTCGTGACCGTCGCCGAGATCAAGGACGAGGCACCGGCGCCGACGCGGCGCGGGGGGCCGGCGCCCAAGGAGAAGGCGAAGCCGAACCGGATGGGTCTCTCGCTGACCGACCTCACCGACGAGCAGAAGAAGGAGCTCGACATCAAGAACGGCGTGCTGGTGGAGGACATCTCGGGACTCGTGCGCGGCAACGTGCAGCCCGGCGACGTCATCCTGGCGATCGTGAGCCGCGGGCAGTCGACCGAGGCGAGGACCGCCGAACAGGTGAACGGGCTCTTGTCGAAGCTCGACAAGGGTGCGTCGGTGACACTGCGCCTGAAGCGCGGCGAGCAGGAGTTCTTCTCGACGCTCAGGATCAACAACGGCGAGTGAAGCTGACGCTGCTGACGCGGGCCTACTGCGGGCTCTGCGCGGAGATGGAGACCGCAGTGAGGCCGTTGGCGGCGGCGGCGGGCGTCCCGCTGGTCGTCGTCGATGTCGACGCCGATCCCGCGCTCGAGGCAGCCTTTGGCGATCTCGTCCCGGTGCTCTTCGCGGGCGACCCGGGGCGCGGTATCGAGGTCTGCCATTACCGGCTCGACCGGGCCGGCCTCGAGAAGGCGCTGGCGCGATTCCGCCGCGCCGGCGATTGAGGTCGCGTCGAGACCGAAAATCCGCTAAAATTCAACGTTATCCGTGCGGCGGAGGGGCACACCAGGGGTGCCCCTTCGTTTTGGCGCGTCCATCACCGGCGACCACCTTGCATCTGATCCGCAATTTTTCCATCATCGCCCACATCGACCACGGCAAGTCGACGCTGGCGGACCGCTTCATCCAGCGTTGCGGCGGGCTCGCCGAACGCGAAATGGGCGAGCAGGTGCTGGACTCGATGGACCTGGAGCGCGAGCGCGGGATCACCATCAAGGCGCAGACGGCCGCGCTCTCGTACAAGGCCCGCGACGGGCAGGTCTACAGCCTCAATCTGATCGACACGCCCGGACACGTGGACTTCGCGTACGAGGTGTCGCGCTCGCTCGCCGCGTGCGAGGGCGCGCTGCTCGTCGTCGACGTCTCGCAGGGCGTCGAGGCGCAGACCGTCGCCAACTGCTATACGGCGATCGAGCAGGGCGTCACCGTCGTGCCGGTGCTGAACAAGATCGACCTCCCCTCTGCGGAGCCGGACCGGGTGATCGGGGAAATCGAGGACATCATCGGCATCCCGGCGCACGACGCCGTGCGCTGCAGCGCGAAGACCGGCGAAGGGGTCGACGACGTCCTCGAGGCGGTGATCGCGCGCATCCCCCCGCCGAAGGGCGATCCGGCGCTTCCGCTGCAGGCGCTCATCATCGACTCGTGGTTCGACAACTATGTCGGCGTCGTGATGCTGGTCCGCGTGATGCAGGGGACGCTGAAGCCCCGCGACAAGATCCTGCTGATGGCGGCAGGGGCGGCCTACAACTGCGAGCAGGTCGGCGTGTTCACGCCGAAGTCGGTCGCGCGCGAGTCGCTGTCGGCCGGCGAGGTCGGCTTCATCATCGCCGGCATCAAGGAGATCCACGCCGCCAAGGTCGGCGACACGGTGACGCTCGCGTCGCGGCCCGCACCGGGCGCGCTCCCGGGATTCAAGGACGTGAAGCCGCAGGTGTTCGCGGGACTCTATCCGGTCGAGTCGAACCAGTACGAGGCCCTGCGCGACGCGCTCGAGAAGCTCAAGCTGAACGACGCGTCGCTGCACTACGAGCCGGAAGTCTCGCAGGCGCTGGGCTTCGGCTTCCGCTGCGGCTTCCTGGGCCTGCTGCACATGGATATCGTCCAGGAGCGGCTGGAGCGCGAATACGACATGGATCTGATCACGACGGCGCCGACCGTCGTCTATCAGGTCCTGCTGCGCGACGGAACGCTCATCGAGATCGAGAACCCGTCCAAGCTGCCCGACCTGTCGCGGGTCGAGGAGATCCGGGAGCCGGTGATCACGGCGACGATCCTCATGCCCCAGGATTACGTGGGCCCGGTGATCACGCTGTGCACCGAGCGGCGCGGCATCCAGAAGAACATGCAGTACCTGGGCCGGCAGGTGATGCTGACCTACGAGCTGCCGCTTGCCGAAGTCGTGATGGACTTCTTCGACCGGCTCAAGTCGGTGTCGCGCGGCTACGCGTCGCTCGACTACGAGTTCAGGGAGTTCCGCCCGGCCGACGTCGTCAAGCTCGACATCCTGATCAACGGCGACCGCGTCGACTCGCTGTCGGTGATGGTGCACCGCTCGGTCGCGATCCATCGCGGCCGGGAGGTGGTGACCAAGATGCGCTCGCTGATCCCGCGGCAGATGTTCGACGTCGCGGTCCAGGCGTCGATCGGCGCGCAGATCATCGCCCGGGAAACGATCAAGGCGATGCGCAAGAACGTGCTGGCGAAGTGCTACGGCGGCGACATCACGCGCAAGAAGAAGCTGCTCGAGAAGCAGAAGGCCGGCAAGAAGCGGATGAAATCCGTCGGCAACGTCGAGATTCCGCAGGAGGCGTTCCTCGCCATCCTGCAGGTCGGCGACAAGTGACCGGCGTCGGCCGCAATCCGACCCCATCGGGACAACAACCACAGCAACGACCATGAACTTTGCGCTGATCCTTTTCCTGGCGACCGTCATCACGGGCGTCGTCGCGCTGGCCGACAAGCTGTACTTCGCCAAGAGCCGCGCCGCGGATGCGCGCGAGCCGTGGTGGATCGAGTACCCGAAGAGCTTCTTCCCCGTGCTGCTGATCGTCTTCCTGCTGCGCTCGTTCCTGGCCGAGCCGTTCAAGATCCCGTCGTCGTCGATGCGGCCGACGCTGGAAGTCGGCGACTTCATCCTCGTCAACAAGTTCGCGTACGGCCTCCGGCTGCCGATCGTCGAGGAGAAGATCGTGCCCATCGCCGACCCGAAGCGCGGCGACGTCGTCGTGTTCCGTTACCCGCTGAACCCGTCGCAGGATTTCATCAAGCGCGTGATCGGCGTCCCCGGCGACACGCTCGTCTACAAGGACAAGCGGCTCACGGTCAACGGAACTCCATGGACGCAGAAGTCGAACGGCACCTACAGCTATCTGGAAGGGCTCCGGTTCGAGACGATGGCGGAGTTCTCGGAGACCGCGGACACCGGGGAGGGCGCGAAGGAGCATTCGGCGGCGGCCGATCCGACGATGCCGGCGGTCAGCCCCGGGCAGGTGCGCGCATTTCCCGGACGCGAGAACTGCGACTACAATCCGGATGGCAGCGGCTTCAGGTGCAAGGTCCCGCCCGGGCAGTACTTCATGATGGGCGACAACCGTGACCGCAGCGACGACAGCCGGTACTGGGGTTTCGTGCCCGACGACCACCTTCGCGGGCGCGCGTTCTTCGTCTGGTTCAACTGGGACGACATCTCCAGTCTCGCGTTCAAGCGGGTCGGCAGCGGAATTCGATAGGGAGGCAGCGATGCAACGTCGAGCGAAGCAGGGCGGACTGACGATGCTGGGATTCCTCTTCGTCGCGGCCGTCGTCGTCGTCTGCGTGATGATCGGCTTCCGGGTGCTTCCCGCGTACATCGAGTACTACTCGGTGCAGAGGGCGCTCGAGCAGGCGCTCGCGGACACCAAGGACCTGAGCTCCGCGGCCGAGGTGCGGGCCGCGTTCCAGAAGCGCGTGGACGCCGGGTACATCGATTCGGTCGGCGGCCGCGATGTCGAGGTGGTCAAGACGAAGAACGAGATCACGGCGAGCACGAGCTGGACCCGCAAGCTCCCGCTGGTCGCCAACGCCAGCCTGCTTCTCGAGTTCGAGGCGGCGGCAACGCGCTGACGCGCTTCGCGGCCGCCTGCAGGAACACGCCGGAGGATGCCGTCCATCACGCTGCGTGAGCGCCTCGGTCACGCCTTCCGCCGGCCGGAGCTCCTCGCGCAGGCGCTGACGCACCGCAGCTACGGCGCGAGCCACAACGAGCGGCTCGAGTTCGTCGGCGATGCGGTATTGAATTGCGTGGTCGCCGCGGCCCTGTTCGAGCGCTTTCCTGCCATCCCCGAAGGAGAGCTCTCCCGCGTGCGCGCGAGCCTCGTCAATCGCGGGACCCTGGCGCGGCTCGCGCGCGGGCTTGCGCTTTCCGGGGAGATCCGGCTCGGCGAAGGGGAGCTGAAGAGCGGCGGCGCCGACCGGCCATCGATGCTGGCCGATGCGCTCGAGGCGATCTTCGGCGCGATCTTCGTCGATGCCGGCTACGATGCGGCCCGCGCCGTCGTCGAGCGCGTCTACGCCGAGGAGTTCGTCGACCTCGACCCGGCGGCCCTCGGCAAGGACCCGAAGACCCGCCTCCAGGAATGGCTGCAGGCCCGCCGCATCGCCGTGCCCGACTACGCGGTGACCGTGGTCGCGGGCGAGGCCCATGCGCAGACGTTCACCGTCGAATGCCGGATCCCGGCGCTCGCGATCGTGGCCACGGGCAGCGGCACGAACCGCCGCGCCGCCGAGCAGGATGCGGCGGCGGACGCCTACGCCGTGGCGGTTGCCCGGAAAGCGTGATCGTCGCCGTGGCCGAGCTCGCGACTGCGACCGGATTCCGCTGCGGGTACGTGGCGATCGTCGGCCGGCCGAACGTCGGCAAGTCGACGCTGCTCAATCGCCTGGTCGGCCAGAAGATCAGCATCACGTCGAAGAAGGCGCAGACCACGCGCCACCGCGTGACCGGGATCCTGACGACGCCCGACGCCCAGGCCGTGTTCGTCGACACGCCGGGCTTTCAGACCAAGCATCGCTCGCGGCTCAACGAGCGGATGAACCGCACGGTCTCCCAGAGCCTCGCCGAGGTCGACGCAACCGTGCTGGTGATCGAGTCCGGGCGCCTCACCGATGCCGATCGCCGGGTGATCGGCCTGCTGCCGGCCGGCGCCCGCGTCGTCGTCGCGCTCAGCAAGGTCGACCGCCAGAAGGACAAGGACGCGCTGCTGCCGCAGA
>CAWAZS010000006.1:0-10951 GCA_963786625.1 uncultured beta proteobacterium
CAACGCCGGACGGCGCTAGCGTTAGCGGATTGACGCGCGATACTGTCAGCGCGCGAGCGTGATAGCCATCCCCAGCGCGCCGCAGCCGAGGATCACGGGGATGACGCCCGTCCTGAAGCGGAAGAGCGCGACGGCGGCGGCAACGCCTATCGCCAGCGCAAACCAGTCGAGCCCGCCCTGCGCCGCGACGGCGGTCCAGCCGTTCGGCCAGAATACGTGCCAGGCGAAGAAGAGCGCCAGATTGACGATCACGCCGACCACCGCTGCGGTGATGCCGGTCAACGGCGCCGTGAATCGCAGCTGACCGTGCGTCGTCTCGACCACCGGCCCTCCGGCGAGGATGAACAGGAAGCTCGGCAGGAAGGTGAAGAAGGTCGCCACGCACGCCCCGGCGATGCCGGCCAGCGCGAGCGACTCCGGTCCGAACAGCATCTTCGTCCAGCCGCCGACGAAGCCGACGAAAGCAACGACCATGATCAGCGGACCGGGGGTCGTCTCGCCCAGCGCCAGTCCGTCGATCATCTGCGCCGGCGTGAGCCAGGCATACGTCTCGACCGCGCCCTGGTAGACGTACGGCAGCACCGCGTAGGCGCCGCCGAACGTGAGCAGCGCAGCCTTGGTGAAGAACCAGCCCATTCGCGGCAGCGTTGCCCCCGGCCCGTAGCTCGCGACGAGCATCGCGAGGGCAAACAGCCAGAGCAGGACACAGCTCCCGACGATCCAGGCGAGCCGTGACCCGCGGAACCTGGCGTGCGGGGGCGTCGGCGTGTCGTCGTCGATCACCGCACGCGCGTGGGGTCCGCCGCCGGCGGCGTGCCCGCCGCCGACCGCGAAGGCCTTCGGCGCGACGCGCCCGCCGACGTAGCCGACGATTCCCGCGGCAGCGACGATCGCCGGAAACGGCACCGAGAGCGCGAAGATCGCGACGAAGGCAAGGGCGGCGATCGCCCAGAGGACCGGCCCTTTCAACGTGCGCGAGCCGATGCGCCACGCCGCGTGCAGCACGATCGCCACCACCGCCGGCTTGATCCCGTACAGGATTCCCGCGACCGCCGGGACGTTGCCGTACGCCAGGTACAGCCACGTCAGCGCGATCAGCACGACGAGCGAGGGCAGCACGAACAGCGCGCCGGCGACGACGCCGCCCCACGTCCGGTGCATCAGCCACCCGATGTACGTGGCGAGCTGCTGCGCCTCCGGCCCCGGCAGCACCATGCAGTAATTGAGCGCGTGCAGGAAGCGCCGCTCGGAGATCCAGCGTTTCGCGTCGACGAGGTCGTGATGCATGATCGCGATCTGGCCCGCCGGTCCGCCGAAGCTCACGAAGCCGAGCTTCAGCCAGTAGCGGAAGGCCTCGGCGCGCGTCGGCGCGACGGGGGCGGCGGAATTCTCCGGGCTCAAGTACCCTGCCCCCGCGTGGGGCCGCCTTCAGGCGGCCTGTGCAACTTGAGGTAGCAGTGTCCGGCTGAAGCCGGACCCACGGTGCCCGGGCATCGCACTGAACCTGTTCCGGATGTGGACCGGGAGTGCCTCACTGGACTACCCTCCGCGCTACGCGCTTCGGGGCTGATTCGCGCTCGGGAGCGGCCCTTCGCGTCTCATGCGACCTCCCGAACGCGCAGCTTCTGCGGATACCAGCCGTGGGTCTCGGTCTGCGCGTCGCGGCACCACGCGTAGAGCGAGTCGTAGACGAGCATCCCCCACTTCAGCATCGCGTGGTCGTCGCCGAACATCGCCGACAACCCGAGCGATACCGAAACGAGGCCCGGCGCCTCGCTCGCCAGACCGGGCGACGACGTGTCGGCGGCCCGCACGATCGTCGCGAGCCGGTCGAGCGCGGGATGGCTGAGAGCGTGCCGGCGGATGAACGCATCGAAGCTGCATTCCGCGCCGACGTGCCCGTACGGGGCATCGGGAACGTCATAGGCGGTCGCGCCGCTGGTCGCGGCGCAGGCACGCACTTCGGCGTTCGGCACGTAGAGGAATTCCGCCGACGGATCGATGAAGCGGCGAATGAGCCAGGGGCAGGCGATGCGGTCGATCTTCGGCCGCTCGCGCGTCACCCAGCGCGTCGGCGCCGCGTACGGCGCCGTCGCATGGCCCTCGGCGCGCCATTGCTCGAGCCCGCCCGCCAGGTAGTGCGCGGCGAGTCCGCGCGCGCGCAACGCCGCGCACGCGCCCTTGCCGACCTCGTGACCGCGCACGCAGTAGACGACGACCGGCCGCCACGGCTCGATGTCCGCGGCCCAGCCGTCGACGGTCTCGGGCAGGCGCCGGATGGCCCCGGGGATGATCTGCGGATCCTCTTCGAACGCCGTCTGCCGGCGAACGTCGACGAGCGTGGGCGGCGGAAACGCCGCGAGACGTTGCGAAAGCTCAATGGGGGTGATGGCCGCATCCATGGTCTTGATTGCCTCCTGCTGCGTGGGCAGCAACGAAGCAGAACTTGGATGGCGCGGGGCCAGCGATGCGGCGGGGCGTCTGCGAAAGCCCTGATTGGAAGTCTATCGGCTTCCCGGCCGCGCCGTCAACGGCCGGAGAGGACCTGCAGGGGTCGCAACGCGGGTCGTGGAAACGGTGTCAGCCATCCTCGCGGTCCCCGCGCCGCTGCCCGGCTCGAATCAGATCAGCCCCTCGAGCAACTGGACGTCGACGAGGTCGCCGGCAGCGCAGTTGCCCGTCTCGGCGGAGAGGACGATGAAGCAGTTCGCCTGCGACATCGACGACAGGATTCCCGAACCCTGGTCGCCGGTCGTGCGCACGGCGAGTCGGCCGTCACCGTCAGGGGCGAGGACGCCCCGCTGGAACTCGGTGCGCCCCGGGACCTTCCTGATCGGCGCCGCCAGCGGCACCTTGAACGTGGGCAGCGGCGCGACGTCGCGCTGACCCTGCAGGACGCGCAGCGCATCCTGCACGAACTCGTAGAACGTCACCATCACCGACACGGGGTTCCCCGGCAGACCGAAGAAATGCGCGCCGCCGATGCGCCCGTAGGCGAGCGGGCGGCCCGGCTTCATCGCGATCTTCCAGAACAGCACCTCGCCCAGCTTGTCGAGCAGCTGCTTGACGAAGTCGGCCTCGCCGACCGACACGCCGCCCGAGGTGATCACGACATCGGCCGCGGCCGCGGCGTCGGCGAACGCGCGCTCCAGCGCGTCCGGCTCGTCGCGAACCACGCCCATGTCGAGGAGGTCGCAGTTCAGGCGCGAGAGCATGCCGTAGATCGTGTAGCGATTGCTGTCGTAGATCTCGCCCTCGGCGAGCGGCGTGCCGATCGACTTCAGCTCGTCGCCCGTCGAAAAGAACGCGACCCGCAGCTTCCGGAAGACGGTGACCTCGCCGATCCCGAGCGAGGCCATCATCCCGAGCTCCGCCGGGTGGATGCGCTGTCCCCGGGGAAACACGACCTGTCCGGCCTTGAGGTCCTCGCCGGCAAAGCGGCGATTCTGCCCGGCCTTGGCGACCGCCCCGGCGGCGATGCGCACCCGGCCCGCCTCCTCGCTCGCCCGCTCCTGCATCACGACCGTGTCGGCGCCCAACGGCATCACGGCGCCGGTGAAGATGCGCACGCACTGGCCGGCGCCGATCGTCACGCCGCTGGGCTTGCCCGCGAACGATTCGCCGACGCGCGCGAGCGTGGTTTCCCGGTCCGGCGCGAGATCGGCGTAGCGAACCGCGTAACCGTCCATCGCCGAGTTGTCGTGACCCGGGACGGCCAGCGGCGAGACGACGTCGGCGGCGAGGACACGGTCGAGCGCCGCGCGGATCGCCACGCGCTCCGTCGCGGTGACCGGCGCCAGGAACGTGCGGATCAGCGCGCGCGCACGGTCGACGGCCATCGAGTTCGGATCGTAGTCGTCGGCGCAGGAGAGATCGCGCAGGGATCGGGCTTCGGTCATGGGGCGCTCGCCATCGGGATTGCGTGAGCCGGGATTCTACCGGCAGGCCCGCCGGTCGCAGCACAGGCTCATCGCGCCGCCGCGGCAGCCGCGAGCTCGTCCGCGGTGTTGATGTTGCGAAACGCCTCGGCCTCGTCGTCGAAGGCGACCTCGACGACCCGCAGCGCCGCATACCACGCGTCGATCTTGCGTCCGCCGCTCGCGAGAAACGCGGTTAGATTCGCGAGCAGATCGCGGCGGACCAGCGCGAACACCGGGTGCGGCTGGTCGAACGTCTTCGCCACGGCGAGCTCCGCGCGGTCCCGCGCCAGCGCCGCATGCAGGCGCGTCACCAGATCGGCGGGAAGGAACGGCGAATCGCAGGGCACGGTGACGACGAAGGCACGGCTCGCCTGCGTCAACCCCGCATGCAGGCCGGCAAGCGGCCCCGCGAAGCCGCCGACCGCGTCGGGAACGACGGGATAGCCGAGCTCGCGGTAGCGGTCGAGATTCTGGTTGGCGTTGATCAGCACGTCGCCGACCTGCGGGGCGAGCCGCGCGAGCACGTGGGCGACCATCGGCCGGCCATCGAGCTCCACGAGCCCCTTGTCGACGCCGCCCATGCGCCGGCCCTGGCCGCCCGCCAGCACGACGCCGGTCACGTCGGGATCCGCCATGGTCATGGTGTGCCCCCTTGGCGCTGCGCGCCTTCCCCCGAGGGGGAGCTAATTCGCGCTCGGGGCGGCCCTTCGCGCTCATGGCGTCGCGGCATCCGGCCACGGAATCCAGGCCACGTGCTCTTCGAAGAACGCGTGGCCGTCCGGCGCGCGGTCGACGGGATCGTCGAACGCGGCCAGCGCGACGTGCGTCTCGCCCGCCCAGCGATCGGACTGGAAGAAGAGCCGGGTACCGCAGACGCGGCAGAACGAGCGCTTCGTCCCCGGCGAGGACTCGTAGGCGACGAGATCGTCGGCGCCCGCTTCGATGGTCACCTGCGGCGACGGGAACCCGATCCAGGTCACGAAGCCGGCGGAGTGCGCGCGCCGGCAGCTCGCGCAGTGGCAGTGGCAGCAGAAGCGCGACGGAAAGCGCGCGACGAAGCGCACCCGCCCGCACATGCAGCGGCCGCGGGCCTCGGCCGCCTCGGCGGCGCTCATGCCGCCGACGCCCTGAACCGCTCGCCGCCGGTGAACAGCAGGTAGTGCTTGTTGGTCGCGCGGCCGATCATCGTGATGCCGATCTTCTCCGCGATCTCGTGGCCCATCTGGGTCAGGCCCGAGCGCGAGACGAGGAACGGAATGCCCATCTGCGCGGCCTTGATCACCATCTCCGAGGTGAGCCGGCCCGTCGTGTAGAAGATCTTGTCGCCGCCGTCGATCCGGTCGAGCCACATCTGCCCCGCGATCGCATCGACCGCGTTGTGGCGCCCGACGTCCTCGACGAACACCAGGATCTCGGATCGCCCCGGCTCGTTGGTCGCGAGCGCGCAGCCGTGCACGGCGCCGGCCTGCTTGTAGATCGTCTCGTGCAGGCGGACGCGGTCGAGCAGCGCATAGAGCGTGGCCTGCGTCAGCGTGGCCCCGGCGGGCAGCCGCACGCGCTCGATGTCGTCCATCAGGTCGCCGAACATCGTGCCCTGCCCGCAGCCGCTGGTCGTCGTGCGCTTCTGCGTCTTCTGCGCGAAGTCGGCGAGCCCGTGCCGGGTCTTGACCACGACGGCGCCGACGTCCCAGTCGACCTGGACCGCGACGATGTCCTCGATCCGGTCGAGGAGCCGCTGGTTGCGCAGGTAGCCGATCGCGAGCGCCTCGGGCGCGGCGCCCAGCGTCATCAGCGTGACCAGCTCGTGCTTGTCGACGTACAGCGTCAGCGGGTGCTCGCCGGCGACCGGCGTGTCGCGCACCGCGCCGGTCTCGTCGACGGCCCGGACCGCGAAGGTCGATGGACGCGCGGCGTCGGTGAGCAGCGGGCGATACGGAGTGTTCGGGGCGTTCATCGGACGTCACCCGCCGATGTAGCTCATTTCCACCCTCGGGATTCGCGCCGTGTTCGCGGTGCGGATTTCGGAATAGCGGTCGGCGCGCGCTCTCCACACCGCGGCGATTGCGTTGCCGATCTGCGCGTCGTCGAAGCCGCCGCGCAGCAGCGCGCGCAGGTCGTGACCTTCGGTCGCGAACAGGCAGGTATAGAGCTTGCCGTCGGTCGACAGCCGCGCGCGCGTGCAGTCGCGGCAGAACGCCTGGGTGACCGAGGCGATGACGCCGATCTCGCCGCTGCCGTCGCTGTAGCGCCACCGCTTCGCCACCTCTCCGGCGTAGTTCGGGTCCGCGTTCGCGAGCGGCAGTTCGGCGTCGATCGTGCGCAGGATCTCGGCGGCGGGCACGACGTCGTCCATCCGCCAGCCGTTGGTCGCGCCGACGTCCATGTACTCGATGAAGCGAACGATGTGGCCGCTGCCCTTGAAGTGCTTCGCCATCGGCAGTATCGACGCGTCGTTGGTGCCGCGCTTCACCACCATGTTGATCTTCAGCGGCGCGAGTCCGGCCGCGGCCGCGGCTTCGATGCCCTCGAGCACCCGGGCGACCGGAAAGTCGACGTCGTTCATCGCGCGAAACGTCGCGTCGTCCAGCGAATCGAGGCTCACCGTCACCCGGGTGAGCCCGGCATCGGCGAGGCTTTGCGCCTTCCTCGCGAGCAGCGCGCCGTTGGTCGTCAGCGTGAGGTCGAGCGTGCCGAGCTTGGCCAGCATCTCGACGAGCCGCTCGATGTTCCGGCGCAGCAACGGCTCGCCGCCGGTCAGGCGAATCTTGGTGACGCCGCGCTCGACGAAGATCCCGGCAACGCGCGCGATCTCCTCGAACGTGAGCAGGTCCGCATGCGGCAGGAACCTGTAGTCCGCGTCGAAGACGTCCTTGGGCATGCAGTACACGCAGCGGAAATTGCAGCGGTCGGTGACCGAAATCCGCAGGTCGTGCAGCTGGCGTCCGCGGGTGTCCGCGACCGGCCCCGGCATCGTCGCCGCCCCGCTCACCGCGGCGCGCACGAGCGCATCGGGCGCATCCGGTGACTTTTGGCGCGCGTTCGGCGACCCTGCAGCGCGGACGTCGGTGAGCGGAATGATCGTGGCCATGCGCGAAATGTCCTGCGGCAAGCCGGAAGAAGAGGCGAAGGGCAATGTTAGCAGAGGGACAGACCGCAGTGTATGATCGCCGACGATCGCTCGCGGGCCGTTTTTCACTCTGTGCCCCGTCCAAAATGCCCATGACCACTGTGCGGATTCCCATTGCCGTGATCGTCCAGCGGACACCGCTCGCGAACCGCTGGGTTTCCGAGCGTTGGGAGCCCATGGCCGTGGCGCTCGCCGCCGAGTGCGAGGCCTCCGCGCCGCCGGTTCCGGCGGATGGCGCCGGCACGCGCTGGCGCTTCGGCGGCTACGCGATCGAATTGCACCGCACGGAGGCGGAGGGCTATTTTCTCAACGTCACCGCACCCGACCCGAAGATCTTCGTGATGTGGCGGCCCGCCAAGGAGGGCGCGGTGCCGCCGATACGCCCGGAGGTCGTGACGGTCAGCTACAACGAGGCCGCGCGGCTCATGGATGGCGGGGAGCAGGTCGACGCGGTGCCGATGCTGCCGGAGATCCTGGCGTGGATGCGGCCTTTCGTCGCCGAGCACTACAAGCCCGAGCCGAAGCGGAAGGTGAAGCGCAACGACCCGTTTGCGGACGAGGCGAACGCGCGGGGCCGCGAGCGCCCGCGTTGACCGCTCCGCCTGCTCCGCCACCGACGATGAGCGCCGACGAACCGACAGCGAAGGGCTTCTCGCTCGAGCGCTGGTCGAAGAGGAAGCTCGAGGCGGCCCGCGCTGCGCCCGAGCCGGCAGCGGCTCCCGCAGCGACGTCGCCGCCACCCGCCGATGTGGGCGCGAGCCAGCCGGCGATCGCGCGGGCCGTTGGAGCGAGCGGCAGCCAGACCGCCGTCGCTCCCGCTTCCGATGTTCCGGCATTGCCGCCCGTCGAGTCGCTGACCTTCGATTCCGATTTTGCGGCGTTCCTGCAGCCGAAGGTCGACGAGGCGCTGAAGCGGCAGGCGCTGAAACAACTGTTCCGCGATCCGCGGTTCAACGTGATGGACGGCCTCGACGTCTACATCGACGACTATTCGAAGCCCGATCCGATCTCGCCGGAGCTCGTGCGCCAGCTGGTCCAGGGCCGCTACATCTTCGATCCTCCGGCGACGCGCGTGAACGAGCGGGGGGAGGTCGAGGACGTGCCGCCGGAGGAGGCCGCGGTGGCTGGCGCCGAGGGCGAGCCTCCGCCGCTGACCGATGCCGGGCCCGCGACTTTGACCGAGGTCGGGTCCGCGACCTTGCCGGAAGCGGCGCCCGGCGCATCGCCCGACAACGCGCCCGCGCGGCTGGCCGAGGCCGCGCCCGTCGTGCAGTCCGGCGCGGGGGCCGACGTTGTCCCGGAGAATGCGGACGCACCGGTCGTCGCCATGCTCCCGCCGCAGCCCGAGCAACGCGTCGGCGCGCTTCCGCTTCAGCCGCAACGGCCCGACGCCGCGCTTCCGGCACAACGCGAGCGACCCGATTCCACGGATTCCACGCCGCGATGAGCCTCGAGGGCGCGAACCTGCATCTGTGCTCGTGCAACGGCACGATGGCGCTGGATCCCGAGGCACTCGCCCGCGCGCTGGAGCTCTCCGGCGTGCCGGCCGTGAAGTCGATGCTCTGCCAGAAGGAGCTCGCGGCGTTCGCCGGCAGCGCGACGGGCGAGGTCGTCGTCGCCTGCACGCAGGAGGCGAAGCTCCTGGGCGACGTCGCGGAGGAGGGCGGCCGCGCGCAGACGATCCGCTTCGTCAACATCCGCGAAACCGGCGGCTGGTCGGCCGAGGGCCGCGCGGCGACGCCGAAGATCGCGGCGCTGCTCGCGATGGCCGGATTGCCCGAGCCCGAGCCGGTGCCGCGCGTCGCCTACCGCTCCGAAGGGCAGCTGCTGATCGTCGGCCCGGCGGACGCGGCGCTGCACTGGGCGCAGGCGCTTTCGGCGCAACACGCGGTCACCGTGCTCGCGACGGGGCGCGCCACCGGCGCGGAACTGCCGGCGGAACGCGGCTATCCCGTCTATTCCGGCAAGCTGACCACGCTCGCCGGCTGGCTCGGCGCGTTCGAGGCGCAGTGGATCCAGGAGAATCCGATCGACCTCGATCTGTGCACGCGGTGCAACGCCTGCATCAGGGCCTGCCCGGAGCACGCGATCGACTGGAGCTACCAGATCGACCTCGACCGCTGCAAGGCGCACCGCAAGTGCGTCGCAGCCTGCGGCGCGACCGCGGCGATCGATTTCGCGCGCCGGGACACGGTGCGCAGCCAGCGCTTCGACCTCGTCCTCGATCTGCAGCGCACGCCGCAGCTGCGCATGCACCAGCCGCCGCAGGGCTATCTGGCGCCCGGCCCCGATCCGGTTGCGCAGGCGCAGGCGGTGATCGAGCTCGCGGCGATGACGGGCGAGTTCGAGAAGCCGAAATACTTCGCGTACAAGGCGTCGATCTGCGCGCACGCGCGCTCGCAGAAGGTCGGCTGCACGCAGTGCATCGACGTCTGCTCGACCGAGGCGATCCGCGCCGACGGCGACCACGTGTCGGTCGAGCCGCACCTGTGCATGGGCTGCGGCGCCTGCGCGACGGTGTGCCCGTCGGGCGCGATGAGCTATGCGTATCCGGCGGTTCCCGACCTCGGCCGGCGCATCCGCACGCTGCTCGCGACGTATGCGAAAGCGGGCGGGCGTGATGCCTGCCTCCTGCTGCACGCGGCGGACGGTCGCGCCACGATCGCCCGCCTCGCGCGGCGCGCCCGCGGATTGCCGGCGCGCGTGATCCCGGTCGAGCTCCACCACGTCGCGTCGACGGGACTCGACGTCTGGCTCGCGGCGCTCGCCCACGGCGCAAGCCAGGTCGCGGTGCTCGCCACCGGCAGCGAGGCGCCGCAGTATCGCGAGGCGCTCGAAGCGCAGATGAAGATCGCCGACACGATCGCGCAGGCGCTGGGCTACCAGGGCCGGCATTTCCGGGTCTTCGACGGCGCCGACCTGCAGGCGCTCGACGCGGCGCTGTGGTCGTGGCCGGCGGCGCTCGCCGTGCGCGTCGCGGCGACCTTCGCGCTCACCGGCGACAAGCGGACGACCGCGGCGCTCGCGATCGAGCATCTCGCGCAGCACGCGCCGGTGCCCCAGCGCGAGATTGCGCTGCCGTCCGGCGCGCCCTACGGCACGATCGCGGTCGACGCCGCGACCTGCACGATGTGCCTCGCCTGCGTCGGGTCCTGTCCGGAAGGGGCGATCCTCGACAACGTGGAGACGCCGCAGCTGCGCTTCATCGAGGCGAAGTGCGTGCAGTGCGGGATCTGCGCCAAGACCTGTCCCGAAAATGCGATCGCGCTCTCGCCGCGCCTGAATCTCGCTCCGGAGGCGAAGCAGCCGCGCGTCGTCAACGAGGCGGCGATCTTCAAGTGCATCGGCTGCGGCAAGCCGCTCGGCCCCGAGAAGATGGTCGCGAACATGCTCGGGAAGCTCGCCGGCCACTCGATGTTCGCGACGCCGGGCGCGCTGGATCGGCTCAAGATGTGTGCCGACTGCCGGGTGATCGACCTCATGAAGCACGAGCGCGGCGTGGACATCCGTGATCTGAAATGAGCCCCCACGCTCACTGCGTTCGCTGCCCCCCGAGGGGGAGCACAGTGCCCTTCGGGCGGCCGTGCGGGCACTGAGGCTGCATTGACGCTTCAGCATCAACTCGAGCCGGAGGACCAGGCGCGGGCCGACTTCTACGCGCTGCTCGCCCGGCTTTACTCCGCGGCGCCCGACGCCGCGCTGCTGAAGGCGATAGCGAGCGCGGGGGCGCTCGCGCCGGTGACCCACACCGGTGACGCGGGTACCGTCGCTGCCGACCTCGGCGCGACCTGGGACGGGCTGCGCGCGGCCTGCGCCGCGACGGACCCCGAAGCCGCCGCCGACGAGTTTCATTCCCTTTTCGTCGGCGTCGGGCGCAGCGAGGTGAGCCCCTACGCGTCGCATT
>CAWAZS010000007.1:0-125258 GCA_963786625.1 uncultured beta proteobacterium
GCGGACTCCGGTGCTCCGGAGTTGCAAAGCTGCGCCACGAAACATGGTGCCGGACCACGCAGGCTCGGCGAATGGAGGTCGCGGCGGAAACCGTCTGAGACGCGAGAACCGGAGTCATCGCATGTCGCCCGTCGATTCGGGCCGCTGGTCGTTCGCGCCGCGTGCATGGTGCTGGTCATTGGTTCGGATGCGCGCTGCCGGGTACGAGCCGGTCTGCCGCTGGTCTCGCCGGGAACGCCGCTCCGCGCAATGGGTCTAGTTGTATGCCCGCCGGCAAGTGCGCGTCAACCATTTGCCATGCGACATTTCGTCGCAGTGTTGCAAAAATGAATCAGAAAAACGTGCGGGCGATCATTGGCGATCGCGAGAACTTTGCGATGGGTCAAAGAACCCTTTTCAAATGCGGTGACGTTTCGCCGCGCCGTATGCCGACGCATGGCGAGCCGGGCACGCGGTGTCATAGGAGAATCGCCCGTCGGTCGCGGTTTGCGGGCACAAAGAAGAGGGGACGCCGTGCGCCTGATCGCGCCAAGGCATCCCCCGTTTGACGTGGATCAACGAAATGCGATCGTTGGATCCGCCGGGTGTCGCCGGTGCTCAGCGTGAGGCGCTGCCCGGCGCGAATTGCGTGTCCGGCTTGGTCGCGCGGATGAAGGCGCTGATGAACTTGCCGTCGACCTGCTGCGCGATCGCGTCCACGTCGAGCCCTTCGCCGGCCAGGAACTCGCGCGCGTCGTCGACGCCGTAGACGCGCGTGATCTCGATGTCGATCGCGTCGAACCCGGCCGCGGCGAGCTTGCTCGCGGTACTCGTGCATCGGACAGCGCGCCGGCCACGCAGCCGACCCAGAGCTCCATGTTCTTGCGGATCGCAGTCGGGCACGTCGCCGCGCACGACCACGTCGGACACCGCGAAGCGGCCGCCGGGCTTCAGCACGCGGAAGGCCTCCGCCAGCACCCGGTCCTTGTCGCCGGAGAGGTTGATCACGCAGTTGGAGATGATCACGTCGACCGAATTGTCGGGCAGCGGGATGTGCTCGATCTCGCCCTTCAGGAATTCCACGTTGGTCGAGCCCGCTCTTGCGCCTGGTTCTCCTCGGCGAGCGCGAGCATCTCGTCGGTCATGTCGAGACCGTAGGCCTTGCCGGTCGGGCCGACGCGCCGGGCCGAGAGCAGCACGTCGATGCCGCCGCCCGAGCCGAGGTCGAGCACCGTCTCGCCCGGCCTGCAGTTCGGCGAGCGCGGTGGGATTGCCGCAGCCGAGCGACGCCAGCAGCGCGGCGTCCGGCACTTCGCCGGCCTGCCCGCGCGTCGTAGAGGTTGGAGGTGATCGGATCGCAGCAGCCGTCGCGCTCGGAGCGCTGCCGCAGCAGCCGCTCCCGCCCGCCTTGACCCGCAGTGCGGCCCGACTGTACCGATCGCGCACGATTTCCTTCACATCGTTCGTGGTTGCCATCGCTGACTCCTTTCGTTAACGGACCGTGGCATGGGCAGCGCCGCGACCCTCGTACCAGCCCTTGGTGGCGCCGACGACCTTGACCACCGAGAGCATGACGGGAACTTCGATCAACACACCGACGACGGTCGCCAGCGCTGCGCCCGATTGCAGCCCGAACAGGCTGACCGCCGTGGCGACGGCGAGCTCGAAGAAATTGCTCGCGCCGATCAGCGCCGACGGCCCGGCGACGCAATGGGCGACGCCGAGCTTCTTGTTGAGCCAGTAGGCGAGTCCGGCATTGAAGTAGACCTGGATCAGGATCGGCACCGCGAGCATGGCGATGACCAGCGGCTGCGCCAGGATCTGCCGGCCCTGGAAGCTGAACAGCAGGACGAGCGTGAGGAGCAGGGCGCCGAGCGATATCGGATGCAGCCGCGCGAGCGTCGCGGCGAGCCGCTCCGGACCGCCGTCGTGCAGCAGGCGGCGCCGCCAGAGCTGGCTGACGACGACCGGGACGACGATGTACAGCACGACCGAGAGCGCGAGCGTCTCCCACGGCACCGTGATGCTCGACAGCCCGAGCAGCAGCGCGACGATCGGCGCGAACGCGAACAGCATGATCGTGTCGTTCAACGCGACCTGCGACAGCGTGAAGTTCGGCTCGCCGTCCGACAGGTTGCTCCAGACGAACACCATCGCCGTGCACGGCGCCGCGGCGAGCAGGATGAGGCCGGCGATGTACGAATCGATCTCGCCGGCGGGCAACCAGTCCGCGAAGAGGTGGCGCACGAAGATCCAGGCGAGGAGCGCCATCGAGAACGGCTTGACCGCCCAGTTGATGAACAGCGTCACGCCGATGCCCCGGGCGTGCCGGGTGACGGTGCGGAGCTGCGTGAAGTCGATCTTCAGCAGCATCGGGACGATCATCAGCCAGATCAGCACCGCGACCGGGACGTTGACCTCCGCGACCTTGAGGCTCCCGACGTAGGTCGACAGTCCCGGCAGCAGCTGCCCGAGCGCGATGCCGGCGACGATGCAGCCGAACACCCACCACGTCAGGTTGCGCTCGAAGCTGCCGATCGCCTGCTGCTCGCGCCATGGTCAGGCCGCCGCGTCGTTGGCGAAGCGGTCTTGCCGATGTCGCGCAGCGCGTTCGCGAGACTCATCCGGTCGAGCGTTCGCGAGCGGCAGGCTCGCGAACAGCCGGATGCGGTTCATCAGGATGCGACCCGTCTCCGCGAATGCCTTGCGCTTGTCGTCGTCGCTGCCTTCGACGGCAGCCGGATCGGGAACGCCCCAATGGGCCGTCATCGGCTGTCCCGGCCAGACCGGACAGACTTCGCCCGCCGCGTTGTCGCAGACGGTGAACACGAAATCGAGCGGCGGCGCCCCGGTCTGCGCAAACTCGTCCCAGCTCTTGCTGCGCAGGCCGTCGGTCGGCATGCGGTTCGCGCGCAGGAATTCCAGCGCGTACGGATTCACCCGGCCGGCCGGATGCGACCCGGCGCTGTACGAGCGAAAGCGCTCGGCGCCCGCCTGCCGCAGGACGGCCTCGGCGATGATGCTGCGCGCCGAGTTTCCGGTGCACAGGAAGAGGACGTTGAAGATGCGCTGCGCGGTGGTCATGGTGAAATTTCGTGCTCGTGCATTCCGGATGTGGGGCCGCCTTCAGGCGGCTCGCGATTGTCGGCCTTGCTGCATCCGGCTAAAGCCGGACCCACGACGATTGCGCACCGTAGCGTCATGAAGCCCAAGGTATGCACAGGACGTCTCAAGCCGTGCGCCGGCGCTTCGGCGCCGGCACGGCGACGGCGGCAATCGGTTGCGGCTTCGGCGCGCATTCGGGAGCGCAGACCGCGCTCGACCGGCAGCAGTTCGCGGTGAGATAGCCGAGGAGGCCGTTCATCGCGTCGAGGTCGGCGCGGTACCAGACGAAGCGACCATCCTGTCGGGGCACGATGAGACCGGCCCGCGAAAGCTCCTTCAGGTGGAACGACAGCGAGGCGGGCGCGAGTCCCAGCTGCTCGGCCACCTTCCCGGCCGGCAATCCCTCGGGCGCGTGCTCGACGAGCAGCCGATACACCGCCAATCGCGTTTCCTGGGCGAGCGCCGCAAGCGCGACCAGAACGTTCGACGTTTCCATATTTGTACAATTATACGAATATTGTGATTGCTGTCAAGCCGGCCCGGGGCGCGACGGCGCCGGAATCGAAGCGCTGCCGCCCGTGCGAACAGGCGCGCGGTCACGCCCGGAAGATCAGGTAGAGGCCGAGCCCCAGCATCGCGAGCCCGCTCACGAGCTTCAGCCAGCGGCCTTCCCGCTCCTGCAGGCGGCGCTGGCTCAAGGTGATCACGCCGATGGCGAGCACGATGACGTCGTCCAGCATGTAGGCGGCGGTGTAGAGCAGCAGATAGCCGTAGTAGCTCGGTCCCTCCAGCTGCCTCAGCGTCAGGATCCGCGTGAAGAGCGCGGGAAACCCCGACGTGCAGAGCAATTCGACCAGCTGCACCAGAAGCGCCAGGACGACGGTCCCGATCAACGCCAGCGTCAGGTTCTCGGCGCGCAGAATCCCGCGCATCCGCGCGTAGATGCCGGGCTTGGCGGCGTCGGGGATGGACAGCGAGATGCCCCAGTCGAACGCCCAGAAATCCTTGAGGTTGACGGCGGCGGCCACGATCGCGATGCCGGCGATGACCAGCTCGGATGCGCGCGAGAGTCCGATGAACAGGAACAGGTTGAGCCAGGCGGCCAGGAACGCGAGGTAGGCGATGCCCTGGATGACGACGAACGTTCCGGCGATCGCCAGCATGCGCGGGCGGTCGTTGAGCGGCGCGAGCAGCGAGATCATCAGGATCAGCACCCACATCGAGCAGGGGTTGAAGCCGTCCAGCAATCCCATGACGAGCGTGAACAGCGGCAGGCCCGTGCCGTCGAGAACCAGGGTCCGGCCGAGGATCGTCACCTCGAATTCCTCCGGCCCCGGCGTGCCTGCTCCGCAGGTCAGGCTCCCCTCGGCTTCGCAGGTGCCCGCGCCTTCGGTCGCGGCGCGGCCCGTCGTCGCCGGCGCGCGCGCCAGCGCGTCGCGGATCAGCCGGTCGGTACCGGCTTCCGGTGAATAGCCGACGATGAGCTCACCGCGCACGAAAAGCGCGGGCACGCGTGCATCGCGCAGCCCATGTGCCGCCGCAAAGTCCCTGAGCCGGTCCAGCGCGCCCGGCTCTCTGCCTACGTCGCGGATCGCGATCCTGAGTTCCGGCCGTTCCCGACCGAGCGTGGCGAGAAACGCCTCGGCGCTGGCGCAATGCGGGCAACCCTCGCGCACGAACGCCTCGATGTCGAAGGGCTGCGTGCGCGACCGCGCTCGCCTCCGCCGCCGGACGCGCGGGGCTGGTCGGCGAACCCGGCGACCGGCGACAGCAGCATCGCCGCCACGATCAGCAGCACCGATCCCCTATGCAGCAGCGCGCGGGGGAACTCGATCGACATGCCCGAAATATAGCGTGGGCGCCGGCCATGCAGCCACGGACGCATTTGATCCTGGACAGTCTTTGCGCTGGTTCGAGCGCAAGTGCGTGGAATCGCAGGGAATCGGCCGGGCGGTCGCGCGCGGGAAGGCAGGATCTGCGCGGATTCGGCGATAATGGAAGCTTCGCCCGCGGTCGATTCCGTATCCACCCCGACCGCGCGGCACCAATGTCGACGCGCCTGCCGCGTCGCATCGACCCCATCCATGGAGCCCTCATGCCGTTGACCCGTGCCCGCTTCCTTTTTGCCCTTGCGCTCGCGGCGCTGGCACTGCCCGTGCTGGCGCAGACCGGCGCCGGCGTGCCGGCCACGGATCCGCAAGCGCTGCTGCAGGCAGCGAAGGCCGCGACCGGCGGCAAGGCCTGGGACGCGTTCTCGACCCAGCGCAGCACGGTGCGCCTGACCACGGGCGGGATGACCGGGAAGGTCGAGCGCTGGGTCGACATCAAGACCGGCCGCTCGTACCTCAAGTTCGCAGTGGGTCCGCTCACCGGCGCGCAGGGCTTCGACGGCAAGGTGGCGTGGTCGCAGGACGGCGGCGGGGAATCGCACGCGGAGGTCTCGTCGGTCGCGAAGGAGCTCGCCGTCAATGCCGCGTACCGCGACAAGCTCGCGTTCTGGTATCCCGAGCGCGGCAAGGCGACGATCGCATTCAAGGAGCACGTCACCGCCGGCGCCCAGGGTTACGACGTGGTCACGCTGACGCCCGAGGGCGGACGTCCCTTCGAGTTCTGGATCAACTCCGACAACCGGCTGATCGAGCGGCTGGTCGAGTCCGAGGGGGCGCAGACCCGCACCGAGCTGTACGCCGACTTCCGCGGCGTGCAGGGCGTCAAGCTGCCGTTCCACGTGCGCGCGATGCGCGGCCAGGACATCAAGCAGGAGGAGATCGTCAATGTCGAGACGGTCGAATACAACGTGCCGATCGACGGCATCGCGTTCGGTCCGACCGGACAGCCGCCCGTCGACTGGACGTTCCCGGAAGGCAGGAAGGCGGTGGACGTGCCCTTCGAGCTCGCGAACGGGCACATGTACGTGCAGGCGAAGATCAACGGCAAGGGACCGTTCCGCCTGCTGCTCGACATCGGCGGCGTCAACGTGCTGGTGCCCGAGGTCGCGGAGTTGCTCGGCCTCGTGCCCGAAGGCAGGGTGCCCGCCGCGGGCGGCGGTGCGGCGAACGAGTATGTCGAGCTCGCCAAGCTGCGCTCGCTCGACATCGGCGGCATCACGCTGACCGATCAGCTCTTCGCGGTGATCCCGCTGCGCGCCTACGGGCGGCGCGTCGAAGGCATGGAACTGGACGGGCTCGTTGGCTACGAGCTCTTCATGCGCTTTCCCGGAAAGATCGACTACCAGAAGGGTCAGGTCACGTTCTACGAGCCTTCCGCCTTCCGTTACGCCGGCAAGGGCACTCGGCTGCCGTATCGCTTCAACGGCCACGTCCCGCAGGTCGAGGCCACGTTGGACGGAATCCCCGGGGTGTTCGACCTCGACACCGGCGCGCGCAGCTCACTGACGCTGGCCGGCCCGTTCTGGAAGGAGCACAAGCTCGACGCGAAATATGGCGCGAAGCAGGAGGTGATCGCCGGCGCAGGTCTCGGTGGCGCGGCCCGGGCGCTGCTCGGGCGGGCCGGGTCGTTCAAGCTGGGCGATGTCGAGATCAAGGCCCCGGTCGCGATGCTGTCGACGGCCGCCGGCGGCGTCTTCAACGAGGGGGGCTACGCGGGGAACGTCGGGTACGGCGTGCTGCACCGCTTCAACCTGGTGCTCGACTATCCGCACGAGCAGCTTTTCGTCGAGCCGAATGCGGCCGCGGGCACGCCCGACGTCCACGACCGCGCCGGCCTGTGGATCGAGCGCGTGGACAAGGGCTTCGAGCTCATCGAGGTCGTGCCCGGCGGCGCGGGAGCGCAGGCCGGATTGAAGAAGGGCGACGTCGTCGTCGCTGTCGACGGCGTGCCAGCCACGGAGATCAAGCTATTCCAGTTGCGCGACCGGTTGCGCGCCGCGCCCGGGACGAAGCTACGTCTGAACCTCGCCGACGGACGCGAGGGGACGGTGACGCTGAAGGACCTGATCTGAGGCGGGTGGTTGCGCGAATTGCCCTGGCGGCGGGTGCCGGGTCGAGATTCAGAGCTTCGCGGCCGTCATTCCGAGCGCCCTGGCGCTCGCGACCATCGGCTGATCGAGGCAGAGGATCACCTTCGTGCCCAGACTCTCGGCGATGGCGAGGTGGAGCGCGTCGCCGGCGCGCAGTTTCAGCGTGTCACTACCCGCCAGTTCGGCGGCGCGGCGGAAATCCTCGCGCACCGGAACGGCAATCGTGCAGTGCTTCTGCGCGAATTCCCGCATCCGCGCCGTCGCCTGTGCGGCGAGTTTCGCCGTTGCCTGACCTGCCCGGACCTTGATCGCGGCCGCCGAGGCGAACTCGACCATCGTCCACTCGCTGATCGCGGGCGACTCGTCCGACGACTCCAGGAAATCGATGACAGCGTCGGTCATCGCCTCGCGGATGAACAGCGGAACCAGCGCGCTCGTGTCGACGTAGACCATCAGTACCGGCTTTCGCGGCGCATGCCCGCCACCACCGGCGTCGTAACCTTCTGCCCGGTGACGAACCGGCGCAGCCGGCGCACGTCAGCCTTGCCGATGGCGCGGCCTTCGGCGGCCAGGATCAGGCGCCCGCCCGGGGCAACCTCGGCAATCAGCGTATCGCCTTCGCCGACGCGGAGCTGCCTGGCCGACTCTGCCGGCAGGCGCACCGCGAGGCTGTTGCCCCATTTCGACACCGTAAGTTCCAGACGCGACGCCTTGGTTGCCATGGCAGGATCCGTAATGTATATCTACGTATCTACATCATCGAGTGGAACTGGCGCAGTGTCAATACGCCGTACTGCCTGACCTCTGCCGGATCGCCAGTCCGGCGCCGTCAGCAGGCACACGAGCGCATCGAAGAGCGCAATTGCGGCTGACGGATCGTCCAGGAACGCCCATCGCATCGCCGTAGCCGCGTCGATGCCGACCGCGGCCGTCTTCGACGGGATCACGGCCTCGGGTGGTCGCAGCGGGCAATGGGGCTGGCTACCGAAGCCTCTGGCAGAATAGCCAAGCTGCCCGGCATACGGTCCAACGATGTAGGTAAATCATGACCCGCAATATTCTTGACGAATTGCATATTCACCCCGCAATCAGGGAGACCGTCGCAAGCCACCATGCGGACATCGTCGGCGAAGTGCAAGCCGCGATTGCGGCGAACGACGTGGTTGTCGTCGGCATGAAGCAGAATCCGTTTCCGAAGAAGGCGCGCAAGGCGCTCGACGCGGCGGGGGTGCCTTACAGGTATCTCGAATATGGCAGCTACATCGACGGCTGGCGGCGGCGCAACGCGCTGAAGATGTGGACCGGGTGGCCGACCTTTCCCATGATATTCGTCAAGGGCGTGCTGATCGGCGGCGCTGACGATCTGCGGACGGCTTATCGAGAGCGGCGAGTTGAAGCAGATGCAGATCGGGAAATCCGCTTCGGCATGAACGCTGTCGTACTTGAATCCGTGCTGACCTGCCCGCACTGCGGCTTTGCCGCGCAGGAGACGATGCCAACGGATGCCTGCCAGTTTTTCTACGAGTGCCGCAACTGCAGGACGCTGCTACGACCGAAGCCGGGTGACTGCTGTGTGTTCTGCTCCTTCGGCTCCGTGAAATGTCCTCCGATTCAGGAACGGCACGGATGCTGCGGTTGACCGGCCTGATCGGTGCTGCCGCTGCGATCCTGTCGGTCGCATCGGGGTGTACTTGGCAGCAGGCCTATTCTGCAGGGCAACAATGGCAACGCAATGCGTGCAACAGGCTGGTCGAGCAGACCGAGCGCGAACGCTGCCTGCAGAGCACCAACATGTCCTATGAGGACTACCGGCGCCAGGCGGAAGGGGCGAAGAAGGACTAGACGCAGGTTTACGGATGCCTGCGCGTCAGATAAACCCCGCGCAAGGCGGGCTTCGTGGGGACTGTTGGAGGCGGGGGTCGGAATCGAACCGGCGTAGACGGCTTTGCAGGCCGCTGCATGACCACTCTGCCACCCCGCCCGGGGTGTCGGCCGCCGCGAGTTCGCGCGCGGCCGGTTCAAACGAAAAGGGAGAGCCGCAATCGAGAGCTACGGGCTCTCCCTCAAGAAACTGGAGCGGGAAAGGAGTCTCGAACTCCCGACCTCAACCTTGGCAAGGTTGCGCTCTACCAACTGAGCTATTCCCGCGCTGGGTAACGCGCAATTATAGCGGAATGGCCTTTGCTGTCAAAAAACGGCGGGGCGAGTCGGGCGGTCCACCCGGACACGTTCCAGAACCACAGTATTCGGTCGCCGATGCGTCCGGTCGCCGCCACCGTCCGGATCAGCGGATCACGTTCGCGATCGCCGCGGCGACGTCGTCGACGTTGCGCGAGTTGAGCGCGGCGACGCAGATGCGGCCGGTGTCGATCGCGTAGATCGAGTACTCCTCGCGCAGCACCTGCACCTGCGCCTTGGTCAGGCCGGAATAGGAGAACATGCCGCGCTGGGCGATGATGAAACGGAAGTCGGCGCCGGGCACGCGCTCGTGCAGCCGCTCGACCAGCATCGCGCGCATCAGCTTGATGCGGTTGCGCATCGTGGCGAGCTCCGCCTCCCACAGCGCGCGCAGCTCCGGTTCGCACAGCACGGTGGTGACGATCTGCCCGCCGTGCGTCGGCGGATTCGAGTAGTTGGCGCGGATGAGGCGCTTCAACTGCGACAGCACGCGCGCGGCCTCGTCCTTGTCGGCCGCCACGACCGACAGCGCGCCGACGCGCTCGCCGTACAGGGAGAAGGTCTTGGAGAACGAGCTGGTGACGAGCAGCGGGCCGGGAGTCGCCGCGAAGTGGCGCGCGACCGCGCCGTCGGCCTCGAGGCCGTCGCCGAAGCCCTGGTAGGCGAGGTCGAGGATGGGCACGAGCCCCCGCGCGCGGACCACGCCGATGATCCGTTGCCACTGCTCCGGTGTCGGATCGACGCCCGTCGGATTGTGGCAGCACGCGTGCAGCACGACGACGGAACCCGGCGGGAGCCGCTCCAGCGCCGCGATCATCGCGGCGAAAGTCGAGGCCGCGGGTGCTCGGCTCGTAGTAGGGATAGGTGTTCACCGTGAAGCCCGCGCCCTCGAACAGCGCGCGGTGGTTCTCCCAGCTCGGATCGCTGATCCACGCCTGCGCGCCCGGGCGCGAAGCGGCGCAGGAAATCGGCGCCGACCTTGAGCGCGCCGGTGCCGCCCAGCGTCTGCACGGTCACCACCCGGCCGCCCGTCACCACGTCGGCATTCGCGCCGAAGAGCATCGCCCGCACCTCGCGGTCGTAGGCCGGGATGCCGTCGATGGGCAGATAGGAGCGCGGCGCCGCGGCGTCGACCATCTCGCGTTCCGCGCGCTTCACGCACTCGAGCAGCGGCACCTTGCCGTTCTCGTCGCAGTAGACGCCAACGCCGAGGTTGACCTTGCGCGGGTTCGGATCCGCGTTGAAGGCTTCGGTGACGCCGAGAATCGGGTCGCGCGGCGCGAGCTCGATTGCGGAGAGGAGCGAAGGAGCGACGGGTGCGTTCATGTGCGGAAGGTGGTGGGAGGAATGGCGCGTCATTGTACCTTGCCGCGACGCCTTCGCAGCGCGCTCGACAAGGCTCGCGACGACGGCTAACGTGCGGCCTCCGGCCGTCGCCCTGCGCACGCCCCGAAGGCCTCGACCCGACTCCCGCCATGACCCCGGACGCCGCGCCGCCGATTCCCCCCGTCACCGCGCTGAAGACGCTCGCGCGCGTGGGCGTGTTCATCCGGCCGTACCGGCGGCAGGTGATCTATGCGGCCATCGCGCTCGTCGTCGCCGCGGCCGCGGTCCTCGCGGTCGGGCAGGGTGTCAAGGGCGTCGTCGACCGCGGTTTCGGCATGGGCAACGCCGCCGAGCTCGACCGCACGCTCGCGCTGATGCTCGGCGTCGTCGTCGTGATGGCCGCGGCGACGTTCACCCGGTTCTACTTCGTCTCGTGGATCGGCGAGCGCGTCACCGCCGACCTGCGGCGCGCGGTCTTCGACCACCTGCTCGAGCTGCCCCCGGAGTTCTTCGAGATGACGCGCACGGGCGACGTGATCTCCCGGCTCATCAACGACACCGCGATGCTGGAGACGGTGATCGGCTCCAGCGCGTCGATGGCGATCCGCAACCTGCTGCTGCTGGCCGGCGGGCTGACGATGCTGGCGATCACCAGCGCCAAGCTGACGCTGCTGGTGCTGGCCGGCGTGCCGCTGGTGGTCGCCCCGATCCTGCTGTTCGGACGCCGCGTGCGCCGGCTCGCGCGGGCGAGCCAGGACCGCGTCGGCGACGTCGGCGCCTACGTGGACGAAGCCCTGCACGAGGTCCGCACCGTGCAGGCCTACGGCCACGAGCCCGCGGACCGGCGGCGCTTCGCCGAGCGCGTCGAGGCGGCGTTCGCCACCGCGATCGCCCGCATACGCCAGCGCGCGCTGCTGGTCGCCTCGGTGATCCTGCTGGTGTTCGGCGCCGTGGGCGTCATCCTGTGGATCGGCGGGCACGACGTGGTGGCAGGCAGGATCAGCGCGGGCCAGCTGTCGGCGTTCGTGTTCTACGCGGCGATCGTCGCCAGCGCCGTCGGCACGATCAGCGAGGTCGTGGGCGAGCTGCAGCGCGCGGCCGGAGCCACGGAGCGGCTGTTCGAGCTGCTCGCCGTCGAGCCGGCGATCCGCGCGCCCGAGCATCCGCTTGCGCTGCCCGTGCCGGCGCGCGGCACGGTGGCTTTCGATCGCGTCGCCTTCCGCTATCCGTCGCGGCCGGACACGGCGGCGCTCGACGACTTCACGCTCGAGGTTGCCGCGGGCGAGAACGTCGCGCTGGTCGGTCCGTCGGGCGCCGGCAAGACGACGGTGTTCCAGCTGCTGCTGCGCTTCTACGATCCGCAGTCGGGCACCGTGCGGATCGACGGCGTCGACGTGCGCAGCGCGGATCCGCGCGACGTGCGCGCCCGCCTTGCCGTGGTCCCGCAGGATCCGGTCATCTTCGCGACCAGCGTCCTCGAGAACGTGCGCTACGGGCGGCCGGACGCGACCGAGGCGGAGGTCCGCGATGCCTGCGCCGCCGCCTACGCCGCCGAGTTCATCGGAGAGCTGCCCGAAGGCTACGCCAGCAATCTGGGAGAGCGCGGCGTCCGGCTTTCCGGCGGCCAGCGGCAGCGGCTGGCGATCGCGCGCGCGATCCTCGCCGACCGCCCGATCCTGCTGCTCGACGAGGCGACGAGCGCGCTCGACGCCGAGAGCGAGCGCGTGGTCCAGCTCGCGCTCGAGCGGTTGATGGTCGGGCGCACCGTGCTGATCATCGCGCATCGGCTCGCGACGGTGCGCCACGCCGACCGGATCGCCGTCATGGAGCAGGGCCGGCTGGTGGCGGTGGGCACGCACGAGCGGCTGCTGGCGGAGAGCCCGCTCTACGCGCGGCTGGCGGCGCTGCAGTTCGGGAGCGAGGGTGGCGCGACTCCGGCCGCAGGCTCCGCGCCGAGCGAAGGGCATCGCGCCGGCTGAAGCCGGCCCCACGCATGCTCTGACCGCCGGCGCCAGCTGAAGCGGCGCACGCTGAAGCCGGCCTCGCGGGTTATCGGGCGAGACGTCGGCGCTTCCCTGATTCGCATTGATCTGGAGCCGCTCCGCCGAATGCCGGTAAAATGATCGGTTTTCCGGCACCCACACCGCCCCCTCGCGCAATGCTCGTCACCTTCCCCGACAGCCCGTACCAGCTCTTCAAGCCCTTCGAACCGGCCGGCGACCAGCCCGAGGCGATCGAGCGCCTGCTCGAGGGCCTCGCGGACGGACTCGCGTTCCAGACGCTGCTCGGCGTCACCGGCTCGGGCAAGACGTTCACGATGGCCAACGTGATCGCGCGCACCGGGCGCCCGGCGCTGGTGCTCGCGCCGAACAAGACGCTCGCCGCGCAGCTCTACTCGGAGTTCCGCGAGTTCTTCCCGAACAACGCGGTCGAGTACTTCGTCTCCTACTACGACTACTACCAGCCCGAGGCCTACGTTCCCTCGCGCGACCTGTACATCGAGAAGGACAGCTCGATCAACGAGCACATCGAGCAGATGCGGCTCTCGGCGACCAAGGCGATCCTGGAGCGGCCCGATTGCGTGATCGTCGCGACGGTGTCGGCGATCTACGGCATCGGCGACCCGTCCGAGTACCACAGCATGATCCTGCACGTGAAGGAGGGCGACGCGCTGACCCAGCGCGACGCGATCCGCCGGCTCACCGAGATGCAGTACACGCGCAACGAGGCGGATTTCCGGCGCGGGACCTTCCGCGTGCGCGGCGACGTCCTCGACGTGTTCCCGGCGGAGCACGCCGAGAATGCCGTGCGCATCTCGCTGTTCGACGATGCGGTCGAGTCGCTGCAGCTCTTCGACCCGCTGACCGGGCACATCAAGCAGCGGATCGGGCGCTTCACCGTCTTCCCGTCGAGCCACTACGTGACCGGGCGGCAGAAGGTTCTCGACGCGATCGAGGCGGTCAAGGCCGAGCTCGTCGCCCAGAAGGAATTCTTCGTCTCGCAGATGAAGCTGATCGAGGCGCAGCGGATCGAGCAGCGGACGCGCTTCGACCTGGAGATGATGACCGAGATCGGCTTCTGCAAGGGCATCGAGAACTACTCGCGGCACCTGTCGGGGCGCAAGGCCGGGGAGCCGCCGCCGACGCTGATCGACTACCTGCCGTCGCGCTCGCTGATGTTCATCGACGAGAGCCACGTGACGATCCCGCAGGTCGGCGGCATGTACCGCGGCGATCGCGCGCGCAAGGAGAACCTCGTCAACTACGGCTTCCGGCTGCCCTCGGCGCTCGACAACCGGCCGCTGCGCTTCGACGAGTTCGAGCGCCTGCTGCCGCAGACGATGTTCATCTCCGCGACGCCGGCCGATTACGAGCAGAAGCACTCGGGGCAGGTCGTCGAGCAGGTGGTGCGCCCGACCGGGCTCGTCGACCCGGCGCTCGAGGTCCGTCCGGCGCAGACGCAGGTCGACGACCTGCTCTCGGAGATCCGGTTGCGCGCCGACAAGCGCGAGCGCGTGCTGGTGACGACGCTCACCAAGCGGATGGCCGAGGATCTGACCGACTATCTGAACGAGCACGGCGTGCGGGTGCGCTACCTGCACTCCGACATCGACACGGTCGAGCGCGTCGAGATCATCCGCGACCTGCGCCTGGGCGAGTTCGACGTGCTGGTCGGCATCAACCTGCTCCGGGAAGGGCTCGACATACCCGAGGTGTCGCTGGTCGCGATCCTCGACGCCGACAAGGAGGGCTTCCTGCGCTCGGCGCGCTCGCTGATCCAGACGATCGGCCGGGCGGCGCGCCACATCAACGGCATGGCGATCCTCTACGCGGACACGATGACGGACTCGATGACCGCGGCGATCGGCGAGACCACGCGCCGGCGCAACAAGCAGCTCGCCTGGAACGAGAAGATGGGCATCACCCCGGTGGGGGTGCAGAAGCGGATCAAGGACCTGATCGACGGCGTGTACGATGCCGACGCCGGACGCAAGGAGCTCAGGGCGGCGCAGACGCGGGCGAAGTACGAGTCGATGCCGGAGAAGGACATGGAGAAGGAGTTGAAGCAGCTCGAGAAGGAGATGCTCGACGCCGCGAAGAATCTCGAGTTCGAAAGGGCCGCGCAGCTGCGCGATCGTCTGCTCGAGCTCAAGGAGGCGATGTTCGGCGTCGCCCTGCCGGTGGAAACCTGATGCCGCACGCCGCAGCGGTGCCGGCCGCGGACTGCCTTCGTCGAGTGCACGATGAGCGTCTTTCGTCGCGCTCCCGAACCCGACGCCGCGGTGCTCTTCGTTTGCCTTGGCAACATCTGCCGCTCGCCGACGGCGGAGGGCGTCTTTCGCGCTGCCGTGGACGCGGGCCGGCCTCGCGCAGCGCATCAGGGCGGACTCGGCGGGGCTCGGCGACTGGCACGTCGGCTCGCCGCCCGACCGGCGGGCGATCCAGGCGGCGCGCCGCCGCGGCTACGACCTGACGTCGCTGCGCGGGCGGCAGGTCGAGGTCGCCGACTTCCGGCGCTTCGGCTGGATCCTGGCGATGGACGAGACGAACATGCGCGCGCTCTCCGACCTGCAGCCGCCGGACTTCGGCGGGCACCTCGGGCTGCTCCTCGATTTCGCCCCCGAGCTCGGCCTGCGCGAAGTCCCCGACCCGTATTACGGCGGGCCGGACGGCTTCGACCGGGTGCTCGATCTCATCGAGGCGTCGACGGCGGGCCTGCTCGCGCGGCTCCAGTCGACGCTCCCGCGCGGCTGACCGGCAGCTAGAAGACGCCCGCGGCAGTGCCCGCGGCGAGCGTGGCGCCGATCTCGCTGCATTGCGCGAGGACCGCCGCGGGAATCTCCTGCGTCTGCGCCGTCAGCCCGCTCTTGTAGACGAGTCCCGGGTGCACCTTGTGCAGGCGCAGCCCGGTCGCCACGCGATCGACGTCGCGCATCGCGCCGGCGCCGTCGGTCCCGGCGCAGACCAGCACGGCGTAGGGCCGGCCCTCGAGCTTCCCCTGGCAGGGGTAGTACACGCGCTCCAGGAAATCCTTGACCATCCCCGCCATGCCGCCGAAGTTCTCGGACGTGGCGATCAGCAGCGCGTCGGCGGCGAGCAGATCGTCGATCCCCGCGGTCGCGGCGCGCGCGAGCATGGTGTCGACGTCCTCGACCGTGCGCGCACCGGCCAGCGCGGCCTCGGCCATGCGCGCGGTGCCGCCGAACTGCGTGTGATAGACGATCAGCATTCGGCGCCTCGGCTGCTCCATCGGCGAGCCCTCCGCATTGGCCAGTCGGATCGCGTGTGTCCGATTCGCGCAACAGCGGCGCCCGAACGCAGCCCGTATTTCGTCTCGGCCGCACCGAACCGCCGACGCGCGATGCTAGACTCCGCCCAGCCAGGCGCCCGCGAACGGCCACGCTCCTGCCGAGGCAGCCGTCGTTCCCGGAGTCCGTTGCGGCCCGGCGGATCCAACCGACGATGAACTGGTTCTTCAGGCAGCATACCAAGGAACATTCAGTCGGATTGCCCACCCCCTCGGACGCGTCAGCGTTGCCGAGCGTATTCTGGTCCTCGGACGCCGGCAGCGAGGCCGTCTACCAGGATCGTCGCTACAGCACCCTCCGGATCACCGACGACGGCGTCCGCGAAGCGTCGGTCATCGATCTCCACCTCGGTCCGCCGGTCGAGCGCGTCGTCCGGGCGCTGCACGATTTCGAGGCGTGGCGGGCGCTTCCCGTCTTTCTGCTCGCCGGGCTCTGCCTCACCACGCTCGACGCGACGGCGAAGTACCTGGTCCTCGACCACTCGCTGTTTCTCGTCGTGTGGGCGCGCTACGCGGGGCAGATGCTGATCGTCGCCCCGTTCGCGTGGCAACGCTCGGGCAACGGTTTCTGGCGCACGCGCCACCTCGGATTGCAGCTCCTGCGCTCGGCGATGCTGCTCGGGGCGACGGTCTGCTTCTTCGCGGGCCTGCGCTTCCTGCCGCTGGCCGAGGGATCCGCGATCCTGTTCCTCGCGCCGATCCTGATCGTCGTGCTCTCGGGACCGATCCTCGGCGAGCGTCCCACCCGTGCGCGCTGGGTGGCGGCGATCGCCGGCTTCGCCGGCGTGCTGATCCTGCTGCGACCCGGATCGGCGGTGTTCGATCCGGCGACGCTGCTGCTGCTGGGCGCCGCGGTGTGCAACGCGTTCTACCACATGCTGACGCGCCGGCTCGGCGACGACGACGTCTACACGACGCTCTTCTACAGCGCGCTGGTGGGCGCGGTCGGCCTCACGCTGTTCCTGCCGTGGGGGCTGGACCACGTGCCGGTCACACTGTCCGGCGCCGGGCTGCTGCTGGCGCTCGGATTGCTGGCCGGGCTCGGCCACTGGTTCGTGATCGCCGCGTATGCGCTGGCGCCCGCCTCGCTGCTGACGCCGTTCACCTACGCGCAGATGATCTGGGCCGTCGCGTTCGGCTACCTGATCTTCGGGCAGCTGCCGGACGCCGGATCGGCCGTCGGCATCGCCGTGATCGTCGCCAGCGGCGTGTACCTCGCGATCATGGAGCGCCGACGAACGCCGGTCGCGTGAACTGACGCGCCACAAGAGCGAAGGCGGGCACGCGGCCCGCCTTCGGTCAATGCGCACCGGCGTGGATCAGCCCGCCGGCGGCCGCTCGTCCTTGCGTGTTTCGACGATCTGCAGCGGCTCCTCGACGACCTCGACGCGCGGCGGGCGTACGCGCCGCGGACCCGCCGGTCGCTCGGGCTCGGCCTCGGGCGCCGGGACCGGCTTGAACCGCGTCTCCACGAGCTCGAGGTTCGAATCGGGGGGCAGCGTCGGCGCGATCGGCGGAATCACGACGGGCTGGGGCTTCGGCATCGGCTCCGGCGCTCGCGGTGCCGGCGCCGCGGCCTGCGGGGCTGCGGGAGCGCGCTCGACCGGCGCCCACTCGCGCGGAGGCTCGGTGACCGGGGTCGGCGCCGACGCGCCCGCCGCCTCTTCGACGGAAGGCGCTTCGGCCGCCCACCCAGGCGCGGCTCGGAGCCATCGGCTCGGTTGCGCGCATGGGCGGCTTCGCCGGGACCGTTTCCGTGGCGGGGATCGCGATCGCCGCTTCGTGCATCGGCGCCGGCTCGCTGCGCGGGGCTTCCGTCGGTCCGGCGTGGACGGGTGCAGCGATCAGCGTGCCGGCTTCTTCCGCACCGGGCGCCGATTCGCGTGCTGCCGCGCGCTCGGGACGATCGCCCCGGTCGCCACGGCGGCGGCGGTCGCGCCGGCGACGATTGCCTTCCGCCGATTCCCCCGGCATGCCGGCGGCATCGACGGGGCGGGCCATGCCCGGTCCGGCAGCCTCGATCGCGGGAAGCGCGTTGTCGGCGGTGACGGGTTGCTGCGGGCGTGGCTCGCGCGGCGGACGCGGCTCGCGCGGCGCCTGCCCCTCGCGCGGCTCACGCGGCTCGCGGGGCGGCTGCGCCTCGCGCGGCTCAGCGCGCGGCTCACGGGGCGGCTGCCGCCTCGCGCTGCTCGCGGGGCGGGCGTGGTTCACGCGGCTCACGCGCCTCGCGCGGCGGACGCGGCTCGCGCGCGGGCTGGCCTTCGCGCGGCGGCTGACCCTCGCGCCGCTGCCCGCCGGCGCCCTGTTGCGGGCGCGGTTGCTGCGCATCCCGCGGCTGGCCCTGCGGCCGCGGCTCGCCGCGGCCTCCGCGATTGTCGCGGGCCTCGCCCCTGCGCTCGTCACGGCGGCCCTCGCGACGATCGTCGCGGCGCTCCTGGCCGCGGCTGCGATCGCGCTCGCCGCGGCCTTCACGGGTGTCGCGGCCCTCGCGGCGAAGGTCACGTCCTTCGCGCGTGCTTTCCGCGCGCGCGGCCGGCGCGGGGATCGCGGGCTCGCTGCGGAACCAGGTCATCATCCGCGCGAACCATCCGCGCGACGCGGGCCTTGCCGCGGCCGTGGCCATGGGCGCAGGCGCAGGCGCGGCGGCCGGGGCTTCGACCGGCAGCGGCGCGGGTTGCGCGGGCGTGATGCCCTTGACGACCGCTTCCTGCCGCGGCTCCTTCGCCTCTTCCTTGAGGCGCTGCGCAACGTCGGTTTCCTCGGGCTGCTTGACCAGGTTGAACGAGGCGGCCAGCGGCTCGCTCTGGTTGAGGTCGTCGTGGCGCAGGCGCTCGATCGTGTAGTTCGGGGTGTCCAGGTGGCGATTGGGGACGAGCAGCACGTTGACCTTGAACCGCGTCTCGATCGACAGCACCTCGTTGCGCTTCTCGTTGAGCAGGAACGTTCCGACGTCGATCGGAACCTGCGCGACGACCTGGGCCGTGTTTTCCTTCATCGCCTCTTCCTGCAGGATGCGCAGGATGTGCAGCGCGGTGGACTCCGTGCCGCGGATGTGGCCGATGCCGTGGCAGCGCGGGCAGGGGATGTACGCCGATTCGGCGAGCGCCGGGCGCAGCCGCTGCCGCGAGAGCTCCATGAGCCCGAAGCGCGAGATCTTGCCGAGCTGCACGCGGGCGCGGTCGTAGCGCAGCGCGTCCTTCAGCCGGTTCTCGACGTCGCGCTGGTTCTTGGCGCTCTCCATGTCGATGAAGTCGATGACGATGAGTCCGCCCAGGTCGCGCAGCCGGAGCTGCCGGGCGATCTCGTCGGCCGCTTCCAGGTTGGTGTTGAACGCGGTCGTCTCGATGTCGCCGGCCTTCGTCGCGCGCGCCGAGTTGACGTCGACCGAGACCAGCGCCTCGGTGTGATCGATCACGATCGCGCCGCCGGCGGGCAGCGGCACCTGCCGCGCGTACGCGGTCTCGATCTGGTGCTCGATCTGGAAGCGCGAGAACAGCGGCACGTCGTCCTTGTAGAGCTTGACGCGGTTGACGTTGGCCGGCATCACGTGGCTCATGAACTGCTGGGCCTGCTCGTAGATCGCCTCGGTGTCGATCAGGAGCTCGCCGATGTCCGGATGGAAGTAGTCGCGGATCGCGCGGATGACGAGGCTCGACTCCTGGTAGATCAGGAAGGCCCCGGATTGCAGCTTGGAGGCATCCTCGATGGCCCGCCACAGCTGCATCAGGTAGTTGAGGTCCCACTGCAGCTCCTCGGTGCTGCGCCCGATGCCCGCGGTGCGGGCGATGACGCTCATCCCCTGCGGGACGTCGAGCCCGCTGATCGCGTCGCGCAGCTCGTTGCGCTCCTCGCCCTCGACGCGGCGCGAGACGCCGCCGCCGCGCGGGTTGTTCGGCATCAGCACGAGATAGCGGCCGGCGAGCGAGATGTAGGTCGTCAGCGCGGCGCCCTTGCTGCCGCGCTCGTCCTTGTCGACCTGCACGATCAGCTCCATGCCTTCCCGGAGCTGATCCTGGATGCGGGCGCGACTGCCGCCTTCGCCTTCGCCCTCGTCCGCGCTCTCGGCGCGCCCGCGGCCCTTCAGGTACTGGCGCGCGATCTCCTTGAAGGGCAGGAACCCGTGGCGCTCGGCGCCGTAATCGACGAAGCAGGCCTCGAGGCTGGGCTCGACCCGGGTGATGACGGCCTTGTAGATGTTGCTCTTGCGTTGTTCCTTGCTCGCGGACTCGATGTCGAGATCGACCAGCTTCTGGCCGTCGACGATCGCCACCCGGAGTTCCTCCGCCTGGGTGGCGTTGAACAGCATGCGTTTCATAGTTTCTTCCCCGGCGCGGATCCGGCCGGGCTTGGGCGGGGCGAAACGGAGGCCGCGCGGATTGCGCGGCGTGACGCTATCGGGCGGCGGACGCGGGCGAAGTCGACCCCGCCGGCAGCGGTGGCTGCAGGCGCACGAGAGCGGCGCGGACGCTGTCCGGCAATGGCGTGGCGTCGACCCCGGCAACGGCGGGGCGGTGCGGTCTCGTATGGGAGGAGGTCTTCATGTTTGCGTTCAAGCGGTCAAGCTCGAGGCGGCCGGCGTCGCGACGGATCGCGAGCACATCGACCGCCTGGAACAGAAATCGTCGCTAATTGCGCCGCGCAATGCGCCGCTTCGAACCGGCGCCAAGCCGGGTGCGGAGACTGCGCTCTTCCTTTACCATCCCTACTTTTCCGGGGCGCAACGCCCGGACGGTCAGTGGATTTAACCGGCGGCCGGTACATGCGTAGCGCTACGGCCGTCTTTGCCCCGCAGCGCGGGGCCTTCGCGTGGCTGGAGGGGTCCTCGCCATCCTGGGATGATCGAGATTGCCGCCGTACGGCAGCAATTCATCGATCGCGCCGGCGCCATGCGTGCTGCAGATCACAATTATAGGCAAATGAAGGATTTAAGCAAGGATGCTGTCAACTGGCTTGCAGTGGGCGAGGACGGCCACGGCCAGCGCGTCGACAATTTCCTCGTCAAGATCCTGAAAGGCGTTCCGAAGAGCCACATCTACCGGATCCTGCGCAGCGGCGAGGTCCGCGTGAACCGGCGTCGCGTCGGCCCCGAGACGCGGCTTGCGGCCGGCGACCAGTTGCGCATTCCGCCGATCCGCGCATCGGCGCCCGATCGCAAGTCCCCCGATCGATCGGCGCGCGCCGCCGCGGTTCCGCCCATCCTCTTCGAGGACGAGGCGCTGATCGCGCTGAACAAGCCGGCCGGTCTGGCGGTGCACGGGGGCAGCGGGATTTCCCATGGCGTCATCGAGCGCCTGCGCCAGGCGCGACCCGACGCGGCGTTTCTGGAGCTCGTGCACCGACTCGACCGCGACACCTCGGGCGTGCTGCTCGTCGCGAAGAAGCGCGTTGCGCTGACCGGGTTGCACGCCCAGCTCCGCGACGGCGCGATCGACAAGCGCTATTTCGTGCTGGTCCGCGGCAAATGGCGCGACGCGAAGCGCGCGGTCGAGTTGCCGCTCGCGACCTGGCACACGGGCGAAGGGGACCGGCGCGTGCGCGTGGACGCGCAGGGCCGCCTCGCCCGCACGATCTTCCGGCGGGTGAAGGCGTGGCCGGACGCGCATCCGCCCGTCGCGCTGCTCGAAGCCGAGCTCGAGACCGGGCGCACGCACCAGATTCGCGTGCACCTGACGCACCTCGGATTCCCGCTCGCCGGCGACGACAAGTATGGAGACTTCGCCTGGAACAAGGAGCTCGCGCGGCACGGACTCAAGCGGATGTTCCTGCACGCGCACACGATCCGCTTCACGCATCCTGTCGACGGCCGCGAGGTCGTCGTCGAAGCGCCGCTCGCGCCGGACCTCGCCGCGTTCGTCGCGCGCCTCGATGCCGCAGGCGAAGTCGTCGCCGATGCCCATGCCCGCTGACTTCGCGCCGCGCCGCTTCCGCTTCGTCGTGTTCGACTGGGACGGCACGCTCGCCGACTCGACGGCGCTCATCGCCGACTCGCTGCAGCAGGCGTGCCGCGACATCGGCGAGCCGGTCCCGAGCGACGTGGACGCGCGGTTCGTCATCGGGCTGGGATTGCAGGACGCCGTGCGGCATGTCGCGCCCGGCCTCGCCCCCGCGCGCCATCCCGATCTCGCCGCGCGCTACCGGCATCATTACCTGACCCGCGACCTCGACGTCGCGCTCTTTGCCGGCGCGGCCGACTTGCTGGCCGAGCTCGAGGCTGCCGGCTTCCTGCTCGGCCTGGCCACCGGCAAGACGCGCGCGGGACTCGACGCGGGCGCTGGCGCAGCACGGGATCGGGAGCCGGTTCATCGCGACACGCTGCGCCGACGAGAGCCTGCCCAAGCCGCACCCGCAGATGCTGCAGCACCTGATGGAGAAGGTCGGCGTGGCGCCGGACGAGACGCTGATGATCGGCGACACGACGCACGATCTCGAGCTCGCGCGCAACGCCGGCGCGGCGGCGGTGGCGGTCGCCTACGGCGCGCACCCGCCGGCCGGCCTGGAGCGGCTCGCTCCGCTGGCGACGGTGCGCTCGATCGCCGAGCTTCGCACGTGGCTGCGCACGAACGCGTGATTGCCGCCGGCGCGGACCTCGTCGACGGCGGTCCGGGCATCCGCTTCACGTTCGAGCGCGACGGCCGCGCCGTCGAAGCGTTCGCGATCCGGCATCGCGGCATCGTGCACGCATACGTGAATGCCTGCGCGCACCAGGCGGTCGAGCTCGACTGGATCCCGGGCGCCTTCTTCACCGCCGACCGCCTGCACCTCGTGTGCTCGCTGCACGGCGCGCTCTACGAGCCGGACACCGGCCGCTGCATCGCCGGGCCGTGCCGCGGTGCGGCGCTCATCCGCATCCCCGTCGCCGAGCGCGCCGGCGACGCCGCGATCGTGGTGGCTGCCGCGGCCTTCAAACCCCCATCCGGATGACCCCCTGGGAGATGCCCTTGGCGATCGCCTCGTGGCGATTCAGCACGCCGAGCTTGCTGACGATGTTCGCGAAATGATAGGTGACGGTTCGCTCGGCGATGCCGAGCTTGAAGCCGATCTCGGCGCCGGTCATTCCGTTCGCCGCCATCTGGAGGCACTGGCGCTCGCGGGCGCTCAACGGCGCGCCCTCGAATTGCGGCGCGACGCCCTTCTCGATGACGCCGCGGACGAAGATCTCGTGGAACGCCTGTCCGAACAGGACGATGTCGCCGAGGTTCGCCGCGATCTGCGCGCGGCGCGCGTCGTCGATCACGGGGATCGACGAGCTCAGCGAGACGAGCGTGCGCGCCGGGTAGCCGGCATAGACCGGAAACGCGACTCCGCTCGCGACACCGTGGGCGGCAGCGTCGAGCAGGAACGCATCGGTCTTCGGGTTCCTCCCGCGCTCGCTCACCTGGTCCCACACCAGGGGGAGGGCGCTTTCGAACGAGTACAGGACCCTCGGGTCGCATTCGACGTAGGCCTGCTGGTCGTAGCGGGCGACCCACTCCCGCGGCAGGGTCGTGAAATAGTAGATGCGCTCTTCGTTGTTCGGGCGCAGGTGGTAGCTCGCGGTCGCGTAGAGGAAGCCGTCGAAGCCCAGCTTGCGCACGATGCCGAGCACGGCGGGCACCAGGTCGCCGCCTTTCTCGGCCGCCTCGATCAGCTCGAGCAGCAGCGGCGGCAGGTACTTCGAGCGGTCGACGCTCACCGGCGTCAGGCGCAAGGGTGTCAGCATGCCGTATCGTCCTGGGTAGCGTGCCCGCTCAGCGCTTCGGCGGCGGCAGGCCGGTCACCGCATCGCCGGGCCGGATGCCGCGCTCCGCGAACCAGCCCTTGCGCATCTCGAGCGCGTGCAGCGCCGGGCCCTTCGACCAGTGCAGACGCTCGTCCTGCGGCGCCATGTCGGTGATGCTGATGATGCGTCCGTCGGCGCCGATGAAGGCGATCGACAGCGGAATGAAGGTGTTCTTCATCCAGAATGCCTGCGGCTCCGGGCGATCGAACACGAACAGCATGCCGTGGTCGGGCCGCAGGCTGAAGCGATGCATGAGGCCCGTCGCACGTTGCTCCGGCGTCGTGGCGACCTCGGCGACGATCTTCGGCCGTTGATCGACAGCGACACCACCGGCAGCTCGCCGGCGGCCGACGCGTGGGCCGCGGCGACGGCGAGCGCTGCACCGAACAGGAACGGCGCGAGCGCGCGCACCGTGGGCGCCGGCCGCGCGTCGTTCATGCCGATCCCGTTTCGGCGAGCGCCGCGTCCACCGCCGCGCGGGTGAGCGCAGGCGCGAACAGCGCGACGAAGTCGTAGACGTAGCCGCGCAGGAACATGCCGCGGCGCAGCGCGAGGCGCGTGGTCGACGGCGCGAACAGGTGCGCAGCGTCCAGCTTCACGAAGGCGCTGTCGCGCGCCGGGTCGAAGGCCATCTGGGCGACGATCCCCACGCCCATGCCGAGCTCGACGTAGGTCTTGATCACGTCGGAGTCGAGCGCGGTCAGCACCACGTTCGGCACGAGGCCCTCGGCATCGAACGCGGCGTTGATCTGCGAGCGGCCGGTGAAGGTGAAGTCGTAGGTGATGATCGGATGGCGGGCGAGCGCCGCGAGCGTCAGCTTCGCCGTCTTCGCCAGCGGATGCCCGCGGGGAACCAGCACGCAGCGGTTCCACTGGTAGCAGGGCAGCGTGACGAGCTCGGGGAACGACGCGAGCGCCTCCGTCGCGATGCCGACGTCGGCATCGCCGCGCGCCGTCTGCTCGGCGACCTGCACCGGGTTGCCCTGGTGCAACTCCAGCTTCACCTTCGGGTGGCGGGACGCGAAGTCGCGCAGCACGCGCGGCAGCACGTAGCGCGCCTGCGTGTGCGTGGTCGCGATGGCCAGCGTCCCGGTGTCCTCGTTCTTGAATTCGGCGCCGACGCGCTTCAGGTTCTCGAGCTCCTTGCAGCGCCCGGCGCGCCGCGGCGACCACGGCCTCTCCGGCCGGGGTGACGGAGGCGAGGCGCTTGCCCGCGCGCACGAACACGCGCACGCCGAGCTCGTCCTCGAGCTGGCGGACCTGCTTGCTGACGCCCGGCTGCGACGTGGACAGCGTCTCCGCGGCGTCCGACACGTTGAGGCCGTGATCGACGATCGCGCACAGATAGCGCAGCTGCTGGAGGTTCACGCGGCGGGCTTCGCTCGTGGGTTAGAATCGGGGCCGATTATATCGCTGGGCGACGGCCGGCCATGGCAGCCTGCCGGCCGCGTCGGCCCCCATGTCCCAGTTCTTCCAGATCCATCCTGCGAATCCGCAGCCGCGTCTCATCCGGCAGGCGGCGGCGATCCTGCGATCCGGGGGCGTGATCGCCTATCCCACGGACTCCAGCTACGCGCTCGGCTGCCGCATCGGCGATGCCGCGGCCGCGAAGCGCATCCGTCAGATCCGCGGCGTCGCGGAAGCGCATTACTTCACGCTGGTGCTGCGCGACCTCTCCGAAATCGGCCATTTCGCGAAGCTCGACAACTGGCAGTTCCGGATCGTGCGCCAGGGCACGCCGGGCACGTACACGTTCCTGCTGCCGGCGACGCGCGAAGTGCCGCGCCGGCTGCAGCATCCGAAGCGGAGCACGGTCGGCGTCCGGGTTCCGGACCACGCGGTGGTGCAGGCGCTGCTCGCGGAACTGGCCGAGCCTATCCTGTCCTCGACGCTGATCCTTCCCGGCAGCGTCGAGCCGCTCAACGACGCCGAGCAGATCCGCGAAACGCTGGGACGCGTGCTCGACCTGGTGATCGATGCCGGCGCCTGTCCGGCGTCGCCGACCACCGTCGTCGACCTCGCCGTGCAACCGCCGGTCATCGTCCGTCTCGGCGCGGGCGACCCGGCCCGGCTGGGCCTCGAGGGAGAGCGGTAGCCGGGGCGGCATCGGTACGCCCACGGGCCGCACGCCTCGTGGGCGGCGCCCCGTCGCCGGCGCGAAGTCGTCGCCGATCCCACTTAGGGTAAAATAGCCAGCCAATGGATTTTTCGCTCGCGACCATCGTGCTCTGGGCGGTGCCGGTGGTCTTTGCGATCACGTTGCACGAGGCCGCGCACGGCTACGTCGCCAAGCTGTTCGGCGACCAGACGGCCTGGATGCTGGGCCGCGTCACGGCCAATCCGATCAAGCACATCGACCCGGTCGGAACGATCCTTGTCCCGGGAATGCTGGTGCTGATCGCCGTGATGACGAAGGCTCCGACGTTCATTTTCGGTTGGGCAAAGCCGGTTCCCGTGAACTTCGGCAACCTGCGTAACCCGAAGCGCGACATGTTCTGGGTGGCCGGCGCGGGCCCGTTCGCCAATTTCGCGATGGCTGTCGGCTGGGGGATTCTGCTCAAGGCGGCGGTGCCGGACGGGCCCATCGCCAGCCGGGCGCTCGTGGAAATGGCGGGCGCCGGGATACAGATCAATCTGATGCTGATGGCGTTGAACCTTCTTCCGATTCTTCCGCTGGACGGCGGCCGCATCGCGGTCAGCCTGCTGCCGCACTCGCTGGCGAACGGGTACGCGCGAATGGAGCCCTACGGCTTCATGATCGTCATCCTGCTGCTCGCGACCGGCATCCTCGGCGACCTGATGCAGCCGATCCTGCGCATCGCCGAATACGCCCTGGCCGCGCTGCTCGGCCTGTGACCGCACCGCGCGCCGGGTCCGATCGATCATGTTCACTGACCGCGTGTTATCGGGGATGCGCCCGACGGGCCGGATGCACATCGGCCACTACCACGGCGCGCTCAAGAACTGGGTGCGGCTGCAGGAGGAGTACGAGTGCCTGTACTTCGCCGCGGACTGGCACGCGCTGACCACGCACTTCGACAGCACCGAAGCGATCTCCGACAGCGTCTGGGAGATGTTCGTCGACTGGCTCGCCGCCGGGATCAACCCGACGCGCGCGACGATCTTCATCCAGTCGCGGGTTCCCGAGCACGCCGAGCTCACGCTGCTCCTCGGAATGATCACGCCGGTCGGCTGGCTCGAGCGCGTGCCCACGTACAAGGACCAGCAGCAGAAGCTCGCCGACCGCGACCTGTCGAACTACGGGTTCCTGGGCTACCCGGTGATGCAGGGCGCCGACATCCTCATCTACCGGGCGAACATGGTTCCGGTCGGCGAGGACCAGGTGTCGCACATCGAGCTCGTGCGCGAGCTCGCGCGGCGGTTCAACTTCGTCTACGGCCGGGAGCCCGGGTTCGAGGAGAAGGCGAAGGCGGCGGTCAAGAAGCTCGGCGGCAAGAAGGCGCGCCGGTACGGCGAGCTGCGCACGGCGTACCAGGAGAAGGGCGACGACGCGGCGCTCGAGGCGGCGAAGGATCTGCTCAACGAGACGCAGCATCTGTCGCACGGCGACCGCGAGCGGCTGTTCGGCTATCTCGAGGGGACCGGGCGCATGATCCTGCCGGAGCCCGCGCCGTTGCTGACGGAGACGCCGAAGGTGCCCGGCCTCGACGGCCAGAAGATGTCGAAGTCGTACGGCAACGCGATACTGATGCGCGAAGAGCCGGCGGAGGTCACCCGGAAGATCCGCACGATGCAGACCGACCCGGCGCGGGTCCGGCGCAGCGACAAGGGCGACCCGGAGCGGTGCCCCGTGTGGCCGCTGCACCAGATCTACACGGACGCGGCGACCCGCGACTGGGTCGTCAAGGGCTGCACCACCGCGGGCATCGGCTGCCTCGACTGCAAGCAGCCGGTGATCGACGCGATCATCCGGGAGCAGGAGCCGATCCGCGAGCGCGCGCAGCACTTCCTCGACGATCCGCAGCTCGTGCGCAACATCGTCGCCGACGGCTGCGAGCGCGCGCGCAAGCTCGCCGAGGAGACGATGCGCGACGTCCGCGCGTCGATGGGGCTCGACTACACATGAGAGTCCGCGACGTGGATCGGCCGGAGCCGACATCGGGAGCGAGCGCGGCGCGATGCGCAACCATCGTGGGTCCGGCTTCAGCCGGACACCCCATTGCAACCCGATGCGAGCCGCCTGAAGGCGGCCCCACGGGTGTGCGCGCACATGAGCGCGAGCGAGACGGCCGTCTTCGACCTCGCGCGGCAGGGCGGCGCGCGGGTGGCCAAGGTCCACGGCGAGCCGATGCTCGAGCTGCCGACCGACCTCTACATTCCGCCGGAGGCCCTCGAGGTCTTCCTCGACACCTTCGAGGGACCGCTCGACCTGCTGCTCTACCTGATCCGCAAGCAGAACATCAACGTGCTCGAGATCCCGATGGCGGAGCTCACCCGCCAGTACCTGGGCTACGTCGAGATGATGCGGCGGGCCCAGCTCGAGCTCGCCGCCGAGTACCTGCTGATGGCCGCGGTGCTGATCGAGATCAAGTCGCGCCTGCTGCTGCCGAAGCCGCCGGCGCCCCCGGGAGCCGAGCCCGAGGACCCGCGCGCCGAGCTCGTCCGCCGGCTGCTCGAGTACGAGCGGATGAAGCAGGCGGCCCGCGAGATCGACGCGCTGCCCCTGGCCGACCGCGATTTCGCGACGGTCCGCATCTGGTTCGACCGGGCCGCCCAGGCGCGGCTGCCGGACGTCGCGCCGGACGACCTGCGCGCCGCCTGGGCGGGCCTGGTTGCGCGGGCGCGAATCAACCGGCATCATCTCGTCCGTCGCGAGCAGCTTTCGGTGCGGGCGGAGATGAGCCGGATCCTGAAGCTGCTGGAGCCGGCGCGGTTCGCCGAATTCACGACGCTCTTCGCGCTGCACGCCGACGTGCCGCACCTCGTCGTGACGTTTCTCGCGCTGCTGGAGCTCGCGCGCGAGCAGCTCGTCTCGATCGCGCAGGCGGAGCCCTACGCGCCGATCTACGCGCAGCTCACCGGCGGTCCGGACTTCGCCCTCGCGTCCTGACCCGAACCTCACGCATCACACGATGGACGAATTGCAGGAGATCAGGAACATCCTCGAGGCGGCGCTGCTCACGGCGGGCGAACCGGTCCCCGTGCCGCAGCTCGCGAAGCTGTTCGACCCGCCGCTCGACGCGGAAACGGTGCGCAAGCTGCTGGGCGAGCTCGCGGAGAGCTGGACGGGCAGGAGCGTCGAGCTCGTGCAGGTCGCGTCGGGCTGGCGCTTCCAGGGCAAGCCCGCGATCCAGTCCTACCTGGACCGGCTCTCGCCGGAGAAGCCGCCGCGGTACTCGCGCGCGGTGATGGAGACACTGGCGATCATCGCCTATCAGCAACCCGTAACCCGCGGCGACATCGAAGCCATCCGCGGCGTCGCGGTGTCCACCAACGTCGTCAAGTCGCTGGAGGACCGCCAATGGGTCGAAGTGGTCGGTCACCGCGAGACGCCGGGTCGCCCGGCGCTCTACGCGACCACCAAGACCTTTCTCGACGATCTCGGCCTGCGCTCGTTGTCCGAGCTGCCCTCTCTGGCCGAGCTCGACGCTTCCCACCTGCTGGAGAACCCCGATGCACCCACCGAAACCCCCGAAGCGCAACTCGCGCTCGCGGTCCCGAACATGGCACCGTCCCCCGACGGGCCCGATGCAGCAGCCGAGTCTGGCGCTGCAGCAGATCACGGAGGGCCTGGCGCCGCCGCGCCACCGCTCCTCCACTGACGAAGTCTTCACCGAGCCGCAGCGCCTGCACAAGGTGCTGGCGTCCTGCGGCTTCGGTTCCCGCCGGGCGATGGAGGAGATGATCCTCGCCGGCCGCATCACCGTGAACCGCGAGCCGGCCGACGTCGGCCAGAAGGTCGGGCCCGGCGACGAGGTGCGGATCAACGGCGAACTGGTGAAGGTGCGCTTTGCCGAGCCGCGGGCGCGGATCCTGATGTATCACAAGACCGCCGGCGAAATCGTGACCCGCGACGATCCCGAGGGCAGGCCGACGGTGTTCGAGAAGCTGCCGAACATCGGCAACGGCAAGTGGATCTCGATCGGGCGCCTGGACTTCAACACCGAGGGCCTGCTGCTGTTCACGAATTCGGGCGATCTCGCCAACAAGATGACGCATCCGCGCTACGAGGTCGAGCGCGAGTACGCGGTCCGCGTGATGGGGCTGCTGACGCCCGAGCAGCAGCAGGCGCTGCTGACCGGCGTCGAGCTCGAGGACGGGCCGGCGAAAGTCGAAAAGCTCGACGACGGCGGCGGCGAAGGCTCGAATCACTGGTACCGCGTCGTGCTCAAGGAGGGCCGCAATCGCGAGGTCCGCCGGTTGTTCGAGGCGCTCGGACTCACCGTGAGCCGACTGATCCGCACGCGCTTCGGGACCGTGGCCATGCCCTCGCGCCTGAAGCGGGGGCAGACGCTCGAGTTGACGCCCGAGGAGGTCGGCGCCGTGCTGACGGCCGCCGGCATGCGTTCCGGCGGCTCCGTCGCCGCAGAATCCGGCGCGCGGGGGCAGGGCGAAGGGTCAGGGCGGGCGGCCGGCGCAGGGTCCCGGCCCGCGTCCGCCGGGTCACGGGCAGCGCGAACGCGGACCGCGGGGTCCGAATTTCGTGGCGGGCCCGCCGCGCGACGATTCAGCCGAGGGTGAAGCGCCCGGTGAATTCGAAGGGATCGAGCCGGGAAACAGCGCGCTCGGGCAACCGACGCATGGCAACACTCCGGTCGGCAAGTTCTTCGCCAAGACCCACGGCAAGGCGCACGGACGGCCGCACGGGCAGGGCGGCCCGCGGCGCGGCGCTGCGGGGCAGGCGGGACACGGCGGCCGCCCGTTCGGTCAATCCGGGCGCCCGCAACACGGACAGCCGCCCCGCCACGGCCAGCCGCGGGGGGGCCACGGCCCGTCGTCGCCTTATGTGATGACGACGCTCACCATCCCGGGCGCCGTGCCCGAGGGCCTGCCCGGCACCAGTGGCCCGCGACCCAAGGGACCCGGGGGCGGCCACGGGCCGCGAGGGCCCGGCCCAGGCAACGGGCCGCGGGGGCCCGGCGCAGGCGCCGAAGCCCGCGGACCGGGCGCCGGTCAGGGGAAGAAGCGCGGTCGCGGCAATCGCAACCGGCGCGGCCCGAAGTCCGAGACGATGCCGGGCAACGAAGCGCCGCGCACGGTCGAACCCGCCATCGTCGACGACGACATCGGCAACCGCTAGGTCCGGCCGGATCGACGGCGGGCCGTCCGGGCGCCCGAGCACGTGGCGCCGCGCGCCTCGACCGGCTCAGTCCCGACCGAACTGCGGCGCCCGCTTGGCGAGGAACGCGGTGATGCCTTCCGCGAAATCCGGGGTCCCCGCGCACTCGCCGAAGGCGACCGCTTCGGCCTGAAGCTGCTCGGACAGGGAGTGCGCCAGCGCGTCGCGCACCAGACGCCGCGTCCGGCGCAGCGCGACGACGGGCCCGGCGGCGAGCGACTGCACGATGGCCTCGGTCGCGGCGTCGAGCTCGGCGGCCGGGACGATCCGGTTGACGATGCCCAGCGCAAGCGCGTCGGCGGCGCCGAAGCGCTCGCCGAGCAGCAGAATCTCCATCGCCTTGCGCGTGCCGACCAGGCGCGGCAGCGACCACGAGCCGCCGCCGTCGGGCGACAGCGCGATCTGCCGGTACGCGGACGCGAAATACGCGTCGTCGGCGGCGACGACGAGGTCGCAGGCGTTCACCAGCGACAGCCCGAAACCCGCAACGGCACCATGAATGCGGCCGACCAGCGGATGCGGCATCCGGTGCAGGTTCTCGATCGCGGCGTGCAGGCGCTCGACCATCTGCTGGAACATCGCGCGGCGTTCGGCGGGCGCGCGCCCGAGCTCGGCGGCGAACATGCGTATGTCGCCGCCGGCCATGAAGTGCCTGCCGGCGCCGCGCAGCACGACCACCCGCAGGCTGTCGTCGGCGGCGATCGCCGCCGTGTGCGCGACGAGCGCGTCGATCATCGCGAAGTCGAGCACGTTGAGCGCGTCGGGCCGGTTCAGCGTGAGCGTCGCGACGGGACCGTCGCGGGCGAGCAGTACGGTGTCGTTCATCGGAGGCTGCCGGGGGATCGAGGCGGACGGCGGTCAGGACTGCGGCGCGCGCAGCACGGGCCGCACGCGCGGCTTCGCTGCCGATTCTAGCAGGCCGCCCTGCGCGTAGCGCTCGAGCGCGAGTGTCACCGTCGCAAGATGGATGTCGACGATGTCGTCGACGATATCCGCGTAGCCGCCGGCCATCGCGACCGCGACCGGCACGCCCCGCGCGCGCAGCGCGTCGTACACGCGCGCGTCGCGCGCGGCGAGGCCATCCTTGCTGAGCGCAAGGCGGCCGAGGCGATCGCCGCGATACGGATCGGCGCCGGCCAGATAGATCGCGAGATCCGGGCGCGCGGCATCGAGCGCCCGTGCCAGGGCGATCGACAGCGCGCGGAGGTAGGCGTCGTCGCCGGTGCCGTCGGCCAGCTCGACGTCGAGCCGGCTCGCCTGCTTGCGGAACGGGAAGTTTTCCTTGCCGTGCATCGACAGCGTGTACACCTGCGCGTCGCCGGCGAAGATCGCGGCGGTGCCGTCGCCCTGATGGACGTCGAGGTCGACGATCACGATGCGCGTGGCGCGGCGCTCGGCCTGCATGACCCGGGCGGCGACGGCCGCGTCGTTGAAGACGCAGAATCCCCCGCCGTAGCCGCGATGCGCGTGGTGCGTGCCCCCGGCCAGGTTGATCCCGCATCCCCCGGCCAGCGCGGCGCGGCAGGCGGCGATCGTCGCGCCGACCGAGCGCAGCGAGCGCTCGACCATCGCCTTCGACCACGGAAAGCCGATCCGCCGCAGCGCAGCCTCGGGCAGCGTGCCTGCCGTCACCGCGTCGACGTAGGCCGGATCGTGCGCCAATGCGAGCTGCGCGGGCGAGGCAGCGTCGGGCACCGCAAGCAGATCGCCCGCGACGGCGGCGACGCGCTCGCGCAGCAGCGCGTACTTCGCCATCGGAAAGCGATGGCCCGGCGGCAGCGGCAGGACGAAGTGATCGGTGGAATAGATGCGCACGGCGGGCGGCGACTCAGGCCGGGGATCCGTCCGGGTTCCGGAAGGGACTCGCGGCGACGAGCTCGTCGGCAGCGTGCGCGACGTCGACGCGCTCGCGCGCGCAGAAATCGGCGATCGCGCGGGCGAACTCCGGGTCGGCGATCGCGTGCGCCGACCACGTCGTCACCGGCGTGAGGCCCCGGGCCAGCTTGTGCACGCCCTGCGCGCCGCCTTCGAAGCGCCGGATTCCCCGCTCGATGCAGAACTCGATCGCCTGGTAATAGCACGCTTCGAAATGCAGCCCGGAAATGCCCTCGATCGTTCCCCAGTAGCGGCCCCAGAGCGTATCGCCATCGAAGAGGTCGAGTGCCGTGCAGATGGCCCGGCGATCGCGGTGGCCGACCGCCATCATCACGTTGTCCGGCATCGCCGCGCCGATGCGCTCGAAGAATTCGAGGCTGAGATACGGCGTCGAGTGGTGGTCGCGATAGGTGCGCTCGTAGCAGCGGTAGAAGAACGCCCAGTCGGCGCCCGTGATCGCGGCGCCGACCTTGCGCGTGAACGCGACTCCGGCGTCGGCGACCTTGCGCCGCTCCTGCTTCACTTTCTTGCGCTTGTCGTGGTTGAACGTGGCGAGGAAATCGGCGAAGTCGGCGTAGCCCCGGTTCTCCCAGCGGAACTGCAGGCCGTGCCGGACCAGCATGCCCGCCGCCTCCCATGCGCGCGCTTCGTTCTCGGTCGGAAACAGCACGTGCAGCGACGAGAACGACGGCGCCAACGCCGATGCCGGCGGCCGCAGCAATCCGACGGCCGCGGCGATCAGCGCGGCGTGCGCGTCGCCGTCCGACCCGAGCAGCCGCGGCCCGGGCGCCGGTGTGAAGGGAATCGCCGCGACGAGCTTCGGGTAGTAGCGCCGTCCGTAGCGCCGGTAGGCATCGGCCCACGCCCAGTCGAAGACGTATTCGCCGTACGAGTGCGCCTTCTCGTACATCGGCAGGGCGCCGACGAGCGCCTCGCCGCGCCATGCGGTCAGATAGCGCGGCGTCCAGCCGCGCTCCGGCGCCGCGCAACCCGACGCGTGCAGCGCCGAAAGGAAGGCGTGGGAGACGAGGGGCATGCCTCCGGCAAGCGCGTCCCAATCGCGCGCCGCAATGGCGGCGAGGCCGACGTCGTTGCGCACGAGCACGGCCGCGGTCGGCGCGGCGGCGAAGCGGGAAGGGAACGAAGCATCCATCGGGAGGGACGGATTCTCGCGTGCGCGGCGGCGGCGGGCAAGGCGCGCGGCCATGCGATGGCGGTTCTCGCGCGTTCGCGGTGCCGCGGCGCGTGCGTGCTAAGCTTTTCCCGTTTCGACAGGCGTGCCATGCAGATCGCCATTGCGCAGCTGAACCAGGTTCTCGGGGACTTGCCGGGCAACGCCGCGGCGATCCGCGTGGCGCTGGCCGAGGCCGGGCGGGCGGGGGCACGGCTCGTCGTCACGCCCGAGCTCTCGCTCTGCGGCTACCCGCCGGAGGATCTGGTGCTGCGGCCGGCGTTCCTCGACGCCTGCGCCCGCGAGCTGGTCGCGCTGGCCTCGGGCGTGGGCGCGATACCGGTCGTCGTCGGGTTTCCCGAACGCGAGGCCGGCCGCTGCCACAACGCGCTCGCCGTGCTGCGCGACGGCCGCGTGGCCGACGTCTACCGCAAGCAGCACCTGCCGAATTACACCGTGTTCGACGAGGAGCGCTACTTCGAGCCCGGGCATGCCCCCTGTGTCGTCGACGTCGACGGGACGCCGGTCGGGCTCCTCGTCTGCGAGGACGTCTGGTACCCCGGTCCCGCCCGGCAGGCGCAGGAGGCGGGCGCGAAGCTCGTCGTCGTCGCCAACGGCTCGCCCTATCACACCCGGCAGCAGGCGGCCCGGCGCGCGCAGGTCGCTGCGAGGGCGCGCGAGACCGGACTGGCGGTCGTCTACGTGAATCGCGTCGGCGGCCAGGACGAGCTCGTCTTCGACGGTGCGTCGTTCGTCGTCGACGCTCAGGGCGAGGTCGTGCAGCAGCTCCCCGCATGGCACGAAGCCGTCGCGCTGGTGACGCTCGACGACGGCGCGCCGAAGCCCGTGCGCGGCTCGCTCGACCCGCGGCTCGAGCATCACGTCTACGAGGCGCTGGTCATGGGGGTGCGGGATTACGTCCACAAGAACCGGTTTCCCGGCGTGCTGCTCGGCCTGTCCGGCGGCGTGGACTCGGCGCTGGTGCTCGCGATCGCCGTCGACGCGCTCGGCCGCGAGCGCGTGCGCGCCGTGATGATGCCGTCGCAGTACACCCGCGCGATCAGTCTCGAGGATGCGCGGGCGATGGCCGAGATCGTCGGCGTGCGCTACACCGAGATCCCGATCGGGCCGATGTTCGGGGCGTTCCGCGAGGTGCTCGCCGACGAGTTCCGGGGTCTCGCGCCGGATGCCGCCGAGGAGAATATCCAGGCGCGGATCCGTGGGACGCTGCTGATGGCGCTTTCCAACAAGTTCGGCTCGATCGTGCTCACCACCGGCAACAAGTCCGAAATGGCGGTCGGCTATGCCACCCTCTACGGCGACATGGCCGGCGGCTTCGGCGTGCTCAAGGACATCAGCAAGACGCTGGTCTACCGGCTGTGCCGCTACCGGAACTGCCTCGGCCGGGTGATCCCCGAGCGGATCATCACCCGCGCGCCGTCGGCGGAACTGCGAGCGGACCAGGTCGACCAGGATTCGCTGCCGCCCTACGACGCGCTCGACGGCATCCTCGAGGCCTACGTCGAGCACGACCGGAGCCCCGCGGAGATCGTCGCCATGGGTTATGCGCCGGAGCACGTGCGCCGCGTCGTCCGGCTGATCAAGGTCAACGAATACAAGCGGCGGCAGGCGGCGGTCGGCATCCGGATCACGCCGCGCGGTTTCGGCCGCGACTGGCGCTATCCGATCACCTCGGCGTGGCACGAATGGGAGGGGATCGCCGTGCCGGCGGGCCGCTAGGATGGGGCCTCGCCATGGTGTAAGCTAACCCCGGTCAACGACGCCCCAGCGGGTGGTAACCACCATGAAGAAGATCGAAGCGATCATCAAGCCGTTCAAGCTCGACGAGGTGCGCGAGGCGCTCTCGGAAATCGGCGTCACCGGCCTCACGGTAACCGAGGTCAAGGGCTTCGGCCGCCAGAAGGGGCACACCGAGCTCTATCGCGGGGCCGAGTATGTCGTCGATTTCCTGCCGAAGGTCAAAGTCGAGCTGATCGTCGGCGAAGGGGACGTCGATCGCGCGATCGAGGCGATCGTCAAGGCGGCGCGCACCGGCAAGATCGGCGACGGCAAGATCTTCGTGACCGCGATCGAGCAGGTGGTGCGCATCCGCACCGGCGAGAGCGGCGAAGCCGCGATCTACGGCCCGGCGCGTCACGCGCGCTGCTTCGGGGGGCCACAATGTCGTTCGCATCGGAGTTCAGGGAATTCGCAGTCAAGGGCAACGTGATGGATCTCGCCGTCGGCGTCATCATCGGCGCCGCGTTCGGCAAGATCGTCGATTCGCTGGTGAAGGACCTGGTGATGCCCGTCGTCAGCAGGATCTTCGGCGGCCTGGACTTCTCCAACTGGTTCGTCATGCTCGCCAATCCTCCCGCGGGCTACAGCGGGCCGATGACCTACGATGCGCTGACCAAGGCGGGCGTGCCGCTGTTCGCCTATGGCAATTTCATCACCGTGGCGATCAATTTCCTGATCCTCGCGTTCGTGATCTTCCTGATGGTGAAGCAGGTGAACCGCTTGAAGCGGGAGCCCCCGCCCGCCGCTCCGGCCGCCCCGCCGGAGGACGTCGTCCTGCTGCGCGAAATCCGCGACGCGCTGAAGAAATAGGCCGTGCCGGCGGCCGTGCCGGGCGCGGGTCGGCCGCGGGAGCCGGACACGGAAGGCGCCGGCGCGCGCGCGACGACGGGGACTTTCCTTGTTTGAAATCAAGGACGGGCGTTGACCGGCTGCGGGGGGTTTGCCAGAATCGAGCGAACTTTGAAGGTGCCGGCCGTGCCACGGCCGACACCGCCCAGACGGCCATGGCATTGCCGAAGGTCGCGTCGTTCCCGTACTTTCATCACGGCTCTGGAGGATTTCCATGCACCACCGCAAACTTCTGCCGGCGCTTGCCGCCGCCATCGGTCTCGCCGCTGCCGGCTTCGTCGTCCCGGCGCAGGCCGACATCAACGTCGGCGTCACGCTGTCGGCGACCGGCCCGGCCGCGTCGCTCGGTATCCCCGAGAAGAACACCTTCGAGCTGTTGCCGACCACGATCGGCGGCCAGAAGATCAACTGGATCGTCCTCGACGACGGCTCCGACACCACCAAGGCCGTCACCAACACGAAGAAGCTGATCTCCGAGGACAAGGTCGACGTCATCGTCGGCTCGACGATCACGCCGAACTCGCTCGCGATGGTCGACGTCGTCGCCGATGCGGAGGTGCCGATGATCTCGATGGCGGCATCGGCGCGGATCGTCGATCCGGCCAATCCCAAGACGAAGTGGGTGTTCAAGACCCCGCAGAGCGACTCGCTGATGGCGGACGCGATCGCGATCCACATGAAGGCGAACGGCGTGAAGACGATGGGCTACATCGGCTTTGCGGACGGCTACGGCGACGGCTGGCTGGCGGAGATGCGGCGCTCGGCGCAGACCGCCGGAATCAAGATCGTCGGCGAGGAGAAGTACAACCGCACCGACGCGTCGGTCACCGGGCAGATCCTGAAGCTCGTCGCCGCCAATCCGGACGCGATCCTGATCGCCGCCGCCGGGACGCCCGGCGCGACGCCGCAGAAGGAGCTCGTCGCGCGCAAGTACAAGGGCAAGATCTACCAGACGCACGGCGTCGCCAATCCGGACTTCCTGCGCGTCGTCGGCAAGGATGGCGACGGCACGATCCTGCCGATCGGCCCGATGCTCGTCTTCGAGCAGCTGCCCGATTCCAATCCGCTCAAGAAGTCGGCCGCCGAATACATCAACAAATACGAGGCGAAATACGGCAAGGGCTCGCGGACGACGTTCGGCGGCCATGCGTGGGATGCCGGAGTGATGCTGTCGGCGACGATTCCCGAGGCGCTGAAGAAGGCGCGGCCGGGCACCAAGGAGTTTCGCCTGGCGTTGCGCGATGCGCTCGAGAACATGAAGGAAGTCGTCGCGACCCACGGCGTGTACACGATGTCGCCGATCGAGCACAACGGTCTGGACAACCGGGCGCGGACGATGATCAAGATCGAAAACGGCAAGTGGGTTCTGGCGAAGTGAGCCCGGGAGCAGGGGCCCCGCGCAGCGGGGATGCGACCTGGGCGAATCGGCGCTCGCGGCCGACGCGCAGGACACCGCATTCCACGGCGGTGCACGAGGCCGCGAAGTGACCCTGCATTGACGGAAAGGCCGGCTGCGGCGCCCCCGTAGCCGGCCTTTTTGTTGCCCAACCGATTGCCGCACGCACCGTCGATGGACCTCCCGATCGTCGCGCTGCTCACGCAGGACGGCATCACCAACGGCGCCGTCTACGCGCTGCTGGCGCTGGCGCTGGTGCTGGTCTTCGCGGTCACGCGGGTGATCTGGATTCCCTCCGGCGAGTTCGTCGCGTATGGAACGCTGACGCTCGCCGGACTGCAGCTCGGCAAGCCCCCCGGGACCATCGGCCTGCTGGTCGGCATGGCGATCGTGGCGGGCACGATGGAGGCCTTTGCCTGCTGGCGCAGCGGCGAGACACGACGGATCCCCCGGCAGGTCGTGCTGTGGACCGGGTTCCCGGTCGCGGTGGCCGGCGTCGCGTGGTGGCTCGCCACGCCGGAGCTTCCGTTCTGGGCGCAGATTCTGGTGACGCTGGCGCTGGTCACGGCGCTCGGCCCGTTGCTCTACCGGATCGCGTACCAGCCGCTGGCCGAGGCCAGCGTGCTGGTGTTGCTGATCGTTTCCGTGGGGGCGCATTTCGCGCTGACCGGCCTCGGACTCTGGTTCTTCGGCGCCGAAGGCTCGCGGACCCCGGCGTTCTCGGCGGATTCGTTCGAGGTGGGCGGCGTGAACATCAGCGTGCAGAGCCTGCTCGTCGTGGCGACGAGTCTCGCGCTGATCGCCGCGCTCTATCTCTTCTTCGGGCGCACGCTCTACGGCAAGGCACTCCGCGCGACGGCGCTGAACCGCGTCGGCGCGCGGCTCGTCGGCATCCCTCCGAATCTCGCGGGATCGCTCACGTTCATGCTGGGCGCGCTGCTGTGCGCGTTCTGCGGCGTACTCATCGGACCGATCACGACCGTCTATTACGACTCGGGTTTCCTCGTCAGCCTGAAGGGCTTCGTCGGCGCGATCATCGGCGGACTCGTGAGCTACCCGCTGGCTGCCGCCGGCGCGCTCCTGGTCGGCCTGCTCGAGGCCTTCGCGTCGTACTGGGCGAGCGGCTTCAAGGAAGTGATCGTCTTCACGATGATCATTCCGGTCCTGCTGTGGCGCAGCCTGACGACGCACCATCACGAGGAAGAGGAGTAGCGACGTGAGCCGGGGAGCAGGGGCCCCGCGCAGCGGGGATGCGACCGGGGCGAATCGGCGCTGGCGGCCGACGCGCCGGTCACCGCAAATCGCGACCGGGATGGAGGCCGCGAAGTGAGCTCCGGTCGCAAGCTGCCCTTCGGCGCGCTGGGACAGATCGCCTTCGTGGCGGGCCTGATCGGCGTGCCGCTGCTCGCTCCGCAGTTCTGGGTCACGCTCGGCAACTACGTCGGGCTCTACAGCATCGTCGCGCTGGGCCTCGTGCTGCTGACCGGCGTGGCCGGGCAGACGTCGTTCGGGCAGGCAGCGTTCGTGGGCCTCGGCGCCTACACGACGGCGGTGCTCTCGACGCAGTACGCGCTGTCCCCATGGCTCACGCTCGTCGTCGGCCTGGGGTTCACGCTGGCCGTCGCGCTGTGCCTCGGCTTCATCACGCTGCGGATGAAGGGCCATTACCTTCCCCTCGCCACGATCGCCTGGGGCATCAGCCTGGCCCTGCTGTTCGGCAATCTGGAGTTCCTCGGCGGCCACACCGGTCTCACCGGCATCCCGGCGCTCGATCTTTTCGGCCTCGACTTGCGCAACGAGCGCTATTTCTACTTCCTCATCTGGGGCATCGCCATCTCCACGCTGTGGGCGACGCGCAACCTGCTCGACTCGCGGCCGGGGCGCGCGATCCGGGCGCTGCGCGGCCAGATCGACATGGCCGAAGCCTTCGGCGTGAACGGCGCGCGACTGAAGATCGTCGTCTTCGTCTACGCGGCGCTGCTCGCCTGCGTGTCGGGATGGCTCTACGCGCACCTGCAGCGCTTCGTGAATCCGACGCCGTTCGGCATCAACCAGGGCATCGAGTACCTGTTCATGGCGGTGGTCGGCGGCGCCGGCAGCGTGTGGGGCGCGGTGATCGGGGCGACGCTCATCACGCTGGCGAAGCAGGTGCTGCAGGACGTGCTCCCGACGTTGCTCGGCAAAAGCGGCAACTTCGAGATCGTGGTCTTCGGCGTGCTGATGGTCATCCTGCTGCAGCGTGCGCGCGAGGGCGTCTGGCCGTGGATCGCGCATCTGTTGCCCACCCGGACGCCGCCGCCCGTGCCCGATGCCGAGGCGCTACCGGCGAGGACCAAGGCGGCATCCACCGGCCCGCTGCTCGAGGTGCGGGCGGCGCGCAAGCAGTTCGGCGGACTCGTCGCCGTCAACGACCTGTCCTTCGCCATCGAGCCGGGGGAAATCCTCGGACTCATCGGACCGAACGGCGCCGGGAAGAGCACGATGTTCAACCTGATCTCGGGCGCGCTCGCGCTCACCGCCGGGGAAATCGTCTTCCGGGGCAAATCGGTGGTCGACTGCAAGCCCTACGAGATCGCGCGCCGCGGCATCGGCCGCACGTTCCAGCACGTGAAGCTGGTGCCGCGGATGACGGTGCTCGAGAACGTCGCGCTCGGCGCTTATCTGCGCGGGAGGGCGAGCGTCGTCGGCGCGGCGCTGAGGCTCGACCGGGCGGAGGAGGCGCGCACGATGGCCGAGGCGGCGCGGGCGATCGGGCGCGTGGGTCTGCTCGCGCACATCCACGACGCCGCCGGCAGCCTGCCGCTGGGCCAGCAGCGCATCGTCGAAATCGCGCGCGCGCTCGCGGCGGACCCGGCGCTGCTGCTGCTGGACGAGCCGGCGGCGGGACTGCGCTATCTGGAGAAGCAGGAGCTCGCCAAGCTGCTGCGTCAACTCAAGTCCGAGGGCATCACGGTGCTGCTGGTCGAGCACGACATGGAATTCGTGATGGGTGTCACCGACCGGCTCGTCGTGATGGAATTCGGGCAGAAACTCGCCGAGGGGCTGCCGGCCGACATCCAGCGCAATCCGGCCGTGCTGGAAGCGTATCTGGGCGGGGTCGTGTGAGATGAACGGCCCCCACGCTCACTGCGTTCGCTGCCCCCCGGGGGGGCGCACAGTGCCCTTCGGGCGGCCGGGCGGGCGGATGAACGGCCCCCACGCTCACTGCGTTCGCTGCCCCCCGGGGGGGCGCACAGTGCCCTTCGGGCGGCCGGGCGGGCGGATGAACGGCCCCCACGCTCACTGCGTTCGCTGCCCCCCGGGGGGGCGCACAGTGCCCTTCGGGCGGCCGGGCGGGCACTGATGACGGCGGCCACCGGCGCGCCGCTGCTGGAGGTGCGCAACCTCCACGTCGCCTACGGCAAGGTCGGCGCCGTGCACGATGTCTCGCTTGCGGTCGCGCCGGGGACCATCGTCTCCGTCATCGGCCCGAACGGCGCCGGGAAGACCACGCTCCTCGGCGCACTGATGGGGCTGCTGCCGGCGCGGGGCGAGCTCGCCTACCTCGGTGCGCGCGCCAATGCGCTGACCGTCGAGCAGCGCGTCGCCCGCGGGCTCATTCTCGTTCCGGAGCGGCGCGAGCTCTTCGCCGCGATGAGCGTCGCCGACAATCTCGAGCTCGGCGGGTTCCAGCGCGCCCGCACCGGCGAGCGCGGCTGGCGCGCGACGTTCGACGAGGTCTACCACCGCTTTCCGCGGCTCAAGGAGCGCCGCGACCAGCTCGCGGGAACCCTGTCGGGCGGCGAACGCCAGATGCTCGCCATGGGGCGCGCCCTGATGGGGAAGCCGCGCCTGCTCATGCTGGACGAGCCTTCGCTCGGCCTCGCGCCGCTGATCGTGCGCGAGATCTTCAGCATCATCTCGGAGCTGCGCTCGGCCGGGGTGTCGATCCTGCTGGTCGAGCAGAACGCGCGGGCCGCGCTGCAGGTCTCCGATTACGGTTACGTGCTCGAGACGGGCGAGCTGGCGCTCGAGGGCCCGAGCGCCGAGCTTGCAGCGAACCCGCGCGTCGCGGGAACCTATCTCGGCAAGGGAATCGCGGCGGCCGGCTGATCGCGGCCAGCGCAAGTCCCTATGCGCGTCGAGGGCTTGTCGCGGGTCCCTTGCCCCGGCCGGGTTGAACCCACGACAATAGCGGCACCGCCGGCCGCGCCTCGCCTCCGTCGCGGCTCACTCGAAGGATACCCGTGACCGATCTCTCCGTACCTCCCGTCCGCGACGCGTTGCTTGCCGAGGCCCGCCGCCTGCTGCTCGAACCGGCGGGGCTCGACGACGCCCAGCTTTCGCGCGTGCTCGCGTCGATCCACACGCACGAGGTCGATTTCGCCGATCTCTATTTCCAGTATTCGCGGATGGAGAGCTGGAGCCTCGAGGAAGGCATCGTCAAGGCGGGGTCGTTCAACATCGACCGCGGCGTGGGCATTCGCGCCGTGCACGGCGACAAACAGGCGTTCGCCTATTCCGACGACATCACGCTGACCGCGATGGAGGAGGCCGCGGTCGCCGCACGCGCGATCGGCCGCCAGGGGCAGTCGGCGAGCGCCGCGCTCGGACGCATCGGCGCCGCGCGCTCGCTGTACGCGCCCGCCGATCCCATCGCCTCGCTGCCCGAGGAGGCCAAGGTGGCGCTGCTCGAGCGGCTGGAGCGGATGGCCCGCGCGCGCGACCCGCGGGTCGCGCAGGTGATGGCTTCGCTCGCCGGCGAGTACGAGGCGGTGCTGATCGCGCGCAGCGACGGCGTGCTCGCCGCCGACGTGCGCCCGCTGGTGCGGGTCTCGCTGACCGTGATCGTCGAGGAGGGCGGGCGCCGCGAGCAGGGATACGCGGGCGGCGGCGGGCGCTTCGACTACGCCTACTTCACCGACGACGTGCTCGAGACCTACGTCGCGCAGGCGGTCGGCCAGGCGCTGCTCAACCTCGGGGCCCGGGATGCGCCGGCCGGGACGATGACGGTCGTTCTCGGCCACGGCTGGCCGGGCATCCTGCTGCACGAGGCGATTGGCCACGGCCTCGAGGGCGACTTCAACCGCAAGGGGACGAGCGCATTCTCGGGCCGGGTCGGCCAGCGGGTCGCCGCGAAGGGGATCACCGTCGTCGACGACGGGACGATCGATCGCCGGCGCGGCTCGCTCAACGTCGACGACGAAGGCAATCCGACGCAGCGCACGGTGCTGATCGACGACGGCATACTCAAGGGCTACATGCAGGATCGACTGAACGCGCGGCTGATGAACGTGGCGCCGACCGGCAACGGCCGCCGCGAATCCTTCGCCCATCTGCCGATGCCGCGGATGACGAACACGATCATGCTCGCCGGCAGCCACGACCCGGCGGAGATCATCGCGTCGGTTGCCGATGGCCTCTACGCGGCGAATTTCGGCGGCGGGCAGGTCGACATCACCAGCGGCAAGTTCGTGTTCTCGGCGGCGGAAGCGTGGAAGATCGAGAACGGCAAGCTCGCGTATCCGGTGAAGGGCGCGACGCTGATCGGCAACGGCCCGGATGCGCTGACCCGCGTGTCGATGGTCGGCAGCGACCTGGAGATGGACAGCGGCATCGGCACCTGCGGCAAGGACGGCCAGAGCGTGCCGGTGGGTGTCGGGCAGCCGACGCTCAAGATCGACGGGCTGACGGTCGGCGGGACGGCCTGAGGCGGCCGGGAAGTCAGGAAACCAGCGTCGGGCGGGTGTAGGCGATCCGGACCACGGGGGCGGACTCGCGCGCCACGTTCTCGGCGTAGTCCGCGGCCAGCGGACGGCCGAGCAGATAGCCCTGGCCGCGCTCGCAGCCCATCCCGATCAGGCGGTCGCATTGCGCCGCCGTCTCGATGCCCTCGGCGATCACGCGCTTGTCCATCGACCGCCCCAGCGCAATGATCGCATTGACGACTTCCTCCCCGTCGCCGGCGCCCATCCGGCGCACGAAGGTCCGGTCGATCTTGATTTCCGAGATCGGCAGGTCCTGCAGCGCGCTCAGCGACGAATAGCCGGTGCCGAAGTCGTCGATGCTGATGCGCGCGCCCATGTCGCGCAGCTGCAGCATGTTCGGCAGGGCGGCCGAGAGCCGCTCGATCAATACGCTCTCCGTCAGTTCCAGCGTGATCTGCTCGGGCGTCGTTCCGCAGCTTTGGATGATCTGCCGCATCCGCGCCGCGCAACCGGGCTGCGAGAGCTGCACGCCGGAAACGTTGACGTGCAGGCGCAGCGCGCGGGCGCTGGGAATCGACCGCTGCCACCGCGCGAAATTCGAGCAGGCGAGCTGCAGTACCTGGTTGCCGAGCGGCACGATGAGGCCCGTCTCCTCGGCCATCGGTATGAACTGGCCCGGGAGGATCGCCCCCCGCTCCGGGTGGGGCCAGCGGGCGAGCGCCTCGAAGCCGTAGAGGCGCCGCGTCCGCAGGTCGAATATCGGCTGGAAGTCGACGGCGATATGGCCGTTGTCGACGGCGCGCCGCAGCTCGCCTTCCATCCAGAGCTGCGACGAGATCTCGTCGTGCAGCGCGCTGTCGAACAGCGCGTAGCGGGCCTTGCCGAGCGCCTTGGCCTTGTACATGGCGATGTCCGCATCCCGCATCACCTGCTCCGGAGCGTCGTAATGGAACGCGCTGGTCGTGATGCCGATGCTGGCCGAGGTCGTCACGTCGGAGCCGCAGAGTCGGATGGGGTCCCGCAGCACGCGCTGCAGCCGCTCCGCGAGGTCGACGATCTCGTTGTCCGAACGGAAGTTCTCGATCAGGATCGCGAACTCGTCGCCGCCCAGGCGCGCGACGAGATCGGTCGGCCGCAGGCAGCTCTGCAGGCGCCGGGCGACGGTGACCAGCAGGTCGTCGCCCGCACCGTGGCCGAGGCTGTCGTTGACCATCTTGAACCGGTCGAAGTCGAGAAACATCACGGCGAAGCGCGCGTCGTCGTTGCGCTTCGCGGCGGCGACGACGCGGCCCAGCTGCTCGAGGAAGTGGCTGCGGTTCGGAAGATGGGTCAATCCGTCGTGGTAGGCGATGTGGTGGAGGCGGGATTCGGCGCGCTTGCGGGCGGTGACGTCCTGCATCTGGACGATCAGGCAACGCTCGCCCGAGCTCTCGGCATTGAAGAACGAGCCGTTCAGCGTGACCCAGACGTCGGTCCGGTCGCCGTGCAGGCACCGCGCCTCCAGCGCGAATTGCGAGGTGGAGCCGTTCAGCATGCCTTCGATCGCCGTGCGCAGCACGTCGACGTCGTCGGCGTGGACGATGGACGCGAGGTCGCTGCCGGCCACCTCGGACTCCGGGCGTCCCAGCAGGTGGCACAGCGCCTCGTTCGTCTGCAGGATCCGGGATTCCTCGGACACCAGCATCATCCCGACCGCGGCGTGCGTGAAGGCGCTGTGGAACCGGCTCTCGCTCGCCCGCAGCGCGGTCACGTGCCGCGCCGCCTCGGCGGCCTCCCGCTCGGCGGCCGCGATCCGCTCCTGCTGCACCTTCTCCACGGTTTCCGCCTGGCGGAAGTAGAAGTGCAGCGTCGACAGGAACATGGCGATGATCGGCAACGCGGCGAGCAGCACGGTCGTGCCGAAGGCGTCGAAGGTCACGTACACGAGGCCGGAGATCGACGCGCTGGCCGCATACGCAAGCCCCAGCCAGACATGCTCCCTGAGGATCCGGACGGGCTCCACGGGCTCGCCGCGCTTGAGCGAGATCAGCGAGGCCATCAGCAGCGTGCTGGTGGCGAAATAGGCGAACGCGGCGAGCAGCAGCAGCACGAAGAGCAGCCCGCTGCCGGCGCCGACGAGATTGCGCAATCCGGGAACCAGTAGCGTCAGCGCGCTGCCGCAGCCGTACATCGCCAGCGCCGCCATCGCGGGGCTGCCGAGGCGGCTGGTCCAGCGTGCGGACGTGCGCCAGGAGCCGACGGCCGCCTCGCAGGCGGCGGCGATCGCCGCCGCGCCCGGACCGTGCAGCAGCAGCAGCAGGAAGACGAAGATCTCGGCGCCGGCCACCGAGGTCTTCGCGCCGGGGATGCGCACGGGGAACAAACCGGTGACGGCGGCAATCGCAACGCCGGCCAGAACCTGCAGGATGGCCTTCGTGTCGAGGCTCGCGACATTGGCGACGCTGATGCCGAGGACCACCGATCCCAGCATGAACGTCGTCACCCAGAAGGCCTTGGCCGGCGGGTTGTAGTCGTGCATGGACAGGAAGGCGGGTTGCGGCGACATCGGCGGGTCGGGTGGCTGACGTTGGTGGCGGATCGCGCCTAGCCGCGATCGGAGAGCGCCGGGAGTCCGGTCGGATGCGGGTTCCGGACGAAGAACCCGAGCCCGCGCAGGCCAAGGCCAAGGCACGATCGGGTGTTGGCTACAGATTGCGTAGTGTTCACGATGTGCATCTCAGCGGGGGATCGCAGCGATCGAAGTTTGCGTGATGGGCCCCTGCCTTTTCGCAAGACCTGTGCCAGGAACTCCGCGCGCGAGCGCTTCATGAAACATGCCACGGCCCGCTACGAAAACCATGCGGGCGGGCGTCCACCGACCCGACGCGTGCGCCAGAGGATCGCGGGCCGCGCCGCGCACCGCGGCCAGAATGCGACGGCCAGCGTTAGCCGGCGCGTCGCGCGAGCGCTTGGGTTGCGTCGACGGGAATCGCCCACGTCCCCCCGCCGGATTGCGAACGCGGAGGGACCGCGTTCCTTCCGTGCGATATCAGTGCAACGGCCCCATCGGCTCGGTCGAGGGCAGCGCGGGGGCGGGAGAGGCGTGGTGCATCACCATGCGCCAGCCCGACGGCGTGCGCATGAAGACGTTGGTGCAGATCGCGGCCCCGCGCGGCGTGCCGTCGCTGCCGAGCGTCACGTGCTCGACCGCGCTCTGCATCGCGAGGCCGACGGTCTCGATCATCACGATCTGGTCGAGCCGGAAGGCGAGGCGCGCGTCGCCGGCGAAGAGCTGGTCCCAGCCGGCGCGGACCGCATCGTACCCGACCAGCCGCGTGCCGCCGGGGTGGACGCAGACGATCTCCTCGTCGTCCGCCCAGGTCGCCATCATCGCCTCGACGTCCTTGGCTTCGAACGCCTGGTAGAAGGCGACCGCGGCGTCGGCGGGCGTCGTGTAGATCGGTGGAGTGCGCACTTTGGCCATGGAATGCCGCGACAGCGGGTCACCGGATGCCCGGCCTGCCGTCTGTCGGGACCGATCCCGGAGGCAACGCCGAGCGCGCGAAATCATACACCGTCGCCGGCGCGAGGTCGCGCATGCACTTGAAGTGGCCCAGCGGGCATTCGCGCTTGAAGCAGGGGCTGCAGGCAATCTCGATCCTGGCGATTCGCGCGGCAGCCGACATCGGCGGCGTGAAGGCGGGCGACGACGAGCCGAACAGCGCGACGAGCGGCGCCCCGACCGCGGCGGCCGCGTGCATCAGCCCGGAATCGTTGCTGACGACGACCGCGGCCAGCGACAGGAGGTCGACCGCGGTGCCGAGGTCGGTGCGTCCGGTGAGGTCGCGCAGCGCGGATCGCGCGTCGCCGGCGGCAGCGACCACGGCTTCGGCAATCGCCTTGTCGTTGGGCGAGCCGACGATCCAGACCGTCAGGCCGGCCGCCATGAGCTGCTTCGCCAGTTCCGCGAAATGGGCGGCGGGCCAGCGCTTCGCCGGCCCGTATTCGGCGCCGGGACAGAGAATCGCGATGCGGCGCTCGACGTCGAGCCCGAGCGCGCGCACGGCGGCGGCCCGGTTCTCCGTGTCGGCGACGAGGACCGGCGCCGTTGCGCCTGGGCGGAGGCTCGCCGCGCGGCGCCGCGAGCGCGGCGTAGCGGTCGACGAGGCGCGGGAGCGCCTTGCGGTCGAGCCGGCGCGCGTCGTTGACGAGCCCCCAGCGCATTTCGCCGACATAGCCGGTGCGCAGCGGAATGCGGGCAAGCCACGGCACGAGCGCCGACTTCCAGGAGTTCGGCAGGATCGACCGCCCGGGCGTATCCGCGGGTCGATATCGCCCGGGCGAGCGCGACGCGCTCCCCCAGCGCAACGCGGCCGTGGCCGATGGTCGAATCGAAGATCTGCCCGACGCCGCGCATCCGCGCGTAGAGCGGCGCGCACCACGCGGGCGCCAGCACGTCGACGATCGGCTCGCCGTCCGGCGCGCGCAGCTGCGCGATCAGCGGCTCGGAAAGAATCGCGTCGCCGACCCACGATGGCGCGACGACCAGGATCCGGCCGCGCATGCTCAGCGGGCCGCGGACCGGCGCGGCACTGCGATGCTTGGCGACATGGATCGCGGACCGCAGCGGCCGATGCGGCGCCGGGTCAGTGGCCGCCGCCCTTGAGCGGGCCGCCGGCGAGCCGGTAGCGCGTGCCGCAATACGGGCAGGATGCCTCGCCGGTCTCCGCGATGTCGAGGAAGACGCGCGGATGGCTGGACCACAGCGGCATCTTCGGATTCGGGCAGAACGCCGGCAGGTCCCCGGGCGCCACCTCGACGGCGGCAGGATCGCGGATCTCGGCCATCGTCAGACCTTGGTGAGCCACGCCTTCTTCGCCGGGTTGCGCCCGTTCACCGTATCGAAGAACAGCGTCTGCAATCGCTTCGTGATCGGCCCGCGGCCACCGTCGCCGATCGTCCGGTTGTCGAACTCCCGGATCGGCGTGACTTCGGCGGCGGTGCCCGTGAAGAAGGCTTCGTCGGCGATGTAGATCTCGTCGCGGGTGATGCGCCGCTCGACGACCGGGATCCCGAGCTCGTTGGCGAAGGTGATGATCGTGTCGCGCGTGATGCCGTTCAGCGCGCCGCCCGACAGATCGGGCGTGTGCAGCTTGCCGTCGCGCACGATGAACACGTTCTCGCCGGAGCCCTGGCAGATGTAGCCCTGCGGGTCGAGCAGCATCGCTTCCTCGTACCCGTCGTGCGCCGCCTCCTGGTTGGCAAGGATCGAGACCGCGTAGTTGCACACGGCCTTGGCGTTGCACATCGTGATGTTCGGGTGATGGTGCGTGTACGACGAAGTCCGCACGCGGATCCCCTTCTCGATCGCCTCGGCCCCCAGATACGCGCCCCACGGCCAGACGGAAATCGCGACGCGCACCGGATTCGACTTCGCCGCGACGCCCATTGCCTCCGAGCCGTAGAACACGAGCGGGCGCACATAGCAGGACTCGAGCTTGTTGTCGCGGACGCAGGCGAGCTGCGCGGCGTCGATTTCCTCCCGGGTGTACGGGATCTTCATCCCGAAGATCTGCGCCGAGCGGAACAGCCGCTCGGTGTGGTCGCGCAACCGGAAGATCGCCGGACCTTCGGGAGTCTTGTACGCGCGCACGCCCTCGAATACGCCCATCCCGTAGTGCAGCGTGTGCGTCAGCACGTGCGTCGTGGCGTCGCGCCACGGCACCATCTTGCCGTCGTACCAGATCCATCCGTCGCGGTCGGCCATCGACATGGCGCAGTCTCCCCAAGGCGAAAACGAGTATTTTAGCGGATTCGGCGACCGAAGCCGGTGCCGGCGGCGACATCCTGCGCCGCAATCCTGGCGCGGCAACGAGGCGCAACGCTCGCGGGGACGCGGCGCGGGCCGGCGGGCGCCTTGGGTGCGAAGCCCGCCGGCTCGCGCCGCGTCACGGAGCGTCCCGCAGTCCTCTGAAATTCACCGCCACGACGCGCCGAAGACCTGCGCCCACAGCGCGTCGACGGCCGCGCGGCGCTCGGCATGCGGCGAGCGCATCCACGCGCGCGTGCGGCGCGCCGGTCAGCCGGATCTGGTGCTGCAGCCGCCGATAGTCGCGATAGGCATTCGCCGCCGCCGCAGCGAGCGGGGCCGGAACGAGGCCGAGCTCGCCCGCGATCCGCAGCAGCGCGATGTTGCCCAGGTTGCGCGTGAGCTCCGCGTGCTCGTGCGCGTGGGCGAGGACGAGGTACTGGACGGCGAACTCGACGTCGACCATCCCGCCCATGTCGTGCTTGAGGTCGAACAGCGGCGTCGGGTTCGGGTGGCCGGCCAGCATCCGGCGGCGCATGTCGATGACGTCGGCCGCGAGCTTCTCGCGATCGCGCGGCAGGCACAGGATCGCGTCGCGCTCGGCCTCGAAGGCGGCGCCGATCGCCGCGTCGCCGGCCACGAACCGCGCGCGGGTGAGCGCCTGGTGCTCCCAGGTCCACGCCTGCTCGCGCTCGTAGCGGCGGAATCCGGCGAGCGACGACGACATCAGCCCCTTGGCGCCGTCGGGGCGCAGCCGCAGATCGATGTCGTAGAGCTGGCCGGCGGGCGTCATGCTGGTGAGCCAGGTGATCAGGCGCCGCGCGAGGCGCAGGTAGCGCTCCTGCGCGGAGTCGTCGGCGTCGTCGTAGAGGAAGACGAGGTCGAGGTCGGACGCGTAGCCAAGCTCCTTGCCGCCGAGCTTGCCGAAGCCGATGATCGCGAACTTCGGCGGCGCCTCCGGGCCGTTCATCTGCGCCCAGACCTCGGCGAGGGTCGCCGCGAGGATGACGTCGGCGAGCGCGGACAGGTGATCGGCGAGGCGCTCGACGGTCAGCGTACCCGCGAGGTCCTGCGCGAGCAGCCGGAACGACTGCGCGTGCTTGAAGTGGCGCAGCACGTCCATCTGCTGCTCGACGTCGCCCGCCTGATCGGCGAGGAGCCGCGCGAGCTCGGTGCGCCAGAGCGCCCAGTCCGGCTCGGCGAGCAGCACGCGCGCATCGAGCAGCTCGTCCAGCAGGAGCGGATGGCGCGTCAGGTAATCGGCGGCCCATTGCGAGGCGCCCATCAGCTGGGCGAGGCGCGGCAGGACCGGCGGATGCTCGGTCAGGAGGGCGAGATAGGCGCTGCGCCGGCTCACCGCCTCGAGCAGCTCGAACAGGCGCTGGAATACCGTCTGCGCGTCGGTGCCGCCCTCCGGGAGGCTCGCCGCGGCGTGCAGCAGCTGCGGCACCAGCGCATCGACGCGTTGCCTCGACAGCGCCGGCAGCTGCACGTAGCGGCCGCTCGCGCGCACGCGGTCCAGGCCGGCGAGCAGGCCGGCGGGATCCGCGAAACCGGCCGCCGCGAGCGTCGTGCGGGCGGTGTCGGGCGCGACGTCGCCGGCCCAGACCGCGGCGAGCGCCGCGAGGTCGTGTCGGGCGCTCGCGGCCTCCGCGGTCGCGGCCGGCGCCGGCGCGGCATCGCCGGTGGGCGAGGCGGGCCCGCCGAACAGTTCCGACGAAATGCGCGGCGACCGTGGCGCGGTGCGCGCGGAGCGCCCCCTCGAACGCCTCGACGCCGGCGAACCCGGCGCACGCGTGCCAGCGCGTCGCGCTCGGCCGCATCGGCCGGCAGCGTCTGCGTCTGCCGGTCGTCGCGGTACTGCAGGCGGTGCTCGACGTTGCGCAGGAACACGTAGGCGTCGCGCAGCGCGGCGATCCGGGCGTCGGGCAGCAGACTGCGCTCGGCGATGGCCGCGAGCGCCGGCAGCGTCCCGCGCACGCGCAACCCCGGCTCGCGCCCGCCGCGGACGAGCTGCAGCGCCTGCACGATGAACTCGATCTCGCGGATGCCGCCCGGCCCGAGCTTGATGTTCGGCCCGTAGTCGATGCGCTTGCCCTGCTCGCGGATCTGGCGATGGACGTCGCGCAGTCCTTCGTACGCGTCGAAATCCAGGTACTTGCGGAAGACGAACGGCGTGACCAGCGCATGGAGCTCGTCGTGCCGGGTGCCGGTGAGCGCCCGCGCCTTGAGCCAGGCGTAGCGCTCCCAGGCGCGGCCCTGCGTGATCAGGTAGTGCTCGAGCGCCGAGTAGGGCACCGCCAGCGGCCCGCTGTCGCCGTACGGGCGCAGCCGCATGTCGACGCGGAACACGTAGCCGTCCGGCGTGATGTCGTTGAGCGCGCCGATGACGCGCCGGCCCAGCCGCTCGAAGAACTCGCGGTTCGACAGCGGCCGCGCGCCGTCGGTCTCGCCGTCCTCGGGGTAGACGAAGACGAGGTCGACGTCGGAGGAGACGTTGAGCTCGCCGCCGCCCAGCTTGCCCATGCCGATCACGACCAGCGACTGCGCGTTGCCGCGCTCGTCGCGCGGCTCGCCGTGTTCGCCGGCGAGCAGGCGATGGTGCAGGGCGACGGCCGCGCGCAGCGCGACTTCGGCGAGCGTCGTCATGTTGGCGCAGACCTCGGCCAGGTCGGCGCGGCCGGTCAGGTCGCGGGCGAGCGTCTGGATGAACACGCGGCGGCGCAGTGTGCGCAGCGTCGCGGCGAGCGCCGCCGGATCGCCACGCGTCGCCGGCCGCGGCGATCGCGGCTTCGGCGCGGCGCCCAGCGAACAGGCGCGTCGAGCGTCGCCGCGAGCTCCGCGCGCTCGTCCGGACGCAGGTCGAGCGCCGCGGTCGCGTAGCGGCTGTAGGCGAGGGCGTCGCGTAGTTCGAGGGCGTTGGGCATGGTGGGCGGGTCGCGGACGGGGCGGGCGGGCGCCGGGCGGTCGCCGCGGTCGGGACTGACCCGCCGGTCGCGCCGGGTCGAGACACCGGCGCATCCGCTGCGGCTACAATGCGGCAGCGACTCCATTATGCCTTCCGTGCGCGCTCCCCTCCGCGCTCCCGGCGCGTTTTCCGTCGCGCTGATCCGCGTCCGTCCGCGTGGTCGTCGTCGGCGGCTTCGCGGCGTTCGCGCTCGCCCTGCTGCTCGTTCGCTTCGTCGTCTTCCCGTACGTCGAATCCTATCGCGACCGGCTCGCGTCCATGCTGGCGCAGCAGCTCGGGCACCCGGTCGAGATCGCCGCGCTGACCACGGGCTGGGACGGATGGAATCCGAAGCTCGTCATCGAGGGCTTCCGCGTGCAGGACCGGGCGCTCGCCGGCGCGGCGCCGCTGCTCGAGCTGCCCGAAGTCGGGCTGATCGTCGCGTGGACGTCGCTGCCGTTGCTCGAGCTGCGCCTGAAGGAGCTCGTCATCGACCGCCCGCGGCTCGCGATCCGGCGCGACCGCGCCGGCATCCTGCACGTGGCGGGAATCGAGATCGATCCGGCGCAGACGACCGACGATCTGGGGCTCACCGAGTGGATCCTGCAGCAGCCGGAGATCGTGATCCGCGACGCGCTGATCACCTGGGACGACGACCAGCGCAATGCGCCGCAGCTCGTCCTCGATCGCGTCCAGTTCCGGCTGGAGAGCCGGTTCGGCCGCCATCGCTTCGGGCTCAAGGGCACGCCGCCGGCCGAGCTTGCGTCGCCGCTCGACCTGCGCGGCGATTTCACGGCCGCGTCGCTGAAGGACTGGGAGAAGGCGGACGGTCGCCTGTTCGTGCGGCTCGACTACGCCGACGTCGCCGCGTGGCGCGAATGGCTGCCGCTGCCGGCGCAGATCGCCAGCGGCAAGGGCGCGCTGCGCATCTGGTTCCAGTTCGCGGAAGGCGAGGCACGCGAGGTCATCGCCGACCTCGAGCTCGCCGACGTCGAGGCCAGGCTCGCGGACGAGCTCCCCGAGCTCCACCTCGCGCACCTCTCGGGGCGCGTCGGCTGGCGGAGCTCGGCCAGGGAGCGGGAGATCTTCACGCGCGATCTGGCCTTCGTCACGACCGGCGGCGAGCGTCACGATCCGACGAATTTCACGCCTGCGTCCTGCGCGGCGACGCGCAGGTCCCGCGGCCTCGGGGCAGATCGAGTTCGACCAGCTGCAGCTCGAGCCGCTCGTGGCATTCGGCGCGCACCTGCCGCTGGCCGAGCGGATTCGCGCGGACCTCGCCCGTTTCGCGCCGCGCGGCACGCTCGCGCACGGCCGTGGCCGCTGGGAGGGACCGGCGGACGCCCCGAAGGCGTTCGCGGCCTCCGCCGAGTTCCGCCAGCTCGGCGTGACCGCGCAGGACGCGTTTCCCGGCGCGACCGGCATCACCGGGCGATTCGACGTGAAGCAGGATGGCGGCGAGATCAGGGTCGCCTCGCACGACGCGGTGCTCGACCTGCCCCGCGTCTTTCGTGCTCCAATCGCGTTCGACAACCTGCGGAGCGTCGTGAAGTGGGAGCGTCGCGACGCGGACCACGACGGTGCGGATCGAGCAATTCGAGTTCGCCAATGCCGACCTCGCGGGCAGCGCTACCGGGACCTGGCGCGCAAGCGCGCAGGGGCCCGGTGAAATCGACCTCGTCGCGCAGCTGTCGCGGGCCGCTCCCGGCGCAGATCGCACCGCTACCTGCCGACGGCGGTCAACGACGCCACGCGCGACTGGCTGCGCACGGCGCTCGCCCAGCGGTGCGGTCGCCGACGCGCGCCTGAAGCTCGCCGGCAACCTCGCGGAGTTCCCGTTTGCGGACGGCAAGGGCGGGCAGTTCGTCGCCACGGCGAAGGCGACGGGCGGCGACGCTCGCCTACGCGCCCGACTGGCCGCCGCATCGAGGGGATCGACGCGGAGATACGCGCTCGACGGAACGCGGCTGCGCGTCGACGGCGCGCGCGGGCAGCTCTTCGGCGTCGATCTCGGCAAGACGCGCGCGGAGATCCAGGACGTCACCGCCGCCGTGCCGCTGCTGACGGTCGACGGCGAGGCGACCGGCCCCGCCGCGGGCTTCCTGCGGTTCGTCAACGAAAGCCCGGTCGGCGGCGCGGATGGGCAAGCTCACTCGCGAGCATGGAAGCATCCGGCAACGGCCAGCTCGCGCTGAAGCTGGGCGTGCACCTCGGCGGCCCGATGACGACGACCGCGGTCGGAGAATTCGCGCTCGGCCGATGGGCAGCTGCGGGTGCCCGGCGTGCCGACGCTCGCCAAGGTCAACGGCAAGCTCGCCTTCAGCGAGCGCGAGGTCCACGGCGCGCGACGTCGCGATGGAGGTGCTGGGCGGCCCGACCAGGCTCGCGATCACCGGCGCCGGCGACCGGCTCCGCGTCAGCGCGCGGCGGCGCGGTCAACCTCGCTGCGCTGCGGCGCGAGTATGCGACGGCGTATCTCGATCGCCTGTCGGGAACCGTCGACTGGACGATCGCCGTCGACGCGCGGCCGGGCGCATCGAGCTGGGTGCTCGAGAGCACGATGAAGGGCGCGCTCGTCGACCTGCCCGGCGCCGCTGGGCAAGGTCGCGGCCGACGCGATGCCGCTGCGGATCGAGCGCCGCGACGACGCGACGCCGGCCGGCACGGATTTCGTGACGGCGTCGTACGGCCGGGTCGCGCAGCTCGCCGCGCACCGCAGCTCCGGCGCGAGCGGCCCGACCGTCGATCGCGCGCTGCTCTCGCTCGGCCGGGCGATCGAGCGTCCCGACGCGGCGCGGGCCGAGCGTCCCGGGCTGTGGGTGCGCGCCGAGCTGCCGGCGCTCAGCGTCGACGATTGGCTCGCGCGCGACGCGCCGAGCGAACCGCGACGGACGGCGAGCGGCCCGGCGAAGGGCTCGCGCTCGCCGGCGCGGATCTCGACGTCGGCCAGCTCGAGGCGCTGGGCCTGCGCTTCAACGACCTCCGCGTGAGGATGCGCGAGGCGCCGAGCGGCTGGCTGCTCGACCTCGACGGCCGCGAGATTGCCGGCACCGCGACCTGGTCGACGCCGGGAGCCGGGGCGCCGAACGGACGGCTCGTCGCGCGCCTCGCGCGGCTGGCGATCCCGGGCCGGGCCGGCCTCGCGCCATGGACCGGTGCCGACGCCGGTGACGGACCGCCCGATCGGAAGGCGGATCCGGCGGCGGCCAGCCTGTGGCCGGCGATCGACGTCACGGCCGAAGCGCTGGTGTCCAAGGAGCGCGAGCTCGGCCGGCTCGAGTTTGCCGCGCAGGCGAGCGGCACCGACTGGCGCATCGACCGGCTCGTGCTCGCCAACGACGATGGCCGGCTCGAGGCCGACGGGCGCATGGCGCGCGTCGAGCCGGCCGCAGCAGACGAAGCTCGACGTGGCGCGTCGACGCCAAGGAGGCCGGCGCGTTCCTCACGCGCTTCGGCTACGCCGAGGCGGTGCAGGGGGCGCCGACGCGGATCGTCGGCCATCTCGCGTGGGCCGGCGCGCCCCACGAGTTCGACTTCCCGACGCTCTCCGGCTCGTTTCGCATCGACGTCGGACCGGGCCGCTTCACCAAGATCGAGCCCGGGACCGGGCAAGCTGCTCGGCGTGCTCTCGCTGCAGGCGTTGCCGCGGCGGGTCACGCTCGACTTCCGCGACGTGTTCAGCGAGGGCTTCGCCTTCGACGAGGTCACCGGCGACGTGCGGATCGCGAACGGCGTGATGAGCACCGACCGACCTGAGGCTGGTCGGCCCGGCGGCCAAGGTCGACATCGCAGGGCGACGCCGACCTCGCGAAGGAAACGCAGCGGCTGTCGGTGCGCGTGCAGCCGGCGCTGTCGTCGAGCGTGTCGGCCGGCGCGGCGCTGCTGTTCCTCGCCAATCCGCTGGTCGGCGCGGCGATCGGCGCCGGCTCGCTGCTCGCGCAGGCGATCATGAAGGATCCGATCGAGCAGATCTTCAGCTACGAATACACGGTCACCGGCAGCTGGTCGGACCCGGTCGTCACGCGCAGCACGGGCGCGCCGCGAAGGCGAGCGTCGCGCCGGGGACGCCGCCGCTGACCACGGGTGCCGCGCGATGACGGCAGACGCCCGCGCCGCGTTTCGCGTCGCCGCCGTGCAGACGGTGTCCGGCGGCGACGTCGCGGCGAACCTCGCGCAGGCGGAGCCGCTGATCGGCGAGGCGGCGGCGGCGGGCGCGCGGCTCGTCGTGCTGCCCGAGTACTTCGGCATCTTCGGCGCGCGGGCGACCGACAAGCTCGACGTGCGCGAGACCGACGGCGAGGGCCCGCAGCAGGCGTTCCTCGCGCGGCTCGCGCAGCGCGCACGGCATCTGGCTGGTCGGCGGCACCGTGCCGCTCGCCTGCGGCGACCCCGCGCGCGTGCGCAGCGCCTGCCTCGTCTACGGGCCGGACGGGCGCGCGTCGCCCGCTACGACAAGATCCACCTGTTCGCGTTCGCCCGCGGCGACGAGCGCTACGACGAAGGCAGGACGATCGAGCCGGGCACCGCGCCGGTGACCGTCGCGCTGCCCTGCGGGCGCGTCGGACTGTCCGTGTGCTACGACCTGCGCTTTCCCGAGCTCTACCGCGGGATGGGCGACGCTCGCGCTGATCCTGGTGCCCGCGGCGTTCACGGCGACGACGGGCGCGGCGCACTGGCACCTGCTGCTGCGCGCACGGGCGGTCGAGAACCAGTGCTACGTGCTCGCCGCGGCGCAGGGCGGCGCGCACCCCGGCGGGCGCCGCACCTACGGTCACTCGGTGCTGATCGACCCGTGGGGAACGGTGCGTCGCGGAGCGCGACGCACGGCCCCGGATTCATCGTCGGCGACGTCGATCCGGCGCGCCTCGCCGAAGTGCGCGAGCAGCTCCCGGCGCTCGCGCACCGGGTCTTCTAGCGCTGCGGTCTGAGGTCCGGCCGCGCAGTCGGCTCTCCGCGGACGCTCACTTGCCGCGCAGCAGGATCAGCACGGCACCGCCACCGCCGGCGTGCTGCGGCGCCTCGCAGTAGGCGAGCACCTCGTCCCAGTGCGAGAGCCACAGCCGGACCCGGCCCTTCAGCACCGGCTCCCGGTTCGGCGACGTCAGGCCCTTGCCGTGGATCGCCCGCACGCAGCGGTAGCCGCGCTGCACGGCGTCCGCGAGGAAGTCGGAAAGCGCGTCGTGCGCCTCGTCGATCGTGTGGCCGTGCAGGTCGATCTCGCCCTGCACCGACCAGTGGCCGCGCCGCAGCTTCGCTCAGGATGTCGGAGCCCAGGCCCCGCCGCAGGAAGGTCTGGCCGGCCTCGTGCTCCTGGCCCACGTCCCAGGTCTCCGGGGCCGGGCTCGGCGCCGTACTTCGACGCGATCAGCGCGTCCTGGTCGTCGGCGATGCGCTGCTTCGGGATCGGCGGCCGGGCGCAGCGGCGCGTGCTTCGCGCGCGTGCTGGGCGGCAGCCTGCCGCACGTCCGAGAACGCCTGTGCAAGGTCGATGTCGCCGTCGGCGTGCCGCGCCGCGTGGGCGCGCCGGGGTGCGTGCCGCGCGGCCGCGAGCGGCTTCGCCGCCCGCTTCGGTGCCGCCGCCGGCGCATCCGCGCGCGCGGCATCGACGAGCTTCCTGAGGTCGGAGAGTTTCGCCATCGTCATCCGGCCGACCGGCCCGTCGGCCGCGGTCGCGTCAGCCGTGCTCCTCGAGGAACGCCTCCGCGTCGAGCGCCGCCATGCAGCCCGTGCCCGCCGACGTGACCGCCTGGCGGTACACGTGATCGGCGACGTCGCCGGCGGCGAACACGCCGGGAACGCTGGTCGCAGTCGCGCCGCCTTCGGTGCCGCTCTTCACCTTGATGTAGCCGCCGGCCATCGCGAGCTGGCCTTCGAAGATGCCGGTGTTCGGCGTGTGGCCGATCGCGATGAACACGCCGGTCACCGGCGAGGTCCTGCGTGGCGCCGGTCTTCACGTCCTTGAGGCGCACGCCGGTGGCGCCGGTGCCGTCGCCCAGGACCTCGTCGAGCGTCGCGTTCCACAGCACCCGTATGTTCCCGCCGCTCCCGGTCTTCGCCATGAGCTTGTCGATCAGGATCGCCTCCGCGCGGAACCGGTCGCGGCGGTGCACGACGGTGACGGTACGGGCGATGTTCGACAGGTAGAGCGCCTCCTCGACCGCCGTGTTTCCTCCGCCGACGACGACCACGTCCTCCCCCTTGTAGAAGAAGCCGTCGCAGGTCGCGCAGGCCGAGACGCCCTTGCCCATGAACGTCTGCTCCGAGGGCAAGCCGAGGTAGCGGGCCGACGCGCCGGTCGCGATGATCAGCGCGTCGCAGGTGTACTCGCCGTTGTCGCCGATCAGCCGGAACGGCCTCTCGCCGAGCTTCGCCGTGTGGATGTGGTCGAAGATGATCTCGGTCTCGAAGCGCTCGGCGTGCTTCTGGAAGCGAGTCATCAGATCGGGACCCTGGACGCCGTCGGCGTCGGCCGGCCAGTTGTCGACGTCGGTCGTCGTCGTGAGCTGCCCGCCCTGGGCGAGGCCGGTGATCAGGACCGGCTTGAGGTTCGCACGTGCCGCGTATACTGCGGCGGTGTAACCGGCGGGGCCGGAACCGAGGATGAGCAGGCGGGCGTGTTTCGCGGACATGCGGTTCTCGCTTCGGAAAGCGTTCGATTCTACTTGATCTGGGGGCGACGGCCGGGACTCCAACCGGCGCGCGCGGACCGCTGGCCCGCGCCTGAGCCCCGGTCCATACGTGTATAATTCGCCACATGAAGTCAATGCGGCAAATGAATGTTTTTCAAGACGAAAGACACAAGCATCCGCCGGCGGAATAGCTCGGCGGCGACCGCGAACACCGGCGCGGCACTCTCGCCACGCTTCGCCCGGCTGGTGCGCGAGTCGTGGTGGCTGGTGGTCGTCGCGGTCTTCGTCTGGCTCGCGCTGATCCTCGCGACCTATGCGCGCACCGATCCGGGCTGGTCGTTCTCCGGCGTTGGCGGGCCGATCGCGAACAAGGGCGGCGTCGCCGGCGCGTGGCTGGCCGATCTGCTCCTCTACCTGTTCGGCGTTTCCGCATGGTGGTGGGTCGTGGCGGGCGTCGTGCTGGTCGTCGCCGGATACCGCCGCATCGGGCAACCGGAGCTCGCATCCGATCATCCGCTCGCGCTCGGCATCCTCGGCTTCGTGCTGGTGCTCGTCACCAGCGCCGCGCTCGAAGGGCTGCGCTTCTACAACCTTCCGGTGACGCTGCCGCAGGCGGCGGGCGGCGCGCTCGGCGACCTGGTCGGGCGCGGGTTGTCGCGGTTGCTGGGCTTCAACGGCGCGACGCTGTTTCTGCTGGCGCTCTTTGCCGCCGGCTGCTCGCTGTTCTTCGGGATGTCGTGGCTGAAGCTGATGGAGCGCGTGGGCGCGGGCTTCGAGGGCGTCGCCGCGTGGTTCAGGCGCCGGGCGGAAGAGCGCAAGGACCGCGAGCTCGGCGCGCAGGCGCTGGCGGCGCGCGAGGCCGTGGTTCAGGCCAAGCACGACGTCGTCGAGCACGCGCCCGTGGTCGTCGTTCCGCCGGCCGCGGAATTGCCGAAGTCGGAGCGCGTCGTGAAGGAGAAGCAGCGGCCGCTCTTCGTCGACATGCCGGACTCGCCGCTGCCGCCGCTGGCGCTGCTCGACGACGCGCCCTCCGCGCAGGAGTCGGTGAGCGCGGAGACGCTCGAGTTCACGTCGCGGCTGATCGAGCGCAAGCTCGCCGACTTCGGCGTCGCGGTGCGGGTGCTCGCGGCCTATCCCGGGCCGGTGATCACGCGCTACGAGATCGAGCCGGCGATCGGCGTGAAGGGCGCGCAGATCGTCAACCTGATGAAGGACCTCGCGCGCGCGCTGTCGGTGGTCTCGATCCGCGTCGTCGAGACCATCCCCGGCAAGTCGTGCATGGGGCTCGAGCTGCCCAATCCGAAGCGGCAGATCGTGAAGCTCACCGAGATCCTGTCGTCGGCGACGTACAACGACAACGCGAGTCCGCTGACGCTCGCGCTGGGCAAGGACATCGCGGGCAAGGCGGTGATCGCCGATCTCGCGAGGATGCCCCATCTGCTCGTCGCCGGCACCACGGGCTCCGGCAAGTCGGTCGCGGTCAACGCGATGATCCTGTCGCTGCTCTACAAGTCCGAGCCGCGGCAGGTGCGGCTGATCTTCGTCGATCCCAAGATGCTGGAGCTGTCGGTCTACGAGGGCATCCCGCACCTGCTGGCGCCGGTCGTCACCGACATGAAGCTCGCCGGCAACGCGCTCAACTGGTGCGTCGGCGAGATGGAGCGCCGCTACCGCCTGATGTCGACGCTCGGCGTGCGCAATCTCGGCGGCTACAACGCGAAGGTCGCCGAGGCCAGGAAGGCCGGCCGGCCGCTGACCAACCCGTTCTCGCTGACGCCCGACGCGCCGGAGCCGATCGAGGAGATGCCGTTCATCGTCGTCGTCATCGACGAGCTCGCCGACCTGATGATGGTCACCGGCAAGAAGATCGAGGAGCTGATCGCCCGCATCGCGCAGAAGGCGCGGGCCGCCGGCATCCACCTGATCCTCGCGACGCAGCGCCCCTCCGTCGACGTGATCACCGGCCTCATCAAGGCCAACATCCCGTCGCGGATCGCGTTCCAGGTCGCGAGCAAGGTCGACTCGCGCACGATCCTCGATCACATGGGGGCGGAAACGCTGCTGGGGCAGGGCGACATGCTGTACCAGCCGCCGGGGGTCGGGTATCCGCTGCGCGTGCACGGCGCATTCGTGTCCGACGCCGAGGTGCACAAGGTCGTCGAGCACCTGAAGGCGCAGGGCGGGCCGCAGTATCTCGAGGGCATCCTCGAGGGCGGCACGACCGGCAACGGTGACGAGGGCGTCAGCGTCGAAGGCGCCGATGCCGAGTCCGACCCGATGTACGACCAGGCCGTGGCCCTGGTGCTGCAGACGCGCCGCCCGTCGATCTCGCTGGTCCAGCGCCACCTGCGGATCGGCTACAACCGCGCCGCGCGCCTGATCGAGCAGATGGAGCGCTCGGGCCTGGTGTCGCCGATGCAGTCCAACGGCAATCGCGACGTGCTGGTGCCGGCGGGCAAGGGCGAGGGCGCGTGAGGCTGCACGGCCCTGTGTTGCTCGGAGTGTTCGCGTTTGCCGCTGCGACCGGCGTGCGGGCGGACGGACTGGACCAGCTCAAGTCCTTCCACGCGACCACCAAGAGCGGCAAAGTGTCCTTCCGGCAGGTCGTCGCCGCCAAAGGCCAGCCGGGCGGCAAGGAGTCGACGGGCACGTTCTGGTTCCAGCGCCCGGGAAAGTTCCGCTGGACCTACGAAACCCCCTACGAGCAGCTGATCGTCGGTGACGGCGAACGGCTGTGGATCTACGACCGCGACCTGAACCAGGTGATCGTGCGGACCCTCGATCGCGCGCTCGGATCGAGCCCGGCCGCCCTGCTGGCAGGGGACAGCGCGCTCGAGAAGGAGTTCGAGCTCGCGGACGCCGGGAAGGCGAAGGGGCTGGGCTACGTCGAGGCGAAGCCGCGATCGCCCGACACCGGCTTCGAGCGCGTGCGCATCGGCTTCGCCGACAATCTGCCGCGCACCATGGAATTGACCGATGCGTTCGGCAACGTGACGACGCTGACCTTCAGCGGCTTCGAGCGCAACCTGCCTCTCGACGCCGCCCGCTTCCGGTTCGTTCCGCCCGCCGGGGCCGACGTCGTCGGCGAAGCCCGCTAGAACACGACCTTCAGGAAAGCCGCGGTCGCCGCGACGCGACGTGCGCTCAGGGCAGCGGCATGCCCCGGTCGGCCATCACCTTGCGCAGCCGGTCCGGGTAGTCGGTGATCAGGCCGTCGACCTTCATGTCGATCAGTCGTGCCATGTCCGCCGGATCGTTGACCGTCCAGGGCACGACCTTGAGGCCCGCAGCGCGCGCCTCCGCCACCAGCGCCGGCGTGACATTGCGCCAGAACGGCGACCAGGTCGCGCAGCCGGCGGCCCGCGCCGCGCCCGGCAACGATCCTCCGTGGGCGGCGAGATCGAGTCCGGCGAGCCACGGCGAAGGCGTCGCCGGAACGGCGCTGGACCGTGTCGAAGTTCTCGGTCTCGCTCGTGAGGCAAGCCGTTTCGATCTCCGGCGCAAGCTTCTTTGCGTGCAGCAGCGTTCGCCAGTCGAACGACTGGATCGTCACCCGTTGTGTGAGCTTCGCAGTGCGCACCGCGTCGACCGCCAGGCGTGCGAACGTTGCGGCATCGACGGTCTGCTCCGGATCGTTCGGCGTGATCTTGGTCTCGACGTTGAGCCGCAGCGGCTTGCCGCTCGCCCGCACGAGCTCGACCACTTCGGCGAACGTCGGATAGCGCTGGCCGTCGACCGCCTGCTGCGAGGAAAACGTCTGCGCGTACTTGCTGTCGGGGTTGATGCGGCCGACGTCGTAGCGCCTGAGCTCGGCGAGCGTCAGCGTGTGAATCGCCGGACCCTTGGCCGCCGAGCCAGCGGCCGTCGGGGCCGCGGACGAGGTCGGGATTGAGGAACGGGTCGTGCGCGACGACCAGCACGCCGTCGCGCGTCACCGCGAGATCCAGCTCGAGCGTCGACACGCCCAGCGCGGCCGCGTGCGCGAAGCCGGCGAGCGTGTTCTCGGGGCGCAGCCCCCGCGCGCCGCGATGGCCCTGCAGGTCGAACGCCGCGGCATCGACGCCGAACGAAGCGAGCAGGGCGAGCGCCACCGCCCGCCCGGGATGCCGCGTGCGCACGGCGCCGCCGCCGCGCGTCATCCGGGCGAGCCGGCCACGCACGCGCGGATGGTCGAGGACGCTCCGGTCGACGACGAATTCGGGCGTGCGCCCGGCCAGCGCGTCGACGATGCTGGCGAGCCCGGTCGCCGCCATGTTGTGGAAGCACTCGTCGGTCCAGCACAGCGAATGCGGCGTCACGATGACGTTGTCCATCGCCAGCAGCGGGTTGTCGGAGGCGACCGGCTCCTGCTCGAACACGTCGAGCGCGGCCCCGGCGATCCGTCGGGCGGCGAGCGCGTCGATCAGCGCCGCCTCGTCGACGATGGGTCCGCGCGCGACGTTGACGAAGTAGGCGCTCCGCCGCATCTGCGCGAACTGCGGCGCGCCGAGCAGGTGACGGGTCTCGTCGTTGAGCAGGCAGCAGACGACGACGAAATCGGCTTCGCGCATCAGCGTGTCGAGGTCGACCTTGCGCGCGCCGATGTAGCCGAGCTCGATGGCGTTGACATAGGGGTCCGCGGCGAGGAGCTTCAGGTCGAAGGCCCGCGCCATGCGCAGGAGCTCCTTGCCGATGCGCCCGGCGCCGACGACGCCGAGCGTGCGCCCGGTGAGCCCCATGCCCATGTTGTCCATGCGCTCGTGCCAGCGGCCGGTGCGCGTCAGCCGGTCCTTGAGCATCAGCCGGCCGGCCAGCGCCAGCACGAAGGAGAGCGCGATGGTCGCCACCGGGCGCGGCATCGAGCTCGGCGTATGCGTGACGATCACTCCGGCGCGCGTCATCGCCGCGACGTCGACCGAGTCGTAGCCGACGCCGTGCCGGGCGACGACGCGGAGCCGGCAATCGGCGCGGCCCACGGCCGCGGCCGGGACGCGCGGCAGGTTGACGTAGATCGCATCGTAGCGTGCGGCGTGCTCGGCGGTGATCTCCGGCACGACCTCGGGCAGGTATTCCCAGGCGACATCGGGTGCGCGATCGAGGATGTCGAGCGCGGCCGCGCCGAATGCGGGCTCCCCGCGCGAATCGAGAATGTCGCGGGTGAGTCCCACCACGAATTTCTTCGCCATGATCAGCCGGCCTTTCCGGCGCTCGCGGCGTGCAGGACGGCGAGCCCCTCGCCCAGCGCGCGCTGCAGCATGAGCTGGTCGACGCCGTAGGCCATCAGCCGGAAGCCCTTGGCCGCGTAGTCGCGGGCCCATGCCTCGTCGGTGGCGAGGAACGCGGCCGTCTTGCCGTGCTTTTCGCAGGCGGCGACGATGCGATCCACGGCGGCGAGGTACGCCGGGTGCTGGAACTGGCCCGGCAGGCCCATGAAATTGGTGAGGTCGAAATGCCCGATCCACAGCGCGTCGACGCCGGGCACCGCGGCGATCGCCTCCACGTTGTCGAGGCCCTCGCGCGTCTCGATCTGCGGGATCACCATCGTGCGCGCGTGGAGCGCCGCGATCTTCGCCGCGACGTCGCCGCCCTCGTAATCGTCGTGCGCGAAGCCGAACGCCGCGCCGCGGCGCCCCTGCGGCGGGTAGCGCGTGCAGGCGACGATGTGCGCGGCTTCCTCGGGCGTGCCGACCATCGGCACCATCACCCCCATGGCGCCCAGATCGAGCGCACGGGCGATGAAGTGGTACTCGCCGCGCGGCACCCGCACCATCGGCACGATCGCCAGGCCGCGGCACAGCGCGAACTGGGTCTTCAGCGTCTCGAAGCCGAGCCCCGTGTGCTCCATGTCGTAGAGGATGAAGTCGGCCCCGGCGTTCCGGCAGATCTGGGGCAGGCCCGGCGCGAAGAACTCGAAGATCATCGCGCCGAAACTGGACCCGCCCGCGGCGAGCGTGTCCTTGACGGGGTTCTTACGCATGTCGGTGGGGTTGCAACGGTTGTCGCGTTCGGCGGTCGCGCGGGACCCGGCGCGCGCGCCCGGCCGCGCGGATCGCCATTGTGGCACGCGAATCGTGCTTGTACTCAGCCCGCGAGCCTCGCGAGGTAGGCGCGGATCCGCCGGGCGTTGGTCCCGAGGTCGCTCTTGCCGACCCGCGAGACCGAGCGCACGTCGATGCGACTGCCCACGGCGGTCGGCGCCACGCGGATTGCGACGTCGTCGCGGAAGCCGAACCAGCGCGTCGTCGCCGTCGCCTCGATGCGCCCCGATCCGGCGTCCGCGGCGACGATCTCCCAGCCGGATTCCCTGGCCACGTCGAGCGCGCGCGCGAACGCCGTCGCAGGCGGCACGGCGAGCTCCAACGGGCGAATGTCGGGGTACGCGCGCCGCTGCGCCGCGGCGACCTCGGCACCGGGATAGGTGGAGGGCACCGGCGCGCCGGCGCGCAGCGGGACGACGGCGATGAGCGCGGGCGGATCATCGGTGTCGGTCGTGATGTCGTTGATCGCGGGGACGGTGCGCGCCGATTGCATCCACTGCCACGGGAAGTACGCAACGGCGCAGCCGACGGCCAGTGCCAGGACCAGCGTCGCGACGCGGCCCGCACGAATTCGCGGAATCGACATGAACACGAGAGCGAGGGCGGCCGCCCCGAGGCCGGTGTAGGGGCTGTAGCGCAGCAGCTGAAAACCGAAACGGTAGTCCCACAGGCCGAACCGGGCGCCGTAGCCGGAGGCGGCGAGCAGCGCGGCGGCGAGCAGCGCGAGTGCCAGCGGAATGCTTGCGGCCTTCATGCGGACACTGGAAATGCCGGATAATGCGGACTCTACGCTCGCGACTTCCAGCGGGTCAATGCGCTCGAGTGCAGGGGCATGCGGCGGCGCCCGCCGCGATGCCCGGCCGGATGCCGTCCCGCTCCCGAGTGATCACCGCACCGTGACCGATCTCTTCGCCACCGCCAATCCTGCCACGCCGCTCGCCGAGCGGTTGCGCCCGCGGACGATCGACGAAGTGATCGGCCAGCGGCATCTGCTCGCGCCGGGCAAGCCGCTCGCGGTGGCGTTCGCCTCGGGCAAACCGCATTCGATGATCCTCTGGGGTCCGCCCGGGGTCGGCAAGACGACGCTCGCGCGGCTGATGGCCGACGCGTTCAACGCCGACTTCATCGCGCTGTCCGCCGTGCTCGCCGGCGTCAAGGACATCCGCGACGCGGTCGCACGCGCCGAGGCGACGCTGGCCCAATCCGGGCGGCACACGATCCTCTTCGTCGACGAGGTCCACCGCTTCAACAAGGCCCAGCAGGACGCGTTCCTGCCGTACGTGGAGCGGGGACTCGTCACGTTCATCGGGGCAACGACCGAGAACCCGTCCTTCGAGGTCAACAGCGCGCTGCTCTCGCGGGCGGCCGTGTACGTGCTGGAGCCGTTGGCGCACGACGAGCTCGGCCAGCTCCTCGACCGCGCGCTGGCGGTCGGCGCGCCCGGCCTCGTCGTCGATGCGCATGCGCGCGAGACGCTGATCGCCTACGCGGACGGCGATGGCCGCCGTCTCATCAATCTCGTCGAGTACCTGGCGACCGCCGCGGGCGAGGGGCGCCGGGAGCCGATCGATGTCGCGTTCGTCGAAGCGACGATCGCGCGGAGCCTCCGGCGCTTCGACAAGGGCGGCGAGGCGTTCTACGACCAGATCTCGGCGCTGCACAAGGCGGTGCGGGGATCGAATCCCGACGCGGCGCTGTACTGGATGTGCCGGATGCTCGACGGCGGCGCCGATCCGCTCTACATCGGCCGGCGGCTGATCCGGATGGCGACCGAGGACATCGGGCTCGCCGATCCCCGCGCGCTCTCGCTGACCACGGACGCGGTCGAGACCTACGAGCGGCTCGGCACGCCCGAGGGCGAGCTCGCGCTCGCCGAAGCGGTGCTCTATCTCGCCTGCGCCGCCAAGTCGAACGCCGTGTACACCGCGTACAACGCCGCGCGTGCGTTCATCGCCGAGGACGGCTCGCGGCCGGTCCCGCTGCGGCTGCGCAACGCGCCGACGAAACTGATGAAGGGGCTGGGCTACGGCAAGGGCTACCGGTACGCGCACGACGAAGCGGGCGCCTTTGCCGCCGGCGAGCACTATTTTCCGGACAACATGCCCGAGGTGTCGTTCTACGAGCCGACCGACCGCGGGCTGGAGGCCAGGATCCGCGAGAAGCTCGAATGGCTGCGCGCCGAGGATCGCAAGGCGCGCGCCGGCGAGGGGTGATGCATGCGGGCGCGCGCGTGGCATTTGCTAGAATCGCGGCATGCTCGACATCAACCTTTTTCGCAGTGATCTCGCAGCCGTTGCCGCCGGGCTCGCCAAGCGCGGCCTGACGCTCGACACCGCGCGCTTCGAGGCGCTCGAGCGCGAGCGCAAGGACATCCAGATCCGCACGCAGGACCTGCAGGCAAGGCGCAACGCGCTGTCGAAGCAGATCGGCGCCGCGAAGGGTCGGGGCGACGACGCTTCCGCGCTCCTCGCCGAGGTCGCCGGGATCGGCGAGCAGGCGAAGCGGCTCGAAGGCGAGCTCGACCGGGTGCAGGGCGAGCTGCGCGATTTCCTGCTCAATCTTCCCAACCTCACGCATTCGAGCGTGCCGGTCGGCCGATCCTCCGACGACAATCTCGAGGTGCGGCGCTGGGGCACGCCGAGGGCATTCGGCTTTCCGGTGCGCGATCACACCGACATCGGCGAAGGCCTCGGGCTGCTCGACTTCGCCACGGCGGCGAAGCTCTCCGGCGCGCGCTTCACCTTCCTGCGCGGCGGTCTCGCGCGCCTGCACCGCGCGCTCGCCCAGTTCATGTTGGACACCCACACGCGCGAGCACGGCTACACCGAGTGCTATACGCCGTACATCGTCAACGCCGAGACGCTGGTCGGCACGACGCAGCTGCCGAAGTTCGAGGCCGACATGTTCGCGGTGAAGAAGGGCGGCGTCGATGCGGACGATCCGGCGGCCGCCGAGCGGCTCTACCTGATCTCGACGGCCGAGATCACGCTGACGAATTCCGTGCGCGACGAGATCCTTCCGGCCGACGCGCTGCCGATCAGGCTGACCGCGCACTCGCCGTGCTTCCGTTCGGAGGCGGGGAGCTACGGCAAGGACACGCGCGGAATGATCCGCCAGCATCAGTTCGACAAGGTCGAGATGGTGCAGGTCGTCCATCCGGAGAAGTCCTACGATGCGCTCGAGGAGATGACCGGCCACGCGGAGAAGATCCTGCAGCGCCTCGAGCTGCCCTATCGCGTCGTTTCGCTGTGCACGGGCGACATCGGCTTCGCGAGCGCGAAGACCTACGATCTCGAAGTGTGGCTGCCCGCGCAGAACACCTACCGCGAGATTTCCTCGTGCTCGAATTGCGAGGCGTTCCAGGCGCGGCGCATGCAGGCGCGCTTTCGCAACGCGCAGGGCAAGCCCGAGCTCGTGCATACGCTGAACGGCTCGGGACTCGCCGTGGGCCGCACGCTGGTCGCGGTGCTGGAGAACTATCAGCGCGCCGACGGCGGTATCGACATCCCGGCGGTGCTGCGGCCCTACATGGGCGGCCTCGAGACGATCGCCGCGACGTAGCGCCGGTAGAGCAAACGCTTGACTCGCGGGGCGGAACGGAAGGGCTCGCCGCGGGCTTAGGATGAGGCATGCGCCCGCCGCGAGCCCTTCCGTTCCGCCGGTCACGGCATCGCGATCCGCGATTTCAGGCGTTGCCCGCCGCGCCGCAACACGGTGACTAGCGCGTGTTTCCGGTGTGGCCGAGCGAGTAGCGGCCGGGCTGCGGCCAGACGGTCAGGCCGTGCGGCTCCTTGCCGACCGGAATGCTGGTCACTGCGCCGGTCGCCGTGTCGATCGCGTAGACGACGTCGTCGAAGCGCCCCGCGAGCCACAGGCGCTTGCCGTCGGCGCTGACGTTGCCCATGTCGGGGCTGCCGCCGCCGGGAATCGGCCAGGTGACCTCGACCTTGCGCGTCGCGAAATCGATCACCGACACGCTGCCCTTGCCCTTCTTCGGACCGTGGATCTTGTTGGACCCGCGGTTGGCGACGTAGAGCTTCCTGCCGTCGCGGCTCGGGTAGAGCCCGTGCGCGCCGACCCCGGTCGGAATGAAGTCGATCTGCCGGAACGTCTCGCCGTCGACGACGTGCACGCCGTCCGACATCATGTCGGCGACGAAGAAGAGCTTGCCGTCCGGCGACACGCGGATGTCCTGCGGCATGCCCTTCCACGTCGTGCAGATGAGCTTCGTCGCGGCCGTCGAAGCCCTTGACCGTCTGCGTCGGCACGCCGGGCTTGAGGACCTGGATGTAGCCGACGACCTTCCGCGCGACGAGGTCGATCTTGGCGACGGTCCCCGTGAACTCGCAGGTGAAGATCGCGTAGCGGCCGTCGATCGAGAAGTCGGCGTGGTTGATGCCGCCGCAGCGCGGCACCTCCAGCGTGAACTGCAGCGCCATCGACTGCGGGTCGCGGAAGTCCAGGCGCTTGTACGCCTCGGCCACGACGATCGCCGACTTGCCGTCCGGCGAGAAGTACATGTTGTACGGATCGTCGACGGCGATCGCCTTGCCGGCCTTGCCGGTCCGCGGATCGATCGGCGTGAGGCTGCCGGACTTGGTGTTCTCCGCGTTGTTGGCGACCCACAGCGTGCGCATGTCCCACGACGGCACGACGTGCTGCGGATTGAGGCCGACGCGGATGCGGTCGACGACCTTCAGCGTCTCCGGGTCGATCACGTAGACGTCGTTCGACTGCAGGTTCGGAACGTAGACGCGCGGCAGATCCCCCGCGACCGCGGCGGAGAGCTTCCCGGCGGTCGCCTCGCTGTAGAGATTCGCGGGATCGGGCACCGGCGGCATGCCGGGGACGGTCACGATCGCCGGCGCGGCGCCGCTGGCCGGCGCGCCGGCGGGAAGCTGGGCCCAGCCGAGCGCACTGCATGCCAGGCCCAGCCAGAGGACGCGTGCCATCGTACGTGGCGTGCATGGGGACTTCATCGACACTCCTGAGAACGCTGTGGGGTGGTGGTCATGCGCAGCGCGGGCCGGTCGTGCGCTTCAGCGGCGGGCGACGGCGCTCCTGATCGCCGTCACCGATGCGGCGACGATGGCGTCCACGCCCAAACGTCCCAGCTCGGCGCTGGATCGGCGCGGATCGCCATAGACGCCGGCGGCACGGTCGGGATTCCCGCCGGACTGCAGGCGCTCGGCGCGGACCAGCCGCGGATCGACGGCCAGCGCGAGCGACGTGTCGGCGAGCCCCGCGTGGGTTCCGATCTCCGCGTCGCGATAGCCGCGGCTGCGCAGCGCCGCCGGGTACGTGGTCTCGGTGACGCGGTAGTACTCGTCGACGGCATGCACGCGGACCGGCGTCGCCGCCCACTCCCGGTTGAGCCGGTCGGCCACCGCCTTCAGGCTCTTCTGATATCCGCCGTGGTCGCCGAGCAGCACGATGTCGCGAAAGCCGTGCAGCTTGAAGCTCCGCGCCGCGGATTCGAGCAGCTTCTCGAACGTCGCCTCGGGCACCGTGATGGTTCCGGGAAAGCGCATGTGCGCGGTAGGGGGATTCAGGCCCCCTTCGGGGACATACGCGACGACCGGCGCCACCAGCGCATTGCCGAGCGCCTGCGCGATCCGCTCGGAGAGCGCCTTCACGCGCAGGTTGTGCTTGCCCAGCACCATGTGCGGCCCGTTCTGCTCGGTGCCCCCGATCGGGACGATGATCGTCGTCTTCGCCGCGCTCACCTCGCTCCGCAATTCGGTCCAGGTCAGCTCTTCGACGAACACGGTCGCCGCGGTGACCGGCGTCGCGCCCACGGCGACGATCAGCGCAATGCAGGCGGCGAGCCGCAGCGCCAGGGCTTTCATGAGCGCACGCGACGAAGGCAGGGGTCGATCGGCATACCCGGAGTCATTCCTGGCGCGGCGGGCTGCCCGCCCGGTTCGCCTCGAGATCCTTGTGCAGCTTGATCGGCTGCCGCGCCTTGCGCAGGCGGAGGTTGAGCATTTCGACGCCGACAGAGAAGGCCATCGCGAAATAGATGTAGCCCTTCGGGATGTGCAGTTCGATGCCCTCGCCGATCAACGCGACGCCGACGAGGATCAGGAACGACAGCGCCAGCATCTTGATCGTGGGGTGCGTGTCGACGAAATCGCCGATCGGCTTGGCGGCGAACATCATGATGACGACGGCGATGACGATGGCGAGCACCATGACCGCGACGTCGTCGACCATGCCCACGGCCGTGATCACCGAATCCAGCGAGAACACGATGTCGATGATGGCGATCTGCGCCAGGGTGCCGTAGAAGTCCGAAGCCCGCGGGCCGGCGTGCCCGCCCTCGCCGGCGCTCTCGCCTTCCAGCGCGTTGTGGATCTCCATCACCGACTTGGCGAGCAGGAACAGCCCGCCGCCGACGAGGATCAGGTCCCGTCCGGAGACCTCGTGCATGCGGATCGCGAACAGCGGGTCGGTCAGGCGCATCATCCACGCCAGCGACAGCAGCAGGGCGATGCGCATCCCCATCGCCAGCCCGAGGCCGATCAGGCGCGCCCGGTTGCGCTGTTCCGGCGGCAGCCGCCCCACGAGGATCGAGATGAAGATGATGTTGTCCACGCCGAGGACGATCTCCAGCGCCGTCAGCGTGAGGAGCGCAATCCACATCTCGGGGGAAGTCAGCCAATCCATGAACCCTCCTGGGTCTAGCGTGAGCCGATCGGAGCGGCGGAGGCCGCAGTACCGGCGCTCTGCGGCTTCTTCGCGCCCGCAGCGTAGGTCGGCGCCGGTTCCCGGTCCGGCGACTCGGCGATCAGGCGCAGGCGCGGCTGGTGGGGCCGCTCGTGGGCGAGCAGGACGTCGTAGTATTCGCGGACGCGATCGACGAAGGCGACCGGCATGCCGCCGCGCGCATAACCCTGCTTCGCCTGCGCGTAGTATTCCGGAATCGCCAGCAGCGGCAGCACCTTCTTCACGTCGATCCACAGGTCCGGGTTCAGGTTCTGCCGCTGCGCGAGGATGCGCGCATCCTCGAGGTGACCCAGGCCGATATTGAACGCGGCGAGCGCGAGCCACGTCCGGTCCGGCTCGTGGATGCGCTCCGGCAGCTTCGCCTTGAGGTCGCGCAGATAGCGTGCCGCCGCGATCACGTTCTGCGCGGGATCGAGCAGATCGGTGATGCCGAGGTGCCTCGCGGTGTCGCCGGTGATCTGCATGAAGCCGCGGACGCCGGTCGCGCTGGTTGCCGCCGGGTCCCACTGCGATTCCTGGTAGGCGATCGCGGCGACCAGCCGCCACTCGATGCCGGTCTTCTCCTGGGCGTCGATGAAGAGGTTCCGGTACTGCGGCAGCAGCGTCCGCATGCGCTCCTGGAGCACTTCGGCGTCGACGCGCGGGATCTGACGCACGTCCGGGATGTAGCGGTCGGTGAGCCGGGCGAGCGTGCCGTCGCGCCTGAGGCGAGCCAGAAACCGGTCGAGCTCCTGTCGCAGATCCGGGAAGCGCGGCGGCACGATCCACGCGATCTCGCGCTTGCCGCCCGCAGGAAACGCCACGTCGAAGCCGAGGTAGACGTTGCGCGCAAGCGACGCGGCGAGCGAGCCGACGAGGGCGTAGCCGATGGTGCCGTCGGAGACCTGGGAGATCAGGGCCGCCGCGGAGGACAGCGCCAGCGACCGCCACACGATTCCCGGATGCGCGCCGCGGATGGCATCGATCTCGGGCGCGAAGCCGGTGCCCTCCGCGTAGGCCACGGTTTCGCCGTCGAGATCGCCCCAGTTCGCGGGGCGGAAGCCCTCGCGGTTGTAGATCAGCACCGGCTCGGCGGCAGCGAAGCCGGTCGTCCACAGCACGTCGGGCGAGTCGTCGCCGGATTCCCTCGCCGCGGCACGCGAGGGCGAACGCGGTCGCTGCGTGCCGGGCGAAGGCAGCGGCCGATAGAGGCCGCCCGCGCCGATGTGCGCCTCGCCCCTGGCGATGCCGGCGATCACGTCCGCCGCCGAATCGGCGATCGTGAAGCGCAGCGAGACCTTCTTCTCGCTGGCGAATTGCCGCGCCAGATCGACGTCGAAGCCCGCCAGCGCGCCATCGGGACCCGGAAAATGGAAGACGGGCCCGGGGTGGATCAGAACGACGAGCTCCTGCGCCTCCTCGGGCGCAGGGAGCGGGACCGGCTCGCGATGGATGGCGGAGGGCACGATCAAGATCGCAATGCCGATGCCCGCCGCGATGGCGACTCCGGCGGCGATCAGGGCAGGGCGGCGCAGCGCACGCACTGGCAGGTGGATGGCGATGGCGGAAAGGTCAGGGCTGGCGGCGAGGCGACCGATTATAGCGACTGGCCCCGCATGGCGAGCTTGCCGCAAGCCGTCCGATGGCCGATAATCCGACGCTTGCGCTGGTTGCGCAACCGATCAACGGCGGGTCGCCCCGCATTGCAGCGTCGTGAACCTGGTCAGGTCCGGAAGGAAGCAGCCACAGCGACTCAACTGCAAGTGCCGGGGGAACGGCTCGCCACCCTCGTGCTTTTCCGTCATTTCGACGTGATGCTTCGTTGCTCCTCGACCGCGGTCGCTTGTGTACTTCGTTTGTACACGGCGCGCCCGCGGTCGTCGTCGCGCCTCGCCTGACGCCGAACTGACGAAAAAGAGCTGCCGGCGTCTCCGGAAAACCGCGGCATCGTCGTCGGATGAGCTACGAGGTACTTGCCCGCAAGTGGCGGCCGAAGACGTTTTCCGAGCTCGCCGGGCAGGAGCACGTGGTGACGGCGCTGACCAACGCGCTCACCCGCGGCCGGCTCCATCATGCGTACCTGCTCACGGGAACGCGCGGCGTCGGCAAGACGACGATCGCGCGGATCCTCGCAAAGAGCCTCAACTGCATCACCAACGGCGTGACGGCAACGCCCTGCGGCACCTGTGCCGCGTGCACCGACATCGATGCCGGGCGCTTCATCGACCTGCTCGAGCTCGACGCTGCCTCGAACACCGGCATCGACAACATGCGCGAGATCCTCGACAACGCGCGCTACGCGCCGACGGTGGGCCGCTACAAGGTCTACCTGATCGACGAAGTGCACATGCTGTCGAAGGCGGCGTTCAACTCGATGCTGAAGACGCTCGAGGAGCCGCCCGGGCACGTCAAGTTCGTGCTGGCGACGACCGACCCGCAGAAGATCCCGGTCACGGTGTTGTCGCGCTGCCTGCAGTTCAACCTGAAGCAGCTGCCGCGGCCGCTGATCGTCGAACGGCTCGGCGCGATCCTGGCGGCGGAGGGTATCGGGTTCGACGCGCCGGCCATCGCGCTGATCGCGCGCGCGGCGCACGGTTCGATGCGCGACGCGCTGTCGCTGCTCGACCAGGCGATCGCCTACGGCGACGGCGAGGTACGCGACGGCGTGGTGCGCGCGATGCTGGGCGCGGTCGACACCGAATACGTGTACCGGATCGTCGATGCGCTCCACGCGAACGACGGCACGGCGCTGCTCGCCGAGGTCGATGCGCATGGCGGCGCGAAGCATCGCCTTCGCGTCGGCCCTGGAGGAGCTCGCATCGCTCTTCCACCGGATCGCGGTCGCGCAGACGGTGCCGGGCGCGACGGGGACGATGGAGGATGCCGGCCAGGTGACGGCGCTCGCCGCGCGACTCGCGCCGGAAATGGTGCAGCTCGCCTACCAGATCTGCGTTCAGGGCCGAGCCGATCTGTCGCTGGCGCCGGACGAGGCGACCGGGTTCTCGATGACCTTGCTGCGGTTGTTGGCTTTCGAGCCGGCAGGCCCCGGGGCGACGGCGACGGCGCCCGGCGGAAGCGGTGCCGCGATCCGCAACGCTTCACCTCGACGCGGAGCGGGGAGCGCGCTTCCGGCCGCCGCCGAGGCGACCGTAATCCGGCCCACGGCACCGCCTGCGCGCGCGGTGGCGGACCCCAACGCAGGGTCGGACGCGACGGCCGCAGCGGTGGAGCCGCCGGCGATTTCGGCGATGCCCACCGATCCGGCCGAGTGGCCGGCATTCGTGTCCGGACTCCGCCTGGCGCCGATGGCCGCGCAGCTTGCCGCCCAGACCGAGCTCAAGTCCTTCCAGGGCAACGTGTTGACGCTCGCGCTGCCGGCAACGCACAAGCACCTCGCCGACCGGGCCTATGCCGACCGGCTCAAGGCCGCGCTCGATCAGGCGACCGGCCGCAAGCTGATGCTCGCGTTCGAGGTGGGGACGGCAGGGGAGGCGTCGCTGGCGGCACGGAAGATGCGCGAGCAGGCCGAGCAGAAGGCGAAGACCGAAGAGGCATTTCGCAGCGAGCCCTTCGTCCAGGAGGCGCTCGCCCGTTTTGATGCGAAAATCCGGCCGGATTCGATCAAACCGGCGTCGTGACTGCGCAGTGCCCGCCGCAGTGTCCACCGCAGTGTCCACCTCTGCGCCGGGCGCACAACGAGAAGGAACCCATTCCGATGATGAAGAACCAGCTGGCCGGCCTGATGAAGCAGGCGCAGCAGATGCAGGACAACATGAAGAAGGCGCAGGAGGAGCTCGCCCAGACCGAAGTCGAAGGGCAGTCCGGCGCCGGCCTCGTCCGGGTCGTGATGACCTGCCGCCACGACGTCAAGCGCGTGACGATCGATCCGTCGCTCCTGGGCGAGGACAAGGACATGCTGGAGGACCTCGTCGCAGCCGCCATCAACGACGCGGTGCGCCGCGTCGAAGCGACGACGCAGGAGAAGATGTCCGGCCTGACCATGGGCATGCCGATGCCCCCCGGCTTCAAGCTGCCGTTCTGACCGCGCTCGGCGAAGCGCAGGCTCCCGCGGTTCCGCGCCCGAACCACGCGATGGATTCGTTGCTCTGACGCCGGCTGCCCTATCGGCTGACCTATGGGCGCGACACCGGGTAGCGATCCGCTGACGCCGGTTTCCGGCCTGGACGAGCTGGCGCGCGCGCTGCGCAGCCTGCCCGGGGTCGGGCCCAAGGCGGCTCAGCGGATGGCGCTGCACCTGCTCCAGCACGACCGCGAGGGGGCCGTGCGCCTGGCGCAGGCGCTGCTCCATGCCGCCGAGACGGTGCGCCACTGCGAGCGCTGCAACACCTTCACCGAGGAGGCCGTGTGCGCACTGTGCCGGTCCGGCCGGCGCGACGAGTCGCTGCTCTGCATTGTCGAGACGCCGGCCGATCTGCTGATGGTCGAGCAGACGCAGGCCTACTCCGGGCTCTATTTCGTGTTGATGGGGCGACTCTCGCCGCTCGATGGGATCGGGCCGAAGGAGATCCACCTCGAACGGCTGATCAAGCGCGCAACGGACGGTCTCGTCCGGGAAGTGGTCCTCGCGACCAATTTCACGAACGAGGGGGAGGCCACCGCCCACTACATCGGGGAGCTGCTCAAGGCGCGCGGGCTGAAGGTGAGCCGCCTCGCCCGCGGCGTGCCGGTGGGCGGGGAGCTCGAGTACGTCGACAGCGGGACGCTGGCGCAGGCGCTGCGCGAGCGGCGCAGCCTCGGATCGTGAGCGCCCGCCGCCCCGTTCCCGGGCCGGCCGAGCCCGGGCAGCAGCGGGTTCCTGCGCCGGTGGAAGGCGTGGACTTCGACGACGGTGCAGGTATAGACTTGCAGGATACAAACAAGGCGCGGGGCCGCCACCACGGTCCCGCACCCGGGCAGGATTCGGGGTCCATCGCAGCGTCCATCCCCGGCACGGCGCACAAACGCCATTTCTTTGGAGGGTTCATGACACGCAAACCAGTCGTCCCGGCACTGCCGGAAGTCCGCAAGCAAGGCTCGCGCCGCACGTTCCTCAAGGCTGCCACGGGCATTGCGGCCACTGGCGCGACGCTCGGTTTCCCGATGATCGCGAAGGCCCAGGGCCCCATCAGCATGCGCTGGCAGAGCACCTGGCCGTCGAAGGACATCTTCCACGAGTACGCGCTCGATTACGCGAAGAAGGTCAACGACATGACCGGCGGCGAGCTCAAGATCGAGGTGCTGCCGGCGGGCGCCGTCGTGCCCGCGTTCGGGCTGCTCGACGCGGTGTCGAAGGGCACGCTCGACGGCGGTCACGGCGTTCTCGTCTATCACTACGGCAAGCAGAACGCGCTGGCATTGTGGGGATCGGGACCCGCGTACGGCATGGACGCCAACATGCTGCTCGCCTGGCACAAATACGGCGGCGGCAAGGAGCTGCTCAACAAGCTCTACGCCTCGATCGGCGCCAACGTCGTGTCGTTCCCGTACGGGCCGATGCCGACGCAGCCGCTCGGATGGTTCAAGAAACCGATCACCAAGAACGAGGATTTCAAGGGCCTCAAGTTCCGCACGGTCGGCATCTCCATTGACGTGTTCACCGGCCTGGGCGCGGCGGTCAACGCGCTGCCCGGCGGCGAGATCGTCCCGGCGATGGACCGCGGTCTGCTGGACGCGGCGGAGTTCAACAACGCGTCGTCCGATCGCCTGCTGGGCTTCGCCGACGTGTCCAAGGTGTGCATGCTGCAGAGCTATCACCAGAACGCCGAGCAGTTCGAGATCATGTTCAACAAGACCAAGTACGATGCGCTGCCGGAGAAGATGCGCGCGATCATCGCCAACGCCGTGGAGGCGGCTTCCGCCGACATGTCGTGGAAGGCGGTCGACCGCTATTCGAAGGACTATATCGAGCTGCAGTCCAAGGACAAGGTCAAGTTCTACAAGACCCCGGACGCCGTCCTGCAGACGCAACTGACCGCCTATGACGCGGCGGCCGCGAAGAAGGCGGCGGACAACGCGCTGTTCAAGGAGATCGCGGATTCGCAGAAGGCGTTCGCCGAGCGCGCGGTGCGCTGGGATCTCGACACCAACGTCAGCCGGCGGATGGCCTACAACCATTACTTCGGCGCCAAGCCGGCCGCCAAGAAGGGCTGACGGCACTCGCCGTGATCGCCAAGGACACCATCCGGTGCCCCCGGATGGTGTCTTTTTTTGCGCGTGCCGCGGCCAACCGGCGGGCGTAGTGGCAAACTGAAGTCCGGGTCTCGGGCGTCATTCCTGGGGGTTCTCGACCATGCAAAAGCTGCTGCTGTTCGTCGACAAGATGAGCACCTGGGTCGGACACGCGTTCTCCTGGCTCATCGTCGGCCTCACCCTGCTGATCTCGTGGGAGGTCTTCTCGCGCTACGCGCTGGACAACCCGCACGCGTGGGCGTTCGACGCCATGATCATGCTGTACGGCACGCTGTTCATGATGGCCGGCGCCTATACGCTCGCGAAGAACGGACACGTGCGCGGCGACGTGCTCTACGGCTTCTTCCCGCCGCGCCTGCAGGCGGGTCTCGACCTCGCGCTGTACATCCTCTTCTTCATTCCCGGCGTGATTGCGCTCGCCTGGGCCGGTTACACGTATGCCGCCGAGTCCTGGGCGATCAACGAGCACTCGAACGTCACCGCGGAAGGTCCGCCGATCTATCCGTTCAAGACGATCATCCCGATCGCAGGGGCGTTCCTGCTGCTGCAGGGGATCGTCGAGATCGTGCGCTGCGTCACCTGCCTGAAGCAGGGCGACTGGCCCTCGCGCGAGGAGGACATCGAGGAGGTTGACGTCGGCAAGCTCAAGGAGATGGTGCACGTCGAGGACTCGGCGATCCTCGACGCCGACAAGTACGTGGTCGAGCAGGAGCGCGAGGAGGCCCGCAAATGAGAAAGGAAGTCTGGTTCGGGCTTTCGATCATGGCCGTGGTCGTGATCCTCGTGTTCGTCCTGATGCCGCCACCCTCGGAGATGACCAACGGCCACCTGGGTCTGCTGATGCTCGCGCTGATCGTGGTCAGCATCATGCTCGGGTTTCCCACGGCGTTCACGCTGATGGGCATGGGCATGTTCTTCGGCTGGCTTGCCTACCGCAGCGTGGATCCGACGCTCGCCACCCGGCAGATTCTCGACCTCATGGTCCAGCGCGCCTATTCGGTGATGTCGAACGACGTGCTGATCGCCATACCGCTGTTCGTGTTCATGGGCTATCTGGTCGAGCGGGCGGCGCTGATCGACCGGTTGTTCAGGAGCCTGCATCTCGCGACGGCGCGCGTTCCCGGGGCGCTCGCGGTCGCGACCATCGTCACCTGCGCGATCTTCGCCACGGCGACCGGGATCGTCGGCGCCGTGGTGACGCTGATGGGACTGCTGGCGTTTCCGGCGATGCTCAAGGCCGGCTACAACATCAAGGTATCGGCCGGCGCGGTGACGGCGGGGGGCTGCCTCGGCATCCTGATCCCGCCGTCGGTGCTGCTGATCGTCTACGGGGCGGTCGCCGGCGTGTCCGTCGTTCAGCTCTACGCCGGCGCGTTCTTCCCCGGCATCATGCTTGCCGGGCTGTACATCGGTTACGTGGTCCTGCTCGCGACGTTCAAGCCCGCCCTGATGCCGCCGCTGCCCGAGAGCGAGCGCGGCGTCGCGCTTCCGCCGCTCGCGCAGACGCTGGCGCAGCGCGGCGGCAACGCGCTGACCGGGCTCTGGCGCGCGCTGCGTTGCCGGCGCCGGCGCGGGGGTCTCGCGACCCGCCGTGCTCGGTCAGCTGTTCGTCACGCTGCTGCCGGCGTTGGCCATCGCCGCGGCGCTCGGGGCCGTCTACCAGCTGGCGACCTCGCCGAAGATCGAGGCCAGCACGGCGGGGCTGGTCCAGGCGGGCGGCGAGTTCGCGGCCGACGTCAAGGAGGAATCGACGGGACTGATCGGCGCGGCCGAACCGGAGGAACCGCCGGCGGGCGCCGACCAGCCGGCGACCGAAGCGGCGGGCGCGCTCTCGCCGCCGCCCGGCGCCGAGGATGCCAAGCCGGCGGTCGCCAAGGACTGCTCCGGAGGTGGCGAAGGCGGCGGCCGCGGAAGCCGAGCGCCTGCCGGTGCCGACCTGGGCCTGGATCCTCTTCGGTTGCGCGCTCGCCGCGCTCGCCGTTCTCTACTGGCTCTGGAGCTGGGAGCGGCTCGAGGTCTTCAAGATGCTGCTCAGCTCGTTCTTCCCGCTGGCGATCATGATCATCGCCGTGCTGGGATCGATCGTGCTCGGGCTCGCGACGCCGACCGAGGCCGCTGCGGTCGGCGCGCTGGGCGGGTTCGTGCTTGCCGCCGCCTATCGCTTCACGGCGCAGTCGAATGCGGCCGCCGCCGGCGGCGCGAAATCCTCCGCCGTCGGCCGCACCGTGCGCGAGCTCGGCGGGATCGTCAAGGAGTCGGCGTTCCTGACCGCCAAGACGAGCGCGATGGTGTGCTGGCTGTTCGTCGGCTCGTCGATCTTCTCGGCGGCATTCGCGCTGCTCGGCGGACAGGGGATCGTCGAGCGCTGGGTGCTGTCGCTCGACATGACGCCGGTGCAGTTCCTGATCCTGGCGCAGATCATCATCTTCCTGCTCGGCTGGCCGCTGGAATGGACGGAGATCATCGTCATCTTCATGCCGATCTTCATCCCGCTGTTGCCGCACTTCAACATCGACCCGCTGTTCTTCGGGCTCCTGGTGGCGCTCAATCTGCAGACGGCATTCCTGTCTCCGCCGGTGGCGATGGCGGCGTTCTACCTCAAGGGTGTCGCTCCGCCGCACGTAACGCTCAACCAGATCTTCGCCGGGATGCTGCCGTTCATGGGCATTCAGGTCATCGCGCTGGCGCTGCTGTACGTGTTTCCCGAAATCGGCCTCTGGCTCCCGCAGGTGCTCTACAAGTGACGACCGTCCGCGCGACGGGAGCAGGAAGGACGCTGCCCGCGCGCTGAATCGCGTCCGGCGCACGGGTCGCCGTTCGTCCCGGGCGATGCGCGAACGCCGCCGGTGCACGGTCGTTGCGAACGTGGCGGCGTCGGGAGTACCCTGAACGGCTCGCGGCACGCTACGGGGAGCACCCCCGGAGGAGGAGCCATGCTGGTCAGCGAAATCCTGCGCATCAAGGGAACGGTGCTCTACACGACGCCGCCGGACGCGCCGGTGCTGGACGCGGTCAAGGTCATGGCGCAGCTCGACATCGGGTCGCTGGTCGTGATGGACCACGGCCGCATGGCGGGCATGGTCACCTTCGCCGAAGTGCTGCGTGCGCTGGCCGACCGGGGCGGCACGCTCGGCGAGCTCAAGGTGAGTGCGATCACCGAGCGCGATCCCGTGACCGCCGCGCCCACGATCGACGTGATGGAGCTGCGCCGGACGATGCTCGACCGCCATGCGCGGTACGTGCCGGTGATGGACGGCACCACGCTGCTTGGCGTCGTTTCTTTCCACGACGTCGCCAAGGCGGTGTACGAAGAGCAGAGCTTCGAGAACCGGATGCTCAAGAGCTACATCCAGGATTCGCCGGCTTAGCGGCGCAGTTCAGGCCTGCAGCACGAAGATCGCGGGTCGCCTGGCGTAGCGCGCGAAGTCGGCGCCGCGCCACGCCCCGACAGGCTGCGATACGACGGATTCGGTGGCCAGCGTGAGGTCGGCCGCAACGCACAACCGCGTGGCCGGGTTGCACGTCTGGGCGAGCGCGGCCAGCAATGCGGCATTCCGGTACGGCGTCTCGATGAACAGCTGCGCGTAACCGGAACGCCGCGAGTCCGCCTCGAGCCGCGCAAGCGTCGCGTTGCGCGCCTCGGCCTTCACCGGCAGGTAGCCGTGGAAGGTGAATCCCTGCCCGTTCATTCCGGACGCCATCAGCGCGAGCGCGACCGACGACGGGCCGACCAGCGGCACGACGCCGATCCCTTCGCGATGCGCCTGCGCGACGAGCAGCGCGCCGGGGTCGGCAATGCCGGGACAGCCGGCGTCGGACAGCAGCCCCAGGTCCCGACCGGCCCGGGCGGGCGCAAGCAGCTCGGCGCAGCGCGCCGGGGTGGGTGCTTCTCCGAGGTCGACGATGCCGATCTGTTGCAGCGGCAATGCCGGCGAAAGCGATTTGAGGAAGGCCCGCGCCGGCTTGGCATTCTCGACGACGTAATGGGCGAGGCCGCGCGCCACCGCGATGGTGTGCGCCGGCAATACCTGTTCGGGCGCGACCAGGCCGAGCAGGCTCGGCACGAGGAAGAGCCGGCCGTACGTCATCGCGGGACGGAGAGCACCGACACCCCGGCGGCGCGCAGCATGCTGGTCAACCGGATGAGCGGCAGTCCGATCAGCGCGGTCGGGTCGTCGCTCTCGATGCTCTCGAACAGGGCGATGCCCAGCGCCTCCGACCGCACGCTGCCGGCGCAATCGTAGGGCCGCTCGCGGCGCAGGTAGGCTTCGATGTCGGTGGCGGTGAGGAAACGGAAGGTGCTGCGAACGTCGACGAGCGCGGTCTGGCATTGCCCGGTCGCCGCGTCGAGGAGCGCCAGCCCGGTGTGGAAGACGACGGTCTTTCCCGAGAGCTCGGCGAGCTGCGCCACCGCGTGCTCGTGGCTGCCCGGCTTTCCGACGTGGCGGCCGCCGCAGTCGGCAACCTGATCCGAGCCGATGATCAGCGCGTCGGGATGCGCCGGCGCAACGCTGCGCGCCTTCGCTTCGGCCAGCCGGAACGCCGTCGCGGCCGGGGCCTCCCCCGCGAGCGGGGCCTCGTCCAGCGCCGGTGCCACCGAGACGAAGGCGATACCCAGGCGCTCGAGCAGCATCCGTCGGTATCTCGACGTCGACGCGAGCACCAGCCGCCGCCGCGCCGTGCCGGTACGGCCGGAAGGCGGGTTTGACGTTGTTTTTGCGGACATTTTTGACAGGCCCAGGCGATCGCGCTATTATCCAACGTTTTCGTTCGGCTGGCCCGCCGGCACGCGATCGGCGGTTCGAACGGGGGACGGGGGACGCAATGCCCGGGCGGCGGGAAACGGCAGGTCGGCGCAGCGGGTCCTTCGATGCGCTCGACGTCGCACGCCGCTGTGCGAGCCTCGCCGGGACGGTCAATGCCGCCGCGCTGCCCCGCGCCTCCGACCGGTTGGCGCAGGAAGGCGGCGCTGCCGAGATCGCCTGGCGTATCACGGGGACCGCCGACGCACTGGGACGCCCGGCGCTGGAGGTGAGCCTCGACGGCACCGTCCCGCTTGTCTGCCAGCGATGTCTGCAGCCGTACTCGTGGGCCGTGGCGCAGCGCACGCTGCTGCTGCTGGCGCGCGATGAGCGAGAGCTCGCGACTCTGGACGCTGAGGACGAGCACGAGGTCGTTTCGGCAGCATCGCCGCTGGACGCGGCGACGCTGGTCGAGGATGAGTTGTTGTTGACGCTGCCGTTCGCGCCGCGCTGCGAGCGGGCCGCATGCGCGGCGGCGAGCAGCGGGGCGGGGGATGCCGCGCAAGCACCGGCGACACCGGCGTTCGCGGCGCTCGCCGGTCTGAAGACGGGCGCGCGGAAGAAGGCGAAGAAGGCAGATCGATGAGGGTGCGCCGGAGCGCGCGCCGCACGAACCACGATAGGAGAAACACATGGCCGTCCAGCAGAACAAGAAGTCGCCGTCCAAGCGCGGCATGCACCGCGCGCACGATTCGCTGACCAATCCGCCGCTCGCGGTGGAGCCCGTCACCGGCGAAGTGCACCGCCGTCACCACATCAGCCCGAATGGCTTCTATCGCGGCAAGAAGGTCGTCCAGACCAAGGCCGACGAGTAAGCACATCGCGTGCGCGGCGGCGCGAGCATGCGTCGCCGCGAGCGCGCGCCGCCCCAACACTGCCGGCACCCGCGCGGGTACACTGCCTGCTCGCGTGCCCGCGAGCGGAGGCGGGCGCGACCCACCACCGAACCAGCCCGACAACATCCTTCCGACATGCCGGTCACGGTAGCCGTTGACGCGATGGGGGGCGACCACGGCCCCGCCGTCACGCTGGCGGCGGCGCTCAGGTTCCTGGAAGACACGCCGGATGCGCGGGTGATCGCCGTCGGGCTCGAGGCGCCGCTCAGGGCCGCGCTGTCCAGGCTCAAGTCGCCGGCGATCGCACGCCTTACGCTGCGCCCGGCGAGCGAGGTCGTGGAGATGCACGAGCCGCCCGCCGACGCGCTGCGCAGGAAGAAGGACTCCTCGATGCGCGTCGCGATCAACCTCGTCAAGGACGAGGTTGCGCAGGCCTGCATCTCCGCGGGCAACACCGGTGCGCTGATGGCGATCTCGCGCTTCGTGCTGAAGACGCTGCCCGGAATCGACCGCCCGGCAATCGCGGCGCAGATGCCCACACAGCAGGGCGGCGTGGTGACCGTGCTCGACCTGGGCGCCAACGTCAACTGCACGCCGGAGCAGCTCGTCCAGTTCGCCGTGATGGGGACGGCGCTGGTCGCCGCGATGGACGGCATCGAGCAACCCACGGTCGGGCTCCTCAACGTGGGCGAGGAGGAGATCAAGGGCAACGACCTCGCCAAGGAAACGGCGGAGCTGCTGAAGGCGTCGGGGCTCAATTTCTACGGCAATGTCGAAGGCAACGACATCTACAAGGGCACGACCGAGGTCGTCGTGTGCGACGGCTTCGTCGGCAACGTCGCGCTGAAGGCCTCCGAAGGCCTCGCGACGCTGCTCTACGAAGTCCTCAAGGACGAGTTCACGCGCAATCCGCTGACCCGGCTGGCCGCCGTTCTCGCCTATCCGGTGCTGCGGGCATTCAAGCGCCGGATCGATCCGCGCCGATACAACGGCGCGACGCTGATCGGCCTCAAGGGCGTGGTCGTGAAGAGCCACGGCTCCGCCGACGTGCTGGCGTTCGAGTACGCGCTGCGCAAGGGCTATACCGAGGCCGCGAACGGCGTTCTCGACAAGATCGCGCAGCGGATGGCCGCGATGCCGGCTCTGAGCCGCGCCGCGGCGCCGGCCGCGGCCGCCGAGACATCGGCCAGCAATGCATAGCCGCATCGTGGGGACCGGCAGCTATCTGCCGGCGCAGATCCTCACCAATCACGACCTCGCGCGGCGTCTCGACACGAGCGACGCGTGGATCCGCACCCGCACCGGCATTCGCGAGCGGCGGATCGCGGCACCGTCGGAACAGACGAGCGACCTGGCGCTGCACGCGGCTCGCGCTGCGCTCGCCGCCGCCGGGATCGCCGCTGCCGATGTCGATCTCATCGTCGTCGCGACGACGACACCCGACATCGTGTTTCCGTCCACCGCATGCATCCTGCAGGCGAAGCTCGGCGTGAGCGGAGGGCCGGCGTTCGACGTCCAGGCCGTTTGCAGCGGCTTCATCTATGCGCTTGCGGTCGCGGACCGGATGGTCGCCACCGGCGGCGCGCGCAACGCGCTGGTCGTCGGCGCCGAGGTGTACTCGCGCATCCTCGACTGGAACGACCGGGGCACCTGCGTGCTGTTCGGCGACGGCGCGGGAGCGGTGGTGCTCGTCCCGTCACGGGTGCCGGGCATCATGTCGGCGCACCTGCACGCCGACGGCAGCCAGCGCAACATCCTGTGCGTGCCCGGATCGCTCAGCGCCGGTGAAATCGCGGGTTCGCCCTACGTGCACATGGACGGGCAGGCGGTGTTCAAGCTCGCCGTCAATGTCATGGCGCAGGTCGGCAACGAAGCGCTCGCCGCCAACGGCGTCGACGCCGGCGCCGTGGACTGGCTGATCCCGCACCAGGCGAACATCCGGATCATGGATTCGACGGCAAAGAAGCTCGGCGTGCCCGCGGAGCGCGTGATTGCGACCGTCGATCGCCATGCCAACACGTCGGCGGCGTCGATTCCGCTCGCGCTGGACGAGGCGGTGCGCGACGGACGCGTCGTCGAGGGCCACCGGTTGCTGCTGATCGGCGTGGGCGGCGGCTTCACCTGGGGTTCGGTCTTCCTGACGTGGTGAGATGAACGGCCCCCACGCTCACGGTGTGGGTCCGGCTTCAGCCGGACGCGCAATGCCGCCTGAAGGCGGCCCCCCGGAGCGCGCACAGCGCCCTTCGGGCTCCCGTGCGGGCGCTGAGAGGACGACGATGAAGATCGGATTCGTGTTTCCGGGGCAGGGCTCGCAGTCGGTCGGGATGATGGCGGGCTTCGACGCGCACCCGGCCGTGCGGGCGACCTTCGACGAGGCGTCCGAGCTGCTCGCGCAGGATCTCTGGGCGCTGGTGACCGCCGGGCCGGAGTCCGATCTCAACCAGACGGTCAACACCCAGCCGGTCATGCTGACGGCCGGCGTCGCGGTGTGGCGCGCATGGCGGGCCGCGGGGGGAGCCTTGCCCGAGATCGTCGCCGGGCACAGCCTGGGCGAATACACGGCGCTCGTCGCCGCCGATGCGCTGTCATTCGGCGACGCATTGCCGCTGGTGCGCTTCCGCGCGCAGGCGATGCAGGAGGCGGTGGCGCCGGGCATCGGCGCGATGGCGGCCATTCTCGGACTCGATGCGGCCACCGTTGCCGCCGCCTGCGCGGAGGCCGCGGCGCAGTCCGGCGCGACCGAGATCGTCGAGCCGGTCAACTTCAACGCGCCGGAGCAGATCGTGATCGCGGGCCACCGGGCGGCGGTCGAGCGGGCGATCGCCGTGGCCACGGCGAAGGGCGCCAAGCGCGGCGTATTGCTGCCGGTCTCGGCGCCGTTTCACAGTTCTTTGTTGAAGCCGGCGGCGCTGCGCCTTGCGGAGAGGCTCGCCGGCGTTGCCGTCCGCGCGCCGGTCATTCCGGTGCTGCACAACGTCGACGTCCGGCAGAGCACGACGGCCGAGGGCGTGCGCGAGGCGCTCGCCCGGCAGGCGGCGAGTCCGGTGCGCTGGGTGGAAACGATCCAGGCGTTCGCCGCGCGCGGCGTGACCCACGTCGTCGAGTGCGGCCCGGGACGGGTGCTCGCCGGCCTCAACAAGCGGATCGCGCGCGAGCTCAAGTCGTTCGCGCTGACCGACGGCACCGACATCGACGCGACGAAAGCGGCACTGGCCGCCTGACGGCGTACCGGGAGGAAGACATGGCGAATGGCGTGCTCGACGGACAGATCGCGCTGGTCACCGGGGCGACCCGCGGCATCGGCCGCGCGATCGCGCTTGCGCTCGGAGCCAACGGCGCCACCGTGGTCGGCACCGCGACCACCGAGGAGGGCGCGGCGAAGATCGCCGGGTACCTGAAGGACGACGGCAATGCCGGGACCGGCATCAAGCTCGACGTCGCCGACGGCCTCGCCGTCGGCGCGGCGCTCGCGGACATCGAAGAGCGCTACGGCGCGATCACGATCCTCGTCAACAACGCCGGCATCACGCGCGACAACCTGCTGCTGCGGATGAAGGACGAGGAGTGGGACGCGATCATGGCGACCAATCTGAAGCCGGCGTTCCGGCTCGCCAAGGGCGTGTTGCGCGGAATGATGAAGGCGCGCCATGGCCGGATCATCCAGATCGGCTCCGTGGTCGGCACCAGCGGCAACGCGGGCCAGGCCAACTACGCCGCGTCGAAGGCCGCGCTGATCGGGTTCTCGAAATCGCTGGCGCAGGAAGTCGGCAGCCGCAACATCACGATCAACTGCGTCGCGCCCGGATTCATCGACACCGACATGACCAGGGCGCTGCCGGACGCGCAGCGCGAAAAGCTGCTGGAGAGGATTCCGCTGGGGCGGCTGGGATCGCCCCAGGACATCGCGCACGCGGTCGCGTTCCTGGCCTCGCCGCAGGCGGGCTACATCACCGGCGCGACGCTGCACGTCAACGGCGGGATGTACATGGCGTGAATCGGGGTTCGGGATGCCTGCAGCGACCCTGCTTCCCGGATTCCGCCGGGGTTCCGCCATCTGGTAAAATCGGACGGTTTTGAACAGTCACCCCCGCAACGGGAGGGAGAAGCATGGAAAACGTTGAACAACGAGTGAAGAAGATCGTTGCCGAGCAGCTGGGCGTGAACGAGGCCGAGATCAAGAGCGAGTCGTCGTTCGTCGACGATCTGGGCGCCGATTCGCTCGACACGGTCGAGCTCGTGATGGCGCTCGAGGAGGAGTTCGAGACCGAGATCCCGGACGAAGAAGCCGAGAAGATCACGACGGTCCAGCAGGCGATCGATTACATCGGCTCGCACGTCAAGAAGTGACCTGCGGCGGGTCGGTCCGCGGGGCAGCACCGCCCCGCCGACCGCTGGCCGGGTTCCCGCGTTCCTGCCCGGCCGCTGCGGACCCCGCTGAGGCGGGCAGCCGTCGCGTCGGCCCGCGCCGCCCGTCACCCCCAACACCCGACCCGCTCACCCGGCAACCGTCGCCATGACCCGTCGCCGCGTCGTCGTCACCGGAATGGGCATCGTTTCGCCGGTCGGCATCGGCCTGGCTGCCGCGTGGGACGCGATTCGCAATGCGCGCTCCGGCGTGGGGCCGATCACGCGCTTCGACTGCTCGGGCTTTCCGACGCGGATCGCCGCCGAGGTCAAGGGCTTCGACGTCGGCAAGTACCTGTCGGCGAAGGAGGCGCGCCGCTACGACCTGTTCATCCACTTCGGCCTCGTGGCGACGATGGAGGCGGTGACCGATGCCGGCCTCGACGGCTACGGCGGGGACAAGGAGCGCGTCGGCGTGTGCATCGGCTCCGGCATCGGCGGCCTGCCGCTGATCGAGGAGACCAAGCAGGCGTATCTCGGCGGCGGCTGGAAGAAGATCAGCCCGTTCTTCGTGCCGGGCTCGATCGTGAACATGGTCTCCGGCCTCGTCTCGATCCACAACGGTTATCAGGGTCCCAACCTCTCGCTCGTCAGCGCGTGCTCGACCGCCAACCACAGCATCGGCGAGGCGGGGCGCCTGATCGAATACGGCGACGCCGACGTGATGATCGCCGGCGGCACCGAAGCGACGGTCAGCGCGCTCGGCATCGGGGGATTCTGCGCCGCCCGGGCGCTGTCCACGCGCAACGACGACCCGGCGACGGCGAGCCGCCCCTGGGACGTCGACCGCGACGGCTTCGTGCAGGGCGAGGGCGCCGGCATCCTCGTGCTGGAGGAGTACGAGCACGCGAAGGCGCGCGGCGCGCGGATCTACTGCGAGCTCGCCGGCTACGGGATGAGTGCGGATGCGCATCACATCACGGCGCCGCCCGACGACGGGCACGGCGGCGCGCGCAGCATGATCAATGCGATGCGCAACGCGGCGCTCGACCCCGGCGACGTCGATTACATCAACGCGCACGGGACGTCGACGCCCCTCGGCGACATCGCGGAGTGCGTCGCGGTCAAGCGCGCCTTCGGCGACCGCGCGAAGAAGCTGGCCATCAGCTCGACCAAGTCGATGACCGGCCACCTGCTCGGCGCGGCGGGCGGGGTCGAGGCGGTCTTCACGGTGCTCGCGCTGCGCGACCAGGTCGCGCCGCCCACCGCGAATCTCTTCGAGCAGGATCCGCAGTGCGATCTCGACTTCGTTCCCCGCACCGCGCGGGACATGAGGATACGCGCGGCGCTCTCCAACTCGTTCGGCTTCGGCGGCACCAACGCCACGCTCGCGTTCCGCGTGATCTGACCGGAGCACCCCTCCGCGGCAAGCGGCCCACGGCATCCGCTGCAGCACCGCGCAATCGACAACGAACCCCATGGCCCTGATCGTCCAGAAATACGGCGGCACCTCGGTCGGAAGCATCGACCGCATCAAGAACGTCGCGCGGCGCGTTGCCCGTTTCCATCGCGAAGGACACCAGCTCGTCGTCGTCGTCTCCGCGATGGCCGGCGAAACCAATCGCCTGCTCGCGCTGGCGAAGGAACTGTCGCCGAGCCCCGACCCGCGCGAGCTCGACGTCGTTGCCGCCACCGGCGAGCAGGTGACGATCGGGCTGCTCGCGATCGCGCTGGACGCGATGGGCCTGAAAGCCAAGAGCTACACCGGCGGCCAGATCCGCCTGCTGACCGACAGCGCGTTCACCAAGGCGCGCATCCTCGCGATCGACGAGGACAGGATGCGCGCCGACCTCGCCGCCGGGACGATCGTCGTCGTCGCCGGCTTCCAGGGCGTGGACGCGGCGGGCAACATCACGACGCTGGGCCGCGGCGGGTCGGACACCTCCGGCGTGGCGCTCGCCGCCGCCCTCAAGGCCGACGAGTGCCAGATCTACACCGACGTCGACGGCGTCTACACGACCGATCCGCGGATCGTGCCCGAGGCGCGACGCCTCGACACGGTCACCTTCGAGGAAATGCTGGAGATGGCGAGCCTGGGCTCGAAGGTGCTCCAGATCCGCTCGGTCGAGTTCGCCGGCAAGTACAACGTCAAGCTGCGCGTGCTGTCGTCGTTCGAGGATCCGGAGACCACGTCGCACGGCACGCTGATCACGTTCGAGGAAGACGAGACCATGGAACAGGCAATCATTTCCGGCATTGCGTTCAACCGCGACGAGGCCAAGATCTCGGTGATGGGCGTCGAGGACCGGCCCGGCATCGCCTACGCGATCGTCGGCGCGATCGGCGACGCCAACATCGACGTCGACATGATCGTGCAGAACATCGGCGCCTCGGGACACACCGATTTCTCGTTCACCGTGAACCGCGGCGAGTACCAGAAGGCGCTCGAGGTCCTCGCCGGCGAGCGCGGCAAGACGTTCAAGGCCCGCGAGATCATCGGCGACAACCGCATCTGCAAGATCTCGGTGGTCGGCATCGGCATGCGCTCGCACGTCGGCATCGCCAGCAAGATGTTCAAGACGCTGGCCGACGAGGGGATCAACATCCAGATGATCTCCACGTCGGAGATCAAGATCTCGGTGGTGATCGACGAGAAGTACCTCGAGCTCGCCGTGCGCGTGCTGCACAAGGCGTTCGAGCTGGACAAGGCGCCACAGCCGGCGTAACCGCCGGTTTTTCCGCGCGTTTTCTGCGCGTCCGGTTTGACGGCGCCGGGTCCGCGCCGATACAATCCGCCTTCTCCCGGAGACGTGGCCGAGTGGTCGAAGGCACTCCCCTGCTAAGGGAGCATACGGGCCAAAACCTGTATCCAGGGTTCGAATCCCTGCGTCTCCGCCACCGCTCAAAAAAATGCCGACTCTATGCGCGAGCGTCACGGCTCGGGTGTGAATGCGGCCATCTGCTGGTCGCGGGGATGGCGCCAGTCCCCGATGCGCTCGACCCGCATCCGCGCGAGCCGTGCCATCCACTCGAGCTCCGCGAACGCGTAGTGATAGGGATCGGCGTCGTAATGCGTCACGATGCCGCCCGGCGTGTGCGGCAGCGGCGCGAGATGCGCGGGCGCGGAGGCCTCGAAATAGCTCGCGTAGAACCGTGCCTGCGGCCTCAGCACCTTTCGCACCTCGACCAGGCACCGGACGATGTGGTTCATCGGCAGGTGCGTGAACACGGACACCGCCAGCGCGCAGTCGAACGTCGTCCCGAACGTGCCCAATTCGAACTTGTCGCTGACCATGAGCTGCGGCGCCCGGTCCGCGAGCCCGGCCCACTCGAGCTCGCGCCGCCCGCCGTCGATGAGCGAGGCGTTGATGTCGATCCCATAGTAATTTCCCGGATCGAGAAAGCGGACGAAGTGCACACCGCCGCGCAGCGCCCCGCAGCCGACATCGACGAGTCGATGCCCGGGCAAGAGGCCGCGCTTGACGAGAAACTCGAACTGCAGCGCGCCGAGCTCGTCCCAGAGCCCGCCTACCAGCTCCCGATGCTTGCGCGCGGCGATCTGCTCAGACGAGAGCTCTTTCCCGTAGACGTTGAAGTCCATCGCGGGCGCTCATGGGTTGCCTCGCCAACGGGGCATGACGAAGGTTGTCATTCCGGGACGATGACGCTCGTGAACAGTCCGTTGGAGGTGATATTGCCGTCGACGGCATTGTTCCTGTACGTGTAGATGTTCCCGGACCCATTGACGTACAAGCCCTTGTCGTTGGCGGTAATGCTGCTGTTGGTGACGAGCTGAGACGCGAAGCTGCCATTGACCACAAGACCGTTGAGGTTGCCGACGACACTGACTTTGTCGAGCAGCAACGTTGCAACCGTTCCCGCACTGACGGCGGCGATGCCGTTGCTCTGACTGCCCGCCACTGTGCTGTCGCGCACGATTCCACGAACGGTTCCCGTGGTGGCCGAACTGTCGGCGCGAAATCCGGTGAAATTGTTCTCGGAGCTGGGTCCGGACGACCGAAACGGTGACCGAGGCGTTCCCGGTCGGTCTGACCAGGATGCCGCTGGTGGTCGCCGTGGAAGCGTTGTCGGTGATATAGCTGTCCGCGACATAGAGCTCGGCCTTGCCCGTCGGCGCGAAGCTGATGCCGTTGCCGCCGTTGCCGCTGGCGCGAAAGCCCCTGATCTGCGTCTTGTGGACGTGCAGCGCGGCGCCGGAGGCAAAGCTGATCCCGTTGAGGCCGGTGTTCACGCCCTCGATGTCCAGGCCGCTCAGTGTGACGATGGCAGTGCCAGGGGTAGCGCTTGCCGAGTCGTTGATGTTCACGCCGTTGGTGCCGGCGGCGAGGATGCCTCCGATCGTGCCTTCGCACTTGATCGTGATCGACTTGGTGATGGTCACTGCGCCGAATCCGCCGGAATCCAGGCAGTTGATCTCGCCACCGGTGGCAGTTTTCGAGATCGCGCCGGCGAAGGTCTTGCATGGCGCCGTGCGGCTGCACGGATTGACATCGTCGCCGACGCCCGATACCCAGGTCCGGGTCGCCTGGGCCCAGGCCGGAGCCGCATGCAAGGTCGCGACGGCGACGATCGCAAGAACTCCTCGCAGGAATATTCTCATCGTGTTCTCCTCAGTCGGGGTCGTTCGAGCACTCATGCCCTGGTCCATTCATCCGGTTCCGGTTGCTCGCGGGATCTGCCTCGGGTCGCGGGCGCGTGAGTGGCCGGATGGTGCGACCTGAACTTGTGGGCGTCAAGCAAGCGCCGGGCGGCGATCCATTCGCCCCGGGCGACATCCTGAGGCACATCAAGGATCTGCCTTGCGTTCCGGCGGACAATCTGCCTCTTGCCCAGGCTTGGGCGCCGCGATTTCGGGGCCAACGCACATGCCGACCGAGCTGACGCCGCAGAAATACTATCGCCTCCCGTGGTCGCTGACCGACAACGGGATCTCCTGGCTCGAAGTCACGACGAGCTGCAACCTGGCGTGCAAGGGATGCTATCGCCCCAAGACGGAGGGGCACAAGACGCTGAAGGAGATCGAAGAGGACCTCGCGGTCTTCAGGAAGGAGCGGCGCAGCGATTGCATGAGCATTGCGGGAGGCGATCCTCTGGTGCATCCGCCGGATCGTGGACATCGTGCGCATGGTCAAGGAGGGGGGCTGGAAGCCGATCATCAACACCAACGGGCTGGCATTGACCCCCAAGCGGCTGAAGGCATTGAAGGCGGCCGGCGCCTTCGGGTTCACGTTTCACATCGACGTCTCGCAGGCGCGGCGCGACTCGCAGGGCGCGATCGAGAGCGACCACAATCCGCTGCGGCTGAAATTCGCGCAGATGCTGGCCGACGAGGGAGGACTGACCTGCTCGTTCAACCAGACGGTGACGAGCGAGACGCTCGACCAGGTTCCCGCGATCGTGACATGGGCGCAATCCTATCCGGACATCGTGCACACCGTGGTGTTCATCCTGTACCGCGAGCCGCGGCTCATGGGAGAGTTCGATTTCTACGCCAACGGGGAGAAGGTCGATCTCTACTCGACCTACGAGGAGTCCGATGCCTGGGCGGGAACCCGCGCGCTGAAGGCGGCCGATGTCGTGGCGAAGATCCGCGAGGCCGACCCGACGTACGAACCCAGCGCGTATCTCAACGGCACCGGCGATGCGAACAGTGTGAAGTGGCTCATCGCGTCGAGAATCGCCAGCCGCAGCCAGAGCTTCGGCTACGTGACACCGCGGTTCATGGAACTGGTCCAGGACGGCAGCCACCTCTTCCGCAAAAGGTGGTTGAGCTACTCCGGTCCGAAGACGCTCGGCGCCGGGCGCTCGGCGATGCTGGCGTCGTCGCTGATCGATCCGGGTATGCGGGCCGTGTCGAAGAACTTCCTCAGGTCCATCGTCAGGAACCCGGGCAGTGCCCTCGAGAGATCGTACGTGCAGACGGTGACGATCATTCAGCCCGTCGACGCGCTGGACGGGGGCGGATTCAACATGTGCGATGGCTGCCCGGACATGACCGTATACAAGGGCAAGATGTACTGGAGTTGCCGGCTGGAAGAAGTGAAGCAGTTCGGCTGCTTCGTCAATGCGGTTCCCAGGCGCCGATCCGCGCCCGTTGCCGAGACCGCGCCTGCGAATCCCGCTTGACCGCACTTGCCGTTCCTGCCCGTTCGATGGTGAGTCGGACGCGCTTGCAGGGGTGTGAAGCGCACCTCGACGCGCTATAATTCAGCCATAGGGGAACGGTGGCAGCACCGGGCACCCGAACCTGACCCGGCGCGCGCACGGGTTCTCCCTGCGGCCAAGGTCATGAGCCATTCCGGCGGGATCTTCCCCCGAGTGTTTGAAGACGCGGCACGCGCTTGCGAGCCTGAACGGGCGGGTTGCAGCCCGTCGTCCGGTCGCTCGATCGCGCCGAGCCTTGCGGAGCCAACGCCGTGACGAACACCCCCCGCCGCGACTGGTGGGCGCCACCCCCCGACGACCTTTCGCACGCGCTGGCGTTCCGCGGCATGCCGCCGACGCTCTTCGGCTTCGCGTTGCGCACGAGCGCGTGGAGCCAGGTCTGGATTTCGCTGCTCGCGATCGGCGTCTTCGTCCTCAACACGGTGCCGCTCGAGCTTCAGCGCCGCATTCTCAACGCCACCGTCGTCAATGGCGAAATCAAGCTGATCTTCGGCCTGGTCGTCGTTTATGCCTGCGTCGTGCTGTCCGAAGGGTTGGTCAAGCTCCTGATGAACGTGTACCGGGGCTGGGTCGGGGAAAAGGCGGTACGCGCACTGCGCCTGGCAACGAGCGCACTCGTCGACTCCATGCCGGAGCAGCGGGGAAAGGCGGGCGTCCAGGGCGTCGAGATCTCGCTGATCCTCGACGAGCCGGAGCCGATCGGCGCCTTCGTCGGCATCTCCGTTTCCGAGCTCGTGCTGCAGATCGGCATTCTGCTCAGCGTGTTTGGCTACATGTTCTACATCCAGCCGTTGATGGCCCTCGTGAGCCTTGCCGTGTTCTCGCCGCAATTCGTGTTCGTTCCGCTGATGCAGCGGGCGATCAACCGGCGGGTCCAGGCGCGCATCGCCGTCCTGCGCCAGGCCAGCGTCGGCGTGCTGCAGGGCGCGGCGGGCGATGTCGAGAAGACGCTGCAGCAGGACTTGCGTTTCGCCGAGATCTTTCAGCTGAACCTGGGCATCTTCAAGCTGAAATACTCGATGAAGTTCCTGATGAACCTCACCCAGAACTTCGGCAAGGTGATCATGCTGGGCGTGGGCGGGTGGTACGTGATCGACGGGCAGACCGACGTGGGAACGGTGGTCGCGTTCATCTCCGGGGCTGCGCAACATCACCGATCCGTGGGGCGACCTGGTGAACTGGTACCAGGACATGATGGTGAACAGCGCGAAGTACCGGATCTTCGTGTCGGCGATCGAGAAGTTCCGCCGCGGCGAGGACCCTTCCGCCCCGTGACCTGACTCCGCGGCGCCGGGGTCGGGCGCCGAGAGGACGGGCGACCGGCAGTCTAGCGGCGCGGTCGGCCGGTCAGGACCATCAGGAAGCACACGCAAGCCACGAGCAACGCCACGGTGCCGGCCTGGAGCAGCGTTCCGACCTGGAACCCGCCGAAATAATAGTTTCCGGACAGGCGTCCGTAGACGGCCCACGCACATACCACCACGCCGGCCAGCGCGGCGAGGCGACCCAGCCAAAGCAGCACGTTTTCCATCTGCGCTTCCTCCCCGATTCTTCTGCGGACCCTGCCCGGGCGGGCGCCCGAATGCCACTATCGGCAATGGTAACGCGCCGGGCCCACCAACGCGAGGACGGGCGCAGGAAGGGACGCTGGCTGCGCAACTGCGACCCCGGGTGTTGTCGAGTCGATTTACATCCGAGGTTTTCCACGTCCGCGCGTGCGACGGCACCAATCATTTCGGTCCTATAAAACAAGCCCTTGCGCACTCTGGTGTCCGGGGCATGAGTTTTGCAAAGCTTGGCTGCGTCAAAGCACGTTTCCCAGCACACGAATCAACACACGATCATGGTCTCTGCCTGGTGGCTACTTTGGGCGTTCGTTGTAGGCGGCTACGCGGGCATGCTCCTCGTCGCATTGATCGCCGTCGCGCGAAAGACTGCGGCGGGCGATTCGGCATTCGAGTAACGCCTCCGGTTCCGGCACCCGTTCCCTGCTGCGGCGCCCGACGTCGTTGCGCGGGCGGCCGCCTTTGCCTATAAAGTACGGCGCATTGCCGCCGTAGGGCCGCAAGCACGCATCCGACCCGCGACGGCGACGGTGCGCCGCGCTTGCCGGGGCCCGCCGTCGGCCAAGTCCCAACCGGACCGGAGCCCAGGATCGCAACCGACGCCGACTTGCAGCGTGCCCCCTCGGCGGGAGATTCGCTGTCCGAACGTGTGACGAACCCGGTCCCGGCGGCTGGAAAAGCGCCCCACCCCGGACTCGCCGACCGCGCGTTTGCGCGCGCGACCGGCTCGGAACCCATCGACGGCAATGCCGTTCGTTTGCTCCAGGACGCCACGGAGAACTTCCCGGCCTGGCTCGATGCCATCCGCGATGCCGAGCGCTCGATTCTGTTCGAGAACTACATCATCGACGACGACGAGGTCGGGCGCGAGTTCGCCGCGGCGCTCGCGGCGAAGGCGAGGGCCGGGATCGACGTTCGCGTCGTCTACGATTGGCTGGGTTCCCGCGACGCCGGCGCCCTGTGGCTGCCGTTGACCCAGGCGGGGGCGCAGGTCCGCGCGTTCAACCGGCCGCGGCTCGACAGCCCGCTCGGCTGGCTGTCGCGCGACCACCGCAAGACCATCACCGTCGACGGGCGGGTCGGATTCGTCTCCGGACTGTGCGTCAGCGCGAAGTGGCTGGGCGATCCGGCCCGGCGGATGGATCCCTGGCGCGACACCGGCGTCGAGATCCGCGGCCCGGCCGTCATCGAGCTCGCGCGTGCGTTCGCCGAGGTGTGGCAGGCCTGCGGCGGCGATCCGCTGCCGGGGGATCTGACCGCCGCAACGGAGGAGCGCCGCGCGCCCGCCGGCGACGTGCGCCTGCGCGTCATTGCCGGCGCGCCCAACGAGACCGGCACGTACCGCCTGGATCTGGTGATCGCGTCGCTCGCCCGCCGCCATCTGTGGCTCGCCGACGCCTATTTCGTCGGCACCTCGGCATACGTGCAGGCGCTCGCGGCCGCCGCGCGCGACGGCGTCGACGTTCGCCTGCTCGTTCCGGGCGCCAGCGACATCCCCGCGCTGTCGCCGATTTCGCGGGCGGGGTATCGGCCGCTGCTCGATGCGGGCGTGCGCGTCTTCGAGTGGAACGGAACGATGCTGCACGCGAAGACCGCCGTCGCCGACGAGCTGTGGGCGCGCATCGGCTCGACCAACCTCAACATCGCGAGCTGGATGGGCAACTACGAGCTCGACGTCGCCGTCGAGGATCGGGGCTTCGGTGCGGCGATGGCGGCGCAGTACGAGAGGGACCTGACGCAAGGCGACCGAGATCGTGCTGACCCACCGCAACCGCGTGCGGCCCGCGGAGAGCGCCGCGAGCCCGGCGGCGCGCCGGGCGCGGGGCGGCAGCGCGGCGCGCGTCGCGGCCGGCGCGGTCAGCGTCGGCAGCGCGCTCGGCGCGGCGCTGACCAATCGCCGTGCCCTCGGGGCCGCCGAGTCCGGGCTTCTGCTCAAAGTGAGCGCGGCCGCCGTCGGGTTCGCCATCGTCGCCACGCTGTGGCCCCGGGTCATCGCGTGGCCGCTCGCGGCGCTCGGTGCGTGGCTCGGCGTGGCGTGGTTCGCGAAGGCCCACGCGTTGCGCAAGCAGGCGCGAAAGCGCGATGCTCCGGCGCCGCCCGCGTCCGCCGAGGGCGGCCGAAATGGCAACGGCAACGACGCATCTTGATATAATCGCCCCTCGCGCGCCCGTAGCTCAGCTGGATAGAGTACCTGGCTACGAACCAGGGGGTCGTGGGTTCGATTCCTGCCGGGCGCGCCAAATTTCTACCGCAACATCAAGCGCTTGCCGCGACCGCGGCAGGCGCTTTCCATTTCGGTAACCCGGCGCCCGTCGGGCGCAATCGGCGTCGGAACGCGTGCCTCGCGTCGTCTACTCGGACCGGCACCAACGCGGCGAATACCCGGGTTCGGGTTGCGGCGTGTGATTCGAGAGCGACTGCTTGACGTCGTGCCGGACGCTCAATGCAATTCCAGGGGGGTTGAGTTCTCGCGAATCGCAACCGCGCTGACCCGATGTCCGCGAGTGGGAAGGCGCGCCGGAACTCGGGCGGCTCGGCGCGGAACGGACGCTGGTGGCGCTCGCGCCGCGCCGGTAGACTTTGCTTGGCGCAGCCCAAGCGACAGGGAGCCACCGGCGTGCAGGCCGCATCCGCCCTCACCACCTTTCTCTTCACCGACATCGAGGGCAGCACCGGCCTGTGGGAGAAGTCGCCCGAGCGCATGGGGCGTGCGCTGGCGCGGCACGATGCGATCGCACGCGCAGCCGTAGCGAAGCACCGCGGCCTGGTCGTGAAGATGACCGGGGACGGTGTCTACGCTGCCTTCGACGACCCGCTCGACGCGCTCGCCGCCGTGATCGAACTGCAGCAGGCTCTCGCCGATCCCGAAGCGACCTGCGGTGTCACCCTCACGGTGCGGTGCGGCCTGCACGCCGGCGTCGTCGAGCGCCGCGACAACGACTTCTTTGGTACGGCGGTCAATCGTGCCGCGCGCATCATGGCGGCGGCGCACGGCGGGCAGGTGCTGGTGTCGCAAGCGGTCGCGGCGCTGGTCGGTGATCGCCTTCCCCACGGTGTCGGGTTGCGCGATCTTGGCGTCGCGCGATTGCGCGATCTGACGAGTGCCGAGCACCTCTACCAGCTGTTGCACCCGCAGCTCCGCGCCAGCTTCCCAGCGCTGCGCACGCTGGAGGCGACGCCGAACAACCTGCCGCAGCAGGTGACCTCGTTCATCGGGCGCAGACGCGAGCTCGCCGAAGCCGGGGAGTTGTTGGGGAAGACGCGGCTCCTGACGCTGGTGGGGCCGGGGGGCATCGGCAAGACCCGCCTTTCACTGCAGCTCGGCGCGGGGGTCATGGACCAGTACTTCGACGGCGTATGGCTGGTGGAACTCGCGGCGCTCGCCGACCCGCGGGACGTGCCATTGGCTGTGGCCTCGGTGCTGGGCGTGACGGAAGAAGCGGGGCGCCCCGTGGCGGAGGCGCTCTACCGGTTCGTGAAGGACCGGAAGCTGCTTCTGATCCTGGACAACTGCGAACACCTGGTGAACGCCTGCGCCGAGCTCGCAAAGCACTTGCTCCACGCCGGCCCAAACCTGCGGGTCCTGGCATCCAGCCGTGAGCCCCTGCACGTCGCCGGCGAGACGATCTACCCGGTACCGGCGCTTGCGGTTCCAAAATCGGACCAGACGATCGCGCTGGCCGATCTGGAGCAATTCGAGGCGGCGAGCCTGTTCGTCGACCGCGCCCGTTCCGTGCAGCCCGCCCTGCAATTGACTCAGCGAAGCGTCGCGGCGGTAGCCGAAATCTGTCGCCGGCTGGATGGCATTCCGCTGGCGCTCGAGCTGGCGGCAGCGCGGGTGCGCGCGCTGTCTGTCGAGAAGATCGCCGAGCGCCTGAACGACCGATTCAGCCTGCTCACGCGCGGCGACACCACTGCGTTGCCGCGGCAGCAAACGCTGCGCGCCTTGATCGACTGGAGTTTTGAGCTGCTGTCCGAGCACGAACGCGCACTTCTGCGGCGGCTTGCGGTGTTCGCTGGCGGCTGGACGCTCGAAGCCGCCGAAGTTGTCGGGACCGGCGGCGACCTTTCGAAAGCGGACATACTTGGCTTGCTCGCCAACCTGGTGGAGAAGTCGCTGGTCTCGCTGGAGGCCGGAGGCGACCGCTATCGCCTGCTGGAGACCGTGCGGCAGTACGCGCAGGAGCGGCTCGATGAATCCGGTGAAACGAATCAGGCCCGCGGGCGTCACCTCGATTTCTTCCTGGAACTGGCGGAGCAGGCGAGTTCGCAGCTCGTGGGACCGGATCAAGGCGCGTGGCTCTCCCGCCTTGATCTCGAAGCGGAGAACCTTCTTGCGGCGCATGCGGAATGCGACCGCGCAAAGGGCGGCGGAGAACTGGGGTTGCGCCTGGTCTTCTCGGTAAAGCTCTACCTGATCTACCGCGGCCTGCTCGCTCTTCTGCTTCGGTTGACACGCGAGGCCCTGGACCGCCCGGGCGCTCAGGGGCGAACTCGGGCGCGGTGTCGCGCGCTCCACGCTGCGGGCCAGGTCGAACTGTTCATGGGACGCTACGAAGAAGCCCAAGGGTACCTCGAGGAAAGCCTGTCGATCGCCACGCAGATCGACGACAAAGACCGAGCCGCAATGATTCTCGAAGAACTCGGCGTCGTGTGCACCGGACAAGGGGATCTGGCCAGGGCCCGCGGGTACCTGGAACAGGCGCTGAACTTGGCCCTCGAGCTTGGGAACAAGCGCGCCCTTGCCTCCGCCTTCAATGCGCTGGCGCAGCTCGATCGCATGGAATGCCAGCTGGATACCGCGGAGCAGCTCTACGAGCGGGCTCTCGCCCTGGCGCGCGAGTTGGAGGACCGGGAACCCATCGCGATCGGCCTTCTCAATCTGTCGATGGTGTCCATCGGCCGCGGTTCGCGCGATCGCGCGATGGAGACGCTGGCCGAGGCGCTGGCCATTGCCGAGGAAATCGGCTCGAAGCGGGCAGGTCAGAGCGGGCTGGAGGTCTCCGCCGGCCTGCACGCAGCGAACGAAGAGTGGGAGCGCGCCGCTGTCCTCTTTGGCGCGGCCGAGGAACAGATGGCGCAGACGGGGCTGCGCGGCGACCCTGCCGACGAGGCGTTTCTCGCACCGCTGGTTGCGAAGGCGCGGGAGGCCCTCGGCGAAATGGCGTTCGCGGCCGCCAAAGCAACCGGCCGCGCGCTTGCCTACGAGGCGGCGCTGGCGCAGGCGCGGGCGTCGGTCGCGGGATATCGTTGACCGTTCGAAGCAAGCTTGCTCCGGCGGCCGCAGTTATTCCCCGGCGCCGCACGGCGCGAGCCGCCAAACGCATCGGTAAGCACGCGTCACCCCGAAGCAGAACGCGGTTCCCAGCGCGTGCCGGATCGGCGCGCTGGCTCCCAACGGTTCCCGAAAATGGGTTCGTGCGAAAGCTAGTTATTCACGATCTGCGGATCCAGCGGCGTAGGATTTGACGAGCCACTTGTCGCCGTCACCGTCACCGTGTATTTGTATGTCTTCCGCCCGGATCCATGCGTTGAATTTGCGTCATTGCAGAAGAATACTGTCCCCCCTGACATTACCAGGCATGGACTAAATTCGTTGTTCGGGGGGATGGGCGGCGTGACGAACGAAATGCCGTTCGCAGGGAACACGTATCCTCGTGTGACGATGTTCCAGAATATCGTATAGCCCTGCCCTGGAACTACGATGTCGCCGATGGGTTGGATGGTATTGTTAACGATCTCGACGTCGGCGCAACGGGTATGCGGCTGGGTGCATGGGCCCGTCATCAGTCCTGGGGATTTGCCGATGAACACGGTAATTCCGTAGCCGATGACCAGACCCGCGATCAAGGCAACCGCAGCGTAAGTCTTGTTCATTGTCGTCCCCCTTGGTGGTGAACTGGACGGGCCAAGCCTTCCACCCACGCCAGTTCGCCCGTGGGATCGACTTCAGCTAGGTCCCCGTACTTCGCTGACCACATTCCCCAGCGGCGGCAATGCGTTGCGTACCGTGGTGCAGCCACCATCGGGCGGGCCAAAATCAAGTGCCGACGCCAATACTGGACTTTCCAATTGTGCATGTCGAGACAAGAATCACCGTCTTGCGCAGGCGCATCCGCGCGGAGGACAGCGGCGGCGACCCCAGCCGGGCTAATGCAGGCGGTACGCCGCGTGGCAGGCGACGCACTGCTGCATCACCGCGCCCAGCGCGGCAAGCGCAGGCCGCAGGTCGTTGGCGGCACTCGCGTTCTGCGCTTCGACCGCGAAGCGGCTCGCCGCACGATGCATCTGCGTCCCGATGTCCTGCATGCCCTTCGGCATGAAGGCCGCGATGTGGGCGGCGCCATGCTGCTCCATCGAGCTCATGCCCAATCGTTGCTCGGCAATCCGCGCGGCGACGTCGAAGTTGTTCCTGGACAGCGCAGTGCTGATCTCCTGCAGCGCCAGCAGATGGTCGCGCATGCTGGTGATCGTGTGCAGGCGCATCGGCTCCGGGAACTTGACCAGTTGCCGCGCGTCCCCCTGAGCGGCATCCGGCGCTGCCATGTTGTGCTGGTGCGTCTGCGCGACGGCTGCAAGCGCGCAGGCGCCGGCGCCGATCGCAACCATACCCGCGCCAATGATCAGTCTGAGACGCATGCCACCTCCGGGAAACGATGCGTAGGTGCGAATTGTCGCGTCGGGCGCGCGCCGTAGTCGAGTGGCCCGCCTACAACTTCAGCCATCCGCGGCGCGCGACCAGATAGATGACGCTGCCGACGACGAAGGCGACGCCCACGTTCCATATGGCGAGCGCCGCGGTGATCACCGTGGCCAGGCGCTCGCCCTTGTCCTTGCTGATGTCGCAGGCGCCGAGCGCGAGCTGCGCGCCGGTCAGAAACAGGATGACGCCGAGGATCGCCGGCGGGAAGATGCGCAGGAGCGTGCCGAGCGAATTGCTGAAGAAGAGCGCCAGCAACACGAGAATCGCGCCGAGGATGATGGGCGCGCCTCCGGTGCGCGCGCCGAACCGGACATGGCCGGCCATTCCGCCGGCGCCGTGGCACATCGGGATGCCGCCCATCGCCGCGCTGCCGAGATTCATGAGGCCGGTCGAAACCGCGACGCGCTGCTCGGTGACGGGCCGGTCCGGAAACTCCCGATTGTTCTCCTCGGTGATCGCGATGATCGCATTGCCCATGGTCAGCGGCACCTGCGGCAGGGCCAGGAAGACGGTGCCGATCAGCAGGTCGTTCCACCCGATGCCGCCCAAGGCAAAGGTCGGCAGGCGCGGGTCGATCGCCACGCCGCCCAGCTGCTCGGCCAGCGTGGGGTCGACGATGATGCCGGAAACGGCGCCGAAGATCAGCAGCAGAAACATCGCCGGCACCCGCCGGTTGCCGAGCAGCAGCAGGGTTCCCCCCAGGGCAACGCCGCCAATCCACCAGTTGTCGGCCATCATCTTCACGCCGCTGCCCATGAACCCGAACCCCAGGCCGAGGATGATCCCGACGACCACCGGGCGGCCGACGAGCTTCGCCGCCCGTTGCGCGGTGCCGGTCAGGCCGAGCAGCAGCCAGATCACTCCGCTGGCGAGGCCGGCCGCGTACACGGCGCCGGCGGTGACCGTCAAAGTCTGCGCCGCCTGCGTGGTGGCGATGGCGCCGACGGCCTTCATCGGCTGAACCGGAAACGGCGTGCGGTAGACGAACCCGCAGACGATCATCGCCACGCCGAACGAGAACAGCACCCCGAACGGGTCGAGGCTCAGCATGCTGAGGTACGCGACCACGAAGGGGATCAGCGTGCCGAGGTCCCCGAACGCGCCCGCCCATTCCATGCGATCGAAGCGGTTGCCGTGGAGGAGGGGAGCAACCGTGTCGTGCAAGCGCGACAGCATCGGGGCACGCTCCCGCATGTTTCAGCCGGCAGGCCGTCCGGGCCCAGCGGCCACCCTGCATGTGACCGCCCTGCGCTTCCTGCCGGTAAACCCGTCCATGGCACGATTGTCGGCGGTTGCGCGGCGGCCCGCCATGCGAATTGTCAAGAAAGTTGTGGCGCCGCGCGCCGCCCGTTCAGGCATCGATCGACTCACAACCCCGCACTTCGGCATCCGGGAAGCCGTGCCGGGCGTTCGTGACGTGCCGCCGGGCGGTCCTGTCGGCCGGCGTGCGGCGACCGGCCGCCCCACGATGCCATCGCCGGCAGGGGCAACCGCCTGTACGCTGTCGACGATGGACGCTTCTTCGTCGAGCCCCGAGGCGCCTGACACGACCCGAGGCGTGCTGCGAGCAGTCGTCGAGCGCGGGCCGCGCGGCTGGGTACTTCTCGTGGATTCGATCACGCAGGTGACGCCCGCGGATTCCGGCGCGATCGTCGTCACCGGCTCGCACGGTGGCGCCAGCGCGGCGTCTTATGCGCTGGCCGTGCCGCTCGCCGCGGCGTTCTTCAACGACGCCGGGGTCGGCAAGGACCGCGCGGGTATCGCCGCGCTGGACATGCTGCAGGCCCGTGGTGTCGCCGCGGGCGCGGTGGCGCACACCAGCGCCCGCATTGGCGACGCGCGCGACATGTGGGATCACGGGGTGCTGACGCACGTCAACGCCGCGGCAACCGCGCTCGGCCTCGCCGCGGACATGCCGCTGCAGGGCGCATTGCGGAATCTGCTGGCGCGCGCGCCGCGACCATAGGCGATGTTGAACAGTACAACTTTCAATAGGTTGTACGGTTATATTCATCTGCTTTCTAGGTATTGCGCCGGCCGGCCGATCGCACCGTGAACGGCGCGGTGGCGGGCGGGCCCCGTTTCAGCGCACGGGCCCCCGACGCAGTTGGTCAGGTTTCCGGCCATTTTTCGTTGGGTGGGCGGCCGATCGCGACCGCGCCCGCACGTGCTGGGTGGGTTGTGCCCGCACTGGACCCTGCGAGTCTCGGAAACCGCCTCGCCGGACGATCGCGCGGTTCGCGTCATCCCCAACGGGCCGCTGACCGTTAACGCCGGCGCGGGGTAGCGGCGGTCTGCGCGCTGCCGCCACCCCGATGAGGCGCCCCCGCACCCGGGGCGTGCCGGCCGGAATGACCCGCCCGCATGCCTGGCGATTCGCGATGCTGGCACGCCTTATGCAGTACAAGTCCCGCGCATGCTTTAGGGTCGGCAGCCCGGCAGGCGACGCGAGGTCGGTTTCCGACGCGTCCGCTTCCGGGACCGGCCGCCATGGCCGCGACCTTTTTCGGCGGCGGGCGCTGGCGCATCGTTGGCAGTTGGAAGTCAGACAAGACCAAGAAGGCAGGCCGCTCCGTGTGCCGGGGGCGGAATGAAATGGCCCGGTTTTCGGCATCTCGCTGGATCGCGAATGGGGACTTGAACATGGCCACGCTGCTCGAAGAGTTTCGATCGAATTATTCGGCCTCGCACGACGAGGAAATGGGGCTCGAGGACTACCTCGACCTGTGCAAGCGGGAACCGGCGGCCTATGCGACCGCGGCCGAGCGCATGCTGGCCGGGATCGGCGAGCCGGAGCTCGTGGACACCCGCAACGATCCGCGGCTGTCGCGGATCTTCGGCAACCGCGTGATTCGACGCTATCCGGCGTTCCGCGAGTTCTACGGGATGGAGGACGCGATCGACCAGATCGTGGCGTTCTTCAAGCACGCCGCGCAGGGACTCGAGGAGAAGAAGCAGATCCTCTATCTGCTGGGCCCGGTGGGCGGCGGCAAGTCCTCGATCGCCGAGCGGCTGAAGACGGTGATGGAAATGCGCCCGATCTACACGATCAAGGGCTCGCCGGTGAACGAGTCCCCGCTGGGCCTGTTCCCGCCGGAACGCTTCGGATCGCTGCTCGAGACGGACTACGGCATCCCCCGCCGCTACCTGAACGGGATCATGTCCCCGTGGGCGCTGAAGCGCCTGCAGGAATTCGAAGGGGATCTGTCGCGCTTCCGCGTCGTGCGGGTGAAACCTTCGGTGCTGCGCCAGGTGGCGATCACCAAGACCGAGCCCGGTGACGAGAACAACCAGGACATCTCGTCGCTGGTCGGCAAGGTCGACATCCGCAAGCTCGAGCACCTGTCGCAGAACGATCCCGACGCCTACAGCTACTCGGGGGGCCTCTGCCTCGCCAACCAGGGGCTGCTCGAGTTCGTCGAGATGTTCAAGGCGCCGATCAAGATGCTGCACCCGCTGCTGACCGCGACGCAGGAGGGCAACTTCAAGGGCACCGAGGGCTTCTCGGCGATCCCGTTCAACGGCCTGATCCTCGCGCACTCGAACGAGTCCGAGTGGCAGAGCTTCCGCAACAACAAGAACAACGAGGCCTTCCTCGACCGCATCTTCATCGTCAAGGTGCCGTACTGCCTGCGCGTGTCGGAGGAGGTGAAGATCTACCGCAAGCTGCTCACCAACTCGTCGCTCGCCGGCGCGCCCTGTGCGCCGGGCACGCTGGAGATGATGGCGCAGTTCTCGGTGCTGACGCGGCTGAAGGAGCCCGAGAACTCGAGCATCTACTCGAAGATGCGCGTCTACGACGGCGAGACGCTGAAGGACGTCGATCCCAAGGCGAAGACGCTGCAGGAATACCGCGACTACGCCGGCGCCGACGAGGGCATGACCGGCATGTCGACGCGCTTCGCCTACAAGATCCTGTCGGCGGTGTTCAACCACGACCAGACGGAGATCGCAGCGAATCCCGTCCACCTGATGTACGTGCTCGAGCAGCGCCTGGCCCGCGAGGATCTCCCCGACGAATTGCACCGGCACTGCGTCGAGCACATCAAGGGCTTTCTCGCGCCCCGGTACGCGGAGTTCATCGGCAAGGAGATACAGACGGCGTACCTCGAGTCGTACTCCGAGTACGGGCAGAACATCTTCGACCGCTACGTGACTTTTGCCGACTGCTGGATCCAGGAGGAGGATTTCCGCGATCCGGAGACCGGCGAGAGCTTCGATCGCTCGGCGCTCAACGCCGAGCTGGAAAAGATCGAGAAGCCGGCGGGCATCGCCAATCCCAAGGATTTCCGCAACGAGATCGTCAACTTCGTGCTGCGGGCGCGCGCGAACAACAACGGCCGCAACACGGCCTGGAACAGCTACGAGAAGATGCGCGAAGTGATCGAGAAGAAGATGTTCTCGAACACCGAGGACCTGCTGCCGGTGATCTCGTTCAATGCGAAGGCTTCGGCCGACGAGAAGGAGAAGCACCAGAACTTCGTCGCCCGCATGGTGGCCAAGGGCTACACCGAGAAGCAGGTGCGCCTGCTGGCGGAGTGGTATCTGCGCGTGCACAAGTCGTCGTGACCGACGCAGCCCGACGGCGCGGGACGCACATGCACCAGCTGATCGACCGCCGCCCCAACGGGCGCGGCAAGAGCGCCGTCAATCGCGAGCGGTTCCTGCGCCGCTACAAGGCGCAGATCCAGGACGCGGTGAAGAAGATGATCGGCGAGCGGCGTCTCGCCGACATGGAGCGCGGCGGCGACGTGCGCGTGCCGAAGAAGGACATTTCCGAGCCGTCTTTCGGCTTCGGCCGCGGCGGCGACCGCGAATTCGTGCTGCCGGGCAACCGGGAGTACGTCGCCGGCGACCGCATCCCGCGGCCCGACGGCGGGAGCGGAGGGGGCCACGGCAGCGCGGGCGGCGACGCCGACGGCGAGGACGCGTTCGTGTTCTCGCTCTCCCGCGAAGAGTTCATGCAGATCTTCTTCGACGACCTCGAGCTGCCCAATCTCGCGCGCACCGAGCTCGGCCACACCGAGCGGCGCAAGAGCGTTCGCGCGGGATACACGAAGACCGGCACGCCGGCGAGCCTCGCGGTGATCCGCACGCTGACCCAGTCGCTGGGACGCCGGATCGCGCTTCGCGCCGGCCTTGGGCGCGAGAGCGGGGCGGTCGAGGCGGAATTCGCGGTCGCGGTGGCGGCGGGGCAGGCCGAGCAGGCGGCGCTGCTCTACGCCGAGCTCGAGCGGCTCGAACGGCGGCGCGCGGCGCTGCCCTTTCTCGACGACATGGACCTGCGCTACCGAAATCGCGTCTGGCGACCGGAGCCGATCGCGCGCGCCGTCATGTTCTGCCTGATGGACGTTTCGGCGTCGATGGACGAGAACAAGAAGGACCTCGCCAAGCGCTTCTTCACCCTCCTGTATCTCTTTCTCACCCGCAAGTACGGCGAGGTCGACCTGATCTTCATCCGCCACACCGACGACGCCGAGGAGGTCGACGAGGACACGTTCTTCCACGACACGCGCACCGGCGGCACCGTGGTGCTCTCGGCCCTCGAGCTCGCGGAAAAGATCCGCGGCGAGCGCTACGCCCACGGCTGGAACGTCTACGCGGCGCAGGCTTCGGACGGCGACGCCTTCGGCGCCGATCCCGCCCGCAGCGCCCGGTTCCTGCGCGAGCGGCTGCTCCCGACGACGCGCTATTACACCTACCTCGAGCTCGCCGATCCGCGGACCTACGAGCACGTGTCGACGCTGTGGGCCGAGTACGAGCGGGTGGCGGAGACGACGGGCAATTTCGCGATGCGCCGCGCTGCGCAGCGCGAGCAGATCTACCCGGTGTTCCGCGGCCTGTTCAGCAAGGAACGGCAATGAGCGGCGTCATCCCCAGGGAGCAAGCATGATCCCGATTTCGCACGGCGCCGACTGGGACTTCGAGCTGCTGGAGCGCTACGACACGGCGATCGCGGAGGTGGCCGCGGAGCACGGGCTCGACACCTATCCCAACCAGATCGAGGTCATCACCTCCGAGCAGATGCTCGACGCCTACGCGACGGGCGGGCTGCCGATCGGCTACCCGCACTGGTCGTACGGCAAGGAGTTCATACGCAACGAGCAGGCCTATCGCCGGGGCATGCAGGGGCTCGCCTACGAGATCGTCATCAACTCCAATCCGTGCATCGCGTACCTGATGGAGGAGAACACGATGGCGACGCAGGCGCTGGTCATCGCGCACGCGTGCTACGGCCACAATTCGTTCTTCAAGGGCAACCATCTGTTCCAGCAGTGGACCGCCGCCGATGCCATCCTCGACTACCTGGTCTTCGCCCGCCGCTACGTGATGGCCTGCGAGGAGCGGCACGGGGCCGTGGCCGTCGAGGAGGTGCTCGACGCCTGCCACGCGCTGATGTCGCACGGCGTCGACCGTTACCGGCGTCCCGCGCCGCTGTCGCTCAAGGCGGAGGCGGCGCGGCTCGCCGAGCGCGAGTCGCATCGCGAGCGGACACTTCAACGACCTGTGGCGCACGCTGCCCGAGAGCGCGCCGGCGCCGGCGCGCAACGCGCAGGGCTCCTTTCCGGCGGAGCCGCAGGAGAACATCCTCTATTTCGTCGAGAAATACTCGCCCAAGCTCGAGCCCTGGCAGCGCGAGCTGGTGCGCATCGTGCGCAAGCTGGCCCAGTACTTCTATCCGCAGGCCCAGACCAAGCTCATGAACGAAGGCTGGGCGACGTTCTGGCATTACACGATCCTCAACCGGCTGCACGAGCAGCGGCTGGTGGACGACGGCTTCATGCTGGAATTCCTGAAGACCCACACCAACGTCGTCACCCAGCCGACGTTCGACTCCGGCGTCTACGGCGGACTCAACCCCTACGCGCTGGGGTTCGCGATGTTCGCCGACCTGCGCCGCATCTGCGAGTCCCCCGACGCCGAGGACCGCGAGTGGTTCCCGGACTTCGCTGGCAGCGACTGGCAGCGCACGCTCGACTTCGCGATGCGCAATTTCAAGGACGAATCGTTCATCGCCCAGTACCTGTCGCCACGGCTGATCCGCGAGTTCCGCCTCTTCGCGGTGGCCGACCACCGCGACGAGGAGACGCTGCTCGTCGACAGCATCCACGACGATCGCGGTTACCGCCGCGTGCGCCGGCTGCTGGCGCAACAGTACGCGCAGGATCTGCGCGTGCCCGACGTGCAGATCGTCCACTACGACCGCGACGGCGATCGCTCGCTGACGCTGCGTCATGTCCGCCATCGCGGGCGCCCCCTGACCGACGCGGCCCAGCAGGTCGTTGCGCACCTGCGCCGACTGTGGGGCCTCGCCGTCCGGCTGGAAACCTGGGAAGACGACAGCCGCGTCGGCGACGTCCTCGAGTGCCCGGCCTGAGCGCCGGGAGGGCGTCCCGAAGGCGTTGTAGTATCGGCGGGGACGACCCCGCCGCGCAGCCGCCTGCGCCGGTCCGGCGACGACAGGGGGTCGGTGGCGCGCAGGAGCGATTGCGGATTGCCGGTCATCCCCGAGGACGAAGATTGAAGCCGCTGTCCGGATTGGATTCACTCTTCCTCCATCTCGAGACGCCCGAGACGCCGATGCACGTCGCGTCGCTCCACGTCTGCGATCTGCCGGACGGGTACGACGGCGACTTCTGCGCCGACGTGAAGCGGCAGATTGCGCAGCGCATGCATCTGGCGCCGCTTTTCCGGCGCCGGCTCGAGACGCTGCCGCTCGCGATTGCCAATCCGGTGTGGGTCGAGGATGGGCCCGTCGACCTCGACCACCACGTGCGGCGCGAGCGGCTGCCGCGGCCGGGGACGCGCGCGCAGCTGGAAGCCTGCGTCGGCCGGCTGCACGCGCGGCCGCTCGACCGCAGCCGCCCCCTCTGGGCGCTGCACGTCGTCGAAGGCCTCGCGACCGGACAGGTCGGCTTGTACGTGAAGGTCCATCATGCCGTGCTGGATGGCGTGGCCGGCATCGCGCTTGCCGACGTGCTGCTGGATCGCACGCCCGTGCCGCGTGCGGTGCCGCGGCCTCCGCGCGGACGGCGCGCCCCGGGGGAGGCGCCAGGGCTCGTGGCGCTCGCGGGCGCCGCGCTCAGGCACGATGTCGCTCAGTACGCGAAGCTCGTTCGGCACCTGCCCGATCTGATCAAGGCCGCGGCGGGATTCGTGCAGGGCCCGCGCACGGCCGATCCCCGGGCCACGCGCCGACGCCCGGTCTTCGGCCCCCGCACGCCGCTCAACGTGTCGATCACCGCCGAGCGCACGTTCGCCGCGGCGTCGATTGCGCTCGACGAGGCGAAGGCCGTCGCGCGGGCCTTCGACGCCAAGCTCAACGACGTCGTGCTGGCGATCTGCAGCGGCGCGCTGCGGAGCTATCTGTCCGAGCACGGCGGCGTTCCGGACGAGTCGTTGGTGGCCGGAATGCCGTTTTCGCTGCGCCAGGCCGGCGACACGACGACATCGACGCAGGCGACGATGACGCTGGTCGGCCTCGCGACCGACATCGCCGACCCCGCGCTGCGCCTGCTCGCGATTCGCGATGGTGCGGGGGCGGTCAAGGTCGCCGCGCGCCGGCTCAAGTCCGTCATTCCGACCGACACTCCGTCGCTGGGCGCGCCGTGGCTCATCGGCGGTCTGGCGGCCCTGTACGGCCGCTCGAAGGCTGCCGACACGCTCCCGCCGGTCATGAACGTCGTCATCTCGAACGTCCCCGGACCCGACGTGCCGCTCTACGCCGCCGGCGCGCGCATCCGGACGTACTGGCCGCTGTCGATCGTCGAGCACGGCATCGGGCTCAACATCACCGTGGTCAGCTATTGCGGCGCGCTCGACTTCGGGCTGGTCGCGGCCCGCAGCGCGGTGCCGGATGTGCGCAGGATCGCGCGCGCGGTCGAGCAGGCGCATGCCGAGCTGTGCCGCGTGAGGCCCGATGGGGCCCGACGCTCGACGGTGAAGCCTGCGACTGCGCCCACGCCAAGGCGTGGCGGCAACGCGGCGCGGCGCTGAGGCGAACGTCGAGACGGGGCAGGGGATCGCAGCGCCATGGTCAACCCGCATCACGGGTATGAATTCGGCTTGCTCCGCGCGCCCGGGCTGCTGCGCCTGGCGCTCGAGTGGCGCGCGGCCTGGGAGTACGGCGCGACGCTCGCCGCGCAGCCGTTGCTCGCCGGCGCGCCGAAAGGCGACGGCCATCCCGTGCTGGTGTTCCCCGGTCTCGTGGCGACGGACCTGTCCACGCGTCCGCTGCGACAATTCCTGGAGGGCCGTGGCTACGCGGTGTACCCTTGGGAGCACGGTCGCAATCTCGGGCCGCGCGAGGGCGTCCTGGAAGGCTGTCTCGCCCGGCTGAAGGGGCTCAGGAGGCGCCATCGCAGGAAGGTGAGCCTCATCGGCTGGAGTCTCGGCGGCATCTACGCGCGCGAGCTCGCCAAGCTGGCCCCGAAGGAGGTGCGTCTCGTCGTCACGCTCGGCACGCCTTTCACCGGACACCCGAAGGCGACCAACGCGTGGCGGCTGTACGAGCTCGTCGCCGGCCACAGGATCGGCGCGCCGGAGATCCACGAGCCGTTGCGCGCGCCACCCCCGGTGCCGACGACGTCGATCTACAGCCGCAGCGACGGCATCGTCGCGTGGCAATGCTGCGTCGAGAAGGAAGGGCCGCGGGCCGAGAACATCGAGGTCGAGGCGAGTCACTTCGGAATGGGCTTGAACCCCGCCGTGCTGTACGCGATCGCCGACCGCCTGGCCCAGCCGGCGGGCCGCTGGCGCCCCTTCGACCGCAGCAGCGGGATGCGCGCGTGGATCTATCGCGATCCGCGACGCCGCGGCTGGTTCTGACGCGCCGCGTTCGAGCGTCCGACACGCCCATGACAGCGGTCGCGGCCAACGGCATTACCCTCGAGTACGAATCCCTCGGGGATCCGGCGGCGCCGCCGATGCTGCTCGTCATGGGCCTGGGCATGCAGCTGATCGCCTGGCCCGACGCGTTCTGCCAGGGATTGGTCGAGCGCGGATTCCGGGTGATCCGTTTCGACAACCGCGACTGCGGCCTGTCGTCGAAGGTTCGCGTCCGCCGGCAGCCGAACATCGTGGCCGCGCTCGCGGCCGCATGGCTGCGGCTGCCGGTGCGCGCGCCGTACACGCTGGATGCGATGGCGGCCGACACGGTCGGCCTGCTCGACGCGCTTGGCGTTCCCCGCGCCCACGTCGTGGGCCTGTCGATGGGCGGAATGATCGCGCAGCTCGTCGCCGCAACCTATCCGGAGCGCGTGCTGAGCCTCACGTCGATCATGTCCTCGAGCGGCAGTCGCAAAGTCTCGCAGCCGCGGCCCGACGCGAAGCGGGCGATCCTCAGCAAGCCGCGCAACCCGGAGGATCCGGACAGCGTCATCGAGCATCTTGCCGGGGTGTTCGGCGTCATCGGCAGCCCGGGGTTTCCGACCGACCGCCACGAGCTGCGGGAACAGCTCGCCCGCATCGTGCGGCGCGGCTACTATCCGGCCGGCGTGACGCGGCAGCTGGTCGCGATCATCGCTTCGGGCGACCGCCGCGCTTCGCTGCGCAAGATCACGGCGCCGACGCTGGTCATCCATGGCGCCGAGGACCCGCTGGTGCCGGTCGAGGCGGGCCGGGACACCGCGCGACACATCGAAGGGGCGAAGCTGTTGGTGATCGACGGCATGGGGCACGACCTCGCGCCCGGGCTGCTGCCGATCCTGGTCGACGCGATCGCCACGCATTGCCATGACACCGAGGTCCGGCGCCGGGATTGAGCGCCTCGCGTCACGATCGCCTGACCTCGCCCGCCGACTGACGTAAACTGGCGCTGGCAAAGTGACACCGGAAGGATTCCCATGGACGAGCAACTGCGCATCGCCGCACTGGAGTACCACCGCCTGCCGACGCCCGGCAAGCTGTCGGTCACCCCGACCAAGGGCCTCATCAATCAGCGCGATCTGGCGCTCGCCTATTCGCCGGGGGTGGCGGCGGCGTGCGACGCCATCGCCGCCGACCCGGCCGAAGCGGGCACGCTGACGTCGCGGGCCAACCTGGTCGCCGTCATCACCAACGGCACCGCCGTTCTCGGTCTCGGCAACATCGGGCCGCTGGCCGGCAAGCCGGTGATGGAGGGCAAGGCCTGCCTGTTCAAGAAGTTCAGCGGCATCGACGTCTTCGACATCGAGATCGCGGAGACCGATCCCGAGGAGCTGGTCAAGACGATCGCCCGGCTGGAGCCGACCTTCGGCGGCATCAACCTCGAGGACATCAAGGCGCCGGATTGCTTCTACGTCGAGCGCAAGCTGCGCGAGCGGATGAAGATCCCGGTCTTCCACGACGACCAGCACGGCACCGCGATCGTTGCCGGCGCGTTCATGCTGAACGGCCTCAAGGTGGTGGGCAAGGACATCGCCAAGATCAAGCTCGTGTGCTCGGGCGCGGGGGCGGCGGCGATCGCCTGTCTCGACCTGATGGTCGGCGTCGGATTGAAGCGCGAGAACGTCGTCGTCTGCGACAGCCGCGGCGTGATCTTCTCCGGCCGCGAGACGCCGATGGAGGAGAACAAGGCGCGCTACGCCTGCAACACCAAGGCGCGCACGCTGGGGGACGCCATCGCCGACGCCGACATCTTCCTCGGCCTGTCCGGCCCGAAAGTGCTCACGCCGGACATGGTCAAGCGCATGGCCCGCGACCCGCTGATTCTCGCGCTGGCGAATCCGGAGCCGGAGATCCTGCCGGAGCTCGCGAAGGAGGTGCGGCCCGACGCGATCATCGCCACGGGCCGGTCGGATTACCCGAACCAGGTGAACAACGTCCTGTGCTTCCCTTTCATCTTCCGCGGCGCGCTGGACGTGGGCGCCACGACGATCACCGAGGCGATGAAGCTCGCCTGCATGCGCGCCATCGCCGAGCTCGCGCATGCCGAGCAGTCGGACATCGTGGCCCAGGCCTACGCGGGAGAGAACCTGGTGTTCGGCCCCGAGTACCTGATCCCGAAGCCGTTCGACCCCCGGCTGATGGTGATGGTGCCGCCCGCGGTGGCGAAGGCCGCGATGGAAAGCGGCGTGGCGACGCGTCCGATCGCCGATTTCGACGCCTATCGCGATCGCCTGTCGCAGTTCATCTACCACTCCGGCCTCATCATGAAGCCGGTGTTCGCGGGGGCCAAGCACGCGCCGAAGCGCGTGGCCTACGCGGAGGGCGAAGAGGAGCGCGTGCTGCGCGCGGTGCAGGTCATCGTCGACGAAGGTCTGGCGAAGCCGGTGCTGATCGGCCGTCCGGAGGTCATCGCGGCGCGGGTGCAGAAATTCGGCCTGCGCCTGCGCGCCGGCACCGACTTCGACCTCGTCAACATCAACAGCGACCCGCGCTATCGCGAGTGCTGGCAGCTCTATTACCAGCTCATGGGGCGCAACGGCATCTCGCCGGAGGACGCGAAGGAAGCCGTGCTGCGCAAGCCTTCGCTGATCGGGACGCTGCTGCTGCGCATGGGCCAGTGCGACGCGCTGGTCTGCGGGACGGTCGGCAAGTACCACGCGCACCTGCGCCACGTGTCGGACGTCATCGGCCAGAGTCCCGGCGCGCCGGTGTTCGCGGCGATGAACGGGCTGCTGCTCCCTCGCCGCACGTTGTTCGTCTGCGACACCTACGTGAACCGCGACCCTTCCGCCGAGCAGCTGGTCGAGATCACCCGCCTGGCGGCGGATGCCGTGCGCCGCTTCGGCCTGGTGCCCAAGGTTGCGCTGCTGTCGCACTCCAACTTCGGCAGCGACGATTCGGTGTCGGCGCGCAAGATGCGCGAGGTGCGCCGGCTCGTCGTCGAGCGCGTGCCGGGACTGGAAGTGGACGGCGAGATGCACGGCGACGCGGCGCTGTCGGAAGTCATTCGCAGCCGGGTGCACCCGGACTCCACGCTCAAGGGCGAGGCGAACCTGCTGGTGATGCCGAACCTCGACGCCGCCAACATCTCGTTCAACCTGCTCAAGATCACCGGCGGAGACGGGGTGACCATCGGCCCGATCCTGCTCGGCGCGCGCAAGCCCGTGCTCATCGCCACGCCGTCGGCGACCGTGCGCCGCCTGGTCAATCTCACGGCGCTCGCGGTCGTCAGCGCGACGACGGGCGGCGACTGAGCGATAGCCCGGGCGGCGGCGGACTCCCTGCGAGTCCGCCGATGCCTCCCGCGCGCAGGCGAGGCGATGTCCACCACGCCGATCGTCCCGAAGGGCGAGGCGCTGCGCCACGCGGTCGCCTGGCTCGCCGAGCAGAAGGATTGGTCCGCGCAACGGGTCGAGGAGGCCTGCCTGCGCTTCGACGTCTCGCCGGCCGACGAGGAATTCCTGATCGCGGAGAGTCGCAGACTGCGCGAGCAGCGGCCGCGGTGAGCCCTGCGCTCAGTGCAGCGTTTCGCCCTCGGGCGGCCGTTGCACGCCGATGTCGATCGCGTCGACCGCGCTGCCCAGCAGCGTGATGCTGCCCTTGCGCCGGTTGTCGCCGGTGTCGCTGTACTCGAAGCGGTAGATGCGCCGCAGCCGCATGCGCCCCTCGGCATCGCGCATCGGCCAGACCGACTCGAGAGCCACCGTGTCGTCGAGAAACAGCAGCTGCTCGGCCCGGCAGGCCGGGCGGATGGCGGCGTTCGCCGCTTCGCGCGCCTTGAGGCTGTCCCACAGAAACCAGCCCACGGCCGCGAGCGCGAGCACGCTAGAGAATTTCCGGCATCCCCATGTTTCGCCGATGGATTGTGGTCGAGGCCGCGGGTGCTCCGGCTCCGCGGCAGCGCACGCTCCGATTGCCCGGCAGCCAGCATTCTGCCAGCATACTGCGGCGGCGCGCGAAGGCGGCATCTTTCCCCCGCGCTGCGTCGTATCCATTGCGGCGTTGCTTCCGTCGCGCCCGCAGGACCCTAGGAGATCGTGCTTGAACTCGCTCGACAGGCGGCTCGCCGCGCTCACCCCGGATGTGCTGCGCAATCTCCGGCGCGGGATCGAAAAGGAGAGCCTGCGCGTCGGCCCGACGGAACGCTGGCCGACACGCCGCATCCGGCCGGGCTGGGGCGGCGCTCACCCATCCGCACATCACCACCGATTTCAGCGAGGCGCAGCTCGAGCTCATCACCGGCGTGCACGCGAGCGTCGACGCCTGCCTCGACGAGCTGGTCCAGATCCACCAGGTCGTTTACCGGCAACTTGGCGATGACCTGCTCTGGTGCACGAGCATGCCGTGCAAGCTGCCCGACGAGGATCAGATTCCGCTCGGGCGCTACGGCACCGCCAATATCGGCAGGCTTAAGACGGTCTACCGGCAGGGGCTGTCGTATCGCTACGGCAGGCGGATGCAGACGATCTCCGGCATCCACTACAACTTTTCGCTGCCGGCGGCCGCCTGGCCGATCCTCAAGGAGACCGACAAGGACCGCAGCGCCGCGGAAGCCTATCAGGACAGCGGGTACTTCTCCCTGATCCGCAACTTCCGCCGGCATTCGTGGCTGCTGCTGTTCCTGCTCGGCTCGTCGCCCGCCGTGTGCGGTACGTTTCTGGCCGGGCGCACGCATCGGCTGAGCGCGTGGGAAACCGGGACGTACTACGCGCCGTACGGCACGTCGTTGCGCATGGGCGGGCTCGGCTACCAGAGCGATGCGCAGGCATCGCTGGCGGTGAGCTTCAACAGCCTCGCGAGCTACGCGGTATCGCTCAATCGCGCTCTGACCGAGCCGTATCCGCCATACGCGGCCATCGGCGTGCGCGACGGGGAGAACTACCGCCAGCTCGCGACGTCGCTGCTGCAGATCGAGAACGAGTTCTACGGCACGATCAGGCCGAAACCGCGCTTCCGCCCCGGCGAGCGGCCGCTGCACGCGCTCGGTGAGCGCGGCGTCGAATACGTCGAGGTGCGCTGCATCGACATCGATCCGTTCCGTCCGGTAGGCATCGCCGCCGACACGATGCGATTTCTGGACATCTTCCTGCTGCATTGCCTGCTCCACGAGAGCCCTCCGGATACACCCGCAGGAGATCGCCGCGATGTCGCGCAACCAGCATCACGTCGCCGAGCGCGGCCGGGACCCCGATCTGCGATTGCATCGGGGCGAGGGGCCAATCGCGCCGGCCGAATGGGGCGAGCGCGTGCTCGACGAATGCGCGCCGATCGCGGCGGCCCTCGACGAGGCCTGGGGCGACGACGCACATGGCAGGGTCCTGGCTGCCGCTCGCAGCACGCTCGGCGATCCGGAATCGCTGTCGTCGACCCGCGTCCTGCACGAAGTCGAGCATGGCCACGGCAAGTCCTTCCCGGGCTTTGCGCTGGCGCAGTCGCAGCTCCATCGACGCACGCTTCTGGAGCGGCCGCTGGCGGCGGACGTCGAGGCGCGATTTGCGCGGCTCGCCGAGGAATCGGCGGTCAAGCAACGCGAGATCGAAGCCACGGACAACGTTCCCTTCGAAGCCTATCGGCAGCAGTATCTGGCGCAGGATCTGATGAGCGGCGCGCACTTCCGCGCGACAGGCTAGAACGGTAGTCGGGGCGCGCGGATGCGCCGACGCGCGCCGTCGTCGCGACCGGTGGCTGCGCCTTCAGCGTTGCGCGAGAAATCGCGCCAGGCGGGCGACGCCTTCTGCCAGCCGCTCTCTCGCTGGCCGCGAGGCACCAGCGCACGAAGCCCTCGCCCCTCGGGACCGAAGGCGATCCGGGCGCGAGGCCGAGCTTTGCGTCGCCGACGAGTCCTTGCAGAAGGCGAGGCTGTCGGTGACGCCCGCGATCCGGAAGAACACGTACATCGCGCCCGGCGGCGGCACCGCGTCGATGCCCGGCAAGGCATTGAGGGCGTCGACAGAGGAAGTCGGCGCCCCTTGCGATAGCGCGCGAGCGTGCGCGCGACGGTCGCCTCGCCCTGCGCGATGGCGGCGAGTCCGGCGCGCTGCACGAACCCCGGGCAGCACGACGTGTTGTATTCGATCAGCTTGCCGAGATCGGGCATCAGTGCCGCCGGGGCCACGATCCACCCGAGCCGCCAGCCGGTCATCAGCCAGGCCTTGGAAAAGCTGTTGGTGCTGACCAGGCGGTCGTCGCGCTGCGCCAGGTCGAGAAAGGACGGCGCGCGCGTGCGGGTCGCCGGCCTCGCCGTAGTAGAGCCGCTCGTACACGTCGTCGGCGACGATCCAGATGCCGTGGCGGCGGCAATGCTCGAGGATCGTCGCCTGACCCTGTGCGATCGAGCGTCCAGCCGGTCGGATTGTTCGGCGAATTGATCATGACCGCGCGCGTGCCCGGCGTCAGGGCGGCGATGAGCTTCGACACGTCCAGTTGCGAGCCGCCCGCGCCGAACTCGAGCGCGACACGGACGACGTCCGCGCCGAGAATTCTGGGGATCTCGGTGAGGTTCGGCCATAGCGGCGTCACGCACACCACGCGGTCGCCCGGGTCGACCAGCGCCTCGACGGTGAGAACATCAACGCCGACATCCCCGAGGCGGTCCACCGCGACATTGCGGGCCGCGACGCGCTGGGCACCGGGGCGCTGCAGCCGCGAGACGTAATCGGCGATCGCCTCGCGGAGCTCGGGAATGCCGAAGTTCTGCGTGTAGAACGTGTCCCCGGCGGCAAGCGCGGCGATCGCCGCCTCGCGGATGTGCGCAGTTGTTCGTCGGGCTCGCCGAACCAGAAGGCCAGGATATCGGGGTCGCCCATCCCCGCGTTGGCGACCTCGCGAATCTGCGAGGCCACGAGCGAGCGCACGACGCTGCGCGCGGAAGGATCCAGCGGGTTGTCGAGGCGGGGCATGGCTGAGCCGATCTGGCGTGGCTGGCGGGCGCGATGCTGCGGAAGCCGGTCGAATCGCGATGCGGCTGGGGGAGCGATTAGAATGCAGACCCCAAGGCCCGGACCCCACGGCGGATCGGCGCTGCGGACGACTGGTACGATGATAACCAATATCGCGCTTGGGAGCGCGCCGATCCTTTGCGGTTCGCGGGTACAGGGTCCCGTGGTCCCGGTATCGCGGGCCGATCCGCGCTTCGGGACAGGCGAGGGTCGGGGCGCCCACGCCCGGAGTTCCTCCAACCGGATCTGAATGCGTCCTCTCGATGGAATGGTGGTCGTCACGCTCGAGCACGCGATTGCCGCGCCGCTCTGCACGCGCCAGCTCGCCGATCTCGGGGCGCGGGTGATCAAGATCGAGCGTCCCGGAAGCGGCGATTTCGCGCGCGCGTACGACGCGCGCGTGCGTGGCCAGTCCTCGCATTTCGTGTGGACCAATCGGTCGAAGGAAAGCCTGACGCTCGACGTCAAGCATGCAACGGCGGCGTCCATCCTGGCGAAGCTGCTGCAGCGCGCGGATGTCGCGTTGCAGAACCTCGCGCCGGGCGCGGCGCAGCGGCTCAGCGGCTACGAGGCGCTGTCCCGCCGAAAATCCGCGGCTCGTCGTGTGCGACATTTCCGGCTACGGCGCCGACGGACCCTACCGTGACAAGAAGGCCTCGACCTGCTGATCCAGGCCGAGTCGGGATTTCTTTCCATCACCGGCACGGGCGATGAGCCGGCCAAGGCGGGCTGCTCGATCGCCGACATCGCCGCCGGCATGTACGCGTTCAGCAACATCCTTGCCGCGCTTCTGCTGCGGGACAGGACCGGGCGCGGCTGCCGGATCGACGTATCGATGCTGGAGAGCATGGTCGAGTGGATGTCGTATCCGCTCTACTACGCGTTCGACGGGGCGCCGCCTCCGGAGCGCACCGGCGCCGAGCACGCGACGATCTATCCGTACGGCCCGTTTCCCACCGGCGACGGCAAGGTCGTGATGCTGGGCATTCAGAACGACCGCGAATGGGCGACGTTCTGCGAACGCGTGCTGGAGCAACCCGGGCTCGCGCGCGAAGCGAGGTTTGCCTCGAACACGGCGCGCTCCGCCCACCGCGACGAGCTGCGCGCGATCGTCGCCGAAGCGTTCGCGCCGCTGACGTCCGGCCAGGTCGTCGAGCGCCTCGAGGCGGCGCGGATTGCGAATGCGCGGGTGAACGACATGCACGAGGTCTGGGCCCACCCGCAGCTGGCGGCGCGACGGAGATGGGTCGACGTGGGCAGCGCAGCCGGTGGCATCCCGGCGCTCCTGCCGCCGGGCCTGCCCGAGAATGCTTTCGAGCCGCGGATGGACCCGGTGCCGTCGCTTGGCGAGCACACGGAGGCCATCCTGACCGAACTGGGCTACGGTCGCGCCGAAATCGAGGCGCTGCGCGCCGCCCGCGCGATCTGAATTCGCGCTCGTTGAAAAGGCCAGGAAACCGATGAGCAAGCTGGGCCGGGTGCGTTCGGGGAGCGCGAGGTCGAGTCGACGTATGCGTGGGTGCGGCTGGTCGTGTCGTTGCTGCTGTCGACGATCGGCGGCGTCGGCATGTGGTCGGTCGTCGTCGCGCTGCCGGCGGTTCAGGCGGAGTTCGGCGTCGCGCGTGGCGATGCATCGCTGCCTTATACGTTGACGATGATCGGCTTCGGGCTCAGCGGAATCGCGGTGGGCCGGCTGTCGGATCGGTTCGGCATCACGGTGCCGGTGATGGTCGGGATCGTTGCGATGGCGCTTGGCTATGCGGCGGCCGCCTCGGCGACGACGCTTTGGCAGTACGCGCTCGCGCAGGGACTGCTGATCGGCACCGGCAGCGCTTCGACCTTCGGACCGCTCCTGGCCGATATCTCGATGTGGTTCCACCGCCGCCGCGGCACCGCGGTGGGCGTCTGCGAGCGGCAATTACTTCGCCGGCGCGCTGTGGTCGCCGGTCGTCCAGCACTTCGTCGCAGCGGAAGGATGGCGGATGACGCACTACGGCATTGCGGTGTTCTGCGCGGTGACGATGTTGCCGCTCGCCCTGTTGTTGCGGCGACCGGCGCCCGCGCACGGGACGGAGCCGCCGGGCTGCGGCAACGGCGAGCGTGGCCGCCCGCGGACTCGGACTTTCGCCCGCCACGCTGCAGGCCCTGCTCGTCGTCGCCGGGCTGGCTGCTGCGTCGCGATGTCGATGCCCAGGTGCATCTCGTCGCGTACTGCGGCGATCTCGGCTACGGGGCGGCGCGCGGCGCGCAGATGCTGTCGCTGATGCTCGCCTGCGGCATCGTCAGCCGGCTCGGGTTCGGCCTCATTTCGGATCGCATCGGCGGGCTGCGCACGCTGCTGGTCGGGTCGGGCTTGCAGGGCGTCGCGCTGCTGCTCTTCCTGCCGTTCGACGGGCTCGTCTCGCTGTACGTGATCTCGGCGCTGTTCGGTCTCTTCCAGGGCGGCATCGTGCCGTCCTACGCGATGATCGTCCGCGAGCATTTCTCGCCGACGGAGGCCGGCGCACGAGTAGGTTCCGTGCTGATGGCGACGCTGTTCGGCATGGCGCTCGGCGGTTGGATGTCCGGCGTGGTCTTCGATCTGACCGGATCGTACAAGGCCGCCTTCGTCAACGGCCTGCTGTGGAATCTGCTCAATGTCTCGATCGCCGCGTGGCTGCTGCGGCGGGAGGTCGGGCGTGCCGGCGCGCGTGCGGCCGCACGTTCCTCGCTCTAGCGGCGACGGCGAGCATGGCGCTGCGGACGACGATACTCGCCAACTTCTCGCTCTTCCAGGTCGGGTGGTTCGCGTGCGTGCTCGGCGGAGCGCACGATTGGCCGTGGGTCGGCACGGGCGTCGCGCTGGCCATCGTCACGTGGCATGTCGCACGCGCTGCACGGCCGCGCGAGGCACTAGTCTCGTTCTTGCGTGCGCCGCGATCGGGGCGGTATTCGACAGTGCGCTGGTTGCGGTGGGCTGGGTCACCCACGTCGGGGACATTGGTTCGCGGCACTGCGCCGCATTGGCTCGTCGCGATGTGGCTAGTCTTCGCGACGACGCTCAACGTGAGCCTGCGCTGGCTGCGGGGTCTTCCGCTGGCGGCGCTGGGCCTCGGCGCGGTCGGGGGGCCGCTCGCGTATTGGGGGGGCGAGCGTCTCGGCGCGATGACGTTCGTCGTGCCCGTCGCCGCCACGGCAGCCATTGCGGTCGGCTGGGTCGTGCTGACGCCGGTGCTCGTGCGGCTCGCACGGCGGTTCGACGGGTACGCGCCGGCCGCACCCGCGAGCCGGGCGCCGCGCGATGCCGTAAACTCGCCGCGATGCATCCGCTGCTCAACGAGCGCATCGCGCGCTTCGATTCCCCGTTCCGCCGGCTAGACGATCTGCTCGCGGGCATCGTGCCGAATCCGCAGCTCCCGCCGATCGTCATGTCGGTCGGCGAGCCGCAGGACGTGCCGCCGCCGATGCTGGCCGAAGCGGTCGCCGCGCACGCCCACGAGTGGAACCGCTATCCGCCGTCGCTCGGCACGCCCGAGTTCCGGCGCTCGGCGCTCGGCTATCTGGAGCGCCGCTATCCGGGGACGCGCGGCCGGATCGACCCTGACGCGCAGCTCTCCCCGGTCACGAGCTCGCGCGAAGGCCTGTACCTCGCTGCGTCGATTGCCACCAGCCCGTCGCGTCCGGCGCCGCTTGCGGTCATGCAGAACCCGTTCTACCAGACCTACCGGGCCGCTGCGCTCATGGCGGGCGCGGAACCCCATTACCTGCGCCACAGCAGATTCCGGAGTTCGCCGTCGACCTGCGGCAGCTCGACGAGGGCACGCTCGCGCGCACGTCCATTCTGTACCTGTGCTCGCCGTCGAACCCCGACGGACGCGTGCTGCCGCGTGCCGAGATGCAGCGTGCGATCGAGATGGCGCGCCGGCACAACTTCCTCGTGGTCTTCGACGAGTGCTACGCCGAGCTCTACGACGACGACCCTCCGCCGGGCGCGCTGGACGTCCTCTCCGGCCTGGATGCCTCCCCGGATTGGCTGGATAACACGCTGATCCTGCACTCCCTGTCCAAGCGCTCGAGCGCCGCGGGAATGCGCTCCGGGTTCGCCGTCGGCGCGCCCGACGTCATTGCCGCGCTCAATCGCGTGCGGCTGAACGGCACCGGCTGCACGCCGCTGCCGCTCCTCGCCGCGGCGACGGCCCTGTGGTCGGAGGACTCGCACGTCGCCGCAATGCGCGGGCGTCTGTCGCGGCGCAAGGACGAGGCCGATGCGCTGCTCGGCGGCTACGCCGGCTACTACCGCCCGGCGTGCGGCTTCTTCCTCTGGCTCCGGGTCGACGACGGGATCGCGCTGACGCGGCGGCTCTGGCGCGACCACGCGCTGAAGGTGCTTCCGGGCGCCTATCTGACACAGCCCGCGCCGGACGGCACCAACGACGGCCTGGCATTCATCCGCGTCGCGCTGGTCCACGACCCCGAGACGACCCGCCTCGGCCTGTCCCGGCTCGCCGAGGGACTCGGAGTCGCTTCGGCCGCGGCCCCGCCGGCGTAGCCGCGCGCCCTGGGATCGCCCGCCAGGATTTTGCTGGAGGGCACCTCTTGCCGCCCCTCGCCAACCGGCGGAGACGGGCTTAAACTCGCGCCGCAGGTGCTTTCAGGCCCGCAGTCAATCCAAAACCGAGAGGACACGATGATGAAGAAACTGGCGGTCGCGGCAGCGGTTCTGGCCGCAGTTGCAGGTACGGCTCAAGCCGGCAAGACACTCGATGCGATCAAGCAGCGCGACGCGCTCGTCTGCGGCGTCAATACGAGCCTGCCCGGATTCTCGTCGGCGGACAGCCAGGGCAACTGGTCCGGGCTCGACGTCGATGTCTGCAGGGCGATCGCGGCGTCGATTCTCGGCGACGCCAAGAAGGTCAAGCTGGTGCCGCTGAATGCGTCGCAGCGCTTCACCGCGCTGCAGTCGGGAGAAGTCGATCTCCTGTCGCGCAACACGACGTGGACGCTGACGCGCGACGCGTCGCTGGGCCTCGAATTCACCGGCGTCACGTACTACGACGGGCAGGGCTTCATGAGTGTGGCGCGAAGAAGTCGAAGGTCACGAGCGCCAAGCAATTGAAGGGCGCCACCGTCTGCGTGCAGTCGGGCACGACGACCGAGAAGAACCCTGTCCGACTACTCGAAGGCCAACAACCTGGGAATGAAGCCGGTCGTCTTCGAGACGCTCGAGGCCACCAACAAGGCGTACTTCTCGGGCCGCTGCCAGGCCTACACGACCGACGCTTCGGGTCTCGCCTCGATACGCAACAAGGAGGCATCCAATCCGGAGGACCATCTGATCCTGCCCGAGCTCATTTCCAAGGAACCACTGGGACCTGCCGTGCGGCGCGGCGACGACGAGTTCTTCACGATCACCAAATGGGTCGTCTTCGCGCTGCTCGAAGCCGAGGAGTACGGGATCACCCAGGCCAACGTCGACCAGATGAAGTCCTCCACCGATCCGGTGGTGCAGCGCATCCTCGGCACCTCGGAAGACACCGGCAAGCTGCTCGGACTCGACAAGGACTGGGCCTACCGCCCCCTCAAGATGGTGGGCAATTACGGCGACATCTTCGAGCGCAATGTCGGCCCGAAGTCCGCGCTGAAGCTGCCCCGTGGCGTCAACAACCTCTGGAACAAGGGCGGGCTGATGTACGCCCCGCCGATCCGCTGAACGACCGGTAGCGCCGGGGACGCGGGTCCGTTTCCGCGCTCCCGGCGAGCCCTGCGCAGGTTGCTTCCCTTCGTGGCGAGCCCGTCGCGCCGCGACGGGAAGCGCTGTGAATCAGGCACCTGACGAACCTCGAGCCCATGGCCGCACCGTCGAAGCACTTCCGCTGGTCCTGGCGCAGCGCGTCGTTCCGCAGCCTGATCTACCAGATCGTCGCGGTGCTGCTGGTCGCGGCCGTCGGCTGGTACCTCGTCCACAACACCCTGCAGAACATGCGGGTGCGGGGCATCCAGAGCGGCTTCGACTTCCTGACGCAGCCGGCGGGCTTCGGGATCAGCGAGA
>CAWAZS010000008.1:0-100129 GCA_963786625.1 uncultured beta proteobacterium
TGAGTCCATAGGCTTTGAGTTGCCTCGCTGTGCTCGAGACGAAGACTTTGAGGACAACAATGGTCGGAATCGCGAGCAGCATCCCGACTACGCCGAACAGGATTGCGCCGCCGAAAACCCCGATCACCACGACGAGCGGGTGAAGCTTGACGGCACGGCCAAGGACCAGTGGTTCGTAGATGACGTTCTTTAGCAGCTCGGCAAGTCCCACCGCCACGATCACCCAGATCCAGACGCTCTCCATATCGACGGCGGGCAACAGCGACTGGACCTCGTCCGCCAGGAGGACATACCCCAGCCCCCCAAGCACTGCGATCACGAAGCCGACGTACGGAACCATGTTCGTAGCCGCCGAGAGAAGTCCGATGGCGATCGCCCAGCGCAAAGGAACGCCGACGATCGCGAGCAACAGCGCCACGGTGAAGCCGAGCAACGCGCCCTCGAGGAAGATACCGCGCACGTAGCTGCCCACCGCGCGGTCGAGGTCGGCCATGACCGTCAGCGCCGGTTCGAACAGTCGGTTGGAAACCATCCCGAGAAGGCCGCGTTTCAGCTCGCCGGTATCTCGCAGCAGGAACAGGAACACCAGAGGGGCTACCAACCATGTGGACAGGATGTCGGCCAGCGCTGCGAGAGGCTTCCTAGGGACCAGCGTCGGCGATTGGATAACCTCGGGGCAGCCAGGGCACACCGCGTCAGCCCCGGCGAGCGCGGTCCGCGAGCGCAGCTTGAGCGTCAGGAGGTTCGCTCGATCGTGATCGAGCAGGCGATCCGATGTCGTTGCCGCGTCCGAGCGGCGCGGGCGCGAGGCGATCAATGCGGCGCGTTCTTCGGGCGTGAGGGCGAGCTCGTGGTTGACGCGATCCATCAATGGGTCCAGGTCCCGATGCACGAGTCGGTAGAGCCGTTCTCCCTTTGCCAGCGATTCGTCGAGACCCATCGACGCCTTGTAGCGCTCGTTGATCTTGTGGAGCACCTCGACCTTGAGTTCGACAGCCTGCATATCCGTGGGCATGACTGCCCGGATGCGGTTCACGATGAACAGGGCGGAGAGCACGAACAACAGCAACAACATCCCGATCGCCACGTCTCGGGGGACCCTGTAACGCTCCAACACCGCAACGAGGGGTCGACAGACGTATGCGAGCAGGCCGGCCACCGCCACGGGGACGATGAGGCTGCGAAGCTCGATAAGCAGGTACGCTGCCAGCCCCACACCGGCGGCCGCCACGACGGACTTGAGGACGATTACTCCAGCGTTGCCGGGCGTCACGGTTTGGACTCCTTGTCCTCCTCCTGGAAGTACTCAGCCTCGACGAGCATCTGGAGCCTCATGGCGGCGATCTGCACCAACTTCTTGAGAATCTTGTTCGCCAGGATGGGAAAGGTTGTGGCTGAGGGCATCCAGATCCGAGCACCCGAGGGCCACCAAGGAGACCGGGCCGCGAGCCCGAGCCGAAGCCCAGCGAACCACCTCCGCCTCCGTGACCGCCAGTTCCTCGAAGGAGGCCGGAGGCTCCAGCAAGGCGAGAGGCACGTCCTCGCCGTTTGTCTGCCGCCTGACGATCTCGACGACGCCGCGTCGTATGACGAACAGCGCCACGCCGGGCGTTCCCTGTTCGATAGATGTTTCGCCGTCCCGGTAGCTCCGTTCGTGGACGATCCGGGCGAGCTGCCGAGATCGCTGCGGCCGAGGTCCTTGAAGAGGGTGACCTGCTTGAGGAAGTCCACCAGGTCGCTGCCTCTCTCGCCCGTCGCCGTTTCGGGCGGAGGACCGAACAGCACGCGCACCGGGGCAGTCGTGAGATCCACCGCGCCCTGATCGCTGTGATGCGTCAGAAGGAGTTTCTTGACACCGGTGAGAAGACGCTCTTGTTCATCGCAGATTTCATTCGCTTGGCGCAACTGCCGGTTCGTCCATGGGAGCGACTCTCCGAACGCGCCCGTCTCTATCCGCCAGAACGGTCTTGTCACTTCTTCCAGCGGTCGGCCCGGTTCGTTGGGCTTGAGGCCATAGCGGAGCATGCGCAATGATGTCGGCGCTCACCTGCGGATTGGAAATGAAGTAGCTGTGGCCGAAGAAGTCTGTCGTCCCGCGGACCTCGATGATGTCGACCGCGCGCAACAAGCCGATCGCTTCGATCTGGTCAGGCGCTGAACATCGTCGCGTCGATCCGCCCGAGCCGTGCGATGCTGCCGAAGAGCCAGCTCGCCGTCGCGATCGCCTTGTCGTCGGGCGAAACGTAGAGGGTGACCCTGAGGCCAGGCGCAGGCGGAATGAGCGCGCCGGCTCCGCCTTTTCGCCGAACGGCAAGTCGGGGTCGGAGAACACTTTGAAGATCTTGGTGATCGCGACGTCGCCGTCGAGATCCGGAGCGACGAGGACAACATTGCGCGATGTGAAACTCGCGATCGGGCGAGCTGCGGAGCATGTAGGCTTCGGCGCTCAGCTGTGCCAATGCCGTTGCGAGAGTATCCGTGCCGCGGCTATGTGCGATCAGGTGCAGGCGTTCGACGCCCGGCGTCCGGCCGACGATGCGTATCACCTTCAGCAGGTCCTCGACGGCGTATTCGGCCGATTCGCGGTCGACGTCGTAGCCGAACAGAATGCCTCGCTGTCCGCCGGCGGGCCATGTGAAGATGCCGCACACGAAGTCCCGTCCCAGGAAATGGCACAGCTCGCCCATCGTCAGCGCGGCACTCTCGAAGCTGTTGTTGTATCCGTGCACGAACAGCACGACTTCCTTGCGGCGCGCGATAGCGAGCCGCCTCGCAATCTCGGCTTGCAGCTGCTGCTTCGCCTTTTCGTACGCCTCGACGACGGCGGGTACACGTCTTATGCCATCCGGAGCGACAGCGACTTCATACGGTATGGCCGGAAAGCGACCGAGCTCCGTGGTCGGCCCGAGCTTGAGCTGCAGTGGATTGACGCGTTGCGTCGCGGTGCTTTCCTTGACGAGGACGTCCCAGGAGACGTCTTCGCCGAACTCGACCATCGCCGATCCGAACGCCATCGAACGCGATCGGCCCGCGGTATACGGCAAGCCGTCTGCTTGCTCCGCCGGTGCGCGATCGGTGACGAACAGCAGATCGAGAGACGGCCGGCGACTGTCGATCGACAACTCGGTGAAAAGCGGCCTCGCATTCTCCCCCGTGTAGAGCACCGGGGTCGGCATCAACGTCGTCGCGCAACCCGTCAGGACGAAGGCGACGGCGGCGATGACGATGGCTGATCGCGCTCCGGGCGAGGGCGTCCTTGCCATGCATCTCGGAGCACGTTTAGACATGGCCGCGAAGCAAGTCGATCGAGGTTCGGCTCTCCGCCCCGTGCTGCGCAGCTAGCCCGAGGCTCGACCGCGCAGCCCGGCAAGTCGCCCGCGCTTCAGGAATGCCGAGTCGCGGCCGAGGATCAGCCGCACGAGATCCTCGAGAATGGGCTCCTCGATCGCGGTGCTCGGGAACTCCAGCGTGACGCACTCGAGGCGATCGACGTTGACAAGGGCCACGGTCACGATCCCCGTCCGATAGTCGACACGAAACGAGATCCGCGCCGGGATCACGGGCGGGACTGAAAAGATGCACTTGCGCAGCGTCCCGTCGGGATCTTCCACGCGGCGGCAGGTGTATTGCAGCCCGAACGCGTCGAGGGTCTTCTCGGCAAACGAGACCCACCCCGGAACCACCTCGATGGACAGCGGCTTGGACGCCGAAATCTCGTAGTAGACGTCGATCTGCTCGAGCGCCGGGAAGCCGCGGATGCGGCGCTCGTGCTGACCGACCGAACCGTGGGCGAACCGCGGCGAATCGAATACGTAGCCATAGCCGAGGTCGAACCGGTGCTCGATCGGGGGCTTCAGGCCGTTGAGATAGGTGATCGCCTTTTCGAGCCAGCGAAACGCCTCGCGCAGCCGTGCGTCGATCGCCTGGAAGCTCTCGACGTCGCCGTGGTCGTCGGTCGAGTTCCTGCACCGCCTCGAATCGAACGCGCACCTCGTCGAGCAGCGAACGAGGGCTCGTTCATCTCGCTCTCCACGGTGTCAGTTCGCCTCATCGTGAGTCGTTCCTGGCCGGCGTGCATACCGTCGGTGCTCATGCCGCAGCGACGGCCGCGACGGCATCGGACTCGGCGCAGCAGCCCGCTCGACCCTGAACCACGCGGCGTAAAGCGCCGGCACGAAGAAGATCGTCAGCACGGTCGCAACCGTGAGCCCGCCCATGATCGCGATCGCCATCGGACCCCAGAACACGCTGCGCGTGAGCGGAATCATCGCGAGCACGGTGGCCGCCGCGGTCAGCGCCACCGGACGAGTCCGGTGCACGGCCGCTTCGAGCACGGCATTCCAGGGATCGCGGCCCTCGGCCATTTCGGCCTGCACCTGGTCGACCAGGATCACCGAGTTGCGCATGATCATCCCGCACAGCGCGGTGACGCCGAGGATCGCGACGAAGCCGAGCGGCGCCTGGAAAATGAGCAGCGCGGCGACGACGCCGATGAGTCCGAGCGGTGCCGTCAGGAACACCATGAACATGCGCGAGAAGCTCTGGAGCTGCAGCATCAGGATCGTCAGGATCGTGACGAGCATCACCGGGAAGACCGCCATCAGCGCGCGGTTGGCGTTGTCGCTTTCTTCGACGGCGCCGCCGACGTCGATGCGATAGCCGAACGGCAGCTTCGCTTCGATGTCCTTCAGCAGCGGACGGATCTCCTGCGTCACCGACACGCCCTGCTCGCCGTCCTTGACGTCCGCGCGCACGGTGATCGCCATGTCGCGGTTGCGCCGCCACAGCACCGGCTCTTCGAGCTCGTACCGGACGCGCGCGACCTGCGACAGCGGCACGACAGTCCCCTCGCGCGTGTAGAGATTGACGTCCTTCAGCGTGTCGAGGTCGAGACGCTCGGACGGAACCGCACGGGCGACGATGTCGATCAGGTCTTCGTGCTCGCGCAGGTGCGACATCGTCGCGCCGTTCATCACGGTCTGGGTCACGAAGGCGACGTCGGCCGGCGCCAGGCCGAGCGCACGCGCCTTGTCCTGGTCGAGGTCGACTCTCAGCGTGCGAACCGGGTCGTTCCAGTCGAGCTGGACGTCGCGCACCTTCGGGCTCGAAGCGACCGCCGCTTCGACCTCACGCGCGATCGAGCGAACCATCTGCGTATCCGGACCGACGACACGGAACTGGACCGGGAAGCCGACCGGCGGGCCGAGCTCGAGGCGCGTGACGCGGACCCAGACCTCCGGGAATTCCTCGTTGACGCTCGCCATCAGGCGCGAGCGCACGCGTTCACGCGCCTCCATGTCGCGCGTCATGACGATGAAGACGGCGTAGCCCGGGTTCGGCAGCTCCGGATTGAGCGAGAGATAGAAGCGCGGCTGGCCGGCGCCCGTGTACGCGGTGAAGAAGCGAACGTCCTCGTCCTTCTTCAGCACCGCCTCCATCTTCTTCACCTGCTCGGTCGTCGCGGCGAACGAAGCGCCTTCCTTCAGTGCGCAGCTCGACGACGAGCTCGGGCCGCGAGCTGTTGGGGAAGAACTGCTGCGGCACGAACCTGCTTCCGACGATCGCGACGGCCAGTGCGGCCACGGTGGCGCCGATGACCCACCAGCGCCGCTCGATGGCGAGGTCGATCCAGCCGCGCAGCCTGCGGTAGAACGGCGTGTCGTACGGGTCGCCGCCGTGGTGCTTGCCGAAGTCCTTCGGCAGCATGTTGACGGCGAGGTAGGGCGTGATGATCCCCGAGACGACCCACGAGAACAGCACGGCCGTGCCGACGATCCAGAAAATGCCGCCCGCGTACTCGCCGGTGGTCGATTTGGAGAAGCCGATCGGCATGAAGGCGGCGACGGTGATGAGCGCGCCGGTCAGCCGCGGCATCGCGGTCGCGGCGTACGAATAGGCGGCCGCTTTCAGGCGGTCCCAGCCTTCTTCCATCTTCACGACCATCATCTCGACCGCGATGATGCCGTCGTCCACCAGCAGGCCGAGCGCGATGATCAGCGACCCGAGCGAGACGCGCTCGAGGTTCCAGCCCATCGCGAGCATCACCAGCGCGACGACGCCGAGCACGATCGGCACCGAGAGCCCGACCACGATCCCCGTGCGCCAGCCGAGGCTGAACAGGCAGACCGCGAGCACGATCGCGAGCGCTTCCATCAGCGAGCGTTCGAATTCCCAGATGGATTCGCTGACGACCGTCGGCTGATCGGCCACGCGCTCGAGCTCGACGCCATAAGGCAGTTCGGCCTGGACGTTGGCGACGGCCTTCTCGATCGCCTTGCCGAGGTCGACGATGTTGCCGTCGTTGGTCATCGTGATGCCGAGCATCAGCACCTGCTGCCCGTTGTGGCGCACCGTGTACGTCGGCGGATCTTCGTATCCGCGCGTGATCGTCGTGAAGTCGCCGAGCTTGATCAGCCGGCCGCCGGCGGCGATCGGAACGTTGCGGATATCGTCGAGGCTCGTGAACTGGCCGCTCACGCGCACGAGCACGCGGTCGCCGTGCGTGTCGATCTGAGCCGCTTGCCAGCACGCTGTTCTGGTTGCGGAGGCTCTCGGCGATCTGCAGCGGCGTGATGCCGAGCGCGGCCAGCCGCTGGTGCGAGAACTCGACGTAGACCTTCTTCGCCTGCTTGCCGTAGATGTCGACCTTCTTCACCATCGGCACCTTGAGCAGCCGCCGCTTGATGTCTTCGGCCGTGTCGGAGAGCTCGGCGTGGCTGATGCCGTCGCCCTTGACGGCGTAGAGCAGCCCGGTCACGTCGCCGTATTCGTCGTTGAAGATCGGGCCGATGACGCCTTCGGGCAGCTCGAGCTTGACGTCGCTGAACTTCTTGCGCGCCTGGTACCAGGCCTCGCGCTGGTCCGCGTGCGAGGTGCCGCCGACGACCGTGATCGTCATGCCGCCGTAGCCCTGGCGCGCATAGGTCTTGACCTTCTCGAAGTGGTCGAGCTGCTCGAACTTCTTCTCCATGCGGTTGAGCACCTCGTCCTGGATCTGTTGCGCCGTCGCGCCGGGCCAGATGACGATCGCCGTCATCGACGGCACCGAGAAGTTCGGGTCTTCGAGCTGGCCGAGCTTCGTGAAGCCCAGCACGCCGCCGATGGCGATCGCGAGGATCAGGAACAGCACGATGGCGCGGTGGTTCAGCGCCCATTCGGTGAGGTTGAACGATTTCATCGGGCGGCCTGCTTCGCTTCGGCGTTGCGCGCGGCCGCCGGGAAGCGCGACCCGCAAGCCCGGCGCCATCTTCTGCACGCCGGCGGTGACGACGAGCTCACCGGCCGGCGGTCCGGACACGAGCACCTCGTCGTTGCGATACCCGTGCACCGACGACGTTCGATCAGATCGACGGTTGCGACCGGCTCGGTACCCGCACGACGAACGACCCAGACCGCGGGCTGGCCCTTGTTCTGCGTGATCGCCGAGGCGGGGATTGCTGCTGCCGGCGCTTCGCCGACCTGCCGTTCGACGACGAGCGTGGCGGTCGCGCCGAGCGGCAGCGGCCGCGGCGTGACGGGCTTCAGGCGGGCGCGAAAGGTTCGCGTTTGCGCCGCCGCCTGCGGCGACAGTTCCCGCAACACGACTTCGAACGTTTGCTCGGGCGCGCTTGCGAGCCACGCCTTGTAACGCGACGTCTTGAATACTGCGAGGTGATCCTCCGGCACGTCGGCCACGATCTCGGGCTCGCCTTCGTTGGCGATCGAGACGACCGGCTGCCCTTCGGCCACGACCTGTCCGACCTCGAAGCGCACGGCGGTGACGACACCGTCCTGCGACGCGCGCAGCACCGTGTACTTCAGCCGATTGCGTGCCAGCTCGAGCTTCCTCGCCTCGGCCTCCGCCGTGGCGGAAGTCGTCTGCGCACGGTCTGCGCCTTCTCGTCGTCGGACACGCTCACCGAGCCGTCGCTCTTCAACGCGTTGAGCCGGCTGCCGATCGGACTCGGCCTGCCGGGCCTGCGTCGTGGCGGCGACGAGCTGCTGCCGCGCCGCGTCCTCGGCCAGCCGGTAATCGGTGTCGTCGAGCACCGCCAGCACGTCGCCCTCGCGCACTTTCTGGCCGACGTCGACCTTGCGCTGCACGACCTTGCCGCCGACGCGAAATGCCTCGTTGACTTCGTGGCGCGACTGCACCGTGCCGACGTAGCGGTTCGTTTCCTGCGTCTTGTCGTAGCGGATCTCGGCGGTGCGCACGGCGCGAAGGGCTTCCGGGGCTGGCTTCGCTGTGCACGCGGACAGGACGGCGACGGCGATCGCTGCGACGACGACTGATGCGGGGGCGAGAGACGGATTCACGACAGTTCCTCGTAGCAATCGACGGAGTTTCATGATGTCGGCGAGTTCGGGTTGGCGGACGCAGCGGGATCGGCGACGGGCTCGAACGCCTGCCAGCCACCGCCGAGCGCCTTGTACAGTTGCACGCTGTCGAGCAGCAGTTGCGTGTGCGCCTCGTTTGCGGAGACCCGCACGACCAGCCGGACGCGCTGAGCGTCGAGCAACGGCAGGAAATCGGTCTGCCCGCGGTCGTAGAGCGATTGCGCGTGGCCGAGCGCCGCGTCGGCCGAGACCGCCGCGCTCTGCATCAGTTGTGCCCGGTGCCGTTGGTCGTCGAGCGCGACGAGCGCGTTCTCGACGTCCTCGAGTGCCCGCACGATCGCGTCTTCGTAGCGGAGGACCGCTTCCCTTTGGACGCTCTCGGCGATGTCGTTGATGGCCTGCGTCCGTCCCGCGTTGAAGATGGGCATCGCCAGCAGCGCGGCGACATTGCTGAAGCGCGCCGCGCCGAGGGCGAGGCCGTTCACGTCGAGGCCCTCGCGCCCGAACACGGCACCCAGAAAGAGCCGCGGGAACCATTCCGCGGCGGCCTGTTGCCGGCGCGCGTTGGCGGCGTCGAGCTGCGCGTTCGCAGCGAGCAGGTCCGGCCTGCGCTGCAACAGCGCGGCGGGTTGGCCCGGCCGTGCCGGCGGAACGGTTGGCTCGACGGTCGACGGCGTGATGCTCGCCGCATTGAACGCCTGGTCTCCGATGAGCACGGCGATGCGGTGACGCGAGACGGCGGCCAGCGTCTCGAGCGGCGGTATCGCCGCGCGCGCTCTCGAAGCTTCGGTCTGCGCGCGCTCGACGTCGAACGGCGTCGCGAGGCCTACCCGTCGGCGCGCCGTTACGAGGCGCAGCGTTTCGTCATGCGCGGCCGATATCGCGCGCACGCTGTCGAGCTGGCGCAGCGCGCCGACGAGCGTGAAGTAGTTGCTTGCAACGTCGGTCACCACCAACAGACGAACGCCCCTCGCAGTGTCTTCCGCCGCCAGCGTGTCGGCTGCCGCCGCCGCGGCGCCTGCACGCAGGCGACCGGAGATGTCGATTTCCCACGAGACGTCGACGCCGCCCTGCCAGCCCTTCGTGTCCGCCGCCTCCGGAACGACTCGCTTGACGTCGGAGCCGTAGCCGGTTCGGTGATCGAAGCCGGCGCCGTGAACGCCGATGCTCGGGATACAACCACGAGCGGCTGATCGTCTCGCCGGCTCGCGCCGCACGAACTCGCTGGGCTGCGATCTTGACGTCGCGGTTCTCGCGAGCTGCCCGGCGGACGAGGTCGGAAAGCACCGGGTCACCGTAGCCATCCCACCAGGCGACCTCGGGCTCGACTGTCGCTTGCCGGGGCGGCCGCGAACCGGGCGGGAACGTCGAGCGACGGTTGCATGACGGGTGTGGCACATCCGACCAGAGCGAGCGCGAGCAACGCGGCGAGTCGGGCGGCAACGTCGCGCGCGGATGTTCGAGCGCCTGGCGGGACGTGCTTGCGCGCTTTGACGCCGTGAGGTGCGGTCGACTCGACCGGTTCGCGCTGTACGGGCGCGCGCCGGGTGCGACAGCAACTCTGCGGCGTCGCCGGCCAGGACGGCTGAGTAACGAGGTGCGAATTGTGGCATTGGGTGTGCTGACGTTGTCCGAACTCGATATGGCGCCAGCGTAGCGGAGGGGGCGCGCGGAGTCGTAAGCGAAGCATCGGCATTCCGTGGGGATTTGGTGAGCGTCGCCGTCGCAGAACTGCCTGCGCCGCCCGTCACTCAAACTCGACGCCCCTGACTGGAGCCCCGATGTCACGCAATCGGGACTGCCAGGGCTCAACGCCGTGCCTACATCTGCACGCGCATCGATTTGAGCTCCGCCCGGCAAGCCTCGCCGAACGCCTTGAGCGGATCGGCGCCTTCCGAAATTGCGAGGTCGCGCACTTCCTCGAGCGTCAGGTTGCGCGAGAAGTACTGCTCCGTGATGCGCTTCAGCAAGTGTTCGGCCTCCGCGAGAACCGGCTGCGAGGCAGCGAGCCGGACGCGGTTGATCAGCGCGTAGAGGGGCAACAATGTGTCGGGCTTGTCGAGCGTATGCGTAAACGCATCCAGAAGGAGCTTCGCGCATTCCGAGATGAATTCGCCGTAGAGCGCCTCGCGCTTGCGCATCTCCTGCTGAACCAGCTCGCGCTTGCTTTGGGTCTTCTGGGTAATCCAGGCTGTCGCAAGGGTGGCCGAGCCGCCGACAAGCGAGCCAAGCACGGCTGCCGTTGCGCTGACGATGGCGCTATCCATGGTTTCGCTCATTCACGCAGGCGGCCACTTCCCCAGCAAATCGGCGAAGCGACTCCTCAGCTCCTCGATGACATGCGCCTCGATCTGCGCGGTCTCCACCTGCCCGAGAGCCTCGACAGCTCTTTTGCGATTCGCAAAATAGAACATCAGCATGTCGTGCAGCTTTGCGAAAGCGACGGGGTTGGATGTTCCGCACACCGAAGCGTCCTTCTTGAGCACACGCTCGATGACGCCGGGATCGAGGATTCGTACCTGACAAAGCACGCACAACCTGCCGATCTCGCGGTCGAGCTCGTCGATGTTCTTCGCCCACCAGGCGATCTGCAGATCATCTTGTTGCCCGGTCATGGATTCGCTCCGTCGCGTGAATCGTCACAAGTGCCGACGCTGAACGGCATCGATCACTTCCATTCCGCATCGGGCGGCCGCTCGTGGAGGGTCGCCTCGAGGTCGCTGGCAAGGGACTCGAGCAGCTCGCGACCGGACGCGAATTCACGTTGCCGGCCGGTGACGAGGTTCTCGAGCCGACCGGCGAGCGCTTCGGGCTTTGCATCGCCGCGAACCTTCACCACGTATGCGCGTCGGGTCGGGTACTTGGAGTCGGTGTTGAAAGGCATCTCGGCTGTCGGTAGCGACGGGCTCGTTGAAGTCGACGTGATTGAAGCTTAGGTGCAAGGCGACGCCGGGTTGTCAGCGAAACGTCGCCGATTCGTCGATATTGTGTGCGAGCCGCCGCGGTGCACGACGGTGCGACCGACGCGCCGTTCGTCTGCTCCCGGCGACCGACGGGATCGCCGCGCCTATCGGGCGGGCGGCTGCGCCGGGACGGGCGAGAGTTCGACCTCCACGGTCGCGCGCGCGCCCTTTCTCGCGAATTCGATTGGCACGAGCGTGCCCGGCTCGGCACCGACGACCACGCTTCTTACATCCGTGGCATGCGACACGGGTTTTCCGCCGAACCGCACGATGACGTCGCCGGGAGCGATCCCGGCGCGATCGGCCGGCCCGTCCGGCTCTACCAGGACCACGAGCGCACCCTCGCCGCGCTGCGCCGGCGCCGTCGACACGCCGAGCCACGCGCGAGCGACACGACCCTTTGTCCTCAGCGCCGAGGCGACCGCTTGCACGTAGTCCACCGGTATGGCGAAGCCGATGCCCTCGCTTCCGCCGCTACGGGAGAGAATCGCGACGTTGATTCCCACCAGGCGGCCCGCGGTGTCGATCAGCGCGCCGCCGGAGTTGCCGGGATTGATCGCCGCGTCGGTCTGGATGAAGTTTTCGACCGGGTTCGTCCCTTTGCGCACGATCGCGCTGATGATGCCCTGTGTGACCGTCTGGCCGACGCCGAGCGGATTGCCCACGGCGAGCGCGACGTCGCCGACGGACACTTCGTTGATGTCCGTGAGCGCGATGGGCCGCAGGCCCTCCGCGTCGATCTTGAGCAGCGCGATGTCCGATTCCGTGTCGACGCCGACGATGCGGGTCAGATGCAACGTGCCGTCCGCCAGCGCGACCGCGAGCTCCGACGCGTCTTCGACAACGTGATAATTGGTCACGATGTAGCCGTCGCGGTCGATGATGACGCCGGAGCCGAGGCCCTTCACGAGCACGTCGGGTGAGAGCGGCAGCCGTCCCTTCAACATGTGGGCCGAATGCACCGTCACTACCGAAGGGGCGGCTCGGGCGACCGCGTCGCGATAGCTGACGATCGCCGCGGGTTGTTCCCCGCCTGGCGGATACGAGATCGCCGCGCCAGCCGGCGGCGCAGATTGTGGGAGTGGCGCACCGGCTGTTGCGACAAGTGCGATCGTCGATGCCGGAACGCGACCTGTCGCGGGCCCATGCAGGTAGAGGAACGCCGTACGCGGACAGACAGCCCACGGCGGCTGCGAGGGCAAGTGCGATCAATGGATGCAACGGCCGATTCATTCTGTTCTGCGTGTGAACAAGCGACACCGCTCGTCGCGAGTTGTCGAGGCCAGCGTAACGGCGCTCGTACGCGGAGTTGTCAGCGTAACGTCGCCATTTCATCCGGATTCAGGCAAACCGACTTCCGGTGCGAATCTGGATAGCGCAGGTTCGCCGCCGGGTGGCCGCCAGGTCAGGTCATCGAATCGGCCGTGCGGCACCACACGCCGACGCGCCCGCAGCGCGCGCTGCAGGACGCAGGCGTGGTCTACGCGGACTTCGCCTTGTCGAGCAGTGCTCGCGCTTTCGCGACAGCGGATGTGTCGCGCGCTTCGGGAAGCCGGTCGACGAGCGCGGCAAGCGCGCGTCGGTCTTTCGCCGTTGCACCGTGGCGGTCGCACAGTTCAATCAGCGCCATCAGCTCCAGCCACGGCGCCTCCTGCGCTCTGGCCTCCGCGATCGCGCCTCGAATCGCGGCGTCGGCGGCTGCGCGGTCGCCACGCGCGCGCGCGATGGCAGCCTGCATCGCTAACAACTGCGGCAGATACACGCGCTCCCCGAGCGTGTCCGCCACTTGCAGCGCGTCCTCGAGTTCGCGTTGCGCGCCGTCCCAGTCGCCGGCAAGCACCAGGGCCTCCGTGGCATAGCCCAGGACCTCACTTCCCCCCGCCAGCATCCCGAGCCGGGTATTGTCTTCGTACGCCTCTCGGATGCGGCGATAGCCATCGCGCGGTTGGCCCATCCGGGCGTCCGCCCAGCCGCGAAACCACCGGCACGCGGTTCGACCTTGCGCGACCTCGGATTCGTCGACGAGCGCGCGCATTTCGTCGGCCAGAGCCGCGACACGCACCGCGTCGCCGAGTCGGACCGCGAACAGCGCCTCGTACCAGAGGGCCGCCAGCCGCGTGTTGGGCCATCCCAGCAGGCGAGCGCGTGCGTGCGCTTGCTCCAACCGCGCGCGCCCCTGCTCGACGAGCCCGGAATTGAGAAGGTGCACGCCGAGCAGCCCCAGCAGCGTGACCTGCGGATCGGCGACGAAGATTTCGGCCGGCGCCAGGTCGAGGAGCTCCGCCGACGCGAGCCCGCGCTCGATCCATGGGCCGGCCGCGCGCGTTCGGCCCTGAAGCTGAGCCACGTATCCGTGCACCATGCACGTGACGAGCAGAAGTACCGGATCGTTCGGTGCAGACGAGAGCGCCTCGGCTCGTTCCGCCACCGCCAGCGCCTCGGCATAGTCCGCCCGTAGACAAAGAACGAACGCGAACCCGTGCAGGAGCCGTCCGCGCATGGGATGCTCGGGAATGTCGCCGAGAAGGGAGTACGCACGTTTGAACGCGCTCTTCGTTTCGGAATGACTGATGCCATGCACGTGGGTCGCCGATAGTCCGCGAAGCGTCGCGAGCGCGATCTCCAGCGCGTCGCGCTCGGTGCCCTCCGGCGCCTGGCCGAGCAGGGTCAACGCATGCTCGGTGAAGCTCAGGCACTCGCGCGGGCTCAGGCGCGCGAGCGCCGTATCGGCAGCCTCGACGTAGTAGCGCAACGCGGCCATCGGCTCGCGGCCAAGCTCGAAGTGCATGGCGAGCTCCGCCGCGGCGACCGGCGCCCCTGGCGCACGCTCGCGTTCGAGCGCGGCGCCGACTTTGCGGTGGAGCTGCGACCGGACCGACGGGTTCGTGCGCTCGTACAGCACCTGGCGAAAGAGCGCGTGCCTGAACGAATACGGCAACTCTGCCGCATTGCTGCCTCCCTCGGCACGCGGCGCGACGAGCCACAACTGCTCGCGCGCGAGCTCGTCGCACGTCTGGCCGACCCATTCGGCGTCCCGCTCGAGTGCTCCCGAGATCGTATGGATGCAGAACTCGATGCCGCAGACTGCGGCGGCCGAGAGCACCAGGCGCTGATCGCTCGTTAGCTTCGCGATGTAATGATCGATGATGGCCGCGAGATTCTCCGGAACCGCGACTAACGCGAGCTGCGACCCGGCTGCAGCGTCGTCACCGGCTTGCGCGGCGCGCGTGATCACCTCCGTCATCACCGACGCGACGAACAGCGGTAGGCCGTCGGTGCGCTGGTGCAACGCGCGCACGAACGCTTCGTCGGTGGCGATCGCTGGCGATCGTTCCGCCACGTAGTCGGCGACCTCGCTTTCGGAGAACGGATCGAGCACGATCTCCTCGCACAAGTCATGCAGGCGCAGCTCGTGCCGCAACGGGTTGAGCGGATGGTCGAGCGCCACGACCTCGGCGAGACGAAAGCTTGCAAGCCACATGAGCCGCGCGCTGCCACGTCGCCGCGCGATGTAGTCGATGAGCTGGATCGTCGCGCGGTCGCTCCAATGCAGGTCCTCGGTCACCAGCAACAGCGGGCGACGCTCGGTGTAGCGATCGAGGAACTGGCCCATCTCGCGCAGCATGCGATCCGGGCTGACGCCGGCGAGCTCTCGTCGCAGCGCTTCCCGCTCCTCCGTCGTGCTGAGCCACGGCAGCTGCAGCAGCCAGGTCGGCGCCACGGCGCGCAGCAGGGACGGGCACCTCGCTGTCGCTGCGGCACAGCTCCTCCAGCGCTGCCAGAACAGGAAGATAGGACTCGCCCGTGCCGTAGTGCTCGACGCATTGACCGTGCGCACACGCGACGTCGCCGAGGCTCGCAATGAACTGCTCGATCAACGTCGTCTTGCCGATACCCGGCTCGCCCGCAATCCAGACAATCGCGCGCTTGCCGCTGCACGCAATGTCCCAGGCGCGGCGCAGCCGTGACAGCGGTTCGGCGCGACCGATGAAGTAGGGCGCGCGTACGGCGGCGAGTCCCGAAACGTTTGGCTGGACGCCTGGCGCAGCGGGGATCGCACTGGGGACGGCAATGAAGCGATACCCGCGCCGCGACACCGTTTCGATGAAACGCGGCTTGCGGGCGTCGTCATCGAGCGCCGTCCGAAGCTCGCTGATGGCGGTTCTCAATACCGAGTCGGTGACGAACTGGTGGCCCCAAACCTCATCGAGCAAAGCGTTAGTGGTGAGCAGGGACCCGGGTTGCCGCACGAGCGCGCACAGGACCGCGAATGGCGTCGGCGCGAGCGCGACAGCCGTTCCGTCGCGCAACAAGCGTGCGTTCGCCTCGTCGAGCTCGAATCGGTCGAAGCGCACTCGTACCGGATTCGAACCGGCCGAAGGTCGGGCGTGGTCGGTGCGTTTAGCCATTTCGATACGAACCAGTCCCTGGACCGTCACGCTACGACATTGGCGTCAAATCCCCTTGTGTGACAGCGGCGTGCTTCGTTCGGCGGCACGCCGGTGAACGAACGATTTAAGCACAGAATAGCCACGATGGCATTAATGATAAATCCGTAGCAGCGCGGACAGCCCGAGGAGGGCGGTCGGCTGCGGACCGAGCGGCAGCCACCTACGCCGCCGCGAACCCGTGCTCTGCAAGCGAGTTAGATGGCTGCTTTCTTCATTCTCGACGGTCGCTGTGGAGGACCTCGTCCAGCCGCTCAGGGTCGAACTGCGACCGTCGACGATCAAACCGCTCGCGTTCGGACTTGAAGGTCGCAGACCGGCCACGAGCGGTCCCCCACGCAACGCCCTCAAGGCAGCCATTCGTCCCCCGCGGGATCGTCAAACAGGCGTTGACCGGCGGCCGCGTCGAATTGGTATCCTGTCCGGCGTGTCCGAGGAACGACAACAACTCGAAGCCGCCATCGCCGCGTTGGAAGCGCAGCGTGCGTTGCTCGGCGACGCGGTGGTCGAAACGGCGCTCGCCCCGATGCGCCGCGAGTTGGCAGCGACACGTTCCGCCGAATCCGCCACGAACCAGCAGTTGAAGCAGGTGTCGGTGCTGTTCGTCGATGTGGTCCAGTCCACGGCCATGGGCCAGCGGCTCGACCCGGAAGAGATTCACGCGCTGATGGACGGTGCGCTCGACCGATTCACCGTGATCGTGCAGTCGCATCATGGTCGCGTCCTGAAGTACACCGGTGACGGTATGCTCGCCGTTTTCGGCTCCCAAGTGGCAAGTGAGCACGATGTCGAAGGCGCGCTACGCGCGGGCCTCGACATCATCGACGACGCGCGGCTCCAGGCGCCGCACGTACAGCAGAAGTACGGCCTGCCAGACTTCCAGGTTCGCGCCGGCGTGCACACGGGCATGGCCTTGCTCGGCGGCGGCCTGGACACCGAAAGCAACATCCGCGGCGACACGGTAAACGTTGCCGCGCGCATGGAGCAAAGTGCACCGCCTGGCCACCTGCGCATCAGCCACGACAGCTACCGGCATGTGCGCGGTCTGTTCGATGTGGTCGAACAACCGCCGATCGGCGTCAAAGGCGTGGGGCAGCCGCTGCGCACCTACCTGGTCGAACGCGTCACGCCCAGGGCCTTATGCACGACCACACGCGGCATCGAAGGCGTGCAGACGCCCATGGTCGGCCGCGAATCGGAGCTCAGGGCGCTCCAAGCGGCTTTCGATGCGACTATCGCGGAACGCCGCGGCCGCGCCGTCACCGTGGTAGGCGAGGCCGGCCTGGGGAAGAGCCGGCTACTCGCCGAGTTCCAGCAGTCGTTGGATCCTCGGACCTGCTGGCTGCTGGCGGGCCGTGCGCACCCGCGCAGCGCCCTGTATCCCTACGGCCTCGTACGCGACATGCTGACCCGGCATCTTGAGATCGGCGAGTGGGACGCTGCGGCACTGGCTGAGTGCAAGTTGATCGAGGGGCTGGGGCCACTGTTCGTCGAAGAAGGCGAAGCGCCGATTCATCTATTGGGCCAGCTGATCGGGCTGGATTTCTCGACCAGCCCGCACGTGGAGGAATTGCTCCGCAACGAGCGGCAATTCAAGTCGCTGGCGTTCGACGCCGGCGCGCTGTGCCTGCGCCGTTTGGGGGATAGCCGGCCCATCGTGATGGTGCTGGACGACCTGCACTGGGCGGACGACGACTCGCTGGAGTTCATCTCGTTTGCCTTGCGACGCAATGGCGATGTGCCCTTGCTCAGCGTGATGCTGACGCGCCCGAGTTTGTTCGAGCAACACGCCGACTGGACCGAAGGCGACGCATCGAACATTCGACTGGACCTGAAGGCGCTCGACAAGGTTTTCAGCCGTGAACTCGCCGAGACGCTGTTGCAGCGCGTCGCTGAGGTGCCGGCAGCACTGCGCGCGCTGGTTACCGACGGCGCCGAAGGCAACCCGTTCTACATGGAAGAACTGGTGAAGATGCTCATCGACGACGGCGTGATCTTGGCGGAGGCCGAAGGCTGGCGCGTGCTGCCCGACAAGCTGCTGGGAACGCGTGTACCGCCCACGCTGACGGGCGTGCTGCAGGCTCGCCTGGATGCGCTGGGCTCACGTGAACGCACCGCGTTGCAGCAGGCCGCGCTGGTCGGACACGTGTTCTGGGATCAGGCATTGGCGGCCATCGACCCCCGCGCCGTCGACGCACTGCCGGTGCTTCTGCGCAAGCAGTTCATCGTGCATCACGATATGGCGGCCTTTGACGACACGCACGAATATGCTTTCCAGCACCACCTGTTGCACCAGGTGACCTACGACACCGTGCTAAAGGAACCGCGCCGGCAGGGCCATGAGCGGGTCGGCGCATTCTGGAGCGCACGCGCCGAAGTCGCCAGCCCGCAGGAAGTCAACGCAGCTGCATGCCGCGCGCTGGCCGAGGCGCACGACCATCTGCGCCTGGCTGACCCGGCAGCTTTCGCAGCCTGGTTTGATGCTCAATTCACCAACTACTACAACGCGTACGCGATCCAGACGTTGCGACCGCTCATGCAGTCGACGGCGGAACTTTGCGAGCGGCACCTCGGGCCTAACCATGTCGAGACCGCGCGCGCGCTGACCAACCTCGCTCGCGCCGCGGTGCAGCGGGGCGAGCCCGAGACGGCTGAGCCGGCGCTGCGGCGCGCGCTGGCCATCCAGGAGCAGGTTCTGGGTGCCGACCACCCCGATACCGCGCGCACGCTAGCGGTGCTGGGTGGCTGCTTCCAAGGCCGCGGCAACCACGCGGCGGCCGAACCCTGCTTCCGCCGCGCGCTGGAGGTGCGCGAGCGGGTGCTCGGACCCGAGCACCCACTGACGCTCGGCATGCTGAATCACCTGGCCCACGTCGTCAGCGAACTCGGCCGTATGGACGAGGCCGAAGTGCTGGGCCGTCGTGTGGTGCAGGTGCGCGAGCGCACGTTTGGCCCCGGCGCGCCGGAGACGGCCGACGCACTGGTGACGCTGGGCGAGGTGTTGGTGAAGAAGGGAGACCCGGCGGCCGCCGAGCCGCTGCTGCGCCGGGCGCTGGCGGTGCAGCAGCAGTGCCTGGCCGCCGACAACCCGGACAGTGGCCTGACGATGTGGCACCTGGCCGAAGCGCTGCGCGGTCTCGCGGGCCTCGGAGAGGCCGAACGACTGGCGCGACGCGCACTCGAGATCTGGGAAGGTCACTTCGGCCCCGACCACGAATGGACCGCGTGGGCGTTGATCAGTCTTAGCAAGATCAGGCTGGCCCAAGGCGATGCCGCCGAGGCGGCCGGATTGGCCGGACGTGCGGCACAGACCCTGACGCTCGTGTTCGGCCCCGAACACGCCGAGGTGGGCTCGACATTGAAACTGCAGGCAAGCGCGCTGATGGCGCAGGGCGACGCTGTGGCCGCCGAACCTCCAAGATTGAATTGACCTGGTGTCCGGATGAGATCGAAGAGGTACGGTAACGCAAGCCTTCGCGGCACGCTAACAATCGGTTGGAGCGGACGGCGCTCCGGCGCCGCCGCTGAACACCAAAGTCGAACGTCCGGTTTTCGCGAAGCTGGATGCCCGTTCAGGGTCGAACTCGGTCAAGGGGACCGTAGGACCCGCCGCCGCAACCAGTCGTAGCGCCTCGACCTTCAAAGCAGCCGTCCACAAGCACCGGTCGGCCAAGGCACGGTGTTGGTGCAGCCCTACGGGCAGGCGGTTCCCGGTGGCGCGAACACCGGCTCCCACCCTGCGATAAGATTCGATCGAGTTGCGCAGCGTGAGAGTGCGCGGTGGCGCCGCAAACGAGCGCATCGGGGAGGACTGGACATGGAGCGAGGAGCGGTAACGCGCGGCAAGGTGGCCAAGGCCGTTGCGGGCGCCGAAGCGATCGAGATCAAGGCCACGATCCCGGACCGCCAGGTCAGGCAGGCGCTGGCGCGCTTCGGGCTCACCGCGAGCAATGACGAGGAGCGTTACATCTATTTCTTCGACACGCCCAGGCTCGACCTGCTTGGCGCTGGAATCATTGCACGGGCCCGCCGCGTGGTCGGCGACGCCCACGACAGTACCGTGAAGTTCCGGCCGATCGATCCGAAGGACGTGGGGCGGAAGTGGCGCAGGTACCGGGACTTCAAGATCGAGGTCGACGCGAGCGAAACGGGCATGGTCAAGTCTGCGTCGTTCTCGATGCCGGTGAACAAGGGGCTCATCAAGCGGGTCGCCGGCGGCAAGAAGCCGATCGCGGCGATCTTCTCCGCGGAGCAGGAGGATTTCCTGATGGCCATGGCGGGCCGCGCGATCGATTTCGCGGGCCTGGCCGTGCTGGGGCCGCTGATCGCCCAGCGCTGGCAGATCGAGGATCCGGGCTGCCCTTGGCCGATTACCGCCGAGCTGTGGAAGCGCGGCGATGGCAAGCGTTTGATGGAAGTCTCGATCAAGGCGCCTGCCGTGCAGGCCGCAGTCGCGGTGGGCGGCTTCATGGCCTTTCTGGCCGAGGTGGGCGCCGAGCGCGACACGAACCAGCAGACCAAGACGCGCTGGGCGCTCGACTATTACGTCGGGAAGCTCGCGCGCCCGTCCGCTCGCGTCGGGGCTTCGGCCGCCGGTCGGGCGATTTCTCGATCGCGCGCCGAGAAATCGAAGACGCGGCAACCGAGGAACGACCGTTCCGTGCGATAGAGCGAGTTTTCGCCATGACGTAGGACGCGCCCAATTCCCGGCGACCGCCACCGCATACGGTTGGGTGGCTGCGGGCGGAGGCATTACACTTGGCGACCATGTCGCTTGGGAACCTCATGGCCTGCCACGAATGCGATCTTCTGCAGCGCAACGTCACTGTTGCCCCGGGAGCCGCTATCCGCTGCGCACGCTGCGGCGCCACGCTGGCCCGGCGGCCCCGGCACGGCGTCGATCGCTCGCTGCCGCTGTTCCTCGCGGCGGCGATCCTGTTCGTGCTGGCCAATGCGTTTCCGATCGTCACGCTGCAGCTCCAGGGTGACGAGACCGACGCGACGCTGCTGCGTGCGGCGCAGGTGATGTACGACGAGCACCGTCCGGACGTTGCGCTGCTCGTGCTCGTAACGGGGGTGCTCGCGCCGGCGATGCAGATCGGGACGGCGCTGTACCTGCTGGCGGCGTTGCGTTTGCGCCGCGTGCCGCCCGGCTTCGCCGGCGCGTTCCGCCTGTTCCGTCAGTCGGCGCCGTGGGCAATGGTCGAGGTGTTCGCGCTCGGCGTGCTGGTGTCGATGGTCAAGCTCGCCCACGTAGCGACGATCGTGCCGGGTGTCGCGCTGTGGTCGTTCGGCGTGCTGATGGTCACACTCGCCGCGGCGGTGAACTCGCTGGATCCGCGTGACGTCTGGGCGCGCGCGGAGGCTCTTCGATGACAGGCAGGTCCGCGGCCAGCCTCGGGCTCGCAGGCTGCCACGACTGCGGGCTGGTCTCGCGCGTGAGCGGGCACGCCTGCGCCTGCCCGCGTTGCGGCGCCGCGCTGCACCTGCGGAAGGCCGACAGCCTCGGCCGCGCCTGGGCGCTGGTGATTGCCTCGTACATCCTCTACGTGCCGGCGAACGTCCTGCCGATCATGGAGACGACATCGCTATTCGGGGCGCAGCGCGACACGATCCTGAGCGGGGTCGTGTTCCTCTGGCGCTCGGGCTCGTGGGACCTCGCGCTGATCGTGTTCGTCGCGAGCGTCGTGGTGCCGCTGTCGAAGCTGTTCGCGCTCACCTACCTGCTGCTGTCGGTGCGGTTGCGCTCGACGTCGCAGCCGCTGCAGAGGACGAAGCTCTATCGAATGGTCGAGCTCGTCGGCAAGTGGTCGATGCTCGACATCTACGTGGTGGCGCTGCTCGCGACCGTCGTCAAGTTCCAGTCGCTCGCCAACATCAGCGCGGCTCCCGGTGCGGTCGCGTTCGGAGCGGTCGTGATCCTGACGATGCTCGCGGCCCAGAGCTTCGATCCGCGCCTGATCTGGGATGCGGCAGAAGTGAAGGGGCAATCGGCGCGCGCGGCAAGCGATTCCCGAGGGTATTCGGCGTCCGGCACTTCGGTGACGACAGAGGCACGATGACCCAGCCCGAACAAGCCGGACCGGACGCGATCCCCGAAGCCGTCGAAGCGCCCCGCTCGCGATGGCGGCTGCCGCTTGTATGGCTGATACCCGTCATCGCGGCCGTCGCCGGCGGATGGCTCGCGGTCAAGTCCGTGCTCGACAAGGGGCCGACGGTGTCCATCGAGTTTCGCACCGCCGAAGGAATCGAGGCCGGGAAGACGCGCGTTCGCTACCGCGACATCGACGTGGGCGCGGTCACGCAGGTCGTGCTCAAGGACGACGCGCAGGCGGTCGTCGTCACCGCCGAGCTCGCCAAGGAAGCCGCGCAGCTCCTGGTCGAGGACTCGCGCTTCTGGGTCGTCCGGCCGCGCATCACCGGCGGTGGCGTGTCCGGGCTGGGGACGCTGCTCTCCGGTGCCTACATCGGACTCGATGCCGGCCAGTCGGTGGCGCCGCGACGGGAGTTCATCGGTCTCGAGGTGCCGCCGATCCTGACTGCCGGCCTGGAAGGCCACGAGTTCACGTTGAAGGCCGAGGATCTCGGCTCGATCGGCTACAACACACCGATCTACTTCCGGCGGCTGCAGGTCGGCAGCGTGACGGCGTTCGAGCTCGACAAGGACGGCGGAGGCGTCACGATCCGCATTTTCGTCAACGCGCCCTACAACGGCTTCGTCAAGACCGGCTCGCGCTTCTGGCATGCGAGCGGGATAGACGTTTCCCTGAGTGCCGAAGGCATCAACGTCGATACGGAATCGGTCGCCTCGCTCATGGTGGGCGGCCTCGCCTTCGGAACGCCGCCGTTCGCGAAGCGGTCGGGGACCGCGCCTCCGTCGAGCGTCTTCAAGCTGTACGCGAATCGTGCCGATGCCCTCCGTGAGCCCGACGACGAAGGCGTGCGTTTCGCGCTCGTCTTCTCCGAGTCCGTGCGGGGGCTGAAGCCAGGTGCCCCTGTCGAGTTCCGCGGCATTCCTATCGGAGAGGTCAATGAGATCTCCACGCGCTACGTCGCCAGCCGGGAGCGCATTCAGATTTCCGTGCACGTCACGATCTACCCTGACCGGCTGCGGCGCCTGTCCGACCGGAAGGGCCCGATCAGTGACGAGGAGCGGCGAACGAACATGGACAAGCTCGTCGCGGCCGGCCTTCGCGCCCAGCTTCGGATGGGCAACCTTCTCACGGGACAGCAGTATGTCGCGCTCGATTTCGTCGACCGGGCGCCGCCGGCCAAGGTGGCCTGGAACACCTCGCCGCCGGAGCTGCCGACCTCCAAGGGCGAGTTGGAGGAGCTCCAGGCGACGCTCGTCAGCGTGGCAAGGAAGCTCGACGCCGTGCCCTATGCCCAGATCGCGGCGGACCTGCGCAACGCGATCGCGTCGCTCGATTCGACGTTGAAGTCGACGGAAACGCTCCTGACGAAGGTGGGCGGCGAAGTCGCGCCCGACGTACAGTCGACGCTCGCCGACACGCGCGCGACGCTGACCGTGGCGCGGCGAACGCTTGCCACCGACAGCGCGCTGCAGGTCGAGCTGCAGACGACGCTGCGCGAGGTAGCGGCTTCCGCGCGGGCGATGCGGGAGCTGGCCGAAACGCTCGAGCGCCGGCCGGAGGCACTGTTGCGCGGCAAACCCGACAGCCAGGAAGGAACCCGGTGAAGCACGTTGCTGTGAAGTGGCCGGCGCGGTCCGGCCGGCCGCGCCGACCCGCGAGGACGGCGTGCCTGTTCGGTGGCGTCCTTGCTCGTCGCGGTCTCGCTCGAGCCGCTGTTCGGTCGTGCGCGACTGCGGCGGCCGCGCTTTCGCTGCTCGCGGCCTGCAGCTCGACGCCCGCGACCCGGTTCTATGCGCTCGAGGCCGTCGCGCCACCCCAGTCCTCGGCAGCGGCGCCGCGAGCGGGGCAAGCGCCCGCCACCGTTGCGGTCAGGACCATCGCCGTGCCGGCCGCGGTCGACCGTCCGCAGTTCGTGGTGCGCGCGGGGGACGCGCGCGTCAACCTGGACGATTTCAACCGGTGGGCGGGACCATTGCGTGACGAGATCGCGCGGGTGGTCGCGGGCAACCTGGCCGCCGAGCTGGGCACGCCGGTCATCACGGTCAGTTCGGCGCTTCCCGCCGCGTCCGATCTCATTGTCCTGCTCGACGTCCAGCGGTTCGACGCGAAGACCGGCGAGGGGGTCGAGGTCGACATCGTCTGGATCGTGCGCCGCGCGCTCGAGGAGACGCCCGGGCGCAGCGGCCGGTCCGTAATTCGCGAGCCGATCGGCGGAGAGGGCTACGTGGCGCTGGTCGGCGCATACAACCGTGCGCTGGCGAGAGCGAGCCGCGACATTGCCGCGGTGGTCCGCGCGTTCTGAGGATTCGAGATCGGGGCGCCGCGCAGGCGAGGCGCCGAATCCCACTCACTGGAGGAGACCACCATGCCCGACCCGGCCAAGGCCATCGCCACCCAGCTCGCGAACATCGAGAAGCGAACCGGAAAGTCGCTGACCGAGCTCGCGCGGATCGTGCGCGCGAGCGGACTCGCCAAGCACGGCGAGTTGCGCGACATGCTGAAGCGCGACCTCGGCATGGGCCACGGCGATGCCAACACGCTCGTGCATCACGTGCTCCAGTCCGCTGCCGGCCCTGCCGCGGCCGAAGGCGGGGCGTCGACCGACGATGTCCTCGCCGGCCTGTACACCGGCCCCAAGGCCGCGCTGCGCCCGATCCACGACAAGCTGATGGCGGCGATCACGAAGTTCGGGGATTTCGAGATCGCGCCGAAGAAGACCTACGTCAGCCTGCGGCGGCGGCGGCAGTTCGCGATGATCGGGCCGGCGACCAACACGCGCGTCGAAGTCGGTCTCAACATGAAGGGCGTCGATCCGACCGGAAGGCTGACCGCGATGCCGCCGGGCGGCATGTGCAATTACCTGGTGAAGCTGACCGCGGCGTCCGAAGTCGATGCCGAGGTGATCGCCTGGATCCGGACCGCCTACGACGCCGCAGCATGAGCGAGAAGGGCCGCTCCCGAGTGCGAATCAGCCCCGAAGCGCGTAGCGCGGAGGGTAGTCCAGTGCAGAGGGAGCGGCGTGACGATGGGCAGGGGCGCCTCGCCGGCGCGGGGCGCGGGAATGCGGCCGCGATGTGGCGGGTGAGGCTCGCTAGAAACTGCGTGGCGGCAACACGGTGTAGCCGTACTGCGCCGCCGAATGGCACAGCGTTCGCCACACCCCGCGCGCGAAGCTGCGCGCGACGATCAGGGTGAACGAGGACGCGTCGCGCTTGTAGAAGAGCACGTTGACGTGCCCGAACAGGCTCTGCGCGCAGGCGCCCTCCGCAAACGCGCGTGGATGGAAGTCGAGCGGGCAGCCCTTCGCGAGCACCATCGCGGCGCGCGGGCCCCCGACGGTCCACGCGCAGCAACTCGCCGTGATGTCGAACAGCGCGCCGCGAGCGCCGTTGATCGTCGCGCGCTTCCCGGCAAAATCGGCCAGCGGCGAGCCTTCCGGCGCGACGAGCAGCCACGACTTCGGGCCGAGCCACAGCGCCGTCAGGACATCCGTCCGCGACGTCGTGTTCGGAGTGCCCGGGAGCGGGAGACCGAAGACCTGTCGCGCCGTCTCGGCGAACAGGAACAGCTCCGCGTCGCCCTGGACGTTCCACGCCGCGGCGAAGGTCGTTTCGGCGATGGTCACGCTGGAGGGCGCCGGCCCGTATTCGCCCGGCGCGGTCGCGCCGATTTCCGAATCGTCGCGTTCAGACAAGGTGCCTCCTTTCGTCCGGTCCGAAGAAGGATGGCATGCGGATCGTCGCGGTGTCGAACTCAGCCATGCAGCCGCTCGCCTTCGGGGTCGATGAAGCAGGGCGGGCCGACCTTCACCTGCACCTTCGCATTCGCCAGCGGCGACACCGCCCACAGCGTCTCGCCGTGGCGCGCGCGGCCGTTGGCGAGGAGCGCCAGCGCGATCCATGCCTCCAGATTGGGACTCCAGCACCACGACGTCACGTGTCCCAGCATCGGGTTGGGCAGCGCGCGCTCGGGATCGGCGACGATCTTCGCCGCGCGCGGAATCGGGCGCCTGGGCCGGTGCCGTCCTGGGTCGTCAGGCCGACCAGCTGCCAGCGGTCGGGGCCGGTCAGCGCTTCGCGCGCGAGCAACGGCTTGCCGACGCACCACTTGGCGGCGTTGACGAGCCGGCCCATGCCGAGGTCGTCCGCCGTGGTGCGGCCGTCGGCCTCGGGGCCGATCACGACGTGGCCTTTCTCGATGCGCAGCGTGCCCATCGCTTCGGTGCCGTAGGGCATGATGCCGAACTCGGCGCCGGCCTCGATCACCGCCTCCCACATCGCGCGGCCGCAATCGGCGGGAACGTGGATCTCGTAGGCGAGCTCGCCCGAGTAGCTCATGCGGAAGATCCGCGCGGGGACGGGCCCGGTCGCGGCGCGCAAGCGGCACGCTCCGACGGCGAGGAACGGAAAGGCATCGTTCGATACGTCGATGTCGACCAGCTTCGCGAGCACCCGGCGGGCGCTTCGGCCCGGACAGGGCGGCCGCGGCCCACTGCTCGGTCACCGACGTCGCGAACACTTCCAGTTCCGGCCAGTCCACCTGCAGCAGGCGCTCCAGGTGCTGCATCACCTTGCCCGCGTTCACCGTGGTCGTCGTCATCAGGTAATGCGTCGTCGCCAGACGCGATGTCGTGCCGTCGTCCAGCACGATTCCGTCGTCGCGCAGCATCACGCCGTAGCGGCAGCGGCCCACGGCGAGGGTGTCCCAGCGGTTGATGTACACGCGGTTCAGGAATTCGGCGACGTCGGCGCCCTGCAGCTCGATCTTGCCGAGCGTGGAGACGTCGACGACGCCGACGTTGCTGCGCACGTTCTTCGCCTCGCGGCTTGCGGCGTCGTCCGCCGATTCGCCCCCGCGCGGATACGAGTGCGGCCGCTTCCACAATCCGGCGTTGACGAAGCGCGCGCCGTGCGCGACGTGCCAGTCGTGCATCGCCGAAAGGCGTGTCGGCTCGACATGCGTGCCGGTCGCGTGCCCGGGAAATGCGCCCAGCGTCACCGGCGTGTACGGCGGCCGGAACGTCGTCGTCCCGACCTGGGCGATCGGCACGCCGGACTGCTCGGCGAGCAGGGCGAGGCCGACGACGTTGCTCGGCTTGCCCTGATCGGATCCCATGCCGAGCGTCGTGTAGCGCTTCAGGAGCTCGACCGACCGATAGCCCTCGCGGGCGGCGAGCGCGATGTCGGCGACGGTGACGTCGTTCTGCGGGTCGACGAAGCGCTTGTCGCTCCTGCGCCGCGCCGGAATGCTCCAGGTCGGCAGCAGCGCGCCGGTTTGCACCGGCGTCGCATCCGGCGGCGCGAGCGGCGAGCCCGAACCGCATCCGGCGCGCGCCGCCGCGGCAAGGCCGGCGGCATGTCCGTCGGCGAGCGCAGCGGCGAGGTCGAAGCGTCCGTTCGCGGCGCCCGCGGGAACGATCGGCAGCGGGGAACTGCCGGGCAGGAAGGTCGCCAGCGCTTCGTCGTAGCGCAGGCTGCCGCGTGCCTGCGAGTAGAGATGGACGGCGGGATTCCAGCCGCCCGACACGCAGACGAGGTCGCAGGGGATGCGTCGCGCCCTGCCCCCGGAGAGCGGAAGGACGTCGACCGCGGATACGCGCCGAGCGCCATGCGCGCCGGCGATCGCCGCTCCGGCCACGATCGGCAGGCCGGCGGCCATCGCCGCGCGCGGCAGCGTGCCGGCCAGCGCGCTTTCGGGGCGGGCGTCGATGATCGCTTCGACGGCGACCCCGGCGCCATGCAGGGCGAGCGCTGCGCCATGCGCGCTGTCGTTGTTCGTGAACACGACGGCGTGCGTCCCGGCGCGCACCGCGTAGCGTTCCGCGTAGATGCGCGCGGCCCCGGCGAGCAGCGTGCCGGGCAGGTCGTTGTTCGCGTACGCGATGCCGCGCTCGTGCGCGCCGCTGGCGAGGACGACCGCGCCCGCGCGGACTTTCCACAGCCGCTGCCGGGGCACGTCCGCCGGCGGTGCGGCGAGGTGATCGGTGACGCGCTCGATCAGGCCGACGAGGCTGCCGTCGTAGTAGCCGAACGCGGTCGTGCGCGGCAGCAGCGTGACGTCCGGGTGGGACGCGAGGTGGCGACCGACGGTCGCGATCCACTGGGCGGCGGCCTCGCCGTCGACACTCGCCTCGCCGGTCAGATTGCCGCCGAGGGCGGGGTTCTCGTCGCAGACCATCACCCGCGCACCGGCGTGGGCGGCAGCGCGGGCGGCCGCGAGCCCTGCCGGCCCGGCGCCGATCACCAGCACGTCGCAATGTCCGTACTGGTGCTCGTAATGATCGGGGTCCGCTTCGCTCGCGGCGCGGCCCGTGCCGGCGGCGCGGCGGATCACGTGCTCGTACCGGAGCCACCAGCGCGGCGAGGGCGGCCACATGAACGTCTTGTAGTAGAAGCCGGACGGCATGAATCGCGACAGGGCGCCATTGATCGCGCCGATGTCGAAACGCACCGACGGCCAGCAGTTCTGACTCGCGGCGACGAGGCCGTCGTAGAGCTCCTGCGTCGTCGCGCGCACGTTGGGCTCGGTGCGCGCGCCGCGCGCGAGCTGCACCAGCGCATTGGGCTCGTCGACGCCGGCGCCGACGATGCCGCGCGGCCGGTGATACTTGAAGCTGCGGCCGACCAGATGGACGCCGTTGGCGAGCAGCGCCGAGGCGAGCGTGTCTCCGGCGCAGCCCTCGTAGCGCGCGCCGTCGTATTCGAATTGCAGCGGCTGCGCGCGGTCGACGACTCCGCCCTGCGGATTGCGCCAGGACTGTGTCACGCCGCGCCTCCCGGCAGCGCCGCGCCCGGGGGCGCGCTGCCCAGGATGTCGTGCGTGCGCGTGTCGCGGCGGACCCGGATCCACCGCCGGCAGCCGGCGCTGTGCAGCCACAGCTCGTCGTGCGGGCCCGACGGATTGTCGCGGAGGTAGACGTAGGCGACCCATACCGCCTCCGGCGCATCGGGCCCGGGCCGCCGGACCGTCGCGTCGCCGCCGTAGGTGAACTCGATCTGGGCGCGCGGTCCGCACCAGGGGCAGGGGATCAGCAGCATGCTCAGCGCCCGCCCGGCCGCCCGAAGGGCGCTGTGCTCCCCCTCGGGGGGCAGCGAACGCAGTGAGCGTGGGGGTCGTTCAAATCCCCGCCCGGCCGCCCGAAGGGCGCTGTGCTCCCCCTCGGGGGGCAGCGAACGGAGTGAGCGTGGGGGTCGTTCATCCAGTGGCCCAGGGATCGGGCCCACACCCTTCTCGTCGATCGTGCGGCCCTGCGCGAAGCGCTCCAGCGTGAACGCGCTGTTGAGCGCATGCGGCGCGTCGTGCGCGATCGTGTGCGCGTGCAGCCAGCCCGATGCGGGCGTCGCCTTGAAGCCGCCGTAGCACCAGCCGCCGGTCATGTAGAGGCCCTTGACCGGGAGCTTGCCGATGATCGGGCTGCCGTCCATCGTCATGTCGCAGACGCCGCCCCAGGTGCGCATCACCTTGAGCCGCCCGAAGCTCGGGAAGAGCGCGAGGCAGGCGCTGATCACATGCTCGATGATCGGCAGGTTGCCGCGCTGCGAGTACGAATTGCAGAAGTCGAGGTCGCCGCCCATCACCAGCTCGCCCTTGTCGGACTGGCTGATGTAGAAGTGCACGGCGCCGGAGGTGACGACGGTGTCGAGCACGGGCTTCACCGGGTCGGACACGAGCGCCTGCAGCACATGCGTCTCGATGGGCAGCGTGAGCCCCGCCATCGCCGCGAGACGGCCCGTGTGACCGGCGACCGCGAGGCCCAGCTTGTTGCGTGGCGATGAATCCCTGCGTCGTCTCGACGCCGGCCACGGTGCCCTGCTCGATCCGGATGCCGGTCACCTCGCACTGCTGGATGATGTCCACGCCGCAGGCGTCGGCGGCGCGCGCATAACCCCAGGCCACCGCGTCGTGGCGCACCGTTCCGCCCCGCGGCTGCAGCAGTCCGCCGTGGATCGGAAAGCGCGCGTCGGGCGAGCAGTCGAGGTTGGGAATCCAGCGCGCGATCTCGTCGCGCGTCAGGAAGCGGGCGTCGATGCCGTTCAGGCGCATCGCGTTGCCGCGCCGCATCGCCGTGTCCATGTCGGCCGGCGAGTGGACGAGGTTCAGCACGCCGCGCGCGCTGTACATCACGTTGAAGTTGAGCTCCTGCGCGAGGCGCTCCCAGAGCTTCAGCGAGAACTCGTAGAAGTGCGCGTTCGGATCGAGGTGGTAGTTGGAGCGCACGATCGTCGTGTTGCGCCCGGTGTTCCCGCCGCCGATGTAGCCCTTCTCCAGCACCGCGACGTTGGTGAGGCCGTGCTCCTTGGCCAGGTAGTAGGCGGTCGCGAGCCCGTGGCCGCCGCCGCCGACGATGACCGCGTCGTAGCGCGGTTTCGGGGCGGGGCTGCGCCAGGCGCGCGGCCAGTGCTCGTGGTGCGAGAGCGCGTTGCGGGCGAGGGAGAAGATCGAGTATTTCAAGGGAGCACGCGACGGCGGCGGCGGCGGCGGGAGGAATTCGACTGTCGCTCCCGCCCGCGATCGCTTATTCTAATGCCCTCGCGGGTAGCGTGGGCAAAACCCGGCACCCGCATCGTCGGCCCTCAGGAGGAAATCATGCAGATCGGAAACCCGTGTCGTTGGCTGGGTGCGGCCGCCGTGCTCGCGCTCTTCGCGTCGAGTGCCGCGTGGGCGCAGGTCGATACGATGGCGAGCATCAAGCAGAAGGGCAAGATGGTGGTCGGCGTCAAGGCCGACTACAAGCCGTTCGGCTACACCGACCCGTCGGGCAAGATCGTCGGCCTCGAGATCGACCTCGCCAACGACGTCGCGAAGCGCCTCGGCGTGCAGATCGAGCTCGTGCCGGTGGTCGCGGCCAACCGCATGGAATTCCTGAAGCAGGGCCGGATCGACATGATGATCGCGACGATGGCCTACCGCCCGGATCGCGCCGAGGTCGTCGCGATCCCGCAGCCGTTCTACTACGCCGGCGCGGCCAACGTGTTCGCGAAGAAGAATTCGGGGCTCAAGAACTGGACCGATCTCAAGGGCAAGCCGGTCTGCGGCGTCCAGGGCGCCTACTACAACCGGCGCACGGGCGAGGAGTTCGGCGCGCAGCTCGTCGTGTTCAAGGGCGTCACCGAGGCGATGGCGGCGCTCGAGGGCGGCAACTGCGTGGGCACGGTGTTCGACACCACGTTCTTCGCCGGCATCATGGGCGACGCCAAGTGGAAGGACTACGCGATGATGCTGCCGTCGATCGATCCCGAGCCCTGGGGCCTCGGCGTGCGCAAGGAAGACACCAAGTTCGCCCAGTACATCAGCGACGTATCCAAGGAGTGGCACAAGACCGGGTTCATCCTCGGGCTGGAGAAGAAGTGGGGCATCCCCCAGTCGCCGTTCCTGGTCGAGCAGCAGGCGAAGTTCAAGTAGAAGCGTCGAGGGCCGCTGCGCCTGGCATGACCCTGCTGCGCGCGGCGGCGCGACCGAGGCTGCGCCGTGGATGAGGTCGCGGCCTGGTTTCTCTGGCTGCACAAGACGACCGGCATCAAGCTGACGATCTTCTACGACGGCTACGACCGCGCGCGGTTCGTCGAGGGGTTCGTCACCACGGTCAAGCTGTCGGCGTACTGCCTCGTCCTCTCCCTCGCGCTGGGCGGCGTCGCCGCGTGGCTCGCCGGCTCGCGGATCGCCGCCGTCAGACGCGCGGTCAACGGCTTCGTCGCGCTGTTCCGCAACACGCCGCCGCTCGTCCAGCTCTATTTCTTCTATTTCGCGCTCGGCCCGCTGCTGCCCAAGGTCGGCGGCGTCCCGCTGCTCGGCTCGTTCGGCTGGGCGGTGGTGTCGCTGACGCTGCTCGAGACGGCGTTCGCGGCGGAGATCTTTCGCGCCGGCATCGAGGCCGTGCCGAAGGCGATGATCGAGGCCGCGGAGTCGCTCGGCTATTCGCGCGGACAGACCTTCCGCAAGGTCGTGCTGCCGCTCGCGCTGCGGGTGACCATGCCGGCGATGACCAACAACCTCGTCAATCTGGTGAAGACGACCACCCTCGCCTACGCGATCGCCGTGCCCGAGCTCCTGTACATGTCGGCGCAGGTCTGGTCCGAGCAGGTCAACGTGCCCGAGATGATGGTCGTGCTGCTCGTCTGCTATGTCGGGATCGTCGGCGTCATCAACCAGTTCATGCAGTGGCTGGAAGTGCGGCTGCGCGTGCCGGGGTTCGGCCAATGAGCGCCGCGAAGCTGTGGGGCCGGCTTCAGCCGGCGATGTGGGGGGCGATGTGGGGCCGCTCAATGTGGGGGCGATGTGGGGCCGCCTTCAGGCGGCTGGTGTTGTCCGGCTGAAGCCGGACCCACGATCAATGGAAACGGCGGGCATCCGGCTGAAGCCGGACCCACAGTCGAGGCCAATGGCTGTCCTGCGGCTGAAGCCGGACCCACGGCGGATATTTGGCGACCGCTCGAGCGGCGCGGTCCTGTTCAGCGCACGCACGGGCCTCGCCCTGCTGACGGTGTTCGTCGCTTCGCTCGTGGCGGCGCAGGTGCAGACGCCCGTCGGCAAGCCCTCCGTCGTCGAGATGCTGATCAAGTGGACGCCGCTCTTGGCCAGTGGCTTCCTGTTCAACCTGCTGATCAGCGTGTTCGCGATGGCGGCCGGCACCGCGGCGGGCGTGCTGCTCGGCTTCGCCCGGATCTCCGCGGCGGCGCCGGTGCGCGGGGCGTCGTGGACCGTCGTCCAGTTCTTCCGCAATTCGCCGTGGCTCGTCCTGCTCTTCTTCGTCATGTTCCTGATGCCGTTCCAGTTCACCGTGGGCGGCACGACGGTTCCGGTTCCCGACTGGATCAAGGCCACCTTCGGCCTCGCGCTGCCGATCATGGCCAACGTGGCCGAGATCGTGCGCGGCGCCGTGCAGTCGATTCCGACCGCGCAGTGGGAGGCGGCGCGCTCGCTGGCGTTCTCGCGCAAGCAGACGCTGTGGAAGATCATCCTGCCGCAGTGCGTGAAACGTATGCTGCCGCCGTGGATGAACTGGTACGCGATCCTGACCATGGCGACCACGCTCGCGTCCATCGTCGGCGTGTCCGAGGTGATGACGTTGACGCAGCGCGTGACCAACGCCGAGGGCCGCACCGACCTGCTGATCCCCATCTACAGCTACGTGCTGCTGTGGTTCTTCGTCTACTGCTACCCGATCTCGGTCTGGACGCGGCGGCTCGAAGCCCGCTACGCGGAGCGTTGATGGGACTCTCGGACGCGATTTCTGCAGCAGCACGGCATCGCACCCGCCCGCCACGAACATGCGGCGGTGATGACGGTCGAGGAGTCGGAACGCCTGGTGCCGAAGCTCCCCGGCGCGAAGACGAAGAACCTGTTCCTGCGCGACAAGAAGGGCAAGCGGCATTTCCTGGTGACGGCGCCGCACGACCTCCCTGTCGACCTCGGGGCGCTGGGTGAAGCGCTCGGCGCCGGCCGCCTCTCCTTCGCGTCGCCCGAGAGGCTGCAGAAGCACCTCGGCCTCACGCCGGGCGCGGTGAGCCTGCTCGGACTCGTCAACGACGAAACCCGCGCCGTGGAATTCGTCATCGACCGCGCGCTGTGGAACGCGGAGGCCGTGCACGCGCATCCGCTGGTGAACACGGCGACGATGGTCGTCGCGCACGCCGACCTCGAGCGCTTTCTCGCCGCGACCGGCCACGAGCCGCGGGTGATCGACATCCCCGCGGCGGCGCGCTCGTGACCGCATCGACCGATCCCGACAACTGATCCTCGCAACCGATCCCGGCAACCGATCCACGCGACGAAAAGCGGCAACCAAACCACGATGGCCGACATTCCGAATGACGCACCGGCGCCCGGCGACGGCGCACCCCTCCTGCGGCTGGTCGACGTGCACAAGTCGTTCGGCAACACCGAGGTGCTGAAGGGCATCTCGCTCGCGGTCGCGAAGGGCGAGGCGGTGTGCATCATCGGACCGTCGGGCTCCGGCAAGTCGACGCTGCTGCGCCTGGTCAACGGGCTCATCCCGGTCGACCGCGGCGAGGTCTACGTCGGGCCGCACGCGGTGCATCGGCTCAGGACCGACCGCGAGATGATCGCACTGCGCAAGTACGTCTCGATCGTGTTCCAGCAGTACAACCTCTTCCCGCACAAGACGGCGCTCGAGAACATCATGATGGCGCCGGTCGACGTGCTGGGTCAGCCGAAGGCCGAGGCCGAGGCCCGCGCGCACGAGCTTCTGAAGAAGGTGCGGCTCGCCGGCAAGGAGCAGAGCTATCCGGGCGAGCTCTCCGGCGGGCAGCAGCAGCGGGTCGCCATCGCCCGGGCGCTCGCCATGCGGCCGTCGCTGATGCTCTTCGACGAGGTGACCGCGGCGCTCGATCCGGAGACGCGCAAGGAAGTGCTGGTGACGATCCGGCAGCTCGTCGAGGAGGGCATGACGTCGATCCTGGTCACCCACGAGATGGCCTTTGCGCGCGAGATCGCCGACCATGTCTATTTCACCGATCACGGCGTCATCGTCGAGGACGGCCCGCCGGCGGCGCTGTTCGGCGACCCCCAAAAAGAGCGCACCCGCGCATTCCTGGAGCAGGTACTGTGAAAACCCATGCACAAGCCGTCGTGATCGGCGGCGGCGTCGTCGGCGCGAGCGTCCTCTACCACCTCGCGAAGGCCGGCTGGACGCGACATCGTGCTGATCGAGCGCGACGAGCTCACGTCCGGCTCGACGTGGCACGCCGCCGGCGGCATGCACACGCTGAACGGCGACCCCAACGTCGCCAAGCTGCAGGAGTACACGATCAAGCTCTACCGCGAGATCGAGGACGCCTCGGGTCAGTCCTGCAGCATCCACATCACCGCCGGCGTCGATCTCGCCGGGACCCCGGAGCGGATGGACTTCCTGAAGCTCGCCTGCGCGCGTGCCCGCTATCTCGGCCTCGACATGGAGATCATCTCGGTCGACGAGGCCGCGCGGATCTTTCCGCTGATGGACAAGCGCCACTTCATCGGCGCGCTGTACAACCCGCTCGAAGGCCACGTCGATCCGGCCGGGGTCACGCAGGCCTACTGCAAGGCCGCGCGGAACAAGGGCGCCGAGGTCTACCGCTTCACGCGCGTCACCGATCTGAAGCCGCGCGCCGACGGCTCGTGGGACGTGATCACCGACAAGGGCAACCTCCACGCCGAGCACGTCGTCAACGCCGCCGGCCTGTGGGCGCGCGAGGTCGGGCAGATGGTCGGCCTCGAGCTGCCGGTGCTCGCGATGGAGCACCAGTACCTCGTCACCGGCGAGATGCCCGAGGTGATCGCGTCGGAGAAGGAGGTGCTCCACTGCATCGACTTCGAAGGCGAGATCTACATGCGCCAGGAAGGCCGGGGCATGCTGATCGGCACCTACGAGAAGAAAGGCGTGCCCTGGGCGGAGAAGAGCACGCCGTGGGACTTCACGCACGAGCTCCTGCCGCCGGATCTCGAGCGCATCGCGCCGAGCCTCGAGGTCGGCTTCCGGCATTTTCCGGCGCTGGAGCGCGCGGGGATCAAGCGCATCGTCAACGGGCCGTTCACGTTCGCGCCCGACGGCAATCCGGTGGTCGGGCCGATCCGCGGCTTGCGCAATTACTGGGTCGCGGTCGGCGTCATGGCGGGATTTTCCCAGGGCGGCGGCGTCGGCCTGGCGCTCGCCAACTGGATGGTGCACGGCGACCCCGGCTTCGACGTCTGGGCGATGGACGTCGCCCGCTTCGGCGACTGGGCCACGCCCGCGTACACCAACGCCAAGGTGCGCGAGAACTACTCGCGGCGCTTCCGCATCCGCTTTCCCAACGAGGAGCTGCCGGCGGCGCGGCCGCTGCGCATGACGCCCGTCTACGATCGGCTGAAGGCCGCCGGCGCCGTGTTCGGCGCGGCCTTCGGGCTCGAGCACGCGCTGTGGTTCGCGCCCGCCGGCGTCGAGCCGCGCGAGGACGTCACCTATCGCCGCTCGAACGCGCACCGCTACGTCGGCAACGAATGCCGCGCGGTGCGCAACGCCGTCGGCCTGCTCGAGATCTCGACCTTCTCCCGCTACCAGGTGAGCGGGGCCGGCGCCGACCGCGTGGCTCGACCGCGTGCTCGCCGGACGCCTGCCGCGCGAGGGGCGCCTCGCGCTCTCGCCGATGCTGAACGCCAACGGCCGGCTGATCGGCGACTTCACCGTCGCCAACGCCGGCGGCGGCCGCTACTTCGTGTTCGGCTCCGGCATCGCCGAGCAATACCACCTGCGCTGGTTCGAGGCGCAGCTGCCGCCCGACCGGTGTCACGCTGCAATCGCTGCGCACGCGCCATGCTCGGCCTGGCCATCGCCGGGCCGAAGTCGCGCGAGCTGCTCGCGCGCGTCTGTCGCGACGACGTGACCGATGCCGCGTTCCCGTTCCTGTCGTTTCGCGCGATGGAGGTGGCGATGGTGCCGGCGCACGTCGGCCGCATCTCGTTCACCGGCGAGCTGGGCTACGAGATCTGGGTGCCGGCCGACTGCCAGCTGCGGCTCTACGAGGCGCTGGTCCACGCCGGCACCGACCTCGGCCTCACCCATTTCGGCGCACGCGCGCTGCAATCGCTGCGCCTGGAGAAGAGCTTCGGCACCTGGGCCCGCGAGTTCCGTCCGATCTACACGCCGACCGAGGCCGGCCTCGATCGCTTCGTCGATCTCGCGAAGCCGGGCCTCATCGGCGGCGCTGCGGCGAAGGCGGCGCGCGACGCGGGGCCCGTGCGCCGCCTCGTCACCTTCGTCGTCGACGCCGCCGAGGCCGATGCCATCGGCGACGAGCCGGTGTGGCACGACGGCAAGGTCGTCGGCTGGATCACCTCCGGCGGCTACGGGCACTGCGTCGGCAAGTCGATCGCGATGGGGTACGTTCCGGCCGCGCTCGCCGACGCGAGCAGCCGGGTTCGAGATCGAGATGCTGGGTGAGCGGAGGCGCGCGGACCGCGTTGAGCGGCCGTTATACGACCCGTCCGGCGAAAGGATGCGGCGCGGCTGAACGGAGCGGTCGGCGCCGCAGCGTGGCGCGCTCAAAGCACCCGCGCGAGCCACGCGCGCAGCTGCGGCGCGTAGACGTTGACGACGAGGCCGACGAAGACCAGCGCGACGCCGGCCGCCTGCACCGGCGCGAGCGACTCGCCGAGGAAGAGCGCGCCGCTGGCGAGCCCGGAGATCGGGATCAGCAGCGCGAACGGCGAGATCAGCGCCGTCGGGTAGCGGTGCAGCAGCGCGTTCCACGTGCCGAAGCCGAACAGCGTCGCGCCGTAGGACATCAGCAGCACGCAGCCCCAGGCGAGCAGGCTCATCGACGCGACCGCATGCACGACGCCCGCGCCGCCCTCGAAAACGAACGCGAGCGCGGCGAGCGGCAGCGGCGGCACGAGGCTCGACCAGACGGTGAGCGCGAACATGTCGGCGCCGTGCTCGCCCGCGCCGCGCTTGGCGATGATGTTGCCGACCGCCCACGCGAAGGCCGCGCCGACCACGAGCGCGAAACCGACCAGGGTGCCGGTGAGGCCGCCCGCGATCTTGTACGCGGCGAGCACGATCATGCCGGCCGCGGCGATGGCCGCGCCGACGAGGTTGTGCCGGCGCAGGGTGTCCCCGGCGAACGCGACGGCGAGACCGATGGTGAAGAACACCTGGGTCTGGATCACCAGCGAGGAGAGCCCCGCGGGCATGCCGAGCTTGATGCCGAGGAAGAGCAGCCCGAACTGGCACACGCCGATGGCGACGCCGTAGGCGAGGACGCTCGTCCAGGGCATCGCCGGCGGCCGCACGAAGAACACCATCGGCACCGCGGCGAAGAAGAAGCGCAGCGCCGCCAGCGCGAACGGCGGGACCTCCTCGAGCGCGACCTTGATCGGGACGAACGTGTAGCCCCAGAGGGCGACGACGGCGAGCGTCAGCGCGAGGTCGCGCGGGGTGAGGTGCGTCTTCACCGGCGAGACCCGGCCGCGCCGCGGCGCGGGTGTCACTTCACTTTGGCGAAATCGCCGGCGTACGACCACGCGAAGCCCGCGCCGTCGACGTACTTGCGGAGCACGGCGTTGGCCCGCTCGACGCGTCACCGCCTCGAGGCCGGCGTCGACCTTCGCGGCGTAGTCCCAGGTGCGCCCGACGTACGCCTGCAGCAGGAGGCCGCCGGCGAGCGCGCTGTCCTGCGCCCTCGCGATCCGGCGCGCCTGCAGCAGCGCGCGCTTCGCATTGGCGACCTCGGCCTCGGTGAAGCCGTCCTTCAACGCCCGGGCGAGCTCCTCGTTGATGGCGACGCGCACCCGCTCCCGGTTCTCGGGCGCGAAGATCGCGTACAGGAACATCGGCGTGTTCTCCTCGAAGCTCGACAGCGCGAGCCAGGTCTGGATCCCGTAGGAGAGGCCCTCGCGCTCGCGCACGCGGTCGGGAATCCGCGATTCCTGCGACGCGCCGAGGATCTTGTCGACGACCATCAGCGCGGGCAGGTCGTCGCTGCGGTCGTTGATCTGCAGGGGCAGGCGGCCCATCAGCGCGGCGTTCGCCTTGTCCGGCGTCGCCGCGGTCAGCACGGTGGGCGCCGGCGGCCGGTAGGGATTCGGCACGCGCGCAAACGGCGCGGGCGTCGTCCAGCTGCCGAACAGCTCGGTGGCGAGCGTGCGCACCGCGTCGGGATCGAAGTCGCCGACGATCGCGAGCTCCGCGTGCGCGCCGCCGACGAAGCGCGTGTAGAACGATTTCACCTGGTCGAGGGTCGTCGCGTTGATGTCCGCGAGCTCCTCGTCGAAGGTCGGAACGTAGCGGACGTCGCCCTTGGCGTAGGGGTTGTCCCAGCGCTCGAGCGCGCGATCGGCGATGCTCTCCGGATCGGTGCGCTGCTCGTCGAGCGCGGCGGCGCGCTCGCGCTTGAGCTTCTCGAACTCGGAGGGCGGGAAGGCCGGCTCGCGCAGCGCCTCGGCGGCGAGCCGCAGCAGGTCGGGCAGGTGGGCGCGCACGGTCTGGCCGCGCGCCGTGGTCGCGGTCTCGCCGCCGCCGATCGCGAGCTTCGCGCGCAGCCGGTCGAGCGCGTCCTCGAAGGCCTGCCGGTCGCGCTTCGCCGTTCCGAAGGCGAGCATCGCCGCCGCGAGGCTGCCGCGCGGAGACATCCCCTTGAGCGAAGCCTCGTCGCCGTGATGCAGGCGCATCTGGAACTGCACGGTCTCGCCGCGCGTCTTCTTCGGCAGCAACGCGACGCGCATTCCGTTCGGGAGCGTGAACCGCTGCGTGCGGGCCTCGAGATTCGCGGGCGTCGGCTCGAACGATTCGCCGGCCGACACGCCGGCATCGCCCTTGTAGTCCTTGACGATCGCCGCGATGTCGACCGCAGGCGCCGGCGGCGCGCGCTCGGGCTTCGCATCGGGGATGAACTGGCCCAGCGTGCGGTTCGCGGGCTTCAGGTATTCGAGCGCGACCCGCTGCACGTCGGCCGCGGCGAGCTTGCGCCAGCGGTCGCGCTGCAGGAAGAAGAGCCGCCAGTCGCCCATCGCGATCGCCTCGGAGAAGGCCACGCCCAGGCGCTGCGGATCGTTGAACGTCTCGTCGAAGTCGCGCAGCGCCTTCGCGCGCACGCGGTCCACCTCGGCGTCGGTGATCGGCTTCGCGCGGACGTTCTCGACGGTGGCGAGGAGCGCGTCGCGCGCGGCATCCAGCGAGTCGCTCACCGGCACCTGCGCCCAGAAGATGATGTTGCCCGGATCGGCGAGCGCGAAATTCCAGGCTTCGACGGCGCTCGCCTTCTTCGTCTCCACCAGCGCCTGGTACAGCCGGCCGGCCGGCTGCGACGGTCATCACCTCGCCGAGCGCCTCCAGCGCCGTGGCGTCGGGATGCGCGCCGGGCACCGTGCGGTAGAGCGCGGCGACGTACTGCGTGCCGCCGACGCGGCGGACGGTCACGCCGCGCTCGCCGTCCTGCACCGGCTCCCTCGTGTACAGCGGGGGCAGCGTGCGCGCGGGCCGCGGAATCGGGCCGAAGGTCTTCGCGATCTGCGCGAGCGTGCGCTCCGGGTCGAAGCGTCCGGCGACGACCAGCACCGCGTTGTCGGGCTGATAGTAGGTCCGGTAGAACGCCTGCAGCCGGCCGATGTCGACGTTCTCGATGTCCGAGCGCGCGCCGATCGACAGGTTGCCGTAGTTGTGCCAGTCGAACGCCGCCGCCTGCAGCCGGCCCCACAGCACGCGCTGCGGATTGTTCTCCCAGTTCTCGAATTCGTTGCGGACCACGGTCATCTCGGTGTCGAGGTCCTTGCGCGCGATGAACGCGTTGACCATGCGGTCGGCCTCCATCTGCAGCGCCCAGTCGAGGTTCTCGTCGGAGGCGGTGAAGGTCTCGAAGTAGTTGGTGCGGTCGTAGAAGGTCGACCCGTTCATCCGCATCCCGCGCCGCCCGAGCTCCTGGAAGATGTTGCCGATCGACGGCGTGCCCTTGAACATCAGGTGCTCGAGCAGGTGCGCCATGCCGGTCTCGCCGTAGCTCTCCTGGCGCGAGCCGACGAGGTAGGTGACGTTGACGGTGGCCGTGGGCTTGGTCGCGTCGGGGAAGAGCAGCACCCGGAGGCCGTTGGCCAGCGTGTACTCGGTGACCCCTTCGACCGACGCTCCCTGGGTGACGCCGGCGGGCAGGGCGGCGTGGACGGCGACGGCGAACAGGGCGAGCGTCGCCGCGGCAAAGAGGCGGGCGGCGAAGCGGTGAACGGCGGTGAGCATGGGCATCTCGCGGACGGAAGCGGGGAGCGGGGCGTGAGTATAGCCGCGCGGGAATGGCGGGGCGGCGCCTTGCGGGCGGTGCAGCGGCTGTCCTGTGACCGCCGAGGTGGCCGTCGGTTCATCGGGAGCGGTGGGTCCGGCTTCAGCCGGATCGGGTTGTGGTCCGGCTCAGCCGGATCGGCGGCGCCGTCGGCAGCCTGAAGGCCGCCCCACAAGGGGAGCCGTGGGTCCGGCTTCAGCCGGACGCGGCTCGAGTTGACGTTTACGTAAACGTCATGTACGGTAGCCGGGCCGCACTCGAACGGGCATCCGGGGGTAAGCTTGCCCATTCCCCGCGACGCCCCGGGGTCGCGCCGCCGGTACGCAGGAGCCCGCCATGAACGACGCCAGCCGCCCGCCGCTTATCTACAAGCCGGTCAACAAGGTCCGCTTCGTCACCGCCGCGTCGCTCTTCGACGGCCACGACGCGTCGATCAACATCATGCGGCGCATCCTGCAGTCGACCGGCTGCGAGGTGATCCACCTCGGCCACAACCGGTCGGTCGAGGAGATCGTCAACTGCGCGATCCAGGAAGACGCGCACGGCATCGCCGTCTCGTCGTACCAGGGCGGCCACGTCGAGTTCTTCAAGTACATGATGGAGCTGCTGCGCACGCGCGGCGCCGCGAACATCAAGGTGTTCGGCGGCGGCGGGGGCGTCATCGTCCCCGACGAGATCAAGGAGCTGCACGACTACGGGGTCGCGCGCATCTTCTCGCCCGAGGACGGGCAGCGGCTCGGCCTGCTGGGAATGATCGGCGAGATCGTCGCCGCCTGCGACATCGACCTCGGGCACGACGTGCCGGCGGATGCGACCGCGCTGGTCACCGGCGGCCACCATGCGCGCACGCGCTCGCTCGCCCGGATGATCACGGCGCTCGAGGCAGGCACGATGCCGGAGAAGACGCACGGTGTTCTGCTGACCGCGGCGGCGAAGGCCCGGACCCCGACGCTGGGGATCACCGGCACGGGCGGCGCCGGCAAGAGCTCGCTCACCGACGAGATCGTCCGCCGCTTCCGGCTCGACCAGCAGGACCGCCTGCGGATCGCGCTGATCTCGATCGACCCGTCGCGGCGCAAGACCGGCGGCGCGCTGCTCGGCGACCGCATCCGGATGAACGCGATCGAGCACCCGAACATCTACATGCGCTCGCTCGCCACCCGCGACACCGGCAGCGAGATCAGCAAGGCGCTGCCCGACGTGATCGCCGCGTGCAAGGTGGCGGGGTTCGACCTCATCGTCGTCGAGACGTCCGGCATCGGGCAGGGCAACGCGGCGATCGCGCCGCTCGTCGACGTTTCCCTGTACGTGATGACGCCCGAGTTCGGCGCGGCGAGCCAGCTCGAGAAGATCGACATGCTGGACTTCGCCGACTTCGTCGCGATCAACAAGTTCGACCGCAAGGGCGCCGCAGGACGCGCTGCGCGACGTGCGCAAGCAGGTCCAGCGCAATCGCGAGCAGTTCAACGTCGCGCCCGACGAGATGCCGGTGTTCGGCACCATCGCGGCCCGCTTCAACGACGACGGCGTCACGGCGCTCTACCAGGCGCTGGCCGCGAAGCTCGCAGCCAAGGGCTTGAAGCTCGCTCCGGGCAAGCTGCCGCCGGTGGAGGGCCGCCACTCGACCGCCCAGCGCGTCATCGTGCCGCCGGCGCGCGTCCGCTATCTTGCCGAGATCGCCGAGACCGTCCGGCATTACCACCAGTGGGCGAGCGTCCAGTCGCGGATCGCGCGCGAGCGGCAGCAGCTGCGCGCCGCGAAGGACATGATCGCCGCCGAATGCAAGGACCAGACGCGGAAGACGGCGGCGGCGGCCGGCGCGGACGCCGGGCGCGCCGCGGCGATCGAATGCAAGGAGGACCTCGCCGCGCTCGACCACCTGATCGGGGATCGCGAGGCGAAGCTCGACCCCCGCGCGAAGAAGCTCCTCGACATGTGGCCGAAGACCCGCGCCGCGTACGCCGGCGACGAGTACGTGGTGAAGATCCGCGACAAGGAGATCCGGACCGAGCTCACCACGATGTCGCTGTCCGGCACCAAGATCCGCAAGGTGGCGCTGCCGAAATTCGACGACGACGGCGAGATCCTGCGCTGGCAGCTGAAGGAGAACGTCCCCGGGAGCTTCCCGTTCACGGCGGGCGTGTTCGCGTTCAAGCGCCAGAACGAGGATCCGACGCGGATGTTCGCCGGCGAGGGCGACCCGTTCCGCACCAACAAGCGCTTCCACCTGCTCGCCGACGGCATGCCGGCGAAGCGGCTGTCGACGGCCTTCGACTCGGTCACGCTGTACGGCAACGATCCGGACCGGCGGCCGGACATCTACGGCAAGGTCGGCAATTCCGGCGTGTCGATCGCGACGCTGGACGACATGAAGGTCCTCTACTCGGGCTTCGACCTCTGCGACCCGGCCACGTCGGTGTCGATGACGATCAACGGCCCGGCGCCGACGATCCTCGCGATGTTCGTCAACACCGCGATCGACCAGCAGCTCGACAAGTTCGCGAAGGACAACGGCCGCGAGCCGACCGACGACGAGGCGGACAAGATCCGCGAGTGGACGCTGACCTCGGTGCGCGGCACCGTGCAGGCGGACATCCTGAAGGAGGACCAGGGGCAGAACACCTGCATCTTCTCGACCGAGTTCTCGCTCAAGGTGATGGGCGACATGCAGGAGTACTTCGTCGCCAACGACATCCGCAACTTCTACTCGGTGTCGATCTCCGGCTACCACATCGCCGAGGCCGGCGCGAACCCGATCTCGCAGCTCGCGTTCACGCTGTCGAACGGCTTCACCTTCGTCGAGGCCTACCTCGCCCGGGGGATGCGCATCGACGACTTCGCGCCCAACCTGTCGTTCTTCTTCAGCTACGGGATGGACCCCGAGTACACGGTGATCGGGCGGGTCGCCCGCCGGATCTGGGCGGTGGCGATGAAGCAGCGCTACGGCGCGAACGAGCGCTCGCAGAAGCTCAAGTTCCACTCGCAGACCTCGGGCCGGTCGCTGCACGCGCAGGAAATCTCGTTCAACGACATCCGCACGACGCTGCAGGCGCTGGTCTCGACCTACGACAACACGAATTCGCTGCACACCAACGCCTACGACGAGGCGATCACGACGCCGACCGAGGAGAGCGTGCGCCGCGCGATGGCGATCCAGCTCATCATCAACCGCGAATGGGGCCTCGCGAAGAACGAGAACCCGAACCAGGGCAGCTTCATCATCGACGAGCTGACCGACCTCGTCGAGGAGGCGGTGCTGAAGGAGTTCGAGGCGATCAGCGAGCGCGGCGGCGTGCTGGGCGCGATGGAGACCGGGTACCAGCGCGGCAAGATCCAGGAGGAGTCGCTGTACTACGAGCACCGCAAGCACGACGGCAGCTACCCGATCGTCGGCGTCAACACCTTCCGCAATCCGCACGGCGCCGAGACGCCGCAGACGATCGCGCTCGCCCGCTCGACGGAGGAGGAGAAGGAGTCGCAGCTCTCCCGGCTCGCCGACTTCCACCAACGGCACGCGAACGACGCGCCGGCGGCGCTCGCGCGGCTGAAGCAGGTGGTGATCGAGAACGGCAACGTCTTCGCCGAGCTGGTCAACACCGTGCGCGTGTGCTCGCTGGGGCAGATCACCAGCGCGCTGTTCGAGGTGGGGGGGCAGTACCGACGGAGCATGTAGGAATGCGCGGCGCCCTGGTGCCGGCACCGATCCGCCAATGACCGACGACCCCACCTCCGCGCCGAAGCGGGCGCCGGCGAAGGCGCCGACCATCGATCTGGGCGCCGGCGATCCGGAGGCCCCGGCCAACGCGATCCCGAATCTGATCGCGCACCTGGTCGAGACCGAGACCTGGCGCAACGCAGCGACGGTGTTGACCGGCCTGTCGCTGATCGTCCTCGGTTACTGGGCCTACAACGGCGTTCGCAATTCGATCGCCGAGGCGCGCGTGGCGAGCCTCGAGGCGCTGGTCGGCACCGCCGTGACCGGGCTCGACGTCTGGGTCGGCGAGCACCGCACCGAGGCGATGCGTCTCGCGGCGGACCGGGTCGTCGTCGCGCGGGCCGCGCGGCTCGCCGCCGACGCGCGCGGCCAGCTTCCCGGCCCCGAACGGTGCACCGCCGAGGCGGAGGAGCTGGGCCGCATCCTGCAGACGTCGATGGCGACGCAAGGTGTCGTCGCGTTCCGGATCGTGGACCGGACCGGGCTCGTCCTTGCGTCCAAGGACCCGCAGCGCTGCGGGCAGCGCCTGACCTCGGCGCCGTTCCGGCAACGCCTCGATCGCGCGATCGACGGCGCCCCGCAGTTCGTGCGGCCGTATCCCGACCGGGAGCTGTCGGTGCGCGGGGCGAACGACACGCGCCGCCCGGTCGCATGGTTCCTGGCCCCGATACGCGAGGGCAGCGCTCCGGCGACGATGGCGCTGGCGATGGGTGTGGAAACCGACCGCCAGCTCGCGACCATCTTCTCCGCTGCGCGGCCGGGCACCACCGCGGAGGCGTACGCCTTCGCGGACGACGGCCTGATGCTCACCGAGTCGCGCTTCGCCGACGATTTGATCGCGGCCGGCGTGCTCAAGGATTCCGCGGCGGCGGGATCGGCGTTCGGCATCGCGTTGCGCGATCCCGGTGACGTCGAGAACGAGGGCAGGCCGTCGGGCCTCGAAGCGGCTGCGCGGCCCCTGACCCGTGCCGCGGCGCTGGCCGTCGCCGCACGCAACAACACCGGATTGGGCGAGCAGGGCGCCGTCGCGACGCCCTACCGCAGCTATCGCGGCACCGAGGTGATCGGTGTGTGGCGCTGGCTGCGCGCGTACGACATGGGCGTGATCGCCGAGGTCTCGGCCGTCGAGGCCTTTGCCGCGCTGCGCTATTTCTGGATCAGCGCGATCGTCATCGGCGTCTTCATCGCGCTGTCGCTGGGCGCAGCGCTGACGTCGACGACGGCGCTCGCCCGGCTGCAGCGGCAGTTCGGCCGGTTGCAGCGTCTGGGCGCCTACACGCTGGAACGCAAGATCAGCGAAGGCGGCATGGCGACCATTTACCTCGCACGGCATGCGCTGCTCAAGCGCCCGACCGCGATCAAGATACTGAAGAAGCGTGTCGCGACCGACGAGTTCCTGCACCGTTTCGAGCGCGAGGTGCAGGTCGCGAGCCAGCTGTTCCACCCGAATACCGTGCAGGTCTACGATTACGGCCGCACCAGCGAGGGTCAGCCGTATTTCGTGATGGAATACCTCGACGGCGTCACGCTTGCCGAGCTGGTGGCGCACTCGGGGCCGATCCCGCCGGGGCGCGTGATCCACATCCTGCGCCAGGTCGGCGCTGCGCTGCGCGAAGCGCACCTGCACGGGATGATTCACCGCGACGTCAAGCCGGAAAACGTGATGCTCTGCCGCCGCGGCGAGGACGACGTCGTCAAGCTGCTCGACTTCGGCCTCGTCAAGAACCTCGAGCACCTGGAGACGCGCGATGTCACCAAGCAGCTCAAGATCCTGGGCACGCCGCGCTACATGGCGCCGGAGCGCATCGTCAATCCCGCCGACGCCGATGCGCGCTCCGACGTGTATGCGCTGGGCGCGGTCGGCTATTTCCTGTTGACGGGAAAGCCGATCTTCGGGGGGGACAACAATCTCGAGATCAGCAACCAGGTGCTGCACGCGCCGGCGCCGCGCGTGTCGGCCAGCGTGCCCCAGATTTCCGAAGCGCTCGACGATCTGATTGCCGCCTGCCTGGAGAAGGACCGGACGCGGCGCCCGCAGTCGGCCGAGGCGGTGATCGAGGCGCTCGACCGGCTGTCGACGCGGCTCGCGTGGACGCAATCGGACGCTGCTGCGTGGTGGGCGGCGTATCGCGAGAGTCGGGCCGCGCTCAAGGAGGCGGCGGCCTAGTGGCCGAGTTCGGCTGCTGCTTGATCCGGTCGGGACAGCACCCCAAAGCCGTCGAGTCGGCCACCGGCACCCAACACAGACGCATGAGCCTTGCGGCGTCACGCAATCCCACTTCGGCGGCCGCGCGCGCGGCCTACCGGCGGTCGCGCGACGGGATCCGGTACAGCCACGCTCCGACGACGACGCCGATCACGCCCAGCGCGACGCAGAGAGTCCCGGCCGTGAGGAGCATCGCCCGCACGACGCGGGAGTCGTGCGGGCGCACGTCCGCGCCGTCGTCGTCCTCCCCGGCCGTCACCGGCGCCGCGCCGCCGCCACCGCCGCGGCGCGCGCAAGAGGTTGTTCAATGCGGGCGCCGCTCGACGTCATAGTAGCGCCACTGGTGCTGCACGAACGGATGCCGCTTGTAGCCCTTGAGCCAGGGCTGCACGAGGTCGTTGTCGTACGGATAGTACGTAAAGATCCACGGCGTGTAGGCGTACAGCACGTCGGTCATCTCGACGAAGAGCTTGGTCCGCTCGGGTCCGTGCGGCAGCAGGCGCGACTTCGCGTACAGCGCGTCGAAGGCCGGCAGGCGCATCCGCGCGTCGTTCGACGTCCCGATGTTCCTGCTGTCGAAGTAACTGTAGTAGTCGCTGCCGTCCGGCACCGACGAGATCCAGGACAGGCCCCACATCATGAGCTGGCCCGCCTCCGACATCTTGTTGAGCTCGGGCCACTTGTTCTTGAGGAACGTGATCCTGAGGCCGATCGCGTCCATGCTGCGCTTCCACAGCTCGTCACTCGCGCGCGCGGCGTTGTCGGGCGTGGACGCGAGCACGAGCGTGAGGGGCTTGCCGTCGGGAAGCTCGCGATAGCCGTCGCCGTCGCGATCCTTGTAGCCGAACCGGTCGAGGAGCGCACGCGCGGCGCGCGGGTCGTAGCCGTAGGGCGCGACGTACGTCGGGTCGTGGCCGAACAGCGGGGGCGGCACGGGCTGGGCCGCGGGCACCGCCTGGCCGTGCAGCAGGCTCGAGATCGCCGCATGGCGATCGTAGCCCATGCTGATCGCGCGCCGCAGCGCGAGCTTTTCCGGGGAGTAGCCGCCGACCAGCGGGTGGTCGAGGTTGAAGTAGAAGAACGAGACCGACGGCGACACCTGGCGATGCAGAGTGATGCCGCGCTTCGAGTACTCGCGTTTCAGCGCCGCGCCGTCGAGGACGTTCACCGCGAGCGTCGCGGGCAGCGCAAGGTAGTCGAGCTGTCCCGAGTCGAAGGAAAGAAGCCTCGGCTGCGCCTCCTCGATGATCGAGATGTCGACGTTGCCGACCAGCGGAAGCTTCCTGCCGACGAGGCCCTTCGCGATCGCCGCGTCGCCGGGCTCGCTGCCCTGCGCCGGCGCCGGATAGGTGACGTCGCGATAGTCCGGATTGGCTTCGAGCAGGATCCGCTGCCCGCGCGTCCACTGTTTGAGGCGATACGGCCCCGTGCCCACGGGGTTCTCCATGACGCGGTTCGACGCGTCCTTGTAGGCCTCGACGACCTCGCGCGCCACCGCCGAGAACTGGTTCGACGCGAGCCACCACTCGAAGCCATGGTTCGGCCGCCGGAACTTGATCTGCAGCGTGTAGCGGTCGAGCGCGCGCAATCCCTCGAGCACGGCATCGTAGTCCCAGGTGCCGCTCTTGCGTGCGGCGGCGAGCGGTTCGTCGAGGCCAACCAGGTTGCCCTCGAAGAGGTAGAGCCAGTACGAGCGCACCTTCGGATCGAAGATCCGCTTCAGGCTGTAGACGTAATCTTCGGCGACGAGCTCGCGCGGCCGCCCCTTGAACGCCGGGTCCGCCGCGAAGCGGATGCCCGGGCGGACCCGGATCGTGTACGTGCGCCCCTGGTCGGCGACCTCCGGCAGCGCCGCCGCGGTGTTCGGGACCATCCGCACCGGGCGCGCGAAGTAGTCGTAGACGTACAGCGGGTCGAAGATGCCGCCGATGACGTAGAACGAATACGAATCGTACGCGGCCTGCGGATCGAAGCCGGTCTCGGCAGTGGAGAACACCGCCCGCAGCGTCTTCGTCATGTCGGTGCTGGCCGCGAGCGGCGCAACGAACAGCAGCGCCGCAACGGCGCACCGGCCAAGCAGGGCGGATGAGCTCAGCAGGCCGGCCTCCCATCGCGGCACCAGATGCCTCGTGGGGATGCAGACGCGGCCCTGCCCCTCCGGGCGGATGTGGCCGCCGCCGGGAAACGGCGGATGCGCGAACGCGCGCCGGTAGCGCTGCTTCGGGGCCTCGGCATCGTTGGCGCCGGTCACTGCCTTTTCGACATTGATGCGCACAATGTAGGTGCCTTCGGCGGCGCAGTGGCCCCAGTATTCGACGTTTCGGGCGGTGTGGTCAACGGGCAGAAGGAGCCTGGCCCCTTTTGCTTTATCCTGCGGTTTCCCCCACTTGCGCGCCGACCCGGCGCAGGACGCACGATGGCCGGCATCGGCTTGATCGCCCTCCTCGACGACATCGCGAGCGTCCTCGACGACGTGGCGGTGCTGACGAAAGTTGCCGCGAAGAAGACCGCCGGCGTGCTGGGCGACGACCTTGCGCTCAACGCGGAACAGGTGTCCGGCGTGCGCGCCGAGCGCGAGCTGCCGGTGGTCTGGGCGGTGGCGAAAGGATCCGCGCTCAACAAGGCGATCCTGGTGCCGGCCGCGCTCGCGATCAGCGCGCTCGTTCCGGCGGCCATCACGCCGCTGCTCATGCTGGGCGGCGCCTACCTCTGTTACGAGGGATTCGAGAAGGTCGCGCACCGCTTTCTCCGCTCGCCGGCCGAGCGTCAGGCCGAGCATGTCGCACTCGCGAAGGCCGTCGTCGATCCCGCCGTCGATCTGGTCGCCTTCGAGAGAGCGAGGATCAAGGGCGCGATCCGCACGGACTTCGTCCTGTCCGCCGAGATCATCGTCATCGGGCTCGGCATCGTCGCCGGCGCCGCGTTCGGCACGCAGGTCGCCGCGCTCGTCGGCATCGCGGCGCTGATGACGATCGGCGTCTACGGCGTGGTCGCGGGCATCGTCAAGCTCGACGACGCAGGGTTGTACTTGAGCAAGCTCGTCGGCGAAAGCGCGTTCGCGCGATTCCAGCGCGCGCTCGGCGCCGGCATCCTGCGGACCGCGCCGTACTTCATGAAGTCGCTGTCGGTAGCCGGCACCGTGGCGATGTTCCTCGTCGGCGGCGGCATCCTGACGCACGGCGTGCCCGTTGCGCGCCACGCGATCGAGGCCCTCGTCGCAAAAGCCGCCGTGATTCCCGGCATCGGCGGCGTGCTGCACGCGCTCGCGCCGCTCGTCGCCGACATGCTGGTCGGCATCGTTGCGGGGGCGGTGATCCTGCTCGTCGTGAAGCTCGCCAGGAGTGTGTGGTCGGCGCGCGGGGCGGCGCACTAGTTGCGCAGTGCGCGCCCCCGGCCGCGCGGCGTAGAACTGGCGCGTCAAACTCCCGGATCGACCCATGACGCAGGACGAACTGAAGCAGGCCGTCGCGCGCGCAGCGCTCAAGTGCGTCGTCGACGGCGTCGTCCAGCTACGCCGCCGGCGGCCGCGTCGCCACCATCGAGGCGCGCGCGCCGAAGCGCTCGAACCACGCCGCCGTGCCGGGTGCTGCCCCCGCCACGCGAGCGACGCGAAGCGGAAGTCGAGGTAGCCGAGCGCGCAGCCGACGGCGATCGTGCCGACATCGACGCGGCTGCCGAAGCCCGCGACACGGCGCTCGACTTCGGCGAGCCCGCAGGTCACCTTGTCGAGCTGGCCGGCAGTCCAGTCGTCCCAGCGCAGGTTCTCGGGCCGCACCGCCGTCTCGTAGCGCGCCAGCAGCGCCGCGTCCATGATGCCGTCGGCGAGCGCCTGCTCGACCAGGACGTTCCAGCGCGCAGGTCCTTCCCGGGGGACGAGATGGCCGTCGCCCAGCGCGTTCAGGTACTCGCAGATCACGCGGCTGTCGTAGAGCACGGCGCCCTCGTCGGTGATGAGCGTGGGCACCTTGCCGAGCGGATTGTGCGCGACGATCGTCCGATCGCGATTGACCGGATGCGCGTTGGCCGGCAGGAGCTCGAGGCGCTCGCGCAGGCCCAGCTCGTGGGCGGCGACGACGCACTTGCGGGCGAAGGGGGAGGCGACGGAATGGAAGATCTTCATCGGTTGCTCACGAGGCTGGGGAATGGGAGAGCGCAATAGGCGCCGCGGAAGTGTCGCACGCAATTATGCGCTGCCGGCGGCCTGCGCCCCGTAAGCCGCGAGCGAAGAGCGGCGTCTCGACGACACCTACCACCGGCAACCGCCGTTGCCGACGGTGCTCGCAATGAGTGCCGGGACGGCGAGCAGACCGAGCCCCGCATAGGCGTCGCGGCAATCGGGCTTGACGGCCTTTTCGATATCCTTCGCGAGCTTCGACTTGCGCTCCGGCGGCGGTGGCGGCAACGCCAGCGGCACCACGCCGCGATAGCCCGAGGCTTCGGCCGCGATCTCGCGCGCCCGCTGGCGGGATGCCTCGAGGTCGATGCGCGGCGCTCCGCCCGGCTCCGTCGACGGCACGACGACATCGCGGCGCGGCTTGAAGTCCTCCGCGCCCGGGTCGGGGGCACCGAAGCGCAGTGGCGGGGCCGCATCGTCCGAGGGCACGGCGGTGCGCGCCGGCGGCCGGGCCGCGGGCGCGCTTTGCGCTGCCGGGGCCGATGGCGCGACGCGTTCCGCGCGCGGTGCCGCCTGGGCGGGTGCGCTGCGCGGCAACGGCGTCGGCGGCGCGGCGGGCTCGCGCTCGATCGCAGGCGCGCTGCGCTCGGGCAGCGGGGCCGGCTCCGCCGGTGCACTGCGCGGCGCCGGTGTCTCCACCGGCGGCGCGACGGTGCGCTCGATTTTCGGGGGCGCGATCGGCTCGGGAGCGGGCGTCGGCGCTATCGGCAGCTCGCGTGGCGTCGGCGCGACCGGCTGCACGATCGTCGCGCTCGATCTTGGGCGGCGCGATCGGCTCGGGAGCGGGCGCCGGCGCTATCGGCAGCTCGCGCGGCGTCGGCGCGACCGGCTGCACGATGTCGCGCTCGATCTTCGGCGGTGCGATCGGCTCGGGAGCGGGCACGGCGGCATCGGCAGCTCACGCGGTGTCGGCGCCACCGGTTGCACGACGTCGCGCTCGCTCTTCGGCGGCGCGATCGGCTCGGCCGGTGGCGCGATCGGGTCGGCCGGTGGCGCGACGGGCGGTGCCGGCAGCTCGCGCGGCGGCGATGCCTTGCGCTCGACTTGCGGGGCCGGCGGCGCGGAGGGCGCGAGCGGCTTGTCGACTTCCTCGGGAGCGTTGCGATCGATTTGCGGCAACGCCTGGAACGGTGTCGACTGAACAGGTGGCGCAGCTTTCGGCGCGGCTGGCACGGCTTCCGCCGGTGGGGCAGGCGCGACCGGTTCCCTGTCCGTGGTGGCGGGTGTCGATGTCGCGGCCGGTGTCGCCGGCGTGGGTGGTGGAGACGCGAGTGCCGGCGGTTCGCCGGGTGTCGCGGCGGCTGGTGGCGTCGCGGGCGGCGGGGAGGTTGGTGCCTTCGCGGGCTGCGTCCGCGGCGGCGCGCGTGTCGCGCCACCCCATCGCTGAAGAAGCGCGGCGGCTGGCGTAGCGGTGTCGGCGCCCGGCGCGAGCCGGAAGCCGGCCCCGGGTTCGGGAGACAGCGGCCGCAGCGTCACGTCGAGGGTGCCCCACGAATTGCCGGCGCGACGTGCTCCGCCCCCGGGCGCGGTGCCGAAGACGAGGAGCACCAGCACGTGCACCAGCATCGAAAGCAGCACGAAGCGGTACAGCGTCGGCGGATCGAAGGCGGCCGCCGTGGAGCGGAAGCGAGCGAACCTGCGGAGCGTGATCACGAGCGGCGGCACCCGTCACCGCGCGCCGGCGTGCTGCAGGACCGCCACCATTTCGCGATAGCCGCGGTCCCTCGCCAGTCGCAGCGGCGTTACCCCGCCCCGGTCGGCGATGTTCGGGTTCGCGCCGGCATCGATCAGCGCCTTCAGCGTCGCCGTGTGTCGCGTGCCGCCGTCGCCGAGCACGATCGACTCGATGACGGCGGTCCAGCCCAGGTTGTTCACGTGGTCGAGCGGCGCGCCGGCGCGGATCAGCGCGCGCACGACCTCCACGTGTCCGAGGTGCGCGGCAGCGATGAGGGCGGTGCCGTCGTACCGGCTGGTGACGTTCTTCGCGCTGCACCCCAGCTCGAGCGCGACCGTCAGCGTGGGCAGGTCGTTGGCGACGGCAGCGATGGTGACGATGTCGTAGCGATCGCCTTCGAGGGCATTCGGGTCGGCGCCGGCCTTCGCCAGCGCGCGCATCGCCTCCCGCTGTCCGGCATGCGCGGCGACGTGCAGCGGAGTGCGCGCGTGGCCATCGCGGGCGTTGACGTCGGCGCCGCCGGCGGCGAGCCGCGCGATTCCGGCTGCGTCGCCGCTCGCGGCGGCGGCGAAAAGCCCCGTGTAGCCGGCCCTCTCGGCGGCCGACGGTGCGATCTGGGCAGCCGCATCCGGTCCGATGACGATTGCCGCGAAGAACGCCGGCAGGAGCGCTGCGGCTGCGCGCACGGCAGCAGAACCGGCGTGCCGGATCACAACGAGACTGCCAACGCCCATCGCATCACCCATCGATTCCGCAACTGACGATCCCGCAGATTCCAGGCCGGGGTGCCGATTTTGCCGGAGTTCGCGTGCCCGCGCTCGCGCGTCGCGATCGCGTACCGCGCGCGGGCGAGGTCGCGTAACATTCGACCGATGCGGGTGCCGGGCACCCGCTCTCTCCCGACGAGCGCTTCCGTGTCCGAAATCACCCGCTGGGCGTTTCCCCAGGCGCTGCAGCCGGCGCAGGACGAGGTCGGCTTCGACCTCAAGCACGCGCTCGACGCGGTGGTCGCGCTGCGCGCCGAGGTGCCGGAGGACGCGTTCACCGCGTCGATCCTGGGGACCGAGCGCGTGGGCAGCGGCGTGGTGATCCGCGACGACGGCCTCGTCCTGACCATCGGCTATCTGATCACGGAGGCCGCGTCGATCTGGCTCACCGCGAACGACGGCTCGGTCGTGGAGGGCCACCCGCTCGCCTACGACTTCCCCACCGGACTCGGACTCGTGCAGCCGCTGGGCCGCCTGCCGCTGCCGGCGCTGCAACTCGGCACGACCGAATCGATCGCGCCCGACGACGACGTGTTCGTGCTGGGCAACGGCGGGCGCCCGCATGCGCTGAAAGCGACGGTATTCGCCAAGCAGGAATTCGCCGGCTACTGGGAGTATCTGCTCGACGAGGCGCTGTTCACGACGCCGCCGCACCCCGAATGGAGCGGCGCGGCGCTGCTCGACGATTGCGGGATGCTCGTCGGCATCGGCTCCCTGCTGCTGCACGAGGCGGCTGGCGACACCGCAGTCGACGGCAACATGTTCGTCCCCGCCGATCTGCTCCGGCCGATACTCGACGACTTGTTGCGGACCGGACGCTCGGCGCAGCCGCCGCGGCCTTGGCTCGGCATGTACACGGCCGACACGCAGGGCCGTCTGGTCGTCAACGGGCTCGCGCATGGCGGTCCCGCCGAGCGAGCCGGCGTGCGGGTCGGCGACCTGGTCGTCGCCGTGGGCGGCACGCGGGTCGGGTCGCTGGCCGAGTTCTTCCGCGCGGTGTGGCGGCAAGGCCGCGCCGGCGTCGAGGTTCCGCTGGGACTGGCGCGCGATGGCGCGCCGGTGGACGTGCGCATCCGTTCCGCCGACCGCCACGATTTCCTCAAGAAGCCGAGCCTGCAGTAGCCGGCACGGCGCGCGCGGGCGCTCGCGCCACGTCGCGCCGGCGGCACCCACCCCGGTGCGATCCAGCGCGCGGCGGCTACCTGCCCGCTGCGCCCGCCTTCCGCGCGGCGAGATCGAGGTCGGCGTACTTCCACGATCCGCCGAACGGCGACGGCCAGTAGCCCTGAACCCAGGGATAGTAGACGACGTTGCCGATCCCGTAGGTGTGCAGGATCATGGGCATCCACGCCTGCGACAGCTCCGACATCTTCCTGGCGAGCGCGGTTCGCTCGGTCCCGGCCGGCGTGCGCAGGAACTGCTCGTACGCGGCGTCGTACTGCGGGCGCTTGAAGCCCGACGGATTGATGTCGCGCGATTCCTTTCCCCATAGCGTCTGCAGGATCTGGTAGCCGGAGGGCTCGAGCGACCGGTAGCCGAGGTTGAACATCGGCAGCTTGCCGGCGCGGCTCAGGTTGAGCAGCTCGGCAAAGGTCTGCTGATTGAGCTGCATCCGGATGCCGATCGCGTCCATGCTCTTCTTCCACAGCGTGTCCATGTCCCGATACCACGATTCGGGCAGCGTGCCGCGGACGACCGTCAGCGGCTTGCCCTCGGTGCTCTCGCGATAGCCGTCGCCGTCGATATCCTTGAACCCGAAGCGGTCGAGCAGCGCGCGGGCGGCGGCCGGGTCGTAGAGCGACTTCGGCGGCAGCGTCGCGTCGTGGCCGTTGACGCCCGGCGGCAGCAGCTGGTTGGCCGGCAGCGCGTTGCCGGCGTAGAGGACGCGGATCATTTCGCCGACGTCGAAGCCCATCGCAATCGCCCGGCGCAGCGCCACCTGCGCGTTCGAGTAGCCGCCCACGACCGGATCGTCGAGGTTGAAGTACGTGAACATCAATGTCGGCGCGCCGAATCGGAGATGGACGACGCCCTTCTTCGCCAGATCGGGACGGAGCCGGCCATTCTCGGCGACGCGCTTCGCATCGTCGCCGGAGAGCGCCATCCAGTCGAGGTCGCCTTGCATGAAGGCGAGGAGCTCCGGCTGCGACTCCTCGATGATGCTGATCTCGATGCGGCCGATCTGCGGCAGCGCCTTGCCGCGCATCGCGTCGACGAGCGCCTTGTGCTGCGGGTCGGCGCTCTCGGGAAAGCGGAGCGTCCGGTAGTGCCGATTCGCCTCGAGCACGACCTTCGATGCCTTCCGCCACTCCTTCAAGCGGTAGGGGCCGGTGCCCACGGGCCGGCCCATCACATCGGCCGCGGCAGCTTCGACCGCCTCGCGTGCCACTGCCATCGCGGTCAGCCCGGCGAGCCGCTCGAGCAGCGTGTAGTCGGCGCTGGCGAGCCGGATCTGCAGCGTATGCCGGTCGAGCGCGCGCAGGCCGTCGATGGGCGCATCGTAGTCGAACCTGGCGCCTGGCTTGCGCGCCGCGTCGACGACCGGGCGGGCGCCGACGATGAGGTCCGCCAGCGCCGAGTCGCCGCCGGTGCGAAGGTTCGGATCGAGGCTGCGCTTGATCGAGTACACGTAGTCCTGTGCGACGAGCTCGCGCGGCTTGCCCTTGAACACCGGGTCGTCGGCGAAGTGGATGCCCTGCTGCAGTCTGATCGTCCAGGTCTTCCCGCCGTCGGTGATCGTCGGCAAGGCCTCGGCGGTGTTCGGGATCACCCTGGCGGGGACCGCGAAAAAGTCGAACTGGTAGAGCGCCTCGAAGATGTGGCTTGCGACCCGGGTCGAGTAGAGGTCCGTGGGCTGCTGCGGATCGAGGCTCGTGATGTCCGGCGAGGCGATGCGGAGCACCTTGGCGGGATCGGCGGCTGCCGCGGCGACGCCGCAGGCCAGCAGCGCAACGCAGGCAGCGGACACGGCAGTGCGCAGGGATGTCGAGCTCATCGCGACCTTCGTAGGGATGACGCACTTCAATCACGTCGAGCGGAGTATTGTGGGTTCGGTCGTGCCGGTCAACGCTCGCGCTTCGGCTGCAACAGGCCGAGCCGCGCACATTTCACGGAACTTCCGCAGGCGCCGGGGTGCCGAAAACAAGTTGCCGTATCATCCGATGCACACATCAAGGAGATGCTCATGTCGACCCGATCGCTACGTTCCGCCGGTATGACCGCGTTTATCGCGGTGGCTTCGGCCTTCGTCGTGCCGAACGCGCACGCACAAGCCAATCCGCAGGCGCACATCGCTGCCTCGCAGGTTACGTTGTCCAACTTCCTGCGCGATCCCGACATGGATTGGCTGCAGCGCAACTTCTACCGTGCCAAGGCGGTGATGATCACCCCCGAGGTCGTCAAGGCCGGTTTCATCTTCGGCGGGTCGGGGGGGCGTGCGCTCGTCGTCGCGCGCGACCCGACGACCGGCGGCTGGGTGGGCCCCGCGTTCTACGCGATGGCCACGGCGAGCGTCGGCTTCCAGGCCGGCGTCTCGGTGGCCGAAGGTGTGACGCTGGTGATGACCGACAAGGGCCTCAACTCGCTGCTGGCGACTTCGTTCAAGATCGGGGGCGACGCCAGTATCGCCGCGGGTCCGGTCGGCGCAGGTGCCCGCAGCGACGTCGTGGCCGACCTCATCACTTTCAACCGCGCCAAGGGGGTGTACGGCGGTCTCAATCTCGATGGCACCGTGGTCACGGCCTCCGATGATTGGAACGCTTCGTTCTACGGAAAGAAGGTGCTTCCGCCCGACATCCTGGTGCGGACAGCGGTCCACAACGCGGCGGCCGACAAGCTGCTCGCGCAGGTCAGCGCCGCCGCCACCAAGAAGTAGATCCGAGGAGAAGCAGATGGCGGCCTACACGATCAAGCCTCTGGTGACGGCGATAGCGCACAACACCGGCGGGCGCAATGGACATTCCGAGACGACCGATCATTCGGTGAGCGTCAATCTCTCCGTCCGCAAGGAAATGGGGGGTCCCGGTCTGCCCAACACGACCACCCCGGAACATCTGTTCGCCGCCGGCTATGCGGCTTGTTTCGGGGGCGCGCTGGAGTTCGTGGCGAAGCAGCACAAGAAGAACGTGTCCGGCGCAATCGTCACCTGCCACACGTCCGTCGGTCCGCGCGAGGGTGGCGGGTTCGGGATTGCAGTGAAGATGCACGTCAAGGTTCCAGGGTTGCCCACCGCGGAGGCCCTTGCATTGGCGCAGGAGACGCACGCGAACATCTGTCCGTATAGCCACGCCACGCGCGGCAACATCGAGTTCACGCTCGAAGCAGAGGGCGCATAGCCGGATCGAGGCGTTCGGATCGACATCGGCGGAGTCGAAGTCGCGCGGCCGGCCGGCCGAGGTCAGGCGCTCCCGCGGAGCGGACGATCCTGTCGAGCAGGGGCGCGGACACCCCATCCGGCCGTTCCCGCCCCGAATCGGTGCATCGATGAGCCGAGTCGGCGTTGTGTCCGTGTGGCCGAACCTGCCGCGTATTGTTATGATCCTCCGCTCGCCGCAACAGCTGATCGCGAACGATCCTTCCACCCCGGCGTCTGCGTCGCCTCTGCGAGGCCGGCGCATCGACAACGGCGAGCGCGGTCCCGTTTCCTGGAGCGACCCATGAAATTGCGAAAGTCGGCATCGATTGCTGCGGTCGTCGCGGCGTTCTTCGGCGCGACACAGGTCGGCGCGCAGCAGGTCACCGGCACCTTGGGATCGCCGGGCGCCAGCACGAGCATCAGCGGGAAGCAGCTTCCCGCCGCCCGACCCGAAGTTCGGCGGCGTCATCAAGGACGACGCGCTGCAGTCGAAGCCGTGGTGGGCGCCGCGCGTCGTGCCGCCGAAAGGCGCGCCCAACGTGCTGCTGATCATCACCGACGACGCCGGCTTCGGCGTGCCCAGCACGTTCGGCGGCGTCATCCCGACACCGGCGATGGACCGCATCGCGAAAGAAGGTCTGCGCTACAACCGCATGTTCTCCACGGCGCTGTGCTCGCCGACGCGCGCGGCGCTGATCACCGGCCGCAACCACCACTCGGCGGGCTTCGGCGTGGTCTCCGAGCAGGCGACCGGCTTCCCGGGCTACAACAGCATCATCGCCAGGGACAAGGCGACGATCGGCCGCATCCTGCTCGACAACGGCTATGCGACGTCGTGGTTCGGCAAGAACCACAACACGCCCGCGTTCGCGGCCAGCCAGGTCGGCCCGTTCGACCAGTGGCCGACCGGCATGGGCTTCGAGTACTTCTACGGTTTCGTCGGCGGCGACGCGAACCAGTGGCAGCCGAACCTCTTCCGCAACACGACGCAGATCTTTCCCTTCCAGGGCAAGCCGGGCTGGAACCTGGTCACCGGGATGGCGGACGACGCGATCGACTACATGACGCGGATGCACCAGATCCAGCCGAACAAGCCGATCTTCATCAAGTACGCGCCTGGCGCCACGCACGCGCCGCACCACCCGACGAAGGAATGGGTGGACAGGATCAGCCAGATGAAGCTCTTCGACGAGGGCTGGAACAAGGTGCGCGAGCGCATCTTCGAGAACCAGAAGCGGCTCGGCGTGATTCCGAAGGACACCAGGCTGCCGCCGTGGCCCAAGGAGGTGCTGAAGGAGTGGGACGCGCTCTCGGCGGAGGAGAAGAAGCTCTTCATCCGGCAGGTCGAGGTCTTCGCCGCCTACGCCGCCTACAGCGACCACGAGATCGGGCGCGTGATCCAGGCCTTCGAGGACATGGGCAGGCTCGACAATACGCTGATCATCTACATCAACGGCGACAACGGCACCAGCGCCGAGGGCGGCCCGATGGGCACGCCGAACGAGGTCGCGTGGTTCAACGGTGTCAACGAGCTGCCCGTCGAGGTGCAGATGAAGTTCTACGACGTCTGGGGCACGGAGCGGACCTACAACCACATGTCGGCCGGCTGGTCGTGGGCGTTCGACACGCCGTTCTCCTGGTTCAAGCAGAACGCCTCGCAACTCGGCGGCATCAACCAGAACATGGTCGTGTCGTGGCCGGCGCGGATCAAGGACAAGGGCGCCTTGCGCGAGCAGTTCGTGCACGTCGATCGACGTCGTGCCGACGATCCTCGAGGCCGCCGGCATCCACGCGCCCGAAATGGTGGATGGCATCAAGCAGGCGCCGATCGAGGGCACGAGCTTCGCGTACACGTTCGACGCGAAGAACGCCAAGGCGGCGTCGCGGCACAAGACGCAGTACTTCGAGATGATGGGCCAGTGGGCGCTCTACCACGACGGCTGGTTCCTCTCCACCAAGGTCAATCGCGCGCCGTGGCAGGCCTTCGGCCCGGCCAACCCGGACCCGCTGAACAACCAGGTGCTCGAGCTCTTCAACCTGAACACCGACTTCAACCAGACCACCGATCTCGCGGCGAAGAACCCGCAGAAGGTCAAGGAGCTGAAGCAGATGTTCGTCGCGGAGGCCAGGAAGCACCAGGTCTTCCCGATGGACGCGTCGGTGGCGGCGCGCATCGTCGCGCCGCGGCCCAACATCACCGCCGGGCGCACCGAGTTCGTCTACACGCGGCCGATGGTCGGCCTGCCGCAGGGCGACTCGCCGCTGCTGCTCAACACCTCGTACACGATCACCGCCGACATCGAGGTGCCGCAGGGCGGCGCCGAGGGCATGATCCTGACCTCGGGCGGGCGCTTCGCCGGCTACGGCTTCTACCTGCTGAAGGGCAAGCCGGTGTTCCTGTGGAACATGGTCGACCTCGAGCGGCTGAAGTGGGAGGCCCCCGACGCGCTGGCGCCGGGCCGGCACACGCTCGAGTTCGACTTCAAGTACGAAGGCATGGGCGCCGGCACGCTCGCGTTCAACGACTTCGGCGGCGTCGGGCGGCCCGGCACCGGCACGCTCAAGGTCGACGGCAAGGAGGTCGCGACGAAGAGGATGGAGAAGACGCTGCCGATGATCCTGCAGTGGGACGAGAGCTTCGACGTCGGCTCGGACACGCTGACCGGCGTCAACGACGCGGACTACCTGCCGCCCTTCGCGCTGACCGCCAAGCTCAACAAGCTGACGGTCAAGGTCAACCGCCCGCAGCTGTCGCCCGCGGACATCCAGAAGCTGCAGGCGGCGATGAAAGAGAAGGCGAAGGCCGACTGATCGCGTCCGGGCGCGCCGCGTCCGGGCCGCAAACGCATCGAAGCGCCCCCGTATGCCGGGGGTGTCGCTCGAAGCCAGGTCACGGCCCCATTCCACCCGCGCGCCCAGGCGCGCGGTGGGGCTATCGCATCGCCTTGCCGGCCATCCGCAGGATGTCGTCCAGCGGATTGCCGTCGCCGTTCAGGTCGAGCATCGAGGCGAGACCCGGCGTTGCGGCGTTCGGCGTCGCGCTTTCGGCGCCGGCGGCCCGGCCGCCCAGCATTCCACCCAACAGGCCACCCAGCATGCCGCCGAGCCCGCCGCCCGCCGCCGAGGGCTGTTCCGCGGTGCCGACGTCTTGCTGTTTCGCCATGAACCCCGCAACCAGCATCGCCAGCATCGGCAGCATCTTCTTGAGCAACATCGGGTCGAGCCCCGACTGCGAAGCGGCGTTCTGCGCGACGGCACGGCTCACGTCCTTCGAACCGAAAATCTCTCCGAGCACGTCGTTGCCGCGGCTCACGTCCGTCGGCTGCGGCGCCAGCACGTTGTCGAGCAGGCTGCCGCCACCGAGCTGCCCGAGCAGCCCGCCGAGCCCCTCGAGTCCGGCGGGTTGCGCCTGCGTCTGCTTCTTGAATCCGCCGAGGATCGCCGGGACGAGCGCTTCGGCGCCGCTCGCCGCCTGGTCCTCGCTGATGCCGAGTTCCTGCGCGATCGAGTGGAGGCCGCCCGTCTGTGTCAGGATGTCCGTGATCTGCATGTGCATGCTCCCTTCGTTTGTTGGCTGTGCCGCTCGATTCAGGAGATTCCGGGGGACATTGCGGCCGCGCCTTCGCTGATTGGCGGGACGGCGCGACCCGGCAGGATTGGAGGTGCGCACCGCCTCCGCTCGTCACGATTCATTATACTCACGTGCTTGTCGCTTGATTGCCAGGCGCGCTGACGGCGGCCGCGCCCGCCTTCCAAATGCCCGTCGATTCACTGAACCGCATCGAAAGCTGGCTCGTCGAGGCCGGTCTCGCCGGCGCATCGGAGACGGAGTCGCTGCACGGCTTCTGCGACCGCTGCCGCGAGGCGGGCATCGCGCTCTCACGCTCCACGGTTGTCGTCGATACGCTGCATCCGATTCACGAGGGCCGTGTGTTTCGCTGGCGCGCCGACAGCGTCGAGCAGCCGCCGGTCGTCGAATACGGGCCTTCGAACGTCGGCGCCACCGCGGCCTCCTGGCAGCGCAGCCCCTTCTACCATCTGGTGACGACCGGAGCCAGCGAGCTGCGCCGCCGGATCGGCGCCGGCGACCCGGAGGACTTCGCGATCCTTGGCGAGATGAGAGCGGAGGGGTACACGGACTACGTCGCTTTCGTCCATCGCTTCGGCGCGACGAGCGTCATCGGCGAGATGGACTGTGTCCACTCGTCGTGGGCGACGTCGAGCCCCGGCGGTTTTGGCGAGGCGGATCTGGTTGCGCTGCGCCGGCTCGTTCCGTTGCTTGCGCTCGCGATCAAATGCGTGTCGCTGGCGCGCATCGCGCGGACGCTCGTCGAGGTCTATCTCGGTCACGATGCGGGCGAGCGCGTGCTGAGCGGCCGCATCTCGCGCGGTGTCGCCGAGCGCATCAACGCGGTGATCTGGTTCTCGGATTTGCGCGGTTACACGAAGATCACCGACACGGCGCCCCCCGACGAGATCATTCCGCTGCTCAACGATTACGCCGCGGCCGTGATCGCCGCCGTTCGCGACGCCGGCGGCGAAGTGCTGAAGCTGATCGGCGACGGCGTGCTGGCGATCTTTCAGGCCGACGACGCCGCGCAGGCGTGCGGCTGCGCGCTGCGCGCCGAGGCGAGCCTGAGGTCCGCAATCAAGGCGGTGAACGAGCGCCGCGCCGCGGGCGGCCAGCCGGTGACGTCCGTCTACCTCGGGCTGCACATCGGCGAGGTGTTCTACGGCAACATCGGCAGCGAGGATCGCCTGGACTTCACGGTCGTCGGCCCGGCGGTCAACGAAGCGAGTCGCATTGCCGCGATGTGCCGCTCGGTGGACCGCGGCGTCGTCCTGTCGTCCGAATTCGCCGCGGCGACGCCCGAGCCGGAGCGCTCGAAGCTCGTTTCCGTGGGCCGCTACGCCTTGCGCGGCGTCGGCCGTGCCGAGGAGTTGTTCACGCTGGATCCGGGACTTCTGGCCGAGTAGGGAAACCGCGTCCCTGGGCATTTCGCACGCCGCAGGGCACGAATTGCGCTGGCGCATTCGCGCGTGCGCTGACTCCTGGAACGTCAGTGGCCGCGCCGGTCGGTCTCTGCCTTCCGTCGACGCCCACGGCGCGCGGACCCGTTCGTCCGCGATCGGCAGTAACATGATGCCGCCGCTCGCGGTACGTATGCGCATCCGGCTCGGGCCCGACGAACCGACAGCGCCTGTCCGGGCCGGCAGGTCCCGCGATGTGCGGCCAACCGGAGATCGACATGAGCGCGCCCCAACATGAAGTGACCGGTCCGGACCTGACGCTGGGTGTGGCCACCGACACCCTTGCCGACGGAAAGATGCTGGCAGGACACGTCGGTGAGGACGCGGTCCTGCTCGCGCGACGCGGCAACGAGTTCTTCGCGATCGGCGCCACCTGTACCCATTACAACGGTCCGCTCGCGGAGGGGCTGATCGTCGACGACACCGTGCGCTGCCCGTGGCACCACGCCTGTTTCAGCTTGCGGACGGGAGAGGCGGTGCGGGCACCGGCGCTCGGCCCCGTTGCGCGCTGGGTGACCGAGGTGCGCGGCGACAGGGTTTTCGTGCGGGAGAAGGCGGCGCCGACGCCACGCATCCGTGTCGCGCCCGCGCCCGGATGGCCGCAGAGGATCGTGGTCATCGGCGGCGGTGCGGCCGGCTTCGCTGCCGCGGAAATGCTGCGTCGGCAGCGCTTCCAGGGCAGCATCGTGATGTTGAGCGACGACGACGCGCCGCCGGTGGACCGGCCGAACCTGTCCAAGGACTACCTGGCCGGCAGCGCCCCGGAGGAGTGGGTTCCGTTGCGCGGAGACGACTTCTACACCGAACAGGGCATCGATCTGCGGCTGAAGACGACCGTCGCCAGCATCGACGCGCATGCGCACGAGGTCGTTCTCGGCGATGGCAGCAAGATCGCCTACGACCGGCTGTTGCTTGCGACCGGCGCCGAGCCGGTGCGGCTGCCGCTGGCTGGCATGGAACTGCCGCACGTGCACACACTGCGGACGCTCGGTGATTGCCGCGCCATCATCGCGCGCGCGGCAACGGCGCGGCGCGCCGTCGTGATGGGGGCGAGTTTCATCGGCCTCGAGGTCGCCGCCTCGCTGCGCGCGCGCAATATCGAGGTGCACGTCGTGGCGCCGGAGCAGCGGCCGATGGAGCGGGTGCTGGGCCCGCAGATGGGGGACTTCGTGCGCGGCCTGCACGAAGAGCACGGAGTGATCTTTCACCTGGAGGACGCGGCGACGGCGATCGACGCGCGCCAGGTCACTCTGAAGAGCGGCGGCACGATCGATGCGGACCTGGTCGTCGCCGGGGTCGGCGTGCGGCCACGGCTGACGCTGGCCGAGACGGCCGGCCTTGCGATCGACCGCGGCGTGACGGTCGACGAATATCTGGAGTCCAGCACACCCGGAATCTTCGCAGCGGGCGACATCGCCCGGTGGCCCGACAGGCACAGCGGTGCGGCGATCCGCGTCGAGCACTGGGTCGTTGCACAGCGCCAGGGCCAGACGGCCGCGCTGAACATGCTCGGCGCCCGGGAAAAGTTCGACGCCGTGCCATTCTTCTGGAGCCAGCACTACGACGTCCCGATCAACTACGTGGGCCACGCCGAGGCGTGGGACGAACTGACCTGCGACGGTGATATCGCAGCCCGCGACTGCGTGTTGCGATACAAGCGCAATGGCCGCGTGCTTGCCGTCGCCTCCATCTATCGCGACGTCGACAGCCTGATGGCCGAAGCAGCGATGGAGCGCGAGGCGATGCAGAAGTGAGCCGGTAACCGCATCGGCTTTCTCTCGGCGTTCCCCCGCGCAGAAATCGATGCGTGCCTCGATCGGCTGCGATCCGGGCTGGAACGGAATGAGGAACGAGCCGCAGCGGATCGTCGCGCGAGCTGGAATATGCGTTCCGGCTCCTATGCATCGCTTCGATCGATGCGGGTCGCTACGGGCGGCGCACGGTCGACGGCAACGCGCCGGATGGCGAGCACGGCATCCGCCGGCAGCAATCGCTCGACATAGTGCTCCCACGTACGAGTGTGCTCGTGCAAAAAAAGTGACCCATCGGCGTCCTCGCGGAGGAGGCCCGTCTCGAGCAGCGTGTCGATGTACGATGCGAACGTCGAGCGCTCATAGAAATCCGGCGGCGCGAACTCGAACAACAGCGACAATCGCTGCGTGAGCATCTGCATCAGTTCCTCCAGGCGCTCCCGCTTCAGTTTTCCGGACCCGACCCGTGTCACGAGTGCGATCGTCAGGTAGTTTCGACGCAGGAGATGCCGCAAAGAACGTGCGAGCAGTTCCAGCCCGGCATGCTCGGGACTGTAGCGGTCCGCGGCGCGCAGCTTGCCATCCTGGCTCGAGCGTGCAAGCCCCATCTCGAGAAAAAGCTGGACGACGCGCCTCGACTCCGCGATAGCCTCGCCGGGGGAATGGCGCAACATCAACTCGGCGCGCAGGAAGGGCAGACCGCCCTCGGCAAACTCGGCAACACGTTCCGGCGTGGCTTCACGCAGGGCGACCAGCAGGTTCGCGACCAACGCGGGCCATGCATACGCGTGCAGCACGTTGTTGCGAAGGTAATTGAGGGTGGACACCTGCTTGTCGGGGACCCTGATGATGTCTCCGAGCGGATGCGCGACGCGCGTTGCAAAGCCGAGCTTCAGGGCCTGCGCGACCGCCGCCGGCGGTTCAACCGTAGTGAGCATGGCATGCGGCGAGTAGGGCAGTCGCGACGCAATCGCCTGCAGCCATTCGATCTGCTGCACCAGACCGCGCTCGTCGAGCGCGTGGCGCGGACTCGGCACGATCGCCATTGCGACAAGGTTGATTGGGTTTATGACGACCGCCGAGTTGATGCGCTGCGCCATCTCTCGCCCCAGGCGCAATGTGAGCCTTCGTGCCGTATCCCGTTGCTCGTCACCGTGCAGGGTGTGCCAGCCGGGGCTCTCGCGATCGAGAAACTGGTCGATCGACAGGGGCTCTCCGAAATTGACGTACACGCTTCCGTACTCGTGCCGGAGGTTGCGGGCAACCCGCAAGAGCGCGCCGAGCGACTCGCTCTCCTTTGGCTGCCCCTCGAGCTCGGCAACCAGCGCGGGGCCATCGAGCACTCTTTCATAGCTGAAATACACCGGAACCATAAGCAGCGGTCGCGGATGCTCGCGCATGAAGCTCTCGAGGGTCATGCCAAGCAGTCCGCCCTTTGGTGCGAGCGTCCGTCCGCTGCGGCTGCGACCGCCCTCGATGAAGTAAGCGATCGGGAATCCCTTTGCCAGCATCGCGTTCAGATACTCGCGGAATACGGTCGCGTAGAGCGGCTCGCCCTTGAAGCTGCGGCGCAGGAAGAACGCCCCGCCACGCCGCAGCAATGGACCTACGATCGGAAGATTCAGGTTTGCGCCTGCTGCGATATGCGGCGGCGCGAGCCCCTGCGCATGGACGAGATACGACAGCATCAGGTAATCGATGTGACTGCGGTGATTGGGGAGATAGACGAGCCCCTTGCCCGGTGCGGCCTTGGCGAGCTCATTCCCGTGGTACACCTCGATGCCGTCGTAGAGACGTCGCCACAGCCGCTGCAGCAGCAACTCTCCGGCGCGTATGACCGGATAGCTGAAGTCGGACGCAATCTCCCACGCGAACTTGCGCGCCCGATCCTCTGCCGCCGCCATGGTCACACCGAGCCGCCTGGACTCTTCCGTGGTTGCTTCCTGCACGGCGGCCGAGGCCACGATCGTCTCGATCAGGTTGCGCCGGTGCGACAGATCCGGGCCGATTGCCGCCTCGCGCATCCGGCGAAAGTAAAGGCGCAGAAAGCGATTGGCCTTGCGCACCGCCGCGGCCTTGTCGGCCTCTTCGTCGATCAGTCGGCGCAACGAAATCGGTTCGCCGAAGTTCACGCGTGTCTGTCGGCCATGCAGTACGATGATCAGGAGCTGGCGCAGCGGTCCCACGCTCGCCCATGCATCGGCGAACAGCGCCTTGACGAGCGAATCCTGCGAGTCCGGCGAACGACCCCACAGGATTGTCACCGGCATGAGCTGTACGTCGAGCGCCGGCTCGCGCAACAGCGCTGCCGCCATCAGCGCGAGGGTGGCGGACGGCTCCGCCGTCCGCGTACTTAACGGATTGCGGTTGAGGATGACCGAGAATACCGCTCGCTCCCCGGTCGGGAACTCGAGTCCGATCGGCGCGAGGGCGGACGGCAGACCGAATCGCTGCGCCTCCTCCTCGAGCACGAGCAGGCTCGACAGGTGCCGATCCTGGAGGACATAGCAGAGCGGCTTTTGCGGCTCGACGTGAAGCGAGGCGACCTGTTCCGGTGTGACCCGGGTGCGCACGATTCGGTAGAGCAGGCGTCGCAGCAGTGCCAGGAGAATGTTGCCGAGGCGAAGCGACCGGCGCGCACGCGTGATCGTGCGAGGTGGCGAGTCGGTCATTTTCGATTTCGGCTCATTCCACGGACCTCCGCCGCATTCTCAATGCGAAGGGGAGGTTAGCAAAGTTCGCTCGGCCGCGGACATTGCCATGCTCGCCTGACTGCACCACGTTGGGAGTGCCGCGGGGAACCGGCGTGCGAAGTCGACGCGGGAATCGTCTTCGTGCCGATGACCTACAGGCAACCGAGCTTCGCGTCCCGAGCGGTCAGTCGACGCAGCCCGGACTGGCTCCGCAATGTCCGCTACCGGGGAGCGCCTCGGTCCTCGTTCGGTCAAGGGGCGATGGACGCGCCTGATCCTGATTCAACAGGCCTCATCAAGTGAGACGCACGCGCGGCAGCGCTTTGTCCGCGGCTTCGGACAAGCAGGGGCGGTGCGATTCAACGCAATGAGCCGCCCCGGTTCCGGGTCGAGAAAGGCTAGGACGCGCCTTTCTTTCCGGCACCCGCACTGCCCTTCTTCGCCTCCTGCCGGCCAAGCTCCTCCTTGGTCAGCTTGACCTTTTTCACCTTTTCCGTCACGACCTTTTCTTTCTTCACCTTCTCCTTTTTCACCTTTTCCTTCTTCACGACCGGTCCCGCCAATGCCTGCTTCGCCAGCCGTTTGGCCTGCTTGGCCGCGAGATCGAGAAGCTTCTTGGTTTTTTGGCGCTGCCGTCTGGCTTTCAGCATTGACGCGTGACTCATTCTGTCCTCCGATGGATCAACGATTGAATTCGACTTAAGTTTGATCCGATTTTGCGTTCTTGGCCAACTGACCCGGCTCCTGAGCCGTCTGTGGTTTCTCGAACATCGGGGCGAGCGCGTCGGACTCGGTTCAGCGGGTCGTCGGCGCGTAGATTCAGTGCGCAATGGCTCTCCCCGCGTCGCCGGCACGTTCGGACATGTGAGAATCGACCCCAAGTCTGACGGGCGTGGATAGGACAATGGACCGGAAGCGGTTCACGAATGTCTCCGAGGTGCTTTGGCAAGGTCATGACGGGCGGTCCTGACAGGTCGACAGGCGCAAAGGACAGGGTGCCATCCCGCCGTGCGCCAGCAGCAGAGCTCGCGCAGCGACGGCGGAGCATGCTCGAGGTCCAGGCGTTCCAGCGGCGCGCCGAGAGCCAACGCATGAGCCGTGAGCGCAGGCGACTGACGTATGCGCTGCTGCTCTCGCTGCTGATCCACACGTTGCTGTTGAGCCTGACCTTCGGTGGCCAGGGACTTGGGCTTCCGGGCTTCCGCTTCCCCTGGCAGGATCGACGGATCGAGGTAACCGCTCTGCGCGTCGTTGTCGTTCCGGCGCAGGTCACCGCCGCGGAGCCGGCGGTCACGCCGGTCGCGGAGCCGTTGCAGCAGGCACGGGTCGAGCAGCCTGTTGCCAGTGGGCCGGCGCTGACGCCATCGGTGTCCCGTGCGCCGACCCCGCGGCGGACTGCAGCAGCGATCGTGCCGGAGGCCGATCCGAGGGCGGAGGCCAATCCAAGGACAGACGCCGCGACCGGTGCGGCCCCTGCGCAAATGCCTTTGCGCGCCGATCGGCCCGGTGACACGGCGCCCCCGCCGATCCCCGCGCCGGCCGTGATCGCCGTGGCGCGGACCGACGAGGCCACGTTGGTCGTGCCCGCCACTCCACCGATGCCAACGCCCGTCATCGCGGCGGCGCCAAGCGCCACGAGCCCGGAGACCGCGATGCCGTCGCTTCGAGATGCTGGCGATGCAGCGCGGGCGCGAATCGACCAAGAGGCGCGGGAGCGAGCCGTTGAACCAGCCCAGCTCGATCCTCCCACGCAGGAGGGGCAATGGCGGGCGGAGCAGCCGGAGGCGGCGCGGCAGGACGCCGCCCGTCAGGAAGCGGCGCGGGCCGAGAACGGGCGGCTGGAGGCCGAACGCCAGGAGGCGGCACGCGTCGAGGCCGCACGCGTCGAGGCCGCACGGGTGGAGGCCGCACGGGTGGAGGCGGCACGGGTGGAGGCCGCACGGGTCGAGGCCGCACGGGTGGAGGCGGCACGGGTGGAGGCCGCACGGGTCGAGGCCGCACGGGTGGAGGCGGCACGGGTGGAGGCGGCACGGGTCGAGGCGGCACGGGTCGAGGCCGCACGGGTGGAGGCGGCACGGGTGGAGGCCGCACGGGTCGAGGCGGCACGGGTCGAGGCCGCACGGGTGGAGGCCGCACGGGTGGAGGCGGCACGGGTCGAGGCCGCACGGGTCGAGGCCGCACGGGTCGAGGCCGCACGGGTCGAGGCCGCACGGGTCGAGGCCGCACGCGTCGAGGCCGCACGGGTCGAGGCGGCACGGGTCGAAGCTGCGCAAGAGGCGGCCGCAAGACGGGAGGCGGTGCTTCGGGCGATAGGACGACAGCTGGACGAGGAGGCCGACCGGCGTGAAGCTGCGAGCAGCGCACGTCGATACTGGCTCTTCGGTCGCACCGACCCCAACGCGGAAGTCGTCCTGTACGTGGAAGCCTGGAGCCGGAAGATCCAGCTGAACGTGACGACGTTCGACATGGTCCGCGAAGCGGCGAAGCAGCCTCACACCGACCCCATCGTGACGGTGGCCATTCGCAGCGACGGCTCGGTGGAGTCGGTGACCTTCGTTCGATCCAGCGGCGTGGCGGCCATCGACGAAGCGATACGACGCATCGTCGACAGCCAGAAGCCCTACCAGGTGTTCCCGCCGGGCCTGGCCAGCGAGTTCGACGTGATCCTGATCCGCCGAAGCTGGCACTTCGACACGGCGATCCGGCTACAGTGACAGGCGTCGGGCGATCCTCAACGCGTCGACCTTGGTGCCCAACCTGCTCTTCCAGGTCGGACCACCGCCATGATCGATGACCGCTCCGCGGCAGCCCAATCCTCAATTGGCGCGGGCATCGCGAATGAGCAGACGTCGTTCGCGGACGCGAGCGACCGCCGCAATCCGCGCGCCTACAACTGGGCTTCGAACCGCCGCGCGACCGCCGTGAAGCCCTCGTGCGTCGGGTGGAGCTCGTTGCCCCACCATTCCTTGTAGCGATCGTTCTGCAGGTCCACCGAGAGCGCGTCGCGCAGGTTGACGAGCCGCACATGCGAGAACGCGGGCGTGCTGACCACGCTGCCCAGCATCACGTAGAGCCGGTCGATGAGGTCGCGCATGATGGCCACGCGCTCGGCGAGGTCGTCGTAGCCCTTCTGCAGGAATCCGGGCGCGAGCCACGGCCCCGGCAGCCAGCCCCAGCCGCCCAGGAAGCCGCGCCCGTCGGGCACTGGATAGTCGTAGCCGTGCAGCAGTATCGGCACCCGCGTGCCGAGGAGCTGCTCGCACGCGGCCGTCACGGCGGAGAGGATGGTGGTGTAGGCGACGTGTACGCGCGTCTCCAGCACCCCCTCGACGATGCGCGGGTTGAGACCGTACACCGGCGAGGAGCGGTGATTGAGCAGCATCCCGAACCAGTCGCCGGCGACGTCGTTGCCGCCGCCCGAGACCAGGATCGCGTGCGGCGTCTGGCCGCGGCGCACGATCCGCTCGATCGCCCGGACGAAGTCTTCGAGCTGGCCGCCGTCGTAGGCCATGCTCTCGACCGTGTCGCCCTTGTGGGCCACGGTCTCGACCTCCCAGCCGAAGCTGTCGTCCAGCTCCTTCAGCACGTCGTGGAACGGATAGTCGAACCAGGAATCGCCCTCGGCCACCAGCACGCCGCGGCTGTCTCCGGCGCGCTTCGCCAGCGCCTTGCGCGCGGGGGTGGCCTCTGGTGGGAGCGCCCGGCCGGCCGGCGCTTTCGCGGCGCGCTTCGACTTCCTGGACGCACTCACCGCCTTCGTGCGCCGCGCCAGCCGCTTCTTGCGCTGCTCGATCACCCATTCCGCCTGCCTGCGGCCGAGCGCGATCGCTTGCGAGGCGGCCTGGGCGGCGCTCGTCGTGCCCTGCGGCGGCGCGGCACGAACGCCCGCGCGCTTGGCGGCGCGCCGGGCCGGCGCGGGGAGGGCGTTGCGTGACATCGCCGCGAACGCTTCCCAGGTCGAGGGTTGGGCGGATGCACGCTGCTTGGTGCGACGGGGTTTCGCCATGGTGCAATACCTCCTTCACATCGGGGACGACCGGGTTCCACTCATGCTACACACCGGGTTCGTCGAGCGGCGCTTCGGCCCCATCGCGGTTGCGGAATATTCACGTTGCGCCGGCGCTGTCGACGTCGCACGATGGGGCGATTCGCGCACCGCTGCCGGCACGCAGCCCGACGTGTCGCGATCCGACCCATCGATGGGAGGTTACGCCATGCATCTGTTGACCAAGTCCGGCGAGCAGATTCAGCTCACGCCGCTGACGATGAACCTCACGGCGGCGCCGCGTACGAACAACCTGCGCGTGGAGGTCGCGGCGGACCCGGCGCGCGACCCGATCGGAACAGGATCGCTGGTCGCGCGGGCGACGCGCGGCTTCTTCGAGCTCGGCCGGCGTGCCGGCGCGATGGCGCCGCCGGCGCCGCCCAAGGGACCGCCGCCGGTGACCTTCCGCGACGAGGCGAGCGGCGCGCTGCGCGTCGTGTACCGCGAGGTCGTCGTCCGGTTCAAGCCCAAGGTCGCCGCGGCAACGCGCAAGCAGCTCCTTGCCGCGCGCGGGTTCGCGGTGCGGCGGCGCAACGCGTTCGCGCGCGACCAGTACGTCGTCTATCACCCGGACCGCAAGTACGCCGGCGAGGAATTGCTCGAAATCGCCAACGAGTGGACGGCGCTCGACGAAGTTGTGTTCGCCACGCCGAATTTCGTTTCGCAGTACTGGCGGCAGGCGGCGTTGCCGGCCATTCCGGCGGCGCAGTGGCACCTGCGCAACAAGGGCACGGGCGGCGCGACCAAGGGCGAGGACGTCGACGCGCCGGGCGCCTGGAAGATCACGCGCGGCAAGCGCGCCATCGTGGTCGCGGTGCTCGACGATGGCGTCGACGTCGACCATCCGAACCTCAAGTCGAGGATCTGGAAGAACCCCGACAAGAGCGCGCCGGATCGGGTCGGGCGCGATTTCTTCGTGCCGAACGACGATCCGGGCCAATACGATCCGCGGCCGAAGCTGTTCCGCTTTCCGTTCGACCAGATGCCGGGCAACGACATCCACGGCACGCCATGCGCGGGCGTAATCGCGGCCGCCGGGAAGGGCGGTGGTGCGATCGGAATCGCGCCGGGCTGCCGCGTCCTGCCGGTCAAGATCTTCCACGCCGACGATCTCGCGGCCGACGAGCGGGTCGCCGACGCGCTGCGCTACGCCGCGCAGCATGCGGCCATCCTGTCGTGCTCGTGGTCCGGCGGCTACAGCAGCGACCTGCACCAGGCGCTCGAGGACATCGCCGAGGGCGGGCGCGGCGGACTCGGGACGCTCGTGTTCTGCGCGGCGGGAAACGAAAGCGGGGACCCGGTGGGCTACCCGGCGCGCGACGCGATACGCCATCGCAGTGGGCGCCTCGACGGATCAGGCGAAGCTTGCGAGCTATTCGAATGTCGGCAAGGAGATCGCATTCGTCGCGCCGTCTTCCGGCGGCCTGCGCGGCATCTACACGACCGACGTGTCGTACGCGAACCGGGGGTTCAACATCGGGAAGGTATCGGCCGGCGGCGCGGACGGACTGCACACCAGCGACTTCGGCGGGACCTCGTCGGCGACACCGCTGGCGGCCGGCGTGGCCGCACTCGTGCTTTCCGTGCGCCCCGACCTCACGCGCGCGCAGGTGCGCGAGGCGATGACGACAACCTGCGACAGGATCGGCGCCGGCTACGACGCCAACGGCCACAGCAGCAAGTTCGGCTACGGGCGGGTGGACGCCGCGCGGGCGGTCCAGGCGGCGAAGGACATGTGAAGGCGGCGCGGCCACCGGCGCCCGCTGACTCTACGTGCTGGCGCGGCGATAGCGGGAGCGCGTGTTCGCCCAAGCCGCGCGCACGCCGGGCTGCGCGGCGAGCCGGGCGACGAGGTCGGGCAGGAACTCACTCGCCGGCGCGGTCGCCTCGCACACAACCTGCTGGGCGACGAACTCGTTGCGCCGCAGGAGGCGCAGACGCTGCCGATCGCAGAAGCTCCGCAGTTGCGCATCGGTCGGGGTCGCTTCGAACCGGACGGTCACTTCACCGGTGGGGTAGTGCGCCACCTTGTCGCGGTCGTAGAGCACCGGGAACAGCGGCGTGGCGGCGCCGAGCTCGCGGGCGGCACTCTGCCACGCTTCCTTCGCGCCCGCCGCGCCCCTGACGCGCAGCAGGCATAGTTGGGGGGCCGATTCCAGCGTTTCCACCGCGCCCAGGCGGCGAGCGCGAGCGAGAGCCTCGTCGGGGGCAGCGCCTATCCTCAGCACGAACTCATCGGGCGCAGCACTGAGGGTCTCGTCACGATTCATTGATCGACGATATTACTCCTGCGCGCGATGGAGGCTATCGCGCGCCATCTTGCAGATATCCAATTGCCGGCGAGAATCGGCGACGCCGGCACACGCCGCGATTGATATTCAGTACGCGACGGCGTAGGACTCCGGGCGCCAGCCGCCGCCCAGCGCCTTGGCGAAATCGACGATCGACAGCCGCGCGTCGCGCGCGGCGGCGATGCGCAGCGTCTCCGCCGCGAGCAGCGTGCGCTGCGCGTCGAGCACCTCGAGGAACGACGTGCGCCCGGCCTCGTAGCGCAGCGTCGCGACGGCAAGGGCCTGCCGGAGCTGTTCGCGGCGCGCCGATTCGGCGGCGAGCACCTCGGCTGCCGAGCGGTTCGTGACCAGCGCGTCGTGCACCTCGCGGAAGGCGTTCTGCACCGTCTGCTGGTAATCGATGGTCACGCCGTCGCGGCGGGCGGTGGCCGCCTCGACGTTGGCCTCGATCGCCTTCAGCCCGATCAGCGGCTGGAGCAGCGCGAGCCCGAAGCGCCAGGCGATCGCCGGCGAGGTGAACAGATTGGACAGCGCGGCCGATTCGGTGCCGTAGGCGCCGGTCAGCGTGAGGCTCGGGAAATAATCGGTGCGCGCCTGCTGGACGCGCAGGTCCGACGCGGCGAGGAGCGCCTCGACACGGCGGATGTCCGGCCGCCGCTCGAGCAGCCCCGACGGCAATCCCGCCGGCAGCTGCGGCACTGCGGTCGCCGCGTCGATCGACGCGCCGCGCGCGACCTCCGGCGTGAACACCGCGCGCGGCGAGCGTCCGGTCAGCGTCGCCAGCGCGGACTCGAGCAGGCCGACCGACTGCCGCACGCGCGCGATGTCGGCGACGACGGCGGAAAGCTCGGCCTCGGCCTGGCGCAGGTCGTACTCGCCGATGATGCCGCCGTCGAAGCGATCGCGCTGCAACGCGACGGTGTCGGTCCGGGACTGCTTCGTGTCGTCGAGCACGACGGCGAGCGCGTCGGCGGCCCGCAGCCGGAAATACGCGTTGGCGACGTCGGCGGCGACCGCGATGCGGACGGTCTCGCGGTAATACTGCGCCGCGACGAGGTCGTTGGCCGCGGCCAGCGCCCCGCTGCGATACTTGCCCCAGACGTCGAGCTCGTAGCTCATCTCGATGCCGATGCGGTAGTTGTTGCCCGCGCCGAACGATGGCTGGCCGATGGCCTGCGTCGTGCTCTGCGAATCGCGCGAGCGCGCCGCGCCGGCACTCAGGTTGACGCTGGGCGCGAGATTGGACTGGGCCAGCAGCAGCAGCGCGCGCGCGGCGTCGATGCGCGCGAGCGCCGCGCGCAGGTCGAGATTGTTGGCGAGGGCCTCGTCGACGAGCGCGTTCAGCACCGGGTCGTCGAAGGCGGTCCACCAGCGCTCGAGCAGCGCCTCCTGCGCGGCGGTCGCCGTGGGACCGGGAAGGTCGAGCTTCGGCGGCGCCGGCTGGGTGACGGCGCAACCGGCGAGCGTGCCCGCGAGAACGACGACGGAGACAAACGCGATGATCGGCTTACGCATGTTCGCCTCCGCGGTCGGATTGCGGCGTGCGCCCGGACTGCGCCGGGTCGTCCGGCGGTGCGGGTGCGGCCGCTTGCGCCGGGCCGCGCGCTTCGGGGGCGTGGTCGGGGTGCGGCGGATGGCCCGGCGTCGCCACGGGCAACCGCGCGTGGAGGTCGCGCGCGTGGTCGATTTCGGCGTGCAGCTCGGCCTTGCTGCGCGGCTCGGTGATCCGCCGCTCGAAGATCAGCCGGAAGAACCACGGCACGAAGAAGATCGCCATGAACGTCGCCGCCAGCATGCCGCCCATGACGCCGGTGCCGACCGAGTGCCGCGCGCCGGCGCCGGCGCCGGTCGAGATCGCGAGCGGCAGCACGCCGAAGATGAACGCGAGCGAGGTCATCAGGATCGGCCGGAACCGCAGCCGCGCCGCCTCCACCGCCGCCGCCGACGTCGACAGTCCCTCCTCGTGCTTGAGCAGCGCGAACTCGACGATCAGGATCGCGTTCTTCGCCGCCAGGCCGAGCAGCGTGACGAGGCCGATCTGGAAGTAGACGTCGTTGGTGAGCCCGCGCAGCCACACCGCCGCGAGCGCGCCGAAGGTGCCGAAGGGCAGCGCGAGCAGCACCGAGAGCGGCAGCGACCAGCGCTCGTACTGCGCGGACAGGATGAGGAACACCATGATCACCGCGAGCCCCAGCGCGAAGCCCGATGCGCCGCCGGAGCGCTTCTCCTGGTACGAGGTGCCGCCCCAGTCGAAGCTGAAATCGGGCGGCAGCACCTCGGAGGCGATCTTCTCGACGCGCGCGATCGCCTGGCCCGAGCTGTAGCCGGGCGCCGCCTGGCCGATCACCTTGACCGCCGGCAGGTTGTTGAAGCGGTCGAGCGCGTCGGGGCCGGAGGCGAAGCGCACCGTCGCCAGCGAGGCGAGGGGAATCATCTCGCCCTTGGCCGAGCGGACGTAGACGCCGCCGATGTCGTCGGGCCGCTTGCGATAGGCGGGGTCGGCCGACATCAGCACCTGCCAGGTCCTGCCGTACTTGTTGAAGTCGTTGACGTAGTACGTGCCGAGCGTGCCGGCGAGCGCGTTGTAGACCTCGTCGATCGGCACGCCGAGCTTCTTCGCCTTCTCGCGGTCGGTGTCGACATAGAGTTGCGGGACGGTCGCGCGCCACAGCGTCTGCGCGCCGCCCAACTCCGGGTCGCTGTTCGCGCGCGCGAGGAACGCCTGCGTGACCTCGGACAGCCGCTTCGCGCCGCCTTCGCCGCGGTTCTGGATGTAGAACTCGTAGCCGCCCGCGGTGCCCAGCCCGAAGATCGCCGGCGGATTGAACGCCAGCACCAGCGCCTCCTTGATCCCCATCGTCCGGCCGAAGAGCTCGCCGACGAGGCTCGCCGCGGTCACTTCGCGCTTGTCCCAGGGCGTCTGCACGACGAAGAGCGTCGCGGCGTTGTTGCGGAAGCCGCCGCCGATGAAGTCGAAGCCGGTGAACGAGACGATGTCCTGGTTCGCCGGGTTGGCGCGGATCGCCTCCTCGACCTGCTTCACCACCTTGTCGGTGCGCTCGAGCGTGGCGCCGTCGGGGAGGATCACCGCCCCGATGTAGAAGCCCTGGTCCTCGTCCGGCACGAGGCTTCCGGGAGTGATCTTCCACAGCCCGGCGGTGATCGCGACCATCCCGGCGAACAGCACGACGCCGACGATCCCGCGCCGGAGCATCCAGATCACCCCGTCGGAGTAATGGTGGGTCACCCGCAGGAACCACGCGTTGAACCAGCGGAAGAAGCGTCCGGGCGGCCGGTGCGCGTGCTTCAGCATGACCACGCAGAGCGCGGGGGAGAGCGTCAGCGCGACGATCCCCGAGATGACGACGGAGATCGAGATGGTCACCGCGAACTGCCGATAGAGCTCGCCGGTCAGGCCGCCGAGGAAGGCGATCGGCACGAACACCGCGGTCAGCGTCAGCACGATCGCGATGATCGGCCCGGTCACCTCGCGCATCGCCTTGATCGCGGCGTCGCGCGGCGGCAGGTGCTCCTCGCGCATGATCCGCTCGACGTTCTCCAGCACGACGATCGCGTCGTCGACCACGATGCCGATCGCGAGGACCATTCCGAACAGGGTCAGCGTGTTGATCGAATAGCCGAGCGCGTAGAGTCCGGCGAAGGTGCCGATCAGCGAGACCGGCACCGCGATGAACGGGATGACCGCCGCGCGCCAGCTCTGCAGGAACAGGTAGACGACGAGGAACACCAGCAGCATCGCCTCGGCCAGCGTCTTCACGACCTCCGTGATCGACACCTCGACGAAGTGCGTCGTGTCGTAGGGGACGGCGTAGGCGAGGCCTTCGGGAAACCTCTGCGCGAGCGCCTCGGCGCGGGTGTGGACGGCCTTGGCGACCTCGAGCGCGTTGGCGCCGGGGGCGAGGAAGATGCCGACCAGCGTCGCCTCGCGGCCGTTGTAGCGGCCGATGAAGTCGTAGTCCTTGGAGCCCAGCTCGACCCGCGCGACGTCCGACAGGCGCACCGCCGAGCCGTCGGGATTCGCGCGCACGATGATCGCGCCGAATTCCTTCGGATCGGCGAGCCGGCCGCGCGTGGTGATCGTGTAGACCAGGTCCTGCTTGCCGCCGATCGGCGACTGGCCGACCTTGCCTGCGGCGAACTGCGCGTTCTGCTCGTTGATGGCCGCGGCGACGTCGCCCGGCGTGAGCTTGAGCTGCGCGAGGCGGTCGGGCAGGAGCCAGACCCGCATCGCGTAATCCTTGGCGCCGAAGATCTGGACGTTCGTCGTGCCGGGAAGGCGCTTCATCTCGTCGAGCACGTTCAGCGTCACGTAGTTCGACGTGAAGAGCCCGTCGTAGCGGCCGTCCGGCGAGTAGAACGCCAGCACCTGCAGGAAGGACGAGCTGCCGCGCTCGACCGACACGCCCTGCCGCCGCACCTCGAGCGGCAGCCGCGGCTCGACCTGCTTCACGCGGTTGTTGACGTTGATCGTCGCGTCGTCGACGTTGGTGCCGATCTCGAAGGTGACCGCGATCTGGGTGACGCCCGCGGCGGTCGAGTGCGAGCTCATGTAGATCATGCCCTGCACGCCGTTGATCGCGTTCTCCAGCGGCGCGGCGACGGTCTGCTCCAGCACCTCGGCGGAGGCGCCCGGGTAGACGGCCTGCACCGTGACGACCGGCGGTGCGATCTCCGGATACTGCGCGATCGGCAGCGCGCGCATCGCGGCCAGGCCGGCGAGGATGAAGAACACGGCGATGACCGCCGCGAAGATCGGGCGGTCGATGAAGAAGCGGGAGAACATGGCGAGGGTCCCCGGTCAGCGCTTCGGCGCCGGTGTCGCGTTCGCCTCGTCCTTCGCGCCCGATGCGTCCTTGCCCGGCGGCGCGCTCTTGCCCGCGCCCGCATCCTTGCCCGGAGCGCCGCCGCCCGGAGCGGCGCCCGCCGGCCCCGCCGCGCCGCCGGGAGCGCCCGCGCCGCCCAGCACGATCGCGCCGCCGGGCTGGAGCTTCGCAATGCCGTCGACGATCACCGTGTCGCCGGCCTTGAGCCCGGACTCGACGATCCACAGGTTGGCACCGTCGACTTCGATCCAGTCGCCCAGCACGATTGGCCGCACGACGGCGACGTCCTTGCCGTCCTTGTCCTTGCCGGTCACGTAGACGAACTTGCCCTGCGGACCGTCGAGCACGGCGGCCTGCGGCACCGCGAGCGCGTTGTTGCGCACTGCGCCCTTCAGCGTGACGCGGACGAATTGTCCGGGCTTCAGCGCGCCGTCGGCGTTGGCGATCTCGGCGCGCATCTCGTAGGTGCCCGTCGCGGGATTCACACGCGTGTCGCTGAAGTTGATCCGGCCCTTGCGCGGGAACGCGGAGCCGTCGGACAGCCGCACCGTCACGTCGTAGGCGTTGTCCTTGGGCAGCACGAGCCGGCCCGCGGCGACGGCGCGCTCGAGGGCGAGCCGGTCGTTCTCCGAAACGTTGAAGGGCACCCAGATCGGGTCGACCTGCCAGATCATCGTGAGCAGCGTTTCGTTGGCGTTGACGAGGCTGCCTTCCGACTTGTTGGCGCGGCTCGAAAGCCCGGTGATCGGCGCGTTGACGCGCGTGTACCCGAGGTTCAGGTTCACTTCGGCCAGCCGCGCCTCGGCGGCCTTCAGTGCGGCGCGCGCGAGCTCGGCGTTCGACACCGCGTCGTCGGCTTCCTTCTGCCCGATCGCGCGGCGCTCGGCCAGGGGCTTCAGGCGCGCGACTTCGCGCTCGGCCTGCGTGAGCTGCGCGCGCGCACGCGCGACCTCGGCGTCGGCGGCGGCCGCCTGCGCTTCCAGCGGCTTCGGGTCGATGATGAACAGCGGCTGGCCGGCCTTCACCCATCCGCCTTCGGTGTACAGCCGCCGCTCGAGGATGCCGGTCACCCGCGCCCGGACCTCGACTTCCTTCGATCCTGCCGTCTGCCCGACGTACTCGTAGCTCGCCGGCAGCGTTCGCGGCTGCAGCACGAGCGTCGTGACGGCCGCGGGCGGGAAGCCCTGGAAGCCGCCCTGGGGCGCGGGGCCGCAGGCGGTGACGAGCGCGATGCCGGCGACGGCGAGAGCGCGCGCGCCGATCCGGCGCGCATGGGGCAGGGCGAGGGGCATGGCGGGCTCCGTGTGCGGCAATGTCTTCGGCGGCACTGCATCCGGCTTGACAGCGTGGCCGACATTACATACATTCGTGAATGTTTGCAACCATGATTTCAGTAGGGATCCTCGACCAGCCCCGCCCATGGCACGACGCACCAAAACGGAAGCCGCCGCCACGCGCGAGGCGCTGCTCGACGCCGCGGAACGGGTGTTCCGCGAGCGGGGCGTCGCCCACGCCTCGCTCGCCGAGGTCGCGGCCGCGGCGGGCGTGACGCGCGGCGCGGTGTACTGGCACTTCCGCGACAAGGCCGACCTGTTCGAGGCGCTGTGCGCTCGCGTGCAGCTGCCGATGGAGGCGATGCTCGCGCGCGCCGGCGAGCAGCGGCATGCCGACCCGCTCGGCGCGCTCTCCGCGCTCGCCGTCGGCGGACTCGTGCGGCTCGCGACCGACGCGCGCACGCAGGCGGTGTTCGACGTCATCTTCCACAAGTGCGAGTTCGCCGCGGAATTCGCCTCGGTCGCGTCGCGGCGCCACGCGACCGACAGCGGCTGTCTCGTCAATGTCGAGAGGCTGCTGAGCCAGGCGGTGAGCGTCGGCCAGTTGCCGCGCGAGACGGACACGCGGCTCGCGGCGCGATGCGTCAACGCGTTCATGGTCGGCGTGATGCACGAGTGGGTCGAGCGGCCGGCGGCCTACGATCTCGCCGCGGCCGCCCCGGCGATGATCGATGCGCTGCTGGCCGGCCTCGTCGCGCGCCCGCCGACGCGCGCGCGCGGCAAGCGGGCGCGACAAGCTGTCGCGGCCGGGCCTGCGCCGCGCCGCGCCGCGACGAAGACCTGACACCTCGCGCGGCGCCTGCCGCGGATGACGGGCGCGCCTGCCGACGCGCATAATTGGCATTTCCCCACACTCGGCGAAAACCCCATGAGCACAATCAGGAAAGTCGGCGTCGTCGGCGCCGGTACGATGGGCAACGGCATCGCGCAGGCCTGCGCGGTCTCCGGTCTCGACGTGGTCATGGTGGACGTCGCGGAGGCCGCGGTGTTGCGCGGCCTCGCGACGGTCACCACCAGCCTCGACCGCCTGCTCAAGAAGGAGAAGATCACCGCGGCGGACAAGGATGCCGCGCTGAAGCGCATCCACGGCACGACCACCTACGACGCGCTGAAGGGCTGCGACCTCATCATCGAGGCGGCGACCGAGAACGAGGAGCTCAAGGTCAAGATCCTGAAGCAGATCGACGCGCTGGCGCGGCCCGAGGTGATCCTCGCGACGAACACGTCGTCGATCTCCATCACCCGTCTCGCCGCGACGACCTCGCGGCCGGGGAAGTTCATCGGCATGCACTTCTTCAACCCGGTGCCGATGATGACGCTGGTCGAGCTGGTCCGCGGCCTGCAGACCGACGAGGACACGGTCGCCGCCGTCGCGGCGCTGGCGAAGGCGCTCGGCAAGGTGCCGATCGTCGTCAGGAACAGTCCCGGGTTCGTCGTCAACCGGGTCCTCTGCCCGATGATCAACGAGGCGATATGCGCGCTGCAGGAAGGACTGGCCTCGGCGGAGGAGATCGACAACGGGATGAAGCTGGGTTGCGGCCACCCGATCGGCCCGCTCGCGCTCGCCGACATGATCGGCCTGGACGTGATGCTGGCGGTGATGGAGGTCTTCTACCGCGACTTCAACGATCCGAAGTACCGGCCGGCGCTGCTGCTGAGGGAAAAGGTCGCGGCGGGACAACTCGGGCGGAAGTCGGGCCGGGGTTTCTACACGTATTCGTGATGCGGAGCGAAGCGATGACCTACGAAACGATCGTTCTCGGGCAGTCCGAGCCGGGAATCTGGCTCCTGACCGTCAACCGCCCGACGGCGCTCAATGCGCTGTCGCCGCAGGTGCTCTACGAGATCGCGACCGCCGTTGCCCATGTCAACGCCGATGCGAACACCCGCGTGCTGCTCGTCACCGGCGCCGGCGACAAGGCGTTCGTCGCGGGCGCCGACATCGCGACGATGAGCTCGATGAACGCGATCGAGGGCCGCGAGTTCGCGCAGAAGGGCCACGCGGCGCTGCGCTCGCTCGAGCTCTCGCCGTTCCCGGTGATCGCGCTGGTCAACGGCTTCGCGCTGGGCGGCGGCTGCGAGCTGGCGCTCGCCTGCGACTGGATCGTCGCGTCGGAGAAGGCCGTCTTCGGCCAGCCGGAGGTCAATCTCGGCATCTGTCCGGGATTCGGCGGCACGCAGCGCCTCGCGCGCCTGGTGGGCAAGGCGATGGCGCTGGAGATCATCTGCACGGGCCGCCAGGTCAAGGCCGACGAGGCGCAGAGGATCGGTCTCGCCAATCACGTCGTTCCGCACGGAAAGCTGCACGAGGAAGGCTTGAAGCTCGCGCGGATGATCGCGACCAAGGGACCGCTGGCGGTCAAGATGGCCAAGCACCTCGTGCAGCGGGGCCAGGATCTCGATCTCGCCAACGCCAACGCGATGGAGGCGGACGTCTTCGGCTTCCTGTGCGCGACCGAGGACCGGCACGAAGGCATGGCCGCGTTCCTCGGCAAGCGCGCGCCGAATTTCAAGGGCCGCTGAGCGCGCGGACTCCCGCCCGCGGGGAGGGAGGGCGGCCGCTCCGCTCACTCGAAGCGATTGATCAGGGCTCCAATGCCCTCGATCGAGACCGCCACGGTGCTTCCCGGCTTCATCGAACCGACGCCGATCGACGTGCCGCAGGCGATCACGTCGCCGGGATCGAGTGTCATGTCCTGCGAGATCAGGCTCACCAGCCGCGCCGGCGAAAACACCATGTCCGACACCGGGTAATTCTGCCGCTCCTGGTCGTTGAGGACGGTGCGGATCGACAGCTGCATCGGATCGACGTCGGTCGCCACCACGGGCCCGAAGACGCCGAAGGTGTCGAAGCTCTTGGCGCGCGTCCACTGGGCAAAGGACTTGTCGCGATCGAGGATGTCGATCGCCGTCACGTCGTTGATGCAGGTGTAGCCGAAGATGTGGCGCGGCGCCTCGGCTTCGGAGATCGCGCGGGAGGTCCTGCCGATCACGATGCCGAGCTCTCCCTCGTACACGACTTTCCCGCCGTAGGACTTCGGCATGCGGATGGTCTGGCCGGTCGCGAGGTAGGAGCTGCTTGCCTTGATGAAATAGAGCGGCTCGGGCGGCACGGGGTTGCCGAGCTTCGCCGCAAGTGCGCGGAAGTTGTTCCACAGCGCGATCATCTTGCCCGCGGCGGTGGGCGTCTGAACGACGACGGCGCCGAGCTCGAGCGTCCTGCCGGTCGGCTGCGGCGAGCCGAACATGTCGCCCGAGTGCACGCGGATCTCGTTGCCGTGGAGTTGGCCGAAGCCGGGCAGCCCACCCTCGGCATAGCGAATCCACCGGGTCATCGGACCCCCCTCGTGTTCCCGGGCGCGGCCGCCGCCGCGGATGGGGCGTTCGGCAGCGATGGCGCTTGCGCGCGGATGCTCCAATGCAGCGATTGCATGACGGTCCTCCGTTCTTCAGTGTTGCGCGTGCCCCGGCTCGTTCGGGCGCGTGGTCACGTAAACCGTGCCGGTGAAGCTCGCGATCAGCGTCGCATCGGCGCGCGCGACGTCGATCCGGTAGACCGCGATCTTGCGCAGCCGCGAAACCTCGACCGCAGTCGCAGTCAGCGTGTCTCCGCGCTGGGCCGCGACGTGGTAGGTGATGTGCGCGTCGATCCCCGCGGCGATCACCCCGTGCGAGTTCGACGCGAGTCCGAACGCGGTGTCGGCGAGCGTGAATATCGCGCCGCCGTGGCAGGTGCCGTTGAAGTTGAGATGCGCGTCACCGACGTCGAACGACACGGTCGCCCGCCCAGGTCCGGCGTCGAGGCAGCGAATGCCGAGGGATTTCGCGAACGGGTCGCGTGCGGCGAGCCGCATGACGCGGTGGGTTGCCTGTGCCTTGTGGTCCATCGTCGCCGTCTCCCGGGCCCGGTTTGGTCTGCCGCGCGTCAGCGTCCGGCATCTCGCGTCGATTCGCCGGAGCCGGCTTCGCCGAGCGCTTGGCGAAGGCGATGGGCCTCCGCCGGGCCGGCCTCGTCGAACCCCGCGAAGCGGGCGAACTCGGCGACCGGCACGCGGTCGGTGACGAGCCGGTTCTCCGGAGCGTCGGGGTCGGCGTAGCCGAGCGACATCGCGCAGATCAGGCTCTCGTTTGCCGGGAGCGACAGCTCGCGCTCGATCACCTCGTGGTACTTCAGGAACGACACCTGCGGACAGGTGTCGAGGCCGCGGGCGCGCGAGGCCACCATCACGTTCTGCAGGAACATTCCGTAGTCGAGCCAGCTGCCCCGCTCCAGGCCGCGGTCGATCGTGAAGATCAGGCCGACCGGCGCGTCGAAGAAGAGGTAATTGCGCCCGTGCTGGCGGTGCATGCCCGCCTTGTCGGCGCGCCCGATGCCGAGGAGCCCGTAGAGGTCCCAGCCGATGCGCCGCCGCCGCCCGAGGTAGGGCTCGTACCACTGCGCCGGGTAGTAGCGGTACTCCTCGGTGTGCTGTTCCTGCTCGTGGCGGTGCGCGCGCAGCAGCGCTTCCGAGAGCGCCGCCCTGGCCTCGCCGGCGAGGACGTGCACGCGCCACGGCTGCATGTTGGTGCCGCTGGGCGCGCGGCTCGCGACCGCGAGGATGTCGGCGACCGTTGCGCGCGCCACCGGACGCTGCAGGAACCGGCGCACGGAGCGCCGCGTCGTGATCGCGCGGTCCACGGCCGCGATGTCGTCCGCCGAGGGCGCGTCGCTCGCCGCGAGACGGCGGCCGCGCCCGGCCTGCGCCGCGTGAGCGACGATGGCGTCGACGACGGCCGCGACGCCTTCGCCCTGCGTCGCCGCGGTCTTCAGCACCGGCACCGGCGTGGCCGCGGCGCCGCGCAGGCGCAGCATTTCCTCGAGATCGCGCACGGTGACCGCCGCCGCCGGAAGGTCGCCCTTGCTGACGACCAGCAGATCGGCGATCTCGAGGATGCCCGCCTTGATCGCCTGCACGCTGTCGCCGAGCCCGGGCGGACAGACGACGACGCGGGTGTCCGCGAGCCGCGTGATCTCGACCTCGGACTGCCCGGCACCGACCGTCTCGACGATGATCGTGTCGAATCCGGCGGCATCGAGCACGTCGACGATCTCTCCGGTCGTGCGCGACATGCCGCCCAGGTGGCCGCGGGAGGCGAGCGAGCGGATGAAGACGTTGTCGTGCGCGCCGTGCTCGCCCATGCGAACGCGGTCGCCGAGCACCGCGCCGCCGGTGATGGGACTGGAGGGATCGACGGCGACCACCGCGATCCGCCGGCCGCGCGCCAGCAGTTCGCCGAGCAGCGCATTGATCAGCGTCGACTTGCCGGCTCCCGGCGCGCCGGTGATGCCGACGACGTGCGCGCGCCCGCGATGCGGGGCGATCCCGACCGCGATGGCCCGGGCGCCGGGATCGCCCTGCTCGATCGCGCTGATCGCCCGCGCGATCGCGCGCCGGTCGCCGGCGAGGATCGACGCCTCCCGCGCGTGCGGCATCGCGGCAGTCACGGAAGAGGTGCGCTCAGACGACGGCCTGCACGTCGCCGAAGCCCAGTTCGCGGCGCAGCGCGGCGCAGATCTCGCCGTGCGTGCAACCGGCCTCTGCCGCCGCGATGACCTGCGCAAAGACGTTCTCCCGGGGATCGCCGGCCGCGCGCGCCAGCGCTTCCAGCGCCTTGCGCACCGCGTCCTGCGAGCGCGCCGCCTTGGACGCGCGGAACGCGGCGATGTGCTCGCGCATCTTCTGCGGGTCGGGCTTCGGCTGCGCCGGCCGGGCGCTGCGGTCCTCGTCGACGCGGTACGCGTTGACGCCGACGACGGTCTGCGCACCCGATTCGATCTGCTCCTGGAACCGCCGCGCCGATTCGCCGATCAGCTTCTGCACGATGCCGGCGGCGACGGCGGCGTACATGCCGCCGGCGTCCTCGACGATCTTCATCGAGCGCAGGATCTCCGCCTCCATCTCGTCGGTCAGCTTCTCGACGTAGTAGCTGCCGCCGAGCGGGTCGATCACGTCGGTCAGGTGCGCCTCCTCGCGCAGGATGTTCTGCGTGGCCACCGCGATCCGCGCGCCGAACTCGGTCGGGCAGGACAGCGCCTCGTCGAACGCGTCGGTGTGCAGCGACTGCAGGCCGCCGAGGATGCCGGCCATCGCCTGCACGGTGACCCGGGAGATGTTGTTGAGCGGCTGCTGCCGGGTGAGGTCGACGCCGGAGGTCTGCGCGTGGAACTTGAGGCGCCAGCTTCGCGGGTCCTTCGCGCCGTAACGCTCGCGCGCCAGCCGCGCCCAGATGCGGCGCCCGGCACGGAAGCGCGCGATCTCCTCGAAAAAGGACAGCGAGACGTCGAAGAAGAACGTGAAGCGGGGCAGGAACTGATCGGGGTCCATCCCGCGCGCGACGCAATCGTCGGCGTACTGCAGCGCCGAGGCGAACGTGAAGCCCATGGCCTCGGCCGGCGTGGCGCCGGCCTGCTGCATGTGCTGGCCGACCACCGACATCGGATTCCACTTCGGCACGTGCCGGTTGCAGAATTCGATGTGGTCGCCGAGGATCCGTCGCGCCCCCGGCAGCGCGATGCGGAAGAACATGTGGTTCGCCACATAGTGGCTCAGGTAGTCGCTCTGGTTGGACGTGCCGCTGATCGCGTCCCAGGCGACGCCGCGCCGCTTCGCCGTCGCCAGCAGGAATGCGAGCAGCGTGAACGGCGAGGGGTCGTTCATCGCGCAGGAGGTCTGCCCGAGGTCGACGCCCGCCAGGCAGCCGTCCATGTGGTCGACGTCGTTGACGACCACGCCGCAGGTGCCGAGGAGCTCCTCGTGCACCTCGTCCATGTCGTAGCCGCGGTACACCGAGTTGCAGGGGATGAGCGATACCGCGTTGCCGCCCCGCGCGACGATGTCGAGCAGCCGCGCGTTGTAGTCGGAGGGCGTGCCGAGCCCGATCAGCTGGCGCTGCGTCCACGTCCGGCCGCGGTGCATGGTCGCGTAGATGCCGCGCGCGTAGGGCGGCTGGCCGGGGTAGCCGACGTCGTCCTCGTAGCGCGCGCCGCTCCAGTCGCGTGGCGTGTAGAGCGGCTTGATCGGGATGCCGGAGCGGTTCACCACCGCGCGGGCGGTGCCGATCTGCTCCGCGTACTCGCGCTGCCAGCGGTCTTCGCCGGCGGCGGGCTCAACCCGCGCCGGGTCGAGGGGCTTGTTCATTGGACACCCTTGGCGCTGCGCGCCATCCCTCCGAGAGGGAGCAATTCGCGCTTGGGACGGCCCTTCGCGCTCACTGGACTACCCTCCGCGCTGCGCGCTTCGGGGCTGATTCGCGCTCGGGAGCGGCCCTTCGCGCTCATGCGCTCTCCCTTCTCCCGGCGAGGCGCTGCGCGCGCACGCGGGACGTGATGTCGCGGATGGTGGCGGCAATGTCGGCGAGCGCCGCGCCGGGGTGGAACACTTTCGCGACCCCGGAAGCGAGCAGCATGTCCTCGTCCTCGTCGGGAACGATGCCGCCGACGATGACGGCGACGTCGTCGGCGCCCGCCGCGCGCAGCGCGTCCATGAGCCGCGGCACGATCAGGTGGTCGGTCGCGAGCGAGGAAATCCCGATCACGTCGACGTCCTCCTCGATGGCGAGTTTGACGACGACCGGAATCTCCTGCCAGGGCGGCGTGTAGATCACCTCCATTCCGGCGTCGCGCAGATGCGCGGCGACGATCCGGCTGCCGCGGTCGTGGCCGTCGAGGCCGATCTTGGTGACGAGCACCTTGGGGCGGAGGTCCACGGCTCACTCCTGTGTGATCGGCTTGCGCAGCAACGCCACGAAGTGGCGGGCGATCGACTGCGGACTGTAGCGACCCGGCCGGTACCAGGTCTGCGCCCAGTTGAGCGCGCCGAGCAGCATCAGGCGCACGCCGCGCGGGTCGGCGCCCCGCGCGAGCGGCAGCGCGCCGACCAGGTCGACGAACAGCCGCTCGTACTCGTCGCGCAGCGGGACGAGGCGTGCGGCCGCCGACGGCACGTCGTTCGGACGGACCCGGATGACCACCTGGGCGTAGCCGTTCTCCTCGAGCAGGGCCTCGAGGTGGGCAACGCACGCGGCTTCGAGCCGCGCCCAGGCGTCGGACTTGCCGTCGATCGCGGAGCGCACGCGTTCCGAGATCCGGCGCACGCCCTCGGCATAGACGGCGGTGAGCAGGTCTTCCTTGGTGGCGAAGTGGTAGTAGAGCGAGCCGGGCAGCATGTCGACGGCGCGGACGATGTCGCGCACCGACGTCCCGTGAAAGCCCTGCGTCCCGAACAGCCGGGCGGCCTCGTCGAGGAGCCGCGGCAGGCGGTTGTCGGCGCGTGGGACATGCTGCATTCGGGACATGGGCGACATCGGCGGTAGAAAACAAACGTTTGTCTTTTATCACCCGACGCCGTGGAGCGTCAACTGCTGAATGTTCACGGCGGCGCCCACAGGATAGTCACCGGGGCGACCGCATCGGGGGAGCATCGTCCAGCCGCGTGCAGCACACCGGTGCGCGCGTTCGCGGCGGCGACGCATGGTGTGGCGCCGCCGCCCCGTTCCAACGCCATGGCGGGATGCGCATGCATGTATCGCCTCGCGGGGCGTTTCTATAGAATCGGGCCGACCATCGTTCCGCCCGAAGCAGGCGGATTCCGAGTCGAGGAGGCAGCCGGTGCCCGCGTCATCCGCCCCCAGCGAACTGGACACGTTCCCGCGTCTGTTGCTGCATCACGCCGTCGTTCGCGGCGAGCGGCCCGCGACCCGCGAGAAGGATCTCGGCATCTGGCAGACCTGGACCTGGGCGCAGGTCGCCGACGAGGTGCGCGCGCTGGCCTGCGGGCTCGCGGCGCTCGGCTTCAAGCGCGGGATGAATCTCGCGATCATCGGCGACAATCGTCCGCGGCTGTATTGGACGATGGCCGCGGTGCAGGCGCTGGGTGGCGTGCCGGTGCCGTTGTACCAGGACGCCGTGGCCGAGGAAATGGTCTATGTGCTGAACGACGCCGACGTGCACTTCGCCGTCGTCGAGGATCAGGAGCAGGTCGACAAGCTGCTGGAGATCCGCGATCGCTGCCGCAACCTCGGGCACATCGTCTTCGACGACCCGCGGGGCCTGCGCCACTACACGCAGGACTTTCTCCATGGCTTCGACGGCGTCCAGGCGATGGGCCGCGCCCATCACGAGGCGCACCCGGATTTCTTCCGAGCCGAGGTGGCCGAGGGCCGCACGGAGGACGTGTCGGTCATGGTCTATACGTCGGGAACCACCGGCAAGCCGAAGGGCGTCTGCCTGACCCATGCCGCGCTGATCGCGGCCGCCCGCGGCGGCGTCGAGTTCGACCGGCTGACTGCGGACGAGGACGTGCTCTCGTACCTGCCGATGGCCTGGATCGGCGACCACCTGTTCTCCTACGCCGAGTGGCAGGTCGCGGGCTTCACCATCAACTGCCCGGAGTCCGGGGACACCGTGATGACCGACCTGCGCGAGATCGGACCGACGTTCTATTTCGCGCCGCCGCGCGTGTTCGAGAACCTCCTCACCCAGGTGATGATCCGGATGGAGGACGCGGGCGCGATCAAGCGCCGGGCATTTCACTACTTCATGGACGTCGCGCGGCGCTGCGGCGCCGAGGTCCTCGACGGCAAGCCGGGCATTTCATTCGCCGATCGGCTGCTGTATGCGCTCGGCAACGTGCTGATCTACGGACCGCTGCGCAACGTGCTCGGAATGAGCCGGATCCGCGTCGCGTACACGGCCGGTGCCGCGATCGGGCCGGACCTCTTCCGCTTCTACCGCTCGATCGGCATCAACATGAAGCAGCTCTACGGCGCGACGGAGACCTGCGCGTACGTGTGCCTGCAGCCGGACGGCGAGATCAAGTTCGACTCGGTCGGCAAGCCGGCGCCGGGGGTCGAGGTCAAGCTCGGCGACAACGGCGAGGTGCTCGTGCGCAGCGCGGCAATGCTGAAGGAGTACTACAAGCGACCCGATGCCACGGCGGAGTCGATCGACGCGGAAGGCTACTTTCACACCGGCGATGCGGGGATCTTCGACAGCGAGGGGCACCTCAAGATCATCGACCGGGCGAAGGACGTCGGGAAGCTCGCCAACGGCGCGCTGTTCGCGCCGAACTATGTCGAGAACAAGCTCAAGTTCTTCTCGCACATCAAGGAAGCCGTCGCCTTCGGCAACGAGCGCGACATGGTCTGCGCGTTCATCAACATCGACATGTCGGCGGTCGGCAACTGGGCCGAGCGGCGCGGCATCCCGTATTCGGGCTACACCGACCTCGCCGGCCGCGAAGAGGTCTGCGACCTGATCCAGGAATGCGTCGAGAAGGTCAACGCGGAGCTGGCGCGCGACCCCGTGCTCTGCCATTCGCAGATCCGTCGCTTCCTGGTCCTGCACAAGGAGCTCGACCCCGACGACGACGAGCTGACGCGCACCCGCAAGGTGCGCCGGAGCTTCATCGCCGAGAAATACGGGGTGCTGATCGAGGCGCTCTACTCGGGAAAGAAGAACCAGTTCATCGAGACGCAGGTGAAGTTCGAGGACGGCCGCACCGGCTCGATCAGCGCCGACCTCAGGATCCGCGACGCGGCCGTGTACGAGCCCCTGGCGCAGGCGGCCTGACCCGCGGCGCGACGCGGGGTCGGCGACATTTCGATCGGCAACCGGACGCACTCCAGACAGATCATGGCCGAGCGAAGGATAGAGGACCGGGTCATCCTGCACGAGGACATCGGCACGATGGAGGCCGATTTCACGGGGATGTCGTTCAATACCGAGGCCGACGTCGACGCCTTCTACGACGAGGCCGATCGGCGGATGGAGGCCACCGGCACGCGGTGGTATTTCCTCGTGATCTACACCGACTGCTTCATCGCGCCGGAGGTCTGGGACCGCTTCGCGGCGCGCGGCAAGAACACCAATATCCGGTACGGGCTCGGCACCGTTCGCGTCGGCACCAGCGCAGGCACCCGCGAGACCATCCGCCAGCGCGCGCAGCGTGAAATGTTCCGCGCGAACATCTACGACTCGCGCGACCAGGCGATCCTGGCTTTGGGCGAGATGCGCAAGCGGCGGGAGACCCTCGGTGGGGACGAGGCCGCCGAGCCCGCGGCCCGGGACGCGATCGTGAGCGTCGAGGACATCCACCTCAACTTCGGCGGCGTCAGGGCGATCAACAATGTCGGGTTCAGCGTCAACCGCGGCGAGATCTCGTCGATCATCGGGCCCAACGGCGCGGGCAAGAGCTCGATGCTCAACGTCATCAGCGGGTTCTACCGCCCGTCGCGCGGGCGGATCTACTTCGAGGGCAAGGATCGCACGCACCTTGCGGCGCACGACGTCGCCCGGCTGGGCTTCGCCCGCACGTTCCAGAACATCGCGCTGTTCAAGGGGATGTCGACGCTCGACAACATCATGACCGGGCGCTCGCTCAAGATCAAAAGCAACTTCCTCACCGACGCGCTGTACTGGGGGTTCGCGCAGAAGGAGGAGACGGCGCAGCGCGAGCAGGTCGAGAAGATCATCGACTTCCTGGAGATCCAGGCGATCCGGAAGACGCCGGTGGGCAAGCTGCCCTACGGCCTGCAGAAGCGCGTCGAGCTCGCGCGCGCGCTGGCGATGGAGCCGAAGGTGCTGCTGCTCGACGAGCCGATGGCCGGGATGAACGTCGAGGAGAAGGAGGACATGGTCCGCTTCATCCTCGACGTCAACGACCAGTGGGGCACGACGATCATCCTGATCGAGCACGACATGGGCGTGGTGATGGACATCTCCCACTACGTCGTGGTGATGGATCACGGCGCCAAGATCGCCGAGGGAACGCCCGGCGAGGTCAAGGCGGATCCCGTCGTGATTCGCGCCTACCTGGGCGCACACTGATGAATAGCCCCCGAAGCTCACTGTGTGCGGCTTCGCCGCATCCCGCTCCGCGGGACCAGCCTTCGGCTGTCCTGCGGCCTTGGCCCGAAGGGGGCGCTCAGCGCCCTTCGGGCGGCCGTGCGGGCGCTGAGGGAGACCCCATGAATTGGCAATTCTTCGTCGAAGTGCTCGTCGGCGGATTGCTCGCCGGCGTCATGTACTCGCTGGTGGCGCTCGGCTTCGTGCTGATCTACAAGGCGTCCGGGGTGTTCAACTTCGCGCAGGGCGCGATGGTGTTCTTCGCGGCGCTGACGTTCGTGTCGCTGGTCGAGCGCGGCATGAACTTCTGGGTGGCCATCCTCGCCACGCTGGCGGTGATGGTGGTGCTGGGGATCGCGATCGAGCGGCTGGTGTTGCGACCCCTGGTAAACCAGCCCCAGATTACGCTGTTCATGGCGACGATCGGCCTGACGTTCGTCCTCGAGGGCCTCGCGCAACTCTTCTGGGGGGCGCAGCCGCACGGCCTCGAGCTCGGGATCCCCGACGAGCCGATGCAGTGGCTCGCGGCGAACACGGGCATCAACATCAGCCAGTTCGACGTGTTCGCGGCCGTCGTCGCCGGCATCCTCGTCGCCGCGCTGGCCGTGTTCTTCCAGACGACGCGCATCGGCCGCGCGCTGCGCGCGGTCGCCGACGACCACCAGGCGGCGCTCGCCGTGGGCATTCCGCTGCGCCAGATCTGGGCGATCGTGTGGACGGTGGCGGGCTTCGTCGCGCTGGTCGCGGGCCTGATGTGGGGCGCGCGCAACGGCGTGCAGTTCGCGCTGACCTTCATCGCGCTGAAGGCGCTGCCCGTGCTGATTCTGGGCGGCTTCGAGTCCGTCTCGGGGGCGATCGTCGGCGGGCTCATCATCGGCGCCTCGGAGAAGCTGGCGGAGGTCTACCTCGGACCCTACGTCGGCGGCGGGCTCGAGTCCTGGTTCCCGTACGTGCTCGCGCTCGCGTTCCTGCTGATACGGCCCGAGGGGCTGTTCGGCGAGAAGCGGATCGAGCGGGTCTGAGCCATGCTCTATCGCGAAGCAGGTCAGTTCAAGACCACCTACGCGGCGGACCAGCAGGTCTTTCCGATCCGGCAGGACCGCATCGCCGTCGCGATCCTGCTCGTCGTCGCTTTCGTCGTGGTGCCGCTCTTCGCCAACCAGTACTGGCTCTCGGCCATCCTGACGCCGTTCCTGATCCTCGCCCTGGCGACGTTGGGGTTGAACATCCTGACCGGCTACGCCGGCCAGCTCTCGCTGGGCACCGCGGCGTTCATGGCGGTGGGCGCGTTCATGACCTACAACTTCGAGCTGCGGATACCGTGGCTGCCCACCCTCGTGTCCTTCGCGCTCGCCGGCCTGTGCGCCGCCGCGGTGGGCATCGTGTTCGGCCTGCCGTCGCTGCGCATCAAGGGCTTCTACCTCGCCGTCGCGACGCTCGCCTGCCAGTTCTTCGTGCTGTGGGCGCTGCAGCGCATCGGGTGGTTCACCAATAACAGCGCCTCCGGCGTGATCACCGCGCAGAAGGTCGTGATCCTCGGCTACACGTTCGAATCGCCGGCGGACAAGTACATGCTCACCCTCTGCGTCGTCGCGGTGCTCGCGGTGCTGGCCAAGAACATCCTGCGCAGCGAGACCGGGCGCAAGTTCATGGCGGTGCGCGACATGGACCTCGCGGCCGAAGTGATCGGCATCCGCATGATGCAGACCAAGCTGCTCGCCTTCGCGATCAGCTCGTTCTACTGCGGTGTCGCCGGCGCCCTCTATGCGTACACCTACCTCGGCACCGTGGAGCCGGAGGCGTTCAACCTCGACCTGTCGTTCCGGATCCTGTTCATGGTGATCATCGGCGGCGTGGGCAGCATCCTCGGCTCGTTCATGGGCGCCGCCTTCATCGTGCTGCTGCCGATCTTCCTGAATACCGCCGCGGGGCCCATCGAGCATATGCTCGGCATCACGCTGCCGTCGGGGCTGATGTCCAACCTCGAGCTGATCGTGTTCGGGGCGCTGATCATCTTCTTCCTGATCGTCGAGCCGCACGGCCTCGCCCGGCTCTGGCAGATCGGCAAGGAGAAGCTCCGCCTCTGGCCGTTCCCGCATTGATGTTGCGGTGCACCATGGCGGTCGCGAAAGGGCCGCCCTGACGCGCTGTTTTTTGAGCCTGATCATTGACACCGGGCCGCGTCTCGCCAATCCTGTGCGAGTCTGGTTCGTCAACGAAAGTGCATTTCTCTAGGAGGAACACCATGAAGCACCTGAAGTCGGCCCTGCTGGGCGCCGCATTGCTGGGCATCGCGGCGACGGGACACGCGCAGAACGAGCAGTTCATCCCGATGGCCGGGTACTGGGTCGGACCGTACGCGCCCGGGGGCTCCGGAATCTTCGGCGGCATGATCGACTACGTCAACATGATCAATGCCCGCGACGGCGGCGTGAACGGCGTCAAGCTCACGTACGAGAAATGCGAGACCGAGTACAACAACGCGCGCGGCGTCGAATGCTACGAGCGGCTGAAGAACAAGGGCCCGACCGGGGCCGCGGTGTTCCATCCGCTGTCGACCGGCATCACGTACTCGCTGATCGAAAAGGCGACCGCCGACAAGATCCCGGTGATCTCGATCGGCTACGGCCGCACCGACGCGTCCGACGGTCGCGTGTTCCCGTACATCTTCCCGCTGGTGACCAACTACTGGTCGCAGAACACCGTCAAGATCAAGTACATCGGCAGCAAGGAAGGCGGGATGGACAAGCTCAAGGGCAAGAAGATCGTGAACATCTATCACGACTCGGCCTACGGCAAGGAAACGATCCCGGTGCTCGACGAGCAGGCGAAGATGTACGGCTTCACCGTCACCCACATCCCGGTGCCGCACCCCGGCAACGAGCAGAGCTCGCAATGGCTGCAGATCCGCCAGATCAAGCCCGACTGGGTGATCCTGCGCGGCTGGGGCGTGATGAATCCGACGGCGCTGAAAGCCGCGGCGAAGATCGGCTTCCCGCGCGACCACATCATCGGCGTCTGGTGGTCGGGCGCGGAGGAGGACACGATCCCCGCAGGCGACGCGGCAAAGGGCTACATCGCCGCCGGGTTCAACGTCGCGGGCGCCAACTTCCCGGTGGTCCAGGAGATCAAGAAGCACGTGTACGCGAAGGGCAAGGGGGAGATGGAGGACCAGACGCGCATCGGCTCGATCTACTACAACCGCGGTGTCGTGCACGGGATCATCACCGTCGAGGCGATTCGCACTGCGCAGGGGAAGTTCGGCAAGAAACCGCTGACGCCCGACCAGGTCCGCTGGGGCATCGAGAACCTCAACATCACCGAGGCGCGGCTGAAGGAGCTCGGTGCCGCGTCCTTCATGCAGGCGCTGAAGGTGAGCTGCATGGATCACGAGGGTGGCGGCGCGGTCAAGTTCCAGCAATGGGACGGCAAGCAGTGGAAGGTGCTCACCGACTGGATCCAGCCCGACAAGCAGCTGGTGCGCGGGATGGTCGAGAAGTCGGCCGCCGCCTACGCGAAGGAGAAGAACATCACGCCGCGCGATTGCAGCAAGGAAAGCTGATCCTGCGCGGGGCGCGTCGGCGACGCCGGCGCGCCCCAATGATCAGTAGGCAACCCGGATCGGGTGTCGGCCGCGCCGATGTCCGGTCCGCCGCCCCCGCGATGCGGGGGCTCACGCGAGGGCCCGACGAGGGCCTTCGCGCGAGCCGAACCTGACACCCACGGGCTCCTCTCATGTCCGCCGCCGCCCCTGCCGCCCAGTTCGACAGCGCCGCCTACCTGTCGATCAACAACATCGAGGTCATCTACGATCACGTGATCCTGGTGCTGAAGGGCGTGTCCCTTCACGTGCCGGAGGGCAAGATCGTCACGCTGCTCGGCGCGAACGGGGCGGGCAAGACGACGACGCTGAAGGCGATCTCGAACCTGCTGCGCGCCGAGCGCGGCGACGTCACCAAGGGCACGATCGAGTTCATGGGCAAGCGCGTGGACCAGCTCACGCCCAACGAGCTGGTGCGCATGGGCGTGTGCCAGGTGATGGAGGGCCGGCACTGCTTTCAGCACCTGACGGTCGAGGAGAACCTGCTGACCGGCGCGTTCACGCGCAGCGTCAGTCGCGCCGACCTGAAGCGCGATCTCGAGCTGGTGTACACGTACTTCCCGCGGTTGAAGGAGCGGCGCTCGAGCCAGTCGGGCTACACGTCCGGCGGCGAGCAGCAGATGACCGCGATCGGCCGCGCGCTGATGGCGCGCCCGAAGATGATCCTGCTGGACGAGCCGTCGATGGGCCTCGCACCGCAGCTGGTCGAGGAGATCTTCGAGATCGTCCGCGACCTGAACACCAAGGAGCGGGTGTCCTTCCTGCTCGCCGAGCAGAACACGATGGTGGCGCTGCGCTTCGCCGATTACGGCTACATCCTGGAGAACGGACGCGTCGTGATGGACGGCGCCGCGAAGGAGCTCGCCCAGAACGAAGACGTCAAGGAGTTCTATCTCGGGCTGTCGACATCGGGGCGGAAGTCGTTCCGCGACGTCAAGCACTACCGCCGGAGGAAACGCTGGCTCGCCTGATCGACCGTTGATCGTCTTCGCAGACCAGCGCATGGCCGCGTTGCTGCGCGGCTTTCGATGCTCACGCATGTCCATATCGCTCCGCTCGACAGCCGCCCGCGCCTTGCCCTGCACTCGTCGGGGCGTCGCCGAACGATCGATCCCCATCCCGATCCTGCCGCCAATGAACCTCGACGCGCTTCGAAAGCATTGCGCGACGCTTCCGGGGGCGACACGGGACGTCAAATGGGGCGCGGACGAGGTGTACTCGGTGGGCGGGAGGATGTTCGCGGTGTTCCTGATCGAGCGCGGCAAGGCGAAGACCGCGTCGTTCAAGTGCGATCCGGAGCGCTTCCTCGAGCTGACGGATCAGCCCGGCATCGTCCCCGCCCCCTATCTCGCCCGCGCACACTGGGTGCAGCTGCGGGATCCGAAGGCATTGACGCATGCCGTGGCGCAGGAGCTCCTCTCGCGCTCGCGTGCGCTGGTGCTCGCGAAGCTTCCCAGGAGAACGCAGGCGGCGGTTTCGGCGAGGCCTGCATCAACCGTCCCGAAAGCCTGAACATGGCCGATCATTTCGACGCACTGGAGACCCGGGATCCGGAGCTGCGCGAGCGCGAGCAGCTTGCCCGGCTGCCGCGGCAGATCGCTCATGCCAAGGCTCATTCTCCCGCCTACGCGCGCATCCTCGCCGCCGTGGATCCGGCGGCGGTCGCGACCCGCGCCGCGCTCGCCCAGCTGCCGGTCACGCGCAAGTCGGAGCTCCTCACGCTGCAGAAGGCGAGCCGGCCCTTCGGTGGCTTCGCCGTGGCGCGCTGGGGCGAGGCCAGGCGCGTGTTCGCCTCGCCCGGCCCGATCTACGAGCCGGAAGGAGCCCGTCCCGACTACTGGCGGCTCGCGCGACCGCTGTTCGCCGCCGGCTTCCGGAAGGGCGATCTCGTTCACAACTGTTTCTCGTACCACCACACCCCGGCGGGATCGATGCTGGAGACCGCCGCGCACGCGCTCGGCTGCACGGTGTTTCCGGGCGGCATCGGTCAGACGGAACAGCAGGTGCAGGCGATGGCCGACCTCGAGCCCGACGGCTACGTCGGAACGCCGTCGTTCCTGAAGATCATTCTGGACAAGGCCGACGAGATGGGCGTCGAGCTGACCGGCCTTTCCAAGGCGCTCGTCTCCGGCGAGGCGTTCCCGCCCAGTCTGCGGGATGCGCTCCTCGCGCGCGGAATCGCCGGCTATCAGGCGTACGCGACCGCCGACGTCGGCGCGATCGCCTACGAGACCGTGGCGCGCGAAGGGCTCGTCGTCGACGAAGGCGTGCTGGTCGAGATCGTGCGACCCGGAACGGGCGATCCCGTGGCCCCGGGCGAAGTTGGCGAAGTCGTCGTGACGCCGCTCTTCAACTCCGATTATCCGCTCGTCCGCTTCGGCACCGGCGACCTCTCCGCGCTACTGCCCGGGACCAGCGCCTGCGGTCGCACGAACCTGCGGCTCAAGGGCTGGCTCGGGCGCGCCGACCAGACGACGAAAGTGAAGGGCATGTTCGTGCATCCGTCGCAGGTCGCGGCGATCGTCGGTCGCCACCCGGAGGTCGCGAAGGCGCGCCTCGTCGTCGACAACGCCGACGGGGCCGACCGCATGACGCTCAACGTCGAAGTCGCGGGCAACCGGTCGTCGAGTGCCGAGGCCATCGTCGAGTCGATTCGCGAGATCACCAAGCTGCGCGGCGAGGTCGCCTATCGCGCGCCCGGCGAGCTGCCGAACGACGGCAAGGTGATCGACGACGTGCGCAAGTACGACTGACGATCGGCCAATGCCCCCGGGGCAATTACCGGCCGCGGCCGGCGTCACGCGCGGCGCCGCCCATTGCAAAGGGAGGGCGTGACGGATGGAACGTGCTGTCTACAAACCGCTGCCGATGTCCATGATGCGGGCCGGCGTCGTCTGCCAGCCTCCGGTCTCCGGCCCCAAGCCGGTCAAGGCGGACATGCCGGCGATCGAGGTGATGACCGACCTGCACCAGGTCGCCGCTGCGACGATACGCGCTGGCGCGACGCTGGCCCAGGCCAATCGGACCATGATCGCGCGCGGCATACGCCTGCTGCTGGTCACCAGCGTCACCGGCGAGATCGAGGGTCTGATCACCGCTCGCGACATCCTCGGCGAGCGACCGGTCAATCTGATGCGGGAACGCGGCGGCAGGCACGGCGAGCTCACCGTCGGCGATCTCATGGTGCCGCGCGCCTCGATCGAGGTACTCGACATCGAAGCGGTGCGGCGCGCCGAGGTCGGCCACATCATCGCCACCCTCAAGGAGAGCGCGCGCCAGCACGCGCTGGTCGTGGACCGGGACCGGCTCACCGGCGAGGAGTTCGTCCGCGGCATCTTCTCGGCGACGCAGATCGGGCGACAGCTCGGGATGGCGATCACCACGTTCGAGATCGCCCGCACCTTCGCGGAGATCGAGGCCGAGCTCGCGAAATAGGCCGGTCGCGGCCCGGCAACGGCACTGCGGAGCAGATGGGACGGGTCACCCATCGGTGCGCGCGAGGCGCGATTCCAGCAGGCAGACGTCGACCCACCGTCCGTCGGTGACCTCGGCCAGCAGCGCCGGGCTGATCCGCACCGCGCTGTGCGTTGCCCCGGCAGCGGGCAGCACCTCGTCGAACTCCCTCAGCGATCGATCCAGATAGATCGGCAGCGGCTGGGCCAGTCCGAACGGACAGACGCCGCCGACCGGGTGCCCGGTCAACGCCACGACCTCCTCCGGCGAGAGCATCCTGCCCTTGCCGAAGCTGTCCTTGAACTTCCGGTTGTCGATGCGCGCATCGCCGCGCGTCACCAGGATGATGACCCGGCCGTCGCTCAGGCGAAAGACCAGGGTCTTGGCGATCCGGCCGGGTTCGACGGCGTGCGCCTTGGCGGCCAGGGCGACGGTCGCGGTGCTGACGTCCAGCTCGATGATCGGCACGTCCAGATGGCGGGACAGGAAGAAATCGCGTACGGATTGCTGGCTCATCGGCGGTCCGGTGCAGGCGTGGTGTCGCGCGGGTAAGCCGGCATGATTGCGGCGCCGCGATCGCGCGCCGTTCGTCAGAAGCGTTCCACCCAGGGTCGCAGCTCGATCTCCCAGGTCCAGGCGCTGCGCGGCTGGCGAAGAACGCTGAGGTAGGTGAGCGCGATCGCATCGGGATCGAGCAGGGCATCCGGGTTGTTCGGTTCGTCGGGTCGTCCGGCGCCGCGAATCCCGCCGTCGATGACGAAGTGCGCGACGTGAATTCCCTGGGGCGACAGTTCGCGGGCGAGGCTCTGGGCGAGTCCGCGCAGCGCAAACTTGCCCATGGCGAACGGCGCCGATTGCGCGTAGCCCTTCACGCTCGCCGAGGCGCCGGTGAACAGGAGCGCACCGTGCGCCTTCGGCAGCATCCGGGCGGCCGCCTGCTGCGCGACCAGGAAGGCCCCGAACGCCGTGACCTGCAGTGCGCGTTGAACCTCGGCCGGAACGAGCTCGACGAAGGGGCCTCGCGTGCGTGCGCCAGCGTTGTAGATGACCACGTCCGGCGCCCCCTGGACGCGCTCGACGTCGGCGAACAGGCGCTGCACCTGGGCGTCGTCCTGCGCATCGCAGCCGAAGGCGCGGGCGCCGGTCTCGGTGCACAACGCCGCGAGCTTTGCGGTGTCGCGCGCGGCGAGCGCGACGGCGAGACCCTCGGTCCTGAGCCGTCGGGTCAGCGACGCGCTCAGTCCCCGGCCGGCGCCCACGATCAGTGCGGAGGTGTAGGTCGGCGATGCCATAATGATCTCCTTGGCCGGGCCTGGCTGGCGTTGCGGGTTCGTGACGTCCACGCGATGCTACAGGGCGCGCCGCGGCTGCACCACACGGGTTCGCCGGTGCCGGTTCAATCACTCGACAGGGCAGGGCTGCTCCGGATGCCGATCGAACTGCACGCTTTCGACACGCCCAACGGCCGCAAGATCAGCGTCGCTCTCGAGGAGATGGCGCTTCCCTACGCCGTCAGGATCGTCGACCTGCGCAAGGGCGAGCAGGCGAATCCCGATTTCCTGAAGATCAGCCCGAACGGCAAGATCCCGGCGATCGTCGATCCGGACGGACCCCACGGGAAGCCCGTCAGCGTGTTCGAGTCGGGCGCGATCCTCATCTACCTGGGTGAGAAGACCGGCAAGTTCTGGCCGCGCGACCTGGAGGCGCGCATCCCGGTCCTGGAGTGGCTGATGTTCCAGCACGGCG
>CAWAZS010000009.1:0-172823 GCA_963786625.1 uncultured beta proteobacterium
GGTGGCCTCGTCCTGCGCCATGGCTTGCCCGAGCCCGCGTTGCACGCCGCCCGAGCGGCATCCCGGCGGGTCTTATCCCTCGCTGCTTCGTCGTTGGCCGCGCTCACCGGAGGGATTGAGCGGCCCTTGCTCATCATCGGGCAGCACGTTCAACACGGGCGCTGTCGGCGAGATCTGGATCTCGCCCGAGCGCTGCCGGCGGATCAATCTCGGCTAGCGGGACCCGGCGTCGATCGAGGTCGCCGCCATCGGCGGACGCGAGCGCGAAGGCATCGCTGCTGGTCCAGCGCGCCGGCGAAATGCTCTACCGGCTCAGGCGCCGACGCGGCGCCGACGGCCCTGACCGGCCGACGGAGGTTCTTTCTTCTTCGTTCGCTTCGTCGGCGCGGGAGTCGACGCGCCCCTGGCGCGCGCGGCAAGCGCCAGCTTGCGCACCCGGCGGATGTCGGCGTCGGAGAACGGACCGTTGACCCCGGAAATCGCCGCGAGCTTCATGCCGTGCTTGCGGCCGAGCCGGTAGATCTCGCGCACCTTCTCCCACTCGATGTTGCGGCCGACGGTGAAGTTCTCGAAGCGCCCCTCGAGCGCGAGGACGATGGTCTCGGCGAGGCAGGCGTAGGCGACGTTCTTCGGCAGCCCGATGTTCTTCATCGACACCTTGCCGGGCAGCAGGATCTCGCCGGATTCGATCACCAGCACGTCCGGGCGCTTGGCGACTTCCTCGGGGGGCAGGTCGAGCGGACGCGCGACGTCGGTGATCACGCAGCCGGGCTTGACCTTCATGATGTCGAGGATCTTCTTGCCGGCGCCGGACGTCGCGGTGACGATCATGTCCATGTCGGCGATGTCCTTGTCGGCGCGCGAGGACAGGAACAGCTTCGCGTCCGGCGTCTCCTTCAGGATCGACCCCTTGAGCGACAGCAGCTTGGCGGTTTCCGGCGAGACCAGGTAGACCTCCTCGGCGACCATCGCCAGCAGGCGGGCGCAGACCGAGCCGATGGCGCCGGTGGCGCCCACGACCATCGCCTTGAACTTCACCTTCTGCCCGCGCTTCGGCGCGGGCACCAGGCCCAGGCGCAGCACGGCGTCGTGCGCGGCCCACAGCGCGCCGGACGCGCTGTAGCTGTTGCCGGTGGTGATCGGCAGCGGCGCGCGCTTGGCCACGGTGAGGCCCGCGTCGCCGACCACCTTGGTGAAGGCGCCGAGGCCCATGATCTGCGCGCCGAGGCGCTTGGCGATCCGCGCGGCGTCCAGCAGGCGGCGGTAGGTGAACTCGGGGCTGTGGCTCATGATCTCCTTGGGCGTCCCGCCCACCGAGATCAGCCAGCCTTCGGCCTCGACGCCGGTCGGCGACTTGATGCCCGTCACCTTCGAGTAGACGAAGGGCGGCGCATAGGCCATCACCTTCTCCAGCGTGTCCATGAAGACCGGCGGCGACACGCTGCGAGAGCAGCTCGATCGGCTTGATGTTCTTGAAGTACTCCTGCGACAGCGGATGGATGACGAAGGCGAAGCGGTTGACCCGCTTGAAGCCGTTGGGATAGATGATGCGCGGCTCGAGCTGGAGGTCGGTGATGATCTCCAGGTAGTCGTCCTCGAGGATGTCGTCGGGCGCCTTTTCCGTCGCGGCGATGATCATCGCGTCGAGCAGGCTCGGGCCCAGCACGTGGTCGAACAGCGATCGGCGCGCCGTCGACCACCATGTGGACGCCCTTGTTCCGGAACTGCGCGATGCGCCGGTCGTTGACCGTCGACGTGATGATGGTCTTGCCCGCGAGCTCGTCGGCGCCGAAGGCGTCCAGCTCGTGGACCGGCGCCACGATGACGGTCGCGTCCTGCATCGCCTTGCGCAGCATGAACTTCGTCCATTCCCTGACCGGGGCCGACGCCATCAGCGCGTCCGGCGTCCAGTCCAGCACGTAGTGCGCGCCGCTGGTGTAGAGCTCCAGCGCGTCGAGCGAGGTCAGCAGCTTGGGCACGCCGAGCTGCAGCAGCGGATCGGCGAACTGGAGGTTCTGCGTGTACTCCGACATCGCCAGCGCCAGCTTGTAGTTGGTCATCCCCGAGAAGAACAGGACCTTGGCGTTGTTGAAATAGTCGCCCAGCTTGATCTGGACGTGGCGCAGCGCCCATTCCTGCAGGATGTCGCCCAGCCGTCCGCCGGTGGTGACGGGAACGCGCGTCACCGCGCCCTTCATCCGCGCGCTGTCCTTCTCGACGTAGCGCCGCGACCCGACGGTGTAGCTGTCCTTGACCACGCCCAGGCCGATGGCGTCGGCGTGCTGCTCCCAGTGCTTCAGCAGCTTCACCGCCTTGGCGGTGCTGCCGTTGGTGCCGAGGCGCCGCACGTCGAAGCGCTGCCCCAGGAACCGGGTGCTGAACTCGAAGTCCTGGTCGCCCGCGCCCAGGCTGATGCCGACCACTGTCTTCATCGCTCCCCGCGGCTGCCGGATCACTGCGGATTCGCGACGGCGATTGTACGCAGGGCGCAGGATCTTCCGCGCCCGGCGCCGGACGCTCTGCCGAAATTGTACGGCGAGATCCGGCACCGGATGTCCCGGCGAATCCGGCGCCGTTTGATCTGCGTCCAAGAACCGGCTCGCGACAGCTGTTCGAGCCGCGGATTGGTGCAATCTGACAGGTGGGAAGACGACGATGCGAGCGGAACGAGATGATCGAGATGCCGAGCGTCGTGGGCGACGTGGTGCGGTCCGTCGGGCTGTCGACGGCGATGCGCGCGGCGGGGGTCGTGACGGGACTGTTGCCGATTCCGCAGCCGATGCTGCTGGTCGGCCCGGGATCGAGCCGACGGCTGGGCGCAGGCGCTGTGCGGCTTCGGCCACCGGAAGATCCTGATCGTGACCGACCGCGTCGTCGCGGAGATGGGGCTGCCGGACGCGCTGACCGGGGCGCTGTCGGAGGGCGGCACCGCGTACGTCGTCTTCGACGCGATCACGCCGGACGCGCCGATTCCGCTGATCGAGAAGGGCATCGCGTTCTACCGGAAGCAGGGCTGCGACGCCATCGTGGCGTTCGGCGGCGGCTCGCCGATGGACGCGGCGAAGACGATCGCGCTCGCGGTCGCCAACAACAAGCATCCGCGGCAGCTGGTCGGGTACTTCAAGGGACTGCGCGCGCCGGTGCCGATCTACGCGGTGCCGACGACGGCGGGCACCGGGTCCGAGGTGACGGTGGCCGCGGTGGTGTCGGACCCGAAGACCAACGCAGGAAGCTCGTGATCGCCGACACGCGCCTCGTGCCGCACGATGGCGGCGCTCGACCCGTCGCTGATGACCGGACTGCCGCCGCACGTCACCGCGGCCACCGGCATGGACGCGCTGACCCACGCCGTCGAGGCGTTCGTCGGCCACTGGTCGACGGCCTACACCGACCGCATGGCGCTCGCCGCCGTCGGCATGATCTACGACAACCTGCGCATCGCCTACCGCAACGGCAAGGACCTCGCCGCGCGCGAGCAGATGGCGCTGGCCGCGACCTACGCCGGCCTCGCGTTCACGCGGGCGAACGTCGGCTACGTGCACGCCATCGCCCACCAGCTGGGCGGCAGGTACCACACGCCGCACGGTCTCGCCAACGCGATCATGCTGCCGCACGTGCTGAGGTTCCTGAGTCCCGCGATCACGAAGAAGCTCGCGGTGCTGGCGGTGCGCGCCAGGGTCGGCAAGGAGGGGGAGCGGCCGGCGTGCTGGCGAAGAAGTTCCTCGACTCGGTCGACGCGCTGAACCGCGAGCTCGGCATCCCGCGCCAGCTCGACGCGCTGCGCGAGGCGGACATTCCCGAGCTGGCCAAGGCGGCGTGCTGGGAGGCCGACACCAACTACCCGGTGCCGCGCTACATGTCGCCGGAGACCTGCGAGGGCCTGCTCCGCCAGGTGCTGCCCAAGCCGGCGCCGCGAAGGAAGCGGTAGGTCTCGCTGCCCATCGTCGCGCTCTTCGAGCCTGCGGTCGCTGCTGTGCCGTCGGCGCGCAGCCGTGACATCAGCGCGCCGCCGCCTCGAGCCGTCGCGTCTCGCCGATCTTCAGCACGTCGAACTCGATCCGGCGCGAGCCCGCGCTCCTGCCGCTGCCGGGCGAGCACGACCGGCGGCTCGTCCAGCGGCTCGTCGGCGAGCGACTCGAACGTGCCCCAGTGCATGCCGATCGCGCGCGCGGCCTTCAGGTCCGCGCGGACCTGCACGGCCTCGGGAACGTCGACGTGCATCACCTTCATGAACCAGCGCGGCGCATACGACCCGATCGGAATGAATGCCATGTCGAAGGGGCCGAGACGCTCGCCGATGTCGCGGAAGTCCTTCGAGTAGCCGGTGTCGCCGGTGTGGATGAGCCGCAGACCTTCGCCCTCGACGACCCAGCCGCCCCAGAGCGTCTGGTTGGCGTCGTCGAGCCTGCGCTTGCTCCAGTGCTGCACCGGCACGAACGTGATGCGCAGATCGCCCTCGCCGCGTCTCCTGCCACCAGTCGTATTCGTCGACGCGCGTGATGCCGAGCGTCGCGAACCAGGCCTTCAGCCCCAGCGGCACGAGAAAGCGCGGGCTGCCCTGCGGCATGGCGGCGAGGCGCAGCACCGAGTCCGCGTCGAGGTGGTCGTAGTGGTTGTGCGAGATCAGCACGACGTCGATGCGCGGCAGCTCCGGGATGTCGATCGGCAGCGGCACGATGCGCTTCGGGCCCGCGAAGGGACACGGAGACGCGCGCTCCGAGAAGATCGGGATCGAAGAGGATGTTCTTGCCGGCGAGCCGCACGAGCATCGTCGCGTGCCCGATCCAGGTCACCGACGGATTGGCCTCGGGCGAGCGCAGCGCGGCCGGATCGGTCTTGACCGCCGGCAGGTTCCAGCCCCCCGGCGGCGGCTTCGGCAGCCCGTCGCGCATCCGCTCCCACTGCCACGCCCAGAAGCTCTCCTTGTCGGGGTGCGCGTAGTTGTTGCGATAGCCGTCCGGCCCCCTGGGCGCGGGCTGGGCGATCGCGACGCCGGCACCGGCGGCAAAGAAGAACACGGCGCAGCGAACGGAGAAGGCGCATCAGCTCGAGGTAGGGTAGATTTCGCGGTGAGACGCACTCTAGCCGAGAATCGTTCCCGATGGATGAAAGACTCGACCACGCCCGCGCGCTGCTTTCGACCGCCGACGCGGGTTGCCGTCCTGACGGGCGCCGGCATCTCCGCCGAATCGGGCATCCCCACGTTCCGCGACGCGATGACGGGACTGTGGTCGCAGTTCCGGCCCGAGGACCTCGCGACCCCCGAGGCTTTCGCGGCGAACCCGAAGAGGGTCTGGGAGTGGTACGCATCGCGACGCGAACGGGTGGCGACGGTCGCACCCAACGCCGGCCATGTGGCGCTCGCCGCTCTGGAGCAGCGCACGCCCCACTTCGCACTGATCACGCAGAACGTCGACGGGCTGCACGCGCGGGCCGGCAGCCGCGACGTGATCGAGCTGCACGGCAACCTCATGGTCGACCGGTGCTTCGCGGAGGGGCGCGTGCTCACGCCCGCGGACGAGCTGCCCGGAACGCCGCCCCGATGCGCGCGGTGCGGCGCGCCGGTGCGCCCGGGCGTGGTCTGGTTCGGCGAGGCGCTGCCGCGGAAGGCGCTCGACGACGCGTTTGCCGCGGCCACGAGCTGCGAGGTGTTCCTGTCCGTCGGCACGTCGACCCTGGTCGAGCCGGCGGCGTCGCTGCCGTTCGCTGCGCTCGAGGCGGGCGCCGCGGTGATCGAGGTGAATCCCACGTCTACGCCGCTCTCGGCGCAGGCGACGATCGTGCTCACCGGCGCGGCGGGCGAAGTTCTGCCCCGGCTGGTCGGCGCACCTTAGATACGCTCCGAGATCCGCGCGCTAAGCCCCGGCGGGAGTGCGGTGCCGGTGGCACAATGCATCCATTGCGGGGTGCTCCGGCGTGCCCCGGAAGCAGGCGATCAGAATGACCATGTCCAGGATCTTCGAGCAGGCGCGGACGACGCCGGACAAGACGGCCGTCGTGTACAACGACGTATCCTGCGACTACGCCCGCTTTGCCCGCTGGATCGAAGGCACCCGCCGGTATCTGGCCGAACAGGACCTCCCGATCGATTCCGTGGCGGTCATTGCCACCCGGACCCCTGTCGAGGCGTGGGTGCTCGGACTCGCACTTCGCAGTCTGGGCATCACGACCGTCGTCCCCAGAAACGCGGAGGACGTCGGAACGCCAGGCCTGGGCAATATCGGCTGCGTCGTGACGGCCGCCGATGGACCTCAACTCGCCTCGGCCGAATTTGCCGCCGCCCGCGGCTGGCGCTCGATCCGCGTTCCTGCCGGCATCGAACTCGCAGCCGCGTCCGGCGCGTTGCCGCGGGATCCGCAGACGCAGCCCCGTCCCGGTGGCCACATTCTGATGACGTCCGGCACGACGGGCGTCTACAAGATGGTCATGCGCGACCCGGTGGTCGAGGCGCGGGCACTTCCGGCGGCCGCCCACCTTTACGGCATTTCCGATCGATCGGTCGTCTATGTCGCGAACTTCGGATTGTGGACCGCCGGCGGTCACCGCTGGCCGGTCACGACCTGGAGCGCCGGCGGAACGGTGGTCATCCATCCTCCGCCCGATCTGCGCCGGCCACTGGCCCGGCACGACATGACCCATTTTTTCGCGACGCCGGATATGCTGGCGACCCTGTTGCGCGCACCGGGGGATCCGCCTCGCCGCAACGATGCGATGCGTCTGCTGGTCACCGGCGGCGCACTGCCGCGTGCCCTGCTGGCGGCGGCGACGGAGCTGCTGACGCACCGGGTCTATTCCGTGCTCGCCTCCACCGAGGCTTCGGTTCTCGCCATCACGCCGATCGAGCGATCCGACGATCTCGATTGGCATCGCATACTTCCGTCACGCGAAGTCCATGTGGTCGACGAGGCGGGCAACGTGCTTCCGCCGGGCCGCGAAGGCATGATCCGGGTCCGCATCCTCGATGGCATCGCCGGCTACCTCGGTGACGAGGCTGCCTCGCGCGAATTCTTTCACGACGGGTATTTCTACCCCGGCGACGTGGGCGTGTTCGGCGCCGACGGCCGGCTCTCGCTGCGCGGGCGAGTGACGGACGTCGTCAGCGTCCTGGGCGACAAGGTCGCGACCGGATCGATCGAACGGGCGTTGCAGGACAGGCTCGGCGCGAACGGCGTGTGCCTCATCGGGATTCCCGGCGCCATGGGCGACGAGGAGATTCATCTCGTCATCGAATCGAGTCGGCGCTTCGAGCGGGCGGAGATCGAAGCCGCCGCGAACGCCGAGCTGGGAATCATCAAGCGCGTGCCCGTGCGCTTCGACTTCACCGCCAAGCTGCCGCGCAACGAGATGGGCAAGATCCGGCGTCTGGCCTTGAAGCAGCTGCTGCTGCGCGCCCGCGGCGCGAGCGGGGCCCATGCTCCCGGGCTCACGCCGCCTCGGCCTCCTTGAACCAACAGTGCAGTGCGCCCTATCGCGCGTCGGCCTCGTAGCGTCGATTCGCCCTGGTCGCATCCCCCCTCGCGGCGCGAGCGGGGCCCCTGCTCCCGGGCTCACGCCGCCTCGGCCTCCTTGAACCAACAGTGCAGTGCGCCCTATCGCGCGTCGGCCTCGTAGCGTCGATTCGCCCTGGTCGCATCCCCCCTCGCGGCGCGAGCGGGGCCCCTGCTCCCGGGCTCACGCCGCCACGCTCACCCGAATCGGCACGCGACGCCGGCCCCACTGCCCGTCGAAAGCGGCGAAACGCCCGGGAACCTGCGCATCGCAATGGCGGCAGCGCCCCTCGGGGGTCAGTTCGTAATCCAGGATCTCGTGCCAGTCGCGGACGATGACGCGCCTTGCCGCACCCCGCGCAGAACGTCGTCCCGCCGGTGCGGTCGTGCACGTTGCCGGTGTAGACGTAGCGGATGCCCGCCCTGAGCGCGATGGCGCGCGCCCGCGTCAGCGTCGCCGCCGGCGTGCGCACGAGATCGGTCATCTTGTAGTCGGGATGAAACGCGGTGAAGTGCAGCGGCACGTCGGGGCCGAGCTCGCGGACGATCCAGTCGCACATCGCCTCGATCTCCCGTCGGAGTCGTTCTTGCCGGGGATCAGCAGCGTCGTGATCTCGAACCAGACGTCGGTCTCGCGCTTGAGATAGACGAGCGTGTCGAGCACCGGCTGCAGATGCGCGCCGCAGAGCTTCACGTAGAACTCGTCGGTGAAGCCCTTGAGGTCGACGTTGGCGGCGTCCATCTTCGCGTAGAACTCGCGCCGCGCGTCCGTGCCGATGTAGCCGGCCGTCACCGCCACCGTCTTGATCCCCCGCGCGTGGCAGGCGTCGGCGGCGTCGATCGCGTACTCGGCGAAGATGACCGGGTCGTTGTACGTGAAGGCCACGCTGCGGCAATCCAGTTTCGCCGCCGTCGCCGCGATGACTTCGGGCGACGCCGCATCCATCAGCGTGTCCATCTCGCGCGACTTGCGAGATGTCCCAGTTCTGGCAGAACTTGCAGCCGAGGTTGCAGCCGGCCGTGCCGAACGAGAACACGCGACGAGCCGGGATAGAAGTGGTTGAGCGGCTTCTTCTCGATCGGGTCGATGCAGAAGCCCGACGAGCGGCCGTAGGTCGTCAGCACCATCGCGTCGCCCTCGCGCTGGCGCACGAAGCACGCGCCGCGCTGGCCCTCGTGCAGCCGGCAGTCGCGCGGGCACAGGTCGCACTGGATGCGACCGTCGTCGAGTCGGTGCCACCAGCGGCCCGGGAAGTTGCTCATCGGTTCTCTACGCTGAAAATCAATTCACTCTCTTTCCATTTGGTCACACCGTAGCGGGAAACGTTCACCTGCGGGCTCCAGAAATCCGCCGGCAGCCCGCCTTGCGCTTCAGCGCCATCACGAAGCCGCGCGGGTCGGGGAGCGACTCCCAGACCTGCGGCAGGAAGGTCGCGCGATGGTGGCCGTACTCGAGCACCAGGCCGTCGACGTCCGGCCGCAGCCGGGCGAGCAGGTCCTCCTCGTCGCGAACCTCGAGGCGCTCGTCGGCCGACAGCAGCGACACCTCGACCGAAATCGCCTCGAACTCGACGACGGCGAGCGGCGGAAAGCGAGGGTCGCGGAACGCAGCCGCGATCGCGTTCTCGCGCACGTCGACGCCGAGGGGTCGCTGCGGCTTGAGCGTGCCGATGCAGCCGCGCAGCTCGTCCGCGAGCTTCAGCGTCACGAACGTGGCCGCGGGCCGATCCAGCGCGGCATGGCTCGCGTCCGCGGCCGGCCCGAAGCCGAGCTCGGCGCCGATCGCCGAACGCGCGATCGTCAGCAGCGTCCGACCGAGATCAGCGTCGGTCATGGCGTGTTTCGAGGTCGAAGCTGCGCCGGTTCACGCGGCCTCCGTCGCCGTGAACGCGAACGACGCGTAGCCGACCACGCGGGACCGGTCGCCCGCCGTGTCGCCGGAGTTGCGCAGGTCGAGCAGCTCCGGGCGCAAGCCGTGCCGGCGCGCCGCCAGGAGCAGGCCATTGATGGGTGTGGCGCCGCAGGCCTGCTCGTGATCGAGCGTGGCCGACAGCGCGAGGATCGCCTCGCCGGTCGCGCGATCGATCGCGCCGGCGTCCGCGTAGCGGTGGTAGTGCGACAGATCGGAGCTGACGACGATGAGCGTCTCCGGTCCGCCCCACAGGAGCTCGATCACCTCGGCCACTTCGCCCGGCGTCGCGTCGCCGACCGCGAACGGCACGATGCTGAAATCCGCGAGCACCGCCTGCAGGAACGGCAGCTGCACTTCGAGCGAGTGCTCGTGGGCATGCGCCGCGTCGCTCGCGCACACCTGCGGCAGCGCCAGCGCGGCCGCGGCCGCCTCGCGATCGATGTCCACCGTTCCGAGCGGCGTGACGAAGGCGCGAGCCGACGGCAGCGCGAGACCGCGGACCGGCACGCGGTGCGTCGGTCCCAAGCAGCACGACGCGCCGGATCGTTTCGCGCCCGGCGGCGAGGCGAGCATAGACCGACGCCGCGATCGGGCCCGAATAGACGTAACCCGCATGCGGCGCGATCAGCGCCTTGGGCAGGGCGAACACCCCGGCGGTCCGGGATTGCGCGCCGGCGAGATGGGCGCGCACCTCTGCCGCCAGCGCCGGTGGCGCTGCGGGATAGAACATGCCGGCCACGGCGGCAGGGCGTATGTCAGGCATCGCGTTACGTCCAATCATGCCCGGTGAAATTGGGGCGGACCCGCTGCCAATCAAGACCTTCGAGCCGCCTCTGAACGAGACTTTCCCGGGGCGCGACATGGCGGTGTACCGGCTCTTACGCCGGTCGGGCGGGCGTTCCAAGGCCGGCGCCCTCGCGCAGCCGGTCGCGGAATCCCGGGATCGCCTTGGCGTCGGGCGTGCCGAGCCGTTCCCGCACGAGATCGATCGCCGCGCGCAGCAGATAGGCCTCTTCGCCGAACCATTTCGGCAGCTGCGCCGCGTTGATCTCTGCCTCGAGGGTATCCAGCCGCGCCAGATACTCACCGATGCGAGCGGGATCGGGCGTTCCGGACACCTCGCTCTCGACCGCGCCGAGCCGCGCGTACCAGCGGACGATCCGGGCCTTCAGCCGATACGTGTAGAGGACGGGAACGAGCTTGATCGCCGGAATCAGCACCGCGAAGAGCGGGATCAGCAGGATCAGCATCCGGTCGACGAAATTCGCCGCCCAGTACGGCAGGTAATGCTGCAGGAAAGGCTTGCCCGACTTGTAGTAGCGCTGCGCCTCCTCGGCGATCGGCACGTCCTGCCCGCGCACATTCGGAAAGGTTCCGGCCTCGGCAATCCGGGCATGGCCGCTGTTCACCGTGACGGCCGTGTCGAGCAGCAGGTACGTCAGCGCCGGGTGGACTTCGTTGCGGGCCAGCAGATTGGCGGTCACCGCGACGATCGAGACATCACGAGGCGGCAGATCCGCCGCGATGTCGACGACGCCGCGCGGCACCGTCAACGCCGTGAGCTTGCCGTGGCGCCTCGCATAGGCCGGCGCGTGCACCAGGCTCAGCAGCGTCAGGTCGCGTCGACGCAGGAGGTCCGCGAGGATCGGCGCTTCGATCCCGGCGACCAGGAACAGCGCGTCGATGTCGCGGGCGTCCAGCGCCTTGAACAGGTCCGGGCCGCCGATTCGCAGCAGCCTCGAATTGCCGCCATCGACTCCGCTCTCCCCCAGCAGGTGCAGCGCCAGCAACTGCGTGCCGCTGCCGTCGCCGCCCACCGCCAGCCGCTTGCCCTTGAGCTCCGCGAGCTTGTCGGCCGGCGGCTGTCCGGCCGCCTGGAGCACCCACATCGGCTCGTAGTAGAGCGCGCCCAGCGATACGACGGGGGGCTCGCCATTCGCGTCGGCCGGGGCGAGCTCGCTCTCGCCGCCCTGGACGAACGCGACATCGACCTTGCCATCGCGCAGCCACTCGAAATTCTGGACCGACCCGCTCGAAGGCCGAAGCTCCAGCGTGACGCCGTACGGCTCGAGGTAGCGGCGATATTGCTCGCCGTAGCGCTCATAGGTTCCGCCCGCGGGACCCGTCGCCATGACCAGGCGGTCGGGCGGGGCCGGCTGCACGAATCGCAACGCCACCCAGAAGGTGAGCGCGACGACCGCCAGCACCGGGGCACCGATGACCAGCGCATCGCGCCAGGACACGTTGCCGAGCACCTTCGCACTCACTCCAGGCTCCGCCGTGATGGTGCGATGGCTCAGTCACCGTTCGACGCGAGCCGGACCAGATAGCCGCCCGACTTCTCGTCGCGCTCGAGCTTGAGGCTGCCGCGCCGCTCGGCTTCCTCGAGCATGCCGTTGAACGAGCGGAAGCCGTAGTACGACTCGTTGAAGCCCGGCTTGCGGCGCTTGAGCGCCTGCTTGACCATCGAGCCCCAGATCTTCTCCTCGTCGCCGCGCTCCGCGCCCAGCGCCTCGATCGTCTCGAGGATGAGGTCGAGCGCTTCCTGCCGGCGCTCTTCGTCGCTCTTCTTGCCGGGAGCCGGCGCTTCCGCGTCCGCTTCCTTCGCCGCCGCCTTCGCGCGTCGCCGGCTTCGCCGCGCCCGAGGCCGGCGCGCCGGCGACTTCCGCGGCACCGCCTTCTTCTTCTCGCGGACGAGGTCGTCGTAGAAGATGAACTCGTCGCAGTTCGCGATCAGGAGGTCCGACGTCGAGTTCTTGACGCCGACGCCGATGACGACCTTGTCGTTCTCGCGCAGCTTGGACACGAGCGGCGAGAAGTCCGAGTCGCCGCTGATGATGACGAACGTCTCGACGTGCGACTTCGTGTAGCACAGGTCGAGCGCGTCGACGACCATCCGGATGTCGGCCGAGTTCTTGCCGGACTGGCGCACGTGCGGGATCTCGATCAGCTCGAACGACGCCTCGTGCATCGGCGCCTTGAACGACTTGTAGCGCTCCCAGTCGCAGTACGCCTTCTTCACGACGATGCTGCCCTTGAGCAGCAGCCGTTCCAGCACCTTGCCGATGTCGAACTTCTCGTACTTGGCGTCCTGCACGCCGAGCGCGATGTTCTCGAAATCGCAGAACAGCGCCATGTTGGTGACTTCGGACGAATGGGCCATGATCGTTTCCGGGCGCTTCGACGCCCGGCCGTGGAGGGTTGGCGGCCGAGGGGCCGCATTCCGCAACGATAGCAGCCCGGGCGAACCGGCGCGACCTTGATCCCGGACAAGACCCGTTTCGGCAGGTCTTTGCAGAATGGGGTGGGCTCGCCCGTGAGGGCGGGAGTGAGCGTTTATCGGGCCAAAGGGGGGAGCATGCGAATCGTGACGGCAATCGGGTTGGCGGCCATGGCAGGTGCGGCACTCGCCGCGGCCCCCGACTGGCAGCCGCTGGGCGAGAACGCCAACGGCAACAAGGTGTTCGTCGACAAGGCGAGCATGAAGGCGACCGGCGGCACGACGGTAGTGACGTTCCGCACGGAACTCAAGACGCCGGTCGACACGCTGCAAGGCGGCATCACCAGCATGCGCTCGCAGATGCGGGTGCGCTGCAAGGACATGATGGCCGCCGGCATCGAGGTGATCCTGTTCGAGAACGAGGCGAAGAACCAGGCGTTCGCGCGCAACAAGGCCGCGAAGGTCGAATACCTGAAGGAGCCCGAGGGCAGTTCCGCGGACCTCGTCGTCAAGCACGTCTGCAGGAAGTAGACGGCGACGCGGCGCCGGCAACGGGCGCAGGAAAGTAGGGTCAGAGTCGAGTTTTCTTTACGGTTGAAGATAAGCGAGCGGTCCGAAGAAGTCGACTCTGACCCTACTTTTCACTGGCCGACCCGCTTCACGCCCGCGACGAAGCGCGCGAGCGTCGTCGACAGCGCGCCGCGCGCCAGCATCGCCTCGATCAGCTGGAAGCGCCCGCGCGTGGCGAGGGCGTGCGCGAGCGCCGCGGCCAGCTCCTTGCGTGTGCGCACCCGCACGCCATCGCCGCCGAGCGCCTGCGCCAGGTCCGCGAAATTCCATTCGTCCAGGTCGTTGAAGCGCGACTCGGGCTGGAAGGTCCGCAGCATTTCCCAGCTCGCATTGTTGAACACGAGCACGATCGGATCCCAGCCGTAGCGTCGGCAATTGCCGAGCTCCCAGCCCGTCATCTGGAAGGCACCGTCGCCGACGAGCACGAGCGGCCGCAGGCCCGAGGCCGCCTGCGCGCCCAGCCCGGCCGGCACGCCGAAGCCCATCGACGCGTAGTACCCGGGCGCGATCAGCGCGGTGTGGTCGATGTCGAGCGCCGTGAAGAGGCAATCGCCGACATCGGTGGCGATCGGCATGCGCCCGTGCTCGGCCATCAGGTCGTTGATCGCGCAGGCGATGTCGTCCGGCGCGATCGGCGCGTCGTCCGCCGAGCAGATGCCTCGGGTAGACCGATCCGTGGACGGCCGGCGGCGCCGCACCGCCGTTTCCGCGCGTGCGAGCAGGGCGTCGACCAGCGCGGCGAGCGGAATGGCCGGATACGTGTGGAAGCCGAGCGTCACCGCGCCATCGAGCGCGCGGATCGTGCGCCGCAGGTCGATCTGGCGCGCCGAAACGCCGAAATTGGTGTCGGAAATGATGACGCCGAGCAGGAAGAGCGCATCCGACCGCTCGACCCGTTCCGTGATCTCCGCGGTTCCGGCGACGCCGAGATAGGTGCCGAGCGGCGGCGCATCGGTGCCGGAAAGGAGGCCCCGGCCCATCATGCTCGTGACCACGGGCAGGCGCAGCCGTCGCCGCCAGCGCCGCGACCTTCGCCTCGAGATCGAAGCGCCGCACCTCGACGCCGACCATCAGCACGGGCGAGCGCGCACCGGCGATGCGCGCGAGGATCTCGTCCACGCAAGCCGCGAGCGCGTCGGCGTCGACGGGTTCCGCGCGGTTCGGGGGTGACGGCTGCGCAGGGCGCGCTCACCATGTCGCGCGGCATCTCGATGTAGACGGGGCGCGATGCGGCGAGGCAGCGGCGCAGCACGCGCGCGATCTCGCCCGGCGCGCGGCGCGCGTCGTCGAGCCGGGCCTGGTCGCAGGTGATCTCACGGAAGATCCGGAACTGCGAATCCAGCGTCTTCGCCTGGTGGTGGAGCAGCAGTCCCGTGCCCGCCTCCCCCTTGCCGGGTGCGCCCGAAATGACGACGACGGGCGACTTCTCCGCATAGGCGCCCGCCACGGCGTTGACGACGTTGAGCGCGCCCGCGCCATAGGTGACGGCGACCACGCCGAGCGTGCAGTTCATCCGCGCCGCCGCGTCCGCGGCGAAGCCGACCGAAGGCTCGTGCGACAGCGTGTAGAGCGGCAGGATCCCCGACGTCTCGATGACCTTGAAGAAGGGCAGCGCGAAATCGCCGGGGATGCCGAAGATCTCCCTCGCGCCGTGGGCCTTGAGGGCGTGCAGCAGGGATTCGGCGAGTTGCATCGGCGCTCCGGCGACGGGGATTGGAAGCGAAACACGGCGCTGAGGAGCGCATCCTACGAAGTCCTCGCCGGTCGATCCTTGATCCAGGGCAGGTCCGCCCCTGGGGGCTGCCGGATTTGGTGACGGGCCGAGCTCGCCGCGCTCACCCCCGCGATCTGGCAGCGAAGAAGCTCCAGGCGCTACACTGTGCGCCCGCCAACCCCGCCCAGGCCATGAATCCGACCGTCCTTTCACTGCTCGAGACCCGCGTCCTGGGCGTGCTGATCGAGAAACAGCACACGGTGCCCGACACCTACCCGCTCACGCTGCTCGCGCTCACCGCGGGCTGCAACCAGAAGACCAGCCGCGATCCCGTCCTCAATGCGAGCGAAGCGGAGGTGCAGGCGACGCTCGACGCGCTGAAGACACATTCGTTCGTCGTCGAGTCGAGCGGGGGCCGCGTGATGCGCTACGCGCACAACGTCGAGCGGGTGCTGCAGGTGCCCTCGCAGGCGGTGGCGCTGCTCGCCGCCCTGATGCTGCGCGGGCCGCAGACCGTGGGCGAGCTGCGGATCAACTGCGATCGGCTGCATCGCTTCGCCGACATCTCGGCGGTCGAGGGGTTCCTGCACGAGCTCGCGGCCCGGCCGGCCGGCGCGCTGGTGGTCGAGCTGCCGCGAGCACCCGGCGCGCGCGAGACGCGCTGGGCGCACCTGTTGTCCGGTCCCCTTGCGCCGGAGCATTTCGCTCCGGCAAGCGCGAGCGCGAGCGAATCCGGGCTCGACCCCGTCGGCGCGTCCGACATCGCGGTGCTGAAGTCGAACGTTGCGCACCTGCAGGCGGAGCTCGCGACGCTGAAGGCGACCGTCGCGAAACTGTGCGCGGATCTGGGCGCCGGACCGATATCGCCGTGATCGATCACTTCCGCGGCGCTTGTTTCGCCGGCGCGGCATGCGCGATAATTGAACGTTTCGCGGCGCGACCGGCATCCTGCCGGTCGCGGCACGGTCCCAACCACCACACTCAACCGATTCCGGGAGACCCATGGACATCGCAGGCATGATCGAAACCGCGACGCCGATACTGATCACGTTCGGGCTCAAGCTGCTCGGCGCGATCGTCGCCTACATCGCGGGCCGCATGCTGATCGGCTTCGCATCGAACCTCGTGATGAAGGCGCTCGAGCGGCAGAAGGTCGAACCGACCGTCATCCGCTACATCGGCTCGGTGATCACCGTCGCGCTCAACATCGTCCTGGTCGTCGCGATCCTCGGCTACTTCGGTGTCGAGACGACATCGTTCGCCGCGCTGGTCGCAGGCCTCGCCATCGCCGTGGGGGCGGCCTGGGGCGGGCTGCTGTCGAACTTCGCCGCGGGCGCGTTCATCCTGGTGCTGCGGCCCTTCAAGGTCGGCGACTACGTCGTCGCCGGCGACGTCGAAGGCACCGTGCGGATGCTCGGGCTTTTCAGCACGACGATCGACTCGCCCGACAACGTGCAGACGATGGTCGGCAACGCGAAGATCATGAACGGCACGATCAGGAACTTCAGCCACAATCCGTACCGCCGCGTCGACCTCACGGCCCAGCTCGACCACAGCGTGGATCCGGCCGACGCCGTGCGCCGGCTGAAGGAGGCGCTGCCCAAGATTGCCAACGTCGTCGCCGCGCCCGCGCCCGACGTCGAGATCCTCACGTTCAACGAGCGCGGCCCGGTGCTCGCGGTGCGGCCCTACTGCAACACCGCGCACTACTGGCAGGTGTACTTCGACGGCAACCGGACGATACGCGAGATCTTCGGCGCCGCCGGGTACCCTGCGGCCGAGGCGCACCTCTACCTGCGGCAGAAGCCCGCCTGATCGCCGCGCGGCGTCCGCGCGCGGTTACGCTACAATTCCCGGGCCGGGGGCTTCTTCCCCCGGCCTTGTTTTTTAGGCGCCCCGCTTGGAACAACTCACGCTTCTCACGGCCGCCCTGCTCGGCATCGTCGAAGGGCTCACCGAGTTCCTGCCCGTCTCGTCCACGGGCCACCTGATCGTGGCCGGCTCGCTGCTGGGCTACACCGGCGAGCAGGCCAAGACCTTCGAGATCGTGATCCAGGCCGGCGCGATCCTCGCCGTCTGCTGGGAGTTCCGCGCGAGGCTCGTCGCCGTGCTGCGCGGCATCTTCACCGATGCCGGCGCGCAGCGCTTCGCGGTCAACCTGCTGGTGGCGTTCGTTCCCGCCGCGGCTCTCGGCCTCGTGTTCGGCAAGGCGATCAAGCTGCATCTGTTCGCGCCGATACCGGTCGCCTGCGCGTTCGTCGTCGGCGCGCTCGTGATCCTCTGGGCGGAACGCCGGCAGCGCGCGCGCCCGGAGACGGTCCGCGTCGCCACCGTCGACGACATGCGCTGGACCGATGCGCTGAAGGTCGGGTGCGCGCAGGCGTTCGCGCTCGTGCCCGGCACGTCGCGCTCGGGGGCGACGATCATCGGCGGCATGCTGTTCGGCCTGTCGCGCGTCGCGGCGACCGAGTTCTCGTTCTTCCTCGCGATCCCGACCCTGTTCGCGGCCACCGCGTACTCGCTGTGGAAGGATTCGTCGCTGCTCACCGCGCAGTCGCTGCCGGCCTTCGGCGTCGGCTTCGCCGCGTCGTTCATCTCGGCCTTCGCCTGCGTGCGCTGGCTGATCCGCTACGTCGCGCACCACGACTTCGTCCCCTTCGCGTGGTACCGGATCGCGTTCGGCGCGGTGGTCCTCGTCACGGCGTACACCGGGCTGGTGCGGTGGGATTGACGGCGGCGGGCCGCCCGCGCAACTGTCTATAATTGGTGCACGCCCCGCGTGCCGTTCCCACGGACGCGTCCTCTCCCGGAGTTCCGCATGCCACCCGACGACACGCTCGACCCGAAGTCCTCGATCCGCCTCGCGGATCCCGCGCTGCTTTCGCAACGGTGCTACATCGACGGTCGCTGGGCCGACGCGGCGGCGGGAGCGACGATGTACGTCGTGAACCCCGCCACCGGCACCAGGATCGGCACCGCGCCGAGGATGGGTGCCGCCGAGACGCGGCTCGCCATCGAAGCCGCCGCCACGCGCGTTTCCGGCCTGGCGCGCGAAGACGGCCAAGGAGCGCAGCGGCGATCCTGCGCCGATGGTTCGAGCTGATGCTCGCCAACAGCGACGACCTCGCGCTGATCCTGACCAGCGAGCAGGGCAAGCCGCTCGCGGAGTCGAAAGGCGAGATCACGATCGGAGCGGCCTACGTGGAGTGGTTCGCCGAGGAGGCGAGGCGCGTCTACGGCGACGTGATCCCGACGATCTCCAACGACCGCCGGCTGGTCGTGGTCAAGGAGCCGGTGGGTGTCTGCGCGGCGATCACGCCGTGGAATTTTCCGTCGTCGATGATCACCCGCAAGGTGGCGCCGGCGCTCGCCGCCGGTTGCACGGTCGTCATCAAGCCGGCGGAGGCGACGCCGTATTCGGCGCTGGCGCTGGCCGAGCTCGCGCATCGCGCGGGATTCCCGCCGGGCGTGCTCAACGTCGTCACCGGGGACGCGCCCGCGATCGGCGGCGAGATGTGCGCGAATCCGACCGTGCGCAAGCTCTCGTTCACCGGCTCGACCGAGGTCGGGCGCCTCCTGATGAAGCAGGTCGCGCCGACGATCAAGAAGATCTCGCTCGAGCTCGGCGGCAACGCGCCGTTCGTCGTGTTCGACGACGCGGACCTCGACGCCGCGGCCGACGGCGCGATCATCGCCAAGTACCGCAACGCCGGCCAGACCTGCGTGTGCACCAACCGGTTCTTCGTCCACGACCGCGTCTACGACGCGTTCGCCGCGAAGCTCGTCGCGCGCGTGAAGGCGCTCAAGGTCGGCCCGGGCACCGAGGCCGGCGTCACGCAGGGACCGCTGATCGACGCCGCAGCGCTGGCGAAGGTCGAGGATCACATCGCGGATGCGACGGCGCACGGCGCCCAGGTGGCCACCGGCGGCAGGCGGCACGCGCTGCGGCGGCACGTTCTTCGAGCCGACGGTGCTCACCGGCGTCACCGCGGCGATGAAGATCTTCCGCGAGGAAACGTTCGGGCCCGTCGCGCCGCTGATTCGCTTCAAGACCGACGCGGAGGTGATCGAGCTCGCGAACCGCACCGAGTACGGGCTCGCGTCGTACTTCTACTCGCGCGACATCGGGCGCATCTGGCGCGTGGCCGAGGCGCTCGAATACGGGATGGTCGGCGTGAACACCGGGCTCATCACCACCGAGGTCGCGCCCTTCGGCGGCGTCAAGCAATCGGGGCTGGGCCGCGAGGGCTCGATGTACGGCATCGACGAGTTCGTCGAGGTGAAATACATCTGCTTCGGCGGCATCGACCGGTAGCAGGACCCTGGTCCGGCGCACCGCGCCCCGGACGCTGGTCCATCCCCAGCAAGACCCGGTCGCACCCGAACTATCGCGACGAACGCTGCGCGCGCCGCCACGCCGCCGGGGGCTGTGCCGACCAGGCGCTTGAAGGCGCGCGCGAAGGCGGCCTCGGAGTCGTAGCCGACCTCCTGGGCGATCGTCGCCACCGTCGCATTGCTGTCGCGCAGCAGGCCCGCGCCGCGCTGCATGCGCCAGTTCGTCAGGTACTGCATCGGCGGCTGCCCGACCAGCTCGACGAAGCGCTCGTGCAGCGCCGAGCGCGACAGGCCGACTTGCCGGCCCAGCTCGTCGATCGTCCAGGGCTCGGCGGGCCGTTCGTGCAGCAGGCGCGATCGCCCGCCCGACGTGGCGGTCGCGCAGCGCGGCCAGCCAGCCCGGAGGCCTCCGCGGGCAGCGACTCGAGGTAGCGCCGCGCCGCATCGACGAACACCATCTCGCTGACCCGTTCGAGCACCGCCGCGCTGCCGGGTCGGCTGCTGGCGCGATTCGGTCGCGGCCTGATGCAGCACCGGCGCGACCCAGGCGCCGGCGCCGTCGGCGGGCAGGTGCAGCAGCCGCGGCAAGGCCTCGATCAGCGGGTTGAACGGCCGCAGGTCGCAGCCGATGAAGCCGCAGATGACGACGGTGCTCGCCTCCTCGGGCGGCATCGCCGCGCCGGGCCGCACCACGTCGCCGTAGTAGGCGACCGGGATGGGCTTCGGGATCGTTCCGGGTCGCCAGCACCCATCCGGCATCGTCGTGCGCGTGCCCGCATTCCCGGCGCGCTCGACAGCACGTGGGCGTCGCCGCGCGGAAACATCACGATGTCGCCGCTGGCCAGGCGCACCGGGGGCGCGCCGCCGGTCGCCGCCCAGCTGCCGCCCTTGACGATCAGGTGGTAGCCGAGCACGTGCTCGGCGCCCGGCATCACGACGTCGGCGATCTCGCGCGCCGCGGGCGACTCGGCGACCCACTCGTCGCGACAGCTGACGTAGTAGAAGACCGCGCCGCGCAGACGCACGCTGCGCAGCACGTCGGACAGTGGATCGTGATTCATCGCGGGTGCGCGGCGGAGCCTCGATCAGGAGCGGCGGACGGACGATCAATGCGACGCTCGCAAATGCGGACGCGCAGACAAATTTGCACGACACCGGGTGAAGCGTCAATGCCCACGGCCCGGAACAATGCGCCCGTCGACCGGAGGTTCGCGTCGAACACCCGCCGGCGCCGATGTTCCCGGGCGCAGCCACCCACACTCCGAGGAGAATGTCATGAGTCCTGCCATCGAAACCCGCGCCGCCGGCCCCGGACTTCGCCGCGATCAAGCAGCGCCAGCAGGCGACCTGGGCCAGCGGCGACTTCGCGGTCATCGGCACCACGCTGCAGATCGTCGGCGAGTCGCTCGCCGAAGCGGTCGACGTGCGCGCCGGCGAACGCGTGCTCGACGTCGCCGCCGGCAACGGCAATGCGACGCTCGCCGCGGCACGCCGCTTCGCCGAGGTCACCTCGACCGACTACGTGCCGAGCGCTGCTCGACAAGGGCCGCGAGCGGGCGCGCGCCGAAGGTCTGCCGGTGCAGTTCCAGGTGGCCGACGCCGAGCAGCTGCCGTTCGCCGACGGCAGCTTCGACGTCGTGCTGTCGACCTTCGGCGCCATGTTCACGCCCGAGCACGGCCGCGCGGCCCGCGAAATGCTGCGCGTGGTGCGCGACGGCGGTCGCATCGGCATGGCGAACTGGACGCCGGAAGGCTTCATCGGCCGCCTGTTCAAGGTGATCGGCGCCCACCTGCCGCCTCCGGCCGGATTGAAGTCGCCCGCGCTGTGGGGCACCGAGCCGCACCTCGTCGAACTGTTCGGCCCGCAGGCCGCGCAGATCCGCTGCGAGCGGCGCCACTTCAACTTCCGCTACCGCTCGGCCGCGCATTGGGTGCAGGTGTTCCGCGACTTCTACGGTCCGACGCACAAGGCGTTCGCCGCGCTCGAAGGCGACGGCCAGGCAGGCGCTGGAGCGCGACATCACGCAGCTGCTCGACCGGATGAACACCGCCGGCGCGGCATCGCTGGTCGTGCCCGGCGAGTACCTCGAGGTCGTGATCACCAAGCGCCAGGGTGCTGCACACTGAAGCCTCCGCTGCGCGCGGTTGATGGCGTGGGCACTGCGCGCGCCGCGGCGAGCGCAGTGCCCACCTTCCAGTCCCGGCCGTGGCGATGGAACAACTCGGTCGGCCAAGTCATAATTGCCGTCGGCCACATCGCAATCCTCACTCACGCGACGACGGAGACGCTCGTGCCTGCATCGAAACGAAGGATCGGCATCATCGGGATCGGCTTTGGCGCGCAGGTCTACGTTCCGGGCCTGCAATCCGAGGGCTGGGAAGTCGCGGCCGTCTGCAGCCGCAACCGCGACAAGGCAACGCAGGTCGCGCAGGCCGCAGGCATCGCGCGGCGTGCACACCGACCCGTTGGAGCTGATCCGGCGCGACGACCTCGATGCCGTCGCGATCACGACGCCACCGGGCTCGCACCGCGAGCTCGCCATCGCGGCGCTGCTTGCCGGGAAGCACGTCCTCTGCGAGAAGCCGTTCGCGATCGATGCGGGAGAAGCCGCCGCGATGCGCGACGCCGCCGATGCGAGCGGACGCACGGCGATGGTCGGGCACGAATTCCGGCACACGCCGCAGCGCGCCTACATCAAGCAGCTTCTCGCCGAGGGATACGTCGGCAGGTTCCGGCTCTGCACGATCGAGCTGTTCCTGGACCGCTACGTGACGCCGCAACCGCGCCCGCTGACCTGGAACGCCTACAAAGCCGAAGGCGGCGGGCTTCTCGGCGCGCTCGGCTCCCACTACATCGATGGTCTTCGGCACTGGTTCGGCGACGTCGCCGCCGTCAGCGGACATCTCGCGGCGCTGCGGCCCGACGTGCTGGACGCCGCGACGAACCGGATCGTCAAGGCGGAAACCGACGACACCTTCGTGTTCACCCTTCGAGTTCAGCAACGGGGGCATGGCGACGATGAGCTCGTCCTTCGCGGTGACCCCGGCCCGCGGCGCGAAGATCGTCGTCATGGGCGACAACGGCACGCTGATCGCCGAGCAGCCCGGGCCCAACCCGATGGAGGACGGCGTGGTCATCGGGAGCCGCGACGGCTCGCCGCTGCAGCAACTCGAGACGCCGAAGGGTTACACGCCGTTCACGGATGCCCGCGACCCTCGTCTGATGGCGTTCCGGCTGCTGGTTCGTGACTTCACGTCGCGGCATCGAGCGGGGCACGTCGCCGGCACCCAACTTCACCGACGGCCTGCGCTGCCAGGAAGTGCTCGATGCCGTGCGCAAGTCGTCCGATTCGGGGTGCACGGTGCAACTTGCATGAAAGACGGACCGGCATGACCGGGCGAGGCGTCGACTGAACGGCGACCTCGACGATGCGTAAACCGCCCCCCGCGGCGATTCCCCAGACCCGCCTCGGCCGATTGGCACGTCTGGGGCTCGCGGCGGGCGAGCTTGCCGCGGGCACCGTCGCGGAGGGGCTGCGACGACTCGGGCGTGGCGAGACCGGCGAGCTTGGCAGCGCGCTGTTCTCCGCTCCCAATGCACGGCGTCTTGCGGCACGGCTTGGCCGCCTGCGCGGCGCGGCGATGAAGATCGGGCAGCTGGTTTCGCTGCAGGGCGAGGACGTCCTGCCGCCGGAATTCGCGCAGGCCCTGGCGGTGTTGCGCGCGCAGGCCACGCCGATGCCGCTGCAGCAGCTTCGGGGCGTGCTGGGTCGTGAGTATCGGCAGAGGCTGGGAGCGCCGATTCGCCACGTTCGAATTCGAGCCAGTCGCAGCTGCTTCGATCGGGCAGGTGCATCGCGCCACGACGCCGGATGGCCGTGACCTTGCGCTGAAGATCCAGTATCCGGGGGTGGCCCGGTCGATCACGAGCGACATCGACAACGTCGCGGCGCTGTTTCGGCTCTTCAATCTGCTGCCGCTCGAACTCGACGTGGGAGGGATAGCGGCCGAGGCCAAACGCCAGCTTGTGCAGGAGGCCGATTACGTCAGCGAAGCGCGCTTTCTGGAGCAATACGCGCGTCTGGTCGTCGACGAGCCGGCGCTGCTCGTTCCCCGCGTGCACTGGGACCTGACGACGCCTCGGATCATGGCGATGGACTTCGTCGAGGGCGAGCCGCTCGATGTGCTCGATCATGCGCCGCAGGCACGGCGCGATGCCGTCGGAGCACTGCTCGAGCGCCTGCTGTTTCGCGAGCTGTTCGAATTCCACGTCATGCAGACGGATCCCAACTTCGCGAACTACCTGTACCAGCCGGCGAGCGGGCGCGTGGCTCTGCTCGACTTCGGCGCGACGCAGCGCTTCGGGGCCGCCTTCGTCGCACGCTACGCGCGCATCACCCGTGGCGTGCTCGAGCGCCGATCGCAATGTGGTCGCCCGCGAGGCGATCAGGATCGGCTACGCGGCAGCCGACGACTCCACGGAACGCGTGCAGGCGGTGGTCGACGTCATCTTCCTGGTCTGCGAGCCGCTCCGACACCCGGGCAGGTATGACTTTTCGAGGTCGAATCTGCCTTCGCGCGTGCGTGCGTTCGGAATGGATCTCGTTTTCCGGCGAAAGCTCCTGCGACCGCCACCACCCGAGACCATCTTCCTGCATCGCAAGCTCGTCGGTTCGTTCCTGCTGCTCTCCCGCATCGGCGCGCGCGTCGACGCCCGCGCACTGGTGCTGCCGTTCCTGCCGACGCGGTAGGTCTCGGGTCGCGGCGGCACGACCGGCGATGGGGTTACCGCATCGCCTTGCCGGCCATCCGCAGGATGTCGTCGAGCACGTTGCCGTCGCCGTTGAGGTCGAGCATCGAAGCGAGTCCCGTTCCGGCGGCACCCGGCGTCGCGCTACCGCCCACCGGCCGCCTGGCCGCCCAGCAGACCTCCCAGCAGACCGCCAAGCCCGCCGCGCGCCGGGGAGAGCCCTGCCGCGTCGCCGCCGTCCTGCTGCTTCGCCATGAAGCCCGCGACCAGCATCGCCAGCATCGGCAGCATCTTCCGGAGCAACGCCGGGTCGAGTCCCGACTGCGAAGCCGCGTTCTGCGCGACCGCGCGGCTGACGTCCCTGGAGCCGAAGATCTGTCCGAGCACGTCGTTGCCGCGGCTGACGTCCGTCGGCCGTGGCGCCAGCACGTCGTCGAGCAGTCCGCCTCCGCCCAGTTGCCCGAGCAGGCCGCCGAGCCCTTCGAGCCCGGCCGGCTGCGCCTGCGTCTGCTTCTTGAATCCGCCGAGGATCGCCGGAACGAGGGCCTCGGCGCCGCTTGCTGCCTCGTCTTCGCTGATGCCCAGCTCCTGCGCCATCGACTGGAGGCCGCCCATGTCGGCCAGGATGTCCGTGATCTGCATATGCCTGCTCCTTTGGTTGGGTGAGTCAACCTGCGGCTCGGATCGTGAGCACTCATATTACGTCCGGACGGAATACGGGTCGACCCGATGGGGTAACGAGCTGCCCACTCGCGTGCGACCTCGCCACGGATTACCATTTCATGCGTACTCCGATACCGATCCATGTCCGAAACGACACTGCCCGAGAAGTGCACGGCCTGCGGCACCGAGCTGCCGGCGGGCGCCAAGTTCTGCCCTGAATGCGCGCATCCGGTGGCAGCTCCGGGGGCCGGCGCCAAGGACGTCGTGGAGCGAGCGCTGTCGGCGACGTCCACGCTCGAAGGCGAGCGCAAGCTCGTCACCGTGCTGTTCGCCGACCTGAAGGGTTCGACGGAGCTCATCGCCGACCGCGATCCGGAAGAGGCACGCAAGCTCCTCGACCCGGTGCTGGAGCACATGTGCGAAGCGGTCGAAAAATACGGCGGCACGGTGAGCCAGCTGCTGGGCGACGGGATCCTGGCGTTCTTCGGCGCGCCGATCGCCTGGGAGGACCACGCGATCAGGGCCTGTTACGCCGCGCTCAGCATGCAGGAACTCGTCCGCCACTACGGCGACGGCATCCAGCGCGACTATGGCGTGCCCGTCCAGATCCGCGTCGGCCTTCATTCCGGCGAAGTCGTGCTGAGCGCAAGCGGCCATGGCCTGCACACGAGCTACCGGGCGGTCGGCCCGGCCGTGCATCTCGCGGCGCGGATGGAACAGATGGCCAAGCCTGGATCGGTGCTCGCCACCGCCGAGACCGTCCGGCTGGCCGAGGGCTATTTCGAGGCGCGCCCGATCGGCCCCGTCCGCGTGAAGGGTTTCGAGCGTCCCGTCGAGGTGGCCGAAATCGGACGGACCACGGTGCGCCGGTCACGGTTCGACCACGCACCGGCGCGCGCGATGACCCCGTTCGCCGGACGCGGCGGCGAACTCGAGAAGCTCCTTGGCCTGTTCGGCGATGTCAGCGCCGACCGCGCCGGACGGCTCGCCGTCATCGTCGGGGAAGCCGGGATCGGCAAGTCGAGGCTGGTGCACGAATTCCTGCGCGCCGTCGCGCGCAGGAACGCGCTCGCGCTCGACGGCGGCGCCGCGCCCTACGGCAGCGGTGCCGGGTATCGCCCCGGCGTACACATCCTGCGTCAGTACTTCAACATCGGCGAGGCGGACGACATCCGGACGGTCCAGGAGAAGGTCGCCGGCCGCATCGTCGCGCTCGATGGCGACGCCAGCACCGTGGGCGCGCCGCTCCTGGCGCTGCTGCGCGCGCTGCCCGACAACCACCGATTTCTGGAATTGCCCGTGGGCGAGCGTCGGCAGCGCGTCTTCGCGGCGCTCATGTGGCTCGCCAGGCGGATGACCGTCGACCGACCCTTGGTCCTGGCTTATGAAGACCTGCAGTGGGTGACCTCCGACACGCGCGACTTTCTCGATGCCTTCGCGCACGACCTCCCGCCACGGACGCTGGTCCTGCTCACCTATCGCCCCGATTACGATGCCGGCTGGCTCGCCGACCGTCCGCGGCTCGAACTGCGCCTCGACGGGCTCCCGCCGGCCGCGATACGGCAGATCATCACCGATCTGCTGGGCGAGGACGAGTCGTTGGTCGCGCTGCAGGACGAGCTTCCCAGGCGCAGCGGCGGCAATCCCCTGTTCATCGAGGAATACGTCCGCAGCATGGTCGAATCGGGCGAATTGCTGGGTCAGCCGGGACGGTATCGGCGGGAGCTGCGGCCGGGCCTGGCGACGATTCCGCCCACGGTGCGGGGCGTGCTGTCGGCACGCATCGATCGCCTGGCGGGCGCCGACAAGCTCGTGCTGCGGACCATCGCCGCCATAGGGGAAGTCGCGAGCGTCGATCTGCTGGAGCGCGTCAGCGCCATGCCGGCCGACGAACTCCGGAAGGCGCTGCGCCGGCTGGAAATGGCGGGCCTGCTCGTCGAGCGCGCCGACGCCGGAGAGCTCGCCTACGAATTCAAGCACTCGCTGACCCAGGCCGTCGCCTATGACACGCTGCTGCAGCGACGCCGCCAGCAGCTGCACCTCAACATCCTGAAGGCACTGACGGGCAGCGACGACGTCGACATCCTGGCCCGCCACGCGGTATTGGGCGAGGCATGGGACCTGGCACTGACCTACCTGCGCGATGCCGGCCACCGCGCCGCTGCCGAGTTCGCGAGCGTGGAGGCCATCGCCTACTTCGAGCGCGCACTCGGCGTGCTGAATCGACTGCCGCCATCGCAGCGCCATGCGGGAAATGGCCTTCGACCTTCATTGCGACTTGCGCAACGCGCTCGTCCCGCTGGGCCGGCATCAGCGGCTGCTGGAGGTGCTGGAGGAGGCGCGGCGCCTGGCCGAGGCGCTGGGTGACGACCGACGACTCGCGCAAGTTCTCTCGTTCCTCAGCAACTACTACGGCAACGTCGGAAACGCGGACCTCGCGCTCGAGACGGGCGAGCGCGCTCTGGTGCTCGGGGAGCGCGCCGGCGCCGCCGACCTGCTGATCGTCGGCAACATGAGCGTCGGAGAGATCTACCGGACGCTCGGCAAATACACCCGGGCGCGCGAATTCCTGAGTCGCGCGGTGGCGCTGATCGACCCGAAGGACAGCGAGCAGCGCCTTCGGCCAGGTCGGCCTGCCTTCGGTGCGCGCGCGCAGCCATCTCGCGTGGACGCTGGCCGAACTGGGCGACTTCGAGCAGGCCAGGAGCCTCGCGTCGGAGGGCCTGCAGATGGCCGATGCATCGCATCACGCGTACAGCCTGTGCCATGCCTGTCTCGGCCTTGGCGGCGTGCGGGTGAGAATGGGCGAGTTCGAGTCGGCGATCACGATCCTCGCCCGCGGCCTCGCCATCAGCGAACAGGTTCCGCTGCTGCGGCCGCCGATCGCGGCCGACCTCGGCGTCTCCCTCGCGCGTTGCGGCCGCATCGCCGAGGGCCTGGCGCAGGTGGACGCCGCCGTCGAAGGCGCAACGCAGATGGGGCGGAAGAGCCGCCTGCCGCTGCTGCTCGCCAAGTGCGGCGAGATCCACCTCGTCGCCGGGGAGCCCGCCGAAGCAACCCGACTCGCCACGATGGCGCTGGCGCTGGCGACCGAACAGAAGGAGCGCGGCAACGAGGTCTACGCGCGCCACCTGCTGGGCGAGATCCACTCGGCGGCGGCGCCCGCGCTGGCCCGGACCTACTTTCTCGCTGCGTTGACGCAGGCCGAGGAACTCGGCATGCGGCCGCTCGCCGCCCACTGCCATGCGGGGCTCGCGCGCGTCCTTGCCGATTCCGGCGAGCCGGAGAAGGCGCGCGAGCACCTTGCCGCGGCGGCGGCGATGTACCGCGCGATGACGATGCGATTCTGGCTGCTGCAGCTCGAGCGCGACATCGCCGTCGCTCGCCCTCGTTCCGGTCCTGCTGCACGAGCCCGTGGCGGAGAATTGACTTCGCCGCTGCGACGAGCCCGCGCCGGGACACGGTCCGCCTGAAGCATCCCGCCTGACTCCCCGGAAGGCCGACGCCGGGCCTCGCGTCGCACGGACATTCGGCATTGACACGTGCCGATCGACTTGTATACTAGCATACAAGATGTCCACCTCGCCCGCCCGTGCCGCCGTGGCACCGACCGTATCGCCCGATCGCGCCCGCGGCGCGTCGGGCACGGCGTTCGCGTGGCTGCGCGACGAAATCCTGTCGGGCCGCCTGCGGCCCGGACAGGCGCTCTCGGAGAACGAGATCGCGCAGCGGCTCGGGGTCTCCCGCACGCCGGTGCGCGAGGCGATCATCCGCCTCGAAAGCGAGGGCCTGCTCGTCGTCCGCCCGCAGGTCGGAACGACGGTCGCGCCGATCGACGTCGACGCGGTGTCCGACGTCCAGTTCCTGCGCGAGGCGATCGAGTGCCGCACCGTGGGGCTCGCGGCGCAGCGGCCACGCCGGCGGACGCAAGGGAGCTGCGCGCGAATCTGAAGGAGCAGGCGCGCATCGCCGCGCGCGGCGATCACGCGGCGTTCGTGCCGCTCGACGACCGGATGCACCAGAAGCTGGTCGCGATGGCGGGCCGCCCGCGCGTCTGGCGCGCCGTCGAGGACGCCAAGGCGCAGCTCGACCGCGTGCGCTTCCTGTCGCTCGAGGATCCCGCGTGGCTCGCGACCATCCACCGCCAGCACGAGGAGATCGTCGAGCACGTGCTCGCCGGCGACGCCGACGGGCGCGATGGCCGCGATGTCGCGGCACCTGCGCGCCGTGTTCGCGTCGATCGAGACGATCGCCCGGACCAGCCCCGAGTATTTTCTCAACGCGCCGGTACCGCCGGTCGACCGCGCCGCGCCCCACGAAACCTGACCGGTCGAGGAGGAGCCTGCCATGAAATCATTTCCGAAGCTGCTGGTGCTGCTGACGTTCGCCCTGGCCGGCCGCCGGTCCGGTCGCCGCGCAGACGGTGCTCAACGTCAACACGGCGCTGACCACCGACGACCCGATGTACGCGGGCCTCGAGCGGATGAAGGCCAACGTCGAGAAGCGCAGCGCCGGCAAGCTGACGATCCGCATCTATCCGGGCTCGCAGCTCGGCAAGGACGAGGACGTGCTCGAGCAGGCGCGCGCCGGCGCGAACGTGGCCGTCCTGGTCGACGGCGGGCGGCTCGCGCCGTTCGTCAAGGAGTTCGGCATCATGGGCGCGCCGTACCTCGTCGACAACTACGACCAGGTGCTGCGGCTCACCGCGTCGCCGCTGTTCCGGGGCTGGGTCGACAAGCTGCGCAACGCCGCGAATCTGCAGGTGCTGGCGTTCGACTGGTTCCAGGGCCATCGCCACGTGCTGACCAACGTCGCCGTGAAGACGCCGGCCGACCTCAAGGGCATCCGCATGCGCACGCCCGGCGCGCCGGTGTGGCTCGAGACGGTGCGCGCGATGGGCGCCACGCCGACCGGCATGCCGTGGTCCGAGGTCTACTCCGCGCTGCAGACGAAGGTCATCGACGGCGCCGAGGCGCAGCATCCGGCGGTCTACGGCGCGCGGCTCTACGAGGTGGTCAAGGTCATCACCAAGACCGAGCACATCTACCTGATCACGGGCATCGTCACGTCGCGCACGTGGTTCGACAAGCTGCCCGCCGACCAGCAGAAGGTGCTGCTCGAGGAGACCGAAGCCGCCGGCAGGTGGGCGTCGGAGAAGACGATCGAGTCGCTCGCCGACTACGAGAAGAAGCTGCGCGAGAAGGGCGTGTCGGTCGTCGAGATCGACAAGACGCCGTTCCGGAACGCGACGGCGGGCGTCTACGCGACGCTCGGCTACACCGAGCTGCGAACGGCGGTGAACAAGGAGCTCGGCAAGTAGCGCCATGGCCGAAGCTCCTGCAGCGCCTCGCGCGCGGCGAGGAGATCGTCGCGCGCGCCTGCCTCGCCGGCTGCTCGCTGCTCGTGTTCGTGGCGGCGGTCAGCCGCGCGTTCGGCAGCCCGGTGCTGTGGGCGATCGACATCGCGATGCTGCTGTTCATCTGGTGCGCGTTCCTGGGCTCCGACGCCGCGCTCCGGGCGCACCAGCACATCATCATCGACATCGTCGTCCGGCTGTTCCCGCAGCGCGTGCAGCGCGCGCTGCTGATCACGCACTGGACGATCATGATCGCGTTCCTGCTGACGCTGGTCGGCCTCGGCACGCAGCTCACGCTGCTCAACGTGCAGCGGCCGATGGGCGACACCGACATCTCGTACGCGTACGTGACGGCGGCGGTGCCGGTCGGCGCGCTGCTGATGGCGATCACGGCGGCGGCGCAGCTCGCCGCCTTCTGGCGCAACCGCGAGCTGACCTTCGGCGGCGGCGAGAGCCCGCTGTGACCGTCGCGCTCACCGGGCTGTTCCTCGCGCTGATGTTCCTCGGCATGCCGGTCGCGTTCGCGGTCGGCGTGGCGAGCCTCGTGTTCTTCCTGACCTCCGACACGATTCCGGCGCAGATCGGCGTGCAGCGCATCGCGTCGGCGACGCAGTCGTTCCCGCTGCTGGCGGTGCCGCTGTTCGTGCTGGCCGGCAACCTGATGAACGTGTCCGGCATCACCGACCGGATCATCTCGCTCGCCAAGGTGATGACCGGGTGGATCACCGGCGGCCTGGCGCAGGTCGCGATCGTCGTGTCCGCGCTGATGGGCGGCGTGTCCGGCTCGGCGGTCGCCGACGCCGCGATGGAGGCGCGCATCCTCGGACCGGCGATGCTGCAGCAGGGCTTCTCGCGCGGGTTCTCGTGCGCGGTGATCGCGGTGGGGTCGCTGATCACGGCGACGATCCCGCCGTCGATCGGCCTGATCCTGTACGGCTTTCTCGGCAACGTCTCGATCGGCAAGCTCTTCATCGGCGGCGTGGTGCCCGGACTGCTGATGACGTTCCTGCTGATGGGCATGACGTGGGCGATCGCCAGCAAGCGCGGCTACAAGCCGGACAGCAGCCGTTCCCCGGCTTCCGCGAGCTGCTGCGCGAGCTCAACTACAGCAAGTGGGCGCTGCTGTTCCCGGTGTTCCTGGTGATCGGCATCCGCTTCGGCATCTTCACGCCGTCGGAGGTCGGCGCGTTCGCCGTGGCCTACGCGCTGGCGGTCGGCGTGTTCGCCTACCGCCAGCTCGACTGGAAGCGCTTCAACGAGGCGCTGCGGCACAGCGTCCACGACATCGGCATGATCATGCTGATCATCATGCTCTCGGCGATGATCGGCTACGTGATCTCGCTCGAGCAGGTGCCGGCGCACGCGGCCGAGTGGATCGTCGGCGTCACGCAGAACCGGTACGTGCTGCTCACGATGCTGGTCGTGTTCATCCTGCTGCTCGGCATGTTCCTCGAAAGCACCGTCATCACGCTGCTGCTGACGCCGATCCTGGTGCCGATCGTCGTCAAGGCCGGCATCGACCCCGTCCACTTCGGGCTGGTGATGATGACGTCGACCACGCTCGGCAGCATGACGCCGCCGGTGGGCGTGGCGATGTTCACCGTCTGCGGGCTGCTGAAGACCCCGCTCGACGAGTACACGCGGGAGGCGGTGCCGCTGATCCTCGCCGTCGTCACGCTGATCTTCACGATGGCGTTCTTCCCGGGCATCGTGCTGTTCCTGCCCAACCTGCTGATGCCCTGAACGGAACGGCCCTCATGTCCGCCACCACGATCGCCGCGATCCGCGCCACGCCCGTCACCGTTCCGCTCGAGGCGCCGCATCCTGCACAGCAACGGCGCGCACTGGGGCCGCTTCGTGCGCACGATCGTCGAGGTCGAGACCGCCGACGGCTACGTCGGCCTGGGCGAGATGGGCGGCGGCGGCGAGGACGCCACGCGCGCCTTCGCCGGACTCCTGTCGTATCTCGACGGCCACGACGTGTTCGCCCTCGAGGCGCTGAAGCTCAAGATCTGCAACCCGACCGCGAGCCTGTACAACAACCGCACGCAGCTGCACGCGGCGATCGAGTTCGCGTGCCTCGACATCATGGGCCAGAAGCTCGGCGTGCCCGTGCACGCGCTGCTCGGAGGCAAGCTGCGCGAGGCCGTCGATTTCGCGAGCTACCTGTTCTTCCGCTACGCCGACCCGGCGACCGGCGAGGGCGAGGTGCGCACGCCGGAGCAGCTCGTCGCCAACGCGGCCGCGCTGAAGGCCGCGCACGGCTTCACGTCGCACAAGTTGAAGGGCGGCGTGTATCCGCCCGCGCACGAGCTCGCGTGCTATCGCGCGCTGGCCGCGTCGCTGCCGGGCGAGCGCTTCCGCTACGACCCCAATTCGGCGCTGTCGCTCGCCGACGCGATCGAGTTCGGCCGCGGCATCCTCGACCTGCGCAACGACTACTTACGAGGATCCGGTCTGGGGCATGCCGCAGCTCAAGCGGCTGAAGGATTTCGTGCCGCTGCCGATCGCGACCAACACGGTCGTCGTCAACTTCGAGCAGCTCGCGGCCAACGTCCAGTCGGGCGCCGTCGACGTGATCCTGCTCGACACCACGTTCTGGGGCGGCATCCGCCCGTGCATCAAGGCGGCCGGCGTCTGCGAGACGATGGGCCTCGGCGTGGCCGTCCACAGCTCGGGCGAGCTGGGCATCCAGCTCGCCACGATGCTGCACCTGGGCGCGGTCGTGCCGAACCTGGGCTACGCGGCGGACGCGCACTACCACCACCTGACCGACGACGTGATCGCCGGCGGCCGGATGCGCTACGAGAATGGCGCGATCCGCGTGCCCGACGCGCCGGGGCTGGGGATTGCGCTCGACCGCGACAAGCTCGCGCGCTATCACGAGCTCTATCGCGAGCTGGGCGGCTATCCGTACGACCGCGACCCGGGCCGGCCCGGGTGGTACGCGCACGTGCCCAACCGCGATTTGGGCCGACCCGACGGTTTCGCTGCGCCCGGCGCTGAAATAGCCGCCGCGCGACGGCGCACGGTCGGCGCTGCGCGCCATCCCTCCGAGCGGGAGCAATTCGCGCTGGCCGCAGGGGACGGGTTCGCGGTCGGGCTTAGGATGATGCATGCGCCCGACCGCGAACCCGCCCCCTGCGGCCGGCACCGTGGCGTGGGACGTCCCTGCGGTCAGTCGTACTTGCGCACGTCGTCGATCACCTTGCCGTCGTTGGGCAGCTCGCCCGGCGCCCGGAACACGACTTCGCCGCGCAGCTTCGTGACGTCGCGGATCGACGCGACGATCGCTTCGGCGATCGACGACCGGTTGCCGGGAATCTCGACGTTGAGCGTCATGCGATCCGCGCCGTCGGCGTTGTCGACGACCAGCCGCGCCTTCACGATTTCCGGATGGCGGGCCGACGATCGCGGCGACCTGCGCCGGATGCACGAACATGCCCTTCACCTTCGTCGTCTGGTCGGCGCGGCCCATCCAGCCCTTGATCCGCAGGTTGGTGCGGCCGCAGGGACTCGCGCCGGGCAGCACGGCGGAGAGGTCGCCGGTGCCGAAGCGGATCAGCGGGTAGTCGGTGTTGAACAGCGAGGTGACGACGACCTCGCCGACTTCGCCCGGCGCGACGGGATCGCCGGTGCCCGGACGCACGATTTCGACGAGCACGCCTTCGTCGACGACGAGCCCTTCGCGCGCCTCGGTCTCGTAGGCGATCGCGCCGAGGTCGGCCGTCGCGTACGCCTGGTAGCCGGCGATGCCGCGGGCGAGCGAGCGCGTCGCGAGAGGCTGCGCGGGAAGGCTTCGCGCCGAAACGAGCGCCTTGGTGAGACTCGGCAGCGCGACGCCCATCTCGTCCGCCTTCTCGAGAATGATCTTGAGGAACGACGGCGTGCCGACGTAGCCGGCCGGCCGCAGCTCGGCCATCGCCTGCACCTGCTGCTCGGTCTGCCCGATCCCGGCCGGGAAACACGGTGCAGCCGAGCGCATGCGCGCCGGTCTCCAGCATCGAGCCCGCGGGCGTGAAGTGGTAGGAGAAGCAGTTGTGCACGAGATCGCCGGGGCGGAAGCCGGCCGCGAAGAGCGCCCGCGCCAGCCGCCAGTAGTCGGCCCGGCGGCCTTCCGGCTCGTAGATCGGACCGGGCGAGGCGAACACGCGTTTCGCGTCGCCCCAGCGCGTCGCCGCGAGGCCGCCGAACGGCGGTCCGCCTTCTGCAGATCGAGCAGCTCCGACTTGCGCGTCACCGGAAGCCGCGCGAGCGCCGCGCGGGTCGTGATCGCGGCGGGATCGACGTCGGCGAGGATGCGCGCGAACGCCGGCGCATGGGCCTTCGCGTGCGCGATCTGTCGCGGCAGCTGCGCGAGCAGCTCCCGCTCGCGGCGCTCGGGGTCGCGGGTCTCCAGCGTGTCGAAGTGACGCGTCATGCGGCTACGCGAGCCAGCGCTTGCGGCGGCGATAGTGCTTGACGTCGCGGAAGACTCTTGCGCCCGGACGTCGACAGGCCGAGGTAGAACTCCTTCACGTCCTCGTTCTGCGCGAGGTCCTTCGCGGCGCCGTCCATCACGACGCGGCCGTTCTCGAGGATGTAGCCGTAGTCGGCGAAGCGCAGCGCCACCATCGTGTTCTGCTCGGCGAGCAGGAACGACACGCGCTCCTTGGTGTTGAGGTCGCGGACGATCTCGAAGATCTCCTCGACCAGCTGCGGCGCGAGGCCCATCGACGGCTCGTCCAGCAGGATCATCTTCGGGCGCGCCATCAGCGCGCGGCCGATCGCGGTCATCTGCTGCTCGCCGCCGGAGGTGTAGCCCGACTGGCTCGACGCGCCGCTCCTTCAGCCGCGGGAAGTACGTGTAGACGAGCTCGAGGTCGCGCTTGAGCTCGGCGCGGCTGATGCTGCGCGTGAAGGCGCCGGTCAGCAGGTTCTCCTCGACGGTCAGGTGCTGGAAGCAGTGGCGGCCCTCCATCACCTGGCACACGCCCATGCGCACCAGCTCGTTCGGCGTCAGCCGGTCGACGCGCTTGCCCATGAACTCGATCGTGCCCTTGGTCACGTCGCCGCGCTCGGCGCGCAGCAGGTTCGAGATCGCCTTCAGCGTCGTCGTCTTGCCGGCGCCGTTGGCGCCGAGCAGCGCGACGATCTTGCCCTCCGGCACGTGCAGCGACACGCCCTTCAGCACCAGGATCACGTGGTCGTAGATGACCTCGATGTTGTTGATCGACAGGTAGGCGGCGTTGTCGGCTTGGCGGCTGGGGTGGCGGCAGACATGGCAGGACGAGCCCGTTGGTGTGGGTCCGGCTCGCGCGAGGGCTCGCAGGGAACCTTCGCGCGAGCCCCCTCGGCGAGGGGAACCCGGGACCGAACGCCGGCGCGGCCGACGCTCCGGTGCTGCGGTCACGGGACGCGCCGGTTCGACGCGCGCCCGCGATCAGCTTTCCTTGCTGCAGTCGCGCGGCGTGATGTTCTTTTCCTTCGCGTACGGCGGCCGCCGACGTCCTCGATCATCCCGCGCACCAGCTGCTTGTCGGGCTGGATCCAGTCGGTGATCACCTTCCACTGCTTGCCGTCCCATTGCTGGAACTTGACCGCGCCGCCACCCTCGTGATCCAGCGCAGGTCACCTTCAGCGGCTGCATGAAGCCGGCCGCACCCAGCTCCTTCAGCCGCGCCTCGGTGATGTTGAGGTTCTCGATGCCCCAGCGGACCTGCTCGGGCGTCAGCGGCTTCTTGCCGTACTTCTCCTGCGCCGTGCGGATCGCCTCGACGGTGATGATGCCGTGCACGACGCCGCGGTTGTAGTAGATCGAGCCGATGCGCGTCTGGTCCTCCATCTCGCCCTTGCCCTTCGCGTAGACGTGACTTCTTGATCTCCTGGACCACCGGGAAGTTGGCGCCCGCGACGTTGAACCCGGCCGCGATGTAGCCCTTGGCCGCGTCGCCGGCGGGGATCGTGTCCTCTTCCGCGCCCGACCACCAGACGCCGACGATGTGGTCGCGCGGGAAGCCGACCTTCGCCGCGGCCTTCAGCGCCGTCGGGTTCATCACGCCCCAGCCGCGCAGGATCACCCAGTCGGGCTTGATCTGGCGGATCTGCAGCCACTGCGCGCCCTGCTCGTTGCCCGGATGCGGCACCGGGATGTGCGTGACCGTGAAGCCGTACATCTTGGCCTGCGCGTCGAGCACCGGGATCGTTTCCTTGCCGTAGGCCGAGTCGTGATAGATGTTCACGATCTTCTTGCCCTTGAGCTTGTCCATCCCGCCTTCCTTGCTGCCGATGAACTTGATCTTGGCGGTGTTCTGCGACCAGTAGTTGGTGACCAGCGGGAAGACGTACGGGAACACGCGGCCGTCGGACGCGTCGGTGCGGCCGTAGCCGATCGAGATCACCGGGATCTTGTCGGCGGTCGCCTTGTCGATCAGCGAGTAGGTGATGCCGGTCGACAGCGGATGGAACACCGTCGCGCCGGTCGGGCCCTTGTTCTTCAGCCGCTCGTAGCACTCGACGCCGCGCGCGTTGTTGTACTCGGTCTCGCACTTCTCGTAGGTGAGCTTGACGCCGTTCACGCCGCCGTCGCGCGCGTTGATCATGTTGATGTAGTCGATCATCCCGCCGAAGATGCCGGAGCCGCCGGGCGCGTAGGGACCGACCCAGTACCCGGCCATCGGAATGAACTGCTCGTTCTGCGCCATGGCCCGTCGCCGCGATGCCCAGCAACGCGGCACCCAGCAGGGCCGACTTCAAGTGCTTCATGGTGTTCCTCCTAGGAAAAACAGCCTCGAAATTCTGATCAGCGCGCCAGACCCGCACAGCATTGGCGAGACCCGGCCCCCTGTCAATGACCAGCCTCAAGAAAACAGCTTCTCGGGGCGGCCCGCTCCCGGAAATCATGGTGCGCCGCAACATCAATGCGGGAACGGCCACAGCCGCAGCTTCTCCTTGCCGATCTGCCACAGCCGGGCGAGGCCGTGCGGCTCGACGATCAGGAAGAAGATGATCAGCGCCCCGAACACGATCAGCTCGAGGTTGGACATGAGCCCGGACGGCAGCGTGATGCCGAGCAGGTGCTCGATCGGCCCGGCCATGGTGTTGAGGAAGATCGGCAGCAGCATGATGAACGCGGCGCCCAGGAACGAGCCGAGGATGCTGCCCGACGCCGCCGATGATCACCATGAACAGGATCCGGAACGACAGGTCGAGGTTGAACGCCTCCGGCTCGACGGTGCCGAGGTAGGTGTACGCGTACAGCGCGCCGGCGACGCCGCAGTAGAACGAGCTGATCGCGAAGGCCAGCAGCTTGGTCTGCATCATCCGGATGCCGATCACCTCGGCGGCGAGGTCCATGTCGCGCACCGCCATGAACTTGCGCCCGGTCTCGCTGCGCAGCATGTTCTTGGCCAGCACCGCCAGCACCGCGACGACGCACAGCGTCAGCATGTACTTGTCCGCCGGCGTGTCGAACGCGTAGCCGAGGATCACGACCTTCTGCGCGCGTGATCACGCCGGAGGCGCTGTTGTTGGTGAACCAGCCGATCCGCTGCAGCGCCCACAGCACGAAGAACTGGCAGGCGAGCGTCGCGACGGCGAGGTAGAAGCCCTTGATGCGCAGCGACGGCAGGCCGAAGACGATGCCGACCGCGGCGGCGCACAGGCCGGCCAGCGCGAACGACACGAGGATCGGCATCCACGGCATGCGCAGCTCGAAGTTGTAGGCCATGAACGCGCCCACCGCCATGAACGCCGCGGTGCCGAGCGAGAGCTGGCCGGCGTAGCCGGTCAGGATGTTCAGGCCCAGCGTGGCCAGCGCGAGGATCAGGAACGGCGTCAGGATGGCCGACAGCCAGTACTGGTTGGCGAACGAGCGGCACCACGACGAAGGCGACGACGAGCAGGACGCGCGACGGCGATGCGGTCCTGCCGGATCGGAAAGACCTGCTGGTCGCCCGGCGTAGGTGGTCTTGAACTGGCCTGCTTCGCGATAGAGCACGGCTCGTTTCTCCTACACCCGCTCGATGCGCTTTTCGCCGAACAGCCCTTCGGGCCGGACCAGCAGGAAGGCGAGCGCCAGCACGTACGGGAACCAGGACTCGATCCCGCCGCCGACGTACGGCCCGAGGTAGACCTCGGCCAGCTTCTCGGAGGCGCCGATGATCAGCCCGCCGACGATCGCGCCCGGCGACCGACTCGAAGCCGCCCAGGATCAGCACCGGCAGCGCCTTCAGCGCGATGAACGTCAGCGCGAACTGCACGCCGTTGCGCGCGCCCCACATGAGGCCCGCCACCAGCGCGACGAAGCCGGCCACCGTCCACACGATCGCCCAGATCTGCCGCAGCGGAATGCCCACGGCGAGCGCCGCCTGGTGGTCGTCGGCCACCGCGCGCAGCGCGCGGCCGATGCGCGTCGTCTGGAAGAACACGGCCAGCACCGGCGACGAGCACGCCGGCCACGACCGCCGCGAACACGTCGAACTGGCTGATGTTGATGCTCGCGTTGTCCGACAGCCACTGCATCGGCACGTCGGGGATGCCGAGCTCGAGGCCGTGCGGCTGCGAGCCCCAGACGAGCTGCGACGAGGCCCTCCAGCACGAAGGTCAGGCCGATCGTCGCCATGAACAGCGTGATCTGCGGCTGGTTGACCAGCGGCCGCAGCACCAGCCGCTCGATCGCGATCCCGAGCACCACCATCACCGCCAGCGTGATCGACGATGGCGACCCAGAAGTTCATGCCGCGCTCGACCAGCGACACGAACGTCAGCGCGGCGAAGAACACCATCGCGCCCTGCGCGAAGTTGAACACGCCCGACGCCTTGTAGATCAGCACGAAGCCGAGCGCCACCAGCGAGTACATGACGCCGGCGAGCAGCCCGCCGACCAGCACTTCGAGGAAGAATTGCCAGTTCATCGGTGACTCCTTCAGCGCCCGCACGGCCGCCCGAAGGGCGCTGAGCGCCCCCTTGGGGGGAGGCGAACGCAGTGAGCTTCGGGGGCCATTCATCAGTGCGCGCCGAGGTAGGCGCGGATGACGACCGGGTCGGCCTTCACCTCGCCCGGCGTGCCCTCGGCGATCTTCCCGCCGTGGTCCATCACCACGACGTAGTGCGGAGATGTCCATCACCACGCCCATGTCGTGCTCGATCAGGATGATCGTCGTGCCCCACTGGTCGTTGACGTCGAGGATGAAGCGGACCATGTCCTCCTTCTCCTCGACGTTCATCCCCGCCATCGGCTCGTCGAGCAGCAGCACCTTGGGCTCCATCGCCAGCGCGCGCGCGAGCTCCACGCGCTTCTGCAGGCCGTAGGGAAGCTTGCCCACCGGCGTCTTGCGGATCGCCTGGATCTCGAGGAAGTCGATGATCTTCTCGACGTGCTCGCGCTGCGCTCGTCTCCTCCTTCTGCGCGAAGCCCCAGTACAGCGCGTCGGTCAGGAAGTTGCCTTTGATCTTGAGCGAGCGCCCGGTCATGATGTTGTCGAGCGTCGTCATGCCCTTGAACAGCGCGATGTTCTGGAACGTGCGCGCGAAGCCCAGCCGCGCGACGTCGTGCGCCGCGAGGTGCGTGCGGTCCTTGCCCTCGAAATAGATCCGGCCGCGCGACGGCCGGTAGAAGCCGCTGATGACGTTCAGCATCGAGCTCTTGCCGGCGCCGTTGGGGCCGATGATCGACGAGATCTCGCCGCGGTTGACCGCGAAGCCGACGCCGGTGATCGCCTTGACGCCGCCGAAGTTGAGGTGGATGTCGTCGACCCGGACGATGCCTTCGACTGCCGTGGCGCCGCCGTCGGCGCCCCGCCGAGCGTCTCGCGCCGCTTGCGCATCTCGCCCAGCGCGAGGATCGCCTGGTCGCGCGATGTCGTAGATGTTGGCGCGGAACATCTCGCGCTGCGCGCGCTCGCGGATGGTCTCGCGGGTGCCGGCGCTGGTGCCGACGCGGACGGTGCCGAGCCCGTACTTGATGTTGGTGTTCTTGCCGCGCGCGGCGAAGCGGTCCCAGACCTCGGGCGCGATGACGCAATCGGTGTAGATGACGAGGAAGTACCAGCGCTTGCCGGTCGCCTCCATCCGCCGGTCGGCTTCGTCGTAGAACTCGTCGACCTCGGCCTCGGTCGCGAACGACATGCCCGGAGAAGTCGGCCTCCATCGCGCCGATGTCCTCGTGCAGGATGACCCGGTCCCGCATCGTCCGCTCAGCCATGATCGCGTGCCGCATGCGCGTTGGTCGCTGGAGATGCTCGCCGCCGGCGCGCCCCGACGGCGTCAGGCGGCCTCGGCCACCGGGTCGTAGACCGCGGCGTCGCGGATCCTGCAGGTCGGCGCTGATGGCGCCGGTGCGGCCGTCCTCGAACTTCACCTGCGTCTCGATGAACTGGTTCTTCCTGCCCGCGTACAGCGCATCGATCAGCACCGCGTACTTCTCGGCGATGAAGCCGCGGCGCACCTTGCGGGTGCGCGTCAGCTCGTCGTCGTCCGGATCGAGCTCCTTGTGCAGCACCAGGAAGCGGCGCACCTGCGAGTGGCACAGCACGGGGTCGCGCGCGAGCTCGGCGTTGACCTTCTCGACGCATTCCTGGATCAGGTCGCAGACCTCCTCGCGGCCGGCGAGGTCGGTGTAGCCCGAGTACGCGATGCCGCGCCGCTCCGCCCAGTTGCCGACCGCCGACATGTCGATGTTGATGAACGCGCACACCATGTCGCGCCCGTCGCCGAAGGCGACCGCCTCCTTGATGTGCGAGAAGAACTTGAGCTTGTTCTCGACGTAGTTGGGCGCGAACAGCGCGCCGTTGGCGAGCTTGCCGACGTCCTTGGCGCGGTCGATGATCTTCGAGATGCCCGTCGGCGTCGAAGATCCCCGCGTCGCCGGTGTGGAAGTAGCCGTCGCCGTCGATCGACTCGGCGGTGGCGTCGGGCCGCTTGTGGTACTCCTTCAGCATCGCCGCGCTCCGCACCAGCACCTCGCCGTTGTCGGCGATCTTCACCTCGACGCCGGGCGCCGGCTTGCCGACCGAATCGAGCTTGATGTCGCCGTCCGGCTGCAGGCAGACGTAGGCGCAGGTCTCGGTCGCGCCGTAGAGCTGCTTCATGTTGATGCCGATCGAGCGGTAGAAGCGGAACAGGTCGGGGCCGATCGCCGCGCCGGCGGTGTACGCGACGCGGATCCGGCTCATGCCGAGCACGTTGCGCAGCGGCCCGTAGATCAGGAGGTTGCCGAGCGCGTAGAGGAGGCGGTCCGCGAGCGCGATGCCCGGCTTGCCGTCCAGGATCTCGGCGCCGCAGCGGCGCGCGACCTCCATGAAATAGTGAAACGCCGAGCGCTTGAGCGCTCCCGGCGTCCTCCATGCGGATCATCACCTGCGTCAGCAGGTTCTCGAACACCCGCGGCGGCGCGAAGTAGAACGTCGGGCCGATCTCGCGCAGGTCGGTCATCACCGTGTCGCCGGACTCGGGGCAGTTGATCGTGAAGCCGGCGACCAGCGCCTCGCAGTAGGAGAACAGGTGATCGCCGATCCACGCCATCGGCAGGTACGACAGCACGTCCTCGTCCGGCGATCAGCCGGTCGAACTCGACGCCGCCGCGCGCGGCGGCGATCAGCGCGTGGTGGGTCAGGCAGACGCCCTTCGGCTTGCCGGTGGTCCCCGACGTGTAGACCATGACGGCCACGTCCTCGGTGCGGCCCTGCGGCCACCTCGGCGGCGAAGAAATCCGGATGCGCTTCGTGGTGCGCGCGGCCCATCGCCTGGATGCCGTCGTAGCTCGTGCAGGAAATCCTGCGTGTAGTGGCGCAGCCCCCGCGGGTCGTCGAAGACGATGTGCTCGAGGTTGCGGACAGCGGTCCCTGATCTCGAGCAGCTTGTCGACCTGCTCCTGATCCTCGACGACGGCGAAGTGCACGTCGGCGTCGTTCAGCACGTAGACCATCTCCTCGGCCACGGCGTCCTGGTAGAGCGGCACCGGCACGCCGCCCAGCGCCTGCACCGCGGCCATCGTCCAGTACAGGCGCGGGCGGTTGTCGCCGATGATCGCGAGATTCATCCCGCGCTTGAAGCCCAGCGCCGCCAGCCCGCAGGCCAGCGCGCGCACCTCGTCGGCCACCTGCGACCAGGTCCAGGTCTGCCAGATGCCGAGGTCCTTCTCGCGCGTGGCCGGATGGTCGGCGCGCGTCGCCGCGTGATGCAGCAGCAGGCGCGGGAACGTGTCCAGTTCGGTGAGCGCGAGTGGGGCTGGCACCGCTGTGGCTCCTCGACGTGAGTTCCCGCCGTTTCCGGTCGGGCTGCTGGCGGTTCTGATTCTATAGAATCGTCCGGGCAGGCGATACTATGCGCGTTCCGGCGCCGGTCGTCTGTGGCAGTTGACGCGCCGCTTGGCGCGCGGATGATAAAAGACAAACGTTTGTTTTCTTTAGCCGACGCCTGCCATGCCCCGACACTGCGCGCGCCGCGCGCCGACAACCGCCTGCCGCTGCTGCTCGACGAGGCCGCGAGGCTCTTCGGCACGCGGGGCTTTCACGGCACGTCGATCCGCGACATCGTCCGCGCCGTGGACATGCTGCCCGGGTCGCTCTACTACCACTTCGCCACCAAGGACCACCTGCTCGCCGCCGTCTACGAGGAGGGCGTGCGCCGGATCTCGGAACGCGTCGAGGCCGCGGTCGACGCCAGGACCGATCCGTGGGAGCGGCTGGAGGCCGCGTGCGTCGCGCACCTCGAGGCGTTGCTCGCGGAAAGCGACTACGCGCAGGTGGTGATCCGCGTGCGGCCCGCCGACGTGCCGTCGGTCGCGGAGCGCCTCGTCGCGCATGCGCGACGACTACGAGCGCGTGTTCGTCGACCTCGTCGCCGACCTGCCGCTGCGACCCGGCGTCGACCGGCGCAGCCTGCGCCTGATGCTGCTCGGCGCGCTCAACTGGTCGCAGACCTGGTACCGGCCCGGGCGCGACGATCCCGCGCGCGATCGCCGCGCCGTTTCGTTCGACTGCTGCGCGCGCCGCAGCGCCAGGGAGTAGCCGATGGACATCCGCCCGAAGGTGCTCGTCACCAAGATCGGCCTCGACGGCCACGACCGCGGCAGCCGCATCGTCGCCGCGTACCTGCGCGACGCCGGCATGGAGGTGATCTACACGCCGCCGTGGCAGGAGATTCCGGCGGTGGTCAAGCTCGCCATCGAGGAGGACGTCGACGTCATCGGCATCTCGTCGCTCGCGACCGATCACCTGATCGTGCCCAAGCTGATGGCCGCGCTGCGCGCGGCGGGTCTGGCCGACGTCGCCGTCATCGTCGGCGGCATCGTCCCCGACGAGGACGAGGACATGCTGCTCGCCGCCGGCGTGGCGCGGGTGTTCCATCCGGGCAGCGCGCTCGAGGACATCGCGCAGTTCATCCGCGACATCACGCCGGCCATCCGCGCGCAGCGCGCCACCGCCGATTGAGGAGACCCCGCATGAACAAGCCGCTCGACCCGACGCTGCTCGAACCCGCCGACCGGCGAGGACCGCTGGCAGCGGGAATACGCCGCGCAGATCGGCGCCGAAGACGGCGGTGCGCAACCGCTCCGGCATCGCCATCAAGCCGCTGTACACGCCGCGCGACTGGAACGGCGACGCGCTACGACGACGAGCTCGGCTATCCGGGCCAGCCGCCGTACACGCGCGGCATCTACCCGACGATGCACCGCGGCCGCACCTGGACGCAGCGGCAGCTGATCGGGCTCGGCACGCCGGCCGACTACAACGCGCGGCTGCGCGACATCATCGCGCAGGGCGCGACCGCGGTGTCGCTGATCCCCTGCAACTCGGTGTACCGCGGCTACGACATGGACGAGGTCGCACGTCGAGCTGCTCGGCACCTGCGGCGTGGTCGTCAACACCGTCGAGCACATGGACACCTGCCTCGCCGGCGTCGATCTGGCCGCGACCTCGTGCGCGATGAACGATCCGTCGCCGTTCACGCTGCTCGCCTTCCTGCTGGCCACGGCGAAGCGCCGCGGCGTCGCCTGGAGCGCGATCACCGGCACGTCGAACCAGAGCGACTACCTCAGCCACTACGTCGCCAACCACATGTTCTTCCGCATCGCGCTGCCGGGCGCGCGGCGGATCCTCGGCGACCACATCGACTTCTGCAACCGGCACGTGCCGAAGTGGAACCCGATGTCGGTGGTCGGCCAGCACATGCAGCAGGCCGGCGCGACGCCGGCCGAGGCGATGGCCTTCACGCTCGCCACCGCGCTGCAGAACGCCGACGACTGCGTCGCCCGCGGCATGGATCCCGACGCCTTCCTGCCGCGCTTCACGTTCTTCTTCGACATCTCGCTGTCCTTCTTCGAGGAGATCGCGCGCTTCCGCGCCGGCCGCCGCATCTGGGCGCGGCTCACGCGCGAGCGCTACGGCGCGAAGGATCCGCGCAGCTGGCGCTTCAAGTTCCACGCGCAGACCTCGGGCGTCGACCTCACGCGGCAGCAGCCGCTCAACAACATCGCCCGCGTCACCGTGCAGGCGATGGCCGGCATCCTCGGCGGCCTGCAGTCGCTGCACACCGATGCCTACGACGAGGCGCTGTCCTGCCCGACCGAGTTCGGCGCGCGCATCGCGGTCGCCACGCAGAACATCCTGCGCGAGGAGGCGCACCTGACCGACGTCATCGACCCGCTCGGCGGCAGCTACTACGTCGAGACGCTGACCGACCAGATGGAGGCGGAGATCCTGCGCTCGATGCGCATGGTCGAGGACGCCGGCGGCATGTACGCCGCCGTCGCGGCCGGCATCGTGCAGCAGCGGATCGGCGAGTCGGCGCGTCGCTTCCAGGACGAGGTCGAGTCCGGCGCGGCAGACCGTCGTCGGCGTCAACGCCTACCGGGTCGACGAAGACCGGAGCGCGCGGCCCTCGCAGCCGAAGCCCGATCCGCGGAAGATGCAGGAGCACCTCGCCGCCTTCCGCGCGTACAAGGCGGCGCGCTCGCAGGAGGCGGTCGCGAAGGCGCGCGGACGCCCTGGCCCGCGCGGCGGGCGACCCGAACGACAACGTCTTCGCGCAGGTCGTCGCGGCGGCCGAAGCCGGCTGCACGCACGGCGAGATCTGCGCGACGCTGCGCCGCGAAATGGGCTTCGGCGACGTGCAGGCCGTCGTCTGAAGCGTGCATTGCCCGTGAATGCCCCTGCACCGCCGCTGGTCGCGCGAATCCTCGCCGGCGACCGGCGCGCGATCGCGCGCGCGATCAGCGCGATCGAGCAGGCGGAGCCCGCTGCCCGCGCCATCGCGCCACGCGCATCGCGCCGCAGCCTCGGCCGCGCGCACGTCCTCGGCATCACCGGCGCGCCGGGCGCGGGCAAGTCGACGCTGATCAACGCGCTGCTCGGCGCGCTGCTCGCGCGCGGCCAGCGCATCGCGGTCGTCGCGGTCGACCCGTCCAGCCCGATCACCGGCGGCGCGGTGCTCGGCGACCGCGTGCGCATGGGCGAGCACGGCGCGCACGAGAACGTCTTCATCCGCTCGCTCGCCTCGCGCGGCCACCTGGGCGGCCTGTCGCGCACCACCGCGCGGCATCGTCGACGTGCTCGATGCCGCCGGATTCGACACGGTGATCGTCGAGACCGTCGGCGCCGGGCAGTCGGAAGTCGAGATCGCGCGGCTCGCCGACACGCGGATCGTCGTCTGTCCGCCCGGCCTCGGCGACGACGTGCAGGCGATCAAGGCCGGCATCCTCGAGATCGCCGACCTGCTCGTCGTGAGCAAGGGCGACCTGCCGGCCGCCGAGGCCACCGTGCGCGATCTCGAGGACATGCTCGCGCCTGCGCGCGCCGGGGCGGCGCCGGTGCAGGTGCTCAAGACCGCGGCCACGCGCGGCGACGGCATCGCGGCCGTCGTCGACGCCGTCCTCGCGCACGCGGCGGCAGCCGGGCGCGGCCGCCGCTTCCGGGCCGGCGCAACCCCGCCGATCGACGAAGTCGCCGCGGTCGATCGCGCGATCACGACGCGCCGCTCGGTGCGCCGGTTCCTGCCGACGCCGGTGCCGCGCGCGACGGTCGAGGACATCCTCGCGGTGGCGAGCCGCGCGCCGAGCGGCACCAACACGCAGCCGTGGCACGTGCACGTCCTGGCGGGCGAGCGCGCGGCAGGCGCTGTCGGACGCGGTCCTGCACGCGCGCCGACGACGAGCAGGACGCGCACGCCGAGGAGTATCGCTACTACCCGGACCAATGGTACGAGCCCTACCTCGGGCGACGGCGCCGGATCGGCTGGGACCTGTACGGACTGCTCGGCATCGACCGCGCCGACAAGGCGCAGATGCACCGCCAGCACGGGCGCAATTACCGCTTCTTCGACGCGCCGGTCGGCCTGATCTTCACCATCGACCGCGGCCTCGAGCAGGGCAGCTGGCTCGACTACGGGATGTTCCTGCAGAACGTGATGGTCGCGGCGCGCGCCCGCGGCCTCGACACCTGCCCGCAGGCGGCGTTCCTGAAGTTCCACCGCGTGATCGAGCGCGAGCTGTCGCTGCCGGCGGACGAGAGCTGGTGTGCGGCGATGTCGCTCGGCTACGCCGACCCCGACGCGCCGGAGAACCGCCTCGTCACCGAGCGCGCGCCGGTCGCCGCCTTCGCCACGTTCCTCGGGTTCGAGGAGCCCGCGCCCGGGAGCATCGACCCCGACGGCCGGACCGCCGCGAAATCCGGGCCGGGCGAGCCGACGTTCGACGCCGCAACCTGACGCTTGTCCCGGCGCAGCCCGCCTCAGGAGACCCGCACGATGGACCACAAGACCCAGGCGGTCGAGCGCATCATGCGGCTCGCCGCGCGCGACCCGTTCGTGAACGCCTCGGCATCCGCTGCGTCGACGCCGGCCCCGGCCACGCGACGGTGGCGCTCGACGGTCGCCGCCGCGCACATCAATTTCAACGGCACGTGCCACGGCGGCGTGATCTTCACGCTCGCCGACACGGCGTTCGGCCTCGCGTCGAATTCGCACGGCATGATCGCGGTGGGGATCGACGCGCACATCACCTACCACGTCGCGGCGCAGCTCGGCGACACGCTGACGCGCGACCGCGATCGAGGTTTCGCGCACGCGCAAGATCGCGGTCTACCGCATCGACGTGACCCGCGCCGACGGGACGCTCGTCGCCGGCTTCACCGGCACCGTCTACGTCCTGGCGCGACCCAACGAGCCCGGGCACGGCTGAACCTGCCTCGTACTCCCCAGGTCCGCCAGGGTCGTAGGCGCGGGCCTGCCCGCGCAACGACAGGGCCGAAGCTGCTCGCACTCCCGCGTCCGCCGGGACGAAGATTGTCGTCAGCGCCCCTTGAACGCCGGCGCGCGCTTGCCCAGGAACGCCGCCATGCCCTCGTGCCGGTCCTCGGTCGCGCACAGGTAGCCGAACACATCGGCCTCCATCGCGTTGGCGTTCGCGAGATCGATGTCCTGGCCGCGCTGCACGAGGTGCTTCGCCATCTTCACGGCGAGCGGCCCCTTCGCCGCGATCAAGCGCGCGAGCTTGAGCCCCTCCTCGTGCAGCTTGTCGTGCGGCACGACGTGATTGGCGAGGCCGATCCGGAGCGCCTCGTCGGCCTTCACCTGGCGACCGGTGCAGATGATCTCCAGCGCCAGGGCCTTGCCCACCAGCCGCGCGAGACGCTGCGTGCCGCCGAACCCCGGACAGATGCCGAGATTGACCTCCGGCTGGCCGAAGACGGCCTTGTCCGAGGCGACGATCCAGTCGCAGGCGAGCGCGAGCTCGCAGCCGCCGCCCAGCGCGAAGCCGTTGACCAGCGCGATCACCGGGAACGGCGAGAGCTCGAGCGAGCGCAGCGTGGCGTGCCCTTTGAGCGCGAACTCGCGGCCCTCGATCGACGGTCATCGAGCTCATCGCGGCGATGTCGGCGCCGGCGACGAACGCCTTGTCGCCGGCGCCGGTGACAAGCAGCACGCGGGCGTTCGCGTCGGCGTTGACATGGGCGACGGCGGTGGCGACCTCGTAGAGCACCTGCGGCGACAGCGCGTTGAGGGCGGCCGGACGATTGACCGTCAGCTGCCAGATGCCGGGCTCGGGTTGTCCGAGAACGATCGATTCGTAGGTCATGGCCGGTCTCGTCGATCACCTTGTAGGTGTAGAACCCGCGGCCCGATTTGCGGCCGAGATGGCCGGCCGCCACCATCTCCTTCAGCAGCAGCGCCGGGCGGTACTTCGGATCGTTGAAGTCGCGGTAGAAGACGTCCATCACGGCGAGCAGCACGTCGAGCCCGACCATGTCGGCGAGCGCGAGCGGGCCGATCGGGTGGTTGCAGCCGAGCTTCATCCCGTTGTCGATGTCCTCCGCCGATGCCAGTCCCTCCTGCAGCGCGAGGATCGCCTCGTTGAGCATCGGGCACAGAATCCGGTTGACGACGAACCCGGGGCTGTTCCTGACGACGATCGGCGTCTTGCCGAGCTGCTTCGCGAACGCCTCGACGGCGGCGACGGTCGCGTCCTCGGTCTGCAGGCCGCGGATCAGCTCGACCAGCGCCATCATCGGCACCGGGTTGAAGAAGTGCATGCCGATGAACTTCCCGGGCCGCGACGTGACCGCCGCGAGCCGGGTGATCGAGATCGACGACGTGTTGGTCGCGAGGATCACCGCGGGGCCCGCCAGCGCGTCGACCTGCTTCAGGATCTTGACCTTGAGCTCCTCGTTCTCGGTGGCCGCCTCGATGACGAGGTCGCAACCCTTCAGCGCGTCGTAGTCGTCGTGCCGTGGATGCGCGCCAGCGCGGCGTCCTTGTCCGCCGCCGTGATCTTCTCCTTCTTCTGCCAGCCGGTCGAGGCTGCCGGTGAGCGTCGCGAGGCCGCGCTTCACCGCGGCCTCGGCGACGTCGACCATGACGACGTCGATGCCCGAGACGGCGCAGGCCTGCGCGATGCCGTTGCCCATGGTTCCGGCGCCGATGACGCCGACCTTCCTGATTGTGCTCATGGGACTCTCGCCGAGTGAATGTGAAGCGCCAATTATGCGCGCCGCCGAGCGCGGCCGTCATCCGCGGCAGCCGACGCGCTGCGACGTCAGGCCGTGGCGCGCGCCCGCCGCGGCGCCGGTCCTGCCGCGGCAATCCGTCGCGCGCGCCTTGCGCCGCGCCCGCAGCGGGGGTCGCGCGACAGCCCGGCGAGCAGCGCATCGATCATCGCCGGCGCGGCCCGCGCGAGGTCGTAGGCGCTCGGGACGCTGCACCCACTCGTGCATCACGCCGACCATGAACGCGTTCAGGCACCGCGCGGCGAGCCGCGTGTCGGCGTCGCGCGGGAGCTGCCGGCGCTCGACCGCCTGCTTCAGCAGCCGCTCGACGTTGGCGAGGCATCCGCTGTCGGTCGCGTGGCGCCGCTCGGCGACCGCGGCGAACTCGGCGGCGAACTCGCACTTGTGGAAGATGACGTCGAACACCGCCTGCGTGCGCGCGTCGGTCGCGAGCCGCGCGAGGCCGTTGACCGCGAGCGTGCGCAGCGCGCCGAGCGGATCGTCCTGCCGGATCCCGCCGGCGCAGGCGAGCATCGCCTCCATCGGCAGCTGCACGCGCTCGCACAGCGCCTCGAACAGGTCCGCCTTGTCGCGGAAGTGCCAGTAGACGGCGCCGCGCGTGACCCCGGCCGCCGCCGCGACTTCGGCGAGCGACGTGTGCGCCACGCCCCGCTCGCGGAACACGCGCTCGGCGGCGTCGAGCAGTGCTCGCGCGTGGCGGCGGCTTCTCTTGGTGCGTCTTGCCATGGGCGGATGCGGGGCCGAAGATCCCTACTCGCGTCAGGGTTGCAAACATTCACGAATGTATGTAATGTCGCCGTCGTTGTCAAGCCGGCCGCCGCATCGCCAGCCGGCAATACCCGGCCGAATCAGGAGCTCACCATGCCCCTCAGCCCTGCCTTTCCGCATGCCGCACACCAACGGCGGCGTCTCGTCGTCGCCGGCGTTGCGCTGCTGCTCGCCGCCTGCGGCCCGGCGCCGCAGGGCGGCTTCCAGGGCTTTCCGCCGGCGGCCGTCACGACGCTCGCGCTGCAGCCGCGAACGCTGCCCGGTCACCTACGAGTATGTCGGGCAGACGGCCGGGTCGAAGGAAGTCGAGGTCCGCGCGCGCGTGACCGGCATTCTCGAGAAGCGGCTGTTCGCCGAAGGCGCGGCGGTGAAGGCCGGCCAGCCGCTGTTCGTGATCGATCCGAAGCCGCTGCAGGCGCAGGCGGCCGCCGCCGAGGCCGAGGTCGCCCGCGCCCGCGCGCAGCTCGCGCAGGCCGAGCGCGAGGTCGCGCGCCTGAAGCCGCTGGCCGAGCGGCGCGCGGTCGGACAGAAGGAAGCCGACGACGCGGTCTCGAACGCGGAGCTCGCGCGCGCGACGGTGAAGGCCGCCGAGGCGAGGCTCGCCGAGGTGAATCTCAATCTCGGCTACACGCGCGTCAACGCGCCGATCACGGGCCTCTCGAGCCGCGCCAACAAGTCGGAAGGCAGCCTCGTCACCGCCAACGACACGCTGCTCACGATGATCTGGCAGGTCGACCCGATCTGGGTGCCGTTCAACGTTTCCGAGAACGACCGGCTGGGGCTCGAACGCGCCGTCGCCGCAGGGCAGGCTCGTGCTGCCGAAGGACAACGCCTACGACGTGACGGTCAAGCTCTCGGACGGCTCCACGTTCCCGCGCAAGGGCAAGATCAACTTCAGCGACACGCGCGTGAATCCCGCGACCGGCACCTACGAGATGCGCGCCGAGATCGCCAACGCCGACGGCGCGTTGAAGCCCGGCCAGTTCGTCCGCGTCACGCTGAAGGGCGCGGTGCGCAACAACGCGCTCGCCGTGCCGCAGGTCGCGGTGCAGGACGGCCCGCAGGGCAAGTTCGTCTACGTGACCGGCAAGGACAAGGACGGCAAGGACATCGCCGTCGTGCGGCCGATCACGCTGGGCGACTGGGTCGAGGTCGACGGCACGAACCTGTGGATCGTCGAGTCGGGACTCGCGGCCGGCGACACGGTGATCGTCGACGGCATCGCCAAACTGCAGCCCGGCGGCGCGATCGCGCTCGGCGGCGCCGCGCCCCCCGGCCCCGGCGGCGCTCCCGCGCCCGGCGGGCCAGGCTCCCGCCAAGGACGCCCCGCCGGCGAAAGACGGCGCCAAGGCGCCCGCGCCGAAGTCCTGACCGCGGGCCGCCATCATGTTCTCCCGATTCTTCATCGACCGCCCGATCTTCGCGGCGGTCATTTCGGTGTTCTTCGTGCTCGCCGGCCTCGCCGCGATGCGCTCGCTGCCGATCGCCCAGTATCCGGAGATCGCGCCGCCGGTGGTCACCGTGCAGGCCGTCTATCCCGGCGCGTCCGCCGACGTGCTGGAGCAGACGGTCGCCGCACCGCTCGAGAACGCGATCAACGGCGTGCAGGGCATGATCTACATGGAGTCGCACTCGACGGCCGCCGGGCGTCACGCAGATCGCGGTCACGTTCGAGATCGGCACCAACGTCGACGACGCGACGATCAACGTCAACAACCGCGTGAAGCAGGTCGAGCCGCGGCTGCCGCTCGAAGTGCGCCGCCAGGGCGTGTCGGTCGAGCGCGGCAGCTCGTCGTTCCTGCAGGTGCTGGCGTTCTACTCGCCGGACGGCCGCTACGACGACCTGTTCACGTCGAACTACGTGACGCTCAACGTGCTCGACGAGCTGAAGCGGCTGCCCGGCACGACGAACGTCCAGATCTTCGGCGCCAAGGACTACGCGATGCGGATCTGGCTCCAGCCCGACCGCCTCGCGCAGCTGAAGCTCACGCCCGCCGACGTCGCCGCCGCGATCAACGAGCAGAACGCGCAGTTCGCCGCGGGCAAGGTCGGCCAGTCGCCGATCGGCGGCAAGCAGGATCTCGTCTACACGATCACCACGCGCGGCCGGCTCGCCGACCCGAAGGAGTTCGGGCAGATCATCGTCCGCGCCAATCCCGACGGCTCGACGGTGCGCCTGTCCGACGTCGCGCGCGTCGAGCTGGGCTCGAAGGACTACGACTTCATCGGCCGCTACAACGGCCGCGAGGCCACGCTCGTCGGCATCTTCCTCTCCCCCGGCGCCAATGCGCTCAGCGTCGCGAAGACGGTCCAGGACCGCGCGGGCGCGCTCGCGCAGAAGTTTCCCGAGGGCCTGACCTACGCGATTCCGTACGACACGACGCGCTTCGTCGAGGTGTCGATCACCGAGGTCGTGAAGACGCTGGCCGAGGCGATGCTGCTCGTCTTCCTCGTCGTCTATCTCTTCCTGCAGAGCTGGCGCGCCGCGGTCATCCCGTTCATCGCGGTCCCGGTGTCGCTGATCGGGACCTTCGCCGGCCTCTACGCGCTCGGCTACTCGATCAACACGCTGACGCTGTTCGGCATGGTGCTCGCGATCGGCATCGTCGTCGACGACGCGATCGTCGTGCTGGAGAACGTCGAGCGGAACATGCGCGAGGAGAAGCTCGCGCCGCGCGACGCCGCGGTCAAGGCGATGCACGAGGTGACGGGCCCGATCATCGCGATCGTGCTGACGCTTTGCGCCGTGTTCGTGCCGATCGCCTTCCTCGGCGGACTCACCGGCGAGCTCTACCGCCAGTTCGCGGTGACGATCTCGATCGCGGTCGTGATCTCGGGCCTCGTCGCGCTGACGCTCTCGCCGGCGTTGTGCGTGCTGATGCTGAAGCACGGCCACCGGCCTCCCGGTCGCTTCTTCACGTGGTTCAACGACTGGTTCGCCCGCGTCACGCGGCACTATTCCGACGGCGTGCTCTGGCTCATCCGGCGCGGGATCGTCGCCGTCGTCCTGTTCGCCGGCATGGTGGCGATCACCGCCTGGCTGTGGAAGACCACGCCGGGAAGCCTCGTGCCGGACGAGGACCAGGGCTTCTACATCGGCGCGGTGTTCCTGCCCGACGGCGCGTCGCTCGAGCGCACGGACAAGGTCGTCAAGCAGGTCGAGGAAGCGATCCGCGCGAATCCGGCCAATCAGGACATCGTCTCGTTCACGGGCTTCGACTTCATCGGCGGCGGCTTCCGCAACAGCGCCGCGACGCTCTTCGTCGTGCAGGTGCCGTGGGACAAGCGCGAGGTGACCGCGGCGAGCCTCGTCGGCGAGCTCTTCGGCCGGACGATGGGGATCAAGGAGGCGCTGGTGCTCGCCTTCAACCCGCCGGCGATCTTCGGCCTCGGCACGACGGGAGGCTTCGAGTTCTACATCCAGAACCGCGGCGAAGGCGGCGCGAAACGCCTGGCGGAAGTCACGCAGGCATTTCTCGCGCGCGCGAACAGCGACCAGGAGCTCGGCGGCGCGCAGACGCTGTGGCGCGCGACCGTGCCGCAGCTCTACGTCGACACCGACCGCGAGAAGGCGAAGAAGCTCGGCGTGCCGATCGACGACGTCTACAACGCGCTCGCGGGCACGCTCGGCACCTACTACGTCAACGACTTCAACAAGTACGGCCGGACGTGGCAGGTGCTGATGTCGGCCGAGCCGGCGTACCGCAAGCGGCCCGACGACATCGGCGGCGTCTACGTCCGGTCGACCAAGGGCGAGATGATCCCGCTGTCGTCGCTGGCGACGGTCAAGTACACCTCGGGCGCCGACGCGCTCGATCGCTTCAACAACCTGCCGGCGGTCAAGATCATCGGCCAGGCGGCGCCGGGCTACAGCTCGGGCCAGGCGATCGCGCGCGTCGAGCAGATCGCGGCCGAAGTGCTGCCGCCCGACTTCAGCTTCGACTGGGGCGGCACGTCGTACCAGGAGAAGCGCTCGGGCGGCGCCTCGGGCTTCGCGCTCGCGCTGGCGGTGATCATGGTGTTCCTGATCCTGGCCGCGCAGTACGAGCGCTGGTCGCTGCCGCTCTCGGTGCTGCTCGCGCTGCCGTTCGGGACGTTCGGCGCGCTCGCGGCCGTGACGCTGCGCGGGCTCACCAACGACGTCTACTTCCAGATCGGACTCGTCACGCTGCTCGGGCTCGCGGCGAAGAACGCGATCCTGATCGTCGAGTTCGCGCTGCGCCGGCACGACGACGGCCTGTCGACGTCGGCGGCGGCGATCGAGGCCGCGCGCCTGCGCTTCCGGCCGATCCTGATGACCTCGCTCGCGTTCATCCTCGGCGTGTTGCCGCTCGCGATCTCGACGGGCGCCGGCGCGGGCGCGCGACATTCGGTCGGCACCGGCGTCATGGGCGGCATGGTCGCCGCCACGTTCCTGGCGATCTTCTTCGTGCCGTGGTTCTTCCGGCTGATCTTCGAGCGGCGGATCAGCCGAGCCGCGCAGCAAGGCCGAGCTCCATGCGGAGATCGACCATGCGCGCGCCTCCACGCGCGGCTGACGGTGCCGACACCGGGCCATCCGCCGCACCCCGGACAGGTCCCCGGAGCGCACGGCACGGAGCAAGCCCACCACCCGGCGCCGCCGCGACGGCGCGCGCAACGCGGCCACGGTCGCGCAATCCGACCGCGGAGGCGAACATGCGCTAACCCGCGTTCCCGCGCTGCTGCTCGCGACGCGCTCGCCGGCTGCGCGCGTCCCGCAGCCGACGCCGCCGCAGCTCGATCTGCCCGCGGCCGACCGCGACCGCCGCGCAGAACGCGCTGCTCGAGCGCTGGTGGACCGCCTTCGACGACCCGGTGCTCACCGCGCTCATCGACGAGGCGTTCGCCAACAACCTCGACCTCGCGGCGCGCTGGCGCGGATCGAGGCGGCGCGGGCGGGCGCTGCTGCTCGCGCAGTCGTATCTCTATCCCAGCGTCAACCGGCCGTGCCGGCGCCTCGCGCTCGCGCGAATCGCAGAGCACGCGCAGGCGGCGGCGGGTCGTGCCGTCCCGGCGTCGGGAACAACTACCGCCTCGGGTCGAGGCGTCGCTACGAGCTCGACATCTGGGGCAAGTACCGCAGCGGCGCGCTGGCCGCGGCCAACGACCTCTCGCGGCGCGCTACTACCGCGAATCGGTCCGCATCGCGGTCGCCGCGGACGTCGCCGGCGCGTACTTCCGGCTGCGGGCCGCCGACGCGCTGCCGGCGGTGCTCGAGGACACGCAGCAAGACGCGCACGCGACACCGTCACGCTGCAGCGCGACCGCTTCGACGGCGGCATCATCGGCGAGTACGACCTGCGCCAGGCCGAGGCGGAGCTCTCCGCCGTGATCGCCGACATCGCCCGCGTGCGGCAGGCGATCGGCCTCTCGAATCGGCGCTCGCGACGCTGACCGGCCGCTCGCCGCGCGACGTGTTCACGCCGCCGATCGCGCGCGGCGCCTCGATCGAGGCTGCGACCGTCGGTGCCGCGCCTGCCGGAAGGATTGCCGTCGGGCCTGCTCGAGCGGCGCCCGACATCCGTCGGGTCGAGGCGCTGCTGGCCGCCTCGGACCTGCGCGATCCAGCAGGCGCGCACCGACTACTTTCCCGAGCCTCACGCTCACGGGCGCCTACGGGATCGAGTCGGCGGCTCTGTCCAGCCTGTTCACGTCGCCGGCGATCGCCTGGCGCTTCGGTGCTCGGGCCTGCTCCAGCCGCTGCTCGGGCTGAAGGCGATCGAGTCCGCGGTCGAGGCGGCCATCGCCCGCCGCGACGACGTGACCGTGCAGTACCAGCAGACGGTGCAGACGCGTTCCGCGAGGTGCACGACGCGCTGGTGACGAATCGCTCGGCGGCCGAGGTGCTCGCCGCGGAGTCGGCGCGCCGCGACCAGTTGAAGCAGGCGGTTGCCGTCGCGACGCTGCGCTACGACGCCGGGCGCACGTCGTTCCTCGAGGTGCTCGACGCGCAGCGCACGCTGCTCGCCGCCGAGACGCTGCGCATCGCGGCCGCGCGCGAGGCGCGGCTGTCGATCGTCGACTTCGCCAAGGCGCTCGGCGGTGGCTGGGCGCCGGAGACCTACGCGGTGGCGTACTGAAGCGCGAGGCGAGCTCCCGACTTCAATCCGTCAGCACGATCCCGGACCGGGTGATGACGTCACCGAGCCGTTGGCGCTCGTTCGCCATGAACGCCTCGAACGCGGCGGGCCGGTCGCCCACCGGCGTGGCGCCGGTCTTCAGCACGCGCTCCTTCACGTCCGGCAGATTCATCGCCTTGACGATCTCGTCGCTCAGGCGCGCGACGACGTCCGGCGGCGTGCCCGCGGGCGCGACGATGCCCCACGTCTGCGAGATCTCGTAGCCGGGCACCGTGCTGCCGATCGTCGGCAGGTCGGGCAGGCTCGGATTGCGCTCGGCGCCGGTCGTCGCGAGCGCGCGGACGCGGCCGCCGCTCATGTGCGCGCCGGCGGCGATCGGCGAGGTGATGATGTACTGCGCGTTGCCGGCGATGACGTCGAGCAGCGCCGGCGCGGCGCCCTTGTACGGAACGTGCGTCACCTTGATGTCGGCGAGCAGGTTGAGCATCTCGCCGGCAAGGTGCGCCGGCGTGCCGACGCCCGCGGATGCGTAGTTCAGTACGCCGGGCTTCTCCTTCGCGAGCTTGACGAGCTCGGCGACGGACGTGGCCGGCACCGCCACGTTGACGACCAGGACGTTCGACGCGGTGGCGATGCGCGAAATCGGGCACGAAGCTCCTGACCGGATCGTAGGGCAGGTCCTTCCTGAGATTGGGCAGGATCGCGTAGATCGCCGTCGTGGTCAGCAGCAGCGTGTAACCATCCGGCGGCGATTTCGCGGCCATGTCGGCGCCCAGCACGCCGCCCGCGCCGGCGCGATTGTCGACGATGACCTGCTGGCCCAGGCTGTCCGAAAGCTTCTGCGCGAGAAGGCGCCCGAGCTGGTCCGGCGCGCCGCCGGGAGCGTCGGCCACGACCAGGCGGACGGTCTTGTTCGGGTAACCTTGTGCGTTCGCGCCGGCGCCGAACGCGAACAGCGCGAGAGCGAGCAGCGGCATGCAACAGCGAGTGCAAGAGCTTCATGTTTCCTCCCGTGGTTGCGATCTGGGATTCGGCGTGCCCGCGGCCGGTGCAGGCGAAGCGCCGACCGACGCCGTACAATTGTAGTCATGACGCCTGCCAATCTGCTCGTGCTGATGTCCGACGAACACAATCCGAAGTTTCTCGGAGCCGCCGGCCATCCGTTCATCGCAACGCCGAATCTCGACGCGCTGGCCGCGCGCGGCACGCGCTTCACGTCGGCCTACACGGCGTGCCCGATCTGCGTGCCGGCCCGCGCGAGCTTCGCCGTGGGGCGCTACGTGCACGACATCGGCTACTGGGACAATGCCGACGCGTACGAAGGCGCGATCCCGAGCTGGCACCACGCGCTGCGCGACGCGGGCCATCGCGTGGTCTCGATCGGCAAGCTGCACTTTCGCGGCCGCAAGGGCGACGACCACGGCTTCTCCGAGGAAATCGTGCCGATGCACATCGTCGACGGCATCGGCGACGTCAAGGGTCTGATCCGCGAGCGCATTCCGACGCGCAAGGGCGGCGACAAGATGGCGCGCAGGGCGGGCCCCGGCGAATCCCCGTACACGGTCTACGACCGCGAGATCGCATCGCGGGCGCAGATCTGGCTGCACGAGGAAGCGCCGAAGTGGCGCGACCGGCCGTGGGTGCTGTTCGTGTCGTTCGTGGCGCCGCACTTTCCGCTCACGGCGCCGGCACGCTGGTTCTACCGGTACTGGCGGCAGGACCTGCCGCTGCCGAAGCTGTACGCGGCGGCAGAGCGTCCGCATCATCCCTTCATCGACGACTATGCGCGCACGGTCGACTACGACCCGCATTTCACCGGCCCGGCCGACGTGAAACGCGCGATCGCCGGCTACAGCGGCCTCGTGTCGTCGATGGACGAGAACGTGGGGGACGTGCTGCAGGCGCTGCGCGACGCCGGGCTCGAGGACGATACGCGCGTGCTCTACACGAGCGACCACGGCGACAACGTCGGCGCGCGCGGACTGTGGGGCAAGTCCACGTTCTACGAGGAGAGCGCCGGCGTGCCGCTGATCGTCGCCGGCCCGGACGTCCCCGCGGGGCGCGTGGTGTCCACGCCGGTGTCGCACATCGACTGCGCGCCGACGCATCCTCGAGGCGACCGGGGCGCCGGCGCGCGTGGGCGGTCGGCCGCTACCCGGCGCGTCGCTGTTCGCGGTGGCCGAGGGTGCGGTGCCGGTGCGCCCGGTGATCTCGCGAGTATCACGCGATCGGTTCCGTTGCGGGCGCGTTCATGCTGCGCTTCGGCAGGTGGAAGTATTGCCACTACGTCGCGTATCCGCCGCAGCTCTTCGACCTCGAGGCCGATCCGGAGGAATTGGCCGACCTCGCGCAGGATGGCCGGTACGCCGGCATCGTCGCCGAGGGCGAGCGGCGCCTGCGCGCCGAGCTCGATCCGGAAGAGGTCGACGCGCGCGCCAAGCGGCGCCAGCAGGAATTGCTCGCCGGGTATGGTGGCCGCGACGCGGCCCTCGCGCGCGGCGACCTGGGCTTCACGCCGGCGCCCGGCACCGCGCCGGAAATCGACTGAGGCCACGGCCGCGGCGGTCGTTGGCGACGGTCGTCGTCACCGCGGTGTGGAATCCGCTGGTCGGCTCGCCGGTCGGCTCGCTGCTCGAGCTCGCCGTGGCGTACTGGGGCGCGCTCACCAGGAGTTGCGCAGCTCGCGCAGCTTCAGGAACACGGTGCGCGGGTCGGGCTTGTCGGGCAGGTCGGGAAAGGCCTCGCGCAGCTTCGCGATCACCGTCGGGCTCGTCAGGCGAAAGAACGTGTTGATCTCGCGCTCGACCGCGAGCGTCGAGACGAGCGCGTTGCTCGGGATCCTGGCCCGCCAGCCGCTCGAGCATCTCCGCGGGCGCTTCCGTTGTCGGGCTCGCGGTCGAGCGTGAAGCGCAGGTTGTTCTCGATGTAGTCGTGGCCCGGATAGATCAGCGTCGATCCGGGCAGCTTCGCGAGCTGCTCGGAGAACGTCTTGTAGAGCTCCTCCGGATGGCCGCCGTTGTGGCAGTTGCCGGCGCCGGCGTTGAACAGCGTGTCGCCGCAGAAGAGCGCCGGCTGGTCGGTGTGCGAGAGCAGGCAGACGTGGCACATCGTGTGCCCGGGCGTGTCCAGCACCTCGAGCTCGACCGTCTTGCCCACCTTGATCACGTCGCCCGCGCTCAGGCCGCGCGCCATGTCGGGGATCTTGTCCTTCGCGTTCCTGTGCGCGAGGATCTTGGCGCCGGTCTGCCGGACCACGGCCTCGTTGCCGCCGGTGTGGTCGCGATGCTCGTGCGTGTTCAGGATCTGCGTGATCGTCCAGCCCGTCGTCCTTGGCGGCCCGCAGGCACTTCTCGTGATCCAGCGGATCGATCGCGAGCGCCTCGCCGGTTTCGCGCGCAGGCGATCAGGTAGTTGAAGTTGCGATAGGCGTTGGCGGTCCAGATCTGCTTGACGATCACGGCATCATCCCGGGGTCGGTAGGAGGAGGCAATGATAACGCGCGAGGCCGCGCCCGCACTTCAAGGCGTCGGCACGACCTTGTAGAAGATCACCGTTCGCGCCGTACGACGGCTGGAACCACGTGTTGCCGTTCAGGTAGTAGGTCCCGCCGTTCTTGTCGATGGTCATCGAGCCCGCCGGCAGACGTCGCGTAGTTGACGCCCATCACGTAGGTGCCCGACGCCGGCGCGCCCGCCATGGTGGCCCCGGTGGCAACCCCCGCGCTGTAGGCCGCGCTGGTCGCCGCGGCCGTGCTGGCGCTGCCGGCGGCAACACCCGCCGAGTACGCGCTCGACGTCGCGGCCGCCGTGTTGGCCGACGCGGCTGCCGCGCCGACGGCCGCTCCCGCGATTGCGCCGACGGCTGCGGCGCAACCGTAGCAGCCCGACGAGTAGTACGGCACCGCGACCGGCGGGTGATAGACCGGATACGTCGGATACACCGGGTAGGCGGGATGCGTCGGGTAGGGGTAGTACCCGGGCGGATGATAGGCCGTCGCACCGGAAGGATACGTGTGCGCCCAGCCCGACCCGTACTTTCCGTACGTCGAGCCGCCGTAGACGTTGGTGTGCGAGGTCCCGCCGTAGTACGAGTGCGACGTGCTGCCGCCGTACGCGTTGGTGTGCGAGGTGCCTTCGCCCGCACGTATGGCTCGTGCTGCCGCCCCAGGCGTTCTCGTGACTGGTCGAGCCCCAGCTGTGGCTGGTGCTGCCGCCATAGCGGTTGGCGCTCGCCCAGCCTTGCGCCTGGCCCGCCCACAGTGTCGCGGCCAGTGCCGCGGTGCACTATCGAAACGATCGTCTTCATGATGCGTCACCTCGTCATTGCGACTTCGGTTGATTGCCGGCAGGCGCCGCCTTGGCCGGCTTCGCCTTGGCCATCGGCTTGACACCCGGCGGCGGCGCGGCACGGGCTCGCGAACGCGATGCGCTTGGCCGCTTGCGCCTTTTGCGAGGCGAACGTGTCCTGCGCGATCGGCCCGTCGAGCTGCCAGTTCGACAGCTCCATCTCGTGGCGCAGCTCCAACGGATCCGTGCGAAAGATCGCGCGGAGCCGGCGCGGCAGCTTGTCGTCGACGCCGATCCAGATCTGCAGGAACACGTCGTCGTTGGCCCACGCCACCATGTCGGTCTTCGTGCCTCCCACCACTCCCGACGGGCCGATGTAGAAGGCGAGAATCGCCCCGTCGGTCAGCGCGGCGTAGGGATCGGTCGACGAGAAGATCGGCGAACGGATAGTAGATCGCCGCCGTGTCGAAGGCCGTCTTCAGCGCAGCGTCGATCGTCGGCGGCGCATCGGCCACCGCGACCAGGTTCTCGGCCGGCGCGTACGCCATCATCGCCTTGCCGTCGTAGTAGAACTCGGACGCCGGCCCGTCGCCGGGCATGACCACCTTGAGCTTGTCCGGCCGCTGCATGGTCACGTCGTAGCGCATCGTGTAGGCGATCGGCGGTCCGAGCCGGCTCGGGTACTCGTAGTTGACGGTGGCGGTGAACGACATCGACTTCGCCGCTGCGAGTCGCGCGCTCGTGGCCTTGAGCAAGTCCATCGCCCGCGGCTCGAGCACGAGCTTGAACTCGGGCCCGGCGGATTTCTTCGCCGGCTTGGCGGCCTTGGCGGCGGGCGCGGGCTTCGCCGGGGCGTTGGTCACCGGCACCGTCTGTGCGCCGACCGCTACGGCGAGAACAAGCCACGCGAACACCACGACGTGAGCAGGGCGAGCGCGGGCAGCGTTCGCCCGCTGGAACGAACAAGTCTCATCATTGCCTCCATGCGTCCGCCACAGCCTCCAGCGGCATCAGGGGATCATCCCGCATTCGAACATCTTGTTGACGATGGGCGCTGCCACCTTGTCGAAGAACGCCTGCCGCATCTGCGGGTCGTTCTTCAGGAGGCCGATGACGCGCTGCTCTTCCATCGACTTCGGCTTGCCCTTGCTTTCTGCCACAGTTGCTGGCAGGACGCGCTCTGGTATTTCTGGATCACCTTGTCGGCCACCATGTTCATGATCGGATACTGCGCATACGCGATACCTGCCGTGACACATACGGCGGCAGCAATCAGAGTGAGTCGTTTGCTCATGGCGAATTCCTTTGATGATCGGTTGGCGTCTCAGTCGACGCACACGACAATCGCGAGCCGTCGCGCGGAGAGGCAGCGGGCGACGGGACCAGCCGTGTACGGTCCATTTCGTCTATGTTTTCGTCCTCTTGTCGCTTGTGCAAGCCCGAGCCAGAAGTGCCGTCAGGATCGCGTGCAGGACGACCGCCGGCCACAGCAGTACGCCAGCGACACCGCCCGCAAGACCGACGTACGCGAGATACAGCGTGACGGCCGCACTGTAGGCCAGCATGCCGAGCAGCGGCGGGCCCGGCCAGCAGGCGACCGCCAATCCGATCAAAGCGATTCCGGCCACGCGCGCGACCGGCACGGCGACGCCGGCAAGTTCCTCGCCCAACAACAATTGCCCGACGAGCGACGGAACAACCAGCAACGCGACGCCGGTCACGGCTTCGCCCACCGCGGCAAGTACAAGCGCCCATTTCATCGCGCGGATCCGGAGCTGCAGCTCGTCGTCATTGCTCCTGACGTCATTTGGGAAACATCAACTGCACCTGCGCGCGAATCTGCCAGTTCGCCCCGAAATCCGGCCTCGCGACGTTGTAGTACGCGGAGATCTGCGTGTTCACCGGCAGCTTGCCGAAGTGGAAGATCTTGCCGACGCCGCCGCCCAGCGGCACCGTCCACTGCTGGCCGCTGTTCGCCTTCCAGTCGACCGTGAGCACCGGCGACGAGGTCAGGTACAGTCCCTCGGAAAAGTTGTAGTTGAGAAATGGCTGAATCAGACCGTTGTTGTACGAACCGCCCTGCTTGTCGCTGGTCAGCGACCAGACGTTGTTGATCAGCACGCCGTAGACCCAGGGGTTGCCGTGCTCGAGGTGCAGCACGACGAAGGTCGGCCCGAGCCCCCAGTTCTTGTTGCCCAGGTCGGCGTTGCTGTTCGTTGGAATCTGCAAGATCGACCCGACGCCCCAGATCCAATGCCCCGGATTCGCCGGAGAAAGAAATGCGGAGAGCTGGATGTCGCCGAAGCCGCTCTTGGCCGGCGTGTCCGGACCGAGGGATGGGTTCCAGATCACCGGCATGATCGTGCGGGTGATGATGTTCCAGTCCTTGTCGACCGAGATCGGGATCACGGGCTGGATGTTGAGAATGTTCTGCGTCTTTTTCTCCGGACCGTAGTTGAGGTTGGCGTTGTTCTGGAACGGCACGCTGATCAGGTTGCCGATCGGATTCTGCGCGAGTTTCGCCAATTCTTCGGCGCTCAGCTCCGCCCGCGCCGGCGCAGCGGCGACCAGCATCGCCGCGCAGAGGGTGGCCGCGAGCCATTCTGGTTTGGTTCGTGAGTTCATGCGGCACTCCACGACGGTCGGTACCTGCCCGCGCTGAGCTCGGGCCCTTCCCAGACCTTGCGCTTGATCACCAGCAGGTGATAGAGGAGCACCGGCCGCTGTTGGGCACGCCGGTCATTCCAAGAGCACATCAGCGTCTTCGCCCACTACGGCCAGCAGCGCCGCATCGTTTCCCATGTTGGCACACCGTATCAAGCTCGGGCGGCCGATCCAACTGGACCTTGGTCCAGGGCTGTTCCACTTCCGGCTCATGGTCTGGTTTCGGGTGCGCTGAGGAGGTGAATCAGGCCGCGGCGCGATCGGCCGTCGCCAGCTAGACCCCGCGAATGGACCAGCCGAGCATGAGCAGGCCGCTCGCGGCGATCCAGCTTCCTCCGACACGCACGGCGATTCGCGCCCATTGCGCCCGCAATTGAACGACGAGCGCGGCGACGAGGACGACCAGCACGAACACCGCGCTGGCCAATCCGAGCGCGGCCACGATCGCCGGCGCGGAAAGGCCCATGCCCGTGCCATTGAGGTACCCGTGAACGAGGCCGAGCAAGGCACCAAGCGCCGTGATCGAGCGCAGCGAGAGCTTCGCGTCGGCTACGACCAGGCCACCCAGCAGCAGGAACCAGAACGATGCCGCCAGCGTGCCGGCACTGGCGGTTGCCGCGGTCAAGCCGACCAGGCTGCCGAGCAACCAGGCCGCCGGCAGCGTGAACATCGCACGCCGTCCCCAGGCCGCGCCACGCAGCCCTGCCAGCAGCGCCAGCGCCAGTGCAGGGACCAGATCTTCGGGGCTGGTCAGAAAGTGCATCAGGCCGTCGTACACCGGGCCCATGCCGGTTGCATTCAGGTGCGCCTCGGCAGGTCCGCACCCCAGTGCAACGGCGAGCAGGGTGACGGTGTACGCGCGCGTCCGCAAAGGCCCCGCGCGCTTCATGCGAGTGCCCTCCAGAGGAAGAAGACGCCTCCCGCTGCGACCGCCGTGCCAGCGCCGCGCAACAATTGTCGTCCCCACGAGCGGCGGTGGACGGTGCCAATGCCGATGCCCACCGCGTGCAGGCATCCGGTCGCGATCACGAAACCCATGCTGTAGAGCAGAGCGCTCTGGCCGGGCGGAAGTTCGGTACCGTGCGCATGGCCGTGGAAGATCGCGAAGCATCCGACCACGAGGGCCGCGACGACCAGCACAGGCCGCACCTCGAAGGCAACCGCGGCTCCGAGCACGATGGCCGACGCGGCTATCCCGTACTCCACGCCCGGAATCGGCACGCCGAGAAATCCGAGCATGCCGCCCATCGCCATGACCAGCGGAAACGCCACCGGCAGCACCCAGATCGCCGGTGCGCCGAGCTGCGCACCCCACAGGCCGACGGCAATCATCGCGAGCACGTGGTCCGCACCGGAGAGGGGGTGCAGCAAGCCTGTGAGAAATCCGTCCGCTTCCCCCTGCAAGCCGTGGCCCAGGGCCGACTGCGTCCAGAGCGCCGCCAGCAGCGCGACAGCGACGAATCGAACGATGCATTGGTGAAATCTTCATCGCAGCGCTGCAATCAACAGCGCCGTGCGCTGGATCGTCCAGAACGCACCCAGCGTTCCGACCGTATACCCGGGAAGCACCTGCACCCAGCGCGGCCAGCGGACCTCCAGCACGCGGAAGGACGCCGCTCATCGCCAGAACCAGAGCGACGAAACCGAGCTGTCCCAGCTCGACGCCGACATTGAAGGACAGCAGCGCCAGCGGCAGGTCCTGCCGCGGCAGGCCGGCACTGGTCAAGGCCGTGGCGAAACCGAATCCGTGCAGCAGCCCGAAGGCGAACGCCACCACCCACGGGTGACGGATCGTGAAGCTGGTCTCGCCGCGCCAGACGCGCACGATCTCCGGGCCGAGAAAGAGGATGCTCAAGGCGATCGCGGCATTGAGCGGCAGCGCGGGCGCGCTCGCGTAGCCGAGCGTGGCGATGGCAAGTGTGATGCTGTGGGCGATGGTGAAGGCGGTGATCGTCTTCACCAGCATCCACCGGTTGCCGACGATCAGCAGCAGGCCGAGCACGAACAGCAGGTGATCGGCACCGAACAGGATGTGGCGGACGCCCTCGACGACGTAGGTGCCCATCACCTCCCACCATGCCTGCGTGGCCGCGATCTCGACCCACGGCTGGGACGGGCGCGCGATGGTCTGCACCGTCCTGCCGTCCAGCAGCTCGACCCGGACCAGGGCATCGGTGATCGTGAACTGAAGGCCCCGGATCTCGACCCGCTTGCCGGCGAGCCCGTTCGGCCCGGCGTCGATCCACCGGCGCTCGACGAGGGAGTCGGTGAGCTCCTGGAGGACGGGCGGCTTCAGGTTCGTCACACTCGCGGGCAGGGTCAGCGCCAGGGGCAGGCGCACGCCCGCCAGCACCGGCGTGCGCCAGAGCACTGTGTATTGGCCGGGAGCCGTCTCCTTGATCTCGAGATACGCCGGCCGCGACTCGTGGGCGCGCGCCACCGGCAGTCCGGCGAGCAGGACGAGCAGCGCCGCCGCGGCGTATCCGACGATGCGGCGCACGCCGATCATTTCGACACCTGGCCCGATGGGGCGGGCCCTTTCGTCGCCTGCGAAGACGACGGGGCCGCGGCGCTGTCGGGCGGCGCCGGGCAGCAGCACCGTGTACTTGGCGCGCATTTCCTTGTACGCCTTCTCCCAGGCCATCGCCTTCTGCTCGCCGAGCCACGCGGTCCTGACGTCGGCTTCGATCTCCTCGAAGGCCGGGACGCGGCCGGGAATCACGGTGTCCACGAACACCAGGTGCCAGCCGAAGCCGGACTCGATCGGCCCCTGCCATGATCCCGGTGCGAGTTTGGCGACGGCCAACGCAAACTGCGGCCCCATTTCCTTGCCGAGAAACTCCGGCGCGCGGTCGCGGTAGTACTCCTGGAACATGAACGGGTCGGCGAGCGCGTTCGCGACCTTTCGCGTCGACCGGCTGGCCGGCGAGCTTCGCCAGCGCCTGCTCTGCATCGGCTCGCGCGCGCGCGCCGCGCCGGTCGGGCGAGAAGTACAGATGCCGGAAGCTCAGGCGGGGCGGCTGCGCGAACTTGGCGCTGTTCTTCTCGAACCAGTTCCTGAGCTCGGCCGTCGTCGGCTCGCGCGCGGCGGCCACGTCCTCGGCCAGGAACTGCATCTTCTGCGCCATGCGCCGCTTGACGATCTCGTCGTCCTTGTCGAGGCCCATCGCGAGCGCCTCGCGGTAGAGAATTTCCTGCTGGACCTTGTTCTCGACGAGGCGCTGGAGCTCCTGCGACGTCGGCAGGCGGCGCCACTGCGACTGGTGCAGCAGGGTGAGCTGGGAGATCTCGTCGAGCGACAGCCGGATCTCCTTCGATGCGGCAGGCCCGGTCGGCGCGTCCGGAGCCAGGGCGTAGACGCCGAACAGCGCGCCGCCGATCAGCAGAAAGTGAATCAGTGGCTCGCGCAATAGATGCTTCATTGGATCGGCAAGCGACGCTGCAGTGCTACCAGACCCGCGCCCGGACTGCGCGTTGGTCTCGGCAGAAGATGGAGATTACTGGCGCGTCCCCGGCAACGCCGGGGTCCGAAGTGCGAGCTCGCGCGCCTCGGCGGAGGGACTTTGCCGCAGGTACGCGAGCGTCGCCAGCCGGGACGGGAACTGCTGCCGGACGTCGGATTTCATCAGCGCGACGTACTCCGGCACCGCGTCCCAGTACTGCCAGGCCGCAAGGTCCTGGGCCACGTATCCGGCGATCTCCGGGTGCGCCTTCATGAACACCCGGTAGGACTGGATCACTCGCTCGCGCGGGATCACGCCGCTCGCGTTGCCATGCACGGAAAGCGCCAGCAGTGCCGCCGAGATCTCGGGCGCAGAGCGCGAGCGGTCGCGCAGATATCTCTCTTCGATCCATGGCATTCGCGCCGCGCCGCGCAGCTCGAGGTCCGCGGCCAGCATCGAGGCCAGGTTCGTCGCATCGCCCGATTTCCATGCCGCTTCCACGCGCTGATCGAGGGCGGCGGCGTCGCCTGCGTTGCCCGCAAGCCCCAGCAGCAGCAGGTAGAGCCGATGTCGCGCGGCGAGCTTCGGGTCCGCCAGCCACGCGCGAACGCGCGCGCGCGTCCAGCTGCGGCTTCGCCGTCCGCATCGCGGCATACGGCGCGGCGGCGAGCTCGCCGTAGGCGAGCTCGGCCACCAGCGGCTCGGCATTCTCGAGATAGGGCAGCACGAGCGCGACGCGGGCCCGCCAGTCCTCCGCGCTCATGTCCTCGCGAGCGCTTTCCCGCGGCAAGCTTGCGCAGCCAGCCCGACTGCTCGGCGCCGATCGCGCCGAGGATGACCCAGGCCGGGAACGGATCCGTCCGCACGAGCAGCAGCGGCTTGCCCTTCGGCGCCGTGGCGGCCGCCGCGGGACCGGACCGGGGATATCCGCCTTCGATCGTGCTGCCCGACGGCCGCTCGCCCTTGATGACTTCGATGACACGGAACCGGCTCGCGTCGGCCGTCGGGACCGCCAGCACCGCCTGCTGCGCGGACAGCCAGTTCCTGTGCCTTGGTTGGCTGGCCCGCACCGAGACAGATGGGACATGCCGCCGCGGCGGCGCTCACGCACAGCAGCACCGCGGCGAGCAGACCCCGTGTCGTCCGCCGCTTCCGGATCGCCGGATCCACTTCGACTCGCGCTCCGGCCTTCCCGTGCTACTTGCGCGCACCGGCGAACCACTGCTCCACGGCCGCTTTCGCCTTGTCCAGCGCCTGTTCGGCCGCCTCCTCGATCATCCGCCGCCGCATCTGCTCGCGCAGGGCCTGGAACTTCTGCTGCTGCTCCGCATTGAGCAGCGGCGAGATCTTCTCGTCGAAGGAGACGCCGATCTTGCGCAACGCCTCCACCTTCTGCAGGCCGCTGAGCTTGGTGTCCTTCTTCAGCTCGCCGAGCTGCTTCAGCTCCTGCTGGAGGATCGGGACGATCTGCTTCTTCTGCTCTTCCGTCAGCCCCAGCTCGATCGAGAACTGGTTGGACAGCGCCGTCAGCGGATTGGCTGCGATCTGCGGCGCAGGAACGATCTCGTAGTTGGCATAGCCGAACTCGTTGCTGCGCGCGGCATAGTAGGTGTCGCCGACCTTGTAGAACGTGAACGAATACGGGTCCTGCGCCACCGGGATGACGAGCTTGCCGCCCTCGATGCGGTAGGCGGAGGTCGTTCCCTGGTAGCCGTCGCGCTCGACGTTGCCGAACGCGCTCGGGAAGACGGCGCCCGTTCCGACGCGCAACACGGTCGTCTGTCCTTCGGCCGTGAACGGCTGGAAGAACTGCTCGCCCGTCACGTTGTTGCGCAGCCAGATCGCCTTGCCGACGATGAAGCGCCTTCAGCTGCGCGTCATTCAGGGCGCCTGCCCCCTTCTTGCCCAGCTCGCTGACGGTCATGCCCGCCGGCGCGTTCTTGCGCGCCTCGGCCGACGGCGCGTACCAGATCGGCGAGCTCCAGGCGCGTTCCTGCCCCGTCAGCGGCACGACGTCGGGCGGCGGCAGCCCGGCCTTGACGGCCTGGATCAGGGTCCAGCGCGGCGTGGGAATCTCCAGCACGCGGGCGTAGTAGAAGGCGTGCTGGCTCGCGTCGAACTCCGGATCGGTCCACACCGTCTTCAGTTCCGCCGAGCCGACGTCGTTCGTGTAGGTGGCCTTGTCCAGGTCCACCGTGCTGTGGATGGCCGGCACGCGGCCGGACCACTTGTCGGGCTTGCGGTCGCCGGACCACGCGACGTCGAAGACCTTCTCGAAGCTCTGGCCGTTCTGCGTCCAGCCCTTGACGACCTGGATGCGGTCGAGATTGCCCGAGGTCGGGTCCTTCACCGCCCAGACGACGAAGCTCGGCGCCGTGCCCTTGCCCCCCGAGGGCATCGGCGGCAGGTCGGCGCCCATCGGCACGCCGCCCGCATAGGACTGCTTGACCCAGTCGTTGGCCTTGACGATGTCCTTGTTGTAGCCCCAGCCGCCGAACAAGCGCACCTTGATGCGCGGACCGCTGACGCCAAAGGTCTCCTTGCGGTACATCGCGTCCCACAGCGAAGCCCGGGTGTTCTCCTCGGCCCACACGCCGGTCAGCCCGCCGGGGTTTTCCAGGCGCACGTCCATCGTGCCGCCGATCAGCACGCCGGCAAAGCGCCGCTCGACCGTGCCGTCCGCATCGGCGTGCAGGCCGAAGAAGTTGTCCTGGCGGTAGGGGCTGGCGGTGTTGTGCGAGTCGGAGCCGCCGGCCATGCCGAACTTGTACGGGTTGTAGCCGCGCGTGTCCTGCATCGCGATGCCGTCCTTGTACGCCTGGCGCGCGAAGCTGCCCGTGATGCGGTCGATGCGGCCGACGTCGGCCGGCAGGCCGAGGATGGCCTGGAACAGCTCGTAGTTGGCGAACTCGTCGTTGGGCGACAGCAGTGGATGCGTCTCCGATTGGCCCTTGCCCTGCTTGATCTCGACCAGGCGCTCGTTGCGCGTCGCGCGAGTCGGCCCAGGCGGCGTCGATCGGCCGCCCGGTGGTGTTGTCGACGTCGACCGGGTACATCCAGCCGTCGCTGACGTTGGCGTTGTGCGAGATCGCGAGCAGCTCGTTGCCCGCCTTGCGCTGCGCGTCCATCCAGTTCCACAGCTCCGTGGGGCGAGTGGAGTCGAGCGAGCTGAAGGGATAGTCCGGCACCTTGTCGCAGTCGCGGAAGAAGACGTTGCGGTGCAGGTTGCGGTTGTCCGGCATCGACGTCCACTCGTACGAGCAGAACGCGGTGAACTTGCCGGGCTTGTTCTGCTCGTCGGCGATCTGGACGTTCTCCTTCCACACGGTGGCCGTGATCTTCGGGTCCATGAGCGCCTTCACCGGCGCGCCTGAGTTCAGCTTGAGCAGGTAGGAGAAGACCCGGTTCTGCTCTTCCTGGCTGTTCGGGTCCTTCATGATCATCGGCTGCGCCGCGGGCAGCGTGCTCACGTAGGACCCCGGGGTGTTGGCCTGCTTGGTGACGCCGACATACTCCGAGTGATCGGTCACGCCCATGAAGTCGAGCGGCGTGTCGATCTTGATGTCGAAGCCCATCGGGTGCTTGATGGTCTCGCCCTGCGCGTACTTGTAGGCGTCGGCCGGGCCGGTGATGCGGTTGCCCATCACCCAGGCGTCGACCGACCAGCTGGTGTGAAGGTGCGTCTCGCCGAAGTACGCGTTGCGCTCCGGGTTCGGCTGCGGCGCAGGCGCCGGGGCCGCGGCCGGCTCGGCCTGGGCAGGGGCTGCCGCCGCCTTCTTGGCTGCCTCATCCGCCGCGGCCTTCGCCGGCGCGGGTGGTTCGGGCTCCTTCTTCTGGCAGGCGCCGAGCGTCACCAGCGCAATGATCGCCAAGATCGCGGCGTAAGGACGTGAACTCATGACTGTGGCTCCCACGTGGTATCAGCCGGCATCTCGTCTGCCTCACATGAGGCGACCGCGACCGACCGAGGTCAACAATTTGAATACCTGGCGTGCATCCATTTATTTTCTCACAAGATGTCCGTCTTTCGTGTCACGTCGAGCTCGGTCTGGTGACCTGGTCATCGAGGCGAACGCTTCAGTTCAGATCGCCGTCCTTGAAGAACTTCGTGCCCCCGACCGTAAGCGATGCCGAAAGGCCGGTCTGCGTCAGCTGATAGAGGTACACGCCGGGCGCCACCGCGGCCGCGCCGCTGAACTGCGCGCCCTGGCCGCCTGCCATTGCGGACAGGTTGGCCTGACCGCCGAACTCCCAGCCCTGGTTGACGAAGTTCCGAAGAGCCCGTTCGTTGGTAAAGACGAAGATCAGACGATTCTGGTTCAGACCGAACCCCAGACCGCCCTGCACCTGCAGCATCTTCATGAAGGTCTGGCGACCCGTGCGATGGTTGACGACCAGCCCCTTGCCGGTGGTGCCGCCGGCGAAGAAGAGCTTGACCCCGAACGTGCTGAATACGGCATAGCCGGCCGAGCGTTCGATGGCCCGGCGGGTGCCGGGAGCGACCTCGTAGAGCGAGGCGAGCGCATCCTGCGCCATCTCCCGCACCTGATGTCTCGCCTGAATGATCTTGGCTTCGCTCGGCACACCTTCGGGAAGCGCTTCCTGCACGTCCTTGAGCGGATCCCACGAAAAGATCTGCGCCGCGACCGGCGGCGCAACCAGGCACATGGATACCGCAACCGCTGCAAGACATTTCTTCATGCTCATGGCGCCTCTCCTCACTCCGACGGCGCGTTTCGTGCAAATCAGCATCGTCCGCCTCACCAAGTTCAAGGTGACACACCACCGATGGCGTCGCCGATCGCCGCAAGCAACGCCTCGTCGTTGATCGGCTTGCGGAGATAGACCTTCGCGCCCATTTGAACGGCCCGCGCGCGCGATTCGGGAGTGTCGTGTCCGGTCATGACAACGACCGGCACAGCCGGATGACCGCTGGCGAGCGCACCTTGAACATCGAATCCGCTCATTTCCGGCATGTGAAGGTCGAGCACGACGCAGTCCGGTTCGTGGTCCTGAACGGAGCGCAGGAACTCCGCGCCCGACGCGAACGTCTCGACGGCGAAACCCGCGGAGGAAACGAGCCGCGTCAATGCAATGCGCACGTCCGCATCGTCGTCCACCACGGCCAGCAGCGGCGCGTCCCTTGCCATCCTGATCCGACGGTATCAAGCGGCGGCGGCCGATCCAACTGGACCTTGGTCCAGGTATCGAACGCGGCGCAGGCGGAGCGCCGCAGGGCCGCCCCAAGGCGCTCGCCCCTGCGGGGAGCGGCGCGCAGCGCCGTTCGGGGGAACCTGCAAGCGCTGCCTCAGGTCCTGGGCGTCGAGCCGACCCCGGCGCGTTCCGCCAGCTTCACCAGATCGGCGACGACGCGCACATCCAACTTGCGCATCAGATTCCCGCGATGGAACTTGATCGTCTTCTCGGTCGTGCCCAGCTCGGCGGCGATCTGCTTGTTCAGCCTCCCGGCGACGATCAACTCGAGAACCTGCCGTTCACGCTCCGTAAGCGTTGCAAGGCACTTCGCGATGCGCTCGCGCTCCAGATGTGCGGGGCGCAACACCCGATCCCTGGCCAGCGCCTCCTGAATCGCGGCAATCAGCGCAGTGTCGTCTATCGGCTTGGTGAGGAAGTCCGCGGCGCCATGCTTCATCGCCTGAACGCTCGCCGCGATGTCGCCACGGCCGGTGAGAAAGACGATTGGCAGCACGCTCGCCTGTTGCTCAAGCAATCGCTGCAGCTCGAGACCGGTCAAGCCCGGCAGCGCGAGGTCGAGCACGAGGCAACCCGGAGCGTTCCGGTCGTAGCCTTCGAGAAACCGGTGCGGCGACGAGAACGTTGCGACGTTCAGTCCAATCGATTCGAGCAGCCGCTCGATCGCCTTCAACACATCAGGATCATCGTCGACTACGTATACCGTTGGCGCCGGCTCTCGCATCGACGCTAGTCCCTCTTGGCCGGCAATTCGCAATGCAGCGTAGCACCGCGGTCCGCATTGTTGGTTGCCCACAGACGGCCGCCATGTGCCTCGACGATCGACCGGCAAATTGCCAGGCCCAGACCCATGCCGGTCGCCTTGGTCGTCACGAACGGCTCGAAAATGCGTTCGAGATTCGCCAAAGGGTATTCCCGCGCCCCGGTCGACAACGGAGACCTCGACATTGCCGTGGACGGTCGTTTGTGTTCGCACCAGGAGCCGGCGGTCCACTTCCTGGCCGTCCATGGCATCGCATCCGTTGATCACGAAGTTGAGCAATACCTGCTGCAGTTGATTCCGATCGCCGCTCACCGCTGGCAGCGCGTCGGCAAGGTCGGTGCTGACCACTACCTGCCGGCTCAACAAGTCACTGCGCATCAGACGCATCGATTCCTCGACGACTTCGTTGATGTCGAGCGGATGACGCTGCGAGTCTTCCTTTCTGAGCAGAGATCGCAGCCGCTGAATCACCGCTTCGGCACGGTGATCGCTCTTCACGATGTCGGCAAGGATTTCCGCGAGCTTGTCGATGCGCGGTGGGCTCTGTGCGAGAAACCGCTGCGCCGGCCTGGGCATTGCTCAGAATGGCCGTCAGCGGCTGGTTGAGCTCGTGCGCGAGCGATCCGGACAACTCGCCCAACATCGCGACGCGCGACATGTGCGCAAGCTCGTCGCGCTGGCGGGCCGTATGCCCGCTCGATGCTTCTGCGCTCGGTGATGTCGACGACCGACACCAGTACGAATAATCCATCCTTTGTCGACATCGGACTGAGCGAGGCTTCCACCGGGATTTCGCCGCCATCCTTTCGGCGCGCGACCAGCTCGCGTCCGGCCCCCATCGCTCGCGCCCGCGGATCACTGGCGTAGGCGTCGCGCAGTCCGGCATGCGGGATACGAAAGCGTTCCGGAATCAGCATTTCGACCGGCTTCGCGACGAGCTCCGCACGCCGGTAGCCGAACACGGTCTCGGCCTGCGCATTCGCCAACGTGATCATCCCATTGCCATTGACCAGAAGAATCGCGCTTGGAACCGCTTCGACGACCGCGCCGAAGCGCTGCTCGCTTGCGCGGAGCTGCGCCGCAAGCTGCGCCGCGGCGAGCGAGGTCCCAGACCAGCTCGTAGCCCATCGCCAGTACGACGATGAAGAAGCCGGGCATGAGGATGGTGGGCGCGTGCACCACTCCGGTGACGACCAGTGCGGCGAAGCTGGCAGCCGTCACGATGCAAAGAGTAAGACTGCCGCCGACGAGAGCCGCGCGGCGGCGCGCCACCGCCCCGCCCCTGCGCCACAGGGTGATGGAGGCATCGACGATGAACGCGACGAGCAGCAGGTTGCTGAGCTGGGGGACGATCGCCCACGGATTGGGGATCCCGATGGGCCCGGCGACGACGGCGCCTCCCCAGAGCTGCAGATGGTCCAGCGCCGTGATCTCCCGGAAGTTCACGTTCACGCCCGTCAGGAAATTCAGCGCGAGGGCGACCAGCCGAATCCCGATCACCGCGTAGGCGAGCCAGAGCCGGCCCGCGTTGAAGTAAAGGCGCACGAACCCCACGACCGAGATCACGAACATCGCGAGCGGCACGTGGGACCAGCGTGCGTTGGCGGCGAGATCGGCCGGTGTCTCGGCCCGCATTCTCGCGAGCTCGAAGGCGCCGTAGGCTGCGGCCGAGACCGCGAGCACGAAAAACAGCAGATTGGCGTACTGCGATCGCTGCTTCTGCCAGACGAACAGATGGACGACGCCGAGCATCAGGCTCGCGGCGATCATCGTGGTCCAGACGATTTCGACCCAGTTCATCGCGTCGCTGACATAGAAGGCGCGGTTGGCGCGTCGGCGCACTCAACGCCTCGGCTCTCCCGCCGCCATGCTCGCATGCGATCAAGCGAGCAATAGGAAGTCTTTTCGTGTGGCACGCCGGTACGATGTCGCGGCGATGCGCGGGCGAATCGCGGGTGTGGTCCTCCAATATCGACGGCACGAGTAGGACACCGGGGCGACAACGCCAAGGGCTCGCATCGCTGCAAGCCCTTGAAAGTTTGGTAGGCCGTGTAGGGATCGAACCTACGACCAACGGATTAAGAGTCCGCTGCTCTACCAGCTGAGCTAACGGCCCGAGCCCGACTCATTCTGCCTCAACTCGCCGACGCAAGGGAAGCCGGCGGGCAGGCCCGAAAGCAGAAAGGCCAAAGCGCGCCGGCGCGCCTTGGCGGCCGGGGCGCGAGACGGACCGCCTTACTTCTTGCCGAGACCCAGGGCCTTGGCGCCCTCGGTATAGATGCGGATCTTCTCCTTCATGAAAGCGTCCATCTGGTCGGTGCCGACGCTGATCAGCTCGAATCCGCTCTTGTCGGCGAGCGCCTTCATTTCGGGATCGCTGTTGAGCGCGGCCCACAGGTCCGACAGGCGCTTCCTCGCCTCGGGCGGAGTGCCCTTCGGCACGCCGATGCCGCGATAGGCGCCGTCCACCCAGTCCACGCCCAGCTCGCGGAAGGTGGGCACGTCGGGCAGCAGCGGGTGGCGCTTGTCCATCGCCACGGCGAGCGCCCGCACCCGGCCCTTGTTGTTGATCGCGAACGCCGTGTAGGACATGGCGCCGGTGACCTGGCTGCCCAGCACCGCCGTCGTCATGTCGCCCGTGCCCTTGTACGGGACGTAGATGGTCTTGATGCCGAACGTGGAATCCAGCCGCTCGTGCGCCGCATGGTTGGCCGAGTTCAAGCCCGATCCGCCCAGGCTGAGCTTGCCGGGTTCGGCCTTGGCGGCCTTGATGAAATCGGCAAAGGACTTGATCGGGCTCTGGTCGGGCACGACCAGGGCGTCGGGCGTGTAGTGGAACCAGAACACCGGCGTGACGTCCTGCGTCTTGTACTGAACCTCGCCCTCGATCGGCTGGAAGACGATGTGCGGCAGGTTGATGCCGACGATGTTGAGCCCGTCGCCCGGCAGGGTGTTCATCTGCGCCCACATCAATCCGCCCCCGGCGCCCGGCTTGTACTGGACCACGGTTTCGATGTTCGGGCACTTCTTCTTCAGCACCACCTGCTGGTGGCGCGCCGAAATGTCCGATTCGCCGCCGGGCGGAAAGGCCTGCCAGTAGAGCACGTTCTTGTCGGGGCAGGCTTGGGCCGCCGCCAGCGGCGACAGCAACGCAAGGCACACAGCCAGGAGCAGTCGTTTCATCGTCGTTTTCCTTGTGTCGTAGGTAGGGTTCAGTGTAGTCCGTCACGCCGCCTGCGGCACGGCAGCGCGCGGCGCGCCCATCGCTGCGCAGACCGCCGCGGTCACCTGCGCCGTGGTGGCCGTCCCGCCCAGGTCGCGCGTGCGCAGCGCCGGGTTCGCGGTCACCGATTCGATCGCCGCCATCAGCTCCGCCGCCGCGTCCGCTTCGCCGAGGTGCTCGAGCAGCATCACGCAGCTCCAGAAGGTGCCCACCGGATTGGCGATGCCCTGGCCCATGATGTCGAACGCCGAGCCGTGGATCGGCTCGAACATGCTGGGGTAGCGTCGTTCCGGATCGATGTTGCCGGTGGGCGCGATGCCCAGGCTGCCCGCCAGCGCCGCCGCGAGGTCGCTCAGGATATCGGCGTGCAGGTTGGTGGCCACGATCGTGTCGAGCGACGCGGGACGGTTGACCATGCGCGCGGTCGCCGCATCCACCAGTTCCTTGTCCCAGGCGACGTCCGGGAACTCCTGGCTCACCTGTGCGGCGATCTCGTCCCACATCACCATCGCGTGGCGCTGAGCATTGGACTTGGTGATCACGGTGAGCTGCTTCCGCGGGCGCGACCGGGCGAGCCCGAAGGCAAAGCGCATGATGCGCTCGACACCGACGCGCGTCATGATCGACACGTCCGTGGCGGTCTCGATCGGCTGGCCCTGGTGCACGCGTCCCCCCACCCCTGCGTATTCGCCCTCGGTATTCTCGCGCACGATCACCCAGTCGAGGTCCGACGGGCCGCAACGCTTGAGCGGTGCGTCGATGCCGGGCAGGATGCGCGTGGGCCGGACGTTGGCATACTGGTCGAAGCCCTGGCAGATCTTCAGGCGCAGGCCCCACAGCGTGACGTGGTCCGGAATGCCCGGATCGCCCGCCGATCCGAACAGGATGGCGTCCATCCCGCGCAACTGGTCGAGCCCATCGTCGGGCATCATCACGCCGTGCCGGCGATACCAGTCCCCGCCCCAGCCGAAGACGGTGAACTCGAAGCCGAATCCGCCTCGTCGTTGCGCCAGCGCCTCCAGGACCTGCTGCCCGGCCGGCACGACTTCCTTGCCGATGCCATCACCGGGGATGGCGGCGATCCGGTAGAGCTTCATCCTGCATTCCTCCTTCGATGGGTGTATCGACACCCCCAATCCATGAGGTGGACATCGCAATGATACGACGCTGGCGGCATGCGGGAGCCTGAGCGCGGCCGCGCGCGAGCTCGGTATCGCTACGCCGAGCGACGGAAATCGGCGATGCGAAGTAGAGGATTGCGTCCGGACCGCGGTGGCCAGATCACAGTCCGGCGGAAACCGTAGCGTAACCAGAAACCAACCGGCGCACGACGGGTGTTTTGGTAGACTCGCCTCGTTGCGATTTCGACGGCACTTCACCACCGGCAGCGAATGAAAAGAGCGCGCAAGCCCGAAGTGCCTTCGCAGGCGAAGGCGACGCAGGACGCCGCTCCCGCCGAGTCCCGGGAATCCCGACTCTTCGCCAGGCTCAAGAGACTTCGTGGTCCCATCGCCGCCATCGCCGCCGTTGGCGCCGTGCTCGGCGGCCTCGTAGGGTATTGGAACGCCTACCGAACCGTTCGCGACAGTGTCGCGCCGGCGACGGTGACCAGCGCCGTTCCCGCAACGGACACGGTTTCCGGGAGCGCGTCCGTGGCGGTCCTGCCGTTCGCTAACCTGAGCCCCGACAAGGGGGACGAGTACTTCGCCGACGGCATCAGCGAGGAGCTGCTCAACGTTCTGGCGAAGATCCCGGGGTTGCGAGTATCGGCACGGACCGCGTCGTTCCAGTTCAAGGGCAAGGATACGCCCGCGCGCGAGATCGGCCGCCAGCTCGGCGCCGGCTACGTCGTCGAGGGCAGCGTGCGCAAGGCCGGCAACCAGGTGCGCATCACCGCGCAGCTCGTCAAGGTCGCGGACGGGTTCCAGGTCTGGTCCGAGACGTTCAACCGCGACCTCAAGGATATCTTCGCGGTGCAGGACGAGATCGCCAGGCGCGTCGCCCAGGTGCTGCAGCTCAGGATCGGCGAGGGCGAGAAGCTCGCCGCGGGCGCCACCCGCAATCCGGCCGCGTATGAGGCCTATCTGCGGGGCCGCGAAGCGGCTAACGGCGAGGAGAGTGGCGCTCGCGAGGGCGTGCGCCTGCAGCAGGAAGCGATAGGCATCGATCCCGGTTTCGCGCTCGCGCACGCGGCCCTGGCCGATTCCTACGTCGACCTCGCCAAGACGGCGCCGGCACAGCGCGACAAGGCGTATCCGCTGGCGCGCGCCTCGGCCGAGCGTGCCCTGGCGCTCGACGAGCGCATCGCGCCGGCCCACATCGCGCTCGCGGAACACGCCTTTGCCTATGCCTGGGATTGGGACGAAGCGGACCGGCACATGCGCATGGCGCTCGCCATCGATCCGAATCACTATCACGCCCTCGGTCACCTCTCGACTCACGAATTGGCACGTGGTCGCTTCGACTCCGCGTTGGATGCCGCGCGGAAGGCGGAGGAACGCAATCCGCTGATCGGCACGACAGAGAGCCAGTGGGTCCTGATCGGGATGAAACGCTACGACGAGGCGATCCGGCTCGCCAGGAAGGATTTGGCCGACCGCCCGGGTTCGAAAGAGAGCTTGGGGTACCTTGGCGTTGCCCTGGTACTGGCTGGCCGGCACGACGAGGGCCTTCGCGTGCTCGAGGAACGAGCCGCCGCACAGCCCAATTCGACCCATTCGCAAGCGGTGCTGGGGTGGGCGTACGGGCGTGCCGGCCAGGCAACCAAGGCGCACGCCGTATTGCAGCGCCTAGTCGATATCGACAAGACGCGCCGCGCTTCACCGTTCCAGCTGGCTTGGGTCTACGCCGGCCTCGATGACCGCGATCATGCGTTCGCGGAGCTCGAGCGTGCCTACGCACAGCGCGACGGGGCAATGCCGCTGCTCGCTGCGTACTGGACGCTCGATTCCCTGCACGACGATCCGCGCTTCCGCAGCCTGCTGAAGCGGATGAAGCTGGATGCGTATTTTCCGGAATCCCCGACACGCCGGTAGCCACCGCTCCCGGGGCCGTTCGTCTATGCGCGGGCACGCTCGCGCTGCAGCGCCTCCCAGCGCAAAGCCTGCCATTCGACGCCGACCGACTGCAGCGCCACGCGCAACGCGGCCACCTCGTCGGAGCGCAGAACGCTGCCGTCGCGTGCGCGGCCGATCAGGACGAAGGCGTCGAGCTCGCGCGGACGGGACAGGACCACGGCCAATTCACCCGGCAGCGCCGAATGCAGCCTCGTCGCAGCGCGCTACCGAACGCCCGGCGCGCAGGGCCACGGCCAGCGGCTCGTCGGCGTCCAGCACGTGCGGCGCAGCGGTTTGGGGTGCACCCGCTGTACGACCCCTGCTGGCGCTCGAAGCGGCCGTCGTCCGCGCGGACGTACAGCGTTGCGCCGGCCCGGACGGTGAACCGATCGACAGCGCCGACGAGGGCCGTGGCGAGCGACGACGCCTCGGTGAAGCCGCGGGCATCGGCGACGAAGCGGGCGAGATCGGCCTCGCGCGCGACCCAGTCGCGGAAGAACAGGCGGTCGATCAGCCATTCGGCCCTGGGCTTGACCTTCGGGTAAGCCAGGACGACCAACGCAGCCAACATGCCGCTCAACAGCCCCGCCTTCGCGGGATCGTCAAAGTGCAAAAGGCGCGCCGTCACCACGTTCAGGAACTGGAAAGTGCCGAGCAGCACCGCGCCGACGACGGCGAAGACCAGCGAGCGGTTCAGCGCCAGGCCCATGTCGAGCACGCGGTGGCGCAGGATGGCGTACGACAAGCCGACGTACATCGCGAGCGAGCCGAGCACGCTGACAAAATTGACGTACTGCGCGGCCGCGTTGATGAACAGCCAGCTCACCCAGCTCGAATAGCTGACCAAAAGAAACAGTGCGAAGCCCCCCAGCAGCCAGGTGAAGCGCTGCCGCGACACGCCGCTGCTGCGCCGCCAGCCATCCCAGAAGGCCACCAGCGCGAGCGGTCCGGCGGCGCCGACGTACACCAGATAGGCCGTTCCTGCGGCTTCCTCGGTGATGCGACCCAGCGCGGCAGCCACGTACATCGCCGTACCCACCACCGCGCCGACCAGGAACAGCGGCAGCAAACGGCGCAAGCCGCGCCTCCAGCCCGCGGGAATTCCATCCGGGTAATGGATGGCGAACCACAGGAGAAAGTACCAGCCGGGCACGAAGGCGGCGTCGTACATCACGCGGGCGAACACCAGCGGCCACTGCGGCGGCGCATAGTCGGCGCCAAGATTCGTCGAGAACCAGAGAAAGGCGAATGCCAGCGCGCGGCTGGACTTGCGATCGGCCTGGCGAAACCCGATCGCGAGGCTGATGACGATGCCCAGGCTGCACGCGGCCGCGTTCACGAAGAAGTGCAGCTTTTCCATCCGCTCGATGGGCCGCGGGGTCGTCGGCAATTCGGCGCGCGAGGATGCGCCGTCGCGAACGATGGTCCCGCCGACGGACTCGCCGGGGGCGAACGAGCGCGCCGACGTCGTACCAATGGTCCGGGACGAACGTGTCACCGACTTGAAGACCGGACTGCGGCGCCAGCGACCACGGCTCGAACTCGCGCACCACGAAGGCGGCCTGCCCGTCGTGCATGACCCGGTCCCGCTTCACGCCCAACAGTCCCTCGACGCCACGCTCGAACGCCGCCACGGCGGACACGCCTTCGATGGCCATGGCGGTGATCGAAAGCAGCGCGAAGGCGACGAGCAGCGCCTTCCAGCGGCCGACGCTCGATGTCCAGGCCCGCGCGAATCAAGTCCATGGTCAACGTCGCGGCGAGCTTCGAACGCATGGCCTCCGTGCTAATCGGGGACGCCGGCGAGCCGCAGCCCTTCGAACAGGGGCTCGTAACCCGCGAGTTCGGCGCCGGGATGCATCCACTTCTTGATCGCGGAAATGGTCTGAACGCCCGGCACGGCAGCGTTGAAATCGGCCAGCGCGGCCTTCGCACGCGACGAGGCGTCCCAGGCGAGCTTCGGCGGCGACTAGGGTCAAGCCGACGGCACCCAATCTGGAATTGCCCAGCGAATCGCTGTCCAGGTTCGTGATGGCCTTCCGCGCCATCTGCGCCGCAGGCTCGAAATGCGCGACCTGGTAGTGAACGGCCGCCGCCAGAGGAAGAGTCTCCTCCAGTCCACGCTCCAGCAATTCGTTCACCGCCGTCAGCGCTTCCTGCGGTCGGCCGAGCTTCAACAGATCGTAGGCTTTGATTGCGAGGGCGTCCGAATTCTCCGGGTCTCGCTTCAGCAGTGGAGTCGGCAATCAGCAGCGACTCTTCGTACCTCGCGCGCAGCGCGAACAGCTGGGCTTTCAAGCCCAGCATGCCCGGAGAATCGGGATTGCGCGTGAGAAACTTCTCCAGCGCCGCCGCACCAATGGCTTGCTGCTCCTCGACGTTCTTCGACCATCCATTCACGCAGTCGCAGAGATTGACCCTTGCAGTAAGAGACAATGCCAGCGGATCGTCGGGCGCCAGCATCAGCGCGCGGTTCAGCAGGTCCGTGGCGGCGACGTAGGCGCCCTTTTCGTCCTTCTCCTGCTTCTTGCGGCCCCAATCGACATAGGCCCGAAACGACAGGTCGCGTACGTCCAGGGATTCGACGGGCTTGTTTCGCGCGCGCTCGACTTCCGCGGTGAGCGCGTTGAAGGTCAGCCAGCCGAGTGCGGAATCGAGCTCCTCGCGCCGCCGAGGGGTGAGGGCACCGGGTGCAAGGGTCAGGGACTTGGTGCCGAGCACCCGCTCCGTCGCACCGTCGACCACCAGCATCTCCACGTTGTAGCCCGAGGCAACGCGCGTCACGTTGCCCCGAATCAGGAAGTGCACGTTGAGGTGCCGCGGCCAGATCCCTGGTGCCGGTATGCCGGGCCAAGGCCTGTTCGACGCTGCGGCGCGGCGCCACCTGGGCCCACAGCGGCCTGCGTTCCTCCACCACGAACGCGGCCTCGGTCATGGCGGCCGCGACCTGGGCGCCTTCCTTGTCGTCCGCGGGCGCCTGGAAGGGGAGCACCGCAAAGGTCATCCTCCGGTCCTGGGCCGAATACGGCGCCACGACGGCAGGTTGCAGGAAAGCGCGGTACGCCGTCCAGGCGCCAAGCCCGACAGCGAGCGCCACGGCGACGGTCGCCAGCGCGTGCGCAGGTCCCCAACGTCGCTTGGTCAATGGCGCCGGACGCTGTCCCTGCCTCGGAACCGCCGGCGCCGGGGCTTGCGCATCCAGCGACACACGGTAAACGTCGACGGGTCGGGCGATGTTCTTGACTTCCTGAGCGCCGAGGTCCTCGAAGGCAAAGCTCAGCTTGTCCAGCACCTGATCGCGCACGTTTCGGCTGACGCAGATGCCGCCGGGATCGGCCAGCCCTTCCAGGCGCGCCGCGACGTTGACGCCGTCACCGAAGATATCGTCGCCGTCGATGATGATGTCGCCGACGTTGATGCCGATGCGAAAGTCGAGCCGCTTGTCGGGGGCAATGCCTGCGTTGCGCTCGGCCATGCCGCGCTGCACCTCGACCGCGCAGCGCACGGCATCGACCACGCTCGAGAATTCCAGAAGCAGGCCGTCGCCGGTCGTCTTGACGATGCGCCCGTCATGCTCGGCGATCTTGGGGTCGATGAGCTCCCGCCGGTGGGCTTTCAGCGCCGCCAGCGTGCCGCTGTCGTCCACGCCCATGAGGCGCGAGTACCCCACCACATCGAGCGAGACGATTGCCGCCAAGCGTCGGTGGTCCCGCGCCATGTACCCCTCCCCCGGCTTTTTGTTCCCTGCGCCATGGTGTTGAACAGGCGCCAGCCGCGCAATGTACCACCCGTTCGGCAGACGAGTGTTCGGAACGGGATGGGAAAACCGTTGAACGACCGGGATGGCGACGGTGCGCATGCGCGCCTTGCTGCGCGATAGGCACTGGCGACCGCACTATGCATCGCGCCGATCCTCTGTGTCTCCACGAGGTCACGTGGGCGTCGCAGGTGGCGCCCCAAGCGACGGGCGACAGATCCATGGCGCGTACGCCTGAAACGGCAGAGGGCTAGCGGTGCGGGCTAGCCCCTCTGGTGTTGTTGGTAGGCCGTGTAGGGATCGAACCTACGACCAACGGATTAAGAGTCCGCTGCTCTACCAGCTGAGCTAACGACCCGGAGCGACTTCACTGCGACGACTTCACGGCGGGCATCCAGCGTGGCCCCGAACTGGTAGGCCGTGCTGGATTCGAACCAGCGACCAACGGATTAAAAGTCCGCTGCTCTACCAACTGAGCTAACGGCCCGCCGAAAAACTCGGATTATAGCGCGAAGCGCGACGCTGCCTCAAGCTTGCGGCAGCACTCCGCCGGGTCAGTGATGGTCGCGCGTCAGGAACGGCGGCACGAGCGTGAAGTCGATGCCTTCCTCGCGCAGCGCGTCGGCCTCGTCCTTCGATGCCTGGCCGCGGATCGGCCGCCCGGGCGCCTCGTCGTAGTGGATCTTCCGCGCCTCCTCGGGAAAGCGGCGACCGACGTTCTCGGTCGTTGCGCACGATCTCGCGCAGCTTGCGCACGAGCTCGTCGGGGAAGCCGGCGACCGATTCCGCCGGGGCTTCCTCGACCGGGGTCGGCGCATCGACAGTCGCCCGCCCCACATGGACCTTCGCCGAGGGCAGCCGCACCACGTTCGCGTCGTCGCAGACGGGGCAGCGCACCAGCACCGCGTCGGTCTGTCGCTCGAAATCCTCGCTCGACGCGAACCACCCCTCGAATCGGTGGCCGTGGCCGCAGGTGAGGTCGAAGATGATCATGTCAGCTGCTTCGCTCGAGCCGCCACATCTGGTACTTGAGCGCGGCGACGCACCCCGCGGCAATCGCGCCCAGCGCCAGGAACGAGCCGACCGCGAGCGTCGACACGCCGGACAATCCCTGGCCGATCGTGCAGCCCAGCGCGGTGACGCCGCCGAAGCCCATCATAATTCCGCCGACGACATGATTGGCGAGGTCCTCGGTCGTCGTGAAGCCTTCCCACCGGAACGTCCCCGTCGCGATGGCCATCCCTGCGGCGCCGACGAGCATGCCCAGCACGCCGGCAATGCCGAACGTCAGCACCCGCGACTGGTCGGTCCAGAAGATCAGGAGCTCCAGCAGGTAGGCGATCGGCGCCGTGTAGCTGAACGATTCGGCGCGGCCCGAGTTGGTGGCGACGAATTTTTCCTCGAGTGTCGCCGGGTCCTCGGCGACGTAGCCCAAGTGGCCCGTCACGTACCAGCCGCCGACGATCACCGCGCCGATGAGGATGCCGCCGACGACCATCTCGCGCGTCGCGCGGAATTCGCGGCTCGCGAGCACCCACGCGGCGAGCGCCGCCGCGAACGCGAGGGGAAACCACAGCCGCACCGCGCCGCCGACGCCGAGCGCCATCAGGATCGACGGCAGGTCCGAGGACTTCGCCCCGATCGCCGCGACGTCGATGCGCAACGGATCGAGCGCGACCGTGCGCCAGAGCGCGAAGAGTCCCTTCAGCGTCATGTACGCGGAGATCGCGAAGAACACGAGCACGACCAGCGACTTCATGTTGCCGCCGCCGACGCGGATCAGCGTCTTGCTGCCGCAGCCCGAGCCCAGCGTCATGCCGAAGCCGAACAGGAAGCCGCCGACCGCGAGCGAGAGCCACGCGATGCGGCTGCCGGTGTAGAGCGACTTGCCCAGGTCGACCTGCCCGGTCGCGTGCAATACGCCGGCGCCGGCGATGGCCACGGCGATCGCCAGCAGCCACATCCGCAGGCGGCGCGAGTCGCCGAAGTTCACGACGTCGCTGATCGCGCCCATCGTGCAGAAATTGACGCGGGTCGCCACCGCGCCGAAAACGACGGCGAGCGCGAAGGCGAGGCCGGTGACGAGCGCAGGCAGGTGGGCGATGTCTTGCATGCGCAAATTATGGCATGCGCGGGGCCGCGCTCCCTAAAGCGCCCCACGCCCCGTGGAACTGGCGCTTCCAGCCGGGCAAACCCCGTTCCGGGGTAAGCGCCGTTAACAGGGATATCGGTGGCGCGCAGGCGTGCGCCGCCTCAACCCACGGAAGGCGAACATGGCAACGATGATTCCGCGCACACACTCCGTACTCCACAATTCGAGCGGCGCCCGAGCACCGACGGCGGTTGCGACCCTGGCGCTGGCCGTTGCGCTCGCGCTCGGCGCCAACCCCGTGGCGGCCGGCGGCCGGGTCGGCAACATCGAGCTCGTCACCCGTCCGGATGGCCGGGTGCTGCCGACCCACGCGAAGGACGGCCGCCGCTGGGTCGTCGGCACGCCGGGCCAGGAGTACGCAATCCGCGTGTGCAACACGACCGGCGGCCGCGTGCTCGCCGTGATGAGCGTCGACGGGGTGAACGTCGTCTCCGGCGACACCGCCTCGCCCGCGCAGTCGGGGTACGTGCTCGCCGCGTACGAGTGCGCCGACATCGCCGGCTGGCGCAGGAATCTCGCGTCGATCGCCGCGTTCTATTTCACCGAGTTGCCGGACGCGTATGCGACGCGCACCGGGCGCCCCGAGAACGTCGGCGTCGTCGGCGTCGCGTTCTTCCGCGAGCGGCCGCAGCCGGTCGCATGGCGGGACCGGCCGGGACGCATCGCCGCGGAGCCCAGCGCCGCGCCCTCCGCGCAGCAGGAGGCGGCAACGGGCGAGACGAAGGCGGCAGGCAGCGCCTCGGCCGACGCAGCGCGCGAGCGAGGCTCCGGCCGCGCGCAGCGACGCCGCCCGCGCCGAAGCCGCGGCGCCGGCGCCGATGGCGAAGATCGGCACCGGACACGGGCGGCATGAGTCGTCGTACGTGCAGACGACCCGCTTCGAGCGCGAAGCCGCGACGCCCAACCAGACGATCGCGATCCACTACGATCGCCGCGAGAATCTCGTCGCCATGGGCATCCTGCCGCCGCCGGCCGTCGCGCGCGCGCCGAATCCGTTTCCCGCATGGACGCCGCGGTTCGTTCCGGATCCGCCGCCGCGTTGACGCGCGGAATCGCATCGGGGTCGGGCGACGGCGCCATCGATTGCGCCCGGCGCGGGCCGCTCGCATACTCGCGGGCGATGCCCGCGCCTGCTCCTGCCGGCGCCGCGCGCGACGAGGACCTGATGCTCGCCTATGCCGCGGGCGATGCCGCGGCGTTCGATGCACTCTATGCCCGCCATCGCGGCGGCGTGTACCGGTATCTGCTGCGCCAGTGCGGACACGCGGGCGTGGCCGACGAGCTCTTCCAGGACGCGTGGATGAGCGTGGTCCGTGCACGCGCATCGTACGTGCCGACTGCGAGCTTCGCGACCTGGCTCTACCGGATCGCCCACAACCGGCTGATCGACCACTGGCGCGCGACCGGCCGCGTCGAGCTCGTCAGCCGCCGGGCCGGACGACGACGACGATCCGCTGGAGGCGATTCCCGGACGCCGCAGCGACGAGCCCGAGGTCCGCGTGGCTGCACACGAAATCGCGTCGCGGCTGCGCGCCGCGCTGGCCGCGCTGCCGGCCGCACAGCGCGAGGCTTTCCTCCTGCACCAGGAGGGCGGGCTCGAGCTGGCGGAGATCGCGACGCTCACCGGCGCCGGCGTCGAGACCGTGAAGAGCCGCATCCGCTACGCGCTCGCGAAGCTGCGGGCCGAGCTCGGAGACCTGCAATGACCACGCCGAAACGCGACGACGAAATGCCACTGCGCGATCCGCGCTTCGAGGCGGCGTGGCGCGCGGCCTCCAGCGAGGAGCCGCCGGCAGCGCTCGACGCGGCGATCCGCGCCGCCGCGCGACGCGAGGTCGGCGCCGGGCCGCAGCCCGTCGCCGCGTCAGTCCCCGGCACGGATCCGTCGGCATTGGTGGCCCCTCGCCGCGGCGGCGACGATCGGCGTCATCACGGCCGGAGTGCTGCAGCTCATGCCGCACGACGAGCTGCTCGCGCCCGGCATCGAGAGCGGGGTCGTCACCGACATGCCCGCATCGTCGGCCACCTCCGTGCCGCCGGCGGCGACGCCAACGGTTCCGGTCGAAGCAAGGAAGGACACGTCGACGCCCGGCGCCGGCAGCGCGCGCCCGGCACCGCCGGCGCAGGTCGCGCGCAAGTCCGCGCCCGCCGCATCCACGAACGCGCAGCAGGACGCCGGGGCCATTCCTCCCGCCGTCGCCACCTTGCCCGAGCCGTTTCCCGCTGCAGAGCCAAAGCGCGAGGCGCCGCCGTCCGTTGAGTCATCGAAGCCCGAGCCTGCGGCCACGGCCGGCGCGCGTCCCGCTCCCGCGCCACCGCCGGCCGGGCGCCCCGTGGCACCCGCGCCGCCGATGGAAACGCCGGCCGCGGAGCTCGCAGTCGCCACCGAACCTGCACGCACGCGCAGCGACGCGGCGGCGGTGGCCAAGCTCGCGTCCGAACCCGTACCTGCCGCGCCGTCCGCATCCGGCGCTGCGGCACGCGGCGCCACCGACAGCGAGCTCGCGCGGCCGGCGCCGCAAGCCAGGATCGCCGCGGCCGCGCCCCGTGCCGAGGCCGCCGCCGATGTACGCGCGAAGGACCGCGCGCCGTTGCCGGTCGCGGAATGGATTGCGCTGATTCGGCGACTCCGCGCGGAAGGCAAGACCGTCGAGGCCGCCCGCGAGCTCGCCGCGTTTCGCCTCGCGCATGCCGATCACGAGCGACTGCTGCCGGCTGACCTTCGCGAGTGGCGCCCCGCCGAGAAATGAGGCGGCCGGGCGCCGGCGCCGTCACGCAGATTCGTCGCGCGAGCCGGGCGGCGCCGCTCTCCCGCTAGAGCGTCCGGAGCAGCTTACGGATGGGCGCAGGGAGCGCCGCGGCGATGGCATCGTCGCGCGTCAGCCAGGCGAGGCCCGGCGCTTCCGCCCGCGACGGCCAGGTGCGAGCGGCGACACGCTGCGGATGGATCGTCAGCCGGAAATGCGTGAACGCGTGCTCGATCGCCGGCAGCTCCTCGCCGACGGTCACGTTCGCCGCGAACCGCGACTTGCAGTGCCGCGCGACGTCGGCGTCGACATCGAGCTCGGGCAGGCTCCACAATCCCGCCCAGATGCCGGCGGCGGGACGCTTCTCCAGCAGGAGGGCGCCCGCGCGCTCGATCACCAGCACGCGCAGCGCACGCTGCGGCACCGCCTTCTTCGGCCGCGGCGACGGCAATGCCGCGGTGCGACCGTCGCGTCGCGCGACGCAGTCGCTCGCGAGCGGGCATTCCGCGCAGCGCGGCGCGGCCCGCGTGCACAGCGTGGCGCCGAGATCCATCAGCGCCTGCGTGTAGGTCTCGATGTCGGCATCGGGCAGCAGCGACTCGGCGACGCGCCACATCTCGCCTTCGACGCCCGCTGCGCCGGGAAAGCCCTCGATCCCGCGATGGCGCGCGAGCACGCGCTTCACGTTGCCGTCGAGGATCGCCGCGCGCGCGCCGAAGGCAAACACCGCGATCGCGGCGGCGGTCGAGCGGCCGACGCCGGGCAGCTTCGCGATCGCCTCCGGGTCGCGGGGAAACGCGCCGCCGTGTCGCTCGACGATGGCCTTCGCCGCCGCATGCAGATGGTGCGCGCGCCGGTAGTAGCCGAGACCGCTCCACAGCTCGAGCACGCGATCCGGATGCGCCTGCGCGAGCGCGCGCACGCCGGGAAATGCCGCGAGAAAGCGGCGATAGTAGGGTACGACCGTCGCCACCTGGGTCTGCTGCAGCATGATCTCCGCGAGCCAGATGCGATACGCATCGCGCGTGTTCTGCCAAGGGAGATCGTGGCGGCCATGCCGTCGCTGCCAGGCGACGAGGCGTGCCGCGATGGTCTGGGGCATCGGCGGCGGGCGCCGCGGCGCGCGGCGACGGATGCCGCGCTCGCCCGTGCGCTCCGCCAACCGACCGCTCCTCAGCGGATGGCGAGGCGCTGACGGGCCTTGATCGCCGCTTCCGAGTGCGGGTACTTGGCGATCAGCGACTCGAGCGTGCGTCGCGACGCCGCGCCGTCGCCCATCTCGAACTGGCTGGTCGCGATGTTGAGGAGCGCATCGGGCACCTTCGAGCTTTCCGGATACGCGGCGACCAGCTGCCGCTGCGACGCGATCGCCCCGCGGTAGTCCTTCTGCGCGAATTGCGCATTGCCGATCCAGTACTGCGCCGACGGGGCGAGCGGGCTCTTCGGGTAGGTCTTCACGAAGGCCCCGAAGCTCGCGATCGCCGCCGAGTAGTTTCCGCTCTTGAACTGCTCGAGCGCGGAGTCGTAGGCGCGCTGCTCGCCGGACACCTCGGGCGCCGAGGCACCGGGGCGGGCGCCGGCCGCGCTCGCTGCGGGGCCGCTCGCCGCGGGGGCGGACGGCGGCGGCGGGCGCCGGAATCGGAACGGCGGCCGCGGCGGCAGGGGCACCGGCCGGGGCGGGCGGCGCGGGAGCGGCGGCGGCCGGGCGGCCAGGGGCCACGGTCGAGCCGGGACCGCCTTCGAGGCGACGCAACCGCGAATCGAGATCGACATAGAGATCGCGCTGGCGCTTCTGCGCCTGCTCGAGCTCGTGGTTCAGCACTTCGATCTGGCCGCGCAGCTTGGCGACATCGATCTTGAGCTGTTCGACCTGGCTGAAGATCTCGACCAGGCCCTGGCTCTTCAGCTGACCTTCGAGAGCGGCGATCCGGTCTTCGAGCTGCTTCTGAACCTGCGCCAGGCGCTGGTTCGTGAGCTCGATGCGCTTGCGCGCCTCCTCGTCGTCGAACAGCGCGGCGCGCGCCGGGAGCGCGACCAGCCACACGGCCAGCAGCGCCGCCGCGATGCTGCGGGCGGGGAGCACGCGGCGCGTCACTTGCGGCCTCCGCACGGTCGACGCATCTCCACCGTCACAGCGTCGGCCGCCTCGGTCGCTCGCAAACGCGCCCTTCGGGCCTGGCCTTCGGCCTGCTCGCTCACTCGCCGGCGTGGACGATGTCGGCCCGGCGGTTCTCGGCCCACGACGCTTCGTCATGGCCCTCGCGGCGCGGCTTTTCCTTGCCGAAGCTCACCGTCTCGATCTGCGTTTCCGACGCGCCGAGCAGCACCATCATCTTCTTCACCGCGTCGGCGCGCTTCTGGCCGAGCGCGATGTTGTACTCGCGGGTCCCGCGCTCGTCGGTGTTGCCCTGGATGATCGCCCGCGCGCCGCGGTTTGCCTGCAGATACTTCGCGTGCGCCTCGATCAGCGGCCGGAACTCGTCCTTGACCACGAACTGGTCGTAGTCGAAGTACACGTTGCGCTTCGACAGGATGTTGGTCGGATCCTTCAGAGCGCTGGCCGCCGTCGATCCGCCGGCAGGCGTCCCGCTGACCGCGCCGGTCGTCGCTCCGGAGGTCGTGGCGCCGCTCGCCGGCGCCGTCGACGTCGGGGCGCGATCCTCGACGGGCGCGGCGTCCTGGGTTTCCGTGCTCTTGCAGCCGGCGATCGCGACAACGAGCAACGCTGCGATGATCCAATTGCGCATGAGATGTCTCCTCGAGTGGTCTGGTTACCTGAGGGTTACCTGAGCAGCGGACCCCAGGCGGGCTCGCGCACATCGGCCGCAGGCGAGACGAGTCGCTGCTTGACGCGACCGTCGGAGGATACTCCGGCCAATATACCACGCGCTCCCTGCTGCGCTGCGTAGATGATCAGTTTCGAGTTCGGCGCGATGCTGGGACTCTCGTCGAGCGGACCGGGCGTCAGCACCTGCACTTGCCGCGTCGCGTAATCCTGGATCGCGACCATGAAGCGCCCGCCCTCGCGCCGCACGAACACGAAGCCCTTACCGTCGGGCGTTGCCCGCGGCGACGTGTTGTAGCTTCCTTCGAAGGTCAGCCGCTCGATCGCGCCGGTCGCGATGGTGAGCCGGTAGATCTGCGGCGTGCCGCCGCGGTCCGAGGTGAACAGCAACGCCTTGCCGTCGGGGGTGAACGATGCCTCGGTGTCGATGCCGGGCGAGGTCAGCAGCCGCTGCACGCCCGTTCCGTCGGCGTTGATGAAGAAGAGCTGCGAGCCGCCATCGCGGGTGAGCGTGACCGCGAGCCGGCGACCGTCCGGCGACCATGCCGGCGCGCTGTTGCTGCCGCGGAAATTCGCGAGCACCTGGCGCTGGCCGGTCGCCATCGACTGGACATAGATGATCGGCTTCTTGTTCTCCAGCGAAACGTACGCGAGCCGCGAGCCGTCCGGCGACCACGCCGGCGAGAGCAGGGGCTCCCGCGACGTGACCACCGCCTGCGGGTTGCCGCCGTCGGCATCGGCCACGATGAGCTCGAACCGGTTGCCCTGCTTCGTGATGTACGCGATGCGCGTCGAGAACACGCCGACGTCGCCGGTGAGCTTCTCGTAGATGACGTCGGCGATCTTGTGCGCGGTCGCGCGAAACTGCGCCGGCGTCACGACGTAGGTCATCGACGTGAGCTGGGTCTGCTTGACGACGTCGAGCAGGTGGAAGCGGACCTCGACCCGCCCGTCGCCCAGCGCGCGCATCGAGCCGACGACGGCCACGTCGGCGCCGCGCGCGCGAAAATCGCCGAACTTCACGTCCTCCGGGCGGGCAGGCCGCGGCAGGATCCCGGCCTCGACGCTGCGAAACAGGCCGCTGCGCTGGAGGTCGGCGGCGACGATGCCGGTGATGCCGAGCGGCCAGGTCGCTTCGTTCTCGAACGGAACGACCGCGATCGGGATCGTCGTGCCGGCGCCGCCGACGATCTCGATGGTGAGCTGGGCGCGCGCCGGCAGGGACGCCAGAACGGCGAGCGCGAGGAAGACGAGGAGGGAGCGAGTCAGGCGGCGCAAGGGGATCCTTATCGGGTCGGGCTCAGCCCGCGGTGGAATCGACGTCCCGAACGGGAACCGAAACGGCGGCCCTCCCGGGGGCGGAAGGCGGATCACCCACTGCGTGACATCGAAGCAATGACATTGCGATCGTGCGAATTATAACGGACACCCCCTCGATTCCGGGTTAACGCGGGAGCCTCGCGGCCCGCCGACGCGATCGCGTCAATGCACCGCGATCGTCGAGGCCAGGCCCAGTGCGTCGCGCAGCCGGTCCGCCGTGCGCCTCGCGTCGTCGCGCGCCGCATACGGCCCGACGAAGACGCGGAAGAGCCCGTTGACCTGGCGAACCTTCGGTTCGACCCCGACCGGGGCGATCTGGTTCGCCAGATGCGCGACAAAACTCTGGGCGTTCGCGTAGTTCGCGAACGCGCCCAACTGGACGACGAACCCGCCGTCGGCGCTGGCGACCGGCACGGCAGCCGCAGCTTCCGCCGGCGGCGCCCCCGCTGCCGAGACCGTCGCGGGCGCCCCGGCGACCGGCGGCAGCGGCGTGGCGGCAACCAGCACGGCCTCCTTGGGGATGATCGCCTCGACCTCGACCTCGCCGCTGCCCTTCTGCGCGATGCCGAGCTTCGAGGCGGCGGCGAACGACAGGTCGATCACGCGGTTGTGCAGGAACGGCCCGCGGTCGTTGACGCGAACGACGACGCTCGCTCCGGTCGCGACATTCGTGACGCGGGCATAGGACGGCAGCGGCAGCGTCGGATGCGCGGCGGTCATCCCGTACATGTCGTAGATCTCGCCCATCGACGTCTTCTCGCCATGGAACTTGCGCCCGTACCACGACGCGATCCCGCGCTCCTTGTACGGACGCAGGCCGGTCGCCGGGACGTACTCGCGGCCGAACACCGTGTAGGGGCGGTTTGCGAACCGATGCAGCGGCTCGGCGCGCGGAACCGCATCGGGAACGGCGTCGAAGCTGGCCGGCGCGTTGTCCCCCGGACCGTCGTCCTTGTAGTACTTGGCGCTCGTCGGGGGTTTGGCCGGCGGCGGCGGCTCCGGCTTCGGAGCGGTGGTGCAGGCTGCCATTGCGGCCATGGCCGCCAGGAGCGAAATTCGGTGGGCGGCATGCATGCGCGTGGCCGGCGATCGGGCGGAGGGCGTATTATTCACCAAGCCCGGGCCGGTCGCCTCACTGCCGCCCCTTCGGCGGCGCGACGGGATCGGTCGCCGCGCCGCGTCACCGTCCGATCGAGGAGAGCACAACTTGGCAAAACCGAACTTCGCGTATCAGAAGCGCCAGAAAGAGCTGGAAAAGAAGCGCAAGAAGGAAGAGAAGCTGAAGCGCAAGGTGGAGAAGAACGCGCCGCCTGCAGCCGACGCCCCGCCGCCCGCGGAAGGCGCCGAGACCGCCTGAAAGCGGCTGTCGTGCGCGGTTTGACACCGCGACCATGGCGACGTATCTGTTTGCCTGGAACCCCGCGATCTGGAACTGGCCGGAGCTAGCCGCCGACATCCGCAAGCTCGCGCGGCGCGGATATCTCGCCACCGAATGGTCGTGCGGCCGGCACCGCAACATCGAGCCCGGCAGCCGCGCATTTCTCGTTCGCCTCGGCGTGCCCCCGAAGGGCATCTTCGGCTCGGGGGTCACGCTCACCGCACCGGCGGCCGGCCGGCACTGGATCGCCGAGAAGGCCGCCGCGGGCATTCCGACCAACTACACGACGCTGCGCCTCGACACCTTGTTCGAGCTGCCGCTCGTCACCTTCGACGAATTGACGGTACCCCCGTTCCGGCGCTTCCGCTGGGGCGTGCGGTCGTCCGGAACGTATCTGCCGGAAACGATCGCCGACGCGCTCGAGGACCTGTGGGCGGCGCGCGTCGCGGCTGCCGCGCGAGCCCGCGACGAGCTCCCGCAAGAGGGCGCAGTCCCGCGGCGACGCGGGACGGCAGGGCGGCGGCGCTGAAGTGTGCGCAGGTCAGCCGTCGCGCGGAGTCACGACGGCATGGCCGCCGCGAATGAGCACCCGCGCGCAGACCATGGTCGGGCGCACATCCGAATGCCCGAGCAGCTCCTGCGCCGTCCGGATGTCCTAGCCACAGCCATGTCGAAAGGTGGCGGGAGGCAGCGCGGCCGCCACCCCACACAAGCGTTGGGCACGGTGGCGAGCATCCGGACTCGAGGGGCGTACCATGAAGAAGGTTGCGGATTTCGGCAACACGGGAGGCGGAGACCCGGACCAACTGAGACAGCGCCCGGCCAGTGCACGAGCACGGTCGCTCAACAGTGGCGCCGCGCGTCGGTATCTTGCGACGGTTGTGCTCGCGATTGAGTCGCAAACAGCCATGCATACCAATGACTCGCATCCGGCGCGAATTTTCACGGGCGGCGTCGTCTATTTCGCGCTCGTGTTTGGCGCGGGTTTCATACTTGGCGCTATCCGGGTACCCATCCTGGTACCTCGCCTTGGCGAACGCGTTTCCGAGCTCGTCGAAATGCCTTTCATGCTCGTGGCCGTTCTGCTCGCCGCGCGTTTCGTCGTCCGACGCTTCTCGTTGCCCGCGGGCACCTCGTCCACCCTGCTTGTCGGACTCCTCGCCCTGGGACTATTGCTTGTCGCGGAATTCCTGCTTGCGGTGGCCATTCAGGATCGTTCGATTGGCGCGTACATCGCGAGCCGCGATCCGATCTCCGGAACGGTTTACCTCGCAATGCTGGTTCTGTTTGCCCTCATGCCGCTCATCCTGGCGCGAACATGCCTGGCTCGCGGGCGCGACGCGGCCTAGCCTGCCGGTCGACCGACTGCGCCGATTCGTGTCTTCCGCTTGACTGGCATCAGCGCGGCGCGCCGGCTATTCTGCACGCCAGGTGTCGGAGTTGTCTCGTTTGGCTACGGTACAGGGAACATGCCGCTGCTCGGAAAAGCCGCAATGCTTCTGTTGTTCGACGTCGTCGAGGACGCAGTCCCCGAACACGACGAATGGCACACGCGCGAGCATCTTCCGGAGAGGCTTGCCATTCCGGGCTTCGTCCGCGGAACTCGATGGGTGGCGTCGAGTGGACATCCCAGATACTTCGTGATGTACGAGGTCGAGGAACTCGCAGTGCTGACGTCCGACGCGTATCTCGAGCGATTGAACAATCCCAGCCCATGGACTGCGAAGATGATGCCCAGCTATCGGGGCATGGCCAGAGGCTTCTGTTCCGTCGCGGGGAGTTTCGGTTTAGGCATGGGTCACGCCGGTCTGTTGATACGTTTCAGTCCTGCAGGAGAAGCGGTGTCCGGCCTGCGCAAGTGGCTGCTCCAGGACATTCTTCCTCGACTTCCTGCAAGATCCGGGGTCGGCAGCGCCCACCTGTTCGAGGCGACGTTGACGCCACAGATGACGAACGAACAGCGTATTCGGGGCGCTGACGCCGGCGTCGATTGGGTGTTGTTGGTCACGGGATACAGTCAAGACGCCCTGGAAGGTCTTGCGCAAGCCGACCTTGGCAACGCGCAGCTTGAACGGCATGGCGCCACAGGAGTGCTCGGTGCGATGTACCGAATGGAATACTCGGTCATCCAGCGCGAGATCCACGCCTGACCGGGCGATCCCGATTCGTCAGTCGGCCGCGCATCGGCCTGCAAGTTGATCGGGGCGAATGCCGACTTTGCGAGGTCGACGCCGATGGTAGTAATCTACGACAGGCGCGTACACCAGCTGAGGTCTGCGGCGGCCATCGGTGCATTCCTGGCGGCCGTAAAGTTGAAGAGCCGGTGTGGCTGAGTCAGCCCGCAACCAGCGCACGAACGCGGATGCTGGACGGTGGCGCTGTGCGCCGCCATTTCGCGCCCGCCGTGTGCGCCGTTAGGCAGCGTCAAACCCCGCATGGAACCCGCCCAGGCACTTGCACTTCGATCTCTCCTGGAGAGCCAGCAAGTCGCCGCGCTTGCCACGCTGCACAAAGGCGAACCGGCGGTCTCCTTGGTTCCGTATGCGTTGCTGCCCCAGGGACAAGGCTTCGTGATTCACGTCAGCCGGTTGGCTACGCACACGGCAGACATGCTCGCCAGTCCAGCGGTCGGGCTGCTCGTGGCTGCGCCACTCGCGGCCTCTACGTCGCCGCAGGCACTCCCACGCGCAAGCATTCGAGGCGATGCTCAGCAGCGGGCAAGCGACTCACCTGCGTACGCGCACGCGCGCGCGCTCTACCTGTCCCGGTTCCCCCAGAGCGAAGAGATGTTCGCGTTCTCCGACTTCTCGCTCTTCGTCATCGCAGTCCGTTCGGTGCGATTCGTCGGAGGATTTGCTCAAGCCAGCTCGGTCACGGCGGGGCAGTTTGCCGCAATCATGGCTGCAACATCATGAGAACGCTGCATGACCCTGCGCTCACGCGGACGGACCGGAACAGCACGCTGCGATCGTGACGACTTTTCGGCCGAGGGAAACGGCAGGGGTCGCGTCGAGCAGCCGACCAAATTTGAATTGGTCATCAACCTCAAGACCGCCAAGGCGCTCGGCGTGCCAATTGCGCAATCGCTGCTGCTACAGGCGAACCACGTATTGGAGTGAACGCGAATTGCCCAACCCTGCATCCGAACCGCCGTGCCGATCCGCGACGGTTTGCTTGCCGACGTCGGTGGCGGCGAGCCGCCCAAATCATGCGCTGGGCATCGCGAGATGCGATGGGAGTCATGACCATGGACCAGAAACCTGTCGCCGACACCTGGGAGCGCGGTAGTCCATACGAGCAGTATGTCGGCCGGTGGAGCCGCCGGGTCGCGCCGCCGTTTCTCGCGTGGTTGAACATTCCGGCCGGCCGGAGCTGGCTCGACGTGGGATGCGGGACGGGGGCGCTATGCGCGGCGATCGTGGATGGCTGCTCCCCCGCCTCCGTCGCCGGCGTCGAGCCGTCGGAGGGATTCCTCAGGACCGCGAACGAGAATCTCGCGGGCCGGGTGGCGCTTCACCAAGGCAGCGCGACGGCGATCCCGCTCGGTGACGCGTCGGTCGATGTGGTCGTTTCCGGGCTGGTCCTGAACTTCGTTCCGGATCAGCCCGCCGCGCTTCACGAGATGGCGCGGGTGACGCGCAAGGGCGGGACCATCGCCGCATACGTCTGGGATTACGCCGGAAGGATGGAGCTGATGCGGCACTTCTGGGATGCTGCGGTCGAGCTGGACGCGGACGCCGCGAAGCTGGACGAAGGCGTTCGGTTCCCGCTGTGCCGCCCGGAAGCGCTCGACAGACTTTTCGCTGGCGCCGGACTCCGGGAAGTCGAGGTAACGCCGATCGACATACCCACGTCGTTCGCGGACTTCGATGACTATTGGCAGCCGTTCCTCGGCGGCCAGGGGCCCGCCCCCGCCTATGCCATGTCGCTCGACGAGGCGGCGAGGGCGCGCCTGCGCAACCGTGTACGAGAGCGCATGCCAATCGCCGCCAACGGTTCGATTTCGTTGACGGCCCGGGCCTGGGCGACTCGCGCCCGTGTCGCAGCGTAGGCGATGCCCGACCCGGCGCTCGAGCCGACGCTCCGCATGCGGAGTGCCACTGAGTCAGTGCGTCGACCACCCGCCCCGGCGCCCATGATTCGCATCCGCGAGATTGACCACCTTGTCCTGCGCGTGATCGACCTCGATCGCATGCTTCACTTCTACTGCGCAGTGCTCGGGTGCACGATCGAACGCCGCCTGGACGGCATCGGATTGGTTCAGCTACGCGCCGGACGCTCCCTGCTCGACCTCGTGCCCGTGGATGGTCAGCTTGGCAAGGCCGGTGGTGCGCCACCGGGGAAGGAAGGGCGGAACCTCGACCACTTCTGCGTTCGCATCGAGCCGTTCGACGAGACCGCCATCCGCCGTCATCTCCAAGCACACGATGTAGAAGCCGGGCCGCTGGCAACCCGGAACGGGGCCGAAGGAGAAGGTCCTTCGATCTACATCTGCGACCCGGAAGGCAATGTCGTGGAGCTCAAGGGGCCGCCGCATGGCTGACCCGGCGTTCGAGCGGCCATGCCGCCGGCGGCGCCATGGCTGTGCCGACCGTCATCGGCGGCAGCCCGCAGGGAACGGGTATGGTTGGCCTCGGAACGCGCGTGTAGCGCCATGGTGATTCTCGAAACACCCCGGCTTGCGCTCCGGCATTTGGCGCCCGAGGACCTGAACGCCCTGTTCGCGCTCTATCGCGATCCGGAGATCCGCCGGTACTTCCCGGACGGAACGCGTACGCTCGCGCAAACGCGGCAGGAGCTCGAGTGGTTTCGCTCCGGTCACCCGAAGCATCCGGAACTCGGTCTTTGGGCCACTGTGGAGCGAAGCTCGGGAGCGTTTCTCGGCAGGTGCGGTCTTCTTCCCTGGGAGATTGAGGGCACACATGAGGTTGAATTGGCGTTCCTCATCGACAAGGCGCGCTGGGGCGAAGGTCTGGGCACCGAAGCAGCATCGGCCATCGTGAGCTACGCGCAGCGCACGCTGAACCTGAAGCGCCTCATCTGCCTCATCACGCCGGGAAACGCAGCGTCGGTGCGCGTGGCGCAGAAGGTCGGAATGTCCTTCGAGCGTGAGCTCATTGACGAGCTGGGCCTTTGCCACGTCTACTCTCGCATGCTGTGTGTGCCGGGATGACGCCTGATTCATCGCTCGAGGGGACCCCTGCTGGCTGTGGCCCATACCCAGACGTTTCGCGCCGTGGCACTCACCGGCGCGGACCGCGCTCATGGGAACCCTAACCGGAGACAGTCAATGAAAGTCCTCGCGTGCTTGACGGCTACGACCTTCCTGCTCGGAGGTGCAGTGTTCGCTCAGGCACCGAATTCGGGCACGGCCTCGGCTCAAGCAACATCGAAAAGCGAACCGGGCTCAGCGGCCACACGTTCCTCCCGCGAGGTAGCCGCAGCCGCGGCGGCAATCGTCGCCGCCTTCGGACGGCACGACGCCAAGGCCTACTTTGCGCTCTTCGCGCCCGACGCCACGTTCGTGTTTCACACCACGGCGCAGCGCCTGAACAGCCGAGCCGAGTACGAGGCGGAGTGGGCAAAGTGGGAGAAGGAGGATGCCTTCCGAGTTCGCTCGTGCAAGTCCACGGACCAGCGCGTGCAAGTCTTCGGTGATGTGGCGGTCTTTACTCACTCCGTCCAGACGGAACTGTCCGCCAAGGGGGGCCCAGCACCGTGCGCGAGCGCGAAACCATCGTCTTCCAGCGCCGCGGTGGCAAATGGATTGCGGTGCACGAGCACCTGTCGCCGTATCCGGAGCCCACGCCGCCGGCCAAGAAGTGATGCCTGACCCTTTGGTCGAGGCGACCCGCAACGGACGGGATCGTCCGCCGCCATGTTCGTAGTGCCCGACGTTGGTTTGGCGCAACGGAATGGAGAAGCGATGAATCCCAAGGATTGCGTCGTTCGCGCGTGCCGCGTTGCCGTTCGGCTTTGCTTCGCTCTCCTGCCGGCAGTGGCCCAAACGCCGCGCCAGCAGGCCGAGAAGGAGTTGGCGCGAAGGGCGCCGGCGGGCAGCGTGCAGGCCTGCTCCCTGATCACGCGTGCCGACGTCAGGAAGGCGACCGGCCGCGATCCGTACGTCGACCCCGAGCCTGCCGGCCAGGGCGGATGGATCTGCAACGTCGGGATCGCCGAACTGAAGGTCTATTCGGGCCCCAAGTCGTGGGAGACCTGGGAGTCCACCCTGAGGGGCTTCAAGAAGGAAAAGGAACCGCAGACGCCGGCCCCGGGCTTCGGCGAGCGTGCGTACTTCCTCTACCCGAAGCCGGACAACGAGCATCAGGGCAACGTCGCGTTCCTGGTCGCGAAGTCGGGCAACCACACGCTCGCGCTGTCGGTCGACGCGCCCAAGGGCAAGCCAGCCGAATCGATGCGCCCAGCGCTCGAATCGCTGATGAAGTCGATTCTCGCCCGGTTGCCTTGAGGACCTCACGATGAACCCGGCGAATTCGTGCAGGAGCGCAATCGATGCAATGCCATTGCCTCGCATCCGTGCCGAGCGTAATGTCGTGTCGCCGTTCGTGCGGAGGTGCCCATGTCGGATCCCGTTGACGCACTCGTGTTGGACCTTCTCGAATGGATCGGACCGCGACCCCGGCGCGTATGCGGAAGTCATCGATGCCTGGCGCACCTCCTGTCCTCGCCTGCCGGTGTGGGAGGAGGCAAATGCCCGCGGCTACATCGTTCACCAGCATGTGGAGGGAATTGGCACTTTGATATCGGTATCCGAAACCGGCCTTTCCCATGCTCGACCAGCATCGTCGCGCGGGCGGACCGGTGCCCGACACTCGGCGCGCGGTGAGCATTGCGAATCCCGAGGAGTGATTGCTCATGGCTGGTCTGGAAGCGCACTATGCGGCCCGCGACATCGAAGCGCGAATCCTGGCGGCCATCCGCGCAGCCGGATTGAATCCCGAGCAACGCCTGTCGCCCGAGGAGCTGGGCGCACTCGACCATTTCCACACCGGCGGACTCCGCGCTTCGCGCGAGTTGATGGAGCTGGCGCACATTCGCGCCGACGATCGCGTTCTCGATATCGGAGCCGGGCTGGCCGGCCCCGCCCGGCTGCTCGCATCCGCGCTCGGCTGCCGCGTCGACTGCCTCGACTTGTCGGCCGATTTCTGCGCCGGTGCGGTACTGCTGAATCGGCTGACGGGCCTCGACGAGCGAATCGAAGTGCACGAAGGCAGCGCCCTCGACATGCCCTTTCCCGACGATTCGTTCGATGTCGTCTGGATGCAGAATGTCGGCATGAACATCGCGGACAAGCGGAAGCTCTACCGGGAAATCTGCCGGGTCCTCGCGCCGGGCGGCCGGTACGCCTTCCAGGAGTTGGTCGCAGGGAACGCCACGACGTCCTACTTTCCGCTTCCGTGGGCGACCAACCCTGCCGACAGCTTCCTGGTCTCTGCCGAAGAGCTTCGCTCGATACTCGACGAAACCGGATTTGCTGCCGAACTCTTCGAGGACACCAGCGACGCTCATCTGAGCAGGTCTGCCGCCGATGCCGCACCGAGCCCGCTGACCTTGGGCGTGTACGTCGACAATCTCGCGCAAAAGGCCGCGAACGCGCGGCGCAGTCTTCAGGAGGGCCAGATCCGGCTCGTCCGAGGCGTATTCCGTGTGAAATGAGGAACCGCACAGTCCACACTCTCGAACGCTGGTGCGAATTGCCGCCAGATCGGCCCGCATGCGGTGCAAAGCCGTTGCCCAATACCCATGCCGCGCGCCGGCCGCCTTACACATTGGGTGGCAAGACGAGCATCGCACTCGTCTTCGCGTTCGCGCTTGCCGGCCACTCCGGCAACCACGCCGCGGCAGCCGCAGACGACATCGAAAAGCTCGCATGGCTTGCCGGCTGCTGGAAGAGCGAGTCGGCCGAGCCTGGCTCCGGCGAACAATGGACGCCGCTCGCCGGCGGAACCATGCTCGGCACCAGTCGCACGGTGAAGCAAGGCAGGACGGCGGAATTCGAGTTCATGCAGCTGGGTCGCCTGCAGGATGGCAGGCTTGCCTTCACCGCCCACCCTTCCGGCCAGCGCACGACGGTCTTTCCGCTGCTGCGCATCAGCGACACCGAGGCAGCCTTCGAGAACCCGCAGCACGACTTCCCGCAACGGGTCGTGTACGCTCGCGACGGCGAGACCGGTTTGCGGGCGCGAATCGAAGGCATGCGCAACGGCAGGCTGCGCGTCATCGAGTTTCCAATGGCCCGTGTCAGCTGCGACGCGCAGCTCGACAATGCCGCCAAGTGACCGAATTGGCTTGGCGCCGTTAGTCCGAACTCACGCAACATCCGGAGAATGACATGGGATTGCGCTTCCTCAAGATTGCCGTCGTCTATCTGATCGTCGGCGCGCTACTCGGATTGATCATGGGCATCACGCAGCAATTCGTCCTGGCGCCGGTCCATGCGCACCTGTTGTTGCTGGGCTGGGCTTCCCTCGCGCTCGCCGGGGTCATCTACCATCTGTACCCGGCTGCGGCGACAACGATGCTCGCCCGCATCCATTTCTGGCTCCACAATCTCGGCTTGCCGGCGTTCATGATCGCGCTCGGGATGTTGCTTACGGGGTACGAATCCGCCGGGCCGGCCATCGCGATCTCGGCAAGCGTCGTACTCCTCGGGCTCACCATCTTCGCCGCGAATGTGCTGGTGAACGTCAAGCCGGCGGCATGACGCTCGCAGTTCATACGTGGCAGCCGCTCGATTCGCGCAGGCAGTCAGTGCGCGGCCCGACGCGGCAGCAAATGGGCAGTAGGCTATGAAGCCGGGTAGCACTACTTCGGCAACGACGATCGCGTCCTGTGGTGTCCGCAGGCACGGGGGTTGCGTTGATCGTCGGGCGCGGTCGCGGGAACTGATGCGCAAGCCGCTCCTGGCGCTCCGTTACGCGTGGGCATCGCCGGCAACCGCCGTCGGGTTGCTGGTCTGCGGCATTGCGTTGTGCGCGGGCGGAACGATCCGCTTCGTCGACGGCGTCCTCGAAGTGGCGGGCGGACGAATCGATCGGCTCGCGTCGCTCCTTTCGCCGTCGGTGCGGTTTGTCGCCATGACCTTCGGCCACGTCATCGTGGGCGTCGACCACGCCACCCTGCGCTGCGTTCGCGCCCACGAGCATGTTCATGTTCGGCAGTACGAGCTCTGGGGCGCCCTTTTCTTCCCGCTCTATCTCGCGTCCAGTCTCGTGCAACTGCTGCGCGGGCGCGATCCGTACCTGGACAACTGCTTCGAGCGCGAGGCCTATGCGCGAGCCTCCGGAGGAGAGGACGCCTAGCGCCTCGTTGAGCGCGGACCCCAGGTACGAGGCCCCCGTCGAGGCCTTCATGCTGCTCGAGCTCCAGCCTGGCTGCATGCGCGGGGCCTCCGGGCCGGTTCATTTCCATCGGGCGTTCAAAGGGGTATAACCGCTCCGCGGAGGTGCCCCGCCCCGATCATCGCTCGCGACACAGGAAGCCACGATGAGCGTTCAGCTCGACCATGCGATCGTTCCGGCCCGCGACAGACGGGCTGCGGCCGAGTTGCTGGCCACCCTCCTCGGCGTTCCCTGGGCAGAGTCCGGCATAGGGCCCTTCTGCCCCGTGTACGTGAACGACGGCTTGACCCTCGACTTCGATCAGGCCGAAGGCCCCTTTCCCATGCAGCATTATTGCTTTCGCGTGAGCGAGGCCGAGTTCGACGGAATCCTGGCAAGATTGGGGGCCCGCGGCATCGAATACAGAAGCACCCCGCACGGCCCGATGGACATGCAGGTCAATACCCAGCACGGCGGCCGCATCGTGTACTGGAACGAGCCCGACGGACACATCTGGGAGGCGCTGACGGTCAGCTACGCCCGGCAGCCGCAGGAAGGGGCGCGAGCGGGCGGCCCCGAACGCACACGCGTGACGGGCCTATCGATGGCGGGAAGGATCATCTTCGTCAACGGCGCATCGAGTTCCGGGAAGACGACGCTGTGCCGCGCGCTTCAGGCGAAACTCGACGAGCCGTTCTGGCATTACTCGATAGACCACTTCCGCGGCGCCGGTGTCCTGCCCATGAAGCGCATCGACAGCGGCGAATTCCCCTGGGCGGGCATGCGAGCGGCCTTTTTCGAGGGGTTCCACCGTTGCCTGCCGGCACTCGCCGAGGCCGGAAACAACCTCATCGTCGAGCACATCGTCGAGACCGAGGCGTGGATGTCCCGTCTCGTGCGCCTCCTCGAGTCGATCGACGTATTCTTCGTCGGGCTTCACTGCCCGCTTCCCGAGCTCGAGAGGCGCGAGCTGCGCCGAGGCGACCGAAGCGCGGGCGAGGCCCGCCAGGATCACTTCGTCGTCCATGCCTTCTGCACCTATGACTTCGAAGTCGACTCGACTCAACCGCTGGCCGCAAACGCCGACGCGGTGCTCGCGGCGTGGCGGGCGCGAGCGCGCCCCAGCGCATTCGCCCGGATGCTGGCCGCCGAGGACCCGCCCGGTCGAATCGCCTCCCAAGCAGGAGTAGCCTGAGCGGGGTCGTGCGGGTTGTGGTATCCGACGGACGATTACGTTTCAATCGCCAGAACACGAAGGGAAGATAAATGCCGATCACCGCGTTCAACAGTTTCACCGACGGCCTCGATCCGAGTCGACGGAGCCGGGGGCACTTCATCGCCGACATCGACCTCGGCGATGGCGGCACCTGGGTTCCCTACGCGGAGGGCGTCTGGTTCCAGCCCTGCTGCTTCAACGTGACGTCCGGAGGGTTCAGCGTCGTCCTGAAAGGGCTCCCCGGCGCCAAGCTCGGCGTTCACTACCACGTCGGCACGGTTCGCGGCTTCACGATGCGCGGTCACTGGCGATACCTCGAGCATGACTGGATCGCGAAGCCGGGGAGCTTCATCTACGAACCCGCAGGCGAGGCGCACACGCTGGTCGTCACCGACGACTCGCCGGAACCCGCGCTCATATTCTTTCTGCGTCGAGGGCGGCCTGATCTACCTGGACAAGGCGGTCGACGGTGGCTTTGGCGCGTACGAGGACGGATTCACCATCCTCGAGCTCTGCCGGAAACACTATCGCGAGGCGGGTCGGGATGCTCGCCAGCTGGACCTGCTGATTCGCTGATCGGGGCACGCCGTCCGACACGCGGTGGTTGCGGTACGTGCGGACGGACCCATGCTCCGCAGACACCCCGACGGGCCGAAGGTGCCGGCCGTTCGTTGAACTCGGTCCTGCGGGACATCGATCGTTCGAATTTCGGATCGTCATGCGCATCAATCTCGACCATGTACACATCTTCGCGACCGATCTCTCGGTCACGGTGGCGTTCTTCCAGAAGATGTTCGACGCTGCGCTGGTCTGGGATGAAGACGCCGCAGGCGCGCGCACAGCGCGGCTTCGGCTCGGCAACGCATTCGTGCAGGTCTACGCGCAGCCCCCGAAGGCGCCGCGCGGAGGGGCGATGCATCATCTCGGGATCGAAACCGACGATCTCGACGGGCTCGTTGCGCGAATGAAAGCGAATGGCCACGTATTCCGCAACGCGATCCGGGAGGAGCCAAAGTTCAAGTACGTGATGACGGCCGGGCCCGACGATCTGCTGATCGAGCTCTTCCAATGCCATGAGCCGCAGCGGTGGGAGCTGAAGCGGTGACGCCGGAACGCGCTGCGCTCGCATTCTCGGACGCGGCGAACGGCGGTTCGAGGACCCCGGCGGCGGTCTGCACGGCCTCGCGCCCTTGCGGCACGTCGCCACGCCAAACGTGACGCATCTCAGGTTCGCGAAGATCTGAGCCTTTGCGCGCAAACCAAGGCATTGGGTGACCCCGCATGCGTCGTGTTCTGTTCGTCTGCACCGGCAACGTCTTTCGCAGCCTCACGGCCGAGTATGCGCTGCGCGAATCGCTGGGTGCGTCGAGCAAGCTCATCGTCGCTTCCGCCGGCACCGACGATTATCCGCACACGGTGCGGCCCTGCGTCGAGGACTATCTGCTCGCCCGCGGACTCGACGTCCGGAGACATCGCAGACGGACACTGACGATGGCGATGCTGCTGGAGCCTGGCCCGGTGATCGCGATGAGCACCGACCATCGCGCGATCCTGGCGACGCGATTCAATCGCCCCGACACACCGTTGTTCACCGAGGCATGCGGTCTTCCCGGCGAGCCCCTCCTCGACGTGCACGAGGCCGTCCCCGATCACGAGACGAACCAGGCTGCATTCGAGGCCCACGTCCGGCTCATCATCGACCAAATCATCCAGCTCACCCCGAGGCTCGCGAAGCGGCTCGCGCCGTGAGTGCCGAGCCCGATTCGGACTCTTCCGCATCGAGTCCCTTCTGAACGACGGAGGTCCCATGAAGAGAGTCACGGGCATCGGAGGGATCTTCTTCAAGGCGAGGGATCCCGTTGCACTGCGCAGCTGGTATCGAGAGCACCTCGGAATCGACGTCCAGGATTGGGGCGGGGCGGCCTTTCGTTGGGCCGACGCCGAGGGCAATCCGACCGTGGGCACGACGATCTGGACCGTCTCCGACGCCGGCGGTGACTACTTCGCGCCGAGCGCGTCCTCGTTCATGGTGAATTACCGGGTCGCAGACCTCCATGCCCTCGTTGGCGAGCTGCGCAAGGAAGGCTGCCATGTGCTCGGCAAGATCGAGGAATCGGAATACGGCAAGTTCGGCTGGGTGATCGATCCGGAGGGCAACAAGGTCGAGCTCTGGGAACCGCCGGCGGGTCAATGAGCGAGCACCACCCCGTTCACGGAAAGCCGCGGCACGACCCGTCGTTACGGCCAATTTGCGCCGGCCGCGGCTGAACGCCAACGTCGGAGCGCGAGCACATGTCCGCGATCCTGCGCAGGGCGGAACGCAGGGACATCCCTGCGATGCAGCGTGTTCGCCTTTCGGTGCGCGAGAACAAGCTCACGTCGACCGTCATCACCGAAGACGATTACATTTCGGCCATCGAGAAGACCGGCCGGGGCTGGGTGATCGAGACCGATGGCACCGTCGTCGCCTTCGCGGTGGGCAACGCCGTCACCGGGAACATCTGGGCACTTTTCGTCGATCCGGAGCACGAAGGTCGCGGCCATGGACGCCGCCTGCACGACGAAATGACCGCGTGGCTGTTCTCGTCCGGCCTTGCGCGCCTCTGGCTCAGCACCAGTCCCGGCACGCGGGCCCAGCGCTTCTACGAAGCCGCGGGTTGGCGGCACCTGGGCACGGTCGCAGGCGGCGAGGCGCTCTACGAGCTGCGAAACCCGAGCGTGCCGTGACCCGCATGCAGGTGTTTTGCGGCAAGATGCGGGTCGCGCGGGCGCCGCGCAATCCGGCTGACCGCCCCTCTCTATGGAGACTGCCATGGATCGCCGTCGTCTGCTCAAGCTTACGAGCATCGCCTTTGCCGGCGCCGCCGCGCTGCCGGCAGTCGCCAGCGCGCAGAAACCGAAAGCCTCGGGGCTCTGGAGCGTGTGGGACAGCGCCTTTGCGCGAGCACGCTTCGTTTCCCTGTCGCATGTGCTGACGCCGGACACGCCGGTCTGGAAAGGCTTTCCCCTGACGACGAGGTTCCAGCAGGGGACCGGACGGCTCGACGACAAGTCGCCGTATGCCGCGTTCACCTACGAGAAGACCGGCGTCGAAACCACCGCGTACGCGTTCGCGACCGACCAGTTCGGCACGCAGCTCGATCCGCCCGCGCACTGGCACCAATGCTTCCCGGCCATCGACGAATTGCCGGCGACACTCGCATTGCGCAAGCTCGCGGTGATCTCGATCGTCGACAAGGTCAGGGCGGACGCGAACTATCATCTCACCGCCGCCGATGTGCGCGCCTGGGAACGCGCGCATGGCACGATCCCGGCGGGCAGCGTCGTCATGGTGCGCTCGGATTGGTCGAAGCGCTGGCCCGACCCGGCGCGCATCCAGCCGGCCGACGGCAAGTTCCCCGGGGCGACGCTCGAAGCGCTCAAGCTGCTGCACCTCGAGCGCAGGATCCTGCTGCACGGCCACGAACCGCTGGATGCCGATTCCACGCCCACGCTGGTCGCCGAGGACTGGCTGATGAACAACGGCTACATGCAGGCCGAGGGTGTCGCCAACCTGGATCAGGTGCCCGCGACGGGCGCCCTGATCGCCATCGGATTTCCGCGTTTGAAGGGCGGCACCGGCGGGTTCGCCAGCTTTACCGCCATCTGTCCGCCGGATTGGGCGCACGGCGCGCGACCGGGCGAGCTCGCCGAAGCGCCCCTGCCCTACAACGAGAAGCGCCTCGTACTCAATGAGGCCACGGGCGTGCGCGAACGTACGGCGGTCTGCGACAAGCCGAAAGGAAAGCAGAGCTTCAACTGACCGCCGGACACCGCGCGGCCCGCGGATCAAACGGAATTTCAGCCGTCATACGACCGATTGCAGATCATGTCAGAGCTCACCTGCGTACCACTCACCGCCGATCGGCTGCGCGACTATCTCGGCTTCTTCGACACGCGGGCCTTCACCGACAACCCGCGCTGGTCGGGTTGCTATTGCTACTTCCCGATCCACGATCCGCAGAAGGTCGAGTGGCAGCAGCGTACGGCTGCCGAGAACCGGAGCAGCGTCACCGAGTGCATCCTGGCCGGCACGACGTCCGGGTTCCTTGCCTACCTGGACGGCGAAGTCGTCGGCTGGTGCCACGCCGGACCCTGGTCGATGTATCCGATGCTGCACGAGGAGCCCGAACACGACACCGAAAAGCTGGGCGTTGTCTTCTGTTTCGTCGTTGCGCCCGAGGCACGAGGCCAGGGAGTCGCCAAGACGCTGCTGGCTTCCGCCTGCGACGGGCTGCGCGCGCAGGGAATGACAGCGGTTCAAGCGAAGCCGATGAAGAACGCCGAAGGCGCTGCCGCGAATCACCTCGGTCCGTTGTCGATGTACCTGGACGCCGGGTTCCGGATCGTTCGCGAGACGACGGATGGCGATGTCTTCGTTCGCAAGTCGCTGAACTGACCGCTTTCGCGGCGTGCGACTCAACGCCCCCACCGCGTTGCCCGGCGCGAGCCTCCCGTGACGAACGCCGGGACGCCCACCGTCGTGCGAGAGCTCGCGCCAGCGGACGCGCGGGCCTTCCAGTCATTGCGACTGCACGGCCTTCGTGAGTGTCCAACGGCCTTCGCCTCCAGCTACGAGGAGGAATGCGACCTTGCCTCGTCCGTAGTCGCCGATCGTCTCGGTCCGCGCGACGGCCGCGCGACCTTCGGCGCGTTCCGGGACGAGGAGCTCGTCGGTCTGGTCGGGATCGTGCGCGAAGAGCATCGGAAGCTCGCGCACAAGGCATTCGTCTGGGGAATGTATGTCGCTCCGGCGAATCGGAGGCAAGGCGTCGGTCGGCTACTCGTCGCCAAGGCACTCTCCTTCGCGCAATCCGGGTTACGCGTGCGGCAAGTCAGCCTCGGGGTGAACGCCGGGAACGTCGCCGCAATTGCGCTCTACGCGAGCATGGGTTTCAAGGCATACGGTCGTGAGCCCTGCTTCATGCTGGTCGACGGTGTCCCGCAGGACGAGGTGCAAATGGTCTGCGTGCTCCAGCCGGCACCGTGACCGCGCCACCATCGAGGAGCCGCATCGATGCTGTTCGATCCCGCGCGTCACGAGCGATTGCTGCCCATCGACTGGGACGAGGATCGGGTCCGCGCCGCGATCACGCGCATTGCCCGCGATATCGAGGATCGATTTTCGGAAGCGACCTACTGGCCCTTGCATCCGCTCGACGTCGAGGAAGGCGACGACCCGAATCTGCCCGGCACGACGCTCTACTGCGGCGCCTGCGGCGTCGTCTGGGCGTTGCACTACCTCGAATCGGCGGGCGCGATCGTGCTCTCACGCCGTTACACGCCCGAGCCCGAATCGCTCGTCGAGTCCAACCGCACCTGGCTGCGATCCGTTGGCAGTCGGGAGTTCGGCTCCTACCTGACAGGCGACTTGCCGATTCTCATGCTTGCCTTCGCAAACACACCGACGGCCGAGCTGGGAGATCGCATCGCCGCATTGATCGCGGGCAACATGGAGAATCCTGCGCGGGAGCTGTTCTGGGGTTCGCCCGGCACGATGCTCGCCGCCCTGTTCCTTTACGAGCGGACGCGGCAGGAGCGCTGGGCGGATCTGTTCCGGCGCACCGCCGACGCGCTGTGGAGGCAACTGCAGTGGTCGCCCGAACATCGCTGCCACTATTGGACCCAGGACTTCCATGGGCGCGAGTTCACCTATCTCGATGGCGTGCACGGTTTCGTCGCGACTGCCGTGCCGATCATCCGCGGCCGCGCATTGCTGGGCGCCGAGTCCTTCGCGGCCTGGGAGGAGCGCATCGTCAATACCGTCGAGCGCACGGCGACCTGGGATGGGCCGCTCGTGAACTGGCGGCCGGAGCTCCATGTCCCGAGCGACCGGTCGAAGATGCTCATGCAGTACTGCCACGGCGCCCCGGGATTCGTCGTCTGCCTCGCCGATCTTCCGGGTACGGCGCTCGATCGGCTGCTCGTCGCGGCCGGGGAAGCGACATGGGCGGCCGGACCGTTGATCAAGGGCTCCAACCTCTGCCACGGCACCGGCGGCAACGGTTACGCGTTTCTCAAGCTGTACCGGCGCACCGGCGACTCCACGTGGCTGGCCCGCGCCCGGGCGTTCGCCATGCACGGCATCGTCCAGACCGAGGCGGAAGAACGACGGCAGCGCCGGCTGAGGTATTCGTTGTGGACGGGCGACGCGGGATTCGCCATCTATCTGTGGGATTGCCTCCGTGGCTCGGCGCGCTTCCCGACACTGGATTGCTTCTACGGGAATTGACCGGAACTGTCGAACGGCCCTGTCCATGACCAGGCAAATCGTCGGTCTCGTTGGCTGGCTCGCGATCAGCTTTGCCGCAGCCGCAATTGGGGGGCTCGCGTCCGCCGATGCCGGAGCCTTCTATCGCGAGCTCATTCGGCCCGCATGGGCGCCCCCTTCGTGGCTCTTCGCGCCTGCCTGGACGTTGCTCTATCTCCTCATGGGCATCGCCGCCTGGCTGGTCTGGCGAAAGGAGGGCTTTCGCAGGGCATCGCACCGCGCTGACGTTGTTTCTGGTCCAGCTCGGCGCCAACGCACTTTGGACGTGGCTCTTCTTCGTCTGGCGTCTCGGGGCGTTTGCCTTCGCCGAGATCCTCATTCTCTGGATGCTGATTCTCTGCACGCTTGTCGCTTTCTGGCGCGTGCGTCCCCTTGCCGGAGCTCTGCTAATCCCTTACCTTGCCTGGGTGACCTATGCGTCCGCGCTCACCTATGCCGTCTGGAAAGGCAATCCCGGGCTCCTTGCCTGACATACGAGCGACATAGGCAGGGACAGAAGCCATCGGCGCGATGACTGTCGATGCTTTTCACTCCTCGCGTCGGAGGTCAGGCGAATGACGACGGCCAATAGCTGCGTTCTTGGAGTCCTGGTGCTCGCCGGCCTGATCGGCCACGCCATCGCCGCGTCGGAGCACACGATCGATTCCGCGCGCCTTGCCAATTCCATTGTCCGGTATCGCGATCAGTCGCAGCTCTCGGAGTTCCCCGCGCCGGTCGTCTACTTCCGTGCCGCCCGCGGGCGGGGCGTCGCTCACGCCATGATCGCCGGCCGGCAAGCCGCGGTCGAGACCTCCAGCGCATGCTTCCCGCGGAGCTAGAGACCGAGCGTCTGCTTCTGCGTGCCCCGCTCCCGGCGGACGCGCACGAGATCTTCGCCGGCTACGCGCAGATGGCCGAGGTTTCGCGCTTCATGATGTGGCGGCCGCACGCGAGCCTGTCGGTCACCGAGGCTTACGTTGCGCAGTGCATTGCGGCGTTCGAGAATGGCGTGCGGCTTCCGTATGTCGTTGCCATGCGCGGCGAGCCGGCCGTCGCCATCGGCATGCTGGAGGCCCGGCCGGCCGGGCACATCGTGGAGTTGGGCTACGTACTCGCGCCACGGCACTGGGGCGCCGGTCTGATGCCGGAGGCCATTGCCGCGCTGTCCGCGAGGGTCCTCGCGGACGCGGCGTTCTTTCGCGTGCAGGCGTTCTGCGACGTCGAGAACCGCCCGTCGCAGCGTGCCTTGGAGAAGGCCGGTTTCACACGGGAGGCGCGGCTTGCGCGGTTCGCCATCCACCCGAACCTGAGCGAGGAGCCGAGGCCCTGCTACATGTATGCGCGATGGAGGTAGCATGCGTCGTAACGGATTTCATCGTTGACGGGAGGCCCGCCAAATGTCACGAGTCAGCACGTACCTGAACTTCCCCCGCTCCACCGAACAGGCGTTCGACTTCTACCGCTCCGTGTTCGGGGGCGAGTTCGCCGGCGGCGTACATCGATTCGCCGACATTCCACCTGCGCCGGGCCAGCCGCCGCTGGCGGAATCCGACAGGAACCTCGTGATGCACGTCGAGCTGCCCATCCTCGGCGGCCACGTGCTGATGGGAACCGACGCTCCGGAGTCGATGGGTTTCTCGTTGACACCGGGCAACAACGTCTATATCAATCTCGAGCCCGACACCCGCGCCGAGACCGACCGGCTCTTCAATGCCCTGTCGGCCGGGGGGAAAGTCGAGATGCCCCTGCAGGAGATGTTCTGGGGCGGCTACTTCGGCAGCATCACCGATCGGTTCGGGATCAAGTGGATGTTCAACTGTGCCAGCAAGAGCTGAGCGCTCCCGCGCTGCATTGACGCCTGACCGCGCGTTCAGCCGGACGTCCAGCGGCCATGCTGCCGGTCGCCGCACGGGCCGGGCCGCGACGGAGGTCGATGCGCATGGGTAGCCGACCGCTGCAGAAGTACACCGGAAGTTGTCATTGCGGTGCCGTCAGCTTCGAGATCGAGACCGACTTCCCGGAGCTCACGACCTGCGACTGCTCGATCTGCCGGCGCAAGAACGCGCTCATGGTGAAGGTGCACGAAAGCCAGTTCAAGCTGCGCACCGGCGAGGATTCGCTCACCGAGTACCGGTTCCACACCATGACCGCGCGCCACTACTTCTGCAAGACCTGCGGCATCTATCCCTTCCATCGGAAGCGGGTCACGCCCGACTATTTCGGGATCAACGTGCACTGCCTGCGCGACTTCGATCCGACGGGCATACCCGTGCGGCAGACGGTTGGCGCCGCAATGGCCTGAAGTCATGATCGTCACCGTCCGTCCGCTCACTCCCGGCCGATGGCCCGATCTGGAGAAGGTATTCGAGGCGAAGGGCTGCTCGATCGCCCGCGGCTGCTGGTGCATGTACTACCGCGAGAGTGGGCCGCCGCAGAGCCCGACCGGCGTCAGGCCCGCGGCGCGGCGGAAGGCGCGCCTGAAGGCCTTGGCCGATGCCGATCCGCCACCCGGCCTGATCGGCTATTCCGGAAGGACGCCGGTGGGCTGGGTTGCCCTGGCGCCAAGGAGCGCATACCTGAAGCTGCGGCGATCGCCGGTGATGAAGCCCGTGGACGATGCGCCGGTCTGGTCGGTCATCTGCTTCGTCGTGCCCACCGAGTTCCGCCATCAAGGCGTGGCGACCGCGCTGCTGCAGGGCGCCATCGCCTATGCAAGGAAACGCGGCGCCCGGCTGCTCGAAGCCTATCCGATCGACAAGGAGGTACGGGGGCGGGACGACTGGCTGTGGCACGGCGCCAAGTCGATGTACGACAAGGCGGGATTCTTCGAGGTGGCCCGCCGGCGTCCCGAGCGTCCGATCGTGCGCCTGGCGCTCACATGACAACATCGTCGGCGTTCCCGCTCGAAGGGGGCTGCGACTGCCGGCATGTCCGGTATCGCATGCAGACCGCGCCGCTGTTCGTGCACTGCTGTCACTGCCGCTGGTGCCAGCGCGAGAGCGGAGCATCGTTCGCGCTCAATGCGATGATCGAAGCCGACCGCGTCATCCTGCTCGGCGCAGAGCCCGAGCTCGTTCGCACGCCGTCGGCGAGCGGGTACGGTCAGACGTTCGCTCGTTGCCCCGAGTGTCGCATTGCCGTCTGGAGCAACTACGCCGGCGCGGGCCCGCTGGTCAAGTTCGTCCGGGTCGGCACGCTCGACGAGCCCGACCATCTGCCACCCGACATCCACATCTTCACCGCATCCAAACAACCGTGGGTGATCATTCCGCCCGGAGTGCCTTCGGTGCCCGAGTACTACGAGCGCGAGAGGTACTGGCCGGCGGAGAGCCTCGCGCGTCGTCAAGCCATGTTGCCGCAGATCGAGGCCTACCAGGCCGCGCTTCGAAGCGGGCGAGCCTGACCCGGCGCGCAACGCGGGCGCACCTTCCGCGGCGCGTCACCGATCCTGGTAGCGCTCGACGACAGCCGCCGAGCCGCCACCCTCTCCGAGAAGCGTCACGATGTCGGCGAGGCGCCGATCGAATGCCGCCTCGCCGAACAGCGCGTTGGCGGCGGTGCTTGCACTGTGCGCGAGCGTCTCGTCCGGTATCGCTTCGGTCAGTTTCGCGAAGCCTTCGCCGAAACTCTGCGCGGAATTCCGGTCGAACAGGACGACATTCGGGACCAGACCAGCGAGCGACCGATGCGCGTCGATATCGGACAGCAGGACGGGTCTTCCGGCCATCAGCGCCTCGATCGCGCACAGGTTCTGCGTTTCGGCCTCCGCACAGCTCACCAGCGCGCCGGACCTGGCGATTTCGAGCTTCGCCTTGTCCGGGTCCACGGGCCCGAGGAAGACGTGCGGCGACAGTGCCGCGTCGGCATCGGCATGCTCACCCGGGCGATCGGCGCCGATGAATTTGAACCGGACCTTCGCCCCCGAGCGCCGCGTGAGGTCGAGCAGCTGCGCCTGGCCCTTGCGCACCTCCCACTGACCGCACACCGCAATCATCGCTTCGTCGCCCGCCGGGCGAAACGCGTCCTGGCGCACGACGTTCCTGAGCTGATACGCGCGGCCCGGACGCAGGAACGGCGCGAGCTCGACGAGCTGAAACTTCGACGGCGCAAGAACGACGTCGAGATCCTGCAGTCCGCAGCTCTCCGGCGCGATGTTGAGGATCCGGAAGAAATAGGCCGATTCGTGTATCCACGCCGCGACGGGCGTGCCGGGGCGCTTGAAGCGCAGCGCCATGGGGACGGAAAGAAACGTGTTGGCGATGACGAACGAGACGGCGGCAGGGTCGACCCGCGTCGCGATCTCGATTCCCGACGCGCGGAACTGCCCTGCCAGCGGGCCGCCCGCCAGCGGGGCGACGACCGGGTCCTCGCCCAGCCGCTGCAGCGCCTTCGCCAGCGCCAGCAGCGCGACCGGCGCGCCGGAGTAGCTGAGGTCGTGGGAGATCAGCAGCGGGCGACGCATGGCCGGACAATCGTATCAGGCAGGACCGGCAGCGCGGCGGGCGCCGGCCGAGGGCCGGGCGCGGATCGTCGATGGCCGCGCGGAGCCGATGCGACCGCCATGGCAAGGCAGCCGCGAATTTTCTATGATGCCGGTTGGCCCGTCGTTCCGCGCGGATGACCGCCGACCGGGCATCGTCCCGGCCGCGCCGCGTTGATCGCCGGGCATCCGTACTGCGGCTGTCCATTGTCACCGTAACGCGAGGCATCCCGATGAGCATCGAGCGCATATATATCGCAGGCAAGGCCGGCGAACCGCAGATCGAAGTTCGAACGATCGACGTCGTCGCCGGCGCCGGGATCGAGGGCGATCGCTACTTCGGCGCCAAGGACGAACCAGGCCAGAACATCACCCTCGTCGAGGCCGAGGAGATCGAAGCCTTCGGTGCGGAAACCGGTCGCAGCATCGACCCGTCGTCCACCCGGAGAAACCTCGTGACGCGAGGCGTACGCCTGAAGGATCTCGTCGGCAGGGAATTCACGGTGGGGAACGTGCGCCTGCGCGGGGTGGAGCTGTGTGAGCCCTGCGGCGGCCTCGGCCATCGCCTGTCCTCGGCGGATGTCACGCCCGCGGCGGTCGTCAGGCGTTTCGTCCATCGTGCCGGCATCCGCGCCGACGTCCTGGGCTCGGGCTCCATCACCGTGGGCGCCGGCGTTCGCGCTGCCGATTGAGCATTCCGTCGAGGCGACAGCCCGACCCGACCGGCGTCTCGCGCTCGTGTCGAGCGCCGGACCCGCGACGTCCGCACTTGCCGGGCAAGCGGGAAAGCGAACGGGGCTGGCACAGGTCGCTCGAACTCCATGTCCGAAACCGGCGAGCGGATTTGCCCCGCCCGGGAGCACCATGCGAGTGCCCAATTCGACGGAATCCGCATCATGTCCGCCTTTCGAATCGTCGGAATCGATCACGAGCAGTTCGAACCCCTTTTCCAGCTCACCGACCGGGAACTGAAGGCGAAGGGCGCGATGCGTCGTGTCGCAACGGAGAGCCCCGGCTTTCCATGCCGCATCAGTCTCGAAGAGGCAGAGCTCGGCGACGAGCTCTTGCTGCTGCCGTTCCTGCACCAGCCGGCCGCGTCGCCGTACCGGGCGTCGGGACCCATCTTCGTCCGACGCGGCGCAAGGCAGAGAACGCTTGCCGCAGGCGTCGTGCCGGCCTGCGTCTCGCGCCGCCTCATGTCGGTGCGTGCCTATGACGCCGAGCACATGATCGTGGCCGCGGCGGTGTGTGAAGGCTTGGTCGTCGCGTCGGAGATCGAGCGGCACTTCGCCGACGATTGCGTCGCGTACATCCACCTGCACAACGCGAAGCGGGGCTGCTTCTCGTGCCGGGTCGATCGCGCGTAGCACCTGCCACACCCCCGATCGGACGCGCGACGCGATTGCATCGTCGGGCGGGTGCCGGGCAACGATGCGCCAAGACGCTCAGCTTTCGACGCGGACGAGGAGATTTCGCTCCAGCGCGTCGCGAATCTGCTTTTTCGTGCGCGCGCGTTGAGGCCGTGGTCGGCGATGATCCGCGCGACGCTCTGGCGTCCGTCGGCGGCGGCAAGAAACGCCTGCCAGCCGGGACTGCCGACGTCCTCGACCGGCTCGCCGTCGCGCGCAAGGTAGCTTCGTTTCGACGACACCGACCCCGGCGCGCCCGCCGGCGCCGTGACCAGGCTCACGCCCGGAGCGAGGCGCACGACCGTCGAATCCGCCACGTGGTCCGCGGCGAGCGGTCCCGCTGCCGAGTGCGCGGCGATCCATGCCGGCCAGTCCGTGGTCTTCACTTCCTCGATCATCCGATCGCTGCGCGCAGCCGGCACGCCGGCAAGACTGTCGGCGAGCTCGGCCAGAATTCCCATGTTGGCGAGGACCAGCAACTGCGGGAGGCCGGCGTAGGTGCCGTCGCTGCCGACGTTCGCCGCGTAGCGCCGGAATCCGTCGGGATCGAGCGGCCCGCCGCTGCTCGCCGAGCCCGCGATGGCCTGCTCGACGAGGCTGCCGCCGCTGCCCGTCAGGAGCTCGTGCATCGCGCGAAACGTGTGGTGCTGGCCCTTGCCGTAGAAGAAGTAGCCTTTCGGACGCTCGACGATGCGCGGCGGCACCAGCCCGCTCGCTGCGCGGCGAAGGATTCGCTTGTCCGGGAACAGCGCGGAATGGTGACGCTCGGGAATCGAGGCGACGAACTCGACGATGCGGTAGTCGATGAACGGGACCCGGTTCTCGATCCCGTGCGCCGCCGCCGTGCGGTCCTCGTGCCACAGGTGATAGTCGAGATTGCGGCGGCAGGCGCCCGCGTAGAGCTCCCAGGTCGTGCGGTCGGGACGGCAGCCCGTGGCACTGCGCGAGAAACCGCGGATCGAGCACGCCCCGGTCGAAGAGCTCCGTGTTGGTGATCGCGATCCCGCTCGCCCGCGCCAGCCGCCGCGTCTCGCGGGTGCGGATCTCGCGTCCGAGGGCGTCCCAGTCCTCGTCGCGCCAGACATCGCGGCGCGGGAGGAATTTCTCCATGTAGCCGCCCAGGAACTCGTCGCTGCCCTGGCCCAGCAGCATGACCTTGAGGTCCGGATAGGCTTGGCGGGCGAACGCGTGCAGGTGATATTTGTAGAGCTGCTCGGCGGTGGCCATCGGCAGCTCGCATGCCCACAGCACTCGCCGCCAGTCGTCCGGCGTATAGGCACCCTCGTCGCAATCGAAGCAGACCTGGTGGTTGGGCAGGCCGAGCGCCTCGGCCACCTCGCGCGACGCCAGCGCGTCGCCGCTCTCGATCGTGCTCCGGCTCAGCACGCTGAACGTCGGAAGCGGCAGGTCCTTCGCGACGAGCGCCGCGACGACCGCGGAATCGATGCCGCCCGAGAGGAACACGCCGCAGTCGACGTCGGCCATCAGGCGCAGGCGCACGCTGTCCTCGAGGAGCTCGCGGAAGCGCGCCACGTAGTGCGTCGCCGGCAGAGGCGCCGGCTCGTCCGCACGCTCGGGAACGCTCCAGAACGGCCGGACGGCGATTTCGCCGGAGTCGAGCGCGAGCTCCAGCATCGAGCCGGCGGGGACGCGCTCGATCGCCTCGAAGCACGATTGCAGCTCGCTGGGCGCGGCATCGGTGAAGAACTCCTGCCCGAGCGCAGCGGTCCAGTCGAACCGGCGCACGACCCCCGGGTGCGCGAGCACTGCCTTGATTTCCGACCCGAAGACGAGCGTGCGGCCGGCATCGGCCAGCGCATAGAACAGCGGCTTGATGCCCAGCCGGTCGCGCGCGAGCACCACGCGGCGCTCGCGCCGATCGAGGAGCGCCATCGCGAACATTCCGTTGACCGAGTCGAAGAGATTGCGCCCTCGCTCGAGATAGAGGTAGGGGATCACTTCGCAGTCCGACTGCGTGCGCAGCAAGTCCCGGTGCGACAGCGACGCGCGGATCTGCCGGTGGTTGTAGATCGCGCCGTTGATCATGGCGCTCACCCGGCCGTCGGCGGTCGTGAACGGCTGCCGCCCACCCGCCAGATCGACGATGGCGAGGCGCTCGAAGATGAAGCCGACGTTGTTCCAGACGTCGAGCACCTCGTCGTCGGGGCCGCGATGCCGGATCGCGCGCCCCATGCGCCGGAGGACGGCCGTGTCGCCCGCGTCCAGCGGCCTGCCGTCCAGATGAACGATTCCGGCGATCCCGCACATCGCTAGTGGCCAGTAATCGAGGAATCGATGGTGAGCGCGGCGCTTCTTCGCGCAGGCGTTCTGCGCGAGAATGCCGCTCGGGATACGGGTGTCGACGTCGTCTGCGAGTATACCGTCCGGCCTGCGGGTCGCCGGGGCGTGGATGATGCGTGCGCCCAGCTTTCAGGAGATGGATTCCATGGCCGCAGACACCGCGCTTGTCTCCCTCCGCGAAATCACGGCGGACACGGTTCGCGCGATCATCGCGCTCGCCGTCGCCGCGGATCAGCAGCGATTCGTCGCCCCCAATGCCGTCTCCCTCGCGCAGGCGCTGTTCCACGAAGAGGCCTGGTATCGCGCCATCTATGCCGGCGAATCCCCCGCGGGGTTCGTCATGCTCTACGATGAGTCGCTCCGGGAGCGCGCCACCGCCCGCGCCGGAGATCGGCTTGTGGCGATTCATGGTCGACCACAGGTTCCAGGGCCGCGGCATCGGCGCGGCAGCGCTCGGCCAGGTCGTCGCGCACGTGCGCGCCAAGGGCGTGTTCGCCTCGCTCACCACGTCGTACGTTCCCGGTCCGGGCTGCCCCGAGCGGTTCTACCTTCAGGCCGGCTTCCGGCACACCGGAAAGGTCGACGAGGGAGAAGTTGTCCTCGAGCTGCCACTCGTGTCCAATCCAACCTAGCGCAATCATCCTGCAGGGCAAGCCCCGGAGATCGGTCGATGTTCGATATCCAGAACTACGGCAGTTTCATCGCTGCGATTGTCGTATTCCAGCTCGTCCCCGGACCGGGGACCCTGGCGATCCTGAACGCGACCGCGCGCAATGGCATCGGCGCCGGTCTGGGCGCGGTCCTGGGGACGCTCATGGGCGACTTCCTCTACATGGTCGCCGCTGTCGCAGGACTCGCTGCCGTCATGAACGCCAACCCGGGGGTGTTCCAGGCGCTGCAATGGTTCGGGGCTGCCTACCTGTGCTGGATCGGGGTGCAACTGCTGCGCACACGCGTCGCCGGCGATTCGGTGCGCGCGGAGCCGAGGAAATCGGGATCGATGTACTTCAGGCAGGCCTTTGCCGTGAGCCTCACCAACCCGAAGGTCGTGCTGTTCTTCGTCGCGTTCTTCCCGCTGTTTCTTCGCCCGGACTCGGCGGGCGACGACCCTCGTGGCGATGATGGCGCACGTGACCTTGATCAGCCTGCTCTACCAGACGGCCCTCGTTGTCGCCGGGAACGCCATCGCCCGCAAACTCGCGTCGGTTCCCGCCGCGCGAGCGATGGCGACCCGCCTTGCCGGCGTTGCCCTCATCGGCTTCGGCATCAAGCTGGCGTCGAGCAATCGGTAGCCGCCCGTGCCGATGCCGCGATCGCGCGGACCCGCGATGACGCTCCGCCGCCCCGCGACACGCGTTGCGGGCAACCGGCCGGGCCGACGCCACCGCACTCGCTGAGGAGACCTTTCGTGTACTCGAAGACGCTGTTCGCCGGCTGGGGCGACATGGACTTCAACTCGCACATGAAGAACACCGCCTTCCTGGACAAGTCGGCCGATGTGCGCATGATGTACTTCGCCGAGCACGGCTTTCCAACGGCCGAGTTCGCGCGCCTGAAGCTCGGGCCCGTGGTCATGAAGGACGACCTCGAATACCGGAAGGAGGTCGGACTGCTCCAGGAAATCACGGTCACGCTCGCCATCGCGGGTCTTTCGGCCGACGGCAGCCGATTCGTCCTGCGCAACGAAATTCTCCGCCCGGACGGCACGCTCTGCGCGCGAGTCACCAGCGCCGGAGGCTGGCTGGACCTCGCCGCGCGCAAGCTCGTTGCGCCCCCCGCGCCGCTGCTGGCCGCGTTGCAGTCGCTCCCGCGAACCGACGACTTCGCGGCACTGCCATCCGTTCTCAGGGAGCGGGCCTAGGAGCGTGGCGGAGGGTTGCGCCAAGCGCGCGCGTAGCGTCGCCGCGCCTGACGCCGGGCTGCGTCAACCAAGATCAACGCCGGGCGCCTGCCCGGGGGCAAGGACGAGGCGAGTCTGGTGTCGCAACCCAGCGCTGGCGTCGCCGCCGAAGGCCGATGGCATGCGCGTCGTCGAGGCCGCCGATCTCACGTTGAACCGCAGACCGCGGCGCATGCGGACGAGATGTTCGTCGTCCTCGGCGACCCGGCGATCTACGAGTTCGAGAACGAGCCGCCACCCTCGCTCGAGTGGTTGCGCACGCGCTACGCCAAGCTCGAATCGAGGCGGTCCGCCGACGGTCGCGAGCAATGGCTCAACTGGGTCATCCGCCTTCGGACGCACCGAGCTCATCGGCTATGTGCAAGCCACCGTGCATCCGAATGGTTGCGCCGCGATCGCCTACGAGCTCGCCAGCGCGCATTGGGGTCGCGGTCTGGCGCGCCAGGCCGTCGAAGCCATGATCGGCGAGCTGGCCGAGCACCATGGCGCGCGCAGCCTCTCCGCCGTGCTCAAGCGCGGAGAACTTCCGCTCGTTGCGCCTGCTCGAGCGCCTGGGCTTCTCGCTCGCCTCGCCGGAGGAGCACCTCAGCCATCGCGCCGAGCCCGACGAGCTGCTCGATGCTCCGCGACATTCGCCGGCAGTGACCGCCGCGCGGAAGGCGCTGTCCCTGCTCGGGCGCCCGTGTCGTCGCTGTGGCGCACGTCGGCGGCACGTCCGATCGCGATCTGACCGGCGCGACGGTCCGAATCGGGCTACACTCGACACTCGATCCAACCCGGCTCCTGCCCATGTCCGACCCGCGCGTCTACTTCGCCGCCGAGCGAACGCTCCTGGCGTGGACCCGCACGGGTCTCACCATCATGGCCTTCGGCTTCGTGGTGGCCCGCTTCGGCCTCTTCCTGGATCTGCTCGCCGCGCAGCGCGCGCCATCGGCCCCGCCGGTCGCGACGTCGTTGCATGTCTCGAACGTAATCGGAATCGCGCTCGTCCTGCTCGGCGCCATCAGCATGGTCTTCGCCGCCATCCAGCATCGCGGCTACGTCTCCACGCTGCCGATCGTCGATCTCCCGCCGGCGCACAACCGAACGTTCCCGGTGGTCCTGGCGCTCGTGCTCGGGTTCCTTGGCCTCGCCCTGTCGGTCTATCTTGCAGTTGGGCGCTGACGTCGACGTCGCATGGTCCACGATAAACGGCTTGCGCGACCGCTGACGTAGGCGTTTCCTGGCGGCACCCCATGAGAGCGTTGCTCGCAATCGTGCTGTCCGTGACCAGCCTGCTCGCGGGTCCGGCGCTCGCCGAGGCGGATGCGCCGTCGCCTATCCTGCCGGAGCGCATGCCGTGGTTGCGCCCTCCGATGCTCGCGGGTGTCGAGGTCGCCTGGGTGTTGGGGGCGGAACAGAAGCCGGGGCCCTACATCCTGCGCGTCAAGCTCGCTGCGCAAGCGAGGATCCCGCCGCACACGCATCCCGATGCGCGCAACAGCACGGTGCTCTCGGGCACGATCTACGTCGGCTTCGGCGACACCTTCGACGAATCGAAGCTCGTCGCGGTCCCGACCGGCGCGGTGTACGTCGCCCCGGCGAACGTTCCCCATTACCTCTGGGCCAAGGATGGGGATGCGATGTATCAGGAAGCCGGCTTCGGCCCGTCCGCGACTCGTCTCGTCACACCCTGAGCAGGCGCCTCGGCGCATCAGACGTCCTGGGGGCAGAGCTGTGCTCCCGGGATGCCCGGGCACGTCGCCGACGGCGCGACCGGGGTTGCCGGAGGCGCGAGACCCCTTGCGCACAACGCCGGCAAGGCGTCCTATACTGGCAGACGCGCCTGCCGCCGGCGCCGCGTGAGCTCCGCCGGTCGTCGGTCGCCCTGTCATGCCCGTCGTCGGCCTGCCCATGGAACCTTTGCTCGTACTGATCCTGCTGCCGGTGTCGATCGGCGTCGCGGCCGAGCTGATCTTTCGCGACACGACAAAGGCGTCGTTCGCCGCGGCGCTCGGGTGTCCGTTGGCCGTATTTCTCGTCCTCGAGTACCTCGAGCCCGACGGCAGGATGAGCTGGCTGGCGACGCTGCTCGTCTCGCCGTTCGCCATCGCCTTCTCGCTGGTGGCCGTGCTCGTCTGTTACGGGCGCGTCCAGGTCCGCAGGCGAAATCGCAGCCGTGGGACCTGACCCGGACGTCGAGCCGGGCCTTCGCCGGCGGAACCTCGCCCGCCATCGCGCCCAGGTCCTGAGCCGACGCAACGCCGATGCGCCGCGTCGTCGCCGTGTTCGTCTTTCTCGCATTGCTCTACCCGGCCGTCGCCTTCGTCCTGCAGGGTATCGTGGGCCCCGGCGGCGCGATCGCCGTCGGCGGGATCACCGCGGCGGCGATCGTATTCCTCGGCGTGCCCGCATTCGCGTTGTTCCTGCGGATGGGATGGCTGCGCTGGTGGCAGTTCGCCCTCGGCGGCGGCGCGCTCGGGCTCCTTTGCGCGGTGCCGTTCGCGGTCGGCGGCGGCACCCTGGTCGCGGCCCTCGCGCCGGCGTTTCTGGCGCTGGGCATGCTGAACGGCGCGCTGTTCTGGGCGCTCGCGCTCTGGCGCAACGCGGATCTGTCCCGGCGCTCGGCGGCGATGGCGGACAGCGGAAGTCCGTCCCCACCCGCGGGACCGGTCGGGACACCGCGATAGCTCGGCGGCTTTCCGGCGAACCGGGTGTCCGAGGTGCACGCGATCATCGACCCGACCACCGCCGAGTAACGGCGCAAGGGCCGGCGGTACCTGCAGCCACGCCGCAGGACCGCTTCGACCACCTGTTCCTCGCGCCGCGCCGCGCGCGCGGCAATTAAGCGCCCGCTAAGAATTCGCCCCTACCCTCCCGTTACTGGAGTCAACGAGGAGGGTTCGATGAACAGGATTCTGCGGGTGCGGCTGGGCGGATTCGCCGCGGTCTTGATGGCCACCGGCATTGCGGCCGCGCAGTCGCCGACCGACATCGCGCGCGCCTACGAGACCGCCGCCCGGCAGGAATCGCCGCGGTTCGACGGCTTTTCCGCAAGACGCGGCGAGGAGCTGTTTCAGTCCACGCACGGCCGCGAGTGGAGCTGCGCCTCCTGCCACACCCGGAATCCGGGCAGCGCAGGTACCCATGCGAAGACCGGCCAGCGGATCGCGCCTCTCGCCCCGGCGGCCAACACCGAGCGCTTCACCGCCTACGACAAGACCGAGAAGTGGTTCCGGCGCAACTGCAACGACGTCATCGGCCGCCCGTGCACCGCCCAGGAGAAGGGCGATGTGCTGGCCTATCTGATGCAATCCCGACCCTAGGAGCTCACGATGAATGCGCAGCGAAAGCGCCGGTCCCCACGAATGATCGCCTGGGCCCTTGGTCTGACGACGGCAATTGCGGCCGCGGCGGGCGCGGCGGCGAGCGACCTCAAGCCGCTGGCCGGCACCAATGCGGCCTGGAGTGAGGAATGCGGCAGTTGCCATCTGCCTTATCCGCCGCAACTCCTCCCGCCGAGCTCCTGGCACGCGATCATGAACGGCCTCGACCGGCACTTCGGCACCGATGCCGGTGTCGACGCGGCGACGGCGGCGAGCATCCGCGCCTTCCTGATTGCAAACGCCGGCCGCGAACGGTCCGGGCGCGCCGAGGCGCCGCTGCTGCGGATTACGGAGACGCCGTGGTTCCGCCACGAACACTCGGGCGCTGCCACGGCAGCATGGAACAGGGGACAGGTCAGGAGCGCGGCCGATTGCGCGGCCTGCCACCGTCGCGCCGATACCGGCGACTTCGGCAAACGCAGCCGGCGTTTGCCCTCATAACGGGAGCGGTGAGTGAAAACGTCTAGAATCCTCGTCTGGGACCTGCCGCTGCGGGTATTTCATTGGCTGCTCGCGATCTCCTTCGCCGGTGCGCTGCTGACCGCCGAGTCGGAGCGCGTCCGCGACCTCCATGTCCTGCTCGGGTACACCGTCGTCGGCTTGCTCGGATTCCGGATCCTCTGGGGCTTCCTGGGGACCCGCCACGCGCGGTGGAGCTCGTTCGCCTATGGTCCGAAGGCGGTGCTGTCCTACCTTCGTTCGTTGCTCACGCGCAATCCCGTTCACTATGTCGGCCATAACCCGGCCGGGAGCTGGGTGATCTACGTGATGGTCGCGCTCGGCCTCGTCACCGGGATCTCCGGCTATGGCGTTTACACCGACGTCGGCGGGAAGTGGATCGAGTCGCTGCACGAAGCGGCGGCCGACACCATGCTCGCCCTGGTGCTCGTCCACGTTGCCGGCGTCGTCGTGAGCAGCCTGGCGCACCGCGAGAACCTCGTCGCGGCCATGCTGACCGGCCGCAAGCTCGGGCAGCCGCGCGAAGCGATCGGCAGAACGCGCTGGGTGACCGCCATCGCCCTGACGGCCGGCGTCGCAGTGCTCTGGAGCGGCGTCGTGGATCTCCCCGGCCTGCCCGGTCCCTCCGCGCAGACGGCGAACGTCAAGCGCCATGGCGGCGATCGTCCCGATGCGCATCCCAAGGCTTCGCGGCAGGCGAAGCACGAAAGCTGACGCGCGGGACGCGCATGCGCATACTCGTCGTCGAAGACGATCCCTTGCTCGGCGACGCGTTGCGCACGGGACTGAAGCAGCGCGGCTTCGACGCGGATTGGGTGAAGGACGGGGTCGCGGCCGAGCTCGCGCTGCGCACCGACGCCTTCGCGGCGGTCGTGCTCGACATCGGCTTGCCTCGCCTCGACGGACTCGAATTGCTGCGCAGGGAGCGAGCCCGGGGGAGCAAGCTGCCGGTGCTCCTGCTCACTGCGCGCGACGCCGTCGATGATCGGGTGCGCGGCTTCGACACCGGCGCGGACGACTATGTCGTCAAGCCGGTCGACCTCGACGAGCTGGCGGCTCGGCTGCGGGCGCACGTTCGCCGGTCGCGCGGCGAGCCTGCGCCCATCCTCGAGGTCGGCGACCTGCGCGTCGATCCCGCGGCGCGGACGGTCGTCTACAACGGGCAGGCGATCGAGCTCAAGGCCAGGGAGTTCAACCTGCTCCAGGAGTTCATGCTGAACGCCGGGCGGGTGCTGTCGCGCGAGCAGCTCGAAGGCCGACTCTACGCGTGGGGCGACGAGGTCGAGAGCAACACCGTCGAGGTGCACATACATCACCTGCGCAGGAAGCTCGCGCCCGAGGTGATCCGGACGGTGCGCGGTGTGGGCTACGTGCTGCCGCGCGAGCAGAGCAATGGCTGAGGCCCCGGCCCCGCGCTCGATCCGCCGCCAATTGCTCTGGGTGCTGCTCACGTCGGTGGCGGCCACCTGGGTCGCCACCGCGGTCGTCAGCTATGTCGACACGCGGCACGAGATCGACGAGCTGCTCGACGCGCACCTCGCGCAGTCGGCGTCGCTGCTGGTCGCCCAGGCGGGTCACGACTGGGACGAGATCGTCGAGCACGCGCCGCAGCTGCATCGCTACGGGCGCGGGGTCGCCTTCCAGTTCTGGGAGAAGGGTTCGGTCTTGCGCCTGCACTCGGCCAATGCGCCCAATTCGCGGCTGTCGGCGAAAGACGAGGGCTTCAGCAACGCCGATGTCGACGGCGTGCGCTGGCGTGTGTTCAGCGCGTGGGACGCCAAACGCCGGTACCTGGTGCAGGTCGGCGAACAGGTGAAGCCGCGCGACGAAATCGTCGCGACGATGGCCAAGAGCATGCTCGTTCCGCTCCTGATCGCCCTCCCTGCACTCGGCCTGGTGATCTGGTTCGGCATCAACCGCGCTACCCGCCCGCTGCAACTGCTGAACCGGCAGGTCGCCAACCGCGCACCCGACAACCTGGCGTCGCTCCAGCTCGCCGAAGCCCCGGCGGAAGTCGCTCCGCTCGTTTCGAGCCTGAACCGACTGTTCGAGCGGGTTCGCGACTCGATGGACAACGAACGCCGATTCACGGCCGATGCGGCGCACGAGCTGCGCACGCCGCTCGCCGCGCTCCGCGCGCAGGCGCAGGTGGCCCGCGGCTCGGTCGACGGCAACGAGCGCGAACGCGCGCTCGACAACGTCATCGCCGGGTGCGACCGGGCATCGCATCTGATCGATCAGCTGTTGACGCTCGCGCGGCTGGAGCCGGAGCGATTCCAGACCAAACGCGAGCCTTGCGACCTGGGCGCCGTGGCCAGGCTCGCCGTGGCGGAGCTCGCTCCGACGGCGCACGCCAAGGACATCGAGATCGAGCTCGAGGACGGCCCATCGGTGGCCGTCGCGGGCGATGCGCGGCTGCTCGGGATCCTGCTGCGCAACCTCGTCGACAACGCCGTCCGCTACAGCCCACCCCGGACAACGGTGCGCGTGCGCGTCGGCAGGGACGGGCGCTCGGTTTTCGTGGCGGTTGCCGACGAAGGGCCGGGCGTGGCCGCCGACGAGCGCCCGAAGCTCGGGCAGCGGTTTCATCGCCTGGCCGGAATGCAGGCGCCGGGGAGCGGTCTGGGTCTGTCCATCGCCAAGCGGATCGCGGAGCTCCACGATGCCAGGATCGGCTTCGACGCGGGCAAGGGGGGCGTCGGACTGGTGGTCACCGTGACGTTCGTATCGAACGACGGCGACGCGCGCCGATCGGAGGGCGACGCGGCGCGCCTCGACGCCTAGGGCCTGTTGACGCGAATGTCGCGTTAACAGGCCCTAGTCCGCAATGACTGCCGGATCCCGCCACGCGATCTGCCGGGTTGCCGGGTCGATCCTGAGCTGCGCGACGCCACCATGCTGCAGCCGGACGTCGATGTCGTAATGCGGCGGCATGCCGTAGACCGAGTCGAGCTCGGCGACGGTGACGTGCCCGGGGACGACGGCGGCAACGAGCGCTGCCGCCTCGGCCAACGTCACCGAGCCGGGGGCGAGCGGCGACGTTTCGCGGGATGCGAGCCTGAAGCTCACGGCGTCGACGTCGACCCGTGCGATGCCGCTCGCGGGAAAGCGCATGTCGACGTGGTAGTGCGGACCCTTGTCGCCGGAGGCGTCGTACTGGATGGCGGTGACCTCGCCCGGATATTTCGATTCCAGGTGGGCCACCATTTCGGCCAGCGTCGCCGGACGGCCTGCCTGCGACATGCCTGCGGCAAAGGCGGCGGCGGACGAAACGCCGATCACGGCAAACGCCAGTGTGCGGATCTTCATGGCAGATTCTCCTGTGGAAGCGCGCCGCGCTCGGGAGCCCCTGCTCCCACGCCCGCGCAACGTCTCCAGCCTGATCCCGTCCGCTTAAGCGATCCTTAACTGGCCATCGCCATGTTGCAGTCCCGGGCAGGGCCGCGCGGTCGCTGCCTTAGAATGTGCGTGAATGCGTCGCACGACCCAAATCTGCGTGACCCGGCATGGCGAAACGGACTGGAACACCGCCGGCGTGCTCCAGGGTTGGATCGACGTTCCGATGAACGAGCGCGGCCGCGTGCAGGCCGTCGAGCTGGCGCGCACGTTCGCCGCCTCCGGCTTCTCGCGCGTCTACGCGAGCCCGTTGATCCGGTCCTTCGAATGCGCGGAAATCATCGCCCGCGGGCTGGGCTTGCCGCCCCCGATCGTTCATCACGGGTTGAAGGAGCGCCATTTCGGAGTCATCCAGGGCATTCCGAAAGCCGAGCTCGCGGAGCTCAATCCGGTGCTCTTCGGGCAGATCCTGAAGAGGAACCCGGCCGCGTCCTTCGAGCAGGGTGAATCGATGGACGACGTCGCGACCCGGGTTCTCGAGGCGATCATGAACATCGCCGAGCAGCGGCCCGGCGAGCGCGTGCTGGCGGTCACGCACGGGTGGGTCATGGATGTGGTCATCCGGCACCTGCACAACCTTCCACGCAGCGCCATCCTGCACGTCAAGCCGAAGAACGGCGAGTGCGTGTGGGTCGCGGCGACCCGGGAATCGATTCGGCCGCTGCAGGCGGAAATCCGCTGATGCGACTCGTCCGCGACTTGCCCCCGGCCGACACATCGGTTAGCTTCTTCGGTTCGGCGCAACGCTGATCGCTCTCGCGGTCGGCCGCGGGCCCCGGGAGCCAACCCATGCGCGCAGCCGTTCCCGACGCCATCGATCGCCCCGGCGAGCGTACGGCGCACGGGCGGCGGCATTGCGCGAGAGCCGCCCGATGACGGCGCCGAAAGCCTCCCTCGCCGAGTTGAACGCCGTGCTCGAGCGCACGCCGTTCCTCGCGCACTACGGATTCGCCGTGCGCGCCTGTTCGGCGGGGGAGTGCGTGCTCCACGTTCCGTTCTCCCCCGCTCTGGAGCGGCCCGGCGGCATCGTGAGCGGAATGACGATGATGGGTGCCGCCGACGTGGCGATGTGGCTGGCGATCATGACGCAACGCGGCACGGACGAGCATTGGGTGACATCGGACATGAAGACCGCCTTCCTGCGCAGCGGCAGGCAGGAGGATTTCCTGTGCACGGCGCGCCTGCTCAAGCTGGGCAAGCGCACGGCGTACGGAACGGCCGAGTGCACGGGCGCGGCGTCCGGTCTGCTCGCCCACCACGTGCTCACCTATTCGAACAGCGAAGCCTGAGTCGCGCCACAGGGGAGGCCACGCCATGACCTTCGACGCGTTTCTCGAAGCGGCCTGGAACGATCACGGCGACCGACCGCAGGAGGTTGCCGACCGCCTGGCTGCCTCGCTGCATCTGGCGGAAGCGCCCGAGCACATCCCGCAGCTCGCGCGGCTCGCGACGCATGTCTGCGGCGAGCACCTGGGCGAGTGGCAGCGCGGCGTCGAGCTGCTGGCCGCGCTGCGCGGCCTCCCCGCATACGACGGCAGCCCCGCGTGCGAGGGCGCGCTCACCCGCGGCACGGCCACGCTGCGCTACGCGGGCGGCGATGCCGCCGCGCTGGAAGCGCTCGCCTCCGACGATCGGGTGGCGGTCCTCGCGTTGGCGGCTGCCGCGCTCGCCGGCCGCAACGACACCCGTCGCGCAATCGCGGCCTACACGGACGCCCTGCAGCGCGCCGCCGGCGGCCTGCCTCCGGCGTCACCGGCGCTGCGGGCGCTCGCGATCGGCGGCAACAACCTCGCCACCGCGCTCGAGGCGAAGAAGGATCGCGATACGGCCGAAACCGAGGGGATGATTGCGGCGGCAGAGGGCGGCCTCGAGTACTGGAAAAGGGCGGGGACCTGGCTCGAAGAGGAGCGCGCCGAGTATCGGCTGGCCCGCAGCCTGCTCGAGGCCGGCAGGCCGGAGCTCGCGATCGGAAGCGCCCGGCGCTGCATCGACGTCTGCCAGCGCAACGATGCGCCCCCCATCGAGCCGTTCTTCGGTTACGTCGTGCTCGCGCTCGCGCAGCGCGGCGCGGGTGACGCTGCCGCGTTCGCATCATCCCGCGTCCAGGCGCTGCGCCTCTACGAGCAGGTGCCATCCGAAGAGCGCCGCTGGTGCGCAGCCGAGCTCGCGGAGCTTGGAACATGAGCGCCGCCGGGCCGTCCCAAGGCGCGAATTACTCCCCCTCGGGGGGCAGCGCAGCGGCGCCAGCCGCAAGCGTGGGGGTCGTACCGTGAGCGCCGCCGGGCCGTCGCAGGGCGCGATCCTGCGCGCCGTTCAGGCCGATATCACGGCCCTGGACGTCGACGCGATCGTCAACGCCGCGAACTCCTCGCTGCTGGGCGGCGGCGGAGTCGACGGCGCGATCCATCGCGCCGCGGGCGCCGCGTTGCAGCGCGAGTGCCGCCTGCTCGGCGGCTGCCGCACCGGCGACGCGAAGCTCACCAAAGGTCACCGGCTTCCCGCCAGGTTCGTCATCCACACGGTCGGGCCGGTCTGGCGCGGCGGCGCAGCCGGAGAGCCGGAGCTGCTCGCGTCGTGCTACCGGCGCTCCGTCGAGGTCGCCGCGGCCAACGACGTGCAGAGCCTCGCCTTCCCGAGCATCAGCACGGGCATCTACGGCTACCCTGTCGAACCTGCTGCCGAGCTCGCCGTTGGCACGGTCCGCTCCGCGGTCGAGCAGTTCGCAACGATCCGCGAGGTGATCTTCTGCTGTTTCTCGGCGGCCGACCTCGCCGTCTACGCACGGCTGCTCGACCCGGCATCCAGCGGCGCGCCGCGCGCCTGAACGCACCGGCCTATCGGCTTCCGGCGACGTCGGGTGCCTCGCCTTTGCCGGCGTCGCGTCGCTGCTCGATCGCGTCGGCGAGCGCCTGGAACTGCCGCGCAATGTTGCGCTCGACGGCGAATTGCTCGATCGGGCCGAAGAGCTCGAACCCGGTCGCCACGCGCCCGACGTAATCGAGGCGCACTCCGCTCGCCTCGGGCGTCAGCAGGTAGGTGCTCTCCAGCGCGCGCAGGCTCCCGGCGACCGCGCGCGAGCGCAGGCGGGACGGCGGGAATTCGGCGATCTCGAACGTGATGTCGAGAGGAATGCGCAGGACCCAGAGCGTCGCATCGCCGGACTGTTGCACGGTGACCATCCGGTCGCGCCGCGCGACGACGCGGCTCACGCGCAGGTCGGGGATGAACTCGACATAGCGCTCGTAATCGGTCAACACGCGCCACGCGGTCGCGACATCGGTCCTCAGCAGCGCGCTCGCCTCGATCCGGATCCCATCGGCATGCCGGCTGACGCCGACCGCGATCGTCGCAGCCCCGGCAGGGCCAACCGCCAGGCCCAGCAGCGCAAGTGCAATCAGGACGACGCGCCGCGCGACGATTCCGGCACTGCACGGCGCGTCGACGTCATCGGGCATGGCGGAAGGATACGCACTGCGCCACGCCGGTGACGGGTCGAGGCAGCGCCCCTCGGGCAGCGCGGCATTCGCATTGGCGGCGGGCACCGATATGCAAACAGACGGGAAGGCGCGCGCATTCCGCGAGCCGGGGCCGGCGTTGCCCGGGCCATGGGTGAAAACTGCCGAAACAGGGCGTAGAGTGGACAACCTCGCGTGCATCCAGGCATCGACGGCATAGGGGCAGTGCGCCGGCGTCGCGTGCGCCGTCCGCCAATGCGAGACGTCGTCGAGGATTCGGACCTTGCAGCTGCGGCCGGCGGGGGCCCGGCAACCGTCCCTCGGTACCCTCACTGTGCAACGGAGGAAAACCGGATGCGAAACTCATTGGTGATCAGCGGCACGAAGATCCTGCTGCTGGAAGATCCGGCAGACGAGGCGCAGGCGATCGCCGTCAGCGATCCCGGGTCCCCGGACGACAAGGCCGGCAAGAAGAAGCCGGCCCAATGACGAGTGCCCTGCGGCGCCTCGACCCGTCACCGCGCCTCGTGCGGCAGCGCTGACGCGCGAGGCCGGTGATGGAGATCCGGTCCTTTCGCGAGGCGGATTTCGATCGCCTCGTCGCGCACTGGCACGAGACCAATCGCGTCAGCTTTCCCTGGCTGGAGACCGAGCAGCGGCATACGCTCGACGACGCGCGCTCGTTCTTTCGGCAGAGCATCCTCGCCACCTGCGAGGTCTGGGTGGCCGAGGAGCCTGGCGCATTGCTGGGATTGATCGCCTTGTCCGGGAGCGATTGGATCAAGCAACTGAGCGTGTTTCCGGAGCATCAGCGCCGCGGCATCGGAACGAGGCTGTTGCAGCACGCCAAAGACAGGGCGGACTCCGAGTTGCGCCTGTACACGTTGCAGCGCAACCTGCCGGCGCGCCGGTTCTACGAAACGCATGGCTTCCGGGCGATTGCCTTCGGGACGAGTCCGGCGCCGGAGAACGAGCCGGATGTTCAGTACCTGTGGCAGGCAAGATGAGGCCGCCTCGTGGCGGACCTGCGCGGCAGCGCGCGTGCCGATGTGAGCGCGCAGCCTCGCGTGCGGACGGGTCTCGCCCTATCCGAGGGCGCGCGGCCCGCGTACGATGTGCCGCGCATCATCGATGAATCCCGGGGAGCTGCGTCCCCCGACCGCGCGCAGCAGACCACGCAAGGGAGCCCGACGCTCATGACCGCACGCAGTCCCGAAGAACTGGATCGGCTGTTCTCCGCGGCCCTCAACGCCGGCGACATCGAGGCCCTGATGCGGCTGTACGAGCCGCAGGCCGCGCTGCGCCCCGCGCCGGGGCAGCTCGCGCAGGGCACCGCCGCGATTCGCGCGGCGCTCACCGGCTTCCTGGGGATGAAGCCGCAGCTCGCCGTCACGTCGAGGCTTCTGGGTCAATGCAACGACATCGCGCTGATGACCGGCAGGTGGACGCTCAAAGGCACCGGGGCCGACGGAAACCCGGTGCAGATGACCGGGCAGAGCGCGGAGGTCGCGCGGCGACAGCCGGACGGGTCGTGGCTGTTCGTCGTCGACGCGCCCTGGGGTCTCGAGTCCGACGCGGCGGGTGCCGCGTAACGCCGCAACGGGCCCGCGCGTCAGGAGCGCAAGTCCAGACGCCGTTCGCGTGCCGCGCGCAGCCCGAAGCATCGGCCATGCCCGCCAAGCGCGGACCGCCTGACACCGCCCGGCTCGACCGGATCGTCGCCGAGGCGCGGCGCGCGCGTGAGGCGCGCGAGCAGACCTATCGCGAGCAGGCGCTGAAGCTCTTTCCGTGGGTCTGCGGACGCTGCGCGCGCGAGTTCGATCGGTCGAACGTGCAGCAGCTCACCGTCCATCACAAGGACCACAATCACGACAACAACCCGGCGGACGGCAGCAACTGGGAGCTGCTCTGCGTGTACTGCCACGACAACGAGCACTCGCGCGAGCTCGAAGCCGCCGCACGCGGCACGCAGGCAGCGGGCGACGCGGCGGCGGTCGCCACGCACCGGCCCTTTGCCAATCTCGCAGACCTGCTGAAGGGCGGAGGCAACAACGATGGGTGACGACGCTTTCCCTGCGCCGCAGCCGCGTGTGCCGGCGCCCCGCGCGAGCGCCGGCGCGAGCCCGGGAACCGGACCATGACCGCGCGCGTGCTCGCCGATGCGATCGTCGCGCTGCATCTCGCCTTCATCGCGTTCGTGGTGGCGGGCGGGTTGCTGGCGCTCCGGCGCCGCGCGTGGGCGCTGCTGCACGTTCCCGCCGCCCTGTGGGGCGCGTGGACCGAATTCACCGGCACCGTCTGCCCGCTCACACCCTGGGAGAACGCGCTGCGCCGGGCGGCAGGCGAAGCGGGTTACTCCGGTGGATTCATCGAGCACTACCTCGTCCCGGTGATCTATCCCGAGGCGCTGACGCCGCGAATGCAGGTCGCTCTCGGCATGGTCGTGATTGCCGTCAACGCCGCCGTCTACGCGATGGTGTGGCGGAAGTGGCGACGCGAGCGGCCGTGACGCGGCGAACACCCGGCATGACGCGGGACGGGCAAAGGCGTAACCTTGTCGGGAGTCGATCGAATCGCCGCCGGCCTCGGCCTCGGCAGTCCCTTCGCAGACCCTGCCCGCGCGCCCGCGATCCCGGCGCCCCCACCCAAGGAGACAGCGCATGACCCTATGCCCGGTTGCCATCGCCGTCGGATGCAAGAAGTGCCCGATCTTCGCCGCCTGCCCGCTCAAGGGCGTGATCGGCGATTACACGAAGGAGGCTGCGCCGCCGAAAGCCGCAGCGGAGAGCGCGAAGGGCGGGGCCAAGAAGCGCAAGTAGCAGGATCATCCGCAGCGGCGCCTTCCGTTGCCGGCGCGCCGCTGCTCGCCTGCTCGTCGCGCGCCGAGCGCAGGACGGCCGCAGCGACGGCCCTCGCCGCGGTATCGCCCGTGCCGCTGCGCGCGAGGCCCACACCGGCCCCGCAAACCGGACGAAGGGCAGAAAAGCCCAGGCACTTCGGGCACACTTACGCTTTCGAGCCGCCCGGGCGATACCCATGATCCACGCCGCCATCACCGGTTGGGGCAAGTGCATGCCCCCCGCCATCCTGACCAATGCCGACCTCGCGTCGATCATGGACACCGACGACGAGTGGATCACCTCGCGCACGGGCATCCACGAGCGACGCGTCTCCCACGTCACCGGAATCGAGCTCGCGCACGTCGCCGCGGCGCGGGCGCTGGCCTGCGCCGGTCTCGATGCCGCCGAGCTCGAGCTCGTCGTCTACGGCAGCTGCTCGAACGACGAAACCGTTCCCAACTCCGCCTCCGGCGTCCAGCTGAAGCTTGGCGCCGCGCGCGCGGCGTCGATGGACATCAACACCGCGTGCACCAGCTTCATGTACGGGCTGTCGACGGCGACGGCGCTGATCCGCACCGGCGTGGTGAAGAATGCCGTGGTCATCGGCGTCGAGCTGATCTCGCAGTTCATGGACTGGAGCAACCGCGGTGTTGCCGTGCTCTTCGGCGACGGCGCCGCCGCCGTGGTCGTGCAGGCAAGCGACCGGGAGGAAGGCCTGCTCGGCGAGAAGCTCGGCTGCGATGCGGACGTTCGCGGAATCCTGCGCGTGCGCGGAATGGGGACCGCGTACGCGCACCACGGCGTCATGCTCGGCGACACGCAGTGGAATTTCGACGGCCAGGAGATCTTCAAGCGCGCCGTCGTCGCCATGTCGCACGCGTCGCAGGACGTGCTGGCGAAGACCGGGCATTCGGTTGCCGACGTCGACCTCGTCGTCCCGCATCAGGCGAACCTGCGGATCATCGAGTCCGTTGCCAAGCGCCTCGGGGCGCCGATGGAGCGCGTGTTCGTGACCGTGCAGCGCTACGGCAACATGTCGTCGGCGACCGTGCCGGTCGCGCTCGTCGACGCGCTGGAGGAAGGGCGCGTCAAGCCCGGCGCGCTGATCCTGATGCCGGCGTTCGGCGCCGGCCTCACGTGGTGCGCGCACCTCGTCCGGTGGGGCGCGCGCACGACGCCGCTCGGCCATTCGGACATCGAGCTGCCGCCGTGCACGCAGACCGCGCTCGAGCGCGTCCGCCAGCTGATCGCGATCAAGCAGCCCCCCGACCGCTCCGACGCGGGCCTCGCTGCCGCGACGCTGGTCGACAACGGCAGAAGCGCCGGCAGCGGGTGAGGACTACGTTTTGACGAGCTTCCGGTGCGCCTGGACGCTCATCAGGATGCCCAGCCCGATGAACAGCGAGATCAGCGCCGTGCCGCCGTAGGACACCAGCGGCAGCGGCACGCCGACCACCGGCAGCACACCGCTCACCATCCCCATGTTCACGAATGCGTAGGTGAAGAGCATCAGCGTGACCGCGCCGGCGATCAGCCGCGCGAACAGCGTCGACGCATTGGCCGTGATCATCATTCCGCGACCGATCAGCAGCAGGTAGAGAACCAGCAGGACGACATTGCCGATCAGGCCGAACTCCTCGCCGAACACGGCGAAGATGAAGTCGGTGTGGCGCTCGGGCAGGAAGTCGAGGTGCGTCTGCGTTCCGTTCAGCCAGCCCTTGCCGACCACTCCGCCCGAGCCCAAAGCGATCGATGCCTGCGACGAGTGGTAGCCGGCGCCGAGGGGATCGCGCGTCGGGTCGAGGAAGGTGAGGATCCGCTCGCGCTGATAATCGCGCAGATGCTGCCACGCAAGCGGCGCGGCGGCGGCAGCGGCGGCGACGAGACCGACCATCACCTTCCACGACAGGCCGGCGAGGTAGAGGACGTAGAACCCCGACGCGCCGATCAGGAGCGCCGTGCCGAGGTCCGGCTGGCGCTTGATCAGAACCACGGGCACGGCGATCAGCACGGCGGCGAGCGTGAAGTCCCGCCAGCCGATCCGGCCCTCGAATTTCTGGAAGTACCATGCGAGCATCAGCGGCAGCGCGATCTTCATGAGCTCGGAGGGCTGGAAGCGCGCGAACCCGAGATTCAGCCAGCGCCGCGATCCGTTGACGGTAACGCCCCAGAGCGCGACGCAGACCAGCAGCACGATGGCGACCCCGTAGAGCGGCACCGCCGCGCGAGCGAGCGTCTGCGGCGGAATGTTGGCGGCGACCCACATCAGGACGAGCGCGAAGGCGAGGCTGATCGCCTGGCTCGACATCCGCGCGACGCTCTGGTCGGACGCCGAGAACAGCGTGATGAGCCCGATGCCGGCGATCGTGAGCGCGACGCCGAACAGAAAGCTGTCGATCCGCCGCGACAGGAGCTCCCACGACCGGGCCAGCCATTGCGCCATCAGTCGCTCTCGTCTTCGGCGTCGGGCGCGGCGATGGCCGGAGCCGGCCCCTCCCGCGTCGCCCCGGTCAGGACGTAATCGAAAACGCGCCGCGCGATCGGCGCCGCCGCCTGCGCCCCGAATCCGCCGTTCTCGACGAGCACCGCCAGAGCGATGCGCGGCTTGTCGGCCGGCGCGTAGGCGATGTACCACGCGTGATCGCGCAGCCGCTCGTCGACCCGACCCGCCACGTACTTCTCCCCCTTCAGCGAGAACAGCTGGGCGGTGCCGGTCTTGCCGGCGCTCGTATAGGCGGTGCGGGCGAATGCCGAGGCGCTGGTGCCTTCCCGGGTGACGCCGACGAGCGCGCTCTTGATCACCGCCAGATGCTCGGGCTTGACCGGCAGGGTGTTCGTCGGCTGCGCCGCGACTTCGCGAACTTCGTCGGCACCGGTGCTGCGGATCGTCTTCACCAGGTGCGGCGGGTAGGACACGCCGTCGTTGGCGATCGTCGCGATCGCGTGCGCGAGCTGGATCGGCGTGAACGCGTTGTAGCCCTGACCGATGCCCGCGGAGATGCTGTCGCCGAGAAACCACTTCCGGTGGTCCTCGCGATATTCCTTGCCGGCGAACCGCTGCCGCTTCCACTCGCGCGACGGAAGCACGCCGGCAAGCTCGCCCTCCATGTCGATCCCGGTCCTGCGGCCGAAGCCCAGCTCCGACATGAAACGGTACGTGTCGTCGATGTCGGTCTCGCTGGCGAGGATGTAGTAGTACGTGTCGCAGGAGGCGACGATCGACCTGTACATGTCCACGCTGCCGTGACCTCCGACCTTGTCGTCGTTCCAGCGATGCGAAACGCCGGGGAGCTGGAAATAGCCGGGGTCGTAGATCGTCTGCGCAGGGGTGCGCCTCCCGGACGCGAGCGCGGACAGCGCGAGGAACGGCTTGATCGTCGAGCCGGGCGGATACGCGCCCCGCAGCGGCCGGTTGAGCAGCGGCTTGTCGGGGGATTCGTTGAGCAGCTCCCAGTTCGCCGAATCGATCCCGTCGACGAACAGGTTGGGATCGTAGCCGGGCCTGGAGACCAGGGCGAGCACTTCTCCGTTCGTCGGGTCGATGGCAACCAGCGCGCCACGGCGCGCGCCGAACGCCGCCTCCGCGACCTCCTGCAGCTTGATGTCGAGCGAGAGCGTCAGATCGTTGCCCGACGCCGGAGCCGCGCGCGACAGCGTGCGCACCGCGCGGCCGCCCGCGTCGACCTCGACCTCCTCGACGCCGGTCGTGCCGTGCAGTTCCCGCTCGTACGCAAGCTCGATCCCGACCTTGCCGATGTAGTCCGAGCCCTTGTAATTGGGCGCTTCGCCCCATTCGTCGACGCGCGCCAGGTCGCGGTCGTTCATCCGGCCGATGTAGCCGATCACGTGCGAGGCGATCTCGCCGTACGGGTACTGGCGGAACAGGCGCGCCTTGATCTCGACGCCGGGGAAGCGGTAGCGGTTGACCGCGAAACGCGCGACCTCGTCGTCCGTCAGCCGGGTGCGTATCGGCAGGCTTTCGAAATTCCGCGATTCGTCGAGCAGCTTGCGAAAGCGCCGGCGGTCGCGGGGCGCGATCTCGACGATCTCCGCGAGCGCGTCGATCGTCTCGTCGAGGCTCTTCACCCGCGACGGCTGGATCTCCAGCGTATACGCGGAGTAGCTCTGCGCGAGCACGACCCCGTTGCGGTCGCGAATCACCCCGCGGTTGGGAACGATCGGCACGATGGCGATCCGGTTCGTCTCGGCCAGCGTCTCGTAATGGCGGTGCTGGACGACCTGCAGGTAGAAGAAGCGGCCGAGGAGCCCGCCGAGCGCGACCATCACCAGCACCCCGGCGATCGACAGCCGGCGGCGGAACAGAAACAGCTCGCGCTCCGGATTCTTGAACTCCGGCGAGTCGAGCGCGGAGCCCTGGCGGCGCCAGCGCGAGACGAAGAGACGTCTTGCCATCGGCGGTTCAGCGCCCGAAACCCGACGCGCTCACAGCTCGCCCGCTCCGCGCTGCGGGCGCTGCGGCCACTGCAACACCAGCGTGACGGCGGGCCACAGCAGCGCCCCGACGACCGGCGGGACCACGTAGGTCCAGCGCGGCAGCGGGGCACCGCCCACCGAGCGCACCAGCAGCACGATCAGTGCGCACAGGCCGAGCAGCGCGGCGACCTGTGCCGCCTGCTGCCATAGCGGAAAGCGCAGCACGCGCCGGCGAAAGAACTCGGCCGAATAGGCAAGGAAAGCGTAGGCAAGCGCGTGCTGTCCGAAAAGGGTGGCATCGCCTACGTCCATCAGCAGGCCGACGCACCAGGCGACGCCGACGCCGACGTACCGCGGCTCCTGGATGCACCAGTACAGCAATACGAGTGCGAGGAAATCGGGCCGGAGCGCGAGCGCGATGCCGGAGAACGGAAGGAGGTTGGCGAGGAACGCGAGTCCGAGCGTGACGACGATGAACCACGGCCGGGCGGGCCGCAGGATTTCCTCCGGCCCCGCGATCGAGAGCTGGCCGAGGCTCGGCAGTGCCATCACGCACCCCCCGCGGACTTGCGTTTGCCCTTGCCGGTCTTCTTCGCCACGTCGGCCTCGACGGGCTCCGTCGGCCGCGGCGGCGCCGCTGCCGCGCGGCCGACGACGAGCAGCTGCTCGCTGCGGTCGACTCCGGCAAGCGGCGCGCAGGTGATGCGCGCGAAGACCTGTCCGGTCTCGCGCTCGAGCGTCGCGACGCGGGCCACCGCCAGGCCGGGAGGATAGGTGCCGTCGAGCCCCGAGGTCTCGAGTATGTCGCCGACCTGGATGTCCGCGCTCGGCGCCATGAAGCGCAGCTCCGGCGCGCGCCCGGCGCCTGCGCCATAGAGCACCGAGCGCACGCCGCTGCGCTGAACCTTCACCGGCACCGCATGATCCTTGTCGGTGAGCAGCGTGACCTCCGCCATGTACGGGAACACCCGCGTCACCTGGCCGATCACGCCGACCGCGTCGATCACTGCCTCGCCGGGCCGGAGATCGGCGTCCGCCCCCTTGTCGACGAACACCCTTTGCGCGAAGGGATCGCGGCTCGTGTAGAGAACCTCCACGGCGACCGCCGCCGTCGGGTACCGGGCCTTCATGTCGAGCAGCGTGCGCAGGCGCGCGTTCTCCTGCTGCGAAGCGGGGTAGCCCTGCGCCGTCGCCGACTGCTCGACCAGCTGTTGCTTCAGCATCGCGTTGTCGCTCGCGAGCGACTGCATCGTGACGAAATAGCCGGTGATGGAGAGCAGCGCCTGTCCCGGCAGCTGCGCGGCGCGCTGGAGCGGATAGACGATCGTCGCGGCGACACTGCGCAGGCCCTCGAGGTAATGGTACCGGGTGTCGACGAACAGCAGCGCAATCGAGATCAGTCCGAAGAAGGCGAGCCGCGCGAGCGGCGACGGGCCGCGGGGGAAGAACGCGGGCGGCTCGACCGGAAGGTGGCGCATCGTCGGTGCTGCGTTAGCGCGAAACGTGCCGCGATCGGCGCCCGGCGTCTGTTGCGTGAACGGGAGGGTTCACGCCTGGCGCTCGACCGGCGGCCTGGTCAATCCGACGTGAAGATCGTGGACAGCTTGTCCATGTTCTCCAGCGCCTTCCCGCAGCCGCGCACGACGCAGGTGAGCGGATCGTCGGCAACGATCACCGGCAGCCCGGTTTCCTCCATCAGCAAACGGTCGATGTCGCGCAGCAGCGCGCCCCCTCCCGTCAGCACCATCCCGCGCTCGGCGATGTCGGCGCCGAGCTCCGGCGGAGTGCGCTCGAGCGCGCTCTTCACCGCCGACACGATGCTGTTAAGCGGGTCGGTGAGCGCCTCCAGAATCTCGTTCGACGACACGGTGAAGCTGCGCGGGATCCCCTCGGCGAGGTTGCGGCCCTTCACTTCCATCTCCTTGACCTCGGAGCCGGGGAACGCGGAGCCGATCGTCTTCTTGATCAGCTCGGCCGTCGTCTCGCCGATCAGCATCCCGTAATTGCGGCGGATGTAGTTGACGATCGCCTCGTCGAACTTGTCGCCCCCGACGCGCACGCTGCCCGAGTACACCATCCCGCCGAGCGAGATCACGCCGACCTCCGTCGTGCCGCCGCCGATGTCGACGACCATCGAGCCGGTGGCGTCCGAGATCGGCAGGTCCGCGCCGATCGCGGCGGCCATCGGCTCCTCGATCAGGTAGACCTTCGAGGCGCCGGCGCCGAGCGCCGATTCGCGGATGGCCCGGCGCTCGACCTGCGTCGAGCCGCAGGGCACGCAGATGATGATCCGCGGCGACGGCGAAAGCAGCCGCGACTCGAGCACCCGCTTGATGAACTGCTTCAGCATCTGCTCGGTCACGGTGAAGTCGGCGATGACGCCGTCCTTCATCGGCCGGATCGCCGTGATGTTCCCCGGCGTGCGGCCCAGCATCTGCTTCGCGGCGAGGCCGACTTCCTGGATCACCCGCTTGCCGTTGGGTCCGCCCTCCTGCCGGATCGCGACCACCGACGGCTCGTTCAGCACGATTCCCTTGCCGCGGACGTAGATCAGCGTATTCGCGGTGCCGAGGTCAATCGCGAGATCGCTGGAGAAATAACCCTTGAAGAACTCGAACATAGAAGCGTGTGTCCGCGGAGATGCGGGACGCGCGGACAGCCCGGCGACCCGAAACGTCGAAAGCAGCGGCGGCTGCTCGGAAATATGACATTATGATAACCTATCAAGCTTTGCCGCTGCACTGATTTTGTGCGGAAATCCGGGAAATCTGGGGTCATTCCGCCGACCCCGCCGATCCCGCACAATTGCGCGGATTCCGGGCCTTCCCGGCCCCCGTTCCCTCCGTTCCTCCATCCGCGACCGCCATGACGATCTCCCTTGCCGACGTCCACCGGATTGCCCACCTGGCGCGCATCGAAATCGACGCCGGGCAGGCAGACGAGGTGCGCACCAAGCTCGATGCGATCTTCGGCATGATCAACGAGCTCGCCGCCGTGGACACGCAGGGCGTCGTGCCGATGGCGCATGCGCAGGACGTGACGCTGCCGCTGCGCGAGGACCGGGTCACCGAGACCGATCGCCGCGCGGCCTACCAGCGGGTCGCGCCGGCCGTGGAGGACGGACTCTACCTGGTGCCGAAGGTCATCGAGTGATCGACGCCTCGATCGCCGAGATCTCGGCGGCGCTCCATGCGAAGCGCCTGTCCAGCGTCGAGCTGACGCGGGGCCTTCTCGAGCGCGTCGCGCGGCTCAATCCGGTGCTCAACGCGTTCATCACCGTCGACCCCGAGCATGCGCTCGCCGACGCGAAGGCGGCGGACGCCGCCATCGCCGCGGGCACCGCCGGGCCGCTCACCGGCGTTCCCGTCGCGCACAAGGACATCCTGGCCACGGCGGCGATGCGCACGACCTGCGGATCGCGGATGCTCGCCACCTACACGTCGCCCTACGACGCGCACGTCGTCGAAGGACTGGCGCGCGCCGGAACGGTGCTCGTCGGCAAGACCAACATGGACGAGTTCGCGATGGGCTCCTCCAGCGAGACGTCGCACTTCGGCCCGGTGAAGAATCCGTGGAACCTCCGCTACGTCCCCGGCGGAAGCTCGGGCGGCTCGGCGGCCGCGGTGGCCGCGCGGCTCGTCCCCGGGGCCACCGGCACCGACACCGGCGGGTCGATCCGCCAGCCGGCGGCGCTGTCCGGCATCTGCGGCCTGAAGCCGACGTACGGCATCTGCTCGCGCTACGGGCTCGTCGCGTTCGCGTCGAGCCTCGACCAGGCGGGACCGTTCGGGCAGACCGCGCACGATGTCGCGACTGCTGCTCAATGCGATGGCCGGGCACGACCCGCGCGACTCGACGTCGCTCGACCGGCCGGCCGAGGACTACACGCGCCTGCTCGCGCAGGACCGCGGCGCCAAGCCGCTCGCCGGCCTCACCATCGGCCTCCCCCGCGAGTATTTCGGAGACGGCATCGACGCCGACGTCGCGACGGCGCTCGCCGCGGCGCTCGCCGAGTTCCGCGCCCTCGGCGCGCGCACCGTCGAGGTCACGCTTCCCAACGCCAGGCTCGCGGTGCCGGTCTACTACGTGATCGCGCCGGCGGAGGCGTCGTCGAACCTGTCGCGCTTCGACGGCGTGCGCTACGGCCACCGTGCCGCGACCTACGACGACCTGACCGACATGTACCGGAAGTCGCGCGCCGAAGGCTTCGGCGCCGAGGTCAGGCGCCGCATCCTCGTCGGCACCTACGTGCTCTCGCACGGCTACTACGATGCGTATTACCTGAAGGCGCAGCAGGTGCGCCACCTCATCGCCGACGACTTTCGCCACGCGTACCGGACCTGCGACGTGATCATGGGCCCGACCGCGCCGACCGCCGCGTTTCCGATCGGCGCGAAGGCCGACGATCCCGTCCAGATGTACCTCAACGACATCTTCACGGTTTCGGCCAACCTGGCCGGCGCGCCGGGGCTGTCGATTCCCTGCGGCTTCGACCGCAACGGCCTGCCGATCGGGCTGCAGATCCAGGGGGGCTATTTCACCGAGGCGCGAATGCTCGACGTCGCGCACCGCTTCCAGCAGGCCACCGACTGGCACAGGAAGCGCCCGCCGCTGCTCGACGTCGAGGACTGACCGCGCGCCCGGCGCGCAACGGAACGCACATGAAATGGGAAACGGTGATCGGGCTCGAGACCCACGCCCAGCTCTCGACCGCATCGAAGATCTTCTCCGGCGCGGCGACGGCGTTCGGCGCGGCGCCGAACACGCAGGCCTCCGCCATCGACATCGCGCTGCCCGGCGTGCTGCCGGTGCTCAACCGCGGCGCGGTCGAGCGCGCGATCCGCTTCGGCCTCGCCGTCGGCGCGACGATCAACCGGCGCAGCGTGTTCGCGCGCAAGAATTACTTCTACCCGGACCTGCCGAAGGGCTACCAGATCAGCCAGTTCGAGATCCCGGTCGTGCAGGGCGGGACGCTCACGATCTCGACGGCGCAGGGCGAGAAGACGGTGCGCCTCACCCGCGCGCATCTGGAGGAGGACGCCGGCAAGTCGCTCCACGAGGACTTTCACGGCATGACCGGCATCGACCTGAACCGCGCCGGGACGCCGCTGCTCGAGATCGTGTCCGAGCCCGACATGCGCAGCGCGGCCGAGGCTGTCGCCTATGCGAAGGCCCTGCACGCGCTGGTCAAGTGGATCGGCATCTGCGACGGCAACATGCAGGAGGGGAGCTTTCGCTGCGACGCCAACGTCTCGGTGCGCCCGCAAGGCGAGACGAAGCTGGGCACGCGTTGCGAGATCAAGAACCTCAACAGCTTCCGCTTTCTCGAGCAGGCGATCGAGTTCGAGGTGAGGCGGCAGATCGAGCTGATCGAGGACGGCGGCTCGGTCGTCCAGGAGACGCGCCTGTACGACTCCGACCGGCACCAGACGCGGTCGATGCGCAGCAAGGAAGACGCGCAGGACTATCGCTATTTTCCGGACCCCGACCTGCCGCCGCTCGCCATCGACGACGCATGGATCGAGCGCGTGAAGTCGGAGTTGCCCGAGCTGCCGGAGGCGATGAAGGCGCGCTTCGAAGCGCAATACGGCCTGCCCGCGTACGACGCGCGCACGCTGACCGCGAGCCGCGAGCTCGCGACGTATTTCGAGGCGACGGCCGCCGCCATCCCCGGCGCGGCGAAGCTGGCGGCGAACTGGGTGCTGGGCGAGCTCTCCGCCGCGCTCAACAAGGTCGACCGCGACATCGCCGAGGCGCCCGTCGCCGCGGCGCAGCTCGCCGGGCTGCTGCGGCGCATCCAGGACGGCACGATCTCCGGCAAGATCGCCAAGGACGTGTTCGACGCGATGTGGGCCGGCGCCGCAACCGGCGAGGGCGCCGCCGACGCGATCATCGAAATGAAGGGCCTGAAGCAGATCTCCGACGCGGGGGCGATCGAGAAGATCGTCGACGAGGTCCTCGCCGCGAATCCGGCGATCGTCGCCGAGTTCCGCGCCGGCCGCGAGAAGGCGTTCAACTCGCTCGTCGGCAAGGCGATGGCCGCGAGCCGGGGAAAGGCGAACCCGGCGCAGGTCAACGCGATCCTGAAGCGGAAGCTCGGCGCGTAACGCGGCCTTCCCGGCGGTCGCTCCGGCTGGCGCACGGCGGACGGTCGCGAATGCGCGGCGGTCACTCAACTCTCGTAGGGGATCCTGAGCGCCTCGACCAGCGCCCGCGCCCTCGCGCGTGCCTCCTCGGTGTCCGCCGCGCACACCGACAGTTCCCCGATCACGGTCGGGAAACCGTCCACCGCCGCGGTGACCCGCTCGCCGGCCATCGACGTAGACGACACGCTGGATCACCGAAGGGTCGTCCGCGAGATGGTCGAAGAACCGCGTATGCGCGAGCGTCCCGGAGCGGGATGCATGCACGACACACGTTCACGATGCCGCAGGCCGGACTCGGGCGGGGCGACGGCGCGACCGGCAGCCCGAGGGAAACGAGCAGTTGCTGCTCGAGGAGGTCGACGCCGGTCACGAGCCGGTGGTAGTCGACGACGCTCCCGCCGCCGAGCCGGGCGTTCAGCTCCAGGATCCGCGGGCCGCCGCTCGTGTCCTTTGCCTCCGCATGCAGTACACCGTCGCGGAAGCCCAGACCGAGTGCCGTGCGGACGCACAGATCGATGATTGGCTGTCAGCCGCTCGGGCGGGTGCGCCGACGGCGTGTGCAGTCCCGTTTCGACGAAATAGGGCTCGTTGGTCGGCCAGTTCTCGGAAACGGCCGAGAACACGCATGCGCCGCCGGGAGCAGAATGTCGACGTCGAACTCGGTGCCGTCGAGGTACTCCTCGAGCAGAAGGTCGCAACCCTGCCGGAAGATCGGGTTGAGATCGGGAGTGATCAGCGCCGCGATGCGCGCGTACCCGGCCGCGAGGCTTCCGAAGTCGTCGATGCGCAGGCAGCCGAGCGCCTCCGCGCCGAACACCGGCTTGATCACGGCCGGGAAGCCGACTTCGGCTGCCGCGGCAGGCAGGCTCGCTGCGCCATTCAGGTGGACGAACCGCGGCGTGGGCAGGCCGGCTGCACGGCTCGCCTCGAGCGTGCGCAGCTTGCTGCGCGCTCCGTCCGCGGCGGCGGGCGGCAGGCCGGGCAGCCCGAGCGCCGCCGCGACGCGCGCCGTCGCCGGCACGGCGTCCTCCCAGAACGTGAGGACGCCATCGAGGCGCTGCGCCTCGTCGCCGAGCGCGGCGAGGACGGCGCGGGCCGCGGCATCCGGATCGCCGGATGTATCGGCTTCGAGGAAACGCACCGCGGCCCCATTGTCGACGAGCTCTCGCGCCCAGCTCGATCGATCTCCGACGAGGACGAGATCGACGCCGAGCGCAGCCGCCCGCTCGTACAGGAAGCGCTTGGTGTCGTAGCCGGGCTCGATCACCGCGATGCGCGAGCCCGCGAGCAGGGTGCGCCGCTGCGCGTCGGCCGCGGGTCCGCATTCCCGCAGTGCGGCGGGGTCCGCTGTCGCGAAGCGCTTCCGGAACGTCGCACTCCGGGTCATCTCCGGCTCCTACGGGTGGGTGGGATGGCGAAGGGTGCGCGGATCATCACGGCGAAACACCCGCGTGTCAAATCGGCGCGGCTCGGTCCGGGACAGCCGGAGTTGCGCACCGGCCCGGCGCACGAGCCCGTGGGGCCGGCTTCAGCCGGCCGCGCCGAAGGCCGGCTGAAGCCGGCCCCACGGGATCACGCCATCAGCGCCTTGTACCGCGGCCGGTGCGGCCGCGCACCCTCCTCGCCGAGCCGCTTCTTCTTGTCGTCCTCGTACTCGCGGTAATTGCCCTCGAAGAACGCCCACTTCGAGTCGTCTTCCGCGGCGAGGATGTGCGTGGCGATCCGGTCGAGGAACCAGCGGTCGTGCGAGATCACCAGCACGCTGCCGGCGAACTCGCCGAGAGCTTCCTCGAGCGCGCGCAGCGTTTCGACGTCGAGGTCGTTCGACGGCTCGTCGAGCAGCAGCACGTTGCCGCCCTCGAGCAGCGTCGCCGCCAGATGCAGCCGGCCGCGCTCGCCGCCGGAGAGCGTGCCGACGACCTTCTGCTGGTCGGCGCCCTTGAAGTTGAACCGTCCGAGGTAGGCGCGCGAGGGCATCTCGAACTTGCCGACGGTCAGGATGTCCTGCCCGCCGGAGATCGCTTCCCACACCGTCTTGTCCGCCGGCAGCCGCTCCCGCGTCTGGTCGACGACGGCGAGCTTCACCGTCGGCCCGACGACGATCTCGCCCCGCGTCCGGCTTCTCGCGGCCGGTGATCATCCGGAACAGCGTCGTCTTGCCGGCGCCGTTCGGCCCGATGATCCCGACGATGGCGCCCGCGGGCACCTGGAACGACAGGCTCGTCGATCAGCAGCCGCTTGTCGTAACCCTTGCTCACGCCCTTGAACTCGATGACGGCATTGCCCAGGCGCTCGGCGACCGGGATGAAGATCTCCTGCGTCTCGTTGCGCTTCTGGTGCTCGTAGGACGACAGCTCGTTGAAGCGCGAGATGCGCGCCTTGCTCTTCGCCTGCCGGCCCTTCGGGTTCTGCCGCACCCACTCGAGCTCGTGCTTCATCGCCTTGATGCGCGCGTCCTCCTGCTTGGCCTCGATCTCGAGCCGCGCTTCCTTCTGCTCGAGCCACGACGAGTAATTTCCCTTCCACGGAATTCCGTAGCCGCGGTCGAGCTCGAGTATCCACTCGGCCGCGTTGTCGAGAAAGTAGCGGTCGTGCGTCACCGCGATCACGGTGCCCGGGAAGCGCTGCAGGAACTGCTCCAGCCATTCGACGCTCTCGGCGTCGAGGTGGTTGGTCGGCTCGTCCAGCAGCAGCATGTCCGGCCGCGACAGCAGCAGCCGGCAAAGCGCCACGCGGCGCTTCTCGCCGCCGGAGAGCTGCGCGATCTTCGCGTCCCACGGCGGCAGGCGCAGCGCGTCGGCCGCGATCTCCATCTGGACTCCGGTGTCGGCGCCAGCCGTGGCGACGATCGCCTCGTATTTCGCCTGCTCGGCGGCCAGCCGGTCGAAGTCGGCGTCGGGCTCGGCGTACGCGGCGTAGATCTCGTCGAGCTTCCGCTTCGCCTCGAGTGTCTCGGAGAGGCCCTGCTCGACCGCTTCGCGCACCGTCTGATCGGCTTCGAGGCGCGGCTCCTGCGGCAGGAAGCCGATGCGCAGGTTCGGCATCGGCACGGCTTCGCCCTCGAACTCCTTGTCCTCGCCCGCCATGATGCGCAGGAGCGTCGACTTGCCGGAGCCGTTCAGGCCGAGCACGCCGATCTTGGCGCCGGGGAAGAACGAGAGCGAGATGTCCTTCAGGATCGCGCGCTTGGGCGGGACGATCTTGCCCACGCGGTTCATCGTGTAAACGTACTGAGCCATCGGTTCCTTGCTGTGAAGAGAGCGCCGGAAGGGAGCAATTATCGCAGGCCGCCACCGGCGGGGCGGCCTCGATGCGGTCTGCGCGCGCCGTGTTTCGTCCGGCTGCAGCCGGACCCTCGCCGCGTGCGATGCCGGGGGTTTCGTCCGGCCGAAGCCGGACCCACCGGGCGCAACGCGGCGGGGGCTCGAGGATTGCCGGCGGGCGCGCGCACCGGCGTCCACCATCTATCGGGCCGGTCGCGCCGGCCCGCGGGGATCACTTCCTGGCCGCGCCTCCCGGCGCCGCCGGGGCACTGCTGCCCGTGCCGGCGCTCGCGGCCTTGGCGGGATCGGTGGCAGCCTTGGCGGCAACGAGCTCGCGCCAGCGCTGCTTGTCGGCGTCGTACTTCGCATTGATCGCCGTCACCTCGCGCTTCTTCTGTGCGATCACGTCGACTTGCCGGGCGAGCTCGGCGTCGATGCCTTCGAGCTCGCGCTCGAGCGTCGCGGCCGCCGGCTTGCCCTGCAGTTCAGCTCGCTTCGCTTCCGCTTCGACCTTGCGCTTGTTGAGCTGCTCGCTGTAGGCCAGCGAGGATTGGACCACGTTGTTGATCGTCTGCAGCGCCCGGTTGCGCGCCAGATCGATCTCCGCCTCGCTGGTGTACGACGCGACCAGCGCGCGATCGCGGCGCGCGATATCTTCCTGTTGCCTTGCGACCTGCCGCTGCCGCGCCTCGTCCTGCTCGATCGCGCGGCGCTGCTCGGGCGTGAGCGCCTTGTCGACCTTCTTGATCGGGACGCCTTCCTTGTTCAGCTGGACACTGGCCTTGTCGACCGCTTCCGGCGGCATCTTGTCGGAGTAGTGGACGACGCCCTTTTCGTCGACCCACTTGTACATCGCCGCGTCCGCGGGACCGGCGCCGGCCAGCAGCATCACCGCGACGAGCACCAGCGAGGTCAGCACCCATGGCGAGGGCGACCATGATCCGCGCCCGGCTTCGCGCCACATCGTCATCGCCTGTCCCCGCCGCAGCTTTCGCCACAACGCTCCCTCCGTCGTACTGCTCGAGCTTCCGGCCCACGCCTGCGCGACTCGCCGCCGCGCTGCCCCGCCGCGGCTACCGGGGTGGGCGCTCAACTCACGCCGTACTGCGCCCGGTACGCCGCCACCGCGGGGCCGTGGGCCGTCAACGCCGACTGCCCCGCAATGAACCGCATCAGATCATCGAGCGTGGCGATCGCGATCACCGGGATCCCGAACGCCTCGCGCACTTCCTGCACCGCCGAGCTCGCGCCCTGCCCGCGCTCCATCCGGTCCAGCGCGATCAGCACGCCCGCCGGTTGGGCACCCTGCGCCCGGATCAGTTCCACCGACTCGCGCACGGACGTTCCCGCGGTGATCACGTCGTCGACGATCAGCACGCGCCCCTTCAGCGCGCGCACCGACAACCGTGCCACCCTCGCCGTGGTCCTTGGCCTCCTTGCGATTGAAGCTGAACGGCAAATTGTGCCCTTTTTCGGCCAGGGCGATCGCCGCCGCCGCCGCCAGCGTGATCCCCTTGTACGCCGGACCGAAGAGCTGGTCGCAGGCCAGGCCCGAGGCGAGCAGCGCGTCCGCGTAGAACCGGCCCAGCCGCCGCAGGCTCTCGCCGTCGTTGAACAGGCCGGCGTTGAAGAAGTACGGCGTCCGCCGACCTGCCTTGGTCACGAACTCACCGAAGCTCAGCACGTGACGTGCCAGCGCGAAGGCGAGGAAATCCTGGCGAAAATCGCTCACGGCCGGCTCTCGTCGCGGGAAGCGCGACCCCGCGCGATTATACCCCTCGGGACGGGAGCAACCGGGGCGGCGCAACGCGCCCATGCCACGCGCCGCGGAGGGCGGCGTCCGGGTGCCGGGCGTGTAAACTCGCCGCTTTTCGCGACTGCGGGCGCCCCGCGCCCGTCCCGGCCAACGTGCGGGTCATCACTCTCAATGTCAACGGCATTCGGTCGTCCGAGCGGCGCGGCTTCGCGCGCTGGCTCGCGCGCGCCGAGCCGTGGGACGTCGTGTGCCTGCAGGAGATCAAGGCAGCGCACGCCGACGTTCCGCGCCCGCTGCGCGCGCCGCGCAAGGTCGCACGCCGCATTTCTCCCGGCGGAGCGCAAGGGCTACAGCGGCGTTGCGGTCTACGCGAAGCGAGCGCCGCGGTTCGTCACCGGTTTCGGCAGCCCGGAGTTCGACGCCGAGGGCCGTTACCTGGAGGCGCACTTCGCGGAGCTGACCGTCGTCAGCGTCTACCTGCCGTCGGGCTCGAGCGGGCCGCACCGCCAGGCCTCGAAGTTCCGCTTCCTCGACGCAGTTCCTGCCGCACCTCGCGCAATTGCGCAAGGGCGGGCGCGAGATCATCCTCTGCGGCGACTGGAACATCGCGCACCGGGAGATCGACCTCCGGAACTGGCGGAGCAACCAGAAGAACTCCGGATTCCTCCCCGAGGAGCGGGCGTGGCTGACCCAGGTGTTCGACGAGCTGGGCTTCGTCGACGTGTTCCGCCGCATCGACCCGCGGCCCGACCGGTACACGTGGTGGTCCAATCGCGGACAGGCGTGGGAGAAGAACGTCGGCTGGCGGATCGACTACCAGATCGCGACTCCGGGCATCGCCGCCCGGGCGAAGGCGGCGGCGATCTACACCAATCGCCGCTTCTCCGACCACGCGCCGCTCGTCATCGATTACGACTACGAGCTGCGCTGAGCCGCGGGCCGCGGAAGCGGCATGCGCATCGACCCGACCCCGACGTGATCCGCATCAGCAACCTCGTTCTGGCACGCGGCGCCAAGCGCCTGCTCGACGGCGCGAGCCTGACGGTCCACGCCGGACACCGGGTCGGCCTGATCGGCCCGAACGGCTGCGGCAAGTCGAGCCTGTTCGCGCTGATCCTCGGCGAATTGCACCAGGATGCCGGGGACATCGAGCTGCCTCCCGCGTGGACGATCGCCCACGTCGCGCAGGAAACCCCGGCGACGGCGGCGCCCGCGATCGAGTTCGTGCTCGACGGCGACCGCGAGCTGCGCGCGATCGAGCGCGATCTCGCGGCGATGGAGCGCGCCACCCACGGCGACCCCGAACGACACGGCGAAGCGCTCGCGCTGCTGCACCACCGCTTCGAGGAGGTCGGCGGCTACGCCGCGCGCGCGCGCGCGGCAACGCTGCTCTCCGGCCTGGGCTTCCCTGCGGCGCGCCACGGCGATCCGGTCGCGCGTTTTTCCGGGGGCTGGCGGATGCGCCTCAATCTCGCGCAGGCGCTGATGTGCCGCTCGGACCTGCTGCTCCTCGACGAGCCGACCAATCACCTCGACCTGGACGCCGTGCTGTGGCTCGAGGACTGGCTCGCCCGCTACCCCGGGACGCTGCTGCTGATCACGCACGACCGCGATTTCCTCGACGCGGTCGTCACGACGATCGTGCATGTCGACGGGCTGAAGCTCCGGACGTACACGGGCAATTACTCGCAGTTCGAGCGCGAGCGCGCGCAGCAGCTCGCGCTGCAGCAGGCGAGTTACGCGAAGCAGCAGCGGCAGATCGCGCACCTGCAGGCCTTCGTCGACCGTTTCCGCGCCAAGGCGACGAAGGCCAAGCAGGCGCAGAGCCGGATCAAGGCGCTGGAACGGATGGAGCGGATCGCGGCGGCGCACGTCGACAGCCCGTTCGAGTTCGCGTTCGCCCCGGTGACGATCGCCGCGCAGCAGCTGGTGCGCCTCGAGCACGTCACGCTCGGCTACGGCGAGAGCCCTCCCATTCTCGCCAATCTCGACTGGGGAATTCTCAATGGCGACCGGATCGGGCTCCTCGGGCCCAACGGCGCGGGCAAGTCGACGCTGCTGAAGGCGGTCGCGGGGAAGCTCGCTCCGCGCTGCGGCGCGCGCCACACCGCACAGACGCTGTCGATCGGTTACTTCGCGCAGCACCAGGTCGAGCAGCTGCGCGCGACGGAGTCGCCGCTCTGGCATCTGGCGAAGGCGGACCCCGCCGCCCGCGAGCAGGAGCTGCGCGACTTCCTCGGCGGCTTCGATTTCCGCGGCGACATGGTGACGCACGCGGTGGGCCGCTTCTCGGGCGGCGAAAAGGCGCGCCTCACGCTCGCGCTGATCGTGCGGCAGCGGCCGAACCTCCTGCTGCTCGACGAGCCGACCAACCACCTCGACATCGAGATGCGCGAGGCGCTCGCCGAAGCGCTGCAGGACTACGACGGGGCGCTGGTGGTCGTCGCGCACGATCGCCATCTGCTGCGCGCGACCACCGATGCGCTGTGGCTCGTCGCCGACGGCGCCGTCGCGCCGTTCGACGGCGATCTCGACGACTATCGCGAGTGGGTGCTCGCGCGGAGCCGGCGCGTCGCGGAGCCGGGCGAGCCGGCGACAACGGGCAACCGCAAGGCGCAGAAGCGGGCCGAGGCCGAGATGCGGCAGCGCGGGTACGCGAAGCGCAAACCGCTCGTCGATCGGCGGACCCGGCTCGAGCGCGAGATGACGCGCGCTCGGCGCGGAGTCGCAGTGCGATCGAGGAGTGGCTCGCCTCGCCGGACGCATACGCCGAGGACGGCAAGGACACGCTGCGCGAGAGGCTCGAGCGCCGCGGCGACCTCACGTGGCAGCTGGCGCGCCTCGAGGCGGAGTGGCTCGAGGTCTCGGAAGCCCTCGACAGGCTGGACACGTCCGGCTGAAGCCGGACCCACAAGGTCGGCGCCCTGGTGGGGCCGCCTTCAGGCGGCTCGGCGTGCCGCGCTCAGCCGATGCGCGTGCCCGGCCGATAGAAGAGATACAGCGCGAAGCCGAGCGTATCGCGGCCCCAGCGGAGGTACGCGTCGCGCCAGAGCCGGATCCGCTCGAGCATCGCCGGCACGTCCGGATCCTCCGGCTGCTCGCGCGCGTAGCGCTCGATCGAGCGCGAGTACTTCCATTCGTACTCGTCCCACTCGTCGAGCGAGGCCGTCGCCGCGTGCATCGGGATCAGTCCCGCGTCGATGCCCGCCTGCACGTTGCCGCGATGGTCGAGGTACTGGCCCTCGCCGCCGCCGAGGAACCTCACGTAATCCGGATGCGGCTTGCGCTGCCAGTAGCCTTCCCCGATCAGGATGTACCCGCCGCCCCGGGTCCAGGCCTTGAGCGTCTTGCAGATCCCCGCCATGCCGCCGTCGATGCCTCCGGCGCCGAGCATGACCGAGAGATGGAATGTCTCCGGATCGGCCTGGAAATTGCGGATGTCGCTGTCGTCGAGGTGCAGCTTCCCCAGCGCGCCCGTCCACTGCGCACGCTCGCGGGCGGCGTCGAGCATCAGCTCCGAATGATCGACGGCGATGACCGTCGAGCCGAAGCGCTCGATGATCCGCAGCGCGAGCTCGGCACGGCCGCAGCCCAGGTCGAGCACGCGCGACGTTTCGTCGAGCGTGAGCAAATCGAGCAGCCGCTCGATCTTCGCCGTCGAGATCGGGTTGCAGTAGTCGTGGTCGCGATGCGCGATGCTGCTGAATTTCTGGTGGTTCATGGCAAGGGTCGGTCCCGGTTCCGCGCGGTCGATGGCGCCGCACGCAAGAGTGGTGCCACGGCGCTGTGCCGCGCCGGGAAAGGCGTCATCCCGCGTGGGCGGCAGGCGAATTCGGAGGATCGGCTCATCGGTGCGCCGGCCCGGGTCCGCCGCGTGAAGCTCATACGCCAGCTGCGGAGGACTTCGCCGGCGCAGCCTCGGCGCGGGTCAGCATGCGCCGCACCCACGGCAGGAGCAGGTAGGCGGGCGCGGCGAGAAAGAAGGTGAGCAGGAACCAGTTGGCATAGCCCATCGACTGCGCTCCCAGTCCGCCGACCCAGCCGGCGACCGAGCGCGACAGCGCGAACACCGACGAGAGCAATGCATATTCGGTCGCCGCGCGCTCCTTCTGGACGATCGCCATCAGGAACGCGAGGAATGCCGCGGTGCCGAGCCCCCCGGTGAACGACTCGGTCGCGCTCGCGGCATAGAGGATCGCCTTGTGGTCGAAGGGCACGAACGCGCCGGGTGCAGCGAGCGGAATGACGGAGGCGGCGAGCCAGTAGCCGAGGTTCGACGCCGCCTGCGCGAGCCCGAGGATCCAGAGGGCGCGAAAGATGCCGATCCGGTCGGTGAGCCAGCCGCCGACGATGCCGCCCGCGATCGACAGGCCCAGGCCGATGTTCACCGAGACCAGGCCGATCTGCGCGGCGGAGAAGCCCACGTCGACCCAGAACGGCTTCACCATGAAGCCCATCGCCGCGTCGGGCAGCTTGAAGATGAGGATGAACAGCAGCACCGGGACGATCGCCGGCCGGCGCAGGAGCTCCATCAGCGCCCCGAATACCGGCCCCCGGACCAGATCCTCCGCCGCAGCGGCCGCGGGCGGCGCGGTGCGCGGCGCGGCTGCCGGCCGCCGCGCCGCCCGGCCGGCAAAGGCGACGAGCGCGGTCGCGAGCGCCGCGCCGACGACGGCATACGCCCAGAATCCCCCGATGGACGTCGACCACTTCGTCGTTCCGTCGACCAGCCACAGGACGCCCAGCCCGAAACCCGCGAGCACGGCGAGCGCGCGGGGCGAGCCCGCGAGCGCCGCGAGCTCGTCGCGCACGCTGCCGCGCGGGCTGGTGCGCGATCGCTCGCGCGGCGCCAGCAGGCAGGCCGCGGCGAGGGCGAAGAAGACGACCGCCGCAAGCGCGAACGCGCCCGGCCAGCCGAGCCAGTCGGAGGCCATCAGCACGAAGCCGGAAGCGAGCATGCCGACGCGATACAGCCCGATCCGTATGCCGTTTGCGAGCCCGAGCTCGCCTTTGTCGAGGTACTCGATCGTGTAGCCGTCGATCGCCACGTCGTTCGTCGCCGACAGCGCGGTGAAGACGCCGATCGCCACCCAGACCATGGGGCCGAAGCCCGCATGCATCGCGAAGTACAGCATCGCGCCGCCCATGGCGACATCCACGGCGGCCATCCAGCGGCGGTGATGCCGCCAGTAGTCGACCGCCGGCGCCCAGAGGAACTTGAGCGTCCACGCGAGGCCGAGCAGCGAGAGCACGCCGATCTGCCGAAGCTCGATGCCCTGCTGCCGGAAGTAGACCGGAAAGATCTCGTAGAAGACGCCGAGCGGGAACCCTTCGGCGAAGTAGAGCAGGCCGACCCAGAAGAGCTTGTTGGAGAGCAGCGGCGGGGCCGTTAAGCCCGAATCGCGCGCGCGGCCGTGATCGGTCATCGCGCGATTCTATCGTGGGGCTGCGCTCGGGCGGCTGCCGTCGCCAGCCGCAGTTCGGTCCGCGCGTGCTCGATCACGCGCGCCGGAAGCGGTAGATCGCGAGCTCGCCGCGCAGGTTCGGCAGCATGGCCACCGGCTGGCCGCGGGCGAGCACGACCCGGTTCTCGACGTGAATGCGCCGCTCGGCGAGGAAGGCGTCGAAGTCCGCGACGGTGCACAGGTGGATGTTCGGCGTGTCGTACCACTGGTACGGCAGCGACTTCGAAACCGGCATCCGGCCCTTGAGGATCTGCCAGCGGTGCTTCCAGTGGCCGAAGTTGGGGAACGTGACGATCGCCTCGCGCCCGACGCGCAGCATCTCGACGACGATGTCCTCCGTGTGCCGCATCGCCTGCAGCGTCTGCGACAGGATCACGCAGTCGAACGACGCGTCGTCGAATCCGGCCAGCCCCGACTCGAGGTCGCTCTGGATCACGCTGACCCCGTTCTTCACGCTGGCCAGCACGCCCGCATCGTCGATCTCGATGCCGTAGCCGGAGGCGCCGCGCTCGCGCGCCAGGTGGCCCAGGAGGCTGCCGTCGCCGCAGCCCAGGTCGAGCACGTGCGAGCCCGGCTTGATCCACGCGGCGATCGTCGCGAAGTCGGCGCGGCCCGCGGCCGCGGCGGCCGAGGGCACGTACGGCACCGGATGCGGCCCCGACGCCGCGCCGGCCTCGGGCTCCGGCGGCAGGGTGCCCGGCTGCGCAACGCCGTTCCCGCACTCTGCGGCAACGCGCCGGAAGTACGCGCGCACCACCGCCATGTACTGCGCATTGTCGAGCAGGAAGGCATCGTGGCCGTGCGCCGCCGCGATTTCCGCGTACGACAGGTCGCGGTTGTCGTCGACGAGTGCCTTGACGATCTCCCGCGCGCGCGCCGGCGCGAACCGCCAGTCGGTCGTGAACGAGACGACGAGGAACCGGCACTTGGCCGGCGCGAGCGCTCGCGCGAGATTGCCGCCGGTCGCGAGCGCGGGGTCGAAGTAGTCGAGCGCCTTCGTGATGCGAAGGTAGGTGTTGGCATCGTAGTACTCGGCGAATTTCTCGCCCTGGTAGCGCAGGTAGGACTCGATCTGGAATTCCGGCGCGAAGGAGAACTTGAGCCCTTCGCGCAGTGCCCGGCCGAATTTCTCCTCCATCTGCTCGTCGGAGAGGTACGTGATGTGGCCGATCATCCGCGCGACGACGAGCCCGCGCCGCGGCTTCGTGCCGTGCGCCGCGAAATGGCCGGCGTGGAAATCGGGGTCGGTCAGGATCGCCTGCCGCGCGACTTCGTTGAAGGCGATGTTCTGCGCCGACAGGTTCGGCGCGGCGGCGATCACCAGCGCGTGGCGGATGCGCTCGGGGTAACGCGTGGCCCAGGCCATCGCCTGCATGCCGCCCAGGCTCCCGCCCATCACTGCAGCCCACTGCCGGATTCCCAGGAAATCGGCGAGCCGGGCCTGCGCGTCGACCCAGTCCTCGACGGTGACGAGCGGGAAGTCCGCGCCCCAGGGCTTTCCCGTCGCGGGATTCGGCGACAGCGGGCCGGTCGAGCCGAAGCAGCTGCCGAGGTTGTTGACCCCGACGACGAAGAAGCGCTCGGTGTCGAGCGGCTTGCCGGGCCCGACCATGTTGTCCCACCAGCCGACATTCGCGGGGTCGTCCTCGTAATAGCCGGCCACGTGGTGCGAGGCATTGAGCGCGTGGCAGACGAGCACCGCGTTCGCGCGCTCGGCGTCGAGCGCACCGTAGGTCTCGTAGGCGAGCTCGTAGCGCGGCAGCGTCTTGCCGCAGGCGAGCGCGAGCGGCTGGTCGAAGGTGGCGCGCTGCGCGACCACCGGACCGACCGAGCGGCCGGTGGCGGCAGAGGCGCCGCCGGTCGTCGCGGAAAAGGAGGGCATCCGGAGCACCATGAAAAAACCCGACCAGCTTTGCGCTAACCGGGTTGGTGTCGGGAATCCCCTTGCCGCTCCGCTTTAGCCGTATTTGTTCGGGGGGCGCGGAAAGCGACGACCCCCTGCGCCCGCAAGCTGGCTCAAATCGGCGCAGAACCAGAGTGTAACGGGTTGGGGCAGGCTTTGGAATCCTCGCCGCGTGCGTCGGCCGGGCCGCGGATCCCCGCGTCGGACCGTTCGCCGAACCCGCCGGCACGCGCTTCAGGAATAGGGGCCCTCGCCGGCGTGTTTGCGCGTTGGGGCGCCGTGAGCCCGCGGTGCCGGCGAGGCAAATGCCGATGAAGCGGTGGTTGCGCCTGTGCGTCGCGGCGGGGTTGCTGCTGGCGGCGTCCTGCGCGCTCGGTTCGTACCACACGTTCCGCATCGAGCAGATCTACTCGAACGCCGATGGCAGCGTGCAATTCATCGTGTTCACCTCGTCGAGGTCCGCGGTCGTCGACCTGCCCGGAGGTCGCGTGTCCACGATCGCGCCCTTCGAGTTCTAGCCGGTGTCGGCACTCGTCACGGCGCGGCGGCGGCGCCGCGCAGCGCACCCACGGCATCGACGGCGACATAGCGCAGACCCTGTTCGCGCAGGAACGCTTCGGCGCGCTCCTCCTCCAGCATGGCGATCGTCGCGCAGGATCCGGCGACCACGCACAGCGGCGCGACGACGCTGACCGACTGCCAATGGCTGACGGGTCGCCCGGTGCGCGGGTCGAGGATGTGGCAGTACCGGCGCCCGCCGAGCTCGAAGTAGCGCTCGTAGTCGCCACTCGTCGCCACCGCCCCGCCGTCCAGCAGCACCGTCGCGATGCTGGCGCCTTCACGGCGCGGGTGGCGGATACCCACGCGCCACGGCGCGCCATCGGGGCGCGGCCCCACCGCACGGACGTCGCCGCCGAGATTCACCAGACCGTGCCGGATGCCGTGCTCCGCGCAGAGCGTCGCCGCGCGATCGGCCGCGTATTCCTTGCCCACGCCGCCGAAATCGATCTCCATGCCGGCCTGCGGCAGGCGGATCGAATGCGCGTCCCATTCGACGCGATCCCACCCGATCAGCGCCGTGGCCGCGGCGAGCGCGGCGGCGTCCGGCAGCTGCGGCGGCCTGCGCCGGAAGTCCCAGGCCCGCCGCAGCACGCCGGAGGTGATGTCGAACCGGCCCCGGCTCAGCTGGTGGCAACGGTCGGCATAGGAGAGCAACGACGCGGTCTCCGCATCGACGGCGACCGCCCTGCCCCCGGCGCCGCGATTGATGCACGTCGTGACGCTGTCCTCGCGATAGCGCGAGTACTTGGCCTCGATGCGCAGCACGTCGGCGACTGCGGCCGCCGCAGCGCGGCGTGCGCGCGCCTCGTCGTCGGCGCAGAGCGTGAGCTCGTGCTCGCAGGCCATCGCGCGGAACACGGTGCGGAAGACTCGCATGCTGCGCCCGGCACGCGCGCGGGTCAGAACGATTTCGCGATGCCGGCCTCGATCCACCGCGCCGAGAAGGTCTCGAGGCCGGGACTGCCGCCGCCGCCGAGCCGCCAGGCCGCGCGTTGCCGGTAGAACGCGACCCGCATGTCGACGCTCCAGCCATCCGGGAGCGCTTTCCCGACCGTGAGCGCCGCCGTCAGCGCGCCGAACGCCGACAGGCGCGTGTCCGCCGTGTAGTTCTGTCCCGCGACATAGCCCTTCGGAAACGGCGGATCGAAGTAGAAGCTGGCGGCGCTCTGCGTCGCGTAGCGCAGGCTCGGCGCGACGCTCCAGCCCGCGGGCAGCGGCTGGAACCACGTGCCTTCGGCGACGCTGGAGTCGCTGCCGAACGAATCGTGCAGGTAGCGATAGGACAGCCGCAGCGTCCCGTCGAAGGCGGGGAAGAACTGGTTGTAGCGGGTGAGCCAGGCGAACACGGTGCGGCGATCGGGCCGGGTGTCGAGCGGCTTGTACGGGTCGGAGTAGTAGCCGTGGCCGCGCGAGTACGTGAGATTCGATTGCACGATGGCGGTGGGCGAGAGCACCTGCGTGACCCCGACCAGGAAGTCCAGGGTGTTGCGCGGCGCGTTCACCACGACGCCGTTGACCGGATTGATCCGATCGTTGGCGCCGCCGAAGGCGAACGCCCACGTGCGATTGCGATCGTCGGACCAGACGCGCAGCTCGAGCGAGCCGCCGCGGGACAGGTAGTCGCGCTCCGACGAGACGGCGGCCCCGACGGCGATGGCGACGCCGTCGAAGTACTTCGTCAGCTTGATGTCGCCGGCCGTCCGGTAATCGGTCACGCCCAACCCCGACGCGCCGGAAAGCGTGTCGTACCACAGCGGCGAGGCGCCGGACATCGCGTCGTAGACGAGCGAGCCTTCGACGACGAGCGTGTCGGACAGCGGCTTCAGCGCGTACAGCGACGGGTTGCGCACGCGCATCCGGTCGGCCCCGGGCTGCCAGTCGCGGTAGTCGAGCAGCTTGAATTCGATCAGCCCGCGATCGGGTGCCGTCTGCGCACCGGCCACCGCCGGGACGATCCCGGGCAGCGCGAGCGCGGCGGCGAAGAGCGCGCCGGCCGGCGAGCGGGGCGATGCCGGGTTCGGCTCGCGCTCCGGCCAGATTGCGATCGATGCGCGGCCGGCAGGTCCCGTCGCGCCGTCAATTGCAGCCACAGCCCCCGCCTCCCGCGCCGTAGCCGCCCGTCGCCGCTTCCCTGCTCGTGTAGACGTGCTGGGTGACCTTCGTGTCGAGCGGATCGGCGTCGAACTGCATTTCCGGGCGGGCGAGCGCTCCCTTCTCCCATGGCTGCGGCGGGGCGATCGTCGCGCAGCCGGCCATGGCCGCGACGGCCAGGATGGCCACGGCGTGCCGCATGCGGCCGCTGCGCGCGTTCCCGGCGGGGTCCCGGGTGGCCATCAGCGCGCGGCAACGAGCGAGCGGATCATCGCTTCCAGCGCCGCGCGCCGCTCGTCGAGGAAGCCGTGCTCGAGCCCGACGATCCTGCCGTTCGCATCGACGACGTAGGAGCTCGGCATGGCCTTGACGCCGTACGCGGCCGGCGCGGCGCCGGCACTGTCGAACACGACCGGAAAGCTGGCCGGATACTGCCGCAGGAAACGCTCGGCATCCTCGCGCTTCGCATCGACGTTGATCGCGATGATGGTGAAGCCGCGATCGCCGTAGCGCTGCTGGATCTCGTTCATCCACGGAAACGAGCGGCGGCACGGCCCGCACCACGACGCCCAGAAATCGACGTAGACGACCCGTCCCCTGAATTCAGCGAGCGAAATGGTCGCGCCCTGCGCGCTCGGCAGGGCGAACGACGGGGCAGCGTCACCGACGCCGCGCCGCGCGCGCCCCGCCGGCGAGGACGCACAGCAGGGCGACCGCCGCGGCGGCGCGCAGCACACCGGCAGATGGGGCAGGCAGTGGGGCAGGCAGTCCCGCGATCATGACGCTCCGGCGCCCGCGGCCTTGCGCGCGCCGGGGCGATCCACCCCACGACGAACAGCGACGCGCGCGCGGGTATTCCCGCGCGGCGTCGCGCTCAGGCGTTGATTCGGTCGAGCAGCGCGATCAGCTTCGCCGGGTCGTCGGTGCGCCGCATGCGGGCGACGAGCGGCTTCGCCGCGCCGACATTGCTCGTCAGCACCCGCTGCTTGACCGTCAGCACGTGGGCCGGATGCATCGACAGATTGCGCAGCCCCATGCCGAGCAGCAGCCGCGTCAGCTGCGGCTCGCCGGCCATCTCCCCGCAAACCGCGATCGGCACCCGCGCCTTGCCGGCGCTGGAGATCGCCATCGCCAGGAGCTTCAGCACCGCCGGGTGCAGCGGGTCGTAGAGGTGCGACACGGCGTCGTCGGAACGATCGACGGCCAGCGTGTACTGGATCAGATCGTTGGTGCCGATCGACAGGAAGTCGAGCTTCTCGAGAAAGGCGGAGATCGCGAGCACCGCTGCGGGGATCTCGATCATGCCGCCGACCTCGATCCCCGAATCGAACGGCAGCCCCTGCTCGCGCAGCGTTTCCTTGGCCTGCGCGATCAGCGTGAGCGTCTGTTCGATCTCGCCGACCGAAGCGAGCATCGGCACCAGGATCTTCACCTTTCCATAATGCGATGCGCGCAGGATGGCGCGCAGCTGCGTGAGGAAGAGCCGCGGCTCGGCCAGGCAGAAGCGCACCGCGCGCAGTCCGAGCGCCGGATTGGGCGCGACGCGCGAGAGGCCGTCGAGGCCCTCTTTCTGCTTGTCGGCGCCGAGGTCGAAGGTGCGGATCGTCACCGGCTTGCCGTCCATGCCTGCGGCCACGCTGCGGTACGCCTCGAACTGCTCGTCCTCGGACGGCAGCCCCTCGCGGTTCAGGAACAGGAATTCGGAACGGAACAGACCGATGCCCATCGCTCCGCTGTCGAGCGCCTGCGCGAGGTCGCCGGGCAGCTCGATGTTCGCCTGGAGCTCGATCCGCTCGCCGTCGAGCGTGGTCGCCGGCATGGTCTTGATCCGGCGCAGCTTCGCGCGCTCGAGCTCGAGCTCGCCCTGCTTCAGCCGATACTCGGCGAGCACCGACTTGTCCGGATTGACGATGACGACGTGGTTCGTCCCGTCGAGGATCAGGAGCTCGCTCTCGCGAATGAGCGCGCGCCCGTTGTGGGTGGCCGCGACGGCCGGCACCGCAAGGCTCCGCGCGACGATCGCCGTGTGCGAGGTCACGCCGCCGAGGTCCGTGACGAAGCCGGCGTAGCGATGCGTCTTGAACTGGATGACGTCGGCCGGCGAGAGATCGTGCGCGACCAGGATCGTGTGCTGTTCCGCGCCCGCCGGCGCGACCGCGCCGGGCTTGCCGAGAAGCCGCTTCAGCACCCGCTCGACCACCTGCACGACATCCGCCTTGCGCTCGCGCAGGTAGGCATCCTCGATCTCCTCGAACTGATCGATCAGGACGTTCATCTGCTGCGTCAGCGCCCATTCGGCATTGCAGCGCTGCTCGGCGATGAGCCGCTTCGGCACCTCGGCGAGCGTCGGGTCGCTCAGGATCATCGCGTGGACGTCGAGAATCGCGCCGAACTCGGCCGGCGCGTCACCCGCGGTCATCGTGCCATGCAGGCCCTCGAGCTCGCTCTTCACTTCGGCGAGCGCGTTGCCGAGGCGCGCGATCTCGGCGTCGACGCGACCGGCGGGAATCGAGTAGTGGGCGACCTCCAGCGTCGCGTGCGAGACGAGCTGCGCCCGCCCGATGGCGATGCCCCCGGAGACTCCGATGCCGTGGAGCGCGAAGCTCGGCACGGCGCTACTTGCCCTCGCCGAAGTAGTCGTTGATCAGCGCAACGATCGCCTCCATCGCCTCGTCCTCGTCGGGCCCGCTGGTCTCGAGCGTCACCTTCGCCCCCTTGCCCGCGGCCAGCATCATCACGCCCATGATGCTCTTGGCGTTCACCTTGCGGTTGTTGCGCGAGAGCACGACGTCGCACTGGTACTTCGCCGCGAGCTGCGTCAGCTTGGCCGACGCGCGGGCGTGGAGCCCCAGATTGTTGACGATCTCAATGTCGCGTTGCGGCATGGATCGAATCCGCATTCATGTGCAGCACGCCTTCGCAGCCGCCGGTAACGGCCTTCTTGACCATCGTATCGATGTCCCGGTTGCGGTACGTGAACGCGCGCACCAGCATCGGCAGGCTGACGCCGGCGACACCCTCGACGCGACCCGATTTCAGCAGCTTGGCGGCGAGGTTGCACGGCGTTGCGCCGTAGATGTCGGAAAAGATCATCACGCCCTTTCCGGTATCGAGCCGCTTGATCAGCTCGCGCGCAGCGGGCAGCAGTGCGCTGGGGTCGTCGGCGGAGGCGACCGACAGCACCTCGAACTGCGGAGGCCGGCTGCCGAGAACGTGCGTGACCGCGCGCGCAAGGCTTTCGCCGAGGCTGTCGTGCGCAACGATCAGGATGCCGATCATCGTGGATTCCATGGTGGCTCCGTTGCCCGCTGCGACGGTTGCGAAGGCGCGCTCGCGCGTCCGCACCGGGCGGGGTCGATGGTAGCACGCGCGAGCGCCACCGCCGGCCGAAGCCGGCCCATGTCGTCAGGCTGAAGCCCGCGCGGTTTGTCAGGCTGAAGCCCGACCCACATCGCGATTGCCGCGGGGCGGGCCTGTGAGTCAGGCTGAAGCCCGACCCACATCGCGATTGCCGCGGGGCGGGCCTGTGGGTCAGGCTTCAGCCTGACGTCTTTCGCCGAGACTCAGCCCGACTTGGCGCGGCAGGCGCGCTCGAGTGCCTCTGCGAACATCGCCCCGACGTCGTATCCGGTCTGCTGCGCGATCTCGACGAAGCACGTCGGACTGGTCACGTTGACTTCGGTCAGGCAGTCGCCGATGACGTCGAGCCCGACGACGAGCAGGCCCTCGGCCCAGAGCTGCGGCCCCAGCGCCGATGCGATCTCGCGGTCGCGGGGCGAAAGCGCGCGCGCGACACCGCGACCGCCGGCCGCGAGGTTGCCGCGGGTCTCGCCCGCCTTCGGGATGCGCGCCAGCGCGAAAGGAACGGGCTCGCCGGCGATGAGCAGCACGCGCTTGTCGCCGTCGGCGATCTCCGGGATGAAGCGCTGCGCCATCACCGTCCGCGCGCCTTGCCGGCCGACCGTCTCGACGATCACGTTGCGGTTGGGGTCGTCGGCGCGGACGCGAAAGACCGACGTCCCGCCCATCCCGTCGAGCGGCTTGACGATCGTGTCGCCGTGCGCATCGATGAACGCGCCGATCCGCTCCGCGTCGCGGGTCACGAGCGTGGGCGCGATGAACTCGGCGAACCGGGCGATCGCGAACTTCTCGTTGTGGTCGCGGATCGCGCGCGGCCGGTTGAACACGCGCGCCCCCTCGCCCTCGGCGGTCTCGAGCAGGTACGTCGAGTACACGTACTCCATGTCGAACGGGGGGTCCTTGCGCATCAGCACCGCCGCGAAGTCCTTCAGCGCGCGGTCCTCGGGCGCGCCTGCGCGGTACCAGTCGGCATCGTCCGCGCCGAGCGTGAGCGGGACGACCCGCGCCCGCGTCCCCTGCGCATCCCAGAACAGATCGGACTGCTCGAGCGCGTAGATGGCGTGGCCGCGCCCGGCAAGCGCGCGCATCATCGCCACGCTCGAGTCCTTGTAGGCCTTGAGGTCGGGCAGCGGGTCGAGGATGAAGGCGTAGTCCATGGGCGCGCGCAGTGCCGGGGGGCGCCGCCATGCTACCGCATCCGCCGGCCCTCGTACGCCGCGGGCCCGGGCGCGTCGAGCCGTGAGCGCTCCGGGCGGCACGGCGGATGCCACCGTGCGCGGGACGCCCGCCCGGCGACCCATCGGGGTCAAGCCGTGCTACGCTGCATCGCGTCGCCCCTCGCGACTCCGGAAGGTCCGCCGGACCGATCTTCGTCTTCGCTCCACGAGGTGTCCATGCCTGCCCTCGACGCCACGCCCGCCGCCGTCGCCGACCTGGCCCCCACCGGCAAACTGCGCGCGGCCATCAACTTCGGCAACCCGGTGCTGGCCTCGCGCGACCCGGTGACGGACGAGCCCGGCGGCATCTCCGCGGATCTCGCGCGCGAGCTCGCCCGCTGCCTGGATGTGCCGATCGAGTTCGTGCGCTACGAGCAGGCGGGCAAGGTCGTCGAAGGACTCAAGACCGGCGCGTGGGACGTGTGCTTCCTCGCGATCGATCCCCTGCGCGCCGCCGACATCGCGTTCACCGCGCCCTACGTCGTGATCGAAGGCGTGTACATGGTCGCGGACGCTTCCCCGCATTTCGGCAATGCGGACGTCGATCGCGCCGGCATCCATGTCGGGGTCATCGCCGGCAGCGCCTACGACCTGTTCCTCACCCGGGAGCTGAAGCATGCGGCGATCGTCCGCGCGGCGAATGCCCCCGCGGTCATGGACCTGTGGCTTGCGGGCAAGCTCGACGCGGTCGCCGGCGTCAAGCCGCAGCTCGAGGCGGACGCGAAGCGCCTGGGCGGATTGCGGCTGATTCCCGAGCGATTCATGGCGATCAACCAGGCGATGGGAGCGCGGCGCGAGCGCACCGCCGGCGCGCGCTATCTCGCCGCGTTCGTCGACGAGATGAAAGCGTCGGGCTTCGTCGCGCAGGCGTTCGCCCGAAACGGCATCACCGGCGCCGCGCTCGCGCCATGAGGTGCCGCGCCATGTGCTGCGCTATGCGCGAAAGTGCAGGCGGCGATCGATCGCCAGAAGGATGCCGTTGACGCCCGCCGCGAAGACGACGAGCAGGAAGGTCACCGACATGATCACCTCGACGTTATAGAGGCTGATCGCGTTCATCAGCAGATGCCCCAGCCCGTGCTGCGAGGCGAACATCTCGCCGAGCACGGTCCCTATCAGGGTCAGCGAAAAGCCGACGCGCAGCCCGGTGAAGATCTCGGGAACCGCCGCGGGAAAGAGGATCGAGCGCACCATCTCGGGCCGGCCCAGCCGAAACACGCGCCCGGTCTTGACGAAGATCGGCCGCGTGCTGCGCACGGCGTTCAGCGTGAACAGCGCGACCGGGATGATGCCGTGGATCGCGCCGAAGGCGACCTTCGCCGACATGCCCAGCCCGAAGACGAGCAGGATGATCGGATAGAGCGTGATCTTGGGAATCGAATAGAGCGCGACCAGCATCGGCTCCATCGCCTCGGCGGACAGCCGATGGAGGCCGAGCGTGAAGCCGATCAGCAGGCCGAGCACGACGGCGATGGCGAGCGCGGCGGCGAACGCCCGCATCGTGCTGTCGACGTCGAGCCAGAACCAGTCCTGCCGCGTCAGCTCGACCGTAGCCAACAGCGTCCGCCACGGCGAGCGCATCGCCACGTCGCCGACGACGAGATACATGAGCTGCCAGAACACCAGCAGGCCGGCGATCAGGCGATCGTGCGCGGTCGCTGCGCTCGTGCGCGCGCTGACGCCGCGGCGCTCATCGTGCTGGCCCCGCCGGGCGAGGAGCAGCTTCTCCCACCGCGTGAGCACGCCGTTCAGGACGATGGAGAGCAGCAGGATCAGGACGATCAGCGGATACATCGTCGCGTTGTCGAAGTTGGTGTAGGCGAAGCCGATCTCGTAGCCCATGCCGTTGCGCGCCATGATGAATTCGGACCCGATCACGCCGATGAACGCGTACGCGACGGCGAGCTTCGCCGCGGTCAGCAGATACGGCGCGCAGAACGGCAGCGTCACGTGGATCGCCGTCTCGAGCGGTCCCAGGCGGGCGATCAGCGCCGTCTTCCGGAGCACGCGCGGCACCCGGTCGAGCCCGTTCGAGGATGGTGACGATGACCGCGACGACGCCGAGCAGGAACCCGATCAGCACCTGCGGTCCGTCGCCCAGGCCGAAGATGAGGATGAACAGCGGATAGAAGGCGAAGATCGGGATCGCGTAGTAGGTGGCGAACAGCGGATCGAGCGTGTCGCGGACGGTCTTGAAGGCGTGCAGCACGGTGCCCGTCGCGATTCCGACGACGTACGCCAGGACGAAGGCGAGCAGGACGTTGGCGAGGCTCTTGCCGATCTCCGGATACAGCCTGCCCGAGAGCATCAGATTGACAGAAATCGACGGCGATCCGGTGCGGCGGCGGCATCGTGATCTTGTCGATGACGCCGGCGAGGCACAGCACCTCCAGCAGCAGCACCAGGCCGGCGACGACCGCGATCTGGTAGACGGTGGCTCGGCTCATGGCGCGGCGACCGTCCGTCCCATGGTCTTCATCGACTCCTCGCGCAGCGTCTTCCACAGGCGGCGCGGTGACCGCGCCGAAGCTCTCGCGCTCGACGATCCGGCTGTCGCGCTCGCGCGGCCACCGGGTCTCGACCACGTCGATCACCGGCCCGGCCGCGCCGACATGACGCCGATCCGGTCGGCGAGCATCGCGGCCTCGTCGAGCGCGTGGGTGATCAGGAAGACCGTCGCGCCGGTCTCCCGCCACAGCCGCAGCACCTCGTCGCCCATCAGGAGCCGCGTCTGCTGGTCGAGCGCGCCGAACGGCTCGTCGAGCAGGATCAGCCGCGGCTGCATCACCAGCGTGCGCGCGATGCACACGCGCTGGCGCATGCCGCCGGAGAGCTGCGCGGGGTAGCTCGCCGGCGAACTCGCCCAGGCCCATCATCGCGATGCGCGTCGGTCGACGCGGCGATTCCTTCTCACCGTCGTCGAGCCCCGCCTTGCGCAGCCCGAACGCGACGTTGTCGCGCACGCTCAGCCAGGGAAAGCACGCGTCCTCCTGGAACACGACGCCGACGCCGTCGGGAACGTCGGTCCCGACCGGACGCCCCTCGAACTCGACCGCTGCCCTCGGTCGCGGGAACCAGTCCGGCGATGATCTCGAGCAGCGTCGACTTGCCGCAGCCGGACGGACCGACGACCGCGAAGAACTCGCCCTGCCGGAGCTCGAGATCGATCGGGCCGAGCGCGTGCACCGCCTGCCCTCCCGCGCTCGCCGGGAAGCGCTTGACGACCCCGTGGAGCGCGACGTGCGCCGCCGGCACGCCGGTCGCGGGCGAACCGGTCACTTCGGCGTCTTGATGTCGTCGGGCAGGAATCGCGTGTCGATCATCTTCGCCAGATCGACCTCGCCTTCGAGGGCGCCGACGCTCCTCTGCACTTCGATGATCCGCTTCATGCCTTCGAGGTGGATCTGCCCGCTGCCCCAGTAGGGGATGCCCTGCGTATAGCTCGTCGTCAGGTTGCGCACGGCGCTCCTCGCCACTTCCGGCGTGATGTTGTAGGGCTTGGCGACGATGTCGCCGGCCTCGTCGGGATTCGCGATCATGAACTCGACGGCGCGGCGCCGCGCCCGGATGACGGCGCGGATGAAGTCGCCGCGCGTCCGGATCGCCTCGCCGGTCGCCATGCCGACGACGTTGTCGAGCGGCGGCAGCGCTTCGGCGCCGGTGACCAGCACGCGATACTTGTCCTTGACCTTCGACCACAGCGGCTCCGTCACCGCGGCCACGTCGATCTGGTCGAGATCCAGCGCGGCGAGCATCGGACCGAAGCCGCCGGTCTTGACCAGCTCGGCGTCCTCGGGCTTGTAGCCCCGCCTTCTGCAGCAGGAGCACCGCCAGCGCCTGGCTGGTCGAGCGCGGGTTGGTGTAGCCGATCTTCTTGCCCTTCAGGTCCTTCAGCGTCTTGATCGGGGAGTCCTTCTTCACCATCCAGGCGAATTCGGCGATCGTCAGCACGTTGTCGCTGACGATCTTGATGTCCGCGCCCTGCTGGATGGCCACCGCGATCGCCCCGGGATTGGCCTCGCCGTAGGCGACGTCCCGCCATCACGTTGCGCACGCGACGTGCCGCCGCCCTGCGAGGCGATGATGCCGGTGACGTTCGCGCCCTCCTGCTGGAAGTAGCCCTTGGCGAGCGCAACGGCGAACGGCATGCCGTTCGCCGAGCTCGCCGTAGTTGCCGACCGCGATGTTCTCCGCGGTGGCCGCGCCGAGCGTGATGAACAGCCCCAGCACGGGCACCATCGTCGAGACCAGCAGCTTCCCATATCGATTCAGCATGTCATCCTCCTCGGGTTGTCCAACAACGCCGGCCCACATCGCGCCGCACCGGGCAACGTCGGCCGGGGAGCGGCCGACGGGTCCCTGGCAGCGTCAACTTCACCGTGACAATCGCAAGCTCACGTTCACGTTCTTGATCTGCGTGCACGCGAGGAGCTCCTCGATCGACTCCTCGCGGCCGATCCCCGACTGCTTGTATCCGCCGAACGGCACGCCGACGTGGTGCGTGCTCGCGCCGTTGATCCAGATGTAGCCCGCCTCGACTCTCGCCGCGAGGCGGTGGGCACGGTCGAGGTCGTGCGTCCAGATCGACGCCGTGAGCCCGACGTCGAGCGCGTTCACCCGCGCCAGCAGATCGTCCTCGTCCGCCCAGCGCAGGATGCTCACCACCGGCCCGAAGATCTCCTCGCGCGCGATGCGCATGTCGTCGGTCACGTCGGCAAAGACGGTCGGCTCGACGAAGAACCCGCGCGCAAGCGCAGGATCCGCCGGCCGCTTGCCGCCGTAGGCGAGCCGCGCGCCGCCGTCGACGCCGAGCTTGATGTAGCTCATCGTCTTGTCGAACTGCGCCTGGCTCGTCAGGCACGACATCTCGGTGTCGCGCTCGGTGGGCAGGCCGACCCTGATCTGCGCCACGCGCTCGACGATCGCGGCGAGCGTCGCGTCGTGGATCGCTTCGTGCAGATAGACGCGGGACGTCGAGTTGCACGACTGCCCGGTGACGTAGCGGAAATTCATCCCGCGCACGACGCCGTCGGCGACTTCGTCCGGCGCCGCGTCCGGACAGGCGATCAGCGCGTTCTTGCCGCCCAGCTCCAGCGTCAGCGCCTTGAGCGTCGCCGCGGCGGCGCTCATCACCGCGCGGCCGGCGGGGACGCTGCCGATGAAGCCGATCTTCGCGACCTTCGGATGCGCGACCAGCGCGACCCCCGCGTCGCGGCCGCCGGCGACGACGTTGAACACGCCCGGCGGAAAGACCGCGTCCCAGAGCTCCGCGATCCGCAGCGACGAAAGCGGCGTCTGGTCCGCGGGCTTCACGACGAGCGTGTTGCCGGTGGCGAGCGGGGCGCCGCACTTGCCCGCGGTGAAGAGCAGCGGATGGTTGAAGGCGCCGATCCTGCCGATCACTCCCAGCGGCTCGCGCAGCGTGTAGTTGAGCGTGCCGGCGCCGATCGGGATCGTGCTGCCCTTGATCTCGGTGACGAGCCCGGCGAAGTACTCCATGTACGCCGCGCTGATCTCGACGTCGTAGCGCATTGCCTGGAACGGATTGCCGGTATCCAGCGCCTCGAGCCAGGCGAGCTCGTCGGCGTGGCGGAGCAGGATCGCGGCGGCGGCGCGAATCGCCTTCGCCCGCTCCTGCGCAGGCGTGTCGCGCCACGCGACAAACGCCTTCCTCGCCGCGGTCACCGCGCGATCGACATCGTCCGCGGTGGCGTCGACGGTCGCGCCCAATGACTCCCCGGTCGCCGGAGCGATGACCGCGATCGTGCGTGCGCCCTCGGATTCGTGCCACCCACCGCCGTAGTAGAGGCCCCGATGCCGGGGCAGGCGCGGGTCGGACAGGCTGGGGGCGGCCTCGGCCATGCGGGTGCCGTCAGTGGCGCGCCGGAATGTGGCGCATCAGCGCCGAGGACACGGCGCGCGAATACTCCGGGGCGACGCGCGCATCGATCACGGCCACGGCGCCGGCGCGCACGTCGGCGACGCCCTGCGCGATCGCAGCCTTCAGCGCCTCCACGGTGCGCACCGGACCGTAGCCCTGCGCGCCCTGGTCGCGCGCGAGCCCCGCGAGGTCCATGTCCGGATCGGAGAGGCGCATGCCGATCCAGCGATTCTCCACCGGCCGGCCGCGCATGCGCGCCACGCGCTCCTGATGCAGCTCGTCGTTGAAGAACGATTCGTTGTTGGCGACGACGATCAGCACCGGCACGCGATAGCGCACGCCCGTCCACAGCGCGGTGAGGCCCATCAGGTAGTCGCCGTCGCCCAGCACCGCGACCGGCAGCCGGCCGCTGCCCGAGAGCGCCAGCGCCGCGCCGACCGCCATGCCCGGGCCCGAGCCGATTCCGCCGCCACCGTCGAAGCCGATGTAGTCGAGCGGATGCTCGAAGCGGCAGCACTCGCCCGGCCAGCCGAGCGGCAGGCGGATATACGACGGACGGTGCGCGGCCAGCGCCTCCACCGTCACCCGCGCCAGATCGGCGAGCGGCAGGCGATCCGCAGCCCTCGCGTCGACCGCAGCGCCCGGCGCCGCCGCGGCTTCGACGGGCGCCACGAACCACGGCTGCGCCGGCGCGCCGGCACGCGGGCCGAGCGCGGCGACGAGCGCCGCCACCAGCGCATCGGGCGCAGCGAGGACCGACACATCGGTCGGCGGCACCGCCTGATAGTCCATGTTGTAGCCGTTATGGACGTACTGGTCGAGCGAGCACTGGAGGACCTTGCCGTGCGGGAGCTCGCCGCCGCAGGCCTGGCGCAGCGTGCCGCCGAGGTCGATCCAGTCGAGGGAGAGGATCAGATCCGCGTCCGTGATCAACCGGGCCGCCTCGCCCGTCACGTACAGGCTGCGGCGGGAACGGCTGGAGCGGATGCTTCGTCGGAAACGTCGCGCCGGTCTTGATGTCGGTGAGCACGACGGCGCCGATGCGCTCGGCGAGCGCCACGCGCCGCGCGAAATCCGCGGGATCGTTCGAGGCGCGGCCGATCATGATGAGCGGCCGCTGCGCGCCGGCGAGCAGGCGCAGGACCTCGCGCACCGTCTCGGCCGGAGGCGTTCCGGACGCCGCCGGGCGGAAACGCTCGAGCTCGGGCAGCGGCACCGGCGCCGCGAGCGCCTCCTCCTGCAGAGCGGCGTCGAGCGCCACGTAGACGGGTCCCTGCGGCGGCGTCATCGCAATGCGCCAGGCGCGCAGGATCGATTCGAGCGCGGCCGGCACCGACCCGGGCAGGTCGTCCCACTTCGTGTAGCCGCGCACCAGCGCGCCGAGGTCGCGCGACGTGTGGATCCAGTCGACCCAGGGCCGACGCTTCATCGCGTCGAGCGGGCCGACGCCGCCCAGCAGCAGGATCGGGATGCGGTCGCACCACGCGTTGAAGATCGCCATGGTCGCGTGCATGAGCCCGACGTTCGCGTGCAGCGCGACCGCGAGCGGCCGTCCCGTGACCCGCGCATAGCCGTGCGCGAGCGCGACCGCCGTCTCCTCGTGAATGCACAGCAGCATTTCCGGCCGCGTGTTGCCGAGATGATTGACGAAGCTGTCGTGCAACCCGCGGAAGCTCGCGCCCGGGGTGAGCGCGACGTACGGGATGTCGAGCGCGCGCAGGAGGTCCGCGACCGCGTCGCTGCCCCACCCGGCGACGGATTGCGTTTCTGAAGCGTTGCGCACCGCGTCGTTCATGCGCGCTTCGCTGCTCGCCCGCCGGGACTCATGAGGCAACCTTCCGTCGTCTGGCAACGGCGAACTCTAGCCCAAGCACGCAAGAGGGGCAATGCGGCGGACACGCGCTTGCGCGTCGCCGCGCAACATGCCTGCCATGGCGACAGTCGCCCGGCGTCCGGTGCTGCGGCGCACGATTTTCGATCGGCGGACGAACGGCCATGGGTGGCGGGTGGTGGAGCGCTTAGAATCGCGTGCCGGCCTCGCCGCCGATCGCCATCGGCATCGACTGCGTTGCGTACCGGCGCCCGTTGGCCGGACCGTGAACCGGCACACCCACGAACATCCACGCACACCGTCGAAAGGCCATCTCGATGACCCGCGAAGCCCAACTCGCCGAACTCAAGCAACGCCTGCAGGAAATCGACGACCTGCATCGCGCCGGCGCGGTGCTGGGCTGGGACCAGGCCACCTACATGCCGCCCGGCGGCGCGGAGGTCCCGGGGTCGCCAGCTGGCCCTGCTCTCCCGCCTCGCGCATGACCGGTTGACCGACCCGGGCATCGGCCGGCTCCTCGACGCCCTCGCGCCCGTGGGCCGAGGCGCAGGCGCCCGATTCCGACGAGGCGGCGCTCGTCCGGGTCACGCGCCGCGACTACGAGCGCGCGACGCGCGTGCCGTCGGCGTTCGTCCAGCGGCTGAGCGAGCACACCGCGACGACCTACCACGTCTGGCAGCGCGCGCGCCCGGACAACGACTTCGCCGCGGTGCGGCCGCTGCTCGAGACGACCGTCGAGCTGAGTCGCGGAGCTCGCGGCGTTCCATCCCGGCTACGCGCATCCGTTCGACCCGCTCATCGACCTCGCCGAGGACGGCATGACGGTCGCGGCGGTGCGCGCGCTCTTCACCGAGCTGCGCGCCGGGCTCGTGCCGCTGATCGAGGCCATCCGCGCGCGCCCGGCCGACGACAGCTGCCTCACCGGCAAGTTCCCGGAGAGCGCGCAGCAGGCGTTCGGCGAGACGGTGATCCGCGCGTTCGGCTACGACTTCACGCGCGGCCGCCAGGACAAGACCGCGCACCCGTTCATGACCAAGCTGGGCCGCGGCGACGTGCGCATCACCACGCGCTACCGCGCCGACCGGCTGCCCGAGGGCCTCTTTTCGCACGCTGCACGAGGCCGGGCACGCGATGTACGAGCAGGGCATCGACGACGCGCTCGACGGCACGCCGCTGGTCAGCGGCACGACGGCGGGCGTGCACGAGAGCCAGTCGCGGCTGTGGGAGAACCTCGTCGGCCGCAGCCTCGCCGTTCTGGCGCCACTGGTACCCGCCGCTCAGGGCCGCGTTCCCCGGCGCGCTGGACGACGTCGACGTGGACACGTTCTACCGCGCGATCAACAAGGTCGATGCCCTCGCTCGATCCGGACCGACGCCGACGAGGTCACCTACAACCTGCACGTCATGCTGCGCTTCGACCTCGAGCTCGCGCTGCTCGAGGGAACGCTGGCCGTCGCCGACCTGCCCGAGGCCTGGCGCGCGCGGATGCACAGCGACCTCGGCGTCACGCCGCCCGACGACCGCGACGGCGTGCTGCAGGACGTGCACTGGTACGGCGGCATCGTCGGCGGCGCGTTCCAGGGCTACACGCTCGGCAACATCCTGAGCGCGCAGTTCTTCGCCGCGGCGCGGCGCGACCCGGCGATCTCGACGGCCAGATCGGCGCCGGCGAGTTCGCGCCGCTGCACGGCTGGCTGACCGAGCGCATCTACCGCCACGGCCGCGAAGTTCACGGCGCCCGAGATCGTGCAGCGCGCCACCGGCGAGCCGCTGACGATCGCGCCCTACCTCGCCTACCTCAACACCAAGTACGGCGC